>OZ253460.1:1217500-3740478 GCA_965261565.1 Amylibacter sp.
GAGACACTGTCGCCGAAAGTCCAAGGGTTCCTGCTTAAAGCTAATCTGAGCAGGGTAAGCCGACCCCTAAGGCGAGGCCGAAAGGCGTAGTCGATGGGAACCACGTTAATATTCGTGGGCCAGGAAGAAGTGACGGATCGAAAGCGTAGTTGCCCCTTAACGGATTGGGGCGGCTGCCGGACGGTTCCTGGAAATAGCCTTCCATTAGATCGTACCCTAAACCAACACAGGTGGACTGGTAGAGAATACCAAGGCGCTTGAGAGAACTGCATTGAAGGAACTCGGCAAAATACCTCCGTAAGTTCGCGAGAAGGAGGCCCTGTCAGGACGCAAGTCTTGGTGGGGGGCACAAACCAGGGGGTGGCGACTGTTTACTAAAAACACAGGGCTCTGCGAAGTCGCAAGACGACGTATAGGGTCTGACGCCTGCCCGGTGCTGGAAGGTTAAGAGGAGTTGTGCAAGCAGCGAATTGAAGCCCCAGTAAACGGCGGCCGTAACTATAACGGTCCTAAGGTAGCGAAATTCCTTGTCGGGTAAGTTCCGACCTGCACGAATGGCGTAACGACTTCCCCGCTGTCTCCAATGCAGACTCAGCGAAATTGAATTGCCTGTTAAGATGCAGGCTTCCCGCGGTTAGACGGAAAGACCCCGTGCACCTTTACTACAGCTTCACACTGGCATTAGGTCAGACGTGTGCAGGATAGGTGGTAGGCTTTGAACCATAGACGCTAGTTTGTGGGGAGCCTCCCTTGAGATACCACCCCTGTCTGTCTTGATGTCTAACCGCGGTCCATTATCTGGATCCGGGACCCTGTGTGGCGGGTAGTTTGACTGGGGCGGTCGCCTCCTAAAGAGTAACGGAGGCGCGCGATGGTTGGCTCAGACCGGTCGGAAATCGGTCGTTGAGTGCAATGGCATAAGCCAGCCTGACTGCGAGACTGACAAGTCGAGCAGAGACGAAAGTCGGTCATAGTGATCCGGTGGTCCCGAGTGGAAGGGCCATCGCTCAACGGATAAAAGGTACGCCGGGGATAACAGGCTGATACTGCCCAAGAGTCCATATCGACGGCAGTGTTTGGCACCTCGATGTCGGCTCATCTCATCCTGGGGCTGGAGCAGGTCCCAAGGGTATGGCTGTTCGCCATTTAAAGAGGTACGTGAGCTGGGTTTAGAACGTCGTGAGACAGTTCGGTCCCTATCTGCCGTGGGTGTAGGAGACTTGATGGGAGTTGCCCCTAGTACGAGAGGACCGGGGTGAACGATCCACTGGTGGATCTGTTGTGGCGCCAGCCGCAGTGCAGAGTAGCTACGATCGGACAGGATAACCGCTGAAGGCATCTAAGCGGGAAGCCCCCCCAGAAACAAGGTCTCCCTTGAGGGCCGTGGTAGACTACCACGTCGATAGGTCGGAGATGTAAGTGCAGCAATGCATTCAGTTGACCGATACTAATTGCCCGATAGGCTTGATTTGATCCAGTAATAGCTAGATTAGCTATCTGGACAAAAGTCACGGAAAGACTAATAAAATCTCGTGTTATTAAGTGCCCCTCGTACGGGCACAATGTTTAGGTTTTTCTTGGTTTGGTGATCACAGCACCAGCAAAACACCCGATCCCATCCCGAACTCGGCCGTTAAGTGCGGTTGCGCTGATGGTACTGCGTCTTAAGGCGTGGGAGAGTAAGTCATCGCCAAACCTAGTAAGACCTAAACATGCTCTTTAACGATTGTAAGAAATATCCCAAACACAAACACTTCTTGGGATACTTTTGGCGCGGGGTAGAGCAGCCCGGTAGCTCATCAGGCTCATAACCTGAAGGTCGTAGGTTCAAATCCTACCCCCGCAACCAAAAATAATCATATAAAACATACAGTTACACACCGCCTTCGGGTGGTTTTTTGCGTTGTGGAAGTGGTCGTGGAAGCACTGTGGAAGCAAGCGGAGGCGTTTGAGGGGTGTGGTTAATACGCAACTTTTGGAGCCAGAGGAAAAGTGTAATTCGGTACTTTTGGCCCAAACCTACCTTTTCACTGGGCTTGACATAGATGCTGTGTGGCTTCCCAAAAGCCGCCGTTCGTGCAAAGAGCTTCAACTTTGATGACTACTTAACGTCAGCACCAATTCATGATTGATTGCCCTGTCAAAGCCGGGTTTGCGATGTGGAGGATCGCACGGGTTGGAGGAATAACTATGAAAACACCACTTTTACCTGCTTTTCACGCCCGTCGCCCAACTAGGAACAATAGCCGTATCGTCGTTCAGAAGAGGTGGGGTAAGTAACTCTTACTTCACACCTACCTCGGCAAAATATTTTGAATATGCTTGCAAATGTTCATCTTGCACGAACGGGTAGGTTCGCTTCACATAATCCAGATTGAACGCAGGCATGGCCTTGTGCAAAATTGCGTATTCGTGTTCTGCTTCTTTAATGTCACCAGCCGCAACAAGTGCTGCGATCAAACGTTGGCGACCGCGCGAATAATCTGGATCGGCCTCCATAGATTTACGGGAAAAATCGACGGCTTCGCGTGCATTGCCACCTAGAAGTAAACAGGTTGATAGATCACCATACAAGATCGACAAAGATGGTGAGCGTGGATCCAGAGCCATCATGTATTTGCATTGCTCCACCGCTTCATCAAATTTCCCGCCAAATTCCAGACTGCATACCAGATAGTGACGTGTCAAAACATCTGAGGGATTCATGCTCAGGGATTTGCGCGCCGTAATTTCGGCTGTGGGAATGTCGTGTTGTCCGAATGTCTGAATGATCGATACAACGCCTAATGCGGTGTAATTATTACCATCCAAGGCAACCGCCTCTTTGGCTCGTCGCATTGCCGCTTCGCCGGATTTGGCCGGATCACTTGACCAACTGTTGATTGCATTATGCCAATGACAGGTGGCAATACCGGTGACCGCATCGCTGGAATTGGGATCCCGTTCTAATGCGTCGCGAAACATTGCCATGGCCGTTATATTATCGTCGCTGGTGCCATAAGCATGTCCACTTTTGAATTTAATGACCCGCGCCTTGTGCAGCATTTCCCAAACTGTTAGTTCTGATGGTTTCTTGCGATACAGCCGCTTGCTTTCAGCCCGACGAATTTCAGGCTCTACCTGGCGGGCAATTTCGTCGCTGATCCGATCCTGAATTTCGAATATATCATCGGCTGATCCATCAAATTGTTGTGCCCACAGCTGTTGTCCGGTGCCCGCGTCGCTAAGCTC
This sequence comes from Amylibacter sp., assembly GCA_965261565.1. Classification (GTDB taxonomy): domain Bacteria; phylum Pseudomonadota; class Alphaproteobacteria; order Rhodobacterales; family Rhodobacteraceae; genus Amylibacter. Next base: position 1,220,732 of record OZ253460.1, read on the forward strand.
GGTGGTCACACGGTAGCGCGCCCCGCTGCGCCGAACAGAGCCGCCGATAATATACCTAGCCCCAGACTCGCGTGATACTGATTCAATTGTAGCGTTGACGTTGCCGGATTTCCCGCTGGTATAGCGTCCGATAACTGGGAACCAGCGCCATACGGCAAGCCCGTTGACAACATCTTCAGTAATCCCGTCGGCAAAATATACATCGCTTTTAATGTCGCTCAAACAGCGAAAGGGCAATACGGCAACAGCAGCGCGACCCTTGAACAAACCTCCTAAAGGCAAAGCTGGGGCTTTGGCCGCAACCGCCGTTCTGTCACCGGAAATAAGCGATTGTTTGAGGGCCTGCATCTGTTCGGTAGGCTTCACTCCAAGCTCAACATCCAACAGTGCCGAAAATTCCGCCGACTTGGCCAATGCGGCTGTGCGATCTCCGGATACGACAAGAGCCTCAATTACCAAACGATGACTAACCTCGCGCAGGGGATCGATACGGATCGCATGTTCTGCCCATTTGATAGCCTGATCTGCGCGTCTGGCAGTCAGGTGATGTTGTGCGACACGGATCGTTGCACCAAGGGCTTCATTTTCCAGTATTCTGCGCTCGACTTCAACCCAATCCTCAAAACCTTCGGACTTGGGATCGTGCCCGGCCATGAGTGGGCCAGTATAAAGAGTGGCCGCCACCTCCAGCGTTTTGGATGTATCAATAACGGCGTTGGTGCGAAATTCAAGGGCATCAATGGATAGCTGTTCGGGCACCAACCGAATGGAACGCTTCGTGGCAATAATAATGTCATTGCCCAAAATCCGGCGAATTTGTGAAAGTTCCTGGCGCAGGCTGGCGCGTGCTTGATCTTCGCCGTGGTCAGACCAAATTATACCGGCCGCTTTTTCCCGAGTTACTTCCAAGTCATCGCTAAGGGCAAGAAGGCAAATCAAGCACTCTGATTTTCGACCCAAGGTACGCAATGGTGATCCATCTTCTTGCAAAGCGCGAAAACCACCAAAAAGTTGAAAATGAATCATAAAACGTCTCCTCCTTTGGTGGAAAATAACATCAATTGAAAAATTTTACGGAAATTTTACGCTGGGAGGCAGAAATGGCACGGACTATTTGCACTGCACTTACGTAAACTCTGGATGGTGGGTTCATCAAATAAATCAAACGAAACCGGAGAAACAAAATGGCACATGTAATAACAACGCAAATCCACAATACTAAATTCCATAAATTTGCCCCCATTCAGTGGCTGCTTCGACGTTATGCAGGGTATTGCGATGCTCAAAAGTTGAAAAATACAGAGGATTTTTATCTGGAAGACATGGGGATCACCCGCAAACAGGCCAATCAAATTACATACCGTTAATCAGCCAGCATATCTGCACGGGCGTCAGATAAGTCGCCGGCGCAGATATGTTTGGCTTGTGTTTCAGTACGAAATACGTCGGTGCTGAATGCGACGATCACCCGATAACTTAACTGTAAAATAGGAGAAAATTCATGACAAAGCGTGATTTTAGTGAAGAGAAATTTGAAGAACTGCAAGGCAAGGTATTTGGCGATGTGGGCGGCGCGATGGGCGTTTTGATGTCTTATATCGGCGATCAAACTGGGGTTTATAAAGCGCTCGATGACATCGGCCTCTGCACCCATGTCGAACTCGCGAAAAAGACCGGTATTGATGAGCGATATTTACGCGAATGGCTATCGTCAAATGCAGCTCTTGGCTACGTGACTTATGACGCGTCAAACGACCAGTTTCACTTGACAGCGGAGCAGGCCGCGCTTTTTGCACATGAGGGTGAACCCACATGCATTCAGGGCTTTTTTGAGGTCATGGTCTCGCAATATGAAGGCCTTTAAACTGCGCTGAATGTTTTTAAAACCGGGCGGCCCCGCCCTTGGGCTGAACATCAGAATTGTTGTTTTTGCGGCACGGATCGGTTCTTTCGCGCTGGCTACGCAGCAAACTTGGTTGATCATTGGATACCAGCCCTTGATGGGGTTGAAGCAAAACTGAAAGCCGGTGTAAAGGTTGCCGATGTTGGCTGCGGCCTTGGATCATCCACCATATTGATGGCGCAAAGTTACCCGAATTCAACATTCGTAGGTTTTGACTTTCACTCAGCTTCCATTGAAGGTGCTCGAGAAAAAGCCAAGGCGGCAGGCGTCACCAACGTTGAATTTCAAGTAAACACAGCCAAGGATTATCCGGGGAAAGATTTTGATTTTGCCTGCATTTTCGATGCCCTACACGATATGGGAGATCCTGTCGGTGCGGCAATACACATACGGGGCAGCTTAAAATCTGATGGCTCTTTCATGATAGTCGAACCTGCTGCTGGCGACACACTTGAAGATAATCTGCATTTGCTTGGTGCCATATTCTACGGGTTCTCAACTACCATGTGTGTGCCGGACTCAAAGGCACAAGAAGTTGGTTTGGCCTTGGGGGCACAGGCAGGTGAAAAACGTATCACCCAAGTATTGAAAGACGCTGGGTTTTCTAGGGTAAAACGCGCGACTGAAACGCCAGTCAATATGATTTTGGAAGCTCGAGCCTAAAAGGCGTCATCGCCAGACTTGCTCGCCTAATAATATTTAAAGGGTGATCCATAGTTTTTCCTTAGCACCACTCAATGCTAATTAAGGTACAATTGGCACTAAATCGTGACAGGTTCAGGTTTAGCGAAGGTCTGCTTCTATAACTATGGTTCATCGGCTCGCATCTTCAGCGGATGACCGCTCTCCGCCCAAACTACCTCTAAACTTAACGAAATCGATACCTTCCCGCAGCTTTAGAAAGCCTCTCATCAATCGGCACGGAATGCTCTTTTGAAGCGTCTTTCAATGTCAGCAAATGCCGTTTCATAAACGCATCAAAGTCTTCGCCTTCAACACCCTCTGCCCCTGCACGCGAAACCATCAATCCAAGTATCTGCGCATCAAGCATACGCCTGTGCTCAGCCCGATTGGCTTCTTTCACGTCATCAGGCACCGCCCCGGAGCGCATGCCGCTTAGATCGCTCTCAATTACTTCTGTGACACGCTGCCAAAGCTCATGCAGCGGCCAGCGGGCGCGGTTGCTATCCGTGCTTGGGATGCAGTAGCGAATGCGATTGGTGAAGTCCGCGAAAGCATCACCGATCATGGCATCCAAATCGGCCCAACTACGCATTTCCCATTTGTTGCGGAGTTGCTTGCTGCCCATGCGTAGCTCAAACCGCCAGACAAGGCTTTGGTCGCGATCCTTCAAATCGAGTGGTGGCTTTCCGGCTTCTTCAAGTGAAGCGTTCCAAATTTCCAACCAGCCCATTTTACCCTTGGCAATTACTTCAGCACGTTTGTCGTAAATCACCAATTGACGATTACCAACGGCCCCGGCGCGGAGTCCGGTAACCCGCGCACCGGTGCTGTGTGTCTCGGTTTCATCTGCCCCGGTATATTCCCGGATGCGGGTGCCGGGTGGCACAACTAGGGCTTCACGATCTGGTTCAAACAATGGCGCATGAATATCCACTGCAAAATCAACACGTGAGACGCGTAATTGCGTTTCAATATAGGGAATGCCAAATGCGGTCATGCAGGTTTCAAAGTGGTCTTGTGCAGCTTTCAAGCCACCTGTTGCCAGAAGAAAGGCGCGGAAGTCGACAGTAATACCGGGATTGTTTGGGGCGCGGTTCTCAGGGTCGAGAAAATACCATTCTGCGCCGTATTCACCTGTATGGGCAGAAAAGGCAGAGCCACCGCTTCTGCGCACGGACAATTCCATTCCATTCATGGTAAGAACACTATCAGCATTGGTTTTTATTGCTTGGGTTTTTGCGTCTGCAAGGGCGGCTCTGAACTCAGGCGGGATATCCGTCTGTATGGTGAACTTCAAACCATCAAATCCAGAGTGTAGAACGTCCATTTACGCTGTCCTTCGATTATGTATTCGTGGAGGGGGGTGTTACAAGACCCCCCTTAATTACAGTTGCTACCGTTGCTAAAAGAAAGAATGCGCTTACGCGCTTTATAGGTGCCTCCGGCGGGGCAGCATTTGTTTTGGGGCCGGGCTGATTGCCCGACCTCGCTTGTTATTTGCGGTTAGTTGTTTGACGACTAATCCAGTTTTCAGCGCGTTCGGCGCATTTAGCGACATTTAAGAGATCGCCATGAAAGAAACTGGATGTGGTTTTCCATTCATTATCGCCATTCTTATATGACCTAGAGATATCGACGGAGTAATGGCCCTCGTTATCCCAGATTGTTGCAGTGATTAGGCCAATTTTGAATTTATAGGCTGGTTGGTTTGACATATTTTAGTTTCCTGTTTGTTAGGAGGTTGAGTTAACGGCAGACATAGTAAGAGCGCGAAGTGACGTCACCTCGCGCCCCGTTTGAAAGCCATCCGGCCCCAAAATCCCGTGCAGTGCTGCCAAGCTTACACGGGCAAAACTTGTTAGATGCCTGTGCAGCTCGTGCTTTTACGTTGGCGTGTCTCTGCCCATTCGAGCAAGTTACGACGACGATAACGAATTGAGCGGCCCGATTTAAAGAACTTGGGGCCGAAGCCTGTTACGCGCCATTTTGAATGGTGCGAATACTCTGACATAGGAAGTCAGCTGCGGTAGTTTCATCTATGAAACCGTCTAGGTAGTCTGTAGCAGGTTGGCTTGCTGCGGGTTGCGTTTGAGCTTGTGTTAGCATTGTATTTGTCTCCCTTTGGACTTGTGCTGATGGGAGTAACTAGCCGTACTAATGTCGTAAAAGCACGCATATACACTGGTAAGATCATGGTTCGTTTTTGACTCTGTTCTTACCAGTAGCTTTTTTACGAGATTTGGAGATGTGTTTTCTCATCTCGTTTAGTATCCGTATCGGGGTAGTATCAGGATCAATATACTCAAAGGCTGCAATGCAAAATTGGGCAGCTTCGGCCAAAGGGTCTCCACCTTCGGTTGCGTCCCGGGTAAATGGCCTGCCAAGTTGATTTGTCCACATATCAGCAATGTTGGATATCCATAGGCTGAGAGCATAATCATTACGCCGACCATCCGGAATTGGGCGCATGCCTTCTTTTGCTTCAGTAGTTACGTTTTCCAGAATTGAAACGGCACGTATCAGGTCATCAATTCTATCTACTAAAATAGTTTCTACCCTGTCTTGATTTGTATATCGGTAGAATTTGTGACCAATGTCTGAATATTGATTGTCAGAAACTATTGCCTGCATTTCATAGCGGCGATTTGTTTGGTGGAGTGCGGATGTTGCATCATCTGATAGCGCACTTAATGCCAGTTGCAGTTTTTGAGTTTGCTTGATGACCTTACCCAAAGCTTTTTTATCCCGGCTGGGATTTCTAGGATTTTCTGTTTGGGATTGATGAAAACGCCATATAGCTGCAACATCTTCCATCTGTTTTCGAAATTCGGTTTCTATGTGATCGGGAATTTCAAACTGAACGCGGAGACTTGTAAATAATTCGTCATTGTAGGTCAGTTTGTAATATCGACTGTGTAGCACTTAATTTAAATCCTTTAATGTTATGTCTACGTAATGCGTCGGTAGTCTTTATGTTTAGGTGTACATATACGTTACGTACAAAACTGATGGCCTACGTAACGATACGCAGGGATTGTACAAGTATCGGTTACGGATTAACCAAGGACTCAAGTTTTGCCGCATTTTCTTCTGTTGCTAGCTTTGGTGTTTCTTTCGTGAACTACAAACTATCTGTCGCCTCCTAATGAGGCGGTTATTCTTTTGTTGCGCGAGCTTTTTGTTTGGCCTCGTATTGTTCCCACACATGCATTCTCCCTTTCTGACGCGCGTCGGCCAACCATAGCTTTTTACGTGCGTTCGGCATTTCCAGTGAGCGATATTTCCCATTTGAGAACCTTGGCCAGTCGATAGCCAAACCGAGTTTGACCATTTCGGCAGAGAGGTCGCGGCCATCCGGCAGACAACATTTTGCTACGGTGCGACCATAGGCATCTTGTTCAGTAAAATCCGCCCGCACGGTTTGCCCTTTGCACAAAGAAACCAAAGCCCATTTGGCCTTTTGCCCATAGGGGTGGTTAATCTCAGGCGCATCAACACCGAACAGCCGTATCTGGGTTTTCTGGATGACCAATGTGTCACCATCAATGACATAGGCTGCGCCTTGCACGGTGGGCTTGGATGGCTGCGGTGTTGCACTCTTCGCGTCAAAAGGCTGAAGTTTGTCCTCAGTTCTCTTTTGGTACTTAGGTCGGTTTATACGAGTGCTCTTTTGGTACTTCTCTCGGTGTACATGAGTGCTCTTGCTGCGGGCACGTTTGTTACGCGACTTAAAGGCCCAGAAAGCGACGATCAAGAGGAGAAGAAGTGCGATTTCCAAATTATCAAGCCTTTTTAAATCGATGCGAGCCAAATCTCTGCACGGTTTATCCAATGTATTCTAGTGTAAAGTCGATTTGGGGGGAATATTTGTATCAGATTGGATGCCGGACATTGGCGTAGTTTAAGCAAAGGACAGCTTTGCCCCGCATTGCTGCCATCAGGTATTCTTTTGCCCGAACCCCTACGTTTACGTGTACATATACGTTACGTACAAAACCTGATGTCCTACGTAACGATACGTAGGGATTGTACAAGCCTCGGTTGTGGGTTGACCATGGCCTCTAACCTTGCTGCATTTTCTTCTGCCGCTTGCTTTACCGGATCATCTGCCAAATGCGCATAGCGCATTGTTGTCTGCAATTGCGTATGCCCTAATAATCGTCCAACCATTTGAATAGGCATGCCTGAAGAAACCGCGTTGGATGCATAGGTATGGCGCAGATCATGTATACGTACACCTGTCAGCCCGGCGCGTTCTCGAATGCGTCGCCATGGGTGTTGCAGATCGGTGGCAAATTTCCCATCTACCTTTCCTGCGATTACGTAAGGGTTTCCGGCAATCCGGGGCAAGGTACTTAAAACCGCTCTGGCAGCATTCGGTAAAGGTATACGCCGCGCGCCTGTTTTGGTATCTGGCAGTTCCATGCCATTGTCTGTGATAAAACCCCATTGCAGTGTTTGTATCTCACCTAGGCGGCATCCAGTAAGTATGAGCAACCGAAAGGCTGCAACGATGTACGGTGTTTCTGATCCGTCTTGTTCGACTTCTGCCAAGACTTGCCCAAGTCGTTGCAATTCATTTTGGCTTAGATAGCGTTCGCGTTTTACTTCTTTATATTTTGGCACGTGGCGGCACGGATTTGACCCATCCGGGCGTAACCCCCAAATCTCGGATAAATTGAACATCTTGGAAAGAACACCAAGGGTGCGGTTTGCCTGATATGGTTTGTCGCGGAATTTGTGGTGAAGCTCGGCCACGTCCTTGCGCTCTACGTCTACAATTTTAAAATTCCCAATTGCGGGATTAATGAAGAGATCAATGGCACGGCGGTATTCGCCTTGTGTAGACGGTTTGCAGCGTTCCATCACATGGGCCTCAAAGAACCGTTCGCAAAGGGCGGCAATTGTCGGTGCCTTGCGGTGTTGGGAAATTTCTTCCGCCGGGTTCTCGCCCTTCGCAACTTGTCCCATGATATCTTTGGCAAGGTTGCGAGCTTCATCTACAGTTATGTTTCCATGTCGCCCAACCGAGACGCGCCGGGTGCGGCCACCCTTACGATATTGCGCCTGATAGGTCTTGGCCCCGGACGGCATAATCCGAACGCCAAATCCGGCAATCTGGCTGTCCCAGATAAAGTAATCTTTGTCCTCCGGTTGCAGTGCATCAATGGTGCGTTTTGTTAGTTTTGCCATGTCGTTCTCCTTACCTTTCCGCTTCTCGTGGAAGCACTGTGGAAGCAGCTGGAAGCAATCCACAGAGTAAGAGATAGAAACCAAGCGCGGGTTTCGTCAAGAATAAAGTAACGATTCCAATACGATAGGGTATGTGGACGCAGTTAGGGGTAAGTGGCGCAAATACCCGCTGGCTATCTCATAACCTGAAGGTCGTAGGTTCAAATCCTACCCCCGCAACCAAAAATAATAATGTAAAACATACACTTGTACACCACCTTCGGGTGGCTTTTTGCGTTGGAGTTACGCTGGTGCTACATTTGTATGATATAATAGACCTGCTTCACAATAGGTTATTTTTATGCGAGGAAGTGCCTGGAGGTATCATTTTATGAAAGCTTTGAAGATTTTAAGTGCACAACCTGCATTGTTTTTTCGACTATCGGGCATCCGCCTTACAGATTTCAACGCCCTGGTTGCGACACTTCATCCGATCTGGTTGAAAAGTGAGGAGAAACGCCTGTCCCGCAAAGACAGGCAACGTGCGATTGGGGGTGGGATGAACTATCGCCTGGAGTTCGCAGAACAGCTTCTGCTCTGCCTGATGTATTACCGAACCTATACCAGCCATGCTTTTATGGGGCTTGTATTCAATGTATCCTCTCCGACAGTTTGCCGCCGCATTCAAGCCATGACAGAGTTGATGGCAGGCCATTTTCGGATGCCTGAACGTAAAGTAAAGTTGTCGGAAGTGGAAAAGGCTGATCTGCTTTACCTGATGATTGATGGTACTGAGCGTCCAGTTCAACGGCCCGGGAAGCCCTCGGCTCGAAAAGCAAAATATTCTGGCAAGAAAAAGAAGCACACGGCGTCCCACCAGATCATCACAGATGACAAGAAGTGTATACTGGCTGTTGGATGCGCCCATGACGGGCGCAAACATGACAAGCGTATTTATGATGAGACCCGCGTGGATAGGCCCCCTGATATACTTACCCTTGGGGATTTAGGATATCTGGGGACATCACTGGAAATCCCCCTGAAAACATCAAAGAAAAAACCACTTACGAAAGAAGAACAAGAATACAATACATGGCATTCAAAACTACGCATTGGCGTAGAGCACGGTATTGGCCGCATGAAAAAGTTCAATATATTTTCGGATATTCACCGCAACAACCAACAACAAAACATGATTGCCAAGAATGTCGGAGCACTCGCAAATATGAATTTGAAAACAGTTTGACAAAACGGGTGGGGATACTTGTGTCTAAAAATATTCGACCCTATTGTGAATCGGGTCTAATAAAATATAGTGATATTAGTATGTTAATAAAAGATTATACAAGCAATCGAATTACTACTTGAATTTCACACTGTTTAAAATTGGTAACACCCAACATTTTTCCCAAGATATAATCCTAAGTATGCGTAATTTTATGTGGCAGTTCTAGTATACCTATAAGTGTCAATGACGTAATGAGAGCTAGCTGCTTAAGAGACAGGCACTGTCTAATTTATCAGGGCAAGTCCTGAGTGCTGATACTACAACTACTAACCTAAAAAGTAACCCAACACTCCCTAGCTTCCATGATACAATTATCAAAGTATCAAAAACCCAATATTACTTGGAATTGTATTTGAATGACTCCAGTCCGATTGTGAAGCGCCATTTTTGCCAGGGGTGGCACATGCAGAGATGATGCTGAGTGTTGCCAATATGGAAACCATTTTTATTAGATTGAAGAATTTAATTGAACCAGTCATCTGATTACTCCTGATATATACGCATTCAAAGCGCGGGTTGATGTTATGTTGTAGGCAATAGATACGTGTTGAATGTTTCTATATAATTTCAACAATTGAGGCGTTTTGTTTCAGTTGTTGAAATTTAAATTGACCAGTAAATTTCCTCGTTAAATTCACCAGAATATGCTTATTTTTACCCAGTCGTTTTGGCGGGCAGTAGTAGTTGATTTCTTCGTGGTCGCATTAAATGCTATGTTTTAATTCAATACAAGCTATGCAGGAATAGTGATAAATCTCTCTTTTATTACACTGCGGTAAGCATCAATAATAGCATCCGCAAGTTCGTCAATTTCCTGAGTGCTGTTTGGCATTGATGAAAATGAAACCCTGAGGATTGTTTTACCTTTCCAGACAGCCTCTTTCAGGAACCAGCATTGCTGAGTTTGCACTTTTTTCAAAGTGCGTATTGTCGTCTGCTGTTGATCAGTTTTCGATCCAATATCATTAAATGATATGGCAAGCTGATTCAGATAGGGTTTGTGAAGTAGACAAATGCCGGGAACTTTTGTTAACCTGTTTGCCAGTTGTGCAGCGGCTTGACAATTTTCCTCTACAAGTGCGGTAACGCCTTCCCGACCCAATGTTTGTAGAACAGCCCACAGTGTAAACCCGCGTGCGCGTCTTGATAGTTCTGGTGCGAACGAAGTTGGATTGCGACCATCTTCACTAGACTCATTTAGATAACTTGCTGATGTTGCCATTGCGCGCATATGGGCATCTGGGTTCTTTATAATGGCGTAACCAGAGTCATAAGGAACTTGTAGCAACTTATGGCCATCAATAGACCATGAGTCCGCTAATTCGACATCATTACAAAGATTGCGATACTTGGGTGAAGTCCGAGCCCATAAACCAAACGCACCATCAATATGTAGCCAGGCATCATGTTTGCACGATAGTTTTGAGATCGCGACAAAATCGTCAAATGCGGCAGAGTTTATATGACCAGCTTGCGCGATGATAATTTTCGGGCCGGAATGTGATAAGAGCTTTTCAGCCAAATCTTCCGCGTTCATGCGACCTTCATCATCGCTTGAAACTTGCACAAGGCGGGTTTTTCCAAATCCTAAAAACCGAAGCCCTGAATAAATTGTGGCGTGGGCTTCTTCACTAATAAAGGCTTTGACCTCGGGTGCACCGAACATCCCGTCTGCTTCCAAATCCCAACCTGCTTTTTTCAGAACTTCGCTGCGCGCTGCAGCTAGGCAAATAACACTGGCCATAGTTGCACCGGTGGTGAATGCGAATGTGGATTTGCGTGGCAGGTCCAGTAAATCAAGCAACCATTTGCCGGCCACTTCTTCTGTGACAGCGGCTGATGGTGCAGTTTGATATATAGCAGCATTTTGCGCCCATGCAGATGTCAGCCAGTCAGCTGCAATTCCAGCTGGATGAGAAGAACCCATCACCCAGCCATAAAATTTTTTACTGCTGATGCCTACCAGCCCTTGCTCGGCTGCATCAGCTAATTGATTTATAACATCTTTGCCAGAACGCCCTTTTTGGGGCAGGCTGACATCGAACATTTTACGTAAATGCTCGACGCCAACTTGAGGGTAGGGAGATATTTCCTCATTATTTTCCCGAAATGATATTGCGCGCTCCCCTGCTGTTTCCAACAATTCACGAATTGATAAGTCCATCATGTTTTTACTCTTGAGGTGTGTTTCGGGGGCTTGCGTGACTACAGATATGTGCCTATCTGGGCTCCAGCCATTTCGGTAGGTACGAATAAGCATCTTTTTTCATCGCCGCGTCATATGAAACGTTGTTATGCGCAAGAACCTTTTGCAGTTTACCTGCATTGAAGGCATCAAATGTCTCGGTTGCACCTCCGATATGCTTACCGCCTACAAAAAGCTGGGGGATTGTCGGGACATTAGTTTTATCACGTAAGGCTACCCTTAAATCACCGCCCAGATTATCTTTTTGATACGCAACAGAATCCAGATCTACCGAAATATAACTAATTCCAGTGTCGGCAAACAGTTTGCGGATTGACCAGCAAAACTCGCACCATTCAAGTGAAAAAAGCACAACAGGGTCGCTAGAGATTTTCTGATCCAGCATATTAATGGCATCATCGCTTGGCTTGACTGCTACAGCAGTTTTGGCATGTGCTGAATCCACACCAAATCGGCACAAAGGTGTTGAGTCAGAAATGGATTTCTCGGTTTCTGTCATGGTTTCTTCAACATCTTCAAACAAAGGTGTAGATAGATACCGCTCGCCTGTATCGGGAAGCATCGCTAATATCTTTGATCCTTTTGGCGCAGATTTAGCAATTTCAAGGGCAGCAGCAAAAGTTGCGCCACCGCTGGTTCCGCAAAAAATACCTTCTTGTTGAGCAAGTGATTTTGCACATGCGATAGCATCAAGCCCAGCAACGGGAACCATGTCATCGATAAGATCTGCAACGATTGCATCATTGGTGATCTTGGGAATGAAGTCCGGTGTCCAGCCTTGCATCAAATGCGGGCGAAACCCTGAATGGCTATCTGCGGCACTTCCATCTGGGTTGTAAACCTGTTTTACACCGCCTGCCAAAAGGCGTGCATTATCCGGCTCACAGACAATAACCTTTGTCGCAGGGCTGCGATCCTTTAGTACGCGCGCCACACCTGTTAATGTACCGCCGGTTCCAAAACCGGTAACCCAATAGTCCAGTCCGTCATCGCCAAAATCGGCTAAAATTTCCTGCGCAGTAGTTTTGCTGTGAATATCAGGATTGGCATCATTTTCAAATTGCCGTGCTAAAAACCAGCCATGCTTTTTTGCCAACTCGCGGGCTTTTTTGACCATTCCGCTTCCCTTTTCACCTGCTGGTGTCAATACAACCTTCGCGCCCAGAAAGCGCATCAGTTTGCGGCGTTCAATGCTAAAACTTTCAGCCATTACTATAATTAACGGGTAACCTTTTTGTGCACAAACCATTGCAAGCCCGATACCAGTATTTCCGCTGGTAGCTTCCACTACCGTCTGACCAGGCTTCAATGACCCATCAGCTTCTGCAGTTTCTATGATGCTAAGTGCAAGCCGATCCTTAACCGAACCCAAAGGATTGAAGGCCTCTAATTTTACGTAAATATTGACATCTTTCGGTCCAATATTATTGATCTTTACAATCGGTGTGTTGCCAACTGTATCAAGAATTGAATTTTTAATTCCGGTCATTTTATCTCTCACTATACTGTTAATGTGTTTGTGTCTGGTGCACCTTAAATGGGCGGATATTGTTTCAGGCATATGTCGGATGATAAAATAATGTGTTTCAATTGTTTCTTAGGTAAGAATGATATGCGATGCATGAAAGCCCAATAAAACATACTGATTTCACGCATAAGTTTGAAATACAGCCGTGCTACAATTGAAACAAAATTCAGGATTTTAAGACATTTTACTGAAACGCTTAGCCGTCAAATTACAACCATCGAATAGAAATAAGACGGCAAGCATAAGGAATCATAACAATGCTACGTATAACAGCAAGCGAATACACAATCGCAGAATCAGCTTTTGGACACAGGTTCAAAACAGATCACTTTAGCGCAGACAGTAATACCAATGAACATAGTATCTGACTCATTTTCAGGGTTCCCTTGGCGCGGAATATGTGAATCAATGTCCCGACAAACATGGGGGATATTATGGGTGCAGCGATACCACTTCGAGATGACTTTGACGGCGACAGACTTCGCAGACTGGCGCGGTCGAGCCGTGACAGCGATCAGACGCGCCGCCTTCTGGCACTGGCGTCAATTTATGACGGCGGTCGGCGGACCGCAGCGGCGCGGATCGGCGACGTGACACTACAGATTATTCGTGACTGGGTGATGCGGTTCAACGTGGACGGAGCAGACGGGTTGATCACGCGCCGGTCTGTCGGGCCAAAACCAAAGCTGACAGCAGAACACCGCCGGGCGCTTGCGGAGATGGTGGAGCGCGGCCCAACCCCCGCGATCCACGGCGTGGTGCGGTGGCGGCGCTGCGATCTGGCGCGCTGGCTCTGCGAAGAGTTTGGCGTTTCAATCGCCGAGGGCACGGTGGGGCGGGTTCTGCGCGAGATGGGTTACCGGAAGCTCTCCGCCCGTCCGCGCCACTACGCGCAGGACGGGGACGCGATTGTTGCGTTTAAAAAAACTTTCCCGCCGAGGTGGAAAAGATCAGGGCCGGTCTGGCCCCAGGCGTAGAAATCGAGCTCTGGTGGCAGGACGAAGCCAGGATAGGTCAAAAAAACAAGATCACGCGACGGTGGGCCAAACGTGGAACCCGACCCAGTGCGCCGCACGATCAGCGAACCCAATGGGCCTATATTTTTGGCGCGATCTGTCCAGCAAAAGGCAAGGGTGCCGGACTCGTCATGCCGTACTGCGACACACATGCAATGGACGCCCATCTCGCCATCATCAGTGGTGAAGTCGGCCCCGGTGCCCACGCTGTAATTCTCGTCGATCAGGCCGGGTGGCATACAACGCCCAATCTCGACGTTCCCGAGAACATCACCCTCCTGCCGCTGCCGCCCCGATCCCCGGAACTGAACCCCCATGAAAATATTTGGCAATTCATGCGCGATAACTGGCTCTCCAACCGTGTATTCAAAGACTACGACGACATTGTCACCCATTGCTGTGAGGCTTGGAACAAGCTCATGAACCAACCTTCGCGCATTCGATCAATCGGTATGCGAGATTGGGCGCATAGGTTGTAGGCCACGCTCGTTGGTATAATGTTCCCGATCAGGACGAATGGGCTGAAATGAACGCGTTTGAAGATTCTGATGTTGGTCTGAAATTTCTGAATTAAGGATTAATATTATGACGCCAGACCAAATATACCTTACCCAATCAAGCTTCATTAAGATCATGAAAATCTCAGATCAGTTTACCGATGTACTTTATGCAGAGTTATTTAAGGCGGCGCCGGAATTACGATCAATATTTCAATCTGGTACTGATACCCAGAAAAAGAAGTTGATGATTACATTGGGTGCTACGGTCAATATGCTATATGCACCCAAAAGATTAGAACAAATATTACGTGATCTTGGCGCCCGTCATTTTCATTATGGTGTACGGTTTATGCATTACAAAATATTCGAAACCGCTTTACTTAAAGCACTTGCAACAAGTTTGGCCGAAGATTGGAATGATGATTTACAGAACGCGTGGGCTACATTTTATGCAAAAATCAGTTACGAAATGCAAACTGGCATGCAATTTGATCAGTGTGCGGCCTAGAGCGTAGACTATAATTTCAATCTATTAACTAGGTATTTACCAAAGAGAATAGCCCTGCTTCACGCGCCGAAACAGATCTGGCATTTTCATGTTCAGGCTCGCCATTTAAACTGTTTATAACTTCCTGAGTAGCAAGTATTTCCAATGCTAGTGCTTCTTGTCGTGCAGCATTAGCGGTTATCACGGCTTCACCAAAAACATCATAAACATATTTTTGAACCCCCACAACTGAGCCGATTACAGAACCAGTGCCAATACCAACCCTGCATTGCCAAGACAGATCCGCGTTTTCGTTTCTTCGGCGTATATATCGGATAAAACGCAATGCGGCATTGGATGCAGCAGCGGCATGGTTCATTGATGCATCCTGCATTCCGGCAACGCAAAGATACATGTCACCTGTTGTCCTTATCCTTTCACAACCAAACTGTTCGCCAATACGATCAAAGGCGGAAAAAAGCTCATTCAGTTCACTAACAAGCGTGGCCGGGGCAATTTTATCAATCGTTTCCGAGAATCCCATAAAATCCAGTACCAAAACAGAGACGGAATCGTATTTTTGTGGAGAGACCACACCAAAATTCTTATATTCCTCATACACACCACGCGGCATTACGTTCAGTAGCAGTTTTTCTACCTGTTCTTTTTCACGCTGAATTTCACGCGTGTTTCGCTCGACCATGGTTGAATAGCTTTCTATCATGCTCTCTAATTCCCGAATGCGGGTAATATTCTGACATTCAAGAATGAGAACGTCTTCCCCAGATATTGTCGCACGGGTAAACATTTGTGAGATAGCTAAAGTACGTCTCTTTTTTCTAAAATTCCATTCTGTCGCATAGTGATCCTTGGCTTCGATAACTTTAAATAAATTCTCAATATCTAGTAATGGAAATATTTCTGCTAAGGATTCCGCAACGCCATCATCACTAAACCAGGTTTCAAATACCTCATTGTTAAATTGAAGTGATAATCCTGGATATGTGAAAACTGCAATTCCCACACCCACTGCGCGTAATAGTTGTTCGTTGATTGCTGCAATAGACATGTTTTATTCAGCCACAACTTGATTTCGGTAGGATTCAACTACATCCAGAACTGTGTTAGTATCTTCCGGGCTAAAGCCAGAGTTATCCAGTGTTTTGCGAAAGATGACTTTTAATTCATCGAAATGTGGTTCTGTTATCTTCAAACCTTCATGCACACGTTGTAAGTGATCAGGTGCGTAATGCGCCGGTCCCCCTAATAGAAAAGCAATAAATTTTGTTTGGTGATCAATCTGACGCTTCATGTCGATATGATCAAAATATGGGCCAATTTCATCGGAATCTAGCAGGTCATCATAAAATGCCATAACAATACGGTTAACCTGCGAAAACCCCCCGTATTTGCTATAAAGTGATTGTTCCATACCTAAATTCCCCAAGTATTCTATAGTATATTAGACCTGCTTCACAATAGGTTATTTTTATGCGAGGAAGTGCCTGGAGGTATCATTTTATGAAAGCTTTGAAGATTTTAAGTGCACAACCTGCATTGTTTTTTCGACTATCGGGCATCCGCCTTACAGATTTCAACGCCCTGGTTGCGACACTTCATCCGATCTGGTTGAAAAGTGAGGAGAAACGCCTGTCCCGCAAAGACAGGCAACGTGCGATTGGGGGTGGGATGAACTATCGCCTGGAGTTCGCAGAACAGCTTCTGCTCTGCCTGATGTATTACCGAACCTATACCAGCCATGCTTTTATGGGGCTTGTATTCAATGTATCCTCTCCGACAGTTTGCCGCCGCATTCAAGCCATGACAGAGTTGATGGCAGGCCATTTTCGGATGCCTGAACGTAAAGTAAAGTTGTCGGAAGTGGAAAAGGCTGATCTGCTTTACCTGATGATTGATGGTACTGAGCGTCCAGTTCAACGGCCCGGGAAGCCCTCGGCTCGAAAAGCAAAATATTCTGGCAAGAAAAAGAAGCACACGGCGTCCCACCAGATCATCACAGATGACAAGAAGTGTATACTGGCTGTTGGATGCGCCCATGACGGGCGCAAACATGACAAGCGTATTTATGATGAGACCCGCGTGGATAGGCCCCCTGATATACTTACCCTTGGGGATTTAGGATATCTGGGGACATCACTGGAAATCCCCCTGAAAACATCAAAGAAAAAACCACTTACGAAAGAAGAACAAGAATACAATACATGGCATTCAAAACTACGCATTGGCGTAGAGCACGGTATTGGCCGCATGAAAAAGTTCAATATATTTTCGGATATTCACCGCAACAACCAACAACAAAACATGATTGCCAAGAATGTCGGAGCACTCGCAAATATGAATTTGAAAACAGTTTGACAAAACGGGTGGGGATACTTGTGTCTAAAAATATTCGACCCTATTGTGAATCGGGTCTATTATATGAATCACATTTAATTGCCCAAGTGAACCACATTGAAACAATTGAAACAATAGCTTTAAAGTTAGACACAGAACTGAAACAATAGCGTGGGAAACTTCTAGTCTAATTCTAGGCGATCAAATGGATATCAAGCAAACTATAGATAACCACTCTTCACTGAACGAGATCGTAAATGCGGTTGATGCGTTAGAAGTGGCTTTTGCATTGTTCGATGCTGATGATCGCTTATTGTATTGTAATAAGCAGTTTAAATCCACACATCACGTGATTTCCGACATTATGGATACAGGCATGCTGTGGCCGATATTCATGCGCGAAGCCAGACGTACGGGAACAGGTAATGGTCTGTCGCGCATTGATGCCCATTTAGTAAGTGGAAGCGAAAAAACATTAAAGTTTGATGCAACGCGCCCAGGAGATCGCTGGATTCGCTTACGCATGCAACCAATGAATGATGGGTCGTTTATTTTAACGGAAACAGATATTACCGAAGCCCATATAGCATCCGAAATACAAGCCGAGGCTGAAGGTTTGCTTCGGCGTGTTCTAGATGCATCCGGCGCTCTTATATTGATGAGTAGTCTTAATGATCGGCGTATCGTCTACCGTACCAAGGCACACCGTGAGTTCATGGGAAAAATCAACACCGTTACGGATATATATGCCAACATGGATGATAGGTCAGATTTTCTCGCGGATCTTTTATCAACTGGTACACTGGAAGGACATGAAGTTCGACTGATTAAAGCAGATGGCACTGATTTTCCTGCACGCCTTTCGGGCCGCTTGATTGAATATGAAGGCGAGGAAGTTATCGTCACCTCGATGATGGATATGACACAGCATTATGCTCAACGCGATGAGTTGGCGCAACAACGTGAAGCAAGTTTTCAAAACGAAAAACTAACGGCACTTGGTGAGCTGCTGGCCGGTGTTGCCCATGAGCTGAATAACCCACTGTCTGTTGTTGTCGGGCAGTCGCTTATGCTGAAAGAAGAGAACCTGAACGACGAGATGGCACGGCGTGTCGATAAAATTAGTGCTTCCGCTGAGCGTTGTGCCAAAATAGTGAAAACATTTCTTGCAATGGCCCGCCAGAAACCAACAAAGCTTGAGTTGGTTTCACTTAACGATGTTATCGAGTTAGCTATGGATGTAGCGGCATACGGGCTTCGGGCAACGGGGGCAAAAATCACCATCAGTCTTGCAGATAAATTACCTAAAATCATGGCCGATGAAGACCAGATTGCACAAGTGATCATTAATTTTATAGTTAATGCTGAACATGCGTTGGAAGATATAGGGAAGAATGCAAAGGTATTCATTTCCACACGGTATGACCAGAAAAATGGCATGGTAATCGCCGAAATTTCTGACAATGGACCTGGTGTTCCCAAACACCTACGGACAAGAATATTTGAGCCCTTTTTTACAACAAAAAGCATTGGAAAAGGAACGGGAGTGG
The DNA here is from genome assembly GCA_965261565.1 of Amylibacter sp. Taxonomy (GTDB): domain Bacteria; phylum Pseudomonadota; class Alphaproteobacteria; order Rhodobacterales; family Rhodobacteraceae; genus Amylibacter. The sequence continues at coordinate 1,239,421 of OZ253460.1, forward strand.
GGTTAGCCTTATGCCACCGGATCATAACAACACATCACGGCAAGCTTAATGTTGATGACAGCAAATTAGGTGGTGCAATTTTTTCTGTTGGCTTGCCGGTTGCAGTTGAAATACAAAAACACAATACTGATATTGTCAGTACCGGTATGAAATTAACCAACCTAACTGCACTTGTTGTAGATGATGAAAAAGATGTCGCTGAAATGATATGCGATATGCTAAATATCGTTGGGGTTAAGGGCACATTTGTTTGCAGCGCGGAAGAGGCAATTGAAATCCTTTCCACTGGCCAGATATATGATTTAATTTTCAGTGATTTAAAAATGCCTGGTCTTAGCGGGATGGAGTTTTTAGATACACTATATGAAAGATGGCCTGCCATGACTAAAAAGTTCGCAATGATAACTGGGGACGCAATGAGCAATGCCGTCGAAGACGTGCGCCAAAATATCAATGTCCCTCTACTGGAAAAGCCTGTTGCACCACATGAACTGCGCAATATAGTACAACAACTAGTGGGATCCATAAACCAATGAGTAATGACCAACATATTTTGATTTGCGATGATGAAGTTGATTTGCGAGAAATGGTTGGTGAGTATCTGGAACGTCGCGGATACCAAGTTACATTGGTCAAAGACGGGGTAGAATTAGAAGCCTCACTTGATGCCAATGATAATGTTGCTGCCATCTTGCTGGATATAAACATGCCCGGAGAAGACGGCCTGTCAATTCTGCGAAGGTTGAGAACAGAAAGAAATATCTGTGTTATTATGCTTACGGCTGCAGGTGATGTTGTCGACCGTATTGTAGGTCTTGAGATGGGCGCCGACGATTATTTGCCAAAGCCAGTTGATTTGCGGGAATTAGAGGCAAGGCTAAAAGCTGTTTTACGGCGGTCTGTTTCAATCGCTGAACCAACCGTATCAGCATTGCCGGATGGCCCAAAAGCGGGTGAGATGATCGGCTTTAATGGATTCCGTCTGGATTTGGGCGGCGCAAAGCTTTTTGATGTAAACGGTGATGAAATTACTCTAACCGCAATGGAATTTCGCTTATTAAGAGTTTTTGTAGAAAACCGTGGCCGAGTATTGAACCGTGATCAGTTGTTGGAGCTAGCACATGACCGTGGCTGGGATCCATTCGATCGCAGTATCGACATCAGGATTTCCAGATTGCGGCGTAAAATTGAACTAAACCCGTCAAAGCCCGGTATGATACGTACTGTGCGCGGCATCGGCTATGTGTTTGACCCCGAAGGGTCATAATCTCAAAAATCGTTGCGAAATATAGCCGATCTTTAGATCGAACGCATATCTGTGCCTTTGCTTATAACAATTGAAACACTTGGATGCGTGGTCGGACATAAAGCAGAAACACAACTACGGCATAAATAGTAAATCAACAAAACAGAATGGCAATTGGATTTATAACCAGCCTAACAACATATAGGATATAACTATGATACGTATTTCTGCATTACAACGCACAAACAAACCCTACAGAAATTGCCCGCACGCAAGTCGGTTATCATCACGTGAATTGAAAGATATCGGTTTGATGAAATATGAAACCAACATGGATACTGGATCGCAGATTGATATGCTTTTCACTACACCACAAGATTTCAATTAAAGGTATTAATGGCATCCCCCTTGCCATTATTTGCATCGAAGGAACATATTATGCGCATTAAAACAATACAATACCAATTCGTTGACGCTCTTTGGGCTTTAGGTGTGATTGCTTTACTTATCTACCCAGTCATCAATATTGGAGCACAATACAATAACGGGACTAAAAATAGTGTAATTCAACATTTGAGTGCTATTTTTGAAATTTATGCATGTTAAGAATTAATTTATGAAAACTCGTGGTTGGATGCCTGAGGGCAACTCCTATTAGGAAGCCCATTATCTAAATTCAAAAAGTTAACCGATATAAACATATAATAGGATGGAATATCATATTACAGAAACATGATATCCCATCCTACATTTTTGCTCAGTTCGACAACGATGGCTGCGCAATTCAGAATAAAATATACCATATATAACATATAGTTACACATCATCTTCGGGTGCTTTTTACGTTTGCTTACTATGCAGGGCTACAACGGCGCTACGTTTTAGCCTCTGCGATAAATGTGGTTGTAAAGATAATTAGCAAAGCTCAAATACACCAGCTGTTAGGCATCCTGAATTATTCGGAAATGCACGCGCTAAGTGCCCGCGGATCCAATATTTGCAGATTGGTGTAAGTATACCCAATCATTTTTCTATCCCTTAATTTTCGCAACTTTTGCCCTGTTGCAGTACGCGAAAGGTTAAGGGCATCACTTAAGTTTTGCTGTGTTACATCAAAATCATCAAGTGGAATAGTTCCTGCGGCCGCACCGCGCCGCCCTGCAAGTCGCAGCAACAATGCCGCAAGGCGGGCATCTGAGCTTTTCATCATCAAATCATCTGCGGCACCCAATGCAAGGGCGGTATGTTGTGTTGCCAGCAATGCAATCCAACGCCAGCTTAACGAGTATTCTTTGGCAAGCTGTTGGAACTTTCGATTTGGCAAATGGTATAGCACACAGTCGCGGCTGGTTTTCACTTCCAAAATTCGTGGATTGCCGGTTATTAACTCATAATCCCCGAACCAGGCGCCCGGGCCAAGAACATGCCCGAACCTTGGCCCGTGTTCATGCGTTGCAATATTGAAATGTATCTGGCCTTTTACGATACCCCATAAATCTGAGCTTTCTTCACCAACAGTGAAAATATACTGGCCCTGATTAATTTCAACACGCTCACACCGTTCAAGAATCCTGCCGTGGAATGTTGCCGGTGTATGGCCAAGCCAGCCTTGAAGAAGGGCGTATTTTTCATTGCAATCAGGACTCATTTATTCATTCCATACCCAGTACCCATCTTAACTGGAAGCTTTATAATATTTTCACTAAATGTCCAGTTTTTGCCAATTAATGGTTTAGTAATTTGTTAAAGAGGGTTTACTCTAAAATTGTTTGAGAGAGGGTATCATGAACATCTGCGTTCTTTTCACCCAGCACCCTCTCTCATGCAATGAATATGACCAAGACAGGGATGATAGATATGAAACTTATTAAACAGCTTACAATGACAGCAATTGCCTGCCCTTTTATCTTCGGCACCATGGCGAATGCGGGCGAAGTGCCTATAAAAGAGGGCGATATAAAGTATTCCCCCTATGCGGAAAAAACATACCCGACGCAGGTCTATTTTGGCGACACGCATTTTCACACGGCAAATTCCGGCGATGCATTTATGAATGGTGACCGTCTGGGCCCGGAAATGGCTTATCGTCTGGCGCGCGGGGAAGAAGTGGTTTCTTCAACCGGTGTACCGGTAAAACTTTCCCGTCCGCTGGATTTCATGGTCATTTCCGATCATGTCGAAGGTATGGGTGTGATGTATGAAGTCTATAACGGCAACCCTGTTTTCATGGATGATGAAACCTTGGTGCGCTGGAACAAAGCGATGAAAGAAGGCGGTAGTGCGGCCTCTGATGCAATGAATGAAGTGATTAAGGGCCAAGCGGGGGGTACATTACCTACACCGTTAACTGATCCTAAAATTTCCGGGCCGGTTATGAAAACTGTATGGCAGGCCTACACGCAAACGGCCGAGGACTTCAATGATCCGGGTGTGTTTACTGCAATGATCGGGTATGAATGGACATCTGTTCCTGGTGGTAACAATTTACACCGTAATGTTTTATATCGCGGCGATAAAAGCAATGCCGATCAGATGATGCCTTATAATGCTTGGTTAAGTGAAGATCCGGAAAAGCTGTGGGAATGGATGGAAAAATACGAAAAAGACGTTGGTGGCAAAGTGCTGGCGATCCCCCATAACGGCAACCTGTCAAATGGCAGAATGTTCGAGCCGCACAAATTTGATGGATCGCCGATTGATAAAGAGTATGTGGAACGTCGCGAGCGCTGGGAACGGTTGCAAGAAGTTATGCAGACCAAGGGCAACAGTGAAACGCATCCAACCCTGTCACCCAACGATGAATTTGCCGATTTTGGTATTGCAGGCTGGGAATATGGCAATCTGACCTTGGAAGGTGAACCTGAAAGCCCTGAAATGCGCCCGTATATGTATCTGCGCGGTGGTTTGCTGCAAGGCCTGTCATGGGAAGAAAAGCTGGGTACGAACCCGTTTAAGTTCGGGCATATCGGCGGCACGGATGTGCATAATTCACTGATGGCTATCGAAGAAGATAACTTTTTCGGCAAGCATGTCATTCAAGAGCCAAGACCGGATCGCTGGGAACATATTTCGAAAGAGGGTTTTGGTAAAACCCGCCGTACCTGGATTTATACCGGTGCCGGTTACGCCGCCGTATGGGCCACTGAAAACACCCGTGAAGCCTTGTGGGATGCGATGTACCGCAAAGAAACCTATGCTACGTCCGGCTCGCGCATGACGGTGCGGTTCTTTGGCGGTTGGAACTTTCAGGCCGAGGATGCAAAAAGCCGCTATCTGGCCGATGCGGGTTATGCCAAGGGTGTGCCGATGGGTGGCGATTTAACCAAGCAGGCGGATGGTACGCAGGCCCCGTCGTTTTTGGTCGCGGCAATGAAAGACCCGCTAAGCGGCAATCTGGATCGCATCCAGATCATTAAAGGCTGGCTGGGTGCAGACGGCGAAACCCATGAGAAAATTTACAATGTAGCATGGGGGGATACTGATACGCGTAAGCTGAATGCAGACGGCAAATTGCCGAATGTTGGCGATACTGTGAATGTGGCTGAAGCCGCATGGACAAATACGATCGGTGATCCTGAATTATCCGGAGTCTGGACCGATCCCGATTTTGACCCGAACATGCGTGCGTTCTACTATGCACGTGTTATCGAAATCCCGACACCGCGCTGGACCGCTTATGACCAGAAACGCTTCGATATTAATATGTCGGACGACGTGCCGATGAAACATCAGGAACGCGCATGGTCATCAGCAATCTGGTATGATCCTAAGGGTTAAGCTAAGATAACCCGAACTTGAGTACGGAATAAATATGAGCAACTCGCATAAACTGGCGGGCCCTGCAAATAAAGGTTGGTTCAGCCTGATTTTGAAGGACCCGCTGTTTCACTTTGTTATTCTCGGAGCGGTTCTGTTTTCAGCTTACCTGTATGTAAACGATGACGCAGAGGTGTATGAGCCAAAGCGGATCGTTATCGATCAAAGCTTGTTATCAAGGCTGGCAGGCCCGTTCGAGCAAACTTGGAAACGCAAGCCGACCACTGAAGAAGTGAGCGGGCTTATACGTGAATATATCAAGGAAGAAGTACTATACCGCGAGGCACTGGAGCTGGGGTTGGACACTAATGATCCGGTTATTCGGCGACGGATGCGGCAGAAGATGGAGTTTCTAAATCAGGATATCAGTGATCCGCCGCAAGCAACGGATGCGGTTCTGCAAGTGTATCTGGACACGCATCAGGATGCTTTCCTTCAACCGCCAAGGGCGTCATTCGTACAGTTGTTTTTCAAGTTGGATAGCGCGGATGATCTTGAACGCGCCAAGGTGCAGCTTTTGAAACTGGAAGGTCTGTCGCTGCCTGAAACAGACATTGCGGCAAGCGGCGACCCAACGCTTCTGACGGTGTCGATGCAGAATTCAAACCCCGCTGAAGTTGCCAGGGTTTTTGGTCAGGAATTTACCAAAGAACTGTTTACCTTGCCAGATCGAAAATGGGCAGGGCCGATCCGATCAGGCTTTGGTATTCACCTTGTTTACATTGAAGATCAAACCCCTGCTGAAGCACCTATGCTTAAAGATGTGCGTAAGGCTGTCGAAAGGGAATGGTTGTCTGAACAGCGGGTAATTGCAAATGATCGGTTTTTCCAGATACTTCGGGATAGGTATACTGTGGAAGTTTACGAAGGGTATGCAGAGGCGTTAGAAGAATGAGTTTTTTCCGTACGCTAGTGCTGATTGCCTTATCTTTGTGCATAGTGCCCGCATTAGTGCAAGCGGATGAAGTGCGGCCCGCTTATCTGGAAATTTCAGAATTGACATCGCAAGATTGGGATTTGCTTTGGAAAGTACCGGCCAAAGGTGAAAAGAAACTGGCACTTCACGTTATATTCCCGAAGACCTGCAAAGAGGGGGTGCGGGGGTCACGTTTTGCCGGTGATGCATATATCGAACGTTGGCGTCTAAAATGTGATGGCGGGTTGATCGGGCAAGAAATACATGTAACCGGCCTGCACAATACAAGAACAGATGTTCTTGTGCGGGCTCTGCGCACGCAAGGAATAGAACAGACATTTAGGCTGACGCCGTCCAACCCTGTTTTTGTCATCAAACCTGACGTAAGTTGGGTCACTGTATCGGCAACCTATCTTGTGCTTGGGTTTGAACATATCCTTTCCGGGTTTGATCACCTGTTGTTCGTTCTAGCACTGCTTTTTCTTGCCGGCAGCTGGCCGCGCCTTATCGGAACAATCACCACATTCACCGTAGCTCACAGCATCACGCTAGTCGCGGCATCTTTTGGCTGGGTCAGTGTGCCGCAAACGCCCGTTGAAGCCCTGATTGCACTTAGTATTGTCTTTGTCGCGGTTGAGGTCGTTCATGCGCGGCGTGGAAAGCACAGCATTGCGATCCGTATGCCTTGGCTTATCGCATTTGCGTTTGGCCTGCTTCACGGCTTTGGATTTGCCGGTGCTTTAAGCGAAATCGGATTGCCGCAACATGCGATTCCGCTGGCCTTGCTGTTTTTCAATATCGGGGTTGAATTCGGCCAGCTTGCTTTCGTCGTTGCCGTCTTCGGGCTATTGTTCATCTGCAAGTTTGCGGTCAGGCGTTCTGATCCTGCAATCAGTGTCTGGGGCGTGATTACGCTAGCTTCTATACCCGCAGCTTATCTGATCGGAACACTGGCTATGTTCTGGGTGTTGGAGCGCACATACAACTTTATGGTGTGAGGGCATATGGTTAGAGTTAAAAATCCTTACCTGAAGTCATTCGTTGGATATTACATTAGCCAACCGGTACTGCAAATATTGTGATGAAGGTAAGGATAATGCCGATTGCACCAAACCAAAGCTTTTCCCGGTGTGTATCGGCCACAGAAATTGCCACCAAACACTGTAACAGATAATAAAATGCAAAGGCGCGTGATGCGAGTGCAAGAATTTGCAAAGTATCAGCCGTCCAGCATAACAAGATAGCAAAACCACAAATCAGAATATAAGTTAGGTTTTCTTTTATGCGTTTATTGGTCAGTTCGCTTAAGTTTCCCGAGCCGCCAATTGCATCTGCAGTCGCTGCGCTGAATTGGCTGAAAATTGCGGCCAGAACCAAAGGTACCGGCAGCCAAACGGCGACTATGCCTGCTAAAGCCATAAGCGCATTGTCAGATACACCTGTAGGTAGGAAATGCATTAATGGTGTCGCAAGCCCGACAAATAATAGATAAACTGCGGTAGAAATAATCTGTGAATTTCGACAGGCGCGAATGCGTGTTTCTGTATCAAACTCTGCGCTTAAGTACCGCGTTGTTTCAAACCCCTGAACAACAATCAATGTGCCGCCTAAAACGGTGGCAATGTGCCACAAGTCCTTTTTGGGGAATGTAGGTAACTGCATATTCCCTGTTGATATGACTGATAGGTCGTAAAACCCAAAAGCGATGATCAAAACAGCAATGATTACCAGAGTGATCATCAAGGCGATCTTTTCTAACCCCTCTAGTACTTTCAGCCCCTTGGTTAATGCTACTGCTAGAATTAAACCTATCACGCAAGTCGTTAGGATTTGTTCGTGAAAGTCAGTATCGATTTTGAAATAACCCAATGCATATGATGACAGTATACGCAGATATAATGTAACTGAAATGACATAAGCAGGAACAAGTGCTAAATCAGCTATCCGTTCAAAATTCACAGTCAAACGTGAGGCTTGCCCGGTTTCAATGATAGGTTCCGCGGTCTTGATATTATATCGAATGACAGATCCGACTGCATATGCCAAAGCGCAAATTGCGGCCATTGCAAGAACTGCATATTCCCCAACAGTTCCACCCAATACGGATATGATAATCAGAAATCCGCTACCGAATATTGAGGCGAGTGGTGTTGTTAAACCTTGAAAAAAGCTTCCTATTGAAGTCTTGCTCATTACCATCCCTGAATTGTTTGGTTTTATCACTAATAAATTGCTTGAACGCTTTGTCAAATTTATCCGTAGCAAAACAGGGTCAAATATTATTTGCACAAATGTGCAGTTATTGCCATTCTGGCTTTGAATAGCTGCTATATAATGTTGCGATTAGAATCGCATTTAGAGGGCACTATGATTTCAAAACATTTATCCCCATTGAATATTGTAAAACCTTTAATGACCAGTGCAGTACTTGCTGCCAGCGCGACATCGGCTTTGGCCGTAGAAGGCGGTATCGGGGCCTATCAACTTGGTTCGCGCGCAGCTTTTGCAGGCATTGTTCCGGCACCGGGCTTTTATGGCGGCATCGACTATCTTTATATGAAAGGTTCGGTTCAGGGGCTTTCGCTGGGCGGGCTTCCGGTCCGGGCTGACACGGATCTTAGCGTCAGTTTCGCCAAGCTCAGCCTGACATGGGCGTTCGATACTGAACTTTGGGGCGTCACACCAGCCTTCAATGTGAACATTCCGTTTGTATTTGACGCTGGTCTGTCGTTTGTCGGGGCGACCGCTCCGATTGTTGGTGTTGGGATTGATGATTCAACATCGGGGATAGGCGATATAACACTAACTCCTATGGTTGGATGGCATGCCGGCAAAATGCACTACAATGCCGCCTTCTCCATCTTTGTCCCGACAGGCAGTTACAGTACTGCCTCGATCGATATTCCGAACGGCACCATCAATGCCCTGAATACCGGTAAGAATATCTGGTCGTTTCAGCCGGTTTTTTCGGCCACGCATTTCGACCCATCCACGGGGCTGGAGTTTTCCGGCGCGGCAAGCCTGCTGTTCAGCACCCGCAACAAGGATACGGATTATCAGAACGCGCCATCCCTGAATCTGGAGGGCACCATATTGCAGCACACAAAATCGGGTTGGGCATTTGGGGCATCCGGCTATGCCTATCAGCAGATCGGCGATGATAGCGGATCAGGGGCCAATGCGACCCGCGCCGCTCTGGGGGCCAGCTCCCTTAGTGCCCGGGTGTTCGGCCTCGGGCCGATGGTCACCTATTCCGGGGCGTCGGTTTTTGGTTTGGACGCAAGTTTCAAGCTGAACTACTACAAGGAATTCGGTGCCAAGCGGCGCTTTGAAAGTGATGTTTTCTGGCTGAATGCGACGTTGACATTCTGATGACCGAACGTAAGGAAAACCACATATGAAATATGTCCCTGCATCCATAACCGCCCTTCTTGCCCTTGCCGCAATGACAGGCAGCGCATTGGCGCAGGAGGGCGCAAGTGGTGGGCAATCTCTTAGCCAAGCCGCAAGCGATCCGACGGCCTCCATTATGAGTTTCCAATTGCAGGAGTTTTATACCGCCAACTATCACAATTCACCCTCTGCTAGTGGTAACAGGTTGCAATTCCGCGCAGCTATTCCTTTTACAATCGGAAATCTGAATAATATTGCACGAATAACCATTCCCTATATTACCGACAGCCCAAGTGGCGCATCTGGTTTCAGTGACATGACACTATTCAATCTTGTAACCTTTAATCAGGCGTGGGGGCGCTGGGGTGTTGGTGCTGTGGCATTGCTGCCCACAGGTGAAAGCGGATTAAGTGCCAAGAAATGGGGTTTGGGGCCAGCCTTGGGTTTTACGGCACGAAAGAAGAAAGTTCTTTGGGGTGCGTTTAACCAGAATATATTCACGGTTGGCGGTGACAACAGCAGGCCGGATGTGAACGTGTCCATTATCCAGCCGATTTTCAATTATTCATTGTCGAACGGATGGTCTACAGGCGTCTCAGAGATGTCTATCAGTTATGACTGGGAACAGAACAAATTCACCAGCCTGCCATTGGGGATAAAACTGGCAAAATTTACAACGATTGGAAAGCAAAAAGTACAGTTCATCGGATCATACGAAAGAAACTTCTATGATACGGGCATTGTGCCAAGGGATTTATTTTCATTTACGGTCAAGCTTCTGGTGCCGAAATAAATATAACCGCTAACAGACAAAACAAGGAATTATGCATATGAAATATTTTCTGAAATCCACAACAATTTTGGCCCTGATGTGCTCGTTTGCACAGGCCGGGGAAAACCCGCTGCGCGATGCCTATTTCGGTGAAACCCACATGCACACAATGTTTTCACTTGATGCTTATATTGGTGATAACAGGCAGTCGCCCGATATGGCATACCGTTTTGCCAAGGGCGAAGCGTTTGATATTCATGGTGTAAAGAAACAGCTGAAACGCCCATTGGATTTTGCTGCCGTTACGGATCACTCGGAATATATTGGCGAGATGTATTCCACGATTGTTGAAGATGCGCCCGGGCATGATAATAAAGACTTGGTAAAGTTGCGTAGTTTAAAAACGCTAGAGGAAAAGCAGCAATGGTTTTTCAAGTACGTTCTATCTGTTAATCGTGGCGCCGCCAAACCCGCGCATCCCAGCTTTTTTGCCGGACCTGCGACAGTTAAAAGCGCATGGCAAATCATGATCGATACGGCTGAGCAGCATAACGACCCGGGCAAGTTTACAGCAATTATCGGCTTTGAATGGTCGGGCGCACCGGGTGGGGCAAATCTGCACCGTAATATACTAGACCTGCTTCACAATAGGTTATTTTTATGCGAGGAAGTGCCTGGAGGTATCATTTTATGAAAGCTTTGAAGATTTTAAGTGCACAACCTGCATTGTTTTTTCGACTATCGGGCATCCGCCTTACAGATTTCAACGCCCTGGTTGCGACACTTCATCCGATCTGGTTGAAAAGTGAGGAGAAACGCCTGTCCCGCAAAGACAGGCAACGTGCGATTGGGGGTGGGATGAACTATCGCCTGGAGTTCGCAGAACAGCTTCTGCTCTGCCTGATGTATTACCGAACCTATACCAGCCATGCTTTTATGGGGCTTGTATTCAATGTATCCTCTCCGACAGTTTGCCGCCGCATTCAAGCCATGACAGAGTTGATGGCAGGCCATTTTCGGATGCCTGAACGTAAAGTAAAGTTGTCGGAAGTGGAAAAGGCTGATCTGCTTTACCTGATGATTGATGGTACTGAGCGTCCAGTTCAACGGCCCGGGAAGCCCTCGGCTCGAAAAGCAAAATATTCTGGCAAGAAAAAGAAGCACACGGCGTCCCACCAGATCATCACAGATGACAAGAAGTGTATACTGGCTGTTGGATGCGCCCATGACGGGCGCAAACATGACAAGCGTATTTATGATGAGACCCGCGTGGATAGGCCCCCTGATATACTTACCCTTGGGGATTTAGGATATCTGGGGACATCACTGGAAATCCCCCTGAAAACATCAAAGAAAAAACCACTTACGAAAGAAGAACAAGAATACAATACATGGCATTCAAAACTACGCATTGGCGTAGAGCACGGTATTGGCCGCATGAAAAAGTTCAATATATTTTCGGATATTCACCGCAACAACCAACAACAAAACATGATTGCCAAGAATGTCGGAGCACTCGCAAATATGAATTTGAAAACAGTTTGACAAAACGGGTGGGGATACTTGTGTCTAAAAATATTCGACCCTATTGTGAATCGGGTCTACTATTTCGCGATGCCAATGTCCCGGCATCGCCGATCAGCTATATTGATGTGAACACCGAAGAGGAACTTTGGGAATGGATGCGCGCGCAAGAAGCCGAAAATCGCAATCTGCTGGCAATTTCACATAATTCAAACGCCTCCAAGGGTCGGATGTTTCCAAACACGAATTCCAGTGGCAAGCCTCTGTCATTGGAATATGCCCGTACACGCGCACATTTTGAGCCGTTGATTGAGATGATGCAGATTAAAGGCAATTCAGAAGTACACCGCAAATTCTGGGCCGCCGATGAGTTTGCCGATTTTGAAAATGCCGATTCAATTCAAAAGAATTCAGGCCGGATATTTTCTGCCCGTGATTTTGTGCGAGGTGGTCTGAAAATCGGCCTGCAAAAAGAACAGTCGCTAGGTATTAACCCGTTCAAATACGGTTTTGTCGGCGGCACGGACAGCCATAACGGACTGATGTCTGATGTTGAAGAAGATACATTCATTGGCGGTCACGGTCCGGAAGATGGCAGTGTTGAACGGCGTCGTGATGCAGGTGTTGGCGGCTGGATTGACGGAAAAGACCTGTCAATCGGTTCGATCACCGGGGTCTGGGCCACCGAAAATACCCGTGCGGGTATTTGGGACGCGATGAAACGCCGCGAGACGTTTGTAACCTCTGGCCCACGTATCAAAATTCGCATGTTTGGCGGTGTTGATCTGGGTGCGACCCCGAAAGATGCGGTTCAACTGGTTACGGAAGGCTATCAATACGGCGTTCCCATGGGGTCTGATCTGGTGCAATCAAGCGTGCCGCCAACCTTCACGGTCTACGCTGAAAAAGATCCAGATGGTGCGAATTTGGATCGTATCCAGATCATCAAAGGCTGGGTTGATAAACATGGCGATCTGAATGAGAAAATCATCGACGTTGTGTGGTCAGGTGACAGGGTTGTAACTGCCGCAGGAAAATTGCCGCCGGTTGGTAATACCGTTGATCTGAAAACAGCGCTTTATACCAATGACATAGGTGAGCCGATGTTGATGGGAAGCTGGATAGACAAGGATTTCAACCCGGCTGATGGTGCTTTCTATTACGCGCGCGCGCTGGAAATTCCAACGCCGCGCTGGTCAACATATGATGCAGTCCGCAACAATCTGCCGTTGCTGGAAGATGTGGCAACCACCATTCAGGAACGCGCTTGGGGTTCGCCGATCTGGTATGGGCCCAGGTAGTCAGCCATTAGTCTAAAATACACTGCCGACAAATAACCCTGAACCTAATTCAATTAAGGGGTGTTGAGCTTATAATTATCAATCCGATAAAGCAGCTCAACACCTTTTGTATTCGCATCAGCATGTGCGTCAATTTCTTAAATTTATTGTGCTAGGAAGTTATTGGAAACGGTGACACATCGTGTATCATCCAAAGTTAAGCTGAAGCAGCATAAGAAAGGTAAATATACACATGACAACCGTCGATCTTACACTTGAGGAAATACACGATCTGGCTTTCACCTGTCTGACCCAAAACGGGGCGGATAAGGTAAATGCAGGAGCTCTGGCAAACACGATTATGAAGGCAGAGCGGGATGGTTCGCATTCCCACGGCCTGTTCAGGTTGCCCGCTTATGTTGCCTCTTTAAAATCAGGCAAGGTCAATGGCAATGCGCTGCCAACCGTGGATCATGTCACCCCTGCGGTGATCCGGTTGCATGGTGATAACGGTTATGCGCCTGTCGCACATCAGGTGGGCATACCTGCCTTGGTGGAAGCGGCGAAAACCACGGGTATAGGTATCTTGGCGATGACCCATGTTCACCACATGGCGGCCCTTTGGCCGGAAGTGGAAGCCATCGCCGAGCATGATCTTGTCGGCTTGGCTTGCACACCCTATATGCCGGCCGTTGCCCCTGCAGGTGCTACAGAAGCGCTGTTTGGAACGAACCCGCTTGCATTTGCATGGCCGCGCCCCGGCAACACGCCAGTTGTTTTTGACATGGCAACCGCAGCTATGGCGATGGGTGAGGTGCAAATCGCCGCCCGTGATGGTCATTCAGTTCCATTGGGAACCGGGCTTGATGCGGATGGCAATACAACAACCGATCCAAATAAGATTACGAAGGGTGGCGTGCTTTTGCCGTTTGGGGGCCATAAAGGATCAGCAATAGCCATGATGGTTGAGCTGTTGGCGGCGGGCCTGGTAAACGAGAACTTTTCTTTTGAAGCGAAGGAAGGTGATAACGGTGATGGCGGCCCACCGCGTGGCGGGCAGTTCATTCTTGCAATGTCACCGAAGATTATAGCAGGCGCAGGTTGGGAAACTCATTGTGATAGCTTCTTTGATCGTATGAGCGGGATGGACGGTGTGCGAATGCCTGGCGAAAGGCGCCATAAAAACCGTCTTTCCAATGCGCCGCGGAAAATTAATACAGCCTTAGTGGAAAAAATCCAGAGCTTGGTAAACGGGTAAGACTTTTGCATTTTTAATGTTAAGTGTGGATAATCATACCCCCCCCCATTCACGGCAGCAACGGCCCGAATGCTTTATAATGCAACGCTTCCAACACCACCGCGTTGGTATTAAGCGTCAGGATTTCGTTGACTGACATATCTGCTTCGAACAGGCCTGCATACCAGCCTTCATTGGTTTGCAGGCCCTCAAGGTTTTCCAATAATGCAAACGTATAGGGGTGACGCAACAACGCCCACCAACCAAAACTGCCCTTAGTGGAAATGCCGCGTTTGTCTGACACGTCCTGTCGTTGGGCGGTGACGCTGACGAATGGTTTATTGCCGACCAGAACACTGTTGTATGAAAAATAGGGTTTGCCCCTGATGTGATCTTCCGACAATGATGTCAGCTGCCCGGTTTGATTGTACCGAAACACTTGCGCGTCAAATACATGGGATGCGACCCAGAAAGCTTCTTCACGCCAGCCGAATTCAAGGGCTTCCAGTAAGAACGGTTCGGATGTTGTTACGGCGGCTACGCCATGGCTGTCTTTGGAACGGGTATCCCCCGGAAGGTTCAGACCGAAGTAGCCCTGCCAACGCAAAATAGGTTCGTATTTTGAAGCCAGCTCTACTGGCAGCCCCAGCCTGATCCCGATGCGGCCCGCATATTGTTCATATCCGATGCGCCCTTCTTGCACGTACCGCCCGTTGGCCTGCCCACGCACTGCAAGGCCGCGAAAACGTCCGCCTTCCACCAATTGTTGCAAGTCCCATTTTCCCAATAGATTTTGGGTAGCAGGCAGAAGTTCCGGTAAGGCTTCTGTCACTGCCAGCAAACCCGACATAAAGCGCATGATGTCGAGCGCCGACCAGCCAATACCTTCTGTCAGCTCTTTGTTGGCGTAATCGGTCATTTTCAGGCTGCTGATGTTATAGGCTTTGTTCGGCAACATGTTCTTATAAAGCGGCAAGCGCATAATGCTGCCCAATGCGCGCAGCATGCGCCCCGATGCTTCATCCCGGGAAATGATTTCAAGCTTATAGGCCGAAACTGTGGCTAGTAGGTAAGCACCCTGATCCCACATGGTCATGGATTTGAAATTACGCACTGACGGCACCAGCCCTGTTTCAGGGTCGGTATTATCAGCGAAATAGGCCCATGCGGTTTTGGCGTAGGATAGTTCGGTTGCCGTCAACGGGGTAAACTGGGGGTTTTGCGGGCTGAACAGCGGCTTCCATTGCGCGTTTGCAGGAACGATGGCCCCGATAAACCAGAATAAGACAATTAAGACGCGCATTGATATCTATTACCCTGAGACGTTAGTCTGTTTTATGGCGGTCAGGGGTTAATATAGGGCTTTCTATGCGCAGTATTTTGGCATCATTTAGCTTGAATTGTTTGGGCTTCCAGAAATTGTTCAAACGCATCAAGGTTCACATTTTCGAACTGCCCGAAACTTTCCATCCAAATCGACGCATCTTTCATCGCATGCATTTGCAGCTTGCACCATTTCACCCGCCCGCGTTTT
The DNA here is from genome assembly GCA_965261565.1 of Amylibacter sp. Classification (GTDB taxonomy): domain Bacteria; phylum Pseudomonadota; class Alphaproteobacteria; order Rhodobacterales; family Rhodobacteraceae; genus Amylibacter. The sequence goes on from OZ253460.1 coordinate 1,255,139, forward strand.
TCCTGCGCAATCAGGCCTGCGCGGGTCAAGATATGCAGATGCTTGGAAATAGCCGCAAGTGACATCTCAAACGGCTCGGCCACGTCTGTGACGGCCATGTCATCCTCTAATAACAACATCAGAATTTCGCGGCGCGTTGGGTCAGCTAAAGCTGAAAAGACAAGATCGATCGAGTTTGACATGCGTTTGTGCCTAGCGTGTCAGTATAGGGAAGGTCAACCATATGGTTGATTTTGGGACTTGGCTTATTGAACCGCCAAGCCTAGGTTGCGCATATCAATTTCATGGAGAACGGCAATGACCGGCGAAACACATTCCTATGCAGTGGATATTAAATGGGTTGGTAATACCGGCACCGGCACCGCGGATTTTACCAAATACCTGCGCGATCATGTGATCAGTGCGGTGGGAAAGGTGGATATAGCAGGTTCGGCTGACCCCGCATTTCGCGGTAGCCCCAAACGCTGGAACCCAGAAGAAACCTTGGTGTCCTCAATTGCCACCTGTCACAAGCTTTGGTATCTGCATTTGTGCTATGACGCAGGCATCGTGGTAACGGGGTATGAAGATCACGCGACTGGTGAAATGACAATGAATGCGGATGGCAGCGGTCAGTTTTCATGGGTGCATCTGGCCCCGCAGGTGATGATTGCGGCAGGCGGAGATGCGACACAAGCGAAGGCTTTGCACCATAAGGTAGGGGCCATGTGTTTTATTGCCCGTTCAGTGAACTTTCCAATTAAGCATGATGCGATGATTTTTGTGGAGAAATAGCATAATGAAATTGCATCTGAATGAAGGGTTCAACCGTATCGGCGAAGAAAACGCATTTACGGTTCTGGCCCGTGCGCAGGTTTTGACCGCCGAAGGCCGTGACACCATCAATCTGGGCATTGGCCAGCCCGACTTTCGCACGCCTGAACATATTGTCGAGGCAGGGGTGAAAGCCATGCGTGATGGGCATCACGGTTATACCGCGGCCACTGGGATTGCAGAACTACGTGAAGCGGTAGCGGCGGATATTGATCGACGGTTGGGGCAGGAAGTTTCACCTGATAATGTGCTGATTGTGCCAGGCGGCAAGATGACAATGTTTCTTGCGATCTTGATGTTCGGGGAGCCTGGAAAAGAGATACTTTATCCTGACCCCGGTTTTCCGATTTATCGTTCAATGATCGAGTATACCGGCGCCAAGCCCGTGCCCATTCCGATCCGTGAAGAGAACGGTTTTGCGTTTCGGGCGGTGGATGTTTTGGGCCAGCTAAATCAGAAAACTAGTTTAGTAATTATCAACTCACCTGCGAACCCCTGCGGCGGGGTCACGCCCAAGGTTGAAATCGATGCATTGGTTGCAGGGCTGGAGGATTGGCCCAATATCGCTGTAATGTCGGATGAGATTTATGGGCAGATGACCTATGATGGCCAAGAACACGTGTCTTTGCTGTCTTACCCGTCAATCCGTGATCGCCTGATCCTGCTGGACGGTTGGTCGAAAACTTATGCCATGACTGGCTGGCGTTTGGGGTATTCAATTTGGCCTGATACACTGATAGATGCCGCGCGTAAGATGGCGGTTAATTCGTGGTCATGCGTGAACGCCCCTGCGCAATGGGCGGCTTTGGCGGCCTTAACAGGCCCGCAGGATTGCGTGGCACAAATGCTTGCAGAATTTGACCGTCGCCGCCGTGTTGTCGTGGCGGGGCTGAACGCCTTGCCAAACGTTAATTGCATCACACCGCTGGGTGCATTTTATGCTTTTCCGAACATATCACAAACCGGCTATGGCGCGAAAGAGCTGGCCACCGGGTTGTTGGAAAAAGCAGGCGTTGCCACCATCGGCGGCCCTGATTTTGGTATTTTGGGCGAAGGTTATATTCGCCTAAGCTATGCCAACTCGGTTGAAAATATTGAACGGGCACTGGATCGCATGAAACAGTTTTTGGAATTATAGGATAATATATCCGCAACTTCTTAACTATAAACACAGATTATGAATGAGGTTCGAAATGGATTTAGACAAACTGATTGACGATTTGCCCAAGGCAGAACTGCACTTGCATATCGAAGGCACACTGGAGCCTGAAATGATGCTGGCCCTTGCCAAGCGCAACAAGATTAAACTGCCTTATGCGAATGTCGCCGAGGTGCAGGCGGCATATGAATTCAACAACCTTCAGGACTTCCTGGATGTCTATTATCAGGGCATGTCAGTGCTGATCGAAGAGCGTGATTTTTATGATTTGACTTGGGCTTATCTGGAAAAAGTACACGGGGACGGCGTGCGCCATGCTGAGATTTTCTTTGACCCGCAAGCACATATGGAACGTGGTATTGCGTTTGAAACCGTGCTGGGCGGGATCACTACGGCCCTGGAAGCAGCGCATAACGAAATGGGCATCTCATCCAAGTTGATCATGTGCTTCCTGCGCCACTTACCCGAAGATGCAGCGTTTGAGGTGCTGGATTGTGCCTGCAAACACAAAGACCATATTTTCGGGGTCGGGCTGGATAGCTCTGAAGCGGGCAACCCACCTGAAAAATTCAGCCGAGTGTTTGCGCAAGCCCGCGCGCAGGGCTTTGTGCCTGTGGCGCACGCAGGCGAAGAAGGGCCTTCGAACTATATCAAAACCGCCCTAGATGATTTGCAGGTGCAGCGAGTAGATCACGGTAATCGCGCGTTTGAAGACCCAGCCTTGATCGCGCGCATGGTGCGCGACCAAACGCCGCTGACCATGTGTCCTTTGTCAAATTTGCGCCTACGCGGCATTGAACAGCTTGATCAACACCCGATCAAGAAGGCTTTGAAGGTGGGTTTGCTGGCCACGGTAAATTCCGATGATCCCAGTTATTTTGGCGGTTATATCAATGATAACTATAAACAAGTTGCCAAAGCTGTTGGGCTGGATGCGAATGAAGTTGTGCAGTTGGCCAAAAACTCTTTTACCGCGTCCTTTATGATAGATGCGGATAAGCAAAAAGGGTTGGATGCCATCTCAAACTGTGTCAATTCTGCGCGATATTAAGTATTTAAGCGGAAAATCGCTTTCAGAATTGCAATTTATCGGCTAGCGTGCCCGAAGTTATAATAATCGAGCAGTTAAGGCCGGAATTTATGAATGATATGTCAGGGCTGAACGCCTTAAAGACGCAGGAAACATCTGCTAAAGACTGGCTGCGTGTTCTGGCGAAATACCGTCAACCAAACAACTGGCGCAGTGTTTTTGAGCTTGCGATTACGATGGTTGGCTTTTTCGGGTGCTGGGCGCTGGCGTGGGCCTCAATCTCGTTCAGTTACTTCCTGACGGGATTGCTTGGCGTTCTCGGTGGCGGCTTTCTGGTACGCCTGTTTACGCTGCAACATGATTGTGGCCACGGCTCTTTATTTTCATCGCGTACTGCAAATGACTGGGTGGGCCGTATTCTTGGTGTGCTGACGCTGACACCCTATACTTTGTGGCGTCGTACCCATTCTATCCACCATTCTGGTTCCGGAAATTTGGATAAGCGCGGTATCGGTGATGTCTATACGATGACAGTTGAGGAATACAAAGCAGACACGCGCTGGGGCCGGTTTGTATACCGGCTATACCGTAGCCCGCTAACACTTTTCGTTATTGGCCCGATTTATATTTTTGGTATTCAGCAACGCCTGCCTGTCGGTTTGATGAAAGACGGGATAAAGTACTGGATTTCAACAATGGGTACGACAGCTATGATGCTGATCACTTATACGATTTTGATTTATATGATCGGTTTCTGGCAGTTCGTTGCGATCTTTGCTATCACAAGTTTTACTGCCGCGGCCGCGGGCATGTGGCTGTTTTATGTACAACACCAGTTTGAAGATACTCAGTGGAACCAACCCGAGGATTGGGATATGCACGATGCGGCACTTTACGGGTCATCTTATTACGTATTGCCAAAACCGCTACGCTGGATGTCCGGCAATATCGGTATCCATCACGTGCATCACCTGTATAGCCGTATCCCGTTTTACCGATTGCCAGAAGTGATACGTGATCACCCGGTTCTGGGCGAAATAAAACGCCTGACATTCTGGGAAAGCCTGAAATGCGCGAACCTGCATTTGTGGGATGAAGGCCAACGTTGTCTGGTGCGGTTTAAAGACGTACGGATGAAATCCTGACCACTTCAAAGTAATCTTTTCGTTAGATTATATTACTTTTGCTGCAATCGTTACATACATGTGTATTCTGCCCTAAAAAAGGTCAATTGCATGTGGGATTCTCTGTTTACCGGGTTTTTAAAGAGATCGTTCAAACACGGTTCGTTGCTTATTCATATGCACGGTGGCAAGGTCCTGCAATTGGGTGATGGCGCAGGCCCGCCGGTTGAAGTGACCATACACGACCCATCCCTGACTGTGAAGATTTTGCGCAACCCCGATATGGCTGTAGGTGAAGCTTATATGAACGGTGGCATGACCATCAAGGATGATGACCTATACGGCTTCCTTGGGCTGGCCGTTCGCAATATGGGGCGCAATGGCGAGCGGTTTAATAACCCGACAAGTTTGCAAAAATTTATTCAATCCGCACGTAAAGCCATGCGTACCGTCAGCCAGCACAATCCGATTGGGCGGGCGCAGGAAAATGTAGCACATCACTATGATTTGTCAGATGAGCTTTACGAATTGTTTCTGGACGAAGACAAACAATATTCCTGCGGCTATTATAAAACCCCCGAAGACACACTGGAAATGGCACAGGCGCAAAAGAAAGCGCATATCGCGGATAAACTGTGCCTGAAACCGGGTATGCGGGTATTGGATATCGGCTGCGGCTGGGGCGGTATGGGGCTGACTTTGGCGCGCGATTACGGGGTAAACGTTGTTGGCGTGACCCTGTCCAAGGAACAACATAAAGTTGCTGTGAAACGCGCCAAGGCTGAAGGCTTGGAAGATCAGGTAGAGTTTCACCTGCAAGATTACCGCCACGTGCAAGGCCCGTTTGACCGCATTGTTTCCGTGGGCATGTTCGAACATGTGGGCGTTCCGCATTACCGTGAATATTTCGACCATATACGCAATTTCCTTACTCCGGACGGCATCGCCCTGATCCACACCATTGGCCGCGTAGCACCCCCCAACGTGACAAGCCCGTGGGTGGCAAAATATATCTTTCCAGGCGGCTATGTACCCGCATTGTCCGAGGTCGCACCGATCATCGAAGACGCCAATCTTATCACCACTGATATCGAGGTTTGGCGCATCCACTACGCCGACACACTGCGCGACTGGCGCGCGCGGTTCGAGGCCAATATAGATAAGGCAGAAGCGATTTATGATGCAAGGTTCTGCCGTATGTGGCGATACTATTTGGTCGCCGCAGAACTGACGTTTCGGCTGGACCGGCAAGTGGTGTTTCAGTTTCAGATCACCAAGCGACAAGAAGCGGTGCCGTTGACGCGGGATTATTTGCATTAGGGATGTGGAACTTACGGACTGAAGCACACCCTACGATTACTTTCAACCAAATGGTTGAATAAACGAAAATGCTTAGAAACCCTAAATCTGGCATAAATCATCCATTGCTCCAGCCCACTGTTAATAAATAAATCTATTTAAAATAGCATCTTACATGACGTCCTAACTGGGACAATCCACGTTGACTCTTCACTCCCCAAAGCCTATTTTCCCCGCGACTGTCCAATGTGTGCTAAGTAAGCGGTGAAGGAGGCTCTCAAAATGACTGGTGGCCCTGATCCAAAAAGACTTGACGCGCTGGGTAAGAAGCTGGATGCCGCAAGGCAGGCGAAAGAGCCTGAGATTGTGGAAGAAAGCCATTACACGGCAGCCCGTGCGGGCTGGCAGATGGTCACGGAACTGGTGGTGGGGTTACTTCTGGGTTTCGGAATAGGATATGGCATAGACTATCTAGCGGACACACGCCCATGGTTCATGCTGATATTCACAATGCTGGGCTTTGCCGCAGGGGTACGCACGATGATGCGCACGGCGAAAGAGGTCCAGGACAAGAATTTAGCGAAAGGCGCGGGTTCCGCGCCCATCGGAAAAAATAAGATGTATGACGACGATTAAGTCATGAAATGTAAGGATAAGACACGTGTCAGCGACAGAAGAAGCAGCAGGTAACGGTTTCAACATCCATCCGATGGACCAGTTTGTGGTAAAACCACTTTTCGGTCACGGTGATATTGGCGTGTTCACAATTACCAACGTGACCTTGTGGATGGGTATCACAGTTCTAGCGATCATCGCATTGTTGGTTCTGGGCACACGCGGCCGCGCGATTGTGCCATCTCGCAGCCAATCCATTGCTGAAAGCATTTATGTTTTCGTGCACAAGATGCTGGAAGATATCGCAGGCAAAGATGGCCTGAAATATTTCCCTTACATTTTCACTCTGTTTATCTTTATTCTGGTGGCCAACATTCTGGGGCTGATCCCGGGTGCCTTTACCACAACATCCCATATCGCAGTTACCGCGATCATGGCGATGGCGGTATTTATCACTGTGACATTGATTGGCTTTGTTAAGAACGGCGTCGGTTTTCTGGGACTGTTCTGGATTTCATCCGCACCACTGGTGTTACGGCCAATCCTAGCCATCATCGAAATTATCTCGTACTTCGTGCGCCCCATCAGCCATTCTATCCGTCTTGCGGGTAACATGATGGCGGGTCACGCGGTGATCAAGGTTTTCGCCGGTTTTGCCGGTGCATTAGGCGTATTCTCGGTTTTCCCGATTATCGCTATCATGGCCGTTTACGGCTTGGAAATGCTCGTGGTCTGTATTCAGGCCTACGTGTTCGCAATTCTGACTTGTGTTTACCTGAACGATGCGTTGCATCCAGGTGGTCACTAAGTCCGAGTATATAATTTTAGCCATTCTAATCTAAAGGAGAAATCAAATGGCAGTAGAAGGTGATCTGGTACAAATGGGCGCACTAATCGGTGCGGGTCTTGCATGTACAGGCATGGGCGGCGCAGCCGTTGGTGTGGGCCACGTTGTAGGTAACTACTTGTCAGGTGCTTTGCGCAACCCGGCAGCAGCCGCTGGTCAAACAGCGACAATGTTTATCGGTATTGCGTTTGCGGAAGCTTTGGGGATTTTCTCATTCCTAGTAGCACTTCTGCTTATGTACGCTCAATAAGCTTTACGGACCTTTAGATTATCGGGCGGAAGTGTAACGCTTCCGCCTTGGTTCAAACAAGTTTTTGGGAGGGTGCAATGGCATCTGAAACACAAGCAGCTGCATCTGAACATGCCACAGGCATGCCGCAGCTAGATTTTTCAACGTTTCCAAACCAGATCTTCTGGTTGATGATAACGCTTGTCGTGATATTTTTCATTCTGAACCGTATTGTCATCCCAAGGATTGCAAGCGTTTTGGCTGATCGGCATGACACGATACAACGTGATTTGGAAAAAGCCGAAGAGCTGAAGCAAAAGGCCGTTGAAGCGGAAGAAGCTTACAACAAAGCCCTTGCGGATGCGCGCATTGCAGCCTCTGAAATTGTGGCTGGTACCAAGGCTGGTATCCAAAAGGATTTGGACAAGGCTATTGCCAAGGCGGATGCGGAAATTGCCGCTAAAGCTGCCGAAGGCGAAGTGAAGATCAAAGAAATTCGCGACAATGCAATAAAGGCTGTGAAAGTTGTAGCAACTGATACGGCAACTGCAATTGTTGATACGGTAATGCCGGCGGCGAGTGACGCGAAAGCGATTAAAGCGGCTGTTACGGCACGGTTGAAAGGGTAGATCATGAGATTATTAACAACACCGATCCTACTGACTTTAACGGCTGTTCCGGCTTTTGCATCAAGCGGCCCGTTCTTTAGCCTGAACAACACAACTTTTGTTGTCACTATTGCATTTATTCTGTTCGTCGGAGTTTTGCTTTATCTGAAAGTTCCTGGCCTTGTGGCAGGAATTCTTGATAAACGCGCCGAAGGCATTAAATCCGAGATCGACGAAGCCCGCGCGTTGCGCGACGAGGCACAGGCAATTATGGCATCATACGAGCGCAAGCAAAAAGAAGTGCAGGAACAAGCGGGTAGAATTGTTGATACTGCGAAAGAAGAAGCCAAGCTTGCAGCCAAAGAAGCCAAAGCTGATTTGAAAGATGCGATTAAACGCCGTTTACAAGCGGCCGAAGATCAAATCGCATCTGCGGAAGCTTCTGCTATCAAAGAGGTTCGCGACACAGCCATCTCAGTGGCTACTGCAGTAGCCGGCAATGTGATTGCTGCGAATATGTCTGCAAAGGATGCCGGAAGCTTGGTTGACGCAGCGATCAAGGATGTTGGCGCAAAACTGCACTAAGCTATAAAAACTTAAAAATAATTAACCCCGTGGTATATGCTGCGGGGTTTTTCTTTGCTTATTGACATATGATACTAAAAGGTACTATATAAATAATACTAAAAGGTACTATATGGAGATTTACAGTGATAACGAACGTTGCAACCTTCAAAGCTCTGGGTGATCCGACGCGTCAGCAAATCCTTGCTATGCTGGCAGGGAGGGACATGACCATCGGTGAAGTAGTGGATCATTTTGATATGACGCGCGCCGGTGTGAAAAAGCACATGAAGCTTCTGGAAGCAGGACAGCTGATAAGTGTCAAGGCCGAGGGCCGGGAACGGATCAATTCACTGAATCGTGAAGGGTTTAAATCCATCATGCAGTGGATCACATATTTTGACCAATTTTGGGACGATAAACTGGACGCATTGGCGTCTCTTGTAGAACAGGAAGAACAGACATGAATACTACTGAAATTGTTAAAACCATATTCTTACCCGTTAGCGCAAAGATCGCTTGGGAATATTTGACCACGGCCGATAAACTGGCGAAATGGTTTCATGCCCCGAAGCAGGACTTGGAAGATGGGAAACCCTATGTGTTGTATGGTACTGAAAGCGGAGATAAGTTGTGCTGGGGGGATGTCATGAAGATGGAGCCATATACGGCTTTATCATACAGTTTTTTCGTAAAACCGTTTCCGGACGCCAAGACCGAAGTACATTGGACTTTGGATGAAATTGAGGGCGGGACAAGGATCACGATGCATCATCTGGGATTGGAAAATGCGGGGGCAGATAGCTTTGGAATGAGTATGGCGTTTGATAAAGGATGGGATGGTCATTTCGCGAAGCTGCGTGAGGTTTAGCAAATTTGTCTTTAACTTTTCAAAAGCCCGCGGTGAACCTGCGGGCTTTACGTGTCCAATATAATGCTACTGCCCGTAATACTGTGTACCACCCATAGAACTGCTGCCGCGCAACAAGCGGGTATATGTCTGGGCATCATAAACCACGACGCATTCTGAATGATCGTAGTTTGATGTTTGTCCGTTGTAGCCATAATTGCCATGGTAACACTGGCTGTCAGGGTTTTTTCCATATGACCATTCGCCGGTGTTATTTACGAAAGGTGACACATAGGTGCTACCCTCAGTATAGGTGTAATTGGTTGATGTATGTCCAGAGCCTGTGTGAGTAGTATTTCGGGCAGGTATATCCTTAGCCGATACGGGCACAATGCCCAATGCCAAAGTTATAATGGCCGAACAGACGGCGGAACTTAGGAACACGTTCATGCGAATCTCTTATACTTGTTACAGTCTCATCGTGAACTTAAAATGATTGTGAGTCAAAGCCGTCGCGGTTTCAGGGGTTAAAATCATTGCTATTGTTTTGCATCAGGAAACAATGCGGTGTATTTAAGCCAAACTGTTGAAATTTATCTACTTTGTTCGTGATTGTAGCGTTGCGCCGCAATAGTTTCATTTTGCTCGGCTTTTCTGTTATCGATCATACATGCCTCGACATAGCCTAGGTGATTTTCAACCGCTTTGCGTGCCGCTTCCGGTTTGCGTGCAAGCAGTGCATCGTGGATGGCACGGTGTTGATCCAGCAAGGCTTCCCGGGTGGTGCGGACTTTGAACATAACCTGCCGATTGTAAAACACACCGGCACGTAACATTTCAAACATGGCGCGCATCATATGCAACATGAATACGTTGTGGGACGCATCGATAATTGCCATATGAAACTCTGCATCCAGCGCAGATTCTTCAGCCGGGTTCCGTTTACAATGCGCGGCTTCCATTTTTTTGAAAATTGTTGTGATTACTTTTAAATCCGTGTCGGATGCAAGTCGTGCCGCCCGCTCGGCAGCCATACCTTCAAGGTCACGTCTGAACGAAATGTAATCGAACAGAGCTTCATCGTGACTGGCGAAAAGCTGGATCAGGGGTTCGGAAAACGCGCTGCCCAGAACGTCAGCAACATAAATGCCAGAACCTTTGCGTGTTGCCAGCAGACCGCGGGCTTCAAGATCGGCGATTGCTTCGCGCAGGGATGGGCGCGAGACGCCCATCTTTTCAGAAAGATCCCTTTCTGATGGCAAGCGTTCACCTGGCCGCAAAATACCGCGCAGGATCAGTTTTTCAATCTGATGCATGACTGTATCAGCCACACGTTCCTGATTTATCTTTTGAAACGGCATGTTTTCCCCAAATCGCACTGGTCACATAATATTACCAGTACACATTTATATCAGGCAAAAGAAAAGGCCGCAACCAGGGAGGAACGGTGCGGCCCATAAGGTGGGCATTCTTTAATGCGTATCTTAAACTGACGGGCGGATTATAATTTCCACACGGCGGTTTTGTGATTTGCCGTATTCATCATCGTTGGATGCAACCGGCGCGGTTTCTCCGCGCCCGTAAGAGGCTATGCGGTTGTTATCAACACCTTGTGCAGTCAGGATATTCGTCACAGATCTAGCGCGATCAGCAGATAAGGCCTGGTTATATTCGGCCCCACCGGAACTGTCTGTATGACCGATCACGTCAACGGTGGTGTCTGAGTATTCTTGAAGATTATTCGCGATTTTACTGATCTCCGGACGGAAGCTGTCCCGGACATATGTGCTGTCGACATCGAAAGTAATGCCTTCGGGCAGGGTGACAATCAATTCCGACCCAGTGTTGCGGATGGTTGTGTCTTTGGATGACAGGCTTTCACGTAAAGCTGCTTCTTGTGCGTCCAGTCGGTTCCCGACAACACCGCCGATTACAGCACCAGCTGCAGTGCCTATTATGATATCTTTTTTGTCATCGCCTAAGATCGCCCCTGTTATAGCGCCGACAGCCGCGCCAATGCCGACACCTTGTACAGTGTTTTTTTGTGGGCTGCTTTCGATTTCAGCGCACGCTGAAAGGATCAATGTGGACATTATGCCCAAGCCAATGGCCTTGTGTGAGTTTCTCATTTTTGCCTCGTTTTTATTGTTGTTGTTTATCTAATCTGCGGAACTGCCTAAGATACCGCCAATAACCGCACCTGCTGCGGTACCAATAATTATGTCATCTTTGTCGTCGCCTAAAATTGCACCTGCAACCGCACCTGTAGCGGCACCTGCACCTGCACCTTTTATGGTATTCTCATGGGGACTGTTCTCAATGGTTTCACATGCGGATAAGAGGAAAACACATAAAATTCTTAAGCCTGCGGCCTTGCCTGTTTGTTTCATCGCTGCCTCGTTTTTTTATTATTATATAAACTATAGAATACCGAAGGGCGCCATTATCAAGACTTTTACGAAAATAAAGTTATTTCGGCATGTTTTTGCGCACTATTATTGTGCATCAAAACGTGCGGATTCCCATGCTAATAAGGCTCTTTTTACGGGAAGACCCCAATGATAACCGCCTAACCCGCCAGATTTACGCAATGCGCGGTGGCAGGGAATCAACCAGCTTATAGGGTTGCGGCCGACCGCAGTTCCCACGGCACGAACTGCCTTGGGATGACCGATAGATTGTGCAATTTCACTGTAGGTTGTGACTTGCCCTGACGGGATGGTTAAAAGTGCTTCCCAGACTTTTATCTGGAACGGCGCGCCAATTAGGTGTAGTTTGGTGGCTTTCCCGACGTCTAACAGTGCAGTGATATCAAGGTTTTCAGGGGCCTCAATGAACGTGGCGTTGGGCCATCGCGATTTCAGATCCAACAGAGAATGCTCTTGCCCCAATTCCGAGGTGAAAGCCAAGCCACATATACCGCGTTTGGTTCCCATCACCAACATTTCACCAAAGGGGGATGGGAAAAAGCCATAATTTATGGCCAAATCAGTCCCTTTGTTGGCATATTCCCCAGGGCTCATCGCCTCCCATTTCAGGAATAAATCGTGCAAACGGCTACTGCTGGACAGGCCGGTTTCATGGCTGGTTTCCAAAACAGTGAAACGATCATTCAGCAGGGTTTTCGCGTGGTTCAGCGTTAAATACTGTTGAAAACGTTTTGGGCTGACACCTGCCCATTGCGAAAACACACGCTGGAAATGCATCGGTGACAGACCGACGGCGGCTGCGACATCATCTAGTTTTGGTTGCTCTTGCACGGTGTCACCAATGTGGTCGATGGCGCGCGCAATCAAGGCGTAATGGTATGGGTCATGGGTCATATGCAGATCATGCGACAACAGAGCGGTAATCACCACCCGTTTCTTGCGACAAAGACTTGGCCTTGACGGTTTCATGTGCCACAAAGCGACCATGGTAAAACAATTAGACTATCACACGATCAGCGAAATTTTTCGCCGCTTTCAAACTGAAGAGCCAGAACCGAAAGGTGAACTGAACCACACGAATGCCTATACATTGGTGGTGGCAGTGGCACTATCGGCGCAGGCAACAGATGTGGGTGTGAACAAGGCAACAGAAGCCCTGTTCGCGAAAGTGGACACGCCACAAAAGATGCTGGATTTGGGCATTGATGGCCTGACGGATCATATCAAAACCATCGGGTTATTCAGGCAAAAAACTAAGAACGTGATGAAAACAAGCCGGATCTTAGTAGATGATTACGCGGGCATCGTGCCATCATCGCGGGCCGCTCTTGAAAGCCTGCCGGGTGTGGGCCGCAAAACTGCCAATGTGGTGTTGAACATGTGGTTCAAGCAACCAACGCAAGCGGTAGACACGCATATTTTGCGTTTCGGCAATCGCACAGGTGTGGCCGTAGGCAAAGATGTCGTGCAGGTGGAACGTGCGATTGAAGACCATATTCCGGCGGAGTTTCAACAGCATGCGCATCACTGGATGATCTTGCATGGCCGTTATGTTTGTAAGGCGCGCAAACCTATTTGCGCTAATTGTTTAATTCGGGACCTATGTCCCTATGAGGAGAAAACACTATGACTAAAAAGTATCAGATTGTGGGTGTTGGGAATGCACTGGTTGATGTTCTGGCCCATTGCGACGACAGCTTTTTGGTGGACATGGGTATTGATAAGGGTGTGATGCAACTGATCGACACCGACCGTGCGGCAGAGCTTTACGGAAAGATGGCAGCGGCACAGGAAGTGTCGGGCGGATCGGGGGCCAACACTATCGCGGGGATTGCCGCCCTTGGCGGGCGCACGGGGTTTATGGCGAAAGTGCGCGATGACCAGTTGGGCCGTATATTCGCCCATGATATTCAGGCGCAGGGTACCGATTTTGCTACCAAACAAGCCCCAAGCGATCATCCCAATGAAACTGGACGTTGTTTGATACTGGTCACGCCTGATGGTGAGCGTTCAATGAACACTTATCTGGGTGTTTCGTGTGAGTTGTCGGTGGATGATCTTGATATGGATATGCTGGCAAATACGGATTGGGTCTATCTGGAAGGTTACTTGTTTGACAGTCCAGCCAACCAGGCGGCTTTTGTCAGTGCTATTGAAGCTGTGAAAACTGTGGGTGGCAAAGTGGCCCTGACATTATCCGACCCGTTTTGCGTAGACCGCCATCGTGATGCGTTTCGGGTTCTGGTTCGGGAATATGTGGATTTGCTGTTCTGTAATGAGCATGAAATGCAGGCTTTGTATCAAACCGACACACTGGAAACGGCTATGGATATCGCCGCAGGTGAAGTGGAAACGGTGGCCTGCACCGCCAGTGAAAAAGGTGCTTATATCCTGCATGGGGACGAAAAAATCCATGCGCCTGCAACAGCGACCACGGTGGTTGATGCGACAGGTGCGGGTGATTTGTTTGCGGCAGGGTTCCTGCACGGGCTGACCAATGGGCGCGATTTGATGACTTGTGGGACCATGGGCTGCGTGGCGGCTGCAGAAGCAATCAGCCATATGGGGGCGCGGCCTGAGGCTGATTTGAAAGAGCTGTTTGGGCAGAATAATCTTTTGTAATTGGGGTAAAATCTCAATGTCCCAACTGGGATACTCATTAACTTGTTGTAATTGTTTGTGAATTGAAAAAACATACTGCTGCTTTTATATCGAAACATAGAATGCGCCCCGTCTTATTGGCTGCGGGCGTGTTCCTTTTTCGCTAGGCTATTACGGGATGAATTTCTGTTGGTTAGCGGACTTTCGGAAAACCATGGGCAATGACCATTTTGTGGGACAATGCTACCGTTCGCGTACACAATTTGAAGCACAAAACACACCAGCTATCCTTGTCATCAATTACCAAAGATGCGATCAAGCAGGCATGTAAACATTGCTGGATAATATTGCGCCATGACGTTCAAAACAAAAATACCCCCGATGTTTGGTATCTTTATTGTAATACCAATGAACATAGTATCTGACTCATTTTCAGGGTTCCCTTGGCGCGGAATATGTGAATCAATGTCCCGACAAACATGGGGGATATTATGGGTGCAGCGATACCACTTCGAGATGACTTTGACGGCGACAGACTTCGCAGACTGGCGCGGTCGAGCCGTGACAGCGATCAGACGCGCCGCCTTCTGGCACTGGCGTCAATTTATGACGGCGGTCGGCGGACCGCAGCGGCGCGGATCGGCGACGTGACACTACAGATTATTCGTGACTGGGTGATGCGGTTCAACGTGGACGGAGCAGACGGGTTGATCACGCGCCGGTCTGTCGGGCCAAAACCAAAGCTGACAGCAGAACACCGCCGGGCGCTTGCGGAGATGGTGGAGCGCGGCCCAACCCCCGCGATCCACGGCGTGGTGCGGTGGCGGCGCTGCGATCTGGCGCGCTGGCTCTGCGAAGAGTTTGGCGTTTCAATCGCCGAGGGCACGGTGGGGCGGGTTCTGCGCGAGATGGGTTACCGGAAGCTCTCCGCCCGTCCGCGCCACTACGCGCAGGACGGGGACGCGATTGTTGCGTTTAAAAAAACTTTCCCGCCGAGGTGGAAAAGATCAGGGCCGGTCTGGCCCCAGGCGTAGAAATCGAGCTCTGGTGGCAGGACGAAGCCAGGATAGGTCAAAAAAACAAGATCACGCGACGGTGGGCCAAACGTGGAACCCGACCCAGTGCGCCGCACGATCAGCGAACCCAATGGGCCTATATTTTTGGCGCGATCTGTCCAGCAAAAGGCAAGGGTGCCGGACTCGTCATGCCGTACTGCGACACACATGCAATGGACGCCCATCTCGCCATCATCAGTGGTGAAGTCGGCCCCGGTGCCCACGCTGTAATTCTCGTCGATCAGGCCGGGTGGCATACAACGCCCAATCTCGACGTTCCCGAGAACATCACCCTCCTGCCGCTGCCGCCCCGATCCCCGGAACTGAACCCCCATGAAAATATTTGGCAATTCATGCGCGATAACTGGCTCTCCAACCGTGTATTCAAAGACTACGACGACATTGTCACCCATTGCTGTGAGGCTTGGAACAAGCTCATGAACCAACCTTCGCGCATTCGATCAATCGGTATGCGAGATTGGGCGCATAGGTTGTAGGCCACGCTCGTTGGTATAATTGGTGCTATTGGCGCGATTACGATAATGCATCCATTGGTTTTGATTGCTTTGTGGTTTGAGTTTTCAAAAACACTTGAAACACCACCTTTGTTGGAATTTATGCATAACCGCATATGGCTGATATTTTTACCCCGGCAAATAAATATGGTTCTGCTTTTTGCAGGCATTGGCGGTTGTTTTGGTCTTATATTTGCGTTTTTTACCCGATCGTATCTACAAAGATTAAAGTCGCTTCGCTTTATGCAGGGCGAGCTTGGCCGTACCATCCCCGAAATTATCAATTCGGGAGAGTCTGCACGTGTGGAGTTCAAATCCAGCATACGTTGGGATATGCAAATGAAGTCGGTCAATAGATCATTGGAAAACGTGATTGCCAAAACTATTGCAGGTTTTTGCAATACGACTGGTGGCCGTCTTGTGATCGGTGTCGCTGACAATGGCGATGTTATCGGGTTGGAAAAGGATTACAGCACCTTAAAACATTCAAACCGTGACGGTTTTGAGCGTGCTATAATCGGCATTGTCAAAAAGAAGATGGGTGGTGATCTTAGCCCGCTGATACACTTTTCCTTCCGGGAAATGGATGGCAAGGATGTTTGTATGTTATCCATAGAACCCGCACCCCGAGCAGTTTATCTGGATGAAAGCAACGTTTCGGTTTTTTATATTCGGAGTGGAAATTCCACCCGCCAGTTGGATGTGCGTGAAGCTGTAAATTTTTCAAAAAACCGTTGGAAGACCAGCAAATGACTGTATCAAAATACAGGTTTTAGGTCTTATATTTGAAAATGAACATAAGCGGCTGGGCTACCTACTCACCCAGGTTTGCATGTGTTTCATCCAAATCAATTCAAGTGAACCACAAGGCCAAGGTAACTAGGGATAGTATGTCTGGTATCTAGGTGCCCTAGTTTACTTATCGAGATTGGACGTTTCCGCACCCATTGCGGGTTATTCTGATTTCGGGGAAGTGTCCGCGAAAATTGATCGAAAACGAATCATCAATCGCTGATATTTGATCGCCGTTTTTAACAAAATACGTAGTATAAAGATGGAATTGTTTCCGTTGTGGCAACGAACTCTTTAAATTAAGGCGTATTATGGGCAAAAGTATGAAATTATGATGAAATTTTGCTGAAATTATGATATTGGGTAAATGCAGTCAAAATAGCTTGCTTGGCTGTCCGGTAATTTAGTTCAAGTATATAAAGGGGTATGATATGATGAAAAGAAAAATTTTAGCGGGGGTTGTCGCATTAAGCATGACCACCAGTGCGGCGTTTTCAGCCGTCATCGACTTTGGCTTTTCGCTAGACGGGTCGGGTAGTGTTGGGAATACAAATTTTGCTACGGTGACAGCGGCACTCGCTGCTGCGCTGGACAATATTCCGGTCACAGGTGCTAACCAGTACCGTATTGCGGTCAACCAGTTTGGAACAAATGTCGGTACTATTGTCGCACCGACAATCGTGACCGCAGGTAACATTGCAGCGATCAAGACTTCGATCACGAACGCGGTTCGTATAACTGGTGTTACAAACACAGGCGCCGCGATCACCAGTCTGACCGCATTGTTTGTAAATGCTGGCGGTCTGAATTCCACAGCACTGTTCAACATCACAACAGATGGTGCTTCCAGTAATCAGTCTGCAGCCGAAGCTGCGGCACTTGCTGCTTTCAATGCTGGTGTTGACGGGATTAGCTTGGAAGCGGTTGGAAGCTTTACCAACGGCACCCTGGAGAATATGCGTAGGATTTCCGCGCTCGGTACGAACGGCGATATATTGGTTGGAAGTGCCCTGGTCATAGATGACTTGAATGCGATTCCAAATCCACTTGATACTGGCTTTGTGTTGAAGGTGTCTGACTTTGGGGGTTACTCAGCGGCGATTAACGCCAAGGTTCAAAGGATCGTTGATCCGGAACCAAACCCGGTTCCACTTCCTGCAGGGTTTCCTCTTATGTTGATTGGCATTGGTGCATTTGCAGCGCTTCGTCGTCGCGCTGCTTGATTTGGCTTAAACCACACGTTTAGATTAAAGCCCGCCCTTAAAGAGGCGGGCTTTTTTCATTCCACCTTTTCTATAGATATGAACTGATTCTGCTCTGCAACCCACACGCCCACCGCGCTGGTCACTTGTGCCTTGGTTAATCCGTCATGGTTTTCGGGTGCTTCTTCGGGTGCTGAAGCTTGATCAGACCAGATCCAAGCACCGCAAGGTAAGCGCTTATCGCAAAAAGTTTTGCCAGCTCCCGCCAATTGTTCGAGACTTAGGTCTTCGGGGCAGATCACGATCGAGATCACCTCTGACGCTGCCTTCTGTTCGCATTGTCCAGCACCTGTCTCTTGCGCAGCAAGGCTCGTCACAAACAATGCAGCCCCCGCTAGCGATAGAACACTCGCAATATGCAATCTTCTCATAGTCCACTCCCTCCTTACTTTTCACAAAGAGATTGTATTGCAGATTATATATTTTGCAAAGGGTAGCTTTTTCCCACGCAACGCTTTGGATGGCTCCGCAGCGAAGATCTGGTTTTGATGGGTGCTACTGGCACTTAGATTGAAACGAATGTCGTGGAAGGGCTCAATATAGCTATCCAAATATTTCACTTATCCGCCTACTTTTGAAAGCTGTATCAAAATAGGTAAAACCTTATGGCATGTTAAACACGGCAGCCCAACATCCCATCTATTCACCCAACTTCGCGTGAACCTCATCCAGATCAATCTCGCCCACGGGCATTTTGTTGCTTGGATCTTGTGGGTCGTATTTGAATAGAACAAAATCGCGTTTGTATATTTCGTAGACCAGATGCATCGACAGATCATCAAAGTAATCTTCAATGGGGTGGGCGCGTTTGGGCCCGTGACTTTCGCTTTCGTTAAAGCGCGGCATCGTGTCGATATCCAGTTGAAAGCTGGAATTGACATTGCGCATGACCTCTTTCATGCCTGCTTTGAAGTCTTCGGTCGCGACAATTTTATTATAGCGGCCACCGTTTTTGACCAGTGTAGAGGCATGGCCTGCAACGGCTGACCAGTGAATATCCGGGTCCATCGGGCGGCGATATGTTATGGTGTCGCGCGCGAACAGCAAGAAGCGGCGAAAGGATTTTATCTGGTCAAAATCGCCGTCAATTTCCACACCATACTGCCGTGACAACTTTGGCACAAGATTGCCGCGATAGCGTTTCCCGTTACGTTGCGTGCCGCAGATTTTGTCAAAGAAAGCGGATAAAACCCGTGCGTAGGGATTGCGTACACAGGTGAAAGTATAGGTGTCCTGTGAGGTCACCCTGTCTGTGATAAATGGTTGGCTGTCTTCGATACCCCATTTGTGAATGCCGCCTTTGGCATCGTGAATATCACCGTCAAAAAACCTGCCATGATCGGAATAGAACATGATCTGGCCGATGGTCGAGCAGGCGCATTTTGGGATTACGCGATACACAACACTTTGACTTTCTGTCATCCAAACTCCGGGGAAACCCATACGCATTACCTTTTGTTGATGCTTTTATTAGCATTTTACCGCTACAGACTTATCTGGTAAGCAGCGAAAAGCCAAGAAAAAGTGGTTTCCCAATGTAGGTTAGGCCCGGGGCAAAGGTTAAGCAGTTAAAATGGTAAAAATAGCGTATATTCTACTGTGCCATAAAGACCCTGAATCTATTGTGCGCCAGGCAAACGGTTTGACTGCTGCAGGTGATTTTATTTCCATTCACTTTGATGCAAGCGCATCCGCGACGGATTTCCAACAGATCAGGGATGGGCTGGCCGATAATCCGAATGTGGTCTTTGCCAAAGGTGTTAAATGCGGCTGGGGTGAATGGTCTTTGGTGCAGGCATCCCTGAATGCGATAGAAGCTGCTGAACAGGCGTTTCAGACGGCGACGCATTTCTATATGGTTTCCGGTGATTGCATGGCGATCAAGCCCGCAAGCTATGCGCACAGGTTTCTGGAAGAGCGCAATAAGGATTTCATTGAGCGCGAAGATTTTCTAGGGTCTGACTGGATTAAAGTCGGCCTGAAAGAAGAACGTTTGGTTTATCGGCACTGGTTTAATGAGCGCAGCCAAAAAACACTGTTTTACGCGTCGATGAAATTACAGCAAAGATTGGGCTTGAAGCGCAATATTCCCAAAGACATTGAGATGCGTATCGGTTCACAGTGGTGGTGTCTGCGGCGCAAATCAATCGAGGCAATCCTTGAGTTTGTTAAACAACGCAAAGACGTGATGTCTTTTTTCAAAACCACATGGATACCGGATGAAACTTTCTTTCAAACGCTGGTTTGTCATCTGGTGCCGATGGAGGAAATTGAAAACAGAACGCTGACATTCCTGATGTTTTCGGATTACGGCATGCCGGTTACGTTTTTCAATGATCAATATGAATTACTGTTGTCGCAGGACCATCTGTTTGCCCGTAAAATATCGGCACATGCAACAGAATTAAAAGAGCGGTTAAGCCAGTTATATTCCGGACCTGATATCGATCTGAATATTACCAATGAAGGGCGCCAGCTTTATAGCTATCTGACAAAACGCGGGCGTCACGGCCGCAGATATGCACAACGGTTTTGGGAAAAAGAAGCCAGTATCGGGCGCGAACGTGAGCTGCTTATTCTGGTGTGTAAAAAATGGCATGTTGCAAAACGGTTGTTAGATGCTGTGACAAAACAACAAGGTATAAAAGGTGTGGCCTATCTGTTTGACGAAAGTAATACGGGTTTACCAAATGTTGGTGGCATTGAGAAAACACTTGAAAAACGTGCACGTCACCGCAGATCATTTGTACGGATGATTTATGAGGATATGACAACCGATCGTTTGATGATTTGCATTGACCCTGGCAACATTGACGTTCTGGATGACTTCTATGGCGACCGCGCTACGGTGAAAACACTGGAAGTGGCCTGTAGCTTTACCAATGACTATATCCGCGGCCATGCAATTCGTTCCGGCATTGCCAATGAAAACAGTTCAGAGGATGCTCTGGCCCGCCTTGTGCCAACGGTACGGCAAGATCTGGCGTTTGAAAGCGACCGTATTCGCGACCGCAATTTCCCGCATCTCTATTCGATTTCAGACAAAAACGGGCCCGAAGAAAACATGATGCAAATCTCTGCGTTTCTGGATGTTGGCGAAGACAAAGCCCATCAAATTGCTGAAACCCCCTATTTATTTTCTGATTAGGAGCCACCAATGGCCTATACATACGACCCCGAAAACATTTTTGCCAAAATCCTGCGTGGTGAAATTCCCAATGATACAGTTCTGGAAACTGATCATTGCCTGGCTTTCCGCGATATTGCGCCGCAAGCCCCTGAACATGTGTTGATCATACCCAAAGGAGCTTATGTCAGTTTTGATCATTTTGCGGCTGAGGCCAGTGATGCTGAGATCGTGGATTACAGTCGCACTATCGGCAAGGTTTGCAAGATGCTGGGCGTTGATCTGGCAACGGGTAAAGATGGTTACCGCATGATTGCCAACACGGGCAAGAACGGGGTGCAGGATGTACCGCACCTGCATGTGCATATTTTGGCAGGCAAGTTTTTGGGGCGGATGCTGCCGAATATTTGAAATTGGATTGCAGCTAAAGGTGCTTGCGTCTAAGGTTAAACCGATAAATGTAATGACAGGAACCAAACACATGGCCCATGATGCACCCGAAGTTGTAGAAGTCACCAAAACCCGCATTTCCTGTGATGGCGGCGAAGGCGGGCACCCGCGCGTCTGGCTGCAAATGCCAAGCAATGAAAATTCGGTTGAATGCCCTTATTGTGACTGTCGGTTTGTCCTGAAAGAAGGCGCAGACGCGGGGCATTAATCTGCGGTCAATAGCGCGTGGCAGAACTTTAGCAATGCTTCGTTATTAAGCGGCGTTAAGTTTTTTCTGTATGCGGGAGATGTGGAAATAGCAAAGACGGTTTGATTTGTCTTTGTTTCACCTTTCCCAACGACCACCCATTTATCACGGTTATAACTGTGAAAGCGAACAGTAAATTCTATTGCATCATCGCAAGCTGCATGCCCGGAACCGCCTGATTGGGCTGCATTTGCCCCCCATGTGCCAAAGCAAGTCGAACCAGTAGATAGCTTTCCTGCAATCTGCCCTTTGAAATATCCGTTAGCGCGGCCGAGAAAGACTGTATCGGAACCCGCAATACATCCTACCATTGGTGCACAATACCTATCGGCCGATGTCCCGTTGCAAGGGCTGGTCAGTGTAAGCGGTTCTGGTTCTGGTCTGTTTGCAACATAAAGGCCACTTGCTACAGCTACCAAAAATAAACCTGTAGTAGCAGTAACGGTTGTGGTCTTCATGGATAAATCCCAGTATGATTTTTGCTAAGTCAAATTAAGGAGCGATCATTGTGGGAAGTCAATCTATTGGCAAAGGCCATCATATACAATTGATCGATGTGTCAGGGTTTATTTTCCGTGCCTATCACGCATTGCCGCCACTGACGCGCAAGTCAGACGGGTTACCCGTGGGGGCGATCAGTGGCTATTGTAATATGATCTTCAAGATGGTTGAGGATCAAAAAGGCCATGATGCACCGACCCATGTGGTGGCGGTTTTCGATCATAAGGGCAAAACCTTCCGTTCGGATATCTACCCCGAATACAAAGCCAACCGCCCGCCTGCACCCGAGGATCTGGTGCCGCAGTTTCCGATCATCCGTGATGCGACAAAGGCGTTCAATCTGGCCTGTGTCGAGGCTGAAGGCTATGAGGCCGACGATATAATAGCGACTTTGGCTGTTCAAGCACGTGATGCGGGTGCGCGGGTGACGGTGATCTCGTCCGACAAGGATTTGATGCAACTGGTTGGTAATGGTGTTGAGATGTTTGATGCGATGAAGAACCGCCGCATTGGGCTGGATCAGGTCGAAGAAAAGTTCGGGGTGGGTCCTGATCGTGTGATTGATGTACAATCACTTGCAGGTGATAGTGTGGATAATATTCCGGGCGCACCCGGTATCGGGGTTAAAACGGCGGCTCTGCTGATTAACGAATACGGTGACCTGGATACGTTGCTGGAACGTGCGGGCGAGATAAAGCAACCAAAGAGACGTGAAACCCTGATCGAGAAAGCTGATCAAATACGCATGAGCCGCGAATTGGTGACATTGGCAACAGATGTGCCTTTGGATGTGGATTTTGCCGATTTTGAAATCCAAGACCCTGTAGCCGATGATTTGTTGGGCTTTTTGGCGAGCATGGAGTTCCGCTCGATGACCGCGCGGATTGCGACCAAGCTGGGCGTGGAAACCCCTGCTATGCCAGAGGTTACACCTAGCCCTGCCGCAAGTGCTGGTGCGATTGCAGAACTGCCCGCCATTAACCCCGATAAATACGAATGCGTGCGTGATGCGGCCGCGTTAAAGGTTTGGATTGATCGGATCAAGGCATATGGATGGGTGGCGTTCGATACGGAAACCACGGGGCTGAACGACATGATCGTTGATCTTGTCGGCATCTGTTTGTGTGTGGAACCGGGTGAAGCCTGTTACATTCCGTTGACCCATAAAGAGGGCGAGGGTGATTTGTTCGGTGGTTCCAATCTGGCGACAGGGCAGATGGATTTCGATACGGCATTGGCGATGCTCAAGCCTGTTCTGGAAGATCCTGCGATAATGAAAATCGGCCAGAATATGAAGTATGATTTCAAGATCATGAAGCGAAATGGCATCACGCTGACCCCAGTGGATGATACGATGTTGCTGTCTTATGCCTTGAATGGCGGCAAGCATAACCACGGTATGGATGCGCTTTCGGAACGCTATCTGGATCACAAACCGATCCCGATCAAAAGTATTCTGGGTACAGGAAAATCGGCGATCACCTTTGATCTGGTACCAATAGATGAGGCCGTGAAATATGCCGCTGAAGATGCCGATATTACACTGCGCCTATGGCAAAAATTCAAGCCGTTGTTGCATGTGGAAAAGGTGACAAAGGTCTATGAAAAAATGGAACGGCCTTTGATCCCTGTTTTGGCGAAAATGGAGATGACGGGGATTAAGGTTGATCGTGATCAGCTATCGCGGATGTCGAATAATTTCGCGCAACAAATGGCGGGTTTGGAAGCGGAAATTCACGAACTGGCGGGCGGCAGTTTCAACGTTGGGTCGCCCAAGCAACTGGGTGAAGTACTGTTTGACCAGATGGGGCTGACGGGTGGTAAAAAAGGCAAGACTGGGGCCTATTCCACGGGCGTAGATGTACTGGAAGACCTGGCGGCAGAGGGCCATGTGTTGCCTGCCAAAGTGCTGGATTGGCGCGGTATGTCTAAGCTGAAAAGCACTTACACGGATGCGTTGCAAACCCATATCAATCCTGACACGGGCCGCGTTCATACATCGTATATTATTTCCGGTGCCAGTACGGGGCGGATGGCGTCAACCGATCCGAACCTGCAAAATATCCCTGTACGCACCCCTGCGGGGCGGCAAATTCGTGAAGCATTTGTGGCCGATGAGGGCAATGTTTTGTTGTCACTTGATTACAGTCAGATTGAGTTGCGAATTCTGGCGCACATAGCCAAAATTGATAGTTTGAAGCAGGCGTTTCTGGATGGCAAAGACATTCATGCGATGACCGCCTCTGAAATGTTCGGGGTCCCGATGGAAGGCATGGACCCTGCGGTGCGCCGTCAGGCCAAGGCGATAAACTTCGGGGTGATTTACGGGATTTCAGGTTTTGGGCTGGCACGCAATTTGCGTATTCCGCGTAAAGAGGCGCAGGCGTTTATCGATACGTATTTTGAACGCTTCCCGCAGATCAGAACCTATATGGATGACACGGTGGCGTTCGCCAAGGAACACGGGTTTGTACAAACGCTGTTCGGGCGTAAAATCCATACCACCGAAATTGGTGCCAAAGGGCCGCAAGCGGGTTTTGCCAAACGTGCGGCGATTAACGCGCCAATTCAGGGGACGGCAGCGGATGTGATCCGTCGCGCGATGATCCGTATGCCTGATGCTATCGCGCACCTGCCTGCAAAAATGCTGTTACAGGTGCATGATGAATTAATTTTTGAGGTGCCGAAGGATGCGGTGGAGGATACGATTGATGCAGTGCGTACCGTGATGGAAGGTGCTGCCATGCCCGTGGTCAAACTGGATGTGCCGCTGATTGTGGATGCAGGGCAAGGGGCGAATTGGGCGGAAGCGCATTAGTCTTTTCGAATTTATTTGTATGAAACCGTTGGTATTTTAGCTATATTCTGCGTTTATGGTATTAGACGGGAAGTTTTAAAATAGTGTTTGATACAGATTATTTAATCATCGGGGGTGGTGCGTCGGGTATGGCATTTGCCGATACTCTTTGCACGCAAACAAATGCGACGATTACAATCGTTGATCGGGGTCACAGCCCGGGTGGACATTGGAACCACGTGTACCCTTTTGTTCGTCTGCATCAACCATCGTCGTTCTACGGTGTTCCGTCAAAAGAACTTGGCCGTAATATGATTGATACAACCGGTGGAAATAAAGGCCTTTACGAACTTGCAAGCGGTAGCGAGATTCGCGGATATTTCCAACAGGTTCTGGATCGGGTGCTTTTGCCATCGGGGCGGGTGCGCTATTTTGCAAATAGCGAATATCGGGATGATGGCCGTATTTATTCTAATCTATCGGGTAAAGTGCATGATGTTTCGGTGCGTTTAAAAACCGTTGATACCAGTTATATTGGTGGAACAGTTCCCGATACACACACCAGAAAATTTAACGTGGATGCTGATATCAGTTGTCTTTCACCAAGTGCGCTTGCGGAAATTCAACATGCTGCTGATCAGTACATTATTATCGGTTCGGGAAAAACAGGTATTGATGTTTGCCTATGGTTATTGGGGCAAGGTGTTTTGCCAGATCAAATCGTATGGGTCATGCCGCGCGATGCATGGTTCATAGATAGGCGCGGGTTTCAGCCTACGGTAGATTTTTATGATGCTCGACTTCAACTGGCTGTGAATGAAAACGAAGCCATCATTGCCGCGACATCATTTGACGATCTGTTTTGTCGACTAGAACAAGTGGGTAGCCTGATGCGATTTGATCCGAGCATCAAACCGACTGCATATAAATGCGCGACAGTGACTGTGAATGAAATCGAAACCTTACGACAAATCAAAAATATCGTACGCCTTGGGCATATAAAACATATATCTGAAGGCCAGCTTGTTCTTGAGAGTGGTGTATATACAACAAGAAGAAATGCTATCCATGTGGATTGTTCAGCCACGGGAATTCCAAAGGTTGCTGCGACCCCGATATTTGATAATGACCGCATTCTGATGCAATGTGTTCGAACCTGCCAACCAACATTCAGTGCGGCTGCCATTGCCTATATTGAAGCAACCGGAACTGATGATGCACATAAAAACAGCCTATGTATACCTGTTCCCTATCCATCAGATGATAAGGATTGGATTTCCCAAAAGTTCATTACGGGGCAGAATCAATTTTCATGGATGAAGGATGAAAAAATAAGGAGATGGCTGAAAGGGTGTCGTTTGGATGCGCTTAAAAGCGGGCAATCCCCGAATTTAAGAACACCTGAACAAGATGAAATGTCATTGAAGCTGAAGGAAACATTTTTTCCAGCATTTTCTAAATTGAAATCCTTTATAGATGATATCTAGGTAAATTTGGTGCGATATGCCTTTAGGGGTAGATATAGAGGATTTTGCTTCAGTTAGACTGTGGTGCGTTAGCCCGCCCCCTTCACTCTGCTTTCTTCCGTAGCCGGTACATAAGTGCGTTTTACAAACACATTCAGAGCATCCCAAATGCTGTGATCAATTTCGGGCACTTCAGTGTCTTTGACCTTTTCCGGCAATGCGATCACTTTAAAATCTATGCTGTGGGCTTCTTTGAAATCGCCCGCGATAAGGCAGAGTTCAGGGCTGATCATCGCCTGCCCCTGATCTGTTGTGGCAAAGACCGCACAATCGCGCAGGCTGTTTCCAAGGATGGCGAATGTGATCATTGGGTTGTGGATTTGCCCGGTTACGATTAGCCCGTCCAGCATATCTAGCCCGTGATCCGATAAGGTATAGCCAAGTGATAGACCGCAGATTTCTTGTTGCGGTTCACCTTTGAACAGGTCTGCTTTAGGGCGGCATTTATCGACCCGACTGTCGATGATTTGCAGTAGGTGCAGAACCTCGGTGGCCCCGTCAATACCCACAGAACAAAGCCATCGCGCGGCTTTGCCTGCCTCTTCGGCTTCGCCCCAATGATAGCCTGTACCGCGTGTAGCTTTGCGGCAATGGTTTTCGATCTCGGTTAGGGAATAGCGGGGCATCAGGTTAAACTCGGGTAAGCCCAATCGTCTGATGCGGCACTGGCCAGTTCATCAGGGAAAGGGGCGTTTTGGTACATGCAGATGCGTACCCAGCGGTCAGACCTTGGGTCGAATTTTGTTGCCCCAAAGAAAGATAGTTTACAGCGTAGCATATCGATAGGCAGCATATCGGCACTTAGCTGGTTGTCGCGGATTTCCGCATAGGGCATTTTTTGTGTCAGTTGCGCGCGGCGTGCAACTTGGCGGTATTCGGGGTGATCTAGCAGAACGTCGGCCAGCAAAGTATCATCGGGCCAGTTTTGCAAGACTTGATGAAAGGCTGCGATGTCGCGCGCAATGGCATGCGGCTGTTCCAGTTCTGCACCACATTCCTTTGCGCGTTCGCCCAAACGTGGTTCCAGTTTTTCTTCGGATACATACCAGAAACGCGCCGAATTTGCGGGCGTGGTGTAATCTTGCCCCAAGGCCCATGCATAGTTTTTGGTTACCGAAGTCAGGGTTTCTGCAACTGATTTTGTGCCGTTTATAGCAAAGTTTTCAGCTTCATCTATTTTCATATTTAATGTCAGGTCGTCAACAAGGTCGGGATAGGGTTCCAGCAATAGGCTGACCAGTTGTTCCTGGCCCTCTGGCCCGATATTTTCTTCGGCCCAGTGATAAAGCGTATCCCATGGATATAGGCCCGACAGACCATGTGTGTTTATATGATCCGACAGGGCAGTCAGATCTGCCCGCAGTGCGGCTAGTTTTTCTATTTGTAGGGGATGTTCGGATTGCCAGTCCTGTGCGTTCTGCACTGCACGTTTCAGGTATGAACGGAACGTTTCCAGAGCGTCGACACTGGTAAGCTTTACAGATCGCACCAAGGAAAGCGCCTGTTCGCGGGCGGCAATCCAGTTATGCATTAATGCGGGGTGAAAGGTTAGGAACGGTGCCATTCCCAGCCCAGTGGAATTGCCGATACCGAACTGGCGTCGCAGGTTCGGTTCCAACTTTATAGCCGCTTCACCGCCTTTGGATCGGGCAGCGTGTTCGACCAGATCCAACACAAAAGCGCGGGTCAGGTAAACCGATAGCATTTCAGCCTGAAAAGGGTCGGAAATAACAGGGCGCGTGTGATAACTGCTGCGGTCGGCGGCCCCGAACTTGCCGTTGCCGTAAACAGCTGTGGTACGCATCAGATAACCGCAAGCGCGCACCAGTTCGGTATCGGGTTGCTGCCCTTTGGCTAGATGATCAACTACATGGCCCCAGAGGCGGGTTGAACGGTTGGCGCGGCTTAAAGAGAGTTCTGTCGCAGATATGCGTCCCGCTTCCTGTAATGGTACATTTTGGGCAAGCCTTTGCAGATCATCCTCTGTCGGCACGCCGTCAAACAAGGTGAATGTTGCGTCCCACGCAGTGGCAATCACCCGATCCGAACGCAATTCGTCGGGCAGATCATGGGCAAAAGCGACCAGTGAATAAGTGTGGGTCGGGCCAATGGCTGAATAAACCGCGCGGCCAACGCAATTTTCATTTATCTCAAATAGCTTAACCTCGAACTGCCATTTTTCGGCCTGTAGGCGGCGCAACAAACTGCGCATAAAACTCAGACGTGACTGATGAAACGATCCCATCCGTGCCAGTCGCATAACCTGATCGGCAGGGCGTAAAGGGGCAATCCATCCATCGGGTCTCATTTAGGTGGCCCGAAGTTTTCGTCAAAAAACCGCAACCAGTTTTCGCCCATAACCATGGCTATATCCCCATCCGATAGGCCGACGGCACGCAATCCTTGCTCAATTTTATCGAAATCGCGATTATCATGAAACCACTCAGGCATTGGCGGGAAGCCTGCGTCTGACACCGATCCTTCACCGTAATCGACCTGTTTTGTCCAACGTCCCGTGCGCATCCATTCGACAATGCTATCAGGCTGGTCCTGACACAGGTCAGTGCCGATCCCGATGTTATCTACGCCCATCAGATCAGCGGTGTCGGCAATCATTTGGCAAAAACTTTCCAAGGTGCAATCCGACTTGCCTTTCAAGTGATGTGGATAGACCGAGAAACCCAACATACCGCCCGATTGCCCTAGGGCGCGTAGAATGTCATCTGATTTATTGCGCAGGGCAGGGTGCCAATTATGTGGATTTGCGTGCGTAATAGCAATGGGGCGGCTGGAGATTTCGATGGCTTCCAAAGTTGAACGATCTGCCGAATGGCTCATGTCCACCACAAGTCCAACGCGGTTCATTTCGGCGATAACCTCACGGCCCATACGGGTAATGCCGGGGTCTTCGGCCTCATAACAGCCTGTCGCCAGAAGTGATTGGTTATTGTAGCTAAGTTGCATAAAACGCGCCCCCAGCCTGTGGTGTATTTCAACCAGCCCGATATCATCCTCAACCGGTGATGGATTCTGGTAGCCAAAGAATATTGCCGTACGCTTTGTATCACGCGCATGTCGTACATCTTGACCAGTGAAACCTTGAAAGATCAGATCGGGGAACTGTTCAAACCAGCGGTTCCATTGTTCCATATTCAAAACTGTCTCACGGAAGTTTTCGTGATAGGCAATCGTGATATGCACCGCATCCACACCGCCCTTTCGCATCTGGCGAAAGATCTTTTCCGACCAGTTGGCGTATTGCAGGCAATCGATGCGATAGGGGCGTGATTTGTTCATACCGGAAAGCTATTCTGACTTGATTAGCGGGTCAAATGGTTTGTTCAATTTTTGTTGATAATCCAAAGGCGTATGGACATGCGTGGCCTTGCAGTTAAGATGCGTTAAAATGTCCAAGGGGTATTCGTATGGCACATATAGGTTTGGTCGGTATTGGCGTAATGGGTGGTGCTTTTGCACTGAATTTGGCGGAAGAGGGCCATGATGTCAGTCTGCTGGATCGCAGTGCGGAAAAGATGGCTGAAACGGTACAGGATGCGAATGATCAAGAGCTGAAAGGTAAGCTGATCGCTTGTGCAGATGCTGAAACATTTGTGAAATCCTTGCCCAAGCCGCGTTCCATTTTGGTTCTGGTGCCATCCGGAGGGCCGTTGGACAGCGTGATTAGCATGCTCAAGCCGCTGCTGGACAAGGGCGATTTAATCGCTGATCTGGGCAATTCGAATTATACAGATACCGAAAAACGTGTGGTTGATCTGGAAGATACAGGTCTGTTGTTTTTGGGTATGGGTATATCGGGTGGTGCTGAAGGCGCGCGCCATGGGCCGTCTATTATGGCAGGCGGTTCCAAGGAAAGCTGGGCGCGGATCAAAGGGCCGTTGCAGGACAGTGCCGCGAAGTTTGAGGGTGATCCGTGTTGTGATTGGTTCGGGCCGGGTGGTTCGGGCCATTTCATCAAAATGCTGCACAACGGTATCGAATATGCGGATATGCAACTGATTGCCGAAGCTTACGGGCTGATGTCGAACGGTCTGGGCATGAGTGCCACAGAAATTGGTGGCGTATTCAAGGGCTGGATGGATGGCCCGTTGAATTCTTATCTGATTGAGATCGCGACCGAGGTTACCTTGGCGACAGACCCCAAAACCGGGGCGGCGATGCTGGACATTATTCTGGACAAGGCGGGGCAAAAGGGCACGGGTCGCTGGTCAGTGATCGAGGCTTTGCATCTTGGTGCGCCTGCCGGCATGATGGCTGCGGCTGTTGAGGCGCGCAATATTTCGGCTGATCTGGAAACGCGGCTGGAAATGGAAGCGGCATTCGGGCCGTCGCCCAAACGCATTCCCAAAGCTATGGCCTCGAAAGATGATGTATTGGCTGCCTTGGAACAGGCAATGATTGCCGCCAAAGTTTGTGCCTATGCACAAGGATTTGAAGTGTTGTCACGGGCTTCTGACAGCTTTGAATGGAACCTTGATCTGGCGGCGATTGCACGGGTCTGGCGGGCGGGGTGCATCATCCGCTCGGTATTTTTGGATGAGATTGCAGATGTGTTTGATGGTGGCGATGAAAAGCATCTGGTGTTGGCCCCCGTGTTTCAAGCGCATCTGAAAGAGAATGCACCTGCGCTGCAATCTGTTGTTGTTATGGGCATCTCAAACGGTCACGCGATACCTGCGTTTACCGCAGCGTTGAACTACCACAACATGCGCCGAACAGGGCGTTCCACCGCCAATATGATACAGGGTTTGCGGGATTATTTCGGGGCCCATACGTTTGAACGAGTTGATGCACTAGGCGAGAAGGTGAATGGGCCGTGGTATAATTGATAACTAAAATCGGCGGGTCGGTCTAATGTAAGCAGGATAACTGTGCTGTTTGTGTTTATTCAAACTGAGAATACACTACATTTGGAAAAGAGTAGGTAACCACAACATATGAAATCGCATCGTTCACCCGCACAAATTAGTGTTGAAGCTGAAACTTGGCTTAAAAACGCATACGATCAAGTAAGCACTGTTAGATCCATCGTAGAGCAGCGCCAGTACAATTATAATAACTGCGTACCTGTTTCTGAAAAAGCGCTTAAGCACCAGAAAGTCACTACATCAGAGATAGAAATAAATGGTATTCCTTGTCTGGTCCTTAATCCGAATGAACGTAAAAAGAACCGAACGATTTTGTACATTTTTGGCGGTGGGTTTACTGTTGGAAGCCCGCTTGAAGACATCCCCATTAGCGCGTCACTTGCCGCGAAAACTGGTGCGCAGGTGATTTCACCAGCTTATCGATTGGCCCCAGAGCATCCTTTTCCAGCTGCATTAGATGATATTTCAACGGTTGCACGACAGATTTTTACAAATTCCCATAACGCATGTATTGCAGGCGAGTCTGCGGGAGCCAATCTTGCTTTGGGGCTTATGCATCGCCTAAGGCAGGCCAATCAACCCGTGCCTTGCGCGGCCGCACTTTTATCACCGCCAACTGATAAAACAACGCGTGATGATAGTTTTCATGCGGGGCGCGATCCCACATTGAACCCAGCTAGAATAAAACAGATTGAAGATGCATATATTGGCAATCACGATCGAGCCAACCCAGAAATATCACCCCTATATGGTAAATTTGATTCACTGTTTCCGCCATCCATAATTACAACGGGGACACGGGATTTACTTCTAAGTTCATCCATTCGATTGGCGCGAGTTATGCGCGAATATGGTACATCAGTTGATTTGCGTGTCTGGGAAGGTATGTGGCATGTTTTTGAATATTACCCTGAAATACCCGAGGCAGATGCGTCTCTTACAGAAATCGCTGCGTTTTTAGAACGTCATTTCTAAACTTCCAACTCCACCGAAGGAATAATTGGAAAAAACACGCGTTTTGACCAAACTCCGAACCATTTCTCGCCCTCAAATTCCGCGTGAACACCAATATCCACAAGCCGATAAAAGCTTTTGCGGTCAATTAGAGCCTCTAGATTAGCGCGGATCAGCACATAGGGGGATGGTTCACCGGTTTCAGGATCACGGACAACACGAATGGGGTGATCGGGGCCTGCAACGGCTATGTCATCGACCTGCGTCGTAAAGGTGACCTTCTGATCCTTACCTGATCCTGCCACATCAAAATCTATAGCCACAAATGGCGCGTCATCTACTGTGATCCCGACTTTTTCAATGGGTGTCACTAGAAAATAATCATCCCCGTCTTTGCGAATAATGGATGAAAACAACTTAACCAGTGGCATCCGCCCTATGGGTGTACCCAGATAAAACCATGTACCATCGCGTGCGATGCGCATATCCAGATCCCCACAAAACTCTGGATTCCATAAATGCACAGGCGGGGGGCCTTTTTTACCTGCCCTTTTAGCCGCTTGGGCAATGCCGTCAGCGGTTGGTTTTGCCGATTTTTGCTGATCTGTCGAATTTGTCATTTGCCACGCTGGATTTCGTTTCGTTTAGTGTTATCTTAATTATAGGACTTTAGAAGGAATTTGTCATGAGCGGCACGAAAAAGACTTTAGCGAAGCAAATTGACGAACTTGGTGGGCTTTTGGATCAGGCCAAAGCCAGTATCGAGAGGCGGGTCATTGGCCAGCCGGATGTCGTTGAACAATCCATTGTCGCTTTGCTAAGCGGTGGCCATGCTTTGCTGGTTGGTGCGCCCGGGTTGGCCAAAACCCGTTTGGTGGACACGCTTGGCACGGTTATGGGCTTAAGTTCCAATCGTGTACAATTTACACCGGATTTGATGCCGGCCGATATACTAGGGTCAGAAGTTCTGGATATCGCTGACGATAACAAGCGCAGCTTTCGGTTTCTGAAAGGCCCGATTTTCTGCCAATTACTGATGGCGGACGAGATTAACCGCGCCAGCCCGCGTACCCAGTCCGCATTGCTGCAGGCGATGCAGGAACATGAGGTTACAATTGCTGGCAAGACCCATAAAATGGCCAAGCCATTTCATGTGTTGGCAACACAAAACCCGATTGAACAGGAAGGCACATATCCTTTGCCTGAAGCGCAACTGGATCGGTTCTTGCTGCAAATTGATGTGGGTTTTCCCAGTCGCGACACAGAACGCGAGATTTTATTGGCTACCACCGGATTTAATGAAGCAATAGCGGATCAGGTGTTCAAGCCCGCGCAATTAATTGCAGCACAGGAACTGGTACGCCGGATGCCCGTGGGCGAGGCAGTGGTTGAAGCCATTCTGGATTTGGTACGCTCAGCGCGCCCTACGGAAACATCTGAAAAATATATACAAGATGCAATCAGTTGGGGGCCGGGGCCAAGGGCTGCACAGGCATTGATGTTGGCAACGCGTGCGCTGGCGCTGGTACAGGGCCGGTATGCACCGTCTTTGGATGATGTTGCGGCTTTGGCACATCCTGCCCTGATACATAGAATGTCATTGAATTTCGCCGCAAAAGCCCAAGGTGAAAACCTAAGCCAGATTATTGCCGATCTTTCAGGTAAAGCGTTGGGTAAAGAGGCAGCGGCTTGAGCCAGACAACTGACATATCGACACTGAAAACACGTCAGGATGCCGAACAGCTGGCACATGGCTTTGATGATCTGTTGGCAGAGGCACATCAATTGGCTGCCAGCATCAGCCTAGGGGCGCATGGCCGGCGGCGTGCCGGTCACGGCGAAGAGTTTTGGCAATACCGTGCTGCAGTGGAAACCGATGCGTTGCGTGATATTGACTGGCGCCGCTCGGCGCGTTCAGATGATCATTTTGTCAGGCAATTGGAATGGCAAAATACCCAATCGGTGCATCTGTGGGTCGACCGCGGGGCATCAATGCTGTTCCGGTCAAAGGAAACGTTACCGAAGAAAGCCCACCGCGCGGCGGTTCTGGGATTGAGTATAAGTATATTGCTTGCAAAAGCAGGGGAGCGGGTTGGCCTGACTGATCTGGTTGATCCGCCAAAGCAGGGAATTGCGCAGATCGGAAAAATGGCCGTGTCATTGTCGCGCACATACGCGGATCAGGAATTTGCAGTCCCTGCCAAAAAGCAAATGAAACAAGGCCAAAAAGCAGTATTCATTTCGGATTTTTTGGGTGATTGGGATCAGATTTTTGAAAGCCTGTCATATGCGGCTAACCAAAATGCGGACGGGTATCTGGTGCAGGTTCTAGACCCCATGGAAGAGGATTTTCCGTTCAAAGGGCGTACGGTTTTGCTAAGTATGAACGAAGGGCATAAATTTGAGACGCTGCGTGCTCAATCGCTACGTGACGAGTACCGGGAAAAGCTGGCGGAACGTAAATCGGCCTTGCGGCAGCTGTCCAGAAAAACCGGATGGGGTTATATCTGCCACCATACCGGTGAAGTGGCAAATATTCCGTTGATGTGGTTATATCAGGCTCTGGGGGGCCAGCGTTGATGTTTGGCTTGGGCAACAACATAAGTTTCTTATCACCATTGTTGCTATGGGCGTTGTTGTTATTGCCGATATTATGGTGGTTGCTGCGTGCCGTGCCACCCGCACCTGTACGTGCGAAATTTCCCGGAGTTTTGCTGCTTTTGGGATTAAAGGATAAAGACACCACACCAGACCGAACACCTTGGTGGTTGCTGGCTTTGCGTATCATGGCTATTGCGGCGGTCATCGCCGGGTTTGCTGGACCGGTACTGAACCCTGCGGAAACACAATCGTCGCAGAAAAACCTTGTGATCTTAATGGATGCAAGCTGGGCCAGTGCCGATGACTGGGGTAGGCGGCAGGCCAAGCTGGCGGAGGTATTGCAAAGTGCCGGCCAGAATGATCGCCCGACAGTAATATTTAAATTATCTGAAGCGCCGCAAAACCTGGTCAAGTTGAATTTTATTGCGCCCAATGTCTATTTGCAGCGGGTCAGAAACCTGGCACCAAATGCATGGCGTGGCGATTTGGCGTCATGGAAAGATTATTTGAACACAAGGGACGCATCTTTTGATACGGTATGGTTTTCAGATGGGCTAGACGACCCTGAACGGGACGGATTGCTGGATGTGCTTTTGTCAAAAGGCATTGTGTCAGTTGTTGAGGGCGTAAATCCTGTTATTGCGATGACACCTCCCGGGGTTAAGGATGGCAACCTGACTGTCACTGTGCATCGCAGCTGGGCCAATGGGGCATCGGATGTTACTGTCAGCGCTATGGGGCCAGATCCGACCGGGGTCATGCGTGCCTTAAGCACCACTTCCACGCAGTTCTTGCCGGATAATACTAATGCCGAGCTTATGTTTGATATGCCATCGGAATTACGCAACCGTATCACATCGGTTGTGATTGACGGGCAAAGATCAGCAGGTGGCGTTGTCGTGACGGGTGACACGGTGCAGCGCCGCAAAATAGCACTGGTTTCGTCATCCAACCAGCAAGAGATAGCAGATCTGGTTTCAGAGGTTTTTTATCTACGCAAAGCATTAACCCCTACTGCGGATGTTATAGAAACCGACCTTAAGAACACACTTCTAGCTGACCCTGATGTAATGATATTCGTCGATGTCGGTAAATTGAATACAGCTGAAACCAAAGATGTTTCGAAATGGGTGGCAGAGGGTGGTCTGCTTGTGCGTTTTGCAGGCCCGAGACTTGCAGCCAGTCAGATAGGTTTGCAGGAAGAGCATCCCTTGCTGCCGGTGCGGTTGCGTGCGGGTGGGCGCAGTGTTGGCGGGGCTATGTCATGGGGCGCACCAAAAAAACTGCAACCTTTTGTTGAAGGAACGGCTTTTCACGGTTTGAAAGTACCTGATGATGTCACGGTCAGCAGCCAGGTTATTGCGCAGCCCGATCCGAACCTGGCAGAGCGCGTGGTGGCGGCCTTGCAGGATGGCACGCCGCTGGTAACGCAAAAGACTGTAGGCAAGGGGCGGGTGGTTTTGTTTCATGTCACGGCAAATGCGGAATGGTCGAGCCTGCCCTTATCGGGCCTGTTTGTGCAAATGCTGGAACGTCTGGCAGTGTCGACATCCGGACAGCTTGAAGACATTCAAGATCTGGAAGGTTTGATCTGGAAACCGGAAGAAACCATTGATGCCTTTGGCGTGCTTCGGGATGCGTCAGACCGGCTGGGTGTGGAAGGCAACGTTCTGGCCGCACATCGGTTATCCAAGGATTTGCACCCCGGGGTCTACAGTAACGGCGGGCGCAAGGCGGCATTGAATGTGCTGAAGCGCGATGATGTTCTAATCCAAACGAAATGGCGTAACGACGTAAAGGTTCTGTCTCTTAACAATAATTCGCAACAGTTTTTGAAACCCTATCTGTTGATCGCAGCCCTTGGTTTGATGATGTTGGATATTTTCGCCTCGCTCTGGCTGAGTGGTAAGTTGATAAAACGCTTTGCCGGGCAGGTGGCGGTGTTGGCAATGCTTTGCATTATGGTCGAGCCGCGTAGCGGTCTTGCACAAACAGAGATGACGCAATCCGATGAACAGCTAACAGCGGCGATTAATGATACGGTTCTTGCTTATATTATTACGGGCAATGCCAAGGTGGACAAGACTTCGCATGCAGGATTATTCGGCCTATCGGCCGAACTGTTCAGGCGCACATCGGTAGAACCTGTAGAGCCTGTTGGTATTGATATCGAGCGGGATGAGTTATCAATTTATCCGTTCCTGTATTGGCCGATAAGTGAGAACCAGCGTGCGCCAAGTGACGCGGCAGTTGAAAAATTAAACAGGTTTTTGCGCAGTGGCGGCATGATTTTATTTGATACCCGTGATGCGGATTTATCATCCGGCATAAGTGGAGGCACCCCAAACGGGCGTATGCTGCAAAAAATTGCAGCACGCCTGGAAATTCCGCCTTTGGAGCCAGTGCCGGACGATCATGTATTGACCCGCAGTTTTTATTTATTGCAGGATTTTCCGGGCCGCCACAGGGGCACAACAGTTTGGATTGAAGCGGCGCCTGCGGGTGCAAAAAAAATTAAAGGGATGCCGTTCCGAAATTTAAACGACGGTGTCTCACCCGTGGTTATTGGCGGTAATGACTGGGCGTCAGCCTGGGCTATCGGCCCTAATGCCCGTTATCTGTTCCCGGTAGGACGTGGCGCTTCGGGTGAACTGCAACGCGAATATGCCCAGCGGTTTGGTGTCAATCTGATCATGTACGTGCTGACCGGTAATTATAAGTCGGATCAGGTTCATATTCCGGCATTACTGGATCGGTTGGGGCAATAGCATGGACATAACAAACCTTGCCTTCAACCCACTGGTTCCGTGGCCTGTTTTATGGTCACTTTGCGGAATTACTGCAATTTGTCTGGTTTTCAGCCTGTGGCGTGGATTGCCCGGTTGGGCATTGCGCACATTATCGGTGCTGGTTTTACTTGGGGCATTGCTGGAACCCAGTCTGCAACAGGAACAGCGTGAAGCGCTTTCGGATATTGTTCTGGTTATTATTGACCGCACCGAAAGCCAGACAGTGTCTAACCGCCCTGAACAGATAACAAAAGCGGTTGATGCGCTTCAGGTAAAAATCGGCGAATTGGATGGGTTTACCGTTAAAACCGTAGAAGTTACGAACGATACTGCGAAACAGGATGACGGAACGCATTTGATTTCGGCTTTGATAAGCGCAGCTAACAGCGTGGCACAGAATCGTCTGGCTGGTGCGGTTTTGATAACGGACGGTCAGGTACATGATGCAGATATTCCCGTTGATTTTCCTGCCCCTGTACATGTTTTTTTAACAGGGCAAGAGGCTGATTGGGACAGGCGTCTTGTGATAAAAAACGCACCGGCCTTTGCTATACTTGATGAAGATATCATCTTGTCCCTTCGCATCGAAGATCAAGGCCAAGTGCCGTCAGCGGTGCAGGGACAAGCCCGCATCGCCATCGCTATAGATGATAATAAAGCGGTAGAGTTCACGGTTGAGACCAATACTGATCTGGAAATGCCACTTAGCCTGCCGCATGGCGGGATCAATATATTGCAGTTCAATGTTATCCCCGTGGAAGGTGAATTGACCGAACGCAATAACTCCGCAGTTGTGTCAATCAACGGTGTGCGTGATCGGTTGCGTGTATTGCTTGTGTCGGGTGAACCCTATGCAGGCGAGCGTACATGGCGCAATTTGCTGAAGTCGGACAGCGCGGTTGATCTTGTGCATTTCACAATTCTGCGCCCGCCTGAAAAGCAAGACGGGGTGCCGGTACATGAATTGTCTCTGATTGCTTTTCCTACCCGTGAATTATTTCTGGAAAAGGTTGATGAGTTTGATCTAATCATATTTGACCGCTATTCGAAACGTGGTCTTCTGCCCAATACATATCTGTCCAGTGTGGTGGATTATACTAAACGCGGTGGGGCTGTATTGATTGCATCGGGACCCGCTTTCGCTGGGGTAAACAGTTTATATCGCACGCCTCTAGCAACCATCCTGCCCGCCAAACCCACTGCCAGAATTTATGAACAAGGCTACACGCCAACAACGTCAGAAATCGGAAAACGCCATCCTGTCACAGAAGGCCTTGAAACGTTCTCACCGATCTTCGGGCGTGATGAGGAACAACCATGGGGGCGTTGGTTCCGCCATATTGATGCCGATCAAACATCAGGTTCTGTGGTTATGAACGGTGTGGATAACAGACCTCTGTTGTTGCTTGACCGCATTGAAGAAGGGCGGATTGCTATGCTGCTATCAGATCAGGCATGGTTATGGGCGCGCGGGTTTGAAGGTGGCGGGCCCCAGCAGGAACTTTTGCGTCGTTTGGCCCATTGGATGATGAAAGAGCCTGAACTGGAAGAAGAACGCCTGACTGCAACAAGCATTGGGCAAAACGTAACCATTGTGCGCCGGTCGCTGGGCCTAGAGAATAAATCCATAACCATCCAAACATCCAACGGGGAACAAGTTGAAATGGATATGAAACAGGCCAGCCCCGGCCGTTGGCAAGCTGAATTCACCGGAACCGGAAACGGGCTGTACCGTTTATCGGATGGGTTGATGTCAACAGTGTTTGCGCTGGGCCCTAGTGCGCCAAAGGAATTTGAGAATACAATTGCAAGCGCAAAGCTGCTAAAACCATTGCTGGTAAAAACCAAAGGGGTAGCATTGGCTTTGCACAATGTCTCGGGCCCTAAAATCCGTCTGGTAGGCAGTGGCAGAACAGCCGGTGGGCGTGACTGGATTGGGTTGACGCCGCGCAGTGCTTATATAACAACCGATATTACCAGTCGCCCGTTTCTGCCCGCATGGATCATGTTATTGCTCTCGGCGATGTTGGTTATCTGGGCATGGCGGATTGAAAGCCGTTAATCACATCTTGTGTAATATTAAAATTGGTAATATATAATTACCAATTATGAGTATGGGAGTCGCTAATGGAAATGCCGAAGCCAAATGTTCAGGTATTGAATCGCAAAATGGATATTGTGCGCCGTTTGCAGGAAGTGCTTTCGGCAAATGCGGTGATCTTTGAAGAGCAAGAGGTGCGTGCATATGAATGTGACGCTCTGACCGCATACCGATGCCCCCCGATGATTGCAGTTCTGCCAAGCTCTACAGAAGAAGTGTCCGCGGTTCTGAAGATTTGCCACGAAGAAGATGTTCCCGTTGTGCCGCGTGGTTCCGGAACATCGCTGGCAGGTGGTGCCTTGCCGACAAGCGATTGCGTGATTTTGGGTGTGGCACGGATGAATGCCGTGTTGGAAACCAACTATGATGACCGCTATATCCGTGTGCAGTCGGGCCGTACCAATTTAAGCGTGACTGGTGCAGTTGAACAAAATGATTTCTTCTATGCCCCGGACCCGTCCAGCCAGCTGGCATGTGCCATTGCAGGTAATGTCGCGATGAATTCAGGTGGTGCGCATTGCCTGAAATACGGTGTGACTACTAATAATTTACTGGGCGTCAAAATGGTGATGATGGATGGTGAAGTGGTTGAAATAGGCGGTAGTTATCTGGATAGTGCCGGCCTTGATCTATTGGGCGTTATTTGCGGCTCGGAAGGGCAGTTGGGTGTTGTCACAGAGGCCACTTTGCGGATTTTGCGTAAACCCGAAGGGGCTCGCCCTGTCTTGATGGGCTTTGACAGTAACGAAGTGGCGGGGGCATGCGTTTCGGACATTATCAAGGCAGGTGTCTTGCCCGTTGCCATCGAATTTATGGACCGCCCATGCGTTGAAGCGGTCGAGGATTTTGCCAAAGCAGGGTACCCCAAAGCCGAAGCGGTACTGATCGTCGAGGTCGAAGGCTCGCCTGCGGAAATTGATGACCAGCTCGAAAAGATCAAAAAGATCGCGATGCAGCATAAGCCCGTGGCATTGCGCGAAAGCAAATCGGAAGAAGAGTCTGCTGCAATCTGGGCCGGTCGCAAAGCCGCTTTCGGGGCGATGGGCCGTATCAATGATTACATGTGCCTGGATGGCACGATCCCGGTAAATGAACTACCAAAGGTGTTGCGCCGTATTGGCGAAATGTCGGAAAAATACGGCTTGAAAGTTGCTAATGTATTCCATGCAGGCGACGGTAATATGCACCCCCTGATCCTGTTTGATGCCAATAAGCCGGGAGATTTAGAGTTATGTGAAGAATTCGGGGCTGAGGTACTGAAGCTTTGTGTTGAAGTCGGTGGATGCCTGACAGGTGAACACGGTGTCGGTGTTGAAAAACGTGATCTGATGCTAACGCAATACAGCGAAGCTGACCTCGAAGCGCAGATGAAGGTCAAGGATGTATTCGACCCTAAATGGCTGTTGAACGCTGCAAAGGTTTTTCCGCTGTCCAGTTCCGATGATCGGCGCTTAATATGATTCTAAACACTGAAAAAGGCGTTGCACAATACGTTTATGACGCAAATGCCAATAGGCAAAAACTGCGCATTCAGGGTGGCGGTACGCGTCAAGCATTAGGCAACCCTTGCAACAGCAATGCAGTGCTTTCAACAGCGGGCCTGAACGGTATTTCACTTTATGAACCAAGTGCTCTGACAATTGTTGCAGCGAGTGGTACGCCGCTTGCCGATATTGAAGATGCGCTTATAGCCGAAGGCCAAAGGTTGCCGTTTGAACCGATGGATCACTGCGGCCTGTTAGGTAGCACAGGCATCTCCACAATCGGTGGTGTCGTTGCATGCAACATATCTGGCCCTGCGCGCATTCAGGCCGGCGCCTGCCGCGACAGCCTGATCGGTATTCGCATGGTCGATGGTACGGGCGCTATAATCAAGAATGGCGGACGGGTGATGAAAAATGTCACTGGCTACGACTTGGTGAAACTCATGACGGGTAGTTTCGGCACTTTGGGGGTGCTGACAGAAGTTGCCTTCAAGGTGTTACCCGCACCGGAGGTAAGTGCGACATTGATCGTAATGGGCTTGCATCACACAGAAGCGATTAATGCAATGTCGCGGGCATTAACCTCGCCATACGATGTAAACGGTGCAGCACATATTTCTAAAACCGCAACCACATTGATCCGCGTCGAAGGTTTTGAGAGATCCGTGTCATATCGCTGTGAACAGTTGCAAAACATGCTCGGGGCAACGGGGGAAGCCGAAATAGTACGTGATGACAATCTATGGAAATCCGTACGTGACGTAGAACCGTTCCACGCTTTGGAAGGCGCGGTTTGGCGCATATCCGTCTCTCCGTCTGAAGGTGTGAAAGCCGCGGAAATTTTGCAAGTATCCAGCGAAAAGACACAGATCATTTTTGATTGGGGCGGGGGACTGATATGGGCTTCAACACCAGCTGATCTGGATGTGCGTACAGCATTAAACGGTATTTCCGGATATGTGGAATGCGTGCGCGGAACACATACAAAAAGGGTGCCGCAAAATGCGGCCATTGCAAGAATCGAAAAAGGATTGCGTGCTAGATTTGATCCCAATGGTATTTTAAATGCAGGGATTATGGGCTAGATCATGCAAACAAATTTTACCGATGGCCAAATGGCCGACCCTAAAATTAAACGCGCGAATGAAATCCTGCGCTCATGTGTGCATTGTGGATTTTGCACAGCAACTTGCCCTACATATCAGCTACTGGGCGATGAGTTGGACAGCCCGCGCGGGCGGATTTATCTGATCAAGGATATGCTGGAAAATAGTCGTGTACCTGATGAAAAAACCGTCAAGCATATTGACCGCTGCCTGTCCTGCCTTGCTTGCATGACGACTTGCCCGTCCGGGGTGCATTATATGCATCTGATCGATCACGCGCGCGAATACATCGAAGAGAATTACAAACGTCCGTTGTTTGATCGCGTGATGCGCGCCGTGCTGGCGCAGATACTACCCTATGAAAAACGCTTTCGTTTGGCGATGCGGGGCGCGCAGTTATCAAAACCCCTTGCGCCACTCATGCCCGCAAAAATCCGCAATATGGTGGAGTTCGCCCCGGCAAAATTGCCGCCCCCCAGCCTGAACGATAAACCACAGGTTTTTACGGCAAAAGGTAAACGTATCAAACGTGTGGCCTTAATGACGGGTTGCGCGCAAAAAGCACTGGACACAGATATCAATGACGCCACCATTCGTCTGTTATGCCGTTATGGTTGCGAGGTTGTGGTCGCCAAGGGGGCCGGTTGTTGCGGTGCCCTGACCCATCATATGGGCAAGACGAAACAAAGCCATGCTACGGCTGCAAAAAATATCCAGGCCTGGATGACCGAAGTCAATGGCGAGGGGCTGGATGCGATTGTGATCAACACTTCGGGGTGTGGTACCACTGTCAAAGACTATGGGTATATGTTCCGCAATGAGGATCTGGCGCAAGATGCGCAAACCGTCTCGGAATTGGCCAAGGATATATCCGAAGTTCTGGTTGATCTGAAATTGCCTGTGAACGATCCCAAAGATATACGTGTAGCCTATCATTCCGCCTGCTCATTGCAACACGGGCAACAGATCAAAACCCACCCGAAAAATCTGTTGAAAAATGCGGGCTTTACGGTGCTGGAGCCATCTGATCCGCACCTATGCTGCGGTTCGGCCGGAACCTATAATCTGATGCAACCAGAGATATCCAAACAGTTGAAAGATCGTAAAGTGACAACTTTAGAAGCGGTTAAGCCGCAGATAATTGCTGCGGGCAACATTGGATGCATGATGCAAATCGGCTCCGGCACTGGCATTCCCGTGGTGCATACGGTAGAGTTGCTTGACTGGGCTACGGGTGGGCCAAAGCCTGCAAAACTAACGTGAAAAGTGTCGCGAACGGGTAACGGTATTTTTTGCTACCGCCACGCTTTTGGCACATTTACTTGCCACACCAAGGGTTGAATTTGTTAATCGGGGAAATTGTGTGCGATTTATACTAGTTTTACTTCTTGCTGTAAGTTTCGGGATGCCAACAAAAGCTGGGCAGTCCCCATTGCGCAAATTATTATCTGCGGATGAAGCAAAAGCATGGCAAGCGGTCGGGCGTATCAATATGAAGGGTGCGGGGTTTTGTACTGGTGCCTTAATCGCACCTGATCTGGTTTTGACAGCGGCACATTGCATGTATCACCCCCGAACTGGCGTATTAATGAAACCTGATGCGGTTGAATTTCTGGCCGGTTGGCGCATCGGCCGGGCTGCGGCCCAACGCAAAGCACGGCGTATCGTTATCCATAAAGACTATGGTGCAGGGCGTGATGTGAAGATTAACAAAGTCCCCAGCGATATTGCTATTATAGAACTTGAACACCCCATTACAACAAATGCGGTCAAAGCCTTCGAACGCCATGCGGCATTGAAGGTCGGGGATCAGGTAAAAGTGGTATCCTATGCACAAGATCGCTCGGAAGCGCCATCAATTGAGGAACCTTGCCATGTGCTGGGTTCTGACCGGCGTGCATTGGTTTTAACCTGCAATGTTGATTTCGGGGCATCCGGTTCACCAATTTTCATCATGGAAAATGGGGTACCTAAGATTGCTTCCGTTGTATCCGCAAAAGCGGTCGTGGAAGGAAAAAAAGTGTCACTGGGCGCGTCATTAGGCGCACCATTGGAAGAATTACTGACGCAATTACGTGCCAGTCGCGGTGTCTTTCAAAGTAAAAAACCAACCGGCAAGTCAATCAGCGAACAGCTGGGCAATATTAAATCAGTTGCAAAAATCCTACGCCCTTGACGTGGGC
Source organism: Amylibacter sp. (assembly GCA_965261565.1). Classification (GTDB taxonomy): domain Bacteria; phylum Pseudomonadota; class Alphaproteobacteria; order Rhodobacterales; family Rhodobacteraceae; genus Amylibacter. Next base: position 1,299,683 of record OZ253460.1, read on the forward strand.
AGAATAATTCCCATATATTAATTACCGGATGCCCGAATGGGGTCCAGTATGAAGAAACGGCCTGTCCATAAGGAAGGCTGAAATAACTAACGTATCGCTTCTATAGGAGGATGACGATTATGCGCAATTATGATTTTGCACCCCTTTACCGTTCCACAGTAGGCTTTGATCGTCTGGCAAATATGCTGGATCGCGCTTTGACTGCAGATGTTGGAACAAACACCTACCCACCTTACAATATAGAAAAATCGGGGGAAGATACCTACCGTATTTCTGTTGCCGTTGCGGGTTTTAGCGAAGATGAGCTGTCTGTCGAAATGCGTGATGGCCAATTGGTGATTTCTGCCAAAAAAGCTGAAACTGAAAATGCTGACGAAGTCCAGTATTTGCACCGTGGCATTGCATCGCGTGCTTTTGAAAAACGCTTTCAGATGGCCGATCATGTGCGCCCGGTTGCCGCCGAAACCAAAGATGGCTTATTGCATATCGACTTGGTGCGTGAAGTGCCCGAAGCATTAAAACCGCGCCGGATTGAGATTGCATCAACCGGTACGATTGATGCCAAGCCGGTGAAAGCCAAAAAAGTCACAAAAGAAGCCTAAGGCTTTTGAAGTATTAACCGCGCCTATCCCTCCCTGTAAGCGCGGTTGATTTGCTCAAACACACACTCTCCCCCTCGTGGTGTTTGGCATAGATGCCACCCCTGCCGGATTGACAGGGGTGGCTTTGTTTTTGACTAAAGCAATAGGTCAGAGGGTTCTGCTTGAATAAGCACAGGTTGATATATTTCTGATTTAAACAGTCAGATGACGGTTTTGAGCTCAAAGTGAATACTTTTAAACTATCTCTTTCGCGACATAAACTCCAAAAAAGCACAAGTTGTAAAAAGTCCCACTGCAAAAACAACCAATGCTGAAAGTACGTTGCCAAATATGCGGCCAGATAAATCGACGATACTATCAGATAATACCCAACAAGAACCATAACCAGAAAATAGATTTCCGTTACATATTACGCTAATAACAAGTAGATAAAAGTATAAGGAAGACAATAAAAACGCACAAACTTTTGCTGATAACCTCAATGTCTTTCGCACTGTCGGACTGTAGCTACAATTCGCCCAGATAAGTGCAAAAAATACAGGAATGAGTATAAAAATATATATTAGGACAGCCTGTATAATAATAAGTACAATATCCAAAATATAAAACCTTACTTGGCATAAAGATTAAAAGTATCAGTGCCTTGTTACTTTGACAATATTGCAGTGTCCGCTTTGTTTCACAATGCCGCCGCCCGCCCACAATACAATATTTCGCATTTGCGTTGGCATAGACGCCACCCCTGTCATACTGTCAGGGATGGCTTTGTTTTATTTCAGAGATTGGGCAAGACGCATCAGCTGAACCGCCTCGGCACGGTAGCCGTAAGGGTCATCGCCTTTGCCGGCATTTGCTAATGCAATGTTTTGATCCCATGTCCAACCTTCCAGATATTTTGACTTTGTCAAAAGCTGCCCGAAACCCGCGATAGAGGCGGCAAATTTGGCCTCTTGGCTGGCTTCGTCTGATGCGGCAGGAATAGGCGTCGTAATCAACGTGCTTTTCGCGGCTCCCGGCGTCTTATAACGAAGCTTCAAAAACCCGTATTCTTCTGGCCCATCATTCGATGCCGTTTCAGTTTTATACCGCAACGCATCGTTTCTGATCGCAGGTGAACCAACCGGCGTGATCTCGTAAATCGCCGTGATCGTATGGCCTGCGCCAATTTCACCGGCATCCACCGTATCATTATTGAAATCCTCGCGCTTCAATGCGCGGGTTTCATAGCCGATCAGGCGGTATTCCGCGACAAGGTCGGGGTTGAATTCCATCTGTATTTTCACGTCATTGGCTATTGGAAACAACGCACCCGAAACCTGATCTACCATCACTTTTTGCGCCTCTGAAAGCGTGTCGATATAGGCCGCCACACCGTTGCCGTTCTGCGCCAGGGTCTGCATCATGTCATCGCGGTAATTGCCATTACCAAATCCGAAAACGGATAAATAAACCCCTGTATCGCGTTTTTCTTCCACAAAACGTTTCAACTCTTCGGGGTTGGAAATTCCCACGTTGAAATCGCCATCTGTGGCCAGCAGAACACGCCCTATACTATCGTCTGATTGCATGTCTTCCGCCAAAGCATAAGCTTGCCGTAACCCTGCTTGCCCGGCGGTTGAACCGCCTGCTTCCAGCCGCTCAAGGCTTTCCAGTATCTTATCTTTGTCGCTTGCAGCGGTTGGTTCCAGTACCGTACCCGCACTACCGGCATAGGTCACGATCGCAATTTTGTCGGTTGGGCGCAGCGTGTTCAGCAGCAGGCGGAAAGATTGCTTTAACAACGGCAGTTTATCAGTATCCTGCATAGAACCAGAGGTGTCTATCAGGAACACAAGGTTGAGTGCCGGGCGGCTTTCAACATCCGGTTTTGCGCCCTGAATCCCGATATGTAGCAGTTTGGTATCAGGGTTCCACGGGGTTTGAAAAACTGAAACCTGTGTCGAAAACGGTGCTTCCGCCAGATCGGGTGCGAGGTAATCATACGGAAAGTAATTGATCATTTCCTCAATACGCACAGATTCAACAGGTGGCAAATGACCGCTTTCAATGGAACTACGCACATAGGAATATGATGCGGTGTCAACGTCGATTGAAAACGTTGAAACAGGGTCTTCAATGACGATTTTCAACGGGTTTGGGGCTTCATTGGAAAAGGTTTCTTTTGAAGGCGACACTGGTATTGCAATTGGTTCGCTTGCTATGATGCTTGGTGTGGAAAAACCTGATACCTGGTCAAGGCTGATCGCTGATAAGCTACGGAATGCTTCTCTTTCACGGGCCTGCTTTAATGATTTGGCGGGGGCTGCTTTTGTGATTTGCGCGACTTCTTCTTGTACTACTGGTTCTGCTAGTGCGATTTCCTGATCATTTAAGGTTTCATTTTTACCCTGTTGATCTTTTTTACTTTCAGCAACACGTCCTAGATTATCCAAAGAAAAACCAGGGTCATTTATCATTGGCTGGGTTACCACAAACGCCAAACCGACAACACACAACGCACTGGTTGCATAAAGCGCGGGGCGCAGATTAATTGATCGTATCATGTCTAATACTCCTGTCCAAATGCCAGACACATTTTGTGCTGACTTATGGATAGGACGCGGCTGCGCGGCAGTTTCTTGGGATGTTTCAAAACTTTTTTGGGCACGCGCCAGAATTTCCGCTTTGAGATCAGGGTTCGCGGCCGGTTTTGCAGTTTTCAGGGCTTTCGCCAATCTGTCCAATTCATCGCTCATGGATATGCCTCCTCTGATTGGGCCAACGCCCGCAGGTGTTTCTTTGCTTCACTGATACGCCATGAAACTGTTCCGGCAGGGACGCCCAAAACCTCACTAGCTTCGGCATGTGTCATATCCTCGGCCAGGGTTAAAACCAATACCTCGCGCAGATCTGCGGGCAAAGTCGCCATTGCCTGCGCCAGCCATGCACGGTCTTGTGCTTTGTCATTCGCATCATCATTTTGTAACGCAAACACATCACCCCAACCCTGTTGTGCAGCATGGCGTGTCTTTTGTTTGCGTAAAACATCTTTGGCAGCATTGATCGAAACCCGATAAAGCCAAGTGGTAAACTTGGCCTCGCCGCGAAAAGACCCCAGTTTAACAGGCAGGGCACAACATACATCCTGCGCCAATTCTTCGGCCAGAGTTTGTGATCCCAGCATTCTGTAACCAAGCCGCAGGATCATATCATAATGGCGTTCAAGCAACTGCCCGAACGCCTGCGCATCACCTGATTGGGCGCGATTTACCAGAATCTCGTCGCTGTTTTCCATCCTCATAAGCTATTAGACGGACGGGGCGTGTCAATTCTTGGAAAAAATTAAATTTCTCTTAAGACTTGATCGACGTACAGATATATTTCATTTCCATGTAATCATCCATACCGTGATGTGATCCTTCACGACCCAAGCCCGATTGTTTGACGCCGCCAAATGGGGCGACTTCGGTGGAAATCAGACCAGTATTGACGCCAACCATGCCGTATTCCAGTGCTTCTTGCACGCGGGTGACGCGGTTCAGGTCGTTGGAATAGAAATAAGAGGCAAGGCCGTAAATAGTGTCATTGGCAGCTGCAACAACCTCTTCTTCGGTTTTAAAGCTGAACAAAGGCGCAACAGGGCCGAATGTTTCGTCTTCGGTCACGATCATATCAGAATTAACACCTGTCAGTATGGTCGGCTCAAAGAAAGTGCCGCCCAATGCGTGACGCTTTCCGCCGGCCAGAATTTTTGCACCTTTTGAAGTTGCGTCCGCGATATGCTCTTCAACTTTTTCCACACCGGCCATGTCGATCAGTGGGCCAGCCATTACACCATCTTCCAGCCCGTCACCGACTTTCATTTTGCGGACTGCAATGGCAAGCTTTTCAGCGAACGCATCGTAAATACCCTCTTGTACGTAAATACGGTTGGCACAGACACATGTTTGCCCATTGTTGCGGTATTTTGAAATCATCGCCCCTTCAACTGCCGCATCCAGATCAGCATCGTCGAACACGATGAACGGTGCGTTGCCACCCAATTCCAGTGACAGTTTCATGATCTTGTCGGAACACTGTTTCATCAACACGCGGCCAACTTCGGTGGAACCGGTGAAGGTTAATTTGCGTACATGCGGATTTGTACAAAACTCGGCCCCGATAGGGCGTGCACGCGCTGATGTCAGAACGCTTAAAACACCTTTCGGCAGACCGGCACGATCTGCAATTGCTGCAATCGCCAATGCGGAAAGCGGGGTTTGCTTGGCGGGGCGTGCCACGAATGCACAACCTGATGCAAGTGCAGGGCCCAGCTTGCGGGTGATCATCGCGGATGGAAAATTCCAAGGCGTAATGGATGCCACAACGCCAACTGGTTGCTTAAGAACCGTAATACGTTTGTCGCGTTGATGCCCGGGAATGGTTTCACCGTAAATCCGCTTTGCCTCTTCACCGAACCATTCCAGAAAGCTTGCGGCATATAAAATCTCACCGCGCGCCTCAGTAAAAGGTTTGCCCATTTCGGCCGTTAAAATAGCACCCAAATCATCGGCATTTTCAACCATCAGTTCGAACATTCTGCGGATCACGGCAGAACGTTCCTTGCCTGTCCACGATGCCCATTCTTTTTGCGCTTTCGCAGCGGCTGCAATTGCGTGCGTCGCATCTTCTACCTGCATATCAGGCAAATTTGCAATAACATCACCACGTGCGGGGTTGCTTACTTCAAAAGTAGCACCATCTTTGGCGTCTACCCATTCACCGGCTATATAGGCTTGTGTGCATAGCAGACTGGGGTCTTTCAGGATTGAACTTAGGTTTGTATCATCAAGCATTTCGGCACCTTTTGCGTAAACATTTCTGTATTTGACGAATGCGTGGCACATTCCCTTCGCAGGTGCAACATAATTTGGGAAGTTATTTTTGTATTAAACCATCAGGTCGTCATCCTTGACGTAAGGGCCAGTGCGAATTTCTACATATTTTAAAGGTATTTTTCCGCAATTAACGATTTTATGTGCCATGCCGTTGGGTATATGCGCAGACTGCCCTTCGAAAAGTTTTATACATGTATCCGGCAATACCACCTCGGCATAGCCGTCCAAAATTGTGACTTGCTTGCTTGCATGTATATGACAGGTCATTTCCACAATATGATTTGGTGCGATTGTATTGATTATGATCCTGGATCGGTCCTCAATGAATAAGTTTTTTACTTCAGGCAAACCACCCTGAATAAGGGTAAGCGGTTCGAGTGGGATACGTTGTAAGTTTTCATTAACCATATTTAAACCTAGGCAATAAATCTTAATGGGGTATGAATGATACAAAAAATTTAACCATAAAACGACTGGTAAGATGAGACTGAACCACCATATAAAGGCAGGACGTATTATTGAGGTTGGGCACATGCGCTGGATTAAATGGATCATTATAACGCTACTGATCGTCTTTACTGTGGGGCTGTTTCACTACATTTTACCACAACGTGATATTGTACGCATAATCGATGCCTATGAAAAACGTCAGGATTTCGGGGCGAACAGCATATTCTGGGCCAATCCTGATGCGGGCACCAGTAAATTACCTTCGCGCGATGTGCGCTTTATCGATACAGTTATGCCCGATGGCAGCGTTATGGTGTATCGTAACGAAGACACGAGCTTTTCATGGCCGTTTTATTTCAAATTCGACAGTGCCGATATAAATGCACAGGCCAAAGAACTGGTGTCGGCTAAGGACGCCCCTATATGGGTTGCAGTCCGTCATTATGGCTGGCGCAATGAATTTTTCACCATCTTCCCCAATGCAACATCGCTGAAAGCTGTCGACGGGCCGAGTGTGCGCTTGATCCCATGGTTCAATATCATCTTTTTCATCGTTATCGGACTGATCGGCCTTGGTCTTTTCCGCCTGCTGCAACGTTTTAAACACCGTCGCATCGACCCTGTTTTGGAAGATATCGAAGACGCATGGGATGATGCAAGCACAAGTACACGCGGATTTTTCGGACGTTTGTGGGATAAATTTTCGGGTGCTCAAAAATAACGCAGGCGAATCCTCTGGAAACTTGGATTAAGTTCGGGCAAAATAGTGCCAACCAGTTTTTTCGGAGAAATCACATGAAGATCCCATATCGTTCACGCACATCCACACACGGCCGCAACATGGCGGGCGCACGCGGGCTATGGCGGGCAACCGGCATGACAGACGAGGATTTCGGCAAGCCGATTATCGCGGTGGTCAATTCCTTTACTCAGTTTGTGCCCGGTCACGTGCACCTGAAAGACATTGGCCAACTGGTTGCGCGTGAAATTGAAGCGGCGGGTGGTGTTGCCAAGGAATTCAACACTATCGCAGTAGATGACGGTATCGCTATGGGTCACGACGGGATGCTTTATTCGCTGCCTTCGCGCGAAGTGATCGCCGACAGTGTGGAATATATGGTTAACGCCCATTGTGCTGATGCGATGGTGTGCATTTCCAATTGCGATAAAATCACGCCCGGTATGATGATGGCGGCCTTGCGTTTGGATATTCCTGTGGTGTTCGTTTCTGGTGGACCGATGGAAGCCGGCAAAGTCGACATTGATGGTGAATTGCGTGCGGTGGATTTGATTGACGCGATGATCGAAGCGGCCAACCCAGACCGCACAGACGCCGAAGTGCAAGCCTTTGAAGAAGGTGCTTGCCCCACTTGCGGGTCTTGTTCTGGCATGTTCACCGCCAACTCGATGAATTGTTTGGCCGAGGCATTGGGTCTGGCCTTACCTGGCAACGGGTCAACACTTGCCACCCATTCAGACCGTAGAGGTTTGTTTCAAGAAGCCGGGCGTTTGATCGTCAAGCTGACTAAAGAATACTATGAGAACGGCAACACAGCGGTGTCAGCACGCGGCATTGCCACAAAAGCGGCGTTTGAAAATGCCATGACGCTGGACATCACGATGGGCGGTTCGACAAATACAATCCTGCACCTGCTGGCTATTGCACAAGAAGGCGAAGTAGATTTCACTGTCGACGACATTGACCGCCTTAGCCGTATCACGCCGTGCCTGTGCAAAGTCGCACCTGCAATATTGAACGTACACATGGAAGATATCCACCGCGCTGGCGGTATATTCGCCCTGTTGGGTGAACTGGAACGTGCGGGCCTGATGAACTCGGATGTTGGCACTGTTCACACTCCGACTATAGGTGAAGCCATCCAGAAATGGGACGTGCGTGTAACCAACGACAAGGATGTGCATGAGCTGTTCCTTGCAGCCCCAGGTGGCGTGCGCACGGTTGAGGCTTTCAGCCAGTCGCGCCGTTACAAGGAACTGGATATGGATCGTGCCAAGGGTGTGATCCGATCAAAGGAAAACGCATTTTCCCAAGATGGCGGTTTGGCGATTCTGTTCGGCAACATCGCACTTGAGGGTTGCGTGGTGAAAACCGCAGGCGTTGATGACAGTATCCTGAAATTCAGTGGCCCTGCGATTGTTTGCGAAAGTCAGGATGAGGCGGTGAACCGCATCTTGAACAAAGAGATTAGCGCAGGTGATGTGGTGATCATTCGCTATGAGGGCCCGCGCGGTGGGCCGGGGATGCAAGAAATGCTCTACCCCACGTCCTATCTGAAATCCATGCGTCTGGGTAAAGTTTGCGCTTTGATCACGGATGGGCGTTTTTCCGGTGGTACGTCGGGGCTGTCCATTGGTCACGCGTCGCCTGAAGCGGCCGAGGGTGGTAATATTGGGCTGATCGTTGAGGGCGACATTATTGAGATCGACATCCCGAACCGTAAGATTGATGTGAAACTGACGGAAGCAGAGCTGGCAAATCGCCGTGCCGAAATGGAAGCCAAAGGCGACAAGGCATGGGCGCCGGTCGAGCCGCGCAAACGTAAGGTTTCGAAAGCTTTGCGGGCCTATGCATCACTAGTCAGCAACGCGTCATTAGGGGCTGTCAGGTTAGAGCCTAAGTAAGTTTATATGTAATGTTGGGTGCATGTCCCAGTTGGGACATATAGTTAACATATTGTAATTGCTTTATTTATCAAAAAACCCTGCAAAGAGTTGTGCTGAGATTACCTTTCTGCCACGCAGCGCCTGACTAGGAGCGAATTGCATTCGCTAATCGTTCAGGGATGGGTACGAATGCGCCCTCTAGTGGGGAGGGTCGGGCGCGGCCATCGCCTAAAGGCGACGGCCATGATGGTGGTGAGCGACTTTGTTAGGTTGCAAAATTATCTTTACTGAATAGAGTAGCTAAATAGCTTCAAGGAAATTAATTTGTACACATCAACTCAAGCATTAATGGAAGTTTTAACCGTCGTAGGCACCCTCAAAGACCCAAAACAAAAGTTTATAAAGGCTCTTGCCGATTATTTGGGCTTGGAAGGAATAGAGGGCGAAACAGAAGTCATCAAACGCGTTTCATTGCTTGTTCAAGAGGTTCGAAATGACATATTAAATTTACCTGATGATGAAAAAGGCAAGGCTCAACTTAATATCTTCCTGAACCCATTCAATGGCTTGACTGATTTTTCACAATATCATTTTACGATTGAACAGGCTCGATCCAGTTTTCTTAAACCAGACCATTTAGTTAATTTAAACTTGGTACATATGGCGACTAGGGCATACTTTTCAAAAGAAGAGCTAAAATCAGATACCAAGGATCTAGCAGAAGAGTTTCGTTTGTTGTCTGGAGAAATTTCAAAATCTGAATTGCCAAATGACGTTAAAGAAATGATAATTAAGATATCCCTTGGATTAGCGAGCGTAATCGAACATTTTTCATTTTTTGGAGAGAAAGACCTTAAGGAAAAGCTAGATGCAGCAGTGGGCACTTTAGTCACTACTTACCCAGAAACGAAAAAGGAAAATATTCAACCATTGAATGCTTTATCGGTGGTTTTGTCGAAAGCTATGGGAGTTACGGATAAGTCCGCGAAATTATCAAGTAATCTTCTTACAATTGGTAAAAATGCTCCTAAAATTGTTGAATTTTTAGGTGGTTTTGCAGATAAGAGCTAAGAAAACGTAGGGTACGTGATTTCACGCGCGAATTGAATGCCGACGGCATGCTGTATGTGAACAACACATATTCTACATTCCCAGCCCCTAAAATCTCAAAACCATACATCCCGCCATACGCATTCCACAAATATAAACCCGACAAAAATCATATGCGCTGTGCACGCATAGTGCACGCCGATCATACGCCAATCTCGGGCGTTATCACCCCAACGCAGACTTCGCGGCTGTCACCAAAGCATGATGAATTGACGCGGCTGTTGACCGTGGCCCGTAGATGCTGAAATACGCGTGTGTGCGGCATAGTATAAAACAACCTGAATGCTCCAAAGAAGTCCGCGACGCTGCGCCTTTTTTCATACTGCGTGTATCCAGAATGCACAGCCGTTCGAATACATCCGAACAGCCCGCACCTTGCACATCGAACCGCACCCAGCCATCGGTTTGTTCGGTCACGGAAGCGGTTTGTTTCAGGGCTTTTGCAAGCCTGTCTGCAAGCAGTTCGTTGTCAGCAATCGGGGCTTCGACAAAGTATTGATTTTGCCCCGTCCAGAACGTGGTTATCCCACCCTTGCCGGTGCTTTTCATAGGTTTTGGTAAGGCCGTTCCCATCGCTTTTTTAAACGCGGTTACCAATTGTTTTTCCTGACCCGTTCGGGCCGCAACAGATGCAATGGCCCAGTCGGGGCATTCCGAAATTGTCAGCCCGTGGATTACGTCCACTTGCGCTTCATGTCCGCCCAACGCGGTGATGGCTTTAAGACTATGCACGAAGCCGCTCCCCTTCTGGATCAAAGAAGTGCATACTGACCACTTCGAGTAAAACTTCTTGATTTTGCAATGGGTTAACTGCACGGATGATCTCACCCTTGCGATTGCCGCCATCTTTTAAAAACCCTAGGCCGATAGAGCTTCCCAAGGTTGGAGAATAGCAAACCGAGGTGATATAGCCTTGATCGGCTTTCGCGTTCACAGGCCCCGTCTTAGCCATCAGATGCGAACCTGCAACAACGGGTTCAGACACGTCTACAGGTTTTAGTCCGACCTGCATTAATGCGTCTGGTTCATTCAGTCCGGCGCGTTCTGACAGAACTGATCCGATACTGTCTTTTTTCTTCGAAACCATACGCCCCATGCCAAGGTTAAGTGCGGTGGTTGTGCCGTTCAATTCATTGCCCGTTGCATGGCCTTTTTCTATGCGCATAACACCCAATGCTTCGGTGCCGTATGGAGCCGCATCAAACTCTTTGCCTTCTTCCATCATACGGCGCATCAAAGCGTCGCCATAGCGTGTGGGAACGGCGATTTCAAACGCTAGCTCACCGGAGAACGAGATACGGAAAAGCCGCGCTCGCAACCCGCCACAAACCGTTATACTGCCACATCCCATGAACGGGAAAGCTTCGTTTGATATGTCAAATGCAGGGTCGATAATCTTTTGCAACAGCTTACGCGCATTAGGTCCTGCCACCGCAAATTGCGCCCAGGCTTCAGTCGTTGAAATCAACTGAACATCCAGATCAGGCCACAGACATTGGCGGCAAAACTCCATGTGTCTATAGACAGTTACGGCATTTGCCGTGGTCGTGGTGACAACGAAATTGTCTTCGGCTAAACGTGCCGCTGTGCCATCATCCATGACGATCCCGTCTTCGCGTAACATCAGCCCGTAACGGGTTTTACCGACCGCGAGTTTGGCAAATCCGTTGCAGTAAACCTTGTTTAGGAATGTTGCGGCATCGGCCCCTTGGACATCGATTTTGCCCAGTGTTGTCACGTCACAGATGCCGACCGATTTACGCGTTGCAATAACTTCGCGATCAACCGATTGACGCCAATGTGTTTCACCCGCTTTCGGGAACCATTGCGCCCGCAACCAGTTGCCAACCTCGACAAAAACAGCACCCTGTTCTTCGGCCCATTTGTGGCTTGGAGATAAGCGGAAAGGGTGGAAATTTTTACCCACCGCACGGCCACCCAAAGCACCCATTGAAACGGGTGTGTATGGCGGGCGGAAAATGGTGGTGCCGACTTCTGGGATGGTTTTGCCAGCCAGTTCGGCCATGATCGCCAAACCGCCCATGTTGGAGGTTTTTCCTTGATCGGTAGCCATGCCCAGCGTGGTGTAGCGTTTCAGGTGTTCAACTGCGCGGAAGTTTTCCTGATGCGCCAGTTTTACGTCCTTCACGGTGACATCGTTTTGTTGATCCAGCCAGGCGCGGCCCTTACCAGATTTGACATGCCAGAACGGTTGCAGGTTTACAGGCGCATCTTCGGCTTTTGGCAGTTTGATGGGTTTTGTTGAAAACCCAAGGTCTTGCAAGGCAGACTTGGCTGATTTTGCACCGCTATCAAGGGCGCCAGCGGTGGAGAATATACCCAGTGCAGCCCCGGCAGAACTTAGGCCGGCGGGCCCGTTTTTATCTGGAACGAAGGCTGCGATGTTTGCATCCCATTCAGGGCGGCCGCGTTGGTGGCTGCTGATATGAACGTTGGGGTTCCAGCCGCCAGATACGCCTAATGCTTCGCAGTGTACGTGGCGCATTGAGCCGTCTGCCAGTTGCACGGTCAGTTGTTTTACGCCTAAACGGCCGATAGTGTCGGTGACTTGTGCGCCTGCTAGAACTTCTACCTGTGCGCAGTTTGGTGCGTCTTTGCGGGTGTCTATTATAGCCGAGATTTTTACGCCTTTTGCAAGCAGGTCAGTTGCTGTGCGGTGGCCATCATCGTTGTTGGTGAAAATTGCGACTTCCGTTGCTGGCGTCGCGGCCCAGCGGTTGGCATAGGAACGAATGGCCCCTGCCAGCATGATGCCCGGGCGGTCGTTGTTTTCAAACGCGATGGGGCGTTCAATCGCACCTGCGCACAATAGTGTGCGTTTGGTGTAGATGCGCCACAGGATTTGGCGCGGCTTGTCAGGGGCAGGGGTAGAAAGGTGGTCTGACACCCGTTCAACCGCGCCGTATACGCCGTGATCAAACGCGCCTATTACGGTTGTGCGGATCATGGTGCGCACGTTCGGCAGGCTTTCCAGCTCTGCCAGGGTTGTCGCAATCCAGTCACTGGCGGGGACATCATCAAGGGTGAAAGTTTCGGCATTCAGACGGCCACCAAAGGCGTAATCTTCATCTGCCAAAATGACGTTTGCACCTGCGCGCCCTGCGGTCAGGGCGGCGGCAAGGCCTGCGGGGCCGGCGCCTATGATCAAGAGATCACAATGCAGGAAACCCTTATCGTAGACATCGGGATCATCCTGCATGGAAAGGGAGCCAAGACCTGCGGCTTTGCGAATGATAGGCTCATAAACTTTTTCCCAAAATGCGGCGGGCCACATGAAGGTTTTATAGTAAAACCCTGCGGTCAGAAAATTTGAAAACCGGTCATTGATCGCCATTGCATCGAATTGTAATGACGGCCAGCGGTTTTGGCTGTTGGCCGTAAGACCATCAAACAGTTCGGCCGTGGTGGCGCGTGTGTTGGGCTCAAGCCGTGCACCTGTTCGCAGCTCCACAAGTGCGTTTGGTTCCTCTGACCCTGCGGTCAAGGGTCCGCGCGGGCGGTGATACTTGAATGAGCGGCCCATCAGGCGCACGCCATTGGCCAGAAGGGCCGAGGCGAGTGTATCGCCTGCGCATCCCTGATAGGATTTGCCGTCGAATGTGAAATTCAGGGGTGTGCTGTGGTCGATCAAGCCACCCTTTAAGCGGTTTGGTTGGGTCATTTGCCGTTCCCCCTTGCGCGGGCGACTTCGGACGCCATTTCTACCGATGAAATTTCATGGGTCAGGGTATTACGGGTGACGACCAGCCAACTGCGGTCGCCCTGTTCGTGATACCAAAGTTCGCGGTGCTGGCCTGCAGGATTGTCGCGCAGGTAAAGGTATTCATAGAATTGTTCTGCTGCATCCGCCGCTTGCCAGTCGGGGCGGTTTAAGAGGGATGTATCGCCCAAATAAGTGAATTCAGCGGCATCACGCGGGCCAAGGATGGGATGGTTAATAATCATATCAGTGTAAATTGGGCTGTGCGCCCACCCCTTTTTCATCGATCATATGGCCGTGTTTGAAGCGGTCCAAGCGGTATGCGGTGGCCAATTCATGTGGTTCGTCTTTGGCTAACAGATGGGCATAACACCAGCCCGATGCGGGCGTGGCCTTGAAGCCGCCGTAACACCAGCCGCCGTTGAAATAGAGCCCGTCGATATGGGTTTTGTCGATGATGGGTGAACCATCCATCGACATATCCATCACACCGCCCCACATGCGCAAGAGACGTGCACGACCGATCATCGGCATGATGGCCATGCCGCTTTCGCAGACATCTTCCACGGTGGGCAGATTGCCGCGCTGGGCGTAGGTGTTATAGCCGTCAATATCGCCGCCAAAGACCAACCCGCCTTTGTCTGATTGGCTGACATAAAAGTGCCCCGCACCAAAGGTAATTACACCTGGAATGACTGGTTTCAGCCCTTCGGATACAAACGCCTGCAATACATGGCTTTCAATAGGTAAGCGTATGTTGGCGTGTGCCATTATTCGGCTGGAAGAACCTGCAACACATGAACCGACCTTGTTAGCGCCGATAAACCCGCGTGAGGTTTCAACTCCTTTGCAAACACCGTTTTCAATACGCAATCCTGTGACTTCACAGTTCTGGATAATATCAACACCACGCTGATCTGCGCCACGCGCATACCCCCAAGCCACGGCATCATGGCGCACTGTGCCGCCGCGCCGTTGCGCCAAGCCGCCTTTGATCGGGAAGCGGGCATCGTCGAAATTCAGGAACGGGTTTTCGGCACGAATTTGATCCGCTGTCAGGTATTCCGCATCTGCTCCATTTAATATCATCGCGTTTCCACGCCTGATGAAGGCATCACGCTGGCCGTCGGTGTGAACAAGGTTCAAAATGCCGCGCTGACTGACCATGGCGTTATAGTTGAAATCCTGCTCCAGCCCTTCCCACAGTTTCAGTGAAAATTCGTAGAATGGCTCGTTTCCGTCCAGCAGATAATTCGAGCGGATGATCGTGGTGTTACGCCCCACATTACCGCCACCGATCCAACCTTTTTCAAGTACGGCGATATTTTTTTGGCCAAACTCTTTGGCCAGATAATAGGCCGTAGCAAGACCATGACCGCCACCACCTATGATGATGATGTCGTAATGCGATTTTGGCTCGGGATCACGCCATTGCTTGCCCCAGCCCTTGTGGCCCGTCAAAGCCTCTTTGATAACTTTAAAACCTGAAAAGTGCATGAGGGATCATCCTTGTTCTATAAGCTAGGCTATAAAAACAGGGTGTCTGCGTCCTTACCATTTCCGACAGTGATAGATTTTTATCCGACAAATCGCAGATCATAAACACTAAACTAGTTTACTGGTTTAGTTTGTAGAATTATTTACATGTTAGTAACCCTCAAAGGTTGAGGGTCACAGAGATAAAAGGATGAAAAATTAAATTAAACGTCCAGCGTATTTTCTTTTTCCCATGCAGTGAAATGGGTGCAAAACGCATTCCATTCCGCATGTTTCAACTTCAGATAAGCTGCCGAAAACTCTTCGCCCATAGCAGCTTTCAGCGATGTATCCTTGTCATAAAACCGCAGGGCATCCAGCATGTTCAGCGGCAGTTTAGGGGCGTCTTTGATCTTATGGCCATCCGCATACATATCAATATCGCGGCGTGGGCCGGGGTCTGCATTGGTGCGAATGCCGTCAAGGCCAGTAGCGATAATCACCGCTTGCAACAGGTACGGGTTAACTGCACCATCAGGTAGGCGCAGCTCAAACCGACCAGGCCCCGGAACCCGCACCATATGGGTGCGGTTATTACCGGTCCATGTTACCGTATTGGGTGCCCATGTAGCCCCCGAAATCGTACGCGGTGCATTAATCCGCTTATAGCTATTCACCGTGGGGTTGGTGATCGCGGCCAAGGCAGATGCATGTTTCATGATACCGCCCAGAAAGGCACGGCCCTGATCAGATAAGCCCAACTCGCCTGTTTGACCTTCGCTTTTATCGGTTGCAAACACGTTGGTTTTGCCGGTTTTCGTATCCCAGACCGAGATATGGGCGTGGCAGCCGTTACCTGTTAGGCCTTCAATAGGTTTGGGCATGAATGTGGCGCGGAACCCGTGTTTTTCGGCGACGGATTTAGTCATGAATTTGAAAAATGAATGACGATCAGCGGTGATCACGGCATCCGCAAAGTCCCAGTTCATTTCAAACTGGCCGTTCGCATCTTCATGGTCGTTTTGATAGGGGTTCCAGCCCATTTCCAGCATATAGTCGCAAATCTCGGCAATCACATCATAACGGCGCATGACGGCTTGTTGATCATAGCAGGGCTTGCCTGCGGTATCGTATTCATCCGATAGTTGGCTACCATCAGGTGTCAGCAAAAAGAATTCTGCTTCTACGCCGGTTTTCACATTCAGGCCCATTTCAGCGGCTTCTGCTACCAGTTTGTTCAGCACATTGCGCGGTGCCTGATCGACGGTTTTGCCATCCATCATGCAGTTGGCGGCAACCCATGCCACATCTTTTTTCCAAGGTAGCTGAATAACAGATGAAGGATCGGGCACGGCCAACATATCGGGGTGGGCGGGGGTTAGATCCAGATAGGTCGCAAATCCTGCAAATCCGGCGCCATCTTTTTGCATATCCGCAATCGCTTGTGCAGGCACCAGTTTGGCGCGTTGGCCACCGAATAGATCGGTGTATGAGATCATAAAATACTTAACGCCTTTGTCTTTTGCGAAGGCTGCTAAATCTATCGTCATTGTTGTTCTCCCTGTTCGTCGTTGTTTTTCTTTTAAAAACTTGTCCCCGGTTTTCCAGGCCACCAGTCGGTGCCTGAAAGCGGGATGCGGGCCATTGCCGCGGCTTCCAATGTCAGGGCCACCAAGTCTTCTGGCTCTAAATTGTGCACGTGGTTTTTACCACAGGCGCGTGCGATGGTTTGGGCTTCCAGTGTCATCACCTTAAGATAATTCGATAAACGCCGTCCACCTTCCACGGGGTCAAAGCGCTTCATCAGCGCGGGCGTTTGGGTGGTGATGCCGGCAGGATCATTGCCCTCGTGCCAGTCATCATAAGCACCGGCAGTGGTGCCCAGTTTTTGATATTCGTCTTCCCAACGGGGATCATTATCACCCAATGCCACTAGGGCACCTGTCCCGATGGCTACCGCATCGGCCCCTAGGGCCAAAGCTTTGGCAACATCGGCACCTGTGCGAATGCCGCCTGATACAACCAGTTGTACTTTGCGGTGCATGTCGAGTTCTTGTAAGGCTTCAACTGCTTGGCGGATGCAGGCCAGAATGGGCTGCCCGACGTGCTCGATAAATACGTCTTGGGTGGCAGCGGTACCGCCTTGCATGCCATCGAGAACAACCACATCAGCCCCTGCTTTGATCGCAAGTGTTGTATCGAAATAGGGTCGTGCGCCGCCGATTTTGATATAAATCGGCTTTTCCCAGTTGGTGATTTCGCGCAGTTCCAGAATTTTAATTTCCAGATCATCAGGACCTGTCCAGTCAGGGTGACGACAGGCAGACCGCTGGTCGATGCCCTTGGGCAGATTGCGCATTTCGGCTACGCGGTCGCTGATTTTCTGCCCCAGTAACATACCACCGCCGCCTGGCTTGGCACCTTGGCCCACGACGATTTCAATCGCATCACAGCGGCGTAGATCATCGGGGTTCATGCCGTAGCGCGATGGCAGGTATTGATAGATCAGTTTGTTGGAGTGGCCGCGTTCCTCTTCGGTCATGCCACCGTCACCTGTTGTGGTCGAGGTGCCGGCCATTGTCGCCCCGCGCCCCAAAGCCTCTTTGGCGCCACCTGATAGTGAGCCAAAAGACATGCCTGCGATGGTGACCGGTATGTCCAGTTCAATCGGTTTGCTGGCAAAGCGTGTGCCTAGTGTCACTTTAGTTTCGCATTTTTCACGGTAACCTTCCAGTGGGTAACGCGAGATGGATGCACCCAAGAATAACAGGTCGTCGAAATGCGGAACTTTGCGTTTTGAGCCGCCACCGCGAATGTCATATATACCTGTGGCTGCCGCACGACGGATTTCGGCATTTACCGGGTTTGAGAATGTCGCGGATTGAATGGGTACGGTGCGCGGAATGGCGTTGTCTGGTTTATCTGTCATCTTTATCCCCTAATACGCTGACGCATTATCGATGTCGAAATTGTATAGTTTGCGGGCAGAGCCGTAGCGTGTGAATTCTTCTGGCTTTGCATCCGCTTCGGCTTCGGCCAGCAGGCATTTCAGAATTTCCAGATGCTCATCGCGCATATCTTTTTTGATGCAATCTGCCCCTAGGCTTTTCACGGTGCCGCGCACAAACAGGTTGGCTTCATACAGGCTGTCGCCTAAAGCGTCACCTGCATCGCCAAGCACAACCAGATTGCCCGATTGCGCCATGAACGCTGACATGTGGCCGATGTTGCCATGCACCACGATATCAACGCCTTTCATTGAAATACCACAACGAGATGAAGCATTCCCCTTGATCACCAGCAAGCCACCATGGGCTGTGGCCCCTGCATATTGGCTGGCATCACCGTCAATAATGACTTTTCCGGACATCATGTTTTCAGCAACACCCGGGCCTGCGGAACCTTTGACATGCACAGTTGCCTGCTTGTTCATACCGCCGCAGTAATAACCAGTTGGGCCCATTACCGTCACTTCAATCGGAGCGTCTAAGCCTACCGCAATCGCGTGGCTGCCTTTGGGGTTGGTGATTTCCCACGCGGTTTGATTGGTGTCATCGCTTTGCGCGTGCAGGCTGGCGTTCAGTTTGCGCAACCCTTCGGTCTCTAAGTCAAAACTTTGCATGATTAATGCTTCCAAAAGTAAACGGTTGCAGGTTCTGGCTCCCAGACACGGGCGTCTTCAATACCCGGTAGGTTCACCAGTGCGCGGTATTCTGAACCGAATGCAACATATTGATCGGTTTCGGCCATCACTGCAGGTTTGCAGGCAATAGGGTCACGTACTACGCCGAAACCATCTTTGGTGCCGACAACGAAGGTAAAGAAACCGTCAAGATCTTCAAGGCTACTTTCCAAGGCTTCGCCCAATGTGCTGCCGTGCTGCATTTTCCATGTCAGGTACGCTGCACCCACTTCAGTATCGTTCTCGGTTTCAATGTTCACCCCGTCACGGCGCAGTTTGCGGCGCAGGCTGTTATGGTTGGATAGTGACCCGTTGTGGACCAGACACTGATCCGCCCCTGTTGAAAACGGGTGCGCACCCAGGGTTGTAACAGCAGATTCTGTGGCCATGCGTGTATGACCGATGCCGTGGGTACCCGTCATGGAACGCAGATCAAAGCGGGTGGCTACATCTTCTGGCAGGCCGACCTCTTTGTAAATTTCGATTGTGTCGCCTGCACTCATCACGCGAGTGTCGGGGCGCACTTGTTTCAGGGCTGCGCGCACTGCATCCATTTCACTCGTAGGCATTTCCAAAATGGCATGAGTGCTTTTTTTGGTCAGTGAAACCTTGATGCCCGTGGCTTTTTTAATTGCCTTCTTCAGACCTTTGAAATCCTGTTTGGGATTGTCTGATTGAACCGTCAGCTTGCTGTTGTCATCAGCATTATTGCCGTAAATCGCAATACCTGCACTATCAGGGCCGCGATTGGTCATGGTGATCAGCATATCCGTCAACATATTGCCCAGTTCGGGTTCCAAATTTTTGTCTTTTAAGAACAGTCCTACGATACCGCACATCCCTGTTTCTCCTTTATGATACCTTGATTCTAGGGGTATCATTGTTCATATGAAGGTTCAACTGAAAAGAAATTAATTTTCATGAGAGGAAAATAAAAGGCGCCGGGAATTCCGACGCCTTTCAGTATCAAGGTTTGCAAGTTTAGTATCTGTCAAGCATCTCGGCGACCTTATCAGGGTCACTGACCTTCATGGCTTCATTCATATGCTCGGTTTCCCGACGCGCCTGAGTGATATGCCACCATAACCAGAATGCCACACCTGCAATGACCATCGGAATCTCTAGCCCCTGGAAGGGATAAATCGCCCCGACGTCGGCCATATCAACGGCCCAGTTTTCATATCCTATCGTAGACATTTCATTCCTCCTTATGAGCTAGCTTTAAGATGTTTATGATGATGCGCAGTGATTTCAGCTACTGCATCTTCATATGCATGGTGTTCTGCAAAATCGAGACCTTGCAATTCCACTTCTATCGGTATGCGCAATGTTCCGCGTGCTGCCTGAATGCGTGAGACCACATAGGCAGGACAAAAGCCAAGAACAAAGAACATGATTATCGCACCGATAAACTGACCCAGCGGGTTGATTGCAGCATAGCCTTCGTATGGTGATGACGGTGCACCCCATAGAACGAAGCCTGCAACCACAACACCCATGAAGCCTGCATAACCGTGGACTGCAACTGCACCCACTGCATCGTCAATTTTGAAGCGGTTTTCCACCCAGTAGTGCAGCTTGTAGGCAATCACCGGAATGATCGCACCAATCAGTAATGCTTGCATTGGGTGATACAGATCATTACCCGCAGATGCGCCGATAATACCTGCAAGGCCACCTGAGAAGGTCCAGAACGCATCGCCCTTGGACACAATATATGTGGCCATCAAACCGCCTGATAAAGACATCAGGAAGTTAAAGGTAATCGCACCCAGCGTAGTTGGCCCAAGATAGATGTTTGTTGTTATCCATGTTGTGCCGACGATTTGGCCGTCGATAACCTCGGGTGAAATCAGTGGCACGTTACAGGCCGCATAGAAACCCCAGAACCCTGTGTAGATCAGGAACAGGCCAATGGTGACCATCCATGGGTTATGTGGTGGAATATCGCGGGGTGTGCCATCTTTGGCAAATTTGCCAATGCGCGGGCCTAAGACCACAAGAACACCTAAAGCATAGCCGCCAGCAACCGCATGGATCACACCCGATGCATATGCATCGTGATAGCCCAGTACATGAACCATCCAGCCATCCCAGTGCCAGCCCCAGGCTGCATCGATGATCCAGAAAACCGACCCGATCAGGACTGCGTGTACCCAAAGAGCTGAAGATCTGATACGTTCGATAACGGAACCTGAAACGATGGAAGCAGCTGTCCATGAGAACAACAGGAACGCGGCCCAGAATACGCCCGTGATACGGTCGCTTAACTCTGTTGCCATGTTTGGTGACCATGGTGTATTGGCCGCACCCGCTTCAAAGTTTATGCCGCCGAATAGTGGGAAAGCCGGGAATGCCCAGTAAATCCACCAGCCGAAGAAAAAGAAGGTGACAGTGACCAATGGTATGATCATCACGTTCTTCATCAATGTGTGCATGTGATTTTTTCGACGGCTTGCGCCGACCTCATACATGCAGAATCCCACATGTATCAAAAACATAAGCACCACCGTTACCCAGTAATAAAACT
The DNA here is from genome assembly GCA_965261565.1 of Amylibacter sp. GTDB lineage: Bacteria > Pseudomonadota > Alphaproteobacteria > Rhodobacterales > Rhodobacteraceae > Amylibacter. Next base: position 1,320,735 of record OZ253460.1, read on the forward strand.
CGGTAAAAATGGTTGTTATGGCATTTAAATTACCATCCATTTCTCTTCCCCTTTGGTTGTTAAATCGTGTTTGTTGCCTCACAATAAATAAATATTAATGGTAGTATTGCGGGCAAAGGCGACCATCTGTCAAGAAAAGTTTTAAAAACGGCAGGAAAGATGGGAATAACGACATAGAAAGATGCGTTAATCTTCAACATACGAAGTACTGGGTATGTAGATTGGCAGGTTGAAACCAATAATCAAACCTATAGGTAAAAATAACGGATATTAGTCCTAAGTCTTTTGTGTGTACGAAATGATCGACAGGTATTTGGCTGGCAGGCTAACCAGATTTTCTGGGCCATGTGGTGCGTCGGCATCAAAGAACAAAGTATCACCGGGCTTCAGCGGATACACATCTTCGCCGTGGCGATAGTCCACTTCGCCTTCCAGCATGTAAATGGTTTCGATGCCGTCGTGCTGGAAAGTTGGAAATACGTCTGCCTTGGTCGACAAGGTGATCAGATAAGGTTCAACGATCACTCCGCTTGCATTCGCACCAATGTGTCCAAGCAGGTTGTATTGATGCCCAGCACGGGTGCCGGCACGTTCGAGTTCCACACCTTCGTCTGATTTTGTGTGTACCGCTAACCGGCTTTCTTCAAACTGTCGAAAAAAAGCGGTTATTGGCAGGTTTAATGCAGTTGCGAGCATTTGGATTGTCGTAAGTGAAGGCGAAGTATTGCCGTTTTCAATCTTGGACAGCATGCCGATCGATAGGCTAGTGCGTTTTGCCAAATCGGCAACGGTCATCGATTTTTGCAGACGGTGGGAACGCACTTCGCGGCCTATGGCAATTTCCAGGACTTTTTCACGGTCTTTGCGTAAACGATGCGGGTTTTGATCAAGTTTCACGATAATCTACTTTAATAGTTAAGTTGTCGGCCTTTATAAATCACTGTACGCCTATACGCCACCTGAAATGCTACAACTGCTATTTTCTGATGAATGGTTGCAGCGTTTGGGCAATAGGGTATGTGTATAGTTATGAACGAGCCACATAAAATAAAACGACTTGGTTTTTTGATATTCCACGGCTTTCCCATGTCATGCTTGACGTCGATGATCGAGCCGTTACGCGGAGCCAACGAAATTATCGGGCGAACTGCGTTTAGCTGGCAATTGATCGGCGAGACCGACACGCAGGTGACATCAAGTGCTGATATCGGGTTTGATCCCGATATTGCATTGGCTGATGTGCAGGGGTTGGATTACGTATTTTTGCTGGGTGCGCCACAATCCGTATTTGACAACCCCAAAACTTCAAACGGTATATTGCGGCGTCTGGTGCAGCATGGAATGAAAATAGGCGGCATCAGTGGCGGGGTTTTTCCGCTTGCACGAACCGGACTATTGGAAGGTTATACCTGTAGTGTGCATTGGTGTTACCGGGCCGCGTTCGAGGCAGAGTTTCCAGCGATTGATGCCATTGATGATGTGATTTTCTCGGATCGCACCCGTCTTACAGTTTCCGGGGCCGCAGCCGGGTTCGATGCGATGCTAAATCTGATAGAACAAGAGTTAAGTGCTGAAGTGATGACCGAGGTTGCCTGCTGGTTTCAACATCCGCTTGTACGAGGTGTGGGCGTACAGCAACGCATTCCAACATCGCATTCAAGCAGTACCAATGACATGCTGCCAAAACCGATCCAAAAAGCTGTGCAATTGTTTTCGGAAGGTTTTGAAGAACCAATCAGTGTAACAGAAGTGGCAGATATAATCGGCCTGTCCGCGCGCCAGATGGAACGGAAATTCAAACAGGTAACAGGTCAAAGCCCGATGGGTTTTTACAGAAGTAAAAGAATGAATGCTGCGCGTCAATTAGTGCTTTATTCTGGTGACAATATTTCCGAAATCGCGCTTGCGGTCGGTTACGCTACTTCGGCCCCGATGGTGAAGTACTATAAAGAAGAATTCGGTGTTGCGCCACTTGAAGATCGTGAAAGGATTAATATGTTTCGGGTGACAAAGAACGCACCGGTGCCTTCGGTTTAGCAATCCTGAAATATGTCTAGATAGAAAGAAACAATGACAATAGGCATACAAATTTTTTGGGGAAGCGTTGTTCTTGGAATTTGCTCGGTGATCCATATCACTATTATAATCTGGTCAATGACATTGCTGAAAATTCTAGGCCCCAAGTTGCTGCAGTATTCCGTAAAAACCCGCTTTGGGATTCTACTGGGCAAGGCTTTTGGCTTTGTTATCGTTTCGCATACCATTCAGGTTTGGATATTGGCATTTTCATTTGTTATTTCCAAAGCCATTCCGCATATTGGCGATGCGGTTTACTTTGCGCTAACGACATACACAACGCTTGGGTATGGTGATATAACTCTTGATAGTGATTTTCGGGTTTATGGTGCGATGGCATCCGTTACGGGCCTGTTGAATATCGGGTTAAGCACGGCGTTTCTGGCAGGGATTCTTGGCAGATTGCTACCTTGGGACAAATTATAAAGTCTGGGTGATCATATCACCGATGAAAATATACCCGGCGCCATAGATTGTTTTTATAATCTTTGGATTTTGCGGGTCATCCTGAAGTTTTGTGCGCAGCCGCGATACTCGTACATCCATTGCCCTTTCAAAGTTATCGCTGGCAGTGCCACCAAGTTTTTCAAGCATATGTTCACGTGAAATCAGGCGGTTCGGGGCGGACAAAAATAGGTGCAAAACCTGCGCTTCAGCGAAAGACAGGCTTTGAACCTCACCTGTAGGCGAAGTTAGGATATGTTGGTCAAAATCGGCTATCCAGCCAGAAAAGTGTATAATCTGCTTTGTTTGCAGGTTGATCTCAGCGTTGCTTCGGCGCAATAAAGCACGCACGCGTGCGACAACTTCTGCGGCTTCGAAAGGTTTCGTGATATAATCGTCGGCACCCAGTTCCAGTCCGACAATCTTGTCTTGCACCATAGAGCGGCCGGATATGATGATGATTGCAGCGCCGCTTTCCAAGGCCAGCTTGTTGACCAGTGACAGACCGTCTTTGTCCGGTAAACCAAGATCCACGATGCATACTTTTGGCGACATGGTTCTGATCGCATGTTCAAATTCAGTCGCACGGCTAAAACATTTGGTGACAAAGCCAGCATTTTGTAGTGCAACAGACAGTATTTCGCGAATTTCATGCGAGTCGTCTAGAATGGTAACAAGTTGCGATGTTTCAGTCATTGGCAGGTACTTTCGTGGAAAACTGTCGCAAGCTGTGCGTCACTGAAAGGCTTGTGAAGAACCGGAAACGATTCAGATGCTAAGCACCTTAACTGTTCATCTTCAGGAAGGCCGGTGATGATAGTTATCGGCAGTGCAATATTATTGTCTCGCAGCTGCATTGCCATATCATATCCAGTCATTTCCCCTTCAAGCATGAGGTCAGTAATAATATGGGTAAGGTCGGGTATTGAACTTAATTTCAAGGCTTCCTCGGCGCTGTTTGCCTCTAGCACGGAATGGCCCATTATACGCAAATAATCGCGGATGGTTTGTCTGATGTCTTCATTATCTTCAACAAGTAAAACCAACCCCGGCTCGATTGGGATTGTTGCAATATATGGAATGCGCAATGATACGATTGCGCCGCCATCCTTATGATTTTTCACATCAACACGACCACCGCTAATTTTGGCAAAATCGAAAACTGTCGTAAGCCCCAAGCCACGACCGGCAGGGCCTTTTTTGGTTGTATAAAATGGGGTAAATACATTTGCTATAGCATCTTTGGTAAAGCCTGAACCTGTGTCCTGTACGATCAGGTCAAGCCAGTTTTCAACCCTTCGAGCGGTGACAGATATTGTGCCTGCACCGTTTATGGCCTCACGTGCATTCAGTATTAAATTTAGCAATGCGTCCTGCGTGAAACCTTGGTCCAGGATGACGCGTTCTGCGCCAACCTGATTATCAATTATAAGGCCTATCTCTGTAGGTAATGTGGCATTGCCCAATCTATCCAACCCATTGATCATGATTGAAAAATCTATGGCGCTGGGTGTTAGTGTGCGTTTTGCGGTAAGCTGGGACAGGCCGTTCAGCAAAGCTCCGCCACGTAATGCGGCGGCCTTTGTTGTCATGACGATTTCTTTAACATCGTTCTGTAAGTTTTCTATCGATTCAAGTTTGTTCTGCTGGCCTAAAATAATGGTTAACAAGTTGGAGAAATCATGCGCCATGCCGCTTGTCAGTTGTGCTGCCAACTCTCGTCTGCGTGCATGCATCAAAGCACGCCTTGCATTGGCTTCTTCTGTTATGTCCATTGACAAAAGATAGGCGCCGATCACGTTTCCATCATCATCTGTGTCAGGGGTAAATGCCACACGTACCTGTTTACCTTGATCTTTCAGGGCAAATTCAAATGCGCTTGATTGCCCTTTCAGGGCATCTTGAAAACGCGGCCCGACTTCTTCATAAGCTTCATTGCCCAAAGCATGTTTGATATGTTTGCCCAGAATATTCTTCGGTCGGTTTGGGATAACCGTGTCCAGTTTCTGATTGGTGTAGGTGTAGCATCCATGCACATCTACCCGGGCGATATGGGCAGGGATCATCGAATTTGTTAGGGTTAACCGTAGCTCGGACTCAATCAATTCGCGTTTGGTTTGTTCCAATGCGGTGACAGATGCAGTTAGCTCGCGGTTGATTTGTGACAGTTCCTCAGAACGTTTTAGCAATTGCTGTGAGAGATCCTTAGAGCGGTCACGCAGCACTGCCTCATGGTTTTTAATGTCGGTGATATCTGTGTAGACAGTAACCCAACCACCTTGTCGCAAAGGGCTACCTTCGATTGATATACGTGTGCCATTTGCGCGGTCGCGCTCAAGGTAATGGGGTTGAAATGCCTTTGCCTGTTTCACCCGTTCTTTCACGAAAGCATCGATATCATTGACCACACCATAGTCACCCTTTTGTGCAAGGTAATGAATACAATCCGCAAAAGGCTTACCCAGCTTAACAAGATCATCTGGCAAATCGAACATATCCTGAAACCGTTGATTTGACACTGCCAGCTTCAAATCGGCATCATAAATAGAAATCGCTTGTTTAATCAGGTTCAGGCCTGATTGCGTCATTTGGGCTATTTCATGTGCGTTTCTAATCATGCGCCAGTGCTAGACCCAAATGCGCTATTTGACCAGAGCCAGAAAATTTGCACATGTTACAATTCGTAACATTTCAGAAATAATTCTGCAAAACAGCTGATGCAGGTTAGGTTTGAGGAATTAGCCTAGATTCGATTTATCTGGGCGCGCCATTTATGGCGTCGGGAGGAAACATGACGAATACTACAACCGCTGGCGCACTTGATACAGTGCCTAGGCTTCTTGCTCGAAACGCAAGTATCTATGCGGACAAGGCTGCCTACCGTGAAAAAGAATATGGCATATGGCAAAGCTGGACTTGGGCGCAGACATATGAGGAAATTAACAGTCTGGCTTTGGGCCTGCTGACCCTTGGGGTCAAAGCGGGTGATCACATCGCTATTGTTGGACGAAACCGCCCGTATTTCTACTGGGCTATGGTTGCGGCGCAATCTGTAGGCGCAGTTCCTGTACCACTTTACAAAGATGCGGTTGCCGAGGAAATGGCCTATGTCCTGGATCATTGTTCCGCGCGTTTCGTAGTAGCAGAAGATCAAGAACAGGTCGATAAAATGATCGATGTGATGGATGATCTGGAAACACTGGAAGGTATCATATTTCTTGATCCAAGCGGGATGCGCAAATATGATAAATCCGCACTTTTCGATTACCGAGAACTTCAACGAAAAGGCCTTGACCAAAAAACGGTTCTGCAAGGTGAATTGGATGTCCGGTTGGCAGAGCAGGGCTCTGAAACCACATGTGTCATGCTTTATACATCTGGCACAACTGGCCGGCCCAAAGGTGTGGTTCTGTCGAACCGTAACATTATCGAAACCGCCAAAGGCACGTGCGAGTTTGACCGCCTTACTGCGGATGATAGCGTTTTGGCTTACCTGCCGATGGCTTGGGTCGGTGATTTTATTTTCTCGATTGGGCAGGCGTATTGGAGTGGGTTTTGTGTTGGTTGCCCTGAAAGCCAGGAAACAATGCAAAAGGACTTGAATGAAGTAGGCCCAACCTATTTTTTCGCGCCGCCGCGTTATTTTGAAGGGCTGCTGACGTCTGTACAAATCCGTATGGAAGACGCCGGGCGTTTTAAGCGTTGGTTATTCAAGATATTTATGGAAAATGCCAAGATTGTGGGGCCGAAATTACTGGATGGTAAACCTGTCGGGATGATGGAGCGCCAAAAATACAATCTTGGTAAAGTTCTGATCACGGGGCCATTGAAAAATACGCTGGGCCTAAGCCGTGTACGTGTGGGCTATACAGCTGGTGAGGCTATCGGGCCGGAATTGTTCGATTTCTACCGCTCGCTTGGCATTAATCTGAAACAGCTTTACGGCCAGACCGAAGCAAGCGTGTTTATCACCCAGCAACGTGATGGTGAAGTGCGGGCTGATACAGTTGGCACGCCATCCCCCGGTGTAGAGCTGCGTATTGATGATAACGGGGAGGTATTCTATCGCTCGGCCGGATCGTTTGAACGCTATTACAAGAACCCTGAAAGCACCAAAGACACAAAAGACGCCGAAGGCTGGGTTGCTACGGGTGATGCGGGCTTTATCGAAAGTGATAGCGGGCATTTGCGGATCATTGATAGGGCAAAGGATGTGGGTAAGTTGAAAGACGGCTCTATGTTTGCACCGAAGTTCGTGGAAAACAAATTGAAGTTTTATGCGAATATTCTGGAAACAGTGGTGTTTGGAAACGATCGCGATATGTGTGTCGCCTTTATCAATATTGATCTGACCGCCGTGGGCAATTGGGCGGAACGCAATAATATTGCTTATTCATCTTATCAGGAACTGGCGGGGCACCCCAAGGTTTACGAGATGATTCAGGCCAATGTGGAAGAAGTTAATGAAAGTATTGTACAGGATGAGATGCTGTCAGGTTGTCAGGTTGCGCGGTTCCTGATTCTGCACAAAGAGTTGGACGCGGATGATGGCGAGTTGACGCGCACACAAAAAGTGCGCCGTAATATTATCGCTGAAAAATACGCAGATTTGCTGGGCGCGCTTTATGATGGCTCGGATAGTATATTTACCGAAACTGAAGTGACCTATGAAGACGGCCGCAAAGGTGCAATTACGGCTACGTTGGAAATTCGCGATGCAGCAGCTTATGATCGTAAAAAGGTGGCGGCATGAACGTGCAGGATAGCTATATAACTGCTGACGGCCGCACCATTGGCGCGCCCGTGATGGAAATGAAAAACATCACTTTGCGCTTTGGCGGGGTGACGGCGATCCAGGATATTTCCTTTGATATCCGCGAAGGCGAAGTGCGTGCAATCATTGGCCCGAACGGTGCCGGTAAATCGTCTATGCTGAATGTGATCAACGGATTTTACCATCCGCAAGAGGGTGAAGTTTGGTTTCATGGTAAAAAACGTCATGCGATGAAACCACACCAAATTGCGAAACAGGGTATTGCCCGTACTTTCCAAAATATTGCGCTATTCAAGGGTATGTCGACGCTGGACAATATCATGACAGGCCGTCTGACCCATATGAAATCCAACATGTTTTCGCAGATGATGTGGTGGGGCGGGGCGCAGGCTGAAGAGGTTGCCAATCGCGCGATTGTGGAAAAAGTCATCGACTTTCTGGAAATCCAGGCAATCCGCAAAACCCCTGTGGGCCGTTTGCCATACGGTTTTCAAAAACGGGTAGAACTGGGTCGCGCGCTGGCAGCCGAGCCAAAACTGCTGCTGCTGGATGAGCCGATGGCGGGGATGAACGTGGAAGAAAAAGAAGACATGTCACGCTTTATTCTGGATGTGAACGATGAGTTTGGCACCACAATAGCCCTGATCGAACATGACATGGGCGTGGTGATGGATATTGCCGACCGTGTAGTGGTGATGGATTACGGCAAGAAAATCGGTGATGGCACACCTGATGAAGTACGCAACAATCAAGACGTCATTGACGCATATCTAGGGGTGGCACATGACTGATTTTGTACACGCACTCATAAACGGGGGCACATATGTCTGCTAATTTTTATTTCGGCGTTGAAGTGTTCTTGAACGGCATGATGGCTGGTGTGCTTTATTCTCTTGTTGCTTTGGGCTTTGTTCTTATCTTCAAGGCGTCGGGTATTTTCAATTATGCCCAAGGGGTGATGGCATTGTTTGCAGCCCTTACACTTGTGGGCTTTCAAAATGGGCAAATCCCGTTTTCACATCTTATAAATGCGGTTTTCGGCACTAATATTCATCACTTCGGCTGGCATATGCCTGCCATTTTAGCGATTATTCTTACGCTGATGGTGATGATCCTATTTGCCTATCTTGTTGAAAAATACATCCTGAAACATCTGGTCAATCAAGAACCGATCATTCTGTTTATGGCCACCATTGGCCTTGCCTATTTCATGGAAGGGTTCGGGGATTTGATGTGGGGTGCGGACATCAAGAAACTGGATGTGGGCCTACCCCAAGGCGGAAACATCTGGCTGGAAGAACATACTGCTTTTTTGGGCGGCCCTGATTTCTACGGCTTCTATCTGGATAATCTGGATATGTGGGCCACAGTTTGTGCCGGCCTTCTGGTCGTGTCGTTGGTGTTGTTCAGCCAATATACCAAAACGGGCCGTGCGTTGCGTGCGGTGGCGGATGATCACCAAGCGGCGTTATCTGTGGGTATTTCGCTGCGGGCCATCTGGGTAATTGTCTGGTCGATCGCGGGCTTCGTTGCCCTTGTTGCCGGCATCATGTGGGGGTCTAAATCCGGGGTTCAGTTTTCGCTGTCTCTGATCGCGCTAAAAGCCTTGCCGGTGCTGATGCTGGGCGGGTTTACATCCATTCCGGGCGCTATTGTCGGCGGGTTAATCATCGGTGTCGGTGAAAAAATGTTCGAGTTTCTGATCGGGGTGCCGTTTTTGGGCGGTGCCACAGAGAACTGGTTTGCCTATATGCTAGCCCTGTTGTTTCTTGTCTTCAGACCGCAAGGTCTGTTTGGCGAGAAGATTATTGAGAGGGTATAAGCATGTTATATCGTGAAGCCGGTGATTTCAAAACGTCTTATGCCAAAGACCAGCAAACCTTTCCCATAGCGTTTGATCGCTGGGGGTATTTTATAACCATTGCTTTTGCCGTTCTGGTGGTTCCGTTTCTTTTGAACGATTACTGGACCAATGCGGTTATACTGCCGTTCCTGATCTATGCGATTGCGGCACTTGGTTTGAATATTCTGATAGGCTATTGCGGGCAAGTTAGCCTAGGATCAGGCGGTTTTATGGCTGTTGGGGCATATGCATCTTATAAACTGATGACGGCTTTTCCTGAATTGAATATCATCTTTGTCATCCTTTTATCGGGTGGGATAACTGCCCTTGTCGGGATGTTGTTCGGCTTACCAAGCCTGCGGATCAAAGGGTTTTATCTAGCGGTGGCAACTTTAGCTGCGCAGTTTTTTCTGGTCTGGTTATTCAACAAAGTACCATGGTTTTATAACTATTCGGCATCAGGGCAAATCAGCGCGCCAGAACGCAGCCTGTTCGGTTTTGCGGTAACAGGGGCGAATGCGTATCCTGCCACAAGCTATCTGTTCTGCCTTGGCTTTGTTTTCGTAATGGCATGGGCTGCGCGTAACCTGACACGCGGTGCCAACGGGCGTAAATGGATGGCGATCCGCGATATGGATATTGCCGCCGAGATCATTGGCGTCGACCCGATGAAAGCAAAACTGACCGCATTCGGTGTCAGTTCTTTTTATATCGGTATTTCAGGGGCTTTACTATTTGCGGTCTATCTGGGTGCCGCAGAGGTGGGTGAGGCTTTCGGCATCGAAAAATCGTTTCTGATCCTCTTTATGGTGATCATCGGTGGGCTTGGATCTATCTTTGGGTCGTTTGCGGGTGCTGCCTTTATGATCCTGATGCCTGTTTTGTTGAAAAACATTATGGTTGGGCAAATGGGATGGCCAACTGATCTGGCATCGCATTTCCAGTTTGTTATTGTCGGCGGTCTGATCATAATATTCCTGATTGTGGAACCACATGGACTGGCGCAACTATGGCGTCTGGCAAAAGAAAAACTAAGATTATGGCCCTTTCCACATTAGGGCCAAATACTTTGCGTCACATTTGGCGCATCAAACTATGTCAACCTAAGGGAGGAAACTGACATGAAACTAACCAAACTGGCAGCAATGGCTGTCGCGGCAACAGTAGCCGCAGGCCCGGTTTTGGCGGACCTTGTGTTCCCATCACTGGACTATCGTACCGGCCCATATGCGGCAAACGGCATTCCGTTTGCAGATGGTTATGCCGATTATTTTACACTTGTGAATGCGCGTGACGGCGGCATTGGTGGCGTTGCAGCGAAAGTCGTTGCTTGCGAAACTGGCTATAACACCGAAAAAGGTGTGGAATGTTACGAAAGCACAAAGGGCCAAGGCGCGTTGGTTTATCAACCGCTTTCAACGGGTATTACGTATCAGTTGATCCCGAAAGCTACGGCTGACGGCATTCCTGTACACTCTATGGGTTATGGCCGTACATCTGCTGCCAACGGTAAAGTGTTTCGGAATATTTTTAACTACCCTGCCAACTACTGGAATGGTGCATCCATCGCGGTCAACCATATTCTGGATCAAGAAGGTGGTGATGTAAAAGGCAAAACCATTGCGCTAGTCTATCACAACTCTGCTTACGGCAAAGAGCCAATCCGCACGTTGGAAGAGCTGTCTAAAAAGCATGGCTTTAAGCTAAGCTTGCTGGCTGTGGATCATCCGGGCCAAGAGCAAAAATCACAATGGCTGCAAATCCGCCGCGAAAAACCCGACTATGTTTTGATGTGGGGCTGGGGTGTTATGAACCAGGTTGCCATTCAGGAAGCGGCAAACATCCGTTATCCAATGGATCACTTCATTGGTATCTGGTGGTCAGGGTCTGAAAATGACACGCTGCCAGCCGGTGACGGTGCCAATGGTTACAAAGCTTTGAACATGCACAACGTTGGGTCAGATTACCCGCTTTATGCTGATCTGAAAAAGCACGTCTATGATGCCGGTAAAGCGGCAGGTGCAGGCGACCAGTCAGGTACAGTGCTTTATAACCGTGGTATGTATGCAGCGATGTTGGCTGTTGAAGCGGCAAAAACTGCGCAGGAAATTCATGGTACGGCAGATATTACGCCTGCGATGATGCGTGATGGTATGGAAAACCTGGTCATCGACGAAGCTAAAATGACAGCTTTGGGCATGCCTAACTTCGGCCCGTCATTCAGCGTTTCTTGTGAGAACCACGGTGGCCCGGGTCTGGGTGCGGTTCAACAGTGGGATGCGGCGGCCAAGAAGTGGTCTTTGATCACTGATTTCGGCCCATCCGACATGGATGTTATCGGTGCGTTGATCGCAGAGGATAGTGCTGCATTTGCTGCTGAAAACGACATTACTGAAGGCTGTAACTAAGCTTTAATACGCCCTCTGGCCCCATGTGCGGCCAGAGGGACATTTTGAATTTTAACCGCTGGAATGACCCTATGTTAGACGCGACACCAACATCAGAAAACCTATTGGAAGTGAACAACATTGAAGTGATCTACAACCATGTGATCCTTGTGTTGAAAGGTGTCAGCCTGTCTGTTCCCAAAGGTGGTATCACGGCCCTTTTGGGCGGTAATGGCGCGGGGAAAACCACCACGCTGAAAGCGATTTCAAACCTGCTGCACTCTGAACGTGGTGAGGTGACCAAAGGCTCTATTATCTATCGCGGCCAACCGATTGCAGAATTGAATCCGGCAGCATTGGTGAAGTCCGGTGTTATCCAGGTGATGGAAGGCCGCCACTGTTTTGAACATCTGACGATTGAGGAAAACCTGCTGACAGGGGCCTATACGCGTAAATACAACCGCGCCCAATTGGCGGATGCTTTGGATTTGGTTTACACTTATTTTCCACGTCTGAAAGAGCGCCGCAAATCTCAGGCGGGTTATACATCTGGGGGTGAGCAACAGATGTGCGCAATTGGCCGCGCATTGATGAGCAAGCCCGAAACTGTTTTACTGGACGAACCCAGCATGGGATTGGCCCCACAACTGGTGGAAGAAATTTTTGGCATTGTGAAAAGCCTGAACGAACAAGAAGGCGTATCATTCCTGCTGGCTGAACAAAATACTAATGTCGCACTGCGTTTCGCACACTATGGCTATATCCTTGAGTCTGGTCGTGTGGTGATGGATGGCCCCGCTGCCGAATTGCGCGAAAACCCCGATGTGAAAGAGTTTTATCTGGGCATGTCGGACGAGGGCCGCAAATCGTTTCGTGACGTGCGTTCTTACCGCCGCCGCAAAAGATGGCTTAGCTGATGGGTGGGTTCTACGACAATCTTGAAACCCGCTCAGACGATGAACGTGCGCGTGATTTGGCGATTGCTTTGCCAAAACAGACTGCCAATGCACAAATCAATTCTGCGGGTTTTGCGGCCCTTCTAAAAGATGTTGATGCCAGCCAGGTTACGCAGATTTCTGATTTGGCAGCACTGCCCGTTTTGCGCAAATCCGCATTAAGCACAGCGCAAAAAGCACATGCTCCATTTGGTGGGTTTTCCACTCTAGCACTCAAAGATATACGTCACGTGTTTCAATCTCCGGGGCCAATTTACGAGATGGGCCAGAAAACCCATGACTGGTGGCGGTTTGGGCGCTTCTTACATGCTTTAGGTGTTGGTTCCGACGACATTATACAAAACACGTTCTCTTATCATTTCACACCTGCGGGCATGATGTTTGAAAATGCCGCTGAAGCGGTTGGGGCGACAGTGTTTCCTGCGGGGCCAGGGCAAACTGAACTACAGGCACGCGCTGCGGCTGATTTGGGTATTACCTGCTATGCGGGCACGCCTGATTACCTGAACACAATCTTGCAAAAGGGTGATGCGCTGGGGTTGGACTTGTCTAAAATTCGAGCCGCTGCGGTAAGTGGCGGGCCACTGTTTCCGCAAATTCGCCAAGGTTATCAGGATCGCGGTATTACATGTTTGCAGTGCTATGCCACGGCAGATTTGGGCCATATCGCTTATGAGACGCCTACAATGGATGGCCTGATTGTTGATGAAGGCGTTATCGTTGAAATTGTTATTCCGGGCACGGGCAATCCTGTTGCCGATGGTGAAATCGGCGAGGTGGTTGTGACCACATTAAACCCCGATTACCCGCTGATCCGTTTTGCCACAGGCGATCTATCTGCCATTTTGCCGGGTGTTAGTCCCTGTGGGCGCACCAATATGCGTATCGCGGGGTGGAAGGGGCGTGCTGATCAAGCGACCAAAGTGAAAGGTATGTTTGTGCGCCCCGAACAGGTTGCGGCTTTGCTGCAACGTCACCCTGAGGTGCATAAAGCCCGTGTTGAAGTTAACCATGACGGCCAGAATGACACGCTTTTGGTGCGTCTTGAAACGGAAAACACCGAAAGCGTGGATTATGAGAATTCGATCCGCGAGCTGTTGAAATTGCGTGCAGCAGTTGAACTCTGCCCAAAGGGTGATTTACCCTGTGACGGTATGGTAATTGCGGATGGGCGCAGCCCTTCATAAGGTTTTACAATGCTTGAAACACGTCTGACGAAACTTCTGGAAATACAACACCCTATATTGCTGGCCCCAATGGCCTTTGCCTCTGGTGGTGGATTGGCGTCAGCTGTGACGCAGGCAGGTGGGTTTGGTTTTATCGGCGGCGGGTATGGTGACAAGAACTGGTTGGAACGCGAATTCAGGGCCGCTGGAAATACCGCTGTTGGATGTGGTTTTATTACATGGTCGCTGGCCGAACAGCCAGAGTTGTTAACCCAGGCTTTGGACAAAAGCCCCAAGGCTGTTTTTCTATCATTTGGTAACCCCGCACCATTTGTGACGCAAATCAAGGACGCGGGCGCAATGCTGATCTGTCAGGTGCAAACACTGAAAGATGCAAAACACGCGATCGCTGTTGGGGCTGATATTATCGTGGCGCAAGGTGCTGAAGCAGGTGGTCATGGTGAAAAGCGTGCTACGTTTACGCTGGTGCCAGAGGTTGCGGATTACATCGCAAAAACTGCCCCTGACGTTTTGCTGGTCGCAGCAGGTGGCATTGCCGATGGGCGTGGTTTAGCGGCAAGTCTGATGCTGGGTGCGGACGGCGTTTTGGTGGGCTCTCGCTTTTGGGCTGCGAATGAGGCATTGGTGCACCCCGACATGTGGCAAGCCGCCATTGGCGCCAGTGGTGATGATACGCTGCGGTCTAAAATCGTGGATATTGTGCGAGCGCGAAATTGGCCTGATCGCTACACGATCAATCTGGTGGAAAATGATTTTTCAAAAGATTGGCATGGGCGTGAAACTGCGTTGAAAGCGGATAAGGCCGCACAACAAACGTGGCAAGACGCGTTGGATGCAGGCAATTCGGCCGTCGCCAATATTTTTGTGGGTGAGGCCACGGGGCTAATCCATGACATTAAACCTGCCGCACAGATCATTGAAGAAATGATCAAACAGGCCAAGGATTGCTTGAAAAGCTACAGGTAGGATGAGGCCAAAAACCTTGACACGAATCTTATTTTACTTATAAAAGAACAAACGTTCATTTAATTAAGTGATGATATGGCACGCATAAAAGGATCCATCGGTTCGAAAACCAAAGCCTCTATTCAGGAAAAGGCTTTGCCGCTTATTGCGCAATTCGGCTATGCTGCGGTTTCCATGCGTATGATTGCGGATGCGGTCGGTGTGAATGTAGGCGCGCTTTACAATCACGTACCTTCCAAGCAGCAAATTCTGGTTTTGCTGATGTCCGACCACATGGATGGCCTGCTGGCCACGTGGGGTAAGGTGGATACTGATGGCATGATGCCCGCGCAAGAACTGGAAAGTTTTGTGCGCTTTCATATCAGTTACAACATTACGCGTGCCGACGATGTTTTTATCTCTTTCATGGAGCTGCGTTCGTTAGAAGCGGAAGGCCATAAACGCATTGAGAAAAAGCGTAAAGCTTATGAAGACGTGGTGCGCAAGATTATCCGCGAAGGCCAGAAAGCCGGGCAGTTTCATGTGGAGGATGCCCATGTTGCCGCGATGTCGGTGCTGGGTTCTTTGATCGGGGTGAATACATGGTATCGCGCCAAGGGGCGATTATCTAAAGATAAAATAGAAGATTATTACGTTGCAATGCTTTTACGCAGCGTTGGTTATGATGCAGCAGGAGATACAGATGTTTGATGCTACGATGAATTTTAATTTGGGCGAAGATATAGACGCTTTGCGTGAAACCGTGCGCCGGTTTGCGATGGATGAAATCGCCCCGCGTGCCGCAGAAATTGACCAATCGAATGAGTTTCCAGCGGATTTGTGGGAAAAGATGGGCGCACTTGGGTTGCATGGTATCACTGTTCCTGAAGCGGATGGTGGTGTGGCGATGGGCTACCTTGCGCATTGCATCGCGATTGAGGAAATTAGCCGCGCCAGTGCCTCGGTTGGGTTGTCATATGGGGCGCATTCCAATTTGTGTGTGAACCAGATCAACCGCTGGGGGACGGCTGAACAAAAGGCGAAATACCTGCCTAAACTGATTTCGGGTGAACACGTGGGATCACTTGCGATGTCGGAACCAGGGGCGGGTTCTGATGTGGTTTCAATGAAGCTTAAGGCGGAAAAGCGTAACGACGGTTTTATGTTGAACGGCAACAAGATGTGGATCACCAACGGGCCGGATGCCAACACGTTGATCGTCTATGCTAAAACTGATCTTGAAGCGGGCTCCAAGGGGCTGACCGCGTTTCTGGTTGAGCGCGACATGGAAGGATTTTCAACGGGGCAAAAGCTGGACAAGTTGGGGATGCGCGGATCAAATACCTGTGAACTGATCTTCAAGGATTGCCTTGTGCCGTTCGAAAATATTCTGGCCGAAGAAGGTAAGGGCGTGAATGTTCTGATGTCGGGCCTTGATTATGAACGGGTGACTTTGGCGGCTGGCCCGGTGGGGATTATGGCGGCGGCAATGGATGTGGTTGTGCCCTATATCCATGAGCGCGAACAGTTCGGAAAACCCATCGGCACGTTCCAGCTGATGCAGGGTAAAATCGCGGATATGTATACCACAATGAACGCGTGTCGTGCTTATGTTTATGCGGTAGCGCAGGGCTGTGATCGTGGTCAAACCTCACGCAAGGATAGTGCCGGTTGCATTTTATATGCCGCCGAAAAAGCCACGCAAATGGCATTGGAAGCAATCCAGTGTTTGGGCGGTAACGGTTATATCAATGATTATTCTACGGGCCGATTGTTACGTGATGCCAAGCTTTACGAAATCGGTGCAGGTACGTCAGAAATCCGCCGTATGTTGATCGGCCGTGAGTTGTTTAACGAGACTGCGGGCTAGGCCATGTTGCACCCCACCGCCACATATGACGCTTTGCAGGAAGGTTTCGCTTGGGACATTCCAAAGCGGTATAATATGGGTGTGGATGTTTGTGATAAATGGGCTGAAATCGACCCGGAACGCACTGCGATTATTGACCTGACGGATGGTGTGCGTACCGATGTCAGCTACGGCGTATTACAATATCTGTCTGATAGTCTGGCACAACATTTGCGGGCAAAAGGTATTGGCGTGGGCGACCGTGTTGGCGTGTTGCGCACCCAATCTGTTTGGACTGCGGCGGCGCATATTGCGATTTGGAAACTGGGCGCAATATCCGTTCCTTTGTTCACTTTGTTTCGGGCTGAAGCGTTGCTGTCACGTTTGAATGATGCGGGGGCAAAAGCGGTTGTGGTTGATGAAAATTCAACACAATTAATCGAGCCTTTGCGCGATAAATTACCAAAGCTGGAGCATGTTATTTGCCCCGAAACTGCGGAACTTGGCCAAGATAAAAACGCGTTTCAACCATATGACACCTCTGCCGATGACCCTGCCATTTTGATTTATACGTCAGGCACCACAGGCCCACCCAAAGGTGCCCTGCATGCGCACCGCGTGTTGCTGGGGCATTTGCCGGGTGTGGAACTTAGCCACGATTTTCTGCCGCAAGATGGAGATTGCATGTGGACACCTGCCGACTGGGCATGGATCGGTGGTTTGCTGGATGTATTGATGCCCGCCTTGCACCACGGTATTCCCGTGGTTGCGGCACGGATGACTAAATTCAGTGCACAAGGTTGCCAAAAGATCATCCATGACGGCGGCGTACGCAATGTATTTTTCCCGCCAACTGCCCTGAAAATGTTGATGGCAGAGAATGTGAAACTTAGCGGTCTGCGCACGGTAGCCTGCGGTGGTGAGCCTTTGGGGGCGGCACTATTAAGCTGGGGAAAATCGGCATTGGGCCTGACAATAAACGAGTTCTATGGCCAAACCGAATGCAATATGGTGATCTCATCATGTGGTGCATTATTTGCCCCCCGCGAAGACTGGGCGGGTCGATCTGTCCCGGGGCATAATGTGGCGGTGATCGATGAAAACGGTCAGCCTACTGATAGTGAAGGCGACATTGCCGTGCAGCGTGGCAGCCCTGTGATGATGCTGGAATACTGGCAAAACCCAACTGCCACACGCGAAAAATTTCGCGGTGACTGGTTGCTGACAGGCGATCGCGGTATTGTTGAAGATGGTTATATCCGGTTTGTCGGGCGTGAGGATGATGTGATCACTTCGGCGGGCTATCGTATCGGGCCAAGTGCCATCGAGAATTGTTTGATGCGGCATGCGGCGGTTGTGGGGGTTGCTGTTGTTGGCAAGCCGGATGCGACACGCACGGAGATTGTGAAAGCATATGTAAAGCTGAAGGATCAGGCGGCGGGGACAGCCGAATTGATCAAAGATTTACAAACCCATGTGGCTGAAAATCTGGCAGCGCATGAATACCCAAGAGAGGTCGAGTTTGTCACCGATTTTCCGATGACAGTGACAGGAAAAATTATTCGAAAAGAATTGAAAGCACGGGCATGTGCAGAAGCGAGGGCTGAATAATGGCTGTGATAAAGACAAAATTGAATATGCAAAGCGCCGAGTTTATGGCCAATTATGCGGCGAATAATGCGTTGCGGGATGGCATTGAACAGCTGGCTGAAGTTATCACGTTGGGCGGCAATGAACGCTCACGCAATCGCCATCTGGCGCGCGGAAAATTGCTGCCGCGTGATCGCGTTGCGCAGCTTTTGGACGCGGGTTCTGCCTTTTTGGAAATCGGTCTGTTTGCGGCGCATGATGTTTACAGCACTGATCTGCCCGCCGCAGGTGTGATCGCGGGCATTGGCAAGGTGGAAGGGCGTGATTGTATGATTGTGTGCAATGACGCCACCGTTAAGGGGGGAACATATTTTCCGCTGACGGTGAAAAAACATCTGCGCGGGCAAGCGATTGCAGAGGAAAATAACCTGCCTTGCATTTATCTTGTAGACAGTGGCGGGGCCAACCTGCCCAATCAGGATGAGGTGTTTGCCGACAAAGATCATTTTGGGCGGATTTTTTACAATCAGGCGCGGATGAGTGCCAAAGGGATTACCCAAATCGCGGTGGTTCTGGGGTCTTGCACGGCTGGTGGCGCGTATGTGCCTGCGATGTCGGATCAGACAATTATCGTCAAGGAACAAGGTACGATTTTTCTAGCCGGGCCACCCTTGCTGAAAGAGGCCACAGGTGAGATTGTCGATGCCGAAACGCTGGGCGGCGGTGACACGCATACCCGCCTGTCGGGTGTGGCGGATTATCTGGCAAACGACGATGCCCATGCGCTGGCATTGGCGCGTCAATGTGTGCGTAATCTGGGTGATGCGTCAGCACCATCGATTGTGCAGAAGGTGGCAAAACCACCCGCATGTGATCCTTCCGAATTGCTGGGTGTCGTGCCAAAAGATGCCAAAACCCCCTATGATATTCGCGAGCTTATCGCGCGAATTGTTGATGGCTCGGAGTTTGAGGAATTCAAAGAACGCTTCGGTGCTACCCTTGTGTGTGGCTTTGCCCATATCGACGGTATGCCCGTTGGTATTCTGGCCAATAACGGTGTGCTGTTTTCCGAAAGCAGCCAGAAGGGTGCGCATTTTATTCAGCTTTGCTGCAAACGCAAAACCCCGATCCTGTTTTTGCAAAACATCACTGGTTTCATGGTTGGTGCCAAATACGAAGCGGGGGGTATTGCCAAGGATGGTGCTAAACTGGTGGCGGCGGTTTCCTGTGCGGACGTGCCTAAAATCACGGTGGTGGTTGGTGGCTCATACGGTGCCGGTAATTACGGCATGTGCGGGCGCGCCTACGGGCCGCGTTTTATGTGGATGTGGCCGAATGCCAAGATATCAGTGATGGGCGGCGAACAGGCCGCCGGTGTGATGGCTACCGTTACGCGCGGCGCAATTGAAGCCAAGGGTGGTATGTTCAGTGATGCGGATGAAAAGAAGTTGAAACAACCGATCTTGGATCAGTTCGAAGAACAATCACAACCGATATATGCGTCTGCGCGGCTATGGGATGACGGTATAATTGATCCGGTTAAAACCCGCGATGTGGTCGCGCTGTCACTACGTGCGGCAATGAATGCACCGATAGAAGAGACGCGCTTTGGCGTCTTTAGAATGTAGGGGATGAACCATGTTTGAAAAAATCCTGATCGCAAATCGTGGCGAAATTGCTTGCCGTATTATCAAAACTGCCAAGCGTATGGGCGTGGCCACTGTGGCGGTTTATTCGGATGTGGATGCGAACGCGCTTCATGTGGCCTTGGCTGATGAAGCGGTACATATAGGCGGGTCGGCCGCAACCGACAGCTACTTGCAAATCGACCGCGTGATTGAAGCGGCCGTGCAAACAGGCGCGCAAGCGGTTCACCCCGGTTATGGCTTCCTGTCAGAAAACCCTGAGTTTGCCGAAAAGCTGGTGCAGGCAGGCCTGGTTTTCATCGGCCCGACAGCGGATGCCATTCGCAAGATGGGGCTGAAAGACCAAGCCAAGTATCTGATGGAAGAAGCTGGCGTTCCCGTTGTGCCAGGCTATCACGGCAGCAATCAGGATGCGGCGTTCCTTGCGGATGAAGCCCAGAAAATCGGCTACCCCGTATTGATCAAAGCCCGCGCAGGTGGTGGCGGTAAGGGTATGCGTATGGTTGAAGAACCAGTGGATTTTGCCGCTCATCTGGCGTCCGCCCAACGTGAAGGCAAGGCCAATTTTGGTGATGCGCATGTGTTGATCGAAAAATACATCACAGCACCCCGCCATATCGAAGTGCAGGTCTTTGGTGATAGCCATGGTAATATCGTGCATCTTTATGAACGCGATTGTTCACTGCAACGCCGCCACCAAAAGGTGATCGAGGAAGCCCCTGCACCTAATATGCCCATTGATGTGCGCGAAGCGATGACACTTGCTGCAACACGCGCGGCGGTACAGATTAACTATGAAGGTGCGGGCACCATTGAGTTTATTGTGGATGGTTCAGGCCCTCTGCGCACAGACGGTTTCTGGTTCATGGAAATGAACACGCGTTTGCAGGTTGAACACCCCGTAACCGAAGCGATTACAGGGCAGGATTTGGTGGAATGGCAGCTGCGTGTGGCCGCGGGCGAACCGCTGCCGATGCAGCAGAACCAGCTTGCCATTCAAGGCCATGCTTTTGAAGCACGGATTTACGCAGAAGACCCACAAAACGATTTCCTACCAGCCCCCGGCACGCTGCATCATGTGCAGTTCGGCGCGGGATGTCGCGTAGATACAGGTGTGCAAAGCGGTGATAAAGTCAGCCCGTTTTATGACCCGATGATTGCGAAACTGGTGTCTCATGAAAAGACACGCGAGCGGGCTTTAACTGCGTTACATCACGGTTTGAACAGTACGATTTGTGCTGGAACTCAAACCAACCTTACATTTCTTTCACGCCTGTGCGCAGATACGGATTTCACCAAAGCGCGGTTGGATACGGGCCTGATTGCCCGCAAAGGCGATAGTTTGATGAGTGCCGCCATGCCGCCACCTTTTGCGGTTCTGATTGCGGCATTGATGGCTGGGAACATTGACCCGAAAGCTGAACGTCTGGGTTGGCAGATATGGAGTAAAGCGCGACAGGCACTTGGTTTGACGGGTATTTCCGGGCAGATTCAGTTTGACCGTGCAGGTGACCTTAGCTTGATACATGAAAATGAGATTCATAGCTTTTCGAATGTAACTATCGCAAACAGTCACGTTACTGCCCGTCTGGGATCAAAGAACTTGACGGCTTTGGTCGTCAAACACGGGCTGTCAATTTCGGTAAAACTAGACGGTGAGCAGTTCGATTTTGCAGCCACTGATCCTTTGGATATCACCCATGCAGAAGGCGACAATGTCGATTGCGTTTTTGCGCCAATGACAGGTGTCGTCAGTATCGTTCATGTGGTCGCAGGTGATGTAGTGAAAAAGGGTGATGCATTGTTGGTGCTGGAAGCGATGAAAATGGAACATGCTTTGCAAGCACCACGCGACGGGGTAATTGCAGATGTTCTTTGCACGACCTCAAATGCGGTGGATGAAGGTGCGCAACTGGTCGTGCTGGAAGAGGTGCCAGAATGACCGAAAACTGCATCACAGCCTATGAGGTTGGCCCGCGCGATGGTTTGCAAAACGAAGCGAGCATTGTACCGACACAGCACAAGATTGCCTTGATTGATCTGTTGTCTGAAGCGGGCTTGCGCCATATTGAAGCGACCAGTTTTGTATCACCCAAATGGGTGCCGCAAATGGCGGATGCGGCAGATGTGATGGCGGGGATCAATCGCCAAGAGGGCGTTACATATGCAGCCTTAACCCCGAACATGAAAGGGCTGGAAGCCGCCCTTGCAGCGGGTGCAGATGAGGTGGCAATTTTTGGCTCTGCCTCGGAAAGCTTTAGCCAGAAGAATATCAACTGTACCATTGCGCAAAGTCTGGAGCGTTTCGCGCCTGTCGCCAAAGCCGCCCTTGCGGCGGGGGTTTCGCTGCGTGGTTATGTGTCATGCGTGATTGCATGCCCCTATGAGGGTGCGATTGCACCTGTAGAGGTGCGCAAGATTACACAAGCCTTGCTGGATTTGGGCTGTGAGCAGGTTTCTTTGGGTGACACTATAGGAAAAGGGACACCTGAAACCATGAAAACCTTGCTGGGTGATTTGATTAAAATGATCCCTGCGGAAAGGCTGGCAGGGCATTTTCATGATACCGATGGGACTGCATTGATGAATGTAAAAACCGCATTGGATTACGGCCTGCGTTGTTTTGATAGTGCAATCGGCGGGCTGGGTGGTTGCCCTTATGCGCCGGGTGCCAAGGGCAATCTATCTACCATTCCACTGGTTGAAATGCTGCAAGATGCTGGTTGGGAAACGGGGCTGGATATGGAAAAACTACAGTTAGCGCAGGCCTATTTGCAAGATAACATCGCAGGAGTTACGGATGCCGTATAACATGATCACAGTTGCCATTGACGCGCGCGGCATTGCTACGCTGACACTGGCACGGCCTGAAAAGCACAATGCGATGAGCAGTGAAATGATGGCGGAAATTACCGACGCTGCCAATGCCCTTGGGGCA
Organism: Amylibacter sp.; assembly: GCA_965261565.1. Classification (GTDB taxonomy): domain Bacteria; phylum Pseudomonadota; class Alphaproteobacteria; order Rhodobacterales; family Rhodobacteraceae; genus Amylibacter. Next base: position 1,343,370 of record OZ253460.1, read on the forward strand.
GATGACACCGTGCGAGCTGTGGTTCTGGGCGCACTGGGTAAAAGCTTTTGTGCAGGTGCTGATCTGAACTGGATGCGTGCGCAAGCGAAGCAAGATCGTGCCGGCAAAATCGCTGAAGCCCGCGTTTTGGCCAATATGCTTGCCACTCTAAACGCCTTGCCAAAACCACTGATCGCGCGGGTTGAGGGTAATGCCTATGGTGGTGGTATCGGGATGATGGCGGTTTGCGATATTGTTATCGCAACCGAAGGTTTGCGCTTTGCCCTGACCGAAACCAAGTTGGGCTTGATCCCCGCCACAATCGGCCCGTTTGTGTTGCGCCGTATAACAGAAACCTATGCCCGACAAGTATTTTTTACCGCCAAATCGTTTGATACGGAACTGGCATTACGTGCAGGGCTGGTCAGCTCTGTTTGTGCCGCAGACGCAATGGATGCAGCACTTGAAGCAGAGATAAAACCGATCTTGCAAGCGGCCCCCGGTGCCGTGGCAGAGGCCAAACTGCTTTTGCAGCAAATGCAGGGGCGCGATATTCAAAAAGATATAGATCTAACGGTCAATGCTTTGGCAGACCGTTGGGAAACAGACGAAGCACAGCAGCGCATTGCTGCATTTTTTAAGGATATGACATGAGCAAAATAGTTGTGATCGCGGGTGCTGCCCGCACGCCAATGGGTGGATTTCAAGGTGATTTTTCAGGCACCCCATCGCCAGAACTGGGTGCCGCTGCAATCAAAGCTGCAATGGCCGATGCAAAGGTCAATGTGGATGATGTGAATGAGGTCTTGATGGGCTGTGTTCTGCCCGCAGGTTTGGGCCAAGCCCCTGCGCGCCAAGCCACACTGGGTGCGGGTCTGCCGCAATCGGTGCCAGCGACCACGATTAACAAGGTTTGCGGTTCAGGTATGAAAGCTGTGATGGTCGCACATGACCAAATCATGGCTGGTTCACAAGATTTGATGGTCGCAGGTGGCATGGAAAGCATGACGCTGGCACCTTACCTATCGGTTAAAACCCGAAGTGGTGCGCGTTTGGGTCATGTGGAAATGAAAGACCACATGTTTCTGGATGGGCTGGAAGATGCTTATGAAAAAGGTACACTGATGGGGCAATATGCCGAGCTATGTGCCGAGAAATATCAATTCACCCGTGAAGATCAGGATGCTTATGCGTTGCGGTCTTTATCGAACGCTTTAGAGGCCCAGAAAACGGGGGCATTTGACGCGGAAATTGCGCCTTTTACTGTGAAAACCCGCAAAGGCGATATTGAGATCACACAAGATGAACAACCTGCCAAAGCACGGCCTGAGAAAATACCAACCTTGCGTCCTGCATTCAAAAAAGACGGCACAGTGACGGCGGCAAATGCTTCGTCTATTTCGGATGGGGCAGCGGCGATGATTGTGACTAGTGAAGACGTGGCACAGGAAAAAGGCTTGACTGTTCGCGCCCGTATTGTTGGCCATGCCAGCCACGCGCATGAGCCAAGCTGGTTCACTACAGCCCCGGTTCCCGCAGCCAAGAAACTTTTGAAGAATATCGGTTGGGATGTGGCTGATGTCGACCTTTGGGAAGTGAATGAAGCTTTCGCAGTTGTGCCGATGGCCTTCATGAAAGAGTTCGGCATTGCGCGCGATATTGTGAACGTAAATGGCGGTGCTTGCGCACTTGGCCACCCGATCGGGGTGTCAGGTACGCGGATTATCGTGACGTTACTGAATGCAATGGAAGCACGCGGGCTAACGCGCGGCGTAGCGGCAATTTGCATCGGTGGCGGTGAAGGTACGGCCATTGCCATTGAAAGGGATTAAAGATGATAGACCTGGATAAATTATCGGCAGTTATCACCGGTGGGGCCTCTGGCCTTGGGGCAGCGGTTGCAACGCTTTTGGCGTCAAAAGGTATAAAAATTGCGCTCTTGGATATGAATGTGGAAGCGGGTGAAGCTTTGGCTGCTGAATTAGGCGGCGTGTTTTGCCACACTGATGTCAGCGACCAGAAAAGCGTTGAAGATGCGCTGGCAAAGGCCCGTGCTGCTAATGGGCAGGAACGAATTTGCGTGAATTGTGCCGGTATTGCCCCTGCGGCGAAAACCGTTTCGCGCGGTGCGGCGCATGATCTGACTCTGTTCCAAAAGGTTATAAATGTAAACCTTGTTGGCACGTTCAATGTGTCCAGCCAATCGGCTTTGGGCATGTCAGGCGCGGAGGTTTTGAACGAAGACAATGAACGTGGTGTAATTATCAACACTGCATCTGTTGCCGCTTTTGAAGGCCAGATAGGGCAGGTGGCATATGGTGCCTCTAAGGGCGGGGTGGCGGCAATGACCCTGCCTATGGCGCGTGATTTGGCGAAATCGGGTATTCGGGTTCTGTCAGTTGCCCCCGGTATTTTCAAAACCCCGATGGTGGCTGCATTCTCGCAAGAGGTGCAAGATGCGCTGGCCGCAAATATCCCGTTTCCGTCGCGCTTGGGTACACCGGAAGAATTTGCAACCCTTGTTTACCATATGATTGAGAACAGTTTTATGAACGGCGAGGTCGTGCGGCTGGACGGGGCGACACGGATGCAACCGAGATAGGGAGATAAGCCATGCAATTTAATCTAAGCGAAGAACAACAACTATTCTATGACACCGCTTATGCATTCGGTCAGGACGAAATTGCGCCGAATGCGCAAGCTTGGGACAATGACCGGGAAATCCCGCGCAACGTTTTAAAAGCGGCGGGTGATCTAGGTTTCGGTGGCATTTATGTGCCAGAAGAATTGGGTGGCACCGGGTTAAGCCGCTTGGATGCTGTGCTGATATTTGAGGCATTGGCAATGGCCTGCCCATCGGTTTCGGCGTTTATGTCGATCCATAATATGTGTGCGAATATGGTGGCGAAATATGCCACTGACAGTTTTAAAGATGTGTGGCTGGACCGCATGATCGGTTTTGAAATTTATGCTGCCTACTGCCTGACCGAGCCGGGTTCAGGCTCGGATGCGGCGGCTTTGCGCACGAAGGCAGAAAAAACCAACAATGGCTTTAAGCTAAGCGGCAATAAGGCATTTATTTCGGGTGGTGGCTTTGCCGATCTTTACCTTGTAATGTGCCGTACGGGCGAAGAAGGACCCAAAGGTATCTCTACCATGTTGGTGCCAAACGGTACTAAAGGGCTGTCGTTTGGTGGCCAAGAACAGAAAATGGGCTGGAAATCACAACCCACCGCACAGGTGCAAATGGATGGGTGCGAAGTGCCTGCGGATCACCTGATGGGCGAAGAAGGTTCAGGTTTCAAATACGCAATGGAAGGGCTGGATGGCGGCCGTTTGAACATCGCGGCGTGTTCGCTGGGGGCGGCCACGCAAGCCGCTAAAATTGCGGCGAACTACATGGGTGAACGTAAAGCCTTTGGTAAAACTATAGATCAGTTCCAGGCGTTACAATTCAAGCTGGCGGAAATGGAAACCAAACTGGAAGCAGCACGGGTGTTTTTGCGTCAAGCAGCGTGGAAACTGGATCAGGGGGCTGCAGATGCCACAAAACATTGCGCGATGGCAAAACTGTTCGTAACCGACAACTGTTTTGATGTGGCTAATGACGCGTTGCAACTGCTGGGTGGTTATGGATACTTGCAGGATTACGGCATTGAGAAAATCGTGCGCGATATTCGTGTGCATCAAATTCTGGAAGGCACCAATGAGATCATGCGGATGATTATTGCACGCAGCGTACTAAGCGCGCGGGGCCTTTCATGAACGATCTGGTTGTTCGTAAAACGGGCAAGTCGGGGCATGTGACCTTGAACCGCCCGCAAGCGTTGAACGCGCTGACCCATCCGATGTGCCTTGAACTTGAACGCGCAATGCAGGACTGGGCGCAGGATGATAGCATCGGTCTTTTACTGATTGATGCGGTAGGTGAAAAAGCTTTTTGTGCGGGTGGCGATATTGTCAGTATCTATAACGAAGGCAAAAGCGGGCAGGTGGAAAATGCACTGCAATTCTGGCGTGATGAATACCGTTTGAACCATTCAATCTCGATCTATTCAAAACCCTATGTGGCGATTATGGATGGGATTGTGATGGGTGGTGGCGTTGGCATTTCAGCGCATGGTTCGCACCGCGTTGTGACCGAACGCACAATGTTCGCAATGCCCGAATGCGCCATTGGCCTGTTGCCCGATGTGGGTGGCACGCATCTGCTTGGAAAAATGCCGGGGGCCTGTGGGGAATATGCGGGTCTTACGGGCGCGCGACTGTCTGGGGCTGATTGTATTTATGCAGGGCTCGCAGATTACTTTGTATCGTCTGATAAGTTGGAAAGCCTGAAAGCGGCTTTGTTGGAAACAGGTGATGTGGCGGTGTTGCAGGAATTTGCAACTATGCCTGACGGCTCTGCACTAGAAGAAAATCGTACCGTGATTGATGCGGTTTTTACGCAGAATTGTATGACAAAGATTATCGAAAACTTGGAAGGAAATCCATCTGGTTTTGCCAAAACTGCCGTGAAGGGCATCATGCGCGGCGCACCTTTGTGCCTGAAAATTACACTAGCCGCTATTCATACTGCGCGAGAAAGTGGCGCTCTTGAAGCGGCCCTGCGCAACGAATACCGCATCGTTAGCACTTGTCTGCAGGATGGTGAACTGATCGAGGGCATTCGGGCCGCAGTAATCGACAAAGATCGCACCCCGAAATGGAAATACCCAACACTGGAAAGTGTGCCGCAAGATATGGTTGACCGGCTATATCAACCTGCCGTTGATGGTGATTTTACCATAGATAAATGAAAAGGATGAACTGATGTTAGAGACCCTGAAAATCACCCGCGAAGGCGGTGTTGTTCTGGTGCAGATCAACCGCCCCAAGCAACTGAATGCGTTGAATGAAAAGCTGCTGGACGAGATGATTTCCGAATTGGCCCCTTTGGATAAAGACCCAAGCATTGGGTGTTTTGTGCTAACCGGAAATGAAAAAGCCTTTGCTGCAGGGGCAGACATCAAGGAAATGGAGGGCAAATCTTATGCGGATATGATCGCCAAAGATTACTTTGCCGACTGGGATATTTTCACCTCATTCCGCACCCCGAAAATCGCGGCCGTTAACGGTTTTGCGCTGGGCGGCGGTTGTGAATTGGCAATGATGTGTGATTTCATTATTGCGGGCGTTGGTGCCAAGTTTGGCCAGCCTGAGGTTAAGCTAGGCGTGATGGCCGGCATGGGGGGCTCGCAACGTATGACCAAGCTTATCGGGCGTGCTAAATCGATGGATATGCATCTGACAGGCCGTATGATGGACGCGACCGAAGCCCTTGCTTGCGGATTAGCAGCACGTGTTGTGGCAGACGATAAAGTTGTAGAAACTGCGATGGAAGCGGCCACAACAATCGCTGGTTATTCAAAACCGGTTACTGGCTTTATCCGCGAAGCGGTGAACCGCGCGGAAGAGGGCAGCTTGGCTGAAGGCTTGCTATATGAACGCCGTGTGTTTCATGCGTTGTTTGCAACCGAGGATCAAAAAGAGGGTATGAATGCATTCGTAGAAAAGCGTAAGGCAGAATTTAAAGGGCGGTAAGCCCTATCGCTGATCAGGCATAATGCGCATATGGGCGGTTTTCTTTTTCAAAACCGCCTCACGCCACAGCATCAACAAACCGCCACCTAAAATCAAGGAGATGCCTGCCCAGGCCACAGCATCGGGCCATTCGCCGAAAATGGTAATGCCCCAGAAAATTGACAGTACAAGAGCGGTGTATTCAATCGGTGCAATCAGGGCGGCCTCGCTTAGGCGGTAGGCCTGGCTGATGAAATACCCGCCGATACCGCTGGCAATCCCAACCCCCGACATCACCATCAGATCAAACGGCTCAGGCCAAACCCACGGACGTAAAAGGAATTGTAAAGAAGCACTGTCCTGTTGTGCATACTGTCCATCACCAAAGATCAGGCCCATAAGGGATGCGGTAATAACAAAGGTCAGCTGAATGTAGAAAGACATGGTTGACGCTTTTTCTGTGCCGCTCATCTTTCGGGTTAACGTGTGTAGTCCTGCATAGCAAAATGCAGCGCCCACGGGAAAAAGAGCGGCCCATTGAAAGCTGCTTGGTGTCGGGCGCAGCATAACCAGTGCCCCGACCAACCCCATAGCTACAGCGAACCAACGCCATGGCCCAACTTTTTCTGACAGGAATATAACCGAAAAGATTGTGATGATTAGGGGTGAGATAAAAAATATCGCAGTGGCTTCTGATAAAGGAATTTCCGCCAGTCCTAAAAAAAACAACAGGTTTGCTGTTACGACAAAGCCGCCGCGGATAAGGTGTAATCTTAGATGCCTGGTGCGCAATAAGCCAAAACCGCCTTCAAGCGGCATCATAATGCCAAGCGTGATAGCAAGACCTACGCCCGCGCGGATCAGCACAACTTGGTGCAACGGATAATCGCCGCTTAAAAATTTAATACCAACATCGTTTAATGTGAACGAAACAGAGGCAATCAGGGCGCAGATGACCCCGAGGCTTGTAATTGACAGTGATTTCATTCTTTACCCATCACAGAGAACAGCGCGTAATTCTAGTATATTTGCGACAAGGACTATGACGTATTTAGCCTCGACTTTTGGCCCTTGATGCAAAAAGGTAGTGTCATGAAAACTATAACCGACTTTCCGCGCCGCGTAACGGAACACCCCGATATGCCGATCATTATGTCAGACGGGTGCCGTTTGTCTGCGCGCGTCTGGATGCCCGAAGGGGCTGAAGAAAATCCGATGCCAGTAATTTTTGAACATCTGCCTTATCGCAAGCGCGATGGTACTATTGCACGCGATGAAACGGTTCATCCTTGGTTTGCGGGCCACGGCTATGTCTGCATCCGTACAGATATGCGCGGCAATGGTGACAGTGACGGGCTAATGACAGATGAATATACCGCGCAGGAATTGCAGGATGCGGTTGAAGTGATCGAATGGGCAGCAAAGCAACCGTGGTGCAATGGCAATGTCGGGATGATGGGAATTTCATGGGGCGGGTTTAACGGATTGCAGGTTGCGGCGCTTGCCCCTGACCCGCTGAAAGCGGTTATTACAATCTGTTCCACCGTTGATCGGTATGCCGATGATATTCACTACAAGGGTGGGTGTTTGTTAGGTGAAAATTTCGGGTGGAGCAGTAACATGCTGGCGTATTCATCGCGCCCACCTGATGCTGCCATTGTCGGGGATCGTTGGCGAAAGATGTGGTTGCACCGTTTGGAAAATCTGCAACCAAATCTGACAAACTGGCTGCGTCATCAACACCGTGATGAATACTGGAAACATGGGTCGGTCTGCGAAGATTACGCGGCGATTAAGGCTGCGGTCTTGACCATTGGTGGCTGGCATGACGGCTATCGCAACACCATATCGCATTTGGTTGAAAACCTGTCATCGCCTGTCAAAGGTATCGTTGGCCCGTGGATACATAAGTATCCGCATATCGCAGGGCCAGCCCCTGCCATCGGGTTTCTTCAAGAAGCGAAACGTTGGTGGGACCATTGGTTGAAGGGCATTGATACAGGGGTTGATAAAGATCCGGATTACCGGGCTTATCTGATGGATAGTGTAAAGCCGCAACGGTGGTTGGATGCGCGGCCCGGTCACTGGATCGCCGAGCATGAATGGCCTGCCAAGCGGATCAAATCAACGACATTACATTTAGCTCAAGGGGCCGCATTGACGGGCAATAAAAACAGTTTTCAGGTGCAGGTATCTTCCCCCCATGATTGTGGCATGACAGGTGGAGAATATTTCCCCACTACTTTTGATGCAGAACTTCCCGGCAACCAAAGCCGCGATGATGCGGGTTCTGCCTGCTTTGATGGTGATGAATTAACAAGTGCTATGGATATCGTGGGTGCCCCGCGCATTGATTTACGCCTGTCTTGTGATAGGCCACAAGGCCAGATAACCGTGCGCTTATGTGATTTGCGCCCCGACGGCACATCAGCCCTGATCACTTACGGACATTTGAACCTGACCCATCGTGACAGCCATGAACGTCCAAGTGCAGTGCGTGTGGATGAAATGATGGATATCGCATTTGATCTTGATCAGATTGCGTATCGTATTCCCGCAAGCCACCGCCTTCGTATCGCGATTTCAACAAACTATTGGCCAATGCTTTGGCCGTCGCCCAAGACCACTAGCATAATGATTGAAGCGGGTTCCATTGAGTTGCCAGAACGCCCTTTGGCGAAAGGCGATGAAGTTTCTTTTGAAGAACCAGAGGGTGCCATGGCGTGGCAAACAAAAGAATTGCGTGCACCAATATATACGCGTGAAACGGCAACCGATGCTGAAACGGGAGTTACTTCAATCAATATTCTGAATGATGATGGTGAAGTGGAAGATTTAGACCATGGATTAGTTTCGGGTGGATGGGCGAAAGAAAACTGGAGCATTCATCCAGATGACCCTACCTCGGCCAAGGTCAAAACCGAATGGGTGGAAAAGGGTGGGCGCACAGGTCAGATGTGGGAAACACGTGTTTTTACACAAATGTACTCAGATCAAACAAATTTTTATTGGACTGCGCGCCTTGAAGCCTATGAAAATGGGGGCTTGGTATTTGAACGTGATTACAAAGATCAGGTTTTGCGTGATTTAGTGTAACTGCAAAGTAAAGGCAGGCACACATATCGCCTGTATGGGGACTGACACCAAAGGCAAGCAAGAGGTGGATGCGCCATTGATTGCGTGCGCCACCACGCGATTGCAGTTGGTTTGATCCAACAATCCAACATTGCCGAATTGGGTGCCGTGATTAACGGCGACCACAAGGGCCGCACACCCCCGGATGAAATGACACTGTTTGATGGCACGGGCGTTGGCCTGCAAGATTTGGCCGTGGCCTCGATGGTTGTTGATCTTGCGGTAGAAAAAGGCGTTGCCATGGATGTTGATTTTTAGGATACAAGACCACCTTCAATAAGGTTACCCCATGACCAGAAAAATCCTGCGCGGCCGTATCTTAAACTTTCGAGCCGAGCCGCAAGCCCCTGACGACACGCAATCCTTTGATTATATCGAGGACGGCGCGTTGATCCTGTCGGATGGTTTGATCGAAGCCGTTGGCCCCTATGACAGCCTGTATTCGCAAGCGCAGGACGCAACAGAGATTGATCACCGCCCGCATATTTTAATGGCAGGGTTTATCGATACGCATATCCATTTCCCGCAATCGCAAGTGGTGGCATCCTGGGCTGAACAACTGCTTGATTGGCTCAACACCTATACTTTCCCGGAAGAAACCCGCTATGCGGATGCTGGTCACGCACGGGCGATGGCCTCGCGGTTTTACGACCAATTATTGGATCACGGCACCACCACGGCGATGGCCTATTGCTCGGTTCATAAAACATCGGCAGAGGCCTATTTTAATGAGGCTGACAAGCGCAACATGCGCATGATTGGCGGTAAAGTTTTGATGGATCGAAACGCCCCTGACGGGCTATTGGATACACCGCAATCGGGCTATGATGACAGCAAAGCCCTGATTGAAAAATGGCATGGAACTGGCCGCGCACTATACGCGATAACACCGCGTTTTGCGATTACATCAACGCCCGAACAGATGGAAATGGTAGGGGTCTTGGCCGCTGAACATCCGGAATGTTTTGTGCAAACCCACCTGTCAGAAAACCATGATGAGATCGCTTATACCGCAGAACTTTTCCCAAAGGCGCGCGATTATCTGGATATCTATGAAAGCTATGGATTGCTCGGGCAGAAAATGTTTTTAGGACATTCGATCCACCTAAAAGATCGCGAGATTGACGCAATAGCCGAAACCCGGTCTCACCCTGTTTTTTGCCCTACCTCTAACCTGTTTCTGGGCAGCGGCCTGTTTGATGACGCCAAGTTGCGCAAGCGCGGGATTGTCAGTGCGATTGCCACAGATATTGGCGGCGGCACCAGTTATTCCATGCTGCAAACTCTTAACGAGGGCTACAAAATCCTGCAGCTACAACGACAAAGGATGCACGCATTCCGCGCGTTTTACTGGATCACGCGTGGCAATGCAGAGGCCCTTGGATTGCAAGATCAGATCGGCACGCTGGAAATGGGAACCGAAGCAGATATTGTCGTGTTGAACAGTGCGGCCACGCCTGCAATGGCGTTACGCGCCGAACGGATTACAACATTGGCGGAAGAGTTGTTTTTGATGCAGATCATGGGTGATGATCGCACCATTGTGCAGACCTATGTGGCAGGTGTTGCACAGAAGGGAACAGCTTAACCGTTTTCAATCACGTAAGGCGTTTCGAAGAAATACTCTTCCAAATTTGCACCTTTCCCAACCCTGTCAACAACGGCAAACAGGCCGGGTTCATGCAATGGTGTCAGAACACCGTGCCATGTGCCGCGGTGAAAATTTATCGCTTGCCCTGTGGTCGCAATGAATGCCTGTGGGTTTAGGGGCCTTCCATTTTGATCATCAGCAACCACAACCATAAAAGGATGTTGGCTTATGGGTATAAATGCCTGGCTGCCATCAGGGTGGCGTTCGACCATATTCAGTTGATAGGGCAGGGTACGTATTTTGGATTTGAAAATGCTTATACCAGCCCGCCCCTCTGCAAAATCCAGTTTTGCAAGATCGCTATATCGGTCACACATGCCTTGGTTGATGGTCATGGTTGGGTCGTCGGAAATCTCTAACACATCCCCATAAGGGGCAAAGGTTGCTGCCATCAGGGGCTGTGTTTTGATAACCTTCACTTCGCCCCGCCCAGATCAAACGACATATGGCGGTTGACGTCTTTGTATAACAGGTAGCGAAACGGTTCCGGCCCGGCTGCCACACAGGCCTGCGGGCAAAAGGCGCGCAACCACATGTAATCACCGGCTTCAACCTCGACCCAATCCTGATTTAAGTGATAAACCGCTTTGCCCTGCAACACATAAAGCCCATGTTCCATCACATGGGTTTCGGCAAATGGGATCGACCCGCCAGGTTGAAAAGTCACAATGGTAACATGCATATCGTGGCGCAAATCTGCGGGGTCGACAAAGCGCGAAGTTGCCCAAACCCCGTTTGTGTCGAGCATCGCAGTTGGTTCTGTATCCTGATCTGAAGTGACAAAGGCCGTTGGCGTATCGATCCCGGCCACAGCTTGATAACGCTTTCTGATCCAGTGGAATGTGACGTTTTCATCTGAAGTGTTTTGCAATGCCCAGTTGCAATTCGGCGGCAAAAAAGCGTAACCGCCCGGTTTCAAAATATGGGTTATACCATCGATGGATAATTCCAAGGTGCCACCGACAACAAAAAGAACGCTTTCAGCGGTTGGATCGGCTTCGGGGTCTGTACTGCCACCATTTGGCGTAACTTCTGCAATGTAATGCGAAAAGGTTTCGGCAAAACCACTTAAAGGCCGCGCAATAACCCAGAAACGCGCACCATTCCAATGGGGTAGATAACTGGTGACAATGTCGGTCATCACGCCTTTCGGAATAACCGCATAAGCGTTCTTTAATACTGCGCGATCTGTCATGATACTGTCTTGCGCCGGTAATCCGCCGGTTGGCATGTAATATTGTGTGTGGTTTTTCATGGTAAAAGCTCCGTCAGTCTTAATAGTGCAATGCGTTCAACTTGTTCACAGGCGGCGGAAAATTCTGTACCTTTATCGTTGTTTATTCGGGTCATGAAAGCTTGTAAAATTTGGTCTTTGCCCAGACCTTTTACCGCTATTATAAAAGGGAATCCGAATTTTAAGGTGTAGTCTGTATTCAACCCCTGAAACGTGATCCGCTCATCATCAGTCAACGCAGCCAAGCCTGCGCCCGCTTGTTCTGCAGTCGACTCCTTGGTCAGCCGAGCCGCTGCCGCAAGCTTCCCTGCCAGATCAGGATGTGCATTTAATACGCCCAACCGCTGTTTATCATCGGCGCGTCTGAAGATGCGGCACAGGGCTGAATGCAGCCCTATAGCGGTGTCATGTGCAGGGCCGAGTTCGCCTGCCCAAGCACCTTCCGCAATCCATGCGGAATGTTCGAAAATGCCACCAAATGACTGCACGAAATTGGGTTTTGTCATATTGGATGGGGTGTTGGTGTTATCAGGTGCAGGGTGATGTTTGCACCAGTGTTCGGCAATTTCTATGCGTTTGGCAAACCAGACATCCGCATGGCTTTGGGCATACTCCATAAACCGTTTCAGTGATTGAATTCGCCCGGGCCGCCCAATCAGGCGGCAATGCAGACCAATGGACAGCATCTTGGGTGCGCCCTCGGCACCTTCTTCATAAAGTGCATCAAAACTGTCTTTCAAATATGTGTAAAACTGATCACCGGAATTGAAACCTTGTGGTGATGCGAACCGCATGTCGTTAGTATCCAACGTATAAGGAATGATCAGTTGTTGCTTTCCATCATGGGCATACCAATAGGGTAGGTCATCGGCGTAACTGTCCGAGGCATAATCAAAGCCGCCTTCCTCGGTCACCAGATCAACAGTGTTTTCTGAACAGCGCCCAGTGTACCATCCTGTTGGGCGTGTGCCTGTTACTTCGGTATGGATGCGGATGGCTTCCATCAGGTCGCGCTTTTCATCCGCTTTGCTGAAATCCTTGTATTCAATCCATTTCAACCCGTGGCTGGCAATTTCCCACCCTGCATCCTGCATCGCAGCCACTTGTGCAGGCGAACGTTCCAATGCGGTTGCCACGCCGTAAACTGTGGCAAGAATACCCATCTTGGTGAATAATCTATGCAGCCGCCAAAAGCCTGCGCGTGCACCGTATTCGTAGATAGATTCCATATTCCAGTGGCGTTGACCCGGCCATTGGGCAGCACCAACTATTTCCGATAAAAAAGCTTCTGAAGCTGCGTCTCCATGCAAAGTGCAGTTTTCCCCACCTTCTTCATAGTTGATGACAAACTGCACAGCTATCTTAGCGTCATTTGGCCAACGCACCTTGGGCAAAGTTTGGCCAGCTCCGTGCATATCTCTTGGGTAGCGGTTCACAGCAAAGATGTTCCCTATAATCTGATTTCACTATTACCAGCATACTAGAATTTAATTATATTTATTTTTTTGAAGGACTTTTTTGTATTCTAGGATTTCAATTTGGCTATAATTACGCGAAGCAGTGATGTGAAGGAGCAACAATATGGCGGATGCAAGAGGATATTTAACAACCCATGTTCTTGATACAAGCCTGGGAAAGCCTGCGATGGGTTTGCAAATTGATTTGTTTTTGCTTGATGGTGGGTCTCGCATGCATATCTGTACTATGGAAACAAACATTGACGGACGCACAGACAGCCCAATCCTGCCGCAAAATAAGTTCAAACTTGGAGTTTATGAACTGGTTTTTCAGGCAACGGATTATTTGATACGCACAGCACCTGCACAAAAGAACCCGTTTTTTCTTGCCGATATTCCCATACGGTTCGGTATCAACGATTTGGACGCGCACTATCATGTGCCGCTTTTGTTGTCACCACATGGTTATTCAACCTATCGCGGCAGCTAGGCGAGTTTTTCCAATTCACTTTTGCAGTGTGTAACCATGTAATCGATAAACAATCTGACCTTCGGGTCTTGGTGTTTCTTATGCGGGTAAAGGCAACCTAGAAAAACTGAACTTGGCGGGTTTTCTTCGGCAACGGCAATCAGTGCGCCTGATTTCAGATGTTCGCTGATTTCAAATATAGGCTTATTGATAATGCCATGACCCTTTAAAGCCCAGTCGGTCAATATGCTGCCATCATCGGATTCGAACGGCCCTGAAACCGCAAAACGTTTTGGTCCGTCAGCTGTATTCAAAAGCCATTGGAATTCACGATTTCCCGGAAAGCGAAGTGTTAGACAATCATGTTTGTCTACTATCAGATCATTTCCGGATTTTGGCATACCTTTTCTTTCCAGATACTCGGGCGATGCACATAAAATACGCGCACATTCCGTAATGGTTCGGATGCGATGGCTTGAATCCTCGGGAACACCTAAGAAAACCGCAATATCCAGACCCTCTTCGGTCAGGTCTATGTTACGGTCAGATAGGCGAAGGCGGACATCTATATCTGGGTATTTTTCTTTGAAAGCGGGTACCGAAGGGGCTATAAAACGACGGCCAACACCCAATGGGGTAGCGACAAAAATAGACCCTTTCGGGCTTTGGGTGTGTTCGGCAACGGTTGCTTCGGCCGCTTCAATTGCATTTAGTATTGTATTTGCGCCGTCATAAAACAACCGCCCCTGTTCGGTGGCTTGTAGTCTGCGCGTGGTGCGGTTGAATAGGCGCACGCCCAAGTGATTTTCCAACTCGGCTATACGGCTAGAGGCCACTGCGGGCGAAATCCTTTGATCGCGCGCTGCGGCAGACATATTGCCTAATTCGTAAATCCGCACAAAGACTTTCAATTGCTTGATGTAAGACATTTTGGTTATCTTTTATGGTTCCCGCCGATTAACTTAGTATTTTTGAAAGTGTTCTGCAATTATTTAAATTTACCATTTAAAAAAATTACCGCATGATCACCAAAATTGCAGGAGGTAGTCATGTACGACTTAGTAATCATGTCCGAATGGGTGGAGTTCGCCCTGCGGTGGCTGCATGTCATCACCGCAATCGCCTGGATTGGCTCATCCTTCTACTTTATCGCGCTTGATTTGGGTTTGCGTCAGGTGCCTGATTTGCCCAAAGGCGCCCACGGGGAAGAATGGCAGGTACATGGCGGCGGGTTTTACCACATCCGGAAGTATCTGGTGGCCCCCGAAGCCCTGCCAGAGCATTTGACGTGGTTTAAATGGGAAAGCTATGTCACTTGGTTGTCTGGCTTTGGCATGATGTTCATGGTCTACTATCTGGGTGCTGACCTTTATCTGATTGACCCAAGTGTTGCCGATCTGACGGCACCCGTCGCGGTTCTGATTTCGGTAGCATCTCTGATTGCGGTGTGGGTGATTTATGATTGGATTTGCAAATCTAAGTTCGGCGATGACAATACGCGCCTGATGATCCTGCTTTATATCCTGCTGGTCGCTTTGGCCTATGGCTATACACAAATATTCAGCGGACGCGCGACGATGCTGCATTTGGGTGCCATTACCGCCACTGTGATGACAGGCAATGTGTTCTTTACGATTATGCCCAATCAACGTGTTGTTGTGGCCGATTTGCAGGCGGGGTGCACACCTGATCCGAAATATGGAAAGATTGCAAAACAACGCTCGACACATAACAATTATCTAACCCTGCCGGTTATCTTTCTGATGCTCTCAACGCATTATCCTTTGGCGTTCGCGACGCAATACAACTGGATCATCGCCAGTCTTGTGTTCCTGATGGGGGTGACGATCCGGCATTATTTTAACAGTATGCATGCGCGCAAAGGCAAGCCAAACTGGACTTGGCTGGTAACGTTTCTTTTGTTTGTTGCAGTGTCGTGGCTTTCATCAATCCAACCGGCGGAAGACGCCGAAACAGAGGCCGCCACATTAACACCTATACAACAGAAGTTTGTTTCAGCTGACGGTTTTCAAGAGGTGCACGACATCGTTCTTGGCCGCTGTTCCATGTGCCACGCACAAGAGCCGTTTTATGACGGCATTCTTTGGGCACCCAAAGGTGTGATGCTGGAAAGCGAAGCACAGATTGCAGCACATGCGAAACAGATTTTCCTGCATGCGGGGATCACATACGCCATGCCACCCGCGAATGTCAGTTTTATGGAAGCCGAAGAGCGCAAAAAAATCGAGGCCTGGTATCGATCTGTTGTGAAGCCGTTCTCATTCGGGTCTTAGGATCCCGACCCTAGGGCAAAGCCGCAACAATAATGATCTCGACCTTGTAATCAGGCGTTGCAAGCTTTGCCTCGCCACATGCGCGTGTCGGTGCATTATCCGGTGCAACCCATGCATCCCAAACGCTGTTCATTTCTGCGAAATCACTCATGTCAGCTAACCAGATCGTGGTTTGCAATATCCGGGTGCTGTCAGTACCGGCTTTTGCCAGCAATGCATCAACCCCGTCCAGACATGCCTGGGTTTGTGCCGCAACACTTTCGCCAGGCTTGCCAACCTGACCTGCCAGATAAACTGTGCCGTTATGTATAACGATCTGGCTCATGCGTTTGCTTGTAACGATGCGGGTAATGTCAGTCATTCTTTTGATCCTTGATGAGTGTGATAAAATCTGTTCGGGGAAAGTGCCAGAATTGTTTCATTTGTCAATTCCGGTGTTTGGCCAAGACAAAGTGCGGCGGTTAAACAAGATAGGGCAGGTGCGGTTTGCACCCCGTATCCGCCTTGCCCCGCAAGCCAGAAGAACCCATTTGTATGCGGATCAAACCCTGTAACAGGTGTGCGATCAGCAGTGAAACTGCGCAACCCTGCCCATGAATGGGTGATTTTGGTAACGGAAACTGTCACTGCCTGTTCAAAACGGTCTATCCCTTCGGCCAGCACCATATCGTCAACCCATGCATCATGCGGCTCAACCGGGTCTTCTTCGGCAGGCGATACCAGCAATGCACCGGCTTCGGGTTTGGCGTACCAATCCTCTGATGCCGAGGCAAATAAAGGCCAGCGTGAAATATCGTGACCGTCGGGTGCGGGCAACAATGCTGCCGTGCGGCGCATTGGTGTAATGCCGACGGGGGTAATTCCGGCAAGACGGGCAATGTTGTCAGCCCATGCGCCTGCTGCATTAATAACGACAGGTGCGCTATATTCCTGATTGGCAGTTTTGACGTGCCAATCTGATCCATGTCGGATTATTGCCGTAACCTGACGGCGCGTTTCAATGATACCGCCCTGTCGGCGTAACTTGCGGATATAGCCCTGCAACAGGCGATCAACATCAATATCCTGTGCATCGTGTTCGATCAAGGCGGCGGCAATTTTATCTTTGCGCAGTATCGGCACCAGTTCAACCGCTTCATCCGGGGTCAGGTGATCCAGCCCGCTTGCCCCTGCCGCGTAATCTGCAAACACATCCAGTTCATCTTCACACGCGATCATCAATTCGCCCCGGGGTGTCAGCAGGCTGTTGTCTGCAACATCGACAGGGTTCAGGAAAAATGGTTCGGCATTGGCATTCAATGCCCGCAGGGTGGTATTGCCGTAATTACGGATAAACATCGCAGCCGAACGGCCTGTGGAATGATACCCCGTCTGCGTTTCAGTCTCCAACACGATCACACTTGCATGTTCAGATAGCTTCGCCGCAGCACTTATCCCCGCGATACCGCCACCAATTATTATAAAATCCGTTGTTTTCATCCGATCTAAAGCCTCTCGTGTATTGCCGTTCGGGGCCTTAATGTGCGAAACACGCCCAATGACAAGGATAATCTTATTTAACAAACCCTTCGGCGTACTGTCACAATTTACGGACAAAAGCATGTTGGGTTCTGCACGTCAAACGTTGTCTGAATTTATTGATGTGCCCGATGTCTATGCGGCGGGGCGTCTGGATAAAGACAGCGAGGGATTGTTGGTGCTTACGGATAATGGCCGCTTGCAAAGCCGCATCAGTGATCCGAAGTTCAAGACCTCGAAAACCTATTGGGTGCAGGTCGAAGGCGAACCAACGGATGCACAGTTGCGCGAATTGCGGGACGGAGTGAAGCTGAAAGACGGGATGACACGTCCTGCCGATGTGCAGCGGATGGATGAACCGGCAGGCCTGTGGCCACGCACCCCGCCTGTGCGGTTTCGCAAAACCGTGGCAGATAGCTGGTTGGAGATCACCATATCCGAAGGTCGCAACCGTCAGGTACGCCGCATGACGGCAGCTGTGGGGTGTCCGACGTTACGGTTAATTCGCTATAAGATCGGAGAGTGGACGATTGAGGGGATTAAGAACGGGGAATGGGTAGATGGGTAGGGTGTAACCCAACGGGCTATCGCCCCGTCGCCTATTCGGTCAGCAGGGTTTCATATTGCCGGGATATGTAGATTAATAAGTAAGGCAGGCCTGCCGTTTGTAGCTATATGGCCGAACAAGGATTTTACCCTTGTACCTATGGCGTTTCGACTTTTGGTCGAAACGCCTACTTAACCGTTAAGTTTCGGTGATCCTCCCGTTTGGCTTGTGGATTGCCTTGGGAAAACCCGTGAACTACTTTTGACGTCAGAGGTGTTATACACTGCAAAAGGTTTCGTGTTTGTTAGGGTTGCGTGCGGTGGGGGGATGAAATGATATCTTCAAGTACCAAACCGGTGAGCTTTACTAATACTTTGGTGGCCAATCCTTTGTAAGCATCAATAAATTATCTTCAGACCCAATCATACGTGCGGGGCAAATTTTCTGTTCTCTTATTGTCTCTAGTTCGCGGTCGAACCATGTAGTTTCACCATTGAATCCTTGGCAGTTTCCCCCGGCCTGGTATTCTTCGCAAATCAATTTTTTAATGCGAACAATTCTTACATACGGGCAATCTGTCTTTGCAAATATGTTTTCAACATTAACATCCTTAAGCTCGCCTAAATCTTTAACACCCATTTTCTTGAATTCTTGCACCATTTGTGCGGGGTTCCTAACCATCATTAGATACCCATATAAAGTAGAAATATTCCGATCACTGTAGTTTGATAACATGACGGCATGTTCATAGGCATTAACGACCTGCGGGATGGTTTTGGGGTTGAGCGTTTCTTCAGCTTCGAGTGTTGCTTTGGTTATCCAAATGTCAGGGTTGTATTTCCCATATATCAGAATATTTTCCCAATTCTTCTCATAGGCCTCCAAGTTTTCTTGGCTTGGGTTCCTTTTGTAAACTTCGTAACTTTCACTTAATGGCTTGCCCAAGTATTTCGGGTTGAGCGGATCGCGCTTAGACATTAGCTGATACTGTTCCAAATCTTTTCTTTTGTATTCATCATAGTAGCCCAGTTTATAGAGCTGTTCTTCAACTTGCCGTGCGTAATAATAGTTGAGAGGACTGCGTTTTGGCAGAATGTCGGCAATAACCTGCATGGCCTCTTCACGGTCAGGCCTGATGCTGGTTGCATCTTCCCATCTAGCACCAAGCATTTTGTCTTTGGGTGCGGCGTCCATTACACCAATTGCCCATTTTATCAATTCTGGCGTTAGTGCCTTGGACTTAATGATGCGTGCATTCGAAATGACTTGATCTGCATAACACATATCAGCAGTGTAGTCGGCTTCTTTGAGAAGCATTTCTTCATTGTCCTTGCATATCTTTTTTTGCATTCGCAAACTGCCGCCCCAATTGGGCGAATAAAGGCGAAGCACAAGATCAAGGGTGTGTTTATCCTCATTTGCAAGCAACGCTGTGCCCACCAATGCGCGTTTGGATTGAGGCACTTGAGCGTGTTGGCTTGTTAATAATGCCAAATCTCTGGCAGGTGAAAATGTTGGGCGTTTCAGGAAGCCCTTGAAAGCGAGGTCCGCAGCTTCTTGAAAATAAGCATTCATTTCATCGCGCGCTTTATAATAGACCTGCTTCACAATAGGTTATTTTTATGCGAGGAAGTGCCTGGAGGTATCATTTTATGAAAGCTTTGAAGATTTTAAGTGCACAACCTGCATTGTTTTTTCGACTATCGGGCATCCGCCTTACAGATTTCAACGCCCTGGTTGCGACACTTCATCCGATCTGGTTGAAAAGTGAGGAGAAACGCCTGTCCCGCAAAGACAGGCAACGTGCGATTGGGGGTGGGATGAACTATCGCCTGGAGTTCGCAGAACAGCTTCTGCTCTGCCTGATGTATTACCGAACCTATACCAGCCATGCTTTTATGGGGCTTGTATTCAATGTATCCTCTCCGACAGTTTGCCGCCGCATTCAAGCCATGACAGAGTTGATGGCAGGCCATTTTCGGATGCCTGAACGTAAAGTAAAGTTGTCGGAAGTGGAAAAGGCTGATCTGCTTTACCTGATGATTGATGGTACTGAGCGTCCAGTTCAACGGCCCGGGAAGCCCTCGGCTCGAAAAGCAAAATATTCTGGCAAGAAAAAGAAGCACACGGCGTCCCACCAGATCATCACAGATGACAAGAAGTGTATACTGGCTGTTGGATGCGCCCATGACGGGCGCAAACATGACAAGCGTATTTATGATGAGACCCGCGTGGATAGGCCCCCTGATATACTTACCCTTGGGGATTTAGGATATCTGGGGACATCACTGGAAATCCCCCTGAAAACATCAAAGAAAAAACCACTTACGAAAGAAGAACAAGAATACAATACATGGCATTCAAAACTACGCATTGGCGTAGAGCACGGTATTGGCCGCATGAAAAAGTTCAATATATTTTCGGATATTCACCGCAACAACCAACAACAAAACATGATTGCCAAGAATGTCGGAGCACTCGCAAATATGAATTTGAAAACAGTTTGACAAAACGGGTGGGGATACTTGTGTCTAAAAATATTCGACCCTATTGTGAATCGGGTCTAATAGATATCTCTATATAAAACCTCCCCGCGTGTGAGCCAGCCAATATGGTAGAAATGCCAACCCATAGCTGTTTGTGCGCTGATTGAATTCGGCCGTTCTTTCAGCCATTTATGCATGAAGGAAACATAATCCGGATGTGTGGTAAAAAACTCGGTGAATATTTCGCGTACATTGCTGTTGCGCTCGTAAAATTCGCGACCTTTTAGCTTACTGGCCTCGACAATCATGTGTTCCACGCCATCGATATCGTTACTTTGTATGAGTTTATCCAACTTAACTTGAAGCTCGGTTGCTGCAAAAGCCTGACAGGTGACAAAAAAAGTTATGGTAGTAATAAGTGTAATAATCTTTCGCATAGTTAATCCTGCAAATGGCTTTTGACGATAATTATACCTTGATAATAATGAATATTGAGGCCGCAATATGACCCTTTTGTTACAAGTTGGGTTTACGGGCGGTGGCTGAAAACCCAACTACAACATCCCGACAAACTCCAGCGCAAACTTATGTACATCGCCGGGCCAGCGGGCGGACAGGTAGTTGCCGTCGCGCATGGTGAAACCGCGTGACAGGTGCTTCATATTATCGCGCAGGATTGGCATGGGGCCTTGAATGAAATCATTGGGGGATTTCAGGGTGGCGGTGACCTCATCTTCGACCGTAACGGGATAAGTCAGATAATAATCGCCCACTGTATGTTTCGTCACATGATAGGCCAATCGTTCCTGCCGTTTCAAAAGCGCTGTGGTTTTGCGCCCATAAAGGACAGACTTGCCAGTTTCGGGATTTTTGGCGCGACATACGGCAACAACACCGTGGCAGATGGCGGCGATGGGTTTATCAGCAGCAAAAAATCCTGCGATGGCTTTTTGCAGAACAGTGGATTCCAGATATGGGATAGAGCCTTTGGCGTGGCCGCCGGGCAGCAAAATAGCTTCATAATCCTCGACGCGGATGTCGTCATAGTGGATTGGGTTTTGAAAGGCTTTGTCCTGCAGCAGGGTCTTGTAGGTTTCACGTGCCGGTTTTTCTGCGATGAGAAATGATTTTAAAAACCCAAGGCCATCGCCTGACAACATAATCGGGTCGGCACTGGCTGATTGCCCCGTATCGGTTGCAAAGCACATGTCATGGCCCCGCTCGCGCAGGGTTTGCCAAGGCACGGCGATCTCGGTTGGGTCAACGTCAAAGGTGCTTGTGGGGATCAGGATAGTCATATGGGGTTCCCGGATATTTTCGCTGATTTTGGTGAACGGGATGCATTTCGGCAAGGGTTTATTGGATGTCGGTTACGCTTGCGCCGCTGCGTAATCTGCTCTATACGCGCGACAGTCGTAAAGGCAGTGGCGGATATAACGCCGGAAAGTAGAGCAGGGTCGGGTTATCTCGGCCCTTGTGTGTTTGTTGCTTTGCTTAGGCCCGCGCGATTTGAACGAAACCCAAAAGACCGGCGGAACCAACCGTTTGGCCCGAAAAAACGTAAACGAAGGAACGATATATATGTGCGCTAAAGCGACAATGGAGGAATTCGAAGCCCTCTTAGAAGAAAGCTTCGACGTCGACACCCCTGATGAAGGTAGTGTTGTCAAAGGCAAAATCATTGCAATTGAAGCAGGACAAGCCATCATCGACGTAGGCTACAAAATGGAAGGCCGCGTTGACATTAAAGAATTCGCAAATCCGGGACAAACCCCTGAGATTGAAGTGGGCGATACAGTCGAGGTTTTCCTTGAGCGTGTTGAAAACGCACACGGTGAAGCCGTTGTTTCACGCGAAAAAGCACGCCGTGAAGAAGCTTGGGATCGTCTGGAACAAGCTTATGAAAAAGAAGAGCGCGTTGAAGGTGCTATCTTTGGTCGTGTCAAAGGTGGCTTTACTGTTGATCTGGGCGGCGCTGTTGCATTCTTGCCTGGTTCACAGGTTGATGTACGTCCCGTACGTGACGCTGGCCCGTTAATGGGTATGGCGCAACCGTTCATCGTTTTGAAAATGGATCGTCGTCGCGGTAACATTGTTGTTTCACGTCGTGCCATTCTTGAAGAATCACGCGCTGAACAACGTGCAGAGATTGTTGGCAAACTTGCCGAAGGCGATGCAGTTGACGGGATCGTCAAAAACATCACCGAATACGGTGCGTTTGTTGATTTGGGCGGTGTTGACGGCTTGTTGCACGTCACAGACATGGCATGGCGCCGTGTGAACCACCCATCCGAGATTTTGACGATTGGTGAAACCATCAAGGTTCAGATCATCAAGATCAACAAAGAAACACACCGTATCTCATTGGGCATGAAACAGTTGCAAGAAGATCCTTGGTCAGATGTGGCAGGACGCTTCCCATTGGAGTCTGTACATACAGGCCGTGTGACAAACATCACCGATTACGGTGCGTTTGTAGAACTGGAGTCCGGTGTTGAAGGTTTGGTTCACGTATCAGAGATGTCTTGGACCAAGAAAAACATCCATCCGGGTAAAATCGTTTCCACTTCTGAAGAAGTCGAAGTTATGGTTCTGGAAATCGACCAAGAGAAACGTCGCGTTTCACTTGGCTTGAAACAAACTCAGGGTAATCCGTGGGAAGGTTTTGCGAAAAACTTCCCGATCGACACCAAAGTAGAAGGTGAAGTTAAGAACATTACTGAATTTGGTTTGTTTGTTGGCCTTGAGGGTGACATTGACGGTATGGTTCACTTGTCTGATCTGGACTGGAACCGCTCCGGTGAAGAAGCCATGCAGGACTACAAAAAAGGTGATATCGTGCAAGCGGTTGTCACTGACGTTGATGCGGACAAAGAACGTATTTCCCTGTCGATAAAAGCTTTGGACGGTGATCCGTTTGCTGACGCAACAGCCGGTGTTAAACGCGGTGCGGTTGTAACTGTTGAAGTGACGTCTATTGAAGACGGCGGCATTGAAGTGACATATGACGGCATGAAAGCGTTTATCCGTCGTTCTGATCTGTCACGTGACCGTGCCGAGCAACGCCCGGAACGTTTCAGCGTTGGTAACAAAGTTGACGCACGCGTAACAAGCATCGACGCAAAAACCCGCCGTTTGGGTCTGTCGATTAAAGCGCGCGAAATTGCGGAAGAAAAAGAAGCAGTCGAACAATATGGCTCTACTGATGCTGGTGCATCATTGGGCGATATCTTGGGTGCAGCTTTGAAGAACCAGGATAACGATTAATTTATAATAATTGAAAGTTTATCACTTGAAACGGCGCCCGAACGGGCGCCGTTTTTGTTGCGAATCATCAAAGATAGAAATCAGCCGATTTTTTCTAAATGTGAATTTTGCCCGCGTTACGCGACTTATCAACAGGCAGTTGGCAGAAAAAGTCACACTAAATCCCATAGAAACCAAAAAAATCAACCACTTCGCATTGATCTATATTCCCAGAGCGAACAATTTCTGCAAGTATCATCAAAGAATTAATTAGAAAACATTACCTTTTGGGGAGGAATGCTGCCGATGATACGTTCAGAGTTGGTCGAAAAGGTCGCTGAAGAAAATCCACATCTGTATCACAGAGACGTTGAGCGAATAGTTTCAACCATATTCAACGAGATCATTGACGCGATGGCAAAAGGCAATCGTGTTGAGTTAAGAGGCTTTGGGGCCTTTTCTGTCAAAAAGCGAGATGCTAGAGTTGGGCGTAACCCCAGAACAGGGGATTCTGTTTCTGTTGAAGAAAAACATGTACCGTTTTTCAAAACAGGCAAACTTTTGCGGGATAGGCTGAACGGAGGCTGATGCTCGCTTGAACAAGTGGGGCGTGGCTTATGCGTTTTATAAAATATCTGTTTCTTGGTGTGGTGGCACTTGTGCTTATCGTGGTTGCGGTCGCGAATCGACAGCCTGTTGAGTTGCAACTGTTACCCGAAGATCTGGCAACTTTTGTACCGTTCTCGGGGCAAATCACAATACCTTTGTTTCTGGTGATTTTTGGCGGAATTCTGGTAGGCTTGTTGGTTGGGTTTGTATGGGAATATCTGCGCGAATTTAAAATACGCAGCAATCTGTCCAAGACGAACAAACAGGTTAGGCATTTGGAACGTGAAGTTGGAAAACTGCGCGAGAAGACAGGTGAAGGCAAGGACGAGATCCTTGCTCTTTTGGACTAAACACAATGACTGCTGTTAAAATTTGCGGACTAAGTGAAACCAATAGTTTGGCTGCGGCGTTTGATGCGGGTGCGCGATATGTTGGCTTTAATTTTTTTGAAAAATCACCCCGTTACGTAAATATTACACAGGCCCGTGAGCTGGCTTTATCAGTGCCGGCTAACATTTGTAAAGTCGCACTATTCGTGGACGCGACGAATGAACAACTGGATGCCCTTACGGCTGGGGTTCCTGTTGATATGCTACAACTACATGGCGGTGAGACACCTGAACGCGTCATTGAGGTTAAGAAACGTTACGGTTTGCCTGTTATGAAAGTGATTGGGATGGCTGATGCCGGCGATTTAGCTGCGATAGACACATACATGCAGGTTAGTGACCAGATTTTAATCGACGCGAAACCACCAAAGAATGCAGAGTTGCCGGGCGGTAATGGTATAAGCTTTGACTGGCGTCTCCTTGCAGGCCGTCGCTGGGCAATCCCGTGGATGTTAGCGGGTGGTCTTACCGCTGAAAACGTGGCAGAAGCCATGCGATTGACGGGGGCGACCCAAGTGGATGTGTCCTCTGGCGTGGAAAGCGCGCCCGGAATAAAAGACAATGCAAAGATCACGGCGTTTATCGCGGCCGCGCAAGGAGAATAAGATGCCAATAGAGATGCCGAATTCTTATATGACAGGCCCCGATGAGCAGGGTCGTTTCGGTAATTTCGGGGGCCGGTTTGTATCCGAAACCCTGATGCCGTTGATACTTGATCTGGAAGCGGAATATGAAAAAGCCAAGACCGACCCGACGTTCTGGGCAGAGATGGATTATCTGTGGAAATACTACGTGGGCCGCCCAAGCCCGTTGTATTTTGCCGAACGTCTGACCGACCACTTTGGCGGCGCCAAAATTTACCTGAAACGTGATGAGCTGAACCACACGGGCGCCCATAAAATCAACAATGTGCTGGGCCAGATCTTACTGGCACGCCGTATGGGTAAAACCCGGATTATTGCGGAAACGGGTGCGGGCCAACATGGGGTTGCCACGGCAACTGTTTGTGCGCGTTTCGGTTTGGAATGTATCGTTTTCATGGGGGCAACAGACGTTGAGCGCCAAGCTCCCAACGTGTTCCGAATGAAACTTCTGGGTGCCAAAATTGTGTCCGTAACCTCTGGCCGTGGTACGTTGAAAGATGCGATGAACGATGCCATGCGCGACTGGGTGACCAACGTGAACGATACGTTTTATTGTATTGGCACCGTGGCGGGCCCGCATCCCTACCCTGCGATGGTACGTGATTTCCAGTCGGTCATCGGCAAGGAAACCAAACAGCAGATTAAAGAACAAGAGGGCCGTTTGCCCGACAGTCTGGTCGCCTGTATCGGCGGCGGCTCAAACGCGCTAGGGCTGTTTTACGAGTTTCTGGACGACAAGGATGTGCGCATTATCGGTGTGGAAGCGGGCGGTAAAGGTGTGAACGAAAAAATGGAACATTGCGCCAGTCTGACGGGCGGGCGCCCCGGTGTTCTGCATGGTAATCGCACGTATCTGTTGCAAGATGACGATGGGCAGATACTTGAAGGCCATTCGATCTCGGCCGGTCTTGATTACCCCGGTATCGGACCAGAGCATTCATGGCTACATGATATTGGACGTGCGGAATATGTGTCTGTTACGGATGTGGAAGCGTTGGATGCGTTTCAACTGTCGTGTAGCACCGAAGGTATTATCCCTGCTTTAGAGCCATCACACGCCTTAGCCCATGTCACGAAAATCGCACCTGACCTGCCCAAAGATCATCTGCTGGTGATGAACATGTGTGGCCGTGGCGATAAGGACATTTTCACGGTTGCCAAAGCTTTGGGACTGGATATGAGTTCGGAATAAAGCCTTAACGAGACCAAATCCAAAGACAACGCCAAGCTGCAAGGCTTGGCGTTTTGCGTTCCCGTGTCTCAGTTCTGAGACAGTTCCCCTAGCTGGTTACAGCTTAGTGATCCCGATTCAGGACGCAAAAACTTGACTCACCTCACCCAAACGGGTCTATTTTTACGCAGGGAGGATTGCTTAAGAATGGAAATGTCCGGCGAATACCATATTGACGCACCTATCGATGAAGTGTGGGTGGCGTTGAATGACATTGAAGTTCTGAAAATCTGCATCCCAGGTTGTGAAGAGTTGAAAAAAATCTCTGATACGGAAATGACCGCGCAAGTTGCACTGAAAGTCGGGCCTGTAAAGGCGCGTTTCAAGGGGGCTGTTTCGTTTGAAAACATCACCCCGCCCAAGGGATACTCTATTGTAGGAGAAGGCCAGGGTGGTATCGCTGGATTTGCCAAGGGCGGGGCCGATGTTCAGCTGGTTGAAGACGGTGACGCGACTGTATTAACCTATCAAGCCAAAGCAGAAGTGGGCGGCAAGATGGCCCAACTGGGGTCTCGGCTGATTAAATCCACGTCTGCCAAACTGGCAGACAAGTTTTTCAAGAATTTCCGTGATGCATTGGCGGCAGAAGAGGTGCCGGCCGAATAACGCATCCGTGTGAAGTACCAACGATTTGGGCTCTATGGCCCACAATGAATAGGGAGGAATACGAATGACTGAAGTTTCGATGACAGTGAACGGGAAAGCCGCGAAAGCAGATATACCCGATAACACCTTGCTGGTGGAATATATCCGCGAGCATTTACGCCTGACAGGCACCCATGTGGGCTGTGACACCAGCCAATGCGGGGCGTGTGTTGTGCATGTAAACGGCAAGGCTGTGAAATCCTGTGCCACGCTGGCGGTTGCCGCTGATGGCGCAGATGTGACCACGATTGAAGGTCTTGCTAACGGTGAAATGCACCCGATGCAAACCGCGTTCAAGGAAAACCATGGATTGCAATGCGGGTTTTGCACCCCCGGCATGATCATGACCGCCACCGATATGGTGGCACGCTACAAAGAGAATGGCAAAACGCTGGATGAAGCGGCCATTCGCCATGAGCTGGAAGGTAATATTTGCCGCTGCACGGGCTACCATAACATTGTGAAATCCATTGCGGACGGTGCGTCCAAAATGGCCGGATCATAGGGGAGGATGACAAGATGGCTGATAGAAAAGACAACGGTATCATGAGTGATAGAAAAGACAACGGTATCGGCGCACGTGTCCTGCGCAAAGAGGACAAACGGTTTTTAATTGGCAAGGGCCGTTATACCGATGATATAGTGGAGCAAAATCAGGCCTATGCGGCTTTTGTACGTAGCCCACATGCACATGCGAACGTCAAAAGCATTGACACGTCGGCGGCCGAAGCGATGGACGGTGTCGTCGCCGTTTTGAATGGTGCGCAGCTAACAGGTGACGGCATTGGCAACATCATTTGTGGCTGGGCCGTAAACTCCAAAGATGGCAGCCCGATGAATATGGGTGCGTGGTCGGCATTGGCGACAGATAAAGTGCGCTATGTAGGCGATGCGGTGGCGATTGTTATCGCTGACGATCTGGCTACGGCACGACTGGCTGCAGAGGCGGTTGAGGTGGATTATGAAACCTTGCCTGTTGTTGTGCAATCCGACGCAGCGCTGGAAAACGGCGCCCCGCAGATCCATGAAAATGCGCCGAATAACCTGATTTTCGATTGGGAAATCGGTGAAGAGGCGGCAACAGATGCAGCCCTTGCAGGTGCTTCACATATCACCGAGATGGATATTGTGAATAACCGCGTGTCGCCTAATGCGATGGAACCGCGTGCCGCGATCGCCACATTCAATGAGGCCGATGATCACTATACATTATACACCACATCGCAAAATCCGCATGTGGCGCGTCTGGTGTTGTCAGCATTTTACAATGTGGCACCGGAACACAAGCTACGGGTGATTGCGCCTGATGTAGGCGGTGGATTTGGGTCAAAAATTTATATCTACCCTGAAGAGATTGCTTGTCTCTGGGCCTCAATGAAAACCAACCGTTCGGTGAAGTGGACGTCTGACCGTACCGAGGCTTTTTTGACAGATGCGCACGGGCGCGACCATATCACCAACGCCAAAATGGGCTTTGATGCGGACGGCAAAATCGTGGGGCTAAAGGTGGAAACCAAAGCTAATCTCGGGGCTTATATGTCCCTGTTTAGCTCTGCCACACCGACCTACCTTTATGCGACCTTGCTATCGGGCCAGTATAATATCGAAAACATCCACTGTAACGTGAAAGCGATTTATACCAACACGGCTCCGGTGGATGCCTATCGCGGGGCCGGTCGCCCCGAAGCCAGCTATGTGATGGAACGGCTGATGGAAACTGCGGCGCGTGAAATGGGTGTTTCACCTGCGGAATTGCGGCGCAAAAACTTTATCACCGAGTTTCCGCATCAGACGCCAGTAATCATGGCTTATGATAGCGGTGATTTTGCTGCCAATCAGGATCAGGCGATGGAAGCGGCGGATTACGCGGACTTTGATGCCCGTCGTGCGGAAGCAGCAAGCCGTGGCAAATTGCGCGGCATCGGCTTTTCTAATTATATCGAGGCTTGCGGCATTGCGCCCTCTGCTGCCGTAGGCAGTCTAGGTGCGGGCGTTGGTCTGTGGGAAAGTGCTGAAGTGCGGGTAAACCCCGTGGGAACTATCGAAATCCTGACGGGTTCTCACAGTCACGGCCAAGGTCACGAAACCACTTTCGCCCAACTTGTTTCCGACCGACTTGGTCAACCGATTGATAATATTCAGATCGTACATGGCGATACGGATAAAGTGCAATTCGGTATGGGCACATACGGTTCGCGCTCTGGCGCGGTTGGCATGTCTGCTATTTCTAAAGCATTGGATAAAGTGGAAGCCAAGGTTAAGAAAATCGCAGCCCATACATTGGAAGCCTCCGAAGATGACATCGTTATCGAGGGCGGTGCCGTAAAGGTCAAAGGCACTGACAAGCAAATGCTGTGGCATGAGGTTGGACTGGCAGCCTATATGGCACATAACCTGCCTGAGGGCATGGAGCCGGGATTGAAAGAGACCTCTTTCTATGATCCTGCCAACTTCACCTTCCCTGCGGGTTGCTACATTTGCGAGGTCGAGGTTGATCCTGAAACGGGTACAACTGAAATCGTGCAATTCGTAGCTTCCGATGATTTCGGAACTATCATCAACCCGATGATTGTAGAGGGCCAAGTGCATGGCGGGATCGGCCAAGGTATCGGCCAAGCCTTGCTGGAAGGTGTGGTTTATGATGATACAGGGCAATTACTGTCTGCGTCCTACATGGATTACACCATGCCGCGTGCCGATGATCTGCCGAACTATTCGGTGCATCACCAATCCACCGAATGCCCCGGTAATCCCTTGGGTATGAAAGGTTGCGGAGAGGCGGGTGCCATTGGTTCACCCCCTGCGGTGATAAACGCGATTACGGACGCGATCGGTAACAATGATCTGTCAATGCCAGCAACGCCTGCAAAAGTTTGGGCCGCCATTCAAGCGGCTGGCGCCAAAAGCGCAGCAGAATAGGAGAGAAAAGATGTACGAGACAAAATATCACAAAGCATCCAGCGTTGCCGAAGCGGTTTCCTTGATGGGTGCGGCTGACGACGGTAAAATCTTGTCAGGTGGGCAAACTTTGCTGCCAACCATGAAGGCGCACTTGGCGGCACCCTCTGATCTGGTCGATGTCAGCGGTATTGCCGACATGAACGGTGTCAGCGTTTCAGGTCGAACTGTCACCATCGGTGCGGCTACCACGCATGCGGATGTGGCCGGAAATGCTGCTTTGCAAGGCGCATGTGCCGCCGTCGCGGATCTGGCCGCCGAGATTGGCGATCCAGCGGTACGCCATATGGGCACTATCGGCGGCTCTATCGCCAATAATGACCCTGCGGCAGACTATCCTGCTGCGCTTTTGGCCCTTGGTGCGACAATCAAAACCAATGCGCGTGAAATAGCAGCCGCCGATTTCTTTGTTGGCCTGTTTGAAACCGCCCTTGCCGATGACGAAGTTATTGTCAGCGTTAGTTTTGATGCGCCAGCAAAGGCATGTTATGCCAAGTTTCCGAACCCGGCATCGCGCTATGCGATGGCCGGTGTGTTTGTGGCTGATACGGCGAATGGTGCACGGGTTGCTGTAACGGGTGCGGGCGATGATGGTGTTTACCGTCAGTCAGAAATGGAAACGGCCCTAGATAATGGCTGGAGTGCCGATGCTGTTGCAAGCGTTTCTGTAGGTGCCGACGGCTTGCTTTCCGATATGCACGGGGATGCCACATACCGCGCCAACCTGATCAAAGTCATGGCAGGCCGCGCTGTTGCGGGTTGCTAAGCAAAAGTGAAATGCGCCTAACCCTGTTCATCAGGGTTGGGGGTGTTATATTAAACCCATGACAAACAGCTTACCCAAATCCATTGACGATACCCTGTCGCTGCTGCGCGCAAATGATTACATTTGCGACCGTGGTTTGGCGACGCTGACCTATCTGTCGCTGACACTGAACCGCCCAATTTTTTTGGAAGGTGAAGCAGGTGTGGGCAAGACCGAGCTGGCTAAAACGCTGGCCAAAGCGTTGGGGCGTGATTTGATCAGGCTGCAATGTTACGAAGGGCTGGATGCCTCTACCGCCGTTTACGAATGGAACTTTGCCGCACAAATGCTGGCGATGCGTGAAGGTGGAGGTGAGGTGAATATATATAGCGATAAGTACCTGATAAAGCGGCCCTTGTTGCAAGCGATGGAGCCGCACGGAAACGGCCCGCCCGTGCTGTTGATCGATGAAATAGACCGCACTGATGCGCCGTTTGAAGCCTTCCTGTTGGAAGCGCTGTCTGATTACCAGGTGACAGTGCCCGAAATTGGCACCATCCAAGCCTCTGAACCGCCCATCGTCATTTTGACCTCTAACCGTACCCGTGAAGTGCATGACGCGCTGAAACGCCGGTGTCTGTATCACTGGGTCGATTACCCCGATTTTGACCGCGAACTGGAAATCCTGATGGCCCGCGTGCCAGAAGCCGCTGTTACGTTAAGCCGTGAAGTGGTGGGTTTTGTGCAACGATTGCGAACTGAAGGCCTGTTCAAGGCACCCGGACTGGCTGAAACACTGGACTGGGCGAAATGTCTTGTGGCTTTAGATGCGGTGGCCCTGACATCTGACATTATCGTGGATACTATCGGGGCTGTTTTGAAATATCAGGATGATATTGCAAAAATCCAAGGCTCGGATGCGCACCGTTTGCTGGAAGCCACACGAAGTGATCTTCGAGCGGCAGAATGACTGCCGCTGCCCTTGATGCAGGGGGCCGCATGCCACAAAATATCATCTACTTTTGCCGCGCCCTACGCCGCGCAGGTGTGCCTGTGGGAACCGCGCAAGTCAAAGAAACCATCCGCGCGGTGCAAGCCGTGGGCTTTACCAAACGCGCGGATTTTTTTGTGACCTTACAGGCCTGCCTGATCAGCCGTGTTGAACACATGCAAGTGTTTTTGCAGGTGTTCAACATGTTCTGGCGCGACCCTGAGTTTTTGAAACACATGATGCAAATGATGCTGCCGATGCTGCAAGACAACACTGCCATCCCAAAAAAACCCAAAGATGCCCAAACCCGTGCTGCTGAAGCCATGGCCGAGGGGCTGGGCGGGAATGTGCCGCAGGCCGAACAGGAAGAACTGTTACTGGACGCTGAGTTCAGCACCTCGCAAGCTGAAAAGCTGGGGACGATGGATTTTGAGCAGATGAGCACAACCGAAATGCACGATGCACAAAAAGCCATCGCCAACATGCGCCTTGATATTCGTAAACGTAAATCACGCCGCACCCGCGCTGCCGCTTGGGGCCATAAGATTGATGCCCGCGCTGCGTTTCGGACAGCAAGACGCACGGGCGGAGAGGTTTTGTACCTACCAAAGGTTACACCGCGTGAAAAAATACCCAACCTTGTGGTGCTGACAGATATTTCGGGCTCTATGTCAACATATTCGCGCATGATGCTGCATTTCATTCACGCAATGAGCCGTGCGAAAGGGTTGGATTGGGCGCAGGTACACGCCTTTACCTTTGGTACCCGCCTATCGAACATCACGCGCCAAGTGATGCAAAAAGATCCGGATGCCGCCCTAAATGCCATTGGCCAACAGGTGCAGGACTGGGATGGTGGCACACAGATTGGCGAAAGCCTGAAGGCGTTTAACTATACGTGGTCGCGGCGGGTTTTGAACTCTGACGCGGTGGTTCTGCTGATCACTGACGGGTTGGAATGTGAGGCTGTGGACCTGTTGCAGACCGAAATGCGCCGCCTTAGCCTGTCCTGCCATCATCTGATCTGGTTGAACCCTTTGCTACGCTTTGACGGGTTCAAACCTCAAGCCGCAGGTATCCGTGCCATGCTACCCCATGTTGACAGTTTTGCCACTTGCCACAACCTTGCATCTTTGTGCGAATTGGCAGAGGTTCTGAACGGGGCAAAACGTATGGATATGAAGCAACAAATGATGGCTGCGATATGACACAAGATCTGGATGATATGGCAAGCGTTGCCTTGGGCTATCTGGCAGCAGGCAAAGGCGCGGCTTTGGCCACAGTAATTTCCACGTGGGGGTCAGCCCCGCGCCCAATAGGTGCACAACTGGCGATTGCTGAAGATGGTGCGTTTCAGGGATCGGTGTCAGGTGGATGCGTGGAAGGTGCTGTAATTCTGGCCGCGCAAGATGCTATTCAAGACGGCAAATGCCGCGTGCTAGAATACGGTATTGCAGATGAAGATGCATTTGCGGTTGGGCTGGCTTGCGGTGGCAATATTCAGATACTTGTGGAACCCATCGAGACAGGTGATGGGTTCCACAAACAACTGTTAGAGGATGTAATTGCAGCCAGAAAAGATCGCCTGCCTTTTGCATATAGTGTGAACTTGAACGACTGGTCTCGTAAACACGTTGATCCCAAAGGCCTGACCACGGGTAAGCAAGGCGATGTGTTCACATATGTCGCCAATCTGGGCCTGCGGATGATCATTGTGGGTGCTGTGCATGTCACGCAAACCCTTGCCCCTTTGGCACGGATGGCTGGCTATGATGTGTCACTGGTAGATCCGCGTGACAGCTTTGCTACACAAGCACGGTTCCCCGATGAAACCTTTATTGATGCGTGGCCAGATGAGGCCTTGGCGCAAATAGGGTTGGATGCGCATACCGCTGTGATCACCCTTAGCCATGACCCGAAAATTGATACACCGGCATTGGCCGAGGCATTGCAATCAGAAGTTTTTTATATCGGTGCTTTGGGGTCAAAGAAAACCCATGCGAAACGTGTGGCGGAATTGCAAGGCCATGGTTTTACCAGCGCACAGATTGCCAGAATACACGGGCCTATCGGTTTGGATATCGGGGCAAAAACACCTGCTGAGATAGCGATTTCGGTTATGGCGGAAGTGACTGAACGTCTGCGACGATCATGAAGTTCGCAAGTGTGAAATTGGATAAGGCCCTGGGCCATATACTGGCGCATTCTGTTTCGGTGGGAAACGGGGTGTTGAAAAAAGGCATCACGCTTGATCGGAAAGATGTAGATAAGCTTAAAGCACTTCGGCGGGATACAGTTACAGTAGCAATGTTGGAACATGGTGATGTTGCGGAAAATGAGGCTGCGGAAATTCTTGCAGGCGGGTTTCAAAGCGCTGGGATCAAATCCACAACAGCCTTTGCCGGAAGGGTGAACCTGATTGCGGAAAATGATGGTGTTTTTGTTTTAAACGCGCAAATCATTGATAGTTTCAATGCGATTGATGAAGCAATAACGCTTGCAACTTTGCAGAATTTTACACGAGTCAGAAAAGGCACTTTGTTGGCGACGCTTAAGATTATTCCTTATGGTGTGTTAAAGGTAAAAATTGATCGTGCATTGAAAAGCATTGGAAAAGATTGCTTTCGGCTTGCTGCCTTTTCACCCAAAACCTGTGATATTATATTAACCCGCACAGATGGGTTTAAGCCTTCATTGTTGGTGAAGGCCGAGAAGGTTCTGAAAGATCGCATCGCTCCATTACAGCTGATTGTTGGTAGTTGTATAATTGTCGATCACACTGATCAGGCGGTTTCTATAGCTCTGACATCGGCAAAAAATGATTTGGTACTGATCTTAGGGGCATCTGCTACTTCAGACCGCCTAGATGTCATCCCTTCGGGGATTATCGCGGCAGGCGGGCAGGTGGATAGGTTCGGGATGCCTGTCGATCCTGGTAACTTGTTGGTTCTTGGCAAGCATCAAGACAGAACCGTGATTGGTCTGCCGGGTTGCGTGCGTGCACCTGCATTAAACGGTGCCGACTGGGTGATAGAACGGATCTGCGCGGCTTTACCTGTGGATACCGCAAGCATATCACGCATGGGGGTCGGGGGACTGTTGAAAGAAATTCCGGATCGTATTCAACCTCGCATGTACCAGCCTAAGGTTACATCTGGGGCCACGATGGTGATGCTAGCAGCGGGAAATTCCAGCCGTATGCGTGGGGAAGATAAATTGTTGCGGCGGGTCGGGAATACAACTTTATTAAGGCACTGTGTAAAAGCGGTGCTCGCATCAAAGATTGATAATTGTGTTGTCGTTCTGAAAAAAGGCGCAGTTGATCACAAAAAAGCATTACAGGGGTTATCTGTAAAGATTGTCGTGGTCGATGATGCGGGTCTTGGTATGTCGGCTTCGCTGCGAGCGGGTGTTTCAGCAATTAACACCAAACCGGGGGCTATTTTGGTGGGGCTGGCGGATATGCCTGATCTGACGCCTGATCATTTCAACAAGGTGATCGCGGCACATAATCCGGACAAAAACCACTTTATTGTCTGCCCGACAAATCCAAAAGGTCAGCGCGGACACCCTGTTTTGTTTGATGTGAAATTTGCGGAAAACCTTGTAAATCTAGAGGGTGATACAGGCGCAAAAGCCATCGTGAACACTGTACCTGAATGGGTTGTAGATATCCCTATGGATGCGGCAGTTTCGTTGGATTTGGATACACCAGAAGCTTGGCAAGCATGGGAAGGTGAACCTACAAAACGGTAAGTCAGCCTAGTTCAATAATCTTTTTTAAATACGAAACCAAACTTGCTGCCCCCAGATTCAGATACGGAACCTTTTGTCGATAGGTTTTTGTTCAAATCCAGATTGATTGAAATTTCTGATTTGCCATCACCCATAATATTAACATCAGTGTAAACTTTTTCTGAAATATATTTCCCTGCGCGCAGACCTGTATCCCCATCGGCATCTGTTCCAACGGAAAGGTCATCAAGTGATAGTTTGCTACGCAAATTTCCACCTAATCCTGGGCCGCCTTTGCCGGACAATTCACGCAGTGCTGATGCAAGCTGTAAGGCTTGGAAGGGGGATATATCATCTAACCCGCTACCAAATAGCATCTGGGAAAGCACCTCATCTTCGGGCAGTTCTGGGGATGATTCAAATGAAAACTGAGGGTCGGAAACCAAACCGGAAATAATCACAGAAGTTCTATATCCACCTGAATCATTGGTTGCAACAACCCTAATCATAGGATCCAAAGCACCTGCCATTGTTATATTACCTTCGGTTAGCGATAATTGCTTCCCAAGAATAACCAAACGTCCG
This sequence comes from Amylibacter sp., assembly GCA_965261565.1. Classification (GTDB taxonomy): domain Bacteria; phylum Pseudomonadota; class Alphaproteobacteria; order Rhodobacterales; family Rhodobacteraceae; genus Amylibacter. The sequence continues at coordinate 1,379,480 of OZ253460.1, forward strand.
CGTATTAGATCAAATGATCCGACAGGCACAACTGATTGCGTCGAACCTGTCAACTGAAGGTGCCCGCCTAGTTCAGCATCCAAGCCAAGGCCACGTATGAAAATACGAGATGGTGCGTTGATCAACAGATCAAGGTCAATAGGGCGGTTCTGGCTTGTCTCTTGCGCTTCTGTAATAACAAGTCCCGCGCGCTTGCGTGTTAGAAATGATGCGGCTGGTTCATTCTTATGAACTATTTCCGGTATAAAACTCAGATTCTGATTTGCAGCCCCTTTTACGTTTACCTCAGTATCGGTCAGGTCAATTTTCCCGCTCAATTTTGGTCCCGACAATAACGGCCCTGACAAAGCCAGATCCCCGTTAATAGTGGTCTTGTAAAAAAGCGGATCTTCTTGCGTGATATTGATCAGTTGTAGCTTTAAATCCGCTGGAAGTCCTTGTTCTTGATTAAGTGATATTTGCCCTTCGCCTAAAATCTGCCCGCCAGTGGAAAGATCAGCAGAAATGCGCGAATTGGTCACCCCATCGGCCAAACGCGCCGATGCCGTAATGTTCTGTAACGATAGCCGTTGTGCCGGCATCGCCACGCTTGCATTTTGTGTAGTAATTTCACCAGTGACGTTTTGCAGTAATGGCGGCCCATTCAAAGCCAGATCAAACAGTATATCACCACGTGCTCTGATTGAACTGCTTGCCATTACACTATCGGCGAATGCTAGCGGGGCCTGTCCATTCACCGTTAAATCCCAAGCGCCATCATTTACCGGAACTGTACCCTTAACATCAGCCTGTAATCCACCTGCACCGGTTGTTTTGAAATCTACCAGCAAATTGTCCCCACTTTGCTGTAAAGATCCCTCTGACTTCAGCGGGCCTGATAGTGTATCTGAAATTACTCCCAGATTATTGATAGCGGCAGTAATATCAGCGCTAATTTGTTCATTTTGCATCTGGCCGTTAGCGTCTACGGATAGCTGTGGGTTTGCAAAATTTAGCTTCTCTATAAATAACCCATCCTGTGTTCGCTGCATGGAGACACTCGCAGAATTTTCCCCGGCGATAAGAGGGCTAATAGCAGAGTTTCCCAAGGACAAAGAACTGCCGGTTGCTTCAATGTCTAAATCGAATGCGCCAGACAACAATGCAACATCCCCTTTAGCACTTAAGGTTGTTTTGCCTTGCAAATCCTGACCAGTGAGTTTTGAAACTGCCGATAAATCATTGACCTGCGCATACAATTTTCCTGTTGTTAATAAAGCCGAATTTAAATCGGCAACTTCACCGTCAAAACCGGCACTGATATTACCGTCAGAAAAAGTAAGGCCGGATATTATAACAGGCTTATCTTTTTTAAATGTCACCTTGCCTGATGCACGAATATCTTCCCCGATTGCGTGATCTAGATCAGTATTATTGTGGGAAACAGAGTTGGCTGCTGCGTCTATGAACGCAGTAAACTGTAAATCTGTGGCTGATGCGACTGGAATCTCACCTGTACTTTCACCTGATATATTCATGTGTAGACTTTCTACGGAAAGCCCATCGCGCGAAAGATCCCAGATTTGAAGCGCACCGAACCAAGGTTGATTTATATCATAATTAAGGGTTAGTTTTGCGGCTTGGACGGATGTTTCAGGACCTTTCATCGGTAATAACAGCGGTGATCCAGTCACGCTCACGATGCGAGATACCAGACTGACATGTTCGGGACTATGGTCAGCAGCCAGTGCTAGCGCACCTTTTACAGTCAGGGCTTCGGTTTGCAAATTCAGACCGGAAACGATAATCTTACCGCTGTCAGGAAGCTTGGCAACAGCTTTCAAATAACTGCTGTCACCAAAAAAACCTTGATATTTACTTTTTAGAAATGGGGTCAGATTGCCCTTTAAATCCACTGATAACTGTATGCCGCCGGGATAGTTATCATCGGTATTGGGCGAAAGAATAACCTGCCCATTCAGGCGGTCACTGCCATCTGTTTTTATACGCATATCAGTAATTAATGCGGTATATGTACCTTTACCGTCTATTGCGACCGAAACAGAAGGTTTGCCGGGAATATCAAGCATATTGGCGATCAACCCATTAGCCTCTTCCGTGGCATTTAGGTGTACGAAAATCGCTTCACCTTTGCCACTAAGAATTGTTTTTAAGTCAAATATACCCGGGTTATCTAGGTTTTGCGCTTTCAGGGTTACATCCATGTTTCCTGCAGCAATGTTGATACTGCCGTCTAGCTGCAATCTGGTTGTAATGCCGAATACCGGTTCTTCCAAAATTAATTCTTTTGCGGTTATATTTTGAATATTCACGGAAACCGGAAGTTCCGGCACGCGAAAAATATCTGCATTGGCTGAGGTGGATTGTGTGCCGGTAGCGGGTTTTCGAAACAACGTAATCTTTTCCGCAGACAGTGTTTGGGCTTTTATCTGTTTTTTCAATAATGCAGAGCGTGTCCAGTCCAGCTCTGCGTTTTCAATGCTTAACCAAATGCCGGATGCATCAGAAAACTCAATACTTTCAATCTTTGCAGAGGAACTTAATGCGCCGTCCAAACCGTTTACGCTGACCTGCATGCCGGGCGATGATAAAGAGGATTCCAATAGCGACTCTAAATAAGATTTTTCAGCATCTTGGGCACTGATCGGTAATGCCCAAATTAAAATGATGCATATCAGGCAAATAATGTGGATGAGACGGCTCAAAATGCTTGCCCTATCCCGATGTATACATTCAGGTTTTTCAATTTATCTCCACCATCAGCGGGTACAGCTAAATCAACGCGTATTGGGCCTATTGGTGTTTCATACCATAAACCAAGACCCATGCCTGTGTGGCTATCCCCATCCACTCCAAATGCTGACTTAGGCCCAATATACCCATAATCCACAAAAATAACGCCACCAATTTTGCTGGTTATCAGGGATCGTAACTCTGCACTGAGGCCAACAAATGATTTACCGCCTACTGTTTGTCCCGATGGTAGTGTTATGCCCAATGACTGAAAATCATGCCCTCGAACCGAGTCGGCCCCACCAGAATAAAACAAAAAACTGGATGGCAGATCTTGCAAGTCAGGCCCGATTACCGATCCCAATAGAAGCCGTGCTGCTAAAATAACGTTTTTTTTACCCCCCAAGCTTTTGTAGGTTCGGCCGTCAAAAGTGGTATGCACACCGGAATGCGATTGTTTTAAGTCAACAAACGGCGCGACATCCAAAGAAAGAAAAATTCCGTCACCCGCAGTAAGTTTGTTACTGCGGGTATCATAGTACAACCCTAAAGGCAGGCCAATCAGGCTAAAATTGCGCTGCCCGAATGCATCGTCAGAGTCTATATTGCTGTACCTAATGCCTGCGACCCCCGTTAAAGTATCAGAAAAACGATGATCAAAATTCAAGCCGATTGATAATGCTGTCTCTATATAATTCGGTTCATCTTCTTTACCATAATTAACATAAAGAATTGCCTTGGTATCAGGGGTTAAGGTTGCCGGCCTGATCAGACTTGCGCCAATTTCAAAATTCTCACCACCCTCATCACCACCAAGCGCATCGCCACCTATCCCGGAAAGGTCCGCATTAAAGCGTAATTGCTCACCTCCTCCCAGAAGATTGCGATGCAACCAAAATGCTTCTAATGATGCGCCGTCATCTGTTGAAATTGAGGCATCAATACCGATTTGCCTAAGCTTTGCTTCGGTAACATTTGCAGATATATCCAAAAACCCTTCAGGCGAAATAGCTTCAGCTTCTTCCAGAATTACGGATGAAAAAATCCCGGTTTCCCGCAAGCGGTTCGCTGATTTCTTAAGCTGTGTCGCAGAAAAATCATCCCCTTCAGGTAGGCCAGCTATTTTCCGTATACGGTTGGTTCGCATGCGCTGGTTTCCAGAAATCGTAAGTGTCCCGAATTTAGCTGCGCGCCCTGGGTCAACTTGCAGTTCTGCGTCCAGAGTTCCCGCAATATGGTCGGCGACCAGATACTGATCGGATATTGTTGCCTTGGGGTGGCTGTCTTCGCGCCAATCTTTGATAGCTTTATCGGCGGCATCTTCGATTACGGATGGTTTGGCAATTTCCCCTGTTGAAAATCCTGATGGTAGTTCAGATACATTTGCTAAGGGTGCTATCTGTGCTTTGCCAAATAAAAATACAGACCCCTCATTAACGATTATTGCAGCGGAATTTACTTTGCCGACCTTATCAAATAATGAATAATCTGCGGCTTCGCGACCGTTAATCTGGATATTAACCGATGCGTTGAAATTACCGTTTTCATATAAAGTTAAGATCATTCGTTGGTAATCAGCTTTAGCCGCCGCGATAATTTCCGCGTCCGTTGCCGATGGTAAATCCAGTGTTTTCGCAAGAAGTGAGGCTGACTGCAACTTATCCATCAAGGCATCGCTCACGGTAAACTGTAAGGGTGTTGTCTGCTTTTTCTCTTTCGCGGCTGCAAAAGATATCGCTTCTAACGGTGCAGTGATTAATGTGAAGGAAAATAAAATCCAAAAAAACCGCAATGTCAGGTTCATCGAATTCTCACTTCTGAATACTTTGCAACGCAAATCGCTTCAAACAAGTAATGTGCTCAAAATTTCGTTTATCACTCATCTCTAAACATAAATGTCTGCGAACTGAAAAGCAACCTGATTGGAAGATATAGGTGGGTTAGAGCAACCGCGCTTATAATGTACTTAACAACACTGATAACCTGTCTTGAAGCGTGTAGTGTGCTCTTAGTGCCAGAGTATTATTATCAGACTATGCTTAAAGCCAGATCTAAGGTATTTATCAATGAAATCAGTGTTTGAAAAGGTAGGGTAATGCCGGTTTTATTAGATTACACTTGGGGTAAACTGAGGTTATCCATTTGTACACTAGCGGTTCTTTTATCAGCTGTGGCAACACAAGTCACACAAGCTGAAGAAAAACCTTCGACGCTTGCCATTAAAGACACATCTAAGTTTGCGGAAAATGAAACCGGCTTCAAAGCGGGTTCATTTATTTTGGCACCGATCCCGATAAGAAGCCCGTCAATCGGGACCGGACTGGCACTGGCCGGCGCATATTTATTCAAAACAGATAAAGGATCTGACCAGTCATTTATTGGCGTAACCGGGTTTCGTACCGATAATGGTAGTAAAGGTTACGGCTTGGCGGGGGCTTTATCTTGGGGTGATAATCGTTGGTCAGTAAGTGCTCTGGCCGGCGATGTTGATGTCGTGTACGATTTCTACATACCGAACACAGGGGGGCAAACTGTTTCGCTTAATCAAGATGGCCGCCTGTTGAATTTGGAAGGGAATTATGGCGTAACGGATCATTTCTTTCTAGGCTTGGATCTGCGTTATTTGAAAACGTCCATACAATTCGCCTCACCTATACTAACACCTGCCAATGACCGTAATTTAGAGATTATATCATTTGGCCCGACGATAGAATGGGACTACCGTGATGATACAATCTACCCTACGTCAGGCTTTCATGTCGCTATAGATAGTTTGCACAGCGTTGTGTTGAATGGGGCAGATCGGGAATACCACAAGTCGGTTATAAAATATGATAATTACTTTTCTCTTTTTGAAAAATCTGTCGTCGCCACACGTTTAACGGCATGCGAAGCCAGCGACCAAACACCATTTTTTGAACTGTGTTCTATTGGCGGGACCGATAATTTCAGAGGCTTCCCATTTGGTGAGTTGCTGGATCAGAATCTGCTTTCCGGTCAGGTCGAATTTCGTGGCCGTATGGGCAAACGGTTCGGCTATACGGTTTTTGCCGGTATCGGCGGGGTCTCTAACGGTTTTGGATCATTAAACAGCGATGCAATCGAATCCGCAGGTGGTATCGGACTAAGATATCGTTTATCCAAAGGCGTTCCATTGGATTTTGCATTTGATGTAGCATTCAATTCCACGGGGAATACCACATCTTATATTACGATTGGACAGCGGTTTTAATATTAAGATTTAGCTATGAATGACAGGCATTCTCTAATATTCGTTATGTGGGATATTAAGGGATAGTTCTATGGCACTTGGTTTCAAACGCATATTTATTGCGGCGTTATTTTTCTGCTTTGCTTCAAGCGTGATCGCACAGATTAAACCGCTAGCAGATGCAAGTACTGCAGAAGTCATCTTGCCCGACCCGTTAACACCTGAAACCGCGCGTGATCTGGTCTCGACACTTTCTGATCAACAGGTGCGCGAATTGCTATTGGAACGGCTGGATGCGGTTGCTAAAGCTGAATCTGTCAGTACGAAAAAAGAAAATGTATCATTTATCAGTTTCCTGCAGACTACATCGAACGGGGTCTATCAGGCCGTCCATACGGCATTTATACGTCTGCCTATGCTTTGGAGTGCCCAGGTTGAAAGCTTTGGTAATTTTTACCGCACATGGGGTGCAAAAGGTCTGACAAGCTTAATCGGGTCGCTTATATTGGCTGTGGCCGCGGGTCTAGCTGCTGAATTCGTGGTGGGGAAAATCACCAGACGTTGGCATGCGGATGCACTTTCCGTTGAAAACCCAGAGGCATTAGGTGAGACAATACGCTTTTTGATGTATCGTTTGCTGCACGAATTATATGGGTTGATCGCATTTTTCATTGTTGCCCGCTTTGTGACGCGCGCGGTGCTTCCGGCAGATTTACTACCTATATTTCAAATTATCGTTTTCAATCTGATCGTCATACCCCGTATTGGTGCGGCTTTTGCGCGATTTTTACTGGCTCCGCAGAAGCCCAAACTCAGGTTGCTTCACACCGATGATACGTCTGCAGGAATTTTGTACCGACATCTGATCGGTATGTTATTACTGATAGGCTTCACTGTTGCCATTATTGAATTCAATAAACTTAACGGTGTACCGCTTGGAACAACCTCTCTGGGCTTCTGGTTGAATATTTCTATCCATATTTACGCCATCTGGATCATCTGGAAAACCTGGGACGGCCTGGTTATGATACAACGGGGCAATGAGCAAGTGACACCATTTGAAGACCGGATCGCGCGCTTCTATCCAGTATTCGGCATCATCGCATCCGTCAGCATGTGGCTGTTGGTTACGATTGTCGCCAGTTACGGTTTATATGATTTAATACTCGGCACGCCGCATTTCAAAACCATGGCCTTGTTATTATCTGCGCCTATTTTCGATACGCTTGTGCGCGGTCTGGTACGACATTTGGTGCCACCGATGAAAGGTGAAGGAACCACTGCCGAACGCGCTTATTTATCCACGAAGCGCAGTTACATTCACATCGGTCGCGTACTTTTATTTGCACTCGTAATATTTATGATAGCGTATATCTGGGGCGTTGATCTTGGCAATCTTACAGCATCCGATGTCGGATCACGTGTCGCGTCTGGGCTGATCGGAGTCCTGATAATTCTGGCACTTGGGTATCTTTTGATGGAACTGGTTTCTTTGTGGATTAACCGCAAGATGGCGGCAGAACAGACCGCCCTTGGGATCGATATGGACGATCAGGAATTAGGTAGTGGCGAAGGCGGTGGTGTGGGCGGTACTCGGCTATCAACTGTATTGCCTTTGGTCTTAAGCATCAGCAAAGGGGCAATCATAATCATAACGGTGTTGCTTGCCCTTGGGAATATAGGCATTAACATCACACCTCTTCTGGCAGGTGCCGGTATCATCGGTCTGGCTATCGGGTTTGGTGCGCAAAAACTGGTGTCTGACATTGTGTCGGGTATCTTTTTTCTGTTGGACGACGCGTTTCGTGTTGGGGAATATGTTGAAGTGGAAGGAACCGTCGGTACCGTTGAGAAAATTTCTATACGCTCGATGCAACTGCGTCACCACAAAGGCCCGGTGCATACAATCCCTTACGGTGAAATTCCGAAGATTACCAATTACAGCCGTGACTGGGTAATTGTGAAGTTGAAATTCACTGTGCCGTTTGAAACTGATCCAAATAAAATCAAGAAGATGTTTAAAAAGATCGGTGCGGAAATGATAGCGGCTCCAGAGTTTGCAAAGGATTTCCTACAGCCTTTCAAATCGCAAGGCGTTTTTGACTTTGACGATGTGGGGATGATCATTCGCGGTAAATTCATGGCCAAGCCCGGAAAACAGTGGATGATAAGAAAAGAGATTTTCAACCGAGTGAAAGCAGAGTTCGAAGCTGCAGGTATTGATTTTGCCCGCCGCGAAGTACGGGTTAATATACCTGGTATTGATAATGTGGATCAGATCACCGAAGAAGATAAAGTCGCGATTGCCGCTGCTGCAAGCGAAGCCGCACGGCAAGAGCAACAGGGTGAAGAGCCCGAGAAGAAAAAGTAGATAATCCGGTTTTTCTGTGAATGGTTGTTGCTATTACAGGTATAGATAATAGCAGCCCAAAATATTATTATGTGGGTCTAACCTTGGATGTCGGGGCAATCTTCGGTTCATCCGGATCTGACATGTAAGAAGGTGTCATTATCTGCACTTTATTTTCATTGAAGACATCCAGAATATTCGCGTGAAGATCTGACAGTATAATTGGTAACTTTGCGCCGTTTTTTGTATATGCATTCACCTGATAGTTCACGGCGTAATCTGCCAATGCATTGCGAAAAACAAACGGCGTTGGTGTTTTTTCCACGTAAACTGTCCGTAACGCGGCCTCAATCAACAGTTTTTCGATTTTCGCCTGCGGTTCTTCATACCCTATTCCGACAATTGTATTAACCAGTATACCATCATCATCTGTCTTATTGGTATAATTGATAACATCTGAATTCATCAGCATGACATTCGGGATGCTTACCAATTCATTTTTTATTGATTTTAGGTGTGTTTCCATCAATTTAATTGCGACGACATCACCGATATGTTCGCCAACCTTAATTCTGTCTCCGATGCTTGTACTGCGCCGGTAAATTACGAAAATACCTGCTAATAAATTACTGACAACTGAATTTGATCCCATGGAAACCATAACACCCAACAAAATTGAAACGCCTTTGAAAGCAGCCGAGTCAGATCCCGGGATGTATGGGAAAGCTAGAACAAACCATACGATCCAGATGAAAACCCGTACGAGGTTATAAGTTGGCCATATCCATTGTTTTTCAAACCCCTCGAAATTAAAATTCCCAGATTCGATATTTTCAAAAACCAATCGGGTAAGTTTAACAATATATCGTGTTAACAGAAACAACAGGACGACTAAAATGATGTTTGGCACATGAGTTACAGCATTGACCATCATCTCAATGATCGGTGCAGTGATGTATGCCGCAATACTGTTGGAAATATAACGCGTTTGGGCAAAGGCCGAAAACAGAACAGATAAATAGGTATTCAATACCGATAAAAAGAATCCAAACAGGATCAGCCGTACAATTGTTTTTGCGACTGTGACGATAAAACTGCTTTGAATTATATTCTTGCTTGCATCATCCACACCTGAAGACAGTTTAATAACTAATGCTTCAACGCCATTTTCAACACGGCTACGGACCCAGAGTAATAAATACGTGATCAATAAAAAAGGAACAGTCCATAACAAGGCCAGTTTTATGCTTTTGCTTTGGCCAAGCTCAGAACGGTCAGATCTATATTTTAGGATTGTTTTTTCAATGACTGCGACCTGTACTTTTTTAAGCAGTTCAATTTCCATATCCTCGTGTTTTGCATCTGCTATAGTTACAACAGTCACGATGATCCCGTCGGCCGTAATAGTTGGCCCGAACTCGCCATTGATAACATCCATTTGGACAATCGGTCGGTTTGATAGTTCTGCGGCTTCAATAATGTTAACAGCGACATTATCCGCGCGCTCTTGTGCTGGCGCAGCACTTGAGCCGCGTACGTCAAATAACGCCTCTCCGTCCACAATAACCGTGGCGATATCCATAATAGGTGCATTCGCAGGAGCCACTGTGTCGGCTGGTTCTTCTGTCTGGGAATAGCCTGCAACAGGTATGCAGGCCAGTATGGTTGCCATATAGAACCATTTCAAGAAGTTGATGAAATTTGGTTTATTCGTTTTGAAGGATTTCATTGATACATTAATTTCCACGCTTATAGATAATGTACTACCCTTTTATATAAATACCAAGCTTGTGAGCTGCCGTATGCCAGTTGTTCGAATATATTACTATTCAGACATTCTTTGTGTCTGGCCCTATATGGCGCATCGCCGAATTGAACAGTTGGTGACCGGATATCAACAAAAGCATCATGGGCATTGCACCACCCCTCAAGGGGATGATGCAAGCTGGTGCTAATCTTTATCCATAAGGGCCTTTTAAGCCTGCACCACTTGCAAGTGACGCATAAGTATTGCCCGCTTTTACCAGTTTAGCCCCATAGCGGGATAACAACTCGGCTTTGCGATCAGGATTACTGGTGGCATCAATCGCCCCCCAAATCGCGGCCATTTCTTCGGCTGCATGACGCATTTTGCCCGAGAAACCTTCGGTGTCAGCGGCCGCACTTAGCGTATTGCCAGTAACTTTACCAACTCCGTTCACGGTTTTAGCGCCAGCGTTTGTATAGCCAGCCGGCAGGTCACCTTTAAGGTTTGTGACAGATTTGAAATGTATCACATCCAGGATCTGATCAACCGCCTGTTTGGCGCCTTCAACACGGCTGACATGTTCTGTGTCGGCCGCAGCATGCGGTAAAAGTTCCATCTTGCCATTGTGTTTTTTCTCAAGCGGCAAATACGGCACCATCGGGCCAGTTAAGTTCCCTGTTTCAGAGCATTTGAATAAATCGGCATCAATCGCAGCGTAACGTACTTTACCTGAGGCCAGAGCCGCGTCCAAAGCGGTTGCATCAATCACTTCACCACGGTCATAGTTTACAACAACCGATCCATCGTTCATCGCGTTTAGTACATCGGATCCGACCAGACCCGCATTGGCAAAACTGTCACCTTTGGCCGCACCAAGGCCTGTATGCGGTGACAAGAAATCTGCACCGATTGCCGCTTCAACAGGGGATGCCGCATAGGTAAAACCTTCGCTTTCGATCCATTCTTTATGTGCTGGACGTGCATAAACCCGTATTTTCATACCAAAGCTTTGTGCTAAGATCGCAACTTCACGTCCGATATTGCCAAAGCCGATCACGGCCATGGTCTTCCCTTCCAGCTTTTCGGTTGGGTATTCACACAGGTTTTTGCCGGTATCGAAATTACCCGCACAAACCCGTGCGTGCATATCGGCCACATCCAGATCTGGTGCTATTTTCAGCATCGCTTTCATCGCCATTTGTGCTGTTGCACGCGAATTAAACGAAGGCGTATTCATCAAAGGCGCTACGCCGCCATCGCCATTACCACCACCCCAAGACACAGACCCCATATTGCCGGTTCCCGCACCTATACGCACGCCACCAAGCGGAAATTTTGTATCCGCAGGCAGGAAAGTTGCTGCCACAATTGCTGCATCATATTGATCGCTACCCGCTTCGGCCATTAACGCATCATTGGTCGATAGCCCGGGCTGATAAAAGAAATGGACGCCTGCTTTTAAATCACCGGCATCTGCCGCAGAACCATCATGCCATGTGGCGTCGGATGCTTGTGCATGGGCCTTTACTGCGGAGTGATCCGGATTGCCGTTTGCATCAAATTTCAGGCCAACCAGATCAGCAACCAATACTTTATAAGCCTTTGCAGGATCATCTTGGCGCACGCGTTCACCAGCAGGTTGCGCAGTTGACGCAAAGTTTAAGCCTTCTTCCGCCAACGCTTTTTCCAGCACCAGAATTTTAGCGCGGTGATAACAATATGTCAGGTTTTCCAGTAAAGCTTTAATGTCATCGACAGGACGGATGCCCCCAATCCATGCGCGGTAATCACCAGGTGTGCCGGGGAAAGCGTTAACATAACGCGCCACATCATGGCCTGCTTCGTAATCGCCATTTGGATGGGTCAATCCTTCATAGCTCAGTATTTGCTTGGACGCTGCCAGAATATCGGCGTGCATGCCTGCATCGGTGATGTCAGGGTCATTGATCGCAATCAACGTCACAGCCGTACCGCGACGGCTTTCATCTGCCACGCCCAATTTCAGCAGGTCTTGGTCTGCAATCCATTTATTGATGAAATCGCGGTTCGCACTAGAACGTGCGTTCATCGCATCAACATCGCCGATCATTTTGGCGACGCGTTGCAAACCATATGTGGTTTCGGCAAATGCCAATGTTGAATATGTATTGATAATCCCGCCCAACATTGCGTGTTTTTCAGGGTCGTAAAGCGGCCCGAGCATAACAGATTTTTCACCAGATAGTGGCATTTTAGGATCAACAGGAACCACCATTTTCAGCTGACGCGGAATAGCCCAAGCTGGGTTTTTCTGCACGGTTTCAATGTGGTCCAGTGCTTCTGGTGTCAGCGAAATTGTAAAGTAACCAGAGATGCCGCCGACCGCTTTTTGAAATGGCATGAACATGTTTAGTTTTTTGGTGAATGCCTGAATCGTATCTTTGCTCCATGGCATAGCACCCAACATTGATGTGGCATCAATAATAGCATGGTGGTTTGCAGGGTCACGGTCGACCCATGTGATCAGGTTTAGCACATCCTGTTCAGAATAAGTGGTAGCACCTGTTGTTTCATGGCCCACACCTACAAACAGCTTGATGCCCATTTTAACCAGTTCATCAGCACTTGGGATCGTGCCTTCCGTACCTGTGAAATGCAGGCGGTTTTCATCGCCATTTTCAGCAAATCGTTGCAACTCTATAATTTGTGTACCCCAGGATTGGCGAAAGAACCCGCCGGCTTTGCCTGCGTCGGTTTCAGGTGCGGGTGTATCGATGAAAACATGCTGAGTTGGATCATTGGCATCCATCATATGGGCAATCGCCACGGTAAAACCAGAATGCCCACCACCTAGTCCCACAGCCAGTTTATTGCTTTTAGGAAATTTGAAATACCCGTGTATTTCGGACATCATATCCAGCAATATGGCATCTGCAGGATAGCCTCGGTGCATTGAGCGGCCAATCTCGGCAGCAGTGAACGCACCTATATCATTGCCTGCATCATCAAGCTTACGATAGGTTTTTTCCATCCAAGCCTCAAAATCCAAACGCATCAATCGACTGTCTGCCTCGTCGCAGGTCATATCCGTTATCGGCCCTACACCAAAAAAGCGGTTTGTTGTGCGTGCAGGCGGGCCGGATTTTGTTGCCTCTATAGAGGTTTCACGGGCGGATTTCATCTGGTCTGTTGACAGCATTTTCGAGTCCTTGCAGTTTGTCCCTATACCAGATCGTCTACAGAGACTCACTTAAGGGAACGGTCATTCAGGGCGAACAATATAATCTGCATACGTCACATCAATGCCTATACACGTCACTGCAGTGCAGTTTTGCGCCTTTCGTTGGAAAATCCTTCGATTATCACCGATAAACCGAATTGCCTGATGGAATTCTTTATAGTTACGTTTCATCCAGCACTTTTTTAGCGGCGCGGAAACATTCCAATGCCTGCGGTACCCCACAATAAATCCCGATAACGTGGATAATCGCGCGTATTTCGTCTTTTGTTACACCGTTCTTGATCGCCCCACGGCAATGCAATTCCCATTCATGCATTTTTCCCAAAGCTCCGATCATCGACAGGTTCATCATCGATCGTGTCTTGGCGTCAATCACATCGTCACCCCAACCAAAACCCCAACACCATGCGGTCATTGCTTCTTGAAACGGTTTTGTGAAATCATCGGCCGCCGCCAGATTGTTGGTGACATACTCAGCCCCCAAGGTAGCTTTGCGTTGTTCCAGCCCTTTCAGAAACAGGTCTTCGTTAAACGTATCAGTCATGCTTTATCCTTTTATACGGTGTTCATATAAATATTCATAATGTGGAAGCATGTTTTGGTAAACATCCTTAACACGGTCAGGTGCATCTTCCATTTTTGCATAACGTCGTTTTTGCGGTTTCAACCCGTCAGAATCGCGTAAATTAGCGTGGAATGAACCCCCGTCCCACCAGCTGACCTCATCACGTGCACCCGGTCTCCACGAGAGGGCCGCACTAACGAACGGGATGCCGACCGCTTCGCACCAGAGGCGTACCATAGTGTGCGGATCTTCCAATAAATCGTCACTGTCTATTACAGGGGGTGGGGAGCCGTTCATTTCAGAGATCAGATCAAATAAAGCACGTTGTTCCGGAAACCCCACCTCTTTTTCGTGAAAATCCGGCCATTTATTATACATCGACGTGATGGTTTTAGCGGGGTCACGGATCAAAAAGGAATGGGTGAACTGGCTTAATAGATTTGGGTCCCACATGTGATCGATGTAATGCGGGAAGTCCTTGGAAAATACCGGACCTTTGACTGCACGCGTCATCAAGTCATTCATAACACTGTCCAGTGTCAATCCTTTGGTGCGCTTGCTGTCAGCGGTCAGGCGAGGCCAAAGCGGGTTTTCACCTTGATACCATGCTTCACCAAACGGCTCGTGCATACATTCCATGTCACCGCGCTGGCGCATCATCCATTCAAAAGCGGTCGAGGTTGAGCGCGGGATTGCCCAAAGCGCCAGAATTTTATGCATGCAAGCCCTCCAGCAATTGACCTTGCGGTGTGGTGGGGGACAGGCCAAGTGATTTAAATATGCGCCAGTAAAGCGCTGTATCATGGCCGATAACGGGCTTGCCAAGCGCCTGCTCCAGCTGCCGTGTCAGTTGTAGGGGCCTTTGCGGCAAACCGTCCGATGGGCGGCAAAAATTGCACATGCCATTGATCAAATAAGCATCAGCGCCGGGTGCTTGTTCGGCAACATATTGAAAGGATTTCATGGCTAAATCACCTTCAAAAACCCAACGGCAGTCATTTACAGCCTCTTGGCTGCCGAACCATCCCTGGTCATGAAAATTCCCCGCCCATAGTACATCAAAGCCGGCTTCTTTCAGAAAACCTACTGTTCCTTTCCACCAATCAGGCCAGTGGTAGGCGGCATTCAGGGCCACTTTTTCCACATTCATAGCCCTTAAAGCTTCAACCATTGCGTAGCCAGCCATATGAAAACGGGTTTCATATTTATCAGATAGGTTTTCACAATGTTGCCGAATGCCCTCTACACCCAAACCGCTTGCATGAACCCAGTTGGATCCGACTTGCGCGGCCACATCGGCACCGTTGCGCGACATGCAATGCACGAAATCTTCCATCATGCCGAAATTTTGCTTTCGCTGATCCAGCCCATGCACGTAATCAGGCACATGTAACATCCAGCCGTGCACACCCACGCTTTCAGGTGACATGCGTAGAAAATCCGAAGGGGCCGCGTCATAGTCAAAGGGGGGGCAGGTAAACCCGACTTGATATTTAAAAAGCTTGTGCTCGGTTCTCCACTGTTCGGGCATTAGCATTATGTGTCTCCGAAATTATTTGTTGGGTAAATCTGAAAACCTTGATGTTGTGGTGTGATTCCAAGGTCAACCATCAACGGCCTCGCGCATCCATTGTTGTAAATGCATAACCGAATGTTCCGAGTTCACGCCGCATTTGGGGTCTATCACTAAAGGGCCGGGGCGGTAGCCGCGGGATTTCAGGCCGCGTTGTACGCTTTCGACAAGGTGAATGTCTTCCTCCACCGTGGTTTCGCGATCCTGAATTGCCAATTGCCGTGCAATCTTATCATCTGCCCCGTCAATGGAATACCAGCCACGCCAGACCACCACATGATCGACGTCAATCGCACGCCAGTGATAAGTGTTTAGAACGTTTCCAGGGTAAACTTGGAACGAAAACATCGGCCACAAAAACCACGATGAATATTCATCCTGATGCTCAAAACCCGAATTGATGTCATAGGTCATATCCGAAAGGTTTTGGCACTCTGTTGTGTGCCGCAGGCAATGGCCTTGCGGTTGGATGTCGTAGGTTTCGGGTTTAACTACGCCCTTGGCAAATGTCGGGTGGTTCAAGCTGCAATGATAGCATTCCGAGTAATTCTCGACACTGACTTTCCAGTTGCAGTTTTCTGGAATTTCCACCCATTCAAGTGGCTTTAACTGCCCGTGTTGCGGTAACCATTCTTCCAGTTCAGTACGCGCATTTGGAAACCAATCGTCCATCGGTTTGGCGTCATTATCCAGATTGACAAATATAAAGCCCAAAAAGACCTCGGTACGCACTTCGGTCAGGCAGATTTTTGATTTATCAAATCCCTCGACTACATTGATATTCGGCCCTGCACGCAATTGCCCCGTCAACTCGTAGGTCCATGCATGATAAGGGCAAACCACAACGCGCGTGTTTCCAGCACCTGTTACCATCTGGTGGGCGCGGTGCTGGCAGACATTGTAATAAGTGCGCACTTGGCCATCACGGTCACGCAAACAAAACAGGCTTTCACCTGCCATCTCGAACGCGAAATAATCACCGGTGTTTTCCACTTGCGACGCGTGGCCAGCAAATTGCCAGGTACGTGCCAGCAGGCCTGTTTGCTCGGCCTTGAAAATATCAGGGTCAGTGTAATACTTGGCATCAAGTGAATGGATAACGGAAGCAGTCATTCTAATCCCCATATAGCCCAAGTTGATGACGTCTGGCATGAAATTTATCAACGCGCTCAACAATTTCAGGTGTTGCGGATGCAATAACAAAGCTCAAAAGCGTCTCTAGTAAAGCGATGGTAGAGACCGATGATGGAAAGAATTGGGGTGTATCAGCCGCGACAACAAATCCATGATCGGAATTCACAATAATAGGCGATGCGGGGCTATCGGATATCCCGACAACTTTGACGCCCTGTTCACGGGCTATCTTGACCGCGTCAATAACCTCGCTTCGATATGGTTTGCAGGTAATCGCAATCAGAATGTCCTGATTATCGGCCCATGCCAGATCATCAACTGCTGTCGAACCGGGCTTTGGAATGGCATTAAAACGTGTCATCCCTGTTGACGCCAGATAGGTGAAGTTACGCGCATTGGAGTTGTTGACCCCAACACCAAGTGTGAAAACCTGTCGCGAATTCCAGATGTCTTCGGCTGCTGCTTTTAACGCGATCTCGTTGATGCCGCCGAAAGTCTCTTCGATGTTGCGTAACATGCTATCGACCATATCGGCGTAAAGCCCGCCAAGTTCGCCCTTGGCACGGATGGATTGCAACCAGCGGGCGCGGTCGGGAAATGACACGGCACCACGACGGATTTCTGCGCGGAAGGGTTCGCGAAAATCATCATATCCCTCAAACCCGATCTGGCGCGCCATGCGTACAACCGTGTTGGGTTTCACATGTGCTGCTTTGGCGATTTCACGCACAGTGGAAACCCCCACGTCCTGCGGGTTTTCCAAAACATAGGTCGCCGCTTTACGTGCTTCGGGCGTCAATTCGGCCAGCTCGTCTGTTAAACGGTTTAAAACCGTGTTTGATATATTTGTACCATCCATGATTGACATTGGTACATTTGTTCACATAGCCTGTCCAGAAGAATTTAGAGTCGCGTTAAAGGAATTGATAATGACACAATCCAAACTACCGACCTATACCAAAGTCGTTATTGTCGGCGGCGGTGTTATGGGATGTGGGCTGGCTTATCATCTTGCGCATGAAGGCTGGAAAGATGTGGTGCTTTTGGAAAAAGCCGAACTGACCAGCGGTTCCACATGGCATGCCGCAGGGCAAATCACCCATTCGACGTCCAGTTTCGGGCTTGGAAAATGTGTTGATTACAACATTGAATTGTATTCCGGGGCATTGGAACAAGAGACAGGTCATTCGGTAACATGGCACGGATGCGGGTCATTTCGTTTGGCATATACGACAGATGAAATGGACTGGTTGCGCCACACGTTATCCGTCGGCCGTGCGTTGGGCTTCAATATTGAACTTGTCGGACCTGAACAGGTGGCCGCACTGCATCCGTATTACAACCTGGATGGTGTTATCGGTGCTTTATATACGCCTGATGACGGTCATGTCGATCCATCCGGTGTCGCCCAAGCATTAGCTGCGGGCGCGCGTCAATTAGGGGTGCAGATCATACGTTGGTGTCGTGCGACAAATATTACGCAGGCGCCAAACGGCGAATGGGTGGTGGAAACCGAAGCCGGCACAATCAGATGTGAACATGTGGTCAATGCCGGGGGTACATATGCGCGTCAAATGGGTGAATGGTCGGGGCTCCAACTGCCGATGACTTCGATGACTCACCATTATTTCGTGACTGATCCGGTTCCCGAGTTTGAAGAACTGGAAACTGAATTGCCGGTTATCCGCGATGACAAACAGGTTTCGGGTTACATCCGTATGGAACAGAAACGCGGGCTGATCGGTATTTACGAAAAGGAAAACCCGAATAGTGTCTGGGAAGACCATTGTCCGTGGGAAGCCGAAAATGAACTGTTCGCACCAGATTATGATCGCATCATGCCGTGGCTGGAAAATGCGCTGGTACGCATGCCGATCTTTGCCGATCTTGGAATATCGCGCGATGTGCACGGGGCGATTTCGCATCCGCCTGACGGCAACCCGTTGATTGGCCCTGCACCTGGTGTGCGAAATTACTGGTGTTGTTGCGGTACACAAATCGGTATCGGTTGGGGGCCGGGCCTGACACGTGAATTGGCACGCTGGATGGTGCATGGTTCATCCGATATATCCATGCGCGATTATGATCCGCGCCGCTTTGGCAATTACGCAAATAAGGGATGGCAGGTTCTCAAGGCACATGAAGATTATTGCCTGCGGCACGAAATTCCGTTTCCGCATTTCAACCGTTTGGCAGGCCGCCCGATCAAGCCCTCACCGATGTATGAACGGCTAAAGCAAAAGGGTGCGGTCTATGAAGAGGTTTACGGCCATGAACGCCCACGCTGGTTTGCACGGAACGGTGTGGAACAGGTTGACCACTATTCTTTCCGCCGGAATGAAGTGCACGATATGGTTGGTGCCGAATGCCGCGCGGTACGCGAAACGGTCGGTATCATGGACATCAGTGCCTTTACCAAAATCGAAGTTTCTGGGCCTGACGCCTATGCGTTTATCGACTGGTTAACCGCCAACCGTTTGCCGCAAAAAGTCGGCGGTATCGCCCTGACCCATATGCTGAACCGTCGTGGGCGGATTGAGCTGGAAACAACCGTTGTACGTCTTGCGGATGACAGCTTCTATCTGGTTTGTGCGGCCTTCTTTGAACAACGCCTACTGGATCATCTGGATCATCAAAAGGATGGTAAAGATGTGCAGATCATCAAACGTTCTGATGATTGGGCGGCGTTAACCCTGAACGGTCCCAAATCACGCGATGTACTGGCAGCTTGTACCGATGCACCACTGAACAATGCAAGTTTCCGCTGGCTGACCGCGCAACGGATCAAGGTGGCAGGCCATGATTGCTGGGCGTTTCGGATGTCTTATTCAGGCGAACTTGGTTGGGAGCTTCATATCCCCCGCGAAAATGCATTGGCGGTTTATGATGCGCTTTGGGCCGCAGGTGCACCGCATAACATTGCAGACTACGGATCGTTTGCAATGAATGCGATGCGTATGGAAAAAGGCTTTAAAGGTGCGGGGGAATTGACCAATGAGGTCACTTTGCCCGAGGCAGATGTGATGCGGTTTGTGAAAACCGACAAAGACTATCTTGGTAAGGTTGAAACCTTGGCCAATATCGATAATCTGAAGTGGGTTTGTACCTATCTTGAAGTTGAACCTGACGGGATTGAAGACGGCCACGGCGGCGAGGCGGTTTTGCTGGACGGCCGGGTTGTGGGGTCAACGGCCTCGGTGGCTTACGGCCATACAGTCGGAAAAATTCTGGCTTTTGCCTATATCAAACCCCATGCTGCTGTTGAGGGAACCGCATTGCAGGTTATCGTGGCTGGCAAACCACGTGCGGCCAAAGTATTGGGTGAACCTGCCTATGATCCAACAAGTTTATTACCAAGGACAGATGTATGAACAAAATTCCGGACACAATGAATGCATTCGTGCTGATGCGCCACGGCGATATCGATGCGCTTGAATATAAAACCGATTGGCCAACTCCGAAGCCAATAAAGACCGAGGTGCTGATTAAGGTTGCAGCATGTGGGCTGAACAACACCGACGTGAATACGCGCTCCGGCTGGTATTCCAAAACCGTTGAGAAGGCCACCACGGGCGGGGCATATGAAGAGGTGGCGGATGAAGACCCCACATGGGGCGGCGCACCGATCACGTTCCCGCGCATCCAAGGCGCCGATACTGTGGGCACCGTGGTTGCCTGCGGCCCTGATGCGGATGCCGGATTGATGGGTAAGCGGGTGATGACGGACAACTGGTTGCGCGATTGGGATGACCCGCTGAACATGGAAAAGACAGGTTATTTTGGCTCTGAATGCGATGGTGGGTTTGCTGAATACACCAAGGTGGATTACCGCAATGTGGCTGTTGTCGACAGCCCGATGACAGATGCGGAACTGGCCACGTTTTCATGCTCGTATTCAACTGCCGAAGGAATGCTGAACCGCGCAAATGTGGGCAAAAATGATCGCGTTTTAATTACCGGCGCCTCTGGTGGTGTAGGTTCGGCACTGATCCAGTTGGCAAAACGGCGGGGGGCTTATGTGA
Organism: Amylibacter sp.; assembly: GCA_965261565.1. Classification (GTDB taxonomy): domain Bacteria; phylum Pseudomonadota; class Alphaproteobacteria; order Rhodobacterales; family Rhodobacteraceae; genus Amylibacter. The sequence goes on from OZ253460.1 coordinate 1,400,035, forward strand.
TCGCAATGGCGTCCGAGGCAAAACACGATGATGTGCGTACATTAACCCCCGATGCGATACTGCCGCGAAGCCCCGGTGATCTGAAAGCAGCTTTGAAAGCTGCTACAGGCCATGAAACGGTTACCGTTGTCGCCGACATCGTAGGCGGGGATTATTTTCCAACCCTTATCGATGTCCTTGCGCGCGGCGGACGTTACACCACTTCGGGAGCCATTGCTGGCCCGATTGTTTCGCTGGATTTGCGCACGTTGTATTTGCGTGATCTGACTTTCACCGGTTCCACCGTGATCCCGCCGCATGTGTTCATTGATCTTGTCGGCTACATCGAAGCGGGTGAAATTAAGCCGATGTTGGCGGCAACTTATCCGTTAACTGAATTACATGCGGCACAGCAAACGTTCATTGACAAGAAACATACTGGCAACATTGTGGTGACACCATGAAAATCACCAAAATTTCAGTTTACCAAATAAACCTTCCTTTGGCAGATCCTTATTGGCTGTCGGGTGGGCGTCTGAAATTTGAAGTTCTGGACGCAACCTTTGTCAAAATCGAAACCGATGCAGGGATTACCGGCTGGGGTGAAGGTACGCCGTGGGGACATACTTATGTACCCGCCCATGGCCCTGGAATTCGCGCCGGCATTGAAACCATGGCGCAGGCGATCTTGGGTCAAGATCCACGACAATTGGCCCATATTGAACGGGCAATGGATTTGTGCCTGCCCGGGCATTTATATGCCAAAGCACCAATTGATCTGGCGTGCTGGGATATCGCGGGGCAGGCGGCCGGATTGTCGATTGCTGATCTTCTGGGTGGCCGTGATGAGACAGGCACATGGATTGCCTCATCGGTGTCCTCTGGTGATCCTGATTATATGCTAGACATTAGACCTGCTTCACAATAGGTTATTTTTATGCGAGGAAGTGCCTGGAGGTATCATTTTATGAAAGCTTTGAAGATTTTAAGTGCACAACCTGCATTGTTTTTTCGACTATCGGGCATCCGCCTTACAGATTTCAACGCCCTGGTTGCGACACTTCATCCGATCTGGTTGAAAAGTGAGGAGAAACGCCTGTCCCGCAAAGACAGGCAACGTGCGATTGGGGGTGGGATGAACTATCGCCTGGAGTTCGCAGAACAGCTTCTGCTCTGCCTGATGTATTACCGAACCTATACCAGCCATGCTTTTATGGGGCTTGTATTCAATGTATCCTCTCCGACAGTTTGCCGCCGCATTCAAGCCATGACAGAGTTGATGGCAGGCCATTTTCGGATGCCTGAACGTAAAGTAAAGTTGTCGGAAGTGGAAAAGGCTGATCTGCTTTACCTGATGATTGATGGTACTGAGCGTCCAGTTCAACGGCCCGGGAAGCCCTCGGCTCGAAAAGCAAAATATTCTGGCAAGAAAAAGAAGCACACGGCGTCCCACCAGATCATCACAGATGACAAGAAGTGTATACTGGCTGTTGGATGCGCCCATGACGGGCGCAAACATGACAAGCGTATTTATGATGAGACCCGCGTGGATAGGCCCCCTGATATACTTACCCTTGGGGATTTAGGATATCTGGGGACATCACTGGAAATCCCCCTGAAAACATCAAAGAAAAAACCACTTACGAAAGAAGAACAAGAATACAATACATGGCATTCAAAACTACGCATTGGCGTAGAGCACGGTATTGGCCGCATGAAAAAGTTCAATATATTTTCGGATATTCACCGCAACAACCAACAACAAAACATGATTGCCAAGAATGTCGGAGCACTCGCAAATATGAATTTGAAAACAGTTTGACAAAACGGGTGGGGATACTTGTGTCTAAAAATATTCGACCCTATTGTGAATCGGGTCTATTATAAAATCTTATCGTGCGCGGGGTTACAAAGCCCATTCCTGCAAAGTTGGCGGAGATATTGAAAAAGATATTGCCCGCATCCGTTTTCTGGAAGAAAATCGTTTACCGGACGAAGCCATTCTTTATGATGTGAACAGGGCCTGGACGCGGCGCGAAGCTTCTATCGTTATGAATGCTGTTGCTGACCTTGGTATCACTGTTGAACAACCTTGCGAAACTCTTGATGATATCGCTGCCCTTCGGCAAGTCACAACAACCCCTATAAGTGTTGATGAAGCTCTGGTGACTTTGCAAGATGCCACCCGCATAGCACGTGACGGTTTGGCTGAAGTGTTTGGCATAAAACTGAACCGTGTAGGCGGTTTGACTAAAGCCGCGCGCATGCGTGATGTGGCTTTGGCACATGGCATCCAGATGTATGTCATGGCCACAGGTGGTTCGGTTCTGGCCGATACCGAAGCGGCGATACTGGCGCAAACAATACCGATGGAGTTTCGCTTGGGCACATGGGCCTGTCAGGATATGCTAACCGTCGATATTGCGCCCGGGCAGGGCGCACGCAATGAAAATGGCAAGCTGACTGTCACGGATGTTGCAGGCCACGGTATTCAGCCGGATGAAGATATTCTGGGCACACCTGTTGCAGTTTATCAGGTGTAACAAATGGGCAAACTGCAAATCGCGCTAAATAAGTTGACCGCACTTGCTGAAGGGACGAGCGATGATCTTGCGTGGTTTGCGCAACAAATGCACGGCTTGCGGCCAATTGATGTGGCACCACACAGTTTGCCCGTTTGCGCGCTTCTAAAAGGTACGATCAACATGGCAAACACCCGAACCCGAACTGCGGTTCAGGCGATTTGTGACGCAGTGCCTGATCTTCGCTGGCAACAGTCCTATACCGAAGCGGACGGCTTTAGTGCCAAATACCTGAATGCATACGGTTGGTTCAACCTGATTTCGCCGGATGGTATTTTCCGTTCCGATACCATCCGCGTCTCTGTCGGTTATTGGGGCGCTGGGCAGCATTACAAGGAACATTGGCATGAGCCGGAAGAGTTTTATCTGGTTTTGGCGGGCTCTGCGGAATTTCACAGCGCGGGATCTGCACCGCGCCATTGTAAAGCAGGGGATGTCATTCATCATGCTTCAAATCAAGCTCACGCAATAGACATCACACCCGGTCCTTTGCTTGCGGCTGCATTTTGGCGCGGCAATGGTTTGCTGACGAAATCCAGCCTGAAGGAAATTACATGAAGATTACCCGAATTACCCTATGGCATGTGCCGCTGACCAGCCATGAAGTCTATTACATGGCAGAAGGCAAAATCTGTGACACTGTAGTAAGCGTGGTTTTGCGCATCGATACCGACAGCGGCTTATCTGGTTGGGGCGAGGTTTGCCCGATCCCGCATTACCTGCCCGCATATGCCCGCGGCGTTGCCCCCGCAGTAAGCGAAATGGCACCCGTTTTGCTGGGGGCGGACCCGATCGGGCCAGAGGCGGTGATGACAAAGCTCGACGCACATTTGCAAGGCCACCGATACGCAAAATCAGCCATAGATATCGCCCTTTGGGATTTGACCGCACAGGCCGCCAATTTGCCGCTTTATGCGCTTTTGGGTGGACGCCAAATGGTGGATATGCCGCTTTACCATTCTATCACCTGTGTCGCGCCTGACGAAATGGCGAGAATGGCAAAACAGGCACATGCTATGGGTATGCGCCAGTTTCAAACCAAACTTGGTGCCAGCGGGGATTGGCAAACCGATGCGGAGCGGCTGATTAAAGTGCGTGAAGCGGTTGGCGCAGGGCCCTTGGTTTACGGCGACTGGAATTGCGGCGCATCGAAATTGACTGCAATACGGGTGGGGCGTGCAGTAGCGCATCTGGATGTGATGTTGGAACAACCATGTGCCACGATTGAAGATTGTGCTGCCGTGGGCCGCGCTACGGGATTGCCTATGAAGCAGGATGAAACCGCGCATGATACCGCTTCATTGCTAAAGGCATATAAACACGGTTGCATGGATGCGGTTGCTTTGAAGCTTTCGAAATTCGGCGGCCTTTCGGCTACGCGCCGTGCCCGCGATTTGTGCATCTATTTGGGTGCGCAAATGTGCATCGAAGACACATGGGGCAGTGATGTTACAACTGCAGCTTTGCTGCATTTGGCGGCCAGCACACCGGCAAGCGGGTTGATGAACACTTGCGATTTATCAGGATACGTCGCACCGCGCCTTGATCCAAACGGTCCGGTGCGTGCCAATGGGCGCATCGCGCCGCCTACTGGGATTGGTTTAGGTGTAAGTCCGGACGCGGATGCGCTTGACGTTGCCAAATTGATACTGGAATAGGAAAGCCGCATGCAAAAAGTTCACACACAATCCGAATGGATTACACGGGCAAACGAAGTCCTGCCAGCAGGTGGCTTCGGCAATTTCGACCCCGATATTATTATTTCACGTGGAAAAGGTGCGCGTGTCTGGGATGAGGATGGCCGCGAATATATCGATTACCTGATCGGTTCGGGCCCGATGCTGTTGGGCCACGGTCATTCGGAAGTGATGGAGGCGGTGTTGGAACAGCTGCCAAATGGCATGACCTTTTTTGCAAATAATACCAAGGGAATAGAGCTTGCTGAGGAAATCACCAAAGCGATGCCTTGTGCCCAGCAAGTACGCTTTGTTACCTCTGGTGGTGAGGCGGATATGTATGCCATGCGCCTTGCAAGGGCCTTTACGGGGCGCGAAAAAATACTGAAATTCGAAGGCGGTTATCACGGTATGTGCGCCGAGGCGCAAATGAGCCTTGCACCAGCCAAACAGATGAATTTCCCAATGGCTGTGCCTGACAGTGCGGGTATTCCAAATGCGGTTAAGGACGATATGCTAATCGCCCCTTTCAATGACATTGCTTTTGTCCGCTCTTTGCTGGCAGAGCAGGGTGATCAGGTGGCCGCGATTATCGTTGAACCGCTGCAACGCATAATTCCTGCGCATGACGGCTATCTTGCAGCACTTAAGGCAGAATGCGAAAAACATGGTATTTTATTGATCTTTGATGAAATTGTTACCGGTTTCCGGCTGGCTTATGGCGGTGCTCAGGAACGCTACGGAGTGGTGCCGGACATTTGTACCATGGGTAAAATTATCGGTGGTGGTTTTCCACTTGCAGCCTTGGGTGCACGGCGTGATATTATGGATCATTTCGATAAATCCAAAGTCGGTGCCGACAAATGGTTGATGCAGTTGGGCACATTGTCGGGAAATCCGATTGCAAGTGCGGCAGGGCTGAAAACCATAGAAGTGCTGCGCCGCGACGGGGCTTATAATCAATTGCGGGCCAATGGCGCGCGCTTGATGAAAATGCAGACAGATGCTTTGAATAATGCGGGGATAGATCATCAAATTGTCGGCGATGAAACCCTGTTTGATGTGTTGTTCATCGATCAGCCTGTTGCAAACTACCGTGACGTTCAACAGGCAGATGCGATGATAAATAAACGCTATAACGATGTGCTGCGCAGTAATGGTATCTTCAAAGCACCTGGTAAGATGTATCCAAGTTTTGCTTTAACAGAACAGGATTTCATTCAAACTGAAAATGCGGTGAAAGCGGCTGTCGCCTCATTGTGACATAAAGGGCAGGTTTATTGTGGCTTGGTACCTTTGAATACGGGCTGTCTTTTTTGTAAAAACGCACTCACACCTTCTGCATAATCGTCAGTTTGGCCACATATGCTTTGATTTTGCGCTTCCAGATCCAATTGTTCATCCAGCGTATTGTCTGATGCAGATTGAATGGCCTGTTTCGCCAGTCCCAATCCAACGGTTGGGCCTTGTGCCATTCTTTCAGCCAGACTGCGTGCCTCTTGCATCAGCGCGTCATCTTCAACAGAGCGCCATATCAGCCCCCAATCTTCCGCTTTTTCAGCACTTAACGGTTCTGCCGTCAGGACAAGCCCCATGGCGCGGGCATGGCCAATAAGCTGCGGTAAAGTCCAGCTGCCACCCGCATCGGGGACAAGACCGACTTTGGCAAAAGATTGAATGAACTTGGCACTTTTTGCCGCCAACACAATATCGCAAGCCAAAGCGATGTTGGCACCCGCACCGGCGGCTACGCCGTTCACAGCACAGATAACCGGAAATTCCAGTGACTTGATAAGGCGGATCAGTGGATTATAGAAATCAGTCAGCGTCCGGCTTAGATCAGGTGGGGCTTTGCTTTTGGAAGGGTCGCGGTCTCCCAAATCCTGCCCTGCACAAAACCCGCGTCCGGCACCGGTTATTAAAATAGCCCGAGTGTGGCTGTCTCGCGCGTTTTCCAAAGAAGTGCGCAGTTCGATGTGCATGGCGTCATTGAAACTGTTCAAGCGTTCAGGCCGGTTCAGGGTGATTTCCAGCCAGTTTTCGTGCTGTTGCTGAAGTATCATATCGCCCATGCGCTATCCCGTTATATAAATGACTATCGAAGCATTTACACACGCCCAAGGGTTGGTCAATAAATGTTAATGATAGATACTATTAATTACTCAACCGAGCTTACCATATTGGCCTTACTAAGAAACGCCCTGCATAACTGGGGTGTTCTTCATTTGAACACAGGTATTGCCCGCCGCAGGTAATCATCAAGAAAATCAAAGACGATGCGAAAACGTTTGCCGGTGTGCAGTTCTTTATGCGCGATCAGCCAGATCGGGAAACGCATGGTGGTTTGCTTTGGTAGTACGGGAAGTATTTCAGGGGTGCGCTCGGCCAGGGTGTTCATCATCACGCCCAGACCCAGCCCTTTTTTGACCATCTCCCAAGCTGCAACCACGTGGTCTGAAGTGTATTTAATGTTTTGTGCGCTCAACGATGCCCCGAGTTTGTTCATATAGTTAATAAACTCTTCTGCATCGCCATAGGACACAAACATTGCCGCATTAAAATCGGCCATGTTTTGCGGTGTACCAAACCGTGCAAAATAATCGGCAGACCCGTAAACGCAGCCCTCTGCATGTCCCAATAATCTCCCGACCAGATCGGGTTGTTCCGGGCGTATATTGCGGATCGCTATATCGGCTTCGCGGCGTTGCAGGTCGGATATCTCATTTGCGACGACCAGTTCTATTTCTATTCCGGGGGCAATATCGCGCAGCTCTTTTATGGCGTCCGGTAGAAAATAAGTTGCCATGATATCGCTTGCGGTAATGCTGACGCGGCCTTCCACGGCTTGGGATTGCCCCGATGCGGTCAGGGATATGTTTTCGGCGGCACGTCCCATTTTGGCAAAATGTTCCAAAAGCTCTTGACCGGATTGTGTCAATGTCATTCCACGGCCAACCCGTTCAAACAGTAAAACGCCCAAATCCGTTTCCAGCCCGGCAACCTGACGGCTTAGCGTAGGTTGTGTCTGCCCAAGCTTACGCGCCGCTGCGGACAACGAGCCTTCTTCGGCGGTTGTCATAAATGCACGCGCTTGGTTCCAGTCGAAGTCGGGTGAAAGCTTAGCCATACATATATGTATACAACCCTTACAAATTTCCGCAATTTAAATCGATTATATGTATATATAAATGAACACCATCAAAGGAGCAGTGCAATGATGGATAAAACGAAATTCTGGGATAAAGTAGCCGCGAAATACGCGAAATCCCCGATTAAGGATATGGCCGCCTATGAATATACCTTAGGGCGGACAAAATCCTATCTGAAGAAGACCGACCATGTTCTGGAATTGGGCTGCGGCACGGGATCAACCGCATTGTTGCTGGCCGAGAATGTCAAACATATCGCGGCTACGGATATTTCCGGCAAAATGATTAAGATTGCACAGGAAAAAGCGCACACACAAAACATTCCAAATGTGAATTTCAGACAAATGGAATTGTGTGACTTGCAACAAGTTGATGGCGGTTATGATGTGATATTGGCCCTGAACCTGTTGCATCTGTTGGAAACACCGCAAGAAGCAATCAAATTTCTGGGCGGACATTTGAAAAAAGGGGGGCTGTTTATTTCAAAAACACCGTGTCTGTCATCAAAGGCATGGTTGTTCACCCCGATGATAAAAGCCATGCAGTTTTTCGGTAAAGCCCCCTATGTGGGTATGCTGTCTGTTTCGGGACTGGATAAGATGGTCATGGATGCAGGGTTTGAGATTTTGGAAAAAGGCGATTACTCGAACGCGCCGCCCAGCCATTATATCGTCGCGCGCAAGCTGTAGGATGCCAGAACATCACCTTTACCCTACTGACCGCCCTCTGGTCGTAGGGTATCTGTTATATATCTATGTAATCTAAAGGATGGCGGGCCCGCCGGCGCGGTTTTATGTGCCAGACAGGGGGGAAGCCCTGCACCTTTGTGTTCACTTTGATGTTTGGCGATCTTTTCGGGGGGATAGCCCGTTTTACAAAAGATCATAAACCACTTTTTGACGTCGAGATCAGGTTTAACACAGTTTTGTAACTGTGGCGTTACCTATGCGTTCGCTGTTTGATTTTTATGGGTGCTTTGGTCTTGCGTGTAGCAATGAACACGCCAACTGCGGCGACAGCCATTCCCGCCCAGCCTAATGGGGGCATAACCTCACCAAGTAGTCCCCATGCTATAAGGGCAGCCAAGGGCGGCACTAAAAACAAGAGCGACGACACGGAACTGACATCGCCCGCACGGATCATCGCCAAAAGCAGGCCAACGGCGATAACCGAATTACCGATCACCAGATAACCCAACGCGGCACTGAACTGCCATGTCCAGTTGATCTGCATGGTCTCTAACGTCAGCATAAACGGCAACACGCCTATCAGACCTGCACTATATCCCACCAGATTTGCAGTTACCGGGTGATGCGATTTCCCGAACCGTTTTTCCCAAAGCGTGCCTGTTGTTATGCCCAATAAGGCAATAGCACAATAAAACAGCCCGTGTATGCTTGGGGGCTCGATCACGGAACGCGCTACGATCACGGCAGCTGTGCCGATCAGGCCTAGCATAAGCCCCACCCAGCGAAACCAGCTGACGCGCTCTTTGGTCCAACTTGGTGCCACGATTGCCACAAGAATGGGTTGAAACGACATAATCAACGCAACTGTACCGGCCCCCACACCAATGCGAAAAGCCATCCAGCACAGCGCGAAGTAAACTGTCTGGATCAGAAAGCCGACAATAGCCAAGTGTATCCACTCGGCCGGTGTTTTGGGAAGCGGTGGGCGAATGATGATATATATGACAAGCATGATAGCAATCACGCATGTATAGCGTACCGCTAATAGCGTCATCGGTTCGGCATACATCAAACCGATTTTGGCTATTGCATAACCACCGGACCAAAGGCCAAGAAATATGAATGGGGCGAAGGATAGCCAACGAGTTTGCATGATGTATTTCCTAAGCTTTTATTGGTAGGTGTTACCAGACTATCTTAATTTTACACTTGTAAAAGCATGTTGGATTAGTTTCGGAATATCAGGAAATTTACTATTGAAATCGAAAATGCTATATGTGCGCCGAATAAGGCATACACGTGCATATGGAAAACCTGATTGACCCACTTGCATTAGCAAGATGCAGCGTTTACACACCCCCCACTGGTCATCGGCCAGAATCAACGTAATGCCGTGTTTGCCCCTTTGTCGCTAATCGGGGGTAGTTCCGGCGATAGGAGATAGCGACATGAAATTGAATGAACTGAGTGATAATGCAGGTGCCACAAAAAAACGTAAACGCGTAGGTCGTGGCCCGGGTTCCGGTACAGGTAAAATGGCCGGCCGTGGTATCAAAGGTCAAAAATCCCGCTCAGGTGTGGCAATTAACGGTTATGAAGGCGGTCAAATGCCTTTGTACATGCGTCTGCCTAAGCGTGGTTTTAACAATATCAACGCAAAAACACATGCTGTTGTGAACCTTGGTCTGTTGCAGAAATTCATCGACGCCAAAAAATTGGACGCGAAAAAGCCGATCACAGAAGAAGTTCTGGTTGAAAGCGGCCTTGTGCGTCGTGTCAAAGACGGTGTGCGCATCCTTGCCAAAGGCGAATTGACTGCGAAAATTGACCTGACAGTATCAGGTGCTTCGAAGTCAGCGATTGCCGCCGTAGAGAAGGCTGGCGGTAAACTTACCGTCACTTCTGCGAAAGAAGCAGCACCTGCGGCAGAATAATCCTTGTGGGCAGCACTTTTGCTGCTTACATATATGCAAGTTTTTAAGCGCCGCGTGTCTGGAAAACGGATAACGCGGCGTTTGTTTTGAAAGGTTAAAGAATGGCATCTGCTGCAGAACAAATGGCGTCCAACATATCGTGGAGTGCTTTTGGCAAAGCGAAAGAATTGCAATCACGTATCTTATTCGCGCTAGGGCTTTTGATCGTATACCGCATTGGCACATTCATTCCGGTTCCAGGGATTGATGCGATTGCGCTGGAACGTTTTGTTGATCAAAATCAGTCCGGCGTAGGTGGTATTTTAAATATGTTCTCTGGTGGTGCGATCGGCCGTATGGCGATCTTTGCGCTTGGTATTATGCCGTATATCTCGGCGTCTATTATCATTCAGCTGATGACTGCGATGGTTCCACAGCTTGAAAACCTGAAAAAAGAGGGTGAACAAGGACGCAAGAAAATTAACCAGTACACGCGGTATGGTACGGTTTTGTTGGCAACTTTTCAGGCTTACGGCCTCTCTAAAGGGCTTGAAGCCAGTGATCTGGCAACCAACCCCGGTTTTGTTACATTCCAGTTGCCTGCGATCGTCACTCTTGTGGGCGGCACCATGTTTCTTATGTGGCTGGGCGAACAGATCACTGCACGTGGTATCGGCAACGGTATCTCGCTGATCATATTCGTGGGCATTGTGGCAGAACTACCATCTGCCTTGGTACAGTTCTTTGAGCTGGGCCGTAACGGTACATTGAACGGTGCTGTGATACTGGGTGTTATGGTGATGGTTGTTGCTGTCATCGGGTTTATCGTATTTATGGAACGCGCCTTGCGTAAGGTGCATATTCAATATCCCAAGCGTCAGGTTGGGATGAAGGTTTATGGCGGTGAAAGTTCGCACCTGCCGATCAAGGTTAACCCTGCAGGCGTGATCCCTGCAATTTTTGCGTCAGCCTTGTTGCTGTTGCCAACAACGATCAGTACGTTTTCAGGCACACAAACTTCGCCAATTATGTCAACGATCCTTGCATATTTCGGCCCGGGCCAACCGCTTTATCTACTGTTTTTCACAGCTATGATCGTATTTTTCTCATATTTTTACACTGCCAACGTGGCGTTTAAAACCGATGAGGTTGCGGACAATCTGAAGAAACAAAACGGCTTTGTGCCGGGCATTCGCCCAGGTGCCAAAACTGCTGAATATCTGGATTTTGTTGTGACGCGCACACTTGTGCTGGGTTCTGCATATCTTGCTGCCGTGTGTCTATTGCCGGAAATTCTACGCAGCCAGTTGTCTATTCCATTCTACTTTGGTGGTACATCGCTGTTGATTGTGGTATCCGTGACGATGGATACAATCACCCAAGTGCAGTCACATCTGTTGGCGCATCAATATGAAGGTTTAATTGAAAAATCGCAGTTGCGGGGTAAAGACCGCAGCAAGGCACGCAGAAAGGCACGCAAATAATGAACATCATCCTTCTCGGCCCACCGGGTGCAGGTAAAGGCACACAAGCAGGTTTTTTAGTTGCGGAACGCGGCATGGTACAATTGTCTACCGGCGACATGTTGCGCGCTGCCAAAACCTCTGGCACGGAAATGGGTAAGAAGGTTGCGGCCGTTATGGACCGTGGTGAGTTGGTGACGGATGAGATCGTGATTGGTCTGATCGAAGAGCAGCTGGCAGGCGGGGAAGGCTCTGGTTCCGGTTTCATTTTTGACGGTTTCCCGCGCACTTTGGCGCAGGCTGATGCTTTGGGGGCTTTACTGGAAAAGGTTGGCAAAAAACTGGATACAGTGATTGAAATGCGCGTTGACGACAGCGCATTGGTTAAACGCATCACGGGCCGCTTTACATGCGGATCTTGCGGCGCGGGTTATCATGAAGAGTTCAAAAAACCAGCCAAAGACGGCGTTTGTGATGAATGCGGCGCATCAGATTTCAAGAAACGTGCTGACGATAACGAAGAGTCGTTGAAAACCCGTTTGATGGCTTACTATAAAGAGACATCTCCGCTGATCGGATATTACTATGCCAAAGAGCAGTTGCAGTCGATTGATGGGCTGGGAGCTATGGAAGCGGTAGCCGATGATATCACAAAGGCATTGAGTAAGGTTTCTTAAACAGAACACCTTAATCCCTTGACGTTTTTCAGCTTTTCCCATATGGGACAATCTTCCAAGCCGAAATCTTAGGATTTTCTTGAAAACTGCCGATTCGGCAAAGTCTCAGGGTGGTTTGGATTTAAAGCAGCCCAACGCATATATTCGTTGGGCTTCGTTGTGAAAACAGGTTCTGGAAACACGGAACCGCAACCGAAGGAAAGTATAACGTGGCACGTATTGCTGGCGTAAACATCCCGACACATAAACGGGTAAAAATCGCACTTACATATATTCATGGCATCGGAAACACCTCTGCAGTTCAAATCTGTGACGCAGTTGGTATTGAAGAAGCCCGCCGTATTAACGAATTGTCAGATGCCGAAGTTCTGAAAATCCGTGAATACATCGACGCAAACCTAGACGTGGAAGGTGATCTGCGCCGTGAGGTTTCTATGAACATCAAACGGATGATGGACATGGGCTCTTATCGCGGTCTTCGTCATCGTCGTGGCTTGCCTGTTCGCGGTCAACGCACACACACTAACGCACGCACACGCAAAGGCCCAGCCCGCGCGATTGCCGGCAAGAAGAAGTAGGGGACTGAACAATGGCACGTGAAAAAGTACGTACAAAAAGAAAAGTCCGCAAGAATATCAGCACAGGTGTGGCGCATATCAATTCGTCGTTCAACAACACCAAGATTCTGATTGCCGATGCGCAAGGCAATGCAATCGCATGGTCATCTGCGGGGACTATGGGTTTCAAGGGCTCTCGTAAATCTACACCTTATGCGGCCCAAATGGCTGCAGAGGATGCGGGTAAAAAAGCCCAGGAACATGGCATGAAAACTTTGGAAGTTGAAGTTCAGGGCCCAGGTTCTGGCCGCGAAAGTGCGCTACGCGCATTGGCTGCAGTTGGTCTGAACGTAACGGCCATCCGTGACGTGACACCGATTGCGCACAATGGCTGTCGCCCACCTAAGCGCCGCCGCGTTTAAGTTATTCGGGTTGGCCGTCAGGCCAGCCCAACACTCATTTTAACCTCGAGCGTTTGCAGTCTCGGATCCTGACCGCAAACAAGAATGGAGGCCCTTATGATCCATAAGAATTGGCAGGAGCTTATTCGCCCTGCGCAACTAGACATCAAACCCGGTGCTGACCCTTTGCGCCTAGCAACTGTTTCAGCAGAGCCGCTGGAACGTGGCTATGGCCTGACTTTGGGGAATGCATTGCGCCGCGTGCTTTTGTCTTCCCTACAGGGTGCAGCGATTACATCTGTACAGATTGATAATGTTCTACACGAGTTTTCATCTGTAGCCGGTGTGCGTGAAGACGTAACCGACATTGTTTTGAACCTGAAAGGTGTCGCGATTTCAATGGAAGTTGAAGGCACCAAACGTGTTTCAATCTCAGCCAAAGGTCCGGGGGTTATCACAGCTGGTGATATTTCGGAAACTGCAGGTATTGAGGTTTTAAACCGTGAGCATGTTATTTGCCACCTAGACGACGGCGCTAGCCTGTTCATGGAAATGACTGTGGATACCGGCAAAGGCTATGTTGCCGCTGACAAAAACCGCCCCGACGATGCGCCAATCGGCCTGATTCCGATTGATGCATTGTTTTCACCTGTAACACGCGTGTCATATGACGTGCAGCCTACACGTGAAGGTCAGGTTCTTGACTATGACAAGCTGACAATGAAGATCGTAACAGATGGTTCCGTAACTCCAGAAGATGCCGTGGCATTTGCCGCACGTATTCTACAGGATCAACTGTCTGTGTTTGTGAACTTCGATGAGCCTGAATCTGCCAGCCGTCAGGAAGAAGAAGACGAGTTGGAATTCAACCCGCTTCTGCTGAAAAAGGTCGACGAACTGGAATTGTCTGTACGTTCTGCAAACTGCCTGAAAAACGACAATATCGTCTACATCGGCGATCTGATCCAGAAAACAGAAGCAGAAATGCTGCGCACACCAAACTTTGGCCGCAAATCTTTGAACGAAATCAAAGAAGTGCTGACGGGTATGGGGTTACATCTGGGTATGGACATCATCGATTGGCCACCGGACAACATCGAAGAGCTGGCTAAGAAATACGAAGACCAGTTTTAAATAATTTCAGGCAGGCTTTCGGGCCTGCCTATTAAAAATGCCCACGTAGGTGGGGACTATTCGGACAATAATGTCCCAAGGAGTGCAGGGCCCAACGCAGGTCAGCCAGACAAAGTATAAACGAAGATATAAGGATTGAAATTATGCGTCACGCACGTGGTTACCGCCGCCTGAATCGAACACATGAGCACCGTAAAGCTCTGTTCGCAAACATGGCAGGCTCGCTTATTGAACATGAGCAAATCAAAACAACATTGCCGAAAGCCAAAGAGCTTCGCCCGATCATTGAAAAAATGATCACATTAGCGAAACGTGGCGATCTGCACGCACGCCGTCAGGCGGCTTCAAAACTGAAACAGGAAGCCTATGTTGCTAAACTGTTTGAAATTCTAGGCCCACGCTACAAAGACCGTCAAGGCGGTTATGTGCGTGTTTTAAGGGCCGGTTTCCGTTATGGCGATATGGCCCCTATGGCGATCATCGAATTTGTTGACCGCGATGTGGATGCTAAAGGCAAAGGTGATAAAGCCCGTGTTGCTGAAGAAGACGCGACTGAAGAGACAAGCTAAGTCTACTTTCATCTAGTTGTAAAATTACCATATCAAATGATTATTTGGAGGCCTTCATGCATGAAGAGCCTCCTTTTTTCGGATTGCTGTATAGTTAACAATAAGTTGACATTGATCGACCACAATTATCGGTTGACTAGAAGCAACGCAAAACGTCTAAAGAGATATGAGCATTAAAAAAAATATCGATAAAGAAGTCAAATTACTTGGGAATATTTCGCCCTTGGGTTTTGGTATGGGCCTGCATATCAGGTTCGCATCACCCCTAGTTTCATTATACACATGGCCGCAGGCTTGGCAGGATCATTACACCAATAATGTATATGGATTGCGTGATCCGATGGTCGCTTGGGCTTTTGCTAAACAAGGTGTATGCAGGTGGAATGAATGCCCAATTCCGGATCCATTCAGTATCGTCAAACAGGCTGCTGAATTTGGCTTACGCTTCGGCGCAACGGTATCATACGGCCGCATCTCATCCCGGACAATTGTCGGAATTGCACGCGATGACCGTGAATTTTCATTGGATGAGCTGCTTCAGGCACAAGAAGTTGTGTCAATCTTACATAACAAAGCTGAATTGCCGGAAAGCCTTACAGGGGCGCAACGCGAGGCATTGAAGCTTGTATCAACAGGGCATCGATATGCAGAAGCTGCTGCAACTATAGGCATATCTGAAAGCGCTTTTAAACTTAGACTATCATCGGCGCGAACGCGCTTATTGGCGAAAACAACTGCGGAAGCGGTTCAAAGGGCGAAAGATTATAAATTACTGTAGTAGGTTTTGCGGATGAATTTCCGCCTTAACAAGTACCAAAAAAAATCGAGCGAACAAAAAGGTACGAATATAATGCAGGCTACAACCTTATCATTTACCAATATTCATGATCACGGTAAGCTTTTTACGGATTTGCTGCGGGCACGGCGCGAAAGCTTTATTGTAGAGCAGCGTTGGAATTTGTCTGAAGCTGATGGTATGGAATTTGATCAATATGACACACCTCAAAGCAGGTGGATCGCTATTCATGAAGGTGGGCAGGTTTTGGGTGGTTTCAGGCTGACGCCGACAACTGCACGCTGCGGGATGTATTCCTACATGATCAAAGACGCGCAACGCGGGCTATTGGACACAATTCCTACAAATCTGCTTTACGAAAAAGCACCTGAAGAGCCGCATGTCTTTGAGTTTTCCCGTTTTTTCAAATCTAAACATCTATCTTCCAGAGCGCGTTCCGCAGTTCAGATGCGTCTGTTGAAGGCATTGCTTGATACCAGAGAAACACTGGGTGTGCGTTCTGCAATCGGTATCGGTTCACCTAATTGGGAACGCTGGATGAAGCGGATTGGGTTGCATATTGAAAATGTAGGGCCAGTTATTCAGATCGAAGGTAAGGAAAACCGCTGCCAGATTACACATCTTCCAGGTGCATATCAGTAGTCGAAATAACGGTAACCCCGATTGCAAGCAGGCCTTTGCTGTGAAATAGTTCAGCAATGGCTGATCTATTCGACACTATTGGCGCTAAAGCCCCCGAAGTGGAAAAAATAACACCGCTTGCGGATCGTATTCGACCGCAGAATTTAAATGAGGTTATTGGTCAGCAACACCTTATAGGTGACAAAGGTGCGTTGACGCTGATGCTTGCATCCGGGGCATTGGCCTCGGTTATATTCTGGGGGCCGCCCGGGGTCGGGAAAACGACTTTGGCGCGATTGTTGGCACATTCCACGGATATGAAATTTGTTCAGATCAGTGCAATATTTTCGGGTATTGCGGATTTGAAGAAGGTGTTTGAAGCTGCCCGTTTGCGCCGCTCAAACGCTAAACAAACGCTGCTTTTTGTTGATGAGATACACAGGTTTAACAAATCACAGCAGGATAGTTTTTTGCCATTTATGGAAGATGGTACGATTGTATTGGTTGGTGCCACGACGGAAAATCCGTCGTTTGAATTGAACTCTGCCCTGTTGTCGCGATCACAGGTTCTGGTCTTGGAAAGGCTGGAACTGAAAGATCTAGAATTGATGGCACAACGGGCGGAAGCGGAGTTGGGGAAAAAGCTGCCGCTGAAAGCGCCTGCGCGTGAAGCTTTGCTGGAAATGGCCGATGGTGACGGGCGAAGCCTATTGAACCTGATTGAGCAATGTTTCAGCTGGAGTGTTAAGAATCCTATTGATGTGGATGATTTATCAAAGCGGCTGCAACGGCGTGCGGCACAATATGATAAATCCGGTGATGGGCATTACAATTTGATATCAGCACTGCATAAGTCAGTGCGTGGCTCTGATCCTGATGCTGCCTTATATTGGTTCACCCGAATGCTGGACGGCGGCGAAGATCCGCGCTATCTGGCGCGGCGTATCACGCGAATGGCAGTGGAAGACATCGGGTTGGCTGATCCGAATGCACAAGCAGTATGTCTACAATCTTGGCAGACGTTTGAACGGCTAGGCAGCCCGGAAGGGGAATTGGCTTTGGCGCAGGCAGTGATTTATCTGGCCTTGGCTCCAAAATCCAATGCTGCGTATTCTGCTTATAAGGCAGCTTACGCGCAGGCAAAATCCACAGGATCAAAACCCCCGCCCAAGCATATTCTGAATGCGCCAACAAGCATGATGAAAGATCAGGGCTTTGGTGCGGGTTATGCGTATGATCATGATCAGGAAGACGGTTTTTCCGGCCAGAACTATTTCCCGGATGACATGCCCCGCGGGGTATATTATTTCCCGGTGGAGCGCGGGCAAGAGCGCGAGTTTAAGAAGCGTTTGGATTATTTCGCCAAATTACGTGCTAAAAAAAACGCGGAACAGAAATAAACGCGGCTTTGCTCTCGTAACCCATGGGTAAGCACAGTAAGGCTGCGGCAAATATTAGGAATTTGACGAATGTTGAATACAATCGGACTTGTTGCACTTGGTGGCGCGATCGGGGCGACATTGCGCTTTTGTGTGGTATCAGCGGTTTTCCGTATCTTCGGAGAAGGGTTGCCATTGGGTACAATGATCGTGAATATCGCGGGATCATTTTTGATGGGTATTGCTGTAATAGCATTGCTTGAACGGGGTCATGGCGCAATATTGGTTCCATTTGTGATGATCGGTATATTGGGCGGGTTCACAACATTTTCAGCATTTTCAATGGATGCAATCGCATTGGTTGAAAAAGGCAAACTGGTAATGGCTGCTTTTTATATATTTGGCTCCATGGGGCTGTCGATCATGGCGTTGTTTCTTGGGTTGTTTATCGCGCGGAGTATTTGGACATGAGCAGGGTTCAACTGATTGAAGTGGACAGCGACAGTGATGGCCAACGGCTGGATCGTTGGTTGCGCAAGCAATTTCCGCATGTCAACCAAATCCGTATTGAAAAGATGTGTCGCAAGGGCGACTTGCGTGTCAATAAAGGACGAGTAAAACCCGCAACCCGTCTGGAAGAAGGCCAAACTGTGCGCGTCCCGCCGATGCCTGATCAGGCTGATGTTGACTATGTTAAATCAGAGTTCCAGGTGTCCGATGCGGATGCTTTGATGATCCAGAATTGCGTGATCTATAAAGATGACGATATTATAGTATTGAATAAACCCGCAGGTCTGGCAGTGCAGGGCGGTACTAAAACCAATGTGCATGTGGACGGGCTGTCTGAAGCTTTGAAGTTTGGGCAAGAAAACAAGCCGAAGCTGGTTCACCGGCTTGATCGCGACACCTCGGGGGTTTTGTTATTAGCGCGCAACGGTAAAGCGGCACAAGGTCTGGCGAAAGCGTTTCAGTCGCGTGATACCCGCAAGATATATTGGGCAGCCGTAGCAGGAGTAGCGCGGCCCAAACTGGGAACGATACGTTTTGGGTTGGTCAAGTCCGGCGGGCAAGGCAGTGAAAAGATGTATTGTGTGCACCCAAAAGATATTGAAAATACAAAGGGCGCGAAACGGGCAACCACAGATTACGCAACCATTCATGAATTGGGTCGCCGTGTTAGCTGGATGGCCTTAGTGCCGATCACTGGGCGTACGCATCAACTGCGTGCTCATATGGCCGAGATCGGCAATCCGATCATCGGTGACGGTAAATACGGTGGCAACACCCAGTCTAATGAAGGTGATGGCTGGGGGGCACAGTTGGGCGGTGAAATCAGCCGTAAGCTACACCTGCATGCGCGCTCTATTTCCTTTGACCATCCGATTACGGGGCGGCGGATGAATTTTACCGCGGATATGCCGGATCACATGAAACGCACATGGGATTTTCTGGGCTGGGATGTGTCAGATGCATCTGCTGATCCATTTGAAGAGATTTATGAATAATGGCTGAATGGGAACAAAGGGTATTTTGGTCGAAGGTGAGTATTACTGAAGCTGGTGATGGGTACAAGGTGCTGCTGGATGGACGGGATTTGAAAACGCCGGCAAAAGCAACATTGCAGGTTCCGACAAGCGCACTGGCTGAAAAAATCGCCGAAGAATGGCGCACACTCGAGGATAAGGTTGATCCTGAAAGATTACCCCTGACTAAGTTGGCCAATGCTGCGATTGATAAGGTGGCCGTGCAGTTTGAACCGATTATCGAAATGTTGGCGGAATATGCCACAACCGACCTTTTGTGTTATCGCGCCACTGCACCTAAAGGGCTTGCAGATCGTCAGGAACAGGTTTGGCAACCCTTATTAGATTGGTTCGCGCAAACGCATAATATCCGCCTTGAAGTGAGCAGCGGTGTTATGCCCATCCGCCAACCAACAAAGGTTTTGACGGCAAGTGCTGCTTTATTGAAGAACCGCACACATTTAGAACTTGCGGCAATTTACGATTTGATAACCTTATCTGGGTCTTTCGTGATCGGACTTGCAACCGCCAGCGAAAATCTTTCTGTACCAGAGGCTTGGGCCGCTTCCAGAATTGATGAGGATTGGCAAATTGCGGAATGGGGGGAAGATGAAGATGCGACACTTCTGGCTAAAACGCGGCAAAATGCGTTTGAACGTGCCGCTTTTGCTCTGACTTTGCTTAAATAGTACATAACAAATAGCAAAAAAATCAAAATAAAACACAAAACGTACGTTTCCGTTGCGAAATTTACACTCATCCCTTGACCTTAAACCAAAGTCCTGTCCAAATGCAGTACCAGAAAATGGGGATTCCCCCGTATTCTATAAGACTGGCCAGAATGGCTGGGAGAATGCCCCATGAGGGGCAGACCATCAGGAAGAGGTAAACATGAAAAAATCTGTATTTATTGGGACGCTAGCTGCTGCATCTGTGACAGCGGGACTAGCTGCTGCTGGTACGCTTGACGATGTCAAAGCTGCTGGTGAACTAAAATGTGGTGTATCCACTGGCTTGGTTGGCTTTGCAGCTGCCGATGCTAATGGCGTATATCACGGCTTCGACGTGGCTGTATGCCGCGCAGTTGCAGCTGCTGTCTTGGGTGACGGCGACAAAGTGAAGTTTGTACCGACAACCGGTAAAACACGCTTTACTGCACTTGCATCTGGCGAAGTTGATATGTTGGCACGTAACACAACATGGACATTCTCACGCGATGTAGACCTGAAGTTTGAATTTATTGGCGTTAACTACTATGACGGCCAGGGCTTTATGGTTCCAAAAGCATTGGGTGTTTCATCTGCAAAAGAGCTGGACGGCGCAACCGTTTGTATCCAAACTGGTACAACAACAGAGTTGAACTTGGCGGACTACTTCCGTTCAAACAACATCTCTTATGAGCCAGTGCCGATTGAAACCAATGCTGAAGGACAAGCTCAGTATCTGGCGGGCGCATGTGACGTCTACACAACAGACGCATCTGGTTTGGCTGCAACACGTGCAACTTTCGAAGCACCTGACGATCACGTTGTTCTGCCAGAGATCATCTCTAAAGAGCCACTGGGTCCACTTGTACGTCACGGCGACAACCAATGGGGCGACATTGTGCGCTGGACATTGAACGCTTTGATCACTGCTGAAGAGCTGGGTGTTACATCTGCAAACATCGCAAGCATGTCTGAAGCGGCTGGTAAAAACCCAGAAATAAATCGTCTATTGGGCACAGAAGGTGACCTTGGCGCAATGCTTGGTCTGGATAAAGAATGGGCTAAACGTGCAGTTGCACAAAGTGGTAACTATGGCGAAATCTTCGACAGCAATATCGGTGAAGGTTCCCCCGTTGGTATCGCACGCGGCTTGAACGCATCGTGGACAGACGGTGGTCTGATTTATTCAGCACCATTCCGTTAATCATATAATGAAAAGGGCGCGACACAGGTCGCGCCCTTTTCATATCTACAAGACTACAAAGATATAAACCGAGGCCTGATCGCCTGATTGCTCGAAATCGCATCAGGGTAGAAATTGCGGCCCGACCAACAAAGGGAGATGTAGACACATGTCTGCTATAACCGAACCTGAACAAGGCGGTTTCCGAATAAGCCAGTTGTTATACGATACTCGCTATCGCTCTATGACCATCCAAATCATTGCCCTCATTGGGTTTTTGCTTGCGGTAGGTTGGCTTATCAGAAACGCCGGACAAAACCTTGCTGATCTTGGGAAACCCCTAGGATTTGGTTTCTTAAGTGACCAAGCTGGGTATGATATTAATCAACGTTTAATCGAATATAACTCACTGATGAGCCACGGCCGTGCTGCGGTTGTAGGGCTTTTAAACACGCTACTTGTAGCCTTTTTAGGCTGCATCACTGCCACTGTAATCGGTGTTTCAATTGGTGTTGCGCGCCTGTCTAAAAACTGGCTGATTTCGCGGTTGATGACGTTATACATCGAAATGTTTAGGAATGTTCCCGTACTGCTTTGGATCATTATCACAATGGCGATTTTCATTGAGATTTTTCCGCAGCCAAGGGATTTCCGGGGTGAAGACGCGGTTGCGTCTATGATGCTGTTTGACAGCGTCGCGATAACCAATCGCGGTATATATATACCCTCACCGGATTTCTTTACTGGGTCAGGCCCAGTGATCGCAGCGTTTCTATTGTCCATTGTTGGAATATTTTTCTTCGGGCGCTGGGCACATAAACGCCAAGACGAAACCGGGCAAATATTGCCAACGTTCTGGATCAAGCTCGGAATACTATTCATTCCCGCAATTCTAATCTTCTTCATTATGGGCAGGCCAATTGGATTGGATTACCCCGCATTGAAGGGCTTTAACTTCGCAGGTGGGTTTTATTTGCGGAATTCATTGATTGCCCTATGGTTTGCATTGTCGCTTTATACCGCTGCCTTTATTGCGGAAACAGTGCGTTCAGGCATTCAGGCGATATCAAAAGGACAAACCGAAGCGGCAGCTGCCCTTGGGTTGCGTCCTGGCAAGATTACAAGTCTGGTGGTTTTACCGCAAGCTTTGCGGGTAATAATCCCCCCGATGATTTCGCAATATCTGAACCTAACCAAAAACTCGTCATTGGCGATTGCGGTTGGATATATGGATATTACGGGTACGTTGGGTGGCATTACGCTAAACCAAACCGGCCGAGAAATGGAAAGTCTGATCATCTTGATGGCGATTTACCTGACCATTTCATTATCAATCTCCACGGTCATGAATCAATATAATGAACGTGTTAAGCTGAGGGAGCGTTGATATGAGTAATGTATCATTTGTCCGCACAGAAATGTTGCAAGAAAGAGAACCGCCTCTTGGCCAGCAAGGTCTGATAAAATGGTTTCGGGAAAACATGTTTTCAACGATCCCGAACGCAATCTTGTCTATAGTGTCAGTTTGGGCGATTTATTTCGTTTTAAGCCACATCTTGCCATGGGTATTCCAGTCATCATGGAACGCAAATTCGCTAACTGAATGTCGCGCCCATATCGCTGAAAAATACGGTGAGGGAACCGAAGGTGCCTGCTGGGCTGTTATCCGTGAACGCTTTCCGCAGTTGATGTACGGGTTCTATCCACAAGAACTGCGCTGGCGTGCTGATCTTACCTTTATTGGTATGTTCGTCGCTCTTGCCCCTGTCTTGTTTGACAAACTTCCAAGGAAAATGATCTGGTTTACAGCCATCTATCCTTTCTTGGCTTTCTGGTTGCTTTGGGGCGGATCAATCTGGTTGCCTGTTTCAATTATTGCAGGCTTTGTTCTGGGTGTAGTCGCCTTTAAAATCGTTGGCAAAATGGTTAGCTCTTTGGCAGGCATGATTGCTGCTGCTTTGGTACCTATTCTTTGGTGGCTCTTCTTTGCTGGTGCTGTTGCTGGCATATTCCAGTCGATTATACCGCTGGCAATTGAATCGGTTCCATCATCCAACTTTGGCGGTTTGATGCTATCGGTCATCATCGGTGTCACGGGCATCGCTTTTTCATTGCCGATCGGCATTGTTCTAGCCTTGGGTCGTCAATCCGATCTGATGATCGTCAAAGTGCTTTGTGTGGGCTTTATCGAGTTTATTCGCGGTGTACCGTTGATCACATTGTTGTTCGTGGCTTCAACCCTGTTGAACTACTTTATGCCACCAGGAACAAACTTTGATATTATCCTGCGTGTTGTCATTATGGTAACGTTGTTCTCTTCTGCCTATATGGCTGAAGTGATCAGGGGCGGTCTGGCCGCTTTGCCAAAAGGGCAGTATGAAGGTGCGGATAGTTTGGGGCTGGATTTCTGGCAGGCAACACGGCTGATTATTATGCCGCAAGCGCTGAAGATCTCAATTCCGAACATCGTATCAAGTTTCATCGGGCTGTTTAAAGATACCACTTTGGTGTCGATCATCGGCCTTTTGGATCCTTTGGGATTGTCCACAAATATTCGTGCAGACCAGAACTGGAACGGCATTATCTGGGAACTTTATGGCTTCGTTGCTGTCATGTTCTTTATTTTCTGTTTCTCTATGTCTCGTTACTCAATGTATCTGGAGCGTAAGCTTCAGACAGGCCACTAAGGAGTTAAGCTCATGGCTAATGCTAAAAAGAAGTTGGTTGTTTCCGACGAAGTTGCAATCCAAATTGAAGGAATGAACAAATGGTACGGATCGTTCCATGTTCTTAAAGATATTAACCTCACGGTTAATCGTGGTGAACGGATTGTGGTTTGCGGGCCTTCGGGTTCCGGTAAGTCCACGCTGATCCGTTGCATCAATGCGCTGGAAGAACACCAGCAGGGCAAGATCACGGTTGACGGGACACACCTGTCGTCTGATCTGAAAAACATTGATGCGATCCGGTCCGAGGTGGGAATGTGTTTCCAACACTTCAACCTGTTCCCGCATCTGTCTATTCTGGACAATTGTACTTTGGCCCCGATCTGGGTGCGCAAAATACCCAAGAAAGAAGCTGAAGCAACTGCGATGCACTTTCTGGAAAAGGTAAAAATCCCCGAACAGGCTGACAAGTTCCCAGGCCAGTTGTCAGGTGGTCAGCAGCAACGTGTGGCTATTGCGCGTTCCTTGTGCATGCAACCACGCATCATGCTGTTTGATGAACCAACATCAGCCCTTGACCCAGAGATGATCAAAGAGGTTCTGGACACGATGATCGAACTTGCCGAAGAAGGCATGACAATGATCTGTGTGACCCACGAAATGGGCTTTGCCCGCCAAGTGGCGAACCGTGTGATCTTTATGGATGCGGGCCAGATTGTGGAAGAGAACGAACCGGAAGCGTTCTTCAACAACCCGCAATCAGAGCGGACACAGTTGTTCCTGAGCCAGATCTTGGGTCACTAAGAACAAACTTGCTTAAAGTTATCAAAAAGCCCCGCCAGTGTGTGGGGCTTTTTGTGTTAGGGGTCGGGTGTTGTTATTTCTGCAGAGTAGTTGAGTAGACAAAGGGGGTTTTGATAGCTAAGGGTAAAATTATGCAATTATTGAGTTCATTCGACGGCCCAGTCTGGCGCATTCTTCCTCAAGCCTTTGTTGATACACCCGCGAAACCAGCAAGCGCAGCAGAGGGCCGTTTTCATCATTCGGGCCAGATCGCGGCCTATGCGTCGCTTAGTGCGGAGGGAGCAAGTGTAGCAATCCAGCGCTATCTTGGTGATCAAGTTGCGCGAAAACTTGTACCCATGTGGCTTAAATCTGGCTGCGTGATTGATGAGCGCGACAACAGAGTGGCATCTGTGGTTTGGCAAGATATACGCGCACGCGGATTACAATCGCCAACTTGGGTGTTCTCTGACACTGCGCGTGATGCAGGGGCCAAAGCGATGTTATACTCTTCTCGATCACGCCCAGAATTGAATCACGTAGTCGTTTTTGACCCCACCTGCTTGAGCTTTGTTGGTCCTGTTACCCTTTTTGAGTCGTGAATATATAATGCCATGCCATAGGTTTGAAATGTCCGGTGGGCTCAACTGATCGACGTAAACCAGTCATTTATACGCCTATCCCAAATCGCGTGGGATAACAAAAGAATGTAACTGCCCTGATCGCAATTGCAGCTCTGACCAGCTATCAATATTAAAATCAATTAATGTCGTCGCAGCAGTTGGATACCTGAAAAAGTTGTCACTTTTGGGAACCACTTCCAGCAGCTCTTCGGCAAATCCCGCAATGCCGGGATTATGCCCCAGCATCAGCACAGTATCACCTGTCGCCGCTTTCAGTTTTTCCAGCATATTGCCGACATGGGCATGAAATAATTTACGATCATACTCAGGTGTGATGCTCAGCTTCATAGCCTGTTCCAGCCCCGCCCATGTTTCCACACAGCGCGCGGCGGTAGAGGATATAACCTGATCAGGGGTGTCATCATTATCATGCAACCATTGCCCGATTTTCAGGGCTGCCTTTTGTCCGCGCTCATTCAGCGGGCGGTCGTGATCTGCCTGACCCAGATTGGCCCAACTAGATTTCGCGTGGCGCGTAAGAATGACACGTTTCATTTATTCCCCCGAAAAGCGGCCATGTGCAGCGCAGATTGTGCCGGCACCCTATTTGCACCAACGCTTGCAGGGCAGGCGCGGCGCACCAGACAGCCCTTGGTTAAGCAGGTATTGCCTGCATTCGTATCCATATAGGCATGGCATTTGGGCACATCATATCCATCTGGTGCTAATGCGTCTACAGGACAGGCGGTAAGACAGGGCTTATCGCTGCATGTGTTACATGGTTTTTCAAAGGTTTGAGTGGGTAAATTCAATCTATCATCAAACGCCAATACGCCGCGATAAGATACCATTAGCCCTGTAAGATCATGAACCAGCATGCCAACAGGCGAGTCCCATGCCCGGCCCGAGGCCTTGGCCCAGCTAAAAAACGGTGCATAAGGCGGGCCGCCAAAGGGGAAGATCGGCCTTGCGTCCAAATCTATGGCAATGGTGGAAATGATCTTGGTTGACCATCGGTCTATCGGGTCAGGCAAGCTATCCTGATATATGTCTGAGGCACTGAATACGGTCCAGAATTGCGCTGAGGGGCCAAGTAATACCAAGCTGGCAGCACTGGAAAAATCATCCGCATTAGGGTGAAATGCACCATATACATCCAACCCGTGATCAAGGGCTGCGGCGCGTATCTGCTTCAGCCTCATTTATTACGAAACGGCAGCATTAATGCCCAACTAAGCTTTAAAGGTTTCTCATCTTGCCATTGCAACCCGATGGTCATGTCGTCATGGCCCTTTGTAGGTTGCGCTACATAAGTACCGAACAGATGGTCCCAGATTGACAGGGAAAACCCGTAATTGCTGTCATGTTCTTCGCGGATATCCGAGTGATGTACACGGTGCATATCTGGGGTCACCAGAACAATGCGTATAATCCTATCCAGATTTTTTGGGATATTGATATTGGCGTGGTTGAACATCGCAGAGCCGTTCAGCAGGATTTCAAATAGGATAACCGCAAAAGCGGTTGGACCAAGCGCGTAGACCATGCCGATTTTCAGGATCATCGACAGGGCGATTTCAATCGGATGGAAGCGGATGGCGGTGGTCACATCCATATCGCGATCCGCGTGATGCACTTGGTGCAGGCGCCATAAAAGCGGGATCTTATGGGTAATTAAGTGTTGCACCCAAATGACGAAATCAAGGATCAACATTGCCAGTATCACCTCAATCCAATTGGGCCAATCGACCATACCGAGCAACCCCCAACCGCGCGCACTTGCATCAATCGCAGCCCCCACAGCCATGACTGGCATAACGATGGCCATTACCCGAATGGTGAAACTGTCAATGACAATCAGCCCGATATTGGTAATCCAACGTGGACTGCGTTTGATATTGCGCTTGCGTCGTGGCAACAGCACCTCAATCAATGCCAGTAAAGTGAAAAGCCCCAAAAAAACCACCAACCGGATTGTTATTTCGTTTTCCATCTACATAGCCTTTTATTTTAAGCGCGGATCATACTGCCCGCACCGAAATCTGTGAACAGTTCCAGTAAACATGCATGCGGTGCGCGCCCATCCATAATCACAACTGCGCGAACGCCACCATTTATCGCGTCAAGTGCTGTTTGTGTTTTCGGGATCATACCGCCGGCAATCACACCGTCTTTGGTCAGCTTCTCAACTTGCAAGGCAGAAAGGTTGGTCAAAACATCACCATCCGCGCCTTTCACACCTTCAACATCCGTCAATAACAATAACCGATCTGCATTCAGCCCTGCGGCAATGGCCCCTGCGGCGGTGTCACCGTTAATATTGAATGTTTCGCCTTTAGCACCTGAACCAATAGGGGCGATCACCGGAATAAAGCCGCCTTCGCTAAGGGAAGTAATCACATCTGCGTTTATTTGGGTTGGCTCGCCCACCATGCCCAGATCACCTTTGGCTTTGCTACATGTAATCAAATTGCCGTCCTTGCCAGAAAGGCCCACTGCTTTGCCGCCCTGACGATTGATCGCTTGGACGATGCTTTTATTCACCTTGCCAGACAGTACCATTTCCACCACTTCCACGGTTTCAGGCGTGCTGACCCGTTTGCCGTTCACAAATTCGGTTTCAATATCCAGTTTGTCCAGCATCGCATTGATCATTGGCCCGCCGCCATGCACGATCACGGGGTTTACATTACACTGACGTAACAGAACCACATCACGGGCAAACAAATCCATCGCCTTTGGGCTACTCATCGCGTGACCGCCAAGTTTGATCACCACAATAGCCCCGTCATAGCGCTGCATTAGGGGCAGTGCCTCGCTTAACAGACGAGCTGTTGCTATTGAATCGCGTTCCATTGCTTTGGACTTCTCCATATTGGTGGCCTTATTCTTTATCTTTTGCATGCATAACGCTTTGTAACCTTCGCGCCAAGGGGCTTGCAACTTTGTGGAAATACTTCACTAATGAGTGACGTAATTCAACATATATTCAGGATGTTAAAATGTCGGCAGATACTGCGCAAAAAACCCTTCTTTTGACAGGTGCAAGCCGGGGAATTGGCCATGCCACGGTGATAAAATTCGCAAAAGAAGGCTGGCGGGTAATCACCTGTTCACGGCAAGCATTCTCTGAAGAATGCCCGTGGGGGGGTGAGGATAATCATATTCAACTTGATCTAAGCGATCCAAATGCAACCATTGACGCGATCGAACGGGTTAAGAAACGCCTGATAGGCGGGCGGTTGGATGCGTTGGTAAATAATGCGGGGATTTCTCCTAAAGGTGAGGGTGGCGCGCGGTTGAACACGTTTGATACCGACCTGCGCGATTGGGGCCATGTATTTCATGTAAATTTCTTTGCTTCGGTGGTTTTGGCACGGGGGTTGAGGGAAGAATTGTCAACAGCTAAGGGTTCAATAGTGAATGTGACGTCGATTGCGGGTGCGCGGGTGCATCCATTCGCGGGGGCGGCTTATGCCACATCCAAGGCGGCTTTGGCGGCTTTAACCCGTGAGATGGCCTATGATTTCGGCCCTTTGGGGGTGCGGGTGAACGCAATCGCCCCAGGTGAGGTTGAAACCAGTATTTTAAGTGAAGGTACTGATAAGATTGTTGAAAAATTACCAATGCGCCGTTTGGGGCAGCCAAGCGAGGTTGCAAATGCGATTTATTTTCTGTGCTCTGATCAGTCCAGCTATGTTTCTGGTACGGAAATAGAAGTGAACGGAGCGCAGCATGTTTAGGAGAACCTATGCCAAGTTTTGACCCTAAAGAAATTACAAAAATCCACCAGCATTTGCACAGCCATTTGCCGTCTGATCCTGCTTTACGGGTCAAAGCACTGGAAACAATTCTGGTCGCAAAAGGCATGGTCAAAAGCGAAAATATCGATAAATGGGTGGAAGTTTATGCCGATGATATCGGCCCCAAGCGTGGTGCGCTTGTGGTAGCGCGGGCTTGGACTGACTCTGCATTTAAAGCAAGATTGCTGGAAGACGGATCAAAAGCTGTAGATGAAATGGGCTTTGCGGGACCCGCATCGGGGCATTTGAAAGCCGTGGAAAATACGCTAGATAGTCATAATGTAGTGGTTTGCACTTTATGTTCCTGCTACCCGTTTTCCATTTTGGGTATGGCACCCAACTGGTATAAAACCGCCGCTTACCGATCACGTATCGTGCGCGAACCGCGTGCAGTTTTGGCAGAGTTCGGAGTGGCGCTAAGTGAAGACACAGCCGTACATGTCTGGGACAGCACCGCAGAATTACGCTATCTGGTGATACCCGAACGTCCTGCGGGAACGGAAGGAATGTCAGTGGATGAACTGGCCAAACTGGTCACGCGCAATTCCATGATCGGCACTGAACGTGATTTGAAAACCGGGGGTGCGTGATGGATGGTATCCATGACTTAGGTGGTAAATTGGGCTATGGCCCCGTTGATGTGAACGAACCCGAAGAGCCGTTTCATGCGGATTATGAGGGCCGTATTTGGGGGATGACACGCACAGCCAAGGCCCCCGGTATCACTATAGACTGGTGGCGGCATATCCGCGAATTGATAGGTAAGGACGATTACCTTAACCGCTCATATTTTGATAGCTGGGCGCAGACCCATATTGCATCAATGATTGATGGCGGTGTGTTTACATTTGCAGAACTGGAAAGCGGCAAATCGGAAACACCACCGTTGGGGCAGGTCGAGACTACCGATTATGACGGTGTTTTGGCGTTGAATAAAACAATGGCATTTCGATTTGACGCGCCCGTTGATAGCAAGCCTGCTTTCAAGGTAGGTCAGTCAGTTGTTACCAATGCAAAAGGCCATGCGGGGCATACACGGCTGCCGGAATATGCACGCGCTAAACGCGGGCTTATTCTAAGTTATCGCGGGGCACATATCTTTGCGGATGATAGTGCGAAGGGTGATGAATGGGCGCAGCATCTTTATACGGTTTCTTTTTCTGCCACTGAATTGTGGGGTGATGGGGCGAACGAGAAGGATAGTGTTTCACTGGATTTGTGGGAGGATTATCTTAGTGCAAGCTGATATGATTAAACCGCTGCTGCGTCTGGATAATGAACCTACGTTTAATGAAGCGTGGCAGGCGCAGGTTTTGGCAATTGCGCAGAACCTGATCGCAGAGGGTGCGATTGCCGCCGATGACTGGTCAAATGCGTTGGGCGCGGCTTTGCGAGATATTCAAGTCAGTGCGGCTACGGACACGGTCGAAAATTATTACCAAGCGGCATTGAATGCGCTAGAAACCGTGTTGCAGGTAAAATGCGGTATTTCCAAGGACGTGCTGGATCAGCAGAAAACAGACTGGACGCGGGCCTATGAAACCACACCGCACGGGCAACCAGTAAAGCTTTAAATCATGGCCGCAATAGTTGAACGCAGGGTGTCGATCCCGTCGCCTTTTTCCGAAGATGTCAGGATAATCTCGGGGAAAGCCGCTGGGTGTTTTTCCAAAGCTTTCATGGTATTGGCCAGCGATATATCCAGTTCGGCTTTTTTTGGTTTATCACATTTCGTCATTATAACCTGAAAAGTAACAGCAGAGCGGCCTAAAAGTTGCATGATCTCTTCATCTACTGTTTTGGCACCGTGACGCGCATCTATCAGTAAAAACACGCGGCGTAGGGATTGGCGGCCTGAAAGATATGCCTTTAGCAATCGTTGCCATTTTTCTACGATGGGTTTTGGTGCATTGGCAAAGCCGTACCCAGGAACGTCGACCAGATAGTGCTCTTCGCCAAGTGTAAAGAAGTTTATTTCTTGTGTGCGGCCCGGTGTATTGGATGTGCGTGCTAAGGCTTTTCGCCCTGTTAACGCATTGATCAAACTGGACTTACCAACGTTGGAACGCCCAGCAAAGCATACCTCTAAACGGTCAGATGGGGGCATCCCGTCCATTGCAACAACGCCTTTGAGAAAGTCGGCACCGCCTGCAAACATTTTGCGACCTATTTCACGGGTCGCGTAATCAGGGCGCTCGGTAATTGTAAAACGCATATCCATCACACAAGCTCTGCTGTATCGTGTAGGTTAATGTCACCCGCTTCAATCACAGCGGCAAAAACACCGAAATCCTTATGGCCCCAATGTTGCTGAAGAAGTTCTAAGGTATCAACATCCCTCTGACCCGTTTCAGGATCAACGGTGGTTGCAAGACAGCGTGTTATCGGGGCTTCAACTTTCAATACGGTCCCGCCGATACGGATAGCTTTACCGATCCAGTCAAACTCTTCCCAGGGCTCTGTACCGTCCAGCCAGATATTGCCGCGAAAGCGGTGCATTGACATGTCCGTGCCTGCTTTCCGGCTAAGATCAGCCAAAGACGCAGTGGTGTTGATCGAAATGTGGGGGTGTTTCTGGTCAGTCATGCCGTACCCGTTTGCCCGCACCAATGCATTTGATCTGGCGCGGTTTTCAGGCATGATCGGCTGCACCCATGCGATGAAACGTGCGGCGTCGTCTGCGTTGTCAGGATTAATGGTAATTGCGGGTAAATCAGGGTGTGACAAAGTTAGTCGATTATTTGTCGCGTCAAAATCAGCAGTCATTGCCATTAATGAAGGGGCTTTGGCCCCGCGCGAAAAGTTCAGGCAGTGTACCCAATCTTGAGGCCCCGCCGCGATATTGGACGCATCATGTGCAACCGCCCAACGACGGTCAAACGGAAATATCTGCCCAAGCTCAAGAGAAACATGTGCCAGCTCTTGCCGCCCATGTCCCTTGATCGGGTGACGAAAAAGGGCCGATACTGTTTTCATTATTCCTTAGCCTCGTCCTTTTTGAAGCGTTTAAAGGTGTTGCCCAGAATGTCCGGTTTCACACCCTGGCTGCGCATGATGGTGTATTGTTGGATGAATGTAATCGTGTTGTTGGCCACCCAGTAAATTACCAGCCCACTGGCAAAACCGCCCAGCATGAACATAAATACCCATGGCATCCATGCAAAAATCTGCGCTTGGGTTTTATCCGTGGGAGCCGGGTTAAGTTTTTGTTGCATCCACATTGTGATACCCATCAAAATTGGGAATACACCAATGGAAAGGATCGCGATGAAGGATTCAGGCGATGGCGCATCCCACGGTAACAGGCCGAACAGGTTAAATAATGATGTGGGGTCAGGCGCGGATAGATCCTGTATCCAGCCAAAGAACGGTACGTGATAAAGCTCGATTGTTACGAAAATCACTTTATAAAGTGAAAAGAAAATCGGGATCTGTAGCAAGATGGGTAAGCAACCTGCCGCGGGGTTTACTTTTTTCTCGCGATACAGCTTCATAATCTCGGTTTGAACCTGTTTCTTGTCTTCGCCGGCTTTTTCCTTGATTGCTTCCATTTGCGGTTGAAGCTCTTTCATTTTTGCCATGGAAACGAAAGATTTATAAGCCAGCGGAAATAGCAATGCTTTGATCAGAAGTGTCAGGCCGATAATGGCCAAACCCATGTTACCAATCAGGCCATTCAGGAAGTGTAAGACTTGAAATATCGGTTTTGTCAGGAAGAAAAACATACCCCAATCGATGCTGTCGATAAACTGGTTATATCCCCTTTCTTTTTGATAGGCCTTGATCACGTCGTATTCTTTTGCCCCCGCGAATAGCGATGTAATTACATCGTGACTGCCATTGGGGGCGATTGTTACTGCGGGTAAACGTACATCCGCTTGGTAGCGATTAGCCTGTTCGTTGTATTCCAGTACGCTTTCAAAGCTTTGATTGGGTTCCGGCAAAAGATTGGTCATCCAGTATTGATTGGTAAACCCTGTCCAGCCACCTTCTGTGATCTTATAGGTTTTTGAATTAACGCCATTTTGACTTAAATCAAACTTACGAACGTCCTTGAATGTTTCTTCGACAAGCTCTCCGTCGAATGAGGCCACAGCCCCTTCGTGCAGAATGTAAAATCCGCGGATGTCAGGATCACCTTTGCTGGTCAATGCACTGTAGGGGGCCAGTTGAATAACGTTGTCAGTGTTGTTTTGAACAGATTGTTTTATGGTTATCAAATAGTTTTCATCAATGGTTATAACACGTTGAAACACCAGCCCTTTGCCATTGTCCCATAGTAAGGTTACAGGGGCTGTTTCCGATAAAACATTACCAGATTTTACCTGCCACAGGGTTTTGGCGGTAGGCACGTCTTCGGGTGCAACCGATCTGTCGGGTGACCACCACGCATGAAAGGCCCAATAACCGGAGTTGCGTTGAATTGGCGATAAAATCCTGATCTTTTCGCTTTCGTCATTCAGACGCACATTGTAATCTTTCAAAGATAGATCATCGATCAGTGCGCCAGTCAGAGAAATAGAACCAAACACACGTGCGGAATCAATTTTGACCCGGGGTGAATTTGCTAGGGCATCCGCTCGGTTTTCTGCAGCCGTTGGCAGATCGACAAGTGGTACGACCGCATCACCTGCCGCTGACGGAACCGTATTGACCGTGTCAGTGTTTTGTACCGTTTCTGAAGGCGCGGTCTGTAGTGGCGCTTCAGGCGGAAAAAACCAGAACCAACCCAAAATAACAAGGAAGCTTAGGGCGGTGGCGAGGATCAGATTTTTGGTGTTATCGTCTTGCATCGGATATCCTGAAACGGGTTAAAAGAGTTTGGCTTGTTCAATAGAAAATGATGCCAAAGGTCAAGGTTTAAAGCTTTTTTTCTGTAGCGGGATTTGGTCGCGTAAGGCCCGCAAAGTCAAACAACCCCTGATCTAGAAGATGTGTGGGGCGTGCATTCATCAAGCTGCGGAATATTACCTGTCTGCGTCCGGGACTGTTGGCTTCCCAACCATCCAATATGGCTTTGACTTGCTGGCGTTGCAGACCGTCTTGGGAACCGCATAGATCGCAGGGAATAATCGGGTAGTTCATCGCCGCGCTGAATTTTTCGCAATCTTTTTCGGCCACGAAAGAAAGCGGGCGATAGACAAACAGATCGCCCTGGTCATTAACCAGTTTGGGCGGCATCGTGGCCAGCCGCCCGCCGTGAAACAAGTTCATGAAAAAGGTTTCAAGAATGTCGTCGCGGTGGTGCCCCAATACGACGGCTGAACAACCCTCTTCACGG
Source organism: Amylibacter sp. (assembly GCA_965261565.1). Classification (GTDB taxonomy): domain Bacteria; phylum Pseudomonadota; class Alphaproteobacteria; order Rhodobacterales; family Rhodobacteraceae; genus Amylibacter. The sequence continues at coordinate 1,434,189 of OZ253460.1, forward strand.
GCAATTCTGTATAGATTTCCACGCCTTAGTCGCGAACACATGGCGCAATATGTACGGCCTGCGGGGACTTTGGACTTGACGATGGAATAGGTGTCTTCAAATTCTACGCGGTGCGGTACATCCATTTTCTTCAAGAATTCCGGTAGCACAGTTGCCGGGAAGTTTGGCTGACCCTGATCAAGGTTGCAGGCGAGTAATTCCACAGGCAAAAGCCCGCGCCATTTCAATTCATGCAACACGGCCAAAAGTGTGTAGCTGTCTTTGCCGCCTGACAGGCAGACCAGCCATTTGGCACCGCGCTCGATCATACCATACTCTTCGATGGCTTCACGGGTCTGGCGCACGATACGTTTGCGCAGCTTCTTGTACTCGGTGGTTGAGGGCGCACCTGCGAACAAGGGATGGATATCGGTGTTTTCATCTAACATTTGCTCCCTATAACGTGCGATTCCCAACTTGACCAGCGGGTGGGTAAGGTTTTGGGGATTGGCCCGCATTGGGGTGTATGGAAGCCGTATGGAATGTGTATGGAAAGCGTATGGCAAACGGTGGGGTTGGAAATTGTTAAGGATTAGTCGCAATTCTGGGGTTTTTAGACAGGATATTGCTGATGAAAACCAAAGCCCAACGCCGCCACGATGTTAAAGCTGCCCTTGCGCGGATGCAGCACGACATGTCTGACGCATGGGTTGATCGCAGTATTCCCGAAGGTTGGAATTTTCTGGAAGTTGGCGAACCGATCGAGCCGCATAAAACCAAGACCACCATGCGTGTGGACGCAGACATGCTGCGCTGGTTCAAAAAGATGGGGCCGCGCTATCAGGCCCGCATGAACCAAGTGCTGCGGGTCTATTATACGGCGATGGTGCAGGGGCTGCTGAACACGCATTTCGCTAAGAACGAGGAAAACGCGCTGGCGCATCAGTATTTCGAGGAGGTTATGAAGCAAAACTGGGAGGAGGGGTGAAGGCGCATTCGCACCCACCTATGGAGTGCCAAAAGGTTTTGCCTTTTTGTGTCTGCTAAGTGATTGATTTCATTAAAGCGGGAAAATGAATGACACACTACTCTTACCTTTATGGACACATAGGTTTGCCTTTCATTAGCAGACATTCAGAAAATCATGCCCAACGGCAGCTGAGCGGACAAACCGGGCTTTCGCCGTTCCAATGCCAAGGACCGCTTTGGTCAAATGTTATCGGTTCCGTCGGAGAAATTCCCACTCAAACATCTGGACTAACTCACGTGGCGTCGTAGGGAACGTTGCTAAGAAACCCTTCCGAACGGTTCTTGCGTCATACCTTACGGTCGTGCCAACTGAATGCCTTGGTTTGGTCGAGAAGGAGACTGCCTCCAGTTCACCGAGCTTCTCAAAGATTGCTTTTGAATTCTCTTCTCTGAAGACCTGAACAACGTCCAACCAAGCAGCGGCCCGCCACTTCTAAATTGTCGAGTTGACAACGGAGAACTTCCTGCAAATAGCTAGCGCTTGCGATAGGTCTCCTGAGCAAATGCCTAGGTTTTGTTTGTCTTTGTGCTAGGCCATGCTACTTTCCCGCCCTGATGTCCTGAAAATGAACCGTTACTTTCGACCAAACAAGGTCAATACAAACCGGACATTGTATTGCACTGGTGCATCGGCCAAAATGGGCCGACATTCCCCAAAATTTTTATTGGATACATTAATTTGCAGAGCCTTTTTGGCCTATGCAGTTAAAGGGCAGACAACTTCGATCAAAGATGGACCACTGTCAGCAAGTCCAGCGGATAGCGCTTTCACAAAGCTGTCGATATCTTCTACTCGTGTCCCAGGAACGCCATGCCCCTTGGCCAAAGACACCCAGTCTAGAGTTGGATTCTCAACGTCAAACATGGCCTGAGCGTTCTGACCAAAATGCGCGACACCTACATTAGCAAGTTCATTACGCAGAATCTGATAGCCGCGATTGGCAAATACGATCACCGTTACGTCTAAACTCTCTCGCGCCATAGTCCAAAGCGATTGCAGGGTATACATTGCAGACCCATCACCTGTCAGCGCAATGACCTTCCGTTCCGGGCAAGCGATCGCTGCACCCGTTGCACAGGGCAAACACAGACCGATTGCGCCACCAGTTCCCGCCAGCATTTCATGAGGTCGCGCGGTTGCAGTGGCGGGCAGGACCTGGAACCCCGAAGTAACAGATTCATTGCACAAAATGGCATTTTCCGGAATGAGGGCCGCCAAGGCCAATCCCACTTTTTCCAAAGTCAACTGACCACTGGGAATTGAGGGTAGATCCAGCGGGAGAGCATTCACCGTGGTTTTACTTGTGACCCCAACAGCATCCGCTAGGGATTGCAGTGTCCAGCTGATGTCATCCGTCCGGGTGCACAAGCTTGCAATTGCGCAGGCCGATGGCTCTGGAACACTTGGCATTCCTGGGTAAGCAAAGAATGCTACCGGCCTATCCGCGCCGACTAAGGTAATTGACGACGTTCCAACTAGCTGAGCGATCTTGGGTGTCACTGGATAAACCAGTTGGTCTAGCTTTGCGGCGCCCGCGCCCTTAGATATCCTGGGTATTAATGTGTCAGCCAATAACCGGCATCCTGTTGCTGAAGCTATTTTGCCAGCCAGTTCACGAAGGGGTCCGAAAAGAGCGGAATCGCCAATCAAGAGCGCGGCACCTGGTGTTTTCAAGCGGGCTGCGGCGGCGTTGGTATCCTCGGTAGACGGCCGATTGAGGTTTTGCCTGTGCATCAACCGTTTCGCAGCGGCATCCGCTTCGTTCCAAGCGGTATCAGCTGGCAGAACAAGAGTTGCAATTCGACCGTTTTGAGACCGGGCGGCGTGGATCGCTGCCGCGCCATCTGCAGCAACGCCAACGGCATCACTCGACACTCGTGTCCAGTGGCTAACTGCATGACTGACACCCAATATATCGCCCTTCAGAGGGCTTTCATAACGCAAGTGATGGGTTGCGTGTTCTCCGACGACATTAACAATTCCGGAACCAGCTTTTCGGGCGTTGTGCAGATTGGCAAAGGCATTGCCGAACCCAGGTGCGAGATGCAAGAGCGTTCCCGCAACATCCCTTTTCATGCGGAAATAGCCATCTGCTGCACCCGTTGTGCCACCCTCGAACAGGCACAAAACACAGTTCATTTCGGGGTGTTCATCTAGGGCTGCTACGAAATGCATTTCAGAGGTGCCGGGATTGGCAAAAACCGTATCCAAACCATTGTTCAAGAACGTCTTTACCAACGAGTGAGCGCCGTTCATCTGATTGTCCCTAGCTTAGTTCATGATTGAGTTTAATGTATGCGAAACTCAAATGCCATTGATTTTCTTCGCAGGTCTACAGAACTCCGGGAAACCGTCACAGAGTGCAAAAAATTCCTGTCTTGCTAAGATACTGCGCAGTCTACCGATGTCCGCTTTTCGGAAATGGACATATTATCAGCGGCGGTGACCAATGGACGCTTTGGGCTCAAAGCAGACATCTGGCAATTTTAGTAAATGACCGCTTTAGTGTATTTTTGAGACTCAAAGGCAAACCTATGTGCCCATAAAGGCAAAGGTCTGTATCAAAAAGGCAAAACCTTGTGGCATTTTACACCACCTGCGGGTCAGGCGCGATCCTGGTGCTGTGTTAGATTGAGGATGATTGTGCAGCTTACACAGTTTTCCGATTTTTTACATGGGTGTTATTCAGCCTTTGGGCGGCGCGGTCCAAGGCCTTCATGCTGTCGGAATGCAGCAGGGCTTGATCGATTTCGTCACGGGCGATGATTTCGAGTTTTGCGTAGATATCCATCATGGCGATGTTGTGGATCAACCGTTCTGAAATTTCTTTGAGTTGAATGATATACGTGTCGGTCATTGCACTGCATTTGGGGCGTTATAACTGATTTGACAAGGCGAAATTGTAAGTGTGGTCAATTCAGTTAAACTTTGCCGGTGGGAATGGGGTGCGCGTTGTCTTGCGCACCCCGTTTTATCTATGCGCCGACGATATTATGTTCGGGGCCATAAGGGAATTTGGTGATATTTTCTTCACCTTCATCGGTTATCACCACGATATCGTGTTCGCGGTAACCGCCTGCGGCGGCATCGCCCTCTGGTAGTGTGACCATCGGTTCCATGGATACGACCATGCCCGGTGTTAGCACAGTGTCGATGTCTTCACGCAGTTCCAGCCCCGCTTCACGGCCGTAGTAGTGCGACAGGATGCCGAATGAATGGCCGTAGCCGAAGCTACGGTATTGCAACAGGTTGTGTTGTTCGAACAGTGCGTTGATTTCGTCACATATGCCTGAACATGTGGCACCTTGTTTGATCAGCGACAAGCCCAGTTCGTGGGCCTCTACATTGGCTTGCCAGATGCGCATTTGCGCCTGATTGGGCTCGCCTACAAAGAGTGTACGTTCCAGTGCCGTGTAATAACCGTTGATCATCGGGAAGGTGTTTAAAGATAGAATGTCACCTGCTTCCAGACGGCGGCTGGTGACGGGATTGTGGGCGCCGTCAGTGTTCAGGCCGGACTGGAACCAGACCCATGTATCGCGCAATTCGCTGTCGGGGAATGATTTGGCGATTTCCAGTTCCATAGCATCGCGGCCTGCCATGGCGACGTCGATTTCGCGGGTGCCAATCTTGATCGCGTCGCGAATGGCGAAACCACCGACATCGGCAATGCGTGCGCCCTCTTTGATCAGGGCAATTTCTGCGGGGGATTTGATCATGCGTTGTTGCATGGTAGCGGGTGCTATGTCGGTTAATTTTTCGGGTGAAAGGTATTCTTGCAGCTTTTGCTGGGCCATCAGGGTTAGGTGATCGCCTTCTATACCGATGGAGTTGGCACCGCTCAGACAGGATTTAATCGCACGCCAGTAATTATCGCGTTTCCAATCGGTGTAAGTGATGTTTTCGCAAGCTGAACGGCGAGCGGGTTGGCCTGCGTCAATACCTGCGGAAATGGTGAAAGCGCGGTTTTCGGTAACAACACAAGCATAAGAACGCCCGAAGCTGCAATATAGAAAGCCCGAATAGTAGGCAATGTTGTGCATTGAGGTCAGAACAACGGCTGTTAGGCCTTGGGTCTGCATAATTGCGCGCAAGCCTGATAGGCGCGCGTCATATTCGGCTTGGGCAAAAGGCAGTGGGTCTTTTGCGGTTACTGGATAAGTGTAAAATTCTGGGCGGTTGGGTTCCATCGGGACCTCCTAATTTGGGGGGCTCGCTAAAACACCCCTAGAGATGTCCGGGCGTTCAGGACGAAATGATGAAAGTGGGGCAACGCCATCGCCTTGGGCAATGTTTATCAAATAACGCATCATTTGCAATGCATGGTTTGCGGCAATTTTGTCTGTTTCGTGAAAATGTTGTAGAATGTCAGGATATTTTATAAAATTTAGGAGGACGTTATGACTGATTATGTAATTTGTGTGCGCCGTGTCAAAAACGGTAAATTTATAGCAGAACCCAGTGAACCCGGCCATACGCGGTTTCTGGATGTGCCTGATAACAGTTCCGACATTGCTTTGGCACAGGAGAATACCGCCAAGAAAAAATGGACATTGAAGGTTTTGAAAGACGCGGAGAACGGTACGCCACATACGCCCGGCCATATCTGTGGGGATATTTTACTTTATGTGCACGGGTTCAACACTGAAACCAGTGTGATGTTGCGCCGTCACCGCAAGATTAAAACCAAACTGGCGGCTGCTGGTTTTAAAGGTGTTGTTGTCAGTTTTGATTGGCCAAGCGACGATAAGGCGGTGAATTATATGGAGGATCGCTGGGATGCCAAGAAAACCGCACTGAAATTGGTTGAGCAGGGCATTCGGCGGTTTGTTGAATATCAACAGGACGGATGTGATATAAACGTGCATATTCTAGCCCACTCGATGGGTAGTTACGTTGTGCGCGAGGCATTTGATGATGCGGATGATGTGGCCAATATAGCATCCACCAGCTGGTCCGTCAGTCAGGTTATGCTGATTTCGGGCGATATTTCGTCCAAATCTATGGGCGAAGGGCGATCAAAGTCGTCGTCACTTTACCGGCACACGGTGCGATTGACCAACTTTTTCAATCCCTATGATGATGTTCTGAAGCTGTCTAACGTAAAGCGCGTGGGCGTTTCACCGCGCGTGGGGCGGGTCGGCATGCCTGATCATATCCCGCAAAAGGCGGTCAATGTGAATTGTGGCGGATATTATGATCGGAACCGGGATGATTTTTCGGGGGCCAAATATGCCGGGCACAATTGGTATTTCGAGGATGAAAAATTCTTTCGCGATGTATTTTGCACCATCAAAGGCGACATCGACCGTGATATGTTCCCGACGCGCGAAAAGCACAGCGACGGGACGTTGCATTTTACCGGCTAATCAGAATTGCTGTCTGGCACTTCGTCAATGCCGCTACCGCCCCACGGATGGCACCGCCCGATGCGCTTGGCAGTCAGCCAGCTGCCCTTGATCCCGCCGTGTTTTTCGAGGGCTTCAAGTGCATAAGCGGAGCATGTCGGCTGATAGCGGCACCCGTGTCCGACCCACGGGCTGAAGATCAGGCGGTAGGCGCGCACAGGTAGCGAGAATATGAAGGCGAGTGGGGTCATATTGTGGGTGGTAACGGATTTGATCTGCGTATGCTATGGGAAAGAGAAGTACCGTATCCAAAGCTCACTGTCTGTCACGTAGCGCGTGATCCTAGGGTGGGTGCGAATGCGCCCTCCCGTTGGGGAGGGTCGGGCGCACCCCTCGTCTATCGACGACGGCCATGGTTTTTTGTTATTATAATATAATTTGTCATAACTAGATCAAAGTAAATATCGTAAAGTACTATCATATCTTAGTTGGTTATAGGACATGTATATGTTATTGTATGAAAAATAGATATTTACAGGATACTTATTGTGCGCGTTAAATCTATAAGTTTTAATAAATACCGACGATTCTCAGATTTAAAATTTGCAGGCCTAAAGAAAACTAACAGACTAGTCATTTTAACTGGCCCCAATGGAAATGGTAAGTCGGCTTTCCTTGATGGAATAAATCTTTGTGCAAGGAGGCCGAATGACACGGAAAGCCCATATGATAAATGGTCGGGTGATATAGGTAATGTACGTGTCCAGCGCTGCCTTGTTGAATGCTTTGAAGGTTCATTGCAGGGCAGTAAAAAGGCATATGTACGGACAGCATTTAGACATAGTGGCCAATTTAATATTTCATCATTAAACAGGCAACCACCAGCAATGGAAGATGAGCGCAACCAACGCATGGATGCTTTGGATAACTCCATTTCCAATAATTATACTCGTATGAGTTGGCAAGTTGTCGAACATGCACATTCCGATGATGAAAACGTTAGAAAAAAAGCAACAGACTGGCCAAATTATGTAAAATCAAGAGTAAATAATAGTTTGGAACAGTTGGATCTGCCCATACGATTAAATGGAATTGGTAACCCAACTAAGAACGGCACATATTTTTTCACAAAGGATAATGTCCCAGAGTTCACATTTGAAAACCTTTCTGGCGGTGAGAAAGCCGCCTTTGATCTTATCCTAGACTTGATAGCAAGAACGCCAGAGTTTGGAGATGCGCTTTACCTAATTGATGAGCCTGAGACTCACCTTAGCCCAAATGTACAAGCGAAGTTATTGGACGTATTATTGGAGCTAATCCCAAAAAATGGACAGCTATGGCTTGCGACGCATTCAATTGGAATAATCAAAAAAGCAATGGAGTTGTATAAGGATGACCCTGACAAAGTTGCATTTGTAAACTTAGAGGGGGATTTTTATCAGCAAAGAGAAATTGAACCAATAATTCCAACTCGTGCCTTTTGGGAAATAACTTTAAGAAATGCCATAGACGATTTAGCTGCGCTTGTTGCACCTGAGCAAATTATTTTATGTGAAGGAGGCAATCAACAGGCACCATTAGGTGATGGGTTAGATGCCAAAATCTATGGAGCTATATTTGGAAACGAAATGCCTTTCACAGTGTTTAAATCTGTAGGATCTTGTAACGATTTGGAAGGAAAAATATGGGATGGTGCACAATTGATTGCGGATGTGATTGGCAAAGCAAGTTTAACTCGTCTTCGAGATAAAGATAACCTTAGTTCTCAAGAAATAGAAGAATACAAGCGTTTGAATGGAAAGGTTATAACCGAACGAAATCTTGAAGGCATCGTTTTTGCAGATGAGGTATTAGAGAAATTATGCAAAGGGAATGTGGAACATTGGGAGGCGATAAGTAATGAGAAACAACGTTTACTAAAAGAAAGTGTGGGTCGGGGGAATCCCGTTAATGATATTAAGAGTATTGCTGGGCAGTTAAAAACATTTATTGAAAGGCATCTTCAGATCGTGGGGGGAGGAGAAAATACCAAGGCGTTTATGTTAAGTACTCTTGCTCCGCTAATAACGTCGGATACTACAACCTATGAGAATTTGAAAAAAGATATTTTTGGGTAATTTATTTAAAGTTTCTCACCCATGCACCTTCTTCAGCGCATACCGCATATCTGCAAGCATATCCTGAAAGTCACGTGTGGCGGTGACCTCTCGTTTGCCGATCAGGACGTAATCCCATCCGGTGCGGCCCAGTGTCGGTAGGGTTAGGCGGGCAACTTCGCGTAGGCGGCGTTTGGCGCGGTTGCGGGCAACGGCGTTGCCGACTTTTTTGGAACAGGTAAAGCCGATGCGGATATCGTCAGTGCCATCATTGCGGTTGCGGGCTTGCAGAACAAAACCTTTTACCCCACGATACCGACCCTTGTTGCAGGCCAGAAAATCGGCGCGCTTTTTTAAAACATGCAGACAAACGGAAACCGCCGGGGGCGTTTCACCGGCTTGCCCTAAGGTGCCTTGTGTCGCCTCCGACGGTTTCATAATTTCATAGACCTTTTGGTCAGTGCCTTATGCAGACAGTTTTTTGCGGCCTTGGTTGCGGCGGCGGTTCAAGATGATGCGGCCGTTTTTGGTGGCCATACGCGAACGAAAACCGTGGCGGCGTTTGCGAACAAGGTTGCTCGGCTGGTAAGTACGTTTCATAACGATCTCCTGATCGGGTATTTGGGTCAAATCCGGTAAAGATTCGTAACCCGTCTATTCTGAAGCTGCTGTTTAGGGGCGAAATGCGATGAAGTCAATTCGCTTTGCGCGGGTTTTATTGCAAGAATTCCATTATTTTATCTACTGGCCCCCCTGATTTGTTACAGTTCTGTCAGGAATTGAAACGAAAGCGGTAAAAACCATCACCGAACATCACTGGCTTGTGAAGTATCTATCTTCTGCGCAGTATATAACGCAGAAAAGGATAAATGATAAGGTGAAAAAAGAGCAAAATATGACTGACAGACCACCAAATAACGTACAGCCCGCGCCACCCAAGTTTACCGTAAAACGGATATTGCCATTTGCAGCCATTATTATGGCGGCGATATTAGGGTTTGTTTTCTTACGGGATTACCTGAGTTTTGATCAGCTGGCGCAAAATCAAGAGGCTTTACAAGTATGGCGTGACAGCCATTTCATTCTGGCGTCCTTGGTGTTTATTGCAATTTACATCGTTGTAGTGGCATTTTCCCTGCCGGGGGCTGCGATTATTTCGCTGACAGGCGGGTTCCTGTTTGGGCTGTTCCCAGGGGCCATATACAACATTGGTGCGGCAGTGGTTGGGGCTACCGCGATCTTTATGGCCGCGCGCATGGGATTTGGTGAAACGCTTTCCGCAAAAATGGATAGTTCCAGCGGTGTGATCGGGAAAATTAAAGAAGGGTTGAAGTCGGACGAGGTCAGCTATCTGTTGATTATGCGCCTTGTGCCTGCTGTGCCTTTTTTCGTAGCCAATCTGATCCCGGCACTGGTTGGTGTAAAGCTGAAACGGTTTGTCTGGACAACATTTATCGGCATCATCCCGGGCGGGATTGTCTACACTTGGGTTGGTGTGGGACTTGCGGATGTATTCGCTAAAGGCGAAACACCTAATCTGGGCATTATATTTGAATGGCAGGTTTTAGGGCCGTTGTTGGGGTTGGCGGGCCTTGCCCTGCTGCCAATCATCCTGAAGAAATTTAAAGGCAAACAAGATGGTTAACAGAATAAAGACCGACCTTTGTATTATTGGCGGTGGTTCCGGCGGATTGTCCGTGGCGGCAGGGGCCGTGCAAATGGGGGCCTCTGTTGTATTGCTTGAAGGTGGTAAGATGGGGGGTGACTGCCTGAACTATGGCTGTGTCCCATCAAAAGCCCTGATTGCAGTGGGTAAACATGCGCACGCAATGACAACAGGCGCGCCGTTCGGGGTAACAACTGTGACACCGCAAGTGGATTATGCCGCTGCCAAAGATCATGTGCGTAGCGTGATAGCTGGCATCGAGCCACATGACAGTGTCGAACGGTTTGAAAGCCTGGGCGTGAAAGTCATTACTGAATACGGGGCGTTTATCTCATCCACCGAAGTGCAGGCAGGTGACACGGTTATTCAAGCGCGGCGCTTCGTGATTTCAACCGGGTCTTCGCCATTGGTACCACCTGTTCCGGGTTTGGATAAGGTAAAATATTACACCAACGAAGATATTTTTGATCTACGTGAAAAACCAGATCATCTGCTGATTATCGGTGGCGGGCCTATCGGAATTGAGCTGGCACAGGCGCATGTGCGGCTTGGCTCAAAAGTGACGGTGATTGAAGGGTTTATGGCGCTTGGCCGAGATGATCCGGAAATGGCTGCGATTGCGCTGGCGCGAATTCGTGCCGAGGGCGTGGAAATCGCCGAGAACGCCATGGCCGAGAAAATCAGCCAAAGAGGTGCTGTGATTACGGTTGAAACCAAGGACGGTGTGAAATTCAAGGGCTCGCATCTGCTGATGGCGGTGGGGCGAAAGCCGAATACGGATAAGTTGAATTTGGAGGCAGCGGGAATTGAACCTGTGCGGGGTGGTATCAAGGTTGATGCATCCCTAAAGACCACCAACAAACGGGTTTATGCGATTGGCGATGTGGCGGGTGTTTTGCAATTTACCCATGTGGCAGGGTATCATGCAGGCGTGATCATCAAATCGGCCTTGTTCGGCTTACCATCAAAAGCCAGCTCCGCGCATATTCCATGGGCAACTTATACTGACCCGGAAATGGCGCAAGTCGGCCTGACAGAAGCACAGGCACATGAGGCGCATGGGGATAAGCTGGAAGTGGTTCGCTTTGAGTATGCAGAAAATGACCGTGCACGGGCCGAACTGGCGACCACGGGGCTGATTAAAGTGATGATTGTTAAAGGGCGCCCGGTTGGTGCCAGTATCGTGGGTGCGCAAGCAGGTGAGCTGATCCAGACATGGGCATTGGTGATTGCCAATAAGTTGAAAATTGGCGCAGTGGCGGCGATGGTGGCACCTTATCCGACACTGGGCGAGATCAATAAACGGGCGGCAGGGCAGTATTATACGCCACGCCTGTTTGAAAGTGATTTTGTGAAAAGGATTGTCAGATTGGTGCAGCGGTTTTGACTGTGTATCATTTTATACTGTGGGATAAATGCAATGTTGCGGCTGCAAACCGGACGCCGTAAACTTTAACGATAGAAACTGAGAGGCTTATGTTTTTAAAATCACTATCTGGGCGCTTTTTGTTGCTGACGATCATCTTTGTGATGCTCGCCGAGGTGTTGATTTTTGTCCCATCCGTTTCGCGTTTTCGCGTTGATTACTTACAAACGCGGCTTGATAGATCGCAGATAGCCTCATTGGCGTTACTGGCTTCCCCCGATGATATGCTGGCGCCCGAGTTAGAGGCCGAATTATTGCGTAATGCCGATGTGTTGAACATCGCCTTGCAAAGGGATTCTGTACGTGAACTGATGCTTTCCTCGCCAATGAAAACCCCTATCGGGCAAACGTTCGACTTAAGGGGCGCGAGTGCCTGGGTTTTAATCCATGATGCGATAGAGGTTCTGTGGAGCAATGAAGAAAGGGTCATCCGTGTACGCGGTGAACCCGTGAATGAGGCGGGTCAACTGATCGAAGCAGCTTTGTACGAAAAGCCTTTGCGCGATGCCATGATAGATTATGGGCTGAATATTTTTAAACTGTCACTGGTTATTTCCGTAATCACGGGGGCTTTGTTGTTTGTCGCAGTGCGATGGTTTCTGGTTTTGCCGATCAGCCGTCTGGTGCGTCAAATTCGTGGATTTGAGGCCGCACCAGAAGATGCCCGCCTGATCATACAACCGCAAGCCAGTGTGACAGAATTGTTTGAGGCTGAAAATGCCATTCAATCGATGCAGACACAAGTTAGCCAGTCCCTGAAGCAAAAGGGGCGTTTGGCTGATCTTGGCGGTGCTGTTTCCAAGATTAGCCATGATTTGCGCAATATACTGACTACGACACAACTGCTGGCTGACCGCATGGAAAAAAGCGATGATCCTGCTGTTAAAAAAACCGCACCAAAGTTGATCACTTCGTTGTCGCGTGCCGTCAATCTCTGCGAAAGCACATTGCGGTTCGGTAAGGCCGAAGAGACAGCACCCAATCTGACGAAATTTGCTATGCGACCTTTATTAGCTGAAGTCGTGGATAGTGAATGCCTTGCTGTCGGGGATACAAATATTCGTATTTCTACGACTGTGGAGGGATCTATTTCGTTACGTGCAGATCGTGAACAGCTTTTTCGGATCGTCAGCAATATTGTGCGCAATGCGCGACAGGTCTTATCTGCACGAAAGCAACAAGGTGAAATTTTGGTGGTAGGCAATGAAACTCCGGAAAACTGGATAATCAATATTTCAGACAATGGTCCGGGATTGCCGAAAAAGGCGTTAGATAATCTATTTACGCCGTTTGAGGGCGGCGCGCGTCAAGGCGGCTCTGGTTTGGGGTTGGCAATTTCTGCGGAACTGGTCAAAGGCCATGGCGGCACGATAGAATTGACCACATCCGGCCCTGAAGGCAGTACATTTACGATAACATTGCCAAAAGATGCTGCAAAATAGCCAGCATCACTAGCAAAAACAATAAATTCGCCCTATTCCTGACAAAACCCCGCACTAATCGTGCGGGAAAGAGGATTAAAACAGAGGCGAATAATGCAGTTAACAATGATCGGAACCGGCTATGTAGGACTGGTATCAGGCGTATGTTTTTCAGATTTTGGTCATGATGTGACCTGTGTTGATAAATTACCTGAAAAAATAGAAGCTTTGCAACGTGGCGAAGTTCCGATTTATGAGCCCGGTATTGAAGATATGATGGCCAAGAATGTGGCCAATGGACGGCTTGGTTTTACTCTTGATCTCAAAGATGCCGTTGGCTCTGCTGATGCGATTTTTATTGCTGTTGGCACGCCTACACGGCGCGGTGATGGTCACGCGGATTTAACATATGTTTATGATGCAGCCCGTGAGATAGCCCGTGCTTTGAAAGGGTATACTGTCATAGTCACCAAATCGACCGTGCCTGTGGGCACCAACCGTGAAGTTGAACGGGTGATCCGTACGGAAAATCCCGATGCGGATTTTGATGTGTCGTCAAACCCCGAGTTCTTGCGCGAAGGTGCCGCGATTGAGGATTTCATGCGCCCTGACCGTGTCGTTGTGGGTGTTGAAACTCAGCGTGCCAAAGATGTTATGGCGCGCATCTATCGCCCGCTGGCTTTGCGCGAAGCCCCGATTGTTTACACTGATCTGGAAAGTGCCGAGATGATAAAATACGCGGCCAATGCGTTTCTGGCGACAAAGATTACCTTTATCAACGAGATTGCCAATCTGTGCGAAAAGGTTGGTGCAAACATTCAGTCTGTGGCCAAGGGCATGGGTATGGACAACCGTATCGGCGGTAAGTTTCTGCATGCGGGCCCCGGTTATGGCGGGTCGTGTTTTCCCAAAGATACCAAGGCTTTGGCGCGTATCGGGCAGGAATATGCAAGCCCTGTGAAGATTGTAGAACAAGTCATTGCTATAAATGATGACCGCAAGCGGCAGATGACCGACAAAATCATGTATCTTTGCGGCGATAAGGTGAAGGGTAAGAAAATAGTCATGCTTGGCGTGACGTTCAAACCCAACACAGACGATATGCGCGACAGCCCCTCTTTGACAATAGTGCCCGCATTGGTGGGTGCAGGGGCAGATGTGCATGTGGTTGATCCGCAAGGGCGCAAAGAGGGTGAAGAACTACTACCGTCTGTTACATGGGCCGAAGATGTATATGAAGCTGTGACAGGGGCAGAAGCAGTTGTTGTGCTGACTGAATGGAACGAGTTCCGTGCCCTTGATCTGCAAAAGATTGCCGCATTGATGAAAGACCCCAAAATGGCCGATTTGCGAAATATTTACGACCAGGATGAAGCAAAAGCAGCAGGGTTGGAGTATGTCTCTATCGGGCGGTAAATGATTTACTTTTAAAATTTAATGTATATTGCGGATGTTGTGTTTGAACTTTAATTCTAAGGGTTAGAATGTCCGGAATTACCCGAATGTCGTTGCAACCGCTTCACCGCATGATGGTGGATTTTCGCCGTGATTTGCACCAACACCCAGAGCTTGGTTTTGAAGAGATCCGTACTGCGGGCAAGATCGCGGATGCGCTGCGCAGTTTCGGTATTGATGTACATGAAGGTATCGGCGGCACCGGTGTTGTCGGGGTACTGCGCAATGGTGGCGGCAATCGCACAGTAATGTTGCGCGCGGACATGGATGCATTGCCGATTATAGAGACCAGCACACATGATTATCGGTCTAAAACCAGCGGCAAGATGCATGCTTGTGGCCATGACGGGCATACAACGATGTTGCTGGGCGCGGCTAAATATCTGGCCGAAAACCTGCCTTTCACCGGAACCGTTATCTTTTTGTTTCAACCGAATGAAGAACACGGGCTTGGCGCAAAAGCGATGATAAAAGACGGGTTGATTTCCAAATTTCAACCAGAAGAAGTTTACGGGATACACAATCTGCCGGGCGCCCCTTTGGGTGAATTTTCTTCCCGTATAGGTACGATATGTGCCAGCGAAAGCCTGTTTGAATTCGAGATATTTGGGCAAGGCGGCCATGCCTCGATGCCGCAGGTCGGGGTTGATGCTATTTTGGTTGGCTCGGAACTGGTTCAGGCATTGCAAAATATTGTGGCACGCAAATTGGCGCCTTCAACGGGCGCGGTGGTTTCGGTGACGGAATTTATCACTGACGGGCAGCGCAATGTGCTGCCGGGCCACGCTTTGTTGAAGGGTGATACACGCTCTTTTACTGGGCAAGACCGTGCTGAAATAGAGCGGCTGATGCGCCAGATTGCCAAGGGCGTTGCCATGGCCCATGATGTTAAGATTGATGTACGGTTTGCAACGGAGTTTATGGAAACCGTGAATGCTGCCGAGCAGGTGAAAGTAGCAATGCAGGCGGCCAGCGGTATCAGTGACCAGGTGATACCAGAGCGCGGGCAGATGTCATTCTCCGAAGACTTTGGCTGTTTAAGTCATGAAATTCCGGGCTGCTTTATATTGATGGGCAATGGTTGCGACTATCCGCATAACCAACCGCTACATGCCTCTGACTACGAATTCAACGAAGATGCTCTAACACTGGGTGCCGCCTTTTGGGCGCGGCTGGTGTCTGAACGCTTGCCAAAAAAGGATACCTGAATGTTTGAAGATTTTACAGCCGCCAAATTAGCTTATACCTCGATGGAAAAAGCTGATGGTAACGCATATGAGACTGCTATTAGCCCGGATGATTATGCAACAGCATTTACGGAAATTACCGCGTGGCAAGACTATGCGCCAACACCATTACTTCACCTGAAAGATTTAGCAAAGTCACTGGATTTGGGTGATATTTTATATAAAGACGAAGGGCCGCGTTTCGGGCTTGGCAGTTTCAAAGCGCTTGGCGGATCTTATGCAGGCTTGCGGATTTTGGCGCGCGAGCTGGCAAAACGCCTTGGGAAAGAGGTTTCGCTGAATGATATACGTGCGGGGGTTTATGCGGATGATATTGCAAAGATCACGCTGGCCTCTGCAACAGATGGCAATCATGGGCGATCATTGGCTTGGGGTGCGGGCCGGTTTGGCGCACCTTGCCAGATTTACATTCACCGCGATGTCAGTGAGGGCCGCGCGCAAGCGATGCGCGATTTAGGCGCGACTGTGACCCGTATTGACGGGGATTATGATGCCTCTGTGGATCAGATCCGCGATGACGCGGATGCCAATGGCTGGTTTATCGTGTCCGATACCTCGTGGGAGGGATATACCCAGCCACCTACAGATGTGATGGCAGGTTACGGCGTTATGGTGCGTGAGATTGTGCAAGCGCTGGACACGCCGCCAACCCATGTGTTTTTGCAAGGCGGCGTTGGTGGGCTTGCGGCAGGCGTCGTTGCGGGCTTGCGCCAATATTGGGGTGCGGAAGCCCCGCGCGTTGTTGTGGTCGAACCGGAATTGGCGGCATGCCTATTTGAAAGCGCAAAAGCGGGTGCTGCAACAAATGTGGTTATTGAAGAAGAAACTCTGATGGCTGGGCTGTCATGTGGCGAGCCATCACCGCTGGCATGGGCAATCTTGCGTGAAGAGGCAACGGATTTTCTGACTATCCCCGAAAATATCGTCGCCCCTGCGATGCGCTTGGCTGCCCGCCCGATGGGCGATGATCCAAGCATTGTTGCGGGCGAGTCTGCTGTGGCGGGTTTTGCCGCTGTGATTGCAGGTGCCAGCCAAGATGGATTGCGCGATGCGCTGGGCTTGAGTGACACATCACGCGTATTGGTGATTGGTTCGGAAGGGGCGACTGACCCTGAGATATACGCGCAGTTAATGGCCTAAGAACCAGAACCCATTCTGGACATACGCAATGCACGTAAATCTACCGGGGCTGCCTGCGGTATTTCTGGAGTGGTTTTCATAGGGTTCTCAGTTGATTGTTGCTGTGTGGGCGTGTCATTCGGCCATACACACAGAACCAAACCGATCCACCACATCAGACCGCTTAGAAAAACACTGGGCAGGGCTAATCCGATCGCAAGCTGGCGCGAGAGCGGCTCATCTATACTTGCCAATATGACGGCACCCATGCCCAGTATTCCAAAGAGTAACGGGAAAAGGCCTGTAAGCAGTAACACGGGGAAAAGATGCAAAGGTTTGTTCGGCATTCCAAGCCAGCCTGGTGTCAGTGACGGGAATACAAGAGTTACTGCAACCGTCAGGCTGATGATGCCAAAAATAATGGGAACTGCAATTGATATTGCCTGATCGGTAGCGTTGGGTAGGTTTATGCCTAGAAAAACAACCAGTGCTATTCCGTAAACACCCTGTATGCGCATCAAAAAACTATAAGTGGATTGAAGGGCATTACGCATGTGGATAGCCTTTGATTATCTATTTCAAGGCTATATAATGCGTGTACTATGGTCAGATTGAGGCACATTTCTGTTACGAATGTGAACTTACGTATAATCAACCTAAAGCTTTAATAAATTTCTTGTGATATTACCGACTACGTATAAACCCGACTATATCAAACGCTTCTGCTAAAATCGGTTCGGCGATCTCTGCCGCGCGGTTGGCACCATCCCCAAGGATGCGGTCGATTTCGGATACATCCCCCATCAAGCGGCGCATTTCTTCAGCGATGGGTGATAGATGGGCGACGGCAAGGTCTGCCAGCAGGGGTTTGAACTGGCCGAATTGCTGGCCTGCAACCTCTGCAATAACCACTTCGGGGGTTTGTCCTGAAATGCCTGCATAGATGTTGATCAGGTTGCGCGCTTCTGGGCGGCCTGCAAGATCATCCAGATTGTCGGGCAGGGGTTCAGGATCGGTTTTGGCTTTGCGGATTTTCTTGGCAATGGTATCTGCGTCATCCATCATATTGATACGGCTCATGTCGGATGGGTCTGATTTCGACATTTTCTTGGAACCGTCACGCAAAGACATCACACGGGTTCCCGCACCATCGATAATCGGTTCGGGTTCAGGGAAAAAATCAACCTTGAAGTCATGGTTGAACTTGTTGGCGATATCACGGGTCAGTTCAACATGTTGTTTCTGGTCTTCACCAACGGGCACATGCGTGGCCTTATAGGCCAGAATGTCGGCGGCCATCAAAGATGGATAGGCATAAAGGCCAAGCGACATTTTTTCGGCGTTTTTACCGGCTTTATCTTTGAACTGGGTCATCCGGTTCATCCAGCCAAGGCGTGTCACACAGTTGAACAACCAGCCCAGTTCGGCATGCGCCGACACTTGACTTTGGTTGAACAGGATCGACTTTTGCGGATCAAGGCCACAGGCCAGATAAGCGGCCGCCAATTCACGGGTGCGGCGGCGTAGATCAGTTGGGTCCTGCCAGACGGTAATCGCGTGCAGATCGACCATGCAATATATGGTTTCAATGCCAGAGTTCTGCATTTCCACGAAACGGCGCACAGCACCCAGATAATTGCCAAGGGTCAGGTTGCCCGACGGCTGAATGCCGGAAAAAACCCGTGGTGTGAATGGCGTATCTGTCATAGCAATCTGTTCCTGTCTGGATTACACAGAGGCTTATCGCGTTATGCACGCACAACGTCAACCAGGGTCTGATATGTATGATGATGATTTAAACGCACCACCTTTGAACCCGCTACCTGCGGTGGTGATTTTGCTTGTTTGTCTGGTTGGAGGTGTGGAACTGGTATTTCAAGCGGCTGAAGCGGGGTTTGTCGGTGGTGCCGAAGGCATTGGTTGGCGTGTTGCCATGGTACAAAAATTTTCCTTCAGTGATGGAATTTTTGACTGGATGCGTGAAACAGGACAATATTCCGTTCACAATTTTTTGCGATTTTTCAGTTATGTGTTCATCCATCAATCTTTGATGCATACGGTCTTTGCATTGGTGTTTATTCTGGCACTTGGAAAGTTTGTGGCCGAGATCATGCACCCGTTTGCCGTGCTGGCGATCTTTTTCGCAAGTGCCGCGGTTGGGGCGGCGGTCTATTCAATTGCATTGGATGAACAGTTTGCATTGATCGGTGCATATCCGGCAATTTATGGATTGATCGGTGCCTATACGTGGTTGCGTTTCAGTAACCTGCAAAATGAGGGCAAAAACGGGTTTCCGGCCTTTAATCTGATTATTCTATTCACCGTGATTATGCTGGTTTATAAATTTATTTTCGGTGGCACAAATGATTGGCTGGCAGAGCTTGCAGGCTTTTTCGTGGGCTTCGCTCTCGCTGTGGTAACTGGCCCTGACGGTGTACAGCGTTTGCAATCGGTGTTGAAAATGACACGGCAGCGTTAATTACGTTTGATCATGCGTTTGATCTCCGGAAGGGAATAAGTTCGCAAGCCCATCAAAGCTGCCAAATAAGCCAGAATACCGAACGTTACCAAAGCCAGCAGTGCCATATAACGTATGCCGCTTGCGTTCAAAGCGTCATGCAGGAAGCTTTGCATAAGATAGACTATGGCGCCCATAAACAGGGACGCCAGAATAATTTTTGGGATGGTTTTGAAAAACCGCGTATCAAACCTTGCGGCTTTTCCCATGTTTCTGCTGCCTAGCCATAGCATCAGAACCATGCCCCACGCTGATGCCGTGACCGCTATTGCCGCAGATAAATATCCGAATTGGTATGACAGGCCAATGGCGATAACGATGTTCACAACCATTGCAACCAAGGCGTAGTAGAACGGTGTTTTGGTGTCTTCGCGAGCGAAATAAAGCGGCTGAAGAACCTTTTGGAATACGAAGGCAGGCAGGCCCAGACTGTAAATTTTCAATGCAGTTGCTGTTGCCAATGCATCGGTTTCATTGAAAGCACCGCGCTGGAACAACACTGAAATCAATGGGACTGCGGCAATGAACAATGCGACTGTAGCGGGAAAGGTCAGTGCCAGCGCAAATTCGGCGGCGCGATTGAATGCATAATGTCCGCCATCGGTATCATCGGCGCGTATTTTTCGGGAAAGATCGGGCAATAGAACAACACCAATGGCAATGCCGACAACGCCCAAAGGAAGCTGATATAACCGGTCAGCTACAGCCAGCCACTGGATAGCGCCGTCAAAATAGCTGGCAACCTGCCGACCGACCAATAGATTGACTTGTATAACGCCACCGGCAAGGGCGGCTGGGATGGCAATGACGGTCAGTTTTTTCAATTCAGGCGTCATTTTAGGCAGGCGCGGGATCAGTCGTAATCCAGCTTTGTCCGCGGCCCACCAAACCAGTCCCATTTGGGAAATACCAGCAAGGGGAATAGACCAGACCAGTGCGCTTGAAACATCCCAGCCTACATAATATGCACCACCCATTGCAGTTACGACGATGATATTCAGCAGAACCGGTGCCGCCGCCGCCGCCGCAAACCGTCCGCTTGCGTTCAGAATGCCGCTTAGCAGGGCTGCAAGGGAAATGAATAATATATAGGGAAAACAGATACGCGCGAACCCGACAGCAGTATCAAACCGTTCATCACCGACAAACCCACTTGCCATAGCCCAGACGAACCACGGCATGAATATCTGTGCAATCAATGTCAGAACAATCAGAACTGCTGTCAGACCAGCAAAAGCATCTTGTGCAAATTCTTGTGCATCTTCGCCCGATTCCAATTTCTTGGAAAACATCGGGACAAAGGCCATGTTAAAGGCACCTTCCGCAAAGAACCGCCGAAACATATTGGGCAGTGCAAAGGCGACCTGAAAGGCTTCTGCAACTGGGCCGGAACCAAAGAAAGCCGCGATCAGAATATCACGTACAAAACCCGCAACACGACTAAGAAGTGTCCAGATGCCAACGGTAAAAAACGCAGAGATCAATTTGATTGGTTTGTTCATGACATGGCACCTATTGCGCCCTGCGTGATTGCCTTGTGCAGCCGTTTTTCTATCGTGTCGCGTTTGTTTTTTGCGTGTATTTTATGCCCGAACATGTCTTTGACATAAAACACATCCACTGCCTGCACACCATAGGTGGCGATCACAGCCGATGCGATATAGATATTTGCGTGACTTAGTGTGAGTGTCAGGTCGTGTAACAAGCCGGGGCGATCACGTGTATCGACTTCGATGATTGTATATATCTCAGAACCTTCGTTATCAAATGTGATCACTGTTGGCACAATGAAATCACGTTCGCGCTTTTTCAGTTTGTCACGGGATTTCAGGGCTTCGCTGGCGATAACCTCACCCATTAGGGTTTTTAGGATCATTGTTTTCAGCCGCATAATGCGTGCCGCTTCATAGGGCTTTCCATCCGAATCCTGCACCCAGAACACTGCCGTGGCATAGCCATCAGAAGTGGTATAGGTACGTGCATCAACCACATTGGCCCCAACCAAAGCAAGGGCCCCGGCAAGGCGCGAAAAGATACCGGGATGGTCTTGCATAACAAAACATGCACGCGTCGCGTCGCGATCTTCATCGGGAATGATATCGATGCCAATCGGGTTTTTTTCCAATTGTTCGAAAAGTTTTGCGAAAATAACATGGGTCGTGCTGTCCAGGCCCTGCCAGTATGGTTCATAATGGCGATCGATTTCCACCAGATACAAGGCTTCACCCTTGGCGCCCAATGCATCTTTCAGAGCAGTTTTTGCATCGTCCAAGCGATGCAGCGGTGCGACTTTATAAACGCCTATTTGTAATGCTTGCAGACTGGCATTGTATAGTGTCCGGATCAGTTGGGCCTTCCAGTTGTTCCATGTGTTCGGGCCAACACCGCGAATGTCACATACGGTTAATATGGTCAGCAACTGTAATCTGTTTGTGCTTTTCACGGTATGCACAAAGTCACGCACTGTTCGCGGGTCTGACAGGTCGCGTTTTTGTGCAACATCGGACATCAACAGATGTTGGCGTATTAGCCAAACCACAGTCTCGGTTTCTTGTGCATCAAGGCCCAGACGGGGTGCGATAATTTCGGCCATCTGTGCCCCAGCAACAGAGTGATCCTCAGGCAGCCCCTTGCCAATATCGTGCAATAATAACGCCACATAAATAATCCGCCGGTTTACGCCTTTTTTCAACAGGCTGGAAACAATCGGCAAGTCTTCTTTCAACCTTCCCCGCTCAATTTGAGAAAGATTTGATAGGCATTGGATTATATGCTCATCAACTGTGTAATAGTGATAGACGTTAAATTGCATCATAGCGACAATGCGTTGAAATTCAGGGATAAATTTTCCTAATACACCCAATTCGTTCATCCTGCGCAATGCGCGTTCAGGGTTGCCGTATTCGATTAAAGTATCAAGGAATATGCGTATCGCTTCGGGATCATTGCGCACAGTATCATCGATCAAATCCAAATTGGCCTGTATCAACCGCATCGCATCAGGGTGGATAAGTATTTGTGAGCGTAAAGCTTCTTCGAAGATGCGTAGAATGTTCAGAGGATCGTTGAAAACAGTTGTTTCATCAGCAAAGTTCAAACGCCCGTGAAGAATTACATAACCCTTCGCCGCAGTTTCTCGCCGCCAACCGATAGCCTGCATGAAACGGCGCCCGATACCGGGTTGTTTCTTGACGTGTTGTGCTTCCAATGCGGTCAGGAATATCCGTGTCAGGTCGCCCA
Source organism: Amylibacter sp. (assembly GCA_965261565.1). GTDB lineage: Bacteria > Pseudomonadota > Alphaproteobacteria > Rhodobacterales > Rhodobacteraceae > Amylibacter. Next base: position 1,456,734 of record OZ253460.1, read on the forward strand.
CCTTCGTGGCATGGCGAAAATAATCCTGCATGAATTTTTCAACACCGCGCTGGCCATCCTGATCTTGATAACCCAATGCGCTGGCCACTTCGATCTGCGTATCAAAAGTCAGCTGTTCGGTCGCGCGTTTCGTGATCAGATGCAGATGGCATCTGACTGTCCACAAAAATTGCTGTGCCTGATAAAACTGTTCATGTTCTTCAGCTGTGAAATAGCCCTTCTGGATCATCTCTTCCGGGTTTTCGGCATGGCTTAAATATTTTGTGATCCAGAACAGTGTCTGCAGATCGCGCAAACCGCCTTTGCCCTCTTTGACATTAGGTTCTAACATGAACCGCTGACCACCTTGTTTTTTGTGACGGTTCTCTCGCTCTTGTAGTTTTAATTCAACAAATTCAGGGCCGGTTTTGCGGAAAAGCACTTTCCATAGGCGTTTGTCCAATGCGTTGGACAGTGTTTTCTTGCCTTCCAAATACCGGCATTCCAAAAGGCTGGTTCGGATGGTCAGATCATCCTTGCTTAACATGACGCACTCATCAACAGAGCGTGTGGCATGCCCAACCTTGAGCTTGATATCCCATAGAATATATAGCGTTGTTTCTATCACGGTTTCAACCCAGTCAGACAGTTTGTCTGCGGTCAGAAACAAGATATCCACATCTGAAGACGGTGCCATTTCCGCGCGGCCATAACCACCGACAGCCATTATACATATACTGTCAAATCGATCCGGTTTTGCATTCGGATGAAGGATCTTCGTTGCCGCTTCAAATGCCTGACACACAATCCTGTCGGTCAGATATGTGTAAGAGGTGGTGACTTTGCGCGTTTCAAATGGGGATTTTGCATAGGCGGTATCAATCGCCGCGCGGCCAGAATTATAGGCTGCTCGCAAAAGTGTAGATATCGTGTTGCGCAGATCAATCTGATCATCGGTCTTGGAAGCCGTGCGTATTTTTCCGCGCAGCTTTTTGATGTCGTAAATTTCTTCCGGCGAACATATCAGATCGTCCGAAGACGGTGCCGATTGAAATTTCCTGGAAAGATTAAGAGCCTGATCCACCAAATCCTCTGGGTGCGGGGTCAATAATAACTGCGGTACCGTCGCGCACTTCCGCTATGGCTAGACCACGTTCATTCGTCCCGTCAGGCAATAACCTGAATACACCGTTCACGCCAGCAAAACCGTCGGTGCGCGTCAGTTTGGTGCGTGTCAAAGCATCTGCCTCGCCCGTAGCCAAAAGCGCACCAATCGCCGCGATGCCGTCATAGGCAAATCCCGCAAGCGGGTGCGGACTGGCGCCATAGCTGGCATTGTAACGTGACTTGAATGCGGTCATGGCATTCGTGCCCGGCATGGTAAACCAGCCACCTTGCAATCCGGATGTGGCAAGCGTGCTGGCCGGAATATCCCAACGGGTCAGGCCCATATATTGCACAGTAGCGGGACCAAGGCCGTTTTCGGGTAGAAGCTGCGCCAAAATTGGTAATGCGCCTGCGCTGTCGGATGAGAAGACCAATGCTTGCGTACCCGTGCTTGTGACTTGGGATTTAATGGTTGGGATTGCACCGACAACGCCATCAGGTGTGAAGTCATATGAAGTTGATCCGGTAAAGTTAGCACCAGAATTACCCGCAGCTTTCTGAACCGCTTCAATGGCAATTGTGCCCGCGGCATTTTTTGCTGCAACCGCAGCTACGTTATTCAGGCCTTTACTGGCGGCATAGCTGACCAGCCGGCGGGCTGTGTTGTCAAATGTATTGCCAAGCACGAATACATTTCCACCAGCAATCTGTGTATTATTTGACAGACTTAAAACATTCACATTTCTACCGGAGACAGCAACACCGGCTGCATTTGCTGCTTCCGCGAAAAGTGGGCCTACAATAATTTTCGCGCCCTCTTCAATGGCAAGTTTTGCAACACTTGCAGCTTGTGCTGAATTGCCCGCGGTTGAATAAATCATTAATTCAATCTGGGCGCCTTGGATGTCGCTTGCGGCCAGTTTGGCGGCGTTGATCAGGCTGGTTGCCAGTACTTCCTGCTGTCCGTTTCCGCTGCCCGAAGGCACCAGCAGGGCTACTTTTACAGTCTGGTTGGGGTTAACGCGCTGTCCAACACCGGATGTATCAATACAGGCTGCCAGTAGGGGGGCTACCACTATGAAAGCTCCCAATCGTAGAGCTTTTGAATATTTTATCATAATTCCCCCAGAAAATCATTAAACGACTCGTTTGCCAATAAAGGTAGGTACTGTCATAAGCGAAAGCAACGGCTTGACAGAAATTGATTGGAAATAAGCAAGTGAGTGCTGCAAAACTGTCATCTGGATTATACATTGTATCGACACCAATTGGGGCCGCACGCGATATTACCCTGCGTGCACTTGATATACTGGCGGCGGCTGACATTATTGCCGCCGAAGATACCCGTAATACCCGTAAATTAATGGATATTCATGGTATTAATCTGGGCGGGCGCAAGTTGATTTCTTACCATGACCATAACGGCCATGAAAGGCGGCCGTTTTTGCTGGAGGCTTTGAAGGCGGGAAAGTCGGTGGCGCTTGTGTCGGATGCGGGAACACCCCTGTTGGCGGACCCTGGGTATCATCTGGCACAATATGTCCGTGATGCGGGGCATAAGGTGGCGACAGCACCGGGGGCTTCGGCATTGTTGGCCGCACTTTGCGTGGCAGGGCAACCAACCGATAAGTTCTTTTTTGCAGGATTTGCCCCGAATAAAACAAAGGCGCGGGTGGATTATTTCAAAAGCCTGGGCGCTGTTGCATCAACACTGGTTTTTTACGAATCCCCCAAACGTCTGACTAAAAGTTTAAAGGATATGGTCAGTGCTTTTGGCGGTGAACGACCTGCTACAGTGTGCCGCGAACTGACCAAAAAGTTTGAAGAGGCCCGTCCGGGAAGTTTGCAAGAACTTGTGGATTATTACTCTCAGACCAATACACCAAAGGGCGAGATCGTTATTGTTGTGGGGCCGCCACCCAAAATACAAATGACGCAAGACGACATTGATCAGGCGCTGTTAACCGCTTTGAAAGATTTTAGGGTCAAAGATGCAGCTAAGCATGTATCAGAACAATTGGGCATATCGCGCAATCAGGCATACGAACGTGCCCTGGAGTTGAAAAAAGATGGCGAAGCAAACATCTTATCATAAAGGTATTATCGCTGAAAATATTGTGGCGGACCATTATATGCAATACGGGCACCGGACAAAGGCCAGCCGTATGAAAACAGCTTACGGTGAGGTTGATCTGGTGATGGAAAAAGATAATCAATATGTATTTGTTGAAGTAAAGTGCAGTAAAACCTTTGCACAGGCGGCCATACGTATAACCCAGCGTCAAATTGAACGCATTCATGCCGCTGCCGAAGATTATCTGGCACGCCTTGGGTTGTTGGGGCTGGTTGATTGTCGCTTTGATGCAGCATTTGTCGATGCAAATGGGCGGGTGGAAATTGTGGAAAACGCCTTCATCTAAGGTAAAACGCAAATGTTGGATTGCATGTTCTTACGCTCTGGTTCATCTATAAGATATTCTGAACGATGAGATGAGCCAATGTCCCTTAAAGTAGCCTTTCAAATGGATCCGATCGATCCGATCGATATTAATGCTGACAGTTCATTTCGCCTTGCAGAAGAAGCGCAAGCGCGAGGTCATGAACTGTTTTATTACACACCTGATCAACTGGCATACCAACAAGGTCGTGTAACGGCAAAAGGCTGGCCATTGACGGTGCGCCGTGAGATCGGCAACCACTACACACTTGGGGAATTTCAAGAGATTGATCTCAACAGCCAGGATGTTGTCTGGCTGCGCCAGGATCCGCCTTTTGATATGGGCTACATCACTACGACGCATATATTGGATATGATCCACCCTGATACGCTGGTGGTGAATGATCCGACTTGGGTGCGCAACTATCCGGAAAAGCTGTTGGTTCTGCAATTTCCTGATCTCACGCCGCCGACAACAATCGCACGCGATTTGGACACGTTGAAAGCCTTTAAACAGGAACACGGCGACATTATCCTGAAACCGCTTTACGGCAATGGCGGCGCGGGTGTTTTCAGACTTGATCGCAATGACCGGAACTTCGGCTCGCTTTACGAGCTTTTTGCCGGCATCAACCGCGAGCCTTTGATTGCGCAGAAATTCCTTTCCGATGTCAGCAAAGGTGACAAACGGGTGATCTTGGTTGACGGTGAACCAGTGGGCGCAATTAATCGTGTCCCAGCCAAGGGTGAAACCCGCTCTAATATGCATGTGGGCGGGCGGCCCGAAAAAGTGGAATTGGATGCGCGTGATATTGAAATTTGCGAACGCATCGGGCCGCTTTTACGCGAAAAGGGCCAGGTTTTTGTCGGCATCGATGTGATCGGTGGCAACCTGACCGAGATCAATGTGACCTCGCCAACAGGCATTCAGGAACTGGAACGCTTTGACGGGATTAATGTGGCGGAAAAGATCTGGCAAGCGATAGAGGCGCGGCGCAACAGTTGATTACAATGCGCCTTTGACTGATCACAGTTGCTTTGCATATGCCGAAGTTCATATGGATGTCGACAAGCGGTAACTTAATGCTTCGGCAATATGGGGTTTACGAACATTGGTTTCAGCATCCAGATCGGCAATGGTGCGGGCCACACGTAAAACACGGTGGTAACCGCGCGCAGTCAGGTTGAATTTTTCTGCGGCTTTTTCCAACAGGGTTATACCTTCAGGATCTGGCGTTGCCACCATTTCCAGCAGCTTCCCTTCCGCGTCCGTATTCAAAGACACATCCGTCATATCACGATACCGTTCCGCCTGTAATTCTCGTGCCATTGACACCCGCACCGCAATATCGGCACTGCTTTCCTTTGCAGTTGCGCCTGACAGATCCTGCATGGTGACAGGAGGAACTTCAACACGCAGATCAAAGCGATCCATTAACGGGCCTGAAATGCGCCCCATATAATCCTGCCCACATAGCGGCACGCGCGCGCAAGCCCGTGCGGGATCTGCCAGATAACCACACCGGCAGGGGTTGGCGGCACTGACCAGCATGAATTTGCAGGGGTATTTCACATGGGCATTGGCGCGTGAAACCATGACTGTTCCGGTTTCAATTGGCTGACGCAGGGTTTCCAATACCTGCCGTGAAAATTCCGGCAACTCATCCAGAAACAGAACGCCGTTATGTGCCAGCGATATTTCCCCTGGTTTTGCCCCGCGACCGCCACCGACAATTGCCGCCATAGATGCTGTGTGATGCGGATCTCTAAAGGGCCGTATCTTGGAAATTCCGCCTTCGGATAATAACCCTGCCAGTGAGTGTACCATTGACGTTTCCAAAGCCTCTTCCGGCCCTAAAACAGGCAGGATGCCGGGCATGCGTGCAGCCATCATTGATTTGCCTGACCCGGGCGAGCCGACCATGAACAGATGATGGCGGCCAGCGGCGGCAATTTCCATTGCGCGTTTTGCGCGTTCCTGTCCCTTAACATCCGCCAAATCGCGTTCTTCGATGATCTTTGTCACTTCGCCGGGCTCGGCACCTTTCAACACCTGTTTGCCGTTGAAATGGTTCATGACCTGTAACAATGTGGCAGGAGCGACCACGTTTACAGACCCGACCCATGCCGCTTCTGCCCCGCATTCTTTGGGGCAGATCAAATCACAAGACGCTTCAGCGGCGGCAAGGGCTGCGGGCAATGCACCGATGACGGGGATCAGTTTTCCGTCCAGCGACAATTCACCTAAAGCAACTTGGCGTGCAACCTCATCACTTGGGATCACTTCCATTGCAGCGAGCAACGACAGCGCGATAGGTAGGTCGAAATGCGAGCCTTCCTTGGGCAGATCAGCAGGCGATAGGTTCACAGTGATGCGTTTTGATGGCAAGGCCAAAGCCATGGATGTAAGTGCCGCCCGCACCCGTTCTTTGGCTTCTGACACGGCTTTATCGGGCAGGCCCACGATATTGAAAGCGGGCAGACCCGGGGCCAATGAGCATTGCACTTCGATTATACGGGCCTCGACCCCTAAAAAAGCCACCGTATAGGCCCGCGCCACCATTCCGAACTCCGCATTAAACTTGGTTAACGGTAGTGGTGGATTGGTTTATTTTTGGTAAATTTCCATAAACCCATCCCATGCAGCAGCATCTGCTACCGTTTTATCACGGCAAAACGGGTTGCAAAAGCCGAAGATGCGGCCTTCGAGCTTCAGAAAATCGGTGACGGGGTCGCCAGAGTAGGGGCAGTGAATGTTTTCGGAAGGGCCGTTATCCACGGCTTTTGCCGCTAGGGACACCGGGCCGGGCCAATCGCCTTCGGTTAAATCCATGTCATAGCCGGGCTGGATATAATTCTGCGCGATACCCATCGCCCGCCAGCGGCGAAACGACAGATCATTTAAATGGGCTTGGATATACGCCTCCGAGACATCATTCCGTGGCAGATTATAGGTTGCAAACCGTGTGGCAACTGGGGCGTAAAAAGCGTCTGCGATACTGTAATCGCCAAACAGCCATGGGCCGTTTGCGCCATAGCTTTCACGTGCCAGGCCCCAAAGGTATTCAATCCGTGCGATGTCCTTCAAAACCGCGCCAGAAGGTTTGAAATCCGGGTAAAACCGCCGTAAATTCATTGTGCAATCACCACGTAGGGCTGTGAAAGACGCGTGCATTTCAGCCACCATATTGCGCGCCAATGCGCGTGCATCGGGGGCGTCAGGCCAAAGGCCTGCATTGGAGTGGCATTCGGCAAGGGTCTCGGCCATTGCAAGTGTATCTTGCACCACAATACCACCGCATTTCATCGCGGGCACTAATCGCGCGGGCTTGAAGTTTTCCAGCATTTTATTGAAATCGTCAGAATACATCCGCGCAGAATGTACCCGCACGGGCAGGTTGAATTTTTCGAATAACAACCAGCCGCGCAACGACCAGCTGGAGTAGGTGCGATCACCAATGGCAAGTTCATATGTCATGTATGGCAGTATGCGGGGCTTTGCGAAAAATGCAAAACATCTTTCGTGATCAGACCCATTACGGTTTGTGATTAACACCCATTATGCGCCATGCATCACCCAGATGCTCCAGCCGTGTCACCGACAGGTTATCGATGTGAAAGCTTGTGGCGGTTTTTGCACTCATGTTTCCGGCGTTTTGAATCTGGGTCAGGATCACACCGTAATGGGCAACGATGACAATATCCCGGTCTTTATGCTCTTGGCACAATTGACTTACTTCCGCATCAACGCGCGCGCATAACTGGTTCCAGCTTTCACCGCCCGGGGCTTTGATATCACCAGGCTTGTCCCAGAATGCACGTATCACCGCAGGGTCATGACCCGAGGCGGTATCAAAACTTTGATCTTCCCAGTCACCAAAATGAATTTCGCGCAAGCTTTCGCGTGGCGGTAGGTGATGTCGTTGCCCAACGATAGCTTGTGCGGTGGCCGTACAACGTATCAGATCAGAAGAAACCACAAGCGCATCTTTGGGTAAATGTGCGTCCAATCGTTTGATCTGTTCTGTATCAGATAAATCCGCAGGTGCATCGGTCCAACCGATCATGGTTTTTTTATGTGTCGGGCCGTGGCGCACCCACCAGAAACGGGTCATTGTGGAAGCTGCCCTTTCAAGGCCAGCGGCAAGCCAGCGGTGACCAGAATAACCAAATCAGCCAATGCGGCAAGTTGCTGGTTTAATGCACCTTGGTGTTGTCGAAATGTGCGACCCAATGCGCTGTCTGGCACCACACCTTGACCGACCTCATTCGTGACGATGACAAGTGAACCGTTGAAGCTTTGCAGACCAAGAAGGAATTGTTCATTCGCGGCATCCAAATCATGATCGCCAAGTAAAGTATTGGAAAGCCAGAATGTTGCACAGTCCAGTAAGATTATGTTTGATGCGTCAATGGTTTTCAAAACAGACCACGGCGCAAGGGGTTCTTCATAAGTTTCCCAATCAGGCCCGCGCTGGGTTTTGTGTTTGGCGATTTTCGCATCCATTTCTTTATCATAGGCCTGTGCCGTTGCGATATAGACGCGCGGTTTATTGCTGGACATCACCAGTTTTTCGGCAAAAACCGATTTACCCGAGGCCGCCCCGCCGATCACAACTGTTAGTTTTGGTAGCTCAATTGTCATCGGTTATCCAATTTAGGTCACTTGCGCCTGCGTGCGCGCAGCTTTACATATATTCCAAGCGAAACTGAAACGGAATATCAGATGTTGTCCGGTCGTAAAATTCTGTTGATCATCGGTGGTGGCATTGCCGCCTATAAAAGCCTTGATCTGATCCGCCGTTTGCGGGAACGCGGGGCATCCGTGGTGCCTGTTCTGACCAAAGGCGGGGCAGAGTTTGTTACACCTTTGTCGGTGGCAGCTTTGGCTGGAGAAAAACTTTACCGCGACTTGTTTGACCTGGGCGACGAGGCCGAAATGGGCCATATTCAACTGTCTCGCGCGGCTGATCTGATTGTTGTCGCACCTGCCACTGCGGATTTGATGGGTAAGATGGCAAACGGGCAGGCCAATGATCTTGCAACCACCTTGTTGATGGCCACAGATAAGCGCGTATTGATTGCCCCTGCGATGAATGTGCGGATGTGGGAACACGCCGCGACACAGCGAAATGCCAAAACGCTGAAACAGGACGGTATCCTGTTTGTCGGGCCTGATGAGGGCGATATGGCATGTGGTGAGTTTGGCGCAGGCCGTATGGCAGAGCCATTAACGATTGTCGCGGCGGTTGAAGATGCGTTGTTGAACGGCCCCTTGAAAGGGCGGCATGTCTTGGTAACGTCCGGCCCAACGCATGAGCCAATTGATCCGGTTCGTTATATCGCGAACCGTTCATCCGGGGCACAAGGGGCTGCGATTGCCAATGCGCTGGCGGCTTTGGGCGCAAAGGTCACATTTGTTACGGGGCCGGCACGGGCTGAAATGCCGTCTGGTTGCACAATTGTTCCTGTTGAAACAGCCGATGAAATGCTGGTGGCCGCACAAAATGCATTGCCTGCCGATGCTGCTGTGTTTGCAGCGGCTGTTGCAGATTGGAAAGTAACAAGTGCTTCGGATAAGAAGATCAAGAAAACCAAAGGCTCTGAATTGCCTGTTTTGAACTTTGCGGAAAACCCCGATATTTTATGCACAATATCAAATATCGGCAAATTACGCCCTGAATTGGTTATAGGCTTTGCAGCTGAAACCGATGATGTGCTGGATAATGCTAGTGCCAAACGCAAACGCAAGGGGTGCGATTGGATTGTGGCCAATGACGTGTCGCCAGAAACCGGGATTATGGGTGGCGCGGAAAACGATGTAATGCTGATCACTCAAAATGGCACAGAAGACTGGCCGCGTATGAATAAATCTGCCGTTGGCCAGAAACTGGCTGAAAAAATAGCAAAGTCATTGGGACAGGATAAATAAAATGGCAAATATAAAAATAAGTATCATGCGTGTGGAAGGTTCAGACCCTAAATTAGCCTTGCCTTCGTATGAGACAATTGGTGCGGTCGGCATGGATTTGCGGGCAAATTTTAAGGAAGATTTGCGATTTTCAGGTATTACATTGAACGCGGGCCAACGTGCGCTGATCCCTACAGGCTTAGCACTTGCCTTGCCGAATGGTTATGAAGCGCAAATCCGTCCTCGTTCCGGTCTGGCACTGAAAAAAGGCGTTTCAATTGTTAATAGTCCCGGAACGGTTGACTGGGATTACCGTGGCGAAATCAGCATTGTAATTATTAACCACGGTGCTGGGCCGTTTGACATCATGCACGGCGACCGCATTGCGCAAATAGTGTTTGCACCAGTGACACGTGCGATGTTCACGGTTGTTGACAAGCTGGATGAGACCAAGCGCGGCATAGGCGGTTATGGATCAACCGGTAAGGGTTAGATGGAATTCTTAGGTGTTAATTTCAGTGTAGAACAGATGCAGCTTATTGTTTTGCTGCTGCTTATTGCAGGGGTTTTGCTTTATATCCGGTTTTTGCGAAAGTACCGCAAAACTGCAAATGATCAAGAACCACAAGATATGACCGAAGGCCCGATGTCTGAAACCGAAATTGAACGCTATGCTCGCCACTTGATCTTGCGCGAAGTTGGCGGTGCTGGACAGCAAAAATTACGTAAAGCAAAGGTTCTGGTGATCGGGGCAGGTGGGCTGGGTTCACCAGTGCTGCAATACCTTGCTGCAGCCGGCGTGGGCACGCTTAGCGTTATTGATGACGACATCGTCAGTTTATCAAATCTGCAACGGCAGGTGTTATTCGATGAAGATCAACTGGATATGCCCAAAGTTTTTGCCGCGCAAGCCAAGTTAGAGGCTTTAAACCCACATATCGCGATCCGTCCATACAATCGCCGATTAACAGGAACGGATGCGCAAGATTTGTTCGCTGAGTATGATTTAGTGTTGGATGGAACCGATAATTACAAAACCCGCGCATTGGTCAATGCAGCCTGCGTCGCTACAAAAACACCGCTGATTTCAGGGGCGATTAGCCAATGGGAAGGGCAAGTGTCCTTGTTTGACCCAGCAAACGGCTGTCCGTGTTATGCCTGCATTTTCCCCGAAGAACCAGCGGAAGGCCTCGCCCCAAGCTGTGCCGAGGCAGGTGTGATGGGGGCATTACCAGGCATCATAGGCTCGATCATGGCGGCAGAGACGATCAAACATATCACAGGTGCCGGCCAAACGTTATCCGGCGAAATGTTAATATTTGATGCACTTTATGGTGAAAGTCGAAAGATAAGATTGCAGAAGTCGGACGAATGTTTGGTTTGTACGGCTGTAAAAGGCAACTAAGGCCACGTTACCGCAGCCTTAGCCATTAATTCATTATGTGGTTTGTACGTTACTACCAAAATACATAAATTCTCGATCCATGCTGGCTACATCCGCCGCATTTAAGGAAAGATTGGCACTTTCGAGCATCTTAAAGCTTTTCTGGCTTTTCACCCATGCGTCAGCGGGTTGCAGCGTTGACAGTGTATAGGTCGTGGTTTCGTTCAGATAGTGTGTAGGAATGATAACCTTTGGTTTCAACTTTGCCACGATCTCGTTGCCTTGCTCATATGATAGGATATGCTCAGACCCGTCTACGGGCATTGTCAACACATCAACCTGACCAATGGCTTCCCAAAAACCGGGGCCGGGGTTGTGGCGATTATCGCCCCAAATCAATGTGCGGATACCGCCGGTTTCGATTAAATAAACCACCATATCCATGTGGCCAACGTTGTTTGGCGCGCATGCTTCCACCCCGAATTCTGCCAGTGCATTTGTCCAGTTGTAACTGCCTGGTGCCATGCAAACATGTTTATCGGCAAAGCCTGTGATTTTAAGGTCTGCAAATTCAAACGTGCCGACCATACGATCCAAAACCATTAGACCCGATTCACAATAGGGTCGAATATTTTTAGACACAAGTATCCCCACCCGTTTTGTCAAACTGTTTTCAAATTCATATTTGCGAGTGCTCCGACATTCTTGGCAATCATGTTTTGTTGTTGGTTGTTGCGGTGAATATCCGAAAATATATTGAACTTTTTCATGCGGCCAATACCGTGCTCTACGCCAATGCGTAGTTTTGAATGCCATGTATTGTATTCTTGTTCTTCTTTCGTAAGTGGTTTTTTCTTTGATGTTTTCAGGGGGATTTCCAGTGATGTCCCCAGATATCCTAAATCCCCAAGGGTAAGTATATCAGGGGGCCTATCCACGCGGGTCTCATCATAAATACGCTTGTCATGTTTGCGCCCGTCATGGGCGCATCCAACAGCCAGTATACACTTCTTGTCATCTGTGATGATCTGGTGGGACGCCGTGTGCTTCTTTTTCTTGCCAGAATATTTTGCTTTTCGAGCCGAGGGCTTCCCGGGCCGTTGAACTGGACGCTCAGTACCATCAATCATCAGGTAAAGCAGATCAGCCTTTTCCACTTCCGACAACTTTACTTTACGTTCAGGCATCCGAAAATGGCCTGCCATCAACTCTGTCATGGCTTGAATGCGGCGGCAAACTGTCGGAGAGGATACATTGAATACAAGCCCCATAAAAGCATGGCTGGTATAGGTTCGGTAATACATCAGGCAGAGCAGAAGCTGTTCTGCGAACTCCAGGCGATAGTTCATCCCACCCCCAATCGCACGTTGCCTGTCTTTGCGGGACAGGCGTTTCTCCTCACTTTTCAACCAGATCGGATGAAGTGTCGCAACCAGGGCGTTGAAATCTGTAAGGCGGATGCCCGATAGTCGAAAAAACAATGCAGGTTGTGCACTTAAAATCTTCAAAGCTTTCATAAAATGATACCTCCAGGCACTTCCTCGCATAAAAATAACCTATTGTGAAGCAGGTCTATTGTTGAAACTGGGCGGTCAATGGCGTCATGGTCAAAATGCGTGTGGGTCGACATGGTGATGTCAGTCACGGTTTCAGGGAATTTATACTTGTACCACAGACCCCATGCACCAGACGGATCATCGCGCCACGGATCAACCAGAATGGATGCTCCCCCCGGTGATGTGATCTTGATCGAGCAGTGGCCGAAATAATCAATTTTCACGTCACCTTTGTCAAAACTACCGGCGTTTTGTAAATCAATCACGTGATTGTTGTTGCCGGGTTGCGTCCAGTCAGTGGATTGCGCCTGTGCCGTTGTCGTGTTCAGCACACTTGCGGCGGTTCCAACACCTGCAGCGCCTGCTGCCATGAAAAATGAACGTCGTGACAGGCCTTTGGCCAGCTTGTCTTTTTTGCCGTTCAGAATAGTTGGTTTTAAGTCTTTTTTATTCATATCTCGTCTCCCTATAAGTTTTGCGGCAGCACCTTTTGCCGTTGAAGGAAGGTTAGTCGAAATGGTTTTCTATATTACCCCAGAAGAATATGGGTATAATATGGGGGTAAAACCCATACTTAAGATAAAGACATCAGATGTTGCCGCAGGTTTTTACGGCTTTCTTTCAAGCCCAGTTTCTGGCGGATGTTATTACGGTGAAAATCTATTGTACTGGTGCCGCGCGAAAGGGTGTTCGCGATTTCCTTGGTGGACCGCCCCAGTAATATCATCTGTGCAATTTCAACCTCAGCCGGTGTTAAAACCTCCAGCGTTTCAACCATCTGTGAAGACAGCGATGTGGTTATGTTTTTCAAATTCTTTTCGACCATTTCCAGATAAGAGCTTTGCAAATCGCGATCCGCATCCAAATGCCGAAGTTTGCTGATATGGGGTAAAATCAATCCTTTGATCTGGCGTAATATTTGCGCTTCAACTTCTTCCTTTGAAGTTTCAACATTTTCCAACAAAACCCGCAGTGCGGTATTAGCGTCTTCCAGATCACGGGTGCGTTTAGCAATGGTATCTTCAAGTGTTTCAAGGGTTTTGCGCAACTCACCTTGTGCCACTTTGCGCTGTTCCACCTCTAGCAACATGGCAAGATCATCTTCTACAACCTTGCAAAACTCCTGCAACCCTTTGCGAAACATCAATGCGCGTTTGTTTTCACGCCGGTCCAACACGCAAATTGTGCCAAACACATCGCCATCGGGCCATTTCACAGGGTAACCGATATAAAAACTCATCCCATATTCCAGATCTTCATTATCGTGCCATCTGGGATCACAAGTGGCGTCTTTAACGGTCAATTCGCCATCGTTCTGGAGCACCCCGAAACAATAAAGTTTTTCACTCAACGCGAAACTGCGCCCTGGCACATACGGGTTGTTTTTTACGGTGTTTGCAACAAAAACTGAGTGTTCTTGTCCAGCGGTATTCATAATCAATGTGGCCGGTACATTTGCCAGTTCCGCAATCAAATCCACAACGCGTTGCCACTTCTCCAGTGTTTCAGGTGTGATTTCAGGTTTGTTATGTGTCATCAGGCATCCTTTGGTGGGATGTTAGGCCAAATGAAGACAAACGCAAGTTTTGGGTAGCTAACGTTTCGGTAAAACCTGATCCGGCGGGCGGTGCCCTAACTCATAAGTCTTGATATTCAAAATTACACGTTCACCCATATCGACACGCGCCTCTTTGGTGGCCGATGCCATATGGGGCAACAGCATCACGTTGTCACGTTCGCACAGGCGCGAATTTAACTCATCACCTTTTTCAAAGACATCCAATCCGGCACCTGCCAGTTTATCCTGCTCCAAAGCATCAATCAGAGCGACTTCGTCAATCACCTGACTGCGTGATGTGTTGATAACAAATGCAGTCGGTTTCATCAGTCCAAAACGCTCTGCATTCATCAGGTGATCGGTTTCAGGGGTTTTGGGGCAATGCAGTGACAGCACATCGGCCAACGGCAGCATATCGTCTAGTTTTTCATAAAAGGTCGCATTCAGATTGCGTTCAATCTCCGGGTGCACTGGTTTGCGATTGTGGTAAATTACCTTCATCCCGAATGCACTGGCTCGCCTTGCCACGGCCATGCCAACGCGCCCCATGCCGATAATGGCCAGTGTTTTACCGCCAATGGAAGTGCCCAAAAACGCAGAGGGTGACCAACCTTGCCAATGACCTGATTGCAATGCAGCAGAGCCTTCTTTGAAGCGTCGCATCACGGTTAGGATCAAGGCCATTGTCATATCGGCACTGTCTTCAGATAACAGACCGGGTGTATTGGTGACAAGAATGTCATGCGTTTTCGCGGCATCTATATCAATATGATCATAGCCAGAGCCGTAATTGGCGATAAGTTTCAGTTGATCCCCCGCCTTGGCCAGCGTTTCGGCATCCAGATGGTCACTTAATGTCGGCACCAAAACATTCGCTGTTTGCAATGCTTCAACCAGCTGGGCATGGGTGAAAGGCGTGTCTATCTCATTTAACTGCACATCAAACAATTCGGACAGGCGGCTTTCTACTGCCTTTGGTAACCGTCGCGTCACGACAACACTTAGTTTGGAATTGGACATCATTCACCTATATGGACTGGATTCTTTATAGCTATTCTGGCAAATTTCATGCTACCGAGGCAAGGCGTAATCACGACCGTATTTAAAAACAAAGCAGCCCGGGCAGGCAATTGAATGACATTTAAGTATTATAAATCGTTTTGCATGGGCATTATGATGGCTGCAATTGCCGCGGCGCCCGTATTCGCAGAGGCAGAAGAACGGGGCAGTGTTACCAATTTGCCGATACCCCGCTATGTGTCATTGAAAGCCAAAAAGGGTAATGTGCGCCGTGGGCCGGGCCTGACGTACCGCATTGACTGGATTTTTCAGCACACCGATACACCACTTTTAATCACGGCCGAATTCGGTCATTGGCGACGGGTGCAGGATAAAGACGGGCAGGGTGGCTGGATGCATTATGCGCTTTTATCCGGTGTGCGCATGGCAATTATCAATGCACCAAATCTGGCTTTACGCCGGAAACCGAACCAACAATCAGCACCGGCGGCTTATGCTGAAGAAGGTGCAATTGTATCATTGGATAAATGTACCCACTACTGGTGTTCAGTTTCCGCTGATGGAAAGGGTGGATGGGCTTTAAAGGCTGATCTTTGGGGTGTTATGGATGATGAGTTGCGCGACTAAGCATTACACCAAACCGCGCCCTTTCAATAATGCATCAACCTTTGGCAATGAGCCGCGAAAACCTAAATATAACTCTTCCGCATCCTTAGAACCACCCGTAGCAAAGATATTGTCGTGCAGCCGTTTTGCGGTGGCAGCATCAAATGCATCCCCGGTCTCCTTGAAGGCTTCAAAAGCATCTTCATCCATCACTTCGGACCACATATAGCTGTAATAAGCGCTGGAATAGCCGTCACCTGAAAATACATGGGCAAAATGCGGCGTTGCATGACGCATGGTAATGGCTGCAGGCATGCCGATTGCGTCCAGAACCTCTGCCTGTTTTTGCATAGGGTCGGCAGGCGGGTGTTCGGTGTGAAACGCCAGATCAACCAGTGCGCTGGCAGTGTATTCCACCGTAGCAAAGCCCTGGTCGAAATTGTCGGCGGCCAGTAGGCGTTGTAACAGATCCGCAGGAATAACTTCGCCCGTATCCGCATGGCGTGCATATTGCTCCAGCACTTCGGGTACAGACAGCCAGTGTTCGTATAATTGGCTTGGCAATTCAACAAAATCGCGGGCTACTGAGGTGCCTGAGATAAAGCCGTATGTGACATCTGACAGCATTGAGTGCAGCGCGTGGCCGAATTCGTGAAACAATGTACGCGCATCATCAAAAGTCAGCAAACATGGTTCACCTTCAGGGGCTTTGGCAAAATTACAGACGTTTACTGTAATCGGGCGCACGTCGCTGTCCAATGCGGATTGCGCCCGAAAGCGCGAACACCATGCGCCTGATCGCTTAGAGGAGCGTGCAAAATAATCACCGATAAACACAGCCATATGACGGTCGCCTTTCTTAACCTCCCAAGCGCGGGCGTCTTTGTGGTATAGCGGGGCATCAATAGGTGTAAAACTTAGGCCGAACAGCTTGTTCGCGCAGTCAAAAGCCGCTTCAATCATCTGATCCAGTTGGAAATAGGGCTTCAATTCCGCCTCATCCAGGTCATGCTCGGCTTTGCGCAGTTTTTCGGCGTAATAACGCCAATCCCAAGGGGCCAGATCGCCCTGAATGCCGTCTTGATGCATCAGTTTGGTCAGTTTTGCCGCATCCCGATTGGCTGCAGTCTTGGCCGGTTCCCACACGGCCATCAACAAATCACGCACTGCGGCAGGTGTTTTGGCCATTTCCGTTGTCAGCTTGAAATCGGAAAATGTATCATAGCCCAACAGATTGGCCCGCTCTGCGCGCAGTTTTAGGGTTTCCGCAACAATGTTACGGTTATCCGTATCCCCCCCGTTTTCACCGCGCGCGATCCAGGCTTTAAAAGCAAGTTCGCGCAAATCACGGCGTGAAGCAAATTGCAAGAACGGTACGATCAACGAGCGTGATAACGTAATAATATGACCCGAAGTATTACGTTCTTTCGCTGCCTCTTTAGCGGCTGATATCAGAAAGTCAGGGCAACCTGCCAAATCGGTTTTGGAAAGTTCTATATACCACGTGCGTTCATCGGCCAGCAGATTTTGGGTGAAAGCTGTACCCAATTCGGCCAGACGTTGGGTGATTGCCGCAAGCCGTGTGCGATCATTACCTTCCAGTTTGGCCCCTGAACGGACAAACATTTCATGGTATAGCTCCAGAACCCGTAACTGTTCACCCGATAGCCCCAAATTAGCGCGATCTGTGTAAAGCGTATCAATACGCGCAAACAGTTTGGCATTCATCATGGTTTCAGAATTGAAAGCAGCCCATTTGGGGGCAAGGTCACGTTGAAGGGCTTCCAGCACCTCGTTGGCATTCGATCCTGAAATGTTCATGAATACCCCCGCGACCCGATCCATAAAGTGATCCGCGCGTTCAAGTGCCTCAATCGTGTTGGCAAATGTGGGTGCATCATCCGCGTCTGCCACAATATCCACCGCCGCGCGGGACTGTTTGAACGCTTCTTCAAATGCAGGGGCAAAATGCACATCTTTAATCTGGTCAAAAGGTGGAATTTCAAACGGAGTATTCCATGTGGAAAAGAACGGATTAAGGCTGGTCATCGGGCGCTCCAAATAGGTTTGCGGTGAACATAGTCGCGCCTTCTGATGGATGCCAGAGCCAAATCACGACCCCTCATGTCGTTTTTCCCCCAAATCAGTCGGCCCACTCTAGCCTCGCGGTCGCAAATTTTGCAATCTAGCGTCAGAATTCAGATCAAAGGAATCGATCCTATGAAAACCCATGTAAAAGCTTTGGTTGTTGGCGGTGGTGCTGTTGGTGCGGGCATTGCCTATCATTTGGCAAAATACGGCTGGAAGGATGTCATGCTTTTAGAGCGTGATGAGTTGACATCAGGGTCAACATGGCACGCGGCCGGCTTGCTGCCTTTGTTCAACATGGGCTACGCGACCACGCATTTGCATGATTATTCTGTGGATTTCTATAAATCACTTGAAGCCGAAACTGGCCTGAACGCGGGCTTTTCTGTTGTCGGCAACCTGCGCATGGCGCAAACCAAAGACCGGATGGACGAATATATGCTGTACGGTTCTATCGCTGAAACTGTGGGCATTGAATATCACCACATGACACCAGCGCAGATCAAAGAGCGTTGGCCGTTGATCAACACCTCTGATCTGGAAGGTGCGATTTACCATCCGGGCGACGGTTATATCAACCCTGCCGATGTGACGATGGCTATGGCCAAAGGTGCGCGTCAACTTGGTGTCACGATTGAACGTAAGTGGCAGGTAGATGGTTATGAGTGGACGGGTTCCGAATGGAAAGTCACCTGTACCAAAATGGTTGAAAAGGGCGGCAATCTGGTGCCTTCCGAAGAACAGGTGATTATCACTGCAGAACATGTTGTGACCGCCACAGGTAACCACGCGCAGCGTACGGCGAAATTGCTGGGCATCAAAATTCCCGCGATCCCTGTAGAACACCAGTTTATCGTTACCGACAAAGACCCTGCTTTGGTACAATGGCGCGCAGACGGTAATCCCGAACATCCGGTTATCCGCGATGCTGATGCACAATCCTATGTACGCGAAGAACGCGGTGGCTGGATTTTGGGCGTCTATGAAGCCAATGCACCTGCACGTTTTGAATACGGCGTGCCAGACAGCTTCCGTGCTGACCTGTTTCCGTTAGAGCTGGAACGCATTGAAGACCAGTATATGGCGATGATCCACCGTATGCCATCTTGCGAAGAAAGCGGCCTAAAAGACGATTTCAACGGCCCGATTTGCTACACACCAGACGGAAACCCGCTTGTGGGCCCAGCACCTGGTTTACGTAATATGTGGCTGGCTGAAGGTTTCAGCTTTGGCATCACAGCCGCAGGCGGTGTTGGCAACTACATGGCGCAAATGATGGTCGAAGGTGAGGCCGAGATTGATATGGCCTCATTAGATCCAAAACGCTACGGCAACTGGATGACCACCGAATATGGCGCACGTAAGAACGAAGAATGCTACGAGCACGTCTACATTCTGCACCACCCTGATGAAGAACGCGAAGCCTGTGCAGGCTTGCGCACATCACCTGCTTATGACCGTCAAAAAGCGGCAGGTGCACAGTTTGGCCGCGTGAACGGTTGGGATCGACCGAACTATTTCGGCCCGGTGGATGCGCCTGAAAGCTTCGACCAAGACAGCCGTTCATTCCGCCGTGGCGGTTGGTGGCAATATGCCGTCGAAGAAGCCAAAGCAATCCGGGAAGGTGTGGGCCTTGTTGATGCAACAGCCTTTACCAAGCATGTTGTCAAAGGACCGGGTGCAACCCAGTTCCTGGATTGGTTTACTTGTAACAAATTGCCAAAAATCGGCCGTATCAACCTGACCTATGCACTGACATCAGCGGGTACGACACGCACCGAATACACCATCGTGCGCAACGGCGAAAACGATTACTACCTTGTATCTGCGGGTGCTTGGACTGCTTATGACGCGGATTACCTGCGCAAAGCGGCAGAAGATAAAGCCGAAGAATTTGGCTATATCGAAATTCAAGATGTGACCACGCAGTGGGGCGTATTTGCAATCGCTGGGCCAAAATCCCGTGATCTGCTGAATAAGGTGATCAAAGATGCCGACCCAGAAACAGCTCTTAGCAACAAACGTTTCCCTTGGTTGTCCGCAAAACAGATCGAATTGGGCATGTGCCCAGTAAATGCGATCCGTGTGGCCTACACAGGTGAATTGGGATGGGAATTGCATCACCCGATTGAAATGCAGAACTACCTGTATGATCTATTGATGGAAGCGGGCGTTGATGTTGGTTTAAAACTGGTTGGGGGCCGTGCCCAAAACTGGCTACGTCAGGAAAAATCCTACCGTGCATTCGGCAACGAATTGGGTCGTGATGCCACACCAGCCGAGGCTGATCTACCGCGCTTTATCGACAACTCAAAAGAGTTCTACGGCAAAGAAGCCATGGAAAAAACCGGCATCCGTTCTAAGTGCGTAACCTTGTTGATCGACGGGCCAGCGGATGCTGACCCATGGGGTCGTGAAGCATTATACGATGGTGATACCAAAGTGGGCCGTTTGACCTCTGGTGGTTATTCCGTAGCCTTTGAGAAATCCATCGGCATGGGATACGTTGCCCCTGAACTTGCTGTTGTCGGTCAAAAGCTGAAAGTCAGAATGTTCAAAGAGCTATGGGATGCGGTAATCGTCGAAGACAGCCCTTATGATCCTACGAACGCAAATATTCGGTTGAACGGATAATCTATCTAGGCAGGGATTAATCTCTGCCCTATGATCTGCGCTCATAACTAGGGTGCAGATCATGACAAATACTTTTTCCTTTGAAAAACTGGTAGAGGCCATAAAAACTGCCGAAACCAATGATAACCCTGAAATTGCCATTACAAATGTGCTGCAACAGGCGATCAGCAATCCAAAAGCTATTTTTGCCGCAACGCCCCAAGGGGTCGAAGAAGAAACCTGTCACTACGAAGATGACAAGCTTTCGATCTGGAGCTGCAGATTTCATCCCAACGTTATGATGCCACCCCATGAACATTGCTTGAAAGTGCTTATCGGCAGTTATTCTGGTGCGGAAAAAAGCGTACTTTATAAGCTAACCGATGATGGGCTGAAAGAAACGAGTACTATTACTGCCAATACGGGTGAAGTGATAGTATTAGAAAAAGATGCTATTCATGCGGTTACGGCTGATGGTGACATTCCATGTGATGCAATTCATGTCTACCTAGGGCCGTTGATGCAGCTAGAACGCGATTTGTTCGATTGGGATAGCGGTGCTGTGGTTCCCTTCACCATGGATAACTTTGAGGCTATGAAAAAAGCGATCTAAATTACTCCGTATCACTACGCATTGACCAGTAAGCACCAGATACTAGGGTGCCTTTATTCTTATCTAGGTCGAAACCCATGCCGCAAAATCTATCTATCAAAATCGTTGGTATAATGTTTCTGGCAATGACCCTTATCGTCATTGGCGACGCGGCTGGAAAATCATTAACCGCCGCTGGTTTCAGTCCGTTTTTCACGGCATGGATACGCTTTGCTTTGGCGGCAGTTGTACTCTTACCGTTCAGCGGATTGGCCCGTTCTGAGGTAGGGGAATTGTTCAATTGGTGCATTATAGTGCGGGCTTGTTTGATTGCCGCCGCTATATGTTCGATCCTGACGGCCCTGAAAACTGAACCAATTGCGAATGTCTTTGGTGGGTTCTTCATCGGGCCGATGATTTCGTATTTCCTGTCGGCGATTATTTTGAAAGAGAAAATAACATGGCGCAGAACTGTATTATTGCTGATTAGCTTTGTCGGTGTGATCTTGGTTGTAAAGCCGGGTTTTGGAATGCGCAGTGGTATGGGCTTCGCGGTTCTTGCGGGTTGTTTCCACGGAACATTCCTTGTCACAACCCGTTGGCTGGCCCCACAATATCGCCCACGCTTCTTACTGATTTCTCAACTGCTTATCGGAACAGTTATCTTACTACCCTTTAGCATTGGCCCCGTACCAGAGATCAACAGTGACATGATAATCTTGATTATCCTCAGTGCGATGGGCTCTGCTTTTGGCAATCTGTTGTTGGTCATGGTCAATAAAACCACACCAGCAAATATCATCGCGCCCTTAATCTACAGCCAGCTTATATCGGCAACTATCGTTGGGTTTTTGGTGTTTGCAGATTGGCCAGATCATCTAAGCCTGATTGGCTTGTTGATCATTATGGCCTCTGGGCTTTCATCATTTTGGTTGGCTGGACGGGGTAAATAAGGCCGTAAGTCTTAGATTTTGATATTTACAAAATTTACAAGTTTACAAGCCAAACTTTACACAACCCATACAAGGTCACACGAAAAACCCCTGTTTTTATGAGATAAACAGCACGTCAGGCACATTGTTTTGTAAATCTAGTCACAGAAATGACCCTGAGTCGGTGCACTTTACAGCGACTTTACAAACTAGGACTAGATATGATGCCTTATGACAATAACAACGCAGACATTCAAAACCTGATCATCGATCAAGGAAACGCATGGGACGCAATCAGCCCAGAGTATGTTTCTCGTATGCGCGCACAAAACAAGTTCAAAACTGGCCTTGATATTGCACAATACACAGCTGACATTATGCGTGCTGACATGGCTGCATATGATGCGGACAGCTCACAATACACACAATCATTGGGGTGCTGGCACGGCTTTATCGCCCAGCAAAAAATGATTTCTATCAAGAAGCATTTCGGCACAACAAAAGGCAAATACCTATACCTATCAGGTTGGATGGTTGCAGCCCTTCGTTCAGAGTTCGGCCCATTGCCTGACCAATCCATGCACGAGAAAACATCTGTTTCTGCTGTGATCAAAGAACTATACACATTCTTGCGCCAAGCGGACGCGCGTGAATTGGGCGGCCTGTACCGCGCATTGGACGCAGCTCCTGATGCGGCTGCAAAAGCTGAAGCTCAAAATAATATCGACAACTTCCAAACCCACGTTGTACCGATTGTTGCTGACATCGATGCAGGCTTTGGTAACCCAGAAGCAACTTACCTGCTGGCAAAACAAATGATCGAAGCAGGTGCTTGTGCACTGCAAATCGAAAACCAAGTGTCTGACGAAAAACAGTGTGGCCACCAAGATGGCAAAGTAACTGTTCCGCACGAAGACTTCTTGCAAAAAATCCGCGCTTGTCGTTATGCATTCCTAGAATTGGGCATTGATAACGGTATCATCGTTGCACGTACAGACAGCCTAGGCGCTGGCCTTACAAAACAAATCGCTGTGACCAAAGAGCCAGGTGATTTGGGCGACCAATACAACAGCTTCCTTGATTGTGACGAAGTAACATTAGACAGCATGGGCAACGGCGACGTTGTGATCAAGCAAGACGGCAAACTAATGCGCCCGAAACGCCTGCCATCAAACCTGTTCCAATTCAAAGCAGGTACTGGCGTTGAACGTTGCGTTCTAGACAGCATCACGTCATTGCAAAATGGTGCAGACATGATCTGGATCGAAACTGAAAAACCACACATCGGCCAAATCGGCGAGATGATTAACAAAGTGCGTGAAGTCGTTCCAAATGCGAAATTGGTTTACAACAACTCACCGTCTTTCAACTGGACACTGAACTTCCGTCAGCAAATCTTTGACGCATGGTCAGAGGCAGGCACAGATGTATCTGCATACGACCGCGCTGACCTGATGTCAGCTGATTATGACGAAACTGATCTGGCTACAGAAGCGGACAACAAAATCCGTTCTTTCCAAGAAGACAGTGCACGTGACGCGGGTATCTTCCATCACCTGATCACACTGCCAACATACCACACTGCCGCCTTGTCTACAGACAACTTGGCTAAAGAATACTTCGGCGACGAAGGCATGTTGGGTTATGTGGCCGGTGTTCAGCGTAAAGAAATCCGCCAAGGTATCGCATGTGTTAAACACCAAAACATGTCAGGTTCTGACTTGGGTGACGATCACAAAGAGTACTTTGCTGGTGAAGCAGCTCTAAAAGCGGGCGGAAAAGACAACACAATGAACCAGTTCGGCTAATACAGGGTCGAACCCTTCCTGAAAGGCCTGTGGGGGAAACCCTGCGGGCCTTTTTTTGTGAAGATGCGCCCCGACATCTAGATATGAAATTTGTTATTTTAGAGGGGCAGGATCAACTTGCTAATCCCTGCAATCAACACCGAAAACACCTGATTTGCCCGTTTTAAATTATTTCGAAAACTTTATGAAATATGTCTGAAATAAGGCAAAAAACATTGTGAATTTCCGATTATTTTCCAAAACCTGTACTTAAGAATAGGCGGGAAAACCTATATAAACATACTAATGTCAAACTTGTTGTGTCTAAAGAGGGGGTAAAAGTGATGATGTGTTGTGTAACGAGTTTTAGTTTAAAAGTGTAAAGTGTAACGAGTTTTGTAGTAAGTGTAGCGTTGATTGTGTGTAAAAAGTTCAAGTCGGGGATGTAGAGATTAAAAGGGCCCTTGTGTCAAAGGGCCCTTTCTTATTTTACCATCCGTAAGTTCGCATTTGGCGGAAGCTATTCAACGGGTCATCTTAAGTCAGCATTCTAGACTGGCCAGCAATTCTATGCTGTCGACAGCACCCGAAATGACGTAAGAAGCTGTAAGGGTACGGGAACACCCCATACTGAATGCCGATACGCCCCTTCCACCTTGCCATTTCATTTCTCGCGTAGAAACCGAAAACGTCAACAACCCCGCTTCGTTAGAATCGTCATTTAAGGCGATTCCGATTGTTTCCGGTTTGGATACAATGTGTCTTAAGTAAGATGAATTATACGTATTTTCCAAAGGGTTTTTCTAAAACCTATACTTAAGAACAGGTGTAAAAACCCATATAAACATACTAAAGTCTTACTTGTCTGGTCTAAGTTAATGGTCAGAGGGTAAGTGTAGTGTGTAACAAGTTTAGTAAAGTTAGTAGCGAGTATAATCAGTAAATTAGTAACGAGTATAACGCGTTTATGGGGTAACGCGTAGAGTATGTAAAAAGTGTAATGTGTAACAAGTCTGGTGTGTTGAAGTGATGTTGATTGCATAGCTGTAAGTTGGGGAAGAAATCTTGTCCGATTGTCCAAGGCAAGATAATAGAAATTATATGGGCTCTCCTGCCGGAGGGCCTTTCTTCTTTCGCGGTGGTACTTTTTCACGACGTGATACCGACGCAATACCGATGTGATACAGACATTCGGTTTTACCCCTTGATCACAATTATTACACATGCGTTCGCAGCCCTTGAATTCCCCGACAATCGTCGGTATTACACCCCTTGATCTATAAAGGAATACGGCGATGGCACGTACCAATCCAATGCAATTCGCACAGCAAGTTCGTGCAGAGGTGGCCAAAATTGTTTGGCCGTCACGCCGCGAAACCGGCATCACAACCGTGATGGTGTTTATCATGGCAACCCTGTTCGCAATCTTCTTTTCCGTTGTCGACATTTCGGCGCGTGCAGGATTGGAAGCAATAATCAACTTAGCCTCTTGATATTAAGGGGTTAGGGGCGTATCAGCCCAGTATTCTACACATGACTGCGCGCAACGATTCGGTTTGCGCGCTATTTTGTTGTCGGATTAGGATGCTTTAAGTATCTGATTTAAATGGAATTTATGGCAGGAAACTGCCAACACGTGAAGGTGTCGGACTAAATGGCTAAACGGTGGTATTCGGTAAGTGTTCTCTCGAATTATGAGAAAAAAGTTGCCGAGCAAATCAAAGTGCTTGTTTCACAAGAGGGTCTGGAAGATCAGATCGAAGATGCTTTGGTGCCGACCGAAGAAGTTATCGAGGTGCGCAAAGGCAAGAAAGTTACAGCCGAACGCCGCTTCATGCCGGGCTATATTCTGATCCGTATGGATATGACGGAACACAATTATCACTTGGTATCCAACACCAACCGGGTCATGGGTTTTCTGGGGCAACCTGGCAAACCAAGTCCGATGCGCGATGCCGAAGTACGCTCCATTCTGAACCAGGTTGAAGAGGGTGCCGAAAACCCACGCTCAACCATCGTGTTCGAAATAGGCGAACAAGTAAACGTCACAGACGGCCCCTTCGAAGGTTTCTCTGGCATGGTTCAGGATGTGGACTTTGAAGCGTCACGTCTGAAAGTGAACGTATCGATTTTTGGACGGGAAACACCCGTCGAACTGGAATTCATGCAGGTTACTAAACAAACCTAGCATGGTGTCTGTGGGAGGTAAGGGTCACGCGTGATCTTGAGCCTGACCACACCAAATTGATCTGATGGCACGCGGCCAAAGGATCGGAGCAAAGTAGGAGGCCATAATGGCTAAAAAAGTCGCTGGCACAATGAAACTGCAGGTTCCTGCAGGTCAAGCCAATCCATCGCCACCCGTGGGCCCAGCATTGGGTCAACGCGGAATTAACATCATGGAATTCTGTAAGGCGTTCAACGCCAAAACACAGGAATTGGATGCGGGCGCACCTTGCCCGACTGTTATCACATATTATGTTGATAAATCCTTTACCATGGACATCAAGACGCCACCTGCGTCTTACATGCTGCGCAAAGCTGCCAAACTGAAGTCTGGTGCTAGTCTGCCTGGTCGTGAAGTTGTTGGTTCCGTGTCTGCCAAGCAAGTGAAAGAAATTGCTGAAGCAAAAATGAAAGACCTGAATGCGAATGATATTGAAGCTGCGATGAAGATCATCATAGGTTCTGCGCGTTCCATGGGCATTGAGGTGAAGTAATGGCTAAATACGGTAAAAGAACAACCGCTGCACGCGAAGCATTTGCTGGCAAATCAGAGGTCACAATTGAAGAAGCTGTAAGCTTGATCAAAGCCAGTGCGAAAGCTAAGTTTGATGAAACCATCGATATTGCTGTAGTATTGGGCGTTGATCCACGTCATGCGGACCAAATGGTGCGTGGTGTGATCGCATTGCCAAACGGTACAGGCAAAACCATGCGTGTTGCAGTATTTGCACGTGACGCGAAAGCGGACGAAGCCAAAGCTGCTGGTGCAGATATCGTTGGTGCAGAAGATCTAATGGAAATCGTACAGGGCGGCACAATCGACTTTGATCGTTGTATCGCAACACCTGACATGATGCCTGTTGTTGGCCGCTTGGGTAAAGTTTTGGGCCCACGCAACCTGATGCCAAACCCTAAGGTTGGCACTGTAACGATGGACGTTAAAGCGGCTGTTGAGGCGGCTAAAGGCGGCGAAGTGCAGTTCAAGGTTGAAAAAGCCGGTGTTGTACATGCGGGTATTGGTAAAGCGTCTTTCAGTGAAGCCAAGCTGGTTGAGAACATCAAAGCCTTTGTCAGCGCGGTGCAAAAAGCCAAACCGGAAGGTGCTAAAGGCACATACATGAAAAAGATCGCTGTCAGCTCTACCATGGGCCCGGGCGTTACTTTGAATATTGAAGCTGCGATAGCCAGCTAAGAATTTGGCCGCATCTTTCGGGATGCGGTTGATACGAAGGTTGCGAAAGTGACCTTCTACTGTCCGAGACGGTGGGTGCCGAAAGGCTTAATTTCCTGCCTGAGATGGGGAACGAACATAATGGCCTTCGGGCGGTTTTGGTTGGGACCCGTAGTTAGGACCCTAAGATGCCAGCAAAGCTTCGGCCAAGCTGGTGAAAACTGAGCCGGAGGGCGTAAGCCTTCTAAAATTTGGAGAAAAACTGTGGATAGAGCCCAAAAAGAAGCCCTGGTCGAAGAACTCGGCCAAATCTTCACGGACTCTGGTGTTGTTGTAGTGTCTCACTACGCAGGCCTTACAGTTGCAGAAATGCAGGACTACCGTGCGCAAATGCGTGAAGTAGGTGGTACTGTACGTGTTGCCAAAAATAAGCTCGCCAAAATCGCTCTTGATGGCACGCCATGCGCAAGCATTGCGGGATTGCTGGATGGAATGACTGTTCTGGCTTGTTCAGAGGACCCTGTTGCGGCGGCGAAAGTCACGCAAGCTTTTGCCAAGGATAATGACAAACTTGTCATCCTTGGGGGTGCTATGGGCGAAACAGAACTTGATGTTGCTGGTGTCAAAGCTATTGCCGCTATGCCGTCACGTGAAGAGCTTATTGCTTCTATCGTTGGCTGTATCGCTGCACCTGCTGCGAACATCGCTGGATCTATTGGCGCGCCTGCATCTAACATCGCTTCCATCTTGGAAACGATCGAAGAGAAGGCTGCTTAAAGCAAACTGCAATTGTCGGGTGTGGGTATGAAGTATAAAAACCACACTGGAAACAGAACGTAAAATGAACTGGAACATATCAAATGGCTGATATTAAAAAACTTGCTGAAGAAATCGTAGGCCTTACGCTTTTGGAAGCACAAGAACTGAAAACACATCTTAAAGACGAGTATGGCATCGAGCCTGCTGCTGGTGGCGCTGTTGTAATGGCTGGCCCTGCTGACGGTGGCGAAGCTGCAGAAGAGAAAGACGAATTCGACGTCATTCTGAAATCTGCTGGCGACAAAAAGATCGGCGTGATCAAAGAAGTCCGCACGATCACAGGTCTTGGCCTGAAAGAAGCGAAAGACTTGGTTGATGCCGGCGGCAAAGCTGTCAAAGAAGGCGTTAGCAAAGCAGAAGCTGAAGAGATCAAAGCTAAACTTGAAGCCGCTGGTGCTGAAGTAGAACTTAAGTAATCTATCGGGGTTCACCCCAATTCAAATTTGGCTGGCCTTGCTGAAAAAGCGAGGCCAGCCGAACCTGTCTTTCCAAGAGCCTGACCAAACAGGCTTTTTGAAAGACACGGTTCAGGTTCGGGAGCTAAAGTCGGGAACTTTGGCAAGAATAGGACCTAAAGCGTGTTTCGTTGGCTTTGAACGTCGGTGCCCGACGACAGTTTAAGGTGAACATTTATAAGAAAGTGAAGAAGAGCATGCCTCAGACGCATTCCGGTACAAAACGCATTCGTAAATATTATGGCAAAATCCGCGAAGTTTTGGATATGCCTAACCTGATTGAAGTCCAGAAACGATCATATGATCTTTTTCTACGTTCTGGCGATCAGGGCACGCACCTAGATGGCGAAGGCATCAATGGTGTATTTCAATCGGTTTTCCCGATTAAAGATTTCAATGAAACGGCAGTTCTTGAATATGTTAAGTACGAGTTGGAAAAGCCAAAGTACGATGTTGAGGAATGTCAGCAACGCGATATGACATATAGCGCGCCACTGAAAGTGACGCTGCGCCTGATCGTGTTTGATGTGGATGAAGATACTGGTGCGCGGTCTGTAAAAGACATCAAAGAACAAGACGTTTTCATGGGCGATATGCCTTTGATGACCCCGAACGGCACATTCGTTGTGAACGGCACCGAGCGTGTGATCGTATCCCAGATGCACCGCTCACCCGGCGTGTTTTTTGACCACGACCGCGGCAAAACCCATTCTTCTGGTAAGTTGTTGTTCGCCAGCCGCATTATTCCCTATCGCGGCTCATGGTTGGACTTTGAATTTGATGCCAAAGATATTGTATACGCACGTATTGATCGCCGCCGTAAATTACCGGTCACAACATTACTTTATGCTCTTGGGTTGGATCAGGAAGCTATTTGCGCGGCTTATTACGATACAGTGAACTACAAGTTCGATAAGAAGAAAAAGTCATGGGTGACCAAGTTTTTCCCACAACGTGTTCGCGGCACGAAGCCGACTTTGGATATTATCGATGCGAAAACTGGTGATGTGATTGCCGAAGCGGGTAAGAAAGTTACACCACGCACAGTTAAAAAACTGATCGAAGAAGGCAAGGTTAAGAATGTTCTTGTGCCTTTCGAAGCTTTGGTGGGTCGCTTTTCAGCTGTAGATATTATCGATGAAAAAACAGGTGAGATCTGGGTTGAAGCCGGTGATGAGCTAACACTTGAGTATGACAAAGAAGACAATATAGTTGGCGGAACAATCCAAACCTTACTGGAAAACGGTGCCACCGATATTCCGACTTTGGATATCGATAATATCAACATTGGCCCATATATTCGCAATACTTTGGCGGCAGATAAAAATCTGGGCCGCGATACGGCTTTGATGGATATCTACCGTGTTATGCGCCCGGGTGAGCCACCAACCGTTGAAACCGCATCCGCGCTTTTCGATACATTGTTCTTTGACAAGGATCGTTATGATCTATCAGCCGTAGGCCGCGTAAAAATGAACATGCGCCTGCAACTTGATGCCGAAGATTCCCAACGTACATTACGCAAAGAAGACATCATCGCTGTTGTCAAAGCTTTGGTGGAATTGCGTGATGGCCGCGGTAATGTAGATGATATTGACCACCTTGGAAACCGTCGTGTGCGTTCCGTAGGTGAGTTGATGGAAAACCAGTACCGTGTTGGCCTGTTGCGCATGGATCGTGCGATCAAAGAACGCATGTCATCGGTCGAAATCGATGCGATCATGCCACAAGATTTGATCAATGCGAAACCTGCTGCTGCTGCAGTACGTGAGTTCTTTGGCTCAAGTCAGCTGTCGCAATTCATGGACCAAACCAATCCATTGTCCGAAGTTACTCACAAGCGCCGCTTGTCAGCGCTTGGCCCAGGTGGTTTGACCCGCGAACGTGCAGGCTTTGAAGTGCGCGACGTACACCCAACGCATTACGGTCGTATGTGTCCGATTGAAACGCCTGAGGGGCCGAACATCGGCTTGATCAACTCGCTGGCATCATTCGCGCGTGTGAACAAATACGGCTTTATCGAAACACCTTACCGTAAAGTAATCGACGGTTCTGTGACCGATGACGTGCAGTATATGTCTGCTACCGAAGAAATGCGTCACACAGTGGCGCAGGCAAACGCGCAGCTGGATGAAAATGGTAAGTTCGTGAATGAACTGGCATCGACCCGTAAAGGCGGTGACTTCATGCTGAACCCTCCGGAAAATATCGATTATATCGACGTTTCCCCAAGACAGCTTGTGTCTGTCGCGGCCAGCTTGATCCCGTTCCTTGAAAACGATGACGCCAACCGCGCATTGATGGGCTCAAACATGCAACGTCAGGCTGTGCCTTTGCTGAAAGCCGAAGCCCCGTTTGTGGGTACAGGCATTGAAAGCATTGTGGCACGTGACAGTGGCGCGGCCATTGCGGCCAAACGCGGTGGTATCATCGACCAAGTTGATGCGATGCGTATCGTTGTACGTGTGACGGATAAAATGGAAGCCGGTGATCCAGGTGTGGACATTTACCGTCTGCGTAAATTCCAACGCTCGAACCAAAACACATGTATCAACCAACGCCCGTTGGTGAAGGTTGGTGACCGTGTTGCTGCCGGTGAAGTTGTGGCCGACGGCCCGTCAACTGACATTGGTGAATTGGCATTGGGTAAAAACATCCTCGTCGCATTTATGCCTTGGATGGGCTACAACTACGAAGACTCCATTCTGATCTCTGAACGTATTGTGAAAGACGATGTTTTCACATCTGTTCACATCGAAGAGTTTGAAGTAGCCGCACGTGATACCAAGCTTGGCCCAGAGGAAATCACTCGTGACATTCCAAACGTAGGCGAAGAAGCTCTGCGCAATCTGGATGAAGCCGGTATCGTTTACATTGGTGCCGAAGTAGGCCCTGCGGATATTCTGGTCGGTAAAATTACTCCAAAGGGTGAAAGCCCGATGACGCCTGAAGAAAAACTTCTGCGTGCGATCTTTGGTGAAAAAGCATCTGACGTGCGTGACACTTCGCTGAAATTACCACCCGGTGATTACGGTACAGTTGTTGAGGTACGTGTGTTTAACCGTCATGGTATTGAAAAAGACGAACGTGCTTTGCAAATTGAACGCGAAGAAGTTGAACGTCTGGCCCGTGACCGCGACGATGAAACCGGTATCTTGAACCGTAATATTTATGCGCGTCTGAAAACCATGATCTTGGGCAAAACTGCCGTCAAAGGACCAAAAGGCGTTAAATCAGGCTCCACGATTACTGATGACCTGTTGGACACGCTCAGCCACGGTCAATGGTGGCAGTTGGCATTAAGTGACGACAAAGAAGCCGCTGAAATGGAAGCTTTGAATGCACAATACGAAGTGCAGTTGAAAACGCTGACAGCACGCTTTGAAGACAAAGTGGAAAAAGTCCGCCGTGGTGATGATTTACCCCCTGGTGTGATGAAAATGGTCAAAGTATTTATCGCGGTGAAGCGTAAGCTGCAACCGGGTGACAAGATGGCCGGTCGTCACGGCAACAAAGGTGTGATTTCACGCGTTGTGCCGCAAGAGGACATGCCGTTTCTTGCAGACGGTACACCGGTTGACTTCTGTCTGAATCCGTTGGGCGTGCCATCACGTATGAACGTCGGGCAAATTCTGGAAACACATATGGGTTGGGCCGCGCGCGGTCTGGGCATTTCTATTAATGAAGCCTTGCAGGAATATCGCCGTTCCGGTGATATGACGCCGGTTCAAGAAGCGATGCGTATAGCCTACGGTGACACAGTTTATGACGCAGCTCTGAAGCCAATGAACGAAGATCAGTTCCTTGAGGCGGCGGATAATGTTACGAACGGTGTGCCGATTGCAACGCCAGTTTTTGACGGTGCCAAAGAAGATGATATCAATGATGCGCTGACACGTGCGGGTTTTGAAACATCCGGTCAGTCTATCGTTTATGATGGCCGCACAGGCGAGCAATTTGCACGCCCCGTAACTGTTGGTGTTAAATATCTGCTGAAACTGCATCACTTGGTGGACGACAAAATCCATGCCCGTTCAACTGGACCGTACAGCTTGGTCACACAACAACCATTGGGTGGTAAAGCCCAGTTTGGTGGTCAGCGCTTCGGTGAGATGGAAGTTTGGGCACTGGAAGCATATGGCGCGGCTTACACGCTGCAAGAAATGCTGACAGTGAAATCAGATGATGTCGCAGGTCGTACCAAAGTCTACGAAAGTATCGTCAAAGGTGAAGATAACTTCGAGGCAGGTGTGCCAGAATCGTTCAACGTACTTGTCAAAGAAATCCGCTCTCTCGGCTTAAATGTCGAATTGCTGGACGCGGAGACAGAGTAGGCGCTCGCGCCTGCTCCTTTGGAAATCGAGATTAGGATCTAAAAAAATGAACCAAGAAATCACGAACAACCCGTTTAACCCGGTCCAGCCACCGAAAACCTTTGACGAGATTAAAATCTCTCTGGCTTCACCAGAGCGTATCTTGTCTTGGTCTTTCGGTGAGATCAAGAAACCGGAAACCATAAACTACCGTACGTTCAAACCGGAACGCGACGGCCTGTTTTGTGCACGTATCTTTGGCCCTGTAAAAGACTACGAATGTCTGTGCGGTAAATATAAGCGCATGAAGTATCGCGGCGTTGTCTGCGAAAAATGTGGTGTTGAAGTTACATTGCAAAAAGTGCGCCGTGAACGCATGGGTCACATTGATCTGGCAGCACCTTGCGCGCATATCTGGTTCCTGAAATCACTGCCGTCACGCATCGGTTTGATGTTGGACATGACTTTGCGTGAATTGGAACGCATTCTATACTTCGAACAATATGTGATCATCGAGCCGGGTCTGACCGATCTGAACTACGGTCAAATGCTGAACGAAGAAGAATATATGGATGCGCAAGACGTTTACGGCGACGATGCGTTTAACGCAGGTATCGGTGCTGAAGCGATCCGTGAAATGTTGTCCAACATTGATCTGGAAGCTGAAGCCGAGCAATTACGCGAAGATCTGGCCGAAGCCACAGGTGAATTGAAGCCGAAAAAGATCATTAAACGTCTGAAAGTCGTTGAAGCGTTTATCGACAGTGGCAACCGCCCTGAGTGGATGGTGATGACTGTTTTGCCTGTGATCCCACCGGAATTGCGCCCATTGGTACCATTGGATGGTGGCCGTTTTGCGACCTCAGATCTGAACGATCTTTATCGTCGTGTGATCAACCGTAACAACCGTTTGAAGCGTCTGATCGAATTGCGTGCACCTGACATTATCGTGCGTAACGAAAAACGGATGTTGCAAGAGTCTGTGGATGCCTTGTTTGACAATGGCCGTCGTGGCCGTGTGATTACAGGTGCCAACAAACGTGCCCTGAAATCTCTGTCTGACATGCTGAAAGGTAAACAAGGTCGTTTCCGTCAAAACCTTTTGGGTAAACGCGTAGACTTTTCCGGCCGTTCCGTAATTGTGACAGGGCCTGAGCTTAAACTGCACCAATGTGGTCTTCCCAAGAAGATGGCGTTGGAGCTGTTCAAACCGTTCATCTATTCGCGTCTTGAAGCCAAAGGCATGTCTTCCACTGTGAAACAAGCCAAGAAGATCGTTGAAAAAGAGCGTTCTGAAGTTTGGGATATTCTGGATGAAGTGATCCGCGAACACCCGGTGATGCTGAACCGTGCGCCAACATTGCACCGTTTGGGGATTCAGGCGTTTGAACCTGTTCTGATCGAAGGTAAAGCTATTCAGTTGCACCCGTTGGTATGTTCTGCTTTTAACGCTGACTTTGATGGCGACCAAATGGCGGTTCACGTACCTTTGAGCCTTGAAGCACAGCTTGAAGCACGTGTTTTGATGATGTCGACAAATAACGTTTTGTCCCCATCTAACGGTAAGCCGATTATCGTGCCGTCTCAGGATATGATCTTGGGTCTGTACTACATCACTATGGAACGCGAAGGCCTGAAAGGCCAAGGCATGACTTTTGCTAACCCACAAGAAGTTGAACATGCGTTGGACAATGACCTTGTACACCTGCATTCAAAAATCACCTGCCGTGTTGAACAGGCAGATGACGAAGGCAATATTGTCTGGCAACGTTTTGAGACAACACCGGGGCGCGTGCGCCTGGGTTCCATGTTGCCGCTGAACGCAAAAGCCCCGTTTGATCTGACCAACCGCTTGTTGCGTAAGTCAGAAGTTGCTGAAGTGATTGATACGGTTTACCGTTATTGCGGTCAAAAAGAGAGCGTCATTTTCTGTGACCAGATTATGACCCTTGGTTTCCATGAAGCGTTCAAGGCAGGTATTTCGTTTGGTAAAGACGATATGATCATCCCTGAAGCCAAGTGGAGCATTGTTGATGATACACGTAATCAGGTGAAAGAGTTTGAACAGCAGTATTTGGATGGCCTGATCACTCAAGGCGAGAAATACAACAAAGTTGTTGATATCTGGTCTAAGTGTTCTGACAAAGTTGCTGATGAAATGATGGGTGAAATGTCATCTGTTAAAGTCGGTGATGCTGGCGATGAACTGGAACCGAACAGTGTTTATATGATGGCCCACTCTGGTGCGCGTGGTTCGCCCGCGCAGATGAAACAGCTGGGCGGTATGCGCGGTTTGATGGCTAAACCTTCCGGTGAGATTATCGAAACACCGATTATCTCTAACTTTAAAGAAGGTTTGACTGTGTTAGAGTACTTTAACTCTACCCACGGTGCCCGTAAGGGTCTGGCCGATACAGCGCTTAAAACGGCTAACTCCGGTTATTTGACGCGCCGTTTGGTTGACGTTGCACAAGATTGTATTGTGCGCCAAAATGATTGTGGAACAGAGCGTTCGATCACTGGCCAGGCTGCTGTAAATGACGGTGAAGTTGTATCCAGCTTGTCGGAACGTCTTTTGGGCCGTGTAATTGCCGAGGATATTCTCAATCCGGGTACGGAAGAGGTTCTTTTCGAACGTAATACCTTGGTTGACGAACGCATGGCTGATGCGATTGAAGCCGCTGGTGTTGTTGCCGTGCAAATACGTTCGCCGCTGACTTGTGAAGCGGATGACGGCATTTGTGCCATGTGCTACGGTCGCGACTTGGCCCGTGGTACAATTGTGAACCCAGGTGAAGCTGTAGGTATTATTGCTGCGCAATCTATTGGCGAGCCGGGAACGCAGCTAACCATGCGGACATTCCATATTGGTGGTATTGCCCAAGGTGGCCAGCAGTCATTCCAAGACGCCAGCCAAGATGGTATAGTCGAACTGCGTAATCCGAACCTTCTGACAAACCGTAACAAAGAAAAAATTGTTATGGGCCGTAACACAGAGCTTGCTGTTATGGATGAAAACGGTGTGGAGCGTGTCAAATACAAACTAACATACGGGACACGTCTGCTGGTTAAGGATGGTGCGAAAATTGCCCGTGGCGACAAGATGTTCGAATGGGATCCTTACACATTGCCTATTCTGGCCGAAAAAGCCGGTGTTGCAAAGTTTGTTGATCTTGTTTCAGGCATTTCTATTCGTGATGTGACCGATGATGCAACTGGTATCAGCCAGAAAATCGTTACTGATTGGCGTTCCGCGCCCAAAGGCGGCGACTTGAAACCGGAAATCATTGTGATGGACCCAAAAACCGGCGAACCTGTTCGTCTGGATAATGGACACCCTGAAACCCATGCCATGTCTGTTGATGCCATCCTGTCTGTCGAAGACGGGCAAGAGGTATTGCCGGGTGACGTTCTGGCGCGTATTCCACGTGAAGGTGCGAAAACCAAAGACATCACCGGTGGTCTGCCGCGTGTGGCTGAATTGTTTGAAGCCCGTCGTCCAAAAGATCACGCGATCATTTCAGAGCTTGATGGTTACGTGCGCTTTGGCAAAGACTATAAGAACAAACGCCGCATTGCAGTTGAGTCTGCGGAAGACGCCGAAGTGAAGGTTGAATACATGGTGCCTAAGGGTAAACACATTCCGGTTCAGGAAGGTGATTATATCCAGAAGGGTGAATACATCATGGACGGCAATCCGGCACCGCACGATATTCTAAGCATTATGGGTATCGAGGCTTTGGCTGACTACATGATTGACGAAGTGCAAGCAGTTTACCGACTACAAGGTGTGAAGATCAACGATAAGCATATCGAAGTGATCGTGCGCCAGATGTTGCAGAAATGGGAAATCACTGAATCCGGTGGTACGACGCTTCTGAAAGGCGAACAGGTTGATAAGATAGAGCTTGACGAAGCCAATGAAAAAGCCATGGCTTTGGGCCGCGAGCCTGCTAAAGGCGGACCGATCCTGTTGGGTATCACTAAAGCATCCTTGCAAACCCGTTCGTTCATCTCGGCGGCTTCATTCCAGGAAACCACACGGGTTCTGACGGATGCGGCAACCAAAGGCAAGCGTGACAAACTGATCGGTCTGAAAGAGAACGTGATTGTTGGGCGTTTGATCCCTGCTGGTACCGGTGGTGCGACGCATCAGATCAAGAAGATCGCGGCAGAGCGTGATGCGATTGTGATCGAGGACAAGCGTCAGGCAGCTGAAGCGGCTGCGGCCCTTGCAGCACCTGTTCAGGGCGATGACGGTTTTGATCCGGACAATGTGTTTGAAGATACAGGTGACATCATGGGCGAAGATCTGGGTGTAGATCTGGGTTCCGGCGGTGACGGTACAGAACAGCCAGTATAGGTCATATATAGTTTTAAAAGGCCTCGCAAAATGCGGGGCCTTTTTTTGTTGTGGTGTAGCCGCTGTAATTGCAAAGGACCTGCGCAAAGTACCAATGTCTCAGTTGGGACATATAGTTAACACATTGAAATAAATCAATTATGTGAAAAAACATAAACAAGCCATCCCCGTAGAGTCGGCTTCAGTCCACATCTTATGGAAACCCCGTAAACACACCGTAACATTTTTCCACCATGAACCATCCTTGCGTTTGATTTAATCGCGCTAACGCGCGGGCAGCAGCCCACCCTACATTACCCTGATGTATTCATTCGTTTATGTCCAGGGCAATCGCATGAATAAATTAGCAGGCGACAAATGAGGTAAAGGTTGATTCAATAAGTGATCTTTCAGATTTTAATGAGGTCACCTTCCATGTCAAATACTGACGCACCCGACAGCCACTCCCTTGATTTTCTTACGCATTTTTCAACTTTATCTGACCCACGACAACAAACAAAGCTGCTTTACCCTTTGGCCGAGATTTTGCTTTTGACGTTATGTGCCGTGTTGTCCGGGGCGAATGACTGGGTCGCTATTTCTGCGTTTGGGACAAAGAAACTGGCTTTTTTACGGAAATTCTTGCCATTTTCGGGCGGAACACCCTCACATGATCAACTGGGAAACATCTATGCCGCACTGGATGCCAATCATTTTCAGGCCTGCTTTATGGATTGGGTCGCTTCCTTAAGCAGCACCCTTAGCGGGGTCGTGGCGATAGATGGTAAAACCTCACGTCGCAGCTTGGATAAGGCTGGCAGCAAGGCTGCAATTCACATGATCTCGGCATGGAGTTCAGAGTTGAACCTGACGCTTGCCCAACGGCAGGTGGACGGCAAATCCAACGAGATCACGGCCATACCAGAACTGTTAGACCTCCTGACGCTCAAGGGGGCCATTGTCACTATAGATGCTATGGGATGTCAGCGTGATATTGCCGATAAAATCATCACCAAACAAGCGGATTATGTTTTGGCTTTAAAGGGTAATCAAGGGGCCCTTCGCAAAGACACAGAATTGTTTATGAAAGAACAGGACGCTGTATATTTTGCAAACACAACAGTAACTTACCATGAAACCGTAGAAAAATCTCATGGCCGTATTGAGATAAGAAAAGTCACTGTTTGCTCGGATATTGAGTGGTTGAAGGCGCGGCACAATTGGCCAGGATTGGAAAGCATCGTGATGGTCCAATACAGCGCAACACTTCAAGATAAGACCCGTTCAGAGACACGCTTTTACATCTCATCCATGACCTGTGACGCCGAAACCCACGCAAAAGCTATCCGCGATCACTGGGGTATTGAAAACGGGCTGCACTGGGTCATGGATATGGTGTTTCGTGATGATGAGTGTCGTATCCGTAAAGGAAACGCACCTGCTAATTTTACAACGATCAAGCACGCCGCCAGCAACATGCTGCGCTCCGTAAAAGGAAATCAAAGCCTCAGGCTAAAACGACACTTGGCCGCTTGGGACGAGGTTTTTCTTTTCCAGATAATAGATGGATAAAACTCATGCGATTGCCCTACGTTTATGTCCCCAACCTGTTGACACCCCACTCGACTCGGACTATACGCGCGGAACCTGAGGTGCGAGTACGCTTGCATTTCATACAAGCCACAATCTGGCGGTCATGATCCAGAGCCTAGCTCTCGATCCTCTGGTATTACCGCGGTAGTCCATCCACAAGTAGTGCGGACTGCCGTGTCGCGGTGTTTGATCGACAGATCATGCGCCTATTCGAGTTTGAAACAAGGACATACGGGAGTTCCGAATGCCAACAATACAACAGCTGATCCGCAAACCGCGCCAGCCGAAAGTAAAACGCCAGAAGTCAATGCATCTGCAGGCCTGTCCGCAGAAGCGTGGGGTTTGTACACGCGTATATACAACAACACCTAAGAAACCCAACTCTGCGATGCGTAAAGTTGCCAAAGTTCGTCTAACGAACGGTTTCGAAGTGATTTCTTATATCCCAGGTGAAAGCCACAACCTGCAAGAGCACTCAGTTGTTCTGATCCGCGGCGGCCGTGTAAAAGATCTTCCAGGTGTTCGCTATCACATCTTGCGCGGTGTACTTGATACACAAGGCGTAAAAGACCGTAAACAACGTCGTTCGAAATACGGCGCGAAGAAACCGAAATAAGGGGCAACAGATATGTCTAGACGCCATAGTGCTGAAAAACGTGAGATTTTGCCTGACGCCAAATATGGTGACAAGGTTCTGTCTAAATTTATGAATAACTTGATGCTGGACGGTAAAAAATCCGTAGCCGAGCGTATCGTTTACGGTGCCTTGGACCGGGTTGAAGATAAAACCAAACGCGCACCTGTAGAAGTGTTTCACGAAGCTCTTGAAAACATCAAGCCTTCTGTCGAAGTGCGTTCTCGTCGTGTGGGTGGTGCAACCTATCAGGTGCCTGTTGAGGTGCGTGTAGAGCGCCGCGAAGCTTTGGCGATCCGTTGGTTGATCACGGCGTCTCGTAAGCGCAACGAAAATACTATGGAAGAACGTCTTGCGGGCGAATTGATGGATGCCGTCAATAGCCGCGGTACAGCCGTGAAAAAACGTGAAGACACCCACAAGATGGCCGATGCGAACAAAGCATTCAGCCATTATCGCTGGTAAAATAAGAAAAGGTTTAAGCAGATGGCACGCGAATATCCTCTGGAACGCTACCGTAACTTCGGGATTATGGCTCATATTGATGCGGGTAAAACAACCTGCACAGAGCGTATCTTGTATTACACAGGCAAGTCCCACAATATCGGCGAAGTGCATGATGGCGCGGCGACTATGGACTGGATGGAGCAAGAGCAAGAGCGTGGTATTACCATTACGTCTGCTGCGACCACTACATTCTGGGAACGCACAGAAAACGGTGATACCCCTGACGTCGAGAATGAAAAGCACCGTCTGAACATCATCGACACACCTGGCCACGTTGACTTCACCATTGAAGTTGAACGGTCTTTGGCTGTTTTGGATGGTGCGGTATGTTTGCTGGACGCCAACGCCGGTGTTGAGCCGCAAACAGAAACTGTTTGGCGTCAAGCGGATCGTTATAAAGTGCCACGCATTGTGTTTGTTAATAAAATGGACAAAACTGGCGCGGATTTCATGAACTGTGTTGAAATGATCCGCGACCGTACTGGTGCGCGTGCTATGCCTGTTCAAATCCCTATTGGGGCAGAAACAGAGCTGGAAGGTATCATTGACCTGATCACTCAAGAAGAGTGGGTTTATATTGGTGAAGACCTTGGCGCATCTTGGGAAAAACGCTCAATCCGTGCGGGGCTTGCAGATGAGTGTGCAAAACTGCGCAACGAAATGATCGAAATGGCTGTTGAAATGGACGACGATGCCATGGAAGCCTATCTGGAAGGCGACGAGCCTGATGTGGCAACTTTGCGTTCTCTGATCCGCAAGGGCACACTGGCTATGGAATTTGTGCCTGTGCTGGCTGGTTCGGCGTTTAAGAACAAAGGTGTTCAACCGCTGTTGAACGCTGTGATCGACTTCTTGCCATCACCTTTGGACGTTGTTGATTACATGGGCTTTAAGCCGGGTGATGAAACAGAGACACGTGACATTGCACGTCGTGCTGATGACAACATGGCATTTTCCGGCCTTGCATTTAAAATCATGAATGACCCGTTTGTGGGTACATTGACCTTTACGCGTATCTATTCAGGTATGCTTAAAAAAGGCGACGGCATGGTCAACTCTACCAAGGGTAAAAAAGAGCGTGTTGGTCGTATGATGATGATGCACTCAAGCGAGCAGGTGCCTATCGAAGAAGCATTCGCAGGTGACATTATTGCGTTGGCTGGTTTGAAAGAAACCACAACCGGTGATACGCTTTGTTCTATAAACGATCAAGTTATTCTGGAAACAATGACTTTCCCCGATCCTGTGATCGAGATTGCTGTTGAGCCAAAGACTAAAGCCGACCAAGAAAAAATGTCTACGGGTCTAGCCCGTCTGGCGGCAGAAGATCCATCTTTCCGCGTGGAAACTGACTTTGAGTCTGGTCAGACCATCATGAAGGGCATGGGCGAATTGCACTTGGATATTCTAGTCGATCGTCTGAGGCGTGAGTTTAAGGTTGAAGCAAACATCGGTGCGCCGCAAGTTGCATATCGTGAGACAATTTCGCACGAAGCTGAAATCACCTATACCCACAAGAAGCAATCTGGTGGGTCTGGTCAATACGCTGAAGTGAAAATGATCATCAAGCCGACAGAGCCAGGTGAAGGTTATTCCTTTGAAAGCAAAATCGTTGGCGGGTCTATTCCGAAAGAATACATCCCCGGCGTTGAAAAAGGTATCGAGTCTGTTATGGACAGCGGCCCATTGGCAGGTTTCCCTGTGATTGATTTCAAAGTGGAATTAATCGATGGTAAATACCACGATGTGGACAGTAGCGTCATGGCATTTGAGATCGCTGGCCGTATGGGTATGCGCGACGGTTTGCGTAAAGCTGGTGCGAAAATGCTTGAGCCTATCATGATGGTCGAAGTTGTGACCCCTGAAGAATACACAGGCGGTATCATCGGCGATCTGACATCACGTCGTGGCATGGTTCAAGGCCAAGACACACGCGGTAACGCCATTGCAATTGATGCGCGTGTACCACTGGCCAACATGTTTGGCTACATCAACACGTTGCGGTCCATGTCTTCGGGCCGTGCGAACTTTACTATGCAGTTCAGCCACTACGATTCTGTACCAAATAATATATCCGAAGAAATCCAGGCGAAATTCGCCTGATCTGAAACCTAACAGGTCAGGCACTGCCGACCGAATAAGAACCCTAGGAGGCCCTAGTTATGGCAAAAGAAAAGTTTGAACGTAATAAACCACACGTCAACATCGGCACAATCGGCCACGTTGACCACGGTAAAACAACACTGACAGCTGCGATTACAAAGCAGTTTTCGGACAACTTCAAAGCGTATGACGAAATTGACGGCGCGCCAGAAGAAAAAGCACGTGGTATCACTATTTCAACAGCACACGTTGAGTATGAAACAGAAGCACGCCATTACGCACACGTTGATTGCCCGGGCCACGCTGACTATGTGAAAAACATGATTACTGGTGCTGCTCAAATGGATGGCGCTATTTTGGTTGTGAACGCAGCTGATGGCCCTATGCCACAAACACGTGAGCACATTTTGCTGGGTCGCCAGGTTGGTATCCCGCACATGGTTGTTTTTATGAACAAAGTTGACCAAGTAGACGACGACGAGTTGTTGGAACTGGTTGAAATGGAAATCCGTGAACTGTTGTCCATGTACGATTACCCGGGCGACGATGTTCCAATCGTTATGGGTTCTGCACTGGCAGCTTTGGAAGAACGTGATGCGAACATCGGTTCAGAAAAAATTGCTGAATTGATGGCTGCTGTTGACGAATATATCCCAACACCTGCACGTGCTATTGATAAACCATTCCTGATGCCTATCGAGGATGTGTTCTCAATTTCCGGCCGTGGTACAGTTGTAACAGGCCGTATTGAGCGTGGTGTTGTTAACGTTGGTGAAGAATTAGAAATCATCGGCATCAAAGACACTAAGAAAACTACATGTACTGGCGTTGAAATGTTCCGCAAACTGCTTGATCGCGGTGAAGCAGGTGACAACGTTGGTGTTCTTCTTCGTGGTGTCGACCGTGATGGTGTTGAGCGTGGCCAGGTTCTTTGTAAGCCGGGTTCAGTTAAACCACACACTAAGTTTGAAGCAGAAGTATACATTCTGACTAAAGACGAGGGTGGCCGTCACACACCGTTTTTCGCCAACTACCGTCCACAGTTCTACTTCCGTACTACTGACGTGACAGGTACTGTTGAGCTGCCAGAAGGTACAGAAATGGTGATGCCGGGTGACAACCTGAAATTCTCAGCTGAACTGATCTATCCAATTGCGATGGAAGAAGGCCTGCGCTTTGCTATCCGCGAAGGCGGCCGCACAGTTGGTTCTGGTGTTGTTTCTAAAATCATCGAATAATAATTAACCTGCGGGTTCGAAGTAGGGCGGCTGGTACTCAGCCGCTCTACCTATCAACTCTAACGCCTTGAAAGGCTTCAGATATGAAAAGCCAAAATATTCGTATTCGGCTGAAAGCTTATGATTACCGCGTATTGGATGCGTCCACTGCGGAAATCGTGAACACAGCTAAACGGACAGGTGCGCAAGTGCGTGGCCCGATCCCTATGCCGAACAAGATTGAGAAGTTCACCGTGCTGCGTAGCCCGCACGTGAACAAGAAATCTCGTGAGCAGTTTGAAATTCGGACGCATAAACGTCTGCTAGATATTATTGACCCAACTCCACAAACAGTAGACGCGCTGATGAAGCTCGATCTTGCTGCTGGTGTGGATGTTGAGATCAAATTGTAAGGGGGGCGGGATTATTATGCGCTCTGGTATAATTGCAAAGAAACTGGGCATGACCCGGTTGTTCATGGAAGACGGCAAGCAGATCCCTGTAACCGTTTTGCAAATGGATAACCTACAAGTTGTGGCTCAACGTACAAACGATACGGATGGCTATTCAGCCGTTCAACTTGGTACAGGTACAGCTAAAGTAAAACGCCAATCCGCAGCAATGCGTGGCCACTTTGCCAAAGCTAAAGTTGAACCAAAACGCAAAGTTGCAGAATTTCGCGTGTCAGAAGAAAACCTGATTGCTGTTGGTGAAGAAATCACAGCAAACCATTACTTTGAAGGGCAATACGTTGATGTTGCCGGTACTTCTATCGGTAAAGGTTTCGCAGGTGCGATGAAGCGTTGGAACTTTAAAGGTCTGCGCGCAACACACGGTGTATCTATTTCACACCGTTCGCATGGTTCAACTGGTCAGTGTCAGGAACCCGGTAAGGTTTTCAAAGGCAAGAAAATGGCCGGTCATATGGGTGCAGCCCGTGTAACCACACAAAACCTGCAAGTTATTAAAACCGATGCGGATCGTGGCATCCTGATGATCAAGGGCGCTGTCCCGGGATCAAAAGGCGGCTGGGTAACAATTAAGGATGCGGTTAAAAAACCAACACCTGAAAATGTGATCTTGCCAGCAGCGTTACGTTCTGCCGCTAAAGAAGCTGAAAAAGCAGCACAAGCCGCCGCTGCACAAGCTGCCGCAGAAGAAGCTGCCGCCGCTGAAGCACAAGCAGCCGAAGCCGCAGCACAAGAAGCCGC
Organism: Amylibacter sp.; assembly: GCA_965261565.1. Lineage (GTDB taxonomy): Bacteria > Pseudomonadota > Alphaproteobacteria > Rhodobacterales > Rhodobacteraceae > Amylibacter. The sequence goes on from OZ253460.1 coordinate 1,500,895, forward strand.
AGCTGAAGCAGACGTTGCTACAGATAAAAAGGACGGTGACGCATAATGAAAGCCGACGTAATCAAACTGGACGCAAAAGCTGCAGGAAGCATCGAGTTATCCGATGCAATCTTCGGTCTGGAGCCCCGTGCTGACATTTTGCACCGTGTTGTGCGTTACCAATTGGCAAAGCGCCAAGCAGGTACGCACAAAGTAAAAACCCGGTCAGAAGTAAGCTATTCAACCAAGAAGATTTATCGCCAAAAAGGTACTGGTGGCGCACGCCACGGTGCCCGTTCGGCACCGATCTTTCGCGGTGGTGGTGTCTATAAAGGCCCAACACCACGTAGCCACGCACATGACCTGACTAAAAAGTTCCGCGCGCTTGGCCTACGTCATGCTTTGTCTGCAAAGGCAACAGCAGGTGAGTTGGTTGTACTGGATGCGGCAACGCTGAAAACTGCAAAAACCAAAGATCTGGCAAAAGTGTTGGCTAATTTGGGTTGGAAAAAAGCATTGGTTATCGATGGTGCTGAAGTGGATGCAAACTTTGCATTGGCTGTACGCAATCTGGATGGCATCAATGTTCTACCAAGCCAGGGTGCCAACGTTTACGACATCTTGAAAGCAAACACTTTGGTTCTGACCAAAGCGGGTGCTGAAGCATTGGAGGCGCGTTTGTCATGAGTACTAAAGCAGAACTATATGATGTAATTCGCAAACCAATCGTCACTGAAAAAGCAACAATGGCGTCTGAAAACAACGCTGTGGTGTTTGAAGTAGCGATTGACGCGAACAAACCTCAGATCAAAGAAGCCATTGAAACTTTGTTCAGTGTTAAAGTGAAAGCGGTCAACACAACGATCACCAAAGGTAAGGTGAAACGTTTCCGCGGGCAGCTGGGCAAGCGTAAAGACGTTAAAAAAGCATATGTTACACTTGAAGAAGGTAATACTATCGACGTCAGCACTGGCCTTTGATAGAAGACACACGAATCACGGCCCCAAGGGGCCGTGTTTACTTTTAAGCAAGCGGACCTACGGGGCCGTATAACCACAACGATCAACAGATCGTTTTAAAAACGGAAGACAGAAAGAATGGCATTAAAGTCGTATAAACCGACGACGCCAGGCCAACGTGGGTTGGTTCTGATTGACCGTTCCGAGCTTTGGAAAGGCCGTCCTGTTAAGACGCTCACAGAAGGTGTGCGTAAAAACGGTGGCCGGAACAATACCGGACGGATTACTATGCGTCGCAAAGGCGGTGGGGCAAGACGCCTTTACCGTATCGTAGATTTCAAGCGGAACAAATTGGATGTTCCAGCAACGGTAGAGCGTATTGAATACGACCCTAACCGGACTGCGTTTATCGCGCTGATCAAATACGAAGATGGGCAACAAGCATACATTTTGGCACCACAGCGTTTGGCCGTCGGTGATAAAGTTGTATCTTCAGCCAAAGCTGACATCAAACCGGGTAACGCTATGCCGTTCACAGGTTTGCCGATCGGTACAATCATCCACAACATTGAGCTAAAACAAGGTAAAGGCGGACAAATGGTTCGTGCTGCTGGTTCTTACGCGCAATTTGTTGGCCGTGATGGTGGTTATGCTCAGGTGCGTTTGTCATCTGGCGAACTTCGTTTGGTACGCCAAGAATGCATGGCAACAGTTGGTGCGGTTTCAAACCCTGACCACTCAAACCAAAATTTGGGTAAAGCTGGTCGTAACCGTCACAAGGGCATCCGCCCAAGTGTTCGTGGTGTTGTTATGAACCCTGTCGATCACCCGCATGGTGGTGGTGAAGGTCGTACATCGGGTGGTCGCCATCCTGTGACACCTTGGGGCAAACCAACCAAAGGTGCCCGCACACGTTCAAACAAGACAACGGATAAATTCATTGTTCGTTCTCGTCACGCTAAGAAGAAGGGTCGTTAAGATATGTCTCGTTCAGTCTGGAAAGGCCCATTTGTTGACTCATACGTACTTAAAAAAGCGGAAGCTGTACGTGAGTCTGGGCGCACACATGAAGTTATTAAAATTTGGTCTCGTCGATCAACTATCTTGCCACAGTTCGTGGGTCTGACTTTTGGCGTTTATAACGGCCACAAGCACATTCCTGTAAACGTATCCGAGGATATGATTGGCCAGAAATTTGGCGAATACAGTCCGACGCGTACCTATTTCGGCCACACGGCTGATAGAAAAGCGAAGAGGAAGTAGGCCATGTCTAAGTCTAAAAATGCTCGTCGCGTTGCAGATAACGAAGCTATGGCCGTATCTCGCATGCTTAAAACAAGCCCGCAAAAGCTTAATCTGGTAGCACAGCTTATTCGCAACAAACCAGTTGCAAAAGCTTTGTCAGAATTGACGTTTTCAAAAAAGCGTATTGCTGATGATGTTAAGAAAACATTGCAATCTGCAATCGCAAACGCTGAAAACAACCACGGGCTGGATGTTGACGAACTGATCGTCGCAGAAGCTTGGGTCGGTAAAAACCTAACAATGAAACGCGGACGTCCACGTGCGCGTGGCCGTTACGGTAAAATCCTGAAGCCATTCGCGCAGGTTACTATCCTTGTCCGCCAACCTTCAGAGGAGCAAGCATAATGGGTCAAAAGATCAATCCAATTGGCTTCCGTCTGCAAGTCAACCGTACATGGGACAGCCGCTGGTTTGCTGAAAGCAAAGATTTCGGGGATCTTCTTCTAGAAGACCTGAAAATCCGTGATTTCATCAAGAAAGAATGTGTTCAAGCGGGTATCGCACGTGTCATTATCGAACGCCCACACAAGAAATGCCGTGTGACTATTCACTCTGCACGTCCTGGTGTGATCATCGGTAAAAAAGGCGCTGACATTGAAACGCTTCGCAAAAAAGTTGCTGCTTTGACTGCGTCAGAACTGCATCTGAACATTGTTGAAGTGCGCAAGCCTGAACTGGACGCAGCCTTGGTTGCCGAAAGTGTGGCACAACAGCTGGAACGCCGTGTGTCTTTCCGTCGTGCGATGAAACGCGCGGTGCAAAACGCCATGCGTATGGGTGCCTTGGGCATTCGTATCAATGTTGCCGGACGTCTGGGTGGTGCCGAGATCGCGCGTACTGAATGGTACCGCGAAGGTCGCGTTCCATTGCACACATTGCGTGCTGACATTGACTATGCGCGCTGCGAAGGTCTAACCGCTTATGGTATCATCGGTATCAAGGTCTGGATTTTCAAAGGTGAGATCATGGAACATGATCCGCAAGCACATGATCGTCGTATTGCTGAAGCTCAAGAAGGCGGTGGGCCACGCCCACACGGTGGCGGCAATCGCCCACCACGTCGCTAAGCCATAGGTGAAGGAGAACTAAAATGCTTTTACCAAAGCGTACTAAATTCCGCAAAGCGTTCAAAGGTCGTATCCACGGTCTTGCAAAAGGCGGTTCCGATCTGAACTTCGGTTCATACGGTTTGAAAACTATCGAACCTGAACGTATCACAGCACGTCAAATCGAAGCGGCCCGCCGCGCGATGACACGTCACATGAAACGCCAAGGCCGTGTATGGATCCGTATTTTTCCGGACTTACCCGTAACCAAAAAACCTACCGAAGTACGGATGGGTAAAGGTAAAGGGTCTGTTGAATTTTGGGCAGCCAAAGTGAAACCCGGTCGTATCATGTTTGAAATCGACGGTGTAACCGATGCAGTAGCGCGTGAGGCCCTGCGCCTTGCCGCAATGAAACTGCCGGTGAAAACACGTATCGTTCAACGCGAAGACTGGTAGTACTGGTAACTGCAAAGCAGTTGCCAGAACGGTGTAAGCGAAACAAAGTTTCGCTGGGCCGCTTGCCATATTAACAGATTTAAAACCCCTGACCGAAAGGTTGGGGGTTTTTGCCTTATTGATCCTCTGACATTGGCACAGTTAATCCGCGCTTGATTGTACGTAAGACTACGGAAGTCATGAATTTACGAACATATCGGTTGTCATTTAACAGTCGCTCCATAAAAGTATCAAACTCCTCAATAGAACTCGTCATAACAACGAGCGTATAATCACCACGTCCAGTTATGCACCATGCTTGTTGAATGTGGATTTCACTGGCGATCCAGCGTTGAAAAAGGCTCATAAATTCGGGGCGGTCCCGTTCGAACTCAATCTCGACGAGCATGGTTACTGAAGGCCCCGCGCGACTAGGATCTACCACTGTGATATCCCCGACGATAATCTTTGAGTCTCTCAGTTTTTGCAGACGCCGCTGCGCTGCGGATTTAGATATTCCTGCACCATTAGCCAACTCATCTAGGCTCTTTCGTGCATTTTCTTGAACAAGATGTAATAGAACTTTGTCTATTTTATCAATATTTGAACTCATTGACCCAAAATTCCTAGATTGGTGAATTATTATCCTGATAAATATTAATATTATACCAACGAGCGTGGCCTACAACCTATGCGCCCAATCTCGCATACCGATTGATCGAATGCGCGAAGGTTGGTTCATGAGCTTGTTCCAAGCCTCACAGCAATGGGTGACAATGTCGTCGTAGTCTTTGAATACACGGTTGGAGAGCCAGTTATCGCGCATGAATTGCCAAATATTTTCATGGGGGTTCAGTTCCGGGGATCGGGGCGGCAGCGGCAGGAGGGTGATGTTCTCGGGAACGTCGAGATTGGGCGTTGTATGCCACCCGGCCTGATCGACGAGAATTACAGCGTGGGCACCGGGGCCGACTTCACCACTGATGATGGCGAGATGGGCGTCCATTGCATGTGTGTCGCAGTACGGCATGACGAGTCCGGCACCCTTGCCTTTTGCTGGACAGATCGCGCCAAAAATATAGGCCCATTGGGTTCGCTGATCGTGCGGCGCACTGGGTCGGGTTCCACGTTTGGCCCACCGTCGCGTGATCTTGTTTTTTTGACCTATCCTGGCTTCGTCCTGCCACCAGAGCTCGATTTCTACGCCTGGGGCCAGACCGGCCCTGATCTTTTCCACCTCGGCGGGAAAGTTTTTTTAAACGCAACAATCGCGTCCCCGTCCTGCGCGTAGTGGCGCGGACGGGCGGAGAGCTTCCGGTAACCCATCTCGCGCAGAACCCGCCCCACCGTGCCCTCGGCGATTGAAACGCCAAACTCTTCGCAGAGCCAGCGCGCCAGATCGCAGCGCCGCCACCGCACCACGCCGTGGATCGCGGGGGTTGGGCCGCGCTCCACCATCTCCGCAAGCGCCCGGCGGTGTTCTGCTGTCAGCTTTGGTTTTGGCCCGACAGACCGGCGCGTGATCAACCCGTCTGCTCCGTCCACGTTGAACCGCATCACCCAGTCACGAATAATCTGTAGTGTCACGTCGCCGATCCGCGCCGCTGCGGTCCGCCGACCGCCGTCATAAATTGACGCCAGTGCCAGAAGGCGGCGCGTCTGATCGCTGTCACGGCTCGACCGCGCCAGTCTGCGAAGTCTGTCGCCGTCAAAGTCATCTCGAAGTGGTATCGCTGCACCCATAATATCCCCCATGTTTGTCGGGACATTGATTCACATATTCCGCGCCAAGGGAACCCTGAAAATGAGTCAGATACTATGTTCATTGGTATTAGGGATAATTTGTCAATTTATTGTTTTATATTCTGAAAATCACATCGATTACCGGAGTATAATGATGCAAGACACCCTTCCCAATCACCGCATAAAGCTTGATGCTATAAGACATGCCGTTGATATGATTGACCCAATTTTTCTTAATTCGCCGCAATATAATTGTAGTGCATTATCAGAAGTTATTGGTTGTAATCTTACTTTGAAGATAGAATTTACAAACCCAATTCGATGTTTCAAAGGCCGCGGAGCCAGTTTTTTAACAAGGCAGATGATTGGGGCGAATGCCAATGATAAGCAAACAGTCATTACCGCAAGTGCTGGCAATTGGGGGCAAGCATTGGCGTATACATGCCAGAAAGAAGGGTTGCCTATAGTTGTATATGCTGCGTGCAATGCGAACCCTCTTAAAATTGAGCGAATGAAAGCATTGGGTGCAGAAGTGCGCTTATTTGGCGATGATTACGATGCCGCAAAAAATGAGGCAAAAGTAATTGCGAAAGCTGAAAAGTGGAGAATGCTTATTGATGGGGTGGATGTCGATGCTTCTGTTGGTGCGGGAACCATTGCCGTAGAATTATTAAAAAATGATGTGAAATTCGATCATGTTGTCATCCCACTGGGAGGTGGTGCATTACTTACAGGAATGGCGCGATGGATAAGGGCTGTATCGCCAGAAACAAAAATTATCGGGGTCTGTGCGAATGGTGCTGATGTTATGGAAAAATCATGGCGTAATAAAACCATAGATGAAGCATCCAGTGTAGATACTATTGCAGATGGGATAGCCATTCGTGTGCCAGCCATTGAAGCGCTTCGAGATATGGATGCGCTTGTGGATGATGTCTTATTGGTTTCCGATAAGGACATCATTGATGCAATTTCACAAACCTATCAATCTACAGGACATATTGTTGAACCAGCAGGTGTCGCGGGTGTTGCGGCAATAATGAAGCATGCCGATAAATTTAGGCACCAAAACGTTGCAACTGTCCTATGTGGTAGCAATATATCCAAAGAATTAGTGTTGGATTGTATAAGCTAATACAGATTTAAAATGCATGTATGAAGATTTAAAAACCCCTGACCGAAAGGTTGGGGGTTTTTATATTTCGCAAGTTTATGCCATATCTGATATCGTATTTAATACATCATAAATATTCACAAATTTTTTTAAAATGCAGCTTTCCACTGCTCGGTGTCTATGAACCAGCGTTCTTCGTAAATTTTTGATTCAGTTAACTTGAATAATACCGCCAGTTGGCTGCCTTCGGGAACTTTGTCAGACTTCCATTCGACAATTGATACAACTTCTCCGCCACTTCCGATCTGGCGCATTGCGGTTATGTCAAACCCAGAAGGTAAAGCAGCTCCTAGATTATTCAGTACGTCCCGAAATGCGGCTTTACCTGTCAGTACGTCATTTTGTCCGGGCATTACGAAAACCATGTCTGTGGTATAATCCGCTACCAGCGTATCCCAGTCGCCACGTCCAACCGCTTCCCATCCACGTTGTACTATTTCGATGTCACTAACTGCGCTTAATGTCTGTGTATTTGGCATATTAAATCTCCATATATTGCTGATGTGTAATTAGTTTAAGATTATTACGGTTAGGCTGGTATCAGCCACATGTTGTATTTTGACTACCGCAAGTGTAGTATTTTTCTTACGTCATTTGCACTGAATTTTATAAAATGGTGGTAATGCCGAACGATTCTTGGGGGTAATTTGGATAAAACCGCGCCGCAGTCTAAACAACTAAGTTCCCGAGAATTGGAGATTGCAAAGGCGTTCTCAAGTGGTGAAAATTACAATCAAATCGCAGATAGGCTTTGCATAGCACCCTCTACCGTGCGAACGCATTTATCAACGGTTTATAGAAAGCTAGGTGTAACGTCGAAGCTGGATCTTCATAAATACTTTGAGAACAGTGCCCAGATATCCGAGAGTAGTGGAAACCAGCAAATTTTGCACACTGACAAACCTTCAATTGCAGTGCTTGCTTTTGAAAACATGTCAAACGACCCAGAGCAAGAGTATTTTTCTGACGGTATTACGGAAGACATCATCACAGCATTATCACGCTCGCCATGGTTATTTATTATCGCACGCAACACAACGTTTACTTACAAAGGTACAAACGTCGATGTGAAGCAGGTATCAGAAGAGTTGGGTGTCAGATATGTGTTGGAAGGCAGCGTTCGTAAAGCGGGTGATCGCATTCGCGTAACAGCGCAGTTGATTGATGGTGTAACAGGTGGACACATATGGTCAGAACATTATGACGGCCAACTTGCTAATGTGTTTGACCTGCAGGATGAAATAACTCAAAAAGTTGTGGCCTCTATTCAAACCAGTGTCCATTTATCTGCAAGCGAACCGATTGAGCGCAGTTCACGCCCCGATTTGACGGTCTGGGAACTGACTATGCGGGCGTGGCACCTGCTTTATGATTTTACGCCGGAAAGTTTTGACACAGCAAAATCTTTACTAGATCGCGCACTTGCCCACGACCCTGATAGTGCCGAAGCCAGTTTGGTTATGTCGCTGATTCATCACCATATGGCCCTTTTGGGTTATGCAGATGACTATATAGCAACAATTGAGCTGGCTCAAAAAATGGGAAGGCAAGCCATACAGCTAGACGGCCGTAATGAATATGCGCATTGGGCGTTTGGCATAAGCTGTTGGGGTGTTAACAAACACGACGAAGCCATTGCGGCCCTAGAGCGTGCGATTGAGCTTAATCCGAACTGTTCGCTTGCATATGGCAGTTTGGGAACTGCATTTGGTTTTGTTGGCCGTGTGGATGAAGCGATTGCCAATCAGGAAATTGCAATCCGTTCCAACCCACGTGATCCGAGCATCTTTTTCCGGTTTTCCGGGATGGCATTAGCCCACTATATGGCCGGGCGTTATGATACGTCTGTTGAATGGGCTAGTAAGGCCGTGCATCGTATGCCGCGCTGGTATATCGGTCATTTCATCCTTGCTGCCAGCCATATGCGGGCGGGCCGGCAAGACGAAGCTATGGCTGCAATTAATTATTGCCGTCAGATCTTGCCCGAAGCATCGGTTGCGCATCTTGATCGTATCCCCCTGAAAGACGTGGCTAAAATGGAACAGTTCCGCAATTGCCTGCGCAAAGCTGGGCTGCCAGAATAACCTCCATAGAGGCAAGAAGAATTGATGTGTTTCTAGATGGGCATGAAAGCTTACAAAATTACAAGGTTACCGCATCGCCACTCGCACACCCTCTAACTCTACGCTATCAATACCCCATGTCACAAATCGATTCCCTCTTCGTTACCCGCCTATATCGCGCTGCCTTGTCCGAACAGGGCAAGCCTATTGATGCGGCTGAACTTGAACACACTTGCCTGTCTATTGCCGATGATGATGAGGCGGGGCAGACGTGGTGTGAGGAAAATGCTTACCCCGGCTACACCAGCTATGCCTCACTTGATGATCTGCCTTGGCGGTTTCCGATCTTCAAGGATTTGGTTGAAGCGCTGGACAAACACGTGGCGTCCTTTGCCGAAGATTTGGCATTTGATTTGGACGGCAAAAAGCTGAAGCTTGATAGCCTATGGATCAACATTCTGCCAACGGGCGGCACGCACGCATCGCACATCCATCCGCATTCGGTGATCAGTGGCACGACTTATGTGGCTATGCCAGATGGTGCAAGCGCGCTGAAACTGGAAGACCCGCGATCGGCCCGTATGATGGCCGCCCCCGCACGCAAAGCCGACGCGCCGCGTGAGTTGCGCAGTTTTGTCTATGTGGCACCAAATGTCGGCGATGTGCTGCTATGGGAAAGTTGGCTGCGCCACGAGGTGCCGCTGAATATGGCCGATGATGAACGCATCAGCGTGAGTTTTAATTATAGTTGGGGGTAGGGTGAGCTTCAGCCCACACATTGCAAGATTTCTCTCGAACACCTGCTCAAAATTTCCCACGCATAATTCGCCCTTGCACATGATTTGATTGTTGTTACGCGTGGGCTGAAGTTCACCCTCGGATGCCTTATTAAACCCTTGCCAACGTACCGTTTCCGCCCTATAGAGCGCATTCATCATGTACTCCACTGGAATCAAGGTGACCCAAACACGGGGCCTACCAGTGATGTTGAAAGGAAAACGGCTATGAATGCCAATGATTTAAGAGACAAAACACCTGACCAGTTGCGCGAAGAGCTGGCATCTTTGAAAAAGGAATCGTTCAATCTGCGGTTTCAAGGTGCCACTAACCAGTTGGAAAACACCGCACAGATCAAAACGGCCCGCCGTTCAGCTGCGCGCGTAAAGACAATTTTGAACCAGAAAGCTGCCGAAGCGGCAGCTGAATAAGGGGACTGACATGCCAAAGCGTATTTTGACCGGCACAGTAACAGGCGACAAGAACGAACAAACAATATCTGTTTCTGTTCAGCGTAGCTTTCAGCACCCGGTTCTAAAGAAAATTATCCGTAAATCTAAGACGTATCGCGCCCATGATGCGGATAACAAATTCAAAATCGGCGACCAGGTTCGCATTGAAGAGTGTAAGCCGATTTCGAAAACCAAACGTTGGACGGTTTTGACAAGCGCCTAGCGGCACTGCTCAGAAAAGCCAGCTTAACGAAACCCTGGGGATGGTCCCCAAAGGTCGGAAGGAAACCAAATGATCCAGATGCAAACCAATCTGGATGTAGCTGACAATAGCGGCGCTCGCCGTGTTCAGTGCATCAAGGTTCTGGGTGGTTCCAAACGGAGATATGCCTCTGTTGGAGATATTATCGTAGTTTCAGTGAAAGAAGCCATTCCACGCGGTCGCGTGAAAAAAGGTGACGTTCGCAAAGCTGTGGTAGTGCGTACCGCCAAAGAAGTCCGTCGTGAAGACGGCACAGCCATTCGCTTTGATAGCAATGCTGCAGTAATCCTAAACAATGCAAACGAGCCTTTAGGTACCCGTATCTTCGGCCCGGTTGTACGTGAATTGCGTGCGAAGAACTTCATGAAGATCATCTCGCTTGCACCGGAGGTTCTGTAACATGGCCGCCAAGTTGAAAAAAGGTGACAAGATCATCGTTTTGACCGGTAAAGACAAAGGTAAAGAGGGCGAGATTGCCAACTTGAACCCATCTACCGGTAAAGCTATCGTAACGGGTGTGAACACATCAATCCGTCACGTAAAACAATCACAAGGCTCTCAGGGCGGCCGTGTCCCAACGGACATGCCAATTCAGTTGTCAAACTTGGCACTGGTTGACCCGAAAGAGGGTGGTGCTACGCGCGTTGGCTTCAAAATGGAAGACGGCAAAAAAGTGCGTTTCGCCAAAAAATCAGGAGCGTTGATCGATGGTTGATTATACACCGCGTCTGAAAACGCAGTATGCTGACAAAGCACGTGCCGCGTTGAAAGAAGAGTTCTCTTACAAGAACGACATGATGATCCCTAAGCTTGCTAAAATCGTGCTGAATATGGGTGTTGGTGAAACTGTAAATGACACCAAGAAAATTCGTTCTGCAGTCGCCGGAATGGCAACGATTTCAGGTCAACAGCCTGTCATCACCAAAGCCAAAAAATCCATCGCGGGTTTCCGGGTGCGTGAAGATATGCCTTTGGGTTGTAAAGTAACGTTGCGCGGCGACAAGATGTTTGAGTTTCTGGACCGTTTGGTAACAGTAGCCATGCCACGTATCCGCGATTTTCGCGGCATCTCAGCCAAAAGCTTTGATGGCAACGGTAACTACGCCATGGGTCTGAAAGAACATATTGTGTTCCCAGAGATTAACTACGACGACGTAGATCAAATGTGGGGCATGGATATCATTATCTGTACGACCGCAAAAACAGATTCAGAAGCTAAAAGCCTGTTGAAGCAATTCAACCTGCCTTTTATCGACTGATCGCGGAAGGAGAGAGAAACATGGCAAAAGCTGCAATGGTCCAACGCGAGATTAAACGCGCAAAGCTGGTAGAAAAATTTGCTGCCAAGCGTGCTGCGCTTAAAGAAATCGTGAGCAACCAAGAACTGCCTATGGAAGAGCGCTTTAAAGCGGGTCTGGCATTGGCAAAACTACCGCGTAACTCATCGGCAACCCGCCTGCACAATCGCTGTCAGGTCACCGGTCGTCCGAAGGGTTATTATCGTAAACTTAAAGTGTCCAGGATTGCACTGCGCCAGTTGGCGTCAGATGGCATGATCCCGGGCATGGTTAAATCTAGCTGGTAAGGGAGAGATATTATGAACGATCCTATCGGTGATATGCTGACACGTATTCGCAACGCTCAAATGCGCGGCAAATCAACAGTAAATACACCAGCGTCAAAACTGCGTGGTTGGGTGCTCGATGTTCTTGCGAACGAAGGCTATATCCGCGGTTATGAAAATGCGACATCCAAAACAGGCTTCCCGGAATTGGAGATTTCTTTGAAATACTTCGACGGCGCACCTGTAATCAAAGAGCTTAAGCGCGTGTCCACACCCGGTCGCCGCGTTTATTCTGGTGCACAGGATATTCCAACCGTGCGTCAGGGCTTAGGTGTTGCGATTGTCTCTACGCCAAAAGGCGTTATGTCAGATGCACAAGCACGTTCCGCCAATGTTGGTGGCGAAGTGCTGTGCACGATCTTCTAAGGAGTATCTGATGTCTCGTATTGGTAAAAAAGCAGTTGCTCTGCCAAGTGGTGTTACCGCCACGATCTCAGGTCAGCAAATCGAAGTCAAAGGCCCAAAAGGTGTTCTATCCTTTAAAGCCACGGATGATGTGACACTTACAATGGAAGACAACGCGGTTTCTGTGAAACCACGTGGTATGTCCAAACGCGCACGTCAGCAGTGGGGCATGTCCCGTACACAGATCGCAAACTGCGTGAAGGGTGTAACGGAAGGCTTCAAAAAAGAGCTGGAAATCAACGGTGTTGGTTATCGTGCCAAAATGGTTGGCAATGTCTTGAATATGACATTGGGCTATTCGCATGATGTTAACTTCGATGTTCCGGCAGGTGTGACTGTTACTGCACCTAAAGTTACTGAAATCATCGTCGAAGGTATTGACGCCCAACAGGTTGGTGAAGTTGCCGCGAATATTCGCGCGTGGCGTAAACCAGAGCCGTTTAAAGGCAAGGGTATCAAATACAAAGGCGAATATATCTTCCGCAAAGAAGGTAAGAAAAAATAAGGAGCGCATAATATGGCTAATAGTAAGAGAACTCTGTTCCTTAAGCGCCGCATGCGCAACCGGAACAAAATTAAGAAGATGGCCAATGGCCGTCCTCGCCTGAGTGTGCATCGCTCATCTAAAAACATCTCGGTTCAATTGATCGATGATGTTGCAGGCGTAACAGTTGCTGCAGCTTCCACATTGGAAAAAGCACTGGGTGTTGTGGGTAAAAACAACGTTGAAGCTTCTGCCAAAGTGGGTGCTGCTATTGCAGAACGTGCTAAAAAAGCAGGTGTTGAAGAATGTTACTTTGATCGTGGTGGCTTTTTGTTCCACGGCAAGGTGAAAGCACTAGCAGACGCTGCCCGTGAAGGCGGTCTAAAGTTTTAGAAAACTTGCAGGTGGGCGCAAAGCCCGCCTCGATGATCCGGGGGGCATTTGCCCCACTTGGGTTGATTAAATGGGCTTACGCCCGTGATTTAGGAGGCCTTTGAATGGCTAGAGATAATAACCGCCGGGGTCGCGATCGCGACGAAACACCGGAATTTCAAGATCGTTTGGTTGCGATCAACCGTGTGTCCAAGACAGTTAAAGGCGGTAAGCGCTTTGGCTTTGCAGCACTTGTTGTTGTTGGTGACCAAAAAGGCCGTGTAGGTTTTGGCAAAGGTAAAGCCAAGGAAGTTCCTGAAGCCATTCGTAAAGCCACAGAGCAGGCCAAACGCCAAATGATCCGTGTGCCATTGCGCGAAGGTCGCACATTGCACCACGACGTAAACGGTCGTCACGGCGCGGGTAAAGTTGTGATGCGTACAGCACCGCAAGGTACCGGTATTATCGCGGGTGGCCCAATGCGTGCTGTTTTCGAAATGCTGGGCGTTCAAGACGTTGTTGCGAAATCAATCGGGTCGCAAAACCCGTATAACATGATCCGCGCAACCATTGACGGCCTGGGTAAAGAAGCTAGCCCGCGTAACGTCGCACAACGTCGCGGCAAGAAAGTTTCCGACATCCTGCCCAAAACAGATGCAGCACCTGCTGCACCCGAAGCTGCGGAGGCTTGAGTTAGATGGCTAAAACAATCGTCGTAAAACAGATCGGTTCCCCGATCCGCCGCCCCGCCAAACAACGCGCAACGCTTGTGGGTTTGGGCTTGAACAAAATGCACAAAACCCGTGAGCTGGAAGATACACCTTCTGTACGTGGCATGGTTGCCAAGATCTCGCACATGGTCGAGATCATCGAGGAAAAGGGCTGAATAGCCTGACACTTTGATTTGAGAATTTAGAAACGCCTCGTAGGAAACTGCGGGGCGTTTACTTTATTTTGGTAGCGAATCATGATATGGACAAAGCATGAACATGAACTGTTTGATAACCAAAAGGAGTAAAGAAAGTGAAAAAGAGAAAAGTTGTCGATGCCCGTGCTGATGCAGAAGGGGACATTACCCAAGTTAAACTTGATGGCAACAGCCGTTTCACACCAATTAATAAGGCAATAGAAATGGCTGATCGGGGCGAATTGGAAAATGCACATAGCGTTCGTAGAGCGAATGCTAAAACGCATTTGCGAACAAATCCAGATGGAAAGGCAAGCAACAACCTCGATGATATGGCTGGCGATACTTAAGTATAGTTTACTCATTTTGAGTATGGTCCGTGCCAACGGGCCGCGCCTGACCTTCCCGACGGGAAGGCGCATTCGCACCTCCCCAAGGTCAGGCGCGGCCCTTCCGTAGCTCTACCTCCACCCACTTACGCCTCAACCTTAATCTCACCCTTCATCTTTGGATGGAATTCGCAGAAATAGTTGCCTGTCATATCTGCAGTTACGGTCACTGTGTTGCTTTCCCCCTTTTTCAGCATCTCAGTACTCCAGTCACCCGCATCGGCAGTGGCGGTGTGCGGTGCCAGGTCCTGATTAATCCACTCGACTGTGTCGCCTACGCGCACGGTGATACGATCAGGCTTGAAGCGAAATTTTTTGATCACCACCGTGTGCTTGGTCGGGGTCAGGGTTGTTGCGTTTGCAAGGCCAAACTCCGTGACAGCAATTGCTGCCACGGAACCTGTCAGAACGGTTCGTCTGCTGATCTTTTGCATCAGTTAACCGCTGAAACCACGCCAACAGCATTATGCTCATGGGCCTGAAAAATCTCATAACCGGTTTCGAACAACGCTTTTACTTCAGCGTTTTCAATGTTTGGAATAAAAGCATTTTTCATCAAATCATTCACTGCCTTATGGTAAGCCAGTTCATTTTCCGCATAACGTTTGTCAAAAGCGGCACCGCGAAGTGCGCTCATTTCATCGATTAGTTTGTCTGCACCTTCCAACAAAGCTTTGCTTAGAAAGTTGTCCTGTGGGGCAGCATTCAGTTTTGCCAACAATGCCAGAGCCTGTTCGTTAACAGCCGTATGATCACGGATCATTGTTTCGGCGAATGTGCGAACTTCGGGGTTTGACGAAATGGCCAATGCCAGATGCGCATAGCGGATGTCGATATTGTCGGCAGTATAAGCGACATGCGCGATTTCAAGATCATTCAGCTTTGCAGGGTCATTGGCTTGGGCAGGGGCGATCATAGAAACGATAAGGCCAGCGGCCAGCAGGGTTGATTTAAGTATCATAGAATTATCCTTATTTATGTTGAGGCGGTATTATGACCGCCGTTTGATAAAATACTGATAGGATATAATTGATGTTGTTTTAATGATTGATAATTCAGATAACTTGATCAATCGTCCAGATACTTTACTAATCACGTTTATTTTGTAATATGGAAAATAAATCTAGGAGCCATCATGGACTTATTAAGTGACATCTTATCCCACCTACAGTTATCTGGTACATTGTACTTTCGGACATCTTTCACTTCACCTTGGAGCATAAGGGTTCCGGCTTTTGAAAACGTGGCGCGGTTTCATTATGCAGATAAAGGTCGCTGTCTGGTACGGGTCGGCAATGAGTTAACGCCCGTGACATTGGAACAGGGCGATTTGATCATCATCATGCGCGGGGCTACGCATGCGCTTTTTTGCGACCCGACAACCGAAAATCAGGCGGTTCAGCTGGATCAGGTCGTAGAAGATTCGGGTTATAACGGAACCGGTGCACTGGTCTACGGTGGCGAGTTTGGAACCCACCATGAAACCCAATTGGTTTGCGGGCATTTTTCCTTTGCCAATCATGTTAGTCATATGCTGATTGATGCTCTGCCGCCCTATATCCATATACGCAACTACGGCGAAACTTCCGGCCGCTGGATGGAAAATACCTTGCGGGTCATCGGAAATGAAGTGGGGCGTGCCCAGATGGGGGGTGATCTGATCGGCCTGAAAATGTCGGAAATTATCTTTGCGCAAGCTTTGCGGGATTACCTGGATACAGAAGGTGCGGACAGACCGGTTTTATCCGGCTTCAGCAACCCAAATATCGCGCGTGTGCTTACAGAGGTTCACAAAGACCCCGCCCACCCATGGACCCTTGGCGAACTGGCAAAAGTTGCCGGTCTGTCGCGTACATCCTTTGCGATGAAATTCGTGAAATGCATGCTGGTGACACCCATGGGCTACATCACCAACTGGCGCATGCAACTTGCCAGCCAGAAACTGCTGAAAACCGATGATCCGATCATCAAGATTGCCGAAGAAGTTGGCTACCAATCCGAAGCTGCTTTTGGCCGCGTATTCAAGAAGTACCACCAAACCGCACCGGCGACATTTAGGCGAAGTGCCTAAATTTTAAACCTGATAATAATCGCGATACCAGGCCACGAATTTGGCAATGCCTTCGCGCACAGAGGTCTGCGGCTGATATCCCGTCAACTGTTGCAGCAGTTCCGAATTGGCCCATGTGGCCGGCACATCACCCTTTTGCATCTCCATGTAATTGCGTTCAATCGGTTGGCCGATGGTAGCTTCAATCTCGTTAATGAAGTCCAGCAGCTGCACCTTGTCGTTATTGCCGATATTCACGGTGCGGTAAGGTGCCGCCGGGCTTAGGCTGTCACCTGCCGCAATGTCATCCACACTGTCAGGCTCTTTAGGCGGGCAATCGCACAGCAACCGAATACCATGCACCAGATCAGTGACGTAAGTGAAATCCCGCGCCATATCGCCGTTGTTATACACATCAATCGGCTTACCCTTCAGGGCTGCATCAACAAACTTGAAAAGCGCCATATCAGGCCGGCCCCAAGCACCATATACGGTGAAAAACCGAAACATTGTGGTCGGGACCTTCCACAAATGCGCATAACTATGCGCCATGTTTTCATTGGCCTTCTTGGTGGCGGCATAAATCGTCAGTTGCGTATCGGTCTTATCGGTTTCCGCAAACGGCATATCGGTGTTGGCACCATAAACGGATGAGGTGCTGGCCATCAGCAAATGTTCTACGCCAAATTCACGCGCACATTCCATCACGTTGAACGTGCCAACAATATTCGTGTTGATATAAGCGCGGGGGTTTTCCAGTGAGTAGCGCACGCCTGCCTGAGCGGCCAGATGTACAATGATGTCGGGCTTGGTATTTTCAACCAGCTTGTGCAGCAGATCAAAATCTTCCAGCATACCTTCAACACAAGTAAAATGGGGGTTTTGCAGCAGCATCTGATGGCGCCGCTGTTTCAACGTGACATCATAATAATCGGTCATCCCGTCAAATCCGATGACCTGAAACCCCTCATCCAGCAAATGGGCAGCAAGGTGATAACCGATGAAACCGGCAGTGCCCGTGATCAGAACCTTGCGCATATTAAATACTCCTACCTTTGAGTTTCATAAGGCATGCAAGGGATTGATACTAAACACAAGCCATATCAACCAATAATACGGGTATAGCGTGGCACATCACAACGGATGACCCTATCCGATATTTCTATGGATAGGGCTGGGGGTGATTATGCAGAGATCTGAACTGGTTGCTTGCCCAAACGGACGGCACGGCGTTTCTGTGGAACCAGTGAAAACCGCAGTGGCGTATCTTGCAACGCGCGGATAACATTGTCCGGTTGTTTGATCATGTCTTGAAGAAGTTCGGTTTCGATGCTGCAGGGGAATGCGTCATCTTTGATGGGAACCAGGTGTTTTGCTTCCAGTTTATACGGGGTCATTTTTAATCTCCTACTTGTTACTGGCCTTAATCTAGAAATAAAGCATGGAATTTATAGGTCTGAATTACGGTATTTTCTGGGCCATTAACGGCCAAACAAGGTGAAATTCGTAATGGGTGATTTCGGGTGTTTCCTGCGTATTCAAGAATCGCTTAACCGTAAATCGTAAATTTTGGATGTAAATCGCACTGGCACATCAACTCTGGCGGGAAATTCATGCGTTAAAAAGGCCTTTTCGTATCAAAACCTTACCCTTAGGTCACTTTAGTAATTTTTATCACTGTTTTTCAAAGGCTGTCATGCCAGTTTACTTAGCGTAATGAGCTGCTTTTTTTTATGAGTACTTTACGGTTTCTGCAGTTACTTATGTAACCCATAAACCGTATGGCAAAGCCTTTCCCCCGCCTTGTGGGGTGGCGGGGAGGGCTTTTGTCAGGGATTTCAGGCTTTCACAGATACTAAGCGACCGTCAGGCAGGCGCATTTGGCGTAATGGCTGACCCGTTGTGATGTGCTGCCCAGTATCATGCCGGTTAAATGTCCCAAGCCCCGTCGGCCCGTGACGATCAGATCGGCACCGCACGCGTCAGCACATTCTATTATCCGGTCTGCCGCATTGCCCTGAACCAAATGGGTCTTGGCGATGATTTGGCCATATTTTTTAGCAACAACCGCACCGGCAGCCAGAACTTTTTCACCCGCCGCTTTAACCTCTGCCGCTGATGGCATGGTTGTGGCGGCATGAAATCCGGCAACGGCCCCCACCGGTATTGCAACAGTTTCAGGATGTGCCGCATACACCAGATGAATTGCCGAGCCGTATTTCCGGCCCAGATCGCAGGCGATGCGTAATGCATTTTCCGATGTTTCGGATCCGTCTAGACCCACAACAATTTCCTTGAACATAATCAATCCTCCTGTGTGTTTAAGATGGTTCTAGATTAAGGTAACTGTTGGTAAAGCGCCTTGATCTGGGTCAAAGGGGTGGTCAGTGGAAACGCAGACCGGGGCGATAAGGCGTGTTATTAACCACCTATCAACAATACACGTAGCGCCCGACACTAGGGTGGGCGCAAATGCGCCCTCCCGTTGGGGAGGGTCGGGCGCGGCCCTCGTCTAGGGACGAGGGCTTAGATGGTGGGAATAATCTGGTTTAAATGGTAAACTGGTTACTTGTTGAAACTCTTCATTACAAAATCCAGCGGCCCGACAGAACCAAAATCATCTTTAACCACCCCATCTGAACTTGGGGAAAAGAGCCTAGCTAATAAGGCCCCTAGGAATTCTTCCTTTGCATGGCCTTTTTGCGCCAGAGCTAAATACGTTTGTATCATTGTTACCCGCTCCGATGCGTCATTCCACAAATGAAGTTGACTTGCGAATAAACGATATAATAATCTTGCAAAGACCAGCCCCAATGCAATTAAACTTGCAAATGCACCAAAAGAACTAAGAGAGGCCTCTTTCCAGAAGTCTAGAAAACCAGTGAATCCGCCATCAAAACCAGTCACATATTTCAAAAGTTTGTTGGAGCAATAAAAAATATAGAATAAAAATAAACCCGCAAAAACAACGGACCCAATACGATGCCCAACCCTTTTGCTTTTCCAATATGCAACGGGTTCTTGTAGCGCAATTTGGCTTTCATAAAAGTCTTTGAAATCGGCTAATTCATCCTTCACAGTTTTCAACAAACCGTCAGTTTCATCTTTCGTTTGTTTCCTAAGGTCTTGCTGTTCATTTCTCAGATTGCTTTTATGGTTCCCAAGAATACGCGCTAAATTGGACGTGGATTGAGCAACTTTTTTCTCTCGCTTTTCAATTGTATCATCAAGAGTATGAATCAGCTTGTCTGAGCTAACATTTAATTCAGATATTTTAGTTTCATAATCAGCGAAAAGTTTGGCTAAAGCTTTTCTTGTGGATTGAGCACCTCTTTTTGACACCCCGCGATTGAAGTCAGACAATGCACAGACGGCAAGGGCTGTACGCTTCCCATTCCCAAGCCCAACATTGTTCTTTAGTGTTGCGACACTCAAAAGCTCAGCTCCGAACGCAGCATCATTGTCGCCCTCCGCTCTAATAAATCCTCCAAGGTCGCTATTGGAAAGAATATAGGTACCATTATTTATGCGGGATTGTATATTTGATAACACGGCATTCAAGTCAGTTTGATTTTGGGGTTGTTTTGGATTGGCTCGAAAATTATTAATTCCATTCGTTATTTGGGATAAATAATTATTTATGTGTTTCCAATTGTTCTGGCCAGAACCAGCAGCTCCAGCCAACCACTCCCATCTTTTTCTTTCTTGCTCAACCCACTTTTCTAGCTCTTCCAAGTCAGTGAATTCAATTGAAAGGCCATCCTCAAGTTCAATTTTCAGTTCCAAAATATAACTTTCCAAAATATTTTAAACGAGTTCAATAAACATACAGTGATTGCTTTTGTTTTCATAGTTAAACTAATTTTTACTACCGTAGTATATTTTGACAAAACCATCTCAATTTTTAGAACAGTCTAGCTGGTCGCAAATATATTCAAGCAGAATGGATAAACAAATATGATCTCATTTATCATAGGATGTTTTTGTAAAAAAAACATAAAATCAAAGTATTAACCCCCTGTCCCAACTGGGACAGGGGTGTAGTTCATCTGGTGAACTTCTTATATTTCACCCGTGTCGGCTTACAGGCATCCGGCCCCAGACGACGTTTTTTGTCTTCTTCATAGTCCTCAAAGTTGCCTTCAAACCACTCAACATGGCTGTTGCCCTCGAACGCCAGCATGTGGGTGCAGATACGGTCTAGGAAAAAGCGGTCGTGGGAAATAACCACGGCGCAGCCTGCAAAATCACTGATGGCGGCTTCCAATGCGCTGAGTGTTTCGACGTCTAGATCGTTTGTCGGCTCATCCAGCAGCAATATGTTTCCGCCGTCTTTCAGTAATTTTGCCATGTGGACGCGGTTACGTTCACCACCTGATAGCAGGCCAAGTGGTTTTTGTTGATCGCCGCCTTTGAAGTTGAACGATGAGCAATAGGCGCGAGAGTTCATTTCAGCGTCACCCAGCATGATGATGTCCTGGCCGCCAGAGATTTCATCCCAGACGGTTTTTTTATCATCCAATGCGTCACGGGATTGGTCGACGTAGGACATTTTTACTGTGTCGCCGAATGTGATTTCACCGCTGTCAGGTTGTTCTTGGCCTGTCAGCATGCGGAACAATGTGGATTTACCCGCGCCATTAGGGCCGATAACGCCGACAATACCGCCCGGTGGTAGCGAGAAGGATAGGTTGTCGATCAGCAGGTTATCCCCGTAGGCTTTGGAAATGCCTTCGACGTCAATCGCTTTGTTGCCCAAGCGAGGGCCGTTTGGAATGATGATCTGTGCTTTGCCGATTTTATCCAACTCTGACTGGCCAGCCAGTTCGTTGTAGGAGTTGATACGGGCCTTTTGCTTGGCTTGGCGGGCTTTTTGGCCCCGACGCATCCATTCCAACTCGCGTTGCAGCGTTTTGGTCTTGGATTTGTCTTCACGGGCCTCTTGGGCCATGCGTTTGGCTTTTTGTTCAACCCATGCGGAATAATTACCCTCGTATGGAATACCGCGCCCGCGATCGAGTTCTAAAATCCAGCTGGTGATGTCATCCAGAAAATAACGATCGTGTGTGACGATCAAAATGGTGCCTTTATAATCCATCAGATGGTTTTGCAACCATGCGATGGTTTCGGCGTCTAGATGGTTGGTAGGCTCATCCAAGAGCAGCATATCGGGTTTTTCCAATAGCAGCTTGCACAGTGCCACACGACGGGCTTCGCCGCCAGAAAGCGTGCTGACATCCGCGTCATCGGGCGGGCAGCGCAAAGCCTCCATCGCAATGTCGATGCTAGCGTCTAGGTTCCATAAGTCTTCCGCGTCGATCTGATCTTGCAGGCGGCCCATCTCATCGGCGGTTTCTTCCGAATAGTTCATCGCAAGGTCGTTGTACTTGTCCAGAACCGCCTTTTGGGCTGCAACCGCCAGCATGACATTGCCGCGCACATCCAGTGTTTCATCCAGTTTAGGTTCTTGCGGCAGATAGCCGACGGTGGAGCCTTTGGCCGCCCATGCCTCACCCTGAAAATCCTTATCCATGCCTGCCATGATACGCATGAGTGTGGACTTACCCGTGCCGTTAACGCCGACAACACCGATTTTGACGCCGGGTAGAAAGGATAGGTGGATGTTCTCGAAGCATTTTTTGCCACCTGGGTAGGTTTTGGAAACACCTTCCATGAAGTACACGTATTTATTTGATGACATTTGACAGGCCCTTTAAATCATATTTTCTAAAACGTGTTGTATTTTCTATCGGCGCAATGCGCAAACGGGAAATGATCTGTGTGTCTAACGAAGTTATGTTCGGGGTTATGTTGCATCAATTACGTTTTGGTGCGAGGTAGGTGCGAAATCAAAAGGTAAAGGCAGAGAAAAATGATAATGCGATTTGTGTTCATTTTGACTGTGTTGACGGGTTGTTCGCAGTCTTCAGTTGGTAAATCGGATAATGACCCGACCATTTACCAAAGTAACGAAGAGTTTTTTGATGATTTTGAGTAGGAATTAGGCCCCGGTAAACTAGGGGAGTGGGAAGCGTTTACCGGGGCATTCAAAGCAAGGCTTACTTTTTGCTGCTTGCTTTGGTTGGTGTAGCAGTTGTTTTGTTTGTAGAATCGATGCTCAGTTTGGTTGCAGGCTGTGCCACTTTTTCAGAAAATTCCGGGTAGAATGTAGGGAAATCTAAAGCAACGCTTTGTGCGAATGTTGCCGAAGGAACGATCAGGCTTGTTGCTATGATTGCAGCTAAGATATTGCGTGTCATTTTAGTGATCCTTTTTGTTCGGTTTATCTGGTGCGATGTTGTTTGATCGCTGTTGAGGTTTGTATAAATCATCTCTGATTGGGTGAGTATACCAAATAAAGTTATTTCATTGTTTTGAAAAATCGTGTAATGAGTTTTTATGTTACCAAAACTCAAATCACTGGCGGTCTTCGCCAAAGTTGCCGAAACCGGGTCATTCTCGGCTGCGGCAAATGTTCTGGGGATATCTGCCCCAGTTGTTAGTCAACATATATCGCAATTGGAAAAAGAGCTTGATACCGCGCTGATTTACCGCTCGACACGGTCTTTGACGTTAACTGAGGCAGGGCAACGGTTATCAATGCACGCGCATAATATGCTGGATGCGGCAGAAGCTGGTCTGGAAGAACTGGAAACGGTTATGAGCAGCCCGCACGGGAAACTTTCTATTGCAGTTCCCAGTTTTCTGGCAGCACCGAAGTTCACGGCTATATTTGCGGCGTTTATGGATAAATACCCCGATATAGAGCTAGAAATCTCATATTCCATAGATGGCCATAACCTGAATGAAAGCGGCTATGACCTGGCCATTCAAGCGGGTGATCTGTCGGATAGCAATTTCATGGTGCGTAAATTGACGGAAGGTTACGGATGTCTGTATGCCTCACCCGATTTGATTAAAAAACATGGAGCAGTCAAGGTGCCGCAGGATATGTTCGATCTGGATTATCCGTTCATCTGTGAAATCGGTTGGTGTGATATGGCTTTGCACAAAGCGGACGGTAGTGGCGAGATTTTTAAGGGTCAGGTGAAAAACAGCCGGTTCTGGTGTGACAATGGCGAAGCAAAAAAGCAAATGGCACTTTTGGGGCGGGGATTAACCTGGTTGCCAGAGATGTATGTGGAACAGGAATTATCGGCGGGTAAATTGGTGCGGGTGCTGCCTGATTGGACCAGTGAATTGATCAGTGTTTACGCGGTTTGGCCCAGAAATGCCGGCAGCCGAAGTCTGACACGTTTGTTTCTAAACTTCATGAGTGAAGTTTTTTCGGCTGATGTAAAAAACAAAAATAAGGCGGCATAGGGTAATAATTGGCCTGTCATGCGTTTTTGCCTTCTAATTCCCTTAAGAAGTCCTTATTTATTAAGCAACTGAAGACAAAACCGAAAGGTTTCTTTTATGATACTTCCTGGCAGCCCTGAAATGAAGTCGCATCTAGAAGCGGCTTTTGATCTGGAACCCTCTTTGACATTGGTTAAGGAAACCAGAGATATTTACGACCGCGTTGATCGCGTGATCCCTGAAGCGGATTGGGCGCGTTTTGCGCCCTATGTACTGGCGATCAACAAGTTGAAGCGCGAAAAGGATGCTGTAATCCTTGCGCATAACTATATGACACCGGATATTTTTCACGGGGTGGCGGATATAGCCGGCGATAGTCTGCAATTGGCGATTGAAGCTACACAGGTTAAGGAAAGTGTGATCGTGCAATGTGGCGTGCATTTCATGGCGGAAACCTCAAAGCTTTTGTCACCTGAAAAAACAGTACTTATTCCCGATAGCCGCGCAGGTTGTTCGTTGGCGGAAAGTATTACGGCAAAGGACATTGAAAAAATGCGCCGTGATAATCCGGGCGCGCCTGTGGTGTCTTATGTGAATACCACTGCAGAGGTGAAAGCCGCATCCGATATTTGTTGCACATCCGGAAATGCGGTTGAAATAATCGACGCGATGGACAGTGATATTGTGATAATGACCCCTGACGGGCATTTGGCACAAAACGTAGCGAAGCAGACCAAGAAGAAGATCGTCTATTGGGAAGGTTCCTGTATGGTGCATGTTGAGTTCAAGGCGGACGAATTGCGCGAATACCGCAAATATGAACCCGATGCGGTGATTATCGCCCACCCCGAATGCCCGACGGATGTGGTGGATGAGGCGGATTTCAGCGGTTCAACCGCAGGCATGATCAATTATGTACGTGAAAATAAGCCTGAAAAAGTTTTACTGATCACGGAATGTTCGATGGGATCGAATATTGCTGATGAGGTGCCCGAGGTGAATTTTCTCGGACCCTGTAATCTTTGCCCGCATATGCAGCGCATCACACTGGAAAAAATCCTGTGGTCCTTGCATACGATGACAGAAGAGGTCACTGTTGATCCAGCATTGGCGGAAAAGGCCCGTCTGGCGGTGGAACGCATGATCAATCTGAAGAAGTAGGTTTTGTCAGAGCAACATAATATTCTGATTATTGGAGCCGGTTTAGCTGGGCTTTATGCCGCTTTGACCTTGGCACCGCGCCCTGTGACAGTGCTGTCACCTATGGCACTGGGTTATGGTGCTTCAAGTGCTTGGGCACAAGGTGGTGTTGCCGCTGCAATGGACAAGAAAGATACGCCTGAAGCCCATGCGCTGGATACAGTTAATGCGGGTGACGGGATTGTCGACGCGGATGTAGCCGCTTTCGTAACTCAGGCAGCCAAGGAACATGTGTTGGAGCTGGCCGAGGTTGGCACGCCTTTTGATCGCACGGCCAAAGGTGATTTTGTGATGTCAAAGGAAGCTGCACACGGCTTTGCACGCGTAGTGCGTGTGAAAGGCGATCAAGCTGGTGCCGCGATCATGAAAACCCTGATCGAAGAGGTGGTGCGCACGCCATCCATTACGGTGATTGAGGGAGCCACAGCACTGGATCTGATTGTGAATGACAATGTTATTCAGGGTGTTGTGGTGTCCGAAAACAATCAACCCCCATATGTTATTCAGGCTAAATCATACTTGCTGGCCGCAGGTGGGGCGGGCAGCCTTTATCTGAAAACCACCAATCCGCCATCAGTGCGGGGTTTGGCACTTGGTATGGCGGGACGTGCGGGGGCGGTGATAGCGGATGCGGAATTTGTACAGTTCCATCCCACAGCAATGGATGTAGGCATCGATCCCAACCCGCTGGCAACCGAAGCATTGCGCGGTGAAGGGGCGATCCTGACCAATAAGCATGGTAAGCGATATATGCTGGGTGTTCATCCTGACGCCGAACTTGCACCGCGCGATATCGTGGCACGGGAAAATTTTTACCAGCATCAGGCGGGTAATGTGCCGATGTTGGACACGCGTGATGCCATTGGTGCACAAATCAGAGACGAGTTCATATCGGTTTACCGCTACTGCGAGCAGGCGGGTATCGATCCTGTTACTGAGCCGATCCCGATTGTGCCGGCAGCGCATTACCATATGGGTGGCGTGGCCACGAACAAGTACGGGCGGTCATCCATTGATGGGCTATGGATATCGGGTGAAGCGGCCTCGACCGGATTACACGGTGCTAACCGACTGGCCTCGAACGGTTTACTGGAAGCTTTAGTTTATGCAGCTATCTGCGCAGGCGGAATGATGCAAGCCATTGATGCGGGACTTGGGCAAACGTTTGTGACAGATTTGGTGATGCCTGAATTGGGTTATGCAGGCGTGAATGATACAGCAGTGATGGAATTACGCAAGATTATGTCGGATAAGGTCGGAGTTATTCGTAACGAAGACGGCTTGGCGCAGGCCCTGCGGGACTTGCGCGATCTTGATATGCGTTTTGGCGGGGCCTCTACAAACTTTGACAATATGCTGGCAGCGGCTACTTTAATCGCAGCCGCGGCTTATAATCGTAAGGAATCGCGCGGCGGACATTACCGGACGGATTATCCTGTAAAGGATGATAAATTAAAGCATCGTACCGAAATCACTTATGCGCAAGCCTTGACTTTGCGCGACAGCTTATGAGGAACAACAGATGATTTTCGCACTATTAGGCACGATATTTCTAGCCATCATCATCGGCTATTTCAGTGAAAGAACGGGGTTTACCAACAACGGGTATCTGAACTCGATCATTATTTGTGTCGGCGGGGCTGTATTGTTTATGGTAATTATAAGATTGGGGCTTGAAAATGAATGAGGAATATCATATACTTAGGTTAAAAGGAGGACAACCTATGAACTTAATTACAATCATTGAAAAGTTTCCCGACCAAGCCGCCTGTATTGCGCATCTTGAACAAATCCGATGGGGAGACGAAGCCCACTGCCCGCATTGCGGTGGGTTTCATGTTGCCAGAAAAAAAGAGAATAATCGCGTTGGCCGATGGAATTGCCACGATTGCAGGAATAGTTTTAATGTCCTGCAAGGAACCGTATTTCAGCAAACAAAGATACAACTCCAAAAGTGGTTCTTGGCGATTGCTTTGATGGTAAATGCGAAAAAAAGCCTGTCCAGTTGCCAACTGGCGCGAGACATAGATGCAACTCAAGCCTCATGCTGGTATATGCAACAGCGTATCCGGGCAGCAATGGCTAACGAGGAACGCAGTTTTCTTGCAGGAATTGTTGAAATTGATGAAACCTATCTTGGGGGTAAACCACGCCGCAATAAGCGGGACGATGACAATCCACCCAAGCGCGGACGTGGCACCAAGAAAACACCAGTCATAGGTGCGGTAGAGCGCGGTGGAAGGGTTGTTGCACAGGTTGCCAGCGATCTTACTGGCAAGGGCATACTGCGCTTTATTAAAAGCACGATTGATACGAAAGAAACCATTTTGGTTACAGACGAGTTCAGTGCCTACAATGCCGTTGATGTAGTTATGGCGCGTGTGAGTATAAACCACAGCAAACAATATGTTGATGGTGATGTACATACCAATACCATTGAAGGTTTTTGGTCACACCTTAAACGTGCGTTACTTGGGCAACACCATCACTATTCAAAAGCCTATACGCCGCTTTACGTTGCTGAGGCCTGTTGGAAGTACAATAGGCGAGGTCTCAACAATGGGTTCAGCGCGTTTCTGTTAACTTCTATGAACATTGCACAATGAACAAGCCTATTTTATATTACCTATGCGAATATAATTGTGGTCGTGGTTATCGCTCTTCAAGAACCATCTGTGCCACACCTGAAACCCTAAACGCGGTTCTGGCCGCACGATGTATGGGTGAATGGACAATTTCTGCACCATCAAGCAGACCACCTTATTATCGTCCTCTGCATGAAAAACTAGCGCGTGATGGCTGCACTCTGGAAGTACTGCATTATGCCCTGTTTATAGGTGAACTGGCTATTAAGTCTGGCGCGGCAACAGTAAGCGAAATTATAGGGGATCGCGGCCTTATTCACGAGATGACACATATTATGCAGTTTCCCGATGAGCCTCTTAATCCATCCTTGAAATATCTGGTGGATATGACCCTCAAAATCGAGAAGGCAATCCCTGGACATCCTCTTACGTCTCGTCTCTCACGGGAGCGTCTGGGGCATTCTTCCTGACGCTTTCGATACCGTTTTTAGCTGAATCTTTTGTCGTGTAACGCTCGGAAGTTGCGATAGTCTCGCCATTTGCGGCATGTAGATTGAACATGAACTGCCCATCACTGGTGTTTTTTAGTGTAAAGTATCCAATAGACATGATGTTTCCTTTATTTATCGGTGGTGTAAATTTCAATTTCCAACTTTTCAAAGAAGTATTTCAGCGACCAGTACATATAATATGGGAGAAAAAG
This sequence comes from Amylibacter sp., assembly GCA_965261565.1. Lineage (GTDB taxonomy): Bacteria > Pseudomonadota > Alphaproteobacteria > Rhodobacterales > Rhodobacteraceae > Amylibacter. The sequence continues at coordinate 1,529,113 of OZ253460.1, forward strand.
ACCTAAGGTAATTATAGACAAAACCAAGAGGCCTATTGCTGTGAAAAAATACCCCCAAAAGGTACCGGTAAAAATTATGCGCCCTTTTGTCATGATTTATTCCTTGATCCTTCATGATACATGATACATGCGCAGATAATACCAATGGGACCAAGCAGAAAGCCAAGCCAGCCTCCCAGTGGCCTTCCTAAGATGGTATACCCCAACCATGCACAAATCCCCGCCCCAAATAAGCCGGCGATAAATAGTAGGCTTGTATCGTTATAATGTACCATTTTAAGTTCCAGTTTTATGTTATAAGATAGAGCTATGCGACTTGGCGATTCCAGTCAAGCCCCAATCTTATAATTGCCTTGTTTATTCTGATACGGCTCATGTTCGGCTTCAGTTTCGGCAGTCATGGGACGAATACTATCATTTCTTCTGTTGGGGCCTTGGTTATTGTGCCGACGCATTTTCGGCGTAAGTAATTTATGAAGGACGTTAACATGGCCCACTCTTCGCTACCTGATTTTCTGTTGCAAGACCTGATCACCCGTTCGTTAGATGAAGATCTGGGCGGGGCGGGGGATGTGACAAGCCAGGCTATCATTCCCGATGGTACTATCTATGCGGCGCGTCTGAATGCGCGCGAAGCGGGTGTCATATCTGGCATGCAGCTGGCGCGATTATCGTTTCATACGGTTGATCCATCATTGGAGGTCAATACGTTGATCGGGGATGGTGGGGTGGCCAAAGCCGGCAATACTTGCATGACGATTGAAGGCGATGCGAAGTCGATCCTGATGGGTGAACGTGTCGCCTTGAACTTGGCTGGACGTTTGTCGGGAATTGCTACGATGACTGCGGCTTTTGTGGCGGAAACCAAGGGCGCGAAGGCCAAGATTACCTGTACGCGCAAGACCACGCCGGGCTTGCGGTTGGTGGAAAAAGAAGCGGTGCGCCACGGTGGTGGATCGAACCACCGTTTTGGGCTGAATGATGCAATTCTGATCAAGGACAATCACATTGCTGCGGCCGGATCGGTTCGAAAAGTGCTGGAACGCGCATGCAAATTTGCGTCCCATATGCGCCGGATAGAAATAGAAGTTGATACGCTTGCCCAACTTGAAGAGGTGCTTACGGTCGGTGTGGCCGATTGCGTGTTGTTGGACAATATGAGCAACGCGGACATGTCAACGGCAGTTGGCATGGTGGGCGGCGTCATGATTGTGGAAGCGAGTGGCAACATGCGTCTGGAACGGATTGCGGAAGTGGCAGTTACTGGGGTGGATTACATCTCGGTTGGGGCCTTGACACATTCAGTGATGACCCTTGATCTGGGACTGGATTTTTAGCGGATAACTGTACATAGGAAAACTGGCGATCAGCAATGTATTTTCTTTCCGTTCTTTGTGTAACACCCTAACGTTATTGAACGGTCAACCCAAAGACGTTTTGTAAAAAGAACAATCCGATAAAGCAGATGAAACATGCAGCTATTGGTGTGGCAATCCAGCCGGTAACGATTTTGCCCAACACTGACCAACGGATGCCAGCAGCGCCTTGCAGTATAGATATGCCGACAACAGCGCCTACCACAGCTTGTGAACTGGATACCGGAACCAGCGGGATGGTGGGCAGCCCGTGACCTGCTAGCCAAGCCTCCAGTCCGCGGGATGCGAACATGAAAAGGACGATTGAGTGGGATATAACCGCGATAAGTGCTGAGTTTGCGGAAAGCCGCCCCAGATTGTTGCCCACGGTCATCATCACGCGTTTTGAATATGTCCAGACACCAACTGCGATAGCCAAACCACCTAGCAAGAACAGTTGCTGGGTGGACGAAAATATAAAGGTACCGACCTGAAGTTCAGGCAGTGGTTCGCCAGGGATGAATACACCGATTACGTTGGCGATGTTATTGGCCCCTAGTGAGTAAGCCCCTAATGCGCCTGCAATAATCAGGGCAATTCTGGTGTAAGCATCGGCCATGATCATATGGATCGGGATACGCCTGCTGGTGAATTTGTGTATTTTATATAGGATGACTGCTATTATGGCCGAAAGAACCGGGCAGATGACCCATGTACTGAGGATTTTTGTCAGTGTACTTGCGTCGGTCGGGCTGCCAGAAAACAGGTTCCAGCCGATGATTGCCCCGACGATGGCCTGCGATGTGGAAACCGGTAAACCGGATTTTGTCATGGAATAAACGGCTAAGGCGGCGGAAAGTGCGGTCATAAACGCCCCCGGAAGGGCAGTTATTGCGCCGAGTTTGCCAAGCGTATGAGTGGTGCCGCCACCTGATATCAATGCGCCGAGGATGATGAAGATGGAACATATGATAGCGGCGGTACGGAACTTGACCATTTTGGTGCCGACAGCAGTACCGAACACATTTGCAGCATCATTCGCACCCAAGGCCCAGCCCAGAAAAAGCCCGCTGGACAGGAATATAATTATGAGTGGGTCCATGATGATTAAACGAGCCGTTTGATAGCGTAGATGGCCAGTCTGTCAGTGACATCTTCGGCAAGGTCGGCGATGCTGTCAATCTGTTCGACAAACTCGCGCAGGTGTATTTTTTGTACCAACTCCAGATCAGATGCGAAGATTGCCATTTTCAGTTTGGTACTGATAGCGTCGGCCTCTTTTTCATAGAGCATAACTTTATGATTGTGTGCGGGTACATCTTGAGGTGAGCGAAAAAAGGCACGTCCACTGAGGGCCAGTTCGTCAGCCGCTTTGACCACCATATTGGTCAGTTTTCTGTATCCGTTGCGAAATTCTTCCGGGATGTCCGGTTTTTCAATAGATAATGCCCAGAGCGAACCTTCAAATTGTGAAAAAAGCTGGTCAACAGTTTCGATCAATCCTAGAACATCGCCTCGGCTATCCGGGATCAGGGTATCGGAATAAAGTTGCTGTTCTATGCTGCGACGCAGTGTATCTGCCTCTGACTCTAATGTATTGATGCGCTCAAGCCGTTCTTGAAATTCGTCATTTAGGCCTTCACGCAAATAAAGCCGTACGGCAAGCCGGTAAACAACCGAGGATTCTGATAATTTGTCGAAAAATCTGTCAATTTTCTGCTCAAGTTTTTTTGTTCTGCGGAATAGGTTTAAATCCATTGTATATTTGCGGTCCCGTTGTAAAGATTTATGTTGTTACATACTTGTTACAAGATTGTTACATTTATGCAAGCCTATGTTTGCAAAGGTTTATGTCTTTCAGGTGTTGTTGGTATATGAAAATGCAGCCTTGAATAGCTTCTGTATGATTGTAAGAATGCGGTTCCGCCCGTTGGGGACACTCATTTAGGATTTATAAATGCGACAAATGCCTTTTGCGCCCCAAGGTTTACGAGTGGGATTGCTTGGTGGTTCCTTTGATCCGCCACATGCTGGGCATTTGCATATCTCTACCTGGGCATTGAAGGAATTTGGTTTGGATCAGGTCTGGTGGCTTGTGTCACCCGGTAATCCGCTAAAAAAGCATGGGCCTGCACCTCTGGATAAGCGTATGGCGGCTTGCCGCGCTTTGGTACAGCATCCGCGTATCAAGGTAACGGATTTGGAATCTAGGTTGGGCACTCGTTACACGGCTGAGACTTTGGATAATTTATTGCAACTTTATGCGGGTGTTCGGTTTGTTTGGTTGATGGGGGCGGATAATTTGGCGTCTTTTCACAAATGGGATCGTTGGGCTGACATTATGGAGATGGTGCCTATTGGTATATTGGCGCGACCTGAAGAACAGATATCGGCGGGTAATTCGCCTGCAGCGCGGCGTTATGCGCGTTACCGTTTGCCAGCACGTAGGTCGACAGCTCTGCCGTTTCGAAAGGCACCGTGTTGGAGTCTGTTGAATGGGCCAATGATGGATATTTCGTCAACAGACATCAGAAATCGTGGTGAATGGTGAAGCATCTGTTGATAAGCACCTCAAGCTTTGTTTTAGTCGGATTATGACAGCATTTGATTTTCTGACAAAACCAAACCGGCGCGTGTTTTTGAAATCAATTCTCGCAAGCCTGACCGTGCCTTTCGCTCCTGTGGTGGCGCAAGAGTTGAAAGTCAAAAACTCCGTGAAGTTGATAGCAGAGTCGGCTGGGCTTTCAGGCATCAAAAGTATTGTTGTCATGGATGCACTGACCGGGACAGTGATAGAAAGTTATAACGGATCAAAAACCCTACCGCCAGCCAGCGTCGCCAAAGCTGCAACTGCGCTATATGCATTATCTGTACTTGGAACTGAAACAACATATAAAACACGGCTTCGTGCAACAGGGCCGATTGAAAACGGTGTGTTGAAGGGTGATTTGATTCTGGAAGGGTCAGGCGATCCAAGACTTGACACAGATGCATTGGGATCATTGGCGGAACAATTAAAAACGCGCGGTGTCAAAGCGGTACGTGGTAAATTCTATGTCTATGCAGGTGCATTGCCATACCAACGCCAAATCGATCCTGAACAGCCAGATCACGTTGGGTATAATCCGGCAATTCAGGGCATCAACCTAAATTTCAACCGTGTGTATTTTCAGTGGAGGCGTGGAGCCGAGGGTTATATATTAGACCCGATTCACAATAGGGTCGAATATTTTTAGACACAAGTATCCCCACCCGTTTTGTCAAACTGTTTTCAAATTCATATTTGCGAGTGCTCCGACATTCTTGGCAATCATGTTTTGTTGTTGGTTGTTGCGGTGAATATCCGAAAATATATTGAACTTTTTCATGCGGCCAATACCGTGCTCTACGCCAATGCGTAGTTTTGAATGCCATGTATTGTATTCTTGTTCTTCTTTCGTAAGTGGTTTTTTCTTTGATGTTTTCAGGGGGATTTCCAGTGATGTCCCCAGATATCCTAAATCCCCAAGGGTAAGTATATCAGGGGGCCTATCCACGCGGGTCTCATCATAAATACGCTTGTCATGTTTGCGCCCGTCATGGGCGCATCCAACAGCCAGTATACACTTCTTGTCATCTGTGATGATCTGGTGGGACGCCGTGTGCTTCTTTTTCTTGCCAGAATATTTTGCTTTTCGAGCCGAGGGCTTCCCGGGCCGTTGAACTGGACGCTCAGTACCATCAATCATCAGGTAAAGCAGATCAGCCTTTTCCACTTCCGACAACTTTACTTTACGTTCAGGCATCCGAAAATGGCCTGCCATCAACTCTGTCATGGCTTGAATGCGGCGGCAAACTGTCGGAGAGGATACATTGAATACAAGCCCCATAAAAGCATGGCTGGTATAGGTTCGGTAATACATCAGGCAGAGCAGAAGCTGTTCTGCGAACTCCAGGCGATAGTTCATCCCACCCCCAATCGCACGTTGCCTGTCTTTGCGGGACAGGCGTTTCTCCTCACTTTTCAACCAGATCGGATGAAGTGTCGCAACCAGGGCGTTGAAATCTGTAAGGCGGATGCCCGATAGTCGAAAAAACAATGCAGGTTGTGCACTTAAAATCTTCAAAGCTTTCATAAAATGATACCTCCAGGCACTTCCTCGCATAAAAATAACCTATTGTGAAGCAGGTCTATTGTCTATGCTGGCACAGGCAAGGAAATATGCGCCGGAAGTGTCAGGTATAAAAATTACCATAAAAAACCGTAATTTTCCTGTGTATGGCTACAAGTCCGTACGAGGTGCTGACCATTGGAGTGTGGCAAAATCTGCATTGGGGAAAAATGGTAGCCGGTGGTTACCCGTGCGGCAACCTGCGGAATACGCGGGCGAAGTTTTTCGTGCCGTTGCCGCGTTGAACGGTATCCGTATACCAAAACAGAAAGTGACTAATAAACTTGCTTTTGGCAATGAAATTGCTGTTTGGAAAAGTGGTAGCATTCAGGCTCTTTCAAAATCCATGATCAAGTACTCGACCAATATGACAGCGGAGGCTTTGGGGATGAGCGCGAGTGTCAAACGCGGAAATCGCGTCAGTTCACTGCGTGGTTCTGCGCAAGCCATGACCAAATGGTTGGAAGCACAATATGGTGTGCGCGGGGCCAAGTTTGTGGACCATTCCGGGCTTGGATCGGATAGCCGAATTTCCGCCCATGAAATGACGCGTCTTTTGGTGAATGCTAAATGGGACGGGCCATTGCGCCCCATTATGAAGGAGATCACACTACGGAATGCTAAATGGCAAAAGGCGCCAATTGCCAGAACCAAAGTGGTTGTAAAAACTGGAACGTTGAATTTTACCAGTGCATTAGCCGGATATGTGACCTGTCCAAATGGGCGCAAGTTGGTTTTCGCAATTTTTACAGCGGATATGAAAAAGCGATCCAAGATTGCCAAGAAAGATCGCGAGCGGCCTCCGGGAGCCAGACCATGGGCGCGTAGATCACGGGTAATGCAACATCAGTTGTTGCGATATTGGGTGCAAAAATACGGGGTTTAGCTGTCTTAGTTGTTTGCAGACTTGGCGAAGTGCTATTCGCATAATCAAGCCTATTCGCTAATTAACCAGCATATCCCTTAAATATATTTAGGATGGCTCCTAGCTTTTATCCTTTAACTTCACTGCAATTTGTTTCAGGTGATTGGCTAAAAAAGGGCTGGGAGCCATCTCTAAAGTCAATGATTTTCCCGTTTGGTATTTTCGTTTGAAAGGAGCTACTAACGCGCCGCTTTTCAAGAGTGGCTCTACCAGAATTTCATGGCCGATCAGAACACCTGCCCCGCTTTTAGCTTCTTCAATAGCAATACTGTAGAGTGAAAAACTGGGGCCGTTTTGAAGAGAGATTTCCTGAAGGCCAGTTTGGCCTAACCAAAGTTTCCAGTCATCTGCCCATAGAGCATCATATAACCATGTTTCGTGTTCTAGATCGGTTTGTGTGTTCAAACGCTGAGCAATTTCCGGGGAACATACGGGGAAAATGGTATCATTTTTCAGAACCATTTCAGTTTTGTGACCCGTCGGTTTTTTTAAAAACAGACTGAGATCGAACATTTCGCGGGTCAGGTTGGGTGACGTTTCTAAAGCGGTGACAGAAATTTTGTGATCCTGCAAACTTTTTCGGATTGCGGGTAATCTTGGCGAAAGCCAAAGTTGTGCGACACTAGGCAAGGCCGCGATATTGATTGTTGATTGGGTGGTGCGGGTGCGCAAAGCACGTACCGCATCGCCCATTGCATCAAATGCGGCGGTGAATTCTGTGGCAACATTTTCGCCGAGTTCAGTTAGTGAGACACCTTGCGAGCGGCGTTCAAACAGGGGGGCACCAACCCAGCCTTCAAGTGATTTGATGTGTTGGGATATTGCCCCTGGTGTGACGCATAGTTCATCGGCTGCGGGGGTGAAGCCGCCAAGGCGGGCTGCTGCCTCAAACGCACGCAGGGCGTTTAGAGGAGGGCCTTTGGGGCGAGGTGGAGATATGGACATTTCATTGGCCTAGTTTTTCTATGCCAATATTTAGCAAATCTGGTTTGCAGTGGCAAGTGGCTGCTGGCAATATGGTTATGAAAACAGGAGTAAAAATATGTCGCTTACATCCAGAGATTGGGTTCCAGCCCCTAGCGAAAAACTTGTACAATCCATTGCGGGGCGCACGTTGAAACAATCCTCAACGGATATTGCTTCGGTCATTGATGGATTGGTACAGAAGAACCGAGAAATCCATGAAGCGGAGTGTTTCAATCTAAACCCCGCAACCAATGTAATGAACCCAAAGGCCGAGGCTTTATTATCTTGTGGTATCGGGTCGCGGCCATCGTTGGGTTACCCTGGTGATAAGTATGAAATGGGGCTGGAGGCGATTGAAGAGATTGAGGTGATTGCTGCTGAACTTTGTGCCGAAGTGTTTGATGCGCAATTTGCGGAAATCCGTGTGCCATCGGGTGCGATTGCCAATCTTTACGGCTTTATGGCAACCTGCAAACCGGGGGATACCATCATTGCTCCGCCAGCCAGTGTTGGTGGGCATGTGACGCATCATGTGGCGGGCTGTGCTGGGCTGTATGGGTTAAATACGGTTGAAGCGCCAGTGGATGCCGACGGGTATACAGTGGATGTGAACGGGTTGCGGGCTTTGGCTGAGAAGGTGCGGCCTAAACTGATCACCATTGGCAGTAGTTTAAACCTGTTCGAACATCCTGTGCGTGAGGTACGTGCAATTGCTGACGAGGTGGGTGCGAAAGTGATGTTTGATGCCGCTCACCAATGCGGGATCATCGCAGGGCGGGCGTGGAAAAACCCTTTGAAGGAAGGCGCACATTTCATGACGATGAGTACTTATAAAAGCCTTGGTGGGCCTGCGGGTGGAATTATTGTGTCGAATGATGTCGATATCGCCGAGCGATTGGATGCTATTGCTTTTCCGGGCATGACGGCGAATTTCGACGCGGCAAAATCGGCAGCTTTAGCTGTGGGTATGTTGGATTGGCGCGAATACGGTGAAGCATATGCGATGGAAATGATTGCCGTATCAAAAGCGTTTGCGGGAGCGCTGAATGCAGAAGGGTTGCCCGTGTTTGCGAAAGCACGCGGTTTTACGCAATCGCATCAGTTTGCATTGGAAGCGGGTGCTTTTGGCGGCGGGCAAGCAGCATCGAAAAAACTACGTAAAGCGGGATTTTTAGCTTGCGGGATCGGGCTGCCGATTGAGGCTGTTGAGGGCGATATGAACGGGTTGCGGTTTGGCACGCCTGAGCTGGTGCGCTGGGGCGTAACGGTGGACCGCGTCGGCGAGATTGCGACCCTTGTGGCACGGGTTTTACGGTCAAACGATCCTGAAAGCGTGGCTGGGGAAGTGCGGGCATTAAGGGGTGAATTTCAGACTTTGCACTACGTATTGTAACAATATTTACACCCTTGCGTTAAAGCGTCATGTGTCGCGCCCTTGCACCGCGTTCAATAGCTGCGGTGTGTAGTCGACCCAAGTTCAACTCATAGCGTGCTTCTTGCAAGAACCGTAGTTCTTCGTCGCGCAGGCGGCCATCGGATGCAGCAACGTCGCAGCATAGTGCATACGCGGTTTCAAACAGTTTTTCGGGCAAGGCTGTACGAACTAAGCCAAACAGGGCATCTAGCCCGTCTTCTTCTTCAAACAGATCGAACACGGTTTGTGAAATGATTTTCAGGCGATCAATGTCATAGCTGGCAAAAACCGGCAGGTTGTTGACGATGCGTTCAATCGACAGCAGTTCCAGCGTTTTCATTGCTTCGTCGGATATGGACATGGCGACCATCATGGCGACAAGCGCGTCTTCGGGCATCCATGGGGCAGGGGTTTGTGTCATTGAACGACTCTTTCATGTATTTGAAGCTATAATATTGACCCTGAACGTTTGGAGCAATAGGGAAGGTGCTGAATTAACCCGATGGAACAAAAGATGTCTGAATTACGCGCACTTGCGATGAAATCCAAAGCTTGGCCTTTTGAAGAAGCGCGCAAGCTATTGAAGCGGTTCAAGAACGGTGCGCCTGAGAAAGGTTATGTGTTGTTTGAAACGGGTTACGGGCCATCAGGGCTGCCGCATATCGGGACGTTTGGTGAGGTTGCACGCACGACGATGATCAGGCGGGCCTTTGAGGTGATTTCTGATATTCCGACAAAGTTGATCTGTTTTTCTGATGATCTGGACGGGATGCGTAAAGTACCAAGCAATGTGCCGAACCCACGTGCATTGGATGTGTATTTGCAACGACCGTTGACAGATGTGCCCGACCCGTTTGAAAAATACGACAGTTTCGGGGCGCATAACAATGCGATGCTATTGCGGTTTCTGGATACGTTTGGGTTTGAGTATGACTTCTACAGTTCGACCGAGTTTTACCGATCTGGCGCATTTGACGAAGTGCTGCTGCGTTGCGTTGATAAATACGATGAGATTATGGAAGTGATGTTAGCGTCCTTGCGTGAAGAACGACAACAGACTTATAGTTTGTTCTTACCCATTTCACCGACAACGGGGCGGGTGCTTTATGTGCCGATGAAAGAGGTGAATGCAGCGGACGGTACGATTACCTTTGATGATGAGGACGGCACCGAGATCACCACATCTGTGACGGGTGGTAAGGTGAAATTGCAATGGAAACCTGATTTTGGCGCGCGCTGGGCGGCTTTGGGTGTGGATTTTGAAATGTACGGCAAAGACCATTCCACTAATACACATATTTACGATAAGATTTGTCGTATTTTGGGAGTGAATGCGCCCGCGCATTATGTGTACGAGATGTTCTTGGATGAAAATGGTGAGAAGATTTCAAAATCCAAGGGCAATGGGATTTCTATTGATGAATGGTTGACTTACGCCAGTGCCGAAAGCCTGTCTTATTTTATGTATCAGAAACCGCGGACCGCGAAGCGGCTGCATTTTGATGTGATTCCAAAAGCTGTGGATGAGTATCATCAGCAATTGCGGGCCTATGCTGATCAAGATACGGCACTACGGTTGAACAACCCTGTCTATCATATTCACGGGCATAATGTGCCTGCGTCCGATATGGTTGTACCGTTTGCGATGTTGTTGAATGTGGCGTCAGTTTCCAGCGCAGAAACCAAAGAAGCAATGTGGGGCTGTATCAACAAATATGCGCCGGATGCGTCGCCAGAGAAAAATCCTACGCTGGATGCGGCGGCGGAGTTTGCTGTGCGCTACTACCATGATTTTGTGAAACCATCGAAAACTTACCGCGCACCTAACGATCAGGAACGTGCGGCTTTGGCTGATCTGGCAGCTGGTTTGGCCGATGTGGATGTGGCCAAGGCGATGATTGAGAAGAAAAATGCGGATATGGATAAGGACGCAGATTTAAGTGATTACGCTTTGACATCAGCGGATGATTTGCAAGCATTGGTTTTTGCGATTGGCAAGAACCACAGGTTTGATAATTTACGCGACTGGTTTCAGGCGATTTATGAAGTACTGCTGGGGGCATCCCAAGGGCCGCGCTTTGGTGGATTTATTGCGCTTTACGGGGTGCCTGAAACGGTGGTTTTGATAGAAAACGGGCTGGCCGGTGATCTGACAAAAGGCTGAGTGGTAGTGGTTATACCGGAAGACAGTGGCATGGGACTCACCTAATGTGTGCAATAGGGCGCAAAGATATAATGCAGAGGTGTTGTTTAACCGAGTTTCGATAGGTGCTTAGTGAAAGGTAAAACCGACCCTAGCTTTTTGGCAGTTCATGTAGTATTTTGAGCATCGGGCCAAGATGGTCATGATATTTCCCCCATTCCTGCGAGCTGCCCGTATACATTTTTCTACGTACTTGGATATTTGAGGCCGTTGCAATGTTTCTGGTATTTTTATGGAACTCCATGACAGCATCTTGCCAATCCAAACCAAGAAAAGTCAGTAGTTTTTGACTTTCCTCAAGTTGGTTTTCAGTCAGACTTTCGTAGTTGAGATCATATATTCTGTTCGGAAAGCGATTATGCCAGAATTCCATAAGGTTTTGATATAACCCATAATAATGGGCGATATCTTCCATGTCGAAACTATATCGCATACCGTTTGCAGGAAAATAAAGCTTGAAGTTTGACCAGCAAACGGCTGCTGGGTTTCGGTTTACATGAATGATCTTAGCTTCCGGGAAAGCCTGCGTAATAAAGCCAATCCATCTGAAGTTTGCCGGCATTTTGTCAGTTATAAAACGTTGAGATGCATTTTTGCCGGATAAGCGATTATAAAATTCGGCACGTATTTCACTTAAAACCATATTATCAAAGGCTTTCCCTCTCCAATCAATATGATTCAATATATCATCCATAAAACTTAATTCTCCGGCACCATATACATCTGTGTGGCTGGAGATAATCTGCTCGACCAAGGTTGTACCCGACCGAGGCATTCCCAGAATAAAGATGGGTGTAGGCTTGTCCGTAAATGACTCTAGAATTGGGGGGGGTGGATATTGTATCGAATGTGGTTTTTATATCTTCAAAAAGGGAAATATCGGTTGAAATATCATAATCAAGCTCTTTTTTCCGAATTGCATTTCCTGCCTTTAGCAGGTCGATCGCTATTTCGGGTTGGCCAATGTCAAGTTTCATTTTTCCTAATGCAAAGCTTAAATGCATTCGGTCATTATCAGTAATAGTTGTTATATCCAACAGTGCTGCCATTTTTGTTGTAATGGCATCTTCGTTGCTGAATGTCATCGCAGTTGCATAGTTTCGGTACGCTAGAATATATTCAGGATTAAGTTCTAATGCTTTTTTGTAATGCACGAGCGCAGTGTCTAAATGCCCCTGTATTTTCAATGCGCCGGCTAAATTAAGATGTGTTTCGGTAATGTTGGGATGAATACTCAGGGATTTCTTATAGTTTGCGATAGCCTCATCAAGCAAACCGTGTTCTTGTTGGGCATTCCCAAGATTGTTCAACGCTTCTGAATTGTCAGGTTTTATCAAAAGCCCTTTTTCGAAGTGTGTTATGGCTTCTGCCAAAAAACCTTTTTTCTTTAATGCACTTCCTAGGTTGAAATGCGCATCAGAAAAATTAGGGTTACATTCCAGCGCGGTTTTTAAACTTGATATAGCCGCATCAATATTGCCAGTTTCCCGTTGGGCAATGCCCAGATTGTTATGGGCCTCTGCATAGTCGGGCTTTAATTCAACTGCTTTATGATATTTTGTTATTGCAGCATCAACACGACCTTGCGCTTTTAATGCGGCTCCAAGATTATTATAACCTTCAGCGAAATCCGGTTTTAATTGCAGCGCCCTTTGGAAACAGGCAATGCTCTGGTCATAATTTCGCAACCCCATATGCGCAATTCCAAGAAAATCATATAGAGCGATGGAATTGGGGTATTTGTGCGTCATAGGTCTTGCATGTTCAATGACTTTATCCAACTGGCCATGTTGAAGCATAGCAATCAGTGCATTAATTTGGCTTTGCGGCGGCTGATCGTTAGAATGTACGGTCATTGACTGGTTGCGTTGCAATTCTTTCAGGCCATCAGTGGCCTGTTTGTTATTTGGAAACTGCTGCAGTATGGCATGATAGATTTGTGCCGCAGTCTTGATATCGCCCTTATGAGTAAGGGACTTAGCTTTGGTTAGTAATTGTGTTACAGATAATTTCATGGATATTTATTGCTTATATGAGGGTGTTGGAGTTGTACAAAATATTATTTCAATGTCCATAGCCTAATCCCCTGCTATGAACATGACCATCTGCCATTTGCCTTTCGTTTTAATGAATGAGGCCCGGTAATCGAGCGAAGAGCGCAGGTATTGGCTGCTTAAGTAGCCTTTTTTGCCGCCGGGCAGGCGAATTGCTTGAAAATCCGCGTCTTCCTGCCAATTGTCGTTATAGACAATATTGTAGGACAGACTGGTGATGATCGGAGCACCTGCATTTGGGGCTGTGCGCATCAGAACATTTGAGCCGGTGATAAAATAGGTATGATAGGCGTCGGCACCTTCCGGTATCTTTGACTGCCACGTGTAAGGTGCAACAAAGGCACCTTCATCAAAGCGGCCGCCAAGTTTGAGAACTTTTCCAATCTCCCCCCAATATTCGTCACGTAGTTCTGCGGCCTGTGATTTATATTCTTCGGACAGATCGTTAGCGGATATGTTTAAGCTTCTACGCATGGCTTCGTGGCCAACATCGCCACCAAAGCTCAGGTGAATATCGGGATCTACAAGTTTTAAAAACGCTTCAGTATTCTGGGCCTTGACGATTTTAAGCATTGCATTGCGATAGGCCAGAAAAGATGGATCTTTTGCGGCCTCATCAACAGGCCATGCAACCATGTTTTGGGCAAGGCCGAAAGTAGGAAACAGCATAAGGGGCGTTAGGATGGCTGTGGTGAGTTTCATGTAATTATCCTTGCTGTGACTTACAGTCTTGGGCAGATAATGTGTAAGCTTTGCCAAAACCGCCGTTCAGATTGGCGGATTGGATGTCGAACAGTGCAAAATGGAAATCGGTGAAATCTACATAGAGTTTGGCCTTGGGTTGGTGAGTTAAATAATGCGCTCTAATCTGGATGTGATCAGGTGCGCTGCGGGACAAAAAACGGGCTTTGCATTGTAAGGTGATACGTGGATGAGTGAGCGGGTCGCCTTTGACACCGGGTTCACCCAAAAGCAATGAGCAGTTTGGGTTTTGACGTAAAGCGGTCGTGTGAAATGCCAAATCAGAGATCAGGGTTAATGGTGTTCCCGAAAGGTTTGTGCCGATCGCGATACGGGTGACGTGCGGCAGGTTGCTTTCAGGGTTTAGGACAGCTAGTGCGCCGAAATGAGCGTGTGTGATCAGATTTTGCGCGATTTTTCGAGCTTCTTCATCTGTGGGGTTTAGTCGTGATGGAGTGTCTGTCATAAGGCAAGTGTAGTAGCAATCTGCGCCATGGCAAGTATGGTCTTCATAAGAACCTATCTAAGAACAATGCCAAAGCGCCTGATGAAAACAGCACCCATACCACATTCCAGTGGCGTTTCAGCAGAAGATATCCAGATAGTATTGCAAGTGCTGCAACTGTTGGATTGATGGATGCAAGCTCGGGTTGCCATAAAGTGATTGGCCCGAGGTATGATTTTGTTACGGTATCAAAAAAGACATGTAGTGCAAACCAGATCGACAGGTTGAGGATAACGCCGACAACGGCGGCGGTGATTGCGGTCAGGGCGCCGCGCAAGCGGGGTTGGGTGCCGACCCAGTCAATATAGGGGCACCTGCGAAAATCCACAGAAAACAGGGTGTGAAGGTGACCCAAAGAGTAACAATGGCGGCGGCTAAGCCTAAAAACCAACCGCCTTTGGAGAAGCCCGCAAGGAAGCCAACAAATTCTGTAACAAGGATCAGTGGGCCGGGGGTGGTTTCAGCTAATCCGAGTCCATCCATCATCTGATCCGCACTGAGCCAGCCTTTCATGACAACTACGTCCTGAGCCATATAAGCTAGGACTGCGTAGGCTCCGCCAAAGGTAACGACAGCAAGTTTGGAGAAGAAAAAGGCGATTTCTTTTAGGATGTTGTGATCGGTAGCCATATCGAGGATCAGAATGGGAAGCCACCAGATGATGAGCCACAAGACAATGGTTCGCAGGGTAATTATCAAGGGCTGACGGGGTTTGACGGGATCGTCATACACAGTGGATGTATCGTTGAAAAACAGGCCGTAAAGGGCGGCGATGAAGACGATCAGGGGGTAAGGCAAGTTCAGGAAGAAGATGCTGATAAAGGCAAGTGCCGCGATGACCCAGTGGTCGGTGCGTTTAAGGGCTTTTTTGGCGACGCGCAATAGGGCTTCGATGACAATCACCACGACAGCGGCCTTGATGCCGAGAAAGAGGGCAGCAACCATAGGTACATTGCCGAGATAAGCGTAGAGCGTTGCCAAAATGAGAATGACAATGGCCCCGGGAATAACAAATAGGAGGCCAGCGAGCAGGCCGCCGATTGTGCCGCCCGTGCGCCAGCCCGTGTAGGTGGCCAGCTGCATGGCTTCCGGACCCGGCAGTAACATGCAAAAACTTAGGGCGTTGAGGAACTGTTTTTCGGTGAGCCATTTTTGATCGTCGACCACTTCGCGGTGCATCATGGCGATTTGAGCGGCGGGGCCGCCGAAGGACAAGATACCGATCTTGGCCCAGACGCGGAAAGCTTGGCTAAGGGGCGGTTTTGAGTTTGACATGGTTACGCGCCTTTTGGGTCGGTTGCCGGCCAACTGTGGGTTTCTTCTGATGCATCGCGGGCCCATCGGTAGAAGGCGTCATAGATGTTGATGCCCGCTTCAAGTTGGGCCAGATCATCGCGGTACATACGTGAGAGTCCAAGGGATATAGCCATAAGCCCCGCAGCTTCTGGAGCCAAATCATGTCTGTCGGTGTCTGCACCGCGCACGATGGTTGCAAGTTTGTGCAAGGGAGCCATGTCTAATGCGAATTCCTCAATCATAGTATCAAAAGTGCATTTGTTGCCGCGATGTGTCCAAAAGCAATCCTCGACATCAAAGGGGGTGGCGTTGAACCTTTCGGCGACGTTTAGGACTTGAGAAGAAGCAACAAAAAGGAATTTCGCGTAGGGGTCGATGAAGCGGCGTATCAACCATGGGCAGGCGATGCGGTCGATTTTGGGGCGGTGGCGGGTTACCCATAGCGTGGAACCGTCAGCCTGGAACGGGATTTTATCGACATGAATAAGCGGCAGGCCAGATGTGCGCCACGCGACAATACCGCCCTGAACTGTTTCGCAAGGAATGCCGTGGTGGCGCAAAAGGGCTGCAGCACCTTGGCTTAGCTTCAGACCTTTGTGGCATATAACGATCGCCCTTTTTTCTTTGAGCTCTGATACTAAGTCTTCAATTTTATCGAACGGAAAACGGCGTGCACCGGGGATGATGCGCGGGTCTTCTTTGAAATCCTTATCAATGCAGACATCGATTAAAATAGGGCAATCCGGCGTGCCGATCAGGCGGGCAAGTTGTTGGGGTGT
The DNA here is from genome assembly GCA_965261565.1 of Amylibacter sp. GTDB lineage: Bacteria > Pseudomonadota > Alphaproteobacteria > Rhodobacterales > Rhodobacteraceae > Amylibacter. The sequence continues at coordinate 1,545,502 of OZ253460.1, forward strand.
TATTTGTGTAGGTGCAGGCATAACGCATCCTTCCTTTTGGTAGAGGTTCATGGATACGAAACTTGGGCTGGCGCCTCACGGGGTGTTCGCGTTTCCCCTTAAGGATAGTGTCTAGGGAATAGAGATGACAGTCAAGAGGTCTGTTTGCGCTTTCTTATTGGGATGCGCACTCTGCCGGAAATTCTGGTTAAGATTTTATTGATAAACCGTTTTGGATATTTTGTGCCCTTTGGGGTGTGTTCGAAAAGGATCTATTATGAATAGACCCGATTCACAATAGGGTCGAATATTTTTAGACACAAGTATCCCCACCCGTTTTGTCAAACTGTTTTCAAATTCATATTTGCGAGTGCTCCGACATTCTTGGCAATCATGTTTTGTTGTTGGTTGTTGCGGTGAATATCCGAAAATATATTGAACTTTTTCATGCGGCCAATACCGTGCTCTACGCCAATGCGTAGTTTTGAATGCCATGTATTGTATTCTTGTTCTTCTTTCGTAAGTGGTTTTTTCTTTGATGTTTTCAGGGGGATTTCCAGTGATGTCCCCAGATATCCTAAATCCCCAAGGGTAAGTATATCAGGGGGCCTATCCACGCGGGTCTCATCATAAATACGCTTGTCATGTTTGCGCCCGTCATGGGCGCATCCAACAGCCAGTATACACTTCTTGTCATCTGTGATGATCTGGTGGGACGCCGTGTGCTTCTTTTTCTTGCCAGAATATTTTGCTTTTCGAGCCGAGGGCTTCCCGGGCCGTTGAACTGGACGCTCAGTACCATCAATCATCAGGTAAAGCAGATCAGCCTTTTCCACTTCCGACAACTTTACTTTACGTTCAGGCATCCGAAAATGGCCTGCCATCAACTCTGTCATGGCTTGAATGCGGCGGCAAACTGTCGGAGAGGATACATTGAATACAAGCCCCATAAAAGCATGGCTGGTATAGGTTCGGTAATACATCAGGCAGAGCAGAAGCTGTTCTGCGAACTCCAGGCGATAGTTCATCCCACCCCCAATCGCACGTTGCCTGTCTTTGCGGGACAGGCGTTTCTCCTCACTTTTCAACCAGATCGGATGAAGTGTCGCAACCAGGGCGTTGAAATCTGTAAGGCGGATGCCCGATAGTCGAAAAAACAATGCAGGTTGTGCACTTAAAATCTTCAAAGCTTTCATAAAATGATACCTCCAGGCACTTCCTCGCATAAAAATAACCTATTGTGAAGCAGGTCTAATAAAGTTATTACCGATGGCATCGTATTGATGCCGCCTACTTTTGGCGATGGTTTGGATGTTTGGTCCAGTGCAGATGGTTTGGCAGGTGACCCTGCATATGACGGTGCTGGCAATGCGACATTGATTGCGGCGGATGCCGATTTTGGCACTAGCCTGGAATTGCAGAAAACCCAGAGCTTGCAAAAACTGCGTGCTTTCGCTGAGACGCCGATTGCTGCGGGGTGTTATTTGCGCATTCGTGCGCGGGTGAAAGCAATTGCCGGTGCACTGCCTGCGGTACAGATTGCCGGATGGGCAGGAAATGCAGATGGAAACCATATTGGCGGTGTGGTTGAGACCGGCCCGAGTGTGCAATTGTCTGCGTATGGCGAGGTTGTAGAAGTATCGGCCATTGTAGGGACAGGAACACGAACAGGTGTAGATATGATCTGGGGGCGGGACGCCGCTATCGGCCATTTCGGGATAAATTTGGCAGGAAATAACGGTGGTATTGTCCGTATTGAAGACATTGTGATCGAAGATGTAACCGCGGTATTCTACGGCAAGGTTTTGGATATTGTCGACGTGAAGGATTACGGTGCTGTGGGCGACGGTGTCACAGATAATGTGGCGGCTTTTGAAGCTGCCGATGCAGCGGCTAACGGGCGTGATATACTTGTATCAGAGGGCAGTTTTTTTCTTGGACAAACAGTAACACTTGTATCAAGGATACGGTTTCAAGGCACTTTGGTGATGCCTGATAATGCTGTATTACAACTGACGCAAAATTATAACTATAGTACTTATCTGGATGCATTCAGCAATGAGACACTGGCGTTTAAAAAGGCGTTTCAGGCTTTGTTGAATTTTACAGATCATGAGTCTTTGGATCTATGCGGCTATAGTATCGAACTTGATGAGCCTATGGATCTTCATACAGTGGTTGGAAATAAAGATACGTTCTCAACACGGCGCATATTACGCAATGGGCAGTTTCAGGCAAAAGTTGGCTCTGTGTGGGATGACGACGTTGTAACTTCAACGGCGAGCTACAGTACCGGTAATGCATTGCAATTGACCAACGTAACAAATATTGCTGCTATTGCGGTTGGATCACTGGTTGAAGGTTTTGGCGTTGGTGTTGAAATCTATGTGAAAGCTGTAAATATTGCCAGCCAAATATTAACTTTAAGCAGCCCGTTATGGGCAGCGGAGCCAAGTCAATCCTATACTTTTACGCGGTTCAAATATCTTTTGGATTTTAGTGGGTTCACGAGTGTTTCGCGGTTTAGCTTTGATAGTTTGGATTTCAATGGCAAGTCTATGGCCAGCGGAATCATGCTATCACCTGATGGGTTAATTTATCATTTCAAAGATTGTTTTTTCACGTCTAATAAAGATCGCTGTATTACGTCAATTGGTCGCGGTTGTTCCGGGATGTTGATTGACAGGTGCCAGTTTTTATCTGACGAGCAGGCTTTGGATGTGAGCAACCGCAAATCCATTGGATTTAACACAAATGAAAATGATGTGAAAATTCGGGATAACCGTGCGGTTCGGTATAAACATTTTGGCATTGTCGGCGGCACCGGGAATATCATAACCGGCAATCATTTTTTCCAGGGTGATACATCCGGAACGGGTGAACGTTCGGCGGGAATAATATTCACTACAGTCAATTGTAAAACAAGTTTTTTCGGGAACTACGTTGATAACGCATATATTCAATGGACTAATGAACATGATGCAACGCCTGATTTCGTTACTGGATTTTCGTTTGGTGGGTTGGTTGTTACGGGTAATATTTTTACAACCACAGAAGCTGCAAACTGGTTTAGATGGATACATGTCAAACCTTATGGTACAGGCCATTTTCTTAACGGCTTCACAATTACGGATAATGTATTCAAAGCGACAAACGGCCCCAATTTGGAACGTGTCGAGATTGCTGATACGACACATGCAGCTCTTGATCATGGTAAAGCCCGGAATGTCACGGTAACAGGTAATATGTATAATAATATCAATGCCCGCATGCAGAACCCTGTTAGTGTAACTGCTTTAGGTTCTGCACCCACAGCTTCATGGGAAGTTGATGTTTCAGAGTATTTACCGTTTGGCGGACAAACACGTACAGTGATTGCTGCTATACCGGAAGGGCAGATAATTGACGCCGCAAACCAACCGGTATTCGAACAACCATATGCAACTGTTGGGCAAGGTGCCGGTGGGGCAGCAATCGATTTAATATGGTCAAAGCCCGTTACGGGGAAAATGCAGGTAACAGTGCGTTGCGATAATCCGACCTGATGTTTGTGAATATGGGGTGGGCGCTACCCCTATTCCATATCAGACCAGCAGGTTTCGTATATAAGAAGATTTTCAGTATATGACGCAGATCAAAGTGCTAATTTTTTATCCCTTTATGCTGAAGGGGTGAAAAGGAGAATATAATGTATAAATCAATTCTTGTTCCAATCGCTCCAGATCATGAGCGAGATATCAAATCGGCGATAGAATTAGCAGAAATTCTGCGAGATGAAGGCGGAAAAATAACACTGCTGTCAGTGATAGATATGATACCTGCCTATGTTATGCAGCAACTGCCTGATGATCAGATGACTAAAAATGTTGTCGCGACTAAAATAAAGCTGCAAGAAGATGCTGATGGGCATAAAAACACGGGTATTCAAGTTGTTATAGGGCGTTCCGCCAATAGCGTTCTGGAGTATGCCGAAAAGAACGGAACGGAATGCATTATAGTTGCGTCGCATCGTCCAGATTATCAAGATTATTTTCTGGGTTCAACAGCCGCACGTGTGGTGCGCCATGCGACCTGTGCAGTACATGTTTTGCGTTAAACTACTTTGGAGATCGGCAATAGGCTGTTAAACTGCACTGACAGGAGGCTACCCCATGCTACAAATTTCAACAGAGATAACATCGCAAACTGTATTAACAACCTTTGAGGTGACACCGGGAACCTGTCAGGATTTGCTGGATGCATTGACGGATGCTTACTGTGATGTGATCAGTAAACAGCCGGGGTTTGTTGCCGCGGGTTTGCATGTGAATGATGCGCAAACGCGGATTGCAAATTATTCCCAATGGCGGGATCGCAAGGATTTTCAGGCGATGCTGCGCACAGATGAGATGCGCAAACGCAACCGCGCAATCAACGATCTGTGCAAAGGTTTCGAGCCTGTGATGTACGAGGTTGCGGCTACGTTTTAGGTGGATTCAGGTCGCGGCGCAGATCACGCTCGGCCTGAATAAAATCTTCAGGGACGGGCAGGCCAAGGGCACGGAACTCGGCGATTTTCACGCGAAGCTGTTCTTGCAATTGGTGCAGGTCTTCGGGCTGTTCCGTCATTTCGTCCAAGAGTAGATAAATTGATGCTTTCAGGTCTTCAAAGGACATGGGCGGTTATACCTTTCTAGCGCAGTTTGGGCACAGGGGCGTGTATGGGACGGCTTTTAGCCGTTCCGGCAGGATGTCATCGCCGCATTTTTGGCACTCGCCGTAAATACCGTCTTTGATACGTTGCAAAGCAGCGTTGATCATTTCGATCTCTTTCAGACCGGCATTGCCCAAGCTTTCCATCACTTCTGTATCTTCGGTTTCAATCGCCATATCCTCAAGATCTTTGGTATGTGGTTCGTCAAGCCTGTCTTCGATTTTGTGCAAGTTTTTATCAAGCTCTTTCAATCTATCTTGCAAGATATGTTTTTGTGCGGTCCAGTTTGCCATTTTATTCTCCTTCTATGGGAGTCTATATCGAAAATGGTACAACCAGCTTTGACCAAGATCAAGCTGATAGGGCTGCGTTCTTGCCTTTGGCGCGGATATTTGGGCCGATAAAGAAGGGATGGTTAAAACTTCCGCGTACTTTTCCCCCGCCATGCCCGTGTGCCACCTTTCCCACCCGTACTGCGCCCACGTCTTTTCGATGCGTCCTCTACGGCGGCATCAACGATGTACTGGCGGGCCAGCGGGTCGTTGGCGATGGTCAACTCTACTGTCTCCAAGCGTTTGACTTCATCGCGGATGCGGGCGGCCTCTTCGAATTCCAGGTTTTCGGCGGCCTTCAACATATCTTTACGCAAGGCATCTAAATGCGCTTGCAGGTTGGCGCCTGTCATTGGTTTTTTGTCGATCTTGGCGGTGACGCGGGATTGGTCAGTGTCGGCTTTGAACACACCTTTCAATACGTCTTCGACGTTCCTTTTGATGGTTTGGGGGGTGATGCCGTGAGCTTCGTTATGGGCTTGCTGTTTTTCGCGGCGGCGGTTGGTTTCACTTAATGCGCGTTCCATCGAACCCGTGATGCGATCAGCGTACATGATGACGCGACCATCGGCGTTGCGCGCTGCACGGCCGATGGTTTGTACAAGCGAGGTTTCCGAGCGCAAAAACCCCTCTTTATCCGCGTCCAGTATGGCCACAAGTGAACATTCGGGGATGTCCAGGCCTTCGCGCAGCAGGTTAATGCCGATCAGTACATCAAACGCGCCAAGGCGCAGGTCGCGCAGGATTTCGATGCGCTCGATAGTGTCGATATCGGAATGCATGTAGCGCACGCGGATGCCCTGTTCGTGAAGGTATTCGGTCAGGTCTTCAGCCATGCGTTTGGTTAACGTAGTGACCAGAACGCGGTTGCCATGAGCTGTTACCTTGCGGATTTCGTCCAGCAGATCATCGACTTGTGTGGTGACAGGGCGAATTTCAATGGGGGGGTCTAGCAGGCCCGTGGGACGGATCACCTGTTCCGCGAACACTCCGCCAGATTGTTCCAGTTCCCACTTTTGCGGGGTGGCTGATACGAAGACGGATTGCGGGCGCATGGCGTCCCATTCTTCGAATTTCAATGGGCGGTTATCGGTGCAAGATGGTAGACGGAACCCGTGTTCTGAAAGTACGGATTTACGTCTGAAGTCACCTTTGTACATGCCGCCGATTTGTGGCACGGAAACGTGGCTTTCATCTGCAAACACAATGGCATTGTCCGGGATGTATTCAAATAACGTGGGTGGCGGTTCTCCGGGGGCACGGCCTGTTAGATAACGGGAATAGTTTTCAATCCCGCTGCACACGCCTGTGGCTTCCAGCATTTCCAGATCGAACTGAGTGCGCTGTTCGATGCGCTGGGCTTCCAGCAGCTTACCTTCATCGCGGAACTGTTTGGTGCGAATAGCCAGTTCGGCTTTGATGCCTTTGATCGCTTGTTGCATGGTCGGACGCGGGGTAACGTAGTGGGAATTGGCGTAGATGCGAACTTTTTCGAGCACATCGGTTTTGGCACCTGTGAGCGTGTCAAATTCGGTGATGTTTTCCAGCTCTTCACCAAAGAAAGAAAACCGCCAGCCGCGGTCATCAAGGTGGGCGGGCCAGACTTCCAGTGTATCGCCGCGCACACGAAAAGAGCCGCGTTGAAAGGCCTGATCGTTGCGGCGATATTGCTGGGTGACGAGGTCAGCCATGATTTTACGTTGGTTGTATTCTTGCCCCGCTATCAGGTCTTGGGTCATGGCGGTGTATGTTTCAACCGAGCCGATGCCGTATATGCATGAAACGGATGCGATGATAATTACATCATCGCGTTCCAGTAATGCCCGGGTGGCGGAGTGGCGCATACGGTCAATTTGTTCGTTAATCTGACTTTCTTTTTCGATATATGTGTCAGAGCGCGCGACATAAGCTTCGGGTTGGTAGTAATCGTAGTAGCTGACAAAATATTCCACTGAATTTTCCGGGAAGAAAGTTAAAAACTCGGCGTAAAGCTGGGCGGCTAACGTTTTATTAGGTGCTAGGATGATCGCTGGGCGTTGGGTTTTTTCAATCACTTTCGCCATGGTGAAAGTTTTGCCTGTACCCGTGGCCCCCAAGAGCACTTGATTACGTTCACCTTCGTTAATTGCCTCTACCAAATCAGCAATCGCGGTGGGTTGATCCCCGGCAGGATCAAATTCGGTATGCATTACGAATTTCTGCCCACCTTCCAGTTTGATTTTGGCGTGGCGGTCAGGTGTATTGAGCATTGGTGGTGAAGCTTGGGGCATTGTATGGCATTGTTCCTTTGTAAAGAACATGAAGTGTTCAGTGGAAAATTCAAGACTGATTAATAAGTAAATATAAAGTTAATTAGTTGAGTAAAATTACTTTTAATCAACTTAAGAGAATATTTTCATTGCATTCTATCAGTTCACACTATTATGGTTAATATACAAGCAGCAAGAATGGTTGCCGACTGGATATGTACACCACCCACCCCTCACTCTGGCATATTTGGTTGGCAACCATGTTTCAAATAATACAGACAAAGGCTTGCGCCTATCGCCAGTTTTCGCGATAAGCATATGTACAATCTGTATGAGGTTAAACCAATGCTTGCCCGTATTTATCAACCCGCCCGCAATGCAATGCAATCAGGACAGGCCAAAACCAAAACCTGGGTTTTGGAATTTGCCCCGGAAGAAGCGCGTAAAGTAGACCCGTTGATGGGCTGGACCAGTTCTGGTGATATGAATACGCAGATAAGACTGACATTTGACAGCAAGAATGCCGCGATAGATTATGCGACGGACAAAGGAATTGCCTATACGGTATCTGAACCGCATAAGCGCAAAGCCAACGTGCGTGCAGGCGGTTACGGCGAAAATTTTGCTACCAATAGACGTGGCGTCTGGACGCATTAATACGGGGTCCCATAGCTCAACCGGATAGAGCACCTGCCTTCTAAGCAGGGGGTTTCAGGTTCGAGTCCTGATGGGATCACCAATTAATTCAATTAACACTTTGATTCGTGTGCAAATCATTGACCAAATAAGCACCTCATAAAATTGCACGTATATATTTTTATGGCTTCTTTATAAATCACTGGATTTACTCTGGTATATTACGTAATTATCCGAGTTTAATCCGAATGGTATTTAACTATGGAGTTATGAAGTTGATATGAAATATTTTTTTCAAAAATTTCAGAAGGCGATTTTTATTCTGACTATGGTTTCGGCACCTTCCTTGCATGCCCAAACAGATGAGCCAAGCACCGAGGTTGGGATGTATTTGTTTATGACCTCTATTAACGGCACGTCCCAGTTGGGGAATGTGACGGCAGATATTGATGTGTCTTTTAAAACATTAGCGGAAAACCTTGATTTTGGATTAATGGGGTTTGTCAAACATCGTAGAGGTAAATGGAGTTTTACTGGTGATTTGTTTTTTGCCAATATCGGCACAAGCGGTAATATTGCATACTCGCCAACTACAACTATATCGGTAGACTCAACCATTAAACAACTTTGGGCCGGGGCCTATGTCGGGTATCAGATTTATGAGCAAGAGCGTGGGGGTAGAACGTTGACTGTCGATTTGCTGGGTGGCCTGCGTTTCAATAGCCTTGATTATACTTTAGGTGCTAGCGCCATAGGACAAGGCAATGTTACGGCGGCGACACGTCTAAGAGATGAAAATTGGGTAGATGGCGTTATCGGTGTGCAGGGTAGCTATAATTTTGGTAATGGTTGGGCTGCAAATGGATGGGTGGATGTTGGTAAGGGTAAAGACAGCAGCTCTTATCAAGTGATGGCAACAGCCAGTTATACATTTGCCAATAATGTTAAAGTCTTCGGTGGTTTTAGAACATATAACATAGACTATAGTACTAATTCCGGCCCAAATTTCTTTGCTATTGATCAGACCTCTTCTGGCCCGATACTTGGTGCTTCGTATAGTTTTTAAAACAAAGACCCTGTGAAGGAAGGCCGATGGTAGTGTCAAAAAAAGATAAATTCACTAAAAATATATTCCGTGGTGCAGTTGCCATTTTACCAATTGGCGCCGTTACTTTTACCTTGGTAAAGCTATTCGTGGTTTTGAAGAAGATACTGATACCGATAGAAGACTATTTTCATCTTCATTATGCCATTGCAGCTGCTTTGGTTTTGGTGATCTCGGTTTTTACCATTCTGATAGTATGTTATATGCTAGGATATCTTCTTCAAACAAAGCTAGGTAGTAAACTAGTCGATGGAATTGACACCCGTGCAAGAAAAGCACTGCCTGGATATGAGGTCGTTTCAAATATTCTGAAAAGCCATTCGACAAATGATAAAGCTTACCCACCTGCATTAATCTCTTTGTATGGGCCAGGTATTGATACGCTTGGTTTCATAATGGAAGATAACGGCGGTGACTATTTGACTGTATTTATCCCATCTGTTCCAGTCGTCACTGTAGGCGCAATCCAATCCGTTAAGCGTGCACTAGTGAAGCCCCTAAATGGATCAAATATAGATGCCGCAAATTGCATAACAAAGTGGGGGTTGGGCCTATCGGATCTTCGCGAGAAGTAGCTGAAATGTTAACAATACTTTTGCATAAACCTTTCCCTTCGCAAAATAGTGATAATGTGAAATAGTTCCTTTAAAAAAGGGTTGCGTTTTAAGCGACCAATTTCAATTGGAGGTTATTTTGACAGACCCGACGACATTACCAAAGGCATCCCCGATACCAGACATTCATGATGTGGGACTAAGGGACATAAGTGCATCGTTGCGTGCAGGATGGTCTGATTTTTGTGCGGCACCGTTATTTGGCATTTTCTTTAGTGCTGTCTATGTCATCGGTGGTTGGGTGATGTACTGGATATATGCAAAGGCTGGAGAGGTATGGTGGGGCATACCTTTTGTGGTAGGTTTCCCGTTAATAGCACCTTTTGCTGCAGTGGGCCTTTATGAGGTGTCACGCCAGATGGAGCAGAATATAAAGCCCAGTTGGGGCAGTGTACTGGGTGTGGTGTTTGCCGAGCGTAACAGACAAGTTCCATGGGTTGGTGCCTTGATAATGTTTTGGTTTATGTTCTGGGTATTCATTGCACATACAATTTTTGCGATTGTTATGGGGCTTTCTGCAATGGATAATGCCCCTGATTTGATTGATTTGTTTACAACTAAACAAGGTTTGGTTCTGCTTGCTTTAGAAATGGGGCTCGGCGCATTTTTTGCTTTTGTGGTTTATGTCGTCACCACAATAAGTTTACCGTTATTGTTGGATCGGGAAATTGATTTTGTCACTGCAATGGTTATCAGTGTACAGGCAGTGATACAAAGTTTTGTGCCTATGCTGCTTTGGGCATTCATTATTGCTACATTGTTGTTTTGGGGAATGGTCTTGGGTTTTTTGGGCTTGCTTATTGTTATGCCTGTTTTGGGACATGCGACATGGCATCTTTATCGGCGGATTCTATCGGATTGAAATCTATGAGGCTTAATTATTATATGACAGCTTTGTGATTCCCATCTGTGAAATATTTTGAGTAACTTGGCCCTAATAAAGATGGAGCCGCATAACTTTGCGCATATTACTTGCATTCGTATCACTGGTACTCTCTGCCGATTATGTTGTGGCACAGGCGTGTGAAGAACAAATTCCGTGCCAGCTTGATGGACGTTCATACCATGTTAAAGTGCCGGATGATTGGGATGGGATGACGCCGCTACCAGTGATGTTGCATTTTCATGGCTGGCAACGCCAAGGTACATTGGTTGTGAAACACAGCCGTATTTCTGGAGCGACACGTAAACGTGGGGTTTTGCTATTAGCCCCGAACGGGTTTGGAAAATCGTGGGATTTCTGGTCGTCGAACAGCCCTGATACAGCTTTTGCAGACGCTATTATTGAGGATGCCGCTAAACGTTATCCGATTGATCGCAGTAAAATATTCATCTCGGGCTATTCGTTTGGTTCTGCGATGGCTTGGCGTTTTGCCTGCGAGACTAAGCATCCGGTTGCAGCGTTATTATCAGTGTCCGGCACGTTGCGGCAGTCTGAGGTTTGCGGCAGTATTCCCAATGAGGTACGCCACGTGCATGGCACGTCGGATACAGTGATGGATTTTCCATTCGGGTCGGGGGGTGATACAACATACCCCGTGCAGCTTTGGCGCGATGCCAAGAACTGCGGTGAAGGGGCGAAGTCGGGTTCTTGGTCGATTCAGCCCAAAGATACCTTTGTGCGCACCAACTGGGAAGATTGTGAAGATGGTGGCATAGTGCGTATTGATGTGCATTCACGCGGGCACTTCATTCCCAAAGGTTGGTTTGCGCGCCAGCTTGATGAATTGTTGGAGTTGGAAGACTCCTACCCCTAGCCTTCTTCCTGCCTTGCCAGTTCTTCTTGACGTTTGCGTTGCACAGCGGCGCGCTTTGTGACGAGTGATGCTGTGATCACGCCAATAGTAACGGCTCCAATCAACAAGGTGGAAAGCGCGTTGATTTCCGGACTGACGCCCAAACGTACGGCACTATAGATTTTGATCGGCAATGTTGTGGCTGATGGCCCTGTGGTGAAGCTGGCGATAACCAGATCATCAAGCGACAGGGTGAAAGCTAGCAACCAACCTGATATGACGGCGGGCGCGATGATTGGTAATGTGACGGATTTGAATGCGTCAAGTTGAGTGCAGCCCAAGTCTAGCGCAGCCTCTTCAAGGCTTTGATCAAAAGATACCAATCTTGAAGAGACCACAACGGATACATAACACATGGAAAATGTGGCGTGTGCCAGCACGATGGTCATGACGCCGCGTTCAACCCCGAGTGAGATGAATAGCAACAAAAGGGACAGGCCGGTGATAACCTCGGGCATCACAAGTGGAGCGTAGATCATGCCGCTGAATAGGGTGCGGCCAAAGAATTTTCCGCTGCGCACCATGACCATAGCGGCCGCCGTGCCAAGCACGGTAGCAATACACGAAGAAAAGATGCCGACTTTCAATGTTACCCAAGCGGCATCCAGAAAAGCTTCATTTTGTAGTAACTCGCCATACCACTTAGTCGAAAACCCTGCCCATACGGTTACAAGGCGTGAAGAGTTGAAGCTGTAGATAATCAGGATTAGGATCGGCACGTAAAGGAATGCGAAGCCTAGCGTCAGGGATGTGGCATTGAATAGGGTGAAACGCTTCATTTTTCTGCCTCCTGTGCGCGTTCCTGTTGTCTTTGGAACAGGATGATCGGGATCACGAGGATCAGCAGCAGGATGACAGCGACAGCTGATGCCACGGGCCAGTCGCGATTCGAGAAGAACTCATCCCACAGTACTTTACCAATCATCAAGGTGCGAGAACCACCCAATAGGGACGGGATCACGAATTCTCCTACAACTGGGATGAACACTAGGAAGCAGCCAGCGATAACACCGGGTTTTGCTAAGGGGGCTGTTACTGACCAAAAGGCCGAGGTGCGTGAGCAGCCCAAGTCTTCTGCGGCTTCAAGATAGGAAGGGTCAAGTTTTTCCAATGTTGCATAGATTGGCAACACCATAAACGGCAAATAAGTATAAACGATGCCGATATAGACGGCGAGATTGGTGTTGATGATTTGCAAAGGTTCGCTGATCAGGCCCGTCCAAAGCAGGAACTGGTTCAAAAACCCTTCGGTGGAAAGGATGCCCATCCATGCGTAAACACGGATCAGGAAGCTGGTCCAGAATGGCAGGATAATCAGCATCATCAATGTGGCTTGCCATTCTTTGGGGGCTTGTGCCATGCCGTAAGCGATGGGAAAACCTACCAACAGGGTGAACACGGTTGAGAAAAAGGCGATTTTTACGCTGGAAAGGTAGGCTTTCCAGTAAAGATCATCTTCGGTCAGCCATGTAAAGTTTTCTATATCCAATTGGGATAGGAAATCTTTGAAGGCTGCCCAGCCGCCGCTGATATCCAGAGTTGGCACATAAGGCGGGATGGCGACGGCAGGATCGGATAGGGATAATTTGAAGACAATCCCAAAGGGGATCAGGAACAGGGCGACCAGCCAGATATAAGGGATGAATATGACGAAAGCGCGACGCATGCGGTTACTCCGTCAACACGATGCCGGCGGTTTCTGTCCATGACAGCCACACGGGGTCTTCCCATGTGAAACTGCGCCGTGACAGACGTCGGTCGTTAGCTAATTGGGCTTTTATGACTTGGCCCGGGGCAACCTCTACGTGGTAGGTTGAAATGTTGCCGAGATAAGCGATGTCATGCACTTTTCCCTGAATAGCGTTAGCTGCATCCGGTTTTTTGGCAGAAATTGCTATTTTTTCTGGACGAACAGCAAAGCGTACTTCGGTATCTTTGGCCAGTTTTGCACGAGGTTGCGCGATAATTGTGCCGCCTTCCCATGCAATTTTACAGGACTTCTCGGTGCTACTGGTGACCTTGCCGTCGATCAGGTTCACCTCACCGATGAAGTCTGCGACATAGGCTGAGTTTGGCCGCTCATAAATTGCGTCAGGGGTGGATATCTGTTTGATAACGCCTGCATTCATGACCGCCACACGCGATGCAACAGTCATGGCTTCTTCCTGGTCGTGAGTGACGATCATAAAGGTGGTGCCAAGCTTTTCTTGAATATCCATCAGCTCAAACTGGGTTTCCTGGCGCAGTTTTTTGTCCAAAGCGGCAAGAGGTTCATCCAGTAACAGAACTTTGGGATTTCTGGCCAACGATCTGGCCAGAGCCACGCGCTGGCGTTGGCCGCCTGAAATTTGGTGCGGTTTGCGTTTGGCAAACTGGCTGAGTTGCACCAGTTTTAGCATTTCATCGACGCGACCTGCAATTTCGGACTTGGGCATGTCAGAACGTTTCAGGCCAAAGGCGATATTATCGGCAACTGTCAGATGTGGAAACAGAGCATAAGACTGGAACATCATATTGATGTCACGTTTGTTGACGGGAATAGGTGCGATGTCTTCACCACCTAAAGTGATCCGGCCTTCAGTGGGTTTTTCAAATCCTGCGAGCATGCGCATCAAGGTGGTTTTACCGCAACCGGAGGCGCCAAGAAGGGCGAAAAATTCTTTTTCGTAAATATCGAGCGTCAAGTTGTCGACGGCGGTAAATGCGCCAAACCTCTTGGTGACATTTTCAAAGCGGATTAGTGGGATTGCTTGCGGGTCTTCCCACGGGCGGAATGGATCGTTTGACATGAAGCAGCACCTGAAAAAAGAAGCCCCGCGCAGTTACCTGCGCGGGGAGGGATATGTAATTTATTGACCGGTTTTAACTTTAGTCCACATACGTGTGACAACACGTTGTTCTTTGGGGCCATAAGCCGTGGTTACATAGAGATTGTTCACCGTATCCGTTGGCGGATAAATCGCTGGATCGCCGATAACGTCTTCTGCTAAATACTGCTCTGACGCTTTGTTCCCATTGGCAAAGTAAACGTAGTTTGAGGCAGCCGCCATATTTTGTGCATCCAGAATGAAGTTGATGAATTTATGTGCTCCATCAGGGTTTTGCGCATCTGCTGGGATAGCCATTTGGTCAAACCACATCAAAGCACCTTCAGAAGGGATCTTATAGTCTACTTCAACGCCATTGTCGGCCTCCGCTGCGCGATCACGGGCTTGTAGAACGTCACCTGACCAGCCGAAAGCCACGCATATATCGCCATTTGCCAACGCATTGATATACTCGGATGAATGGTATTTCTGCACGTATGGAGCCACGGCTGTGAGCACTGCTTCGGCCTTTTTGATGGTATCAATGTCATGGCTGTCAGGGTCTTCGCCGATGTATTTTAATGCAGCCGGGATCATTTCCGTGGGGGCGTCTAAGAAATAAACACCGCAATTTTTCAATTTTTCCATGTTAGCAGGATCAAATACCAATGCCAAAGAGTCTACTGGGGCATTGTCGCCTAAAGCTTCTTTTACTTTGCCGACATTATAACCGATGCCCGTGGTACCCCACATGTAGTTGATCGAATACAGGTTGCCTGGGTCATATACATCGGTGCGTGCTTCAATATCATCCCATGTATTGCCAAAGTTCGATAGTTTGGATTTGTCCAGTTTCTGAAATGCCCCTGCTTGTATCTGGCGAGACAGAAATGTACCTGACGGTACCACAACGTCATAACCTGAAGAACCTGCTAACATTTTGGTTTCCAGAACTTCATTGCTGTCGAATACATCATAAATCAGTTTGATGCCGGTCTCTTCTTCAAATTTTGTCAGTAGTTCTTCGTCAATATAATCAGACCAGTTATAGACGCGTACTTCTTCGGCATTGGCGATAACCGCACTGCACAGCAGTGCCGCTATTGTTGTTGTAAGTGATAATTTCATTGGTTTCTCCCTGGGTTTTGACTCGTTATCGTGAATTTGATCAAATTTTTAACGAAAAGCAAGTCTTTAGTTATGGGCCATTTGATACTAGACTGTGTAGCAGACTAAATCAAATGCAGTTGAAGCACTGCCTATAGAGACAACAAATTAGAAAATGAAACCAATTTCATCCCAGAAAATTCCGGTCCACGAACAGGTATATCGCCAGTTGCGCGAGAAGATACTTTATGGAGAGCTTGCACCAGGGCAAGCGGTAACAATTTACGGTCTGGTGGATGAATTGGATGTTGGAATGACGCCAGTACGTGAGGCCATTCGCAGATTAACAGCAGAGGGGGCATTGGTATTTCAGGGTAACCGACGTGTATCCCTTCCAGAGATTAGCCAGCATGAATTTTCGGACTTAGTGTTTGTGCGGCGAACGATTGAACCTAAACTGGCTGCTCTTGGGGCGACGAAGGCGACCAAAGCCATGGTTGATGAAATGCGTAGGATTGATGACAAGTTAAATTTGGCGATTGCCCAAGGTAATGTCGGCGATTATATGAAGTATAATCACCGATTTCACTTTACACTTTATGCACAGGCTGAGTCAGAACTGCTACATGCTTTGGTTTCTACTTTGTGGCTTCGATATGGTCCGCTTTACAGGGTTATTTCCGGTAAATGGGGAACGGCGCAGCTGGAAGATTGCCATGATGAAACAATTGCGGCCCTGATGGCGGGGGATGCAGATGCGGTTGGTGAATCGATTTTGAAAGATATTGAGCAGGGTTTTGGAATCGTACAACGACTCTTTGATTAAATAATTTGATCAAATTATTGACGAGCAAGATTGTTTACGTTTAAATGGGCAAAACTTCTAATGCTGTCAGATTGAGGCCACCCATGAACAAGATAGATAACCACCTACCAACCAAGGAGTTGCAAGCACTGGATGCAGCTCACCACATGCATCCGTTTACCGCCAACGGCGAACTGGCCGAAAAAGGTGTGCGGGTTATCACGCAAGCCAACGGTGCGTTTATCACAGACAGTGAAGGGGTGGATATTCTGGATGCAATGGCGGGGCTTTGGTGTGTGAACATCGGCTATGGCCGTAAAGAATTGGCAGATGCTGCCAGCGCGCAAATGCAACAACTGCCGTATTACAACACATTTTTTCAAACCAGCCATCCGCCGGTGATTGCACTGGCCGCCCGTTTGGCTGAATTGGCACCTGCACATATCAACAATGTGTTTTTTGCGGGCTCTGGATCAGAAGCTAATGATACTAATATCCGCCTAGTACGCCACTATTGGGCAATGAAAGACAAACCATCAAAGAAAACCATTATCAGCCGACATAATGCTTATCATGGCTCAAGCATGGGTAGTGCCAGTTTGGGTGGGATGCAGAGTATGCATGCGCAGGGCGGTATGCCTATCCCTGACATTACCCATATCGCGCAGCCATTTTGGTATGGTGAAGGCGGGGATATGTCGCGTGATGAGTTTGGCTTGAAATGTGCACGTGCGCTGGAAACCGAAATTGACCGTTTGGGTGAAGATAATGTCGCGGCCTTTATCGGCGAACCTGTGCAAGGTGCGGGGGCGGTTATTGTGCCGCCAGCTACTTATTGGCCTGAAATACAGCGGATATGTAAAGAACGTAATATTTTGCTGATCGCGGATGAGGTAATTTGCGGTTTTGGACGCACAGGCAACTGGTTTGGTTGTGAAACTTTTGGCATCAAGGCCGATGTTATGACCATCGCCAAGGGTTTAAGCTCTGGTTATATGCCCATAGGCGGATCCATGGTCAGTGATGAGGTTGCAGCCGTGATCGGGGGCGATGAATTCAATCACGGATATACCTATTCAGGCCACCCGGTGGCTTGTGCGGTTGCGTTGGAAAATCTGCGGATTCTGGATGAGGAAAAGATCGTTGATTCTGTGCGCAATGAAATAGGGCCATACTTGCAAGAAAAATGGAACTCTTTGTCGGATCACCCACTTGTGGGTGAAGCGCGTATTGTCGGCATGATGGGTGCTATTGAATTGTCACCAGATAAAGCCAACCGCGCGGCATTTGCCAGTGACAAAGGCGTCGTAGGGTTGATGTGTCGTGAACATTGCTTTGCAAACAATGTGATTATCCGCCATGTGGGCGATGCAATGATCATCTCACCGCCACTGACTGTAACGCAAGATGAAGTTGATTTGCTGATTGAACGGACGATAAAAGCGTTGGATGCAACATTGGCGCAGTTGAAGGCAGAAGGTTTAATGAAGGCAGCTTAAGCTCTGTTATCGATAAACTTTCCATTAGGTACTATTTCGGAGTTGACCCCATAGGCGTCGCATTCTTTAACGGCTTTTATAGTGATACTATATAATAAGCACGTAACGTTTGCGATTCCTTTTCCTTCTTGGGGGCCTTCATGACCAATTTTTCGAAAATCCTTATCGCCAATCGAGGTGAAATTGCCATCCGCATCATGCGGGCGGCTAATGAGATGGGCAAGCGTACGGTCGCGATTTATGCCGAAGAAGATAAGTTGGGTCTGCATCGGTTCAAGGCGGATGAAGCTTACCGTATCGGTGAAGGTATGGGGCCGGTTGCGGCTTACTTAAGCATTGAAGAGATTATTCGCGTGGCCAAAATGTCCGGGGCGGATGCTATCCATCCAGGCTACGGCCTGTTGTCGGAAAATCCAGAGTTTGTTGACGCTTGCGAAGCAGCGGGGATCAAGTTTATCGGGCCAAAAGCGGCGACTATGCGCAAGTTGGGCGATAAGGCCTCAGCACGCCGTGTGGCAATGGAGGCAGGCGTTCCTGTGGTGCCAGCCACCGAAGTGTTGCCCGACGATATGGATGAAGTGCGCCGCATGGCGAATGAAGTTGGCTATCCGTTTATGTTGAAAGCCAGCTGGGGTGGTGGGGGCAGGGGGATGCGCCCGATTATGCATGAAGGCGAGTTGGAAGAGCTGGTACTGGAAGGGCGGCGGGAAGCACAGGCCGCTTTTGGCAATGGCGAAGGTTATCTGGAACGGCTTGTTGGGCGTGCGCGCCACGTTGAAGTGCAAATTCTGGGCGACAGTCACGGCGAGATTTACCACTTGTATGAACGCGATTGTTCGGTGCAGCGACGCAATCAAAAAGTGGTGGAACGCGCACCGGCACCTTATTTAAGTGAAGAACAGCGTGCCAAGATTTGTGCGCTGGGTCGCAAAATTTGTGCGCATGTGGGTTATGAATGTGCGGGTACCGTTGAATTTTTGATGGATATGGATACCAATGAGTTCTTTTTCATCGAAGTAAACCCGAGGGTTCAGGTAGAACATACCGTGACCGAAGAGGTCACGGGTATTGATATCGTGCGGGCACAAATTCTGATTGCAGAAGGTAAAACACTGCCCGAAGCTACGGGTAAAGATAGCCAGAATGACATTCGCCTGAACGGTCATGCGCTGCAAACGCGGATAACTACGGAAGACCCGCAGAACAATTTTATCCCCGATTATGGTCGTATCACAGCTTATCGCTCTGCCACAGGTATGGGCGTACGCTTGGATGGGGGTACGGCATATTCAGGTGCGGTAATCACGCGCTATTATGATAGCTTGTTGGTGAAAATCACCTGCTCGGGCCCAACACCAGAATCTGCGATTGCGCGAATGGATCGCGCCTTGCGAGAGTTTAGAATTCGCGGAGTTAGTACAAATATTGCCTTTGTAATCAATTTATTGAAGCATAAGACATTTTTGGATAACAGCTATACCACGAAGTTTATCGACAACTCGACAGATCTGTTCAAATTCAAACCGCGCCGAGATCGGGCGACTAAAATTCTGAATTATATAGCGGATATAACCGTGAATGGGCATCCTGATGTGGAAGGGCGGGCCAAACCTGCCCCCCATGCCAAGGCACCAAAACCACCTGCAAATCAAGTGGAAGAACCCGCCTATGGTACACGCAACCTGCTGGAAGAAAAAGGCCCTCAGGCGGTTGCCGACTGGATGGCTGCACAAAAGCAGCTACTGATCACAGATACTACGATGCGTGATGGGCATCAATCTTTGCTAGCCACACGGATGCGTTCACATGATATGATCAAAGTGGCGGATGCTTATGCCCACAATTTACCACAGCTTTTCAGCATGGAATGTTGGGGTGGGGCGACATTTGATGTGGCTTACCGTTTTTTGCAGGAATGCCCTTGGCAACGGCTACGCGACCTGCGTCGTGCTATGCCAAACCTGATGACGCAAATGTTGCTGCGTGCAAGCAACGGCGTTGGGTACACAAATTACCCTGATAATGTGGTGCAGGAGTTTGTCCGCCAAGCGGCCCAAACGGGTGTGGATGTATTCCGCGTTTTTGACAGTCTGAACTGGGTTGAAAACATGCGCGTGGCAATGGATGCGGTAGTGGAAAACGGCAAGGTCTGCGAAGGCACAATTTGTTACACGGGCGATATTCTTGATCCCAGCCGCGCCAAGTATGATCTGAACTATTATGTGGCGATGGGCCAGGATCTAAAAGCTGCGGGGGCGCATGTGTTGGGTCTGAAAGATATGGCGGGTTTGCTGAAACCTGCGGCAGCCTCAGTACTTGTAAAAGCTTTGAAAGAAGAGGTCGGTTTGCCGATCCATTTTCACACCCATGATACGTCGGGGATTGCGGCAGCTACTATTTTGGCTGCGTCTGACGCAGGTGTGGATGCTGTTGATGTAGCGATGGATGCCTTTTCAGGTGGCACATCGCAGCCTTGCCTTGGTTCTGTCGTGGAAGCTTTGCGAAACACAGAGCGTGATACGGGGTTGGATATTGATGCCATCCGCGAAATATCGGATTACTGGGAAGCGGTGCGCGGGCAATATGCGGCTTTCGAAAGCGGTTTGGCAGCCCCTGCATCAGAAGTTTATTTGCACGAAATGCCGGGCGGGCAATATACTAATCTGAAAGCACAAGCGCGTAGCCTAGGGCTGGAAGATCGTTGGCCGCTGGTAGCCAAAACTTATGCGGATGTGAACCAAATGTTCGGCGACATCGTCAAAGTGACGCCTAGCTCCAAGGTTGTGGGTGATATGGCCTTAATGATGGTGACACAGGATTTAACCCGAGAACAAGTGGAAGACCCTGATACGGATGTAGCCTTTCCCGACAGCGTGATTGACATGATGAAAGGAAATCTTGGGCAACCCCCCGGTGGCTTTCCTGAAGCGTTTGTAGCCAAAGTTCTGAAAGGTGAAGCACCCGATACAGCCCGGCCCGGTGGGCATTTGAAGCCGCATGATCTGGAAACAACAAGGGCCGCGGTATCAAAAGAACTGGAAGGTTTGAAGATTGATGATGAAGATCTGAACGGCTATCTGATGTACCCGAAAGTTTACATGGATTACATGGGGCGGCATCGGCTTTATGGCCCAGTACGGACTTTGCCGACAAGGACGTTCTTTTACGGGATGCAATCGGGTGAAGAGATCAGCGCAGAAATTGACCCCGGTAAAACGTTAGAAATCGTGATGCAAGCTGTCGGTGAAACCGATGAAGCGGGCGAAGCGCGGGTGTTTTTTGAATTGAACGGCCAGCCGCGCACGGTGCGGGTGCGCAATCGTAAAGTAACGGCATCCACACAAAAACGGGCGCAGGCCGAAGCGGGTAATGTGGCCCATGTGGGCGCACCGATGCCAGGTGTAATCTCATCTGTTGTTGTCAGTGTTGGACAAGAGCTGAAACAGGGCGATTTACTATGTACGATAGAAGCGATGAAAATGGAAACCGGGATTGCAGCGGAACAGGATGGCGTTGTTAAAACCATTCATGCACCTGCAGGTTCGCAAGTGGATGCCAAGGATCTGTTGATAGAGTTTGAAAGCTAACCTCATGAAAAAACTACTGGTCTTTACCGATTTACACATCAAGGCTGGTACTATTATTGGGCTTGATCCTGTGGCACGGTTCAAGGCCGCTTTGGCCCATGCAATGGCTAATCATACTGATGCGCAAGGTATTGTTTTAATGGGTGATTTAACGCATGGAAAGACTGCTGTTGAGTATGACCTGCTGAAATCAATCCTTGCGGATGTGCCTTTGCAGATTACCTTTATGATGGGAAATCATGATCGCCGTGATGCGTTTCTAGAGGTATTTCCGCAGGCCATATTGGACAGCAGTGGTTTTGTGCAAGCATCATTTGATATTGGTGATTGGCGTGGGATTACTTTGGATACGCTAGACGGCCCGCCTTATCCTATGGGGCTGCATTCAGGGCGGTTATGTACGGAAAGGCTGGCATGGTTGGCAGATCAGCTGGAACAGGCCAAAGATAAGCCTGTCGTTTTGTTCACCCATCACCCGCTAGGGAATATTGGTTTTCCCATGATGGATCGAATTAAGTTGGATAATGGGGTAGATGTAATAGATTTATTGCGGGTTCACCCAAAGCCCGTGCATGTTCTTGCTGGCCATGTACATCGTACGATTTCAGGCCAGTGGGACGGGATTCCCTATACTGTTTTTAAAAGCCCGTGTCACCAGAACCCGTTGAACCTTCACGAACAATACGTTTCCATGTCTGTGGACGAGCCGGGTGCTTATGGGGTTATCCTATTTGATGGCACGAATATTACTGTTCATAGTGAGGATTACGCTTTGGCACAGCAAGATGGGTTATCGGACACGATGCCATAAGTCTTCAAGCAATGAATGCGTTTAACATATAGAATATGCAGGCTGACAAAAAAGCGGCGGCAGGAACGGTTATCACCCAAGCCGCAATGATTGTCAGGAAGTGAGATCTGCGTACAAGTTTTCGGTGTTTGCGTTTGGCTTGGGTTTGTTTATTTGCTTCCGCCATAACAAGTTTTTCAATCTTGGCCTCAGGGGTTGTAAACCGCCAGTGGGCTTCGCGGAAAAAGCCAACACCAAAGATTGCCCCGACTGCAATATGAGTGGAACTGACCGGCAGGCCAAGCCATGATGCAATAATTACAGTGATTGCGGCCGACAGAGCAACGCAATAGGCCCGTAATGGGTTCAGTTTAGTAATTTGTTCGCCAACCATCTTGATTAGCTTTGGGCCAAATAGAATCAGGCCAAAAGAAATTCCAAGGGCACCCACGCCCATCACCCATAGGGGTATTGTAACCTTGGCAATAACTTCAGCGGCTTGTGCCGTATGAACAATGGCCGCAAGCGGGCCAACTGCGTTGGCCACATCATTGGCTCCGTGGGCAAAAGACAACAGGGCTGCGGCGCAGATAAGGGGAAATTTAAACAATCCGCGAACAGTTTCTTTGTTGTTTGCTTTGCCGCTGGATAGGCGGTGAATGATCGGGCGGGCGATAAAATATGCGGCAGTAAAAGCCACAGTCCCAATAAATACTGCTGTTTGCAAATCAATCTTTACAATCTTTTTCAAACCTTTGACCGCCAGATATGTGGAAAATGCACCTGCCATGATTGCAATCAAAATGGGCACCCAACGGCGTGCCGCGGTTATTTTATCTTGTTTCTCAGATACGTTCGCTTTGATGAACCACAAGAAAAGGGCTGCGACCAAGCCACCCAGAATGGGCGATATCACCCAACTGGCGGCTATTTTGCCCATGGTGGCCCAGTTGACAGCGGCAAACCCTGCGGCTGCAATGCCTGCGCCCATAACACCGCCTACGATTGAGTGTGTGGTTGAAACCGGCGCACCTAGCCATGTGGCAAGGTTTAACCAAAGTGCGGCGGAAAGCAGTGCCGCGAACATCACCCAGATAAAGATTTTGGGATCATCCACAGATGCAGGATCAATGATGCCTTTTGAAATGGTACCGACAACGTCGCCGCCTGCGATAAGTGCGCCCGCGCTTTCAAAAATTGCGGCAATCAGTAAAGCCCCAAGCATCGACAATGCGTTTGAGCCAACGGCAGGGCCAACATTGTTGGCAACATCATTTGCGCCTATGTTCAAGGCCATATATGCCCCAACGGCGGTGGCGGCGATAATAATATAGCTTTCATCCCCCCAGCCAAACGCGACACTAGCGACAAGACCAGTCAGAATAATGAATGCACCCGCTATGCTTGGAGCAATATAGCGGCGGCGAGTGGCAATATTGGCTTCTTCCAGGCGCACACGGCTTTTCAAATCTCGGTCAAGGGTTCTGTTAGGGCGTGGTTTTTTAGAAACCATTAGATGAATCCTTCAGTCGATGGATAGTTTTAAGTTTTGTAACCATGTTAAATTTGATTCTTAGCGGTATATAATTTTACCGCGTAACAGTGGGGTAACCTGTCTGTAACAGCATTGTAAAATGTGATCAGAAAGGGCACATTTAAAGTATACGGTCTGTTGACTCTGATCTGATTATCCTTATACCCCCGCTATCGCTGCAATGCAGTGACCATATTGGTGTTTGTGGCCCTAGCAATAGGTTGCCTGTCACCCGAAGCGGTTAAGCCTAGGGAAAGGAAAGCACCTTTCATAACTTTGAAAGGAACCAGCCGTGACTAAACGTACAGCTGCCAAATATAAACTAGACCGCCGCATGGGCGAAAACATTTGGGGTCGCCCAAAATCACCAGTAAACCGGCGTGAATATGGGCCAGGTGTTCATGGGCAACGTCGTAAAGCAAAACTGTCCGATTTCGGTATCCAGTTGCGCGCCAAGCAAAAGCTTAAAGGTTACTATGGTGATTTAACCGAAAAGCAATTCCGTCGCATTTATACTGAAGCTGTTAGGGTGAATGGTGATACAGGTGAAAATCTGATCGGCCTGCTGGAACGGCGCCTAGATGCGGTTGTTTACCGTTCAAAATTCGTACCGACCGTATTTTCCGCGCGTCAATTCGTAAACCACGGCCACGTCACAGTGAACGGCAAGAAGGTTAACATCCCGTCTTACCGTGTGAAAGAGGGAGACGTGATCGAAGTGCGTGAAAAGTCCAAGCAAATGAACATGGTGCTTGAAGCCGCAGTTTCACAAGAGCGTGACTTGCCGGAATATATCAATGTTGATCAGAATAAGAAGGTTGCAACATTTGTGCGCACACCTGGTCTGTCAGATGTGCCGTATCCGGTGATGATGGAGCCAAATCTGGTTGTGGAATATTACGCGAAGAACTAATCTTCATGATCACTACAAGAATTTGTGGGCTGCCCTGACGGGGTGGCCCTTTTCATTTACAAGGGTAATGGGCGGCCTTCCGCTATACTTTCCATCGCGAAATAAGAGGTGACGCTATCCAGTTCTACCCCTTCGATCAGGCGTTGATAAACCCTATCATAACTGGCCATATTTTCTGTGACGACCTTTAGTTGGTAATCGTAATCGCCACCTATGCGGTGAAAATCGACAACTTCCGGGATTGTCAGAACATGGCGTCGGAATTTCTTTAGCCAATCCGAGGAATGATGGCGGGTGCGCAGCATGACAAAGACCACTAGATCAAGCCCGACTTTACTACGGTCAACCCGCGCGGACGCGCCTTGTAATACACCCGATGCGGTTAGAGTTTGAATGCGCCGCCAGCAGGCATTTTGCGATAGGCTGATCCGATCTGCGAGTGCACGTTGCGAAAGTGTAGAATCTCTCTGCAATTCTGCTAAGATGCGAAGGTCAATATGATCTATTTTACTATTAGTCATAGATCATATGACACATAAAATAATTAAAAAGCAAATTAAAAAGATTAAAATTTGCGCTTATATGGATCATATTACCACATGCTATAGATGGAGTTCCCTATGCCCTTATCTGAATTCAAGACCAAACTGAGCTTACCAGATACCTTCGACCGGCTGCGTGCGGGTCTAATCGGTGAAGGAGTGATGATCCCGGGATTGGATGGTGATGTGCGTATGGTTTACGCCGATTATGTTGCATCCGGCCGGGCTTTGCAGCAAGTAGAAGATTTCGTGGCCGAAAAGATTTTACCGTTTTACGCCAATAGTCATACAGAAGCATCTTATTGTGGAAGCTATATGACACGATTACGTCGTGCGGCACGGGCTGAAATAGCGCGCCTGACAGGTGCGGGGGATGATTGTAGCGTGATTTTCACTGGTTCGGGTGCTACCGCAGGGTTGAACCGGCTGGTCAAACTTTTAGGGGTTGAAAATGCGAAAAAACCGGTGGTTTTTATCGGTCCATATGAGCATCATTCCAATATTTTACCGTGGCGAGAAAGTCGAGCCATCGTTGTTGAAATTCCAGAAGCTGAATCAGGCGGCCCTGACCTGAACTCTCTTGAAGCGGCATTAAGAGAACATGCGGATGCCGATCTGAAAATTGGCAGTTTCTCCGCTGCGTCCAATGTGACGGGAATTATTACTGATTGTGATGCTGTAGGGCGTATTTTGAATGCGAACGGGGCTTTATCTGTGTGGGATTTTGCTGGCGGCGGGCCATACTTACCAATAGATATGGCCAGTGGCAGCGATGCACCCAAGGATGCGATTGTTGTTTCGCCACATAAATTCCCAGGTGGGCCAGGCGGTTCAGGTATCCTAGTTCTACGCAAAGAGTGTGTGCGGTGTGCGCAACCCAGTTGGCCAGGTGGCGGGACGGTTTCGTTTGTGTCGCCGTGGGCGCATATTTATTCCTCTGACATTGCCACGCGTGAAGAAGCCGGAACGCCCAATGTAATCGGGGATATCCGTGCGGCGCTTGCATTTTTGGTGAAAGAGGCCGTAGGGGACAAAATTATCGCTGCGCATGAAGCCAAGTTTAATGAAATGGCGCTGGAAAGCTGGAATAAAAACCCAAGATTGCAATTGCTGGGGACTGAAAATGATCACCGCTTGCCGATTTTCTCGTTTCTGGTGCGCGGTGCGTCGGGCGAAAGGGTGCATCAGCAGTTGTTCACGCGGATGCTATCTGATGTTTATGGTATTCAGGCGCGTGGCGGTTGTGCCTGTGCTGGGCCATATGCGCATCGGTTGCTGGGTATTGAACAAGACGAGTCGGAACAGCTATGGGCTGATCTGAAAGCTGGTCACGAGATGGAAAAGCCGGGCTGGGTGCGACTTAATTTCAGCTACCTGATGGATGAAAATACGGTGCGTTATATCATTGATAGCGTTAATAAGTTGACTACCAATGCTGAAGATATTGCGGTGCGTTATCAGGTGGATGCTACTACTGCCCGGTTTAAAAGCGATGCGCAAGTTGCATAGATTTACACAGCCAGCGGGACGGGATTGCGCCCATTGATGATGCGGGTTGCAATGATTGCGCCGAACCACATATACAGTAAGGCCAGCCACGCAGTTGTTACGAAGATTGAACCGTCGGTGACACCTGCACCAATGCGCAACCACCTGCCAGCATGCCGCCCATATACCGTCAAGTGTTTGCCCATGATACCGTTGGCGAACTCGAATGTTGCTGCACGAAGACAGAACCGCGATCTTTGAGCGGCAATGCCGAATATAATGCCGACAAGCACACTGGCAAGCGCCATCACTTGGGTGTCACCAGTAAGTTCGATGAGCGGAATCATATCTATGAAGATACTCTGGGAATATTATTACTGTGTGCGCTCAATCAAAATTGAGCAGCCATACTTTGATATAGATCATAAGCCCCTGATTTGTCTTGTGTACGGGCCCTAAATCCCGTTAGGTCGCGACATGCAACGTAGTACTTTTCCCATTCATGACGCAGGGCAACTTCCCGTTTGGCGTCGTCCCTTTACTTTGCTTGCATTGATGGCATTTTGCATGCCGATGGCGTTTGCTACATGGCAAGCGTTGTTGAATAATTTTGTTCATGTTGTTGCCGGTTTTGATGGCCGCGACTTGGGTTGGTTGCAATCTGTCCGTGAGATTCCGGGCTTTTTTGCAGTTGGTGTGATCCTGGTTGTAATGTTTATCCATGAACAGCTTTTGGCAGTGATCAGCATGATGCTTTTGGCAGGTATCGTGGCATTCACCGCTTGGTTTCCGAGTTTCTATGGCCTGTTGATCACAACGTTTCTGTCAAGCCTAGGGTTCCATTATTATGAAACGGTTAAAATGTCGCTGGAACTTCAATGGCTGGATAAGCAAGAGGCCCCGAAAAAACTGGGCTGGCTGATTGCCATTGGCGCATCAGCTTCATTGATAACGTATCTCACTATTATGTTGACCTGGAAAGTTCTGGGCTGGGATTACAATACGCTTTATATGATGGGTGGCGGTATAACGTTTGTTATTGCTATCTATTGCGGATTGGCTTTTCCGCGGTTTGAAGGTGCTACCGTCCAGCATCGACATATGGTTCTGCGCAAACGTTATTGGCTGTATTATGCGCTGCAATTCATGGCAGGGGCTAGACGACAGATTTTCATTGTTTTCGCCGCTTTCATGATGGTTGAACGTTTCGGCTTTGAAGTGCATGAGGTCACGGCTCTTTTTCTAATCAACTTCATCGCCAATATGTTTTTTGCGCCATTAATGGGTGGTATGGTTTCCAAGTATGGAGAACGTAATGCTTTGGCTTTTGAATATGTTGGTCTAATCGTTGTCTTTCTGGCTTATACGGGCGTTTATGCCTTTGGCTGGGGCGTGGTACTCGCTGCAAGCCTTTATGTGCTGGATCATTTGTTCTTCGCATTGGCTTTGGCACAGAAAACCTATTTTCAAAAAATTGCAGGCCCCAAAGACATCGGCCCGACGGCGGCAGTGGCCTTCACCATCAACCATATAGGTGCAGTCGTGCTGCCCGCCCTTTTGGGTTATGTCTGGTTGGTCTCGCCTGCTGCCGTGTTTGGTGTTGCAACGGCTATGGCTTGTGTCTCACTGTTTTTAGCGCTTTTGATTCCAAGACATCCGAGCGTGGGAAATGAAACAATTTTTGCTGGCCGTAACTGACCCATGACAGATCAATCCCAAGCACGCTTCTTAACAGGTTCAACTATGCGGCATGTTGCAGTGATGACTTTGACAGGAATGATCGGGTTGACGTTTTTGTTTTTGGCGGATGCGGCTACGATATTCTGGATCTCATTTCTGGATGACGAAAAGTATATGGCAGCACTTGGGTTTGCCTGGACTGTTCAGTTTTTCACACTATCTAGCAGTATTGGTTTTATGATTGCAGGTACGGCGATGGTTTCAAAGTCTCTAGGCCAGGGAAATCGCGCTAATGCGCGTGAACAAGCAACAACTGCTTTGATGATTGGTGTTAGTATTCAGGCAGTTACAGCTTTTCTGATCGTTTTATTTCGTCGTGAGATTCTTGCGTTTGTCGGGGCAAAAGGAGATGTATTAGAGATTGCCAGCCAGTTTTTGCTGATTGTTGTGCCTTCTTTGTTGTTCATCATAACCGGCATGATCGCCTCATCCGTTTTACGGGCGGTAGGGGACGCAAAACGCGCAATGCTTGTTACGCTCTCAGTAGGTGTTGTGGCAATGATAATTGATCCGGTTTTAATTTTATGGTTGGAATTTGGTGTAAATGGCGCTGCCTGGGGCATTGTTATTTCGCGCTTTATATCTGCCGGGCTGGGTTTGTATTTTGTAATTAAATCCCATGACCTTTTGGCCCCAACGCGTTTAGTGCTTATTAGCCGTTGGGGGGTGCCGTTCTTTATTATTGCGATACCTGCCTTGATGACGCAATTATCATCACCCTTTGGTAATTATCTGATCACGCGTATTCTTTCCGATTTCGGTGAAAGTGCAGTTGCGGGTTGGGCAGTACTGGGTCGCATTATCGTGCTGGCTTTTGGTGGCATTTTCTCTCTTTCAGGTGCCTTAGGGGGCATTATCGGGCAAAATTATGGTGCAGGAAATTTTGCACGTATACGGATGGCTTACCGTGACGCATTACTATTTAGTCTAGGGTATGTTCTGGTCGCGTGGGTGGTGATAGCCACTGCCACCGGCCCAATTATTACTCTTTTTGGTTTAGGTGCTGAAGCGGCATCGGTTGTTAAAGCCTTTACTTATGTTTCTGCAGGCGGGTTCATTTTTGCAGGGGCTCTTTATGTATCTAACGCATCGTTCAACAATCTGGGCCGACCGATTTATTCCACTGGGTTTAACTGGCTGAAAGATGGTGTATTGATGTGGCCGTTGTGTGTTTTACTGGGTGGATATTTTGCGGCCCCCGGGGTCGTTTACGGCCAAGGGCTGGCTTGGATGATTGCTGGTGTTGCATCAACAATTGTGGGATGGCGTTTTATTGGTAACGTTGAAGCGAGGGAACAAGCTAAGGCTGGACACAAGGCCCATTTGCGCTAAGATTTTTGTAAACCTTATGGAGTAAGCATCATGTTTTTCAAACGCCCCACAGAAATCCTTCGTGCACCACAAGCCCTGAAAGGCCGTGTTGATGCAATTCCCACCGCAGAAACGCATTTCCTGAACGGCCGCCTACTACAAGGAGATGTCCCTGACGGGTTTGAAATAGCTATGTTCGGAATGGGATGCTTTTGGGGGGTAGAGCAGAAATTCTGGCCGTTGGATGGTGTTTGGATGACAGCTGTTGGTTATGCTGCCGGGGACACGCCAAATGCGACATATCAAGAGGTTTGCACTGGTAAAACGGGCCATAACGAAGTTGTTCTGGTTCAATATGATCCACAGATCATAAGCTATAGTGAACTGTTGAAAGTATTCTGGGAAAATCATGATCCGACACAAGGTATGCGTCAAGGCAATGATCAAGGCACGCAATATCGCTCGGGTATATATACATATACAGATGAACATAACGATCAGGCCAAAGAAAGTATGACAATGTTTCAAACCCAGCTTGAAGCAAAAGGGTTTGGCACAATTACCACCGAAATATTGCCTGCACCTACATTTTTCTATGCCGAAGATTATCATCAGCAATACCTTGCAAAGAACCCATCAGGATACTGTGGACTTAGTGGAACGGGTGTAAGTTGTCCTATTGGTTTGAACGCTTGACCTAAAGGGCTTGCTGGCATATCCGCGCTAAGGACAACCCGCGAGGATACGCATGCCGACATATACTGCCCTGACAACACTTGCTGATAAATCTGCCGCTGAACTTATGGCCGTAATGTTGGAGAATATGACGCCTGAACCTTATGGTGTTGGGGTGTTTGAAATCGAAGATGGTTCTGGTTTGTTTGAGGTGGGCGGATATTTTCTGGAAGAGCCGGATGATGTGGCTTTGACCCTGATTGCAGCAACCACAGAAGCCAAACCTTTTGTTGTGTCAGAAGTTCCGGAAAAAGACTGGGTTGCAGAGGTACGTAGAGAGCTGGCCCCAATTCATGCAGGGCGTTTCTTTCTGTATGGTAATCATGATGCGGATAAGGTTCCGGCAGACTGTGTCCCATTGTTGATTGAGGCGGCGATGGCGTTTGGAACGGGTCATCACGGTACAACGCAGGGCTGTTTAACTGCCCTTGATGCGCTGGCGGCTGCCGGGGTTTCGCCTGAAAGTATTGCCGATATTGGGTGTGGAACCGCAGTTTTGGCAATGGGGGCTGCCAAACTGTGGAACGTTCCTATCATTGCCAGTGATATTGATGAGGTTGCGACTGATACGGCCGCCGCCAATCTTGGGTGCAACGATCTGGATGATCGGGTTGAGGTAATAACTTGCGCAGGGTTTGATCATCCGCGTTTACGAAAGCAATCACCTTATGATCTGATTTTTGCAAATATCCTTAAAGGTCCGCTTATTGAACTTGCGTCTGATATGGGTGGGGCGTGCAATAAAAGGGGCTATGCCATATTATCTGGTATTTTGAATGAACAGGCGGATGAGGTTTCCAAATCTTATCAGGAAAATGGTTTTATTGAAACAGACCGTCTGATTATCGGAGAGTGGTCTACGCTCACTTTACAAAAGAAATGACATAATTCTGTCAGTATATCGCCATATTTTTTGTCTATTAAGGCGTAAGTAAGGTGATTCATTATGACAAAGGTGACGAATATGTCAGATGTACAGGCTTTTGAATTTCAATCTCGTGTAGACCGAATAATAAATGCTCACTATAAGCCCAGTCGCGTGATTAAACGTAACAGCTATGGTGTGATTATATTGTCTAAACCTCAAAAAGAGAACTTTAGATTAATGTATATACTTAGATCTTTGTTGCTTTTGTATATATCGTTTACAGTTTTCAAAGCGGTTTTAATCCAGAACACCAATCAAAATGATTATACGCAAATTATAACAAATCTGGAAGCGGGTGACAGTAAGTCACAACTTGTTGCGTATACAATGACACCCGGATTTTTCACAAAACCCGTTGGTATTTTCGTGGCTGATCTGGCTGGCCAATTAAAAGAAGCACAATAAAAATAAGCCGCCCATAACTGGACGGCTTAATGTAACAGGTCTTAGCCTATCGTTAGTAACGGAAGAAACCAGTATTAAGACCTTCGACTTCGGTGCGGGATAACCCAATATCTTCCAACTCACGTGTGCTTAATGCGCTGAGTTCTTTGTAAGTTCTGCGCTTTGTATTCCAAGCAGCAAAGCTGTTTTTAACACCTTCAAGAGCATGGATTGCACGAAAAGTTGCGATTGCACCGAATGGTGCTGGTTTTGTTGAGTTTAGAGTAGCCATTGGCTTATTCCTTGAATGTGGTCTTCTGACCTGTATTTTGCATGGTTCATGAACGACTGTTTTGCAGCCGTTCATAATGTTCTTGAAAGTCTGAGGTGTTAGTGAAAAAACGCTATTTTCAGGCTATCAACATCTGCGCGAGATACACCGATATCATCCAGTGAGCGGGTATCCATTGCATTCAGTTGTGCGTATGTTTTGCGTTTCGTGTTCCAAGCGATCAGACTATTTAAAGCAGACTCAATTGCGTTTATTACGCGATAAGCTGATATGGCGCCAAATGGTGCGATTGCTGTTTGTGTTATTGTTGTCATAGCTTAATCCTTTCCTTGGTTGTGGTCACTATAACCGTCTTGTTAAAGGGCATTTAATCTGACCTATCCCATATTACAATTGTGATTTTCGCATACCTGAGATGATGTTTTTGCATGTCAAAACAGCGACATTCCGCAGTGATTTCCGACATACATTCGAAACATGCTTGGCTAATGTTCATGTTTCGTGCTAACGCTTGTTCAGGCAAGGAACAGAGGCGATATGCGAGTTATAGGAATTGATCCAGGTTTGCGAAACATGGGCTGGGGGGTAGTCGATGTTGTGGGTACAAAATGTAGTCACGTGGCGAACGGTGTGTGTAAGTCGATCGGTGTGGAATTAGCTGAAAGATTGTTAAGTTTGCATGAACAACTGACAGAAGTTTTTGTCACATTTTCACCACAAGCGGCTGCTGTTGAGAAAACCTTCGTGAATAAAGACGGGGCCGGAACCTTGAAATTAGGCCAAGCACGGGCGATTTCGTTGCTGGTTCCTGCGCAATTCGGATTGATGGTTGGTGAATATGCACCCAATACAGTGAAAAAAGTCGTGGTTGGTGTAGGGCATGCAGATAAGAATCAAGTTAGCCATATGGTGAAATTACAGTTGCCGGGGGTAAATATTACCAGTGTAGATGCCGCCGACGCATTGGCAATCGCTTTGTGTCATGCGCATCACGCGCAGTTTTCCAACCGATTGAATACGGCTATTGCCAAAGCGGGGACGACAGCATGATCGGAAAAATTACTGGTAAAGTAGATTTTCGCGCGAAGGATCATGTTCTGGTTGATGTGCAGGGCGTAGGCTATTTAGTCTATTGCTCAGAACGCACTCTCGCGATTTTGCCGCCTGCGGGTAGTGTTGTAGCACTTTATACCGAGCTATTGGTGCGTGAAGATAACCTGCAGTTGTTCGGCTTTCTGACCTTGGCGGAAAAAGAATGGCACAAGCTGTTGACTACAGTGCAAGGTGTTGGCGCCAAAGCCGCTTTGGCTATCGCCGGGACTTTGGGCACCGATGGGGTTAGCCGCGCGATTACCTTAGGTGATATCGCTGCGATCAAATCTGCCCAAGGCGTTGGTCCGAAATTGGCGCAGCGCATTGTAACGGAATTAAAAGATAAAGCGGCGAACATCATTTCGATGGGGTCGGCAGGATCTGAACAGGCTGTGATTGATGATAGCGTGGTGATTGAAACCCCAACTGCGTCAACCCCGCGTAAAGTTGTACCTGTTACAAATAATGCAGGCGCACAAGCGGATGCACTTTCAGCTTTAGTTAATCTGGGTTATGGACAAGGTGATGCGGCAAGTGCTGTGGCCGAAGCATCGGGGGGTAACCCTAATCTGGGTTCTAGTGCGCTGATTAAAGCGGCGTTGAAACTACTGGCACCGAAAGCGTGATGCAATGACCGATCCTGATCCAACTCTGCGCCCTGAACAGCAGCCAACAGATATGGACCGTGCCATGCGGCCACAAAGCTTAGATGAGTTTGTGGGCCAAGCACAGGCGCGCGCAAATCTGAAGGTATTCATCGAAAGTGCGCGCAAGCGCGGTCAAGCGATGGATCACACGTTATTCTATGGCCCCCCCGGTTTGGGCAAAACTACACTGGCGCAGATCGTGTCGAAAGAACTGGGGGTGAATTTTCGTATGACCTCTGGCCCTGTTCTGGCAAAAGCGGGGGATTTGGCGGCTATTTTGACCAATCTCGATGCAAATGACGTTCTGTTCATTGATGAAATTCACCGCCTGAACCCTGTGGTGGAAGAGGTGTTGTATCCTGCTTTAGAAGACTTCGAACTTGATCTGGTAATAGGCGAAGGCCCTGCGGCCCGCACAGTGCGGATTGATCTGCAACCTTTTACGCTTGTCGGGGCAACCACGCGGTTGGGATTGCTGACCACGCCATTGCGGGATCGTTTTGGCATTCCCATGCGGCTGGAGTTTTATACCGTGGATGAGCTTTGCCACATCGTCGATCGCGCTGCCCGCCTTATGGGGGCTGATGCTACTGCCGAGGGCGCGATGGAAATAGCGCGCCGTTCACGCGGTACGCCACGTATTGCAGGGCGTTTGTTACGTCGTGTGGTGGATTTTGCAGTTGTCGAAGGCAACGGACGGGTCGATGTGGATATTGCGGACAGTGCTCTGACCCGTTTGGGCGTAGATGATCTGGGGTTGGATAGCGCGGACCGCCGCTACCTGCGTTTGCTGGCTGAAAACTATGGCGGCGGCCCTGTAGGTGTTGAAACGATTGCGGCAGCACTGTCTGAAGCGCGTGATGCGATTGAAGAGGTGATAGAACCATATTTGTTGCAACAGGGTTTGATTCAGCGTACCCCGCGCGGGCGGATGTTGGCCGCAAAGGCATGGAAACACCTTGGTCTTGACGCACCCAAACCCGTTGCGCAAACAGATATGTTTGGAAATGGAAAATGAATGAAGTAATGAGTGTAGATGCGATTGAACAGTTGTTCACACGCAGTGATGGCACTTATGGTTTTGCCAGATGGGGCCGGCCAATTGCGCCTGTGGTATTTGGTGTTGGTGATGAAACTCTGAGCTATCTGAAAAATGCGATTGCACAAACTGTGGCGGTGACAGGTGGGACGTTGACGGAAACGGATCCAGAATTGGGTGCAAATTTCATGTGGTTTTTTTGTTCCGAATGGGATGAGATTGCAGATGTTCCCGACTTGGAAAAACTGGTGCCGGATTTGCAAAGCATTGTCGCAAGTTTGAAGGTAAATAATGTGAATGAGCACCGTATGTTTATTTTCGACAGTGATGGTGCGATTAAGATGTGTTTGCTGTTCTTGCGAATGAAGGGGGAGATTGCGGATATGCCTGTGCATGTTCTGGCAACCGGCGAGACTTTGCAAAGTCTGCTGACTTGGGCAGAAGACGCTTTCAGCTGTCAAAGTCCGATTGCGCTGGTAAAGGAAAACGGAATTTGTATCGTGAAACCGCAATTTGCCGCTCTTGTTCGCGGGGCATATGATCCTGTGATGCCATCCGTTGCCACGGATACCAGCCATGCATTACGTCTGCACCCCCGTGCCGACAAACTTTATCGGGAAATGATGCAGTGACCCATCGCTTTCCAATCCGAATATATTACGAAGACACAGATTTGGCAGGTATTGTATATTATGCCAACTATCTGAAATTCATTGAGCGTGCACGCAGCACAATGGTATTAGAATTAGGTATCGATCAGCTGGAAATGCAACGTGATGGATTGGTGTTTGCTGTCAAGAAAGTGGCCGCTGATTATAAAAGTAGCGCAAAGTTGAACGATAGTTTGCAGGTTGAAACAAGACTGAAACAGTTAACGGGGGCTAAAATTGTCTTTGCACAGGATGTTTATCGCAGCGATACATTGATTTTTTCCGCTTTAGTAACAGTCGTTTGCATCACAAATGCAGGTAAAATATCCAGATTTCCAGCGAAAATTCGCGCAAAACTGGGCAATGCCTCCAAATAAGCCAGCAAAAGCTATGCGAAGCTATAGTTTTTTGCTAAAAGACTACCTAGAAGATAATAATAACAAGAAGTCGCCAAAAAGGCGGCTCATTAGGCAAACGAGCGGTTTTATGGAAACAGAAGCACTAGCGGGAGTGCAAGATCTCGATTTTTCGATGCTTGCACTATTTTTACGAGCGACATTAACGGTTAAACTGGTAATGTTGGTTTTAATCCTCACCTCTTTCTGGTCGTGGGGCATCATTATTCAAAAGTTTATCAACTATCGAAAAGCGCGCAGCGATACCGATCGCTTTGACCGCTCATTTTGGTCAGGGGAACCTCTGGATGGATTATATCAGCAACTGGGCGATACGCCCAATGGTGGTTCGGAGCGTATTTTTGTTTCTGGTATTTCAGAATGGCGCAGATCACACCGCTCTGACGGGCAGATGATTGCAGGTGTGCAACAACGCATTGATCGCTCAATGGATGTGGCGATTGCACGCGAGTCTGAAACCTTAAACAAAGGCCTGACGTTTTTGGCAACGGTGGGTGCCATTGCGCCTTTCGTGGGGCTATTCGGCACAGTTTGGGGGATTAAAAATGCTTTCGAGCAAATTGCAATTCATCAAAATACCAATTTGGCTGTCGTGGCCCCGGGGATTTCAGAAGCTCTTGCTGCAACCGCACTTGGCTTGTTAGCTGCGATCCCGGCGGTTATCTTCTACAACAAGTTATCGACAGATGCGGATCGTATTATCGGTGATTATGATAGTTTTGCGGATGAGTTTTCAACAATTCTATCGCGCCAGTTAGACGCGTAGGAGTAGGGATATGGGCGCAGGTGTTTTGGATAGTGGCAGCAGTGGCGGTAAGCGTCGGAGAAGTCATAAGAAACGTAAACCAATGGCAGAGATCAATGTGACACCATTTGTTGATGTGATGCTTGTATTGTTAATAATATTTATGGTGGCAGCCCCGCTGATGACTGTTGGGGTTCCGATTGAACTGCCAAAAACGGCTGCAACGGCCTTGCCCTCTGAAGAGGAGGAGCCGTTGACGATTACGATCACCGCAGATGGTAGATTGGAATTGCAAAATACCGAAATTGACCGCGATACACTGGTTCCAAAGTTGCAGGCAATCGCTGCAGAGCGTGAAAATGACAAGGTGTTTTTGCGGGCAGATGGTGCCGTTCCTTATGAAATAGTTATGCAGGTAATGGGTGCGCTGAATGCAGGGGGCTTTCGTGATATCGGTTTGGTCACTGATGGTGGTGGCCCAAAATTGAATGATCAGGGTGGCTGAGGTATCTTGTGGAGACAGGCACAAAAATATCAGGTTTCATACATTTGGGAGCGATTGGGCTTGCGGTGTTTGGAGGGGCTTTGTTTAAGGCGCCTGCGAGTGAGGCAATTCAAATTTCTGAAGTAAGTATTATCACATCTGAGGATTTTGCGGTTTTGCAGTCTACAGCACCCGACACATCGCCTGATGTTGCTAAAGCGCCTGAAATAAAAGTGCCGGAACCGGTACAGGAAATAACACCAACGGTTGAAACACCCGCTGAACCAGCAGAGCTTTTGCCTGAAGAACAAGTGGCAATGATTGCCCCTGAACCTACCACCGCTCCGCGTATAGATACGCAATCAGCTCCAAAGCCCGATATCAATGCAAAAGAAGCTGATACCACGCAAAAAGAAGCCACGCCTGATGAGGCGGCAACCGAAACTGCCGAACCTGTGCCAGAACAGGCCCCTAAAGAAGCGGCAACAGAGATTGTAACAGAAGCTGAAAAACCCAGTGAATATGCGCCGACCTCTTCAAATGTACCACGTTCCCGGCCCCGTGATATGGCAGAACGTGTGGCCAAGGTAGATGCTTCTGACCCTGTTGAACAACCAACTGTGGATAATACCGCAGATGAAATTGCCAAAGCACTGGCAGAAGCGGATGCGGCTCAGAACAAGCCAGCCTTACCAAAAGGCCCACCTTTGACAGGGGGTGAACGGGCCGGTTTGGTTCTGGCCGTGGAAAAATACTGGAATGTACCGATTGGCATTCAAAATGCTGCAGATATGATTGTTGTAATCGCCATTGAACTATCACCAAACGGTAAACTGATTGGTGACCCAAAATTGGTAGACCCACAAGATTTATCGGCGCAAGGCATTCGGCAAGCATTTGAGGCAGGAAGGCGTGCTTTAATTCGCGCACAACCGTATAATTTACCACCCGAAAAATATGAACAATGGCGACAAATTGAAGTTGTATTCAACCCAGAAGAAATGGCTGTGAGATGATGAAACATATTCTGACATTTTTATACACCATGTTGGCGGCACTTACGTTGATGCCTGCAACAATGGTTGCACAAAGCAAACCTTTGCGGATTGAGATCACCAAGGGTGTGATTGAACCGATGCCGTTTGCCGCGCCTGTTTTTGTGGCTGAAAATGCAGCGGCCAATAAGTATGCAAGAGATTTAACGCAAGTGTTGGTTGCCGATTTAGCCAACTCCGGGCTGTTTCGCGAAATTCCGAATGCAGCACATATCTCGAAAGTCACCAATTTTAACGCACCGATCCAATATGCTGATTGGAAAGCGATTAATGCACAGGCGCTAA
This sequence comes from Amylibacter sp., assembly GCA_965261565.1. Taxonomy (GTDB): domain Bacteria; phylum Pseudomonadota; class Alphaproteobacteria; order Rhodobacterales; family Rhodobacteraceae; genus Amylibacter. The sequence continues at coordinate 1,583,781 of OZ253460.1, forward strand.
TTACGGGCGCGGTAAGTGTTTCGGGTAACCAGCTGATAGTGAAATTCCGCTTATTTGACGTTTTTGCAAACACTGCTCTTGGTGACGGGCTTCAGTTTGTCGCGACAACCAATAGCTGGCGGCGTATGTCGCATAAGGTTGCTGATGCGGTTTATAGCCGTTTGACAGGTGAAACCGGTTATTTTGATAGCCGCATTGTCTACATCGCCGAAGAAGGCCCGAAAAATAAGCGCAGAAAACGGGTTGCGCTGATGGATTATGACGGGGCGAATGTGCGTTATTTGACTGACGCGAAATCAATTGTTCTTGCGCCAAGGTTTTCGCCCAATGCCCGCGAGATTATCTATACAAGTTATGAAACAGGATCGCCGCGTGTGTACTTGATGAATGTTGACACATTGAAGGGCCGCATTTTAGGAGATCAACCGTCTATGGCTTTTGCGCCCAGGTTTTCACCAGATGGGTCAAAGGTTGTGATGTCGCTGTCTGAAAAAGGTAATTCGGATATTTATTTGGTGAATGTATCCAATGGCCGCAAAGTGCGTCTGACAAACTCACCTGCCATTGATACGGCCCCTAGTTTTTCACCCGATGGTTCGCAAATTGTGTTTGAGTCAGATCGTAGCGGTGGGCAGCAAGTTTATGTGATGTCGGCCTCAGGTGGTGCGGCAAAACGGATCAGTGCAGGAAATGGGCGATATGGTACGCCCGTTTGGTCGCCGCGTGGCGATATGATTGCGTTTACAAAACTGTATAAAGGGCGGTTTCATATTGGCGTGATGCGTGTCGACGGCAGCCGCGAAAAATTATTAACAGCATCGTTTTTGGATGAAGCCCCAACATGGGCCCCGAATGGCCGCGTTTTGATGTTTTTCCGTGAAACCGCAGGGGCAAATGGGGCTCCATCGATTTATTCTGTGGATGTAACGGGCCAAAACCTGCGTAAAGTTAATACACCGACATTTGGTTCAGACCCGGCATGGTCTAGTTTGTTAAAGTGATATGGTACGGGATTCACAAATGGAATTTTTTCTGATATAGAGAGCAAAATGATGGAAAACCATCAAGAGAGGCAGAGTAATGGCAAGTATAATAATAAAATTAAGCGCAGCGGTGATTTGTGCAGTTGGATTAACGGCATGTAGTTCAAATTCACCCGGTGGGTATGGCGGAGCAGGTGCAAATGGCGGTATTCAGCCAGGCAGCGCGTCTGATCCAACATCATTAGCATATTTCCAACAAACCATAGGCGACCGCGTATTGTTTACAGTGGATCAAAGCACATTAAGCCCGGAAGCGACCGACATATTAGACGGTCAGGCTAACTGGTTACTGCAAAATACCCAATACGTTGTCACGATTGAGGGTCATGCAGATGAGCAGGGAACGCGCGAATACAACCTTGCATTAGGTGCACGCCGTGCAAGTGCGGCGCAAAACTATCTGGTTAGCAGAGGTGTAGCGGACAATCGCGTCAAAACAGTGACTTATGGTAAAGAACGGCCAATTGAAATCTGTTCAACTGAAGATTGCTGGTCGAAAAATCGCCGGGCTGTGACAATTGTCAACTCTGGTTTGGGTAGTTAAGAGGCAATCATGTGTGTTCGGTCTAAGTTTGTAAAAATTATATCGTTTTTAATTTGGATTGCCTGCATTCCAACTTTGACTTTCGCGCAGACAAAAGATGAAACTCTTGCCGATCTTCGGCAAGAGCTTATTTTTCTAAATACAGAGCTTCAACTGTTGAACCGTGAGTTATCAACAACACCAGGTGGAGGTGTTCCTACCGGCACCGGTTCTCTTCTTCAAAGAACAGACGCGCTGGAGCAGGAATTGCGGCGTATCACAGGTGTCGTTGAGCAATTACAGTTTCGTATAGAACGTGTTGTTCAAGATGGTACAAATCGATTGGGCGATATGCAGTTTCGCATTATCGAACTTGAAGGTGGAGATGTGGCGAATATGCCCGCAATTCCAATTCTGGGAGGTGAAACCGGTGCTGCGATTGGTGATTTAGGGAATGATGACCAAGGCGCGGCTGGTAACTCTGGCGTGGAACTTGCTGCATCAGAACAAGGCGATTTTGACCGCGCGGTTGATGCCGTTGAGGCGGGGGGGTATGTTGATGCGGTTGCAAAGTTTGACCAGTTTTTGGTGACATATCCTGGTGGCCCATTGACGGGTGAAGCGCATTACTGGCGTGCAGAGGCGTTAGCAGGGCAAAACGATTGGAGTAATGCTGCGCGTGCATTTCTGGAAAGCTTCAGCGGCACACCAACCGGCATAAAAGCACCAAAATCATTGTACAGATTGGGTGTAAGCTTAGCCAAGCTAGGTCAAACGCAAGATGCATGTGCAACATTGGGCGAGGTTGAAATTCGCTATCCAACGACCCAAGAGGCAGGCGAGGCAAGAAATGAAATGACAGCCCTGAACTGTTTGTAGATGTGTCTGAAACCGAGAAACTAAGTACTCAAATCAATACTGTTATGGCAGCCGTTCCGAACGGCTCTGTTGGCATTGCAATTTCGGGTGGAAGCGACTCGGTTGCACTTTTGCGTTTGCTTTTTAGTTGGGGGCAAGAACATGGGCGCCAGATATATGCAGCGACAATAAATCACAATCTTCGTAAAGATGCACAGGCAGAGGCTGATTTTGTAGCAGGACTTTGCCGTGACCTAGGAATTTCACATCACACTCTAAGCTGGGATGTTTGGGATGGAAAAGGCAATCTGCAAAATGAGGCCCGAAGCGCACGCAAATCACTACTTTCAGCTTGGGCAGCGGAATTGCACATAGATACAATTGCTTTAGGGCATACGCGCGATGACCAAGCGGAAACTTTCTTGATGAGATTGGCACGGGGTTCTGGTGTGGACGGCTTGTCTGGAATGCAACAAATTAATGGTAGAAATCCAGTTTGGTTGCGCCCGCTATTGGGAATGAAGCGGCATGATTTACGTAGTTACCTTAATAGATTAGGGCAGAAATGGGTGGATGATCCGTCTAATGATGATGATAGTTTTGATCGTGTTAAAATTCGTAAAGCTATGCCTGAGCTTGCCAAGTTGGGTCTTGGTATTGATCGTTTGGCCAGCACAGCTGAGAACCTGCAAATGTCCAGGGTAGCATTGGAACATTTGACACAGCAAAGTATTCGTAAATGTTGTGTGCCGAGCCAGTATGGGACAGTATCTATTGATCTGGATAAGCTGCAATCTGATCCACCCGACACACAGTATCGAGTGCTAAGTTATGTATTAGGGTGGGTTTCCGTAGCGCACTATAAGCCCAGATTTTCGGCGTTAAAGGATGTTTACCGGTTGTTAAAGCAAGGAAACTCGCAAACCTTGGCAGGGTGTTTTATCAAAGTCATCTCAGCAAAACAAGTTATTGTGATGCGTGAAGTTGCTGGCATGCCTTCAGAGCATGCGTTAAACGATCATTACGATGATCGTTGGGTTGTATCATTTAATCGCATGGTTGACGGTGTCGAAATTAGACCATTGGGGGAAAAAGGTATTCTGCAAGTGAAAAACTGGCGAGATTTAGGTGTTTTACGTGATATTCTGCTTCAAACTCCAGCTGCGTGGGCCGGGGAAACAGTAATATCTGCGCCTTATGCAGGTTTTGATGGGCCTGTTAAAATCTCTCTAAAAAATGACCAAGATCAGTTTTATTGTGGCGTCGTTTCACATTGAATAACCGTGAAAGAGCTTTATGTTGATAGTGCATCGCTATGAGCGAGTCGGCACCTGCCGGCATAAACAGGAGAAAACCCTTGGGTAACGCTAAAAATCTTATTATTTGGATCGCGCTATTTCTACTCGTGATTGGTTTGTTCAGCGTCTTTAATGACAATCCCCAAAATCAAACTGGAAACAACATTAAGTTTTCAGAATTCATGCAGAAGGTTGATGATGGTGCAATTCGCAGTGTTCTTCTGGATGGTGAAAGAATTTACGCGATTGGAAATGATAGTGGCAATACAAAATACCAAACGGTAAAACCGATGGAATTAGATGTGACCCGTGATTTACTGGCCGCGAATATCGACGTAAAAGCAGAAGCGCAGGAACAATCTGGCTTTATGAGCACAATATCGTTCATATTACCGTTTCTTTTACTGATCGGTGTATGGATATTCTTCATGAATCGTATGCAAGGTGGCGGCCGAGGTGGTGCGATGGGTTTTGGCAAATCCAAAGCGAAATTGCTAAACCAGAACGAAGATCGCAAAACCTTTGATGATGTTGCAGGTATTGATGAAGCAAAAGAAGAGTTGGAAGAGATAGTCGAGTTTCTGCGTAACCCGCAAAAATTCTCACGTCTTGGCGGTATGATCCCCAAAGGGGCATTGCTTGTCGGTTCACCGGGAACAGGTAAAACCTTATTGGCACGTGCAATTGCCGGTGAAGCCGGTGTTCCGTTTTTTACTATTTCCGGTTCGGATTTTGTAGAAATGTTTGTAGGTGTCGGTGCCAGTCGTGTGCGCGATATGTTTGAGCAAGCCAAAAAGAATGCACCGTGTATCGTTTTTATTGACGAGATTGATGCCGTTGGCCGGCATCGTGGTGCAGGTTATGGCGGTGGTAATGATGAGCGTGAACAGACGTTGAATCAGTTACTGGTTGAGATGGACGGATTTGAAGCCAATGAGGGTGTGATCCTTCTTGCCGCAACCAACCGCCCTGATGTGCTTGATCCCGCATTGTTGCGCCCGGGTCGGTTTGATCGCCAAGTGCAAGTGCCGTTACCTGATATCAAGGGCCGCGAAAAGATTCTGTTTGTACATTCTCGCAAAACCCCATTAGGTCCTGATGTTGACCTGCGTATCATTGCGCGTGGCACACCGGGCTTTTCAGGTGCGGATATTGCAAACCTTGTGAACGAGGCTGCTTTGATGGCGGCACGCACAGGTAAACGCTTTTTAACCATGGAAGATTTTGAGTATTCCAAAGACAAAGTGATGATGGGTGCAGAGCGCCGATCTATGGTTATGACAGAGGACGAGAAAAAGTTAACGGCATTCCATGAAGCAGGTCACGCTGTTGTGGGGCTGAATGTGCCGCAACATGATCCAATCCACAAAGCTACTATTATACCACGCGGCCGTGCATTGGGCTTGGTTCTGTCTTTACCTGAACGTGATACTTTGTCTGTAACAAAAACCAAATATAAATCCAAAATCGCGATGGCGATGGGCGGTAAAGTAGCTGAAGAGCTGACATTTGGTGAAGATAATGTAACATCTGGAGCTTCTTCCGATATTCAGCAAGTCACAAACATTGCCCGCGCTATGGTTACGCAATTCGGTATGTCTGATACGCTGGGAAATATCAATTATTCCAACGAGCAGCAAAGCTATTTGGGGCCACAGGGTAACGGCACAAGTGCTTCACCTGAGATGCAGGCCAAAATTGACGATGAAGTGCGCAAATTGGTTGATGAAGGCTATGCAACCGCCGTTTCCATTTTGACTAAAAAGAAACGTGATCTGAAGCGTCTGGCCGAAGGGCTGTTGGAATATGAAACTCTAACTGGCGACGAGATTAAAAAAGTGATCGCAGGAAAACCGCTAAACCGTGGCCAGGATGACGACGAAGAAGATAACGGTTCCGCGCCAAGCGTAACGGCAGTTCCAAAGACCAAGAAGAAGCCAAAAGCGAAACCTTCTGGTGGCATGAAGCCAGAGCCGACTTAAATTAAGATAGAATACTCTAGCTAGGGCTCGCAAATTTGCGAGCCTTTTTCATCCAGTTTCTGCTTAAGTTTCCTATCATACACGTAAAATTCACTAGACGACGAAAAAGACATTGATAGTGTCGGTTTTCTAACCATGTGGAGTTTCATTTTTACTTCATAAAGACAAAGAAGAAGAATCCACGCTGTGGTCCAACGAAAGTTTAATGACATGTCATACAAGACCGATATCGAAATAGCACGCGAAGCCAAAAAACGCCCCATTCAGGAAATAGGCGCGAAGCTTGGTATCCCATCAGATGATTTGCTGCCATTTGGGCATGACAAAGCGAAAGTATCTGCTGAGTTTATCAAAGCCCAGGTGGGTAAAAAAGATGGCAAACTGATTTTGGTGACGGCGATCAACCCGACACCTGCCGGCGAAGGTAAAACAACCACGACTGTCGGCTTGGCTGATGGTTTGAATGCGATCGGTAAAAATGCAGCGATTTGCATACGTGAGGCTTCATTAGGCCCATGCTTCGGCATGAAGGGTGGCGCTGCCGGTGGTGGTTATGCACAAGTCGTGCCAATGGAAGATATGAACCTGCATTTTACAGGTGATTTTCACGCGATTACATCTGCGCATAACCTGTTGTCTGCAATGATCGACAATCATATTTATTGGGGCAATGAATTGGAAATAGATCAACGCCGTGTTGTGTGGCGTCGTGTGGTTGACATGAACGACCGTGCCCTGCGCGATATTGTGACATCCTTGGGCGGTGTTTCTAACGGCTTCCCGCGTCAATCAGGCTTTGATATCACTGTGGCCTCTGAAGTTATGGCGATCCTGTGTCTGTCAAACGATCTGGAAGACTTGCAAAAACGCCTTGGTGACATCATCGTGGCTTACCGCCGTGATCGTTCGCCGATCTATTGCCGTGATATAAAAGCGGATGGGGCGATGACGGTGTTGTTGCAACAGGCGATGCAACCAAATCTAGTGCAAACACTTGAAAACAATCCAGCCTTTGTTCACGGCGGCCCGTTTGCCAATATAGCGCATGGCTGTAACTCGGTTGTGTCGACTAAAACCGCTTTGAAGCTAGCGGATTATGTTGTCACCGAAGCAGGCTTTGGCGCCGATTTGGGTGCTGAAAAATTCATGAACATCAAATGCCGCAAAGCAGGACTGGCACCTGATTGTGTGGTGCTTGTAGCTACCGTCCGTGCGATGAAAATGAATGGTGGGATTGCGCGTGCTGATTTGGGGTCAGAGAATATTGAAGCGGTCAAAGAAGGTTGTGCCAACCTTGGACGGCACATTGGTAACCTGAAATCCTTTGGCGTACCTGTTGTCGTTGCTATCAACCATTTTGTGGCAGACACAGATGCAGAAGTGCAAGCGGTCAAAGATTATGTGGAAACCCAAGGCTCGGAAGCAATACTTTCACAGCATTGGGAATTTGGCTCAAAGGGTGCAATTGATCTGGCAACGCGTGTAGCTGAAATTGCCGATAGCGGTGTTAGCCAGTTTGCGCCGCTATATAGAGACGATATGCCTTTGATGGAGAAAATAGAAACTATTGCCAAACGTATTTATCGTGCAGATGAAGTTATGGCTGATAAGAAAATTCGTGATCAGTTACGTCAGTGGGAAGAGCAGGGCTATGGTCACTTGCCGATCTGTATGGCGAAAACCCAATACAGTTTCAGCACTGACCCAAGTCTGCGAGGTGCACCAACCGGTCACTCTGTTCCGGTGCGTGAAGTACGCCTAAGTGCGGGTGCAGGGTTTATCGTAGCGATCTGCGGTGAGATTATGACAATGCCGGGTCTGCCACGTGTACCAAGTGCTGAAAGCATCTTTATCAATGATGAAGGTCAGATCGACGGCCTGTTCTAAAGCGGGCAAACAATGTCAGCATATGGGCTGCCGTTTATTGGCAGCCCATATGCTTAATATATGAAGAAAAAGGATCTAAAATGACTGCCAAGATAATTGACGGAAAAGCGTTCGCCGCGACCGTTCGCGCTAAAGTAGCTGATCACGTCACCCGTTTGAAAGAAGAGCACGGGATTACACCTGGTTTGGCAGTTATTTTGGTGGGGGCTGATCCTGCAAGTGAGGTTTACGTTCGTAACAAGAATAAATCGACAGTTGAAGTCGGCATGAATAGCTTTGAACATAGATTGCCTTCGGATACCTCTGAGGCTGATTTGTTGGCATTGATTGACCAACTTAATAATGATCCTACGGTGCATGGGGTCTTGTGTCAGTTGCCATTACCAGACCATTTGAATGAAGAGCTGGTGATCAATTCTATTGTTCCTGAAAAAGATGTTGATGGTTTTCATATCTCCAATGTTGGTTTGCTTGCTACTGGACAAAAATCAATGGTGCCATGCACACCACTCGGTTGTTTGATGATGCTGCGCGATCATCTTGGAAATCTGTCCGGCTTGAACGCTGTTGTGGTCGGCCGTTCTAATATTGTGGGTAAGCCCATGGCAGCGTTGTTATTAAAAGACAGTTGCACAGTTACTATCGCACACAGCCGCACAAAAGATATTGAGACTTTATGCCGTGGTGCCGACATTCTGGTCGCCGCTGTGGGCCGCCCAAAGATGATTACAGGCGATTGGATCGGGGAAGGGGCCACAGTTATAGATGTGGGCATTAATCGTATTCCTGCCCCTGAAAAAGGTGAAGGTAAAAATCGCCTTGTTGGTGATGTTGATTTTGCAAGCGCGGTAAAAAAAGCTGGTGCAATCACGCCTGTGCCGGGTGGTGTTGGTCCGATGACGATCGCCTGTTTGTTGGCAAATACAGTGACAGCTTGCAGTCGGGCCAATGGCTTTGCGGAACCAGAGGGTTTAACGGCGTAAATTACAGTGCATGTGAAGTATGTATGTTTGGTGAAGCTGATAGTCAGCAATACGCGAAACAACTACTCATTTACTTGGCCAACTATCAGCCAGGGTGGTAACACGTTCCTATGAGGATCGCGTTACCTTATATGTGATAGGTGAAATAGATTCTTACAAGCCCCAAAAAATAACTTCCAATTCCATGAATTGAATTTAGGTCGAAGTTGTGTCGGGCAGAAAATCATTTTCTACTTCGTTATATTTGTGATTGTAATTTAATTACAATTAGCAGTCCCGGATAGTAGAGGTATTCTATTTACATTTACTTCCTGCTCTTCGAAATGGATCGCAAACTTATTTTATGCAATCCATGGTAGCAATCGACATTTGACGATGGAAATAACTGTTTCTAAGTGTATCAACTTTCAATATCGCTGTCTGCAACGAACATATTCGCCCAAGCTTGGTCAATTAAATTGGGCGTCATTGCGCGTGGAAGACCTTGATATTCGCATATTGTGCTCATTTGATCTATCAGGAAAGGGGCTTGATAGGCTGCATACTTATGATCTACCTCATCGTATTTTGCCCCGAATAAATAAACCAGAGCTTCTTTATCCAAATTGAATCTTTTGGATTTTGCCACCAGCATAAAAATTTTAAGCATATCTTCGCGACTAGGGGCCTCAATTAGGATTTTAAAAAATATTCTTCGCAATGCCGCACCATCAAAGATCTTGTTCGGGTGAAAATTGGTTGAAAAGATTACCAATGTATCAAATGGTACCGTAAATTTTTCACCTGACTGCAGGCTTAAAATATCTTCGCCACCTTCCATTGGAACAATCCAGCGGTTTATAAGGGCTTGTGGAGATTCTTGTTGTCGACCTAAATCGTCGACGATAAACACACCACCAGCGGCTTTTAATTGTAAAGGTGCCTGATATGTCTTTGAATTCGGGTTGTATTTCAATTCCAACATATCAAGAGTCAGTTCACCACCTGTGATAACTGTAGGGCGATCACATTGAACATAACGTCTATCAAAACTGCCACCTATACGGCGCAAGCTGTGGGCATCCTCTGCGGCATTCTCTGCGGATGAATGTACAACAGGATCATATACCGAGATGACTTGACCAGCGTATTCCAAAACACGGGGGATAAATATCTTATCGCCCATCGCATCGCGAATGCCATTCGCAATTGATGATTTACCATTACCTGGCGGTCCGTACATTAAAACCGATTTACCTGAATTTACTGCTGGGCCAATTTGATTGAGCAAGTCATCTGGTATAATCAGGTGGCCCATTGCCGCCTCAAGTTTTTCTTTTGTAATGCCAACATTACGAATGGTTTGACGTTCAACCTGTGCTGAAAACTCAGACATAGGTACTGGAATTGGGCCAAAGTATTCGGATTGCTGCAATGCAAGCAGAGCCTGCGACTTTCCTGTTTCGGTCATTCGGTAGCGCAACTGGGCTGCTGTCCCACTATCACTGGTTCCCAAAGTTTCAATTAATTTCTGAGTGCGGCACATATCTATCAGTTCCATGATGATAGGTACAGTCACACACAGTTCGCTGGCCATATCACTAACCAACTCAAGACTTTTACGAAATACGGTTTTTAGAAATATTTCGCGAACGAATACAGTAGGAAGGCCAATATCTTCAAGCGAATTGGGCTCAATAGGTGCCAATGCAATCCTTGAATGCATATTCATAGTCTTTCCCCTTTACCACACGCAGTTAATCTGTTTGAAAAGATAAAAGTAAATTTTGCGAGCAGAATTGTGGCTTAAATTGGGTTTTTTCAGGAATACCATGTATTTAAAAGAAGATATGCAACCAAACTTCCTGCCAATGTTACACCGAAAGGAAACATCCCATGCGCATTCCATGAGTCCCAATCTTTGATATAATTTTTTAGCCCTGGCGTCACGCCTACTAATTTGTGTAAAGCTATGGAAACAAAGGACATTACTCCAATAATAAAGAGGAAGGGGAATATATCTGCAAGGGCGATAAAGGGTAGCATCGCAGCTGCAAATTTTGAGTCACCGCCGCCAACAAGGCCAATGCTAGTTATAAAAAAACCGGCAATCAACATGACAATGCCCTGCGCTATTCGAATGCCATATTCTTGCATATCAAAAATAAGCGGCCCCATTATAAGAAAACTAATGAATAAGGCATAGCATGCAATATTGGGGATGCGCATGAATTTCATATCACTCCAGGCAACCCAAATGCAGATAGGAATTGCCGGAAGCAGTAATATATAACTCGAAAGATGTAACATACCGGAAATCCTTAGCCTAGTGCCTCTAGGCTGCGGACTGCAACTTCAAAATGACTTGGATGAGTTTCGATTGCCTGTTCGATAAGGCCGCGGCCAATCGCTTTGTCGCCTTTTTTCACAGCTGTCAGGCCCAACGTGTACAACAGATATGCACGCTCTTCTTGCGAAGCCTTAATTAAAGGAAGCGTATAGTTTCGTTGTGACCCACGTGCCAGTACCAAGTTGTTTTTAGCGGTGAATAAGTTAGGATCATAGGAAATTGCTTCCATGAATAGATCTTCGGCACCACTGTAATCTCCGCGTGATAATTTGGAATAGCCCCAATTATTTAGAACACTTGCGGGTTGGGTTGTCAGTTCAGTTGCGGTTTCATAGAAACTATCCGCTTTTTTCCATTTCTTTTGCGAGTCGGCAATCATTGCTTCCAAACGGTAACGCTTAAACGTCTCAACTGTTGGCGGTACTTTATTGAGTTCTGCCTCGGCGGATTTCCAGTCGCTGGTGCGGATTAAAGCATCTGCATAATCAATGCGATCATCACTAGTTGCCTCTTTGTGTTCCAATATTTTTTTGTAAACACTTAGCGCTTCTGTCGCGCGTTTGTCGCGGACTAAAGATGAGGCAAGGCCGCGCTGTAAATCAATGCGGCCAGGATCTTTTTCCAAGGCACCTGAAAAGTAATTTACAGCTTCATTTGGATCCGCAACTGTTAACATGATGTCATTTAAGTTGGTAGCATCTACTACGTTGATCGCACTTTTTTCGGGGTTCTTTTTTGATTCATCTGTTTGGCTGCAAGCCGCTAGTCCGACTGCGCCTACCAAACAAACCACATTCCGTAATGGAGTTCGCATCGCCTGTATCCTGTTTCTGCTCTAGCTCGAATTGGCTGTCTTCAACAGTAAATATCTACCATTTCCGCGCCTGACCAAATCGAAGTCATTTTTATTATTCTCTATAGTATAGCTTGAATTTTCTATCTTTGCGATGATTTTGGTAAGATTTGTGCGAATTTCTTCAGAATTTCCATTATCTAGGCCATATGCGAGCTGAAAGACACGCTTTGCTTCACGTAAGTTGCCTTCGCTGGACAAAACAATGCCCAGATTGTTCCACGCGGGAACGAAATCCGGATCTTTCTCAACCGCGCTCCTTAATAATTTTTTGGCTTGCCCCAAACGCCCGAGTTTCAGATTGGCAGATCCAAGGGCACTTAGCACATCAGCATTAATACCTTGTTCACTGGCAGCGCGTGTATATGCGCGTAAAGCAAGTTCGTATTCGCCGGCTGCCATTAATCTATGGCCAACAATAAGACCATCGACTGCCTCGGATATGTTATCTGCATCCGTTGGAGCATTTGGACCTTTACCAAGAGCTGTTAACGGCGTGTCTGGCGATTGGGTGCATCCTAAGAGAATACTCGTCGTGATCACTGCGATAATGAAACTTTTTCGCTTTGCCTGTATCACTGTGCGAACCAATTGCTACCCCAAAACTTGCATGATTTGGTATACAGACGGCCCAACCAATAGAACCATAAGCGGCGGCACTGTAAACAGCATTGTACAAAGAGTCATTTTTGTGGGCAGTTTATTTGCTTTTTCTTCTGCCCGCATTATGCGTTTGTCGCGCATTTCTGCGGCATAAACGCGTAGACTATCACCAATTGATGTTCCGAATGCAGCCGATTGAACCAACACGGTTACAAATGATTTAATATCAGGCACACCTGCGCGCTCGGAAAAATCCTTCAGGACGGTAGGTTTATCTTTCCCTGCGCGCATTTCGTTGGCAATTATCAGGTATTCATCAGATAGCTGTGGATAGGAGTGAACCAATTCCTTACCAACACGCGCAATGCTTTGATCCAAAGACTGGCCGGCTTCTATGCAAACAAGCATCAAATCCAAGCTGTCAGGAAAGCCGCCCTCAAGTTCTGCCAAACGCTTACCTGAACGGCTGCTGACCCAGTAAATTGGCAGGTAGTATCCTATACCGGCAGGTATTGCACCTTTAAGTAACTGATCAGTAAGTTCTGTATCAGTTGAGAAAAACATTACATAGACACCACCAATTATAATACCGATGATTGCCAATGCGAATTGGATGAAATGAAAATTACGTACTGCATCCTTTGAACGATAACCTGCCCGTAAAAGGTTAAGTTTGCGTTTTGAGAACTCTTCCATGTCTTGCGGTTCAAGAAAGGAAGCAAATTTATCTAAATTAGGTCCCTTCTTCTTACCTTGCTGCAGATTAAGCACAGGCGTGTTAGCAGATTTGGTCGGCGCATGAAACTGGGTAGGGGATTGTATCCTATCAAAAGGGTCTTTTTTCTTAACAAGGATAAAAGGCAATGTAAGAGTGACCATTAAAAGGCCAAACGCACCCAATGCCAGAATTGGGCCTGTAGGGCCCAGCAACGATGTTAGTGTTTCAATTAATCCACTCATACTATTTATACCTTAATATCAACCATGGCTCTCATAATGACCACATTTAGCGCCATCATCAGGCCAACAATAATGCATGCAGGAATAAAGGCCGCAGTTTCCATAACATCATCATAATAGTCCGGTTTTATTGCAAGGATTGCCATTAGTGCTGCACCTGGAAATGCTGACAGAAAATACCCTGAAAATTTTGCTTCAGATGTAATTGCCTTTACCCGCCTGAACAATCTGAAACGTGATCTAATCACTTTCCCCAGACCATCCAAAACCTCTGCAAGGTTACCACCGGACTGGGCTTGAATGCCAACGGCGACTGTTAGAAACCGAAGATCCTGTACATCCACACGATCTGCTAAATCTTCCAAGGCTAGAATTAGATCACGACCATATGTTGTCTCATCGGCAAGCATACCGAATTCTGTACCAATCGGATCTGACATTTCTTGTGCTACCACATTAATGGCACTGGAAAAAGGGTGCCCAACCCGCAAAGAGCGCACAATAAGTTCAACTGCGTCTGGCAGTTGTTCCTCAAATAATGCCAAGCGTGCTTTTGCTTTGTTTGTTAACCAAAGAAATACACTACCAACACCCATTGCGACCGATAAAAGCATGATTACCAGGGGCGATATGTCTGTCATAATAAATATGATCAGAAAACTTGCGACTGCTACGAAAACCATAATAAGCATTAAAGCTTTCGTTGAAAATGCTATGTTGGCTTGTGCAGCTTTGTTGCCCAATATTGACAACAACGGCACTTTTTTTGATTTCGCATGTTGTTCGCGTTCTTTTCGAAGTGTGTTTAAAACCTCTTCATGTCCTTTGCCTTGCTCAAGTAGGGCAAGCCTGCGATTCATGCGTGAATTCAGTTTGATACTTTTGCCGAAAACGACAAGATACAAGCCTTCGATGATCAGTAGAACACCGAAGAAAAGAAGAGCAAGAAGTATAGCGGTTGACATTTTTTATCGTCCTACTGTGCTGCTGTTTTCGTATAAATACTTGCTGGCAGATCATAACCCCATTGTTTGAATCGGTCAGCATAGCTAGACCGCATACCTGTTGGGGTGAAATCTCCAATTATCTTGCCACCTTCACCAGTGCCGTGTATTTCATACTTGAATATTTCCTGCATCGATATGATGCCGCCTTCCATACCCACAATCTCAGTGATAGAGGTCATGCGGCGGGAACCGTCTTGAAGGCGTTTTACCTGAACGATCAGATTAACTGCTGATGCAATCTGTGACCGAGATGCTGAAATTGGTAAATCCACACCTGTCATAGCAATCATATTTTCCAAACGCGCAATGGCGTCGCGCGCATTATTGGCGTGGATTGTTGTCATGGAGCCATCGTGACCAGTATTCATCGCCTGAAGCATATCAAGTACTTCACTACCACGGGTCTCCCCTACGATAATGCGATCCGGACGCATCCGCAACGCGTTGCGCAAACAGTCTTCCTGGGTCACTTCACCCGTACCTTCTACATTGGCCGGCCGGCTTTCCATTCGGGCTAGGTGGGTTTGTTGCAATTGCAACTCTGCCGTGTCTTCAATTGTCGCGATGCGTTCGTCATTTGCAATGAAGCTGGATAATGCGTTCAACGTTGTCGTTTTACCGGAACCGGTACCACCCGAGACGATAATGTTAAGACGTGTCGCCACCGCTGCTTGCAGATATGCGGCCATTTCTTCAGTAAAGGCACCAAAGGCAGCTAATTGATCGATGCTTAGTTTCTCTTTTTTAAACTTACGAATGGATACCAACGCGCCATCCACAGCAATAGGGGGCACGATCGCGTTGAAACGCGATCCGTCTTGCAGTCGTGCATCGACATAAGGGTTACTTTCATCAACACGGCGGCCTACAGCGGACACAATTTTATCAATGACCCGCAAAAGGTGCTTATCATCGGCAAAGCGCACATCTGATAATGTCAGCTTACCCTTTTTTTCGATGAAAATCTGTTTATGGCCGTTAATCAATATATCGGCGATATCGTCATCACGTAGTAAAGGTTCTAATGGGCCCAAACCTGTAACTTCGTCTACGAGTTCCTGAACTAGGTCATCACGTTCTGTTTTGTTTAAGACGATGCCGATTTCCTGCAGCCCGTCTAATGTGACGGCAGAAATTTCACGTCGTAGATCCGATTCTGTTGCTTTGTCGATAGCTGCTAGATTTAAAGTTTCCAGCAAACGCTTATGCATTTGCATACGTACATCAATCAACCGATCTTTACGCTTCTTGTCTTTAACCTGTTCTTCAGTATTTGCCGCTGCTTGTACGGGTGCGATTGAAGGAATAACTTCCTTCGGTTTTTCAATCGAAATATCTGCAGTAGCTTTCTTCGCGACAACTTTAACCGGATCTTTAACTGCAGTTGGATTCTTCGCTGCGGGTTTACTGTATCGTTTAAACATTACATTTACTCTGCTGTTGCTGCTTGTTGTTCATTTTCGCAAAGCTCTACAAACGTTTCTGCAATTTTTGCTATGTCTTTACGAAGTGGATTTTTGGGGGATACTTCTGCTAATGGAGCACCATGATCACCTGCCGATGGAACTTGCTTGCCGCCATCAGATAGCTGCCAGCGCAACTCAATGCCCAATGACTCTGTCATGCTTTTTAGACGGGATTTACCGCTTAAATCTGTCATTTTCGGTGCGCGATTTAGAATAAACTGCACTTTCTCAAATGGTAAATCTTCTGCTTTCAATGCGCGCATAAATCTTTGAACATTCTGTGCGGAGCGCATATCAAGATTAACCAAGCATAAAAATAACTCGCATTCATTCAAGATAATTTCTGACCAGCTAACGAGAGTGCGGGGAACGTCTATAATAACAACATCATAACAGGCCCTTGCAAGGTCGATTAGGCCTTTTACATCATCAGGCCCGATGAATTCCAATGGAACAGCGTCTTGTGGTGAAGGTAAAACGGCCAATTTATTCTTATACATTGAAACAACTTGTTTAAATGATTCCTTATCTGCATTATTGACATCCGAGATCATTTCAAATGCGGCTTCATTCTTTGCAACATCCAAGTAGGTGGCCACTGAGCCAAATTGAAAATCAAAATCCATTATGCAGACAGTTTTGTTTTTATCTCTTAGGATTTCCTGTATTTCCCACGCAAGGTTTGTAGAAAACGTAGTTGCACCCACACCGCCAGAAGATCCGTAAATGGGTAGTAGTATGCCTTGCTTTTCTTTTGCAGGTTGTGCTGCAGTTGGCTCAGGCAGAACAAAAACCTCTTTAACGACAATTTTTTCTTCTGGGATCGTCAAAACACGGTCGATCGATTCTCTTAATGCATTTTCCGGAATCGGATAAGGAACGAAATCATCAGCACCCATTCGCATCAAACTGTGTAATGAAATAGCTGATAAATCGTGTGTAACCAGGATAATTTTAATGCCGCGTTCTTTAGCAGCATTAATAATACTATCGATAAAGCTTAAATCACCTTCATCAGTTTTATCCAGCGCGATCGTGATGAACTTTAGGGTATCCGCATGAGAGCTGCGCAGAATATCTTCTGCATTGTCAAAATCCAGTCCACCCCAGCTTGCGCCAAGTTTGTTTTCAAGATCCTCAATAAGCAGATCAAAGCTTTCAAGATCACGTGCTATTGCACATGCTTGAATTTCTTGCGGTTCTATTTCTTCGTCTTTTAATACTACAGTCATGTTTTTGCCCATTCCTTTGTGTCTTCGGCTTTTCGGCGTTAGAAACAAATTTCCTCTCACAGATGTAATTGCAAATTGTGGCTATTTTGCGGGGAAAGAGGAAAAATGTACGCATTTTAGGTACTTAATAGTCACATTGTTGGCTCCACAAGATATGTGAAGCCAACAATGTATGTGCGCTAATGACATTTAATTTAGCTACTCTGAAGATACAGTAGATTTTGCAATCGCTCCCTGACCTTTTTCTGTCAGGATCGTTTGATTTTCCAGTGTTATATAGCGATTATATACTTCCAAAGCATATTTGCCATCAAGCTTACCACCTTTTTTACCCGATTTACTAAAACCGGTTACTTCGGTAACTGTGCGGCGGTTTTGGCGGTTTGGTCCGTCTGTTAAGACAACAGGCCGGGTTTCGCCAAATGATGCTACAGCACGTACTTTGGAACGACTAACACCCAATGAAATCATATAGTTAACTGTTGTTCTGGCACGCCTTTGCCCCAACGCCTTGTTAAAGGAAGGCCCGCCGACTTTATCCGTATGACCATACACAGTGAATGTGATTTGCGGGTGTGATCTTATCCATGCGGCTTGCTGTTGAAGAGCTGCGCGAGCTCGGCCGTCAAGCTGGGATGAATTGAATTCAAAATTGATCGTAGCGGGCACTTCGCTTGCAAATTTACGTGTAAGGTTTGCCAGCATCGCATCGGTCTGACCGGATTGTACCGCAACATTACTTGCAACAGCGGCTCCGAACGGGCCATTACGAACATCCGGTTGAACTTCATGATCTGGTAGAAAAACGTAGTCTTTACCACCGCAAGCTGTAAGTAAAACCGTGCAAATTGATAGGCTTAGGGTTGAGAATTTCATTTTATCACTCCATCACATAGCCATAGGAACCGGTAAAGTCCTGCGCCGCGACAGTTCCGCGTTTTACATTTCTCTTACCGCCTTCTACTTGGCCGTATAAGAACAGGTCATTCTCACTTGGTAATTTGACCCTGTCTGTTGGTAGTGACAATGAATCGCCATCAACTGGAGTAATCAAATGTGGGGTTACAATAACAACGAGTTCCGTTTGTTCGCGTTGATATTCCGCACTTCTGAATAGTGCCCCTAGGATAGGTACATCGCCTAGCCATGGTACCTGTCCTGCTAGATCGGTGAAACTGTCTTGTAGTAGGCCCGCAATTGCAATGCTTTGTCCGTCACGCAATTCAACAACAGTAGATGCCTGACGTTTACTAAAGGCGGGTATGGATATCCCACCGGAAACAATCGAGTTGTCGCGATCGATGGCGCTTACTGATGTATCGATAACCAGATTAATAAGGTCACCGTCAACGACTGTTGGTACAAACTTCATTTCAACGCCGAATGGCTTAAATTCTACAGTAATCGCTGGATCACCGCCGACTGTTGAGGTTGTTTGGGCAACCGGAATTGGGAACTCACCACCTGCCAGAAAATTCGCTTCCGCACCAGACAATGCAATCAGATTTGGCTCAGCTAATGTTCTGGACAGACCCTTGCTTTCCAAAGCTTCCAATAGAACCGAAACAGCCAAGCCACCAGAAGTGAAGTTAAGGCCCAATGTGCCGGTTTTGGGAGATAACGCAGTCCCTGTTGCTAATGAACCTTGTAAATTTCCTGAGCCGCTCGTTGAGATGCCAATTGTGGAGCTTAAACTTTTTGCAACACTACGCTGCATTTCAGCAAACCGCACTTTCAACATAACCTGTTGAGAGCCACCGACAGATAGTAAATTAGTCACTTTATCCGGGGCATAACGTTCAGCCAAGTCCATGGCGAGTGCAACTTTTGCACCACCTGAAACCGTACCACTTAATACAATGCCATCATTCGCAGAACGCACCTGAATTTTCTCACGTGGAAGGATTTCTTTTAAGAGTTCTTTAAATTCTGATAAATCAGGGGTTACTTTAACATCCACATTGGTGATAAGTTTCCCGTCCGGCCCAAGAAGCGTTAATACTGTTCTGCCCGGAGATTTGCCCAGAACATAAATCGTTTTGTCTGAAAGGGTCGCAATATCTGCGATGCTTGGGTTAGCAACCGATAGTTCTGCAAAAGGTTGCTCGGATTCCATAACGATCGCTCGGTTCAATTTTACCGAGATTGCATTGGTTGTTGAACCACGCATGATTTTCAGTGTGTTTTGTGCGAATGATACATGTGCAGGTAACGCTGCCGATAGCATCAACCCGGCCATAACCGTGCCTAGTATTTTTGTAAGTCTCATGTGATCTGCCTCTCTGACCACTATTGTCATTTTTTTATTATTGTTTTTCTTACCATGCGGCATTTCTGTTTTTATTGCAAGAATCAATGATTTATTAGTTTTCTTTAGTGTGGATAACTCGCAACAGTTAGTGAAATGCGATATAAAAAGTAATATCTTTCTGAGTGTTACAAACAAAAAAAAGAGCGCATAAAGCGCTCTTTTATAAACTATTTTGCATGGATTAATTAGAACACGGTATTGGAACTTCGATGACATCAGCGCCTTTCCGGGTTTTAATAGTACAGATTTCTTCGACAGCTTTGACTTCTTCTTCGACTTCCTGGATGCCTAAAAGATCATTCTGGGTGACTTCAATGGCTTCATCCGATGTGGTATCATCATTATTGCCCCGCAGTGAAAGTAGAAGTTTACCCGAAGATTGGGCTTGCGCCAATGAAGCTACAGTTTTTGCTGACACGGCAACAGTCACAGTTTTAGCGACAGTCGCTTCAGATGTTGATGTTCCGGCGCTTTGGTCGATCGCTATCAAAGATATTCCTTCCATGATTAACTTCGTGACTTGTTTGTCGCGGTTCACTTGGCCAGTCCAATATATATCAACCTTATTGCCAGGGCGCAGAAAACCGGATACGCCGGATGCCACATCAACGCGCAGCGTGAATGCCCGCATACCTTTTGCCAACCTGGACGCCACACCTGCGTCTTCACCTAAATTGGTGACTTTTGTTGAAAGTAGAATTTCACCTTCATCAACCAAACGAATGATGATGCGGAATTCCTCGTCGTCTTCCAGGCCGAAAAGATCTTCGATATTGGTGAATGCTGTTTCCGGAATGCTGTTTGCTGGCCATTCTATAGCCTTGACGTCATCCTTTGTTAGAACCTGCCCATATTTTAACTCTGCGGCGGCGACATATACGTCAATAAGCTCAACATTATTAGCCACTCTTTTTCTAAGCTCAGCAATTCTGCTTTCATTTGCATTAAATTGTTGAGACGCAAAATATACGGCACCACCGGCAAGTGCTACGCCAAAAATTAGTACCAGTGCAAAAACTATACGCATGTTAACCCCTATACATATTACTGCTCGTTAATGTCCGAAAATTGGTTGCAATCAAAATTTAACGGAACAAAAAAAGGATAGCCACGGTGCGGCTATCCCTTTGAATATCATCAGATAGTATATACTATCTGTATCTTAAAGGCTGATAGCTGTGATAGCTGTAGACACTTTAGTTGCCAATGATGTACCAACACCAACTGCAATCAAAACAGCACCAGCTGTCAGAACTACGAAGTCAACTGTTACAGCACCAGATTCGTCATTTAAAAACTTTTTCATTTGTGTACCCTCCAAGGTCTCTAAGTTAAGAAAGCTTATTTTGTTTCTTCGGGATATGTTCCCTTGCTTTCGAGACTTAATAAGCCGTGTAAATGCGGCAACAGTTTGACTCACTTTGAAAAAAGTAAAAAAAATCTAAATAAAATAGCAAAACTGTATTTTTATAATTTTAAAACAAATACTTAAGGATTAAAGAATTTTATAAATATGCAGAACCAACAATCCGCAGATACTGGACTATGTCCGTATTGCCACAGTATTCACGCAAACATGGCTAGATTTACCCCTTTATTCAATAATAATATATAAAGGTTTAAAAAATGAGCAGGTTAAATAATGGAATATCTAGGTTTACGGGCCACTGGATTATTGAGGTGTTTGCTAATTATGGGTCTTATTGCGCCTTTTGGTTATGCAGAAGCCGGTAATGGGAATTCATTTAAACGTATTAAAGTAGGCACACAACCACTTGGGTCTCGGATCAACGTACAAATTAAACCTGAAGAATCTTATTATCACTTGAAGCCGTCAACTAGCACATCGCTACCCATCAGCGTTTCAGTGTCCACAGAAATGATAAAAGAAACTCCCAAAGCCGCTGGCCAGTTTGATTGGTTCTGGTCTGATTTTAACCATGACATATCCAATGCATCATTGACACGGTTAAACGATGCAGAACATCAGCTATCAAAAATGCCCCGAGGATCGCAGAATTTGGCACCAAGTTTAAAAACGATGCACAAGCTGATTAGTGCATACGGAACCGATATTTTAATGGCAACATTAGATAAGGATGTATCACCTGCTTTAGTCCTGGCTGTTATAGGGGTGGAGTCTGCTGGCAAGGCGGATGCGGTTAGTTCAGCTGGTGCCGTTGGTTTAATGCAACTTATACCTGAAACTGCAAAACGGTTTAATGTTAATGATATATCTGATCCAAAGCAAAATATTGCTGGGGGCGTGGCTTATCTTGATTGGCTATTAAAAGAGTTCAACAATGATCCGGTTTTGGCTTTGGCTGGATATAATGCTGGCGAGAATGCTGTAAAGAAACATAAAGGCGTTCCACCATACAGCGAAACCCGTGGCTATATTCCAAAAGTTGTAGCCGCATGGCAGGTTGCCAAAGCATTGTGTAAAACGCCTCCTAAGTTTGTGATTGATGGATGTGTTTTCGAGCTTAACCCGAAAGTTGCCCAACAGTAAAAATTCGGGCTGGTACTTTTCTGAATAATTTGACAGGTTGCATCCTAGTCACTGGGGATATCATGTCTAAAAATCTACAACCAATATGGGTGCCATCTCAGGATCGCATCAAATCAAGCTTGTTGGCAGAGTTCATAACAGCTACATCGAAGCAATCGGGTAATGCACTGCCAAATTATGATGCTGTCTGGAACTGGTCCATTGAATCACCCGAACAGTTCTGGGGTGCTCTTTGGGATTTCTGCGATATAAAAGGTGATAAGCTTGGCCCGGTGTTGGTTAATAAGGACGTACTAATAAAATCGCATTTTTTCCCGGAAGCAAAACTGAATTTTGCAGAGAATCTTTTGCAGCACGCAGGAGATGGCCCAAGCCTTATTTTCCATAGCGAAAACGGTGAGCGTAAAGAATGGTCTTGGGCGGACTTAAAAGAAACAGTTTCAAAGTTGCAGCAGGTGCTTATTGCGCAAGGCATTAAACGGGGCGATCGCATTGCCGGTTTCTTACCCAACATGCCTGAGGCTATTGCAGCTATGCTTGCGGTCACAAGTCTGGGTGCTGTGTGGTCGTCATGTTCTCCAGACTTTGGATTTAACGGTGTTAAAGATCGTTTCTGTCAAGTCGAACCAAAAATCTTATTCACTGCGGATGCCTATCATTATAATGGTAAGGTACATTCCTCACTAGATATAGCTGCAAAACTGGCCAATGATGTTCCATCCATAAAACAGGTTATTGTGATTCCATATGTTGCATCATCTGCGGATATCTCTGTCTTAGAGGATAAAGGTGTACATTGGAATGACGCGCTGGCTTCTCTTGAAGCAAGAGAAATATCTTATACGCGCGTGGATTTTTCCGCACCTTTATTTATAATGTTTTCATCAGGCACAACTGGTCTGCCCAAGTGTATTATTCATTCAGTAGGAGGCGCACTGTTACAGCATTTGAAAGAACATCAGTTGCAGTGTGATATTAAACCGGGTGACCGTTTATTTTATTTTACAACGTGTGGCTGGATGATGTGGAACTGGTTGGTTTCCGGATTGGCCTCGGGTGCAACGCTTGTGCTATTT
Organism: Amylibacter sp.; assembly: GCA_965261565.1. Lineage (GTDB taxonomy): Bacteria > Pseudomonadota > Alphaproteobacteria > Rhodobacterales > Rhodobacteraceae > Amylibacter. The sequence goes on from OZ253460.1 coordinate 1,606,704, forward strand.
GATGGTTCGCCATTTTATCCCGACGGGAATATACTTGCTGATATCTCGGCAGCAGAAAAAGTTACGCATTTTGGCACTTCCGCCAAGTATATTGATGCTTGTGCCAAAGCAGGCGTGAAGCCAGCTCAAACACATGATTTGTCAGCATTGCGCACGATCATGTCCACAGGCTCGCCACTTGCTCCGGAAGGATTCGATTATATATATAAAGACTGGAAACCTGATGTGTGCCTGTCTTCTATTGCGGGTGGTACAGATATTCTGGCTTGTTTCGTGGGTGGCAGCCCGATCAGCCCTGTTTATCGTGGCCAGTGCCAAAAACGGCACTTGGCTATGAATACACAGGTGTTTGATGAAAATGGCAAAGCATTGCAAGGTGAGCCCGGTGAATTGGTTTGTACATCCCCGCATCCGTCGATGCCCATTGGATTTTGGGACGATCCAGATGGTAAAAGATATAGTGCAGCATATTTTGAAAAATTTGATAACGCCTGGCATCATGGTGATTGGGTTGAATTGACCGCACAAAATGGCATGACCTTTTTTGGCCGATCAGATACTGTTTTGAACCCGGGTGGTGTGCGCATCGGAACGGCAGAGATTTATCGCCAAGTTGAACGTATAGAAGAAGTTTTGGAAGGTTTGGTAATCGGTCAACAATGGGACAATGACGTACGGGTTATACTGTTCATACGTTTGCGTGAAGGTGTGGTGCTTGATGACACACTGATTAAGCGGATCAAAACTGAAATCCGTCAGAATGCAACACCGCGCCATGTGCCTGCATTGGTTATTGCGGTCGCCGATATTCCACGTACAAAATCGGGAAAAATAACCGAATTGGCTGTTCGCGATGTGGTGCACGGTCGTGTTGTTAAAAACACTGAAGCTATGGCAAATCCCGAAGCATTGGAACTGTTCAAAAATTTAGCTGTGCTGCAAAGTTAAAATCCAAACATGTCTACATAATCACCTATAATTGATGAATAGAACGCCTGCATCTTTGCATTGGGCTGGCGTATTTCGAATGTATCTGCAAAAGGATCATCTGCCTCAATATTACTGCCTGACATTTGCGTCAGGACAGCATGACCGCAAAACGGAACATATACTTCGGAATAACCACCTTCATGGGCCATAACCAAACGCCCATCACAAAGGTCTTCTGCCGCACCCATTACCATTCCGGTCATATCCTGAAAAGTCTGTGCTGTTGCCATCATCCGAGACAATGGGTCAATGGCTGCAGCATCATAACCACATGCAATGACAATCACATCGGGCCCGAAATCATCCAAGGCGGGTATAACAAGCCTCTGCATGACTTCTAGATAAGTGGCGTGCCCGGCACCGGGGGGCAGGGGAACGTTCATATTATAGCCAACGCCGGCACCTGATCCATGATCTACAGCCGCCCCGGTGTCCAACGGATAGTTGTTTTCTTGATGGATTGAGATTGTCAGCACATCATCGCGGTCGTAAAATATCGCTTCAGTTCCATTGCCATGATGTACATCCCAATCCACAATAGCCACACGGGATGTTAGGTCTTGTGCAAATGCGGCCTCAACAGCGATGGCAATGTTGGATAAAAGGCAAAAGCCATTTGGAAAATCTGGTAAGCAATGGTGTCCAGGTGGGCGAGAAAGCGCATAGGCGTTTTGTGTTTCACCAACTAAGACGCTGAACAATGCGCCTTTTACTAATCCTGCAGACAGGGTGGCAATTTCATATCCCCCAGAGCCAAAGGGCGTTCGCAAACCCAATTCGCCGCCGCCATTTTCAGACATTTCTTTAAAGGCATTAAGATACTCTTGTGGATGCACCCGCAGTAAATCTTGTATGGTGGCGGGTTCTGCTGATTGACACATAAGTTCTTTTGATAATCCGGTGACATCAATCAGGTTCTTCAAGCGCCGTTTTGTTTCTGGATCTTCGGGCAAGCCACCACTGGCGTAGGGTTGCACATTGCCGCCAACTGGTAAAGTAAATGCATAGTTGCCACCGCCATGCCAAAAACATTTTTCGTCCCAGAAAAACCCTGTCTTCATTTGTTTTTTCCTTTAGGTTGGTAATAAACCTATTGCATGGGTTTCTATAATCGCAAAGCAGCAATTTGGAGCAGGGATAGTGAAGATAGTTGATCTTGGCCATTTAGCCCTGTCAAATGACTCCATTGAGGTGGTTGTGACGCCAAAGGCATCATCCAACCGCATTATAATTGATAGTTCGGATATCAGGGTTTACGTCACAACTATTCCGAAAGATGGCAAGGCGACGATTTCTGTAATCAAGCTTTTATCCAAAACGATAGGGGTACCAAAAAGTAAACTAAAACTCTTGCGCGGCGCAACCTCAATGCGCAAGTTGTTTCTGATAGAGGATTAGGATGATTATGCTGAAGTATTTAAAACGTGAGATTGCGCGTGTTGCCAATCGTGCCGTGTTGACCTGGGAGGGGGTAAAAATCACTTGGGTTGAAGAAGCCAGTTTCTCGCAATGGGTTGTCGCCAATGTAGTTTCTGGGGTGCTAACATTTGCTGTTGAAATGCAGGCCGCAGAACGAGCGTTGATAATTGGTTTTGGTTTGCTCGTTCTTGTAATGGAACTGATGAACACTGCTATAGAGGTGGTGGTTGATAGAATTTCAGAAGATATTCATCCGCTATCCAAAAAAGCCAAAGATGTAGCGTGTGCAGCCGTAACAATGACTGCAATTGCCACGGGTGTAGTTTGGCTGATCATTTTACTTCCTAAGATATTGTAGATGTTAAAGACGGCCAGTCTCATCCTGCTTTCTAATTTGATAACTGCCTTCCGGTAAATCCAATGCTGCCTCTAACTCGCGTAACTGTGATAATGACAACGTTATTCGCTGAACCGTATCTGTACGGGGGTCTAATTGTTCAACGGTTACTTGTGAAGCGAAAACCGTGATTGTCAAATCTTCTGTAAGTGGCGCTTCGCCCTCATCGATTAGGGTGACAACAGTCGCATCAAATTCGTGCTCAATAGTAAACATATTGCCCAGCTTATCGGGGAAGTTGTTTTCTGGCAAGATAATCACAAACTGGTATGGGTAGTAGAGGCTTGTCACAAAGATTTATTTAATCTTGAAATGCCCCGTCAAATATTTTGAAAAATGGTCCAATAAGATATTGTGAAAATGTCACCTTTCGGCCCTCTAATGTGGCGGTTACAGGCATATCTGTTGCTAAATGCAAATTACCATTCAGGCTTTCAATAGCAGTATCAAAATCTTCTTTTCCAATAGATGCATGTGCGCGATATCCTGATGGTTTGCCCTCACTATCTTTTACCGCATCAGGGGATATGGATTTTAATGTGATTCTAATTTGCGGTAGATTGCGTTGAGGTATACTCGGTATAGTTAGTTTTCCAATCATTCCAATGGCAACCTGATCAATCGCCTGTGTGGGAATAAGTAGCTGAACGACGGGCTGTGTCAGATCTTGCGAAAGCGTGACTAAGGTTGTCCCGCGCGTAACATACATCTGATTGGTGTTATAACCCACATATACTGCTGTTCCTGAAATAGGTGAACGGATAATGGCGCTGTTAATCTCGTCATCTAAGACCAATGATTGGCGGCGTAACTCAGGCAGACGCGTTTTGTTCTCAGAAAAACGGGTTAATAACGAAACGCGAAATTGAGTTTTTAATTTTTGTATTTCCATATCTGCTTGGGCGGCTTGGGCCTGTAATGACACTAATTGTGCATTTTGTGTATTGATTTCCCCATCAAGTGTCAGAATCAGATCAGACTGAGCCTCTATTTTAAATTTCTCAAAAATACCTTTTTTAACTAATGTGTTTAGGCGTTCCGAACGCATATTCATTGCTGTACGTCGCTGGTTCAGTATGTCTATACCAATTTTTATAGATTGCGCGCGCTGTTGGCTTGTTCTGCCAGTTTGTTCAGCCGAATGAATATTCAAAGAAAGTTGTTTACGCAATTCGGCATATCGTTGTGCTAGAACAGAAGGAGTTTTTGTTTTTATTGAAATCGGCGTAAGTTTAAGAACCTGCCGAATGATCAAATTTTCCAGTTCAAGTGCTGAGATTTGGGATGTGATTTCCACAAGGATTTTTTCTTGTTTTCTTACATCCATCTCAAATAGGATCTGATCTTTTTTCACTGCATGTTGCGAGGAAATAAAAACTTTTCTAATTCGCCCCCCATAAGAATGTTGTATATCATAACTTGGTTGGGCTGAAAGCAATGTTCCATTCGCTCTGATAGTCGTTACCAGCGGTGCATATTTAGCCCAGAGTACTATCAATATCAGCGCTGAAATAAGTATATACGATACCGTTTTTAGTGGCCATGTGATGCTTTTTGGGATGTTCCCGATTTGATTTGTCGCGGTTGTAGTCAATGTGACACCAATTGCGCCCGCTGTGATCGATCACTGGTAAGACAGATAGAAAACTGGGATGTATTTTCGTTATTCACTATATCCAATTTATCTGCCAACTGTGAAATGACAGCCAGAGCGATTTCATCAGAAGGCAGATCATACATATTTACCTCTGGGTGATTTACCAAAGAATGGATCTTCCGCATTTTTGCCGCCGCATCTGTGGGTCTATTTTCCATAAGAATAATTTCGCATTTGGTTTCGTCAATAAACTTGAAAATAAACGTGGCATTACGTGCGATATTTTGCGGGCCATTTTGGCAGGCTGCATTGAAAACCTCGGTGCTGACTAAAATAGCTTTGTGGCAGAACTCTGTATCAGTGTGTCGTGAAAACTGGGCTTCGACCCAATCACTTAAATCCTGAAGTGATGCTGTATTTAAGGGTATTTTCAAGCGTTGCCGCCCGTCGCTCATTCGCTCCAATACTTCGGAACGTATACCAAAGTCGGCGACACGGCCGTGATCCAAGAATAAAACTTTATCCGCCAAACCCATGATGCCAGAGCGATGAAGGATCATAATAATGGTGGTGCCTTTTGCTTTTAATGTAGCAAGGGTGTCACAAAGCTGCCGTTCGCCTGTGGCATCCAGCAATGCGTTGGGTTCATCAAGAAAAAGATACGTTGGCTTTTGGAAAATAGCACGCGCCAAAGCAACCCGCTGTTTTTGGCCGGCTGATAGCAAAAACGGGTTCTGGCCTATGTCTGTTTCATAGGCGTCTGGTAAGGCGGATATTAACCCGTGCACACCTGCAGTTTTAGCTGCAAAGATGATTTTTGCATCATCAGGGCCAGGTGAGAAACAAGAAATGTTTTGTGCAAGTGTCCCTTTCAATAACTGTGCTTGCTGCGGCAGATAGCCTATTGCATTTTTAATCGTAAAAGGGCCAAGTGTTCGGATCTCGCTTTCATCAAAAAAGGTTGCACCTATGGGGCAGGGGTCAATACCGCAAAGCGCGTGTAGTAGTGTTGTCTTGCCGCTACCGGAATTCCCGACAATGGCCAGACACTCCCCAGGTTTTAGTGAAAAAGATACGCGGTCGAGACGGGGTGCAGCACCACCGCCACGCGGGTAAATTAAGCCTTCGCAGGTTATAGATCCCGAAAGGTCTGAAACTTCTGTCGGGTTCGTATGCATTTTCTTTAAGTCCTTGCGCATTTCATTATATGCGGTTCGAGACTGTATTACTTCTGGCAGACTGTTAATACTGGTTTCTATTAATGAAATTGTTTTGGCCGTGATAATAGAAGCCCCGATCATCCCGCCCGATGACAACTCATTATTTATAACCAGAAATGCCCCCAAGGCCAGCCCGCTGATTTGTGATGCCATACGCACAAATCCAAGGCTGGAACTGGACAATGATAATGATGAGGTTATCTGATCATCGTTCAAATGCCGTTGCGACTGGATATGGGTGAATTGCAAGTTTAGGTTTTCCACTATGGCGCGTATTCCAGAAGTAATTCGAAAATCTGTACTACCCATTAAATTTTGCCGCTCGGTTTGATACAATTTGGCCGATGTTTGCTCATGATCACGTGTTGTCAGTAGTGTGATGGATTTGATCAGTGAGATAATGGCAATAACCACAATTATTAGGAATAGAAAAAATGGATGAATTAGAAAAAGTGCAATCAAGAAAAGCGGCACCCATATAATATTAAGGGTTGTATTTGCGCCTGATCCCTTAAAAAAACGTACCATTTGACTGACATTTGATATTGCTGCTTGACGTTCTGCCCCCGTAAATCGCAAAGCGGATTTCATGCCGATGTTTTCGACCCACCTTGCAATTTTCGAGAAAAACTGATCACGATAAAATTCAACAAGAGCATGTGTGGCAAGTGCACCCATTGCCACCGCTAAAAGCATAAACAGTGTGCTCATGTTTTCACTTGGAACAACACGATCAAGCACTTGCATCATAAATATGGGACTAACCAAAACCGCTAAGTTTGTTGCAAAGCTGAAGATCACCAAAGGTACTGCGAGCGTCTTAAGCTGGTTCAGCGGGTCAAGTGTTGGCAAGGTTGGTTTCCTTAAATTGTGGTTGTAATTTACTCTGGGTAATAGGTTGCGCGTCTTGCAACATCGGCTTTTATGCGTTCAGTTTTGCGGCCCAATTGAAGGCGTAAATACAAAGCGCATATGATTTTGTAAGTTTCGCAAGTGAAGGTGTCTGTCACCGTTTATGGTTGTACCAAAATATTTTTGGTTCTGGCACAATCACAAAATGAAATTGCTTTCATCTAATTCGTCGATATCAACGGATTTAATAATCAACTTGTCGTCGGCTTGCGCACCATCTAGGCCACTAAGGTCGATTTCAGTTGCCCAACCTTTGTCGGTTATCAGGTTCTGCACGTCTGAAAACTCAATCCCATATGATGACAGGTCAATTTGGTCAAAGTCCGTTTCAAAATCATGAATCATATCTTTGCCACCACCTGACGAGACTACAAATGTGTCGGCACTACCATCTTTCCACCAATTTCCACCCCACATATGGTCATCGCCTTTGCCACCTTCAATATGGTCTGCACCAAATCCGCCGACAAGTTTATCTATTCCATCCCCGCCAGTAATTATATCGTCACCACTGCCGCCTAGAATTTTGTCATCACCAGTACCGCCATCAAGATTGTCAGTGCCTGCGCCGCCTTCAATATAATCATTGCCTTCTCCACCTGATATTTTGTCACCCCCTTTGCCACCAAATAACTTGTCGACATTGGCACCACCTTCGATTGCGTCATCGCCTTTGCCGCCGTGAATAACGTCGTTTCCTTCGCCACCATAAAGCGTGTCATCGCCTTCCGCACCACGCAGTTTATCGTCACCATCACCGCCAAAAACCACATCATCGCCGGAGCCAGCATTTATAACATCATCGCCGGAACCGCCTTCCGCATAATCGTTTCCGTCTTCAAGGTTTAATGTATCATTCCCATCTCCGCCGTATGCGATGTCATCTCCGCTTCCTGCGTTCAGAATATCATCACCAGTATCGCCATAAAGCAGATCATTGCCGGCACCGCCCAAAAGTACATCATCTCCGTCGCCGCCATGTATGGTGTCATCAGATTGATCCGCTTCGGGACCTTTTTCACCTCCTGACGGAATTGCGCTAGCATCGTAAACCCATTTGCCACCAGCAAAATTCCATTCGTCACCAGCTTTACCGCCTGCGGCCAGATCGTTCCCGTCCCCGGCAATTATATCGTCAGCACCGCCATATCCAAATATTGCGTCTGTATTTCCATCTTTGCCGTCAATGGTATCGCCATGAGTGTCTACAAAGCCAATATGCATGGTATCGCCTTCTTCGGTTCCATCAACCGTAACGGCCTTCAGATCAACCTCGTCCATAATTTCAATGGCATCTGCCGCAATTAACAAGGCACTGTCATATATATTGTCGCCAACGTCCGCGATGACAATTTTAATGGTATTCTCTTGGCCTGGAACCAGTTTTGCAGCAACAGACAGATTTGTCGTTATACCGTCAAATTCGGTGTTTATAGAACTGTCGGTGTTATTATAAAAAGATCCTGCATTCACATCTGCAATACCACTTGTTGTTCCTGTAATGGGAACCAGTTCACCGTTCACGTAAACAGCAGCCATATCATTGTAAATAGTTCCGACATATTCTGGATATTCTTCGCTTGCAAAGGTCATTGAGAAACTCAATGTATCCTGATCCGGTATAAACGTTACTTCCAATCCGGATGCATCAAAAGTTTTGTGTGGTGTGTGTTCCGCCAGATCTTTGCTGCCATCACTTTTCATTTTACCAGATGTGTTTGAGTTCTGGTTGAAATCACCTGTGGCATTTGTTGCTGTAGCAGCATTTCCTGTCGAAAAGATAAGTCCGGTGTCTGCAGGGGTTAGTTCGTCTGCAGCTACATCACCGTTTGAAAATGCAGCAACTTGTTGTTCCGCACCTATTAATGAGGCGCTTATAATTGTAGCACCACCTGAAAATAATGCCTCGGCTGCATTTGTCGCTTCAATACTTGAGTATGTTAAGTTTGCCATTCGTCCTCGCAACTAATAGTGGGTCTGCGCATGTTGCGCAGAATGGGGTGACACTTTTCACCGGTGATATGCGACAAGAGGTAGATGGATTTCACTAATGATGTGTTTATTTGGGTCAATTGCAGTTCAAATAATTATGAGGCATTTTAGTAGTTAAAAGTATATCTGCTATTTATTACCCGCCTCTGAGCGCATCTTGGGTGAATTCGACTACAAATTTGCATGCCTGGCTCTCTGACTGAATATTCCCCTGTGTCATTTGATTGGGAATCAGTATGAATTAAACGCGGAACACACCTTAAAAGACTGGCTAAACGGGAATATTTCCATCTGAGGGGCAAGCATCATTGGGTAACTCTGCTAGCATAGGTTTGTTGCGTTGAATTCTGTTGCATCGATGTTACTATCTACCAATCAATTCAGATTAAACGTCTCGGATGCCCAGGGCAATCGCATGAATAAATTAGCAGGCGACAAATGAGGTAAAGGTTGATTCAATAAGTGATCTTTCAGATTTTAATGAGGTCACCTTCCATGTCAAATACTGACGCACCCGACAGCCACTCCCTTGATTTTCTTACGCATTTTTCAACTTTATCTGACCCACGACAACAAACAAAGCTGCTTTACCCTTTGGCCGAGATTTTGCTTTTGACGTTATGTGCCGTGTTGTCCGGGGCGAATGACTGGGTCGCTATTTCTGCGTTTGGGACAAAGAAACTGGCTTTTTTACGGAAATTCTTGCCATTTTCGGGCGGAACACCCTCACATGATCAACTGGGAAACATCTATGCCGCACTGGATGCCAATCATTTTCAGGCCTGCTTTATGGATTGGGTCGCTTCCTTAAGCAGCACCCTTAGCGGGGTCGTGGCGATAGATGGTAAAACCTCACGTCGCAGCTTGGATAAGGCTGGCAGCAAGGCTGCAATTCACATGATCTCGGCATGGAGTTCAGAGTTGAACCTGACGCTTGCCCAACGGCAGGTGGACGGCAAATCCAACGAGATCACGGCCATACCAGAACTGTTAGACCTCCTGACGCTCAAGGGGGCCATTGTCACTATAGATGCTATGGGATGTCAGCGTGATATTGCCGATAAAATCATCACCAAACAAGCGGATTATGTTTTGGCTTTAAAGGGTAATCAAGGGGCCCTTCGCAAAGACACAGAATTGTTTATGAAAGAACAGGACGCTGTATATTTTGCAAACACAACAGTAACTTACCATGAAACCGTAGAAAAATCTCATGGCCGTATTGAGATAAGAAAAGTCACTGTTTGCTCGGATATTGAGTGGTTGAAGGCGCGGCACAATTGGCCAGGATTGGAAAGCATCGTGATGGTCCAATACAGCGCAACACTTCAAGATAAGACCCGTTCAGAGACACGCTTTTACATCTCATCCATGACCTGTGACGCCGAAACCCACGCAAAAGCTATCCGCGATCACTGGGGTATTGAAAACGGGCTGCACTGGGTCATGGATATGGTGTTTCGTGATGATGAGTGTCGTATCCGTAAAGGAAACGCACCTGCTAATTTTACAACGATCAAGCACGCCGCCAGCAACATGCTGCGCTCCGTAAAAGGAAATCAAAGCCTCAGGCTAAAACGACACTTGGCCGCTTGGGACGAGGTTTTTCTTTTCCAGATAATAGATGGATAAAACTCATGCGATTGCCCTACTCGGATGCCTTGTTTGTGAAGCAATAATATGTGCTTTTATATGCAACGGGCATGACCTTATGGTTATGTCTGTAACTAAATACTCTGATTTTAAGGTGCAGGCACTAAACTGAACTACCGAAATGTCAGAAAACCGAATATGCTAACTTACTAGCAACACGATCATAAAGGATTGGGATAATGAAGAACACACTACTATGCACAACAGCACTGGCCATGACAGGCATTGCTGGCGCAGCAAGTGCCGCAGATGTTTCTGCAGGCGCTGTAAACATGGGCTTTAGCGGCTACTTTACACAAGGTCTTGGTATCGCTTCTGTCGACACAGGCGCAGGTATCACTGCGCGTGGATTTGGCGGTACGACCCCAGATTACGACGGCATTGACATGTACACAAATGCTGAGATCCATTTCAAACCATCTATCACATTGGACAACGGCATCAAAATCGGTGTTGATGTACAGCTGGAAGCTGGATCAAGCACAAACGGCGACCAAATTGATGAATCGTACATATCTATTTCCGGTGATTTCGGTAAAGTTCTCTTGGGTTCAGAAAACTCAGCTGGCTACAAAATGACTGTTGCCGCGCCTGATGTGTCACAGGTCTTCGCGCAATCAAGCTCTTTGACAGCGTTTGTTCCTTACTCAGGCAGCTTTGGTACTGGTAGTATTTCTGGTTCCGGTGGCTTTGGTACAGGTATATATAGTGGTTCGGTTGCTTTTGCCGGCAATGACTTGTTCCGCGGTACACTTGGTGCAACATATATCGAAAACGGCCGCAACAACGACGCAAACCGTTTAAGCTATTTCTCACCACGTTTTGGTGGTTTGCAGCTGGGTATTTCATACGCACGTGATGCAGGTGAAACAAACGGCCCGGTTAACAACAACACAACTGTCACAGACATCCTTGATATTGCTGCAAACTACAGTGGTTCATTTGGTGGCGTAGATATTAATGCGTCTGCACGTTACGGTACAGCGTCTGCACCTGCTGGAGGCACTGACCCTGAAGTTTGGGGTGCTGGTTTTGGCATCGGCTTTAGTGGGTTCACCTTCGGTGGTTCATTCGCCGAACAAGACGGAACCCTTCTAATGGACGGTAATGCATATGATGTTGGTATCGGTTATGCAAACGGTCCGATGAGCTACTCATTGACATACTTCCGTGGTAAAAACATCGATGATGAAAATGCTCTGGTTAATGGTCTTAACTCTTATGAAGAGCTGGAAACCATCGTCTTGGCAGCCAAATACACAGTGAATTCAAACTTCTCAGTGGGTGCATTCATTGCAGACACAGACTTTACAGAGGATCTTGATGACTTTGGTGTGGCTAATGGCGGCGAAGACGTTAGCGGTACAGTACTTGGTGTAACTGCATCATTCAGCTTCTAAGCTAAACTAACATATAAGTGAAAAAAAGGGGGGACTTCAGTTCCCCCTTTTTGTTATGTATAGGCTGTCACAGAATCAAAAGAATTGTTTTATGAAATCCATCGTTTGGCTTGCCTCATACCCAAAATCCGGAAACACTTGGTTGCGGGTGTTCTTGGCAAATTACATATATAATGCTGAAAAGCCTGTCCCGATCAATCTAATCCACAAAGCCAGTATTGGCGATTCAAACTCTAAGACGTATCGTTTGGTCACAAAAGAGATATTGGATCCAACCAACGCTAAACAATGCTTGCGCATCCGGCCTGCTGTTCTAAAAGCCATCACGAACAATAAAGCAGATATAAACCTTGTAAAAACACATTGTGAGAACGGGATCGCGTTCGGTTCTGTGTTAATTCCGCCTGAGCTGACGCGTTCTGCTGTCTATATCATACGCAATCCGTTAGATATGATAATGTCATATGCCAGCCATTTTGGGAATAATATGGATGATGTAATTGATGGGGTCGCCAGAAAAGACAATGCCCTTTTAGGGGAGGGTAATACAGTTTATCAATATCTTGGTACTTGGTCTAACCATGTGCTTGGCTGGTCAAATGCACGCAAATTTCCCGTGCTGACATTGCGGTATGAAGATATGTTGAAGGATCCACATGAAGCGTTTGATCGCGTAATACACCATATCGGTTTACCAATTGACCGTGATAGATTGGAACGGGCCGTCCAGTTCTCTGATTTCAAACTATTACAGGAACAAGAAAGTAAAACCAGTTTTGTTGAGAATTCAGAAAATCAGGAAAAATTTTTCAGATCCGGCAAATCCGGGCAATGGGCAACAGATCTGACAGATGATCAGATTGCACGGATCATCCGTGATCACGGGACAGTGATGAAAAAATATGGATATGAAGTATGAATGTACCGCGTAATATTATATGGATTGCATCCTTTCCTAAGTCTGGAAACACGTGGGCACGCCTGTTTTTAGGTAATTACTTCCAGCCGACGGGAAAAGCCCTGTCAATTAATGAATTATCATCAATAACAACTGGCGATATTCGTGCTGACTGGTTTAGCATGGCTGCCGGGAAGCCATATGATGGTGAAACTTTTGATGACTGGCTTGCCCTTAGGCCTAAAGTTCTACGGTTGATTGCACAATCGAGACCGGACAGCAGATTTGTCAAAACACATTCAAAAATTGATCGCATCGGGGAAATCGACTTAATATTACCAGAGGTAACCGCGGCTGCGATTTGTATCATTCGTAATCCTTTTGATGTTGCTATTTCATTTGCACGCCATTCGAATTTCCCCATTGATGTTTCTATTGATCGCATGTGCGATCCGCTGAATATTTCAAAGGCAGGTAACGGTATTATGGAAGTTTTGGGTCGTTGGGATGACCATATATATAGTTGGTTGAATGCCCCTGGCTTGCCACGCCACTTGATGCGTTATGAAGATATGGTGGATAATCCGAAAATAGAATTTAAAAAGCTGCTGAAGTTTTTACAAATTCCCGTTGAATATTCAAAATTACAAACAGCACTGAAAGAAACTTCATTTAGTGCATTACAAAAACAAGAAAGCAACCTGGGTTTCAAAGAGAGACCGGAAGGTATGGATAAATTCTTTTCCACAGGTAAATACGGTGGTTGGGTTGATAAATTAACGACGGATCAAATTGCACGTATTCATACAGAGTTCAAACCTACCATCGATAAGTATTTTCCGGAGATCGGTGAGCAGGCTCTGGCACTTATAGCAAAGGGTAAGTAAAGCCACCTGCCAGTATTTCAGAGTATAAACTTGTGGTGTGCCCATGATAAAATGGTTGTGTTTCATGGGTAACCTGCCCATGAATCAGTTATATTTTTATCGATTTATTGAAAACAATACGCGGCATCATGTGTCGTATGAAAGGAAAAGCAATGGCAAAAGTAGCATTTTTAGGTCTTGGTGTGATGGGGTATCCGATGGCAGGGCACTTGCAAACAGCCGGCCATGATGTAACGGTTTATAATCGTACTGCGGCAAAGGCTGACGCATGGGCCGACGAACACGGCGGAACCGCGGCCGAAACGCCGGCATTTGCCGCAAAAGGGGCTGCATTTGTTCTGTGCTGTGTTGGTAACGATGATGATTTACGGTCAGTTTGCCTTGGTGATGATGGGGCTTTTTCAGGTATGGACGATGGGACGATCTTTGTGGATCACACAACAGTCTCAGCTGCAGTGACACGTGAATTATTCGCGACCTCAGATGCTAAGGGCATCGCATTCGTAGACGCCCCTGTTTCGGGCGGGCAGGCAGGTGCTGAAAACGGTGCGCTTTCAGTGATGTGCGGTGGGGTACAATCCGCTTATGATAGTGCTGAACCGATAATCGCGGCTTATGCGCGTATCTGTAAACGTATTGGTGACAGTGGTGCGGGACAGATGACTAAAATGTGCAACCAGATCGCTATTGCCGGTCTGGTTCAAGGCTTGTCAGAAGCCCTGCATTTTGCAGAAAAAGCTGGGCTGGATGGTCGTGCGGTGGTTGAGGTGATCAGTCAAGGTGCTGCAGGTAGCTGGCAGATGTCTAACCGCTATGAAACCATGCTTGACGATCACTTTGAACACGGCTTTGCGGTTGACTGGATGCGTAAAGATTTGGGTATCTGCCTTGATACAGCCGATGAAAATGGCGCTAGCCTGCCTGTCACGGCCTTAGTTGATCAGTTTTACAAAGACGTTCAAAAAATGGGCGGAAGCCGTTGGGACACATCATCGTTGATCAAACGTTTACGGGACGTGTGATTGAAGAAAAGGCAGCAATTTACCATTAATTTTAAAATTAAATACTGTTTTCAACAGTGGTATTCGCTACATTGGAGTATAGATGTGTAAATTCTGGAGCAATACGTATGGCATGTATGAACGCTGTCGAAAATGACCTTTTAGTAGCCGCATGGAAAGCTTCGGATAACCGACAGGTTCGTGGGCTTATTCGGCAAAGCCTTGGCTCGTGTGAAGTTGATTTTCGTGGCTGCAAGATGAAAATTTTCCCTCGTAATAACAACACTGAATTTCAAATATGGCGACGCGGACGCCCTTTTGAGGAGCCGAGTTTGCGATACATTTGTAATCTTTTTAAGGATAAAAAGATAACTGCATATGATGTTGGTGCTAATGCGGGTATTTTTTCACTCCGTTTAGCCATGGCAGCCAAGAAGACGTCTAAGATAATTGCTTTTGAGCCAAATCCAATTATGCGTGAAAGATTGGAATATAATATAGCATTGAATGGCTTCAAATCGATTAACGTCCAAAGTTGTGCAATATCAGATGAATCTGGCGTTGCTGATCTGATATTTGAAGAAAATGGGAATCTTGGTAACGGGCAGCTTCGCACCGACGAACGGCAAGTTCGGTCCAATACGATTCAAGTTGATGTTAGATTATTAGCAGATTTCTTTCCGAAAGAATCCCATGTGGATTTTTTGAAAGTAGATGTAGAAGGCTTAGAAGATAGGGTAATATTTCCATTGCTTAAGCAGGTGTCTGAACATTTCCGCCCAGAGCGTATTTACTTTGAAGATAAACACAACGACGTTTGGAAATATGATTTACATGGATGTTTAAGAGATTATGGCTATGAACTTGAGCGTGATTGGAAAGCAAATAAACTTTTTAAAACAACAGCTTAATATGATTACAATCCCCCAGACCTAACCGGGCCAGCCGTTTTTTTCGGTAATGGCCATCGTGTCACGTATATCTTCTATCAAAGGCAAAAATTCGGGGTCTTGACGTAGCTCTTTCGCTTTGTTGCGATGCCATTCAACGGCTTGTAAGTGAAGGTCATACAGTTCAGCATCTCTTTCGAACGTCTCCATCCAGACACCGGCACTGATATCATACCGGCGAATACTGTCATCCACGACATCGTTTAGATTAAACCGATGCCAATAAGGTGTTCCCAGAATATGACTGGAATGATTGGCACGGCCGCGCGCCCGCTTAATCAAAAACGACTCTGCTGAGCGTAGTGCGTAATGATTGATCTGTGCATGCTGAAAATTCGGCAGGTTCAATGTTCGCTGGCCGTTCCGGAGATACAACTTCCCGCTGGGTAAAACACATAGCGGCGGGCTGTCATTATCTGGGTGCGCTATGGGCATGTGAAGTCCGACACGTTTATAATTCTTCGGGTCTTTGAATAGTGTTTTTACAAATTTACCGGCTTCCGGGTTCTGATCCGTGTCAAATTCGGCTAGATTAAACTGTTGTTTTATGGGCCTGTCATGAAAAATCGAGATATTTTTTGGGCCGAAAACGCGCCAGGGGATTGATATCATATCTACATTATTCGCGTTATGTTCAACCAATGATCGTACGGACCCATCGCCAACGTGAACATTTAAAAACTCATCAACATCATTCACAAAAACCCAGTCAGCATCTTTTATTTCCGGTAATCTGCGTGCCTGACGTAATGCGCTTCTGTGAATTCCACCTCCTCGAATTTTGGTTGGATGGTGCCTAACCAAGCCCAGGTTTTCAAGATGCTTGAGAATTTCAACGGTCATGTCTTCGCAATCATTGGTGCAAACAACAATATGATCAAAGCCAAGCGCTTTGTAATGCGCTACCCATTCCAGAATGAAAGGGCCTTCGTTTTTCATCGTTGATAGAATTGAATAAATCTGTTTGTCAGCCATAGGCAACATCTACCTCAATTTGTGCCAGCTTTCATGACGGCGCTGGCATGGTCTAATTATTTACAAGTTATCGGTATCTTTATTTATCCGCAATGGAAAATGTATAGTAAAACAATGGAGGACCACTTGATTTGTTCAACATATAAAGGATACATTATTGAATGAATTCAGGAGGCTTTATGCAAAAATTATTGTTAATGATGCTGATGGCGTTGTCATTGGGTGCGTGCAAAGATGACGAAACAGATAAGGCTGATCTTGGTGAACCCGTTCGCGGCGTGAAAACCTTGCTTATTGAAAATGTTGAACGCTCTACCGAACGCCGGTTTCCTTCGGTACTGCAACCGGCATCGGTTTCATCATTGTCATTTGAAGTCGCCGGGAAGCTGAAGGAAATTACCCTGAAAGTTGGGCAGAATGTCAGAAAAGGCGATGTGATCGCCGAACTTGATCCGACAACACTGAAATTGAACGTTGAAAATTCCCGCGCGGCATTGGAACTGTCTATTGCCACTGCGGAAAGTGCAGCAGATGAATTGAAGCGTCAGGAACAGTTGTTGGCAAAAGGAGCCGTTACCAAGGTGACGGTTGATGATGCACGCACAGAAGTGTTGACAACTGCGGCTACAGTCACACAATCAGAGAAATCCTTGGCGAGTGCTGAGAAAGATTTAACAAAAACAGTGCTTAGGGCACCATATGACGGTATAATTAAGGTAATTATAAGATTGGGGCTTGAAAATGAATGAGGAATATCATATACTTAGGTTAAAAGGAGGACAACCTATGAACTTAATTACAATCATTGAAAAGTTTCCCGACCAAGCCGCCTGTATTGCGCATCTTGAACAAATCCGATGGGGAGACGAAGCCCACTGCCCGCATTGCGGTGGGTTTCATGTTGCCAGAAAAAAAGAGAATAATCGCGTTGGCCGATGGAATTGCCACGATTGCAGGAATAGTTTTAATGTCCTGCAAGGAACCGTATTTCAGCAAACAAAGATACAACTCCAAAAGTGGTTCTTGGCGATTGCTTTGATGGTAAATGCGAAAAAAAGCCTGTCCAGTTGCCAACTGGCGCGAGACATAGATGCAACTCAAGCCTCATGCTGGTATATGCAACAGCGTATCCGGGCAGCAATGGCTAACGAGGAACGCAGTTTTCTTGCAGGAATTGTTGAAATTGATGAAACCTATCTTGGGGGTAAACCACGCCGCAATAAGCGGGACGATGACAATCCACCCAAGCGCGGACGTGGCACCAAGAAAACACCAGTCATAGGTGCGGTAGAGCGCGGTGGAAGGGTTGTTGCACAGGTTGCCAGCGATCTTACTGGCAAGGGCATACTGCGCTTTATTAAAAGCACGATTGATACGAAAGAAACCATTTTGGTTACAGACGAGTTCAGTGCCTACAATGCCGTTGATGTAGTTATGGCGCGTGTGAGTATAAACCACAGCAAACAATATGTTGATGGTGATGTACATACCAATACCATTGAAGGTTTTTGGTCACACCTTAAACGTGCGTTACTTGGGCAACACCATCACTATTCAAAAGCCTATACGCCGCTTTACGTTGCTGAGGCCTGTTGGAAGTACAATAGGCGAGGTCTCAACAATGGGTTCAGCGCGTTTCTGTTAACTTCTATGAACATTGCACAATGAACAAGCCTATTTTATATTACCTATGCGAATATAATTGTGGTCGTGGTTATCGCTCTTCAAGAACCATCTGTGCCACACCTGAAACCCTAAACGCGGTTCTGGCCGCACGATGTATGGGTGAATGGACAATTTCTGCACCATCAAGCAGACCACCTTATTATCGTCCTCTGCATGAAAAACTAGCGCGTGATGGCTGCACTCTGGAAGTACTGCATTATGCCCTGTTTATAGGTGAACTGGCTATTAAGTCTGGCGCGGCAACAGTAAGCGAAATTATAGGGGATCGCGGCCTTATTCACGAGATGACACATATTATGCAGTTTCCCGATGAGCCTCTTAATCCATCCTTGAAATATCTGGTGGATATGACCCTCAAAATCGAGAAGGCAATCCCTGGACATCCTCTTACGTCTCGTCTCTCACGGGAGCGTCTGGGGCATTCTTCCTGACGCTTTCGATACCGTTTTTAGCTGAATCTTTTGTCGTGTAACGCTCGGAAGTTGCGATAGTCTCGCCATTTGCGGCATGTAGATTGAACATGAACTGCCCATCACTGGTGTTTTTTAGTGTAAAGTATCCAATAGACATGATGTTTCCTTTATTTATCGGTGGTGTAAATTTCAATTTCCAACTTTTCAAAGAAGTATTTCAGCGACCAGTACATATAATATGGGAGAAAAAGACCTAAGGTAATTATAGACAAAACCAAGAGGCCTATTGCTGTGAAAAAATACCCCCAAAAGGTACCGGTAAAAATTATGCGCCCTTTTGTCATGATTTATTCCTTGATCCTTCATGATACATGATACATGCGCAGATAATACCAATGGGACCAAGCAGAAAGCCAAGCCAGCCTCCCAGTGGCCTTCCTAAGATGGTATACCCCAACCATGCACAAATCCCCGCCCCAAATAAGCCGGCGATAAATAGTAGGCTTGTATCGTTATAATGTACCATTTTAAGTTCCAGTTTTATGTTATAAGATAGAGCTATGCGACTTGGCGATTCCAGTCAAGCCCCAATCTTATAATTGCCATAATTAATACACTCGAGATCGACTCTTTTGGCACAGTTAGTGCGGCTACACTGATTGCCACAATATACTCCACCGATGCGTTTGAGGTTTCATTCTCTGTCAATTTCGAGGTGGTAAACCTGTTGACTGTTGGTAAGCAGGCCACAATACGTCTTGCGGATAATCCCGGTGTGGTCTTGGACGCTGTTGTAAGCGAGCTGGGATCACGGGCAGATACTGTTTCGTCATTCCCGGTGGTAGTGACGTTGGCCCAAAGTGATGCTACGATCAAGGCTGGAATGGCTGTGGAAGTCGCGCTTGAATTTGCTGTGGAGCAAGGGCAGGGATATACATTGCCGCTAAGTGCTGCGATCAAATCGGGGCAATTGGAACATCGAGACCTCGATTACAAGAACGATGAAAAATATAGCAAAAGAGAACCTTCACCTCTGAATTTATATGTTTATGATCCGGAAACGAGCACGGTGAATGCGCGTGTTGTTATGATAAATGGTATCAGCGAAAACTCACTGTTGGTTGTTGAAGGCCTGGAAGTTGGTGAGCGGGTTGCTATTGCCGGTGTTTCATTTTTGCGGGATGGCCAAAAGGTCAAACTGCTTTCAGACAGTGAATAGGCCCGTATCATGGATTTTCTGACACGATTTGGTCTGGATAAAAGCCGGTTGACTATGCTGGTTATGATTGGCCTGCTTATCGGCGGTGTGATGAGCTATATCGGCATGCCCAAGCAAGAAAACCCGGTTATAACAATCCGTTTGGCAGTGGTAACTGCCCAGTTTCCGGGAATGTCACCGGAGCGTATTGAAGACTTGATAGTTGACCCGATTGAGCGTGCTGCACGTGAAATTGGCGAGATTGAGGATATAAATACACTTATTTCCACAGGTTTCACAAAAATTACCCTGTCGATATATGATGAAATACCAACGGTTGAACTCGATCAGGTATTTCAGGATATCCGCAATAAAATGTCTGATATTGAAGGTGAATTGCCAGAAGGTACAATTGGCCCGATTGTGAATACGGATTACGGTGATGTATCGATAGCCACGATTGCTGTAACGGGTGACGGTTTTTCGTACCGTGAGATTAAAGATTCTGCTTACGACTTGCGTAAAGATTTGCTGAAAGTAGATGGCATTTCCAAAGTTACAATTTATGGCGAGCAAGAAGAACGTATTTGGTTGGAACTGGATAGTCGTAAACTGGCCGCAGTTGGCGTGCAGATAGATCAGGTTTTGGCCGACTTGCAGGCGCAAAACATAATATTGCCCGCCGGGGAATTGGATGCCGATGGTACCAATTTAATACTGGAAGCCAATGGGGACATCACATCTTTAGAAGAAATTGGTGATGTTTTAACCAGTGTTCCAGGGGTTGCGGGCTTTGTACGCTTACGTGACCTTTTGACCGTGCGCAGAGGTTATGTTGAACCGCGCAAAAAGCCCATTTATTTCAGCGGTGAACCTGCTTTGATGCTTGCTGTCGAGATGTCAGACACGCAGGATTTGCAGCAACTTGGGGTTGCTTTGCAAGATCGCGTGGCAAATTATGAACAAACTCAACCAATTGGGATATCATATACGTTTTCCACTTATCAGGAAACCGCAGTAACAGAATCCATAAATGCTGCGATTACGAATGTAATACAGACATTGATTGTTGTGATGTTGGTGATGCTGGTCTTTCTTGGTCTGCGGGTGGCCTTTATAATTGTTTGCATTGTACCCTTTACGTTGATGTTCGCTTTGTTGGGGATGCCGCAGATGGGGGTTGATTTGCACCAGATCTCGATAGCGGCAGTGATTATTTCACTCGGGTTGCTGGTGGATAACGGGCTGGTTGTTGTTGAAGATATTCAAAACCGGGTTGCGGCTGGCACACCGGTGCAAGAGGCGGCAATAAAGGCGGGTGGGCAGTTTTTTGTTCCATTGGCAGTTGCGTCCATTACCACTATTTCAGCATTCGCACCAATGTTCTTGCTTGAAGGAACATCAGGGGAGTTTGCGTTCTCCTTGGGTGCGGTTGTGGCCTTGATGCTATCGGGATCATGGCTGACAGCACACTATATTCTGCCATTCCTTTGTGTGCACCTTCTAAAACCCGAGGTAAAACCAGATTATCAAGGTGATAACCGGTTTGTGAAAGGTTATCGAAGCATGGTTACGATGGTGATACCCTTTGGCGTCCCCATCATAATATTGGCCTATTTTACCGTGTTCTTATCCAGCAATGTGTTCGGATGGCTGAAATCGGAACAATTTCCGTTAAGCGAACGCAGTGAATATCTGATCTATATGGATATGCCCAAAGGCACAGCTATATCGGAAACAGAAAAAGAGGCCCTAGCGGTCGAACAGTGGCTATTAAATAAAGAGGCCAATGAAGAGGTCGTGAATACAACCGTTTTTGTTGGGGACGGTGGCCCACGATTCTATCTTAGCTTAAATCCGGCTGACACCGATCAAGCCAGTGCATTTATTCTGGTCAATACGATAGATGCAAAATCCGTAGCGATGGCGGCTGCAAGGGCAAGGCGATATTTGTATGAAAATCACCCAGCTGCGCGATTTAAGATCAAGCGCTTGTCAATGGGGGGTAGCGAGTCTGGTATCGTTGAAATCAAGATAAAAGGCCCGGATGCGGATCATCTTCTGGCACTGGCCAATCAGGTTGAAATTGCCTTTGACGGATTGCCTGACTTAGAGCAGAACGAAAATGACTGGGGCAATAAATCGTTAAAAATTATCATTGATATAGCCCAGAACCAAGCGCGGGAATTGGGTATAACGTCTAAAGAAATTTCGGATGTTATGGACACGTATTTTTCCGGAACTTCATATTCGACCTATCGTGAAGGAACTGAATCGATACCCATCGTGGTGCGCGCTAATAAGACATTTAGGGACTCTATTGAAGATTTGGCGAACCTTTCAATCCCAGCGAATGGCCGGTTGATATCTTTGGATCAAGTGGCATCATTCAAATCGAAGCTGGAATTTTCCCAAATGCGCCGTGAAAATCAGGAACGCCAGATTATCATTTATGGCAAAAGCACCACCTTGGACGCTGCTAATGCTGTGGGTATTATTCAGCCCGTTTTGGATGGTCTGGATCTAAGTGGCGGATACCAAGTTGAAATCGGCGGTGAGATTGAAGATAGCGGCGACACCAACAGTGACTTGCTTGCCGGGTTACCTTTGGGTCTGATGGTTATGCTTTTGGCGTTGATGTTTCAGTTCAACTCCATCCGCAGGGTCGGGCTGACTTTTATGACTATTCCGTTGATTATTACAGGTGCACCGTTGGCATTGTATGTAACCGGACAACCGATGTCGTTCTTTGCCACTTTGGGCTTAATCTCTTTGATGGGGATCATCATAAATAATGCGATTGTATTAATTGACCAGATTGACATCGAACGCAAAACAGCTGTTTTGCGTGAGGCGATTGTCACTGCTGCTTGTAAGCGGGTGACACCTATCACACTGACATCATTGACTACTATTCTGGGCCTGATGCCCATGGCTATATCGGGTGGAGCAATGTTTGAGCCGATGGCAACCCTCATGATTGGCGGGCTGTTGTTATCTTCGATAATGTCATTGTTTTTTGTGCCAAGTGCTTATTATCTGTTATTTCGGAAAGAGGATACTGTCAGCGTATGAAGATATAGCGTGAAGAAGTAAAACGCACCAGTTTTTAAGGCAGCTGAAAAAAATCTTCCAATCCCAGATTATCGAGATAAGCTGCCCTGATAGATTAACCATATTAAGCAAGAACGATGAATAACAAAGCAAGGGAGAACGACTATGTGTGATATTTGTGTAATGAACGCAGTGAAAGATAAAATGCTATCGCGCCGCAGCTTTTTTAAATCGGCAGCGGTAGGCGCTGCGGCTGTAGGCTCTTCCATGACGGGCACACCCGCTATGGCAATGGGGCATGGCTCGGTCATGGATATGACCCATGAATTACATCCTGACTTTCCAACATATTTTGGCGAATCTGGTTTCCAAATGGAGTCGAAATTCAACTTTGCCGAACATCATTTCAACCTGAACCAACTGTCGATCAATGAACATACCGGTACCCATGTGGATGCACCGCTGCATTTTGCAGCAGACGGTAAATCTGTGGCTGAAATCCCTGTGGAGAATCTGATTGCACCACTTTGTGTGATTGATATTGCAGCACGCGCGGCTGATGATGCAGACACGCAAGTAACGCCCGATGATATCAAAGCATGGATGGCTGCACACGGTGATATACCTGCAAATGCTTGTGTGGCGATGTATTCGGGATGGGCTGCGAACGTGACAAGTGATAAATTCCGCAATGCTGATGCTGAGGGCAAACAACATTACCCAGGGTTTCACGTCGAGGCCGCAAAAATGCTGATTGAAGAAACCGGTGCAACCTCGTTGGGTGCTGACTCGCTGTCGCTTGATCACGGTATGTCGGCGGATTTTGCAACGCATTATGCATGGCTGCCTACGGGCAGGTTCGGAATTGAAAATCTGGCCAACCTTGGTCAGGTTCCAGCTGCGGGTGCAACATTGGTTATAGGTGCTCCGAAACATCGCGGCGGCACTGGTGGGCCGGCACGTATATTTGCTATGATCTAGAAAACTCTAATAATGATGGGCAGGTTTTCCGGCCGCCCATCATTAAGCGATTATGCTTTCTTTGCCCACGCCCAGTAAAGATCACGCGCTTGTTCTGTAACCGGTCCAATGGGATATTCGCGATTTTCAATTTTCACAATCGGAGTGATTTTTGAAATGTTGCCACTTAGAAACACCTCGTCGGCTGCATCAAAATCTTCAAAGTTCAATGTTATTTCCTGAACCTCATGCCCGGCGGCCCGCAACAGCTTGATTACGCGCTGACGGGTAATCCCGTTCAGGAATGTACCATTTGGAACTGGCGTGCGCACGATGGCATCCTTTACCATGAAGATATTTGCGGTGGCGGTTTCTGCTACATTATCCAGTGGGTCTGCAACAATCGCATTGTTATATCCTCGCGCATGCGCCTCTCTGATCATACGACCATTATTGGGATAAAGGCATGCGGCTTTGGCATTTACAGGCGCCATTGTCATCATTGGTCGCGTAAATTGCGTGCGGCAAAGTGTTTGGCTGGCATTGGCCGGCGCCATTGGTAGCTGTTCAAGGCACAAACAGAATGCTGTCGATTCTGGGTCGGGAATGACGACGCCAACGCCACCTTCTTTGGACCAGTACATCGGGCGGATATAGACGGGCGCGTTAGGCTCGAATTTGGCTAAACCTTCCATTGTCAGATTCATCAGTTCCTGTACGTTCAGGGTTGGTTTCAGACCCATCACCAGTGCTGAATTGTTCACGCGTGCGCAATGTGCTTCTAAATCGGGCACCAGCCCGTCAAATGCACGTGCACCGTCGAACACAAGGGATCCCAGCCATGTACCGTGATCGGCTGCGTTCATTACCGGTAAGTCACCCTGATGCCACACGCCGTTGAAATAGGTCCAGATAATATCCCCGACAGCCATGTTGAACTTCCTTTATTCTGGGATTGTATTGCTGATCCGATAAATACGTCGGGGCAGAAATATATACCTGTTACTTTTCTGTCAAAATAAACTCCGGGTCAACCGGCACTTGCATGGCATTAGCTAGGTGATTGGTTTTTGCAGCCAGCGATATAATCTTCAACACTTCCGCATGTTGCGCAGGTGTCATTCCTTTTGCTCTTGCCGCAGCTGAATGGGAATGCACACAATATTCACAGTTGTTAATGACCGATACCGCCAGATACAGCAACTCTTTGGTCAATGGAACCAAATCAGAAGGGGTGGCCATTACGGCCTTTACTTCTGCCCATGTGCGTTCAAGTAAATCTGCGTCAAACGCCAGATAGTACCAGATGTTGTTGATGAAATCTGACTTGCGTGTATCACGTATATCATCAAAGACGGCTTTGATACGTGGATCGGATTCTGGACTTTCGGGGGGCAGTACGGTTGGCATTTATTTGTCCTTTGATAATCTTACAACTCACGTCCATGCATCGGCTACAAAATCGCTGAATGCCTGTGCGGCCGTCGATAATTTAGTGTCCGCAGATGATAACAGATGATAGGTCCAGCGTAGTGGCGGATGAAAGTTGCTGGCAGAAATCTGGTGCGTTTCTGCATTAGCAGCAATCGCGTCGACAACACTGATGCCGAAACCCTTGGAAACCAGTTTGACAATTGCACTTTGGGTTTCCACTTCCAACCTATGGGTGAAGACCAATCCCCGCTTGGCAAGATGTTGGTCCAATGCATAGCGAAAAGGGCATCCAGGCGTTAAAGCTACAAAGGGTTCCGCATAGAGGCTTGCGATAGAGACATCTTCAGCATTGCTTTCAAAACGTGATAGGGGGCCAATAACCATTGCATGGCTGTCTAGATGTGCGTGACTTCGGTAACCTCTTGCCTTATCGTTGATCGCCACTGCTAAATCCGCATTGCCGCGTTCAAGTATATCAAATGCCCGGTAGCCTTCGGCAACATTTACAGTGACGTCAATTTCAGGGTGGATCTTTGAAAATTGACATAGAATGTCAGGCAATAAATAATCAGCGACAACGGGGATTGCCACCAAACGGATGTGGCCTTGTTTCGCTGAGCGGATCGCATTGGCTACTGTATCAAGGCGTGTCAGAACCGACATCGCTGATGCGGTTTCTTCAAAGAATAAACGGCCATCCGGGGTCAACTCCAGACGTCTGCCTTTTTTGCCGAATAAAGTTAAGCCCGTGGCTTTCCCGAGGCCGCGTAGAAGATGGCTGATAGCCGGTTCGGTTACAAACAGATGGCCAGCAGCAGCTGAAACCGAACCAAGTGTCACCACGGCGTGAAATGCTTCTAGTGAACGGAGGCTGGGTTTTTTTCGCATATGTTAGTTTTGTTTAAGTATCCGTTAATTAAAAGTCAATTGTATTAAGGGTTCGCAAAAGCCATAATCAGCTAATGTCAGAATTTATTCCAGAAACAGTCTCTGTCAGCGGTTTAGGCTTAATGTTCGGCCTGATCTTGCTTGGCTCCGCGCTTCAAGTTGCAAGCGGCGTTGGTTTGGGCCTGATAGCGGGCCCATCACTGTTATATTTTCTGGATAGTATTTCTGCAGTTCAAACCGCAATACTCCTGAATCTTATACTTACTCTGTTTTTGCTGCCGGCTGAAATAAAATCAGTAAATCACAAGCTTTTGCTGAGTCTAAGTTTTTGGGCATGTTTAGGCCTGCCATTCGGATTCTCGTTGTTGTTTTTGTTGGAAATATCAACCCTGAAGTTACTTGGTGCAACAGTCATATTACTGTCCGTAATCCAGTTGAAATTCTTTCCTGCAAAGCAGACAATTGGGCGGGCTGGGCCATGGTTGGTAAGACTGGGCGGTGTTATTTCTGGGACTATGACAGGTGCTTTGGCAATCCCTGGTCCCGTAGCATTATGGGCATTATTATCCAGCGGTACAGATGCCTTAGTAACACGGGCAACTTTGCGGGCCTATTTCATTATTGCCTATTCGCTTGCATTGGCGATGCACCTTGGAATTGCAGGTTGGGGGGCCGTAACGGGAACGATGTCCATAGCTCTTGTGCCGGCAGTGATCGGCGGCATTGCAGTGGGGCTTTATGGTCGGCAATATATGGATACTGCACAACTGCATCGCCTGTTGGAAATCGTGTTGATTACCATGGGTATTTCACTTTTGATTAAAGGAGTTCTGGATGTCATTTGATGCCTTGGATATTTTACCTGCATTGAAGGCCTATCCGACTGCCGATTTGGATTTGCGATGCACGTCGTTAGACCAGTTGCCACGTCTGGGCGCACGTCTGGGTGTAGACTTGTTTGTTAAACGGGATGATACATTACCTTTGGCAATGGGCGGCAACAAAGTTCGTCAACTTGAATATTATCTGGGGCCGGCAGTGCAAGATGGTGCTGATACTGTGTTGATAACAGGTGCCGTTCAATCCAATTTTGTGCGCCTATGCGCAGCAGCTGCCCGCAAATTGGGAATGCAAGCTGTTGTACAGTTGGAAGACCGCGTACCTAAAGATGATGAGATATATAATAGCTCGGGCAATGTATTGCTGAATCAACTTTTCGGCGCTGAAATTCACTATTTCCCTGAAGGTGAAAATGAAGCGGCATCAGATGCCAATCTAGATCATTTGGCAGATGATCTGCGGGCCAAGGGCCGGCGTCCCTATGTGGTTCATCTAGGAATAGATTACCCTCCACTGGGCGGCTTGGGATATGCACGGTGTGCCGCTGAATGTTTTTTGCAATTCAAAGAAGCAGGCATGATGCCAGATCACGTGATTATACCCTCTGGTAGCGGATTAACCCACGCGGGTTTTCTAGTCGGGGCCAGAGCCGTAGGATGGGATGTTCCCGTGCACGGAATATGTGTCAGGCGCGACGCCAAGCAACAACATACACGCATTGCACAACGTGCGGCAGAACTTGATGCTATGATGGGCGGAAAGCGAATAAAGCCAACTGACATAATGGTTTACGATTCTGTTCTAGCCCCGGGATATGGCCAGATGAACGAGCATGTCATGGCAGCACTGACCTACGCGGCACGGGATGAAGCTTTGTTGTTGGACCCTGTTTATACAGGGCGCACTATGGCGGGTTTGATAGCTTTAATAAAAGGGGGGTTGATAAAATCTGGTTCCCGTGTAGCCTTTATACATACTGGCGGGGTGCCCTCAATTTTTGCATATCAGTCGGATATTGTTTCCGGTTTGAATAACCAAAGAACAAAAGAGGGGGTATCGTAACAAAAGACATACCAGCAAAATGCTGGCCGCAGTTGAAATCTGCAACATTAATTACTAACTTAATCTTCTGGGAGGATACAATGAAGATATTATCTAAAAAAACAGCAATTAGTACAGCATTAGGTGCAGTCATGGCGACAGGCATGGCATTGCCGGGCACGGCAGAGCAATTTGTGTCGATCGGCACAGGTGGCGTAACTGGGGTTTATTACCCAACAGGTGGTGCTATTTGCCGTCTTGTGAATAAAAACCGCAAAGAACATGGTATTCGCTGCTCTGCAGAATCTACTGGTGGTTCAATTTACAACATCAACACCATCAAAGCTGGTGAGCTTGAATTCGGTGTGGCCCAATCTGATTGGCAGTATCACGCATATAACGGTACATCCAAGTTTGAAGATGCTGGTAAGTTTGAAAAACTGCGGGCCGTGTTTTCAGTACACGCAGAGCCTGTGACGGTTATCTCACGTGATGACGCGGGTATTGCCAATATCACAGATGTTAAAGGCAAGCGGATGAACATCGGCAACCCCGGTTCCGGTACACGCGGTACATGGGAAGTTCTGGAAGGTGCCCTTGGCTGGGAACGTTCTGATCTGGCCTTGGCGGCGGAAATGAAATCTGCGGAAACCGGTGCTGCTGTCTGTGACGGCAAAATCGACGCTTATTTCTGGTTGGTGGGTCACCCATCCGCGTTGACACAAGAGTCATTGGCTTCATGTGCGGCACATCTGGTAGATGTAACAGGTCCTGAAATTGATAAGCTGATTGCGGATAACTCTTACTACCGTAAAGCAACAATTCCAGCCGGCATGTATAACAATGACAAAGACATCACAACATTTGGTGTTGGTGCGACTTTCGTGACCAGTGCAGATGTGCCGGAAGAAGTGGTTTATGTTGTTGTGAAGGCTGTGTTCGACAACTTAGATCAGTTCAAAAAACTACACCCTGCATTTGCCAACCTGAAACCAGAAGAAATGATCAAGGACGGTTTGTCTGCACCACTGCATGACGGTGCGGCCAAATACTACAAAGAACAAGGCTGGATGTAATATTTTTCAGCTCAGTAGCAGAGAGGAAACTCTCTGCTACAATTTTACATTTATAAGAATTAGTTTAATTTTTAATGTCGGGCGGAATTTATTTCACGTACAGACAGGCACTCTGGGGAGAGATAAGGATGACGGATAATCAAACACTTTCAGAAGCGGACAAACTTGTCGCGGATGTTGATACAGGCGCACGAAACCCTGTAGGTTGGGAAGGTAAACTTATACCGGTGATATGTTTCACATGGGCCATGTATCAACTATATATCGCGTCTCCTTTACCTTCTATGCTTGCAACGGCACTTGGTATCGATTTTTTCCAATTTATAGGCAACCTGTCTATCTCGCGCAAAATTCACTTGGCGTTTTCACTTGTTCTTGCCACACTCGCATTCCCGCTGTTCAAAAGCAGTTCGCGGACAAGTATCCCGTGGTATGACTGGGTTTTACTACTTATTGGCGTTTTCGCCATGCTCTATATGATCGTGATGAATTCCAACATAGCCGAACGTGCCGGTGATTTCGGGCACATGAATATAAAATATGATATGACGGTTGCAGTGCTTGGCGTCATAGTGTTGACTTTAGCTGTCTACCGATCTCTTGGCTTGCCACTCGTTGTGGTTGCCGGCGTTCTCGCCGCATATGTATTCATTGGTGGCGGTAACTGGGGCGGGGCCTCTTTCGTAAAAGGCATGTGGCACTTCTGGATGCAGGAGGAAGGCATATTCGGCAAGCCACTTGCGGTATCCACGCAGACGATCTTTTTGTTTGTGCTATTTGGCGCTATTTTAGAAAAAGCGGGCGCAGGTGGATATTTCATCAAAATCGCCTTTGCACTACTTGGGCACTTTAAAGGCGGGCCTGCAAAAGCGGCTGTGATCGCCTCTGCATTAAGCGGTTTGTATTCAGGTTCTTCGATTGCCAATACGGTTACCACAGGGACATTTACCATTCCTCTGATGAAGCGTACTGGATTTACTCCCGAAAAAGCTGGTGCCGTAGAAGTTGCGTCTTCTACCAACGGTCAATTGATGCCGCCTGTAATGGGGGCTGCTGCCTTTTTGATCGCAGAATTTACTGGGGTTGAATATACAACGCTTCTTAAACATGCGTTATTGCCAGCTCTGATTTCCTATATAGCACTCGTCTATATTGTGCATCTGGAAGCGTGTAAGCTAAACCTTGAAGGTTTGCCAAAGCCACCATCAACGAAAACCCTTACAACGAAGATGATTGGTTTCCTGACTGGATTTATCACTGTCGGTGTTTTATTCCTTTTAGTCTATTTCACACTGGGACAGGTTAAGGCTGCATTCCCGGGTCTGACAGTATATACGGTTCTGGCAATTGCCTTAGTAATCTATTTGATATTGCTATTCATAGCATCCAAGCGACCGGACCTGGAGGTTGATGATCCGGAAGCACCCATTACAGTGTTGCCTGTTGCTTCTGACACAGCATGGACTGGCTTGTATTATCTATTGCCGATCATCATATTATTATGGTGTATCTTGCCATCACCAGAACGTTTATCTGCGCACCTGTCAGCATATTATGCATGCCTTGCGATGCTATTCATAGCACTTACACAACATCCATTAAAAGCGATTTTCCGCGGTGAATCTGAAGTATTCAACCGCCTGAAACATGGCATTAGTGAAAGCGTTAACGGTGTCATTGCAGGTGCCCGCAATATGATTTCCATTGGTATCGCAACAGCTGCAGCTGGTGTAATTGTCGGTTCTATTTCTCTGACGGGTGCCCATGGCTTTGTCGGTGAAGTCGTTGAATTCCTGTCAGGTGGAAACCTAATGGTGATGTTGATCCTTGTGGCGATCATGAGCCTGCTTTTGGGTATGGGCCTGCCAACAACCGCCAACTATCTGGTTGTGGCGGGGTTGATGGCGCCTGTGATCGTAGCTCTTGCGGCCAAATCGGGGCTGATTGTGCCCTTGGTGGCGGTACACCTATTTGTGTTCTACTTCGGGATACTTGCGGATGATACACCGCCCGTTGGGCTTGCAGCCTATGCGGCGGCGGCGATTTCCGGTGGTGATCCGATCAAGACGGGTATTCAAGGCTTCACGTATGACATCCGTACGGCACTGCTGCCATTCCTGTTCTTGTTCAACACGGAATTGCTGTTGATGAACGTCAGTTTTGCGAAAGGGGCGTTTGTCTTTGTGGTGGCGACCGGTGCAATGATGCTGTTCGCGGCAGCAACCATGGGGTGGTTCCTGTTCAAAAGCAAACTATGGGAGAGTGTTGCTTTACTGTTGATCGCATTCACATTATTCCGCCCTGGCTTTTGGCTGGATTACGCATCGGCACCGTTTGAAGAACGACCGGGTATAGAAGCCTTGGCTATTGCAGAAGGTATGCCGGATGGGGCTGACATGCGCATACGAATTATCGGACCTGATTTCGATGATGTCGATAAGCCGAATAACACCAGCATCATACTGAGTTTGGGTGATAAGGCAGACGGCGAAACAAGGATGACCAACGGTGGCCTTCAAATTCTTGCAGAAGAAGACAAGGTTATCATCGACAGCTTGACGTGGGATTCGAAACACAAACAACTGGATCGCTTGTTCACTATGGGTGATCTGGATAACCCTTTGGTGATCGACAAGGTTCTGGTGAAGCGTGACAGGCTGCCTAAAGAACTATTCTATATCCCGGCTTTGTTGATGTTAGGTCTGATCTGCATGTTGCAACTTGGACGTAAACGCAAATCAATAACGCAAGCAGCGTAGAAAGGAACCATAAGATGTATAAATCTATTTTGGTACCTGTTGACCTTAATCAGGAAAGTTCTTGGAAAAAAGCACTGCCAGCTGCTATTGATTTGGCGCAAAAAAATAACGGAGAGCTTCATATTGTTACTGTCATTCCGGATTTCGGGATGGCACTTGTAGGGTCGTTTTTTCCACCAGACCATACAGAAAAGGCATTAGCGGCGGCACATAAAGATCTGTCAAAGTTCGTTGCCGACCATGTTCCATCGGGTATGAAAGTCTCTGATCATGTTAAGCAAGGCACAATTTACAAAAGAATTCTGAGTGCTGCAGATGAGTTGAATTGTAGCCTTATTATCATGGCGTCACACAGGCCGGAAACACAGGACTATCTGCTTGGGCCAAATGCCGCACGTGTTGTTCGCCATTCGGCACGATCAGTCTTTATTGTGCGTGATGATTAACACTTAAGAAGAAATACTGTAAAAATTCAGCCGCAGTTGTCCGCAACTGCGGCTTTCTTTTGGGCAATGCTTATGTACCTGTTTCGGGGGTATGATAGGCGTACACAACCCATATGATTTCCGTACACCAAACGGTGCATAGGGGTTTTCTTAATATTTACCCGTGATCTTTGGGGTTTTGACCAAAGGATCGCAGATGGCGGCGCCACGTAAACAAACCCAAGATATGGCCAACGCACTGGCACGGATGCAAGACGGGATGATGCATAGCTGGCTGGACAGAAGCCTGCCCGATGACTGGAACTACCTGAACAGCAAAGACCCGATAGACCCGCATAAAACCCGCGTGACCCTGCGGCTGGATAGCGATATGCTAAAATGGTTTCGCAAACTGGGGCCGGGCTATCAAAAACGCATCAACCAAGTGCTGCGGGTGTATTTCACAGCGATTTTGGCAGGCGAGGTGCAAACCCATTACGTGGCTAATGACCAGACCGAACTGCGCATCGGATATTATGAACGCATGGGCAAGATCATGGAACAGATGACCGAGGATTTTGAGGCGTTTGAAAAGGGTGGGCCGTTGCCGGGCGATCCGAGGACTTATCTGGGGTGAGGGGGTGGGCCTTACTTGAACCCATATAATTCGTTCTACTTGAAACAATTTAAAAATTGTGTCTTATAGTACCAAATAATGGCAGGTAATTTATTGACTGTACAAATTGTTGAAATACTCAGGCGATCATCACAAGGTATAAGTGAACCGTTTATATGCCGTTCAGACACTGGTGATTTATATTACATTAAAGGCCGGAATGCGGGGCGACCTGATATCATCAATGAGTTATTAGTCGGCCAGCTAGCCCAAAAAGTCGATCTCCCAATAGCACCGTTTTCTATTGTAGAAGTACCTGATGCATTGATTGCAGCTAATTCAGCACTAAATGCAGAGGATCTTGGTTCAGGTTTGTGTTTTGGTTCTTTGTATAAAGACGGAACTTCAGAACTTAAAATTACAGAAGCTAATAATCTTGATATAAATTTGAAGATTAGGCTATTTTTCTTTGATCGTTGGATCCGAAATGGGGACAGGACGCTTACCGAGCATGGCGGCAACCCTAATCTTTTGTGGGATGCATCAAAGGAAAATATTTACGTTATAGATCACAATTTAGCTTTTGATAATTCTGTGTCGTTAGATGAGCTTCTTAAAACACATGTTTTTGCCAGCGTTATGTCAAATTTAACGCAAGTTAGTCTTTTAAGCGATGAAATTAGGAATGATTTCAATAATGCATTGTCAGATTGGGAGAGTATTGTAGAAGCCATCCCTGAAGAATGGTTTTTCTCTTATAGTGATGATACAATAAGGGTGCCGTACGATTTAAATCGCGTAAAATCTACGCTTCGAAGAATCGAGAATGAGGATTTTTGGGAATGACCCCTAAAGTGTGCAGTTACTCAATTATCAGGTTTTCGCCTTTTGTTGAGACAGAAGAGTTCGCTAATATTGGCGTTCTATTAAGCTGTGAGAAAGCTGGTTTTTTCGATTTTAAAATTCAAAAAAGAAAACATAAGAGAATTACTGATTTTTTCGAACCAATGACTGCGGAAGTTTACAAACAAGGTATTGAAAGTACACAATTAGATTTGCAAAGGCTTAGGCGAGCCATTAACCCACATTTTTACAACGAAGATCAAACAACGTTTGAATTTTCAAATGTTGGAACAATAAGTAATATCTTTGAGGAAGTTACTAGGCCGCGCGAAGGCATTATCCAATATAGTAATAGCAGAGTAATACTTTCAAACGACCCTAAAAAAACACTTGAAAAATTATACGGCCATTATGTTGATCGACACTTTGCTAGCGAAAGCTACGGCGAAGCTCTTCTTGAAAAAAACTTTAGGGGTATTCTTAGTTCACATGACTTACAAAAGAAGTTTAGTATTTTTGTAATGGATGATGGATTATATAAAAAGACATTTCAATTCACTGAAATGCGTGGCGCAAAGGTTGTGAAAATAATAAAGCCGTTTTATTTGGCGCAGAAACGCCCAACGCAGATTATTGATCATGGAATGACTTGGGTGACTGCTATCAATAGATTTAGGAAAGCACAAAAATTACCAAAGGATGTAATGTTTGCGGTAGAACCCCCTAAAAAGGCAAAAGCACTATTATTTGAGGCCTTTGAAGAGACTGTACACAAAATAAAAGATCAGGATGTTCGAGTCGTGAATTTTGAAGAAGAGGGAAAACTTCTAAAATTTGCTGGGGCAACTCTACAGTAGAATTCGCACCTCCCCAAGTTCAGGCGCGGCCCTGAAGGTTGTGTACTACATTTGGGGTAATGATTGGGGGTGGGACGATGTTGCGACGTGTGGGTGAAGCCCACCTTACGAGATGGTGATCAACCTCTCGGGGATTGCTGCGCATTCCCCTGCCGGTACATAGAAGTGCTTACGCACTTCTATGTTAATAATCCTGCAACGCCCGAACTTCTATCTCACCCTCACGTATATTGCGGATCGCTTTGGCGGCGGCGTTGGCGGCGGCGGCTGTCGTGTAATAGGCAATCTTTCCATATAATGCGGCGGCGCGGATGGGCTTGCTGTCGGCCAGTGATTGGGTGCCTTCGGTGGTGTTGAAGATCAGATCAACGCCGCCGTCTTGCAGCATGTCGGCAATATTCGGGCGGCCTTCATAGACTTTTAAGACCTTTGTATTATCAACACCGTTACCCGATAACCACGTCGATGTGCCGCCTGTGGCAAGGATAGCAAAGCCAAGGTTTGTCAGAATTTGTGCCGCTTCCAGGATCAGGTCGGATTTGTCTGCTGGTTTGACGGATATAAAGACGGTACCTGACGCGGGCAAGGGCGTGCCTGCACCCAGTTGCGATTTCAGGAATGCACGCGCGAATGTTTTGTCCAGCCCCATAACCTCACCGGTTGAACGCATTTCAGGGCCAAGCAGCGGGTCGACGCCGGGGAAGCGGTTGAACGGTAGCACGGCCTCTTTCACCGCGAAGTGTTCGGTGTGCGGCGATTTGAGATCAAACGCATCCAGCTTTTCGCCTGCCATGATGCGTGCAGCGATGGCGGCGATAGGACTGTTCACCGCTTTGGCCACGAAAGGCACAGTGCGTGATGCACGCGGATTGACCTCTAGGATGAAAATCACATCGTCTTTGATGGCGAACTGTACGTTCATCAGGCCAACCACATTCAGGCCGATGGCCATGGCTTCGGTCTGGCGTTTCATTTCCGCGATCAGTTCATCTGACAAGGAATAGGGCGGCAGGGAACAGGCACTGTCACCCGAATGCACGCCTGCCTCTTCGATATGTTGCATGATGCCTGCGACATGAACGCTTTGCCCGTCGCAAAGTGCGTCGACATCAACCTCGATGGCACCCACGAGGTAACTGTCCAGCAGAACAGGGCTGTCACCCGAAACCTTAACGGCTTCTTTGATGTAGCGTTCCAGTTGCGCGTCATCGCGGATGATTTCCATCGCGCGCCCACCCAGCACATAGGACGGGCGGATCACCAGCGGGTAGCCGACATCCTTTGCTATAACGAAAGCTTCTTCGGGCGAGTGGGCGATGCCGTTATAGGGTTGTTTCAGGTTTAAATCTTCCAGCAGTTTCTGGAAGCGTTCACGGTCTTCGGCCAGATCAATGGCGTCAGGCGTGGTGCCCAGGATCGGAATGCCTTCGGCTTCCAGATCGTTTGCCAGTTTCAGCGGTGTTTGGCCGCCGAATTGCACGATGACGCCGTGCAAAGTACCGTTTTCCTGTTCAACCCGCAGGATTTCCATGACGCTTTCCATGGTAAGAGGCTCGAAATACAAGCGGTCTGATGTGTCGTAATCGGTCGAAACGGTTTCAGGGTTGCAGTTGATCATGATGGTTTCATAGCCCACCTCTGTCAGTGCATAGCAGGCGTGGCAACAGCAGTAATCAAATTCAATGCCTTGGCCGATCCGGTTGGGGCCGCCGCCCAGAATGACGACTTTTTTGCGGTCTGTGGGTCGTGCTTCGCATTCCACTTCACCCATCGCGTCGGCCTCATACGTAGAATACATATAGGGGGTTTGGGCTTCGAATTCGGCGGCACATGTGTCGATGCGTTTGAACACGGCAACGACGCCCATTTTAGTGCGCGCAATGCGGATGTTGCGTTCTTTTGTGCCTGTGAGTTCGGCCAAACGGGCATCGGTGAAGCCGTACATTTTCAGGCGGCGCATGGGGGCGGCATCTGTGGGCAGGCCGCTTACGCGCAAATCTTGTTCAATGGCGATAATTTCGCGAATGCGGGCCAGAAACCACGGGTCGAATTTTGTGATCTCGAAAATCTCTTCGTCGGAAAAACCAAAACGCATGGAGTGGGCGATGATCAGGATGCGATCAGGGGTCTGTTCTGACATTGCGCGCGTCAGGTTTTTGTCGATGGCTTCTTGTGCAGCCGGGTCGGCACCGACCAGCATATAGGGCAGGTTGCCTGATGGATCGTCAGCGCGGATGATATCGGCTTCCGCGGGCATGCCGTCGATGTCGATTTCATTGAAACCGTTCAGGCCTGTTTCCATGGAAGCCAGTGCTTTTTGCAGGCTTTCGTGAATGGTACGGCCCACGGACATAACCTCGCCCACGGATTTCATTGCTGTGGTCAGATTGTTTTGCGCCCCCGGGAATTTTTCGAAAGCAAAACGCGGGATTTTGGTGACAACATAGTCGATTGTGGGCTCAAAAGACGCAGGTGTGACTTTGGTGATGTCATTGTCTAACTCATCCAGCGTGTAGCCTACGGCCAGTTTGGCAGCAATCTTGGCGATGGGAAAGCCTGTGGCTTTGGAAGCCAGGGCAGATGAACGTGATACGCGTGGGTTCATTTCGATCACCACCATACGCCCGTCCGCTGGGTTCACTGCCCATTGTACGTTTGAGCCGCCAGTTTCTACGCCGATTTCGCGCAACACATTTATCGAATGGGTGCGCATCATCTGGTATTCTTTATCAGTCAACGTCAGGGCAGGGGCCACGGTGATACTGTCGCCCGTGTGCACGCCCATGGGGTCGATGTTTTCAATCGCGCAGATGATAATGGCATTGTCAGCCTTATCACGCACCACTTCCATCTCGAATTCTTTCCAGCCCAACAGGCTTTCATCAATCAGGATCTGGCTGACAGGGGAGGCATCAAGGCCAGTAGCGCAGATCTTTTCATAGTCGGCGCGGTTATAGGCAATGCCGCCGCCGGTGCCGCCCATGGTAAATGCGGGGCGGATAATAGCAGGCAGGCCCACGTCCTCAATAGCGGCCATCGCGTCTTCCATGCTTTCGGCGATGGTGGCGCGCGGGTTTTCGATACCAAGGCGGTCCATGGCTTCGCGAAACAGTTTGCGGTCTTCGGCCATTTCAATGGCTTTACGGTCGGCCCCGATCATTTCCACACTGTACTTGGCCAAGGTGCCGTCTTCGTCCAGTGCAAGGGCGGTATTCAATCCGGTTTGGCCGCCCATTGTCGGGATCAGCGCGTCAGGGCGTTCTTTTGCGATGATCTTGGCAACAACTTCAGGTGTGATTGGTTCAATATATGTGGCGTCGGCCATATCGGGGTCGGTCATGATGGTAGCGGGATTCGAGTTGACCAGAATGACCCGGTAACCTTCTTCGCGCAATGCTTTGCAGGCTTGTGCGCCCGAGTAGTCAAATTCGCAGGCTTGCCCGATGATGATGGGGCCCGCACCTATGATCATGATGGATGAGATATCGGTTCTTTTCGGCATGATCAGTAAGGCCCCTGAAATGGTGCGGACGCGGGATTCGTCAGCGATTTAGCAAATTGTTGTGGGTGTAATGTTTTGGGGGGGTGCTTGCAAGGGGGAATGCCAAAAGACAGGGGTATTTGAGGCGATATAATAGAAGAGCGGATTAGGCCGATGATCGCTTTGAACCCAAACTGATCGGCATACAAGACTGATCGAATGTGTCAGATGACCGCAATGTGCCCATGCTGGGCTCCGGTTAGTCTTTATTGGGCCGGCACCGATACAAAATTGCGATCAGGCGGGGTTGCTTGCAGATATCACCCATGAAGAGGTGGGTGCCCAAATGCCATTCTCGTCTCGTTCTTGGCTCTCAAAATAGGTACGCATATCGCTCTCGATCTCTGGGCGTTTGCCCTCGGCAAGCTCCTCCCCTGCCTCGCGGAAGACCTCGCCCCCTGGGCCGATAGCTAACGCGAATGCGATGCATTCTTCCGGGGTAGTCCCGACCATGATCTTTTCATCCACACGGGTGAAAGTAACGTCCTCGTAGCCAGCGCTTTTCATCATTTGGCCCACCATCTCCTGATTGCCCATCGAGAACGGGCCGGGTCCACAGGTGTCAGCGTCTTCACCTGGAGGCGGAAGATGCCGAAGGGTGATTGTCTTTGCTTCCTGCCACGCCGGATTGTCTTCGCGCCGACGCCAGACGATATGTGTCATCTGCCCTCCCGGCTTTAGCGCCAGACGCATACGCCGCAACGCAGCCACTGGGTTTGTAAAGAACATCGTGCCAAAACGCGCAACCACATAATCGAACTCATTTTCGGGTAGAGCGACTTCGGCATCACCGCGGGAAAACTTGGCATGCAACAGTCCTTTTACGGCGGCGTCTTTCCTAGCTTCTTCCAAAAAGGCATCGACGCAATCAATGCCGACAACGCGCCCCTTTGACCCAACCATCTCAGCTATTTGGAGCGACATGTCTCCCCATCCACAGCCAACATCGAGTACTGACATTCCTTCTTTAATGGGCAAGTTTGGGATCACTGCCGCAGAATGGCGTGACAACCCTCCTTGGAGGATGTGCCGGTACTTTGTAAATTTCGGTTCCAGAACCGAGTTCCAGAACTTCACAAAATCTGTGTCGTCTTTGTTGTCTAATGCCATGCTGTAACCCCTCTTCGTGAATAGTGTATCACAGGCGTGGTAGTTTACCAATTCTGCGCGCGAACGCGCAGCTTTGACAATTACGAACAGCGGCTTGCATGGAAAAACCACCAGAGATGGACAGCAGAGTTATCCGCATAGCTGCCGTTTCAGGGCCCGGTTAGGGTCAAGACTGCCACTGGAAAGTTATTACGAATGTCGTGGTACAGCTTATTGCAGCAATCATAGTATCTTAGAAGTACGACAAGATTTCCCACTAATTAAAGCTAATGATCTTGGTAAGCGTATATATCCTCGTAAACGCCAGAAGCATTCCTCAAATTTTCAAAATTATTGCGAAGCGAGTTGCGCGCTCCGCAATACTGGCCGATCATCTTGTGATGCACCCGTGGTGATGCCATGGATTAATACATGCAAACACGCGGCAAGATGATGTAGCATAACATGTTGATATCATATGTAAATTATGACTTTAAGCCCGTTCATCCTTGGGGGATGACATCACAATATAGGATGTGATGGCGTTAACTTGCGGCAAGGTACCCAAAACTTCGGTGTGGAAATATTTGTAGGCGGCTAGGTCTGCAACTTCGATGCGTAAAAGGTACTCGATGGTACCTGTTACATTGTGGCATTCACGTACTTGTGCGGCGGCGGCGATGGAGCGTTCAAAGGCAGCTTGGGATGCTTTGGAATGGTCGTTGAGGCCGACGGAAATATAGGCGACAAAGCCTGCGCCTATGGCTGCACGGTTCAGTGTGGCACGGTAGCCGGTTATGGTACCGCTTCGTTCAAGGTCTTGCACACGGCGCAGGCAGGCCGAGGGTGACAGGCCGATGCGTTCGGCCAACTCAAGGTTACTGATACGGCCATCACGAGATAGTTCACGCAATATCTTTTCGTTTATAAGGTCAAAATATGCCATTAGTTGTTATATTAATGTATTAAAGCATTAAATAGCAATTAAATTTAGCATAATATATGGAATTATTGCTAAATGTCTTATGAAACGATCTTGCCCTTGATGATGTTTGCTTTGGTGTCTTCGATTACGCCGGGGCCGAATAACCTGATGTTGCTGGCCTCTGGGGCCAATTTCGGGCTGCGGCGCAGTTTGCCGCATATGCTGGGCATCTCATTGGGCTTCGCATTCATGGCGCTATTGGTTGGTATCGGATTAGCGCGGGTGTTTGAACTTTACCCTGTACTGAAGCTGATCCTGAAGGTGTTAGCGGTGGTTTATATGCTGTATCTGGCCTGGAAGATCGCCAATGCGGCAGCACCCGAAGCGGTTGATGGGGCGGGCAAGCCGTTTACGTTTTTGCAGGCAGCCGCGTTTCAATGGGTGAACCCCAAGGCTTGGGCAATGGCCCTGACGGCGGTGACGGTTTATGCGCCCAATCAGGATTTTGCGGTGATTGTAGTTGTGGCCGTGGTATTTTCTGCCGTGAACTTGCCATCGGTAACGTTTTGGGCCTTGTTAGGGCAACAGGCGCAACGGATTTTGACTAACCAACGCCGTTTGCAGATGTTTAACATCACGATGGCGATCCTGTTGCTGGGGTCACTTTATTCGGTTTTGTTTATTTAAAACCGTTTGCTGGCTGTATTTTCAAATTACAGGCTGTAGATAAAACGCCTGCAAGGCCTACATCCAAGGCTATTTCCGGCAGAAGTGTAGCCCCGTATTCGAACAGCTATGGACGGGATGTTTTAAGCAATTCGTAAATAACCAAGCAAAGTGGCGGCTATTGGGCCGTCGTTTTCGTGTTTCCACCTGCTTTCCCTTGACAAAGCCCTTGCAAACTTGTGTACCCACCCCAATCCAATAAACCCCTGAAAGGGACACGATAATGCACGCTTACCGTAGCCATACATGCGCTGATCTGAACGCCTCTAATGTGGGTGAAACTGTTCGACTATCCGGTTGGGTGCACCGTGTACGCGATCATGGCGGCATCCTGTTTATCGATCTGCGTGATCATTACGGTATAACGCAAGTGCTGGCTGACCCTGACAGTGCGGCGTTTGCAGCACTGGAAAAGGTACGCGCTGAGTGGTGTATTCGCATTGACGGTGAAGTAAAGGCGCGTGCGCCCGAGTTGGTGAACCCCAAGCTGCCAACAGGTGAGATTGAGATTTTTATTCGTGAGATGGAAGTTCTGGGCGCGTCCGCCGAGCTGCCTTTGCAGGTGTTTGACGAGCCGGATTTCCCTGAAGAGACCCGCCTGAAATACCGCTTTCTGGATTTACGCCGTGAGACACTACACAACAATATTATTTTGCGATCAAACGTGGTGAAATCCATTCGCCAGCGCATGGATCAAAAGGGATTCAATGAATTCCAAACCCCGATTATCACTGCAAGCAGCCCCGAAGGCGCGCGTGATTTTCTGGTGCCTTCGCGCCAACACCCCGGCAAGTTCTATGCGTTGCCGCAAGCCCCGCAACAGTTTAAACAAATGATCATGGTGGCGGGGTTCGACAAGTACTTCCAAATCGCCCCGTGTTTTCGTGATGAAGACCCGCGTGCCGACCGTTCACCTACCGATTTTTATCAGCTGGATTTAGAGATGTCTTTTGTCGATCAGCAAGATGTGTTTGATACCATCGAGCCGGTGATGAAAGGTATTTTTGAAGAGTTTGGTAAGGGGCGACCTGTATCACAAGACTGGCCGCAAATATCCTATAAAGATGCAGCCCTTTGGTACGGCACCGATAAACCCGATCTGCGCAATCCGATCAAGATGCAGATTGTGTCTGAGCATTTCGCAGGCTCCGGCTTTAAAATCTTCGCTTCTATTTTGGAAAATGACGGCACTGAAGTTCGGGCGATCCCGGCGCCTAAAGGTGGGTCACGCAAGTTCTGTGACCGGATGAAC
The DNA here is from genome assembly GCA_965261565.1 of Amylibacter sp. Taxonomy (GTDB): domain Bacteria; phylum Pseudomonadota; class Alphaproteobacteria; order Rhodobacterales; family Rhodobacteraceae; genus Amylibacter. The sequence continues at coordinate 1,648,618 of OZ253460.1, forward strand.
GCGTTCGCGCAAAAAGAAGGTCTGCCCGGTATGGGCTATATCTTCTGGCGTGATCAGGGCGAAGGCATGGAGGCGGCAGGGCCGTTGGCCAAGAACATCGGGCCGGAACGTACTGAAGCTATTCGTCAGCAACTGGGCCTTGAAGTGGGCGATGCCGCGTTCTTCCTTGGCGGCAAGCCGAAAACCTTTGAAGGTGTTGCAGGGCGTGCGCGTGTTGAAATCGGTGAACAGCTGGGCCTGACCAACAAAGACAGTTTCGAATTTGCATGGATCGTGGATTTCCCGATGTATGAACGTGACGCGGAAACCGGCAAGGTTGATTTCAGCCACAACCCGTTTTCAATGCCCCAAGGTGGTATGGATGCGTTGGACGCGGATGATCCCGAAACCATTCTGGGCTATCAGTATGATTTGGCGTGCAACGGGTACGAGTTGATCTCGGGGGCGATCCGTAACCACCGCCCGGAAATTATGTACAAAGCTTTCGGCCTTGCGGGCTACCCAAAAGAGGAAGTCACGAAACGCTTCGGCGGCATGGTTAACGCCTTTACATATGGCGCCCCACCCCACGGCGGTTGTGCGGCAGGCATCGACCGTATCGTAATGTTGCTGGCAGACGAAGCTAACATCCGTCAGGTCATCATGTTCCCGATGAACCAACGGGCAGAAGATTTGATGCTGGGCGGGCCATCTGAGCCGACCAACGAACAACTGCGCGAGTTGGGGTTACGGGTTATTCCGCAAGAGGATTAATGGGTTTGGTGGAACTGTGGGTGGAGCTTACTCACCCTACATTTCCCCACCTTAATTCTTGATAAACTTTGCCCCGGAAGTTTTCTTCCCGTCGCCCACTGACATCATCCGCACCTTTGGGATTTTTCGTTTGATCTTAGATGCCGGCGCGTTCACCAGATCTTTTTTCAGTTGTTTGACGATTTTCGGTAACTCCATGCCGAAGGATATGGTTTTTCCGTCGGATTTTCCGCCGCTGGAAATCAGTGACAGAATGCGGGTGTGATTGCCCTCTTTGGCAAATACAGGCGCGCCGGATGAGCCGAATGTGACGTTGCAGTTGAACGCCATCAATCCGTTGTCGCGGGCCAGAACTTTGCATTTTCGTTGCCATGACAGGGCATCATCACGGCCTTGGCCATAGGATACAACACTGACTTGCTTGCCTTTGGTGGCACCCGTATGCAGTCTGAACGGTGATGCGGCGAAACTAGTGATCGCACCGTTCAACTGGATCAGAGCGACATCGTGGCGGATATTTTTCTGGCTGGTGCCGTAACGGGGATCGTAGGCTTTATCGGCGACAACGCGCAGGCCTTTCAGCGTTTCAATGGTCTTGCCGTCACGCAGACCGGCCCTGAAGGTGAATTTTTCCGGTGCATAAAGCTGGCCGGTTTTACGGTTGAAAACACAATGTGCAGCGGTCAGAACCAGATCATTAGCGATCAGAACGCCTGTGCAGTAACCTTCATTGGCCATATCTATACGCCCGACTGCTTCCCAACCGAACAGATCCTCACGGTCTGTCAGACGGATCAGAGAACTGGTTTCCGCACTGAATGTAGGGGCCATAAAGGCAAGGCAGAGTGATAGAATAATGTAACTGATACGTGGCATTTTTGACCCATTTGTTGTTGATAACAACTTTAACGAGCAAAATTGACGGAAATTTGTTTGTAATTAGGCTTTTCTTTAACGCATTATATCCAATGCGCGTTGTACAGCCGGGCGTTTGTTCATCCGATTGAAATGGGCCGCGACGTTGGGCAGTTTTTCCAATGACACGCCGTCACCCGGTAGCCAACTTTCAACGATGTAAAGATGCGCGTCCGCAATTGTGTATTGGTCGCCGATGATCCACGGGCCATTGCTAAGTGCGTCTTCGATCAATGTGAAGCAATCCAACATATTTTGCGCGACTTTGGCAGTCATATCATCCCACGAGCTTTGCTTATCGGCCCAGCGGTGGCCGCGCATTTTATGGGCGTGATTGATGTGCACGGTAGAAGCCAGATAGCTGATCATCTCATACACTTTGGCGCGTTTGAACGGATCGGCGGGCAGCAGATTGGCTTTTGGGTTCGTTTCCGCAATATAAGTCAGAACAGCCGCGGTTTCGGTGATGACGCCGTCATCGGTGACCAATGCCGGGACGCGCCCTTTGGGATTGATCGCAAGGTATTCCGGTTCGGTTTGCTGTTTGTTGCCGAAATCCAGTCGGATAGGCTCAAAGTTGGCATCGGCCTCGCAAAGGGTGATAAGACTGGCGGCGGCAACAGCGCCGGGGGCGTAGAAGAGTTTCATAGAAATAGTACCTTTCAAATTATGTGTTGGGTGCAAACTGCATTTTTGTGGTGAAATTGGCAAGAACCAGATTGGAATGTGTTCCTGCGATGCGGTTTGATGAATGTAACTAGACTTTGAATTACTAAACTAGTTTACTGGTTTAGTTATGGGTTTTATCTTGTGGTTTGGCAGAGGCGACCTTACATATCACCAATGATATTTGATGCGTTCACAAAGGCCTTGGGCCAAATGGGAGACCCGCGTTTTCGGCGCATTCTGCTGATCGGCGTGGGAATTTCGCTCGCCCTTTTGGCGGGGGCAACATGGGGGGTGCAATTGCTGCTGCCCGATACGGTCAGTCTACCTTGGATTGGTGAAATCGGTTGGTTGTCATCATTACTGTCGGGGTTTGTTTTAATCTCGATGATCGGGATGTCGGTGTTCCTGATGGTGCCTGTGGCATCATTGTTCACAGGGTTATTTTTGGAACAGGTCGCAGATGCGGTAGAAGCAAAGTATTATGCGCATTTGCCGCCTGCCGATAAGGTCAATTTCAGTGATACGCTGATCGACAGTATGAAATTTTTCGGTTTGTTGATTGCGGTCAACCTTTTGGCCCTGGTGATTTATTTGTTGTCCACATTGATGGCCCCTGTGATTTTCTGGGCCGTGAACGGAATATTACTGGGCCGTGAATATTTTCAACTGGTGGCAATGCGCCGCCTTGGGCGCAAGGGGGCCAATGATCTGCGTAAAAAGCATCAACCAACCATCTGGTTGGCAGGATTTCTGATGGCGGTGCCGTTGTCCGTACCACTGGTGAACCTGTTTATTCCTGTGCTGGGTGTGGCGGTGTTTACCCATATTTTTCATCGGCTTAATAAAACCGGTTAGGGTTGTTCGGTACGTTTTCTGGCACGGTGTGCTGCCGCTTTAGCTAAATTGCAAGAAAGTTAGTCAGCCAAGGCTTGTGCTTAATGAACTTAGGTACGCGCCCCGCTTTTCCAGAAAACCTAACAACAACGTATTATAATCAGGGCTTACCGCAGAGGTTACAGACGGTCGGTTCGCCAGTGCTTTGCGCCATGCCTGTAGTTTTGGTTTGCCTGTCAGAATACCGAAATCCTTGATCTGGTCAAAAACATCAAAGTAACGGAAAACCGGGCCGAAGGCCGCGTCAACAAGGTTGAATTCTGCCCCGTCAAAATAGGGGCCATCGCCAAGCTCTGCTTCAAGCCGCGCGAATTTATCTGACAGGTTCTTTGTTTTTGCGGCAAAGTTACCAGCGTCCTTTGCGTTGTAAAATCCACCAATATCGTTGAGCACAGCAGAGCCGAATTCTATCCATGCGCGGTCTTGTGCCCGTTTTAACGGGTCTTTGGGATGCAGAGGGTTTGGTTGGCTGTCTTCCAGATACTCCAGTATCACATTTGACTCGAAAATTGCGGTATCGCCGACTTTCAGAACCGGCGTTTTCCCCAAGGGCGAAACGGCATTGAACCAGTCCGGTTTATTGGCCAGATCAATCATGGTTCGTCTAAAGGGCACGCCTTTTTCTGTCAGTGAAATAACTGCGCGTTGCACATAGGGGCATAGCTTGTGACTCATAAGATGTAGTTTCATTGGTTTTGTTCCTTATATAGATGCAGTTGCATGTACATAAGTTGGTTAACACTAAATGTCAACCTTGATGCAGATGCATCTATATGGTTTAATGATTACATGAAAATTGAAACCCGAAGAAATACAATTACGGTCTGGACCGAACTGATCCGTGCCTCCGAGCGCAGTTTGTCGCGGATTGAAACGGCATTGTCAGATGCCCGCCTGCCATCGCTTAGCTGGTACGACGCGTTACTGGAAATCGAAAGAGCGGGTATAGGCGGGTTACGACCGTTTGAGCTGAAAGACCGCTTGTTGATGCCGCAATACGGCACATCGCGGCTGTTGGGGCGGATCATGCGGGCTGGGTATATTCAACGTGTTGCCTGTGATGGGGATGGCCGCGGGCATGTCGTGAAGATAACCGATGCCGGCATTGCTGTACGCAAGCGCATGTGGCCGATCTATCAGCAGTGTTTAATCGATATGTTTGAAGCGCAGCTCGATAGGGATGAGGCGAATATTCTGGCAAACCTACTGGGGCGGATCGGGAATATAAAAGAAATGAAAGACGATACATGACCGATATGTTGTTCGAATGGATGCCCGCCATTGCAGCGCTTCTGATCACGGCCTTCGGAGTATTTCTGCTATTCTTGGGAACAAAGACATATACCAAAGCGATCTTGTTGCGTCGTGACGGTGTCGCGGGCACTGCGGTGATTACGCGTCGATATCAACAGAAGGTCTACGTGAATCCCAAAGAACGGCATGGTCATCCGACACGTTATACAGAACATTTTGATTATAAAATTCAATTAGATGGTCAAACCTATGAAGTAATAGACAGACGACCGTCGACTGAATTGTGGGATAGTCTTTCGGTTGGCTCTGCTGTGGAAGTGGTCTACTTGCCGCGCAACCCGCATAACAGCCAATTGGCCGAAAGTTTTGCCCATGCGGGAACCATCGGCGGTATTGTCCAGATGATTGCGGGCACTGTTATGACCACAGGTGGCGTGGTGTTTTTATTGTCCTGACCATAGGGCGAACATCGATTGTACCGCTTGTTGCCGAATGTGTTACCAAAGGGCGTTGAAAAACCGATTGATAAATCCAGATCCTTGCAGGTATTATCGGGAACTATTCTGTACAGACCGAAACGCTGTGACAATGCGGCATGTTTTATCGGAGCATACCTATCCAACATTCTTTATTCGCATTCATCTGGAAATATTCCAAACGCGATCAGCTGATCCTGTTGGCTGTAACGACGACTATTTTTCCCTTGCTGTATCTGACACTGGAGCTACCCAAACGTATCATCAACGATGCGATAGGGTCGCAAACCACGCGGATTGACTTTTACGGATACGAAATCGGGCAGATCACCTTTCTTGGTTTGCTCTGTATGGGATTTTTATTGGCCGTTCTGGTGCACGGCCTGTTGAAAATGCGGATCAACAGGATGAAAGGGGTGCTGTCCGAGCGCATGCTGCGCCGGTTTCGCTATCAGCTTATCGGGCGGATATTGCGCTTTCCGCAACCCTATTTCCAACGCACATCGCAAGGGGAACTTGTGTCGATGGTCACAGCCGAAGCTGAACCTCTGGGTGGATTGATGGGTGATGCGATAGCGCAACCGGTTTTGCAAACTGGTCAGATGCTGACTATCCTTTCGTTTCTATTCTACCAAAGCCTGTGGCTGGGGATAGCGGCTATTGCACTGATACCGCTTCAAGCGTGGTTAATTCCCAAATTGCAAAGGCAGGTTAATCTACTGAATAAGGCGCGAATCCAAGAGGTGCGCAAACTGGCATCCGATATTGGTGAAAGCGCAGCCGGTGCATCCACATTGCGTACCAATGGCGGTTGGCAATACAGGATGGCGATGACTACAGATCGCCTGGGCAATCTGTTTTATATCCGGTTTGAGATATTTCAGAAAAAGTTTTTTATGAAGTTCATCAATAACTTCATAACCCAATTAACCCCGTTCTTCTTTTTCTCGATCGGGGGGTATCTGGTGATCGAAGGACAGCTGACAATTGGTGCGCTGGTGGCAGCACTGGCAGCGTACAAAGATCTGTCATCACCGTGGAAAGAATTACTGGCTTATTACAATCAGGTACAGGACATGTCGTTGCGCTGGGATGTTATAACAGAACGATTTGCACCTCCGGGGATGGTGGACAAGGCTTTGTTCGATGAAACTCCCGCAGAAATACCACGCCTTTCAGGTCAGGTTGTTGTAGATGATGTGACCGTGAAAGATGTGGACGGTGTTGCGGTTTTTGAAGATTTGAACATGACATTTCCCAAAGGTTCTACTGTGGCTATCGCGGGGTTGAATGACGAAGAACGCCGGGCGATGGCGGATCTGTTGACACGAGAAATAACGCCGACACGCGGTAAGGTATTTGTCGCGGATCAGGATTTCTCCACGCTGCACCAATCTGTGATTGCTGCCAGAATAGGGCATGTGAACTCGCGCCCGTTTATGTTTGATGGTACGGCAGGCGAAAATGCGATGTTGCCATTACGCTCCAAACCGCAACCGAACAAGGAACACAGCGAAAAAACTAAAGAGGCGTTGCGGGCCGGAAACAGCCCTGACCAGTTAGATGCCAATTGGTTCGACCCTGATGTGACGGGGTTTGCCCACGAAGATGAGGTGTTGGATTGGTGGTTGAAACTGGTCGAGGGCATTGGGTCGGGCAATGAATTGTTCTGCCGGGGTTTGGAGCAAAAGTTTGAAGAGGACAAACACGCTGAACTGGCGCGTAAGCTTGTTGAATTGCGTCCGAAAATTGCCGAAAAAATCAGCACAGCAGGTTTGGGCGAATATTACATTCGCTTTGAACCGGATGCCTACAACTCGGAACTACCATTGGCAGGTAACCTTTTGTATGCCACTCCGCGTCAGGACATTACCCAGAAAGTATTGGCCGCACGCACGGATTTCATAAAACTTTTGCGCGATTTGGGTTTGGAAACCGAAATTCTGAAGCTTTCAGCAGGGGTGGTTGCAATGTTCCGCCAGACCTTTGGTAAGGATGGCACAGACCATCCGCTTTTCCGCAAACTAGGGTTTAACCCTGAAATATATGAAACATTGGTTGATGTCGTACATAAGTACGGCACAAAACAGGAATTGCACGAAGATGAATATGCCCTGCTTTTAACCGTACCTTTCAGAATAACGGCGGCACAAATCGGCCCGGCCTTCTCGGATGAGATGAAGACGCATATTTTAACATTGCGCCATGCGAATGCTGATTTGTTGAAAGGCAGTCTAAGCGATTTATTTGCAACCATTGATCCTGCGAAATATGCTTCTGGCCTGACAGTGATGGAAAATGCCCTGTTCGGCAAAGTGTGCAGCACATCGGGCGCGAAAATGAATTTGCTGCGCGAAGCCGTTGGCGGCGTGTTGATTGACGCGGGCCTTAAAAGTCAGATTGCGGGGTTGATTTATGATGTGCCCACAGGGCTTGGCGGTACAAATTTGCCACCCTTGTTTGCCGAACGTTTGGCGTTTATCCGTGCCACTATTAAGCGGCCCGATATACTTATCCTTGATCATGCACTGGCCAGCTACGGTAAGAATGTCCGTGCAACAGCCGCAAAAAAACTGCGCGAACTGATACCGGAAGCAACACTGATATTTCTTGATGACAAGTTTGAGCATCCGGAAAATTTTGATGTCTATGTTGAATTGAAACATGGCCGGATCAAGGACGGCGAAACAGACGGTATTGAACTTGGTGACAATATCGCAAGTGCAGATTTGCTTAAAAAGCTGCGAGCATTGGCAACGACGGATCTGTTTTCCGGAATGGATCGTAAACAATTGCGCCTACTGGCGTTCAGTGCGCGATGGGTCACGTTTCCTGCAGGCGAGTATATTTTCAGGCGGGGTGACGATGCGGCTGACGGCGCTTATCTTGTATTAAGCGGCGAAGCGGGATTATATTTTCCCAACAAAGGTGAAGAAAGCCATCTGATCTCAACCGTTCCCTCTGGTCGTCTGGTGGGTGATCTGGCACTGATCGAGAATGAACCACGACGGTTGGATATGCTTGTGCATAAAGACATAAAGGCGCTGCGTATTGGCAGGGAAGAATTCCTGTCTGTGGTTGGAAGCGATGCAAAAACCGCGTTCAAGCTGTTACAGGTTGTAGCGGGCCATCTTATGAATGCGGCAGAAGACCGGTATAAGCCAAACCAAGAGGTTGTCTTGCCTGAATAGGCTACCGTATCCTATCCGCACGTAATGGACAGGCCAGATAAACACCGAACTCTTTGCCTATATCGCAACTGACACGGGCGTGAACGCGGCCTTGGCGGTCCAGAAACCGTTGTTTGTCTTCCACCGGAAAAATGCCTTCGTGCCAGATATTGGGATGGATATAAAGACCCTTGCTGCCGTCACACCAAAAGGCCACAACATGCTCCGGTTTCAGATCATCCCCTGGTAAGGCCACCGGTACGATGAATGGTTTGTTATCCAAGGGAAAGAACAACTGCCCGCCATCAGGGTGGTAGTTCATATGCCACAACAGCACTTGATCTCGGGGCGCGGTCTGTTCTGTGGCAAGGGCTGTTTGCGGGTCTGCAGACCAGCCCAGCACATAATTTCCGTTGACCGCTTTATTGGCGCCGTAAAGGATGTCTCCTTGCCAATCGCAATGAAAAGTACCTTCGACAAAACCGCCCTCATCGCCGGTACCCTCATCAATCGGTCGCCAGCCCTGAGCGGGCCAGCGGACGATTTCGATGTCGAAATGATCGGGGTCATCAACAAGGCAGCCATATTCTTTGACGCTTTCATCCGTGGCTCGGATCAACGGCACCTCATGCCAGGGCAATGAAGGTTTTTCATGGGCTTCAAAGATATACTCAGGTGCGTTCATCCGGCAACCTTTTCCGCATGGGCGTCCACAATGCGTTGTACCATCGGGGCGTAATGGGAAAACGGTTTGGTTTCCAGATCGCCGCGTTTGCCCGCCTCGTCATAATAGCGTACTTTGACGATGTTCTTCAGGTTCGGGTTCTTTTCAAACGCTGCCACTTCATCCGCATCCATCGGCCCGCCTTGCAGGTTTAGTGAATGAATGGATGCCTCTGACAGGCGCTTGAAATAGGATGGTTTGGCTGCACACAGATACCGTTTTGCCGCTACATGGTAGCGCACGCAATCAGTGACAAGCGTGGGGAAAAATGGTTCCAGCACTTCGGCACCAGCATCTTCGTGAAACTTGTCTTTAACGTCATCCATTGAAAACGTACCGAACTCGGAGGTAAAATGTCCGATGTCGTGCAACAGGGCCGATACAATGATCACTTCCGGCTCACCGGCCTGTTCGGCAAAATGCGCGCCCTGTAGCATGTGTTCTGCCATAGTCACAGGTTCGCCCAGATATTCTTCGCCGCCACGACGGGTGAATATGTCACCCAGAAAGGCGACGATATTGTCGGGTGTCAGCTTTTCAAAATCCGGTTCACTCATGCGGCAGTCTCCAGTTTTTGGGTTTCCAGTGATGCAAGTGTTGAAAGTAGGCCGTCTTTGTCAGCATAGCAACCCTGCAACCAGCGTGTGCCTGTGCCTGAATAGGCTTTGCGGGCGTGCAGGATACGAGTGTTGTCAACGATGAAACATTCGCCGGGGTTCAGGCGGAAGGTCACTTCCATTGCGACCTCGTCAATGATCTCACCCAAGCGGCGGTAAGCGTCATAATAGGTGCCCATGTCTTTGAATGGTACATCGGTGATGGCGGCGGTTGAACGGTTGTTGAAGCGGATGCCGGTCAATTCACCATCCGGTGACAGTTCGATCATCGGGCGGCGCGAGCGTAAGACAACGCCTTCTTCGCCGGCATATTCAAATCGTGCACAATAGTTGGACAGAACGTCAAACCATTCCTGTTTCTCTTCGCGCAGGCGTTCTGCGGCGCGAAACCCATCCACAACCATATTTTCGCCGCCCGCAGCAGAGCTTTCAAGGCAATACAGCACCTGAATGGACGGCACCGGATCACGGTAAGGGTTGTCGGTGTGGGCCTGCAAACCAAGGCCGGTATAGGCCAGGTTGGTCGGGTTCACTTCGGTACGCACTTCAAAATATTTGCCGTAATTGGTTTCACGGGTAAAACCGAACATATCAACGATTTTCATTAAAGACTTGTCTTCAATTGGGCCGTTGATCAGTTTGCCAAAACCGTAACGGGCAACCTTGCGCAGCCAGTCACGCAAAACAACAGGGTCGTTTTGGGCTTTTTGGAAATCGGCCACGGGCACGTCATTCATCAAGCCCGCATCCCATGTTTCAACATAAGACGCTGTCCAGCCGGATGCGTGTTTTTCAGCGCCATCATATGAATGTGTCACCAACCAGTCGATGTCATATTCAACGGTTTTGTTTTCCGGTTGAAATGTCAGTGTCAGTGTCTGGTCTTCAATCTTAGCTTGATCAATGTGAATATCACTTGGAATGTCGCGCAAGGCAATCAGACGTTGGCCATTGCCGGGCGCGCGCGTTTCGCCGTCCCATGCGTTGTCACGTAACCATATGGCATGAAATTTTACTGGTGCGGTGCTGTCCACCATAAGGGTAGCCACGCGTCCGTTTTCGCTGAGTTCAATTTTGTGCATCTTTGTTCGCCATTTTTTTTGATCGGGTAATGTACAGTATCGATAAAAACAGTCATAATGACAAATTAGAAATATACAGACTTAGGGGTGGTTTTCGTAATGGTAAAAAGCAAGATAGAAAACCTGCCGCTGGAATGGGTGCGAGTGTTTGAAGCCGCAGGTCGCTTGGGTAATTTTACTGCAGCCGCGGCTGAAATCGGGTTGACACAAGCCGCCGTCAGCCAGCGTATCCGCAATCTGGAAGGCCAGATCGGGGCGGATTTATTTACCCGCCAGGCCCGCGGCGTGACCCTGACTGTCGAAGGCGAGGCATGGTTGCCCTATGTGTCCAACGCATTGCAGGGGTTGAATAGAAGTGCCGAGGATCTGTTTGGCAAGCCGCTGAAAAAGGTGGTTATCTCGGCTCCGGTGTCGGTTATGCAATTATGGGCCGCCCCCAGGTTGGCGCAACTAAGTGGCAAGGCAAAGTATCAAATCTCGCTAAGTACGATGAATATTGAAGGTGATTTCACCAAGACCAATGCAATGATCGAAATCCGGTATGGTACTGGAAACTGGCCAGATATGCGAAAAGCGCTTTTATTTAAAGAGGCCCTTGCACCAATGGTCGCACCGCGCTTGTTGCAAAACGGTACGGACTGGCAGGGTTTGCCTTGTATCGCAGTTTCCGGTCCACGCCCGGGATGGCAGGAATGGGCTGTGCAATCCGGGCAGGCACCACCACCTGTACCTATTCTGCGGTTTGATAGTTTCGTGTCTGCCTATGCCGCTGCCATTGCAGGGGCGGGTGTTTTATTGGGGTCGGTTCCGCTTTGCACCGGTGCGCTGGCCGAGAAATCTTTGACCGTATTGTCACAAAATACACTTGTATATGACGCGGGCTATTGGATGACTTCCATAGAAGGGAAAGTGCCGCGTAAACAATGGGATGATTTGGTGGGCTGCCTATGCACCAAATCCGAAAGTGATCTATTGTTGGATACACACCCGACCTGATTGCAATCTAAGGACATAAGACACCGCAGAGCCATAGGCGGAATATCGCGTTAAAAGGGAATGCCATGCAAAGGCGGTTTGTGTTGGCTTTTTTTCGCCGAGTGCCGCATCCCTTTTGGCAAGCTTAAGCCGATTTTAGAATATTTTGTTAAAGATGTTTCGGTAAAAGATACGTACCCCATAAGTTGAAACTATAAATTATCATAGGGACGGGGGCATCTATGAAGATCATAACCCTTACAATAATTACCTTGTTTACGGTGCCTAGCGGCATGGTGAATGCCAAAGAGACAAAGCCTTGCGATGTGAAATCTTTTGCGAAGATTTTGGTCAAACTGGAAAAAGCATCTGATGAAAATAAAGAACTGGCGATCGCCGAGCTGAAAAAGGCCAGAGAGAATTTAGTGAATGATGATGCCGCGGCATGCTCAATACACTTGGCGAATGCATCTAACGCAATCGCTTCCAAGTAAGTAACACTGAAATGGTATTTAGATAATAGCAATGGGGTTATTGCATAGACAGCTTGCAGAAAACTTGTAAAGATTTTCCATGATCCAAACAATAACCATTATGGAAAAAGCCAACCCGTCATGAAAATCTTAATCCTTGAAGCTAATTCACCAAAGCGGGTTGATAATGCCCGTGCAAAGGGTCAGGCGACAAGTTCGGATCACTATGCAGAGGCGATGAAACACCACTTGCCCGATCTGCATATCCAAGTGGTCGAACCTTATCGCAAGGCGCTTACTTCGGATGATTTGTACGGTGTTGACGGCGTTGCTTTTACAGGTTCCGGTGTGGCGTGGTCCACGGATGCGATTGAAGCGGCAGCTTTGCGGACGGCGGGCGAGATGGTGTTTGAGGCAGGCATTCCCACCATTGGTTCGTGCAATGGTCTGCAACTGGCAGCAGTTCTACTGGGGGGCGCGGTCGGTGCTTCGCCCAATGGCATGGAAATAGGGCTGGCGCGCGATATTGAGTTGACCGAAGCGGGTAGAAAACACCCGATGATGCAGGGTCGCCGTGATGGTTTTTGTGTGCCGTGTATCCACCGCGATGAGGTGCAGCGCCTGCCTGATGGAGCGGTGTTGATCGCGGGCAATGCACACAGCCCCGTGCAAGCCATGACTTATCATGCCAATGGGGTGGATTTCTGGGGTATGCAATATCACCCGGAATTGTCTGCCACAGCTATTGCCGATTATGTGATGGATGGGCGCGGTATATTTGCGCAAGGAACGGTTATGTCCGATGATTTACGTACAGCGGCAACCGATGCGGATGCCGCCATGCGCTTAGGCGGGACGCTGAATGATTTGCGCGAAATTGTCAGAACCACAGAGCTGGCAAATTGGTTGGCGCATATTAGTAAATAAATTGCGGATTTGCGGGTATTTTGATCTAGGTCAAGGATTGCTTGGCGTTCGGGCCATAGGTTGATGTGGTATCCAATCAAACAGGAGTTTCCCATGTCACACACCCCGCACGAATTAGCCGAAGAATTTCCGGAACACGCTGATGCAATCCATAAATTGAAAACCGAAGATGCTCATTTCACCCGTCTTTTTGATGAATATCACGATGTGAACGGGGTCATCCACCGCTCGGAAACCAATGTGGAACCGACGGATGATTTGAACGAACAGGCAATGCGCAAACAGCGTATGGCTTTAAAGGAAGAGCTGTGGTCCATGTTGCAGGCGGGGTGAGATAGAAAGGTTGCATTGATACTGATGGGGTCGTGTGATCACGTTGTTTTTGTAGCGCGGGTAGTCTAATGATTCTTAGCACGCCATGACTGCTAGGATTATATTTTGATGACAAACCCACTCCTTCGGCTTCTTGCCTGCCAGATCGACATCCCTGCAATGACCACTGCCGATGAACGCGATGCGCATCTTGCGTTATCAGCCGCCAAGGTAAGTGCCGCGTTGCGCAAGAAAGCCGCTGATCTAGTGGTTCTGCCCGAATTGTCCAGTGTCGCCTATTCTCGCTCGGCTTTTGAAAACCTCGGTGTCTTGGCTGAACCCCTGGATGGCCCATCCTTTCAAAGTTGGCGGCAAATAGCGCAAGAATTTAACTGTCACATCGCCTATAGTTTCGCGCGGCAAGGCGATGATGCGTATTACATATGCCTTGCAGTTGTAAGCCCTGCGGGTGAGCTGGTTGGGCATTACGATAAACTGCATCTGGCACAATACGGGGCCTCGATGGAAAAAGACTACTTTCAGCGCGGCGACCACCTGTTCACCTTCAAAATACGCGACCTGACTTTTGCCCCGATCATCTGTTATGATCTGCGCATCCCCGAACTGACCCGCACGCTTGTGCTGGATCACGGTGTCGATGTGATCTTGCATTGCGGCGCTTATTTTCGCGATACATCCTTCGCCACATGGCATGATTTTACCACCACGCGCGCGCTGGAAAATCAGGTGTTTTTCCTATCCCTGAACCGTGCGGGTACGGATTATGGCAACTCGCGGTTTTGCTATCCGTGGATGGATGATAACAGGCAGGCGGTTGCGTTTGCCGAACATGATGAGCAGTTTTTAAATATCGAACTTGACCCTGCCGAAATTCTGGCAGCACGGGAAACCTATTCATTTTTGCAAGATCGCCTGCCGGATTATAAAATCAAGACGCAGGGCTAATTGCATGAACCTGTTTGCGCAAGAAACGGGTCGTAAGCCCCAGACCGACACCGTAATTTAAACAGATACTATGAAGGAATGTTTCTGTGATTGAAATCAGTATTGCGCTTGTCATATTTCTGTTCCCGCTGGCCTACAGCCCCGGCCCCGGCAATATGTTCTTTGCCGCCAATGGTGCCAGGTTCGGCCTGCGTGCCACGCTTTGGGCAAACCTTGGCTATCATATCGCAACCTTGTTGGTCACAGCGACCATCGGCTTTGGCTTTATGACCGCGATGGCCGCATACCCGCAGGTTTTTGCCACAATGAAAATCGCAGGTGCGCTTTATGTCCTCTGGCTGGCGTGGAAAATGTTCCGCTCTGGAAAGCTGGAAGGTGAAGAAACGGCGCAGGGGGCCAGTTTTATGGATGGCACGGTTCTGTTGTTGTTGAACCCCAAAGCCTACGTCATTATCGCCTTGATGTTCACCCAGTTTCTTAGCCCCTCTGAAGCCAATATTACCCGCGCGGTGTTGCTAATCACAACCGTGTTCACCTTGAACAATTTCATTGCCTTTATGGTCTGGACGCTTGTCGGTGATGCAATTTCACGCTGTTTTCGCAGCGAAGCAAGCGCTCGCTGGCTGAATATGATTTTCAGCGCGATCCTTGCGGGCGTTGCGGTCTGGATGTTGCTGTCGTGATGGCGGCTAAGCCACATCCGCAGCTTTGGTAATCGCCACGCGCGCACCGTCTGCGTTCAGCTCTACCACGCCCGTATCATCAACAAACACCACCGAGATCGGCCCGCCGTAAGCTGCACCCGTATCGATGTTAATGCGATTGCCGTAGTCAGTCACTTGATCAATGATGGTATGGCCGTGGATTACGGTTTTCCCGAAGCTTTCTGTATATTCAAAGAACGGCCCCCTGATCCAGACCAGATCATCCTCATGCTGCTGATCCATCGGCACATTCGGGCGGATGCCTGCGTGGGCAAAGATGTATTTGTCGGTTTCAATGTAGCTGGGCAGATTACGCAAGAACTCTAGATGCGCAGGCGGAATAGCAGGCAGTGCCAGTTTATGCACTTCGTCTTTATCAAACTCTTCCGGAAAGGTAACACCATAAGACTCCAATGTTTCGCGCCCACCGATACGGTGATAAAGCCAACTGTAGCCGGGCTTCAGATGATCATCAGGGCGGTCAGGGTCTTCCATGAACCAATGCATCATCCGGTCATGATTACCTTTCAAAACGATCCAAGGCTTGCCAGCCGCAATCCCCGCCATCAGATGCTCAATCACGCCTTTGCTGTCTTCGCGCCGATCAACCAAATCACCGATATGGATGATGGTGTAGCCACTGATACCATGCGTGACCGCATCTGCCGCGATGCGCTCTTGCACCTCAAGCAGCTTCACAAGGTCGCCGTGGATGTCACTGATTGCATAGATTGGTGTTTTGATCATTTTAGGGCCGTATTAGATAGGTTCATGTGTTTTTAATTCAGTATGGGCAAAACGAAAACCCCTGATATTGGATTGTTTCCCGGGATTTGCCATGTATATTGCGATCTTGCTGTTTAACACAGAGAAGTTATTGTTGATTGTCGTGAGTTAAGTATAATTGTATGCGTAAAATGAGGAAAAGAATGGCCACGCGTGAGACACCATTAATTGATGTGCCAGCGGAACTGCCTGTGCATATGTCCGCAATTTGGCGGTTTGCATTTTCGTTGTCAGGGAAACCAGATGTAGCGGATGAATTGACACAAGCGACCTGTTTGCGAGCCCTTGAGAAAGCCCATCAATATAGGCAGATGGGAACCTTCATTGGTTGGTGTCTAACGATCTGCCGTTCAATCTGGTTAAATGAGCTCCGCTCTATTGCTGTACGCCGTGCCGGAAGCTTAGACAGTGTTAAGCCAGAAGAATTAATTGACCAAACTCCAGGTGTCGAAATGAATATTTTTGCGTCTGAAGTGTTTACAAAGATAATGGGTTTACCGGAGGCGCAAAGAAGTACTGTGGAATTAGTGTATGTACAGGAGTTTAGTTATAGCGAGGCGGCCAAGATACTGGACGTACCAATAGGCACTGTGATGAGCAGGCTTTCAACCGCGCGTAAAGCATTGCAGTATTTAAATATATCAGATGGTGATGTTAAAGAGGGGCATCTATGATGAACTTTAACGAGGCTGATTTAAAAGACTATTTGGCAGGTGATGCATCAGGTGCATTGAGCCAAGATATTGAAACGGCTTTGGGGACTGACCCAGAGTTGGAACAACGCTTGATGGCATTGGATGTTTATGCGCCCGCCGTGCGGGATGTGATGCAAGCTATTCCAAGTGCTACGCGACTAGAAACACTTATGCCGAAAGTACCGGAAACGCGTGTAAAACCCAGATGGTTTATGACGGCCAGTAGTATCGCGGCCTCTGTCGTGTTGGGCGTTGCATTAGGATGGTCTGGAAAGGGATTTTTTCAGACCGATAAAGTCACTTGGAAGATGGAGGTTGCCAGCTATCAAGCCCTGTATGTGCCAGAGACTGTGGCGCATTTGGATTTAGACCCAGAGAAGGTTATTCGCCAATTTAAGCGCGCATCGGGCGCGCTGGGCTTGGAACTGCCACAAGGAAAACTGGCTGAGATCGAGGCACTAACATTGTCGCGTGCCCAAGTCTTGGGGTTTAAGGGAAGGCCATTGATCCAGATTGTGTATAAATCGACCAATGGTGCGCCGATTGCTTTGTGTATCATTGCAAAAAAATCTCAATCCGCACAAACCCAGATCAGCTATGCCGAAATGCGGGGTCTTGCCAGTGCTTCATGGGCCAATGCCGACCATGACTTCTTATTGATTGGTGGACAGGACAAAAACAGCATTGAACAGTGGGCGACTGATTTCCAAGAGGTTTTTGCCGATATATAAGAAAGTATGATTTTTTTTTGACTTAGACGAATAAATTTACATCCTTGCGTGTCTACCTTGTGAATATGGCAAAAATACTTTTGCGATATGGCTTCAAGGGAGAATAAATATGAAAAAAATCTTAATCTCGACCACTGCATTTATGCTAGCGGCCAATTCTGTACCTTTACTTGCAGAAGGCACACCATCTGCCAAAGGTGCCGCTGTATATATTGTGAATATAGAAGACGGTGCTACGGTTAACACGCCTGTGAAAGTGGTCTTTGGCTTGTCAGGTATGGGCGTGGCACCCGCTGGTACTGAAAAAGATAACACAGGTCATCACCATTTGCTGATTGATCGTCCGCCTTTGGGTGAAGGCGAAGACGGTGCTGATGAGCTGGTTTATGGCATTCCATCAGATGAAAATCACATACATTTTGGCGGCGGGCAAACAGAAACGACGATAGATCTTGCTCCTGGAAAGCACACGTTACAGTTAGTTTTGGGCGATATGGGCCATGTGCCACACGATACTGCTGTGACCTCGGATACGATTACGATCACCGTACAATAACCGCATATTTATCAGAAATATGCGCTTAGACTTAGTGAGTATTTTGTGTGAATAGTAACTGCCCAGACATTGATTTACGAAGCCGTATTCAAGTGTTTGGGCAGGTTTTTATAACTAAGGCGCTTCAAGATTAAGTCGAAATGCTTGTCTCATGATTGTCTCACCTGTTGTGCGAAACAGGAGCCACAAGTCGGTCAAGCGAGCGTTCAGCATTCAGCTTTGCGGTTACGACTTAGCCTTTGACAACCTGAACCATCGCCCGCTTAGATTTTTGCCCCCAAGGTTTACCTAATTCTGGTTACCACATTTGTGATAGCCAGATAGAATTATGTAGATCTCGAGATATCTTAGCATTTATATATATAGTTAATCTAATTCAATAGGTTAACTATATGTCCCAGTTGGTACATTACAGTACAGCCGTATTAATCTTTCCGATAAAATGGCTTTTCTTTGCGGTCGTCAAATGTCCGTTTCGGTTTGTCACCAAAAGGTTTGCCGCCGCCTTTGCGGTCGCCACCACGATCACCGCCACCTTTAAAGCCGCCGCGGTCACCACCGCGATCTCCGCCTTTGAAACCACCCCGGTCGCCGCCACGATCACCGCCTTTAAAGCCACCGCGATCTTCAGACGCTTCAAACTTGCGCAGCAATGTGACGTTGAACGTGTCACGGTGCACTGTACCTTCATTGATCCAGACAACATTGATGTTTTTGCCTTCAAAGCCTTCAACCGTCATACGCGGAGAGCCAGAGACCAGAGTGACGATATCGCCTTCTGTAAGTGCAGACATGGGTGTGTTCCTTTATCGGTTGTGCGGCCCATACGCCCATAGGGACGAAATGGAAAGCCTTAGTTTTCGATGCCGTTGTAAATATCAAACATATCAATCGTTATTACACCTGAGATAATGATACCGCAGATGATGCCCCAAACGGGAATGGTCAAAGCCGTGACCCAGATGACCTTTTTGCCCAACATTGGATCATCGGGGGCAGACGCAGAGGTGCCCTTAACCACGTTCCCGGTATCCGACTGGGTTTTCATCCGCAACGGCAGGATGATCAGCAGCAGCATAAACCAGACGACGGCAAACATTACAACAGCGGGGCCAATTCCCATAATCGTATCCTTTTTAGGTTTGTTCCAGTTCCACCAGCGTACCGGTAAAATCTTTCGGATGTAGAAATAATACGGGCTTGCCATGTGCACCGGTTTTAGGTTCGCCATCCCCAAGTACGCGGGCACCCGATGCCAGCAGATGATCGCGGGCTTTGATAATGTCATCGACCTCATAGCAAATGTGATGAATACCTCCCGACGGGTTCTTTTCCAGAAAGCCCGTGATCGGTGACGCATCGCCAAACGGGTGCAGCAATTCGATTTTGGTATTGGGCAAGGTGATGAAGACAACCGTCACACCGTGCTCGGCCAAATCCGCAGGCGCCCCCACATTCGCCCCCAACGTATTGCGGTACTGTGCCATAGCCGCCTTCAGGTCAGGCACGGCAATGGCAACATGGTTCAGACGGCCGATCATATTTTCTTCCTTTGTTTGGCTGCCTTCTAACGCCAAAGAAAAAGAAACACAAAGGGTGTGATTTTTCGCGCGGCCTTAATCTGTCGTTAGGGATGATCGGGTTTGATCAAAGGGCGAAAGGAAATGCTAAATGGATGATTCACTGGAAATTGACTGGATACGACCAAAGTGCACGATCAACCGCCCGCTGTTGGGCATAACAATTCTACTGGTAGAGGACAGCCGCTATTGTTCTGAAGCTATGCGCTTATTGTCGATCAGAAGCGGTGCGCGTTTGCGCCGTGCGGACAGTCTGAAATCTGCGCGGCGACATTTGCGAATTTATCGGCCAGATGTGCTATTGATCGATTTGGGCTTGCCCGATGGTTCTGGTGTGGAACTTATTCGTGAAATGGCCCAATCGCCGGTTCCTATCTCGGCGATTATTGCAACGAGTGGCAATGCGAATGGGGATGAAGCTCTAAAGGCAGGCGCTGCATATTTCATGGAAAAACCGATTGTAGATCTGGCCAGGTTCCAACAAACGCTTTTAGCGGCCTTGCCCGCAGAAATAAAACCTGAAGGTTTTGTGCCGCGTCTGGTCGGTGCCTGTGTTAGGCCCGATGCGCAGGCAATGAAGGATGATCTGGATCATATTGATGTGATTTTAAAAGATTGTTTGCGCAATAAAGACGGTGATGCTTTTGCATATATTGTACAGTTCTTAGGTAGTTTGGGACGTGAAGCAAATAGTAAGCGGATAGTGCATGCGTCAAAAAATCTACAGAATTTGACAAAAGAGCAGCGGTTTTCAAAAGATGTAATACAGCAGGAATTTCGCAATATCCACAAAGTCGTAGATGGGCGAATGTCACAATCCTTGCAGGTTAATTAGGGTCTAGACCCGAAGCGTAATTTTCGCCAAGCTGGGAATATTGTATTTCTAAGAGGTTCGACAGATGGCGGATTTCCCTACAGCTGAATTTGAAACACGCATGATGTCCGCCCAATTTGCCATGGCAGATGTAGGGCTGGATGCGATTTTAGTGTGTACCGAGGCAGAGCTGCGTTATTTCAGCGGATTTCGCACACAATTCTGGCAAAGCCCGACACGGCCTTGGTTCTTGGTTTTGCCGCAACGCGGGGACCCCATTGCTGTGATCCCTGAAATCGGTGCGGATTTAATGGCACGTACTTGGGTGCGCGATATCCGCACATGGGCATCCCCTGATCCCGTGGATGACGGTGTCAGTTTGCTTGCAGATGTATTATCAGGTTTTGATAAGGTCGGCCTGCCTATGGGCGAAGAAGCAAGTTTGCGTATGCCATTGCGTGATTTTACCCGTGTCCGTGAAAAATCAGGTGTGGAATTTGCGGATTGCAGCGATTTGATCAAGGCCATCCGCATTGTGAAATCAGATGCCGAAATTGCAATCTTGCGGGAAATCTGCAGTATCGGCAGTGCCGCCTTTGATTGTGCAAAGGACTTATTTCACGAAGGCCAACCTTTGTCCGAGGCCTTTAGAAGCTTTAAAATCGCTTTACTACAAGCAGGGGCTGACGACGTTCCTTATCTTGTTGGGGCGGCAGGTCAGGGTGGTTATGGCGATGTTATCTCGCCGCCGGGTAATACGCCCTTGGCAAAGGGTGATATTCTGATGCTGGATACGGGGGCAACCTTGCGCGGTTACTTCTGCGATTTTGATCGTAACTTTGCAATTAACCAGTGTACGGATACAGCAAAACAGGCTTATGATACCTTATGGCATGCGACCGAAGTGGGGTTGCAAGATGCACGTGCGGGGATGACCTGTGCGCAGTTGTACAAGGCAATGAATGGCGCGCTTGGGGATGCGGGTTCAACTGTGGGCCGCCTAGGCCACGGGCTGGGCATTCAACTTACAGAATACCCCTCTATAGCGCCTTTTGATCACACGGTTTTACAACCTGGCATGGTGATGACATTGGAACCCAGCTTAAGTATTACAAAGGGCAAGATGATGGTACACGAAGAGAATATATTGATCACCGAAGGTGCGCCTGTTTTGCTGACAAAACGTGCAGCCCCAGAAATGCAGGTGATTGGATGAAGTTGGGTTTCACTAGTGATGGCGGATATAGTGCGGAACCGGCAATTGGCGTGGTGGTCTTATCAACCGACGAAACTTTGGAACCAGAGTTACACCAGATCACTGCACATTCCGGTGTCAGCATGTATCACAGCCGCATTCCGTTTGATGTAAATGTAACCCCTGAAACTTTGGCGCGGATGGAAAATAACTTACCTGCGTCATTGGCACTGTTCCCGAAACATACCGATTTTAGGGCGATAGGGTTTGGTTGCACCTCTGGTGCTACGGTTATTGGTGCTAATCGCGTGACCCAAATTGTACAAGAACAATTCCCGGACACATCTGTGACTGACCCGATTTCTGCAGTGATTGCGGCTTGCTCCGCGCTGGGCGTGAAGCGTTTGGGCATGTTGACGCCTTATCGTATGGATGTGTCGACCGCGATGTCTGACCTGTTGGAAGCCAATGGTATAAAAATCAGTGCTTTTGGTTCTTTTGAAGAAGAAAGAGACCACGAAGTTGCGCGGATTTCGGAAAATTCGGTCTTAGAGGGTATGTTGCAGGTGGGGGCGGGCGAGTGTGATGCGGTATTTGCATCGTGCACAAATCTACGCTCATTCAACGTGATAAAAACTGCTGAATCGGCTCTTGGAAAACCCGTCATATCCAGCAATTCCGCGTTTGCATGGCATTTACACAGGTTGGCCGGTATTACAGAGCTGATGACTGGCCCTGGTCAACTGTTCCAGATTTAAGCTGGTTTTTTTGCAGCAGGCTTTTTAGCCGCGGGCTTCTTTTTAGCTGCCGGTTTTTTCTTTGCCACTGCTTTCTTTTTCGGTGCCGCTTTGCGCTTCTTACCTTTGCTGGCCGCCTTGGCATTCACCAATTCAACTGCCTGTTCCAGCGTAATATCCGCAGGCTCAATCTCTTTGGGTAAGGTTGCGTTAATCTTGCCCCATTTCACATAGGGACCATAACGACCGTCCATCACGTTCAGATCACCGCCCTCATCAGGGTGTTCGCCCAATTCTTTTAGCGGTGTAGCCGCGGCTCCGCGCCCTGTTTTGTTAGCTTTTTCTGTGATCAACTCAATCGCACGGTTCATGCCGATGATAAAAACCTCTTCGGGGTCTTTAATATTGGCGTAGATTTTTTGTGCGGTTTTTTTACCCTCTTCAATCGGTTTTTGCCACATCACATAAGGGCCGTAACGTCCGATGGCCGCATCAATATGTCCGCCTTCGGGGTGGTCACCCACACGACGTGGCAAAGATAGCAGTAGCAATGCGCGTTCCAGATCAACGGTCGCTAAATCACTGCCTTTGGTGATCGACGCGCGCGGCGGTTTCGGGTTTTCATCAGTGGCTTCACCGCGTTGCACATAAGGGCCGAAGCGACCTGTGCGCAAACTGATGGCCAGACCGTTTTCGTCTATGCCCAGCTCTTTGCCGTCAGGCCCCGCGATATCGCCACCTTCAACTTCACCTGCAATCGGGCGTGTGTAGCGGCATTCGGGGTAGTTTGAACAACCGATGAAAGCTCCGCCTGAACGTGCGGTGCGCATCGACAAACGCCCGTTCCCGCAGTTCTTACAGATACGCGGATCAGAGCCATCTTCTGTTGGTGGAAACAGATGAGGTTCCAAATACTCGTTGATTTTTTCCAACACTTCGGTGATCCGCAGATCAGCAGTTTCACCAATCGCGGCAGAAAAATCGCGCCAGAAACGGCCCAGAACATTTTTGTAATCTTCGCGACCCCCTGAAATATCATCCAGTTCTTCTTCCAACCCTGCGGTAAAATCATAACCGACATATTTGCGGAAATAACTTTCCAGAAATGCAGTCACAAGCCTGCCTTTATCTTCCGGGATCAGGCGTTTATTTTCAGATCTCACATACTCGCGGGTCTGAATTGTGGTGACGATTGAGGCATAGGTTGACGGCCGCCCGATGCCCAGTTCTTCCATACGTTTGACCAGTGACGCTTCGGTGTAGCGTGGTGGCGGTTGGGTGAAATGCTGCTCAGGTGTGATGCTGTTTTTATCCAGCCCGTCGCCAGTTGACATTTGCGGCAAACGCTTGTCATCACCATCCACAACGGTGTCGTCACGACCTTCTTCATAAACCTTTAGGAATCCTTCAAAAACAATAACTTGACCTGTTGCGCGCAAACCCACCTGTCCGTCTTCCGACGCAATATCAACTGTGGTGCGTTCCATGCGGGCACTGGACATCTGGCTGGCAATGGTGCGTTTCCAGATCAGATCATAAAGCTTGCGTTGATCGGCCTCTAGGCGTGCAAGGCTGGCGGGTTTTGCCGTCATATCCGTCGGGCGGATACATTCGTGAGCTTCCTGCGCGTTCTTGGCTTTGTTTTTATATATACGCGGTTCTTTGGATACAAAATCCGCACCATAAAAATCTTTGATTGCAGCACGCGCCGCAGTCACTGCTTCGGGTGCCATATCAATGCCGTCGGTCCGCATATAGGTGATGTAGCCCGCTTCGTATAAACGCTGCGCGGTAGACATGGTTTGGCGCGCCCCAAAACCAAACTTGCGGCTGGCTTCTTGTTGCAGGGTTGAGGTCATGAAGGGCGCCGATGGATTGCGATTGGCCGGTTTGGCTTCAACGCTTGCAACCGTCAGATCACGTGATGTGACGGCCTGTACTGCTAATGCGGCGGCCGCTTTATTTTCTATATCGAACTTTTCAAGCTTTTTACCCGCAAGTGTGCGCAAGCTGGCTTCAAAGGTTTGCCCGCGGGGCGTGGTCAGGGCTGCTTTTACCGACCAGTATTCACGGTTCTTGAACGCTTCGATTTCCATTTCGCGCTCAAGGATCAGGCGCAATGTTACGGATTGTACGCGGCCTGCGGATTTTGCGCCCGGCAGTTTGCGCCACAAAACCGGTGACAGGTTAAAGCCTACCAGATAATCCAGCGCGCGGCGCGCAAGGTAGGCTTCGACCAGTTCCATATCCACTTCGCGCGGGTTTTTCATCGCGTCGGTCACGGCAGATTTGGTGATCGCGTTGAACACTACGCGGCTGACTGGTGTGGATTTTTTAATCGCTTTGCGGTTACGCAAGGTTTCTTCCAAATGCCACGAAATCGCTTCACCTTCACGGTCAGGGTCGGTTGCAAGTATCAGTTCATTGTCGTCCTTTAAGGCATCCACTATTGCCTTGATGTGCTTTTTGCTGTCGCTGGCGACTTCCCATTTCATCTCAAAATTATTGTCGGTATCAACCGAGCCATTTTTCGGTGGTAAGTCACGTACGTGGCCGAAAGAGGCTAAAACAGTGTAGTTGTCACCCAGGTATTTATTGATGGTTTTGGCCTTGGCGGGGGACTCTACGACAACAACTGGCATTCAATTTCCTTAACGATTCACGGGTATCCGTTGGGCGCAATAGATGTGTCGGCTTGGGGTGGATTGTCAATGGGGTGATTTTCAGGTGCAGTTTTTTGATCGGTGATTGAGGTATTCTGGTCGCTAACTAGCAATAGCAAGCAATCCACCCGGATGACGCTCGATACGCCCTTGCAATTCCAAATCCATTAAATGTTGTGACACACTACGTGCCGGCAAACCACTGTCGCGAATAACAATATCTTCGGTGACAGCGGTTGTGCCAAGCAGGTTCAGTATTTTAGCATGGGCTTCGGCGGTTGGTGTATCCATGACTTTATTTTGCGGTATAATTTTTTCATCAACAACTTGCTCGGGTAGGGAAATGGCCTCGATCACATCATTTGCCGAACGAACCAATATAGCACCATCACGGATTAAAAAGTTGCAACCGGCCGCGCGCCCGTCAAACGGGTGGCCAGGGACAGCCATAACCTCACGCCCGATATCCAAAGCATTGCGCGCAGTGATCAGGCTGCCTGATCGTGCAGCGCCCTCCATTACCACCACTGCTTGTGCCATGCCTGCGATAATGCGGTTGCGCATCGGAAAGTGGCGGGCTTGCGGGATCAGGCCTGTGGGTTGTTCTGTTAAAAGGATGCCGTTTTCGGGGATGTCCTGATAAAGCTGCTGGTTTTCACGTGGGTAATATACATCCAACCCACCTGCCACAACGGCAATTGTGCCGTGTTTCAGTGAAGCAGTATGCGCAGCTGCATCAATGCCGCGCGCAAGGCCGGAAATCACACTGAACCCAGCCTCGGCCAAACCTTCAGCCATCATATGGGTCATGCGGCGCCCCAAGCTTGATGCATTGCGTGCGCCCACCAAGGCAATGGACGGCTTGGCAAGGCAGGTAATATTTCCTTTTGCCCAAAGTAGGGGCGGGGCATCATTGGTATCAGCCAAAAGTACGGGATAATCGGAAGAGCCAAAACATATAAGGCGATATCCTTTTTGCTGGGCTTCAAGAAGTTCGGCTTCAGCGGCATCAAACGGGCAGGGCGCGTAATTTTGAACGCCAGCCTGTTTTGCAATGCCGGGAAGCGCATCAATAGCGGCTTCAACAGAGCCATGTGTGCGCATCAAACGATGAAACGTGGCGGGGCCAACGCGGCGTGACCGGATCAGGCGTATCCATTGGATATAATCGGCTTGGGTTGTTGGTCGTTGGGTCGGGGGCAGTGAGGTTTTTTTCATGTCACAGCTTTGCCAGAATGTCGTTAACAGAAAATGAATCTGTCTAAAGCTTTTTGGTCATCACCAGGCATGGCAAGGAATAAGGATCTGCCAACGTGTCCAGCATAATGGTTTCGATACTCTTTTTATGCCATCCCATTTTTTCATAAAATGCGATGGCGCGGGTGTTTTCCGCGTTCACATCCAACTTGGCGGATTTGTGTCCATCAGCGTAGATGCGATCCAAACCGTCATTGATCAGAACTGCAGCGGCCCCGGTGCCCTTGGCTTCTGGGCTGACATAAATCTGGTAAATCTCATGACCTTTGGTGATGCAAAATCCCAGAGGTGCATCTGTTTCACCGACAACACGGATGTCTTTGAAATGGTCGGACAGACGGATTGCAAAGCTTTCAAGCGTACGAATTGCGGTCAGTGATGCAGGCACATGTGCCGCATGTGCGACCTGCCAGCCATCATACCAAAGTTGTGCAAGGGCGGGCAATTCTGATCGGGTGGGCTTGCGAATTTTGTGTTGCATACTGTCTTCTAACTTTATTGGCATGAGCATGATGGATGTGCTGGATAGATACTAAACTAGTTTACTGGTTTAGTTGCCCGAAATAAGTGTATCCATAAACGGAAGCACCCAATTCAAACCTGCGATCCCCCTACCGTCAGCCCCCCGATCAGTAACGTCGGTTGCCCGACCCCTACAGGCACCCATTGTCCCGCTTTGCCGCAATTTCCCATGCCGGGATCAAGGGCCATATCGTTGCCTATAGCACGGATATTCTTTAGTGCGGTGGCCCCATCGCCAATCAAAGTCGCCCCCTTCACAGGCGCACCGACCTTGCCGTTTATCACGCGATACGCTTCTGTGCATGAAAACACGAATTTGCCGTTGGTGATGTCGACCTGACCACCGCCAAATCCCACCGCGTATATCCCATCTTTGATATCCGCCACAATATCGTTGCGCTGGGCGTTCCCGTTCAACATATATGTGTTGGTCATCCTTGGCATCGGGGTGTGTGCATAGCTTTCGCGCCGCCCGTTGCCCGTGGGCTCCACTCCCATCAGCCGCGCATTTTGGCGATCTTGCATCAGACCGACCAGAATGCCGTCTTCGATCAGAATATTCTTACCTGACTGTGTGCCCTCATCATCAAAACTGATTGAGCCACGCCGATCAGGGATGGTACCGTCATCCAGCACTGTCACGCCTTTGGCCGCTACACGTTGCCCCATCAATCCTGCAAAAGCGGATGTTTTCTTGCGATTGAAGTCACCCTCTAACCCATGCCCCACAGCCTCATGCAATAAAATACCCGGCCATCCGTTGCCCAGAGCCACATCAAAAACACCAGCAGGGGCGGGTATTGCATTTAGGTTCACTAACGCCACCCGCAGGGCTTCCTGCGCAGTGGCTTTCCAGTTACCAGCTTTCATCAAACCGGACAGCCCATACCGCCCGCCGCCGCCCGCACTGCCGGTTTCTCGTCTTCCGCCCTGTTCAACGATAATGCTGACATTCAAGCGGGTCAGCGGGCGGCTGTCGCGCACGCGGGTGCCTTCGGGACGTAAAATCTCGACTTCTTGTAAGGATGCCGTCAGGGATGCCGAAACCTGAATGACGCGCTTGTCCAAAGAGCGGGCGTAATCGTCGATTTCCTGCAGTGTCTCGATCTTCATCGAAAATTCCGCATCTGCCATCGGGTCGGCATCGGTATAAAGCCGTTGGTTGGTCGGGTTTGGTGCGTCGGCCCAAGTGCCACCACCGTTGCCCACCGCCAAACGCGCAGTTTCAGCCGCCCGCTTCAAGGCTTTAATGCTCATCTCGGTGGAATGGGCATAGCCTGCGGTTTCACCGTGCACAGCGCGAAGCCCAAAGCCTTCGGATGCGTCATAAGATGCGTTTTTTAGCTTCCCATCATCGAAAACCAATGCTTCGGAACGGCGACGTTCCAGAAATAATTCGCCGTCATCGGCCCCTGCCACGGCTTCGCGTAGCACTTTTAGTGCGGCATTTTCATCAAAAGATGTCTCAAACGGTGTAAAAGGTTTTGTTTCACTGGTCAAAATCTGGCATCCTTGATAAATGATTATTGTATAAAGCGGCGCAATGCCGCAAAGGGAAAGCTTGTCCTTTGGCCTATATTATGGTTTTTCGGCGCAAGGATACAACAGGGGATTCTGTCGTTTTGTGCGAATTGGGTCTTTTAGGGGGGCATATGCCCGCAGTGAAAACAGGAATGGACGTATGTCAGTAGCAAAGATTTTCAACACAATTTCAATAACTTTGACCGGTTTGATGGTCGCTGGCAACGCATTTGCCCAAGAAGGTATGGCCCGCATCGGCAAGCCCATTCAGGATGGGTTGAATTTCCAAACACCCGGGAGCGAATTGGCGCAGGATCAGATTTGGGTGGATACCTTTCTATTGTATATCATCACTGCGATCTCGCTTTTCGTTACGGCACTGATGATTTACGTGGTTTTCCGTTACAACCGAAAAGCAAACCCGAAGCCTGCGACATTTACCCATAACTCTGCATTGGAAATCGGCTGGACGGTGGTTCCGATCATCATTCTGATTGCGATTATTCCACCATCCCTTAGCTTGCTGTTCAAGCAACAAGAAATCCCGGCCGCGGACATTACCATCAAGGCCACGGGCAACCAATGGTACTGGACTTACGATTATGTTGATGAAGGCTTCGAGTTTGACAGCTACATGATCGGTCATCCTGCAACATTAGGTGACGCAGATGGAGATCAGGCATTCAAACGAACACCTGCGGTTATGGCGGCTTTAAAAGAAGCAGGTTATAACGAAGACGAATTCCTGCTGGCTACAGACACAGCGGTTGTCATTCCGGTAGGCAAAACCATTGTTGTGCAAGTCACCGGCTCTGACGTGATCCATTCATGGGCAATTCCCGCTTTTGGGGTGAAACAGGACGGGGTTCCGGGCCGTTTGGCGCAACTGTGGTTTAAGGCAGACAAAGAAGGCTTGTACTTTGGCCAGTGTTCGGAGCTTTGCGGCAAAGACCATTCCTATATGCCTATCACTGTGAAAGTGGTCAGTGAAGATGAATACGAAGTCTGGCTTGAAAATGCGATCAGTGAATATGCTGATGCGGCGACGCCGCGCGCGATTCAAGTTGCAAACGCAAATTAATCCAACCCCAGCGATGGGCCGCCTTTGGCCCGCTAAGCCATTTTGGGTGATGATATGACCGACGCAAGTTTAGTAGAGACAGGGCCGGAAACGGACTTTACCGATTATTTCGCGCTTCTAAAACCGCGCGTTATGTCTTTGGTTGTTTTTACCGCCCTTGTTGGCCTGCTTGTTGCCCCTGTTTCCGTAAACCCCGTTATCGCGTTTGCATCTGTCTTGTTTATCGCCATTGGTGGCGGCGCATCAGGTGCGCTGAATATGTGGTGGGAAGCGGATATTGATGCGATGATGAAACGCACCCAAGGGCGCCCCATTCCATCTGGGCGTGTTACAAGAAACAGTGCTCTGATTTTTGGTCTGTGGCTGGCAGTTATCGCCGTTGGCATGCTGGGTCTGACGGCTAACTACCTGGCCGCAGGCCTTCTGGCCTTTACAATCTTTTTCTACGCTGTGGTTTACACTATGTGGCTAAAGCGTGCGACCCCGCAGAACATTGTTATTGGTGGCGCCGCAGGGGCCTTTCCGCCGATGATCGGTTGGGCTGTGGCCACGGGCAGTATCGGCATTGAAAGTATTCTGATGTTCGCGCTGATCTTCATGTGGACACCACCGCATTTTTGGGCACTCGCCCTTTTCATGAATGATGACTATACTAAAGCAGGCGTGCCGATGTTGCCGGTTACACATGGTCGCCGTGTGACGCGCAATAATATTCTGGGCTACACGATTGCACTGGTACCTGTCGCATTGGCTGTAGCATTTACCAGCATTGGTGGGCCTATTTACTTTACCGCTGCCCTTGTGCTGAACACTCTGTTCCTCAAAGGTGCATATGACATCTGGAAACGCACCGAAGAGCAAGCCAACGCGGATAAATACGCCACGGAACGCAAAGTATTTCGCATTTCATTATACTACCTGTTCGGGCACTTTGCGTTCTTGCTGATTGAAGCCACAGCCAAAGGGTTTGGCCTGAGCTGGGCCGCCTGGCCGCAATGGGTTTGAACATGTCGGGTGCCAACAGTAACATAAGCGATCGTCGCAAACGCAATAACCTGATGCTTGGTGGCGTTCTGCTGGGCTTCGTTGCTTTGGTTTTTTCGATCACTGTGGCAAAGATGATGAACGGTGCAGGCGAGATAGCCAATAGTGAGCGGGCACCCATTACGGAGCAAACCGAATGAGTCAGAATAAAAACACTAAAATGATGATCCGTCTCAGCGGGCTGGTCTTTACCATGTTGGCGCTCTCGTTCGCAGCCGTGCCGTTTTACAACTGGTTTTGCCGTGTCACGGGTTTTGGCGGTGTAACTCAAGTCGCTGTTGAGGAAAGTACTGAAATTCTGGACCAATCCATCGAGATCCGTTTTGACGGCTCGCTGGAACGCGGCATGCCTTGGAACTTCAAGCCTGAACACACCACGATGCAGTTGAAAATCGGCGAAACGGGTCTGGCATTCTATGAAGCCTATAACCCGACCGACAAAGTTATCGCCGGCACTGCAAGCTATAATGTTTTTCCGTATTCGGCAGGCGCATACTTTACCAAAATCGACTGTTTTTGCTTTGAGATGCAGGTTCTGCAACCGGGTGAGCGGGTGATGATGCCCGTCACATTCTATGTTGATCCTGATATCCTTGATGACGAAGATGCCAAATATGCCAAAACCATCACATTGAGCTACACATTTCATGTGACAGATTTACCAGAAGAACAAGCAAGCCTTGCTATTAGCGGGCAAACCGACATAAAAACGACGCAGTAAATAAGGGGATTCCACACATGGCGCATGAAAAAAATCATGACTACCACATTCTGCAACCTAGCATTTGGCCACTTATGGGCGCAGTGGGGGCGTTTATCATGCTTACCGGTGCTGTTCTATGGATGGCCGAGATCACTCCGTACATGTTTTTCATAGGTTTTGCCGTTGTTCTTTATGTAATGTATTCTTGGTGGACAGAAGTGGTGGATGAAGCCAATGTTGGCGATCATACGCCGGTCGTTACCATAGGCCTGCGCTATGGCATGATCCTGTTCATCATCTCGGAAGTGATGTTCTTTGTGGCATGGTTCTGGACGTTCTTTAAGCACGCACTTTATCCGATGACGGAAGGTTCTCCGCTGATCGATGGTGTCTGGCCGCCAGTAGGTATTGAAACCTTTGACCCATGGCATCTGCCGTTGATCAACACATTGATCCTGCTTTGCTCGGGTTGTTTTTGTACCTGGGCACACCATGCGATTGTTCATGACAATGATCGCGACGGACTGAAAAAAGGCCTGATCGGCTCAGTTTTGCTGGGCGTTCTGTTCACAGTGTTCCAAGCGTATGAATACAGCCACGCGGCATTCGGGTTCTCCGGCAATATTTATGGTGCCACATTCTTTATGGCGACAGGCTTTCACGGCTTCCACGTTGTCATTGGCACGATTTTCTTGCTGGTATGTTACTTCCGTGCGCAAGCAGGTGCTTTCACACCGGAAAAACACACTGGCTTGGAAGCTGCAGCATGGTACTGGCACTTTGTTGACGTCGTATGGTTGTTCCTGTTCTTTGCAGTGTACATCTGGGGCGGCTGATAAACACGCTATATTCAAGAATTTAAAACGGAGGCATTTTGTGCCTCCGTTTTTTTGTGTTAAGTAAAATGCATATATTAAAAGTATTTTTGAATGGATTAGGATATGCGATTTAAAGACGAGTTTTTTGGATCAGAAGCACAGATAACGGTATCAAAGCGTGCGCGGGATTTGTGGAAACTATGCGCTCGCGATCCGCGATTTTCCTACAATGGTCGTATTGTGTGTGTAAACGGCGATCTTGGCCTAGAAACAACCGATGTATTGATTGCGCTTGCACGCATACAGGGATCAACCACGTGTAAGTTTTTCCCACGGGATCAAGCGAAAACAACATCAGAAGAAATCGAAGCATCGGGCTTGTCTAGCAATCTATGGGATTTCTACTATGGACAAGAAACAGCCTATGAAGCGGCAAAAGACATTCTGTTAAAATACCAACTGCCCGATGATTTAAGAATTATACGTCTTTGTCCAGAGACACCTGCAAAACAGGTGGCGGATTTAGCGGGTGTGGCCGCAGATTGTGGCGTGATGGTTATGGCTGGTCGCGTGATGCGTGGGCTGGATATAGAAGTTGTAACATTGGGTGCCTTCGATCAATCTGGTACAGCCGTTTCCAGTGCCTGGGGGTATAAATGTTATCACCCTGAAAGCGGATTTTCAGAGAATGCTTTTTGGGGCGGTTTGACATGCCGCGAAGATAGGCGCGGCCAGAAGATAGCCCTGATCCTAGGGGCCATGAGCATAGTAAAGCTTTGGGAAGACTTTGGAGTCCGTGGGTTTTGTACTGGTATCACACCTGGAAATGCGCCTTCTGTTGCCGTTTGTAAAAAGCTTGGGGTTCTGCCTTCTGACTGGGTTGGATTGGGTGTAACTGATCCTAACATGTTTCACGGTGGCAGACTTACCAAATAACGCTGCATTACAGCTTGGACTTAGTATAAAATTACGGTAATGCCTGTGCGGTGTTTATATGGGTGCTGGTATGACCAAACGCATGATTTTTCCTATAATATTTGGCATTGCAGGCATTGCAGTGCTGCTGACGCTTGGCACATGGCAAGTGCAGCGTATGGCTTGGAAAAACACCATGCTGGCACAAATTGAAGCGCGCATTGCTGCTGACCCCATCCCCTTGCCCGCCAAACCCAACCCCGAGTTTGACAACCGCCTGTCGGTGCGGGTCAAAGCCACAATCGGTTTTGATGAGGCGCATGTGATTTATTCCACCAAACGTGGGGGTCCGGGTTTTCTGGTGATAACACCTGCGCTGACCAAACCTGATGGCAGGCGGGTTCTGATAGATATGGGCTATATCCCTGAAGCACAGAAAAACACTGTGCGCAAACCGCAAGATGTGACCATCGTCGGCAACATTCTGTGGCCGAATGAAACAGACGGTTTTACACCTGATCCAAATATGGAGAAAAATATCTGGTTCGCGCGTGATGCTGACAAGCTCGCAGCGTTTTTAGGCACGGAATCCTTCCTGATCGTGGCCCGCACTATCGAGGTTGGCGATTACGGCACCAGCCCGCAACCTATCGGTCTGAACATTCCCAATAACCACCTTGAATACGCGATTACATGGTTTTCACTGGCACTCGTATGGTTTGGGATGACACTCTATCTGCTTTACCGTATCAAACAGAAAACAGTTTAACCAAGGAACAAAACTGATGAAATATATCTCAACCCGCGGCCAATCCCCTGCGCTGACATTCGAAGAAGCCATGCTGTCGGGGCTAGCGCGTGACGGCGGGCTTTATGTGCCTGAGACGTGGCCGACTTTATCAACTGATCAAATCGCGGGCTTTGCAGGTAAATCCTACGAAGAAGTGGCCTTTGAGGTGATGAAGCCTTTCGTCGGAGACACATTCAGCGACATTGAGTTTCTGGAAATTATCCACAAAGCCTACGCAGGTTTCGCCCACACGGCGCGTTGCCCCTTGGTGCAGCTGGATGAGAACCATTTCCTGCTGGAGCTGTTTCACGGCCCGACACTGGCCTTTAAAGATGTGGCCATGCAGCTGATTGGCCAGATGTTTCAGGTCGCCCTTAAACGGCGCGGCGAACGGGTAACGATTGTGGGTGCGACATCCGGCGATACGGGCTCTGCCGCAATAGAGGCATTCAAAGGGCTGGATGCGGTTGATGTGTTTATCATGTTCCCTGACGGGCGTGTGTCGGATGTACAACGACGCCAGATGACCACACCGCCCGAAAGCAACATCCATGCGTTGGCTGTGGCAGGTGACTTTGATGATTGTCAGGCGCGGTTGAAAGACATGTTTAACGATTTTGATTTCCGTGATGGGGTGAAACTAGCCGGTGTCAACAGCATCAACTGGGCCCGCGTTATGGCGCAGGTGGTTTACTACTTCACCTCTGCAGTGTCGCTGGGCGCACCGCATCGTAAGATTTCTTTCACTGTACCGACGGGTAATTTTGGTGATATTTTCGCCGGCTATGTTGCCAAACGCATGGGGCTGCCTATCGACCGTCTGGTTATCGCTACCAACCAGAACGACATCCTGCATCGTACTTTGCAATCGGGCGAGCACGCTAAAATGGGTGTAACCCCGTCGATTAGCCCGTCGATGGATATTGAGGTCAGTTCTAACTTTGAAAGGTTGGTATTTGACCTTTATGACCGTGAAGGCGAAGCGGTTGCGCAACTGATGGACGCGTTGAAAAACGACGGCACATTTACCCTGTCACAAGGTGCAACATCAAAAT
Organism: Amylibacter sp.; assembly: GCA_965261565.1. GTDB lineage: Bacteria > Pseudomonadota > Alphaproteobacteria > Rhodobacterales > Rhodobacteraceae > Amylibacter. Next base: position 1,682,992 of record OZ253460.1, read on the forward strand.
TGCACGATGAGTTTGATAGCGGGCGGTGTTCTGAAGCGGAAACCTCTGCACAGATCAAGCGCTCATACGAAGATGTGGGCGAAGTTCTTTGCCCGCATTCTGCTATTGCTGTGAAGGTCGCGAATAGTGTCAAACGCAATGAAACCGTACCAATGATCACATTGGCTACCGCACATCCTGCGAAATTCCCAGCAGCGGTTGAAGCCGCATGCGGGGTACACCCTGAATTGCCTGCACGTATGGGTGATTTGTTCAACCGCGCTGAACGCATCACCAAAGTCGATAATGATTTGGCCGCGATTGAAACCATTATCCGTGAAAGGATCGCTTCGTGAGTGTTGAACTGACTACACTGCCAAACGGCTTTCGCATTGTCACAGAACATATGCCGAGCCTGCAATCCGCGTCATTGGGCGTGTGGGTTTCCGCGGGTGGACGCCACGAGCGCGCTGATCAGAACGGTATCGCGCATTTTCTGGAACATATGGCGTTCAAAGGCACGAAAAGGCGCTCTGCACTGGAAATAGCCGAAGCGATCGAAGATGTTGGCGGATTTATAAACGCTTACACCAGCCGTGAAGCCACCGCCTATTATGTGCGGGTATTGCAAAAGGACGTGCCACTGGCGTTTGATGTAATTTCCGACATTGTGTTGAACTCGACTTTTGATCCGCGCGAAGTGGATATTGAACGCGGTGTGATTTTGCAGGAAATCGGGCAATCCCTTGATACCCCTGACGATATTATTTTCGACTGGTTACAGGAAGTTTCCTATCCTGATCAACCCTTCGGGCGCACCATTCTGGGCCCGGCAGAGCGTGTGGAAAGTTTCAGTCGCGATAATCTGACGGAATTCGTGGCGCAAAACTATGTACCTGATCAAATGATATTGGCTGCGGCCGGTGCTGTGGATCACGCGGAACTGGTGCGCTTGGCAGAAAAGACCTTTGGGTTTCTGCCAAGCGGCAAAGGCCTAATCGCACAGCCTGCCCTTTACAAGGGCGGCGAATGCCGCGTGGTCAAAGATCTGGAGCAGGCCCATTTTGCGCTATCACTGGAAACTGTCAGCTACATGAGTGACGATGTCTATACCGCACAGGTTTATGCGGTGGCAATGGGTGGCGGCATGTCCTCGCGCCTGTTTCAGGAAGCTCGCGAAAAACGTGGCCTTTGCTATACGATTTATGCGCAGGCTGGTGCCTATTCAGATACGGGTTCCCTTACAATCTATTCAGGGACCAGTGGTGATGATGTGGCAGGCCTATCGGAACTATGCATTGACGAGCTGAAGCGCTCGGCTGATGACATGACTGCAGCGGAACTGGATCGCGCCCGTAACCAGATGAAAGCGGGCCTTCTGATGGGTTTGGAAAGCCCTGCGTCACGTTGTGAACGTCTGGCCCGTATGGTCGGCATATGGGGCCGCGTGCCTGATCTGGAAGAGGTAATAGGTAAAATAGATGCGGTTACGGTTCAGTCCGTGGCCGATTATTCTCAAAAATTGTGTGAAAAATCAACCCCTTCTATGGCCCTTTACGGTCCCGTTGAAAGTGCACCAGATATTAATGCTCTGGCCGAAAAATTGGCGGCTTAATCACATGTTTGGGCGCAAATCAAAGGTTATGATTGAAACTGAACGGCTGACATTGCGCCTGCCGATTTCGCAAGATCATATCCAATGGGTTGATTTGCGCAAAAACAGCACTGAATTTCTGACACCATGGGAACCGGTTTGGGCACAAGATCACTTTTCCAAACGCGCCTTTAGTAATCGTGTCTACTGGGCCAGAAAAACATATGACGCAGGACGTGGCGCACCATTGTTCATGATCCGCCGTGTAGACAATACCTTGGTCGGGGCAGTTACTCTGGATAATATTCGTCGGGGGCCTGCGCAAACTGGAACTTTGGGATATTGGACCGGGCAAGAATTTGCACGGCAAGGTTATATGACGGAAGCTATCAAAGCGATGGTGCATTATGCATTTACCGATCTTGATCTAAGCCGCGTAGAGGCGGCATGCCTTCCAACCAACAGCCCGTCACGCGGCGTGTTGGAAAAATCCGGTTTCAAATATGAAGGCGTGGCGCAGGCCTATCTGCAAATCAACGGCCGTTGGTGCAATCATGTGCTATATTCAAACTTGCGTCATGACCGTCGCGGTAAAACCGACGCGCGCTAGGCTCTAGTGACCTGTAAATACCAATATCTTAACAGGAAGCATCAAGGCCTGTATCCGCAAGATTAAAGCGTGTACCAGTCCTACAGTATCAACCATATGAAGAAACAACCAACGTGGCGTACTCATGTCTTCGTTTTCAAGTGCCTCATGATTATTTGTATAAACGTTTGCAATGCATTTGCTGCCGGGCGGGATAGTATTGAACTGCTCATCAAATAGTGGCTTCATGAATACGGTAAGTGTACCGGGCCTGGCGCGATCCTGAATGTCAATCAACTGGTCTCCGGGGCGAAGTTGCCCGGCGGCTATCGTTTCTTGTACTGAGGTCACGATCATTGGAACGATTTTATAGGGATGAGAAAGACAGGTTATTTCTGAAATCATGCCGGGTTTAATCACTTGGGTTGCCATTTGCCCGAAGCCTGCTTGGAAAACTTGTGCGTCCTCATTTTCAGGTATCAATATTCCTGCAGGGCGTAATATAGGGTTCACATAGTCACCGGGTTTCAGGGCGAACTGTGTCACGGTACCCGGAATACTTGCGTATACGATCGTCTTGGAAAGATTAACTTCGGCCTCATTCAGGGCGGCAGAGGCACTAGCCCTTTGTGCGGGTAAAAGTACGGTAATTTTGGCCTTTACAGACTCCCTGCCTGCAATGGCTGCATCCAATGTTCCCTGTCTGCCGTCACGGGCGGTTATCAGGCGGATGACTTCACGCTCATTAACAATAGAAGAACCCTCGTTGAAAAGTGTCTGTTTCACGTCCAGCTCATCCTGTGCCTGTTTCAAAGAACCTTCGGCCTGAACAACTTTACCAGTAGCTGAAGCTAAATCCGATTGCGCAACGATGATTGAAGCATCAATTTCTTTAACCCGTTGTTGTGCGGTTTTAAGCGCGGCAAGTTGGCTGGAAGCATCCAGCGAAAATATCCTATCGCCTGCCTCAACCTTCTGGTTGTTGGTAAGGTATACTTCTTCTACGCGTCCAGCAGTTTCCGACAGGATGGTAACAGTCCGGAAAAAGGACGTTACATTCGTTGTGGTCGGGTGAAAGTAAAAAACAAGGGTGATCAACGAGATCGTGAGCATGGCGCATGCCGTAATCCCATATCGCAATTCATACCAGACGGAAAACAGATCAATTTCAACCCCAATACGCTTACCCTGAACGTAACGCCGAACAAGAAAGTCGGGAAGGATTGTGAAAAACGCGCAAAACATTAATTCCAGCATCTATTCGTCTTTCTGCTTTGTGGTCTTTTGTTTCGTTGGCTTGGCTGGCGGTTCTGTTTTCAGGCTACTCATACGTTCAAGCGATTTCGCTATTGAACTCAATGAAGCGTTAAAATCCGGCATATTGACCGAAACCGGCAGTTCCTCTTTTTTACTGGTCATCTGTTCAAGTGATTTGGCGATTGTTTCCAATGGTGTGATGAAATCAGGCAATTTAACTGTAACCAGTAATAATGCAGCTATCCAGAATATGTTATTATGAGTGACGAGGGATAAAAGCGATAATACGCCAACTACTTGTAATTGTGTGTTATTATATCCATGCCCTAAATGTTCTGGTAATGCGTGAAGCTTGAAATATATCACACCCACTATCAGGACTGTGACAACTACGAAGACCACGGTTACTGTAAACAGAACGTCACTTTGTCCTGGTTCTGTAATAAAAGACGGAAGGTGCGGTATGCCTTCTGCCACATTCGAGTTTGCCATGAATTTCCCCATCATTATTCTGAAGTAATTTAACTGAATGCAGATGATATACAAGTACTACCTGTTTTGAATATAGTGCGGGATCAATCAGATATGCTTTGATTATAGTTGAAATCATGTTGGGATTAAACTAGCTGTTTGAAGAATATGACCTTATTTAAAGCCAGCCCTGAATTTCTGAAAGCCCTGAATGCGGAACTGCCTGCGGGTACTGTTGCTGATGCAACGGAAGGTTATTTGCATGAAGAGCGTGGTCTAATCCAAGGCACGGCAGCATGTTTGCTACGCCCCCGTAATGTTGAAGAGGTTGCAATCATTGCGCGCCTTTGCAACCAACACCGCGTTGGTATTATTCCATACGCCGGTGGTACGGGATTGGTGGGTGGTCAGGTCGCCGATCTTGATCCTGCAGTGGTGATATTATCTGTTGAACGCATGACGGCGGTGCGCAATGTGGATATTGCGAACAACACGATAACTGTGGAAGCGGGCGCGATCCTTGTCGATATTCAAAAGGCCGCAGATGATGTCGATCGTCTGTTTCCTTTGTCGCTTGCATCCGAAGGCAGTTGCTGTATTGGCGGCAACCTTGCGACGAACGCAGGTGGCACACAAGTGCTGCGATACGGCAATACGCGTGACCTTTGTCTGGGGTTAGAGGTAGTTCTGCCGGATGGTTCGATATATCGCGGTTTAAGTGGCTTGCGTAAAGACAATACGGGTTATGATGTTCGAAACCTTCTTGTTGGTTCCGAAGGAAGTCTGGGAATTATTACCGCGGCAACCTTGAAGCTGTATGCAAAACCCAAAGAGGTTACAACTGCAATGGCGGTTGTCCCTTCCCCTGCGGCTGCGGTTGAGCTGCTTAGCGTGGTGCAATCCGGACTTGATGGGTTGGTGTCGGGCTTCGAGCTGATCCACGGGCAGGGACTGGATTTTCTGAACGAGGAATTGCCCGATGTACGCCAGCCGTTCACACCACGCCCCGAATGGATGGTGCTGATCGAAGTCGCCGGCGGGAACGGCGCACATTTGGACGAACGGTTGTTGTCTCTTCTGGAAGACGCGATTGAAAACGCGCTGGTCGATGATGTGTTGATTGCTCAAAACGTTCAACAACGACAGGAATTCTGGCATGTTCGCGAAAGCATACCACTAGCCAATAAAGCGGTGGGTGGAATATCCAGTCATGACATTTCAGTACCAATTTCGGCGATCCCCGAATTTATCCAGACGGGGTTTGATGCGATAGCTAAACTGGGTGATCTGCGTATAAATTGTTTCGGCCATGTGGGCGACGGTAATCTGCATTACAACGTCTATCCCGCAAAAGGGCAGGCGCGTGCAGATCTGATGTATATGCAGCCCGAAATTAAAGATCTGATCTACGATCTGGTGCATCAATTCGGCGGATCAGTTTCTGCAGAACACGGCATTGGGCGGCTTAAAGTTGATGAGCTTGAAAAATACGGCGACCCGACCAAGCTGGCGATGATAAGGTCGGTCAAAGCCGCCCTTGATCCGAACGGGATCATGAACCCCGGTGTTATTGTCAGATAGGTTTACACCCTGCCTTGGGGTACAGCAGGGCGCAATGCTTCAGTGGAAGCTATATAATGTTCCAGTATGAGAACGATATGATTGTAACTGATATATGGTTACGAAATTATTAAGACAGAAGCGCGTTTCATAATCCATCAAATGCGCATAAAACATGCACAGGCACACCCAGCGCCTTAATTTTATCGGCACCACCCAATTCGGGCAGGTCGATGATAAAGGTGGATTGCACGACCGCGCCACCCAAAGCCTCGATCAGTTTGATGCCCGCCTCGGCGGTACCGCCCGTGGCAATTAAATCATCCAGCAGCAATATACTTTCACCCGGCTCAATTGCATCATGATGCAGTTCCATCGTCGCGGTGCCATATTCCAGAGCATAGTCCTGTTGAATGGTTTTGCCCGGTAATTTGCCCTTCTTGCGGATCGGAACAAAGCCCACACCCAGCGACTGCGCTACTGCCCCGCCCATGATAAACCCACGCGCCTCAAGCCCTGCAACCTTATCGATTTTCAAATCCTTCAAGGCAGCAACAGTTTCAGCAATTGCCAACCGCAACCCTTCGGCACTGCCAAACAGCGTTGTTACATCGCGAAACAGTATGCCTTCGTGCGGAAAATCGGGAATGGTGCGAATATAGTCGCGAATATCTTTGGTCATGGGGTTCACTTTATTGCGGTAGTTTGAACAGGCGTTGCAAAATATTACCTTGATAGCGGATTTCGCGTGTTCCAAGCCCACCCGTTGCAGGTAGTTTTTTGATGATGGAAATTACGCTGGGTGAGGTTAGGGCAACAGAATGGTTCAAAAAACCGTCACCATCATCGAACTCTGAAAGGTTAACAATTTGAACCCCGTGTTTATCCAATGCTTCCGAACCTGTAAGTTGCCCAAGGCGAGTTTGTTTGCCGGTTAAAAAAGACATAACTTTCAAGGCGCGATCATTTTCTGAGCTAAATATGATAAATGGATTAGGTACAGGATCAAGGCGGTTAAGCTGTGTCAAAAACACGGTTTGATCTATATCCGGAGATATCAGAATAACACTGTCAATAAAACGCAAAACGCTTTTGTCACCGCTAATTGCCATTTGCCGTAAGGTTTCCATCAACAGGTTGGATCCAATGGAATGGCCAACAAGGATAATGCGTTTTGTGCCGGACTTTACCAATTGTTTCATCAAAATTTGCAACCCGTCGCGGGCAAATAATGCACTGTCACGGTCGTGAATATACTCAATTGTGCTTTCAGTTGTTGGCCAAGCATAAAGTACAGGCGTGCCTTTTGCATCCATATCATTTGATATTTGCGCAAAGCGATACAGGCTTTCGGCAAAGTTATTATTATAACCATGAACGAAAATAACAGCTTCATCTATAATGTGTTGCTTCTTATTGGAAGCGCGAACGTTTGATCTGAAATCGGCTGGTCTTTCATAAATCTTGGCATCCGTTATCACAAAATCAGTCGCGATGTTCGGTTCTTTTTTTGGCCATTCAATTTTCCCGACTTCGTGATTTGGCGGGATGGAAATGTCATAACGGGCATATGTCAATTCTGTGGTGCGCAACGTATTGAAATCATATGGCGTCTCACCACGTTGTCTGGTTGTTGCCACAAATATACGCTCGGTTTTGGGGGCAGGTGTGTCTATTGAGACAAATCCAAGTTTGCCACGTTCTGCACAGGCAACAAGTACAGTAAGGCAAAGGGCCAACAATGTGATATGTCTGAACATCATCACAAAACTCGCCCGGCAACTGCATCAAGTTTCGCAACTATGGCAGGGTCGCGGTTTGCAACTTGTGTGAGGATGGCAAATTCCAAAGCGCGGTCACAACCATGCGGGCAAGGCTCACGGGTTTGACCCAACAAAGCCGGAAGCCCGGCAACCAACCCTTTGGCCTTGTCTGCATTGCCCATAAGTGTGGCGATGATTTTGTTAATATCCACTTCGCCGTGGTCAGGGTGCCAGCTGTCATAATCAGTGATCATCGCGACCGAAGCATAGCAAAGCTCGGCTTCACGGGCCAGTTTGGCTTCGGGCATATTGGTCATGCCGATCACATCACAGCCCCAGACCTTGCGGTACATTTTACTTTCCGCAAGGGTGGAAAACTGCGGGCCTTCCATCGCCAGATATGTACCACCCATATGCACGTTGATACCTGCTGCTTGTGCCGCCTCATAGCAAGCGTTGCCCAGGCGCGGGCAGGTTGGGTGTGCTACCGAAACATGGGCCACGCAACCCGTACCAAAAAAGGATTTTTCACGGGCGATGGTGCGGTCGATAAACTGATCAACAATCACAAAATCACCCGGCGCCATTTCTTCTCGGAAAGAACCGCAGGCTGAAACCGAGATCACATCCGTGACGCCCGCACGTTTCAACGCATCGATATTGGCGCGGTAGTTTACTGTACTTGGTGACAGGGTATGACCACGCCCGTGACGGGGTAGAAACACCATCTTGACGCCGTTCAGTTGGCCGAACAGCAGCGCATCGGATGGCGTACCAAACGGGCTGTCAATATTGCGCCATTCAGCCGCTTCCAGACCTTCAATGTCATAAACACCGCTGCCGCCCAATACGCCAATTACTGTATCCAAAACGCTGTCTCCACTAACCTTTTCAGGCAGTTTATGCCGTCCGCATGCGATATTAAAGGGGCAATGTGGCCCATCTGTATTGGTCATCGGTTTCAACAGCGCCTGCACGAACCGCACGTAACCGCGTCAGTGCATTTTTGCCACTCTCACCTTGCATGACTAGAAGCTTTAACAGTACCATCCCTGATCGACCTTTCCCACCTTTGCAATGGATTAATACTTTACCATCTGCACTTAATATTTCGTGTGATTGCTCAAGGTGTTTTTGCCACAATGGGGTGTCTTCATTGGCAGGTACACCAAAATCAATAATCGGTATATGAAGCCAGTCATATCTGGCATCTTGGAACTGCAGCTGTAAAGATCTACCCACCGTTGGAAATTCTTCCTTGCCGGTCAGGGTTAAAACAATGTTTGGACGCCAGCCATCAATCTTTGCAAAATCCGCATCCGTTGCCGGTTGTTTGCACAAGCCAAGCATACCTGCGCGAATGCCAGCTAGTTGATATATCTGAAACGGTTCACTGGGCATCAGGTTTGTTCAGGGCGGTTTAGTGAAAACACTTCATGCACGGATGAATAATCGCGGTAACCCAAGCGGGCTAGCGGCACATAGCTGGTGACGTCCAGCATGCCGTTTTTCAAATGCTCATCTTTAATGTGTACGCAAACCACCTCACCCAGAACCATATGGCCATTGCCGGGCAGGGGGATGATGGAATGCAAACTGCACTCAAACACGGCTGGACTCGCAGCGACAAACGGTGCTTTGATAACTTTTGACACGCCTTTCTCCAGCCCAGCCTGATCAAATTCATCAACATCGTTGGGGTAATGTGCGGATGTGATATTCATCGCATCTTTCAACCTGTCTGACACGATATTCACGCAAAACTCACCCGTGTCCCGGATATTTACCAGGCTGTCTTTCAAATCCGTCGTATCAGCCTTTGAGCCCGAGGCCGAAAACATCACCATGGGTGGGTCATCCTGAATGCCATTGAAGAAAGAGTATGGGGCAAGATTGGCAACGCCGTCTTTGTTCAGGGTAGATATCCAGCCAATAGGGCGGGGTGACACGATTGCCTTGAACGGGTTATGGGGAAGTCCGTGATCGTCAATATTCGGGCGGTAATGCATATTTGAGCCTTTTGATGAATTGCTCAATGCCTAACCCCATGTTATCGGCATTTCCATAAGTTTTCGCAAAGAGTTGATGATATGTTTCGGTTGGCACCAGAAATAGCTGATGATTGGTGGGAGGTAGAGGGTTTGTATGACCTGACCTTTGCCCCTGGCCGTGAAGCACTATCATCTTACCGCCTGCGTGAGGGTGTGAACCCCGTGAGTGAACTTTGCCTGACTGCGCGCGATAAATATGATGTGCTGGCAGGTGTGATCCGTTATTGGCCGGTTCTGATCGGGGATAACCGGTCAGAAACCCTGCTATTAGGACCTGTCGCGGTACATCCGACACGGCAAGGTGAAGGGCTGGGTGGCATGTTGATGCGTGAAAGCTTGGCATTGGCAAAAGATGCCGGGTGGGCGCGTGTTCTGCTGGTGGGTGATGCACCATATTATAAGCGGTTCGGATTTGAAAAGAACAAATATTTGGATTTTCCGCCACCAGTGAACCCAGATCGGCTTTTAACACTGGAACTGGTAGAGGGTGCGTTTGGCGCGGTGTCTGGTACAGTTTTCAAGGCTGAAGATTAAAAAACCCGTTAACGCAAAGTCCAAGGTTGACTAAAAACACCCGTATATACAACTCATTCAGGTGTGATTGCCCCTAATTCGCTTTGCTCTTATTTCCCCATGGCAATGGCGTGACCCCGATACCATCTTCGATCAGGGCTTTGGCATCCTGTACTTTCGCCTCACCATAGATCGACCGTTCAGGGGCATCGCCTGTGTGGATAGCACGGGCTTCGGCTGCGAAATTCTTACCGACGTTTTCAGAATTCTCTTCAACCTTCTTGCGTATCTCTGCCATAGCCTGTTCCGCGGGCGATGCAGGTGCGGATAACGGGCCGGAATTCCGGCCCCTTTTATGGTTGGCGCGTACTTGTGGTGCCATGATGGCTTTTCCCACGTTGGAGATTCCACAGACCGAACAGTTGACCATGCCTGCGTTTAATAACTTTTCAAATGCTTCAGCAGACTGAAACCAGCTGTCAAAGCTGTGGTCATTATCACATTTCAAGTTATAGCGGATCATAATTCAACCCAAGGTTTGGTTTCTCTTTGTAGCAAAGATAATCACAAATACCGAAATCTCCAGTAAATTCCGTTAAAATCAGCGCGCGCGGCGATCACGACGTGCTGACATTGGTTGAAATGCAACACCATTATGGGCTTCGCAATAAGGTTTTCCGATTTCAACCGTCAATCCGCAAAACCAGAAATCTTCGGTTGCAGGGTCACCAATAGGCCATTTGCATGTGCGCTCGGTCAATTCCATCAAGGACAGTTTTTTGGCTTCTTTTTCAACGACAGCAACTTTTTGCAACGCTTCAGCACTGATTTCGCTGTTGGATGGTTGTGGCGGCAGGGGTTGTCCAGCCGTGATAATTGGTCTGCGCGGCGGGATTGTCACCGACATTGATGTCGAAGACACTTCAACCGCTTTGGGTTTTGAAGGTGCCTTGGTCTTTGGTGCGGCTTTGGCCTTTGGTGTGGCTTTGGCTTTGGCTTTAGAAGGGGTTGCACGATTTGACAGGCCCAAACGATGCACCTTGCCAATGACGGCATTACGGGTCACGCCGCCCAATTCTTTGGCGATCTGGCTGGCGGAATTACCTTCCATCCACATGGTTTTCAGTATTTCTACGCGGTCATCAGTCCAGGACATCGGATACTCCAGTTATGGCCATTTTTAAAGGCTAGCATCTTTATTTAAACTATACCGTTGGGCGATACCAGAGCTTTTATTAAAGAATGATAATTTTGTGTGGTGATATAGGGTTATTTGCTAGCGGCAGCTTTGCTTTCCCTGCTCGCCAATATAACGGCACCTGTGCAGATTGTTATTGACCCTATGATACTGACCATGTCTGGTGACTGCCCAAAGATGATAAAATCGTAAAATGTTGCAAAGATCAGAGCGGAATATGAAAAAGGCGCGATGAAGCTTGCGTCGCTTAACCGTAGTGCGAGTACATAACAGGTCTGGACGATTACCATTAAGATACCAACAGCGATCATGGCCACCCATTGAAAAGGTTCTGGGCTTTGCCAAACGAATAGAGCGGTACAGCCTGCAAGTAGGAAGCCCAAACCGTTATTGACGAGTAAAATTTGAAAAGGGTTTTCTTTGCGGGTGAGTAGTTTTATGAAAATTAGCTCAATTCCCATGGCAAGGGCTGCGCAGAGTGCCAGCAAAGCTGCGGGTTGGAAGCTGGCGGGGCTGGGACGTAATAATATGAACGCCCCAACCAGTGAAATAGCAGCAGCCAACCAGCGGTATTTTCCAACGCGTTCCCCTAAAAACGGAATAGCTAGCATCATGGCGAACACGGGGTTTAAAAAACTAATGGCTGTTGCATCTGCCAAAGGGATGAACGCAATGGCCGAAAACATCAACGTAACACCAGCCCAGCCTAATGTTGTGCGTCCCAAATGCAATTTTATATCTGGTTTGGTCAATTTGGGGCGCAATATGTTGGCGGCAATTAACAATGTTATAAAAGCAAATGAAAACCGTCCAAAACTGATTTGAAAGGGATGTAATGCTGGCCCCAGATGATCTTGTCCAAGTGCTTTTGCCAGAATGTTGATCGCGGCTAATAATGACATCGCGAATAAAATAAGGACTACAGATTTTAAAGCGCTATTCGGTTGCGATTCTGGAAGGATCATATGCATCTCTTTTCGCTGCCTAAACATCATCTAATTCACTTAAGGGCAAGCATGAATTGACTTGGGATCAAAGATGCTGCAAAGCGATCTTTCTAATAATCTAACAGGAGTAAAAATCGTGATTTCTACAGTGCTGCCGACATATGCCCGTGCACCGCTTACCTTCGTTAAAGGCGAAGGAAGCTGGCTTGTGGATGCAGCCAACCGACGCTACTTGGATATGGGTGGTGGAATCGCGGTGAACATCTTGGGCCATGCGCATCCTGAACTGGTTTCTGTGTTGCAAGACCAAGCGACACAGCTTTGGCACACGTCGAACCTATATAACATCCCCAACCAACAGGCTTTGGCTGATCGGTTGGTGGAACATACTTTCGCTGATACGGTTTTCGTGACCAATTCGGGCACTGAAAGTATGGAATGCTGCGTGAAGATGGTGCGCAAGTACCATGTTGAGAACGGCAATCCAGAGCGGGTGAATATCATCACCTTTGACGGCTCGTTTCACGGCCGTTCGCTGGGGATGATTTCTGCGGCGGGTGCCGAGAAACTGACTAAAGGTTTTGGGCCGTTATTGCCCGGATTTGTACATCTGAAACTTGGTGATCTGGCGGATGTGGAAGCTGCGATTGATGAAACGACAGCCGCGATCATGGTGGAACCTGTGCAGGGTGAAGGCGGTATTATTCCATTGCCTGATGATTATATGCAAGGATTGCGCAAGCTTTGTGATGAAGCCGGCCTGCTGCTGATCTTTGATGAAATCCAGTGCGGTATGGGTCGTACGGGAAAATTGTTCGCCCATGAATGGTCAGGAATTACGCCGGATATAATGGGCATTGCCAAAGGTATCGGTGGCGGTTTCCCATTGGGCGCATGTCTTGCGACCGAAGAGGCTGCCAAAGGCATGGTTGCAGGTTCGCATGGGTCAACTTATGGCGGTAACCCGCTGGCATGTGCAGTTGGCTCTAAGGTCATGGATATTGTCGCCACCCCTGAATTTCTGGGTGATGTAAGCGCAAAAGCTGGCCGTTTACGCCAACGTCTGGAAGGGTTGGTTGCAAGCCACCCGGATGTATTTGTCAGTGTACGCGGCTCTGGCCTTATGCTGGGCATTGAATGCGAAGTAACCAATTTGGATGTGGTGAATGCAGGTTACGATCAACAGGTGCTGACCGTTCCGGGTGGTGCCAACGTGATCCGCTTGTTGCCGCCTTTGAACATCTCAAACGACGAAATTGACGAAGCTGTAGCGCGCCTTGATAAAGCCGCCACAGCGATAGAGGCAACGCTATGACTGATTTCCTGGACATCAACAAAACCGACGCGAGTGATCTGCGGGGCATTCTGGATCAGGCCAAGGCGATGAAAACCGCGCGCGCCGACATGCCCAAAGGCACGCCAGATGCGGATGCGCCGCTGGCCAATCATATGGTTGCCCTGATATTCGAAAAACCTTCAACGCGTACCCGCGTGTCGTTTGATGTGGGCGTGCGCCAGATGGGTGGGCAATCGATGATCCTGTCAGGCTCAGAAATGCAACTGGGCCACGGTGAAACCATTGCCGATACAGCCCGCGTCCTGTCGCGCTATGTCGATATGATCATGATCCGTACCTTTGACGAAAGCGTGTTGCTGGAAATGGCCGAATACGCCTCTGTTCCGGTGATTAACGGGCTAACCGACCGCACGCATCCCTGCCAGATCATGGCCGATGTGATGACTTACGAAGAGCATCACGGGTCGATCAAAGGCAAAAGGGTTGTGTGGATGGGCGATGGCAATAACGTCTGTACATCCTTCCTGCATGCGGCTGGCCAGTTTGGGTTTGATCTGACCTTCTCGGGCCCCGCCAATCTGGAACCTGAAGCCGAAGCCATTGGATACGCCCGCGAAAAAGGCTCTAAGGTTTATATCGAGCGTGATGCGCATAAGGCTGTTGATGGCGCCGATCTGATCGTCACTGACACTTGGCTTTCAATGCACGATAAGCAATCCGCCCGGGAACGTCGCCACAATTTGCTGCGCCCCTATCAGGTGAATAATCAACTGTTGGAAAGTGCGGGCAAAGACGCGGTATTCATGCATTGCCTGCCTGCGCACCGCGAGGAAGAGATCACATCTGAAGTAATGGATGGCCCGCAATCACTGGTGTTCGACGAAGCCGAAAACCGTCTGCACGCACAAAAAGCCATCATGCGGCATTGTCTGGGGGTATAGATCGTGAAATCCGCCCTGTTGGTGATTGACGTGCAAAAGGCATTTTCCTACCGCGACGCCACAGGTGGCGTGCGATCCTGCCCGCAAGCAGAGCAGAATATCGGGTCATTGCTAACGGCATTTCGGGCGCAAGGTGGCAGTGTCATTCATATCCACCACCACTCAAAGGATGCGGAATCCGCATTCCGCGCAGGCCAGTCAGGATGCGCCCCACAAGCCTTTGCCGCGCCGATTGAAGGGGAGGCCGTGGTGATCAAACACGCCAATAGTGCTTTTATTGGCACGGATCTGGAGCCAGATCTGCGCGCAGAGAGGATCACACAGCTTGTGATCTGCGGGGCCACGGCCAACCACTGTGTTGAAACCACAGCACGTATGGCAGGCAATCTGGGGTTTGATGTGCTTTATACATCAGATGCTGTCTGGGCCTATGAAGCCACAGGGCCAGATGGGGTGGTTCATTCCGCCGAACAGGTGCATTCAATGTCACTTTGCAATCTGGATGGGGAATTTGCGCGTGTGTTGACGACAGCGCAGGTTTTGGATGGGGTTTGTGCTTAGGGTGGGTAATCATTCGCAGAACCCAACCCACCGCACGCACCACTAACAAATCCTCAACCTTTGCCAGTATATAACACCCTTGTCGACAAAAGTGGTTAACGGGCTTTCAAAGGGCGGATAACAGCGCCAAATGCGAAAGCCACCTAAATCATCAGATGAAACTAGGTGCAGGGGAACACACCCTTGTTCGGGATATACAACCGCACGGCGGGCCCGCCTTTTTATTATATATACATTATAACAGTTTTTAACCGGTCACCCTAGCGGGGCGGCAGGGCGATTAGTCTTACCGGTCACTGGGGTGGTTCACCCCGTCACTCCATGCAATATTGCCTAGCCCGGCAGGATCTACCCCTTCCAAAGCTGCAACATTGATGCCAAACTCATTCGGGTTCGACCGCCTGCGGTGGTGGGTATAAATCCCGCATGTCGGGCAAAAGTAATGTTTTGCCGCTCCCGTGCCCCATGTGTAAAGCGTCAGCTTGTCAGCACCTTTCACCACTTCAACCCCGTCGGGGTATGCAGCCGTGGCCGCGATTGCCCCGCGACGGCGGCAGAACGAACAATTGCAACGCCGCGCGGTGTTCAGCCCGTCCATCAGCTGCACGCGCAATTCAACCGCACCACAATGGCAGGTCAGTTTTTTCCAGTCACTCATCGTTTTCTCCTGATGATAGCTATGTTTATATGCGGGCGGCAACGTGGTTTCCTATGCGCTGCCTTGCGCTACCATATATCCGATAACGGCAGCGGCAAGCAAAGCCGTAATAACCGCAAAAGTGATTTTCCAGACCGAATAAGGTCGCGCACCCTGCACTTTACCAGTGCGCCCATTGACCACAAAGCGATATGTTTCGCCGCGGTATTTATAAGCGGCCAGCCAGACCGGAAGCAGGATATGTTTGAATGTAAGAATGCCCACATCCGTATCTAGTGTGCTGATCCTTTGGCGATCGCCGCCGATGTCGAACTTCACATCGCGCACGATCATACGGTTCATATAATCGCGGGCTTCCTTGTAGCCTTCATCCAGTTTTATAGTATAGCTTTCAGCACGGAACCCAGCCAGATATTCTGGCCGATAAGGCTCCATCGCTGATAAATCCCAAGGGGCCAGCCCGTCAGTGTATTCTTTGGGCAGGCTTTTTGAGCCAAGTACCAGAACATCGTCAAAAAATCGTGAAACACGCCCTTGCGCCGGAGACCAGCGCACTTTGGGAACCTGTTGCATCCGGGTTTGGCGTTTGCCGTTTACCATGACGGAGACACGCTTGGTCACATAATAAACCGTGCCGCGCTGACCGGTATAGTTCGTTTTCGTTTCAGCATCATATGTCCAGTATGGCACATAAATCCCTTGCATTTTTCGCCCCTTACGGGCGTAATCTTTCAGGCCGCTCGGGGCGAACCAAAGTGCGCCCAGCCAATCTGTCATTCCCTTGCGTGCCTGTTTCTCGGTCAGTGCGAACGGTATCAGGGCCTTTGGTTTGATCTGCCGGTCAGTACCGGTTCCGGTGACTACGGGAGTTGCGCAAAACGGGCATTCTGTCGCATGTGCATTGGGTGCGAACTCAACATGCGCGCCGCAGTTTTCGCAAGACACAACGCGCAATTCCTCCATGTCGAATTCGGGCAACTGGTCTTTGACAGCCTTGCGAAAATCCAATTCCCGAATGGATTGCCCGCGCCAGACACCGCGACCCGAGATTTTCTGTGTAGCACCGCAGTGATTACATTCCATGACCGCAGTCCCCGGGCTGTAGCGTAGATCAGAGCCGCAAGTGTTACAGGGAAATAGATGTTCTTCGATGGAGGTGTTGGTATCTGTCATCGTAAATACTTGTGTAAGCGTTTGGGAACCATGATGCGCAGGGCGTTGTCTTTTAGCCAATAATGACGCCATAGATGAAAGAACGTGTGAACAACAATGAGCGTGATTAGTCCGTTAAACACCAGTTCATGGACGTCCTGTAAAAACGCATAAACACCTTTCGAACCTATTTCCAGACTGATGGGAACCATGCCAAAACCATTGACGGCAAAAGGGGCAAGCAATCCTGTCAAACCGCCACTGACCAGCATAACGGGTAAGCCGATGTAAAGTGCTTTGTGCATGATCGGGTGTACCCGTTTGCCCCAGCTTGGCAATTTTGGACCGGCGCGGCCTGTGATGCCTTTGACAAGATAAATGCAAAACCAGATCGCCACGATCACCCCAAGTACCATGCCAACACCCGCATGGGTAGACAAAGCACCCCCCGGGTCGGCGCGGTTTTCTTCGGGTTCCACCAGCCAGAAATAGGTGATCAGCGGCAGGCATAACCAATGAAGCCATTTAAGAGTGGTGCGGTGCATGTCCTAACCTTCGGGCGGCGGTGGCGGTGCTATGGTGAAAAGCTGTGCCAACTCGTCAATATCGCCTGCAGCTTTCCAACCGTCCAGCCCAACAGACCAGACATATGTGTCACGTTTTAATGCCCCATCGCCTGCCATGCGGCCCAGGTTGGCCTTTGAAAACGGCCCTGTGGTCTTGCCCTTCTCGGTAATATGCCAGACCCGTTCAGCAACGGGCGGTGGCGGTGGCATTTGCGGTTCTGTGGCAGCGTTTGGGCGCATGCCCCAAGGCCCCATGTTCTGGGCCATTGCCATGCCCATCCCCATGCCAAGACCTGCACCCATACCGCCACCACCGTTTGGGTTTGCGGCGGCTTGCGTCATTGCTTCGGCAGCGGAGTATTGGGTGAAACTGCCCAAGTCACCGGCAAGCCCCATGGATGTGCGTTTGTCCAGTGCGGCCTCGACCGCGGGTGGCATCGAGATATTTTCGATATAAAGGTTTGGAATTTTCAGACCAAACTCTGCAATGGCGGGTGCGATATGTGTGGCCAGCAACTTACCCAGATCAACTGTGTTGGCTGCCATATCCAGAATTGGAATACCGCTGGCAGCAATGGCGGCTGAAAACCGTGTCACGATGATATTGCGGATCGCGTAAGAGATCTCATCCATGGTGAACTCGCCGTCAGTGCCGACAATTTCCGTCATGAACAGTGCAGGGTCCGTGACCTTCACCTCATATGTGCCATAGGCCCGAATGCGCAGCGGGCCAAACTCGGGGTCGCGTACGATCACAGGGTTTTTTGTGCCCCATTTCAGATCCTGAAAACGGGTTGTGTTGATAAAGTAAACCTCGGTTTTGAACGGACTTTGAAAGCCGTGATCCCAATGCTGCAACGTGGTCAGGATCGGCATATTGTTGGTTTCCAGCAAATATAGCCCGGGTGTGAACACATCGGCTAGCTGCCCTTCATGGATCAGTACGGCGGCCTGTCCCTCGCGCACAGTCAATTTGGCACCATATTTGATCGCGTGGTCTTCACGCTCAAACCGCCAGACAAGCGTGTCGTCTGTGTCGTCAGTCCAGTGAATGACATCAATGAATTCGCCGGTTAGAAAATCCAGAATACCCATGTTTATCTTCCTTTTTAACTTTCGCCTTTGGGCATCAGGCCCTGTGCGATTTGCTGAATAATTGGTTGTGCGGTTTTAGCTGTCATGCCGACGCTCAGGCGCTTATCATACAGCATACGTAGCAAAAATTCGTCGTGTCGTGTCAAAAATGCGAATTCTTCATCATCATTGAATATTGATGGCCGCGCGTCCGGGCTATCATTCGTAAGACCGAGGGCCTGCGTCATTTCCTCTTGGATGCAGGATTTGCGCATCAGATCGGGGTGTTCGGTCTTAATCACGATAACCGCACTCCAATACCCTGCAACAGGCGCAGTTTCGTCCACGATGTAAGATGCATAGGCTTCACAGCGAACACTACGGGGGCTTACTTTGATTTCACGTGCGATTTGCGGGTTAAGATGCTTGATTTGGCCGGCAAGCTTGGGGACGTAATCGCGTTGTTCATCCACGTTCAGGAATAAAATCGAGAAATTTGCATTGCTGGTTTTTGTCAACTGAATGTTCAAGCCAGATAACCGCGCCAGACGTGACGCGAACTTGCGCACATATGTGGTATCCTTGTTACGTTGATCCTTGGAGACCGATGGCCCGAAATGAATGCCGATGCGGATAGGCTGTTCCCATCGACGCAGTGGGCTGGCCACACGTCGGTTTATACGCTGGCCGTCACGTGCTGAATATTCTTCGAAAAAAGCAATGCGCGTGAAGTTAGATGCCAGATCATCGGTTGTAAAAGGGGCATCGGCCGGGTCAAAATCCTGACGCAAATAACCTTTGGCCAGTAAGCTTGCCTGCAAGCTGGCATAATATGTGGCTGCTTGTTGGCTTTTTATGGAAAAACCTACAGGCGCAGGTTTGGCTTGGCTTGGTTTTGGTTGTGTTGTCTCGGACAACGGCACACAAGCCGCAAGGCCGATAAAACCGCCGAAAAATAAAGTTTTAATGAAAATTATGAACCGCATGACGTTAAATATGATCGTATTTTCAGAACGCCGCAAGTGCCGCGTTCCGAAAATACTGCCTAGCTGGCTTTTGGGTCTTCTTTAGGTGGGGCCTTCGCTGCTGACAGGCTGTCCTTCAGCTTACCTTCCAGAACTTCCAATTCCTTTTCAGCGTCGGCACGTTTTGCTTTGCCTTCATCGGCAATCGCCAGACTTTCCTCAATCGTTGCGATCAGATATTCGTTGGCCTTGCGGATACTGTCGATGTCAAACACCGAACGCTCCATTTGTTTGCGCACTTCGCGATTGGCAGTCTGTAGGTTTTCAGCATTGCTTTCCAACAGTTCATTGGTCAGGTCAGTAGCCTCTTTCACCACCTCGGCAGCTTCGCGTGAGCGATGGATGGTCACGGCCTGCGCCAGTTGGGTTTCCCAAAGCGGTACGGTATTGACCAGTGTTGAGTTGATCTTTGTCACAAGTGATTTATCATTTTCCTGCACCAGACGGATCGACGGCAGGGACTGCATTGTCACTTGCCGCGTCAGTTTCAGATCATGCACACGGCGTTCCAGATCATCGCGTGCGGAGCGCAAGTCGCGCAATTCCTGCGCCATGATCACGCCTTTGTCTTTGGTGGCATTTTCAACCTGTTTTACTTTTGCCGGAATGGTTCTATCGTCCAGCTCTTTGATTTTCTCTTCACCGGCGGCGATGTAAAGGGCCAGTTCGTCATAGAAAGCCAGCGTTTTACCGTAAAGCTTGTCCAGCGATTTGATGTCTTTCAGCAGCACATGTTCATGATCCAGCAAATCATCGGTAATCATGTCGATCTGGTTTTGCACGGTTTCATAACGTGACATGAACTTTGCCACAGGAGCCGCACGCCCCAACAGGCGTTCCCACCAGCTGCGCCGCCGGTTCGGGTTCAACTCATCCACCGAAAAACCACGAATGGATGTGACCATATCGCGCAAACTGTCACCTGCAGGCCCTACATCCTTGCTGCGTACACCTGCCAGCATTTCCTGACTGATCACTTGCAATTCAGCCTGCGCCTTGGAGCCAAACTCGATGATCGACTGGGTATTGTTCATGTCGATCTCGGCCATGCGGGTCTTGATCACCTTTTTCTGATCCGGCTTCACTTCGGAAACAACAATCAGATCACCTTTGGGTTCAGGCAGAACCGCCGCGGTGACTTTTTCAACTTCCTTCAGGCTGGTTTCGGCCTTTTTGCGGGTATCCTCTGACATCTGTCTCTCCTATTGTTTGGCGCTTACGCCCTCTTGTTTCAGTCTGTCTCGTAAAACTTCTATTTCGACATCCAGATCGCTGCGGTCATCCAGCAATAGCACTTCACGTTGCGCAGCAAAACTGCTTTCCAGATCACCCAGCAGGGCTTCATAATCCGCACGTGTGGCAGGGTTGCGATTACGGGCATAAAGATCGGCAAACTTGATCGTCGCATCGCGCGCACCCTTCAGATAGACGCCCATGAACTTACGGGCGCGCGCCAGATCGCGCGGGTCTTCTTCTACGGTGCGAAACATATCGCGGGCAGCGGAAGCAAGGCTTTCGATGCGGCCCTCAAGGGCACGGTCGTTGAAACGGTGCGATGCGGATATGGTTTCAGCCAGCAATTTTTCAGCCCGCTCCACAGCCTTGGCAACACGGTCGGTATCAAATGCGTCAAAACCTTCCATGCCTTTGCTGCGTAATGGATCAATCCCGAAACTAAGGGAATGTGCAATCGCGGCCGCAACCCCGAATATCAGGCTGGAAAACATGGCCACATGAGCACCACCAAAGGCGGCTAATGCCACACCTGCACCTGTCAGAACCGACGCAAATATCTTGCGCGGGATGGCGGGCGGGCGGGCAACTTTGCGCACGTTATAAGCCTCTTCGGCCTGCAAGCCATCACGTAGCAACCATGCGGCCAAAAACAGCGCGGCCAATGCGCCCCATTCATAGATCATGCCGGTTCCGTTGCCTGCCTTCAGTTCACCGATGCCCGAGAACAACAGCGGCAGGGGGATCAGAAACAACAATTTGGCGCGAATGTTGGATTTATAGGCTTTCTTGCCGCGAAACCGGTTCGCAGGCGTGTCGGGCGCAGTATCAGGCGTACCATCAGGGCTGAACTTGCCGCCATAACGCTTAGTCATCACAAAGACCCGCTATAGGCACCAGCTGCGACCACCCAGATGATGGCAACCAGAATAAAATAAGCGATCCATTGCAGTGATGTGGCAGACATGCCAGCCCCCGGTAAGTTATGTAACAAAGTTAATATAGGGGGCGGGGGTGATTGTTGCTAGGGTGAATTCATAAAATGTGGGTAGGATGGGCTTCAGCCCACGCGTTATAACCTCACCACAACCTCCTTGCAAACCCACCACAATCTGCAATGGTGCGCCTTATGCAACACTCAACCTGAATTGCAGGTACTGGAAAAGATGGGGGCGAAGCAGATTGCGGCGTCGGATATGCCAACGGAAAGTCAAACTGTAAACTAATCTATTTTACACGAAACAAGTGGTGCTACGTTTTTTAAAGGCAAAAATATGTTTGATATAAATGATAGACCTGCTTCACAATAGGTTATTTTTATGCGAGGAAGTGCCTGGAGGTATCATTTTATGAAAGCTTTGAAGATTTTAAGTGCACAACCTGCATTGTTTTTTCGACTATCGGGCATCCGCCTTACAGATTTCAACGCCCTGGTTGCGACACTTCATCCGATCTGGTTGAAAAGTGAGGAGAAACGCCTGTCCCGCAAAGACAGGCAACGTGCGATTGGGGGTGGGATGAACTATCGCCTGGAGTTCGCAGAACAGCTTCTGCTCTGCCTGATGTATTACCGAACCTATACCAGCCATGCTTTTATGGGGCTTGTATTCAATGTATCCTCTCCGACAGTTTGCCGCCGCATTCAAGCCATGACAGAGTTGATGGCAGGCCATTTTCGGATGCCTGAACGTAAAGTAAAGTTGTCGGAAGTGGAAAAGGCTGATCTGCTTTACCTGATGATTGATGGTACTGAGCGTCCAGTTCAACGGCCCGGGAAGCCCTCGGCTCGAAAAGCAAAATATTCTGGCAAGAAAAAGAAGCACACGGCGTCCCACCAGATCATCACAGATGACAAGAAGTGTATACTGGCTGTTGGATGCGCCCATGACGGGCGCAAACATGACAAGCGTATTTATGATGAGACCCGCGTGGATAGGCCCCCTGATATACTTACCCTTGGGGATTTAGGATATCTGGGGACATCACTGGAAATCCCCCTGAAAACATCAAAGAAAAAACCACTTACGAAAGAAGAACAAGAATACAATACATGGCATTCAAAACTACGCATTGGCGTAGAGCACGGTATTGGCCGCATGAAAAAGTTCAATATATTTTCGGATATTCACCGCAACAACCAACAACAAAACATGATTGCCAAGAATGTCGGAGCACTCGCAAATATGAATTTGAAAACAGTTTGACAAAACGGGTGGGGATACTTGTGTCTAAAAATATTCGACCCTATTGTGAATCGGGTCTGATATTAAAACAAAGAAAGGGCTAATCACGTTAGGTTGTCTGGTTCTTTTGGGTCTCACTTATTTCATATTTGGTGGTGAGAAACTTAAATATGACCCTGTTGTTTATGAAGATGGATCAGTTGAGTATCGATTGATATATAAGGGTCGCGATTTGGAAAGAGGCACCCGTGACGACCAGCATTGGGTGCTTAGGTTTCCCAAAGAACTGGGTGTTGTTCCTTTTGAGCAGCGAACTGAATTCGAGCGTCGCAGCCCAAAACCTTATGCAGGTGTTTACAATTATGACTTGCACTTTTACGTCAATTTGCCTGAATTCACCTTAGTAAAAAGCCGAGATTCATATGATGATATTAATCTGCTGAGAGTTGCCTTAAACGCGAGCGAAAAAATATATGGGACAGGTGTGTATAAAAAACACACCAGCAATTTTTCATCAACGTTTGACCGAAGTGTCAATCTTAGTTGCCGCAAAGATACAGAAATTATCCCCGGTCTTTTCAGTTTAAGAGCCCCCAATGCATCAGAAAAACAAACGATGTATGATAAATATGGTAAGGATGCCCGAAATTTTGTAAATGGGTGTGGGATGTATATGGCCAAGTCTTTGGCCAAACTGACGGATTATTCTTTTAATGATCCTTCCGGGCGTTCTTGGGGAACAGGCTTTTGTCGCAATCAAAAGATCAGGGAATGTACTTTTCGCGTTTGGTTGCCATATAATCGGACGGCTATATATAGATTTAACCATAAATACCTGACGCAAATACACGATATTCATCAAGGCGTTATAGATTTACTGAAAACAGCGACCGATATTGAAAAATCTCGTAATATTTCATTTGAGAAAGATTAATTTATGAACCCGTTTACATTACCGCAAAACTTTCTTTTATCTCATTAATTTCTTCCCGCCTTCTTGATATGCAAGAAATTGTAGGGTGGGCTTTAGCCCACGTATACGGCGCATCATATAAATACTCGCCAACGTTTTCCCATCCCTAAAACTATCCTTGCGTTTGGTATAACTGTGGCAACGCGTGGGCTGTAGCCCACCCTACAGGTTATCCTCCTGTTCAAAAGACCGTTTTGCTGCCAGTTTGCGTTGATACCCCGTTTGCACCAACTCCACGATAACCAGCACGATGACCGAGAAATAGAAGGTGGATTTCGACATCGGGATGATCTCATGCCCGAAGATAAAAATCTTCAGGCTGTCGTCATGCATCGCATGCGCCGCCGCAGGCCCGGCTTCGCCCAGCAGAACCACGCCGACAATGAGCAGGATAAACAGACCCAGAACCTCATACATACGGTTACGTTTCAAGAACTCGGTAACGCCATCGGCCAGCAACAGCATGGCCGCACCCGAGATCAGAATAGCGGTGGCCAGAATGGGGAACACATCCGTGATAGCTAACGCAGACAGAATGGAATCGAAGCTGAATATCAGGTTCATGAAGACGATCAACATAATCGCCTGCACCGCGGATTTACTGCCCCCGCCGTCAACATCGTGGTCCAGATTATCCAGTGACAGCATATGCGAGATTTCCTTGAAGGCGGTATACATCAGGAAAATACCGCCGATGATAAAGATCACCGTCGAGAAATTCACCGCACCCACAAGAACACCCGGCCAGTTGAAGGTGTAAAACGGCGTGGCCAATGCCTCGATCAGGTGGATCATCACGAACAGCAGCACCACACGCAGGCCGACCGCGATCAGAATGCCCCAAAAGCGTACGGCTTTTTGTTTCTCTTTCGGTGCGCGTTGCGATTCAATCGAGATATAAAGTAGATTGTCGAAACCAAGCACGGCTTGCAGAAAAATCAGAATTGCCAGATTGCCCAGATTTTCGAATGTGAATAGATCAGCCATGTGCCTCGCCTGTTTTGTTTGGTATTGAAATAGGGACTTCTATTGGCTGGTGCAACTGTAGAGTGTTAGTGCTATTTACGTTTACTGTCTATTTTCCTTACTATTATACACGATGATAGATATTCATTGTGGCCCCGGTCGGAGAAGTATCCGATTTTACCAACTTCAGATTTTTGGGTGCAACCCCAAGTTCAAACAAGCGTTTTCCACAACCAGTGATAACAGGAAAAGTCCATATACGATATTCATCAATAAGATCATATGCCAGCAATGTTTGAATAAGCTGCCAACTGCCATGAACCTGCAATAACACTCCATCCTGTTTTTTCAAGCGTGCAACTTCCTTGGCAATATCACCTGTGATGGCTATTGAGTTGTTCCACTCAAGTGCGCTTAATGTCGATGTTACGACATATTTGGTCGCACTATTTAATTTCATGGCAACGGGGTCATTCGCTGGGGCTTTGGACCAATTAGGCGCAAACATTTCGTATGTTTTTCGCCCTAACAATAAATCATAAGGTTCTGACATTGCCTCATCTAAGACTTGTTTCATAACGTCATCCCAGCATTCAACTGCCCAACCTCCATGCGTAAACCCTCCTGAAGGGTCTTCTTCGGGGCTTGTTGGTGATTGCATGACACCATCAAGCGTTTGGAATGTTAAAATTGCAAGCTTTCGCATGGATTCTCCCTTTGATTGTTATGGATATATGCCCTCGTGATTATTCAGCTGAAAACCTGCCAAAGAATTGCCAAGGAAAATCCGCCCATTGCGATGAAGGTCAACATCATGCTTGCAGCGCGCCCATTACTCCAACCCACAGTGCGGATCACGTAGTAATGCCACAGACGCCCAACCAGCAAGGTGGCACCGCCTGCCCAGATTAACATGGGCGGTGCGTCAAGAATTTCGGCCCCCATCATTGCCAAGAGTGTGATCGGCACAGTTTCGGTGAAATTGCCGTGGGCCCGTACACGGCGACGCAGATCAATATTGCCTTCATCATAGAAATGCACTTCGTTCTTGATACGGGCCATGCCTGCCATCATTGTGATAGGTATTTGAAATAATGCAAATATTGCGATGAATACTATGGTGATTTCTGGAATCATTTTTAGTCTTTCTGTCTTGCGTAATTTAATGCTTCTGTCATATATTGTGTGTAATCATCCTGAAATTCCAATGGGATCATCACCCATTCCTTAAAGCGTTTTTTGGTGTAATTGAATTCCATACCTTTACCTGATGCTATCAATTCATTCACCCTGTCAGGGGCGGTTTTGATAATCAATGCATCCGCTTTTGAAAACATCATCGCCATAAAAATACCCTTGTAGCGCAGGCAGGGGGATTTCATCATCGTCGACATCTCTACGCCGTCTTCATGAAGAACAGCATTGATGGCTTGCTCATAACTCATGGTGAATTCATTTTTATATATGTGAACAGTTCGGGATTGTTATCTAGTTTTCGAGCTCCCATCAGCATCCCGTTAAGCCCGTGTTGCTTAAGGTAACTAAGCGACAAGCTGCTGTTTTGATTGATCGAGATGGATTGAATGGTTTGCAGGGTCATAAAGGGTTTCGACGGGCCTTTGTCGCGCGGTTTGCCTTTTATGTATGGTGCAACATCGCTGAAAATATCATCTAAATTATGGTCTGTAGCAAGAACTTCGCAGATAAAACCGATCTGTTTATAGGCGGATGCCAGATAGATATAAACGATATCACCGGAAGATAAGTTTGCGTTCATTGGCCAATAGGTTGTGTTCTGCGCAAAAGCGGAAAGAACATCGTAAAACATGGTATTTGCGGGAATTAACCAGTGGGTCATACGTGTTCTTTCCGTGTTAACGATATAGGGGTCTTTGTGCCTACATTTCCATATCCATGGCTTGCGCCACTTCTATTGTGCCACCAATATTTACATGCGGGCAGGCTTTGGCCATTTCGCAAGCCGCTTCAATGGTGTCGGCTTGTAAAATGGTGATGCCGGATAGCGGGTTTGATCCGCCGCCATCCGCAACGCCGTCAGAGCTTACGGTTTTTGACGCCCCCACAGGCATTCCGGGATCAACAACCGCGTCGCCCAAACCTGCGCTCCAGGCCTGCCATTTGGTCATATGTTCCATACCTTCTTCTTTTGATTTGAAATTGTGACCGCCGTGATAGGCAAGTAGAAATTTTGGCATATTTATCCGTCCTTCATATTGTTTTCAATTTTGTAGCCAACTTATAACATGCGTTTAAATATGTTAAAAAACATATTAGACCTGCTTCACAATAGGTTATTTTTATGCGAGGAAGTGCCTGGAGGTATCATTTTATGAAAGCTTTGAAGATTTTAAGTGCACAACCTGCATTGTTTTTTCGACTATCGGGCATCCGCCTTACAGATTTCAACGCCCTGGTTGCGACACTTCATCCGATCTGGTTGAAAAGTGAGGAGAAACGCCTGTCCCGCAAAGACAGGCAACGTGCGATTGGGGGTGGGATGAACTATCGCCTGGAGTTCGCAGAACAGCTTCTGCTCTGCCTGATGTATTACCGAACCTATACCAGCCATGCTTTTATGGGGCTTGTATTCAATGTATCCTCTCCGACAGTTTGCCGCCGCATTCAAGCCATGACAGAACTGATGGCAGGCCATTTTCGGATGCCTGAACGTAAAGTAAAGTTGTCGGAAGTGGAAAAGGCTGATCTGCTTTACCTGATGATTGATGGTACTGAGCGTCCAGTTCAACGGCCCGGGAAGCCCTCGGCTCGAAAAGCAAAATATTCTGGCAAGAAAAAGAAGCACACGGCGTCCCACCAGATCATCACAGATGACAAGAAGTGTATACTGGCTGTTGGATGCGCCCATGACGGGCGCAAACATGACAAGCGTATTTATGATGAGACCCGCGTGGATAGGCCCCCTGATATACTTACCCTTGGGGATTTAGGATATCTGGGGACATCACTGGAAATCCCCCTGAAAACATCAAAGAAAAAACCACTTACGAAAGAAGAACAAGAATACAATACATGGCATTCAAAACTACGCATTGGCGTAGAGCACGGTATTGGCCGCATGAAAAAGTTCAATATATTTTCGGATATTCACCGCAACAACCAACAACAAAACATGATTGCCAAGAATGTCGGAGCACTCGCAAATATGAATTTGAAAACAGTTTGAAAAAACGGGTGGGGATACTTGTGTCTAAAAATATTCGACCCTATTGTGAATCGGGTCTATTTAAATTTCTGATAGAAATATTAAAAATCAGGAGAGTGATGATGCCGTACAGTCAGAAACATAAGCAAAAGACGCGGGTAATGATCGTGGAAAGCGCACGTATTTTATTTAATCGACACGGTTTTCAGGATGTCACTATTGATATGGTGATGAAAAATGCAGGGCTGACGCGTGGCGGGTTTTACAACCATTTCAAAAGCAAAGAGGCCCTATATAGCGCCGCCGTATCCAGTTTTTTGATGGGACGCGGCGCGAAATGGCGTGCGGATGCAGGGGTTGACCCAAGTAATCCTAACTCCGATATGACACGCCAGATGATTTCGGGGTATCTGTCGCCTGAACATCTGGGCGATCTGGACGGGCAATGCCCTATGATTGCTCTGCCGTCAGATATTGCACGGGCTAATCCGGAAGTGCAGGCGTCTTATCAGGAATTGCTGGAAGCAATGGTTGGGTTGTTTGAAAGTGGACAGAACGAGGGTGCGGAGCAATCTCGGCAAAAAGCGTTGTCTGTGGCAGCACTATGCATCGGCGGGATGATACTGGCGCGGACTTTGCCGGATTCAGCACTGGTTGAAGAAGTTCGGTTGGCCGCACTTCAAACGGCAACCGGGATGATGGAATAGAAAAATTTTGGTAATTATAAGATTGGGGCTTGAAAATGAATGAGGAATATCATATACTTAGGTTAAAAGGAGGACAACCTATGAACTTAATTACAATCATTGAAAAGTTTCCCGACCAAGCCGCCTGTATTGCGCATCTTGAACAAATCCGATGGGGAGACGAAGCCCACTGCCCGCATTGCGGTGGGTTTCATGTTGCCAGAAAAAAAGAGAATAATCGCGTTGGCCGATGGAATTGCCACGATTGCAGGAATAGTTTTAATGTCCTGCAAGGAACCGTATTTCAGCAAACAAAGATACAACTCCAAAAGTGGTTCTTGGCGATTGCTTTGATGGTAAATGCGAAAAAAAGCCTGTCCAGTTGCCAACTGGCGCGAGACATAGATGCAACTCAAGCCTCATGCTGGTATATGCAACAGCGTATCCGGGCAGCAATGGCTAACGAGGAACGCAGTTTTCTTGCAGGAATTGTTGAAATTGATGAAACCTATCTTGGGGGTAAACCACGCCGCAATAAGCGGGACGATGACAATCCACCCAAGCGCGGACGTGGCACCAAGAAAACACCAGTCATAGGTGCGGTAGAGCGCGGTGGAAGGGTTGTTGCACAGGTTGCCAGCGATCTTACTGGCAAGGGCATACTGCGCTTTATTAAAAGCACGATTGATACGAAAGAAACCATTTTGGTTACAGACGAGTTCAGTGCCTACAATGCCGTTGATGTAGTTATGGCGCGTGTGAGTATAAACCACAGCAAACAATATGTTGATGGTGATGTACATACCAATACCATTGAAGGTTTTTGGTCACACCTTAAACGTGCGTTACTTGGGCAACACCATCACTATTCAAAAGCCTATACGCCGCTTTACGTTGCTGAGGCCTGTTGGAAGTACAATAGGCGAGGTCTCAACAATGGGTTCAGCGCGTTTCTGTTAACTTCTATGAACATTGCACAATGAACAAGCCTATTTTATATTACCTATGCGAATATAATTGTGGTCGTGGTTATCGCTCTTCAAGAACCATCTGTGCCACACCTGAAACCCTAAACGCGGTTCTGGCCGCACGATGTATGGGTGAATGGACAATTTCTGCACCATCAAGCAGACCACCTTATTATCGTCCTCTGCATGAAAAACTAGCGCGTGATGGCTGCACTCTGGAAGTACTGCATTATGCCCTGTTTATAGGTGAACTGGCTATTAAGTCTGGCGCGGCAACAGTAAGCGAAATTATAGGGGATCGCGGCCTTATTCACGAGATGACACATATTATGCAGTTTCCCGATGAGCCTCTTAATCCATCCTTGAAATATCTGGTGGATATGACCCTCAAAATCGAGAAGGCAATCCCTGGACATCCTCTTACGTCTCGTCTCTCACGGGAGCGTCTGGGGCATTCTTCCTGACGCTTTCGATACCGTTTTTAGCTGAATCTTTTGTCGTGTAACGCTCGGAAGTTGCGATAGTCTCGCCATTTGCGGCATGTAGATTGAACATGAACTGCCCATCACTGGTGTTTTTTAGTGTAAAGTATCCAATAGACATGATGTTTCCTTTATTTATCGGTGGTGTAAATTTCAATTTCCAACTTTTCAAAGAAGTATTTCAGCGACCAGTACATATAATATGGGAGAAAAAGACCTAAGGTAATTATAGACAAAACCAAGAGGCCTATTGCTGTGAAAAAATACCCCCAAAAGGTACCGGTAAAAATTATGCGCCCTTTTGTCATGATTTATTCCTTGATCCTTCATGATACATGATACATGCGCAGATAATACCAATGGGACCAAGCAGAAAGCCAAGCCAGCCTCCCAGTGGCCTTCCTAAGATGGTATACCCCAACCATGCACAAATCCCCGCCCCAAATAAGCCGGCGATAAATAGTAGGCTTGTATCGTTATAATGTACCATTTTAAGTTCCAGTTTTATGTTATAAGATAGAGCTATGCGACTTGGCGATTCCAGTCAAGCCCCAATCTTATAATTGCCAAAATTTTTTACCGTCAATAAAAACGGCACCCCAAGGGATGCCGTTATAATATTATTGGTGTTGCAATGATTATGATTTTCTACGTTTACGCAAAATCCCGAAGCCACCCAATCCTGCCAACATCAGTGGCAGTGAAGCTGGAAGCGGTACGGGTGATGGTGGTTCCTGACCTTCAAAGACTGAAAATGATGCCATCAGGATACGTGTATTGCTTCCACCTTCGGGTGAGTTGAACAATGAGCTGTAAATGCCGTTTGCAGCGTTTTGCGCATCGGTGGCAAAACCAAGGATATTCAGCGTGTAAATATCATTGCCAACATTGAAGACACCGGTGGAGCTTAATGTTTTGATGCTTACGATATCATTACAGCAGCCTGAGCCCGTATTTGGCGTTTCATCATGTGTTACCAGAAATTCGAAAAGTTTTTCACCTAAATTCACGTCACCGAATGAAAGATTGCTTCGCACCGATAGATTAACCGATGAGATGCCGGTTCCGGATTTGATCGGCTGGTTTGTATGGGTGAATGTGCCCAGTGAAAACAACGTGTCGACATTTTCTGAAAAGACGGTGTTGGTTGTATTGAAGCTATATCCGGACGTGCCTCTACGCCCCCATGTAATTGAACTGGGGTCAGAGTAATTTGCACCATTGGGATAGTTTATATTAGCGCCGCCCGTTGGATTGAAAAACTTCGAGTCTAACCCATTGAATGTTACGGATGCCCCATATGCAACACTTGACATAGCCATGCCGGTAATCGCTACAGAGGCGAGGATAATTTTATTGATGAGCCGCATCGGGGCACTCCTTACACTATTTACTCTTTACAAAACCAATTGCATTTTATGCATAATCGGCAATTCCCACATGAATATCTTACTATTACATTGATCATTCCTCAAATGAATTTGATGAATTATTGTCTTCTTTGTGTCCTTTTTTTGTCTTATTGGTGACTGAATTATGCATAGTGCCAATAAAATATGCGTATTGTTTCGACACAAATATATACGGTCCTGCGGAGTGGTTAATAAAGTGCTGCACAACTGTACGCCACGCCACATTTGCGAATCGTATAACCGGCGATAGTAATTCCGGCTTGGCGTAAGTGGCACCTCTCAAGAAACCTCGATTTTGAGAGAATCGCATTTTACGATAAACTAGGGGCAGCACCTGTATTATACGGTGTGGCTGGGTTGCGTGATATTGTGTGGAACCCGTGAAGAAGAAGGAAGAAGATCGTGCCAAAAGGTAAAGTGAAATGGTTCAATCAGCATAAAGGCTTTGGTTTTATTGAGCCAAGTGAGGGCGACAAGGATGTGTTCGTGCATGTGTCAGCCGTCAAAGATGCAGGTCTTGAAGGTCTGGAAGAGGGTCAACCTGTTGAATATGAAATGGTCGCCGGGCCTGATGGTCGTGAAATGGCCGGCAATCTGAGTGTCGGATAAAGCCCGGCACTTGTCGTTGAATATTAATTTCGCCTTTTAACGGGCCGACTGTTTTTTGCGCTTTTTTGTGCTGTTCCGAAATTTTCCACAGGCGGACCGTCAGCCTGTTTTTCCAAACCCAGCTGATCGCGCAGAACCTTCATGCGGACTTCTTCCACTTCACCCGGTTCCAGTGTCAACAATTGAAACGGACCATAAGATGTGCGGATTAGGCGGCTTACCGATAGTTCAATTGCGTTCATCGCACGGCGAATTTCACGGTTCTTGCCTTCGGTAATCCCCACTGTCAGCCATGCGTTGGCACCTTGCTGGCGGTCGATGGTCACGGCCATCGGGCGAAATGTTTCGCCATCGACTGTGATCCCCTTACGCAAAGGCGCAAACAGATCGTCCGTAGGATAACCATTGACGCGCACACGGTATTTGCGCACCCAGCCTGTAGACGGCAATTCCAGTTTGCGCTTTAGCTCGCCGTCATTGGTCAGCAGCAGCAAACCTTCGGAGTTCAGATCAAGACGCCCTATGGACATCACGCGCGGCAGTGTGTCGGGCAGCTCGTCAAAAATTGTACGCCGTCCTTTTTCGTCACTGTCTGATGTCACCAGCCCGATGGGTTTGTAGTACCGCCAGACACGTAATTTTTCAGGCGCACCAACAGGCTTGCCGTCGACGGTGATACTGTCTGCTTCGGATACTTTCACAGCGGGTGTGTCCAGTACTGTGCCATTCAGCGTGATACGGCCAGCCGCGATCATCCGTTCAACCTCGCGGCGCGATGCGATGCCTGCGCGGGCCAGAAACTTTGCGATACGGTCGCCTGATGGAGGTAGGGAATTGGACATGACCGCCAAGTACACTGATGCCCTGTACTTTGTCCAAGGGTATTTTTCAGGTATTCGGGCAAACTGTATGCATATTGCTGCTGATTTTCTGGTAATGGGCTTGAATATATCTACATTCCACAGCAACAAGGCAGTATGAGCAAGTTTACCAGCCATATGAATACCGCTTTGGAAGAAGCCAAGCTCGCCGCCGAACGTGGCGAAGTGCCTGTAGGCGCGGTGATTGTTTCAGAGGGCCAAGTGATTGCACAGGCCGGTAATCGTACGCGTGAATTGCATGATCCTACAGCGCACGCCGAAATGCTGGCGATCCGCGCCGCCTGTACCACTTTGGGGCAGGAGCGGTTAACGGGTTGCGATCTATATGTCACGCTGGAACCTTGCCCGATGTGTGCGGCGGCGATTTCCAACGCAAGGCTGGCACGGCTGTATTACGGCGCGTCTGATCCGAAGTCGGGCGGGGTAGAGAAGGGAGCGAAAGTGTTTAGCCATGCGCAATGCCATCATGTGCCGGAGGTGTATGAGGGGATTGATGAGGAAAAATGTGCCACAGTGCTTACAGATTTTTTTGGCAAGCTGCGGACAGAGTAGTATTTAAAAAGGAATATTTTAATGAACTGGATTACCGAAATACCAACATTTTTTCGAGCCATAATAGTGGGATTGATTGTATTTATTGTTTTTGTCCTAACCGCAAAATACAAAGCCGCAAAGGATCGCAAAGCCCTGATTGCAAAAGATCCTTCCAAGGGCATTCCTATCACTGATCAGGAAATAGCAGACTTTGAAGCTTGGCTTGATGAGCGCGCATTACCCTGTGCAAATATAACGGTTACGAAAGATATTCCAAATGACTTGCATGGCTCGCGGATTGGTGGTCCTGTTCCTTTTGCCGAAGGGGAAAATTGGCCAATGGGTAGAAATGAAGAGCCAATGGTTTTTCTGGTGCAGTTAAACTTTTCCGAAATACCAAAACTTCCAGACTATCCAAGCAAAGGTTTGCTACAGTTGTTTGTTTCTAGTGACGATTTGTTTGGTATGGATTTTGATGATTATGCGAACAGCGATAAAAAAATCATATGGTATGATGATCCGAATAACGCGATGGTACTTGTAACGCCCCCAAATGATGTGAAGTCCTATTCACCATATGAATCGAATGATGTTTGGTTGAAAGGCCACACAATAACGTTTCAAGCAGGGAAAAATCGGCCGCACTGGTCTGATTGGAGTATCCAAAAGAAGTTGGAAGAATTTAGGGACAAACCAAATGAAGATGAAGTTACGGAATCATTTTTTGATCAGGGCAAGGTATCAGCGCATTATGTTGGCGGGTATCCCGACTTTACGCAAGAAGACCCGCGATACGATGAAGAATATCAAGTATTTGATCGTGTACTGTTCCAAATGGGGTGGGATGAAAATGTTATGTGGGGCGATGCTGGTGAAGCGATGTTTATGATTACACGAGATGATTTGATTGCTCGTAAGTTTGATCGTATTCTTTATTCATGGGATTGCAGTTAACTCAGGATGCTTTCACGCAAAATGCAAAGGTTTAAGGAATTTACGACAAAGCCATCTTGCTGTTTGGGCGATGGGACGCTAAAGCTTCCCCCGATATATCAAACCACGAGGATGGCACCAACATGTCCATTGACAAAGACACAGCACGGCGCGTGGCGCATTTGGCCCGTATCAAGGTAGAGGAAGATCAGCTGGAAAATCTGGCGGGTGAGCTTTCGGGTATTCTGGGTTTTATGGAACAGTTGAATGAGGTCGATGTAGAAGGTGTGGAACCGATGACATCCGTCTCGCCAATGGACTTGAAACGCCGTGATGATGTGGTGACGGACGGGGGTATACAGGCGCAGATATTGAAAAATGCACCTGATGCGCGTGAAGGCTTCTTTGCTGTGCCGAAAGTGGTGGAGTAGGGGATATGACGGAGCTTTCAAAACTAACCATAACGGCCGCCCGCGATAAAATGCGTGCAGGTGAGATTACATCCACAGAACTAACACAAAGCTGCCTGGATGCGGCGAATGCAGCAGACGCGCTGAACGCGTATTGCGCCAAAACGCCTGAAATAGCACTTGCGCAAGCCAAGGCGGCGGATGCACGGATTGCAAAGGGTGACGCACCTGGCATGTGCGGTATTCCCTTGGGAATCAAGGATTTATTTTGCACCAAGGGTGTGCAATCCCAAGCAGGTTCCAACATTCTGGCAGGCTTCAAGCCTGAATATGAAAGCACCGTGACCACAAATCTGTGGGATGCGGGTGCTGTGATGCTCGGTAAGTTGAACATGGATGAGTTCGCGATGGGTTCATCCAATGAAACCTCTGCCTATGGCCCTGTGGTCAGCCCTTGGCAGCGTGAAGGTTCAAACACGCCTTTGACACCAGGTGGTTCTTCAGGTGGCTCGGCTACTGCTGTGTCAGCGGATTTGTGCCTTGGCGCAACGGGTACCGATACCGGTGGTTCCATCCGCCAACCTGCAGCTTTCACCGGCATTGTCGGCGTGAAACCCACATACGGGCGCTGTTCGCGCTGGGGCGTGGTGGCGTTTGCCTCTTCACTGGACCAAGCAGGACCGATGACCAAGACTGTGCGCGACAGTGCGATCATGCTGGAAGCGATGTCTGGTCATGATGCAAAAGACAGCACAAGTGCGGATTTTGCCGTACCAAACTTTGAAGCGATGCTGACGGGTGACATCAAGGGTAAAAAGATCGGTATTCCGAAGGAATATCATCTGGACGGAATGCCTGCGGAAATTGAAAAGCTATGGGCCGATGGTGCGGATATGCTTAAAAGCGCGGGGGCTGAGATGGTCGATGTTTCTTTGCCGCACACCAAATACGCCTTGCCGGCTTATTATGTTCTGGCACCCGCCGAAGCCTCATCCAATCTGGCCCGCTATGACGGTGTGCGCTACGGCCACAGGGCCACGCTGGAAGCGGGTGACGGGATTGATGAGATGTATATGCGTACACGCGCCGAAGGTTTTGGGGCCGAGGTGCAGCGCCGCGTGATGATCGGAACGTATGTTTTATCGGCAGGCTTTTATGATGCATACTATCGCCGCGCTCAAAGGGTGCGCACATTGATCAAGAAAGATTTTGATGATGTGTTTGCTGCAGGTGTTGACGCGATCCTGACTCCTGCCACCCCTTCGGCCGCTTTTGGCTTGGGTGAAATGGCAGATGTGGATCCGATCAAGATGTATCTGAACGATGTGTTTACCGTGACGGTGAACCTTGCTGGATTGCCTGGTGTTGCAGTGCCGGCAGGGCTGGATCACCAAAACCTGCCGCTTGGCCTGCAATTGATCGGGCGACCATGGGAAGAAGGTGATATGCTGAATATTGCCTATCGGCTGGAGCAAGATGCAGGTTTTGCTTCCAAACCGCAAAACTGGTGGTAAAATATACAAAATAAACAGGCAGGTCTGATATGCGGTATCTTTTGGGAACATCCTTTTTAATGGTTATTCTGGTAGGTTGTTCAACAACAGTGCCCAATGATAGCCCAGAATATTTCGACAGTATAACACCTGACCCCGCCAGTCTGGAAGTTCAAGCACAAGAGGAACAGTTGTTGCAGGCTGAAGGCTTGCCGCAAACCGTACGTCCGCCTGCGGATGGGGCTGTGCAATCTAGTTCAACTGTTATGCCTGCAAATAAAAGCGTTAAAGGCAATACAGAACCTTTAAGCGATGGATCAATTTCAAATTCGCAGGACTTTCAAACAGCCAAAGCAAACGAGACCATCGCGTCGGATGCGGTAAAACTTCAGGAATTGAAAGATAATTACCAGATTGTTCAACCCGGGGTCGCCCCGGTGCGTGTATCGGATATAAATCTGGCCAAATATGCTTTGGCGCAAACCAATCCGGTCGGGCAAAAGATCTATAAACGTTTTTCCGTAGGCAGCGCAAAGGCGAAAAGAAAATGCGAGCGTTATATTTCCGCGGATGAAGCGCAACTGGCTTTCTTAAAATCTGGTGGGCCGGAAAAAGATAGAAACGGTATAGACCCGGATGGCGATGGATATGCGTGCAACTGGTCGCCTGATGTATTTCGTGCGATGATTGGTCAATAAGTGTCAGGGCGCGCGCCAGACATCATACAAACAAAATCACCGAACTTCGGCCCCAGACGGCATGGCTTGCCGCCTGATATGGTGGTGATACATTATACCGCGATGGAAACCACAGACACAGCTTGCGCGCGGCTTTGTGATGCGGCGACAGAGGTATCTGCGCATTATCTGATCTCGGAACAAGGCGCGGTTATCCAACTGGTAGCCGAAGATATGCGGGCGTGGCACGCAGGTGCAGGGGCTTGGGGCGATGTGGATGATGTGAATTCCCATTCCATCGGAATTGAGTTGGCAAACACCGGGTGTGCCCCGTTCCCTGCGACGCAAATGAATGCGCTGGAGGCTTTGCTGTCAGGTATCATGGAACGATGGTCTATCCCAGCGGCGCGCGTGATTGCGCATTCGGACATGGCACCAAAGCGCAAGTTTGATCCAGGCCCAAGGTTTGACTGGCGACGATTGGCATTGGGTGGCTTCTCGGTGTGGCCGGACCGGGCACAGGCGGTTAGCGGCGCTTGGGTCGATTTTTTGATTTACGCAGGCGCATTCGGTTATCGCTGCGATGACAAGGATGCTTTGCTTGCCGCGTTTCGACTACGGTTTTTGCCATGTAAGACGGGTGCATTGGATGCGGTGGATATTGGCGTGATGAAGCGGTTGGCTAAATGTTGGCCATGTGATTTGATAAAGAATTTACCTTAGCCTTTTCGGGAACTTCATCGATCGGTGGTATTTGACTTTTTACAGGTTATGGCACCCGCTGCCAGAATAGCAGGAAAATACAGAAATGCATTAAGGAACGAGTCAGCCAATGCGAGAATAATAATTACAGCCAACGGTAGAGCTGTATATTCTTTGTTCCATATATGCACCCCGCGTATTCGATGCATCGCCAAGCCAGCCGTAGCAAGCAAACTGCCATAAGCTAATGAAAACCCTATGACCCCGAATTGGCCGATCAAAAGTAACCATAATCCCCAGGGCCGTGTACCGGAAGGGCGCCACCAATCCCAAATTGTTGTACCTGTTAAAAATGCGCTTTGCACAATGTTGAGTGACTTGATATCCTGAGAAACCCGCCACAGAAAAGATCCGCGACCGAGTGATCTAAATGTGTCAAGGACGAGTTGACCAAACCTGGTTTCGCGGGCGATCCATTCAATTGGCACAATGCCACTGAGATGAAGCAACATTACAAAGGCAAGGCAACATCCGGATACAATAAGCAGTGGCACAGTCGCTTTTAACCGCCATGAAAACAGAATGATGAGGCCTATAAAAACCAACAGAATCGCGCCAACGGATTGCGCCGAGAGCGCGATGAGTGTCGTCAGTATGGCGACAATAAAATAGACACGGCTTTTCTTTTCTTTTCTGGTAGCTACAGCTAACCAAATGGCAGAAAGGGCAGAAAGAGATACCCAAATCCCATATTGATTTCCATGCTCGAACAAGCCAATTGGCCTAAAACCCAGATAGCGCTTCCACCCGTCAATTTGGAACGGATGAAGCCCGTAAAGCATTTCATAGACACTCAAAATTCCGGCACCTTCTAAAATTGCGAAAGGAAGACAGGCGATTCCGAACCATGCACAGGCTTTTAGGAAACTCAGTTGCCCATCAGGTGTGCAAAACCATATCCGGCCTATGAACCAAGGTATTCCCCAGCATCCGGTAATATATAATGCGGCGGTAAAAGGTGGTGGATTGGAATAGTTAATAAAAAGACCGTCTATCAGCGGCCAGAGGCACCAAAGTATCATCGGAATATCTAGCCATACGGGCTGGAATCTGCGTACCTCTGAAAAATCGAACAAAAATGCACAAAGCATAGCAACTGTAGGGACAATCCATGCTTTTGAGATCAACATATCGGCAGGTAAAGCGAGACCTGTAATCCACCAAGGGAATAAATCTGGGTTTTCAATTGATGCATAATGCCCAACAGGCAATAAAAGCCAGCCGCCGAAAAATGTTACAAGAATTGCTGTACGGACAGGTATACGCCAAAATAGGATGACAGATAAAAACAAAAATGCCAAATAAGTGGTATCAATATCGAGCATAACAACTGCCTAAAACTTACAATCCTATAATGTTAAGGAGTAGCCGACAAAATGATACAAATCAATGCGACACAGCTATTGGGCTTGTTAAGCTTTGGAACTGCGGCGGTGCTTTGCTATAAAACGTGGCGACAGACAAAAGCTACAACCAGTACTTGGGGGTGGTTGACTATTGCTTATCTTGTTATGGCTTTTGATACTGTTTCTGGGGGACGTCATTTTGTATCGAATGCAATTCGTATGGTGTTCAAAACTATCGACTTTTATCAGGATCGCAAATTTTTACAGATGGCTGCCACCACTTGCTT
The DNA here is from genome assembly GCA_965261565.1 of Amylibacter sp. GTDB lineage: Bacteria > Pseudomonadota > Alphaproteobacteria > Rhodobacterales > Rhodobacteraceae > Amylibacter. The sequence continues at coordinate 1,722,207 of OZ253460.1, forward strand.
ACTGATCTTTGCAGCTATTGTAGCGGGCCATTATTTGCGTATTTGGTACCGACAAAAAGAAGGCACCAGAATGGCTACTTATGTAACTTTCTGCGCATTTCTTCTTTTTATCATTGAAACTATTTCTTTACACAAAGTAGATGCCATCCTTTACCAGCAGGTGGGTCCTGTTTTACTGATTGGTTGGATTTGGACTGCGTTTGCGGTTCTAATCGCATTTATCGCGATCGGCGAAGGGCGGGGGCATAGAAAGTTGTAAACTGGCCTTCCACTGGGATCGAACTGGCAATACGGGTGTTTCTGGCTTTGCTAGAGGTTCTGCTCGCAGCGGGCATTATGACGCGGCTTATCCCTATGAGGTATGTGATTGCGTATTCGGACATGGCCCCCGCGCGCAAGTTTGATCCAGGCCCAAGGTTTGACTGGCGACGATTGGCATTGGGTGGCTTCTCGGTGTGGCCAAAGATTGCCAAAGACGTATCAGGATCATGGGATGATTTTGAAAGCTATGCCCAGATTTTTGGATACCGCACGGATGACTGTACGGCTTTGCTATCTGCGTTCCGGCTGCGGTTCATGCCCCATAAGATGGGTGACCTGGATGCTAAGGATATCAGCGTGATCGCGGAGTTGGCAAATCACTGGCCTTGTGAGCAGTGACATGCCAAAAGCTTAGTATTCGGCATTTGCTGAAGAGTTGAAGAAGACTTGGGCGAACGGCAGCTATGCGGGCGAAAGTAAACTATCGCTACAATTGCACTAATGTCGGCTTTGGGGATAGTATCATTGATACATAGAGTTTATCTAAAATTAAAATTGATGATTAATCAAAACAGAAAATTACCACCACCAAATAGCAAATAAATCATGGGAAAGAATATAATTCCAACCATAACACAGAATCCAATTTTTCCCGGTTTTATCAAGTAGCTTTTCTTGGGGTTGGACTGCTTATAAAATACCATAACTTCATCTGTAGAAAGGTGAGTAATACCCTTCATTTGCCAGCGTAGTATAAACCTTAGATTGGTGCTTACGATTACAAACCAAGGCGAAAGCCGATGGCCTTCGTAAACTGTGCCTGCCACAGTATAGTTATATCTCACATTTGCATGAAAATCGACTTCATCTGCGGAAACTGCAGCGCTCCAGGTTGCAACTTGTGACTGAATAAGTGTTCCGGGGATTTCTGCCCAATTGAGTATCCGAATTTGAATAATCAGACTTATCAGCCCGCATAACAGAGAATAGATTGCAATTAAAAACAACCACGTCTGTTTGTCACCGTTAACAGCACCATCGTATATGGTGTCTATGGCGCTCATCATTTGGGTAATAGCCTATTAAAAGAAATTTGGGCAGTTGCGAACATAGAGTTAGACCGCTTTCCGTTTGTTTTGATATAAAGTGTTCTCGCAATTCGAGCGCGACTATAGTCGACATTAGCTTTGATGTAACAAGCGGTCAATAATGGCTCAAAGCTGCCTTTAGATGAATCTTATCCGTTGGCAATCAGCGGATTATATCCTGATGAACTCTTTCTCCAACGGGCCTCTGGTCATGCTTAAATCGCGCCTGCTGCTTCACTCGAAGTACATGGCCAGACACCACATTACGCGGATTCAGTTTAAGGTTATTTTCAATTCGTCAGACAAAATTTTCCAGCCCTTTTCGTAGACCATCTCAACAATAAGTTCAGTACCCTGGTTCTCTGTGCAAGTGTCGGTCACTGCATAGATCAAGTGCGCTGTATCACCCTCAGACTTCTCCTCGGTAAGAGCTAATGAACCACATTTTGCAAGCTGCTGAGTAAAATTCAGATATAGCGTCTCGATTTCTTCTACAGTTTGGCTGGAGTTTTTCGTCCGGGTTTGAAGCCCCTTCAGTACCTCCTGGCGGCGCACCTGAGCATGGTAGTTCACTTCTTGGTCAAAGGTCCGTCCCTCGATCACTTTCGCATAATATGCGCGATAAGTTGCATCGGGCGATACTCTTTCTTCATTTCGACATGCCGCCAGCACCATTATGAGAGTAGAACCAAAAACAACTATCCCTATTTTTTTCTTCACGCTGTTATCCAAAATCTACTCCAACGTCTTTTCCGTAGATAACCCTATCAGCCTTCAGCTAAATATGAAACGCCGAGTCACAAAGATGTGTTCGGCCAACTGCCGCTATAGCTGCAAACTCAAATTTCATCTGACAACACCCTTTGTGGAGTGTCAAAAATCAACAGGGCTTAGCTGGATTTCTACCATGTCGAGCCAAAAACAGTTTAGCGGAAAATGGCCGATACGCTGTCTAAGGCTTTAAGGATTTTGCAAATAAATAGGACAGGTGGTATCTTCAGATATGGCTAATTCAAATAGGCTCCAAGACTACTTTTGAAATTCGAACAGAAGTTTTACCGCAAGATAATGACCTACACGCTTCTCGCATCTTGGGTGCCATAGTGTAAGGATTGTTAATATTTATGACCAGTACTTCACAAATCACGGATGCTCTAATCGATGTTTGTAGTAACACTGCAAAAGGTATGTCAAAAGCAAGCCTGCAACAATTTGTAGACTTGGGATTGGATGATTTTGAAATTGCAGAATATTACGAAGTTGAGGCTGTAAATGTTACCAAGCTACGGAACTATTGGGCTATAGAGGTTGATCCGCAAATCGCGACACCAAACAGCTATGGGCCGAATGCTATTTCATGCTCATTATAACGACGAGAGCCGCCATTCAAGCGTAGCAGAAAATGGTTATTTTAAGGCTCACAGCAGCCATAGGTAGCCACCTGAGCATCAGAAACAACGTGAACGGCCGCTATGCGGACGAAGCTGCCGTTTGGTTGAGGGTAAAAATATCCAATTCCTACGCAAACCATCCGTTATCATCTAAATTACTTTTTTGTATTTCGGTTCTCTACTATTTGCCAGAGCCAGGGCGGCATCGTGGATAGTGTCAATCGACGCGGCAAGTAGGTTTGGGGTTGTCACAATATATGGTAGATCGCCGCTTGTGTGAAAATGAGGGGCTAGTCCAGCAATGGAAAGCATAGGTAAATCATTTGCCGCCCAGCACATCGCCTCTCCTACCCAATTGTTCTCATCGGCAGCTTGAGTTGGGATAGTTGGCTTAATACCCAACCTTTCCAATGATGCTGTAATCCGTTCTATTGTTGGAGGATCAGCAGAACAAATACTCGTTATTTGTGCATCAATATTGGCGATACATGATCCAAGATGAAGTACACAATGCGACCCAACGGCATAACCTCCAGCCAGTTGATGCCCCCCCAGAAAGCCAAGCTCATGGCCATTTGCCAACAACAGGTCAACTGCAAAAATGGTTGATAATCGCCTGGCTACTAAAAGTGCAACAGCCAATCCACACCCCCGTTCCCCTGCACATTGGAACCAGCCGGATATCGGCGTGGTTATAGTAATTCTGCGAGCACCGATGGGGCCGGGAAAGCGAGCTACGATGTTTTGCGCTATAGTTTCTCGAACCGACGCGGAAAAAAGGATATCAGCATCACTGGTTTGAATTGCGTTCAGATGGCTTTGCTTGACAAGTATGACTGGAAAATCCAAATCTGTTGCGTACTCACGATTGATAGCACACAGATCGCCGGAAGGGCATCGTGTTGCCAGAACTAACCCATCGCAGCCATCCGCTTTCGCCTGATCAACCATGCGATTGATGTGCTCGGCAATTACAGCTTCATCAACATGAGCGTCAACGGAGCCAGTTGCGTAATTATGTAAGTTCTTTTTCCCGGTAAAGGAATAGTAAAGCGCCAAGGCTTTGACTGACTTCCCTTCGTTCCAGACACTCACTTTGGCATCGAAGTAGTGGAAAGGAAATGTCTGATAAGAAACATCCGCGCCACTTGTCGAGAGTTCGGAAGCAAGCCAGTGAAATGTGTCATCCTGTCCCTTCGTACCAGTACGATGTGGCCCTAGTGCAGAATATTTTTGCACAATATCAAATGCCTGATCGCCTATATTCAAATGGAAACCCCGTTATTTCTTTACCAAACAAAAGCTCCCATTGATCGGTATGGATTGCAAGAGCGAAGAAAGCTGAATTTCCATTTACCCAACTTAATACGAACGGTAACTTTCTTTCGCTAAACCCTCTTCGAGTCCAATTCCACTTCCGGCAATTTAGGTTCTGAGCAGAAGTTCGGTCACCAACAGATAATCAAACACGAAGTGACCAACAATTATGCGGACAAAGCACCAATTCGTTGCGAACGCCCCAATGCGCCGACAAAGTAAATCTGGAGGGGGTGAAAGCTACCGCTCTACTGCGTCCCGCATGACATCCGCGGTCACGGCTTCACTGAATGAGCGTTGCCAACTGGCATCCGGTGCACGCTCCCAACAGACCCGCAGCCAATTGCCTGCCGCGTCTTGTTCCCACCACCAGTTTGCTGCCTCTATATCACCTATCCAGGCATAAAAAATCAGACAAGGATCTTCACTGGTCGTCAAGGCATGAAGCCGGCTTGACGGGGTAATCGAAAACTGCCCGGGTTCAACATGAAAAGGTTCACCATCCAGACCATGCTGAAGCGTCAGCGTGCCAGACAGGACAAAATACAATTCCCGCGCCGCATGTTGGTGCAATGGGTAGTGAATGCCCGGTGCCAAAAGAAAAAGGCCCGCCTTTAGGCTAGGAGAATTCTTGAAACCAACCTGGCCCGAGATTTGCCCAGCGACAAGGCCCCTAGCCAGACTTGGATCAATTGCATCGCCTTGCATGATTTCATTCCAGCGCAAAATGCCGGCAAGTGACCGCGCTGCATCTGCAAGGTCCTGACCACACTTCAAACCATTAAGCGCATTGCCAAGATTATCTTTTACCACAGGCGGTGCTGGGATTTTTTGCGGATCCTGAAAGGGAAAGCTATCAAGGTTTTCCACCTCTTGGGCAAAATCCGATATGCCGGGTTCAAATTTCTGAAAGGTCTTTAGTTCTGCAAGGACGCTTTTACAAAAATGGGCAACAGTGGTTTTTTCGGTCATTTTACGCTCACAGTCGTTTCTTAAGTGATGCTAAATTTAAAACTAAGGATAAACCTGTGCCTAATTTCAACCTCTAGCTTTACAGCTTTGACATACTGTATCCAAAGCAGCTGCGTGATACTAAAACACAATTGGGATGTAGAAGGCAACAATTTTGAAACTCTATTAGCAGCCATTCAACTAGGCCTTGGTAAAATTCAGTTTGGGCTCTAAATGATCATTTGGCATGTTCTATTTCAATAGTAGAATACCAGCTCTTTCATCTGTATTAGTGGATCACTACCTGAAAACACTAAATGAACTTGGCTCAACATAGCTTCCATGCTTTGTTGTATTTGTTTGGAACAACCAAATATAAACATTAAGGAACTCATATGGATATCCACAAAGCTAACAGCCGCTCAACCACCTTCGCTGGCGCTGAGTATTTTACAGGCACGGTCATGATGGATCCCATCGTTACAGCACCCGAACCGGCCAGAGTGCGTGCATTGCGTGTTAGTTTTTCACCTGGTGCCCGCACTAATTGGCATACTCATCCGCTGGGGCAAACGCTCTATGTTATTTCTGGTGTTGGCCGCATTCAAAAGCAGGGCCAAGCTACTCAAGAAATCTTACCAGGCGACACAATCTGGATTGCACCGGGGGAAAAGCACTGGCATGGTGCCGCACCCGATCATGCGATGAGCCATATTGCTATCCAGGAAGAGTTGGAAGGTAAACATGCTGACTGGTTGGAGCAGGTGACCGACGAAGAATACCAGACGTAGAATAGGCTCAAAGCTGCCATTCGTGAACCATTTACTATCGAAACTTATGCCAATTACTTGGTAGCTAAATCAAAGAAAGTCACCGCCAGATAGAATGCCTAAAAACATAAAGGTGACTCCAAATAATACAAATGCCATTGCGTAACCTAGGGCTGTAAATGCTAGTAAAACACTAAACTTCCAAGCAATATGTGTCTTGAGTTTGAATGCGACGACTACGCCGATCAAAAAGCCAACGACAATACAGCTGGCCATCACAACGAACACCCAAGGCGCTAAACCTGTATTTGCATCAAATCCAAACAGTATGGGTAAATATTTCATTATTCAAACTTAGCTAAAAAGTTAGGGAGAACAAGTGTTGTTAATTAGAAAATCCCACCATGTTGTTTTACATTTCGTCTTGGGTGAATCTAACAAAGCGCAATGTCACTTTGGGCTCATAGCGGTCATACGATTATTTAACATATGGTTGCTTTTACACATCAAGTACAAAAAGCAAATGTGTTTAGTGTTTTACAGTATAAACATTGACCAATGCCCCCATCCAGTCTAGATGCATTTTCGCGGATGGCTGGATGGCTGCACCTTGCAAGGGGTGAGGAAAGTCCGGACTTCATGAAGCAAAGGCGGCGGGTAACGCCCGCCCGGGGCAACCCGAGGGAAAGCGCAACAGAGAACAGACCGCCTAGTTCGCTAGGTAAGGGTGAAACGGTGGGGTAAGAGCCCACCACGGTGATGGTAACATCACTGGTATGGCAAGCCCCGCCTGAAGCAAAACCAAGTAGGAACCGCGCGGCCCGCAAGGGCCGGGGCCGCTTTAGCCCCAGCAGGTTCGGGTGGTTGCAAGAGCGTATCAGTGATGGTGCGCCCAGATGAATGGTCATCGACGGCTTCGGCCTGAACAAAATCCGGCTTATAGGCCATCCGCTAAATAAATATGTATCAGCTGGACAGTCTCAATGAGGCTCGCCGCTGACCACTTCCCAAAAATCCGATTTCACATTCCGGTGTGGGAACGGGTCTTCGGGTACGGGGACGTCGAGGAATGCGCATAATGGCTCCCATCCTTCGGCCACATCAAACACTAAAAGCCGTTCGGGAGGAATGGTTGCGCGTACCTCCTCAGCCCGTTGGTGATAGGCGGCAAGTGCGGCTTCGCGATCGTTAAACTTGCCGTTGAATGTCCGGGTGCCGATAATTTCACTTCCCACATCCATCATGTCCCTGATATGGGGTGGCTGATCCATTTCCGGATATATTGCCAACAGCTTGCCGATTGTTGTGGAAAAGCTGTTCCACCAGGATTCATCGGGGCGTTGGCTGTGAATGACTTTTGCATCGGGGAATGCCTCGGACAGTTCCCGCCAAACATGTGATCCGGGCCAGTCTATTTGTGATGTGTATCCTGCGTATACGCTGTGCCAATCTACGGTTTCACCAGCGACCACGGCTTGCCAAGTGGGGACTTGTTCGGGGTTTTCAAAAACCTCTTCCATGTGATGGCAAGGGCCAAACCCCAAGTGTTCCAACGCATCTTTTAATGAACGTGTGCCCGTCCGGCCAAAACCGGATCCGATTATTTTCAATGTCATAATACCCCCCGATATTCATGCTTATTTACGAATTCACGTAAACGACCAGATAATATTAACATAAGACATAAAATCTGTCCAACTGGGGGGCAGTCTTCGGCTTCATATTCCGGTTTAAGGAGTGCCTCTAAACCTCTACGAACTCATTGTGCCCAAAGCCCTGTTTGTAATCCAACACCGAGATAACTTTCGGGTCTACACGGATATAGGCAAGCTCGTTTTCGTCATAGGCGGGGATGAAGGCTGCCAGTTCAGGGAATTTCTTGAACAATAAGCCACCGATTTTTTCTTTTTCTTCCGGCCCGTCGACAAAACTTGCGGTGCCACCCATGGACAGTCCTTCGATTTCTTCCCATTTTTTGTAGGCGCGGTTGATCGTCAGGGATACTTTGTTGTTTTTGTCGATGTTCCGGGTTTTCTGTGCCTTTTCCAGTGTGAAAAAGTAAAGCGTCAATCCGTCATTGACGAAGGTGACGGTGGTCGCCTGTGGAAATCCGTCCGCACGCTGGGTAGCGATGGTCATGTCGTCTACATCGTTTAGAATTGACAGTATCTGGTTTTGTAATTTCTGATCCATATTAGGCTCCTGTAAATGTAATTTGCGTTAAAAAAGCATAAAACGATAACGGGTGCGTTGATTTAGATCAAACCGAGAATATGACATCTGCATGCTTTTTTTGGTGAAAATCGACTCGATTCGATAAGAATTTTGCGACCTAAAGCACTGATAATACTAATGTTCTTATTATGTTCCTGTGAGGGTGGGAAAAATATGGTATTATATGGTAAATTAATTTTAAAGCTAAAATCATACTATATGTAGTATGTAACTTTCACAAATACACTAACTAGGCCAATTTTTGTTTACTATTTTTTATGGAATGTGTGTTTTTGCAGGGTAAATCTGTCAATTCCCATGGGGTGACTATAAAAAACACTTGTATCCCATAAATTCCCATGTAATACAAAATACATTGATGAGGTAGGGATACAAAGGGGCATCAAGACCCCGGAAAACCCAAACAGGTTTCATACAGGCACCCACCACATCCAAGAAAGATCCGACGTGGGTTGCGAGCAGACACCCCCCCAAGGTGGCACCATAGTTGGACATCCCTTTTGGGACAGAACGGCGGATTGAACAGTGGCAGCAGTTCAATCCGCCGTTTCCATTCCAAGCCCTGATTTTTGGGGCAAGAAATTACAAGGAGGCCCGTTCGCGTGGCACGACGTTTCAGAGGTGAAAGCACCCACAAGGTGGATGCTAAGGGTCGGGTATCTATCCCCGCCGCCTTTCGTCGTGTTCTGGAAGAGGGCGATCCTGACTGGACAGACGGTCTATACCCCAATCTTATTTTGGTTTACGGCGGCAAGGGTCGCAAGTTTATCGAAGGTTATACTGTTGATGCGATGGAAGATGTGGACGCGCGCATCGAAAGAATGCCACTTGGTTCCAGAAAGCGCCGCATTGCAGAACACACGTTTCATACGCAATCATTTCAGGTGCAGGTCGATCCGACAGGACGACTGGTTCTGTCTCAAAAGTTGCGCGACAAGTTCGGGATCACCAGTGAAGCCGTTTTTGCGGCATCCGGTACCACATTCCAAATCTGGGAACCATCCGCGCAGAAAGCCTATGCAGAACGTATGGATGAATGGTTTGATGAGCAAGAAGACGAATATGTTGATCCGTTGATCTTGTTAGACACGGCAACTGTGGAGGAATAGCGATGGCGCAGGCGCTGGACATACCCCCGTCTTCACCACATATTCCTGTATTACTGACACCAATTCTGGATGCGGTTGCCTCTGTGCATGGCCGCTGGTTGGATGGTACGTTCGGTGCGGGCGGCTATACGCGCGCGCTTCTTGATGCGGGTGCCGCATGTGTTTATGCGGTTGACCGTGATCCAGAGGTTTTTGAGCGTGCTAAAGCTTGGGCGCATGAATATGGTGACCGACTTACATTGATCAAGGGTACATTCGGACAGTTAGACGTATTAGCCGAAAAGCACGGTGCTGTGCCGCTTGATGGTGTGGTTCTGGATATCGGTGTGTCTTCGATGCAGATAGATCAGGCGGAACGCGGCTTTTCATTCATGCAGGATGGCCCGCTGGATATGCGCATGTCGCAAAGCGGCATGACCGCAGCAGATGTGGTAAATACCGCGGATGAGGCGGTGCTGGCGGATATTCTTTACTTGTATGGTGAAGAACGGGCATCAAGGCGTATTGCGCGGCGGATAGTTGACGCGCGCAAAACATCTCGTTTCGAGACAACCAAACAATTGTGCGATGTGGTTGAAGCGGCATTGCCACGGGCAAAGCCAGGGCAGGTACATCCCGCGACACGGTCGTTTCAGGCTTTGCGTATAGTCGTGAATGATGAGTTGGGTGAATTAGTACGAGCTTTGTCTGCGGCAGAAGCAGTTTTGGCTGAGGGCGGTGTTCTTGCGGTTGTGACCTTTCATTCTTTGGAAGACCGCATCGTGAAACGTTTTATTCAAGCCCGCAGTGAACAGGCGCGTTCCAACCGTTATGCGCCGGAACTGGCAACAACATTGCCGCAATTTGAAAAGATTTCCAAAAAGGCCATCGGGCCGACCGAGGCTGAACTGGCGGAAAACCCGCGGTCACGGTCTGCAAAGCTGCGTCTTGCGCGGCGCACCTCAGCCGCTGTGGATGTGGTCGATACCAAAGCCCTTGGTTTACCAGTTTTTGATTATACGAGGTTAAATTGATGCGTTCTGTTTTTTATCTAGTTTGTTCTGCTTTTGTCATCGGGTTGGCCTATTGGGCCTACAAAGAGAATTATAAGACACAGGCATCTTTACGTGAAGTGAAGGAATTACAGCAACAGATTGCCCAGGAAAAAGAAACGATTGCTGTACTGAATGCAGAATGGGCTTATTTGAATCGCCCTGATCGGTTGCGTGACCTTGTTGATCTTAATTTTGAAGATCTTAAACTGATACCGCTTTTGCCTTCTCATTTTGGTGACAGCGAAATGGTTTCTTATCCAGAACCGGATCTATTTGATATAAATGCACCTGTTAGTGTTGTTTCACCCAGTGCTGATAACGGAGGCACGCAACCATGACCCGCACACCTTTACGCCCGCTGGCCCGTATAATTGATGCACGAAAGCATGGCCGAAACCCGGATAATATTGAAGCGGCGGAACGCGCCAAGCGTAATCTGGCTGCGCAGCAAAAATTACGAAAACGCGCAGAGGCACGCCTAACTATGATGGGGATTGTCTTTTTTCTGGGTTTTGCTGCCATCGGTGGAAAAATGGCCGTTCTTGCCATGAGCGAACCGGCTGAGCCTAAGATGGCTTCGTCAAATACCAGAATATACTCTCAACGTGCTGATATCGTAGATAGAAATGGGATGGTTTTAGCTACAAACCTGATCACAACATCGCTTTATGCACAACCGCATGTGATGATAAACCCAGAGTATGCGGCCAATGAGTTGGTGAAGGTTTTTCCCGACCTCAAGCTGGAAAAATTGATGAAACAGTTTACCGGCAAGCGCCGGTTTGTCTGGGTGCGCAAAAAAATTAGCCCGGAACAACAGCAACGCGTTCATGATATAGGTGAACCTGGTCTGTTGTTTGGGCCGCGTGAAATGCGGCTGTACCCCAATGGCGTACTGGCTTCCCATATTCTGGGTGGAGCAGGCTTCGGCAAAGAAGATGTGCGTGCGGCAGAGCTGGTAGGCGTGGCAGGCGTTGAGAAATATTTCGATGATCGCATGCGCGACCCCGCTCAACTGAATAAACCATTGCAATTGTCCATTGATCTGACCGCACAGGCCACAACCCGACGCGTATTAGAAGGCGGGATGAAAATCATGAAAGCCAAAGGGGCGGCGGCCGTGTTGATGGATGTCCACACCGGTGAAGTTATTTCCATGGTCTCATTGCCGGATTTTGATCCAAATGACCGGCCTCAGCCTTTGGTAAAGGGTGACCCGTCCGACAGCCCGTTATTCAATCGCGCGGCACAGGGCGTATATGAACTGGGCTCGACCTTTAAATTGTTCACGGCAGCACTTGCTTTGGACAAAGGGTTGATGAATGAAAACACAATGATCAATACCCGAGGCCCGATTAAATGGGGCAAGTTCAAGATCCGTGATTTCCATAATTACGGCTCACAGTTAAGCATGATGGATGTGATTGTGAAATCATCGAATATTGGCACGGCACATATGGCACAAACCATCGGTGGTAAAGCGCAACAGAAATTCCTGGGTGAGCTTGGATTTTTTGAGCCGACGAAACTGGAATTGACTGAATCAAGACATATCAAGCCATTGGTACCTAAAAACTGGTCTGAACTATCTACAATGACCATTTCATATGGCCACGGTATTGCGGCGACACCGCTTCATTTGGCATCTGCATATGCGACATTGTCCAATGGCGGGTATAAAATGGAGCCGACCTTATTAAAGTCCGATAGCAATAATCGGCATGGTGGGCGTGTCATGTCGGATGACACATCCAAAGTACTGATGCGGATGTTGCGCAATGTTGTGACACGTGGCACTGCCAGTTTCGGTGAGGTGGCGGGTTATTCAGTCGGTGGCAAAACCGGTTCTGCAGATAAGCCCAAGCCCAGTGGTGGGTATTACAAAGACAAGGTTATCGCGACGTTTGCCGCAACATTCCCTACGCATGATCCCAAGTATGTGTTGGTGCTTACACTGGACGAGCCATCAATACAGGCTGCAGGCGAAAACCGCCGTACCGCAGGCTGGACGGCAGTGCCGGTTGCAGCCGAACTAATCACCCGTCTGGCCCCTATTTTGAATATGCGACCAGAGGTTGCAGGTAGTAGGAAAGTTCAATACACGCAGGTAAAAAACTGATCTAGGACGCGCTTTATGGCCCAAAAAACGTTGCAGGAATTGGGTTTGATGCCAAGGCACGGGGTTGGTGGTGCGGATACGGTTATTTCAAAGGTATGTGTGGATAGCCGGGATGTGCGACCTGGTGATTTGTTTGCAGCGATGCCGGGTGCCAAGGTGCATGGTGGTGAATTTATCCAATATGCGGTTCGGATGCAGGCTGGTGCTGTACTAACCGATGCTGCGGGGCTGGAGATTGCGAAACGTGATGTCGCGAAGCTGGATATTCCATTCATTATTGTTGAAGATCCGCGACTGGCTTTAGCACAGGCCGCAGCGCGGTACTTCGAAGGACAACCTGCAACGATGACGGCTGTGACCGGTACTAACGGCAAAACCTCGGTCGCGAATTTTACCCGCCAGATATGGGTGTCACTGGGGTATGAGGCCGTGAATTTTGGCACGACCGGTGTTGAAGGGGCATATACCGAAGGGCTGAAGCACACCACGCCGGAACCGATTACGTTGCACCGTTTGTTGCGCAGGCTTAAAGATGAGGGCATTACCCATGCGGCGATGGAAGCTTCAAGTCACGGGTTGGAACAGCGTCGGCTGGACGGGGTTTATCTGACCGTGGGCGGCTTTACCAATTTCAGCCGGGATCATCTGGATTATCATAAAACATTTGAGGATTATTTTGACGCCAAGGCAGGTTTGTTTTCGCGGGTTTTGCCCCCAGAAGGCTCGGCTGTGATCAATACACTTGATCCCAAGGGCCTTGAATTGGTGGCGATTGCGAAAGTACGCGGGCAGGATGTGATCACGCTGGGCCAAGAGAGTGCAGATATGCAAATCCTGAACACGCGATGCGATGGCACAGGGCAGGATTTGCGATTTTCGTGGCGGGGCGAAGTGCACACGGTACGGCTGTCTTTAATCGGTGGCTTTCAAGCCCAGAATGTGCTGATTGCGGCGGGAATGGTGATAGCGGCCGGTGCCCGACCTGCAGATGTGTTCGGGCAGTTATCGGGATTGGAAACAGTACCGGGCCGGATGCAACTGGCGGCAACACGTGCAAACGGAGCGTCGGTATTTGTTGATTTTGCACATACGCCTGATGCGTTGGAAACCGCGATAAAAGCGTTGCGCCCGCATGTAATGGGGCGATTGATTGTGGTGTTCGGCGCGGGTGGTGACCGTGACCGCAGTAAACGGCCTTTGATGGGTAAGGTAGCTGCAAAAAATGCCGATACCGTGTTTGTAACTGATGATAACCCGCGTTCCGAAGAACCTGCCAGCATACGGGCTGAAATCATGGCTGCTTGCCCTAATGCAAATGAGTTTGGTGACCGGGCAGCGGCAATTTTGGCGGGCGTGGATAATTTGCAACCGGGTGATGCTTTGCTGATTGCGGGTAAAGGACACGAAACCGGTCAGATTATCAAGGATCAGATACTGCCGTTTAACGATGCTGAACAAGCCAGCATGTCAGTGGCCGCTCTTGACGGGATGGGGGCATGAACGTGCTTTGGGAAAGCGCTGAAGCAATTGCGGCAACAGGTGGCGAATCCGCCACTGACTGGCAGGCGCATGGCGTCTCAATTGATACGCGCACGCTGCAAAAGGGCGATTTGTTTGTCGCTTTGGAAGATATTCGTGACGGCCACGACTTTGTTGCACAAGCTTTGGAAAAAGGTGCGGCGGCGGCTATGGTTAGCCATGTGCCTGACGGGGTTTCCGGGGGTGCGCCCTTGCTGATTGTCGATGATGTTTTGGAAGGATTAGAGGCCATGGGGCGTGCCGCAAGGGCCCGTATTTCCGGCAAAGTGATCGGTGTGACAGGTTCCGTTGGCAAAACTGGTACCAAGGAAATGTTGCGCACCGCACTTGGCGGGCAGGCGCGCGTACATGCTGCTGAAAGCAGTTACAATAATCACTGGGGCGTGCCGCTGACATTGGCACGAATGCCCAGCGACACCAAATTTGCGATAATCGAAATCGGCATGAACCATGCAGGTGAGATCGGGCCTTTGGCCCGCATGGCCAATTTGGATGTGGCCCTGATAACCAATGTGGCGGCTGTGCATCTGGCAGCATTTTCAGGCGTAGAAGAAATTGCGCAGGCCAAGGCTGAAATTTTTGAAGGGCTAAAACAGGGCGGTACAGCTGTGCTGAATGCGGATATAGACACGTTACCGATTTTGCGTGATGCGGCAGACACTGCACGCGCACATGTTGTAACCTTTGGCGGAGCTAAACAAGCGGATTTCCGTCTGCTGGGTGCATATGTTTCGGATGACTCCACAAAAATATTGTTTGATTTAGAGGGCCAGAAAATTGAATACGCATTGTCTGCTCCGGGTGCGCATTTAGCGATGAACTCTTTGGCGGTATTGGCCGCTTGTGATGCGGTTGGTGCTGATTTAAACCGCTGCCTTACAGGGTTGGCCACATGGACAACACCCGCAGGGCGCGGCAAACGCGAAGTGGTTAAAATGGTTAACGGTGACTTCATCGAACTGATTGATGAAGGCTTCAATGCAAATCCAACATCAATGGTCGCAACCTTGGATGTTTTGGCTCAAATACATGCGGCGGGCCGCAAAGTTGTCATTTTGGGTGACATGCTGGAGTTGGGGAAAACTGAGAAAGCTTTACACGTGGGTATGGCGGAACTGCCTGCATTGAACGCCATGGATGTTATTCATCTTGTGGGTCCTTTGATGAAGGGGCTGTATGATGTGCTACCGATGAAAAATCGCGGGCTTTGGTTTGAAACCGCTGATCTGGCGGCAGAACAGATTGTCGATTTATTGAAGACGCGCGATATTGTGATGGTTAAGGGCTCGAAAGGCTCTAAAGTTTCAAAAATTGTGGACGTGATCAGAAAAACAAGTGCATAAGCACGAAAAGCAGGGGTAAAGGCACGATGTTATATTTCCTAAGTGAATTATCTGATGGGGGCGATGTGTTCAATCTGTTCCGTTACATCACGTTTCGCGCGGGCGGCGCGTTCTTCACTGCACTGATCCTGAGCTTTATTTTTGGGCAACCATTGATCAATTGGTTGAAACGCAAGCAAAAAAAAGGTCAGCCCATTCGCGATGATGGGCCTGAAAGCCATATAATAGCCAAAGCCGGCACCCCGACAATGGGTGGTGTCTTGATACTTGGCACTTTGCTGGTGTCCACATTGCTATGGGCGCGTACGGATAATGCCTATGTCTGGGTTGTCCTACTGGTGACCGCCGGCTTCGGGTTGATCGGTTTTGCAGATGATTATCTTAAAGTTTCCAAGCAGACTGTGGCCGGGTTTTCATCTCGGGCGCGGCTTTTGATCGGATTTGCCATTGCCCTGCTCGCAGCGATCGTGGCAACGCAGGTTCAACCGACGGAATTGTCGGGCCAACTGGCACTGCCGTTTTTCAAAGATACATTACTTAACTTAGGCATTGTTTACTTCCCGTTTGCAATGATCGTGATCGTGGGGTCGGCCAATGCAGTGAACCTGACAGACGGTTTGGACGGGCTGGCGATTATGCCCGTGATGATTGCAGGCGGTACGCTGGGGATCATTGCCTACGCGGTTGGCCGTGTCGACGTAACCGAGTATCTTGACGTGCATTATGTGCCGGGCACTGGCGAGTTGCTGATATTTACCTCAGCCCTGATCGGCGGGGGTTTGGGGTTCTTGTGGTATAACGCGCCGCCTGCCGCGGTGTTTATGGGTGATACAGGATCACTGGCATTGGGCGGTGCGCTGGGCGCGATCGCGATATGTACCAAACACGAAATTGTGCTGGCGATAGTCGGTGGCCTGTTTGTGGTTGAAGCCTTGTCGGTGATCATTCAGGTTTTGTATTTCAAAAAGACGGGCAAGCGCGTATTCCTGATGGCGCCGATTCATCATCATTTTGAGAAAAAAGGTTGGTCAGAACCACAGATTGTGATCCGTTTTTGGATTATAGCACTGATCCTGGCCTTGGTCGGTCTGGCCACACTGAAGATACGCTGATGATCCCTGTACGCGGATACGATGGCCACAAGGTCGCTGTTTTGGGGTTGGGCCGTACCGGTCTGTCAGCGGCTTTGGCTTTGCAGGCAGGTGGTGCAATACCTGTTTGTTGGGATGATAATGCAGCGACGCGGGCAACGGCCGAAGATGCGGGTTTGCAAGTTGCTGACCTGAACAAGGACAAGCCCTGGGAAGATGTGATCAGCTTGATTGTATCGCCCGGAATTCCGCATCTATATCCTGAAGCGCACCCGATCGTGCAAAAGGCATGGGGATTGGGTGTTGTCGTGGACAATGACATAGGACTGTTTTTTCGCTCATACGCAACACCCGAATGGGACAAGTTCGATGTTCTGCCCCGGGTCATTTGCATCACCGGATCGAACGGTAAATCCACCACCACGGCCCTGATTGCGCATATTTTGCAAAAGGCGGGCAAGCCGGTGCAAATGGGTGGTAATATCGGGCGCGGGGTTCTGGATCTTGATCCTGCCAGTGATGGTGAGATCGTGGTGCTGGAACTTTCATCGTATCAGACAGAGTTGGCGCGTGCGTTGGCACCTGATATGGCAGTGTTCATGAACCTTTCACCGGATCATCTGGATCGACATGGTGGTATTGGTGGTTATTTTGCAGCCAAGCGGCGTTTGTTTGCAGAAGGCGGGCCCGATAAAGCGATTATCGGTGTCGATGAACCTGAAGGCCGCTATCTGGCCAATCAGATACGCCAAGACAGTGAAACGGGTGATCCTGTAATTGCGATCTCATCAGGGCGCAAGCTGCAGGGTAATGGTTGGTCAGTTTTTGCCCGCAAAGGGTTTTTGGCGGAATGGCGTAAGGGGCGGCAAGTTACTTCAATAGATTTACGTGACATTCAAGGTCTGCCGGGCGCACATAATCATCAAAACGCCTGTGCGGCTTATGCGGTTTGCCGGGCCCTAGCAATGGCGCCCAAGATGGTTGAGACTGGATTACGGTCTTATGGCGGCCTTGCGCATAGATGCCAAATTATCGCGCAGCATGACGGCGTTATTTTCGTCAATGATAGTAAAGCCACCAATGCGGATGCGGCACAGAAGGCCTTGTTGACGTTCAAAGATATTCACTGGATAGTTGGCGGTCAGGCGAAAGAGGGTGGTATTGCACCGCTTGTGCCATTGTTCGATCGCGTGGCCAAAGCATATCTGGTGGGCGAAGCTGCGGATCAGTTTGCGGATCAGTTGGGCGATGTAGCCCATGAGATGTCAGGCACAGTTACAGCTGCGGTGAAGGCGGCCGCAAAAAACGCCAAATCGGGTGATGTTGTACTGCTGGCACCAGCCTGTGCCAGTTTTGATCAGTTCGCCAGCTTTGAAGCGCGCGGTGATGCTTTTGTTGCTGCGGTCAAAGAAGTTATTGGCGGCTGAATTTCGCCATATCGTGTGTAAAGCACTAGCCAAATGACAAAATATATGGCATTCCTATAAGCAATGACGGCCCGTTAAATGAGGCCGCATGTGAATGGCAGTAAACGGCGAGCAGGCGACAATGACAGAAATGGCCTTTGGCAGGGTTGTTCAACAACCCAGTGATCCAATATTACCCAAGTGGTGGCGTACCATAGACCGGTTGTCACTGTCTTGTATACTTGGTCTTTTTCTGATCGGCATTCTGCTGGGGCTCGCAGCCTCAGTGCCATTAGCGGAACGCAATGGATTGCCGCAGTTCTACTACGTTTATAAACAACTTTTCTTTGGTTCAGTTGCATTGGCTGTGATGATGGTGATCTCGATGATGTCGCCGCTGATGTTGCGCCGTCTTGGGATTTTCGGCTTTGGCTTTTGTTTCATCGCCCTGTTATTTCTTCCCGTCTTCGGGACGGATTATGGAAAAGGTGCAACGCGCTGGTTTTCACTTGGATTCGCATCGGTGCAGCCGTCGGAGTTCCTGAAGCCTTTCTTTATCGTATTTTCTGCATGGATGATGGCTTCGGCCTTTAAGGTCGGCGGCCCGCCCGGGCGCCGTATTTCGTTCTTTGTAATGTTGTCTGTTGCTTTTTTACTGGCGATGCAGCCTGATTTTGGTCAGGCTATGTTGATCGTCGCATCATGGGGTGTGATGTATTTTATTGCTGGTGCGCCGATGTTGCTGCTTGTGCTTATGGCTGCCGGTGTGGTCGCTGCCGGAATGTTTTCGTATAATAACTCGGAACACTTCGCACGGCGTATTGACGGATTTCTAAGTCCTGATCTGGATCCGCGCACCCAAATTGGTTATGCGACAAACGCAATACAAGAAGGTGGATTTTTTGGTGTCGGGATTGGTGAGGGGCAGGTGAAGTGGTCGCTGCCCGATGCGCATACGGACTTTATTATTGCAGTGGCGGCCGAAGAATATGGCCTGATCTTGGTGTTGGTGGTCATTTGCCTATTTATGGTGGTTACCGTTCGGTCGCTGTTTCGGCTAATCCGCGAACGCGATCCATTTATTCGTTTGGCGGGCACGGGCATTGCGGTGTTGTTTGGAATGCAGGCGATGATTAATATGGGGGTTGCCGCGCGCCTATTGCCGGCCAAAGGCATGACGCTGCCGTTTGTCAGCTATGGCGGCTCATCACTGGTGGCGGCTGGTATCGGATTGGGTCTGTTGCTGGCCTTCACCCGCACGCGTGCACAGGGCGACATGAGCGATCTTTTGGGTCGTGGCAATCATGGCCCAAGGATTATCCGGCATGACTGACAGCCCGCTTCTGGTTATTGCGGCAGGTGGTACCGGCGGACATATGTTTCCAGCCCAAGCCTTGGCAGAAGAAATGCTGCGCCGTGGCTGGCGGGTAAAATTATCAACAGATCCGCGCGGTGCGCGGTATACTGGCGGTTTCCCGCATACTGTTGAAATTGAAGTGGTGAATTCAGGTACGTTTTCACGCGGAGGATTACTGGCAAAGCTGCGGGTCCCGTTTCGTATTCTACTAGGTACTTTATCCGCGCGACGTTCGATGAAACGTGATAGCCCAACAGCTGTAGCAGGTTTTGGCGGATATCCAGCAATCCCTGCGATGCTTGCGGCAGGTCTTTTGAAACTGCCACGTATGATCCATGAACAAAACGGTGTGCTGGGGCGGGTGAACAAGATGTTTGCATCAAAGGTAGATCGTGTTGCCTGCGGTACTTGGCCAACTGATATGCCAGAAGGGGTGAAGGGCGTGCATGTGGGCAATCCTGTGCGCCGCTCGGTTCTGGAAAAACATGGGTCAAACTACATAACGCCAGGTGATTGGCCGATGAGTATTCTGGCAATTGGCGGTTCGCAAGGGGCGCGGATTCTATCTGAGATGATGCCGCAGGCAGTTGCATTGCTGTCTGAAAAATTGAAAAAGCAATTGCGTGTTGTTCAGCAAGCCCGCGAAGAAGATACAAATACCTGCGAGGCAGCTTTCGCACAAGCCGATGTGCGCGCAGAGATTTCGCCTTTTTTTCGCGATATTCCACGTCTGATGTCAGAGGCACAGCTGGTTGTATCACGCGCAGGGGCCTCATCCGTAGCCGATATTTCAATCATCGGACGGCCATCAATTCTGGTGCCATTGGCGATTGCAATGGATGATCATCAAAACGCTAATGCACGTGGTTTGGCAGGTGCTGGTGCAGCGATCATAATCCCTGAAAAAGATCTGACCGCAATCAACCTGTCCAAATGTATCGCGACGGTTCTGGAAAATGCGGAAGGGGCGGCTAAAATGGCACAGGCTGCATTGACGCAGGCTATGCCGAATGCGACTGAACAGCTTGCGAATATGGTAGAAGAACTGGCTATGAGAAGGCGATCTTGAAATGAGTGCGGCAACAAAATTACCAACACAGTTGGGGGCAATACATTTTGTCGGCATTGGCGGTATCGGTATGTCGGGTATTGCCGAGGTGCTGATCAATCATGGTTATACAGTGCAGGGTTCAGATTTGCGCCCCAGTAAAATTACCGACCGGCTGGTAGAAATGGGCGCACGGGTATCATTTCCACAAATCGCCGAGAATTTGGAAGATGCCGAAGTTGTAGTAATCTCATCGGCGATTAAATCTGGAAATCCCGAATTGGACAGCGCGCGTGCGCGCGGTCTACCAATTGTGCGTCGCGCCGAAATGCTGGCAGAACTGATGCGTCTGAAATCCAATGTTGCAATTGCAGGGACACACGGAAAAACCACGACCACAACCATGGTTGCAACCCTGCTGGACGCAGGTGGTCTTGACCCCACTGTGATCAACGGCGGAATTATTCACGCCTATGGCTCAAATGCGCGGATGGGTGCGGGTGAATGGATGGTTGTGGAAGCGGATGAAAGTGACGGCACTTTTAATCGGTTGCCCGCGACTGTGGCCGTTGTTACCAACATCGACCCGGAACATATGGAGCATTACGGCACATTCGATAATCTGCGTGATGCGTTCTATACGTTCGTGTCCAACATCCCGTTTTACGGTGTGGCGATTTGCAATACCGATCATCCGGAAGTGCAGGCTTTGGTCGGGCGGGTCAATGATCGGCGCATCATCACCTACGGCTTCAACACACAGGCGGATGTACGGGCGGAAAACCTGACCTATAAAAAGGGCGTTGCGCATTTCGATATCGAGTTGCAGGCAGAAGATCAGCGTATTGACGGGGTGATGCTGCCGATGCCAGGTGATCACAATGTATCAAACGCATTGGCGGCCGTTGCCGTATCGCGCTATCTGGGTATGAAGCGGGCGGAAATCCTCACTGCATTGAAAAACTTCAAAGGCGTCAACCGTCGCTTCACACGTGTGGGTGAGTTGGATGGTGTGACCGTGATCGACGATTACGCACATCACCCTGTTGAAATTAAAGCGGTACTAAGTGCTGCGAAACAGGCAACAGACGGCCGTGTCATCGCGGTACATCAACCGCACCGTTATTCGCGCCTGCATGATTTGTTTGAGGACTTTTGTGGCTGTTTCAACGATGCAGACGTGGTGGCGATCAGTGATGTTTATGCAGCCGGTGAAGACCCGATTGAAGGTGCAAATCGCGATAGCCTTGTAGCGGGGTTGATTGCAAGCGGGCATAAGCACGCACATGCGGTTGCGGATGAGACATCTTTTCGGGCATTTGTAAAAAATGAGACCCAACCCGGTGACTTGCTGATTTGTCTGGGGGCCGGCACGATCAGTACATGGGCTAATGGATTGGTTGAGGATACGTGACCATGAACCTGCCAGATGTGCGCGGCACCTATACGGTGAACCGCCCTTTGGCTAACCTCTCGTGGCTGAAGGTAGGTGGCCCGGCAGAGCTGTTGTTCCAGCCTGCCGATTTGACGGACTTGAAAGATTTCCTGAAAGACTTACACATTGATATCTCCGTATTTCCCATCGGCGTCTGTTCCAACCTGATCATCCGTGATGGTGGGATCAAAGGTGTGGTGATCCGCATGGGGCGCGAGTTTAACGGGATTCAGGTGTTGGCAAATAACCGTGTGCGGGCAGGTGCGGCGGCGCTGGATGCGCATGTGGCGCGCAAGGCGGCTACGGCGGGAATTGATCTGGCATTTTTACGTACCATTCCGGGGGCCATAGGTGGTGCTGCCAAGATGAATGCGGGATGTTATGGAATATATACCGCAGATGTCTTTGTCGAAGCACAGGCAGTGACACGATTGGGCGAACCGGTGACGCTGAACAAGGGCGATATGGGATTTACATATAGGTCAACGGAATTGCCCGAGGGCATGATCATTACATCCGTTACTTTGCAAGGCGTGGCAGGGGATCCGGAAGCGATTGAGGCCAAGATGGCGGAAGCGTTGGAACAGCGTGCGGCAACGCAACCTGTAAAGGAACGTTCCTGTGGATCAACATTTCGTAATCCTGCCGGGTTCAGTTCAACGGGGCGCGATGATGATGTGCATGATTTAAAGGCTTGGAAAGTGATTGAGGATGCAGGATTGCGAGGGGCTACATTGGGTGGGGCACAGATGTCCCCTATGCATTCCAACTTTATGATCAACAAAGGTGGCGCAACTGCCGCAGATTTGGAAAATTTAGGTGAAAAAGTACGAAAAAAGGTTTTCGAAAACTGTGGGATTCAGTTAGAGTGGGAAATAATGCGGGTCGGAGAACGATCCTAAAGTAATTATCAGCCCGAAGAGCCGGAAAATGGTCGTGGGTGAAAGAGGCGGGTATGTCGAGCAGGACAATATCGCGCGTGTGTGTCCTTAAGGGCGGCCCATCGGTGGAACGGGAAGTTTCGCTGGTATCAGGCCGCGAAGTGGCATCCGCACTGCGCGATGAGGGATTTCAAGTTGTTGAATTGGATGCTGGGCCAAGCTTGGCGGCTGATCTGGTCACGGCCAAGCCCGATGTTGTGTTCAATGCGCTGCACGGCCGTTGGGGTGAAGACGGTTGTGTTCAGGGCCTGCTGGAATGGTTGCAAATCCCCTATACACATTCTGGTGTCATGGCGTCAGCCATGGCAATGGATAAAGAGCAGACAAAACGGTTGTATAAATCCGTTGGTTTGCCGATAGCTGAAAGTGTTCTGGCAACAAAAGAAGAAGTGCAGGCAGGTCATCCGATGGAAGCGCCATATGTGGTGAAACCCTATAATGAGGGATCATCGATCGGTGTTTATATTGTCAACGCAGGTGAAGGACCCGCGCGGTTGAACGCGGAGATGCCCGATACGGTGATGGTCGAGAAATTCATCCCCGGACGCGAGCTGACTACGACTGTGATGGGTGACAAGGCAATTTCCGTTACAGATATTCAAACTGATGGCTGGTACGATTATTCGGCAAAATACGAGACAGGCGGGTCGCGTCACGTGATCCCTGCGGATATTCCCGTAGAAATTTTCGACGCTTGCATGGATTATGCATTACGCGCACATCAGGTTTTATCTTGTCGCGGCGTCTCACGCACAGATTTTCGCTGGGATGAAGCAAAGGGTCTGGGTGGGTTGATCCTGCTGGAAACCAATACACAACCCGGCATGACGTCGACTTCACTGGCACCGGAACAAGCGGCTGTTTGTGGTGTGCCTTGGGGTGAGTTTGTACGCTGGATGGTAGAGGATGCATCATGCAACAGGTAAGCATACCTACACGGCATGACCCGGCCCCAAGTCGCGTGAAATTCAAACTACATCGGTTGTGGTTAACACCGTTTTACCGTGCTTTGATCCGAACTGGATTGCCGATAGCGTTTATACTAATTTTCGCGCTATCATATTTGCGCGACCCTGAAGTGCGGCAGAAAATTGTTGTTTCATTTGACAATGCGCGCACGACGATTGAACAACGCCCAGAATTTATGATCCAGCAGATGCATATTCAAGGTGTGCCTGAGCTTTTTGACAAGCAAGTCAGGGACACTTTGAATGTAAGCCTGCCCGTTAGCTCGTTTGATCTTGATTTAGAGGCCATGAAAGCCAGAGTTGATGCAATAGAAGCGATTGAAACGGTAAATCTGTTGATTGGCTCAAAGGGAATTCTGGAAGTCGGGGTCGTTATGCGTGTGCCTGTATTGGTTTGGCGCAATGATAAAGGTTTGGCCTTGCTGGATGCAACGGGTCAAAAGTCAGGGCCGCTTGTTTCACGTTTGGAACGCCCGGACTTACCGCTTATTACAGGGGTCGGTGTGCAGGATCATACTGCACAGGCTTTAGAGATTTTCAATAAACTGTCACCTATATCGGGCCGCGTGCGCGGGTTGATGCGTGTGGGTGAACGGCGTTGGGATGTGATTTTGGATCGCAATCAAGTGCTGAAATTACCAGAAGATGAGCCGATACAAGCTTTAGGGCGTATTTTGGCCTTGCATAGGGCACAGGATATTTTGAACCGTGACATTACTGTCGTGGACATAAGGGATGGCCGAAAGCCGATTTTAAGGCTTTCAGAACCAGCCTTGGGTGAATTTAAAAAATTGCGGTTAACCGCAAGTGAAGAGGGAAATTAAAGAATGTCATATTTGTACGAGACCCAACGTGCCATGCGCCAAAAGCGGCAAACTGCATTGCAGCGTGGTTTGGTTGCGGTGTTGGATGTGGGTACGACGAAAATGGCCTGCATGGTTTTGCAATTCGACGCGCGAACCGGTAACGAGCCACGTTTAGGTGCGGTAGGTTTTGCCAGCCATGGTTCTTTTCGGGTTATCGGTGTGGCAACGACGCGGTCGCGCGGGGTGCGGTTTGGCGAAGTTACCGCGATGGGGGAAACAGAACGGGCCATTCGCACTGTGGTGCAAGGTGCGCAGAAAATGGCCAATGTGCGTGTAGATCATGTTATCGCCTGTTTGGCAGGTGCAGAACCCAGGTCTTATGGTGTGGCCGGTTCTGTTGATTTGGAAAACGGGAATGTTACGGATCAGGATATTGGCCGTGTGCTGGCGGGCTGCGACATTCCTGACTATGGCGCAGGGCGCGAAACAGTGCATGCAATGCCGGTCAATTTTACATTGGATCACCGCAGTGGTTTGACTGATCCGCGCGGACAAATCGGCAACCGCTTATCCGTAGATATGCATCTTTTGACAATCGATACGCAAGCTATCGAAAACCTGCTGAAATGTGTGAAACGTTGCGATATGGAACTAGCCGGAGTGGCTTCGGCCGCTTACACAAGTGGCATGTCGGCACTGGTAGAGGATGAGCAGGAACTTGGTGCTGCCTGTATTGACATAGGTGGCGGCACGACAAGCGTTTCGGTATTTTTGAAAAAGCATATGATTTATGGCGATAACGTTTGCATGGGTGGGGAAACTGTCACCTCGGATATTTCAAAAGGCTTGCAGATTACATATCAAACTGCCGAGCGGATAAAGACGCTGCATGGCGGTGTAATTGCGACGTCAATTGATGATCGTGAAATGATCGAGGTTGGCGGGGATACAGGTGATTATGATCACGACCGCCGCCGCATCAGTCGCGCAGAACTGATCGGGGTAATGCGTCCAAGGCTGGAAGAAATATTGGAAAATGCCCGCAAATGTCTAGATGCATCAGGTTTTGATCATTTGCCCAGCCAGCGTATTGTTCTGACCGGAGGCACCAGTCAAATACCGGGGCTGGAAAGCCTTGCCAGCAAAATACTGGGCCAGAATGTGCGCCTTGGTCGCCCAATGCGGGTTCAGGGGCTGCCACAAGCCGCGACCGGACCAGCGTTTGCATCCACCATCGGTTTGGCGATGCACGCCGCACATCCACAAGATGAATGCTGGGATTTTGATTTACCGATTGAACGCATGGGTGGGCGCCCTTTGAAAAAAGCCATGCGGTGGTTCAAGGATAATTGGTAATGTGCTGTTAACAGGCGCCCGAAAGCAGCACTTTGATATCCGCGCCATATTTAATTTGCGCTTTAGTGAGGCGATGGTTGGCAAAGTATCATGTAATGACGTGTTTTGTTAGATAACGACCCTCTGAATGCCATAAATTGAGCTGAAAGGTGCGTAAATTACTATATTTTGTGTGTTAACGCACGATTTTTCGTGACGTGATCGAATCGCTGCGTTACCATACGAATCAGTAAAAAGGACCGAAGAATTCGGCCAAGCAGACAACACAGGCGGACCATTATCATGACTTTGAATTTACGTATGCCAGAAATGGCTGATCTGAAACCACACATTACAGTTTTTGGCGTTGGTGGTGCTGGCGGCAATGCTGTTAATAATATGATCGAAAAAAGCTTGGAAGGCGTCGACTTTGTTGTTGCAAATACAGACGCGCAGGCTTTGCAGTCATCCAAGGCAACCAACAAAATTCAAATCGGTGAAAAGGTTACCGAAGGTTTAGGCGCTGGTGCGCGCCCGTCCGTGGGTGCATCCTCTGCAGAGGAAAGTATCGAAGCGATTGTTGATCAACTGGTCGGCAGCCATATGTGTTTTATCACTGCCGGTATGGGCGGTGGTACAGGTACCGGTGCCGCACCGATTATTGCACAAGCTGCCCGTGAATTGGGTGTTCTGACAGTTGGTGTTGTCACCAAACCGTTCCAGTTTGAAGGCACCAAGCGGATGCGTCAGGCTGAAGAGGGTGTGGATGCTTTGCAAAAGGTTGTTGACACTCTGATTGTTATTCCGAACCAGAACCTATTTCGCATAGCGAATGAAAAAACTACTTTTACCGAAGCGTTTCAAATGGCTGATGACGTTTTGTATCAAGGGGTTAAAGGTGTCACTGATCTGATGGTACGTCCTGGCATCATCAATCTGGATTTTGCAGATATTCGCGCCATTATGGACGAAATGGGCAAAGCCATGATGGGCACCGGTGAAGCCACAGGCGAAGAACGCGCAATTCAAGCTGCGGAAAAAGCCATTGCAAATCCACTGCTAGACGAGATCTCTCTAAGAGGTGCGCATGGCGTTTTGATCAATATTACAGGTGGTCATGACCTGACATTGTTTGAAATGGACGAAGCTGCAAACCGCATCCGCGAAGAAGTTGATGAGGATGCAAACATCATTGTTGGCTCTACGCTTGATACCGGATTGGAAGGCGTGATGCGTGTGTCTGTTGTGGCCACTGGCATTGATGCTGCCTTTAATGTCACTGACATTCCTGTTCCACGCCGGTCTTTGAAAGAACCTCTGGCGCAGTCAGTTTCTTTTGAACAATCTGAAGCAGAAGTATCAGAAACAGATGTCGAAACAGACGTGCCAAACGAACCGGTCGCCGAAGATTTCACGGCAACGGATTTACATACGGCTGATCCGGATATCTTCGATGTAGAACCCGATGCCGGCTCATTATTTGCTGACGATACGAAAGATGACTTACCTCCTCCTGCTTACCAACCTGCAGCGAATGTGGCAGAGTCAGCAGATGATTTCTTCCAAATGGAAGATGAGGATCGTTCAGCTTTTGTGGCACCGCAACCGCAACCGGCAGGTCAGCCAAGTGCTGAAACGATGGCACGGTTACATGCTGCGGCCTCGAAGGCGGCAAACCGCCACAGCCCGGAAGCGACTGCAACAGAAGATCGCGTAGAAAAAGCGCGCGGTTTTGGTCTGAATAGTCTGATCTCAAAAATGACGGGACATCAGGATGACCGTGGCAGCGCGAGTCGCGACCACTCTAACCAGCCAAGCTTATCTGCGGTTCAGGAAGAGCCTGCAATGAATAAAGATCAAGAGCGGATCGAAATCCCTGCGTTTTTGCGCCGACAAGCTAACTAAGCTACTCTAAATAAACAAAGAAAACGCGGGCCTTGGCCTGCGTTTTCTTTGTTTCATTTTATGTAATTATTGAAGCAATCAGACATAATCTGTGAATTGGGGAATTGTGCGCAATTTGGTATTAAAGCATAGAGAAATAATAAAGTGGATCGAGCTGTGCAAAAGACAGTTGCAAAGAAAGTAGTTTTATCAGGTAATGGTCTTCATTCAGGAAAACCTGCCCGACTGGTTATTTGCCCTGCATCCGCTGAGTATGGTATTTGGTTCAGGCGCGTTGATATAACCGACAAGAACAACTTAATACCTGCACTTTACGATTCAGTTAACGATACCCGCATGTGTACCAGACTCGCAAATGATGACGGTGTTGAAGTGTCAACGGTAGAACATGTAATGGCCGCATTGGCGGGAACAGGCATTCATAACGCACTTGTTGAAATTGACGGCCCCGAAGTTCCGATAATGGACGGCAGTTCCGATCCGTTTGTCCGGGCGATTCTGGACGGGGGTGTTCAGGATCAGGATGCACCTGTGCGCGCGATCCGTATTTTAAAAGAAGTTTCGATCCAATTTGACAAAACCATAGCAGTCCTGAAACCATCGGATACGTTACAGATCGATTTTTCCATCGATTTCGCGGATAAAGCTATTGGTAGGCAGCAAAAAGAGCTGGAAATGGCAAACGGCGCGTTTGTTCGTGAGCTAAGCGATTGCCGGACATTCTGCCAACGCAAGGATGTTGATGCATTAAAAGCCATTGGTTTGGCGCAGGGCGGTGGTTTGGATAATGCTATTGTTGTTGATAACGGAACAGTTTTAAATCCGGAAGGCTTTCGCCGTGCAGATGAATGTGTTCGCCATAAAATGCTGGATGCTTTAGGCGATATGGCTTTGGCCGGTGCCCCGATACTGGGTAAGTATATCGGTGTCAGGGCTGGACATCGCGCAACAAACATGTTGCTGCACAAACTGTTTTCTACACCTGGCGCCTGGGAAATGGTTGTATGTAACACCGCACAAACCGATATGTTGCCCGGGGCACATATTCAGGCCGAAGATATTGCCCTATCTGCCTAATAAACCTTTATAAAGATATATTGGTTAACATATGCGTGTTCATGAAATCTCAAACTAATTCACATATTACTGACCTGCGAAATAAATTCGAAAATGTACTGGCAGGCTTGCAATCTGTGATATATGTTCGCCCAATATCATTGGGTGAAGTTGAATGATCTGCTTTGGAAAAAAAACATCGTTGATACTGACCGTTGCGATGGCTTTGGCTGTAGCCGGCTGCTCGGGTAAAGGTAGTGAACGCGGCGAAGTATCGTTGGAAGGGAAATCACCCGAAGCGATTTTCCAATCCGCCGAGGCACTTCTAAGTAAACGAAAAGCAAGTAAAGCCGCTGTACGGTTTTCCGAAGTGGAACGTCTGTATCCGTATTCCGAATGGGCCAAACGTTCGGTTATCATGTCAGCATTCGCATATCATGAGGCTGATCTTTACGATGAAAGCCGATCTGCAGCACAACGCTATCTGGACTTTTATCCGGCAGATGACGATGCCCCATACGCACAGTACCTGATTGCCCTTAGTTTCTATGACCAGATTGATAATGTAAGCCGTGACCAAGGGGTTACTTTTCAGGCATTACAAGCATTACGTACGACTGTAGAACGCTATCCTGATAGTGAATATTCATCATCGGCATTGTTGAAATTTGATTTGGCGTTGGATCATTTGGCGGGCAAAGAAATGGAAATTGGTCGTTACTATCTTAAACGTGGCCACTATACGGCTGCAATCAACCGCTTCCGTATTGTTGTCGAAGATTTCCAAACAACCACGCATACGCCAGAGGCTTTGCACAGGCTGGTTGAAGCATATCTAGCATTAGGCTTAGATGCTGATGCCCAAACTGCAGGTGCCATTCTTGGTCATAATTTCCAAGGTACTGAATGGTATAAAGACACGCATGTCCTGCTAACTGGTGAGGGTATCGCCACCAATGCACCAAGCAAACGCAGTGAAAGATGGTTAAGCCGTACTTGGCGTCAGGCCGTCAAAGGCGAATGGCTCTGATCTCACACTTCAAGGAGATATCATGCTGCGTGGCCTGAATATCCGGAATATGTTGCTGATTGATAATCTGGAATTGGATTTTCAGCCCGGCTTGAATGTTCTGACAGGTGAAACTGGGGCAGGGAAATCCATTCTATTAGATAGTCTTGGTTTTGTTCTTGGATGGCGCGGTCGTGCTGATATGGTGCGTCAAGGCGCTGATATTGGGGAAGTTTCCGCTTGGTTTGACTTGGCAATAGACCATCCTGCACGCACTGTCCTTGAAGATGCCGGCCTACCTGTTGAAAGCGAATTAATGCTGCGACGGACAAATTCACCTGATGGGCGTAAAATCGCTTATGTGAATGACAGACGGTGTACGGGCGAGGTTTTGCGCAGACTTTCCGACTGTCTGGTCGAACTTCACGGCCAGCATGATGATCGCGGCTTGCTGAATGCAAAAGGGCACCGGGCATTGCTGGATGCATATGCCGGGCATGATATGGGTGATATTAGACAGGCTTGGCGGCGGGTGTCCGTGTTGCAAAAACAAATAGAAGCAGGGCAGGCGGCTTTGGCACTTGCCGAACGTGATGCGGATTATTTACGCCATTCGGTGCTTGAACTGGAAGAATTGAAACCGGAGGTTGGCGAAGATTCGACACTGGATACACACCGCCGATTGATGCAGGCAGGCGCACGCATTCGTGAAGACATTACCAAAGCCGCAACGGCACTGGGGCCGGATGGGGCCGAAGGTATGATGAATGATGCCAACCGTTGGTTGCAAGAGGTGGCGGATCAGGCAGAAGGCAAGTTGGATACAACCCTTGCAGATCTGTCACGCGCAATGAATGAACTGGCGGAAGCGCAGCGCGGTGTTGATGATTGCCTGTCGGATCTTATGTATGACCCATTAGATCTGGAACAGGCCGAAGAACGTTTGTTTGCTATTCGTGCAATGGCGCGCAAACATAAGGTGCATCCGGATGAATTGCCTGTGTTGGCAGGTGATTTGGCAAAACGGCTGAAGGCAATTGATAATGGTGCAGGGCAAATCTCTGATTTGGAGCAACAATTGCTTCAGGCCAAAGGTGCTTATGAAATTCTTGCAACGTCATTGCTTAATAACCGCCGTAAGGCGGGCTTGGAACTGGACAGTAAAATGAAGCAGGAACTGGTACCGCTGAAGATGGAAGCGGCTGTTTTTACTACAGAAATTACAATGGCTGATGCAGGACCCGACGGAGCAGATATAGTGTCTTTTACAGTGTCGACAAACCCGGGTGCGCCCAGTGGCCCGATTGACAAGATTGCATCGGGTGGGGAATTATCAAGGTTTTTACTGGCATTGAAAGTCTGCCTGACTTCGCGCGCTGATGGTCTGACGATGATTTTTGATGAAATTGATCGCGGTGTCGGCGGGGCCACGGCGGATGCTGTGGGGCGGCGTTTGGCATCCCTTGCAGACAAGGGTCAGGTTTTGGTGGTGACACACTCACCGCAGGTTGCAGCATTTGGAAATCACCATTGGTTGGTGTCAAAGACCACAGATGGGCAAGAGACATTGAGCTCAGTCGTAAAGCTGAACACTAACGCACGTACAGATGAAATTGCCCGTATGTTGGCAGGGGATGTTATCACGGTTGAGGCCCGCGCGGCAGCACGGGCTTTGCTGGTTTAGAGGAAGATATAGATTATGATCCGCCATGTGGTGTTTTTCAGTGCAAAAGATAAAAAAGATGTTGATAACATTGCAGAAGGCCTTTCGGTTTTGAAGGCCATCCCGTATGCGGATCATTTTGAAGTCAGCCGCAATATGCAAGCGGATGCATTAACCGGAGATGCAGTGGAAGTGATCGTTTATGCCGAGTTTTCGGATGAAGATCAGCTTGCTGCCTATAAAGCACATCCTGTTTATCAGCAGTGCATCGCCAAAGTGCGCCCGTTGCGCGAATTGCGTATGGCGGCGGATTTTAAAGCCGTTAATTAACCTGCACAACCTTGCCGGGGTTCATGATATTCTGCGGATCAAGAGCGCGTTTTATATCGGCCATGATCGACCATGCTGCGCCATGTTCATCAGTCATATATTTCATTTTACCCATACCGATACCGTGTTCGCCCGTGACAGTGCCACCCAATGCAAGGGCACGGGTGTTCATGCGGTGGGCCAGTTTTTTGGCCATTGCCATCTCTTCGGGCTTATTCGGGTCGGTCAGGAATAAAGTGTGGTAATTGCCGTCACCTACATGGCCCAGAATGGGTGCGAACATGCCGTGTTCAGTGGCGTCATTTGCGGTTTCCGTTATCGCCTCGGCCAGTTTTGAGATGGGTACACAGACATCCGTCGACATGCCATCAAAACCCGGTCTTAGGGCTTTGGTGGCGAAAAATGCATTATGTCGCGCGTGCCACAGCTTGTTACGGTCTTCGGTCTTGGTTGACCACTTGAAGTCGCCACCACCCATATCAGCGGCCAGTTCTTTCAACACTTCTGATTGCTCTGCTACACTTGCCTCAGAGCCATGGAATTCCATGAAAAGGTGCGGTTTTTCCGGCAGGCCTAACTGGCTGTACTGATTCAAAGCTTGCATGGAAAGGGTGTCGATCAATTCCATACGTGCCATGGGAACACCCATTTGCACGGCCATAATCACAGTGTTTACAGCCGCTTCCACATCAGGAAAATCACAAACTGCGGCGGCAATGGCTTCCGGTTGACCTTGCAGGCGCAGGGTGATTTCGGTGATAATACCAAGCGTGCCTTCCGAGCCAACCATCAAGTTCGTCAAATCATAACCGGAGGATGATTTCTTGGCCCGCGAACCGGTGCGGATGATGCGCCCGTCTGCCAGCACAACTTCCAACGCCAGTACATTTTCCTTCATCGTGCCATAGCGCACGGCAGTTGTCCCTGATGCACGGGTGGCGGTCATCCCGCCGATAGTTGCGTTGGCACCGGGGTCAACGGGAAAGAATAAGCCTGTAGTGCGCAGTTCTTCATTCAGGGTTTCGCGGGTGATGCCCGGTTGGACAACGGCCAGTAAATCTTCTTGGTAGACCTCGGCGATTTTATCCATTTCGGCAAGGCTGATCGTAACGCCGCCTTTGATTGCCAAAGCATGGCCTTCAAGTGAAGTGCCAACGCCCCATGGCACAATCGGGCAGCCGTGTTTGGCACATATTTTAACGATATCCGATACGTCTTGTGTGTTTTGGGCAAAGGCTACTGCATCGGGCGGTGTCAGCGTGAAATATGTCTCGCTTTGCCCGTGTTGATCCAGAACCGCGCGACTGGTGTTCAAACGACCTCCAAGAAGCTGCTTCAGGTCTGTGATTGTTGCGGTTACATCCGACATTATTTTCTCCGATCAATTGCACATAACCTAGAAAATTACTAACATTTGGAAAAGAGCTAATTGGAACGAATGTGCCTAAGACCCCAAACAACATACTAAAGACTGCATACGATCACGTTATGGCGAACAGCCGTGAGGTAATTGATGTGGTGCGCAATAAAGGTTTGGGCCAAATCCAGTTTTGGATAGTCGCACTTCTGATCGGGATTGCGGCCGGGCTTGCAACGGGGCTGTTCCGGATCGGCATAATTCTGTTGGAAACTCTGATTTATGGCGCGGATGATATGGAACTTGCCACGGCGGCAAAAAGTTTGCCGTGGTATTGGTTATTATGCGTGCCGATTGTCGGTGGATTGCTTGTCGGATTTATTTTACAACGTTTCACCCCGGACGGACGGGCGCGTTCTGTGGCGCAGGTGATCAGAGGCGCGGCACTGGAAGGCGGGCGAGTTGAGGGCAAGGCCGGGTTGGCGTCGGCATTTGCTTCACTGATAACATTGTCGATGGGTGGTTCCACTGGGCGTGAAGGGCCTGTTGTGCATTTGGGTGCGGTGATTGCCAGTAAAGTGTCCCGCTGGCTGGATGCGGATGCGATGACAGGCCGTAACTTGATGGGCTGTGCGGCGGCAGCGGCTGTATCGGCATCGTTCAATGCGCCGATTGCGGGTACATTGTTTGCGTTGGAGGTGGTGTTGCGGCACTACGCTGTGCAGGCCTTTGCCCCGATTGTGATTGCGTCCGTTGCGGGCAGCATCGTCAGCCGGCTGATGTTCGGTGATTTGATCGAGTTTATTTTGCCGGAAATGTCATTGCAGTTCTACAGTGAATTGCCGGCCTTTATTCTACTGGGAATGGTTAGCGGGCTGGTGGCAGTTGCGATGATGAAATCAGTTTTCCTTGCAGAAGATATCGGCGATAGTGTTCAGGCGCGCCTGCGTATTCCCGGGTGGTTGCGCCCTGCGATTGCAGGTGCCGCGCTTGGACTGATTGCAATCGTATTTCCGCATATCATCGGGGTAGGTTATGAAACCACGTGGAATGCGTTGAACGGTAATATCACGTTTTGGGCAGCGGTGATTTTTGTTGCTGCCAAGATATTGGCTGTAGCGGTGACATTCGCAGGGCGCATGGGCGGTGGAATATTTTCACCGTCTTTAATGGTGGGTGCTCTGACGGGAATGGCTTTTGGCTGGGTTGCTACAGGCCTGTTCCCGTCGTTTGAAAGCTATGAAACGCTTTACGCGCTTGCGGGCATGGCCGCCGTTGCTGCCGCCGTGTTGGGCGCACCGATTTCCACCGCGTTACTGGTGTTTGAGATGACAGGCGATTGGCAAACCGGTCTGGCTGTTCTGGTCGCCGTGTCGATGTCGTCGGCGATTGCCAGCCGTCTGGTGCATCGGTCGTTTTTTCTGACGCAACTGGAGCGGTTGGGCGTGCATATGGCGGCGGGGCCGCAAGCATATTTGTTGGCCACCTTCAGCGTTTCGAGTTTGATGCGGGATTGTGATGAAAATCATGCGGCTTGTGAGGCATTGATGGCGCAAGATATATTCGTTGACCGCCAAGCAACCTTGGAAAGTGCGATGCCTTTATTTGCGCGACATAAAACGCAAACCCTGCCTGTTATAGGCTTTGATCAAGAGCAGGATGAAAGGGTTCTATTGGGTGTTTTGCATGAGGTTGATGCCCTGCGCGCTTTCAATCAGGCACTGGTCGAAACCGCACGTGAAGAGCATTCCTAGGGGCTAAAATTCGAATGTCCCAGTTGGGACATCATTTAACATATTGAAATTGTTGCTATATTTATAAAATTACTACGCTTTTTGACTATCGTAAATAACTATGATGGATAGTGCATAATGGCATTAACTTTCGCGCTCGTATATTATATCCCCACTTGCAGGATCAACGATTTTGAGAACGTCATTTATTGAGAATTCTAATGCATTATTTGTACTATATGCATCAGAGGAAACCTCAATTAGTGATACAATATTACAAGCCAGACACATATCTGTACTATTATATATGCTCTCATCAACCATTTCAAAATCGGACAAGCCAAAGCAGTCCCCATATACGAAGCTTATGTAAACTTCGTAATTGTCGCTAATATTTTCTAAAATTTCAGAAAGTTGCTTCATCGACTGTTCACCCTATACTCTCCATCTGGCTTTGTCTAAAATGTTTAAGTCCTATGTTAAATGATCTGTCAGCCAGCGTAGAGGTGAATGAAGCCCACCCTAAAACGGCGAACATACTGCCTCTAACCACGCTTTCGTTTGCTCACTCACCTTATCATTCAAGCTATCCCAGACCTGCGCATGATACGCATTCAGCCAGATAACCTCATCCGCCGTCAGCAGGGTTTTGTCGATCATCACCTTGCTGATCGGGGCCAGTGTCAGGGTTTCAAAGCACAGCATGTCGCGGTTATCGCTACCGTCTATTGCAGCGGCGGGTTTGACGAAGATCAGGTTTTCAATACGGATGCCGTAATCACCCTCTTTGTAATAACCCGGTTCGTTCGAGATGATCATGCCCGGTTTCAAAGGCGCGGTGGCGATCCTTGATATGCGTTGCGGGCCTTCATGCACTGAAAGGTACGAGCCAACCCCGTGGCCGGTGCCGTGATCATAATCCAGCCCTTCGGCCCAAAGGGCCATGCGCGCAATAGCGTCGATGTCCTTACCAGTCAGGCCGGTCGGAAACCGTAGGCGTGAAATCGCAATCATGCCCTTCAAAACCAATGTCGCGTGACGTGCGGCCTTTGGCGGTGGCGCGCCAATGGCCACCGTACGGGTGATGTCGGTGGTACCGTCCAGATATTGCGCGCCACTGTCGACCAGAAGAACTTCGTTGAACTGCACCGTGCGATTGGTCTGCGTATTCACGCGGTAATGCACAATCGCACCATTGGGGCCGGAGCCACAAATGGTATCAAACGAGATGTTTTTCAGCTTGCCTGTCGCTGCCCGCTTGGCTTCCAGCATTTTTACGATGTCAATTTCGGTTATGCCATTTGCAGGGTTGATGTGATCGACCCATGCAAGGAATTCGCAAACGGCGGCCCCGTCACGGATGTGAGCTTGTTTTGCCCCCGCAAGCTCGACCGCATTTTTGCAGGCTTTCGGCAAGGTTGTCGGATCGTCGGCAAAGGCAATGTCGATGCTTTGGCTTTCCAATATCTGCACAACGGCTTCCGGGGTGATGGATTTATCCAGACGAACGGTGCCGCTTAATGCGGCAAGCTCGGCTTCGAACCCATCGGGGGCATGCAGGCTGATCTGTGGCCCCAGATGTTTCATCAAGGCGGCGTCGGCTTTATGACTGTCCATAAATAGCGAAACATGCCCCGCGCCATGCAAAACAGCAAAGGCAAGGGCGACAGGGGTTTGGCCCAAATCTGTGCCGCGCGTATTCAACAACCATGCGATACTGTCGGGTTGGGTCAGCACAAATGCGCTGTGGCCTGCATCTGTTAGATTTTTAGCAGCTACCGCGATTTTTTCACTATGGGATTGACCTGCGTATTCATGCGGATGCGGCACCATCTTATCCAAGGGGGCGGCAGGTTGATCCTGCCATATATTGTCAATCAGATTGCCCACAACCACGGGTTCAATGTTGGTTCCGCTAAACTTTTCAATCTCTGCGCGTGTGTGCAGCCAAGGGTCAAAGCCGATTTTTCCGCCCTTTGGCAAGGCTTCAGCCAGCCAGTCCGCAAGCTTGGTTGCAGGCCATCCAACGGGGGTAAAACAATTCAGATCAACCTGATTGCGGACTTGCAACGTGTAGCGCCCATCAATGAAAACACCGGCTTTATCCCGAAGTGCTGCACAAAATCCTGCCGACCCTGTAAAGCCTGTAAGCCACGCCAGCCGCATATCGCGAGCGACAACATATTCGCCTTGGTGGGCATCGGCACGCGGTATCAGATATCCGTCAAGGCCATCTTTTTCCAATTCTGCGCGTAAGTTTTTCAGACGGGCAGCACCGGTTTCAGGTGAGGTTGCACTGTCGAAAGACTGGAACATCAACCGGCCCGTTTCAAGGACTTGCGTTTGACTGCGCGCGGATCATTGTCGAACAGATCAGCCAATTGTTCGGTAATAGCACCCGCCAGTTGTTCAGCATCGGTAATCGTCACGGCGCGTTCATAATAGCGGGTAACATCATGGCCAATGCCGATTGCAATAAGTTCAACCTGCTTACGTTTTTCAACCATTGTGATGACATCGCGCAGATGTTTTTCCAGATAACTGGCAGAGTTCACCGAAAGCGTGCTGTCATCCACGGGTGCGCCATCAGAGATGACCAGCAAGATGCGCCGTTGTTCAGGGCGGTTCACCATACGGCGGTGCGCCCATTCCAAAGCCTCACCATCGATGTTTTCTTTCAACAAGCCTTCTTTCATCATCAGGCCCAGATTGGGCCGGGCACGCCGCCAAGGGGCGTCAGCACTTTTATAGATGATGTGGCGCAAATCGTTCAGGCGGCCGGGTTCAGCGGGGCGGCTATTTTGCAGCCACTCTTCACGGGATTTGCCGCCTTTCCATGCACGTGTGGTAAAGCCGAGTATCTCGCATTTTACCTGACAGCGTTCCAACGTGCGGGCCATCACATCAGCGCAAATCGCGGCTATGGATATGGGTCGTCCGCGCATGGAACCAGAGTTATCGATCAGGATGGTTACGACGGTGTCGCGGAATTCTGTGTCGTTTTCAACCTTGAAGGAAAGCGGCGTTGTCGGGTTTGCAATGACCCGCGCCAGACGGCCTGCGTCCAGCATGCCTTCTTCCATATCAAACTGCCAACTGCGGTTTTGTTGGGCCTGCAAGCGGCGTTGCAGTTTGTTTGCCAGCCGTGAAACCGCGCCCTTAAGGGGTTCCAGTTGTTGATCCAGATAGGCCCGCAAGCGTTCCAGTTCCGCAGGTTCCGCCAGTTCTTCGGCAGGCTCTTCTTCGTCGTATTCTGTGGTGAACACTTTGTAATTCGGATCGGCATCTGAAACCGCAGGCGGGGTTGGCGGCTCTAGGGGT
This sequence comes from Amylibacter sp., assembly GCA_965261565.1. Classification (GTDB taxonomy): domain Bacteria; phylum Pseudomonadota; class Alphaproteobacteria; order Rhodobacterales; family Rhodobacteraceae; genus Amylibacter. The sequence goes on from OZ253460.1 coordinate 1,760,125, forward strand.
GCTTCACCTTCTGGCGCGTCCACCTCTTCGGCCCCGTCCATATCATCGCGGTCAACCATGGATACCTGCGATTGTTGCTGGTCGGCGGATTGTTGTTGATCTTCTTGGTCGTCAAACTCTTCGCTGTCTTCTTCTTGATCGCCTGCATCTGTATCAGGGGTATCTTCCTCATAGTCCTGATCTTCTTGTTCAGCACTATCGTCATTGTCGTCGCCCATATCATCGGGGTCATCGCCCAGTTGGTCGCCGTAGCCCAGATCATCGATCAGCTGGCGGGCGAATTTGGCAAACTCGACCTGATCTGTCATGACCTCTTCCAGACCTTTGAAAGTATCGCCAGAGCGTTCTTCAATTTGTGTCTGCCACTGTTTCATCGCGTTATCTACAGCAGGCGGCATATCGCGACCTGTTGCCTTGTGGCGCAGATAGTATCCCAACGCAGTCGCCATCGGTACTTCTTTGAAGGAACTGACCTGATCATAGCCCAGCTTCAAGGCCTCAGCTTCCATCTTGGCGTCAATATTACCAGCCGTTCCCGGCATGGCTTTCGCCCCTACGGCTTCACACCGTGCAGTGGCCATAACCTCATAAATCTCACGCGCATCGGCGCCTTCTGGCATATAGCGGTTATGCGTCACTTCATTGTTGAACCGCTTCTTCAACGCATAGGCATCAGCCGTGCCGCGCGCCAACAACACCTCATCCAGCGACATACGCCGACTGACCTGCGGCAGGCGCATGATCTCGTTATTCACACCGGGGGGATCAACTGAAAACGCCACATTCAACTCTGCGTCATTGGCCATGGCGCGGGTGGCCTCGGCCAGTGCCTTTTTGAAAGGGTCGGCAGGGTTGTCGTTTGGTTTGCTCATGGTGTGGGTTGCCCCGCGTTAAGGTTTTCAATGCTTGTTGCGCCAGAGGCGAGATCGGCCAAGACTGCAACATGAACGTCAAGCGCGTCAATGACCCGATAGCCCGGATCATGCTGCCCGTCGAAAGCTAGGTTAAGATCAGTGCCTGCCAGAATGATAGCCTCGGCCCCGTGATCTTCAACCATTTTGCGGCCCTCTTCAAAGAAAACCGCTCTTTGGGCATCAGTGCATATGCCACTGACTGCCATGTCTTGGTAAAGCTTGCCAAGAACATCTAGGTCGTTGTCAGGGGCAATGGCCTTGGTTTTTGTCAGCTGGCCGTAAAGCTGTGTACGCATGACCACCCCGGTGCCCAACAAGCCAACACGGTTTAAACCTTGTGCTGCGAAATAATCATCCAGAGGGGTGACCGCACTGATCAAGGGAAGGGTAGAGATTTTAGCAGTTTCAGTAAAACAAAAATGCCCACCTAATGAGGTGATGGCCGCACAATCCGCCCCCGCCGCTTTTAACCGTGTGATCAGATCGGCATAGATCGTGGCCTGCGCATCACGCTGATCGGCAAGGTTATTTTTTATCAGGTCATAAACATCCGCCTGCACAATCGTCAGTTCCAGACGTTTGTTTTTTTGGCGCATCAGCTCGGTTAGCCGTTGATAGTAAACTACCGTTGCCGCAGGGCCAATACCGCCGATCAGTCCAAGGTGCATTTTATTATCCTCGTCTTGTGGTTTGCATCACCCCAAGCTCACACTCGCTGCCGACTCTGGCAGCTCTTCATCGAAACACCGCTGATAGAACTCGGCGATGGTTTCGCGTTCCAGCTCATCGCATTTATTCAGGAAAGTCAGGCGGAAGGCAAAGCCGATGTCGCCGAAAATTTCTGCGTTTTGTGCCCATGTAATCACGGTACGCGGTGAGATCACGGTGGAAATGTCGCCGTTCATGAACGCGTTACGCGCAAGATTTGCAACCGTCACCATATGTTCGATCACTTTGCGGTCAAAGCCGGGGTTTTTGGCCGCGACGATATTCACTTCGGCCTCATGGGACAGATAGTTCAGTGTGCTGACAATCGACCAACGGTCCATCTGGCCTTGGTTGATCTGCTGTGTGCCGTGGTAAAGCCCGGTGGTATCACCCAGTCCAACAGTGTTGGCGGTGGCGAAAAGGCGGAAATACGGGTGCGGGGTGATAACTTTGTTCTGATCCAGCAGGGTCAGTTTACCGTCCACTTCCAGCACACGCTGAATGACGAACATCACGTCGGCGCGGCCTGCGTCATATTCATCAAACACAATCGCAGTTGGATTACGCAGGGCCCATGGCAAGATACCCTCTTGAAACTCGGTGATTTGCTTGCCGTCTTTCAGTTTGATCGCGTCTTTGCCGATCAGATCAATCCGGCTGATGTGGCTGTCAAGATTGACCCGCACGCATGGCCAGTTCAGACGCGCCGCTACCTGTTCGATATGGGTTGATTTACCCGTACCGTGATAACCTTGGATCATCACACGGCGGTTATGGGTGAAACCTGCCAGGATCGCCAGCGTCGTGTCATGGTCAAACTGATAGGTGCTGTCGATCGCAGGAACCCGCTCAGAGCCGTCTGCAAAGCCTTTCACCACCATATCGCTGTCGATGTTAAAGGTGTCGCGCACAGAAATATCTTGTGTCGGGGTTGCGTTGATATCTAAATTGCCGTCTGCCATTTTTAGGGGTGTCCTATGAGTCTTATATCAAGTCTGAATGTTCATTAGCTTAGTGATATAATTTGCCGCGTTCCGCAAGGGCTAGGCAGTAAATTCCTGTTAGGCCTTGATCTATCTGTGTGGCCATCAAATAGTGCTGACAGATAAAGGATACACGAATGACACAGGTTTTTGGCACATTTGATTACATCGTTGTCGGCGCGGGCTCGGCCGGTTCGGTTTTAGCGGCACGGCTTTCGGAAAACCCGAAACATCGTGTTTTGCTGCTGGAAGCGGGCAAAAGCGATAATTATATCTGGGTGCATATCCCTGTTGGGTATCTTTATTGTATCGGCAATCCACGTACCGACTGGATGTTCAATACGCAGGCTGAGGCGGGTTTGAACGGGCGGTCTTTGATGTATCCGCGTGGAAAATTGCTGGGCGGGTGTTCATCAATCAACGGCATGTTGTATTTGCGCGGTCAAGCGCGTGATTATGATGGCTGGCGGCAGATGGGGAATGCGGGCTGGGGCTGGGATGATGTACTGCCCTATTTCACCAAGTCCGAGGATCACTTTGACGGCAGTAATGATTTGCACGGGGCAGGTGGCGAATGGCGGGTTGAGCAACAGCGTTTGTCTTGGGAAGTGCTGGATGATTTTGCCGATGCTTGTGCCGAAGCGGGCATTCCGAAAGTCGACGATTTCAATCGGGGCAACAATGAGGGCGTGAATTATTTTCAGGTCAACCAAAAGTCGGGCTTTCGCTGGAATACGCGCAAGGCTTTTTTGAAGCCTGCAAAAAAGCGACCGAACCTGACGATAGTAACCGAGGCCCACGCCGAACGGATCATCTTTGACGGCAAACGTGCAGTGGGTGTGCAGTTTGAAAAGAACGGTATTTCGCAGATTGCGGGGGCCGACGGCGAAGTGGTTTTGTCAGCGGGGGCCATTGGAAGCCCGCATTTGTTGCAAGTGTCCGGTGTTGGCCCAGCGGCAGTTTTGCGTGAGCACGGAGTTCAGGTGATGCATGAAAGTGCAGGTGTGGGTGAAAATCTGCAAGACCATCTGCAACTGCGTTGTATTTTCAAGGTTCAGGAGGCTAAAACCCTGAATCAGCGGGCAGGCAGCCTGATGGGCCGCGCGGGTATTGCGCTGGAATATGCGTTGAAACGGACAGGGCCGATGTCTATGGCACCGTCGCAGCTTGGCGCATTTGCGAAGTCAGATCCATCGCGCGAAACCGCGGACCTGGAGTTTCATGTGCAACCCCTGTCATTGGAGAAGTTCGGCGATCCGCTGCATGATTTCCCCGCGATTACTGCAAGTGTGTGTAACCTGCGGCCCGAAAGTCGCGGCACAGTGCGGCTGTCGTCGGCCAGCACCAAAGATGCGCCACTGATCGCGCCCAATTACCTGTCCACCGAAGGCGACCGTCTGGTTGCCGCCAAGGCCATACGGTTGACACGTAAAATTGTCGGGCAGGATGCGTTGTCACGCTATACCCCGTCGGAATACCTGCCGGGTGCCGCGTATCAGACGGATGCGGAATTGGCCGAGGCAGCTGGCAATATAGGCACCACGATTTTCCACCCGACCTGCACTGCCAAAATGGGTGACGACCCGATGGCTGTGGTGGATGCGCGCCTGCGGGTGCATGGATTACAAGGCTTGCGGGTGGTGGATGCGTCTGTGATGCCCAACATAACATCGGGCAATACCAACTCACCGACGATCATGATCGCGGAAAAGGCGGCGGATATGATGAAAGAGGATGCGAAGGGGTAGGGGCAACCCATTCCCCTTTGGGGGGATCGGGGATGGGCTTTTGTAACCGTAGGATTAAGCGGGGTGTTGAATGTCAACAGGCCCTAATCCTTAAACGACTTACTAATCCTGATCTGATCCCATGCCCAGACCACTTCCTGTAAACGATCCTCATCAGATCGATCACCGCCGTTCATATCGGGGTGCAGGACTTTGACTAACGATTTGTATTGTTTGCGCAATTCCGCCTTTGTCCAGTGATCTTTGGCGTCCAGAATGACGATGGCCTTGCGCTCTGCAGGCGGCAGGCGCTTGGCATTGCCTACGTCCGATCCACGCCCGTGGTTGCGCGTGGCATTGTCGCCCAGCACTTCATGCGCATCCTTGATGCCCAAACGCGCCCAGGCTTTTTCTTCGGGGGTCTGTTTGCGTTCGGCGTCTTTGTTCTCACCAAAGGGTGAGGTTGGGCGTTCCCAGACGCGGTCGGCGGCAAATTGCGCTTCCAGTTCTTCCTGAGTGTGGCTTTCAAAGAAATTCCACTTCTGATTAAACTCGCGAATGTGGGCAAGGCAAAACCAGCGGAACTCTTCCAGATTATCGGGGTTCAGTGGTGCACGGTACTTGCCAGCCTCGTCACATGCAGGATGTTGACACATTTGTGTAGATGTCTCGGACGCGCCAGACATGCCACGCCGGCCTTTTTTGCGGCGTTTCTTGTCAGCGGAAACTGAGATGTCAAATTCAAACAGTGGGCGGTCGGACATTCGAATACCTATTTACCTTATGCTTCGGATCAGGGAGTTTACCCTATTCTTGGATTTCGCCAAGGGGTGATTTGAATAAAGGTTGAAAAAAATGAATATGGCTGAGCGTATAGAAACAAAACTTCAGGCGGCATTTGATCCCGTTACCTTGGATGTGGTGGATGACAGTGAAGCGCATCGTGGGCACGGTGGTTACCGTGAAGGCGGAAATACGCACTTTAACGTGACGATAAAAGCATCTGTTTTCAATGGATTAAATCGTGTTGCGCAGCAGAGATTGATCAATAAAGAATTGGTACAAGAGTTTGAAGACGGATTGCATGCACTGGCGTTAGTTGTGCAAACAACGAAAGATTAAGTTTTTTTGGCTTTCTTTGGTTTGCTTTTCTTACCGGTGGTTTCATCGGCATCAGCTTCTGTATCACTATCGGTATCGATGGCCTCTTCGGAATCGCTTACGGATAAATCTTCTTCGATATCGTCAACAGCGTCTTCATCATCGCTTTGATCTTCCAGTAAAGCGGTTACCGGTTCTTCTATTTCCGTCATCTCCGCAAGCCTGCGAAAGATCAGAACATTCTGGTAAGATTCGGTTTTACGCCGCGTGATGCCATGACGTTCATCTGTCGGTAACGATTCCGCACGCAGATATTGCCATCCTTTAGCAGCCAGTTCATTGATCATTTTTTCCAAAGTGGCGGCAAACTTGCCATCAGCGCCTTTAGCACCTTTTACACGGACACTTCGGCGTGGCGCAGGTATGACTTTATATTCAAAATAATCCATCAAATACGCCTTATCCTTACAAACCTAGTTTTTTAGCAATGATCTGGTTTACCGCTTTTGGGTTGGCTTTGCCACCCGTTGATTTCATTACCTGCCCCACGAACCATCCGGCTAATTTCGGGTTCAGCTTGGCTTTTTCCACTTGATCAGGGTTGGCTGCGATAATTTCATCAACGGCCGCTTCAATAGCACCTGTGTCCGTGACTTGCTTCATACCGCGTGTCTGAACGATTTCGGCGGGGTCGCCACCTTCGTTCCAGATGATTTCAAACAGGTCTTTGGCGATTTTTCCGCTGATATCACCCTTGGCAATAAGATCCAAAATGCTACCCAGTTGTGCGGCAGAGATCGGGCTTTCGCCAATTTTCAAATCTTCTTTGTTCAAGCGGCCAAATAATTCGTTAATCACCCAGTTTGCAGCCTGTTTGCCATCGCGCCCCTTTGCCACCTCTTCAAAGAAAGCTGCATCGGTGATGTCCGCAGTCAAAACGCCTGCATCATATTCGGTCATGCCATAGTCAGCTACAAAGCGGGCTTTTTTGCTGTCCGGCAGTTCCGGTAAAGTTTCGCCAATCGCGTCTACCCAGGATTGTTCAATCTGCAAAGGCAGCAGGTCAGGGCAGGGGAAGTAACGATAATCATGGGCTTCTTCCTTTGAACGCATGGTGCGGGTTTCACCCTTGTCGGGATCATACAGGCGGGTTTCCTGATCAATCTTGCCACCGTCTTCCAGAATGGCAATCTGGCGACGCGCCTCGACATCGATCGCTTGCTGAATGAAACGCATAGAGTTCATGTTCTTAATTTCGCAACGCGTACCAAGCACATCAAAATCATCAGTTTCGCGGAATTTCTCATAATCACCGGGTTTGCACACAGATACGTTTACATCCGCTCGCAGATTACCGTTTTGCATATTGCCGTCACACGTGCCCAAGTAGCGCAGAATTTGACGGATTTTGGCAACATAAGCTGCGGCCTCTTCTGGCCCGCGAATATCAGGGCGGCTGACGATTTCCATCAGGGCCACACCGGTGCGGTTCAGGTCAACAAACGACATGTTCGGGTCCATGTCATGCACGGATTTACCGGCGTCTTGTTCCAAATGAATACGTTCCACACGTACCTTGCGTGCAATGCCGGGTTCCAAATCAACCAGAACCTCGCCTTCACCCACGATGGGGTGGTAAAGTTGACTGATTTGATAACCTTGCGGCAGATCGGGGTAGAAATAGTTTTTACGGTCAAAGGCGGAATAAAGGTTGATGTCAGCCTTCAGGCCCAATCCGGTACGCACAGCTTGTTCGACACAAAACTCGTTGATCACAGGCAACATGCCGGGCATGGCTGCATCAACAAAAGAAACGTTTGAGTTGGGCTCAGAGCCGAATTTAGTGGAAGCTCCCGAAAACAGTTTGGCCTTTGAGGCCACCTGCGCATGCACTTCCAGCCCTATCACCAGTTCCCAATCGCCTTTGGCACCGGCGATGGTTTTGGGTTTGGGTTCAGTGTAAGTAAGCTCGGCCATAACGCAATCTCTGTCATATTTATCGAGGGGTTTTAGGCCGCATAACCGCGCGGGGCAAGCGTAAATAAAGGGCGTTGTTAACCTGTTAGCGTATACTGGTCAAAACGGATGTCGCCCGTCCAGCGCCAAGCGGCAATAAAGGGCTCTTCTTTCGTTACACTGATATGGGGTGTATTCGACGGATGATAGATCATGTCGCCTGTCTTACACAGTTCAGGCTGTTCACCTTCAACCTGCCAATAGGCGGAACCGCCCAGCATGATAAAGGTTTCTTCGGCTGCATGTTTGCGGGTGACATAATTCAGATTGGCGGATTGCACGAACAGACCAACACGCAGATGCTCGCTGTATATCATACCGTCCGGCCCAACCATTTCTGCCGTGACCATATGATTAGAGATTTCCGGTCTTATTCGCCCGTCGACCATGCCTGAATTGTGCCAATCTATCAACGGCATGACCTTGACAATTTTCGAAGCAATCGGATGCGGGTTGATAGAAAGGGCTGTTTTTATTGTGTCGGTTAAAACCTGATGTGCAGGCAAAAGCGGTGTGTGAACCTTGCCACATATCGCACGCAACTCTTGTGCGGTTTCATGTCCGCCTATGCGGTTTTCTGCATCAAACAGATCGGCTAAATCGGCCAATACATCATAAAAGACTTTGTAGAGCGTCATGCTGTTTCTCCACCTTGTGCAAGTAAAGCGTAACACAGAATCGCTGCATTGCGCTTTACTTTTTTCACGGGATGGTGATTTTTTTACACTACCCCAAAATCCGCCCGACAATTTCTGCGCTGTCCTTTGACAGGTTTGGCGTTTTTGCAATTCGTTCCAATTGGGCTTTTTGCAAAGCTTGGCGATCAGTGTCGTAACGGCGCCAGGTTTCAAACAGGCCGCACATGCGCGCGGTGGTTTGCGGGTTGATCGGATCAAGTTTAATCAACCAGTTGGCGATAAAGGCATAACCTTTGCCATCTTTGGCATGAAACGCGGCGGGGTTCATGGCAAATGGGCCTATCAAACTGCGAAAACGGTTGGGGTTTTTCCAATCAAACTCCGCGTGGTTCGACAGTTCGATCGCTTTAGCCAATGCCACATCGGGTGTAGCACTGCCGGCTTGAATGGCGAACCATTTGTCAATGACCAGCTTGTCGTTCTGCCATTGGTCGTAAAATGCCTGTGTTGCGGCTCCGCCCTCATTTGCATGTATCAAGATCGATAGTGCTGAAAGTTGTTCGGTCATGTTGTCAGCAGCGGCATATTGCGCATGCGCAGTTTTCGCATCTGGCTCTAATTTGGTCAACAGATGTAAAGCTGCGGCCCGCAGACTGCGTTTTCCAGCTGATTGGGCATCTGGCGTATAGGCTCCGGTCACGGCCATATCCGTATAAAGTGTCATCAGGTCATCGCCAAATTTTTCGGCAAGTGCCAACGACAAGGCCTTGCTAGCTTGGTAGGTTTGGTCAGGATCAGGTACATGGCCCTGATCAACAAGGCTTTGTGCCAGAGCTTCCTCGGATGGCAAAGCCATCATAAGCGCGCGGTAAGCGGGTGCCAGATTTGTGTCCATTGCCATTTTGCGCATGGCGTTCAGGAATTTGGCATCGGGCGTGGCCCCTTTACGCACCATGTCGCATAAAACATTTGACGCCAACAAGCGCCCCGCTTCCCATTTATTGAACGGGTCACTGTCGTGGGCCAAAAGAAACGCGAGCGTGTCGCTGGATTGTGCGTGGTTTAAAATCACCGGGGCGGAAAAACCGCGTAGGATTGATGGGGTTGGTTTGGTGTCAAAGCCTGATACCGTGAAACTTTGTTTGGTTTTGGTTAGCTCAAAAAGCTTTTCGGCCACCGGCTCTGCGCCGTTCGTATCCAGAAAACCAACCCGAACGGGGATTACCTGCGGGGCTTTAGTGTCTTGGTTCGGGGTGGGTGGATTTGTTTGTTCAAAGGTCAATGTGTACTGGCCATCCGCGAATTCTTCGAAAACTTTGACGCGTGGGGTGCCCGCTTGTGAATACCATAGTTTGAACTGGGTTAAATCGCGTTGGCAGGTATCTTCAAAAACGGTGATCCAATCCTCGATTGTGCAGGCTTGCCCGTCGTGGCGGTCAAAATAAAGATTCAGAGCTTTGGCGTAACCGTCATCCCCGACAAGCAGTTTCAACATGCCGATCACTTCCGCACCTTTTTCATAGACAGTGGCGGTGTAAAAATTGTTGATCTCGATATAGGCTTCGGGGCGCACCGGATGGGCCAAGGGCCCCGCGTCTTCACGAAACTGGCTGGCACGTAATTGCAGCGCATTGTTGATCCGTGTCACGGCAGGATCACGCATATCGCCCGAGAAACTGTGGTCGCGAAATACGGTCAGGCCTTCTTTCAAGCAAAGCTGAAACCAGTCACGACAAGTGATGCGATTACCTGTCCAGTTATGGAAATATTCATGCGCGATAATGCCCTCGATCAGTTCAAAATCGCGGTCGGTGGCAGTTTGGGGGCTGGCCAGAACGTATTTGGAATTGAACACGTTCAACCCCTTGTTTTCCATCGCACCCATGTTGAAATCATCAACTGCGACGATCATAAACAGATCAAGGTCGTATTCGCGGCCATAAACCTCTTCATCCCATTTCATCGAGCGTTTAAGCGCGTCCATCGCATAGGCGCATTTGTCCTGATCTCCGTTTCGCACAAAGATTTGCAGATTAACGTGGCGCCCCGACATCGTGGTGAACGTATCGTCATAAGAAACCAGATCACCCGCCACAAGCGCGAACAGATAAGACGGCTTCGGCCACGGGTCGTGCCAAGCCCCGTGCGTCAGTTTGTTGCCGTTGGACAGCAATACAGGTGCGTCACCCTCGATGGTAACATTGAAGGTGGCCATCACATCGGGGCGGTCGGGGTAATAGGTTATTTTGCGAAAACCCTGCGCCTCACACTGGGTGCAGTACATGCCATTTGACATATATAGGCCTTCCAGGGCGGTGTTACCTTCAGGGTTGATTTCAACCTCGGCTTCCCATGTGAAACCGCTTTGCGGGATCAAATCGGCAGGCACACTTAACCCTTCGGCGTCTTGTAAAACCTCATCTTCAGCTAATGTGCGGCCATCGATTGCAACACTGATTAGGGTTAGATCGCGCCCATCCAACCGCAGGTCATGCGGGCCATCTGCACGGTCAGAATTGCCGCGAAAAGTGATTTTGGATAAAACCCGCGTTGCCTTGGGATCAAGTTTAAAGGTTAGATCAACATGATCGACCCAAAAGGCAGGTTGTTGGTAGTCAGTAAGGCGGATGGTGGGGGGTGTTGTTGGGCGCATTTTATCATTCCGTTTTCTTTTAAACAGGTGTGACGGATTACGCAGCGGATTCAAGGTAAATAATTTGCATACTAATGTATACAAAGGATGAAAGCCGTGATAGCTGTGCCCCAATCTTAAAATTTGCTGTAATGTTCGGAGAACATGATGAAACGCGTTGAAAAATTTGGCCTGCAGGTGGATGTACGCCTTGTTGATTTTATAGAAGGTCAGGCATTGCCGGGCACAGAGATCAGTCAAGAGCAGTTCTGGAAAGGCCTGTCTGGCCTGGTACATGATATGGGCCCGAAAAACCGTGCATTGCTGCAAAAACGCGAAGATTTACAAGGCCAGATCGGTGCGTGGCATCTGGCGCACAAAGGTCAAGAGTTTGATTTTTCTGAGTATAAATCGTTTCTAAGCGATATTGGTTATCTCGTGCCGGAAGGGCCTGATTTTGCCATTGAAACCACCAATGTAGACCCGGAAATAGCCGATATTCCAGGGGCCCAGCTGGTGGTGCCGATCACCAATGCGCGTTTTGCACTGAATGCGGCCAACGCGCGGTTTGGCTCACTTTATGATGCGCTTTACGGCACGGATGCGATGGGCAGCCTGCCCGCAGCAGGTGGTTATGACACGAAACGCGGCGCCCAAGTGATTGCATGGGGCAAAGCATTTCTGGATGAAACATTCCCAATCGATGGCATGTCGCACGCGGACGCAACGCGCTACCATGTTGAAGACGGCAAGTTGTTGATTGACGGAAAACAGTTGCAAAACGCTGATGCGTTTGCAGGCTATCGCAATGATCCAGAAAAGCCAGAAGGTATTTTACTGCGCAATAACGGGCTGCATGTAGAGCTGTATTTCATCTCTACCAGTGACATCAGCAAGCAGGATAAAGCGGGACTGTCGGATATTATTCTGGAGTCGGCCATGTCGACCATCATGGATTGCGAAGACTCGGTGGCAACTGTGGATGCGCAAGATAAGGTTCTGGCCTATACAAACTGGCTGGGCCTGATGAAACGTGATCTGAACACCAAGTTGGAAAAGGGCGGTAAAACCCTGCGCCGTCGTTTGTTGCCAGACCGCAAATATACGTCGCCAACAGGTACGCCTTTTAGCCTGAAAGGCCGGGCTTTGATGTGGATCCGCAATGTCGGCCACCTGATGACCAACCCTGCCATTCTTGACCGCGACGGTTTGGAAATAGGTGAGGGGCTGATGGACGCGATGTGTACTATTATGATTGCGATCCATGATCTGGAACGGGTCACGGGCAACTCGGTGCATGGCTCGGTTTATATCGTGAAACCTAAAATGCACGGGCCGCAAGAGGTGGCGTTCACCGATGAAATTTTCAGTCATGTGGAAACCGCTTTGGGCTTGCCGCAATATACGGTGAAAATCGGTATTATGGATGAAGAACGCCGCACCACGGTGAACCTGAAAGAATGCATTCGCGCGGCAAAACACCGTGTGGCATTCATCAATACGGGTTTTCTGGATCGTACGGGTGATGAAATTCACACTTCGATGGAAGCGGGTGCGTTTTTGCGTAAAGGTGACATCAAGAACGAGCCTTGGATCGGGGCTTATGAAGATCAAAACGTCGATGTGGGGCTGGCTTGCGGGTTGCAGGGCAAGGCACAGATCGGCAAAGGCATGTGGGCAATGCCCGACCTGATGGCCGATATGCTGGAACAGAAAATTGGCCACCCGATGTCGGGTGCCAACTGTGCGTGGGTTCCCGGCCCGACCGCGGCCACATTGCACGCAACACATTACCACAAGGTTGACGTGAAAGCGCGCCAGGTTGTGATTGCCAAGGGCGGCAAACGCGCTGGTGTTGATACGATCCTGCAATTCCCCGTGGCCAAGGGGCAGAACTGGTCAGCGGATGAGGTAACACACGAAGTGGAAAACAACGCACAGGGCATTCTGGGCTATGTGGTGCGCTGGATTGATGCTGGTGTTGGCTGTTCCAAAGTGCCTGACATCAATAATGTGGGCTTGATGGAAGACCGCGCCACTTGCCGCATCTCCAGTCAACATATTGCCAACTGGCTGCACCACGGCGTTGTCAGCAAGGAACAAGTGATGGCCGCGATGCGTAAAATGGCCGAAGTTGTGGATCAGCAAAACGCAGACGATCCAAGCTATACGCCCATGGCCCCTGATTATACGGGTGTCGCTTTTCAGGCCGCATGTGACCTAGTCTTCTTAGGCACAGTACAGCCGTCAGGTTATACCGAACCTATCTTGCACGCACGCAGGCTGGAGCTAAAGGATTCGCAACATGGTAGAAATCACGTCGAATAAAGCTAAACGCATCATCAATCAGGCCTTTGCCAAGGGACAAGAGCTGGGCCTGAAGCCACTGGCGGTTATTGTTCTGGATGCAGGCGGGCATTGCAAAGCGTTTGAACGCCAAGACGGGGCAGCACCAGGGCGGTTTGCGGTTGCGGATGGCAAGGCGAATGCTGCTATCCAGCTGGGTATGCCGTCATCTAAATTGATGGAACGCGCCGAGCAGCAAGCCTATTTCGTGGGTGCTTTGAACGGCGTATACGGCGGGCGTATTATCCCGGTTCCGGGCGGTGTTCTGGTGCGGGACAAAAAGGGCAACATCATCGGGGCGGTTGGTGTCACGGGTGACACTTCCGAAAACGATGTTCTAGCCGCAGTTGCAGGCATTGAAGCCGCAGGATTGTTTGCCGAAGCATAAAGCAAAATTACCGATTTTCATTGCCCGAAATTCATGCGATACCGATTAAAACCCAATCCAAGCAGAGTATCGGACAATGAAAAGACCAATCGTCGGCATTACCGGCAACGCGTATTATATTGACGGGGATTACCCGGTTCAGGCGTCTGGCGTCAGCAATATTGAAGCAATTGCACAGGTTTCCAACGCCATTCCCGTTATCATCCCGTCATTGCATAAAATCAGCGAAGTCCATGAATTGGTTGACCGGCTTGACGGTTTTGTTTTCACTGGCGGGCGGCCCAATGTGCACCCCGAAGAGTACGGCGAAGAAGAAACCGAGGCCCACGGCACCTTTGATCGTAATCGTGATGCGCTGGTTCTGCCTTTGATCCGTGAATGCGTGGAAGCAGGCATTCCCGTTCTGGGGATTTGCCGGGGATTTCAGGAATTTAACGTGGCTTACGGTGGCTCACTTTACCCTGAAATTCGCGATCTGCCGGGTCGCACAAATCACCGTATGCCACCGGATGGTACTTTGGAAGAAAAGTTCGCTTATCGTCACGACGTGACGATTGAAGCGGGCAGTATTTTTGAACAGGTGTTTGATAATAACGTAGTGCTGACCAATTCGCTGCACGGGCAGGGGATCAAGGAAGCGGGCGCGCGTATTATCGTCGATGGTCACGCACCAGACGGCACACCCGAAGCGTTAAGCGTGAAGGATGCACAGAGCTTTGCGCTGGCCGTACAATGGCACCCGGAATGGCGCGCGGGTCAAGATCCGGTCTCACGCCAGTTGTTTACCGCATTTGGCAAGGCGTTGCGCGGCGGATTTTAACGGGGTGGATGCTGGTAGGGTGGGCTTAAGCCCACATTTTTGCGTGCTGTTTTTTTGTTTACGCATAAAATCAATACCTTAAGGGGGTGTCCCAACTGGGACACATGCCAATGGGTGCAAGTTTTCAACCCATAAAGCCAGCCTTGTATTCCGATGTGATTGTGGCAACGTGGGCCATCCCCCACCCTACGCTAAATTTCAAAATCGCCCGATACGACGGATCATGCGCATGGCTTGCTTTGCATTTTTTGATGCCGCACCCGCATGCTTTTGGGCTTGTTTAGCCTCGGGTGCATTCGGGTCTGTTTCTTTATTCCGATAGATATGGTCGATGCCTTTATTGACGCCGATATTCATAAATTGACGCATAAACATATTGATGATCCGGTTCATTGTTTTACCTGCTGTTTTTTGTTTTTATTACTCGAACATATCATCTTGGTCGGTATTTTCCAAATCATCGTCTTCATTTTCTTGTGATGGGTCACCCATCAGCCCGCCAGGGGCAGGGCGGTTATCCAGCAACCCGCTGTCACGCAGTTCTTTTACGCCCGGCAAATCACGTTCGCTTTCCAGCCCGAAATGATCCAGAAAGACCTGTGTCACAATAAATGTCACGGGCCGCCCCGGCGTCATGCGCCGGCGTCCCAGTTTGATCCATTCCAATTCCAGCAACAGATCAATGGTGCCGCGTGACACGGAAACACCGCGAATTTCTTCAATCTCGGCACGTGTGGCGGGCTGGTGGTATGCAATAATCGCAAGGGTTTCAATAGCGGCACGCGATAGTTTGCGGGTCTCGAAGCGTTCTTTTTGCATCAGAAACCCCAGATCGGGTGCTGTGCGAAACGCCCATGCATCGCCGACTTTAACCAGCTTCACACCTCGCCCCTCATAGTGTTTGCGCAGACGCACCAAAGCCTCGGACACATCGCAACCGTGCGGCAGGCGGTCTGCAATGGCTGCTTTGGAAACCGGCTCGGCGGATGCAAACAGGATTGCCTCGATCATACGTTCCTGTTCACCCATGGGCGGGGCTTCAAACAGGGTATCATTTTGTTCTTTGGTCATTCCGAGCCCTTTGTTCTTAATTGGATGGGGGAAAATGTTTCTTCCTGACGAAGCTCCAGTTTGCCCTCTTTTACCAGCTCTAAAGCGGCAGCAAAAGTTGATGCCGTGGCAGAGCGGCGGAACTGTGGGTCATCGCGCCAGCCGTCGGGCAGAAACTGGTTTAAATCCCCCCATTCAATTGCGTGGCCGATCAAGGTGCGCATCCGGTTTAATGCCTGTTCCATCGTGAACAGACGGTCGCGTTCGCGCATGTGCAGCGGTTCAAAACTGTCCTTGGTTTTGATGTAGGCATAGGCTTGCATCAGATCAAGAATGGTCGCGGTATAGGTGATTTTGCGGTTCTGACTGACGGCTTCCGGAATGCCGCGCACAAAGAAATCACGGCCCATTTGATCACGGGCCATCAGTTTGGCGGCCGAGCGGCGCATTGCTTCCAGCCGTTCCAACTGGAACGCCAAGTGGGCGGCCAGTTCTTCGGCGGATGGGCCTTCGTCAGACGGGTCAGGCGGCAATAACAGGCGTGATTTCAGGAACGCCAGCCAAGCAGCCATCACCAGATAATCGGCGGCCAGTTCTATGCGCAGCTTTTTGGCTTCCTCAACAAACTTCAGATATTGTTCTGCCAGTTCCAACACAGAAATTTTGCGCAGGTCAACCTTTTGCGTTCGCGCGAGTGTAAGCAGGATGTCTAGCGGGCCTTCAAAGCCGTCCACATCCACAAGTAAAGCTTCCGATGCGATGCGTTCTTGCGTAGTTTCTTCGAATTCCGCAATTTCTTCTGGGGTTGGCTCAGACATCAGGCGGCCTTTTCCATCAAGTGATGAAACTGTTCTTTAGCGATACCGATATCAAACGGTTCCGGGGTCTTACGCATAACAAGTGAGGCGTCAGCGCGGTCAAGATGTATACCCGTAAGGGCAGGGGTCGCATCTGCCACCTGCGCCATCTCATCCATAATCCCGTTGCAATGTAAAACCACATCGCAACCCGCGTCAAAAGAAGCATCGCAACGGTCTGCAAAACTGCCCTGAAGGGCCTTCATTGATAAATCATCCGTCATAATCAGCCCGTCAAAACCCATATCCTTGCGGATTGTGTTAATGACTGCGGGCGATTGTGTGGCGCAATGTTCGGGATCAATATCGGTGTATACAATATGTGCGGTCATCGCCATTGGCAGGTCAGCTAGCTGCCTGAACGGGGTAAAATCGTTATCCTGTAAGATGGATAAGGGGGTGTCCAGATGCGGCAGTTCAAAATGGCTATCCATATTGGCACGCCCATGGCCGGGGATGTGTTTGATGATCGGCAAAACCCCGCCGGCCAGCAGGCCGTTTGCTGCGGCGCGGCCCATTTGTATGACGGTTTCAGCATCATGACCGAAACAACGGTTTTCGATAATATCATGGCTGTCGCTGGTTGCAATATCCAGCATTGGCGCACAATTCACGTTGATGCCAAGGGCATGCAGTTCAGCGGCAATGATCCGGTATCGCAATTGCATTAATTGACTATCTCGGGTGTGGGCCACTTGTTCCAGCGGCGGCAACCATTCAGACCATTCGGGCCCGCGCAACCGCTGTACGCGGCCACCTTCCTGATCAATCAGGATAGGAGCATTGCGCCCCACGGTATCGCGAATTTCTGATGTAAGTGCACGCACCTGATCCGTATCTGAAATGTTGCGGGCAAACAGAATAAACCCCCACGGATCGACTGTCATGAAAAACTGCTTTTCTTGCGGGGTCAATCTTGGGCCTTCACACCCGAATATACAGGCGGAAAGCTTCGTCATCGCGCGGTGACCGGAATACAAGGTGCCCCGCGCGCCAACAGTGCAGAACACAGGTTCCGGCTGTCTTCCGCCGTGTCAAACCCGATCGCGCGCAGACGGTAAAATTTACGCCCACCAGATGTGGCCACCTGAATCAGCCGTTGCTTGCCAGCCAAAAGATCGTTGTGCTTACCGATAAGCGTGTCCCATTCTGTTGCTGCGATTTCAGCACTGTCATAGGCCCCAAGTTGCACAAGACGTGTTCCAACAGGTACGGATGAAACATCCGTTTTTGGTTGTGAAGCAACGGCTATGGCTGATTGGATGCGACTGCTTAAATCATCGGGTCGCCTGCGTGGAATGGGCGACTGTAACGGCGCGAATTTGCTGGATGATATAACCAGACCTTCTGTCTTGATGACGATACTTTCTGTTTCTAGTGTCGGATCCTGAATAGTGGGCTTCGGTTCCTCCTTTACCGCAGCGATAATCGCTTCTTCCACATTGTCCTGCAGAGTAGCTTTTGGTTTTTTGCTTATTGCGGTAGGGCGCAATACCGGTTGCACTTGTTCCAAGGTTTCCTGTGCCAGATCCTCTACGGTCAGCGCGGGTTGTTGTGGTGCTAAAACAACGGTATCGGCGGATTTCTGGGCAGTTCCATCCGATTGCACTGCATTTACAGCCAATCCCTGATGGCTCGCCTGACTGCCGCCGGGGTTTTCCGGTTGGGTTCTGGCCGGTCCGACCATTGCACGGATAATCGGGATTTCGTTGGGATTGCGTGTGCCTAACTGAAACACCCAGTAGACCAGACCAACTACTAAAACGATGGACGCAATGGCCCCCATCCAGCTAATTGCCAAGCGCGCCAAACCTAACGGGGCGACATAATCGGCTTCATTATATTGTTCTTCATGCTTGGACATCGGGTTCTGCCTCTTTTCCGATACACTATATTGTGTACTTGCCTGCTCCAACCCCGAAATATGCTATTTTGCCTGATTTAGCGCATTTCTTCCATCGGGGTTACGCCTAAAATACCAAGTCCTGCGGAAATAACAACGCTTACGGCCCGAATAAGACTGATTTTTGCTTGGGAAACGTCAATTTTATCGTCCTGAAGGAAACGTAGATCAGGATCTTCTTTGCCGCGATTCCATAAAGAATGGAATTCAGAGGCCAGATCATACAGATAAAACGCAACTCTGTGCGGTTCGTGATGTTTTGCCGCAAGTTCCAGTAAACGCGGCCACTCGGCCAGTTTTTTGGCTACAGAGAGTTCTGCATCGTGGCTTAAATGTGTATTTTTTGCAGAAATCAGGGTTGTATCACTGACATCGATATCCGCCTCAATTGCTTTATTCAGAACAGAATTGATCCGTGCGTAGGCGTATTGTACGTAGAACACCGGATTGTCTTTTGACTGATCCAGAACCTTGTCGAAATCAAAGTCCAACGGCGCGTCGTTTTTGCGGGTCAGCATCACGAAACGTGTTACGTCGGGGCCGACCAGTTCAACCAAATCATGCAGGGTGATGAATGTGCCTGCCCGTTTCGACATTTTAAACGGTTCGCCGTTCTTATATAGTTTGACCAGTTGGGTCAGCTTGATGTCCAGCGGCACTTTGCTGTCGGACAAGGCGGAAACCGCGGCTTTCATGCGTTTCACATAGCCGCCGTGATCGGCCCCCAGAATGTCGATCAGCTCATCAAAGCCACGTTCAACTTTATCATAGTGGTAGGCAATGTCGGGGGCAAAATATGTCCATGCGCCATCTGATTTCTTAACCGGGCGATCCACATCATCGCCATGCGCAGTTGATTTGAACAAGGTCTGTATACGCGGTTCCCAGTCTTCGGGCAACTTGCCTTTTGGTGGTTCCAGCGTGCCTTCGTAGATCAGGCCTTTGGCATCGAGATTGTCCAATGCTGCTTCTATTAGACCTGTTCCGTAAAGCGATTTTTCCGAAAAGAACACATCCATCTTAACGCCGATTGAGGCCAGATCTTTACGGATCAGATCCATCATCGCTTCAGTGGAATATTCACGTAATTCCGTTAACCAGTCGGCTTCTGGTTTGCCGACAAGGGTGTCGCCATACTTGGCTTTCACGGCTTCGCCGACTTTGACCAGATAATCGCCGGGATAAGTGCCGTCAACGAATTGTACTTCCTGACCATTGGCTTCAAGGTAACGCAGATAGACAGAACGGGCCAGCACATCAACTTGCGCCCCACCGTCGTTAATATAATATTCACGGGTTACATCATAACCGGCGAAATCCAGCAGGCTTGCCAGTGCGTCGCCAAAAACCGCGCCCCGCGTATGGCCCACATGCAATGGGCCGGTGGGGTTAGCCGAAACGTATTCGACGTTTACTTTTCTGCCGTCCCCCATCGCAGAACGGCCAAAATCGCTGCCCGCTTGCAGGGCGTTTGGAATAACGGAAAGCCATAAAACAGGGTCAAGCCGCAGGTTCAAAAAGCCGGGCCCGGCTACATCCGCTGCAACAATCCGCGTATCCATAACCAGTATAGTCGCCAGAGCTTCGGCAATATCACGCGGTTTCATATGCGCGGCTTTTGCCAGAACCATCGCGGCATTGGTTGCCATATCACCGTGCAAAGCATCGCGTGGGGGTTCAACCGTGACATTTACAAACTCTAGCCCAGCGGGCAGGGTGCCATCTAACTGCATTTGCGAAAGAGCGTCTAAGACAAGGGTTCTGATGTCGGCGAACAGGTTCATTATTTGGTTCCAGCTAGATTTTGCGCGGGGTTAACATAAAGCTTCGTTACACTCCAGTGGTTATAACACGCTTAAGCACAGTGTTTTTCATGTTCCTGAAACGCAAACTGGTCGGTCATGCCCGCGATATAATCCGCTATTGCACGGGCTTGTGTCGTTTCGCCCGTTGTGGCGGGCCGTCTATGGGCGGGCAGAAGCTGCGGTGTTTTCATATAGACACTAAACAAATCACGTACCACGGTACCTGTGCGTTCACGCATCTCATTTACATCATTGTGACGGTACATGCGGGTGAACAGAAAAGCGCGAATTTCTTTCAGATTGGCAAATAAAGCATCGGAAAACTGCACTACAGGGGCTGAATGATTGCGAATATCCTGTGCTGATTTGGGGGCAAGTGCGGTAATGCGGGCTTTGCTTTGGGTGATCACGTCCTGCACCATGGTGCCAAATACCCGGCGCAAAGCCTCATGCCGGCGGCGTTCGGAATCAAGATTAGGGTATTTGTGATCAACCTCTTGAAAGCAACTTCCTACAAGCGGTAACTGAATGATGTCATCGATAGTGAACAAGCCCGCGCGCAAACCGTCATCAAGATCGTGATTGTTGTAAGCAATATCATCGGCAATCGCGGCTGATTGCGCCTCTGCACTGGCATAGGTTCCCAATTCAAGGTTGTGGGATTTGTTGTAATTATCCAATGAAAATGGTATGTTACCAGTAACTGGCCCATTGTGCTTGGCGATGGCTTCCAAAGTTTCCCACGTCAGGTTCAATCCGTCAAACTCTGCATAGTGCCGTTCCAGATTTGTGACGATTTTCAACGCCTGTGCATTGTGGTCAAAGCCATCGTAAGGGGCCATGCATGCACTTAGAACATCCTCGCCATTATGGCCAAAAGGCGTGTGGCCCAGATCATGGGCAAGTGCCACGGCTTCGGTCAGTTCTATATTCAGGCCGAGTACAGACGCGATTGTGCGGGCAACTTGCCCCACTTCAATCGTGTGTGTCAGGCGGGTACGGAACAAACCACCTTCGTGCGCCACAAACACCTGGGTTTTGTGCATCAAGCGGCGAAATGCGGTGGAATGGATGATACGGTCGCGGTCGCGTTGAAACGCGGATCGAAGTTCGGATTCTGCTTCCGGATGAAGTCGCCCCCTGCTGGTTTTGGGGTCACATGCGTAAACTGCAAGCATTCGTGATAACCTTTGTCTTGTAGCGGGGGCTGTCCCCGCCTATATTCAGCGTAACACTTATCTCAATTGAAGGCCGCTTTAAAGATGCAGCTTACCTTACCCCCTAAAGTGACCGACCGCGCATTTGCGCGTCTGGCGGAAATTAACGCAGCCAACGGTAGCAAAGCCCTGCGCGTTGCCGTTGAAGGCGGAGGATGCTCTGGGTTTCAATATGAAATCAAGTTGGATGAAGCTTCGGCTGAAGATGACCTTGTGCTCGAAAAAGATGGCCAGAAAGTACTGATCGACAGTGTATCACTGCCGTTTTTGTCCAATGCTGTGATTGATTTCACGCAAGAGCTGATCGGCGCGCGTTTTGTAATCGAAAACCCCAATGCCACATCAAGCTGCGGTTGCGGGACAAGTTTTTCGATGTAGCCTGCTGCTAGCGGTATTGTACAAAACGACAATCAATCCCGGATAGTATGCATTTCAATATTATTGCGGAACCATACGGAATAACTGACCATCCCCGACGGCAAGAAAGTATATCGACCCGTCCAGGGCTTCGCGTATATCACGGATACGCTCGAACGCGCCTTCAAACAACCGTTCTTCAGCGACAATCATATCCCCTTCGCGATCAAGCCGTGAGATCAGATCGAACTTTAACGACCCTACGAAGATGTCACCTTTCCATTGCGGCCAAAGCTTGCCAGAATAAATCATCATACCAGAGGGTGCGATAGATGGATCCCAATAAAACACGGGCTGTTCCATCCCGCCCTTATGCGTGCCTTCGCCGATTTTTTCGCCCGAATAATGCACCCCGTAGGAAATCACCGGCCAGCCGTAGTTTTTACCTTTTTCAGGCCGGTTCACCTCATCACCGCCTTTTGGCCCGTGTTCAACTGTCCACAAACGCCCCTGTGCGTCTAGTGCGGCACCTTGCGGATTGCGATGCCCAAGGGAATGGATCCCAGTATTACCTTTACGATCCATATGCATCACCTTGCCATTGTGTACGGACATGTCTTGTGCCTTGGCCCGCGCACCTCGTTCGCCGACTGTGATAAAAAGCGAGCCATCAAGGGCTTCAACCGCGCGCGAGCCGAAATGTTGCGTCGTCTTTGATCCTAGCAATTGGCGGTAAATCAGTTTCAACTCGGTCAAGTGACTTGCGTCTTTTGACAATTTGGCCACGGCCATAGCCGTACCGGCACCATCTTTGCGCGGCTCTGCAAATGTAAGAAAAATTTCGCGGGTTTGGGGAAAATCACGAGCAACAACGACATCCAGTAACCCGCCCTGACCCTTGGCGGAAACCCGCGGTACACCGCTGACAACATTGCGCACCCCGTCCTTGAAGTGGATCAAAGCACCATCGCGTTCAGTGATCAGCAGGCCGCCATCAGGCAGAAATCCAACCGCCCACGGTTCATCAAGTTTATCTACGACGGATGTGATCTGCACAACACCTGTGTCATGTGCAATAACCGTTGCCGCAAGTGCCGCGTTTGACGGTAATGCCAAAAGCAGTGCTGCGATTATATGTTTACCAGTCGCCGACATTTTCCATCGAAGCCCAGGGTTCAACCGGTTGCAAAGCCTCTCCCTTTTGGATCAGCTCAATTGAAATATTGTCCGGTGACTTGATAAAGGCGATATGCCCGTCACGCGGCGGGCGATTGATCACCACGCCCTTTTCCATTAGATCGTTACAGGATTTATAGATATTGTCATAGTAATAGGCCAGATGGCCCCAGCTGCGGCCAGTTTCAAGCACTTCATCACTGTCCCAGTTATAGGTCAACTCTAACTCTGGCGCATTGTTTTCACGCGCCGCGTCAACATCCCCGGGAGCGGCTAGAAAAATAAGTGTGAACTTGCCTGCAGGGACTTCTTTACGATGTGTTTCTACCATTCCCATCTTGTTGCACCAAAAATCCAAAGATGCATCCAGATCGGTCACGCGAACCATTGTATGGGCAAATTTCATATTGTTTCTCCTATAAAATTTTCCCTAACCTATCACTGCAAGGCTGTAGGTAAAGGGGTTCGGCTTGCATCGGCAAAAGAACGCCTTTATGGCTTGTGCCGCAACCACCGGATCACATGTGTATGACTTTCTACCAAACCATATTTCTATCGTTTCTTGTCGGTATCAGTCTGATATGGCTTGCAGCAAAATTATTCAAAACCAGTGATGACAATATAAGCAGTTGGCAACGTCCCCTGTTTATACTTGCAGGTGCTGCTATGATTGCCCTGATATTATGGTTGCTTTTGCAAATACTGATCGGCCTTCCCAGCTTGGCGCAAGCCGTTGACTTACCTGCAATTTCCCTTGGCCTATTAATTGCGTACGGTTTTCAGAACGCCGTTACTGCAATTAAAAACCGAGCAAAGAACAAGTTCAAATAAATTTGCCACTGATATGGTTGCACATTGCGCTAACCTTAGCTTGTGAAATTGAAATTAGAGCTTACTATCAACCGCTTAATGCAACGTGGATTAAACCAGAAAACTAGTTTAGTAGTTCAAAAAGCCAACCATTCCAACCACCGAAGTTATCTGTTAGACCGCGCCTTATGACACTAACCCCAAAAATACTCTCGGTTGCCCCGATGATGGATTGGACTGACAGGCATTGCCGTTATTTCCATCGTCTGATGTCGACGCAAACTCTGTTATATACCGAAATGATCACTGCTCCGGCAATCATCCACGGTGACCGTGACCGACTGCTAGGCTTCAATGGCGTTGAACATCCTGTCGCTTTGCAGCTTGGCGGCTCTGATCCTGCGCAATTGGCTGAAGCCACACGGATCGGGTGCGAGTATGGCTACGACGAGATCAACATCAACATCGGTTGCCCATCGGATCGCGTGCAATCGGGTAGCTTCGGGGCTTACCTTATGCAACAACCCGATTTGGTTGCCGATTGCGTTGCCGCCATGCTTGACGCCAGCAATGGGGCCGAAATCACTGTAAAATGCCGCATTGGTGTAGATGATCAGGATCCGCATCAAGTGTTGCCTGACTTTATCGCCCGGGTAAAAGCCCGTGGTATCAAAACCTTTGCCATCCACGCGCGCAAAGCATGGCTTCAAGGTCTAAGCCCTAAGGAAAATCGCGATGTCCCCCCCCTGGATTACGAACTTGTACACCAGATAAAAGCGGATAATCCGGAATTGAATATTCACATAAACGGTGGAATAACTTCATTAGATCAAGCGATTACACACCTTGAACGTGGCTTGGACGGTGTCATGATCGGGCGCACCGCATATCACGATCCCGCACCCATTCTGATAAGCGCCGACAGCTGCATTTATGGCGCAACCGACGAAACTACCATCGAGCAAGCCGTCATCGATATGCTGCCTTATATCGAAAACCATCTGTCAAACGGCGGCCGTCTGAACCAGATAACCCGTCATATGCTGGGTGCCTTCACGGGGCGTGCGGGTGCGCGGCTTTGGCGGCGTATCCTGTCGGAAAGCGCCCATAAAAACGGGGCCGGCCCTGAACTTATCGAAACCGCCCTAGAGGCCATAAAGCAAAAAGCTGCCTAAGATGCCCGATCTAATGACAATATTACCGATTTTCATCCTGCTAATCGCCATCGGCGCATTTGCAGGTGTACTTGCAGGCCTATTGGGTGTCGGTGGCGGCATCATACTGGTGCCGGCCTTTTACTATGCGTTTTCATCACTTGGTTATAACTCGCCGCAACTGATGCAAATCTGCCTGGCCACATCATTGGCAACCATCATATTCACCTCGATCCGTTCGGTTCACAGTCACCATAAAAAGGGCGCGGTTGACTGGGGTATTCTTAGAACATGGGCTCCGGGCATTGTAATCGGTGCCTTCATTGGCGTGTTCGTTGCCGCTGGGCTGCGTTCAGACACGCTGTTGATGATTTTCGGCACCCTGGCCTTGGTCGTGGGGTTTTACATGGCATTCAGCCAAGCCAGCTGGCGGCTGGGTGAGGTCATGCCAACGGGGCTAAAACGCGCAATTCTCAGCCCCATTGTGGGTTTTCTGTCCGTATTGATGGGCATCGGTGGTGGTAGCTTAGGCGTGCCGATCATGACCCTACACGGCCGTCCGATCCATCGTGCGGTCGCCACTGCCGCAGGCTTTGGCCTGATCATTGCAGTCCCGTCCGCGATTACCTTTCTTTTAACGCCCATTCCTGAAGCAGGCCGTCCGCCCTTTAACATCGGTCACGTCAATATCGCGGCATTTCTTGTGATCATATCTATGACTATGCTCACCGCACCCATTGGTGCTAAACTGGCCCATTCACTGGACCCAAAACCGTTAAAGCGTGTGTTCGCGGTTTTCCTGATCCTTGTCGCCATCAACATGCTGCGCAAAGCCTATTTTGGATAAAGCTGCGTTCGATACACTTGGCTGGGCCAAGCTGCCCTATGACCCGCAACTGGCGGCATGGGCAGGATGCACCCGCACAATAGCAATAGAGGCTGCCGACAACCCTGAAAATCGCGCCAACTGGCTGCGTTGCCAAGGTACATGGTTTGTGGGCGTTGATGTATTGCAAGATTACACTCCCTTGGCAGGCCCCGTTCTGAAAGCCGCAGTTTATGCCGTGGGTCAGGATGAAATCAAATTGGGGCCGGGTCAGATTTCAACCTGCTATAAAGGCTACCCAAAACAGGACGTAAACGAGACTGACGGCATGTATAACTACCGCCGCAACCGTGATTTCGCGCACCTTGACGGTTTGAAAGCCGTAGGCCCGAACCGCCACCGCATGATGGACGAATTCCACGGTTTCATTCTTGGTATTCCGCTAAATGAAACCCCGCCCAATGCTGCACCTTTCGTGATCTGGGAAGGCTCGCATCTGATTTTCCGTGACATGCTGGAAAAAGCCTATGCAGGCATCCCGCCAGAAAACTGGCACCAAGTCGACATCACCGAAATATATCAACAGACCCGCGCAGAAATCTTCAAAAGCTGCAAGCGGGTGGAACTTCATGCCAAACCCGGCGAAGCCTATATCGCCCACCGCTTTGCCCTACACGGCATGGCGGCGTGGGATGAAGAGTTGAATGGCCCTGATGAGGGCCGCATAGTTGCCTATTTCAGACCCAATATAGATCAGAATTTACCGAGATGGCTACAAGAGTAATTGACCATAAAGATACCCGCCACATTTGTGGCAGGCATCCCTCTTAGGATATACCATCCATTAAGACGGCAACATCTCACCAGTTTGTTTTTCAACCGCTTTAGGATCTCCCAGCAGGCCTGCATGTAATTCCATCGATACCGGATCGGGATAAACATCCTCTACCCCGTTTTCAACCGCATCCAAGATCGTTTGTACAACGTCCTTCGGTGCGGTTTTATCCATTGGGAAACTTGCAGCCATATCCGTATCCACGGGCCCGGGATACACCCCAACCACCAATGTCCCTTGTGCGGCTAACTCTGCACGCACGCTTTGTGTCAGGGAATGCACCGCTGCCTTACTTGCACTATAAGTCCCAAGAACCGGAAAATTCACATGTCCTGCGATCGAAGACATATTCACGACCACGCCGCCGCCGTTTTCCGCCAGCGCAGATGAAAATGACCGCGTCATATTGAAAACACCAAAAAAGTTGGTTTCCATTTCGGTACGCACACCTGTGTCGTCTTTCGCTGAGATTATCCCTTCAAACATGGCAACCCCCGCGTTGTTAATCAAAATAGACACGTCCTTATATTGTGCCGCTACAGCTGTAATTGCATTAGAATTCGTTACATCAAGACCAACGGCCACAACACGGCCCTGACTTTCAGCCACAAGATCATCCAACGTTTCCACCTTACGTGCGCTGGCATAAACCTTGGCCACACCTGACGCCAATAGTTCTTCGACAAAAACCCGACCAATGCCACGGTTCGCCCCTGTGACAAACGCCACTTTCCCATCAATTCTGCTCATTATTGTATCTCCACATTATAGCTATAAGTAGGTATTTAATTAAATACCGATCAGTACTTTAATAAACACTTGCATTGGGCTGTCAAGTGAATAAAATACCAATCGGTAAGAATTAATTTAGATCAAAGGAAAACCCGTCATGGCGCGTGGCAGACCCAGAAAAACCGACCCAAGTATCGTGCTGGAAACAGCTATGAAACTATTTTGGGAACAGGGCTTTAAAGGTACATCCATGAATGATCTGGCAATCCAAACCGGCATGGCAAAGCCAGGTCTATATGCAACCTTCGGTGATAAAGAAACACTTTATACCAAAGCGTTAGGGCATTATTTTTACAATCTGGGGATGCCCATATTGGATGATTTTTTGCATGCGCCCGATCCTCTTAAGGTCGCTTTACGCCACTTCTTGGAAATCATTGCAGAGGCGACAAACGGGACAAAAAACCCCTATGGATGTTTTGTGGTCAAAAGCGTGGTGGAATGCGCCCACCAACCTGATGCTTTGAAAAAATTAGGTCAAGGTTTTGATATGGAACGCCGCCAAGTCTTTATAAAACGTTTCCAAAGGGCGCAAGAGAGCGGCGATTTACCACAAACCGTTGACGCAAAAGCCTTGGCAGAGTTCTTCTCAGGCCAATCCTTGGCTCTGGCGGTTATGAATGCTGCGGGAAAAGATCAGGCGGCCCTAAACAGTTTTATAGATGTCGCAATGACAGTGCTGCCCAAGAGTGATGGGTAGTCACCCTCTTCGCCCGCCGCGGCGTTTCGGCTTTAACAGTGCTTTACGATCCGGTAGTTCAGCCATAAGTGTCAGACGTTCTTCACGGCTCATACGTGACCACGCGGCGATCTCGGGATTACTGCGATAACAGCCGATACACAGGCCCGATTCCCGATGCATCACACAGATTTTTACGCAAGGGCTTTCACCTTTTTCGCGCTTCCATACTTCATCCATTAGCTGCGCCTTATATGAGATAAACGGTCCAGAACGCCCTGCAAAATAAAGGACGCTGCCACGTTGTCTATCACAACCGCGCGTTTTTTGCGTGACATATCCGCCTCTAATAACGCTCTTTCCGCCGCCACGGTTGATAACCGTTCATCCCAAAAAAAGATCGGTGTATCGATGCGCGTAGTCAAATTTCGTGCAAATGCCCGTGTCGATTGTGCACGCGGGCCTTCCGAGCCATCCATATTCATCGGCAACCCAAGCACAATCCCTGAAACCTCATTTTCCGCAATCAGCTGTGCAATCGCATCTGCATCAATCCCGAATTTCTTACGCTTTATAGTCTCGCGCGGGGTGGCCACCGTTTGCAATCTGTCCGAAATAGCCACACCGATAGTCTTGGTGCCGAAATCCAGCCCCATCAGTGAAGACACCGATCCAACCGCATCCGCAAACCCGTCGATATCGTCGTAAATTCCGCTCAATTAGTCACCTCGGCCGCTTGTGCGGCTTCTAAAAGGGCCGCCAGAGCATCTGCATCACCGTTAAAGCTTTTACGCGCCTTAATCCAGGCGGTTGATGCTTTACCTGTCTCGCCCAGAGTTCCGTAGGCCCGTATCAGCCGTGCCCATTCGGCGGCAGTTCCACCACTAGTTTCCAGACGTTCCGCCAATCCTGTAACCATCCCGCGGATCATTTCCTGACGCTCTTCTTCTGTCATATTTCCAGCGGCCTCAATTTGTTCAGATGATGGCCCGGGCGCATTCTGATCGACAATATTGATCCCCGCAGCCCGCGCCACAGCACCTATCTGCCCACGGATCAATCGGATCCACGGGGCATCTTCGGGACCTTCATCCAATAATCCGGCCCACATACGATACGCCACATCCGGCCGTCCGTTCTGCGCCAAAGCCAGCCCAGAATAATAGCGGGCACGCGGTGATTTTGCGTCCATTCTCAAAGCTTTAGATAATGCTTCCTCTGCATCAACTGACACATAGCCGTTTGCAGAAAAAATCATATATTCCGCAAGATCAGCATAGTCTTTTGCCTTAACCTTATCTGCCCGTAACGTGATTACCTTATCTTTGGCACGCCACGCCGCACGCACATTGCCAATCCGTGCTTCGTGCATCGCCAAAAGCTCCCATCCTTCTGCATCATTTGGGTGCTCTTTCATCGTTTCACGTAGCTTTGTGATCAATTCCAGATAATCTTCCGGAATACCTTCAGGCGCTTCACCGGCTGCAATCTGTGTTTCCGCTTCTATCTGGTTGGGACGGTTCAAACGTGCGATCCTTGCCGCTTCCTGCCTTGCGACCAATGGCTGATCCGGTATACTCGGGTTGCCCATCAACGCGTATAATCCAATAGAGCCGACCAGCAGGGTCAGTGCAATCATTGCCATAAACGGTTTTGAGGCACCTGTGCCGACCGCATCGTCTTCTTCCTGTGCGCGTTTGTCCGCAGCCAAAAGCCGTCGTGATATTTCCAGCTTTGCCGCATCTGCCTCATCCGCAGAGATAACACCGCGTTCCAGATCACTGCCCAAGGATGCCAACTGATCTTTGTAGACCTGTACATCCAATTCAGCAGCTTTTGCCCGTTGTGGCACTGCAATAAATGCCCGCAGAATAATAAAAACCACGACCAATGCCATTAATGCTGCAACTGCCCAAACCATAGTGTCTTCCCAACGAATTTGCCCTTTGCTATCCGAGCTGAACGATCAGGGAAAGCCTATTTGCGCAAACGTGACATCAGAGCATAAAGAATGTCGTGAAAAACCATAAAAATGCCGCTCTGTGTATCCTTCGCTCTACCCTTTCGTCGCATGAAGGATCATGTGCTGGCAGCCTGCGCCGGAACACGCTATAATCTTGTCAGATACCCTTTGCCACAGGTCAAAAATATGAAACGTTATTCAGCATTCGCCATCGCGCGTGAAGCCTTCCGCCACCATACTGGTTGGGAACGTGCATGGCGTTCACCCGAGCCAAAATCCGAATATGATGTTATTATTGTTGGGGCAGGTGGCCACGGGCTGGCCACGGCATATTATTTAGGCAAGAACTTCGGCATCACGAATGTCGCGGTGATCGAAAAAGGCTGGCTAGGCGGCGGCAATACTGGCCGTAACACCACGATCATCCGTTCCAACTATCTGCAAGACCCTTCGGCCGCGATCTATGAAAAAGCCCGCTCGCTTTACGAAACTATGTCACAAGACCTGAACTATAACGTGATGTTCAGCCCGCGCGGCGTAATGATGCTGGCCCAGACCCAAGCCGAAATTCGCGGCTACCAACGCACAGCACACGCTAACAATCTGCAAGGTGTGACGACTGAATTCATCACCCCCGAACGCGTCAAAGAACTTTGCCCGATCATTGAACTTGGCGGCCCGCGCTATCCTGTTTTGGGCGCCCTTTGGCAACCGCGCGGCGGCACCGCACGCCATGATGCCGTGGCATGGGGCTATGCGCGTGCTTGCTCAGACATGGGTATGGATATCATCCAGCAATGCGAAGTGACAGGCATCAAACAATCGCGCGGCAAGGTCACAGGTGTTGAAACCACCAAAGGTGCGATCAAAACCAAGAAACTGGCTATTATCGTTGCTGGCAATTCCGGCGATCTGGCCAAAATGGGCGGCTTCCGTCTGCCTGTTGAAAGCATCTCGTTGCAGGCCCTTGTGTCCGAGCCGATCAAACCCTGCATGGATGTGGTGATCATGGCCAACACCGTACACGGTTACATGTCACAATCCGACAAAGGCGAAATGGTCATCGGTGGCGGCACTGACGGTTTCAACAACTTTACACAACGCGGCAGTTTCCATCACTTGGAAGAAACAGTGCGCGCCCTGATCGAAACTTTCCCGATGGTCAGCCGCTTGAAAATGCTGCGCCACTGGGGCGGAATTATCGACATCACCGGCGACCGCTCGCCGATCCTATCGAAAACCCCTTTGGGTAACTGTTTTATCAATTGCGGCTGGGGAACGGGCGGTTTCAAATCCATCCCCGGATCTGGCTGGGCCATGGCCGAACTTGTCGCCGACGGCGAGCCGCGCGAACTGGCCTCCGCATTCGGGCTGGATCGCTTCCAGGAAGGCCGCTTTATCGATGAAAGCGTAGCAGCAGGGGTGGCGCACTGATGTCAAAACCACATGCAATTCCCCCATTTTTCCAAATGGTTCAAATATCCAAAATCCGACATTTGTCATACGCGCTGTGCACGCCTTGTGCACGCCAATCATACACCCCGAAAGGAGCTTACCCATGCTTCTGCTAACCTGTCCCTATTGCAACGTTGAAGCCGATGAAACTGAACTGGCACCGGGCGGGGAAGCCCACATCACACGCCATGGTGTAGGCGCATCGGATGATGATTTTGAAAGTTATCTGTTCATGCGCAGGAACCCTAAAGGTGTGCATTTTGAACGCTGGCGGCACGCATTTGGCTGCGGAAAATGGTTTCATGCGGCGCGCTGTACAATGACCTTGGAAGTGTTCGGCACGTATTCAGGTCAAACCTTTGAACCACCTAAGGCATTGGTAACAAAAATTAAAAAGAAACGCCCTGACTGGGAAGGATTTGTGAAATGAGCACACGTCTACAAACCGGCGGCCGACTGATCGACCGCACAAAACAAATTGAATTCACCTGGAACGGTAAACGCTTGAACGGTTTCCAAGGTGACACACTTGCCTCTGCTTTGCTGGCCAATGACCAAATGATGGTCGGCCGGTCGTTCAAATACCACCGTCCACGCGGCATTATTGCGGCTGGCCCTGAAGAGCCTAATGCCCTGATGGGTACAGGCGTTGACGGGCATTTCGAACCGAACCAACGCGCCACAACTACTGAATTGTATCAAGGGCTTACCAGCCATTCCCAAAACCATTGGCCATCGCTTGAATTCGATGTGGGCGCGATCAATTCGAAACTACCCCGCTTCTTTCCGGCAGGGTTTTACTATAAAACTTTCATGTACCCGCGTGCTGCATGGAAACATGTGTTCGAACCGATTATCCGCAAATCCGCAGGCCTGGGCAAAGCCCCCACCCACAAAGACGAAGACACCTACGAATACTTCTATGCCCACGTTGACATCATGGTCGTCGGCGGCGGCATCGCAGGCCTTGCAGCAGCTCTGACTGCAGGCCAGTCAGGTGCCTCTGTTTTACTTATGGAACAAGGTGTTAGCTTTGGTGGGCGGGCTATTACAGACGGCGTTGAAATCGACGGAAAACCGGCGGCCACATGGGTCAAAAAGACCCTTGCCGCGTTGAAAAAACTACCCAACGTGCAAATAAGAACCCGCATGATGGGCGCAGGCGTTTACGACCACGGTTATGCGCTTGGGTACGAGCGTATCACCGACCATCTCGGCCCCAACCAAAACGGCCCAAGGCACCGCTTATGGCGCATCCGCACCAAACGCATTATAACCGCCACGGGTGCTATCGAACGCCCGTTAAGCTTTGCTGGAAACGACATCCCCGGCGTCATGCTGGCGGGTTCCTTGCGCGATTATATTGCTGACTACGGCGTCAGTGCAGGCGACCGTACCGTTGTCGTTACCAACAATGATGACGGCTATCGCACCGCGATTGCACTGCACGAAGCGGGCCTCAATGTACCTTGTATCATTGACCCGCGCGGCGATCTGGACGGCGAACTACCGCAAAAAGCCATCGCCCTTGGTATCCGCGTAGAAAATAAATCCGCCATTGGAAAAGTCAAAGGCGGCAAGCGGGTTGAGGCCGTCACCCTATGCGCCCAAGCAGGCGAAGGCGGCACACTGGAAGAGATCAAATGCGATGCAGTTGCAATGTCAGGCGGCTGGTCACCGGTGGTGCATCTGTGGTCACATTGCGGTGGCAAGCTGAATTGGGATTTTGATCAGGCGATGTTCCGCCCTGACCCATCACGCCCACCATTGGGTGCCGATGGCACAGGCTTCGTGATAACAGCAGGCACAGCCAACGGCCATCTCTATTCTGCTTCGGTGTTGAAAGATGCTGTTACAGCAGGCAAGCAAGCTGTAAAAGAAGCTGGTTTTAAAGCGACAGGAACTACGCCAAAAGCAAGCGATGAAAAAGCAGCCCCAATAGCAGCCGTATGGTCAATGCCGCAAGGTGCTACTTATAATCTGAAATCGAAAACCTTCCTTGATTACCAAAATGATGTGAAGGTTAGTGATGTGCGTCTGGCCGCCCAAGAAGGCTTTACCAGTGTAGAGCATGCCAAACGTTACACCACGCTTGGCATGGCAACGGATCAAGGAAAGCTTTCTAATATCAATGGCTTGGCAGTTTTGGCCGATAGTTTGAATAAAGAAATCCCGCAGGTTGGCACCACTACATTTCGCCCACCCTACCACCCGATTTCCTTCGGTGCGATTGTTGGTGACGCGCGTGGTGAGCTGTTCAAACCGATCCGTAAATCACCGATCCACCAATGGATCGACGACAATGGCGGTGACTGGGAGCCGGTCGCCGATTGGCGTCGCCCCTACTGTTATAAGCAGCAGGGCGAAACTGTGGAACAGGCGGTAACACGCGAGATACTAAACACACGCGAAAACTGCGGATTGCTGGATGCTTCGACCCTCGGCAAGATCATTGTCAAAGGCCCTGATGCGGGCAAGTTCATGGATATGATGTACACCAATATGATGAGCACACTGAAAGTCGGCTTTTGCCGCTATGGCCTGATGTGTACCGAAAATGGTTTTCTGTCCGACGATGGCGTAGTCGCACGCCTGTCGGATGATACATACCTATGCCACACCACATCGGGCGGTTCTGATCGCATTCACGCGTGGATGGAAGAATGGTTGCAAACCGAATGGTGGGACTGGAAAGTTTACACCGCCAACATCACCGAACAATACGCCCAAATCGCAGTGGTTGGCCCTAATGCGCGCAAAGTTTTAGAAAAACTCGGTGGCATGGATGTGTCAGCCGAAGCCTTACCTTTTATGCAATTCAGAGATGGCACATTAGGCGGCATCAAAGCACGGCCTTTCCGCATCTCATTTTCCGGTGAATTGTCTTATGAGATTGCAGTTCCTGCCAGCCAGGGTCAAGAATTCTGGGATATGTGCATGGAAGCAGGTGCCGAGTTTGGCATGCAACCTTACGGCACCGAATGCCTGCACGTGATGCGCGCCGAAAAGGGCTTTATCATGATCGGCGACGAAACCGATGGCACAGTGATCCCGCAGGATCTGGGGCTGAACTGGGCGATTTCCAAGAAGAAAGAAGATTTCTTGGGTAAACGCGCGCAACAACGACCCCACATGATTGACTCCAAACGCTGGAAACTTGTCGGTCTGAAACCGGTTGATCCGCAAGCGGTGATCCCGGATGGCGCCTATGCCACAGACGGCACCACGCGCCCGAACGGGGTGAAGCACATGATCGGTCGAGTCACGTCGACCTATTTTTCCCCGACACTGAACCACGCGATTGCGATGGGTCTTGTTGAACATGGGCCCGACCGTATGGGTGAGATTATAGCGTTTCCAACCATTGGTGGTGAGCCTATAAAAGCGGAAATTTGTGATCCGGTATTTTTGGATAAAGAAGGAGCACGGCAAAATGTCTAAGGCTGTAAGTGCGCTGAACGGCGCTGTTTTCAAAGGCTCTGTCACGATCAAGGACACAGGCCTGCAAGGCATGATTACCCTGCGCGGCGACTTGTCTTCCGATGTTTTGTCCAAAGCAGTTAAAATGACAACAGGTGTGGCTATGCCCCAAAAGGGTACCATTAACAGTGGTGCAAAAGGGGCCGCCGCGTGGATGTCCCCTGATGAACTGTTGTTGCTGGTGGATCACGCAAAAGCAGATGTGACCATAGCTAAGTTGGATAAGGCACTGGCCGGTAGTCATATGCTGGCAGTGAATGTATCGGATGCTCGTGCGATGTTTTCCCTGGAAGGTACAGGCATTCGCGATGTGTTGGCCAAAGGATCACCTGCAAACTTATCAATAAACGCGTTGAAGGTCGGCGAAGTGCGCCGTACACGGCTGGGGCAACTGCCCGTGGCGTTTTGGTTAAACACAGACAAAAGCGCATCGGTGATTTGTTTCAGGTCTGTGGGCGAGCATGTGTTTAACGGATTGAAAACGGCCGCCCAAAAAGGCACTGCGCCTAAATACTATTCATAATATTTAACTTACATTACACTAAAGCATAGCTAATCAAAAAAGGTATGCGCTATACGCATATCGGAAATGTAGCATTGTGTGATGTATTCATTATTGTTCCCTTTTATGTTACCCACAACATGAATAGGAACATTACAATGACCCCAATAAGTAAAATCACAATCAACAATGAAGTTGTTGACATTGCTGCAATCGAAGCAAAAGCACATCAAATGCGAGCAGAAGCTTTAGCTGAGTTTGGACGCACATTGCGCACATGGGTTAAAAATCTGTTTGTAGGCTTATCCTCACGCGCGGCACATTAAAACTATCCACCCCCAATCTTGAAAAACCGTTGTCCTGCAATGCAACGGTTTTTTGTTGCTGAACTAAGTCTTTTTTGCCTTAATTATCTTAAATTTCCATAATACTGACACATTTCGGCACATTATTTACATAAAAACACCTTTAAATCCGCCTGTTTCCTGCCCAAATCCAACACAATTTTAAGTAATCTCTAGATAAAAAATACCATCTATTGTGGGATAGGGGCAAAATGAAACGCAGTGACTTTAAGACAAAATTGATAAAATATATTGCTGGATTGGCGTTGGCATTGACTGTGACGGCCTGTGCAACGCCGCAGAATGTAAGCAGTAATATTATCAGCACCACAACACCGGGCACAAATCAATCAGAGAAACCGGCATATTTGGTGCAACAATTGAGCGTGACAGTCCCTTATGAACTATCTGTTTCAGAAGCAAATCTATTCCTTCCGATCGCAGACATTGTTTGGCGTGAAGACCCACTTGGGGATCGCAAGAAACAAGTTCAGGACATAATGATAAATGCAATTGTAAATGGCGTGTCAAAAGTAACAGATGGCCAACCTGTCACGATGGAAGTGCGTTTGAATAAATTCCATGCCTTGACTGAAAAGACCCGCTATACTGTGGGTGGGCGTCATAGTATAAATTTTGATTACACCTTGCGTGATGTAGAAACCGGAATTGCTGTCTTGGAAGTGAAAAACATCGACGCGTCTTTGAAAGCTTATGGTGGAACACGCGCTGTTAATGCAATGGCACGCGGTGAAACGCAAAAAGTACGCATTACACGCCATATAGAAGATTTGATTTATTTGGAAATGTCCGGCAACACTGAAAGCTAGCACTACGCATAGCGTATTTGTGTTGTCTTTTGTGGCTTTCCGTCAACCATGAAACCCGCTACTAGCGGTGCATGACACATGAACCTTATCCTACGATCCGCCTTCTTCCTAAAATTTCACCGCAAAAACTGCGGTTTGGATTCCCTTGGGTCTATTCAAATGAGTTGGTTTTAGATCGACGCACGAAAAATATACCTTCCGGAAGTTTTGTAAACCTGCATGATACTACGGGTATGTTTCTTGGGGTTTGCACCTTTAATGCCAACTCAAAGATTACTGCACGTTTCATGGGTAGAACTGAAGGGCAACGCATTGACCGGGATTGGTTGCGTGCAAAATTGGAAACCGCTTTATCACTGCGGGCACGCCTGTTTGATGCGCCTTTTTACCGCTTAGTTCACGCCGAGGCTGACGGCCTGCCGGGTGTAATTATCGACCGGTTCGGTGATACAGTCGTGATACAGCCCAATGCAAGCTGGGCTGAAAATATGCTGGATGATTTTACTGCGATCCTGACAGCTGATTCCGGCATTAAGAATGTTTTCAAAAATGCTGCCGGTCGGGCGCGTAAGCTAGAAGGGCTGGATGATAAAAATATGGTTCTGGCTGGTAATATAGATGGCGCAATCCCAGTTCAGATGAATGGTGCTACCTTTATGGCGGATATTCAGGGTGGGCAGAAAACGGGTCTATTCTTTGATCAGCGCCCCAATCACGCTTTTGCGGCAAGACTTGCCAAAGACCTGCGGGTTCTGGATGTATTTTCACATGTCGGCGGTTTTTCACTGACCTGCTTGGCGCATGGGGCCGTTGAAGCCACAGCCTTGGATGGTTCCGAGTCCGCCCTTGAGCTGGCGAAACAGGGTGCAGATGCCATGGGGGTAGCTGACAGGTTCAATACTTTGCGTGGTGACGCCTTTGACATGATGAAAGAATTAATTGATGCGGGTGAGAAATATGATCTAGTAATCTGTGACCCTCCTGCTTTTGCCCCGAATAAGGCGGCCCTTTCAGCCGGGCTGCGCGCCTATGAACGTGTTGCACGCCTAGGCAGTCAACTGGTTTCACCGGGTGGTTATCTTGGGCTTTGCTCATGTTCCCATGCGGTTGATTTGCAGGGCTTTCGTGCGGCAAATTTAACCGGCATTGGCAAATCTGCCCGCGCGGCACAAATCTTGCATACAGGCTTTGCCGGAGCGGATCATCCAACCCATGCAAATCTGGGTGAAAGCGCTTATCTGAAAGCAGTGTTCTTTAGGCTGGATTAGGCTTGTGCGTATCCTTTTGGACGCTTGTGTTCTATACCCGACAATCATGCGCGAGGTCTTATTGGCTGCGGCCAAAGCAGGTGCGTTTGAACCAATTTGGTCAGCGCGTATTTTAGAGGAATGGCGCCGCGCCGCTGCGCGCCATGGTGCAGAACAGGCACAAGTGGCTGGCGTGGAAATTGCCCTTATTCGCGCGAACTGGCCTCAGGCAGAAATTGCCGAGGCAAATGAAGATGATTTATGGCTACCTGACATAAATGATATTCATGTTTTAGCTACGGCTATCAAATCTGAAGCCAAAGCGATCATAACATCGAACTTAAAAGACTTTCCAACACGTATTTTGTCAAACCACGGTCTTTTACGCCGCGACCCCGATGGGTTTTTGATGGAGTTTGCCGATGTAAATCATGCGGCAATGCAAAAAATTGCGAATGATATCCAAAAGGCCGCCGAGCTTCATTCGGGTGCACCGAAAGAGATACGTAAACTGTTGAAACGCACGGGTCTGCCAAGATTGGGAAAGCTGCTAGCGGCGCAGGCCTAACATATCTTCGGTCAGACTGGGTCTTGATTTGGGAACGCTCACCATACGCGGGTCAGCCAGCGCCTGTTTTTCCAACTGGTTCATCATGCGGTACTTTCGACCAGCAGTACGTTTTAGAACCTTTATCGCATCTAAAACGTTGGCCTGAAATAAATCGCGAAATCCCATATTTTTCATGATCCTGTGCAGTATTGGATCATTCGCGGTTAAAGTGCCAAAAGGCCATTCTGGAAAACTTCGCACCGGACCCCGGTGCATTAAGCGCACTTTCAGCGAATGATGCAAAGAGCTGTCGGTTATCCGTTTCATTGTATCGGCAACCTGTTCAGGGCGTCCTTCCAGAATGTGTAAAAATCGCACATCATCGTAATACATCAAACCGGTCAGTCCATTGGATATGTTATCCCGCATTGAGCGAATGGTAATTTTAGCAATGTCACGGTCAGAAATACAGGTGTGCGCGCGGCTATCATAGGTGATTTGTACAAACATACAGGCAGGCTTTCTTAATTATGATGCCAGCTTTAATCGTATAGCTTTAAAGAAATGTGAAAATCAGAGATGCGCAGACCATTGGCTTTCAAGTTTTTCGATTGCTTCAATCCGCAAATGCGTCTTTGGGTGGCTCATTAACCACGCAAGAGGTTGCCCGGAACCGCCAGAGAATTTTTCAAGTTTAAGGAACAGGTCTTTTTGGGGCTGCGTGCCAATGCCTGCTTTAGTCAATAAGGCTGCAGCATAGGCATCGGCCTCATATTCGTCACTGCGTGACAGGTGGGCGCCCACCATCGTTGTCAACATATTTGCCAGATAGACGCCTATACCCGGTATGATACGCCCCAAAACCATGCTTAACGCTACGCGAATGGCATTCTGTCCTGAAAAATCAATCATCCTGCGGCGTGAATGCCCTAATGCCACGTGTCCCAATTCATGGGCAATAACACTTGCCAGTTCATCAGCCGTTACTTCACCTGTTTTGAACTTATTCATAAACCCGCGTGTAATGAATATCCGGCCATCAGGGGCTGCCAAGCCGTTTACCGGCTCAATTTCATAAACAAATACCTTGATCTTATCCAAATCCAGTGCCGCTGCCATCTGATCCAGCACATGTTGCAGGCCATGGTCATTCAAAGGCGTTGATTTGGCATCCAATTCACCTCGTGTGCGCCATGCCGAAAATCGGTACATGACAATGCCGTAAATTAGGGCAAGAAGAATGGGGGCAAGCTTTAGCATAAATAGAATATGGTCACCGCCCTTCACAAAGGCAATATATTTACTATGTTTTTTCTGAATGGAAATATCTTTTGAAAACTCACCCTATGGTGTATTGTTATTGGCATAGGAAGTTTTCGGATAAAAATGCCCAATAAGCCCTACAATATTGAATCAAATATTGTCTATAAGACAACAGCTGACGGCAAAGAGCTGAAAGTTGACATTTTCCGTCCGAAAAAAGCGATCAAGGCAACACTGCTTTATGCCCATGGCGGTGGTTTCATGAAAGGCAGCCGGAAAGATAAAACATCACAACGCCTGGCAGACAAGCTTTGCAATGAAGGGGTTATGGTAGCATCTTTCGACTATAGGTTAAAAACGGGCGTCGCCGCTTTTTCTCGTGAAAATCAGCCTGCGATTATAGCCGCACAAGCGCGTACAACCCGTGTGGGTATGCCGATAAACCCACATTTTTGCGGCCCCCGGTTTTACGCAGCCCTTGAAGATTTGTCGGATGCTATTTTTTTTCTGCGTGATGAAGACGGACCGCTTGCCAGCAAAACAGGGCCACTTTTGGCTCTTGGTGTCTCGGCGGGTGGTATTGCAGCATTGTCGCTGGCTTTTCCACCACGCGGCGTCTGGGAAGAACTGAACCGTCCCGATGCTGTTATCGGTCTTTGTGCGGCCATGGTCCAACCATGGCGGTTGGCGGCGGATGGTATACCTTCACTGTTGTTCCATGGTTATGCCGACAGAATCATTTCACCCAAAAATACTGAATTTACAGCCCGCCGTGTTGCGACATCTTCCGCCCCGCTTGAAGTAATCGTCACAGATACCCGCGGACACAACACACAGATTGATCTGTTCATCGATGGCAATGACCCGGATGGAAAACCCTGGCTGGAGCGTGCAAGACGCATGATGAAACTGTAAGTCTGGCTACAAGTCGCCGGAACCATTGGTGGGACGCAGTAAAAAGCGTTCGTTCAACCATGGGTTCACGGCGACGGCGCGACGCAAGAACACTTGTGCAATATCTTCACGACCTTGCTTTATATAGATTAAGGCCTTTCCCGATAGTGCGCCAAAATGCAGAAGTTCGATTTCCAGTGTACGGTCAAGTTCTGCAAGGGACTGTTCATATTTGCCTTGCAGGAAATGCGCAAAAGCCAGTTGATTATAGCCTTCCGCGTATTCTGGGCAGTATTTTACAAGTCGTGTTAGCACATCTTCTGCCGCAATATAATCTGCAACACGAATGTTGTTGATGCCGTTATCCAGCATTTCTTGCGATACTTCATCTGGTGCCACCCGCCAGAACAGCCACATAGAAGCAATGGCTCCGGAACCTTTGCCATATGTGTCAGCAGTCTTTAATTGTTGTAACAGTTCCGTCCGTTCTTGACTACGATCTGGTAACTCCGGACAACTTGCCATTGCAGGTGATGTAGATACTAAGCAGATCAATAAAAGCCATTTCATGCTGAAATGATGCCGTTATAATTATATCCCTGTCAAGTTAAGGGCTATCTGCCCAATTCTTTCATTGCAGTTTCTATACCCTTAAGAGTCATCGGGTGCATACGGCCCTCAAATACATTTCGGATCATTTCTATGGATTGGGTATAACCCCAATTATCCTGCCGCACAGGATTGATCCAGACATTATCGGGCCATTGCTCACGGGCGCGTGCAAGCCAAGTTTGCCCGGCATCAGCATTGTAATGTTCATTAGCGCCACCCACATAAGCCACCTCATAAGGCGACATGCTGGCGTCGCCAACAAAGATACATTTGTAGTCTTTTCCGTAAGTGTGCAAAATATCCCAAGTTGACTGTTTTTCACCCCACCGACGTGCATTGTCTTTCCAGACACCTTCATAAAGGCAGTTGTGAAAATAGAAGTATTCCATGTGCTTGAATTCAGTGCGCGCCGCTGAAAACAACTCTTCGACTAGACGGATATAAGGATCCATTGAACCGCCGACATCCAGGAACAACAACACTTTGACCGCATTGCGTCGTTCTGGGCGGGTTTTCACATCGATATAACCGGTTTCCGCCGCCGCGCGAATGGTGCCGGGCAAATCCAACTCTTCATTAGCGCCGTCACGCGCCCAACGGCGCAAGCGCTTCAAGGCCACCTTGATATTGCGTGTGCCCAGCTCCACACTGTCATCCAGATTGCGAAATTCGCGCTTGTCCCAGACCTTTACAGCCCGTTGATGACGGCTTTTATCCTGTCCGATCCGCACACCTTCCGGATTATAGCCATAGGCACCAAAGGGTGATGTACCTGCAGTGCCGATCCATTTGCTGCCGCCCTGATGCCGCTTTTCCTGTTCTGCAAGGCGTTTCTTCAGCGTTTCCATTAGCTTGTCAAAACCACCAAGTGCATCGACCTTTTGCATTTCATCAGGGCTTAGGTGCTTTTCCGCGAGTTTCTGCAACCAGTCCTGCGGTATATCGACCGCGTGGATAACATCATCAAACGAGACATGTTCCAGCCCCTGAAACGTCTTGGAAAACGCCAGATCAAATTTATCAAGATTGCGTTCGTCTTTAACCAAACAGGTACGGGCCAGATAGTAGAAGTGGTCAATATCGTATGTCACCAAGTCCATTTTCATCGCCTGAAGCAATGTTAGGTATTCACGCAAGGTCACGGGAATCTTCGCATCTTTCAAATTTGCGAAGAGTGGTAAAAACATGGGCTACACCCAGCCGGCCCAGTCAAGGGCTATGGATCCAAACAGCGATACGATAAAAAAGATAATTCCGTGGGCCGCACCATATTGCAACATATCCAGTTTTGTACCCTGTTGTTTATGGGCGCGAAATGCACCAACCAGTGTACCAAGTAAGAAAGCCGGAACCATAAACATGCTAAATACCTTTCGCGGGAGCTTTTGGTCGCAACGCTGCGACCTGTTCCAGACGTTTAGATATCTCGGCGTTGGACGCAAGGCCATAATGACCCCAGCTAATAGCTTCTTTCTTCAAGGTTTTTGCATCTGCAAAACGCCCCAAGCCTACGTAAGTTTCAGATTTCATTGCCAGTAAACTAAACAATAATGAACCGTTTTGGGCGTTGCGCGCTGCCGGGATCGAGCTGTTGATAAATCCAAGTGCCATATCAAACTTACCTGCTGACAATGAAAGTGAGGCCATCTGTACTGCTGCTTGAGCGGTGTGAATGTCATTAGTGCCAAATAAGGTCTTAAAAATAGTATAGGCCTGTGCGAAATCCGCAGCGGCCAAACGGGGGTCATCATACAAAGATATTTGCGCACGCGCGAAGTGGGCGAAGCCAAGACGATGGTCAATATAACCCTGGCTTTTAGCGATCTGAACAGCGCGGAATGCCGCGCTGCGTCTTTTGCTAATTCCGGCACTTGGGCCCAATGTTGTCTCGATAGCATTTATCCAGTCTCTGGAAGTTTTTGGTAATCCTGTCGATGGTAGGGATTGGCCAACTGGATTTATGCGTGACAGAATTTGTGGAAGCACTGTCGCGGCTTCTGTTTTTGTC
Organism: Amylibacter sp.; assembly: GCA_965261565.1. GTDB lineage: Bacteria > Pseudomonadota > Alphaproteobacteria > Rhodobacterales > Rhodobacteraceae > Amylibacter. Next base: position 1,803,007 of record OZ253460.1, read on the forward strand.
ATACCATTATGAATTTCGGGTGCATAATAGGTTTGCAATATCAACATGTCATACGGGGTAAGCGCGATATTGAAATTATCGTCATTGTAAACACTGTCCGGCAAACGGTACAGATCATTCACGGGGCCAAGTGCTTGGGCAATCTCTTCGTGCAAGCAATCACGTGTTTCTTGTGGTGATACATCATTTGGCATGAAAACGGTTATACGTGTGCGCTCTTCCAATCGTGTCCAATCCACACTTCTTTTGAATCTTTTGCGACGGTAATCAGACCAACCCGAGACATTTGGCACAACAAAACAAGCTGCTGTCGGAAACATATTTTGCAATTGTTTTTTTGGTACCGTTTCCACATATATGTTTGAAGCTGGCCCAGAGACACGGGTGATGTTCATGCCTGCCTCTGATTTTAACCGTGCAACTAAACGATCAAGTTCACGCACAACATAATCTGGTGCTGATTTGGTAATCGCAACAGAAATGGGGCCGGAAAACCTTGTTAAATGCGATATGCTTTGGCCGCTTTCCAGCGCAAAACTCAGATCAAGGAACTCTTGTGCAATGTCAGCATTCGATCGGTTCACAGATCTGGCGGCACGTGCGTTCGGAAAGGTTTGCATGCGGGTAGCCGCCACAAGTTCGTTAGAGTTATGGCTGACCTCGCGGGGGGCTTGCGATCCGCAGCTGATTAAAATCGGAAATAATAGGGTGAATAATATATATTTCATATGTTAACCTGGCTTTGCTGTCTTTCGTTTGTGGTATCTTGGATATTCAAATTATCGTCCCCCTCGGGCCAAAAATGCAAGGCGTTCAAACAAATGTACATCCTGCTCATTCTTTAACAAAGCTCCGTGTAGTTTAGGTAAAGCATCTTTGCCGTCACGTCTTAAATCCGATGCATTTAAATCCTCTACCAACAGTAATTTCAACCAATCCAGCACCTCAGAAGTGGATGGTTTTTTCTTCAGGCCCGGTGTTTCGCGGATTTCAAAGAATTGCCGTAATGCTTCGCGAACTAGATCAGATTTAATGCCTGGAAAATGCACATCAATGATTTGCCGCAACGTTTCCGTATCGGGGAACCGGATATAATGAAAAAAACAACGTCGCAAAAATGCGTCCGGCAGTTCCTTTTCATTAGACCTGCTTCACAATAGGTTATTTTTATGCGAGGAAGTGCCTGGAGGTATCATTTTATGAAAGCTTTGAAGATTTTAAGTGCACAACCTGCATTGTTTTTTCGACTATCGGGCATCCGCCTTACAGATTTCAACGCCCTGGTTGCGACACTTCATCCGATCTGGTTGAAAAGTGAGGAGAAACGCCTGTCCCGCAAAGACAGGCAACGTGCGATTGGGGGTGGGATGAACTATCGCCTGGAGTTCGCAGAACAGCTTCTGCTCTGCCTGATGTATTACCGAACCTATACCAGCCATGCTTTTATGGGGCTTGTATTCAATGTATCCTCTCCGACAGTTTGCCGCCGCATTCAAGCCATGACAGAGTTGATGGCAGGCCATTTTCGGATGCCTGAACGTAAAGTAAAGTTGTCGGAAGTGGAAAAGGCTGATCTGCTTTACCTGATGATTGATGGTACTGAGCGTCCAGTTCAACGGCCCGGGAAGCCCTCGGCTCGAAAAGCAAAATATTCTGGCAAGAAAAAGAAGCACACGGCGTCCCACCAGATCATCACAGATGACAAGAAGTGTATACTGGCTGTTGGATGCGCCCATGACGGGCGCAAACATGACAAGCGTATTTATGATGAGACCCGCGTGGATAGGCCCCCTGATATACTTACCCTTGGGGATTTAGGATATCTGGGGACATCACTGGAAATCCCCCTGAAAACATCAAAGAAAAAACCACTTACGAAAGAAGAACAAGAATACAATACATGGCATTCAAAACTACGCATTGGCGTAGAGCACGGTATTGGCCGCATGAAAAAGTTCAATATATTTTCGGATATTCACCGCAACAACCAACAACAAAACATGATTGCCAAGAATGTCGGAGCACTCGCAAATATGAATTTGAAAACAGTTTGACAAAACGGGTGGGGATACTTGTGTCTAAAAATATTCGACCCTATTGTGAATCGGGTCTATTATTAGAAGTGATGATCACAATAGGGCGGTGTTTTGCAGAAACTGTTTGCCCTGTCTCATAGACATGAAATTTCATCTGATCCAGTTCCTGAAGCAAATCATTCGGAAATTCAATATCCGCCTTGTCAATCTCATCTATCAGTAAAACCAGCCGCTGTTCCGCTTCGAACGCCTGCCATAACTTACCCTTTTTGATGTAGTGCGATACGTCTTCAACCCGTGCATCCCCCAACTGACTATCACGCAAACGCGATACGGCATCATATTCATATAAGCCTTGCTGTGCTTTGGTTGTAGATTTAATTGACCATTCAATAAGTGGTAAATTCAGGGCAAATGCCACCTGTCGAGCCAACTCTGTTTTGCCTGTTCCCGGTTCGCCTTTTACGATTAAGGGACGTTCCAGCGCGATAGAGGCGTTAACCGCTACCGTCAGATCATCTGTGGAAACATAGTCTTTTGTTCCTGTAAACTTCATATTCGCCTCTAAGCCCTTGGTTTCGCAAAGACTATAGGTGAAATCACAAAGCCGCAATACGGTACATGTTGGGGGTGACATTCCCTTAATATTTCTGTATCGAAGCCTCAAATCAGCATGTTTTGCTGTGTAGGAGTCGTTTAAAAATGAGTCTAGAAATGAAGTCTGAAGTAATCCTTGATACTGAATACCGTCTTGCAGAAGGCGAACCCTTTATGAATGAACGTCAAGTGGAATATTTCCGCCGTAAGTTGCTGAACTGGAAAGCGGAACTATTGGAAGGTACCAAAGATACCATCGAAGGTATGCAAGAAGGCACCCGCAATATTCCCGATGTGGCAGATCGGGCATCCGAAGAAACCGACCGCGCGCTGGAATTGCGCACACGTGACCGTCAACGGAAACTGGTGTCGAAAATCGATCAGGCATTGCGCCGTATCGAAGAAGGTGAATTTGGTTACTGTTCTGAAACCGGTGACCCGATTTCGCTGAAACGTCTGGATGCGCGTCCGATTGCGACAATGTCTTTGGCAGCTCAAGAACGGCATGAGCGTAAAGAAAGAGTTCACCGCGACACTTGATCTGTTGTAATATGTGCTAAAAGTTTTACACCGAAGACGACAAAGTCTTCGGTGTTTTTGGTAGGTCATAATGACATTAAATATTGCAATTGTTGGTGGTGGAATCGGTGGGCTGACAACGGCCATCGCATTACGTCAAAAAGGCTATAGTGTAACACTTTTTGAACAAGCCGAAAAAATCACTGATGTGGGGGCAGGCATTCAGATCAGTGTGAATGCCGTGCGGGTTCTGAATGCATTTGGATTAAGTCCGCAGGACTGGGTCTGTACAAAACCTAAATCTGTCACGTTACATAATTATAAGCATGGTGAAACTGTTGCAACGATCGCTATGAACAAATCTTCAGACGCACCATATTTGCAATTTCACCGTGCTGACCTGATAGAAAAATTGATGAAGGCCGCACAGACAGCAGGTGCCATTCTTAAACTTGGTAAACAAGTATCGGTATCTTGCAGCGAACCGAATAATGCGCATGTTGACGGACAATCATATGATATAGTGGTGGCGTCTGATGGTGTAAGGTCACACATCCGGGATCAGTTTTATGATGCGGAAAAGCCAAAATTTACTGGGCAGATTGCATGGCGTGCACTAATCGAAGCTTCTGATCTTTCCTGTGTGGTTCCCCAAAATACCCATATTTACATGGGGCCAAACAAACATATCGTAATCTATCCTCTGCGTGGTGGTGAACTTATCAATATTGTTGCAGTGGAAGAACGCAACACGTGGACGAAAGAGGGCTGGAACCACTCTGGTGATGCCGATGAATTACGCCGGCTTTTCAATGGGTGGTGCCCCGATGTGACAACAGCACTTGCGCAGGTGAAAAAACCGATTGTCTGGGGTCTGTTTACCCATCCCACGCTGCACTCTTGGGTAAAAAATCGTGTTGCTTTACTGGGTGATAGTGCCCACCCGATGGTACCGTTTGTCGCGCAAGGGGCCTGTATGGCGATCGAGGATGCTTGGGTTTTGGCTGATCAATTGGCCAAGAATGCTGACATCAGCACAGCCTTGCAGATCTACCAGAATATCCGCAAGCCGAGGGCCACAAAAGTGCAGGAAATCGCGCTGAAATCAGGCCGAACCTATCACACGGCCAACCCACTGGCGCGTGGGATTTTGCATACGGGCATGCGCTTGTCGGCCAAAATGGCCCCCGCGATCATGGCTGGACATTATGACTGGATTTATGATCACGATGTGATTGTGGGTTAAGTTACACGACAATTTTTGCTCATGTTTCAGTAAAAGACTAAATATAAAGTACCCTGCGCTTATGCGTAAGGGTGTGATACCTGATTTAAATTCTCCATAACTAAACCAGTAAATTAGTTTAGTTACAAAATAGTTAGCGAATATTCAAATTAGATCGTGATCGCGATTTAAGCGTCCAGTTCCACCCAGATAGGCACATGGTCGCTCGGGCGCTCATAGCCACGGATTTCTTTGTCTATCTGGCAGCCCTGCAAAAGATCAGCACATTCAGGCGATAACAAAAAGTGATCAATGCGAATGCCGTGATTACGGTTCCAAGCACCTGCCTGATAATCCCAAAACGTATAATTGTCAGGGGCCATATCGCGCACCCGAAATGCTTCGGTCAGCCCAAGGTTTTTTAACCGTTGAAATGCTTCACGCGATTGCGGCAGATAAAGTGCATCTTCCAGCCAGGGTTTAACATCCCAGCAATCTTCAACTTGCGGGATGACATTATAATCACCCGCCATCAGGAATGGTTCTTCCAAGGCCAGCAACTCTTGCGCGCGCACATACTGGCGTTCCATCCATGCCAGTTTGTAGTCATATTTTGGTCCAGGAACAGGATTGCCATTGGGCAGGTAAAGCCCGCAAACCCTCACAGCTTTATCTTTTCCGATCACAGTGGCTTCGATCCAACGCGCCTGTTCATCCTCGTTGTCACCGGGCAATCTGCGTGAGACATCTTCAAGTGGTAATTTTGACAAGATTGCCACCCCGTTGAAGCTTTTTTGTCCGTGGGTTTCAACAGTATAACCAATATCCTCAATCGCTTCACGCGGGAAGTTTTCATCTATAGATTTGATTTCCTGTAACAAAGCCACATCAGGTGCAGCTTCTTTAAGCCAAGTCAAAAGTGCTGGCAGCCGGGCTTTGATACCGTTGATATTGAATGATGCTATTTTCATGTGATCTTTATCCTATTGTGCTGTCCAGCCGCCATCAATGGTCATGTTGCTGCCTGTGATACCTTTGGCTGCATCCGAACACAGGAATGCAACAGTTGCCGCGACATCTTCAATTTCCACGAATTTTTTTATTGGTTGCGGGGCCAGCATAACATCACGCATGACGTCTTCTTCGGATATACCGCGCGCCTTGGCGGTGGCAGGAATTTGTGCTTTGACCAGCGGGGTCAGGACATAGCCGGGTGATACCGCATTTACAGTGACACCGAATTCAGCGACTTCCAACGCAACAGTTTTGGTCAAGCCGGCGATGCCGTGTTTGGCTACAACATAGGCTGATTTATAGGGCGAAGCGATAAGTGAGTGGGCTGATGCCAGATTGATGATCCGCCCCCACCCGCGTGATTTCATGCCTGCAACAACAGCTTTGGTGGTATGGAAAGCAGAACTTAAATTAATCGCGATGATTTGGTTCCATTTGTCTGTGGGAAAATCCTCAATCGGCGATACGAACTGGATGCCCGCGTTATTCATCATAATGTCAACACCGCCAAGCTCATTTTCGGCAAGCTTCATCATCGCTTCTATCTGCGAGGGGTCAGACATATCCGCAGGGGAATAAATCGGTTTTTTCCCAGATAGTTTTTCCAGTGCTGACAGAAGATTGGTGATGTCGGCCTCTTCGCCGAAACCGTTGATCATCACGCGCGCGCCTTCAGCGGCTAATTTCAGTGCTATACCGCGCCCGATGCCGCTGGTAGAGCCAGTTATCACGGCATTACGTCCTGAAATCATGGTGTGTCCTTTTTTACATGACCATAAGGTTGTGTGGCGTCAGGGGGAAGAGTTTTCGCAGATGTTACTTGCAATATTATATGGAAATGTGTAATTGCAACTCATTCGCACTTGCGACAACATTTGTGATAACTTTCTGAAAGGCCTGCACCCAATGAGTTCAAGTGAAAAACAAAAAAAACCTGTAAGCAGGCGTAATGTCTTAATGGCGGGACTGGTAGCGGCAGGTGGTAGTTCGGCCTATGCTGGTGGTGCACTTGGGCAGACCGCAAATGATGCCAATGGGGCCATGGCTATGCAGATGGACGGCCATGGTGGCATGATGACGGTGGGATCTGTGGATAACGAAGCCAACGGGTTTGATCCCGTGGCGATGCTGACGGATTGGGATTTGGGCATGGTAGAAACCATGAGTGATGGTCGTACATTACGTACCTTTGAGATGACCGCCGAAGACAAGGAAATTGAAATAGCGCCGGGGGTATATTACCCAGCGTGGACGTTTAACGGTCGGGTTCCCGGCCCGGCATTGCGGGCCAAAGAGGGTGATCGTATTCGGATTAACTTTCGAAACAACGGGTCGCATCCGCATTCTGTGCATCTTCACGGAATTCATTCAGCCCGGATGGACGGGGTTCCGGGTACGCCGGGACTGATTGGGCCTGGTGAAGAATTTACTTATGAGTTTGATGCCAAACCGTTTGGCTGTCATCTGTATCACTGTCACGCCTTGCCGTTGCGCCGCCATATGGCCAAGGGCATGTATGGGGCTTTTGTGATTGATCCTGACCCTGATTTGCATCCTGAGCATGTCGATGTGGCGCGCTCGCGCCTGTATGGATCAACTGCTAATGCGGGTTGGCAGGAAATGGTCATGGTGATGAATGCATTTGATACCAATTTGGATGGTGAAAACGAGTTCTATGCCGCGAACACTGTGGCATTTGCTTATGCGAAACATCCGATCAAGGTGTTGAAAAGTAAGCCTGTGCGGATTTACCTAATCAATACGGTGGAATTCGACCCGATCAATTCGTTCCATCTGCACGCTAATTTCTTTGATTATTACAACCAGGGTACCACACTGACACCCACCCTTAAAACCGTTGATATCATTACACAATGTCAGGCGGAGCGCGGTATTTTAGAATTCAGTTTTGCCGATCACGAGCCGGGATTTTACATGTTCCACGCGCATCAGGCGGAGTTTACAGAGCTGGGCTGGATGGCGAATTTCGATGTGGTGGAGGGTTAAGAAATGAAAAACGTTAGTATTTCACAAAATCCGCTTCGGTTTCTTTGGCTGTTGATGCCGCTTTCCCTGCTGGCAGCAGCAATTGTGTGGATTGTTATTGCCAACCCGCTGCAAACACTTGGCAGCGATGCGCCGCCGGTTGAGAACCTGACGTTCGAGCGCACTGTTCTGGATAATCACGGGGTGCGTTTACGGGTGCGCGCCGGCGGATCTGAACCGATGGTTATTGCGCAGGTGCAGATCGATGCGGCCTATTGGCAGTTCACCCAAGAACCTGCGGGCGAGATTGCGCGCGGAACCTCTGTTTGGCTGGATATTCCATTTTCATGGATGCTGGGCGAAGCCCATGTTGTGACCGTTGTCACCAATTCGGGCACCACGTTCGAGCATGAAATTGCAGTGGCGATCCCAAGTCCGCAAGTAACTGTAGCACAGTTGAACACCCAAGCCATGATCGGGCTTTTCGTCGGTGTATTGCCGATTGTTTTCGGGTTGATGTTCTATCCAGTGCTGCAAGGAGCGGGGCGTGAAAGCATGAACTTTCTGCTGGCTTTGACAGTCGGGTTGTTGGTGTTTTTACTGATCGACACGGTCGAAGAAGCGTTTGAATTTGCGGGTGAGGCCGCTACGATTTTTCAAGGCAGCGTGATGGTGGTGCTTGTAGGCATGGCCAGCTTCTTTACCCTGATGGCGGTCGGCAATCGCAGCGGCAGGCCGTCCGGTCTGTCACTGGCGACGTTTATTGCCCTTGGTATCGGGCTGCACAATTTCGGTGAAGGGTTAGCTATAGGGGCGGCATTCGCGGCGGGTTCTGCAGGGCTTGGAACCTATCTGATCTTAGGCTTTACCCTGCACAATATCACCGAAGGTATCGGTATTGCTGCGCCCATCTTGAAAAAACGTCCACCATTGATGGTTTTTGCGGGGCTTGCTTTGTTGGCTGGGGGTCCTGCGGTGATCGGCATGTGGTTGGGCAGTCTGGCGTTTTCCGCCCATTGGGCCGCTTTCGCGATGGCTGTAGGTGCGGGTGCGATTTTGCAAGTTGTGGTGCAGGTCAGCGCGTATCTGATGCGTAGCAATGATATGGGGGCAGAGGTATTTTATACCCGCCCCGTTATTATCGGCCTGACCGTGGGCGTGGCGTTTATGTACGCCACGGCGGCTTTGGTGAAGATTTAACCTTAGCTGCGCATCCGCAGATTTTCAGGGTCAAACAGCACAGTTTCAATCCGTTTGGCTGGGCGCATTTCACCCAGTATTTCGATCTGCACTTCAAGGTCTATTTCGATTGCCTCAGTTGGGACAAAACCATAAGCTATTGATTTTCCTGTGTAATGCGAAAATCCGCCCGAGGTACAGAAGCCTACGACTTTGTTGTCCAACCAGATTGGTTCGTATGCAATCACATCTGCACCGTTTGCATCGACTTCAAAGAAGCAAAGCTTGCGGGCAGGTCCTGCATCACGTTCCGCAAGGGCTGCTGTTTTACCGATATAGTCAACTGGTTTGTCATAGGCCATAAACCTGTCCATGCCGGTTTCAGCAGGCATATAATCGGGGCTGAACTCGGCATTCCATGAGCCGAAAAATTTGTCCAGCCGCAAGGACATCATTGCCCGCATGCCAAAAGGTTTCATGTTGTATGCGCTGCCTGAACGGGCCAGAATCTTATAAAGCGCCAACTGATCTTCAGCATCGACATAAATCTCATATCCCAGATCACCCGTATAACTGACACGCTGCACCAATGCTTTCAGGCGGCCCAGTTGCACTTCACGTGCGTCAAGGAATTTGAACGCCTCATGGCTGACGTCATCCAATGTACAGGCCGACAGGACTTTACGCGCATTGGGGCCAGCGATCTGGAATCCGATGCGCGAAGTTGAGATGTTTTCGACCGTTATACCGTCCTCGCTGTGCTGCTCGAACCAGCGAATGTGAATAGCCTGCATACCGAAAGACGCAGTTAGTAGAAACTCGGTTTCCGATAGGCAGGTGACGGTAAAATCGCCTAGCAGCTTGCCTTTGGGTGACAGCATCGGGGTCAGAGAAATGCGGCCTTGCTTGGGAATGCGCCCTGCCATGATGCGGTCAAGCCAGCCGCGTGCATTAGCACCTGTAATGCGGTATTTACCGAAGTTATGTACCTCGTTAATCCCGATCGAATTGCGTACCGCCATAACTTCACGGGCGGTGGCATCAAAGGCGTTCGAGCGGCGGAAGGTCGGTGTTTCATACTCGACTTCACCAATGACCGCAAAGTAATTGGCCACCTCCATACCGTATTGCGCCCCGAAAACAGCACCTTGTTCTGCCCATGTGTCATACATTGGTGTTGTGTTCCATTTGCGTGCGACGGGCAGTTCTTCGTTCGGGTAGGACACGGAAAAGCGGCGCTGGTAGTTTTCCACCACTTTGGGGCGGGTGTAATCTGCGGTGATCCATGTCCCGAAGCGAGCGACATCCATAGCCGCAACATCGCGTTCTGCCTCGCCTTCGATCATCCATTGTGCCAGCGACAGGCCAACGCCACCGCCTTGGGAAAAGCCTGCCATCACACCGCAGGCCGACCAATAATTGCGCAAACCAGGTACGGGGCCGACCAGCGGGTTGCCGTCAGGCGCGAAGGTGAACGGGCCGTTAATGATGGTTTTGATGCCCGCGCGTTGCAACACAGGGAAGCGGTTGAAGGCAAATTCAACGCTGTCTGATATGCGATCAAGTTTGTTTTCCAGCAATTCATGACCGAAGTCAGGCGGGGTGCCGTCTACGGCCCATGGATCACAGTTTTGTTCGTAAAAGCCGATGCAAATGCCGCGGCCTTCTTGGCGTAGATAACTTTCGCCACCTGGATCCATGACATGGGGCAGCTCAGTATCGCGCTCATACACTTCAGGGGTTTCTTCGGTAACAAGGTACTGGTGCTCCATCGGGTGAAGCGGCAGATATACGCCTGCCATAGCACCCAGTTCGCGCGCCCAAAGCCCGCCTGCGTTAACGATATGTTCAGCGTGGATTGTACCCATTTTCGTGACCACATTCCATGTGCCGTCGGGACGTTGATTGGTTTCAATCACGGGATTATGCAACACGATCTCTGCTCCGCCCATACGCGCGGCTTTGGCGTAAGCATGTGTTGTGCCAGAAGGGTCAAGATGACCGTCAAGCGGGTCATATAGCCCGCCAATCACACCATCCACATTGGTTATAGGCGACAGTTGTTTTATCTCTTCAGGGGTGACAATTTCCGTGTCCAGCCCCATAAAACGGTGTTTGGCGCGTTCAGCCAGCATCATATCCATACGCTCTGGCGTATCGGCCAAGGTTACGCCGCCAACATGGTGTAACCCGCAGGACATGCCGGTGAGCTCTTCCAGTTCTTTATATAATCTGATGGTATAGCCCTGTAGGGCGGCCATATTAGTGTCGCCGTTCAAGGTGTGAAAACCGCCTGCAGCGTGCCATGTGGAGCCCGAGGTCAGTTCTGAGCGTTCCACTAACATGACATTCGACCAACCCAGTTTTGTCAGGTGGTAAAGTACGGAACAGCCAACAACGCCGCCCCCGATAACACAGACTTTGGCGGTAGTTTTCATCGGAAATTCCTTTTAAATGGCCTATTTTGTTGGGATAATGCCGCGTTCACGATAGGGCGTGGTTTCATATTGCGCGCGGTAGCATTTTGAAAAATGCGAAGGCGATGAAAATCCGCTGGCCAATGCAACATTTATCACCGACATATCTGTTTGCATCAACAGGTTGCGGGCTTTTTGTAAGCGCAATTCCATGTAATACCGCTTTGGCGATCGATCCAGATAACGGCGAAAAAGCCGTTCCAGCTGGCGTGTGGACATGCCCACATCGCTGGCCAAGATTGAAGGCGAGATGGGTTCTTCTATATTTTTTTCCATCATCTGGATGACTTTGGACAGTTTCGGGTGGCGTACCCCGATACGTGTAGGGATGGACAGGCGCGGTTCATCATGTTCAGTGCGCATCGAGTTGTAGATCATCTGATCTGCAACCCAGTTTGTTAGATCCTGCCCGAAATCATTTGATATGATTTTCAGCATCAGGTCGACCGATGCCATGCCGCCTGCTGCTGAAAAACGGTTGCCATCTATAGTAAAGACGCTTCTGGCCAGATCAACATCGGGAAACTCTTCCTCAAAACTGTCATAGTTTTCCCAGTGAATGGTGCATTTTTTTCCTTGCAACAAACCAGCCGCAGCCAATGTGTAAGATGCTGTGCATAGCCCGCCCAATGACAGGCCCTTGCGGGCCTCACGGCGAAGCCAGTTTAAAACCGGCTTTGTGGTGTTTTTCTTTATATTTAACCCACCGCAAACAAACATAACATCATTGCGGTTCAATTCGGCTAAGCCCTTGTCGACATTAACCTCAATGCCGCTTGAACTTACTGCCGTTTTACCGGTTTCGCTGACAAGTGTCCATGTATAGCAGGTATTATTGTGGTATCTGTTTGCCAGCCGAAGGGGCTCAATCGCGGTTGTAAATGCGATCAATGAAAACTGATCCAGCAGCAAGAAAACAAAGTTTCTTGTAGGTGCAGATATGTCAACCGTTGGCATGGCGTGTATCCAAAAAGGGCTGCGAATCATTCGCTGCGAAAACTATTTCATTACCTTGATCAAAAACTTGTTTTGTGATCAAGCGTTTCTGTCCTTAAAACGGATAATTTTGCTGTTTTACGGCCATGTGACGGGAAACAAACCCTAGAAACCCACAAGCTTTTGTCTTATGGATGTTTTTCGAAAGTTTATACGGAGAGTAGCCATGACATCGGCTTGGACTAAATCAGCTTGGCGCACAAAAGAGCGCATTCAAATGCCAGATTACCTGGATGCTGCCAAATTGGCAGAAGTTGAGGCGCGTCTTGGGCGTTATCCACTGTTGGTTTTTGCAGGCGAAGCTCGGTCCTTGAAGGCTAAACTGGGTGCAGCTTCACGTGGTGAGGCGTTTTTGTTGCAAGGTGGCGATTGTGCTGAAAGTTTTAATGAATTCAGTTCTGATCTAATCCGTGACACCTATAAAGTCATGCTGCAAATGGCGGTTGTTCTGACATATGGTGCGAAAGTGCCTGTGATTAAAATCGGCCGTGTGGCAGGGCAATTTGCCAAACCACGTTCAACTGATATGGAAACAATCGATGGTGTGGAATTACCCAGCTACCGTGGCGATATCATCAACAAGATCGAATTTACCCCTGAAGCGCGAATTCCGAACCCGGAAAATATGTTACGGGCCTACACGCAGGCAGCAGCTTCTTTAAATCTGATACGGGCGTTTAGTCAGGGCGGTTATGCGGATATTCATCATGTGCATGAATGGAATCTGGGCTTCGCCAATGCAGAAGGGTCGTCTGACAAGTACAAGCGTTTGGCAGATCGGATTTCCGACAGCCTGGATTTTATGAATGCCGCTGGCATCAATTCAGATAATACGAACGCGCTGCGTACGGTGAATTTCTATACCAGCCACGAAGCATTGTTGCTTGAATATGAAGAAGCTTTGTGCCGTATCGACAGTACAACTGGCCTGCCGCTTGCAGGTTCAGGGCATCTGATCTGGATCGGGGATCGCACGCGCCAACCAGATGGAGCGCATGTGGAGTTTTGCCGTGGGGTGCAAAACCCGATTGGCCTGAAATGTGGGCCGACGATTACGACGGATGACTTGCTGACGCTGATCGACAAGCTGAATCCGGAAAATGAAGCAGGCCGTTTGACGTTGATTGCACGTTTTGGTGCTGGCAATGTCGGCGAACATTTACCCAAACTTATCAAAGCGGTAGAAGCGGAAGGGCGTAACGTTCTGTGGACCTGTGATCCGATGCACGGCAACACGATAAAATCATCCACTGGCTTTAAAACCCGGCCATTTGACAGTATCCTGCGCGAAGTACGCGAGTTCTTTGCGGTGCATCAGGCCGAAGGTACAGTGCCGGGCGGCGTACACTTTGAAATGACGGGCAAAGACGTGACTGAATGCACAGGTGGCGTGCGTGCTGTGACGGATGAAGATCTGTCCAGCCGTTATCACACTGCCTGTGATCCGCGTTTGAACGCATCACAATCGCTGGAACTGGCATTTCTGGTTGCTGAAGAATTAGAAACCCGCCATCAGGCACAGCGCAAAGCCAGTTAAGGCTATTTTACAATTCGTAAGTAGGGCGGCTTCACTGATGCCGCCCTTTTCGTTTGTGGAATAAACGGCTGTTGATCTTCGGCCAGTTCCGGCATTGGTTTCGGCAATACGGGTTTTGCCGCTATGATCCGCGTTTGGATCACGGACAAGATACTAAAGTGTTTCGGAAAATCCGGGTGATTTTTGTCAACGGTTACACAACCCAGTATACGGCTGATGTTATTGTCTTCGTCGGCCATCGGTAGCAGAACCATGCTGGCGTTAGGGTGCATTCGGAAGGATAGTATCTGGGGGCGCGTCAGGCAGGTTTGGATGGCTTTGTTAAACGCATTCCTGCCCTTGAGCTGGATCATTGAATAGGCGGGCATACCGCGCATTTCCATCCCCATGCAATCACACAATCTGCTACCCGCCAATCGAAACCGGATGTTGTCCGGTGCATCGGCTTCCAGAATGAAAGTATAGTTCAATGATTTACGCAATTGACGCGGGTCAATTTCAGACCGCTTCGGCACCAAACGCCCGTCGCGCAGGTTTTCCCAATAACTTAAAACTTCATCTGCAATATAATCGTTCATCATCGTCCTGCTCAAAAACAGGGGGGTAATATTCCCGCCAAATTCATTTGATTTACGCATGTTCACCTAATTGTATCAATAACTCACTAAATTTTCGGTGTATTGTTGAGAAATGTGTTTGAATTTGATAACGCTTTCTTAACATACCCCGATAAGGCGTTTTTACACAAAACCGCCTAAAAAGAGAGGCAAAATTTATTAAATGGTTAATTCAATGACAGGGTTCGCGTCTTTGGGCGGCGAATATCAGGGTATAAACTGGGTCTGGGAAATTCGCAGCGTGAACGGGCGTGGTCTGGATGTGCGCACGCGATTGCCTGAAGGGTATGAAACGGTCGAGAAATCTGTGAAAACGGCAACCGCCAAAGCTTGTGCACGTGGCACGGTGAATATCGGGTTACGTATAAAGCATGGGGCAGAAGCTGGTGCGCCCGTATTGAACGAGCCAAATCTGGATGCGGTAATAGAGGCTGTAAAAACGGCAGAAGAACGTGCGATTGAAAAGGGATTGTCACTGGCTGTAACGCGTGGGGCGGACTTGTTGTCGGTGCGTGGTGTTATTGAAATGGCCTATACGAAAACTGAAGATGATAAGGATTTACACAAGGCAATCACAGCGGGTTTTGAAAAGGTTCTTGGGGGGTTTCTGGAGGCGCGCGGGGCTGAAGGTGCGAGTTTGGATGCGATATTGACCAAGCAGGTGGATCAAATCGATGCGCTGACAAAACAATCGGCCGCATTGATTGGTGAACGATCTGCGAAAACCGAAGAAGTGTTTCGCGCAAATGTTCAGAAGATTATGGATAATACTGATGGTGTAGATGAAACGCGTCTGACGCAGGAATTGGCGGTCATAGCGGTAAAATCCGATGTGATGGAAGAACTGGATCGGTTGCGTGCACATATCAATGCGGCGCGGGTTTTACTGGCAGCAAGCGGGCCGATCGGGCGCAAATTTGATTTCCTGACCCAGGAATTCAACCGTGAAGCCAATACTTTATGTTCCAAATCCAATTATACCGCATTGACGCAAGTGGGATTGGAATTAAAGACGGTGATAGATCAAATGCGTGAACAAGTTCAGAATGTGGAATAGAAATGAACAATCATAACCGCCGTGGATTACTGATTATCCTGTCGTCGCCTTCAGGGGCCGGCAAGTCAACTTTATCACGTATGTTGCTGGATTGGGATGAAAGCTTGCGGTTTTCGATTTCCGCTACCACGCGTGATCCACGCCTCGGTGAAGTGGACGGGAAGGATTATTATTTCAAGTCGCGTAAAGAGTTTGAAGCGATGGTAGAGAACGGCGAAATGCTGGAACACGCAACTGTATTCGGCAATCTTTACGGCTCGCCTGCTGCCCCTGTGGAAGCGGCGGTATCACAGGGCAAGGATGTGATTTTCGATGTGGACTGGCAAGGTGGCCAGCAAATCGGTGCTTCGGCTATGAAAGCTGATGTCGTATCAATTTTCATTCTGCCACCTTCGATCGCAGAATTAAAACGCAGGTTGATATCACGTGGCCAGGACAATGCTGAGATCATCAGTGCCCGGATGTCGAAATCAAAAGGCGAGATCAGCCATTGGGCGGAATATGAATATCTGATTGTGAACGACGATTTGCAACAATCATACGAAACGTTGAAATCCATTTTGACGGCAGAACGTACAAAGCGGGTGCGTCGGAACGATTTGATGGATCATGTGAGCAAATTGAATGCTGAATTCGAGGAACTGCTATGACAATTTATGCTTTAGACGGGATTGCCCCAAAGTTACCCGGCAATGGCGATTTCTGGGTTGCCCCGAATGCACAAGTGATGGGTAAAGTAACGTTGGAAAGCGGTGTTGGCATCTGGTTTGGTGCGGTCTTACGTGGTGATAATGATCCTATAACCATTGGAGAAGGATCGAACGTTCAGGAAAACACCGCTATTCACACAGATATAGATTATCCCGTAAATATTGGAAATAATTGTACAATCGGACACAGTGCCATTATTCACGGATGCACCATTGGTGATAATTCTTTGATCGGCATGGGGGCCACGGTTTTGAACGGCGCGGTTATCGGGCGCAATTGCCTGATCGGTGCGGGTGCTTTGGTTACGGAAGGGAAAGTCATCCCCGATGGGTCACTTGTGGTGGGAATGCCGGCAAAGGTGATCCGTACACTGGACGCAGAAACGATTGAAGGGTTGACGCAATCGGCACTCCATTATCAGGACAATATGCGCAGGTTCCGTGATGGGTTAAAACAAGTCTAACGGCAACGTTTCAAGTCTCTATCAGAATAGATATACCATCACCATTTTTTCCCATATGTAAGGTGTAACCCAGATTGTCCAACATGATTTGCGCCAAGCTGAACTGGATGAATGACGGGCCGGACTGCGGGTTTATGCGCATTGCTTGCGCATCCCAAAAACTATCTGCTTTTAGATCACGCCCTGATATTTCAAAGCTTATGTCTGTACCGGTGCGGGCTACTTTCAAAGTACCGCCGTAAGGTTGCATTTTTTCGATGCAAAGCAATATCAGGAAACACAGCTTTAGTTCTCTGCGTTCAATCGGTGTGTTAATTGTCCAGTGTAATTTCAGCGGTGTGGCGTTGTATGTGACGGTTAGAATATCGTTGATTTCCGAAAAGGCGATGGGGCTGCCGCCTGCCGCCTCACCAAACGCAATCCTTAAGAATCTGACTTTGGCATTTGCCGATTTGACGCTTTCACTTATCAATGCCAGCTCTGGGCTTTGCTGAACTCCTGAAAGCTCTAACAGTTCGACCCCATTGCTGATAGCACCGATGGGGCTGATGAGATCGTGACAAATTCGTGCACTGATTATTGCTGCAATGTCAGTTTGTTCATTGTACATTAAAGGTACTTTCTGTGGAATGGATTACGCATGAATGATTTTCTGATACCTGGTGATTTTGTCCGCCACCCAAATCAGGATGATTGGGGGTTGGGGCAGGTACAGTCGGTGATTAACGGGAAAATAACGGTAAATTTCGAACATGCCGGTAAGGTGGTCATTGATGGTACTCGCGTTACGTTGCATTTGGTTACAGATCAGAAGTGATTATGGTTAATTCATCGTTAAAGCGATATTACAACCTAAAGTTGTTATCTTCAAGGTTTTCATAAGGCAATGTTTGCATACTCCCCTAAAAAGTCCTATGACCGCCGCGAAACAGCATGCGAAATTCGGGATAATGCTATCAAGAAATACAGACTTTTTGATCAAGCTGGCTGATACACCAGAAGAGAAACGTGCAGCGCAAAGGCTGCGCTATCGCGTTTTTGTGCAAGAACTGGGTGCCAGAACTAATGATATGTCAGATCAGGTGGGGGTGGAATACGATGCCTATGACGCTTATTCCGACCATTTGATTTTACAGGACAAGACTTTGCCTGCAGACGATAATGTCATAGGGGTTTACCGGCTTTTACGCGGTGATATAGCGATGAAAGGTCCAGGGTTTTATTCGGCAAATGAATTTGAATTAGAAAAAATTTCCGGCTGCGGGCGTAAGTCTGTGGAACTGGGGCGGTCTTGTGTGGATAGGCGTTATCGAAACGGCGTGGCTATGCATCTGTTATGGAACGGCCTGGCGGAATATGTAACACGCAATGAAATAGAGATCCTGTTCGGAGTTGCATCATTTCATGGTACAGATCCTGCGGTTATCGCGCATGCACTTTCGCTTTTGCATTATAACTATCTGGCTTCGGATGAATTACGTGCAACAGCATATGGCGAAAATGCTATTGCGATGGATATTTTATCCCATAAAGAAACTGACAGGATCACGGCCCTGATGCAAATCCCGCCACTGATAAAGTCGTATCTGCGTCTGGGCGGTACTGTTGGGGCAGGGGCTTTTGTTGACTATGGGTTTAACACGATTGATGTGTGTCTGGTGATGGACACATTGCGTATATCACAGAAATATAAAGATTATTTTATGCGCGAAAGCGCTGCATGACCGGTTGGGATGCGCAGCACAAGGTCGATTTGGATCGTCCAGCACTGGTCGGATGGATGCGCGTTGTTTTAAAGTTTATCTCTTGTGTATTAACCATCACGCTGCTTTTGGTTCCGTTGGTTCTGCTGCGCGTTGTTGGTTTGTGGCGCGCGGGTCAACGGGTGGTGCAGCTGGCTTGTTGGATTTGCCTGAAAGTTATTGGCTTGCCTCTGACGGTTATCGGTTGTCCCATGCAACATACCGGTGCTGTGGTTGCCAATCATTCATCATGGTTGGATATTTTAATACTGAATGTCAGCCAGCGGGTGTTTTTTGTAGCTAAATCAGAAGTGCGCTCGTGGCCTGCGATTGGTATGATGGCGCGCGCTGTGGGCACCGTGTTTATCCGGCGCAAGCGCGGAGATGCGAAGCTGCAGCACGATCTGTTTCTTGAACACGCGCAAAAGGGACATAAGCTGTTGTTCTTTCCGGAAGGTACCAGCACAGATGGGTGCCGCGTATTGCCTTTTCGATCATCGCTGTTCCAGGCATTTTTTGCACCTGATCTGGTGCATCTCATGTGGGTGCAACCGGTAACGGTTTTGTATATTGCACCAAGTGGGAAACCTGCTGGTTTTTATGGGTGGTGGGGTGAGATGGCGTTGTTCGAGCATATCGTCCATGTGTTGTCGCAAAGCAGGCAGGGGGGTGTCGAGGTTACTTTTCATCCACCACAAAGATTTGAAAACTTTTCAGACCGCAAAGCTTTAGCGCAGGCAGTATATCGGGTTGTAGCGAATGGGATGCCGGATTAAGTCGTGCGGCTAATATAATCGCCTAATGTGGCACTTGGGTCTTCTGTAGCCCATACCTCGTCACCCAAAGCGAAGAAATCAACCACATGTGCAAGTGTAGCAGCCGCATCAGGTGTGATGTTGCCTTCTGCAACAATAGGTACCTCGACAGTTTGTGACCACCATTCGAACAGGTTATACGGAGCGATTTTGCCGTTACCCAATGCAGTTTCCGCTACAGGGCCAAATGAAATGTAATCTGCGCCAATTTCACCTGCGGTCATACCCGCATGGCGAGATGCACCGCAATAGGTGCCGACAATGGCCTCTGTGCCAAGGGCTTTGCGCACATCGCGTACTTGGCGTGAACTGTCAGGCAAATGCACGCCATCTAGCCCGTGGGGCTCCACAAGTCGAAAATGGCTTTCGATAACGATGGCGACATCACGGGCATGGCAGGTTTCACGCAACAGGTCGGCAGTGCGTGCAATGTCGCGTTCATCTGTGCTGGTCAAAGACATGCGTAGACAGGCAATGTCATGGGTATCAAGAATAGCCGCAAGCCGCTTGTTGAAAGCTGGCAGTTCAAACGTGGCAGGGGTAATCAGGTAAATCTGCGGGTTTTGTTTTTCTTGGGGTTCTGACATGCCATTCGTCCTTGGTTTCGCAAGGGTTTAGCGGGGGTTTATGGGCGCGTCTAGGGTAGGTTTTGTTTTTTAGCCCTTCTATATGTCACTAAAAATACTGCCAATAGAATAAGAAGAAGAGCAACGATCATATTGGGACTGATGGCTTCGTGCAAAAAGATTGCGCCGATAAGTGCCCCTGCCACAGGTACGACAAAATTGACTTGTGACATACGGGCGGCCCCGATCTTTGGAACAAGATAGAAGTAAATCAAGGTGGCCAGTGCTGTTGGAAACAGGCCTAAATAAATTGCTGCCAGCATTGAACGATCGAAAATTAGGCCATTTTGCAACGGGGCCTCTGCGATGCCTGCGGTGACAACGATAATAACGGTGCCGATCAACATTGATCCAGCGGCCATCACCAAGGCCGGAAGCTTGGCGTATTTACGGGTAAAAAGAGTGGTGAAAGCGTAGCATAGGGCGGCGGCAAGAACGGCCAATTGACCTGTTACATGGGCGCCAAGGCCCTGTAGCGCACTGGGCCCGATCAAGATGACAAGCCCCAGAAAACCTATGGTGATGCCGGCGATGATCTTGGGGTTCAACACCTCGTCGGGGTGTATCAGGGGGGCAAGCAGAACGGTAACAACCGGGGCGATTCCCATCAATAGGGCCGCAAGGCCGCTGTCGATGTGTATTTCGCCATAGCTGATCAGTGAGAATGGAATGATATTGCCCATCAACCCACTCACCAGAAGGATAGCCCAGGATTGCAAGTCGGTCGGCAGGGTGAGCGACCATAAGCGAAGCACTATAAGTAACACAAATGTGCCGATAATCATGCGAATGGCGACAAGGGTAAGTGGCGGGATAGACAGGATACCGACTTTGATGGCCAAATAGGACGAGCTCCATATCAAGGCAAGGACGATCCATAGCAGTATGTTTTTCATCTTGAGGTCCTTTTTGCTTGTTTCAAACGTGTAGATAAGTATGCTACTGAAAATGTAGCATACTTATTGCTACTAAATTAGTAGCATCGAAGTCAAGCATCATGACGCAGAAAGAAGATAGCATTAAAATACCGCGCTTGGGCGATGTTGTGCGGGGTTCGAAAACCGGTCAGCCGATTATGGTATTGTTTGATCTGATCGGTCGGCGTTGGGCAATGGGGATATTGTGGAACCTGAATGATCAGAATTGTACATTCCGGGAATTGCAAACCCGCTGCGCATCCCTATCACCGACAGTGCTAAACACACGGCTGAAAGAGTTACGTGCTGCGGGGTTGGTCACAAAATCAACGGATGGATATGCCCTGACTGATGCTGGGCGCGCGCTATATGACCATTTAGAACCGTTAGGGGGCTGGGCAGAAAAATGGGCCAAAGGCTTGTGATTGCCGTCTAATCTGGGCATCGCCCAATGCGGCGCGCCTTGCCTTTACCGTTCAGGAAAATATCTTTGCCCTGATTTATCTGCATCATGCCAGAAACGGTTCCGGTGATATTTGTGCGGCTGTATCTGAATGCGGCCTTGCCACTGGACGTGATCTTCAACCCTTCCAGTTCCGGGCGGCATGCCAGATCGAATTTTACCGTGTTCAGCGTATCTTTCAGGTCTGTTACGGTGCATTTCGCATCACCGGTTGCCAGTTTGCTGAATAGATCAGACAGGCTTTGTTTGGCATCTTCAGGTGTTATACATTCAGTTTGCGCATTTTCAGGTGGGGTCAATATGCCTGGAATTGCCAGGCTATGGGAATATTCCCATAGGCCCGGTTCCACCTGAATAATGCGATCCTCCGCATGGGCGGGGGGCGTGAGTAAAGTTGCAGTTAGAACGAACAAAATGTGTCTTTTCGTCATTGATATACTCCTTAAAACGCCCCCACGCTTTTTAGATCTTTAAGATAGATGCCCCTGCATAAAGTGCAGATGCACCCAGCATTTCTTCGATACGGATCAACTGGTTGTATTTTGCCAGACGATCAGAACGCGACAGTGAGCCGGTTTTAATCTGGCCGCAGTTGGTGGCCACGGCCAAATCAGCGATGGTGGCGTCTTCTGTTTCACCCGAACGGTGCGACATGACAGAGGTAAAACCTGCACGGTGCGCCATTTCCACGGCTTCAAGCGTTTCAGTCAGGCTGCCAATTTGATTTACTTTTATCAGAATTGAGTTGGCGCAATCTTTTTCAATACCTTTTGCCAGACGTGTCGAATTGGTCACGAATAAATCATCACCAACCAGTTGGCATTTGTCACCGATCATTTCTGTCAGAGTTTCCCAGCCCAGCCAATCGTCTTCATCCATGCCGTCTTCGATGCTGAAAATCGGGTAATCTTCAACCAGTTGCGCCAGATATTTGGCGTTCTCATCAGATGTGCGTTTTTGACCTTCGCCTTTGTAATCATATATACCGTCTTTATAATATTCGGAAGCGGCGCAATCCAAAGCTAAGTAAACTTCTTCACCAGGTTTATAGCCAGCTTTTTCGATGGCTTTCATGATGAAATCCAACGCGTCTGTGGTGGAATTCAGGTTTGGTGCAAAGCCGCCTTCATCACCCACGCTGGTGGCGTGGCCTGCGGCGGACAATTCTTTTTGCAAGGTGTGAAAAATCTCAGCGCCGATGCGGATGGCTTCACGGATGTTTTCGGCCGCTACGGGCACGACCATGAATTCCTGAATGTCGATCGGGTTATCCGCGTGTTCGCCGCCGTTGATGATGTTCATCATCGGTACAGGTAATGTGCGCGCAGAAGTGCCGCCAACATAGCGGTATAGCGGTTGACCGACATGTTCTGCGGCGGCTTTGGCTACGGCTAGGGACACGCCCAAGATTGCATTGGCACCCAAGCGCGCTTTGTTCGGTGTGCCGTCTAACTCGGCCATCACGCCGTCGATTTCAACTTGTTCCAGCGCGTCCGCGCCCAACAAAGCCTCGGCAATCTCGCCGTTCACCGCTTCAACCGCCTGCAAAACACCTTTGCCCATGTAACGCGATTTATCACCGTCACGCAATTCCACCGCTTCATGCGCACCTGTTGACGCCCCTGACGGTACGGCCGCGCGACCCATAGCACCACTTTCCAGTGTCACATCCACTTCAACCGTTGGGTTACCACGGCTGTCCAATATTTCGCGTGCGAAAATGTCGATTATAGTACTCATGTGAATTTAGTCCTTTTGTGGGTCTGTTTTCTTTGGAACCCCGTAGAGTTCCAGTCGGTGGCCACGCAGGGAATATCCCAGTTTGGCAGCAATTTTTTCTTGTAATATTTCGATTTCTTTGTCGATAAATTCGATGACTTCGCCTGATTGGATGTCAATCAGATGGTCGTGGTGGTCGCGTTCGGCGTCTTCGTAACGGGCACGCCCGTCGCCGAATTCATGGCGTTCCAGAATGCCGGCTTCTTCAAACAGTTTGACTGTGCGGTAAACCGTGGCAAGTGAAATGCCCGCGTCAATCGCAGAGGCGCGCCCATAAAGTTCTTCAACATCGGGGTGATCGGTACAGCCTTGTAGAACCTTGGCAATCACACGGCGTTGTTCGGTCATGCGCAGGCCATTCGCCTCGCACCGCGCTATGATTGTGTCTTTGGTCATACCAGTTCCCTTCATATATTGCCCTTTTAACGGGTCAGGGGCAGGGTGCAAGAGCGTTAAAATGCTTAGGCTAAAATGCAAACGTTCCCTGCATGGTTTTTACCGCAGAACCGCGCACAGTGATAGAGCTGGCTTGCCCATCTTTTAGTGTGGTGGACACGAATATCTGCGATGGTCGGCCCATTTCAACACCTTGGGTAATTTCCAGTGTTTGCGATTGGCCGGACAAAGCGGTTAGGTAAGCCCCAAGGGCCGCAGATGCACTGCCAGTGGCCGGGTCTTCGGGGATGTTATCCAGTGGTGCGAACATGCGCGCCTGAATGCCCGATTTGGTTTTGACATAGGCGAATGTGGCAAAGGTATCGACATTACTTGGGTGTTGCTGTTCGCCACGGTGATAGGCATCTGTGGCGGGTCTGGCCCCGGCCAATGCTGCCAGGTCAACCAGTTCGATAAACACGAAAGGCAGACCAACAGACAACATTCGCGGCGGGTGGTTTTCGGTGCTGATTGCAGCTTGCGGCAATGACAAACAGTCCGCTGCAAGCTCTGTGTCGATAATGTCGAGATACTGTAACGGTACTTTCGTGGTAAACTCTGCCATGCTCGGTTTGCCTTTGGTGACTTTGCAGGGAATAGGCCCGATGCCAAGTTCCAACACCATGCTATCATCTGCGCCCAAATCGGACAGAGCAATCGCTGTGCCGATGGTGGGATGCCCTGCGAATGGAATTTCGTTGGTGGGGGTGAAAATTCGCACCCGCGCAGTATTTTCATGATCCTTTGGCGGATAGACAAAAGTAACTTCGGAAAAATTGAACTCTGCCGCGATAGGTTGCAGATCGACCTCGTTCAGCGCGGACGCATCGGGAATAACCGCAAGCTGGTTGCCGCCAAAGCGGGTATCGGTGAAGACATCGTAAACGTAATAATCGGTCATTACAGTAAATCAGGCGCGCGGCCCAGCCTGTTGGCCAGTGGTGCGATGGTCAGGCCCTGAACAATGATTGAGAAGATCACAACCATATAGGTTGCCGTCAGGATTATGGGTTTCCATTCACTTTCAGGCAGGGCCAGGGCCAAGGCCACCGATATCCCGCCCTTTAACCCGCCCCATGTCATGATGGGGATCACATCTGATGTGAAGCTGCGGAAGGGTTTGAGTAATATAATCGGAATAGTTACGGCGGCGGCGCGCGCAAACAGGGCCAGCGCAATGCATAGGATACCGCCCCATATGGCATTGCCGCTGAAGGTGACGGCGAACACCTCGATGCCGATCAGCAGGAACAGGATGGCGTTCAAAATTTCATCAATCAGTTCCCAGAATTTGTTCAGGTAAAGGCGGGTTTGCTCCGACATACCGTGTTTCATGCCCACGTCGCCGATGAAAAGCCCTGCGACCACGGCCATGATCGGGCCGGATGTGTGCAGGTATATGGCCAACTCGTAACCACCGAATGCAAGGCCGAGGGATAACAGCACCTCCAGCGAATAGTCATCGATGCGTTTCATGACCTGGAACACCAGATAGCCGAGTATGGCCCCCAATACGGCCCCGCCAATGGCCTCTTGCACGAAAAGGGTTACGGCCCCCATTACACCTTCGCTGTGGTTTTCTCCGGATGGAAAAGCAAGCCCCGCAATGATCAGAAAGACCACATAGGCAACCCCATCATTAAACAGGCTTTCGCCCGCTATTTTGGTTTCAAGCGATTTACGCAGATTGGCTTCGCGCAGCACCCCCAGCACCGCGACTGGGTCTGTGGGGGTGATCAATGCGCCGAACACAAGGGCTACGATTAGCGGCGCGCCCGTGATCCAGCTGAAACCATAGCCGACTATGGTGGTTGAAATCGCCACGCCAAGTGTAGCCATCAGCAACACCACCCATGCCTGTTTGCGCAAATCGCTGATCTTGACGTGCAGCGCACCTGCGAACAGCAGCAAGCCTAACATGCCTTCCAAAAGTGCATCCGAGAACTCGATATCGCGCACGATTGTTTGAATTGCGTCGGCGGCCCTTAATGTTGGGAACACCAGATCAAAACCCATGACACCGAGGGATGCCAATAGGGCCACGACAAGAATACCGATAGATGAGGGTAGCTTTAAAAACAGATAGTTAATCGCACCGAACGCCCCAGCCAGAACTATAAGAAGCGAGGTGACTTGAAGGATGGTCATGGATGGGGTTCCCTATAATTCGCGCAGGTGTAGCATTGGGGGTGTGAGTGGGTAAAGGGTAATAGGGTGCATCATAACTGGATTATCCCGAGCGTTTTATCCGCCAATCCAGAAAAGCTGCCAGTGCAAGCAACGCAAACCCCGATAACTCAATCACGCGGGAATATTCTGCAAGCATTGTGTAAATGATTAGGTCGGTCCCCAGAATGCCCATGATGAAGGGGGAAAGCCTATGATGGCGGGAAAGCCCGAATGCCAGACCTATCACTGCGATAATTGCGAACACAACGATGGCACCGGCCCATATTGCATTGTTGATGGCGATGGTAAGGCCAAGGGCACTCAGGATACTGACCAGTGCCAGCGTGCCGTAACAGGTGATAAGTGAAAGCAGCGTGCCAATACTGGCAAGACGTCTGAATTTGAATGTTTTCGTGCTCATCCTTAATCTTTAGCACGAAAAGAGGCACCCCGCTACGGGATGCCCTATGTAATGTCGTATGACGCTTTGCCTATTCGTCGAAGTTCACAATTTCAACCAATTTCAAGGATGCAGGGCGCAGCTTTGCGATTTCGATCAGGGGTTTGCTGTCGGCGGTGAATTCACCCCAACCTGCTACCAGTGCAGATGGTTTTGCGCCCGGTTTCAACGGGTATTCACCATTGGTTTCGGCATAAATTTCCTGTGCGGTGGCAGATGACAGCCATTCCATCAGCTTGATGGCACTGTCTTTGTTTTTTGCGGCCTTTGTCAAAGCCATGCCTGACAGGTTCACATGGGTGCCACCATCCTCGAATGTTGGGAAAACAATGCGCACACTGTCGGCCCAGGTTACCTGATCCGGATCATCCAGCATTTTCTTCATATAATAGGTGTTGCCGATGGAAATATCGCACTCCCCTGCGAACACTGCTTTGATCTGCGCGCGGTCATTGCCTGATGGTTTGCGCGCCAGATTGGCTTTCAAACCTTCAAGCCATGCTTTTGCACCGTCTTCACCGTGATGCGCAATAACGGCGGATGTCAGTGCCAGATTGTAAGCGTTGGTGCCGGATCGGATACAGATGCGGCCCTTCCATTTCGGACCGGCCAGATCTTCATATGTTGTGACTTCGCCGTCTTTCACTCGGTCCTTGGATGCGTAAACCACGCGGGCACGTGATGTCAGGCCAAACCATTGGCCATCGGGGTCACGATAGTCAGATGGAATGTTCGCAACGAGTGTTTCACTGTCTACCGCTTGCGTAACGCCTGCTTCAACCACGCCGTTTAGGCGTGAGATATCCGTGGTCATCACCAGATCGGCAGGAGAGCGTTTGCCTTCTGCAAGCAGTTTTTCAGTCATGCCCTTTTTCAGAAATGAAACATTGACCTTGATACCGGTTTCCGATGTGAACGCATCGAACAGGGGTTCTACCAAATATGGTTGGCGTGAGGAATAGACGTTGACTTCGTCGGCCAGGGTAGGGGCGGCTACAGCCAATAGGACTGTGGTAAGAATAGTAGTTTTGAGTGTGGTTAACATTTCGAATCCTCGAGTTTAATATGGGGCAGTTAAATCCGACTAATTTTGTCAGGTCAATAGTCGAGTGAAAGAATCAGGTAAGAAATACAAAGTATACTTGGTAGATGATAATAGACTGTGTAACTTGCAATAAACATACGCCCCATATTTGAGCCACTATCTATGCAATATGATTTTCAAGATGTTTGCATTACAAAAGTAAAGCAAAAGGATAAGAGTCAGATATGGCAAGCTTTACAACTTCATCTGCGTGAATTGTCTGCGGATAACAGTAATGACAGGGTGTTTACCTATAAGTATTTCGACCATTATTGGAGCGACCCTGCACGGGAACCTTTACTGTTTCGATTGAATGGAAACATCATTGGCTTTGCCTTGATAAATGATTGGCCCGCATCGGGTCGAATTGTGAATTGGTCTATGGCCGAGTTTTTTATTTTGGATAATTTTAGGCGCTCTGGGCTTGGAACTTATGTGGCAAAAGAAATCATTGGTCAGCGAAAAGGGTCTTGGGAAATACCTGTATTGCATACCAACCGACCAGCGCAAATCTTTTGGCGTGCAGTGGCTCTATCGATGACGAACTACTTGGTGGAAGAGTTCGCGGGCGATGGTGACAGGTGGATGGGGCCGATATACAGACTAAAGGTCAGATGACTTTATCGACATAAGATACCCCAACAGGTGCGCATAACCATGCGCATCGTCAATCGCGCGATGCGTATGGGCGTAATCGCCTAACCATTCGGGCGGATAGTTTTCGTTCTGGCAATTCCATAGGTTCCAGCCCAGTTTCGCGGCCGCATAGGTGCGGATGCACAGGCCCGCCGAATAAAACAACCGTTCTCCCGCCCAGGGGCCTTTTAGGAAGCGAATGCCTGCGAAACGTTGCAGATAATACCCAATCCATGCCCCGTCAAATGCTAGCGGGTGGGCTGCAAAAATCGGATTGCCCGGTTGATCTCTGACCCAATCGATATAATCCGCCATCACCTGCTCGGGCGGCTGCGGATTGTCGGTGGCTGCGGCATAGGCTTCTGTCTGGCCTTTGAACCAGTCGATTGTGTGGGCATCTGCTTCGGCACCTTCTAGAGGTTTTAATACAGCTTCAAACGTGGCCAGTTCATGCCCGTTTTTATCGATTGCAACAGAAGCAAAAGACATCATGGAGTTTTGCCCTGCGATAGGCCCATCGACCTCTATGTCCGTGACAATGTAGACTGGTTTCAAGGTTTTGATCCTTTGCGTTCATCCCTTTTTACGGCATCCCAAAGCGCACCCATTTCTTGCAAATTTGATTGTTGTGGGGTTTTGCCAATATCCGTAAGTTTTGTTTCCACCCCTTCAAAGCGGCGGGTGAATTTGGCGTTGGCTTGACGCAATGACGCTTCGGGGTCAATGTTAAGATGATCGGCCAAACAAGCCATCACGAACATCAAGTCGCCAAATTCATCAACTTGTTCGTTATGTGATAGTTTTTCATGCGCTTCAACCAATTCAGCACATTCTTCGTTGATTTTATCCAATACATCAAGAGGAGAAGACCAATCAAATCCCACGCGGGCAGCACGTCTCTTTAATTTTACAGCACGGGTCAATGCTGGCAAATTAATAGCGACGCCGTCCAGAGTACCCGCCTGCTTAATCCCTTTTTCCGCCCGTTCTTCTGCCTTGATTTCTTCCCAATCCGCCACCTGTTGTGCAGCCGATTTATCACGACTCTCATCCCCGAAAACATGCGGGTGGCGGTCGATCATTTTGTCAGCAATTTTTTTTGTCACGCTGTCGAATGTAAAGCTGCCGTCTTCACTTCCCATTTGTGTATAATAAACCACCTGTAACAACAGATCGCCCAGTTCGCCCTCTAATTCCTCCATGTTGCCTTTTTCAATCGCATCCGCCACCTCGTAAGCTTCTTCTATTGTATAGGGGGCGATGGATTTGAAATCCTGCTCGATGTCCCACGGGCAACCGGTTTCGGGGTTGCGCAAGCGGGCCATAATTTCCAGCAAACGCGGCAGGCCGCCATTGGGGTCAAGGCAAAGTGATTGGCTATCGTCTTGTTTTGTCATTTCGGGCTTTTCTATTTCATAAGTCGGACTAAAGTGGATGAAAACAGGAGTACACAGACTATGCCCGTTATCAACAGTATTGCGAATAATTTTGAAGAAATGGCTGCGTGGCGCAGACATATCCATTCAAACCCGGAGCTTGGGTTTGAATGTCATGAGACCGCGAAATTCGTGGTTGAACGTCTGAAAGAATTTGGCGTTGACGATATTTCCGAAGGCTGGGCCAAGACCGGTGTGGTGGCTGTGATCAATGGCAAAGGTGAGGGCGGCACTATCGGACTGCGTGCGGATATGGATGCGTTGCCGATGCCCGAAAAGACCGGACTGGAATATGCGTCAACGGTTGAGGGCAAAATGCATGCGTGTGGCCATGACGGGCATACAACGATGCTTCTGGGGGCTGCAAAGTATTTGGCTGAGACGCGGAACTTTTCTGGCCGTGTCGTGCTGATGTTTCAACCCGCCGAAGAAGGTGGTGGCGGAGCTGAAGTGATGTGTGAAGAGGGCGTGATTGAGAAATACGAGATCAGCCAAGTCTTTGCAATCCACAACATGCCCGAATTGCCTGTGGGTGAGTTCCAGACCCGAGCGGGGCCAGTGATGGCGTCGGTCGATGATTTCGAGATCGAGATTTTTGGCAAGGGTGGTCATGCGGCACGCCCGCATTTTTCGATTGACCCGATTGTGGCGGCCAGTGCCATGGTGCAATCTCTGCATACGATTGTCAGCCGTAATATTGACCCGATCGAATGCGGTGTGATCACGATCACGCAAATTCATGCGGGCACCGCGTTCAACGTGATCCCGGAAACCGCGAAAATTGCCGGCACGATCCGTAGCTTTGAACCGGCAGTCAAAGCGATAATGCAAAAACGCTTGGTAGAGGTCATGGAAAACATAGCGGCGGCGTATGATACGCGCGCCGAATTGACCTATCACGATGGTTACCCCGCGACGGTGAATAATGCCGAAAAAGCGGCGTTTGCGGTTAAGGTTGCAGCAAGCATTGTAGGCGAAGACAAGGTCAGTGATCAGGCAGCAAGGCGTATGGGGGCTGAGGACTTTTCCTTTATGCTGAACAAAGTGCCGGGGGCATATGTATTTGTCGGCAACGGTGATAGTGCAGCTTTGCATCACCAAAGTTACAATTTCAACGATGAGACCGCCCCTATTGGCGCGTCTTATTTGGCGAAGATCGTGGAGGCGGCGCAGCCTGTTTGAAACGGGCTAATTCGCCCTTAACCCCGTTTCCACCAGCATGCCGCGCCTTTTGGCTTCGTAATAATAGCCGCGAGCGTACCAGCTAACGGCTTTGTCGTAATCGCCGTAGGACAATAGCCATGCGCCACGCAGATATTTGACGGCGTATTTCAGGTTGGTTTCTGCATCGAGCAATCCTTGTGGGCTACCTTGGTATCCATGGATGTTGCGGTTTGCGGTAGGATTTGCATCAACCCGTAGTAAGGGCCGTTGCGGGCTTTGGGCCTATGGGTGCTTTCGCGGATCACCACTTTTTGAACCAGTGCCACGGGAACATCGTAAAGGGCTGCGTATTTTTCAATCAAGGCACGCAGTTCCGGTGTTTCGTTCGGATAAAGCGGCACATCGGGTTCATGGGCTGCGGTTTTACCGCATCCCGCCAGCCCTGCAAGGATAAAGCCAAGGGTTGTACGACGTGTTATATGCTGCATGTGGGTCTCCTGATTATCAGTATTGTATATACTTTGATAAACGGGTGTGAAGCTTGTATTGCCGTGGTTTTAAACTTTCGGCACTTCCCCGCGCATAACTGCCCTGAACATATCCGCGTCTATGTTGCCACCTGTCAGGATCACCCCGACACGTTTGCCTTGCATCCGGTCACGTTCCTGCATGAGGGCGGCCAATGCGGCGGCACCTGCACCTTCGGCCAAATTGTGGGTGGCCGTGTAGTACAGGCGGATCGCGGCGGCGATCGCTTCTTCGGAAACGGCAACGATGCGTTCCGCCCCTTTTGCATAGATGTCGTATGCGTCTGCCACGGGCACGCGTACGGCCATGCCGTCGGCGAATGTGTTGGCACTGTTGGTTTCTATCAGGCGTCCCGCTTCAACGGATAGTTTGGCGGTTTGTGCTTCAGTCGAGACCACGCCGACGACTTTGGTTTTCAGCCCCATCGCATCGCGTACGGATATGATCGAACAAATACCCGAACCACAGCCGATGGGGACATAGACGGTATCCAGATCGGGGGCGTTGGTGAACAGCTCATAAGCGTAAGAGCTGACACCGCGTAGCAGCTCAATATGAAAAGGTGGGACGACTGCTAAATTCAGTTCTTCGGCCACACGGATGGCTTCCATGCGGGCAACGTCAAAATCTTCACCAAACTCAATCACTTCGCCGCCGAATGCACGCATGGCAGTGTTCTTTTCAACTGAATTTCCGAAAGGCACGTAGATTTTAGCCGTCAGACCCGCGGCAATAGCGGCACGCGCCTGACTTTGGCCGTGGTTGCCGCGTGTGGCGGTGCAAATGCCCATGGTTTGGGGCTGCGTGCGTTTGACCCAATCAATAAAGGTAATGCCGCCGCGTGCCTTGAAAGCCCCTGTTAGGGTGTGGTTTTCGTGTTTCACCCAGACCTCTGCACCAATTTTTGTACTGATGATCGGCCAGTTATACTGCGGGGTTGGCGGCATTTGGGTGTAAACCAACTGTGCCGCGTCTTTGATCTGATCTAGGGTGAAAAGGGGCATAGTATTTCCTTAATTATTTGCCCGTGTCAGGGCTTGTTCCAGATCGCGGATCAGATCGTCTGCGTCTTCAATCCCGATGGAAAGCCGTAGCAATGTGGGGTCTACGGGGAAGCCTTCACCCGAGACAGTCTTGCGATGCTCGATCAGACTTTCTACACCGCCCAATGATGTAGCCGGATAGAAAACCTCGCAGAATCGTGCCACGTCAATTGCAGTTTGTTCGCCGCCCTTCACAAGGATCGACATCATGCCACCGAATTGTCCACCGGTTTGACGTTTGGCAATGGCGTGGCCTTTATGGGATGGTAGTCCCGGATAACGGACGGCGGTCAGTTTCGGGTGGCTTTCGAAGTGTTTTGCGATGGCCAAAGCGTTGTGCGTGGCTTTCTCATAACGTAAAAACAGCGTACGCATGCCGCGTATCAATAACCATGCGTCGAACGAATGCAAAACCGTGCCTTGCAGGTTTCTGACCGTCCAGATGTCGTCCCAGTATTGGCCTGTTTCACGCACCGACAGAACCCCTGCAGTGATGTCGGAATGACCATTCAGGTATTTTGTGGCCGAATGAAAGGATATGTCGGCCCCCAGATCAAGCGCGCGGGTGGCGCAAGGCGGGGTGCCGGTGCAATCCGTAACCAACTTAGCCCCTGCATCATGGGTTATTTCGGCGGCGGCGGTAATATCGGTGACTTCCCAGTCAGGGTTATTAGGGCTTTCGGTCCAAACCAGGTGGGTTTCGCCTTTGCGCATGGCGGCGGCCAATGCATCCAGATCGCCTGCGGCGTAATAGCTGACATCCAGTCGGTTGCGGGCGTGGTACATTTGGAACTGGTTCAAAACACCGTGGTACATGACCTTTGGGACAACTACATGGGCACCAGCCGGTAGATGTTCGATCACCGCGTTGGCGGCTGACATGCCGGAGGCAAACAGCATAGATTCTGTGGCGTCTTCCAGATCGGTAATAATGGCTTCGGCGTGCGCGGTGGTTTGGTTGCCGTCGCGCCTATAGCCATATGGTTTGCGCTTTTCGTAACCAGTATCGCGTGAATAGGTGGCGGCGGGTTGGATCGGGGGAACAACCGCCCCTGTAATTGTATCGTAAAAATGTAAAGCCTGTGCCAGACGTGTTGCGGGCGACAGTTTCTGGTTGGTCGGTTTTGTCATCGGCTTAGACGCCTCGATAAGGTTCTACATATTGCAATGCCATATCCCACGGGAAGAATATCCACGTGTCTTGGCTGACTTCAGTAATGAAACTATCGACTATATCACGGCCTTCGGGTTTGGCGTAAACTGTGGCGAAATGGGCGTTGGGATATAGGTCACGCACAACTTTCAAGGTTTTTCCAGTGTCAACCAGATCGTCGATGATCAAAATACCTGTGCCATCACCGATAATACCCGCGTCAGGTGCTTTCAGCACTACGGCTTCGGATTGTGCCTGATGGCTATAGGATTTTACACTGATGGTATCTACAGTGCGCACATCTAATTCCCGCGCGATAATCATTGCAGGGGCCATGCCACCACGCGTAATCGCTACAATAGCTTTCCACGCGCCATCATTCGGGCCTTTGCCATCCATACGCCAAGCAAGGGCGCGGCTGTCGCGATGGATTTGATCCCACGAGATATGGAAACCCTTCTCATGCGGCAGGCGTTCAGTCATTCTTTGCGTCCGGTAACAATATCAATATCCGGTGCGTCTTCGGCTTTCATGCCAACTACATGATAGCCTGCATCGACATGCAGATTTTCACCTGTGACGCCAGAGGCCAAATCGGACAACAAATAGAGTGCAGATTTACCAACGTCGGTGGTGGTCACATTGCGGCGCAACGGTGAGTTGAGTTCGTTCCATTTCAGTATATAGCGGAAATCACCAATGCCCGAAGCAGCAAGGGTTTTAATAGGGCCGGCTGACAGCGCGTTTACGCGAATGCCTTTCGGGCCCAAATCCATCGCCATGTATTTGACAGACGCTTCCAGACCTGCTTTCGCAATGCCCATGACGTTATAATGCGGCATTACCATCTCGGCACCGTAATAGGTAAGCGTCAGTAAAGCGCCGCCATCGGGCATCATCTTCTCAGCACGTTGGGCGATAGCGGTGAAGGAATAGACTGAAATATCCATTGTCATACGGAAATTCGCAGCACTTGTATCCACGTAACGTCCGCGTAGTTCATTCTTGTCGGAAAACCCTATTGCGTGCACGACAAAGTCGATCTTGCCCCATTTCGCCTTAAGCGTGTCAAACAGCGTATCAATGGATGCATCATCTGTTACGTCACAATCAAGCACAATGTTACTACCCAGGCTTTCGGCTAATGGTTTGACACGTTTGCCCAAAGCATCGCCTTGGTATGAGAATGCCAACTCAGCGCCCTGTTCGGCACAGGCACAGGCTATACCCCAAGCTATAGATTTGTTATTGGCGACACCCATGATTAAGCCACGTTTGCCAGCCATTATTCCTTGCGACATAGAAGATCCGATCCATTAATTTTTCATTTGGGTTTACGGTAATGGCGCGTGCGCTACAAGGCTAGGGAATATTACTGTGATATATCTGTAATAAACCTGTAATATATGATGATTGAGCTTGATGCCGAACTATGAAAAGCTAAGTTACCGCCGTCAGGTAGGAGTTTTTGTGTGATGTCTGAGCGCAGTGAAATATTTGCAGGGGATAACCCGTTTGAAATTGCGCGCCAATGGTTGGCTGCGGCAGAAGCTGCAGAGGTTAATGACCCTACTGCGATGGCGCTTTCAACGGTTGATGCGCAAGGCATGCCGAATGCTCGCATGGTTTTGTTAAAGGATATCGAGGATGATGCGTTTGTTTTTTATACAAATTACGGCAGCGCGAAAGCGCAAGAGTTGGATTTTGCAGGTAAAGCGGCTTTTGTTATGCATTGGAAATCTCTACGGCGCCAAATTAGGGTTCGCGGCCTGGTAACGCGCGAAGACGGATCAGATGCAGATGCGTATTACAATTCGCGCGCGTTGGGTAGTCGCATCGGCGCATACGCCAGTAAACAGTCACAAATATTGGAAAAAAAATCAGATTTAGTTGCGCGCGTTGCTAAATATACAGCTAAACTCGGAATACACCCACCCCGGCCCGCGTTTTGGGGCGGCTTTCGAATCAAGCCGGTTGAAATCGAATTTTGGGCTGATGGCCGGTTTCGCTTGCACGATAGATTCCGTTGGACCCGCAATATTGAGACAGATGCTTGGACGAAAGTCAGACTCAACCCCTGATAGTTGTTGATCTTTCACGAAATTCCTTATAACTTACAAAAGTGTGAAGTTTGTCACTAAGAATTTTGAAATTACATAAGAAACCACATTTTTATGCTCATTTTTATTTAATACCGTTGTCTTTTTTCTGGCAACAAATACAATGAGTACGGGTGGTAGTGTGAATGCAGAAGAAGACTGGTAAAGTTAAGTGGTTTGATACCACCAAAGGATTTGGTTTCGTCGTGGATGACGAAGGCGGCCCCGATATACTTTTGCATGCAAATGTTTTAAGGAATTTTGGGCGTAGTTCTGTTGCCGAGGGCACCGGGGTTGAAATCGTGGTCGTCGCTTCTGAACGCGGGCAACAGGCATCTGAAATAGTGCATATGGAACAGCCTGACAGCGTTTCTGATAACGCATTGCGCGGATTGGAAGAGGCTGGGATTGACCTATCCACATTGTCAGAGCATTCCGAATTGATCGCTGCACGCGTGAAATGGTTTGATAAAGTAAAAGGCTTCGGGTTTTTAAATGTATTTGAAAGCACAGAAGATATTTTCGTTCATGCAGAAGTGTTGCGGGCGTATGGAATTTCCGAACTTCAACAAAGTGAAGCGGTCAGTATTCGAACGGCATCTGGGCCGCGCGGAAAGCTTGCCATCGAAATACGCCCTTGGGATTTTGCAGCAGAACAAAAATCTTGATATAAAGCTTATACCGTCAATTCTAATTGCTTTGGTGATTTCAAGCCAAACGCTGTTTGCTGAATGTACGCTTGATCAAGCGACGTTTAAAATGGGCAATAGCATGGCAGCTTTTGATATTGAGCTCGTGGACACCAATGAGACACGTGCAAAAGGTCTGATGTTCCGTGAAGAGCTGGCGCGTTTTGCTGGTATGTTATTTATCTATGAACAATCGCAAAGCGTAAGTTTTTGGATGCGAAATACACTTATTCCGCTGGATATGATCTTTATGGATCAAACTGGTTTGGTGGTTAATGTTCATAGTAATGCCATTCCGATGGATGAAACCTCGATATTCGGGGGTGATAATATCTTGGCAGTATTGGAAGTTAATGGAGGATTGGCGGTGAAACTGGGTATTCAGGCCGGTGCAAGGCTGCAACATCCTGCCTTTGATCAGGATATTGCGGCTTGGCCGTGTAAAAATTAAGCACATGTCACTTTTGGGCTTTTCATTTGTGTTCAAGCGTTTTAAACCCCGCCACAGTCGGGGCGTGGCGCAGTCTGGTAGCGCACCTGTTTTGGGTACAGGGGGCCGTTGGTTCGAATCCAGCCGTCCCGACCACTAATAAAAAGTGAATTTAAAATCCAGGTTTGGTAATAATCCAACCTTTTTGCCTGAGTTTAGAAAAATCAGGAGTTTCCAACTGTTTAGAAGATTTGACGAGTTTAAACTGAAATATACGTTAACTTTTGTTAATTCGTAACTGGGATTTTTTTTAACGGGGAAACAATTCTTTTCAAGATAAGTTTACAAAAGAGATTCGTCAGTCATTAAAGCGATTCATGCTTTATTGATGCGGAATAAGATCGTGCAATAACTTGCTTTACTGCATAGGTTTTCTGACGATTTAAATTTTTGGCATACGCCTTAATTTTGCCTGATATTTGCCACATTTTTGCCCCACTTTGTTCGAGCTATGTTTTCTTTTTGGCAGGTCAATAGTTAAATGTAACTGAAATGTGAATATTTTCGTTGACCTGTGGTGGGCAATTAGTACAAGTTGTGCAAGTCACTCGGGCAGCCACAATATGTAGTGGTACGGAGGCAGGGCGGCAATAAAAAGAATATGGAATTAAGCATCCTGAAATTTCAGGAAAGGCTATAAATTTCTCGATTAAACAGGGGCTAAAATGAAAATTAATCGTCGTTTCACTGATTCAAAGAAAGATGCATACGCAAGCATTGAATTCCACAAAACAACGTCTGAAATCCGCAACCCAGATGGGTCTGTGGTTTTTTCTTTGGAAAACGTCGAAGTGCCGAAAAGTTGGTCTCAAGTCGCAGCAGATGTGATTGCACAAAAATACTTCCGCAAAGCAGGCGTTCCTGCGGCGGTGAAGCGGGTGGCTGAAAAAGATGTGCCAGAATTCTTATGGCGCTCTGTTCCGGATAAAGAAGCACAAGTCGAGAATGACGAAACTTATCAAGGTGAAACCTCTGCCAAGCAGGTTTTCGATCGTTTAGCAGGCACTTGGGCCTATTGGGGCTGGAAAGGTGGCATGTTTGACACCGAAACAGATGCCAAGGCATATTTGGACGAGATGCGTTTCATGCTGGCCAACCAGATGGCGGCACCCAACTCTCCACAATGGTTTAACACAGGTCTTTACTGGTCTTATGGCATTGATGGTCCGTCGCAAGGGCATCACTATGTTGATTACCAAACGGGAAAATTGACACAATCAGTAAACTCTTATGAACACCCTCAGCCGCATGCGTGTTTCATTCAGTCAGTGCAAGACGACCTGGTGAATGAAGGCGGCATTATGGATCTTTGGGTACGTGAGGCGCGTCTGTTTAAATATGGTTCCGGCACAGGCACAAACTTTTCATCATTGCGCGGAGCGAATGAAAGTCTGGGCGGCGGCGGTAAATCATCGGGCCTGATGTCATTCTTGAAAATTGGCGACCGCGCAGCAGGTGCAATTAAATCAGGCGGTACTACACGGCGGGCAGCCAAGATGGTGATCTGCGATATGGATCACCCTGATGTAGAAGAATTTATCACCTGGAAAGTGAAAGAAGAGCAAAAAGTGGCCTCTCTGGTTGCTGGCTCTAAAATGCACGAACAGAAGCTGAATGAGATTTTTGAGGCAATTCGCACGTGGGACGGTACTGAGCTGGATGCGTTTGACCCAAAAAAGAACACCGGACTAAAGGCTGCAATTCGTTCTGCGAAAAAAACAATGATCCCGGAAACATACGTGAACCGTGTGCTGCAATATGCCAAACAGGGATATAGCAGTATTGAGTTCCCGACATATGACACTGATTGGGATTCAGATGCATATCTGACAGTTGCTGGGCAAAACTCTAACAACTCTGTGCGTGTGACGGATGCGTTTTTGAAAGCCGTACAAAACGATGAGCCTTGGGAATTGATCCGCCGCACGGACGGCAAGGTTGCAAAAACAGTAAAGGCCCGTGACCTGTGGGAAGAAGTAGGTCACGCGGCTTGGGCCTGCGCTGATCCGGGAGTGCAGTATCACGATACTATCAACGCTTGGCACACATGCCCCGAAGATGGTGCTATCCGTGGCTCAAACCCGTGCTCGGAATATATGTTTCTGGATGATACGGCTTGTAACCTTGCATCCATGAACCTGTTGAAGTTTTACAAAGATGCGAAATTTCAATCAGACGATTACATTCATGCGACGCGTTTATGGACGATGACGCTGGAAATTTCTGTACTTATGGCGCAATTCCCATCGAAAGAAATTGCCCAGCGGTCTTATGAGTTCCGCACCTTGGGTCTGGGCTTTGCTAATATCGGCGGTTTGCTGATGAACATGGGCTACTCTTACGACAGTGACGAGGGCCGCGCACTTTGTGGTGCGATTACTGCGATCATGACCGGCACGTCTTATGCGACCTCTGCGTTGATGGCAAAAGAGTTAGGGCCGTTCCCTGGGCACGCGAAAAACGCCGAACATATGCTGCGGGTGATGCGTAATCACCGTCGGGCTGCTTATGCAAAAACCAAAGGTTATGAAGGGCTGGAAGTGAAGCCTGTGCCATTGGATCATGCAAGCTGTCCTGATCAAGATCTGATTGCTTTGTCCAAATCCGCTTGGGATGATGCGGTGACTTTGGGTGAAAAGCATGGCTACCGTAATGCGCAAGTATCCGTGATTGCACCAACCGGGACTATCGGCTTGGTGATGGATTGCGATACAACGGGTATTGAGCCAGATTTTGCACTGGTGAAATTCAAGAAACTTGCCGGTGGTGGTTACTTTAAGATTATCAACCAGTCAGTGCCAGCGGCTTTGAAAATACAGGGCTATTCGTCTTCTGATGCAGCCGAGATCATTTCTTATGCAGTGGGTCACGGCACCATGGGTAATGCGCCCGACATTAACCACACGGTTCTGCTGGGGCATGGCTTTGGCCAAGATGAGTTGGATAAGATTGAAGCGGCACTGCCCACAGCCTTTGACATCCGTTTCGTGTTCAACCAGTGGACGCTGGGTGGAGAGTTCTGCAAAGGAACTTTGGGTATCCCTGAAACGCAGCTGAACGACCCTGCATTTGATCTGCTGTCACACTTGGGCTTTAGCAAGAAACAAGTGGAAGCGGCCAATAACCATGTTTGCGGCACGATGACACTGGAGGGTGCGCCACATCTGAAAAAAGAGCATTATGGCGTGTTTGATTGCGCCAACGCTTGTGGGCGTATTGGCAAGCGGTATCTGTCGGTTGAAAGCCACATCACGATGATGGCGGCGGCTCAGTCGTTTATTTCAGGCGCGATTTCCAAGACCGTGAACATGGCCAATGACGCGACGATTGAAGATTGT
This sequence comes from Amylibacter sp., assembly GCA_965261565.1. Taxonomy (GTDB): domain Bacteria; phylum Pseudomonadota; class Alphaproteobacteria; order Rhodobacterales; family Rhodobacteraceae; genus Amylibacter. Next base: position 1,842,487 of record OZ253460.1, read on the forward strand.
CTGGCGGCTTATGAGCTGTCTTGGTCACTGGGCGTTAAAGCCAATGCGTTATACCGTGATGGATCAAAACTGTCGCAACCTTTGGCATCAGCCTTGATTGAGGATGATGACGAGGATCTGGATGAAGCTTTGATGGAAGCACCCGCAGGGGAACGCGCGACTATTCTGGCCGAAAAGATCGTTGAAAAGATCATTATCAAAGAAGTGAACCGTCGTTCGCGGGACAAACTACCAGAACGCCGCAAGGGTTATACCCAAAAAGCGGTTGTTGGTGGGCATAAGGTTTATCTGCGCACGGGTGAATACGAAGACGGCTCCATCGGTGAGATATTCATCGACATGCACAAAGAAGGTGCGGGTTTCCGTGCGATGATGAACAACTTCGCCATCGCGATATCCGTAGGTTTGCAATACGGTGTGCCATTGGAAGAGTTCGTGGATGCATTTACGTTCACGCGCTTTGATCCTGCCGGTATGGTGCAGGGCAATGACAGCATCAAGAACGCTACATCGGTGTTGGATTATATCTTCCGCGAATTGGCGGTATCTTATCTGGATCGTTCCGATCTGGCCCATGTCAAACCAACTGGTGAGACCTTTGACGAGTTGGGTCGCGGTGTGGAAGAAGGCAAAAGCAATATCACAGCAGCCTCGGATGATGCTGTGGCGATGCTGCGCCAAGTGGTATCCCCCGGTTATCACCGCAACCGTATGCCGCAGGAACTAACTGTCTTGCAGGGCGGGATGAGCAATCTTTTCGCGGGAGGGGCGCAAGCCGTAAGGACAACTGAAGTGATTGCGGAAGCGGCGGCAAAAGTGGCAGCACCCGTAACAAAGATGGACGATCGCACCAAGGCCAAAATGCAAGGCTATGAGGGCGACGCCTGTGGCGATTGCGGCAACTACACATTAGTGCGCAACGGTACATGTATGAAATGCAACACCTGCGGAGCGACCTCTGGGTGTAGTTGATGGATGGAAATGTAATGATAACTGTATTGCTAACAATTGGTGGGTTCGTGTTTTGGGTATATACGCCAGTGCTTCGAACCGCAATTGATAGCTGTGCGAGAAAGCTAGGTATGAAATTATTTTCGCGTTTCCCGTATACTGTAATTCATAGAGACAAGTTGAATGAATTGAAGTCTAGTATTTCGATTCTTAGAGATGAAAGGGACAGCCTCTCATTAACCCTCAAAGCAAATATGAAAGCTAGCAGAGATGCATTGGGTCAATCTTTTGAAAAGCCGCTAACCATAGGTAATGCCAATGTAGCCACAAAGGATGCAAATAAATGATTGATCACAATCAAAAATATTTGAAAGAGGAGAATATATCTTCTGATCCCTACGCGTTGGCTAAACACTTTGGTATTGGGATTCAAAAAACTTTACTGGCCTTGGATCAATCAGGCTATTTGGAGTATGATCCTTTTTGCGGAAGTAGTTCTCACTTTAAGATTGTTGTGAATTCAACTCAGAATGAAAGTCGTCAAAGGTGGACTATTGCGCATGAGATTGGGCATTTTGTCCTTCATAGAGAAGACCCAGATTTCAAACCTATTAAGCAAATAATGCACAGGCAAGAAGACTATTTTGATTATCTTGATGGAGGTGTTCACTATAATAGAGAGAGAGAAGCAGATAAATATGCACGTGATTTTTTACTGCCAGAAAAATTAGTAGTAGAACTTGTTAATTCAACAAATAAGCCATCAAGAGAACTTGCTCGCATGTTCGGTGTTTCTATTGGCGCGTTTACGTGCCGCCTTAAAGAATTAAATCTGCAACGCCCAGAAAAGAAACGAGGTTGGGAAAATACCGATCCGTATGGGATGTTGATGTACGCATAATAGAGTTAGGGGCGCGCGACTTCGGTCGCCGTCCCGACGAGTTCAGGCCGCAGGCAAAAACTTGAGCGGTTAACAACAGAGCCTGAATATCAAACTGGGGGGGATTTATCCCCCCATTTTTTTGCCTCGATGATCAGCGATAGGAAAAATAAGAGGCAAGCGCCTGTTAATGCCCATGTGCTTAGTGCCAAGCCCAGCGTTTCCGTGGCAATACCGATGGTGAAAGCACCAAGGGCAGAGGCGCCTGTGGCGATGACGATCCAGATTGACATCACCCGCCCACGCATATCGTCGGGCAGATCGGCCTGTATCGCCGATTGCAGGCTGACGCCTAAGTATGTGCTGGCAAAGCCAAGGATTGCAGCTGCCATTAGCGTGATGTTCCAGATTGTGGAATTACCGAAAACGGCGACGGACAAGATGCCGAGGGTTGTGATGATCAGGGTGGATACGCTCATAGTCTGTGTGTTTCTGATCGGGCCGAAAGCTTTCAATATAGCGGAAATAACAGCCCCTGCACCCACGGCAGAACCCAGTTGCCCTAAACCGATGGCACCTTTATTGAACAGCCCGTCCGCCACCACAGGCAGAATTTCAGTTGTGCCGCGTACTGACAAAGACATAAGTGCCGTCATAAGGAGAACCAAGCGTAATTCGGGGCGGTGCCACAGGTAGTTTATACCGTTTTTCAGGGCAGCAGTGAAGGGTTCCTTGATTTCTGTTTTTCTTGTGCTGCGCGGCTTTAGGAACGGCACGATCATCAGGCTGGGCAGATAGAACAGGATTGAGACAGCAAGGGCCCAGGTGATGCCAAGCTGATCAATGATAATGCCGCCCAAGGCAGGGCTGATCATGCGGGCGGTGTTGAAACTAAGGGCGGCAAGGGCCACAACCGAACCGACTTGATCGCGTTCTACCAAGCGCGGTGCCAGTGACATGCGCACGGGATGGTGTGCGGACGACACCATACCTATGGCGATGGCGATGGCGGATAATAGGGTAGGGGACAGGTGGCCTGACAGGTGGATGGCCAGTAGGGTGACAATGCAGGCTATCATGGCACTGTTGGTGCCGATGGCAGCCAGTTTGATGTTGGTACGGTCTATCAGGACACCAAAGAACGGGCCGGTCAGAAAGATGGGTAATAGCGATAGGGCTGCTACAAGGCCGACAAAACTGGCCGAGGCGGTGAGTTCCCACGCCATCCAACCAATTAGAACCCGCATGATCCATAGGCCGTTTACGGCACAAAGTGCGCCCATATAATATAGGCGAAAACTGGGGGATTTTAGCGCGACAAGGTTCACGTGCCACAAAACGTCTGTTGGACGGCCTCTTCTGGTTTGGCGGCGGCCTCAAACTCATCCGCGTTTTCTTGCGGCCCATAAGGGTTTTTCATAACTTCAACCAAGCGGAGCATTGGGGTGTAATTACCGGCAGCTCCAGCCACGATGGCCTGCTCAACACGGTGATTGCGCGGGATGTAGATGGGGTTGGCGGCATCCATCAAAGCTTGGCTTTCGCTTATCAAAATACCGCTTTCATCGCGTGTTTTTTGCCACTCTCCTAACCATGTCTCAGCGGTTTCTTTTTCCTTGAACAAGGCAATGAACCTATCATGCATATCGCTTTGATCCAGCCTGCACAGGTAAGAAAAGAACAAGGTGAAGTCCATTTTATGTTCTGCAATTGTTTGAAAGGTATTTTCCAACAAGATTGGATTAGTACTATTTAATCCAAACTTGTTGGCAAATTCATTTTGAAAACAATGATTAAATCCTTCACTGAAACCTTCCAATGCAGCTTGTATCTGTTTTGTTACCGTGTTTTTATCTGACCCCCAGATCGGTGACAGGGCCTCACCCAAACGTGCCAAGTTCCAATGCGCCATATGGGGTTGGCGCCCCCAAGCATAGCGGCCCTGTTGATCGATGGAGCTAAACACTTTCATCGGGTCGAACTCTTCCATAAAGGCGCAAGGGCCGTAGTCTATGGTCTGGCCTGCAATCTGGCAGTTGTCCGTGTTCATCACCCCGTGAATAAAGCCGAACTTCATCCAGAGTGCGATGAGTTTGGCTTGGCGTTTGACGACAGATACATAGAATGCCTGTATCGGATTTTCGGCTTTTCGGGCTTCGGGGTAAAGCCGGTCAATGGCATAATCAGCTAGAGTTTGCAGGGCTTTTTTATCATTGTTGGCGTAGAAATACTGGAATGTGCCGACGCGAATATGAGACTGTGCAACGCGGGTCAAGATAGCACCCGGCAGTGCCGTTTCGCGGTATACGTCTTCACCCGTTGTCACGGCGGCCAGCGCGCGGGTGGTTGGCACACCAAGCGCGTGCATGGCCTCGGACACGATATATTCGCGGATCACGGGGCCGATGGCAGATTTGCCGTCGCCACCGCGCGAATAAGGCGTGCGACCGGAACCTTTAAGTTGGATATCATAGCCTGCCACCTCACCCAATAGCAAAGCCCGACCATCGCCCAAGCGGGCTGACCACCCGCCAAACTGGTGACCAGCATAGACCATCGCTAATGGATCGGCTGCTTCGGGTACCGTGTTTCCTGCAAACACAGCAAGGCCTGCGTCAGAGTGCAAAAATGCAGCGTCTATACCCAGTTCTGCGGCCAGATCATCGTTTACTATGATACGGGTAGGATTGGGGGACGGGGCTGGGCTTTGTTTGGTGTAAAACACCTCTGGTAAAGTCGCATAGCTGTTATTGAACGGTATTGAAGTCAATAGATTATCCCTGAAGTGATATGTTTTCACATGGTGCAAATTTATATTTGGGTTGAACTTAGAATGCTATCGGTTAGAAAGCTAGGTAAGCATTATTGATAGGAGAGAACAATGGCGCTAACGGCAAACGATAAGGTATTAACTGAAAGTTTCTGGCAAGCTGAAGAAAATGGTTTGCTGATTAAAAGAATTGTGCTGGTCATTGCAGGGATTTTAGCGCTGGCTGTTGCAGCGAAAATTAAGCTGCTTATTCCACCTTCCCCTGTTCCTGTGACAATGGGCACCTTTGCAGTTTTGACCATCGGTGCGGCATATGGCCCGCGCTTGGGTCTGGTCACAATCATTGGCTATATGCTGATCGGTGCTTTGGGCTTTGACATCTTTGCTAACTCTTCCGCTGAAACGAACGGCCTGACCTATATGATGGGCGGTACAGGTGGCTATCTGGTGGGCTATGTTCTGGCGACGCTGGCGATGGGCTACCTTGCGCGTATCGGTTGGGATCGCAATGTGTTCAAGATGGGCGCATCTATGCTGATCGGTAATGCCTTGATCTACATTCCGGGTATCTTGTGGCTGGCCGTGCTTTACACATGGGACAAGCCTATTTTGGCTTGGGGCCTGACACCGTTTTTAATCGGTGATGCGATGAAACTTGCAGTCGCTGCTTTGATTGTTCCCGCCCTTTGGAAGCTGATAGGTTCAGCACGGGCTTGATCCTTGACTGATATAACAAAATTGGCGTCATTTTATGACGCCTTTTTTATGGTTTGATAACAAAGAGGCTGCTATGACATTTCCAAATACATTCATCGATAAAGAAGTCATGTCCGAACTGGCGGCTAAAATGCTGCTGGAAATCGGCGCTGTGAACTTTCGCGCCGATGAACCCTATACATTCGCCTCTGGCCTTGCATCTCCCGTCTATATCGACTGTCGCAAGCTCATTTCTTATCCACGCATTCGATCAGCCTTGATGGATTTCGCAGTGGCTACTTTGTACCGCGATGTGGGTTTTGAACAGTTTGACGCCGCCGCAGGCGGTGAAACCGCAGGTATTCCTTTTGCTGCGTGGATTGCCGACCGGATGAATTTGCCGATGCAATATGTCCGCAAGAAACCAAAAGGTTACGGGCGTGACGCGCAAATCGAAGGTGATATTTCCGAAGGCCAGCGCGTATTGTTGGTGGAAGACCTGACGACTGACGGTGGGTCAAAACTGCTGTTTTCCGAGGCCATTCGCCGTGCAGGGGCTGAGTGCGAACATATTTTGGTGGTGTTCTATTACGACATTTTCAAGAACACGCATGAGATGTTGGCGGAAAACGGTTTGAAGCTGCATTATCTTGTGACGTGGTGGGATGTTCTAAAAGTGGCCCGCACGCAGGCAAATTTCGACAGCAAAACGCTGGATCAGGTAGAAGCGTTCTTAAATGCACCGCTGGAATGGTCAAAGGCCAATGGCGGTATTTATGAGTTGCCCAAGGCGGAATAACCGTGGACAACCTGTTGATCCATGTAGAAGAGTGCGAAAATCCTGTGGATATGGTGCTGCTTGAGCAAACCGGGCGTATATTTCTGAATGATCGTGTTGCGAATGACTGGCGTATTAGACGGGTTGTTAAAGATAAGATAGAACGCTGTGCACGCATTTTACCTGACGGGTATAGCCTGATGATTTTTGAGGCTTTCAGGTCACGCAACCGACAGCGGGAATTGTGGAACCCAGTGTTTGAACGCATCATCACTGAGCATCCCGATTGGACCAATGATGCGGTTTATACGGAAACATCGCGCTGGGTGTCACCCCCTGACGGGTTGGGAAGCGGGCATCAGGCTGGTGCCGCAATAGATGTCACGCTTGCAAGCTCTGACCGCAGTGAGTTGTGTATGGGTACGGGTATGCAGGAATTTACGCTTGCTACGCCAACAGGGGCGAAGGTGTCAGCCAAGGCACGCAACAACCGCGATTTACTTGTGCAGGTGTTACATTCCGAAGGTCTGGTTAACTACCCTGATGAGTGGTGGCACTTCAGTTACGGGGATCGTTTATGGGCAGAAGTGACAGAGTGCGATCATGCCTTTTTTGCACCGATTGAGTGATTCAAACTTAATCAAAGTTTGCCATTGAAAAGCAGAATGTCGGGTTTCATGGCTAGACGAGGTTTGTACATTCTGCGTATGTTTTGGATAACCCTATAAGGAATATTCCGATGTCACATTGGCCCTCTGAAGTCACACTTACTGGCAATCATGTTATTGTTGAACCCTTGCAAATGCACCATGAAGGCGACCTAAAAGAAGCGGCGGCCGACGGCGAGCTGCATCGCCTTTGGTACACAACTATCCCAACACCAGAAGGCGTGGGGGCTGAGATTGAGCGACGGCTGGCTTTGCGTGAAAGTGGTTCAATGCTGCCGTTTGCGATTGTTGACAAGGCTAGCGGGCGCGCGGTTGGGATGACCACCTATATGCATATTGATGCAGTGACTAAACGTGTTGAAATCGGCTCTACCTGGTACCGAAATGCGGCGCAGCGCGGCCCGTTGAATACGGAATGTAAGTTCATGTTACTACAACATGCATTTGAAATGCTTGATTGCGTTGCGGTAGAGTTTCGCACCCATCACATAAATTCCCAAAGCCGGCGTGGCATTGAACGGCTGGGGGCAAAGCTGGATGGGATATTGCGGGCGCATATGCTGCTTGCCAACGGAACGCTGCGTGATACGGCGGTCTATTCGATCATTGCGTGTGAATGGCCGACGGTAAAGGCGCATTTGACGTGGCAGATGGAAAAGCCGCGGTAAGACAGCTACCAGTAAGTCATAACTCACGCCAAATTGTGCGGATTTCTGCTAGTTATACTATATGTATTTGAAAATATGTGGTAGCAACGCCAAAACAACAAAAAACATAGGTGCGTTAGGCAGTGCGTTTCAAACTTTTCAGCGCTTTGAGTATTTTGCTAGTGGCTTGTGGTGGTTCGGAACCGCCCCCTTTGCCTGTTGCAACGTTGGCACCTGTTGTCGCCAAACGTAATATAAATATTACGACCACCAATGTAAAATTCGATGATACGGATCGCTATGAATGGACCGATACACGGCCTTGGCGTTACCCAGTCCACGGCATTGATGTATCGAAGTTCCAAGGCGATATCGACTGGTCTATGGCAAAACAGTCCGGTGTGAATTTTGCCTTCATCAAAGCGACTGAAGGTGGTGATCATCTGGATGAAAAATTCGCCACAAACTGGAATGCCGCCGGGGATGCAGACGTTTTGCGCGGGGCTTATCATTTCTATTATTTCTGCCGCACCGCTTCTGAACAAGCCAATTGGTTCATTCAAAATGTGCCGAATGATCCCGCAGCATTACCACCGGTCCTGGATATGGAGTGGAATCACCAGTCACGGAACTGCCGGTACCGCCCAAGCCCCGCAAAGGTGCGTAGCGAAATGCGGATATATTTAGGCCGCCTGACCGCACATTACGGCAAGCGGCCAATTATCTATGTAACCCCTGATTTCTATGATGAAAACCAATTGGGGCGCATAAGAGAATATAATTTTTGGTTACGTTCTGTCGCCAATCACCCGCGTGAAATATACCGCGGTCAACCATGGATATTCTGGCAATATTCCGGGACGGGTGTGGTTCCCGGAATAGAGGGCAATGTGGACACTAATGCGTTTTCAGGGTCGATTTTGGATTGGCGTGAATGGGTTGATCAAAACACGGAACAACCGATTTTAGCTCTGGACGGTTAGGCGTTGTTTGCCTAACCCCTGAACCTCGGTTTCAACAATATCACCATCTTGCAGGAATTGCGGTTCGGGTTTTTTACCCGCACCAACACCTTCGGGCGTGCCAGTCGCAATGATATCACCAACGCGCAGTGTGAAATACTGACTTAGGGAACTGATAATCTGTGCAACCGTGAAAATCATGTCCGCAGTGTTCGAGCTTTGCTGAACCGTATCGTTAACGCTGCATGACAGATCAAGGTTTTGTGGATCTGCAATTTGATCCGCCGTTACCAGATAGGGGCCAACGGGGCCGAATGTAGGCGCGGATTTCCCCTTGACCCATTGGCCGCCACGGTTCTTTTGAAATTCGCGTTCGGATACGTCATTGATCGTGCAATAGGCGGATATATAGCTCAATGCATCGGCTTCGGACACATAGGACGCTTCTTTGCCGATGACCACACCCAGTTCGACCTCCCAGTCAACATGGGTGGAACCGCGTGGGATTTGGACGATGTCATAGGGGCCACTCAAAGCAGAAGTGGCTTTGTTGAAGATCAGCGGTTCGGGGGGTACTGTAGAGCCCGTTTCAGCGGCGTGTTTCGCGTAGTTCAAGCCGATGCAAAAAAAGTTTGGCACATCCGCCAAGGCGCAACCGATACGCGGGTTGCCTGTCACAAGGGGCAGGGTGCCTGTATCGATGGATTTGAGTTTTTTGAAGTTGGCCAGTGAAACCGAATGACCGGAAAAATCGTCAGTAAATTGGGACAGGTCGCGCAAATTACCATCCACATCCAGACAACCCGGTTTTTCATTACCTACAGTTCCGAAACGCAGCAACTTCATCAGCCTAATCCTTATGGGGTTTTAAAATGTTTTGACAGTTTCAGGCCCTGGCCCTGATAGTTAGATTTCAGGTCGGCACCATATAAAATATCTGGTACTTCGGCCATATATTCATAAATTAAACGACCCACAGACTGCCCGTGTTCCAGTGCGAACGGGGCTTCGTGACAGCGCACCTCCAGTACGCCGCGCGAGCCTTTACCGCCAGCATTTTCGTTGCCAAAACCCGGATCAAAAAAGCCTGCGTAATGCACCCTGAATTCCCCGACCATCGCCAGGTAGGGTGCCATTTCAGCGGCGCAATTTGGGGGGATATGCACGGCTTCACGGCTGACCAGAATATAAAATGCTCCGGGATCCAGAATAATGCGGCCATGATCTGCAAAGACGGGTTCCCAGTAGTCTGAAGCGGTGTAGTGATTGATCAGATCAAGATCGATCAGGCCGGTGTGGGGTTTGGCACGGTAACCGACCAGACTGTCCGGCATGGCCAGATCCACAGAAAATCCCAGACCCTGATCAATTTGTGCGTCACTATCCACAAGCCCGATGTCGTCATGCAGAACCTGCAACCATTCATCTGTTAAAACAGTTTTACCCCGACGAAAGCGAATTTGATTCAGACGCATGCCGGGGCGAACCAACACGGAAAACGAACGTGGGCTGATTTCAGCATATAACGGCCCTGTATAACCCGCTTCAATCCGGTCAAACTCAATACCGTTATCCGTGATGCAACGCGTGAACAGATCAAGGCGTCCTGTAGAGCTTTTGGCATTGGCAACGGCATTGATGTCTTTTGGAAGTTTCAAACCTTCCATCAAAGGAACAACGTAGACGCAGCCTTTTTCCAGAACCGCACCACCTGTCAGATCAATTTCATGCATTTGAAAATCTTGCAGACGAGATTGAACGGTTTTACCACTACCTGTCAGAAATGATGCACGTACACGGTAAGCTTTGGTGCCAAGCCGCATGTCAAGGCTAGCTGGTTGAACCTGACCTTTGAAGATCGGTTCTGTAGCTGTAATCTGACCCGCTGCAACCATCGCGGTGATGGTTTGAGACGGCAATACACCTTGGCCTGTTTCTGACATAGTCCCCTCAATGTATAGGCCGTAATGGCCGTGTTTTGGTCGGGCTAGCAGGGTTCGAACCTGCGACCTCTCGTCCCCCAGACGAACGCGCTACCAGACTGCGCTATAGCCCGACTAGAGCATTATGAATTTAATTCTGAACCGCATTGGTGCAGGCAATCATACATCGCTCTAGGGCATGTTATATCGTGGAATTTGGCCTGTGCAAGCGGGTAATGGAGCCAGTAGTTAGTGGCCGGCACCTGAGCGCATCATATTGTTGCGCACCATCTTAAGGCTGTAATAAAGTGCTTCTATATCTTCCATGTCTTTAAGTGAAATATCGGACACCGTTTTTAAACTCTGTGGAAACTCTATGACGGTTATCGCTGCCTCGTCATCGCTTGCAACCAGCGGTAAATCAAACATTTCCGGATCATCGGCCTCGATTGATTCGTCGTTGACCTCGGATGAGGCAGCAACAGTATCAGACATTGGTTGCTTTGGTTTAATGCTTACTTTTGGCTGGTCGACCGACAACGGCAAATCTTCGACATTCGGTGTTGTCTCTGGCGATGATGTCTGGGTTTTTGATTCCTCAACCTTTGCAGGTTTGGTTTTCGTAGCTACTTTGCTTTTCAATTTAATTGAAACTTGCAGGCTGACCGGTTGTGAAAGTGATTGTACGTGTTTCACGCCTTTTTCGCGCAGTATTTTTTGAACGCCTTTGATCGTCATCCCGCCATCATGCAGAAGCTTTTTGATGCCACCCAGTAAAAGCATATCTGTCGGGCGGTAGTAGCGTCTGCCGCCAGCGCGTTTTATCGGTTTTATCTGTGAAAAACGGCTTTCCCAAAAGCGAAACACATGGGCAGGAGTGTTTAACCACTCAGCAACCTCAGAAATAGTGCGAAATGCATCGGGCGACTTGTCCATGAATAGTCCTTAGCTAACTTTTATTACCCACAGTAACACGCTCTTTCATCAGATGTGATGGGCGAAAGGTAAGAACGCGTCGCGGCGTAATGGGTACTTCTTCACCGGTTTTTGGATTGCGGCCAACGCGGGCGTTTTTATCGCGCAGGCTAAATGTGCCAAATGATGAAATTTTCACGTTCTGGCCGCTTACAAGAGCATCGGATACGTGCCCCAAAACAGATTCGACTAGGTCTGACGATTCGTTTCGTGATAACCCAACTTCGCGGAAAACCGCTTCGCCTAAGTCCATTCTGGTTAAAGTCTTGTCACTCATATTAAAAATCTCCCCTGATCCTGAAAAGATTAGATAAAATCGGGAATGCGAGTCAACATGTTCTGTGTAATATTTTGCGTTTAGGCCGTTACCAGCGCAAAACAATGGCCCCCCAAGCCAATCCACCGCCAATAGCCTCGGTTAAAAGCAGATCGTTGCGCTTAATTTGCCCTTTTTTGTTCGCGACAGACAGGGCAAGGGGAATCGATGCGGCAGACGTATTGCCATGATCTTGTACGGTCACCACAACGCGGTCCATTGAAACGCCCATTTTTTGAGCAGTATTTTTGATGATCCGCAGGTTGGCTTGATGCGGTACAATCCAAGAAACATCGTCCGCGGTCAGCCCGGCTTTTTCCAAAGCAGCTTCACCTGATGACGCTAGCTTTGTAACCGCATGTTTAAACACTTCACGGCCCTGCATTTTTAGAACGCCGGTTGTTTGTGTTGAGGACACGCCGCCGTCCACATATAAAATATCGTTGAACTTGCCGTCAGAATTTAGATCGCACGATAATATGCCACGATCCTGGGCTGTGCCGTCGCCTGTTTGTGCCTCTAATATCAACGCACCCGCACCGTCACCGAACAGTACACATGTGGTTCGATCCTGCCAATCCATGATACGGGAAAATGTCTCGGCTCCAACGACAAGGATGCGTTTTGCCTGGCCGGAGATTATTAACGCATTGGCCATGGTCAACGCATAGGCAAAGCCGGCGCAAACAGCTTGCACATCAAAGGCAAAGCCACCATTCATACCCAGCTTTGCCTGCAACTTGGTTGCAGTCGAAGGAAACGTTTGATCGGGTGTGGATGTTGCCAGAACAATTGCATCAATATCATTCGCTTCAATGCCCGCGTTGTTCAGGGCATCAAGTGCTGCTTCATAAGCTAGATCAGAGGTCAGCTCGCCTTCAGCTACAAAATGGCGACGTTGAATACCTGTCCGTGCCTGGATCCACTCGTCATTAGTGTCCAGCCAATTCTCAAACTCTGCATTTTCGACGACACGGTTTGGCAGATAGTGGCCAATGCCAATTGGGACTGCTCGGGTCACGCTCATGTGTTTGCCTTTTTATTTAGTCTTTTATGTCTTTATCATCGCCGATGCCCGACCCGTTGGCAACACGTGCAGCTAACTTTGCTGCGAAACCGTTTTTTGCCAATTGATAGGCAAGGTCGATTGCCGCGGCAATACCGTTTTCATCGGCGGCACCGTGAGATTTTACAACGGTTCCATTCAATCCAAGAAAAACACCGCCATTGGAATTGCGTGGATCAATGCGCTTGCTAAGGCGGCGCAATGCGCCATAAGCGAAAATCGCACCCAACATGGCAAAAGGAGTTTGCTTGAAAGTTTCACGTAATAATTTGCGCATAAGGGTAGCAGTGCCTTCTGCGGTTTTTAACGCCACATTGCCAGTAAACCCGTCAGTAACAATCACATCAACTTTATTCGATGGAATATCACCGCCTTCGACGAATCCAATAAATTCAAAACTGGAATTTTCGGCCTGCTCCGCGATGCGCTCATTGGCTTCTTGCAGTTCTATACGCCCTTTATGATCTTCAGTGCCTACATTCAGCAAACCGATTCTCGGACGTTCCACATTCAAACCGTTCCGTGCATATGACGCACCCATCAGTGCATACTGCAGAAGATCAGAGGCTTCTGCACGAATATCTGCCCCGACATCCAGCATCACATTAGATCCTTGCGGGTTATCCGAAGGCCAAAGAATTGCAATAGCCGGTCGGTTCACACCCGGTGCTTTTCGCAATCTGATCATCGAAACGGCCATCAAGGCACCGGTGTTGCCACAAGAAACAGCTACTTCTGCTTGTTTCTCTCGTACTGCATTTATGCAACTCCACATGCTGGTATTTTTGCCGTGGCGCATCACGTGGCTAGGCTTATCTTCCATCCCAACCACTTCATCGCAGTGACGGATCTCACAATGCTTGGATAGTGCGGGGCGGTTGGACAGAAGCTGTTTCAGTGTGGGCTCATCGCCGTGAACAATGAAGCTAACATTTTGATTCTTATTTAAGAAAACCTGCATACCACCAATAACAACAGCAGGCCCTAGATCGCCTCCCATTGCATCGACTGATATAATTTTTGGGTCGGTAGGAATAAGGCTGACTGATTTTTTGTCTACTGACATCGGCAATCAGCCCAATTTCATTTCTATGCTGCGTCGTCGTCTAGGTCGATGTCGTCGACCACAGAAACAACTTGGCGATCATCATAATGACCACACGCAGAGCAAACATGGTGCGGGCGTTTCAGCTCGCCACAGTTTGCGCATTCATTTGGGTTGCTCGCAACCAAAGAATCGTGTGAACGACGGTTGCCGCGACGTGAACGGGTGATTTTACTTTTTGGGACAGCCATGTCTCAACCTCAGATATATGCGGGGGCTTGCCCCGATTGCAGCGTTTTCAAAAGACTAATACCGTACCTAGCCAGACAGAAAAATCGCCCTTGTGTAAGAGCCGCGAAAATACAAACAAATTCAGACTCTGCAAGGCTTTTTTTATCTTATTCATCTTCTTTAGATAACTTATCCTTCAAACTAGCCAAGGACGCAAATGGTTTTGTGTCCGCATCTGTCATCGGTGTTACACCATCTGCAGCAAAAATAGCTGTTTCCAAGTGCGCATTTGGCGATTTGGGGTAATCTGGTAAGGCCAAAGCCACTGCCTCGATTGCAATTGCGGCTAGATCAATTTCATCTGTAAGTGGCTCAATTGTTTCATCTGTTGTCATTTCTGTCACGCTTTCACGATCATCCGCCAGATATTTCGCGGAATAAGTCAACGTTATCGGCGTATCAAGACGCGTTTGAACAAGATCAAGTGTGATAACACAGGTTTGTGTCACGGTTGCGCCTACAGTTGCAGTCAGTACCCAATCTTTAATTCCTGACGGGCTGACTTTCCCGAAAATACGCATCTTTTTAACCGAAACCACAGAAAGGACATCCGCTATAGAATTCAATTCTGCATTCGAAAAAGTAATGTCAAAACGCGTGTTTTTGGTTTTTGGCATATCGCTGATACGCAATGGATGTGATATTTCAGGTGTTGTCATCTGTAATTCTGATTTAAGCGGTTGCGATTTGTAACAAGGTATTTGATTGTAGAGCATGGTCAGGTTATGTGGACAAGAGTGAATAAGAGGATAAAGGCGCCCCGATGAGCAGTTTTTCGGCAAAAGCAAAGAATATACTTACAATTACAGTATGCACCCTCGTCTTGGTGGCTTGCTCTCCTACTTATAAATTCCATGGCTATGCGCCATCCGAAGATGAGTTGGCTAATGTCATTGTTGGGGCTGACACCCGTGAAACAGTAGAAGAAATAATTGGCAAGCCATCCAGTTCCGGTGTTTTGGAAGATGGCAGTTGGTATTATGTTTCTACAAAAGTTGAACACAAAACATATAATGCACCAAAGGCCGTAGATAGGCAGCTTGTTTCAATATCCTTCAATCAATCTGGTGTTGTCGAAAATATTGAGCGTTTTGGCTTAGAGGATGGCCGTGTTGTAACGCTGAACCGCCGCGTTACCGACCTGCCTGTTAAAGGGCCAAACGCTTTGAGTCAAATAATTGGCAATATCGGCAATCTGGATCTGGGTCAGGCACTTGGCGATAGCTAAGCCTTTTCCGTTCCTGAAAATTTCATAGCAACGCCGTTCATACAGTAACGCTGTCCGGTGGGTTCCGGGCCGTCAGGAAATACATGGCCTAAATGTGCGTCACATCGCGCGCATAATATTTCCGTCCGGCGCATGAAAAAACCATTATCGGCGCGTTCTTCCACAGCTGTATCGGTTGTAGGTTGGTAGAATGAGGGCCAGCCAGTGCCAGAATCAAATTTTGCGGATGCTTCAAAAAGCGGTGCATCACAACACACACAGCTAAACATGCCATCTTGTTTTGGGAAATTATCATTACTAAATGCACGTTCAGTACCGTGCTTGCGCGTGACCTTATATGCCAGTTCACTAAGTTGGGCGCGCCATTCCTGGTCTGTCTTTGTAATTTTACCTGTCATTGGATTAATCCTTGGTTACGTTGAAATTGCTGTCATTGAATATATGTAATACGCAGGCGGGATATGTCATGTAAATAATACGATAGCGGAGCGTGAATGTGCATCAGACTTGCAAGTATACACTAAGATTGGCAGAAACTGAAAGTGATCTGCGGTTGGCACAATCGATGCGTGCCAAACAATTTGGTATCAAAGTTACAAAGCAAACATTGGATGCAGACGCTTTTGACGCCCAATATCAACATGTATTGATCAAAGCACGTGAAACGGGTGAAATACATGCCAGTTTTCGGTTTAAGCATTTCATAGAGGGGCGCTTTGTAGATCAAAGCTATTCGGCGCAATTCTATAACTTGCAACTTTTGAAATCGTATAAAAAACCAATGTTGGAAATAGGTCGGTTTTGCCTGAAGAGGGGTATTCAAGATCAGGATTTATTGCGTATCGCGTGGGCATTTCTGACAAGTTATGTTGATAAGCATAATATTGCTTTTTTGTTTGGGTGCACGTCATTTGATGGGATTGATAGGGCAAGATATATTGATGCATTCGCACTTTTAAAGGAACGTCACCTGGCCCCAAAAATATGGAATCCAGAAATTAAAGCCGGTGAAGTTATTGAATTTGCGAAAGAGTTAAAGGATTATAAGCCTGTATTGAAAATTGCCAACCAGAACATGCCACCTTTACTACGAACTTATTTGGGTATGGGTGGATGGGTCTCTGATCATGCTGTTGTTGATCGCGCATTGGATACGTTACATGTTTTCACCGGGGTTGAGGTAGCGGCAATCCCGGCATTACGTGTGAAGTTTCTTCGTACAAGTGTGCAGACAATTATGCTTGAAAACGCTTAACCACCAGTGTGGCTCATATGACGGCTCATTTCGCCGGCAACGGTTTTGCGATCATATGAAAAATCGTGACCTTTAGGCTTCAACGCAATTGCGGCATGTATGGCGGCAATCACCTGTGCATCATCGCCCACATTCTCACGTAGGGATTTGCGCAGGTCGGTTTCTTTTTCCTGTCCCAGGCATTGAAATAACTGCCCTGTACACGTCAGGCGCACACGGTTGCAGCTTTCACAGAAGTTATGGGTCATAGGTGTGATGAAGCCGATTTTCTGGCCTGTTTCATTGATACGCACATAGCGCGCAGGCCCACCTGTATTTTCGGGAATATCAGTTAGGTCCCATGTCTTTTCGATACGTTTGCGCAGATCGGATAATGCCCAATACTGATCCAACCGATCTTCTTCGCCCATATCACCCATCGGCATGACCTCGATAAAGGTAATATCCATATCCTGTTCGGCGCACCATCTGATGACGTCTTCCAATTCGTCTTCGTTGGTGCCTTTCAGGGCAACCATGTTGATTTTTACTCGAATCCCCGCAGCTTGAGCCGCTTTTATTCCATCCAGCACTTTTTTTAGTTGCCCCCAACGGGTGATGTCTTTGAACTTTTGCGTATCCAGCGTATCAAGCGAAATATTCACGCGTTTCACACCAAATCTCGCCAGATCATCGGCAAAACGGGTCAGTTGTGATCCGTTGGTTGTCAGGGTCAGTTCGTTCAACCCTTTTCCTAAGTGCCGCGAAATACTTTCGAAGAAATCCATAATGCCACGGCGCACAAGTGGTTCACCACCAGTGATTCGCAGTTTTTGAATGCCTTGTGATATGAAGATAGAGCACAAGCGGTCCAGCTCTTCCAAGGTCAACAATTCTTTCTTTGGCAAGAAAGTCATGTTCTCGGACATGCAATAAACGCAGCGAAAATCACAACGATCGGTTACAGAGACGCGCAAATAGTTAATTGTGCGATCAAACGGGTCTATAAGCTGTGGTGTATCCATCATGGGATAAATCTAGGCCGCTATTGCAAGGGCTGCAAGCCAAAAGCAAAACAGTGTTGTTGAATGTGCCATGAACTGGGCTTAATGATGCACGCAACAAGGGTGTGCAAATGAATGAAGCGAAGTTGAAAACTACAAGTGTGATGACTGCTGCCGTGGTTATTTTGTCAGCTTGCGCTTCCACCGGCAGCTTTCAGGGCATGAAGCACCGGATTATGGGCGGGAAACCCAAGGATGTTATTGTGCCGGAGCTGCGGACTGATGAACAAAACCAATCCCAAAACCTTGGAAACATAACCGTTGCAGAAGCGGCAAAGGTCACCGATTTAGAGCGGCAACAAGCCGTTGCAAAACCCGCTGGGCAGGCTGGGCGGGATTTAGGAGTAACCATCGCCTCTCTGGGCTTGCTGGGCAATACAGGGGTTTGGTTGGAAACCCCGTTGGTTGAAAAAGAGATTGCTGGCAGGGTTGTCTATCTGAAAAGCGGTGCTTCCATCAATCTGAGGCTTATCCCAAATGGTGGTGCTGCGGGAAGTGGCTCGCAAATTTCGGTGGCTGCGATGCAAATATTGGGTATTCCTATTGTCGATTTGGCCGAACTGAGGGTTTTTATACACTAATCTATAACCAGATGTGCGGATGCCTCTTTCAAAGCTGACGCATTCATTTGACTGCCATAAGCATACAAAAAACCCAGTGCAGACTGTTTGTCGTGTTTGGAAAGCGTGCGTAACCACAATGCTATAGCTTTTTGCATGATCGGGTCATGATCTGATGTGTAGATTGCTGCCCAACTTAGTACACGATCACGCGCAGCTAAATCTTCTGCTGTCGGGTGATTTAACTTAGCCCAATGAAGCGTTATTATTAATACAGCGCGGCGCACCCACACGCTGCTATGGGTTGTCCATAGCTCTAATGTGTCAAGCCGCTCTAAGTCTGCGGGCAAACGGCGTGCGCCTGCTGCACATGCGTGATCTGCAATCACTGTCGTATCAAAATCAGGCACCCAACGTATAATTTCATCCCAGACGGCTTTATCCGGGTTGATGCGTGCCTGGGTCAGGGTTTTGGCCGCCGCTATGCGGGCCTCGTGGATATTACTGTCCCAAAGATATGCGGCAATAGCCACACGCTGGGCAATGTCCGTATCCTTGCGCCATTCTTTGTAAAGCAAATCGATTTGCGGGTTTGTTACACCCAAATACGGACGGTTTGCTTTGCATAGCCTGGCGGTCTTTACTGCCATTTGTTGATCGGCCAGCGCGTGCAACTCTTCCAGTGCAGATTGCGGCGTGGTCATTCTACGGTCACAGATTTAGCCAGATTGCGCGGCTGATCCACATCTGTGCCTTTACGCACGGCCGTGTAATACGCAATCAATTGCGCAGGGATAGCATAAAGTATGGGTGCAAACATGTTGTGAACGGGTGGCATGATTATGGTTTTCCATACACCGTCATGTGCAATTTCCGCACCTTTCTGGTTCGTGACCAGCAGAACTTTGCCACCACGCGCCATAACCTCTTGCATATTGCTAACGGTTTTATCGAACAGATCATCTTTGGGTGCCATAACGACCACCGGCATATGCTCGTCGACCAGTGCGATGGGGCCATGTTTCAGCTCTCCACTTGCATAACCTTCGGCGTGTATATAGCTGATCTCTTTCAGTTTTAATGCACCTTCCAAAGCCAGTGGATACATCATACCTCGGCCAAGAAATAAAGCGTCTGTAGCTTTGGCTAAGTCACTGGTTATTGCATTGATTTTGGATTGTTCCGCCAAGGCCTGATTGATGATACCGGGCAGGCCGTTCAAAGCTTTTTGCAATTCCTGCTCTTCAGTTTGATCAAGTGTACCACGTTCACGGGCGGCAGTGATAACCAATGCGGCAAGGGCCACCAACTGGCAGGTGAATGCTTTGGTAGAGGCTACACCGATTTCCACACCGGCATGGATAGGCAGTGAAATATCGCACTCACGCGAGATAGAACTTTCAGCCACATTCACAACGGCTACGGTTTTTACAACCTTATCAGTACAGTATCGTAATGCAGCCAGCGTATCGGCGGTTTCGCCTGACTGACTGACAAACATTGCCACAGATTGACTGGACATTGGGGGTTCGCGATAACGGAATTCCGAAGCCACATCAACTTCGCAGGGTATACGGGCCACTTGTTCAAACCAGTATTTGGCAACTGAGCAGGCCAGATAGGCGGTACCACAGGCAACCATGGTGATTTTATCGATTTGGGTAAAATCAATATTAAGCTCAGGGACTGTAATTTTACCAGTTTCAGGATCTGTATAATGCTTGATGGCATCAGCCAAAACCGCTGGCTGCTCTGCGATTTCCTTCATCATATAGTGCTTATGAATGCCCTTGTCTGAATGGCCCACATCAACTTTGATAGTACGCATATCGCGGTTGGCAAGTTTCCCGTCAGCATCACGGATTTCCAAAGATGTACGGGTCACGACTGCCCAGTCACCTTCTTCAAGATAGGTAACTTTATCGGTCATCGGGGCCAGTGCCAAAGCATCGGACCCGACAAACATCTCGCCAACCCCGTGCCCTATGGCTAAAGGTGACCCTTTGCGTGCTGCGATCAACAAGTCATCTTCACCTTCAAACAGGAAACATAGGGCATATGCCCCTTCCAAACGCTTTATTGTAGCATCGGCGGCATCGGTTGGTGACAGGCCTTCGCGCATGTAGTTCATACACAGTTGGGCAACAGTTTCAGTATCTGTTTCGGTTTCAAAAGCTATGCCCGCAGCGGTCAGTTCATCGCGCAGATCTTTGTAATTTTCTATGATCCCGTTGTGAACCACAGCGACATCTTTGGCGCGATGCGGGTGGGAATTGACGATATTTGGGGCGCCGTGTGTCGCCCAACGGGTGTGACCAATACCGGATTTGCCTGTGATGGGTTTGTGCATCAGCAAATCAGACAGATTTACCAGTTTACCCACCGCGCGGCGACGCCCTAGTTTACCCGCGTCAATGGTCGCAATGCCCGCACTGTCATAGCCGCGATATTCCAGCCGTTTCAGGGCGTCGATCAGAATTGGGGCTGCTTCGTGTTCACCTAAGATACCAACAATACCACACATGGATTTAATCCTTCATCATGGCTGCTTTTGCAGCGCGTAGTTTATTCATCAACCGCAGGGCAAGCCCCGGTTTGTTTTTTTGCCTTGCACGGCCCAAAGCCAGCGCTTCATCGGGGACATCCGTGGTTACAACACTACCCGAGGCAGTCATTGCGTCGTCACCGACACGCACAGGGGCAATCAGCATCGTGTTCGATCCGATAAAGGCACGATTGCCAATTTCCGTTTTATGCTTGAAAACACCGTCATAATTGCAAGTAATTGTTCCTGCACCGATATTTACTTCTGACCCCACATTAGCATCACCGATATAAGACAGATGGTTAACCTTGGCACCTTCACCGATTTGTGCCGCTTTGATCTCGACAAAATTGCCAACTTTCGCCCCATTGGCCAGTTCCGCACCCGGACGCAGCCGTGCATAGGGGCCGACAATTGCGTCTTTTGAAACATGGCAGCCCTCAAGATGCGAAAAAGCGCGAATCGTGGCATTATTCTCAATTGTCACATCGGGGCCGAAGACCACGTTCGGTTCGATAATAACATCGCGGCCAATGATGGTATCTAAAGCAAACCAGACGGTTTCAGCGGCAGTTAATGTTGCGCCATTTTCCATCGCATCGCATCGTGCTTTAGTTTGAAATGCTACTTCGGCGACGGCCAGATCAACGCGTGAATTTACACCCATGGTTTCAGCTTCATCGCAGGCAATCGCCGCACATGTCAGGCCCTTTGAAACGGCCAGCCCAATGATGTCGGTCAGATAATATTCACCACTGGCATTATCGCTTCTCACATCATCCAGAAGGCTGAATAGCAGTTTGGCATCGGCACAAATCACACCGGAGTTGCAAAAATCAATGTTGCGCTGGGCTGTCGTTGCATCTTTATATTCAACAATAGCATCCAACTTGTCGCCGTTTGTTATCAGGCGGCCATAGCCAGCCGGGTCGTCAGCATGAAATCCCAGAACAACCACACCGTGGCCATCGGTTTTTTTGTCCAACATAGCTTGCAACGTTTCAGGCTGTATAAAGGGTGTGTCGCCATAAAGCACGATCACATCGCCATCAAAGCCCTGCATTGCCGATGCTGCCTGTTGTACAGCGTGACCTGTGCCGTTTTGTTCATCCTGATGAGCAGTTATCACGTCTTCATTGTAATAGCTTGCAGTAGCCGCAACCATATCCGCGCCATGACCGGTTACAACGATCGTTTTTTTGGCGGCAACCCCCTGCGCGGTACGCATTGCATGCGCCAACATGGGTGCACCTGCGATATGGTGCAGAACTTTTGGCGTGTCCGATTTCATACGGCTGCCCATACCTGCGGCTAATATAATGACTGCTACACTCATGTATGCCTCAATTAATACGTTTCCTTCAGCCTTCATATGCAAGATTGCAGTGCAACAAAAGGGGGCATAATCTCAAGAAGTCTTTCACTTCGTTACGGCTTGTGTCAAACTTATAGAATATTGATGGGGAATATGATGAAATCAGTGGTTTTTGATCTGGATGGCACATTGGCAGACACCAGCGGTGATTTGATTGCGGCGGCAAATGCCTGTTTTGAAGGATTAGGTGAACTGCCTCAACTTGATCCGGGGCAGGATGCAAGTACGGCCTTTCAAGGCGCACGCGCCATGCTAAGGCTGGGGTTTGCGCGGCTGGGGCATATTCCAGACGATGCCGATATGCAAAAACACTTTGAATATCTGGTGAAATTCTACGGAGAGAACATTGATCATCACACATTCTTATATGACGGGGTTGTGGATTGTTTGAATGAATTGAAAACGCGTGGCTATATTTTGGGTATTTGCACCAATAAACCCGAAGGGCTGGCGCAGACATTAACTGAACGTTTGGGCATACGCGATCACTTTGCTGCATTGCTGGGGGCGGATACATTGCCGGTGCGCAAACCCGATGCGGGGCATTTGTTGGGTACGATTAAACAGTTGGGCGGCAACCCATCGAAGTCTGTGCTGATCGGGGACACAATCACAGATCGCAATGCAGCAAAAAATGCTTGGGTGCCTTGTGTTCTGGTCACATTCGGCCCTGACGGCCCGCATGTTTCCGATCTTGAGCCGGAAGGTTTGCTGGATCATTATGACCAATTGCCCGATATGCTTGATAGAATGATCAAGAATTAAACTGTTGCGCTTAGGAATACTGAATTGAAACGGAATTTTACAGGAAATTTCACCCAGCAAGAACCAATCCCGCAGGCGGGAATTGAAGCGGCCATGCGTGTGATGCAGCACGGGCGGTTGCATAGATATAATGTTGTGGCCGATGAAGTGGCCGAAGCCGGTTTATTGGAAACAGAATTTGCAGCTTACGTCGGATCTGAATATTGTCTGGCTGTTGCGTCGGGCGGCTATGCGCTTGCGACAGCCTTGCGTGCTGTTGGTACGCGCCATGGTGAAAAGGTTTTAACCAATGCCTTTACCTTGGCGCCAGTACCGGGGGCGATTGCTAATGTGGGCGCTGTACCGGTGTTTGTGGAAGTAACGCAGGATTTAGTGATGGATCTTGATGATCTGCAAACAAAGATTACAGCAAGTGGTGCGCGATGTCTGATGCTAAGCCATATGCGCGGGCATATTGTGGATATGGATGCCCTGATGGCGATTTGTGATGCGGCAGGGGTGACGGTGATTGAGGATTGTGCCCATACCATGGGGGCGAAATGGAACCGGGTTCCCAGTGGCCGGCATGGTGCAGTCGGGTGTTATTCAACCCAGACATTCAAACATATCAACTCTGGCGAGGGTGGCCTGCTTGTAACTGATGACGCAAAGGTTATGGCGCGGGCGACCATGTTGTCCGGCTCATACATGCTATACGAAAGCCACGTGGCAGGGGCCCCGAAAGAAGTTTATAAAGATATCTCTCTGGATACACCGAATTGCTCTGGGCGTATGGATAATCTGCGCGCGGCTATTTTGCGCCCACAACTGGCCGCATTGGACGCGCAGGCGGAAAAGTGGAATGCGCGTTATCGGCAAATTGAACAAGGTTTGCAAAACACTGCTGGTTTGCGGCTAATTTCGCGCCCAGAGAAGGAATCTTTTGTGGCATCATCTTTCCAATTTACCTTACCTGACTGGAAGGCTGATAAAGTGTACACCGTGCAAAAACGCTGTGCCGCGCGTGGTGTGGAATTAAAATGGTTCGGGGCAGATACGCCCACGGGCTTTACATCCCGTCATGACAGTTGGCGATATGTGGATGCGCAAGATATGCCACAAACAGACTATGTGCTGTCGGGGTTGCTGGATATGCGTTTACCATTGACGTTCAGTCTGGAAGATTGTGATTTGATAGCTGCGATCATCCGTGAAGAGGTGGGCGCAGCTTATCAGGCGGATTGCTGATTTGCGGCTTAATTTAAAGACCAGTATCGTCGTCGTTATTGCCTTGGCTTTAGGCGTGCCACCCGTTGTCGATTTCGTGAATGGGTCGGCAAAAAGCAAGAGTCGTTGCAATGTTACGATGGTAATGGATGGCGATACTTTTAAAATGACCTGTCCGGAGGAAGGAATAATCCGTGCACGCATCATGGGCTTTGATGCGCCTGAAAAAAATGCACGTTGCATTGCGGAGTATATCAAAGCGACACGTGCAACATGGGCATTGCGTTTGATGCTATGGCAGGCGCGCACAATTGAGATCAGCTTGGACGGTAAAGACCGTTATGACCGTTATTTGGTCAACCTGCGCGTGAACGGAAAGGACATTCGGACTGCAATGATCAGCTCTGGATTGGCACGGGCCTATAGTGGTGGGCGGCGCGACAGTTGGTGTGAATAGGGCAATTGGCCTGTTTTAAGCTATAAAAACATTAAAACTGGCACCACTTATGTTGACCTTCCCCATATGCAGGGGTAGACCCATAAAGGAACTGTTTCAAGACCGAATGACAATAGGAGTAGCCGTTGGAAGACCTGCTAAGAGAGTACCTGCCAATCCTCGTATTTCTAGGCATCGCTGCGGCCCTTGGGCTTGTGCTTATTTTAGCGGCTGCCATCATAGCGGTACGCAATCCGGAACCGGAGAAAATTTCGGCATATGAATGTGGTTTTAACGCCTTTGATGACGCAAGAATGAAATTCGATATACGTTTTTATCTGGTTGCGATCCTGTTCATCATCTTCGATCTGGAAGTTGCATTTCTGTTTCCCTGGGCTGTAAGTTTTCAATACATCGGCACTTTAGGTTTCTGGTCTATGTTAGCGTTCCTTGGGGTTCTGACAGTCGGCTTTGCCTATGAGTGGAAAAAGGGAGCCTTGGAATGGGAGTAGCGACCTCGCTTAATTCTGCGGGTGCAGATAAAGAGGTGGTGACAGCCGCCCTTAATCGTGAATTGCAGGATCAGGGTTTCTTGCTGACTTCTACAGCAGATATTATCAACTGGGCGCGTACGGGGTCCTTGCACTGGATGACATTCGGTTTGGCCTGTTGCGCTGTTGAAATGATGCACACAGCTATGCCGCGCTATGATATGGAACGTTTTGGTACAGCACCACGTGCTTCTCCGCGTCAATCTGATTTGATGATCGTTGCGGGCACGCTGACCAATAAAATGGCGCCTGCGTTGCGTAAGGTCTACGATCAGATGCCGGAACCGCGCTATGTGCTTTCCATGGGGTCATGTGCAAATGGCGGTGGGTATTACCATTACAGCTATTCAGTTGTGCGTGGTTGTGACCGTATTGTGCCGGTGGATATTTATGTGCCGGGTTGCCCGCCAACGGCGGAAGCGTTGCTGTATGGACTATTGCAATTGCAACGTAAAATACGCCGCACGGGCACGATTGTAAGGTAGGAATTGATGTCGGAAGAATTACAAGAACTAGGGGCTTTGATCCAAAGCAAGCAAGCTGATGCGATTGTTGGTTTCGAAGTTAATTCCATTGGCGAGTTGGTTGTCGAGGTTGCGCCAGCAGCACTTCCCAAAATTATCGAGTTTTTGAAAAGTGACCGCAACTGCAAGTTCTCTACTCTGGTTGACATCACAGCGGTGGATTTTCCGACTGCCGCAAAACGTTTTGAAGTGGTTTACCATTTTTTATCGATGTACATGAACCACCGCATTCGCCTCAAAGCACTGGTGGCCGAAGACGAAGTTGTGCCATCCATTTGTGAAGTGCATTCGTCGGCCAACTGGTTTGAACGTGAAGTGTTCGATATGTACGGCATCCTGTTTTCTGATCACCCAGACATGCGCCGCATCCTGACTGACTACGGTTTTCGCGGCTATCCGCTGCGCAAAGATTTCCCAACAACCGGCTATACCGAATGCCGTTATGACGAAGAAGCCAAACGTGTGGTTTATGAGCCAGTGTCGCTGGTTCAGGAATATCGCCAGTTTGATTTTATGTCACCGTGGGAAGGGGCTGAATATATTCTACCCGGTGACGATAAAGCGGAAGGGGCGAAGTGATGGAATTTATGATTGACTTCGTTTTGATACTGCCCGCACTCACAGCGTTGTTTTTGATCCACCCTGCTATAGTTTTTGCGGGTATCTGCGCTGGAATGTTTCTGCGCAGGCCGATTGCTATTCCCATGAGTGCAGTGGCTGGATGCATTACATTGATGGTACTTGTGTACACTCAATTATTTCACCTCGAAATGGGTCGTTTCCCGAGCGTTTCTGGGATTGTAATGTATTTCTGCTCAGCTGCATTGGGGAGCGCAATTTGGGCTTTCGTCACGTGCGAATTTCGCGATTGGAAAGCTGCGAGAAGAGAGCTTGCCCTGCAACCAAATGGAAAAGGGGTTTTGAAATAATGGACGGTAACTTCAAAGACGCCAAAACCGGTGAACAGCGTATCCGTAATTTCAACATCAACTTCGGCCCGCAGCACCCTGCGGCCCACGGCGTTTTGCGTCTGATTTTGGAACTCGACGGCGAAATAGTTGACCGCTGCGACCCGCATATCGGCCTCTTGCATCGCGGCACAGAAAAGTTGATGGAAAGCCGCACTTATCTGCAAAACCTGCCATACTTTGATCGTCTGGATTACGTGTGTCCGATGAACCAGGAACACGCTTGGTGCTTAGCGATAGAAAAGTTGACAGGCGTGGAAGTGCCGCGCCGTGCCAGCCTGATCCGCGTACTTTACTGCGAAATAGGCCGCATCCTGAACCACATCCTGAATGTCACAACACAGGCGATGGATGTGGGGGCTTTAACCCCGCCGCTTTGGGGTTTTGAGCAGCGCGAAATACTGATGGAATTCTATGAACGCGCATCCGGCGCACGTCTGCACGCAGCTTACTTCCGCCCTGGCGGTGTACATCAAGACCTATCGCAGGAATTGCTGGATGACATCATGCAGTGGACTTTTGAGTTCCCTGAAATTTTGAATGACATCGATGGTTTGCTGACCGAAAATCGCATCTTTAAGCAACGCAATGTGGATATCGCGATCATATCGGAACAAGAAGCCCTTGATTGGGGTTTTTCTGGTGTGATGATCCGCGGTTCCGGCATGGCATGGGATTTGCGCCGTGCGCAGCCCTATGAATGTTATGACGAGTTTGATTTCCAGATCCCTGTGGGCACCAACGGCGATTGCTATGATCGTTATCTGTGCCGCATGCAGGAAATGCGCGAAAGCCTGTCGATCATGCAACAGGCGATCAAGAAGCTTGAGGAATCTACTGGTGACGTGCTTGCCCGTGGTAAGCTGACACCGCCCTCACGTGGAGACATGAAAACCTCGATGGAAGCTTTGATCCATCACTTCAAACTCTACACCGAAGGTTTTCACGTGCCCGAAGGTGAAGTTTACGCCTGCGTTGAAGCCCCGAAGGGCGAGTTTGGTGTCTACCTTGTGTCCGACGGATCAAACAAACCCTATAAAACCAAAATCCGAGCACCGGGTTTTTTGCACCTCGCAGCGATGGATCACATTTGTAAAGGCCACCAGTTGGCCGATGTTGCAGCTATCATCGGTTCATTGGACGTTGTATTCGGGGAGATTGACCGGTGAGTGTTATTGAAACCGCTGCCCTAAGTCTTGTTTGGTTTGGCGTGACCGTAACTGGCATAATTGCCTGCATTTGCCTGTATAATCCAGCGGCTGGTTTGGCCAAGTTAGGTCATGATGTCGAACAATTGCCGAATGTCATGTTAGGTCGTTACATAGCGATTTTCGGTTTTTCCTTGTTTGCTGCCTATTATGCCGATTTTATTGTGTTGCTTGCGTGGTTGACTGCCGCTGGTTTTATGGCGCTCTTTGATGCAGTGCTTTATGCACGACAAAGCAAGCCCTTTGGGACCCACCTGGCGGCAGGTGCATTAACAGTAATTGCGATTTTTTTGATAATCGCTGCCATTTCTAGCAACGGATCATTGTAATGTCTTTGCGTCGTCTACATCATACACAACCTGACAGCTTTCAATTCACCGCTGCCAATAAAAAATGGGCCAAGGGTCAGATTGCCAAGTTTCCGGAAGGACGGCAAGCATCTGCGATCATCCCGCTATTGTGGCGTGCGCAGGAGCAGGAAGGTTGGTTGACAAAGCCAGCCATCGAGGCGGTCGCCGACATGTTGGCTCTGGATTATATCCGTGCGCTTGAAGTGGCGACATTCTACTTCATGTTCCAATTGCAACCAGTTGGCAGTGTTGCTCATGTTCAGGTTTGCGGCACACTATCATGCATGATTTGCGGTGCGGAAGATTTAATCGGTGTGTGTAAAGATAAGATTGCACCGAACCCGCACCAAATTTCCAAAGATGGTAAGTTCAGCTGGGAAGAGGTCGAATGTCTGGGGGCCTGTACCAATGCGCCGATGGCCCAGATCGGCAAAGATTTCTACGAGGATCTGACGGTGAAAAGCTTCACCCAAATCCTTAAAGATTTTGCCGCTGGTAAAGTCCCGATACCTGGACCGCAAAACGGGCGTTATGCAGCAGAACCGCTTAGCGGTTTAACCACGTTGCACGATATGAATTCGGATAAATATGATCACAACACCTCGGCCAGTCTAGCGTTGGAATACGGCGATACCGTCAAGCGCATTCAGGGCGACGAGGTTCCAATTTTGAAAACGCGGAAAAAGCCCGCAAAGTCCAAGGCCAACTGAATTTCAAGTTGGCCTCTCTCAGGGGAGAAATAGAATGACGCAGAATAATTCATCAACTGGTATCACAGCCTGTGTAATCGTATGCTGGCTACTGGCCTTTGCATTCGGTGTTTTTGTCGCGGCTGCTTTCATCGGATGGGCAGGATTGAACGGCCTTGTTGCGGCCGTCATCGGTTTGATTGCAATGTTGATCGTAGGTTGGCTTTTGAAAGGCATGTTTTGTGTTGATGAAGTATCTTCCGCTGCCGTAACAACAACCGCTGCTGTAGCTGCTGTTAGTACAAGTTCTGTTACTTCTACCGCGAAAGAAAAGCCTGCAGCTAAAACTACGCCGAAAAAACCTGCTGTGAAGAAAGCAGCAACGAAATCCACTGCGACATCGAAAACAAAAACCGCGGCGGCAAAGAAGCCAGCAGCGAAAAAGCCTGCGGCGAAGAAAGCGGCAGCTAAGGCAAAACCGGCAACATCGAAAAAGCCTGCGGCGAAGAAAGCACCAACGAAGTATTACAAAAAAGCTCCAGCCAAAGTTGATGACTTGAAGTTGATCTCTGGTGTAGGGCCGAAACTAGAGGCTACATTGAACGGGATCGGGGTTTACCAATTCGCGCAAGTGGCAGTCTGGAAAAAAGCTGACATAAAAGAAGTTGATGACCAGTTAAAGTTTAAAGGACGCATCGCGCGTGATGACTGGATGTCGCAAGCAAAAATTCTGGCCAAGGGTGGCGAAACGGAATTTTCGAAGAAGAAGCGCAAGACATAATCTTGCGTGAAGGAAGGTAAAGTGGCCTCTGACCCGAAGCGCAAAAAAGCGCGGGTCGCCTCGATTGTCATATTGATGACAATGCTTGGCTGGATGGGGGCCTCTTGGATCGGCGGGATGATCGGACTGCCAATACGTTATGCGTTTTTGTTCGATTTTGCTGCCATGGCCGCGCTCCTCTGGGCGATGGTTGTATTGTTTCAGGTCTGGAAATCAGGCCAAGATTAAAGGATAGACGGGCATGCTCGCAGATAAAGACCGTATCTTTACCAACCTTTATGGTCAGCACGACCGCTCGCTTGCGGGTGCGAAAAAGCGCGGCCATTGGTCAGGCACTGCGAAATTTATCAAAGAGGGCCGTGATTGGATTGTCGGTGAGATGAAAAAATCCGGCCTGCGCGGCCGTGGCGGGGCGGGTTTCCCGACGGGCCTAAAGTGGTCTTTCATGCCCAAAGAAAGCGATGGGCGCCCGGCCTATTTGGTGATCAATGCCGACGAAAGTGAACCCGGTACATGTAAGGACCGCGAGATTATGCGTAATGATCCACACACGCTGATCGAAGGCGCATTGATCGCAAGTTTCGCGATGGGCGCAAACGCGTGTTACATTTATATACGCGGCGAATTTATCCGCGAACGTGAAGCTTTGCAGGTTGCAATAGACGAATGTTATGACGCGGGGCTTCTGGGTAAAAATGCTGCCAAATCTGGCTGGGATTTCGACCTTTATCTGTCCCACGGGGCAGGGGCCTATATATGCGGCGAAGAAACCGCTCTTTTGGAAAGCCTTGAGGGTAAAAAAGGCATGCCGCGCATGAAACCGCCATTCCCTGCAGGTGCGGGGCTATATGGTTGCCCAACGACAGTGAACAACGTGGAAAGCATCGCCGTGGTGCCAACAATTTTACGCCGCGGGCCGGATTGGTTTTCAAGCTTTGGCCGCGAAAACAATGCAGGCACCAAACTGTTTGCGATCTCTGGTCACGTCAACAACCCGTGTGTGGTGGAAGAAGCGATGTCTATTCCCCTGCAAGAACTGCTGGAACGCCATTGCGGCGGGGTGCGCGGCGGTTGGAAAAACCTGAAAGCGGTGATCCCGGGCGGGTCATCCGTGCCGATGCTACCTGCGGATATTTGTGATGAAGCGATCATGGATTTCGACTGGCTGCGTGGACAACGTTCCGGTTTGGGTACTGCTGCCGTCATCGTGATGGATCAGAACGTGGACGTGATCAAAGCCATATGGCGTCTGGCAAAGTTTTATAAACACGAAAGCTGCGGCCAATGCACACCGTGCCGTGAAGGCACCGGTTGGATGATGCGGGTGATGGAACGTCTGGTAACGGGCGAAGCCGAGGTTGAAGAGATTGACATGCTGTTGGATGTGACCAAACAGGTTGAAGGCCACACCATCTGTGCGTTGGGGGATGCGGCGGCTTGGCCCATTCAGGGGTTGGTGCGTCATTTCCGCAATGAAATTGAAGATAGAATTAAACACAAACGGACTGGCCGCGTGAGCGCGGTTGCAGCGGAGTAACGCGCATGTCTGATCTTAAAAAAGTAATCATCGACGGAACCGAAGTCGAAGTCGACGGCGCAATGACGCTGCTACAGGCTTGTGAAGTGGCGGGCATTGAAGTGCCGCGTTTTTGTTACCATGAACGCCTGACCATTGCGGGCAACTGTCGCATGTGTCTGGTAGAAGTTGTCGGTGGGCCGCCGAAACCTGCGGCCTCTTGTGCGATGCAGGTGCGTGATTTGCGCCCCGGCCCCGAAGGTCAGCTGCCTGTTGTGAAAACCACCTCGCCGATGGTCAAGAAAGCCCGTGAGGGCGTGATGGAATTTTTGTTGATCAACCACCCGCTGGATTGCCCGATTTGTGATCAAGGTGGCGAGTGTGATTTGCAGGATCAGGCGATGGTTTATGGCGTCGATTTTTCCCGTTTCCGTGAACCAAAACGCGCCGTGGACGATCTGGATTTAGGACCGCTGGTTGCCACCACAATGACGCGCTGCATTTCATGTACGCGTTGTGTGCGGTTCACATCCGAAGTTGCCGGTATCAGTCAAATGGGCCAGACAGGGCGCGGTGAAGATGCCGAGATTACCACTTATTTAAACCAAACGCTGGACAGTGAGCTACAGGGCAATATCATTGATCTGTGTCCGGTTGGAGCTTTAACATCAAAGCCTTACGCGTTTTCTGCACGTCCTTGGGAGTTGAAGAAAACCGAAACCATCGATGTGATGGACGCGCTTGGTTCCAACATCCGTGTCGACACCAAAGGCCGTGAAGTGATGCGGATTGTGCCGCGCAATCATGACGGTGTGAATGAGGAATGGCTGTCAGATAAGGCGCGTTTCATCTGGGATGGTTTGCGTCGCCAACGTCTTGATCAGCCATATGTGCGCAAAAACGGTAAGTTGAAACCAGCAAGCTGGGATGAAGCGTTTAAAGCGATTGCGAAAGCTGTGAAGGACAAGAAGGTTGCAGCCATAGCAGGCGATTTGGCCCCTGTGGAAGCGATGTATGCGCTAAAAGCATTAATCGCGGGATTGGACGGCAAGGTAGAATGCCGTGTGGATGGCGCGAAACTGCCAAGCGGCAATCGCTCTGCTTATGTGGGCACAGCGACGATAGAAGATATTGATAGCGCAGAAATGATCCAACTGATCGGCACTAATCCACGCCATGAAGCCCC
Source organism: Amylibacter sp. (assembly GCA_965261565.1). Taxonomy (GTDB): domain Bacteria; phylum Pseudomonadota; class Alphaproteobacteria; order Rhodobacterales; family Rhodobacteraceae; genus Amylibacter. Next base: position 1,874,640 of record OZ253460.1, read on the forward strand.
TGTTTTGAACGCGCGTTTGCGTAAAGCATGGTCGCGTGGGGCCAATATCGGTCTGGTGGGAGAAGCAGTTGACCTGACATACCCGTATTCGCATGTTGGTACTGATCGTGCAGCCCTTGAAGAACTGACGAAGAAGAAAATATCTGCCGAGACGAAAAAAGCACCCAGCCTTGTCATTATCGGCCAAGGCGCCATTCAAGGCGCTGATGGCGAAGCGGTTCTGGCGGCGGCGATGTCACTGGCCAAGAACTCGAACTCCAAGTTGTTGGTGCTGCACACGGCAGCATCTCGCGTTGGTGGCATGGACATTGGTTTTATCACCAAGGGCGGTATGAAAACTGCACTTAAAGACGCGCAAGTGGTGTTCAATCTAGGCGCCGATGAGGTTGAAATCGCTGACAATCCGTTCGTGATTTACCAAGGCAGCCATGGTGATCGCGGGGCGCACCGTGCTGATGTGATCTTGCCGAGTGCTACTTATACGGAAGAAAGCGGCATATTCGTCAATACCGAAGGTCGCCCGCAAATGGCGGCACGCGCAGGATTTGCACCGGGTGACGCGAAAGAAAACTGGGCAATCTTGCGTGCTTTGTCGGCTGAACTGGGGCAGACACTACCTTATGACAGTTTGGCACAATTACGTCAGGCCCTATTTGCAGAGTTTCCGCATTTGGCGGCAATGGATGTGGTGCCTGTGAATAAGTGGAAAGCGGTCAAACCAACGGAAATCAAAGGCAAGGCGTTTAAGAACGCGGTCAGTGATTATTTTATGACGAATCCGATTGCACGGGCCTCTGAAGTAATGGCAGAATTATCCGCCAATGCAAAAGCGCGCAAATCCGCGCCAGTAGCGGCGGAGTAGACGCGTGATCTTAAGTCATATGACATATGTATTTGCACTGCTGGCCACGATCGGTCTTCTCATGGCATGTACACCGTCGGGGGTCAGCCAAAAGCGGAACAAGGCGATGGAATATATCATGGTGGACACCCGCTTGTTGAAGCCCGAACTGGTCAATATGGTTGTCACTATGCGCAATCCGCGCACGCCTACAGATGTGCTGGCTTATGTGGAATGCGCTGCCGCACAATACACGCTGATCCGCGGTTTCGGCTTTGCCGGACGTATTCAAGTCAATCTGTCCGAGGATAAGGGTATCTGGTCAGGCAACGCGATTTACACGCTTTCGAACGCGCACCCCGGTGGGCGACACACGATTGATGCAGAAGTGACGGTGGAAGATTGCACCGCACATAACATACCGATGGTCTAAGGAACGAGACATGGCAGAATTTTTCTCATCTAACCTAGGGATTTTCCTGATCATAGTGGCGCAGTCCCTGATGCTGATTGCTTTTGTGATGATCAGCCTTTTGGTTTTGGTCTATGCCGATCGTAAAATCTGGGCGGCAGTACAAATGCGTCGGGGTCCGAATGTGGTTGGCCCTTGGGGCATCTTGCAAACCGTGGCTGATGCGGCGAAATACGTCTTTAAAGAGATCGTCATCCCTGCTGGTGCCGACAAAACCGTATTTCTACTGGCACCTCTGGTTGGGTTTATCCTATCGGTCATTTCATGGGCGGTTATTCCGTTCTCGGAAAATCTAATATTGGCTAACCTGAACGTGGCAGTCTTGTATATCTTTGCGGTGTCGTCACTGGAAGTTTATGGTGTGATCATGGGTGGCTGGGCCTCGAACTCGAAGTACCCATTTCTGGGCGCATTGCGTTCTGCCGCACAAATGATTTCCTATGAGGTTTCCATCGGTTTCATCATCGTTGGCGTGATCCTGTCCACAGGCTCGCTAAGTTTGGTGGATATCGTGAAGGCCCAAGACGGCGAATATGGTTTCTTCGACTGGTACTGGCTACCGCATTTTCCGATGGTCATCCTGTTCTTCATCTCGGCCCTCGCTGAAACAAACCGCCCGCCGTTTGATTTACCAGAAGCAGAGTCGGAATTGGTAGCAGGTTATCAGGTGGAATATTCATCAACACCATTCCTGCTATATATGGCAGGTGAATACATCGCTATCTGGCTGATGTGCGCGCTGACCTCAATCCTGTTCTTCGGTGGTTGGTTGTCACCAATTCCAGGTATACCTGACAGTCCGTTGTGGTTTATCGGTAAGATGTGTTTCTTTTTCTTCTTGTTTGCGATGGTCAAAGCCATCGTGCCACGCTTCCGCTATGACCAGCTGATGCGCTTGGGTTGGAAAGTATTTCTGCCGATGTCGCTGGGCTGGATCGTTCTGGTGGCTTTCTTTGTACAATTCGAAGCTTTTGGCGGTGCATATATCCGCTGGACGACGGGGGGGTAAAACATGACACATTCACTTAAACGCCGCATATCCTATTTTCTACTGCTGGACATCATGAAAGGGTTTCAGCTGGGCATGAAGTATTTCTTTAAACCGAAATACACGCTGAATTACCCGCATGAAAAAGGCCCGATTAGCCCGCGGTTTCGCGGTGAACATGCGCTGCGCCGTTATCCAAACGGTGAAGAACGCTGCATTGCCTGCAAACTGTGTGAAGCAATTTGCCCGGCACAAGCGATTACTATTGATGCAGAACCACGTGATGACGGCAGCCGCCGTACCACGCGTTATGACATTGATATGACCAAATGCATCTACTGCGGTTTCTGCGAAGAAGCTTGCCCGGTGGATGCCATCGTAGAAGGGCCGAACTTCGAGTTCGCCACGGAAACCCGTGAAGAGCTGTTCTACGACAAAGACAAATTACTGGCCAACGGCGAGAGATGGGAAGCGGAAATTGCCCGCAACCTGGAACTCGACGCACCTTATAGATAAGAAGGAAACGTACATTATGGACTTTATAGTCATCGCTTTTTATCTGTTTGCATGCACGGCAGTGGCCTCTGGCCTGTTGGTGGTGCTTTCGCGCAATCCGGTACATTCGGTACTGTGGTTGATCCTGACATTTTTCAGTGCAGCGGGGCTGTTCGTGCTGATGGGAGCCGAATATGTCGCCATGTTGCTGGCGATTGTCTATGTCGGTGCTGTCGCAGTGCTGTTCCTGTTCGTAGTGATGATGCTGGATGTGGACTTTGTCGAGTTGAAATCTGGCCTGTCAAAATATCTGCCGCTTGGTTTGTTGATTGGTGCTATATTGCTGATGGAATTGGGTCTGCTATTCGGTCATTGGAGCTTTGCCGAAGACGCAAAAAGCCTGCGGGCGGCGATCACACCTGATATGGCAGATACCCACAACACGCTTGCCTTGGGCAAGCTGATCTACACGGATTATATCTATATGTTCCAGGCATCCGGCATGATCCTGCTGGTGGCCATGATTGGTGCGATTGTGCTGACATTGCGCCATCGCAAGGACGTGAAACGCCAAGTGATCGCGGATCAGATTTTGCGTGATCCGAAGGACGCAATGGAATTGAAAGACGTAAAATCGGGGCAGGGGTTATGATGCGACTTGCCTTGACAATGTTTATGCTTTCTATGAATTTAACTGGCCCTGTCATGGCAGGAAAAGTAGGATTCAAAGAACCTATTGCACTTGAAGTGCCATGTATGAGTACCGATTTTCTGTTTCCAGATAATCTAGGAGTGAGTTTCCGTGACAACTTGCAAATCTTAGAAATTGGCTGCCCTAATCCTGGGCGGGTTTGGAATATTTACGATTGTCGCACAGGTAAGGTTGCAGTTGCAAAACTGCAAGGCGTTGCTGTAGAAGAATTGGCTGAGATGCGCAAAGAGTTTAAACAGAATACCCCAGATGGGAAGTTTGGCAAACTTATAAAAAATGCAGTGGCAATCGGACTGGAGCCAGTGGTTCGCGCAGAGCTATTTGAAGTCGCAAGCTGTAATCGTTGGTGCAAAAGTAGTGCACAGAAAGGGTGTAGTATATGATCACTTTAGAACATTATTTAGCAGTGGCAGCAGTGCTGTTTACCATCGGTATCTTCGGCATCTTCGTGAACCGCAAAAACGTTATCATCATTTTGATGTCGATCGAGTTGATGCTATTGGCTGTGAATATAAACTTCGTGGCTTTCTCTACCCACCTACACGATTTGGTTGGGCAGATCTTCACCCTGTTTGTGCTGACTGTGGCCGCTGCTGAAGCGGCTATCGGGTTGGCAATTTTAGTATGTTTCTTCCGTAACCGTGGCACAATCGCGGTGGAAGATGTGAATGTGATGAAAGGTTAGCGCACTTATGGAAACGATCCTTTTATTTGCACCACTCGTTGGTTCCCTGATTTGCGGTTTCGGTCACAAGATGATCGGCGAACGTGCCGCGATGATGGTTTCAACGGGGCTGTTGTTCCTGTCTGCAATTCTGTCGTGGGTAATTTTCATGACCTTTCACGGTGAAACCGAGGTCATCACCTTGTTCCGCTGGGTTGAAAGCGGCACATTATCGTCTGACTGGGCAATTCGTATTGACCGTCTGACCGCTATTATGCTGGTCGTGATCAACACGGTATCAGCCGTGGTTCACCTGTATTCATGGGGTTACATGGATAAAGATCCACAATGGAAAGAAGGCGAAAGTTATAAACCGCGTTTCTTTGCATATCTGTCATTCTTCACATTCGCGATGCTGATGCTGGTGACATCCGACAACCTGCTGCAAATGTTCTTTGGCTGGGAAGGTGTGGGTGTTGCGTCCTACTTGTTGATCGGGTTTTATTATCGCAAACCGTCTGCGGGTGCGGCAGCGATGAAAGCGTTCATCGTCAATCGTGTCGGTGATTTCGGTTTTGCTTTGGGCATATTCGGCCTGTTCTACCTGACTGACAGCATTAACTTTTCAGAAGTGCTTGATCCGCATAATGCTGAAAGCCTGTCCAAGCAGACGCTGCATTTCCTGAATTGGGACATGAACGCGCTGGAAGTGATCACCATGCTATTGTTCATCGGTGCTATGGGTAAGTCTGCACAATTGTTCCTGCACACGTGGCTGCCCGACGCGATGGAAGGCCCGACGCCTGTGTCCGCGCTGATCCACGCTGCAACGATGGTTACGGCCGGTGTGTTCATGGTGTGCCGTTTGTCACCGTTATTGGAATATGCCGAATTCACCCCGGATTTCATTATCTTTATTGGGGCCACAACGGCGTTTTTTGCAGCCACCATTGGTCTTGTGCAAAACGACATAAAACGGGTGATTGCCTATTCAACCTGTTCACAACTTGGCTACATGTTTGTGGCTGCAGGTGTGGGTGCATATGGCGTGGCGATGTTCCATCTGTTCACACACGCGTTCTTTAAGGCGATGTTGTTCTTGGGTGCGGGTTCTGTGATCAATGCGATGCACCACGAACAGGACATGCGCAATTACGGTAATCTGCGCAAGAAAATTCCCTATACCTTTGCAGCAATGATGATCGGTACCTTGGCGATCACCGGTGTGGGTATTCCTGCAACATTGTTTTCATTGGGTGACACACCCATCGGTTTTGCCGGTTTCGTGTCAAAAGACGCGATTATCGAAAGCGCTTTTGCAGGTGGCGAAGGCGTGGCGCGCTATGCGTTCTATATGCTGGTGATTGCCGCTGCGATGACAAGCTTCTATTCTTGGCGCCTGATTTTCATGACCTTCTATGGTAAAGAACGTGGTGACCATCACACCCATGAACACGCCCATGAAAGCCCGCTGACAATGCTGATCCCGCTGGGTATACTGGCTGTCGGTGCGGTATTCGCTGGCATGGTCTGGCACAGTGATTTCTTTGGTCATCATTATCAAGAATGGTTTGGCACAGCGATTTACGAAAATCACGATACAAATCACGTGATCCATGATGCCCACGGTGTTGCTGATTGGGTGAAAGTCTCGCCTTTCATTGCAATGGTTCTTGGTTTTGCGCTGGCCTTCATCATGTATATCAAAAAACCGGATGCCCCTGCGATTTTGGCCAAACAGCAACGAGGCCTCTATGTCTTTCTGCTGAACAAGTGGTACTTTGACGAGTTGTACGATCTGATCTTCGTACGTCCGACCAAGGCACTGGGCACGTTCCTTTGGAAAAAGGGTGACGGCAAGGTTATCGACGGCATCATCAACGGGCTGGCGATGGGGATAATCCCTTGGATCACACGCCTCGCGGGCCGGATGCAGTCCGGATATGTGTATCACTACGCATTTGCGATATTTATCGGATTGGTCGCCATCATCACATGGATGACCATCGGCGGGAGTGCGCACTAATGGAAAATCTTCTGTCAATTATTACCTTCCTGCCCATGCTGGGGGCAGCCATTCTGGTGGTGTTCCTGCGCGGCAATGATGATTATGCGCAACGCAATGCCAAAATATTGGCATTGGTGACGACATTAGCGACCTTTGTGATTTCCGCCGTGGCACTGATCGCCGAGTTTGACCCTAGTAATCCGGGCTTCCAACTTGTGGAAGAGCGCGAATGGCTGGCCGGCCTGACCTATAAAATGGGTGTAGACGGGATTAGCGTCCTGTTTGTTATGCTGACCACCTTCTTGATGCCGATCGTGATCGGCGCTTGTTGGGGGGTGACCACGCGCGTTAAGGAATACATGATTATGTTCCTTGTGCTGGAAAGTCTGATGATCGCGGTGTTCTGCGCACTTGATCTGGTACTGTTCTATGTGGTGTTTGAAGCCGGCCTTATCCCGATGTTCTTGATCGTGGGTATCTGGGGTGGCAAAGACCGGGTTTATGCCGCATTCAAGTTCTTCCTTTATACGCTTCTGGGTTCCGTTTTGATGCTGGTTGCTATGATCGCAATGTGGATGGAAGCGGGAACCACCGATATTCCAACCCTACTGAACCACGAGTTCAGCTACGCCCCGATGACAGTTCTGGGTTTCCAGATCGTCGGTGGCTTACAGACCTTGCTTTTCCTGGCTTTCTTTGCCAGCTTCGCGGTGAAAATGCCGATGTGGCCGGTACATACTTGGCTGCCTGATGCACACGTACAGGCTCCAACAGCAGGTTCGGTGGTTCTGGCGGCAATTCTGTTGAAAATGGGCGGCTATGGTTTCTTGCGGTTCAGCCTGCCGATGTTCCCTGTGGCCTCTGATCTGTTGGCGAATTTTGTGATGACCTTATCCGTTATAGCGATCATCTACACATCCCTTGTGGCGATGATGCAAAAGGATATGAAAAAGCTGATTGCCTATTCATCTGTTGCGCACATGGGTTTTGTCACAATGGGGATATTTGCACTGAACAAACAAGGGCTGGATGGCGCGATTTACCAAATGCTGTCGCACGGCTTTATATCAGGTGCACTCTTCTTGGGTGTCGGCGTTATCTACGACCGGATGCACACTCGCGCGATTGACGCATATGGCGGTCTGGCAATCCGAATGCCTGCCTATGCGCTGATTTTCATGTTTTTTACCATGGCCAATGTCGGCCTGCCGGGTACATCAGGCTTTGTCGGTGAATTTCTGACCCTGATTGCGGCCTTTAAAGCCAATACATGGATTGCCTTTGGCGCCACAACAGGTGTGATCCTGTCGGCTGCATACGCGCTATGGCTATACCGACGTGTAGTCTTTGGTGATCTGATCAAGGAAAGCCTGAAGACCATAACGGACATGAATACCCGCGAACGCCTGATGATGGCACCACTTGTGATCATGACCCTGTTGTTGGGTATATACCCTGCATTAGTTCTGGATATCATCGGCCCGTCGGTTGATGCATTGCTTGAAAACGTAACATCTGCACAGGCGGCCGCTAAGGCCGCTCTGGCGCTTAACTAGAGGTTGTTAAAATGATGATTGGCACTGATCTAAATACGGTTCTGCCAGAGCTGATTTTGGCGATCTTCTCGATGGCTGCCCTGATGTTCGCGGTATACTTCGGCAAAGACAGACGCGCTAATGCGGTGTTTTGGATGACCGCGATTGTGCTGGTGGTTCTGGCCGCGATGATTGCTATGGCCCCCGCAGGGGCGCATACGGCCTTTAACGGCGCGTTTATCGATGATGGTTTTTCACGCTATGCTAAAGTTCTGATGCTTACGGCAAGTGCGGTGATTATCCTTCTGAGTAAGGATTATCTGCAAAAGAATAACTTGTTGAAATTTGAATACCCGATCCTGATAGCACTTGCGACACTGGGTATGATGATGATGGTATCAGCAGGTGATTTAATGTCGCTTTACATGGGGCTGGAACTGCAATCGCTCGCTTTATATGTTGTTGCCGCATTCCGCCGTGACAGCCTTCGATCAACCGAGGCAGGCTTGAAATATTTTGTCTTGGGTGCGCTATCTTCTGGGATCCTGCTATACGGTGCATCACTGGTCTACGGCTTTTCAGGCACCACCACATTCAGCGGCATCGCATCGACAATCCACAATGGTGAACTGGGCTTGGGCATGATCTTTGGTCTGGTATTTCTATGCGCTGGTATGGCGTTCAAAGTTTCTGCCGTACCATTTCACATGTGGACACCAGATGTCTATGAGGGCTCGCCCACACCTGTGACAACCTTCTTTGCTACCGCGCCAAAAGTGGCCGCAGCCTGTTTGTTTGCACGTGTATTGCATGACGCATTCGCTGGCGCGCAATCCGACTGGACACAGATCATCGCCCTTCTGTCGGTAGGGTCTATGTTCTTAGGGGCCATTGCTGCCATTGGTCAAACCAATATCAAGCGCCTGATGGCTTATTCATCCATCGGCCATATGGGCTTTGCCTTGATGGGGTTGGCTGCCGGAACTGAAGCAGGCGTTCAAGCTTTGCTGATCTATATGGCGATCTACGTGGTGATGAATATCGGTACATTCGCCTTTATCCTGAATATGGAGCGTGATGGTAATGCGATGACGGATATTGCGTGTCTGGGTCAATATTCCAAAGTGGAACCTGCACGCGCCGCTGCCCTTGCCATCCTGATGTTCTCACTCGCCGGCATTCCGCCGTTGGTTGGATTCTTTGGTAAGTTCTATGTGCTGAAAGCTGCGATTGACGCGGATATGGCGTGGCTGGCTTTAGCAGGTGTGATAGCTTCCGTGATTGGCGCATTTTATTATCTGCGCATCATCTATTACATGTATTTCGGCGATGAGGTCGAACCGCTGACAGGCAAGATGCCCGCATTGCATTATGTTGCCCTGATGGGGGCCGCTGCCGTGATGTTGTTTGGTGTGATTAACCTGTTTGGCGTTGAAACCTATGCCGCGATTGCGGCAGAAGCCTTGCTGAAATAATGAAAAGCTGGCCTGACGGCTATGATCGGATCACTTTCGATACGATAGATAGTACCAATGCCGAAGCCCGACGGCGTTTAGAAACCGCCCTTGGGCCTATTTGGTTTCTGGCCCATGAACAAACCGAAGGCATCGGCAGACGGGGGCGCGAATGGTCTACACACCATGGCAATTTTGCCGGGACGTTACTACAGCCTTTGAATATGCCATTAAATCAAGCAGCACTGCAAACTTTCACAGCAGCACTGGCCTTACGCGATGCCTTTATTGCCGTGGGTGGTAAGCCTGCTGATTATACCCTGAAATGGCCCAATGATGTGCTGCTTAAGGGGGGGAAAGTTGCAGGGATACTTTTAGAGACAATGGGAACTGGCCCCAGCCATTTATGTATCGGTATCGGTGTTAATCTGGTCCACGCTCCTAGTGCAACCTCATTGGAACCTACAGCCGTACCGCCTAAATCGCTTGCGGGCGACGCGGGCTTAGATGTCAGCGCAGAAAGTTTTCTTAGCGCGTTGGCCCTAGCATTTGATGCGCGCCAAAAGCAGTTTAAACAGGCAGGTTTTGCCGCTATCCGCCGCGATTGGATGCAATACGCGGTAAAACTAGGCGAAGAGATTATCGCACGTACAATCACAGAAGAGATCAAGGGCCGCTTTGAAACAGTGGACGAGACGGGCGCACTTGTATTACACACAAACGAAGGGCCGCGCCAGATCACAGCGGCCGAGATATTCTTTGATGAAGGGTAGCCCCATGCTTCTGACAGTTGATGTAGGCAATACAAACACGGTTTTTGCCATATATGACGGCCAAAATTTCTTGTCCGACTGGCGTTGTGAAACCGTGCATCAACGCACGTCGGATGAATACTATGTCTGGTTGATGAACCTAATCAAACTGCAAGGGCTGGACGTTACAATAGACCGCGTGATCATCTCGTCCGTGGTGCCGCAAGTGGTGTTCAATCTACGCGTCCTGTCAGACCGTTACTTCAACTGCCGCCCGCTGGTGGTCGGCAAACCCGAATGTAAACTGGGCGTGGATGTGCGCGTTGATGAAGGTACCCATGTGGGGGCTGATCGCTTGGTCAACACAGTCGGGGCTTACGCGCGTTATGGCGGTAATCTGATCGTCGTTGATTTCGGCACCGCAACCACGTTTGACGTAGTAGATCACGATGGTGCCTATATCGGCGGGGTCATCGCCTCTGGTGTGAACCTGTCGATCAAAGCTCTGCATGAAGCTGCCGCCGCCTTGCCGCATATCGATGTCACTCGGCCCGACAAAATCATCGGTACCAACACGGTCGCCTGTATGCAGTCAGGCGTGTTTTGGGGTTATATCGGCCTGATTGAGGGCATATGCGCCCGAATCCGTGACGAACATGGTACACCCATGAAAGTCATTGGCACCGGCGGCTTGGCAACCCTCTTTGAACGCGGCACAGACCTATTTGAAACCATAGACAATGATCTGACCTTGCATGGGCTTGTGTTGATCGAAGCCCATAATCGGAGCACTTAATGAGCAGCCAAAATAAATTGATATTCCTGCCCCTTGGCGGCGCAGGTGAGATCGGCATGAATATGTACCTGTACGGCTACGGGCTTGCGGGCAAAGAACGTTTCATCATGGTTGATGTCGGCGTGACTTTTCCTGCGATGGACGGCACGCCCGGTGTTGATCTGATCATGGCTGATTCTGCATATATAGAAGCGCGCGCGGATCGATTGGATGCGATTTTCATCACCCACGCCCACGAAGATCATATCGGGGCTTTGGGCCTGCTTTACCCTAAACTGGCCGTCCCGATTTATGCCCGCCCCTTTACCGCCGCCGTCGCGCGCGCAAAAATGGAAGACCGAGGCCAAGACCCGTGGTTGGTTCAGGTCGTGGATGCATATCCTGCCCAAATTGAAGCGGGCCCTTTCAAAGTCAGTTATCTGCCCTTGGCCCACTCGATCCCCGAGGCCGCAGGCTTAATTATCGATAGCCCAGCGGGGCGTGTCGTACATACGGGCGACTTCAAGCTGGATAAAGACCCGATTGTGGGTGAGGCTTACGATCCGACATTGTTTGCCGAAGTTGCACAGGGTGGTATCAAAGCTTTGGTCTGTGACAGTACCAACGTGTTTTCCCCTGAAGCGGGACGATCCGAATCTACGCTGAACGCGAATATCACCAAGCTGATTGCGGATGCTTCGGGCATGATGGTTGCCACGACTTTTGCCTCTAATGTTGCGCGATTAAAAACACTGGCGCAGGCGGGTGTGGATGCGGGCCGTTCGGTCTGTGTACTGGGCCGCTCCATGCAAAAAATGATGAATTACGCCCAAACCACGGGTGTGTTGCAAGATTTTCCACCAACCATAGAACTGGAAGATGCCCAAAGCGTGCCGCGTGAAAACCTGATGCTGATTGTGACAGGTTCTCAGGGCGAAAGCCGTGCGGCCTCTGGCCAGTTGGCGCGTGGCAAATACTTAGGGTTGACGATGAAAGAGGGCGATACGTTCCTGTTTTCATCGAAAACCATCCCGGGCAATGAAGTCTCCGTTGGTCGCATCGTTAACAGTTTTTCAGAAATGGGTGTGAAAGTTATTGATGACAGTTCTAGCCTATACCACGTTTCAGGCCATGCAAACCGCCCTGATCTGGAAGAGGTTCACGGCATTTTCAAACCTGAAATGTTGATCCCGATGCACGGTGAACACCGTCATCTGCGTGAGCATATGGAATTGGCACAAAGCAAAGGCATTGCCAGTATCATCGCACCTAATGGTACGATGATAGATCTGACGGGTAAGAAACCCAAAGTTCTGGAACGCATTGAGACCAGCCGTCTGTATTTGGATGGCAACCAACTGATCGGCGCCTTTGATGGTGTGGTGCTGGAACGTATCCGGATGGCCACACGCGGGCTTGTGGCTCTGTCTGTGATCATTGAAGAGGGTGAAGTGATCGGTGTCTGGACCGAAGCAAAAGGGCTACCAGATACGGCTGCTATGCATGCAGGACTGGACGCAATGATTGAAGATGCAGTAGAAAAAGAGCTGCAGAAAGCCAAACGTAAGCTGTTGAATTCAGATGATGAAGTTGAGCGTCTTGTCAGCCGTGTCGTTAGCCGTACCTGCAAGGATGCTGTCGGTAAAAAGCCTGTTTGCCAAGTGATGATCAACAGGTTGGTGGCTGACTAACGGCTTAGGCAAAGGCCCTAAGCCGCATTCTCATCGTCGGATTTGGTCTCTTTTGCAACAGGTTCTTCTGCTTGCGGTGTTGCAGTTGCCCGAATGTTGCGCAGCATAAATGCAGGCACATGATCGCCTAAACCGACAACACGGTTTTGGTTGCCTTGACGGTGCCCGCCACCCTTTTGTGAACGTTGATTGCGTTCTTTTGGTTCAGGTTTTTTATCCTGTTCCGCATTTGGCTTACTGTCTTGCTTCGCCACAGGTTTTGCCTCAGTTTTCGGCTTATCCTGTTTTTCAGACCGAGCAGGTCGGCTTTTTGTTTCAGGCACGTCCACTTCTGCGCGTGGAATTTTACCTTTCAGCAATTTTTCGATCTGATCCAGATATTTTTCCTCGTGTGGCAGGCACAATGTAAAGGCTTTGCCTTCGCGCCCCGCGCGGCCTGTGCGACCTATACGGTGGATATAATCCTCGGAATGGATCGGTACGTCATAGTTGAAAACGTGACTTACATTCGGGATGTCCAAGCCGCGTGCGGCCACATCGGACGCCACCAGCAATGTGATGTCGTTGTTTTTGAACCCGTTCAGCACTTGCATACGATAGCGCTGATCTAGATCGCCGTGGATGGCCCCCACAGATGCTCCATGTTTCTTCATGGATTTCAAAACGATATCCACATCAACCTTGCGATTGCAAAAGATGATAGCATTGGTCAGCTTGTCGCCTTCTTGCGTGATGATCTTGCGTAACATATCGCGTTTCGCTTTTGCCTCTACCTTGCGGTTAGGGGCTTTGAAACATACAACTTTTTGCTCAATGGTTTCAGAGGCAGTCGCTTGACGGGCCACTTCCACACGCTCTGGGTTTGATAAAAACTCTTGCGTGATCCGAGTGATCTCAGGCGCCATAGTGGCCGAGAAGAACAGGGTTTGGCGGGTAAACGGTGTCAGCTTGAAGATGCGTTCAATATCAGGGATGAAACCCATATCCAGCATCCGGTCGGCCTCATCCACCACCATAATTTCGATGCCTGTCAGCAGCAGCTTGCCGCGTTCAAAATGATCCAGCATACGGCCAGGGGTGGCGATCAATACGTCAACACCACGGTCAATAAGCTTGTCCTGATCTTTGAAAGAGACACCACCGATCAGTAGTGCCATGTCCAGCTTGCAGTATTTCGCATATAGTTCGAAATTTTCGGCTACTTGTGCGGCCAATTCACGTGTTGGGCATAGAACCAGTGATCGTGGCATACGCGCACGCGCACGGCCACGGGCCAGTTTGTGTACCATTGGCAGGGTAAAGCTTGCGGTTTTCCCTGTACCCGTTTGGGCAATGCCAAGCACATCACGGCCTTGCAGAGCAAACGGAATGGCTTGTGCCTGAATGGGGGTGGGAGTTTCATAGCCTACATCGTTTACGGCTTTAAGAACTTTGGGGTTTAAACCCAGATCGGTAAATTTTGTCATATATCTCGCGTTGTTAGCGGCAATTGTTTATGCCGCAGTGTTCAAACGCGGCCTGACAGCCGAAGTGCTGTCGTTCATATGGGCAAGCGTTTATCTGAAAAATAAAAAGAGTCAACGTATTGGGCGTATTTGTATGGAACTTGATGTATTTACGCATAAATCCGCTCTTTTCTTTTTAACATTATTACCTAAGATCGGGGTAGCTTCAGGGGATTTATAATGAAATCTGTTTTACTTGATATTTGGCGCAGCTTCCGGTCGCTACCGCTATGGGTGCAGGTTTGGGTCGGCCTGATCCTAGTGCCAGTGAATATGGCCACTGTGATTTTAATCACCGAGCCTTGTTGCTACTTAATTCCAATTCTAGCGATTGGTGGCATGGCTCCAAACGCGGTTTTAATGTTTATCGAGCGCGGTTTTTCCAAAGCGATGGCATTATCACATATTCTGTTATGGATTCCGTTATTGGTACTGCTGGCCTATGAAATAAAAACAAATTCGATATTCGCTAACTATCTGATGGTACTGTTTGCTGTTGATTTTGTATCAATCTGTTTTGATCTGAAAGACAGCCGCGACTGGTTTAAGGGGGATCGTGGGGTAATCTGATATCAGATATCCAGCTGGGTTATCTTGAGTGAGCTTGTAGAACCCCAATGCGATGAAATATATTGCTTTTGTCATTATTTAACCGATGAAGCAGCTCATCCAGCATGGCACCTGTAATAGGATCTTTCTGCCCCGATCTTAAAAGCACTTTTAAAATGTTCGTATCAGTATCTCCAATACGTATTGCAAAAGGTGAAAAACCCATCACAAAATGCTCAAGGTTTGCGCGTTTCCAAAAGTATCGTGGTTTGTCAGCTGGCTGCAGTGATAAAGCATGTTCAGTTTCATATAAACGCATCATATTGAAGAACACGGCTGATAGGCTGGCTGTTGTTCTTTGAGCTTCGTTTTTACCTAATGTTTCAAATGTTACCAATGATGATAATAGCCAACGGCTGTCTAAGTTAGCGATCATAAAATCGCGTTGTTCTGACCATATATTTAGAAATAATGACCGTACGGGTTCTTGTTTGGGTGCGCGTCGAAGAATACCAATGCAAAAGGCATTTAGATAAAATATTTCGGGGGTATCTTTGAATTTGTGCCGAAGGGCTTCAGAGTAATGAATGAATTTTTTTTTATTCTCTTTCGTTTCTATGGGCTTGGGCGCGGATGTAATGATCTTTTGTGTCAAAAATGTCAGATCATCTTTAGGATCGGGTAATGGTGGTAATGCGCCTTCTCTGGGCTTAGTTTTCCCAAAGTATTCTTTTCGCAATATCTTGAAATCACCCTTAAAGCGCGGCCTTTCAGAACGTATACTTGTGCGGATTCGAAAAAGTATCCATGCGTTTGTTAGGATAAGTATTAATAAAATAATGATAGGGTTAAATGTAAAACCCATTGTTATCTATTCCTCTGATGAATACGCTACCTAAATAACCATACTCTGATATTCGGGTTTTCCAATGAATTAGATGGGTGTCTTTTGGAAATGCGGCATCTTATACCATAATTTCCTTCGTCGCCGTCAAAGACAACTCAGGAAAATCTCGCTCCACGCGATCTATATCCCATTGTAATCGCGTCATATAAACCGGATCACCATCGTGGTCTGATGCCATATGACCTTTGTTTGTGTTGATGAACGCGTCCACTTTATCCGCAGGGCCGGATAGCCAGCGGGCGGATGTGAATTGGGTTGGTTCGAACCGTACGGGGATGCCATATTCCAGTTCGATACGTGACGCCAGCACATCAAATTGCAGACTACCGACAACACCCACAATCCAGCCAGAGCCGATCGCCGGCTTGAACAGTTTGGCGGCACCTTCTTCGGCAAATTGGTTCAAGGCTTTGTCCAGATGCTTCGACTTCATCGGGTCAGTAGCACGCACCGATTGTAGTAGTTCGGGCGCAAAAGACGGGATACCTGCGAAATGCAGCACTTCACCTTCGGTCAGCGCGTCGCCGATGCGCAATTGGCCATGGTTGGGGATGCCGATAATGTCACCTGCCCAAGCCTCTTCCGCCAGTTCGCGGTCACTGGCTAAAAACAACATGGGGGATGCTATAGCCATGGGTTTTTTTGTGCGCACATGGGTTAATTTCATGCCGCGTTTGAAGTGGCCGGAACACAGTCGCACAAACGCAATGCGGTCGCGGTGCTTTGGGTCCATGTTGGCTTGCACCTTGAAAACAAAGCCGGAAACCTTCTTTTCATCCGGTGATATTTGGCGTTCCACGGCAGGACGTATCTGCGGTTTTGGACCGAAATCGCCAATACCGTTCATCAATTCCTGCACGCCGAAACTGTTGATGGCAGAGCCGAACCAGATGGGGGTCATAGTGCCGTCCAGCATGGCTTGTTCATCAAGCTTCGGCAGCAATTCACGGGCCATTTCAACCTCTTCCAGAAGCTTTTCAAGCAGATCAGCAGGCACATGTTCGGCCAGTTTTGGGTCATCCAATCCTTCGATCTGGATGCTTTCGGAAATCACGTTGCGGTCGGCACGGTTCATCAGTTCCAAGCGGTCGTTCAGCATATCGTAACAGCCGATAAAATCACGACCAATGCCGATAGGCCAACTGGCTGGGGTTACGTCTATAGCCAGGTTTTCTTGAATTTCATCAATGATTTCAAAAGTATCACGGCTTTCGCGATCCATCTTGTTACAAAACGTCAGGATCGGCATGTCGCGCATACGGCACACTTCAAACAGCTTTTGTGTTTGGCTTTCAACGCCTTTGGCGCCATCAATAACCATCACAGCGGCATCGACTGCGGTCAATGTGCGGTAAGTATCTTCCGAGAAATCCGAGTGGCCCGGTGTATCAACCAGATTGAACCAGAAATCTTTGAATTCAAACGACATTGCAGAGGCCGAAACCGAGATTCCGCGGTCCTTTTCCATCTGCATAAAGTCCGAGCGTGTTCGCCGTGCTTCACCCTTGGCACGGACTTGCCCGGCCATTTGGATCGCACCACCATAAAGCAAAAACTTCTCGGTCAAAGTGGTCTTGCCCGCATCAGGGTGGCTGATGATGGCGAATGTGCGCCGGCGATCAATTTCGGGCGGCAAAACGGGCTGGTTTGAGGTGTGATCTAACATATGCGCACCTATAGGTAAGGATTGTGCAAAGGGCAAGAAATGAGTGTCTGTATGACGTCTGTATTGCATCGGTATCGCGTCGTGAAACGCACCTGACACCAATGGTTAACTATTTCGCGGCAATTTTGCACGATCATGGCGACAAAAATACAAAAAACCGCCCGTGTCGGATTGTTCACGGATTTGAAAGATTTGCAGGATAGTCTGAAGGACATCTGGGTGGATTTGTCTATTCCCGACGATTGGGATTATCTGGAGCATAACTTTCCGACCCAGAAAAAGAAGATCAAGGTAACACTTTATCTGGATGAAGATATGCTGCGCTGGTTTCGCAAACTAGGCAAAGGTTATCATGCGCGGATCAATGCGATACTGCGAATTTACTGGCGCGGGTTAATCTCGGGCGATGTGCGGTCTTATACGGACGCGCATGAGGTGGCCCCGAACAAAATCGCTTATCTGGAAGGGGTGCGTTCACAATATGAACGTGACCTGAAAATGCTGGTGGAAAAAGGCCATCTGGACGCACAGACCGCAGAGGATTTGCGTGATGCCACAAACGGTGTGTGGAATGAGGATATGGCAAGGCGCGAAATATTAAGCCGGATTTTGCGCCAAAGGATTAAAGGAGGGAAGCTGGGCGGGTGATTTTTATGCCCCACCGTGAAGCACCCAGTTTGATCGGGTCGTGATGGCTTAGGCATTCGGACGCGGCAACGCCGCGCAGCCCCTTCCCCTGCGGGGCGGGCGGGGAGGGGCTTTTGTGTCTGTTGTGTTGGAGGGGTATTTTCCGATGACACGCATTCTAAAGTTCGGATTGCTTTATCTCACCTGTAATATCTGTATCCTTCTAAAAAACATGAAAGGATTCGACGTGATGGATTTGGGAATTAAAGGTAAAACCGCGATTGTTTGCGCGGCAAGCAAGGGGCTGGGTTTTGGGTGTGCTGAGGCTTTGGCCAAAGCTGGGGTGAATTTGGTGGTGTGTGCACGCACACCAGAACCACTGGAGCTAGCGGCAGATAAATTACGCAAGCATGGTATCGAGGTGACGCCGATTGCCTGCGACATTACCACAGACGAAGGCCGCGCGGCTGTGCTGGAAGCGGCTGGACACGTGGATATTTTGGTGACCAATGCGGGCGGGCCGCCCCCCGGGCATTGGTCTGACTGGGAACGGGACGATTTCATCAAAGCGATGGACGCAAATATGCTAACACCGATTGCCCTGATGAAAGCTGTGTTGCCGGGTATGATCGAGCAGGGCTGGGGACGGGTGGTGAATATCACCTCGCAATCCGTCAAAGGGCCGATCGGGATATTGGGTCTGTCGAATACGGCGCGCACCGGTTTGACCGGCTATGTTGCCGGCACATCGCGTGATGTGGCAAAGCATGGGGTGGCAATTAACAATCTGCTGCCGGGCATTCATGCAACCGACAGGGCGGTTTCATTGGACGGTGGAAATGCAAAGGCGAAAAACCTGAGCATGGAAGAGGTCAAGGCGCAGCGATGTGCGACAATTCCTGCCGGGCGTTATGGTGAGGCATCAGAGTTCGGGGCGACTTGTGCATTCATGTGCTCAAAACATGTGGGCTACATGGTTGGACAGAATGTGCTGCTGGATGGCGGGGCAACCGTTTCAACAATATAACCCCTGTTCAATCACGTTCTTGTTAGGTCCTGTAAATAATTTCGTTTTCAGGAATGGTTGGTATATGCAGACGGAAAAATAAGATCAGGAGTCTGTGAATGGCACTATTAGCAAACCCTATGGCGTTGGTTTATTTCGTCGGGCTTATCGCGATGATAAGTTTGGTGATATCACCGCGCAAAGTCACGGTTGACGGGTTCTTTGACGGCGCATCCAAAGCCGGCGAACAACCCGGTCTGTGGATGCTGGTGCTTAGTCAGGTCACGACATGGATTTTCGCGCGCTCTTTGATGAACGCGGCTATCCTTGGGTATTTCTACGGTTTCGCGGGAACGCTGGCTTATACGGCCTATTATCTAAGCTTTCTGACTGGCATGTATATTGTCGGGCAAATGCGGTTGCGCGGGGCGCGATCTGTGCAGGATTGGCTGGGTGATAACTTTGGTGTTGCGGGACATGTGGCCTATAACATTGTGGTGGCGTTGCGGTTGCTGTCCGAGGTTTTTGCAAACCTTATTGTTGTCGGCCTGATCTTTTCCGCAGCATTCCCTGATGTGGCTTGGGCCAAGTCAGGCGCGGTTGTAGCGCTTGCTGTGGCCGGGTTGGTGTATTCTGCATTAGGTGGTCTTCGTGCAAGTTTACGTACTGATGTAATGCAAATGGTCGTATTTTTAGTTGTATTTGTGCTAGCATTTGGCGTGATGGTGTTCGGAGATAGCTTCTCTTTCGGGGCAGTTTTTAGTGCCGAAGGCGTACATGAACAAACCAGCCGGCCAGGTTGGGTATTGGTGGCGGTTGCACTGTTACAGGTGTTTTCATATCCCGCACATGATCCGGTGATGATGGATCGCGGCTTTTTGGCGGATGAAAAAACCACGCGCAAAAGCTTCCTGCACGCATTCTGGCTGTCTTCGGTCTGTATCTTCGGATTTGGCATGTTCGGCATTCAGGCGGGCCTGATGGGGGCGTCTTATGAAAACCAGCTGCTGGGCACCTGGCAGGTGATGTTCGGCCCGGTTGTCTATTTTCTGATCGCGGCTTCTTTACTGGTGTCGGCGATGTCGACGCTTGATAGTGCGCTGGCGTCTGCTGCACGTTTGGTCATTGATGAATTCAAGGTGGCTCCGCGCACGGTTTTTTGTGGTCGTTTGGCGATGTTCGGCTTTATGGCGGCAGGCGCGTTGCTGACACTTTGGGGCAACAAAACTTTGTTTGATGCGGTAGCCGTTTCAGGAACGGCGTCGATGTTTCTGACCCCGGTTCTGGTATTGGCGTTTGTGTTTAATCGTGTTGTGCCGCTTTGGTCGTTTCTGGTGGCTTATGCTGCGGCAATATTGGGGGCGGCAGCCTATATGTATCGCGGTACGGAATTTGTGAAGATTTTCTTTGACGGGCCGCATAAGTATGATCAGCTTTTGTACATCTGTATTGCGGTTTTGATCGTAGGTTTTGCCGCGGGTATAATCGGGCTTGCGACACAAGGAAAGCTTGCCCGACGTGCGTGAGGCTGATAGGGGCTTGTGAAACCCGATAAAAAGGGTCGACAAAGCACAAGTGAATAAGGCCAAAGCGCGCGATGCCTGCCAATAAACTGGAATTGCAAGAAATAACCCGCACATATGATGGTGTGGCTGTTGTCGATGGCCTGTCACTTACGCTGGCCGCAGGTGAAGTGACCTGCCTGCTTGGGCCATCCGGATGCGGCAAGTCCACGACTTTGCGGATTGCGGCGGGGGTTGACCTGCAAACATCCGGATCTGTGTTGATCGACGGGCAAGTGGTTTCGGATGCATCGTGCCATATGCCACCCGAAGCGCGTAACATTGGATTGATGTTCCAGGATTTTGCACTGTTTCCGCATTTGAATGTTGAGCGCAACGTGGGCTTTGGGCTGCAAGGCGCGCGTGCGGATAAAAAACAGCGGGTCGCAGATTTGCTGCATAAGGTTGAACTGGACGGTTACGGGCATAAATATCCACATCAATTGTCTGGCGGCGAGCAGCAGCGGGTCGCCTTGGCGCGGGCTTTGGCACCGAGCCCGCAGGTGATGTTGATGGACGAACCGTTTTCAGGTCTTGATGACCGGTTGCGTGATGATGTGCGTGATGCAACGCTGGAAATTCTGAAAGCCGAGAACACTGCTGTTTTATTGGTAACACATGAACCGGAAGAGGCCATGCGTATGGCAGACCGTATTGCCTTGATGCGGGATGGCGGGATTGTGCAGGCGGGTGCGCCATATAATATGTATAATGCACCTGTTGATAAGGATGCAGCGGCGTTTTTCTCTGATGTCAATGTGATAGCCGGCACGGTTAAAAATGCCTTGACGGAAACGCCGTTCGGCCAATTCCTGACACCGGGTACGGTGGATGGAACAGAAGTCGAGATTATTATTCGGCCACAACATTTGAAGCTGGACTTTGATCGCAATGGCCGCGGGCCAAATCCGACCGTAAAAGACGGTGTGCCCGCACGCGGTGTTGTGAAACGCGCACGTTATCTGGGACATCAAAGTCTGGTGGAGTTCGTAATGGATTACGATGGCAGCATCTTGAAAGTCTTGGTTGCCGGTGTATTTTTACCCAACCGCGACACTGCTATGTGGCTGTCAATGCGCCGTGACCGTTGTTTTTGGTTCGCGAAATAGGGTGAAATCTGCAGATGCGACGATATTTATAAGCTATTCGTATCTTTTCGGTTTGAACCTTTGTGAAAAAATCCATAAATGTAGTGCGACGAGATAAAGCAAAGGATTGCTTTGTTACCACTTTGGGAGAATTTGAATGTTTCTAACCACACCTCTGTTTATTCAGAATATCGGCCTGCCGGGCCTGATCCTTATTGCTGTTGTTGTACTTTTGATGTTTGGCCGTGGAAAAGTATCCAGCCTGATGGGTGAAGTCGGCAAGGGTATTACAGCTTTCAAAAAAGGCGTATCCGAAGGCAAAGAAGAAATGGATGCCGCGATTGAAGATGCTTCTGAAACCGCTAAGGATGTTACCCCTGAAAAAGATAAAAGTGAAAAGAGCTGAAACGCCCTTTCGCATCTAAAGGCGTAGCTTATGTTTGATATTGGATGGTCTGAATTGATGATCATCGGTGTGGTGGCGTTGATCGTTGTCGGACCGAAAGATTTGCCGATGATGTTTCGCAAAGTGGGTAACTTTGTCGGCAAGGCCCGTGGCATGGCGCGTGATTTCCAGTCTGCGATGGATCAGGCGGCGGATGAAAGCGGCGTGAAAGATATTGCCAGCAGCGTGAAGAAGGCAGCGGACATAAAGGATGACCTATCGATGAAGGGTATCGGCGGTAAGGTTAAGGATTACGCCCAGACCTATGCGGGTAGCGATACCAAACCGGCTGAAGATGTGGCTGCTGTGAAACCACCCAAGGCTGCAGCAAAGAAGACTGCCACTAAAAAAACCGCCACTAAAAAACCCACAGTTAAAAAACCTGCGGCAAAGAAACCTGCTGCAAAGAAAGCGGCACCTAAAAAGGTTGCGGCAAAGAAACCTGCGGCATCCAAGGCTAAATCATGAGCGACGAGATCGAAATCGAAGACAGCTCTGCTCCGCTGATCGAACATCTGACCGAGCTGCGTTCGCGCCTGATTTACTCGATCATTGCGTTGATTATCGGTATAATGGCGACGTTTTACTTTGCCCCGAGCCTGTTGAACTTTCTGCTGGAGCCTACGGCTAAAATATTGATTTCTTATGGGCAAAAACCGGATTTTTCCACGTTTGCAGCACAGGAAAACTTCTTTGTTTATTTCCGCATATCAGTGCTGATGGGTTTTGCCCTGTCGTTTCCTGTTATTGCGTTCCAGTTGTGGCGGTTTGTGGCACCGGGACTTTATAAAAACGAGAAGGGCGCGTTTTTACCGTTTATCATTGCCTCGCCCTTATTGTTCTTAACCGGGGCTGCGTTTGCGCATTATGCAGTCACCCCGCTGGCGATGAACTTTTTCATCGGTTTCAGTGATTTTATGACTGAAGGTGGTGATGTGGCCGTGGGCGGTCTGACCGAGACCGGCAATACGTTTATTCCACGGGTGCAGGACATTCTGGATTTGACGTTGAAGTTTATCTTTGCATTCGGCCTGTGTTTTCAGTTGCCGGTTTTGATGACGCTTTTGGGTATGGCGGGGCTGGTTTCGGCTGAGGGTATGAAAAACATGCGCAAATACGCGGTTGTTGCTATTCTGACACTGGCAGCGATTGTGACCCCACCAGATGTTGTGACACAGGTGATCCTGTTTACCGTGGTCTATTTATTATATGAGATTTCTATTCAGCTGGTCGCCCGCGTAGAGCGTAAACGCGAAAAACGACTGCAAGAAGACGGGTATTACGACGACGAAGACGATGAGGAAGATGAATGAACGGGGATGCGCTGACACGGATTGCCGACGCATTAGAACGGATTAGCCCGAAACCGTTTGAAGCCCCTGATTTCACGCAAGCTGATGCTTTTGTCTGGCATGTATCACCCGATCGCCTTGATCCTGTAACGAGCGTTAACCGTGTTGATATTGACCTGTTGGTCGGTGTTGACCGTGTGCGTGATACGCTTTTGGAAAACACAACGCAATTTGCCAAGGGTCTGCCTGCGAATAACGCGCTTTTATGGGGCGCGCGCGGGATGGGAAAATCATCGCTGGTCAAGGCCGTACATGGTGCCGTGAGCGGTGTGAAACTGGTTGAGGTCCAGCGTGAGGATTTACCAAGCATCGGGCGTTTGTTAGCAATATTGCGGGCGTCAGATCAGCGGTTCCTGTTGTTTTGCGATGACCTGAGCTTCAGCAATGACGACACGCATTATAAATCACTAAAAGCGGTTCTGGATGGCGGGGTAGAAGGGCGACCTGATAATGTGGTGCTTTATGCCACCTCGAACCGTCGCCACCTGATGCCGCGTGATATGATTGAAAATGAACGCTCTACGGCAATAAATCCGTCGGAGGCAGTTGAGGAAAAGGTTTCTTTGTCAGATCGCTTTGGTCTGTGGCTGGGGTTTTACGGCTGTGATCAGGACGGATACCTTACAATGATCCGTGGTTATTGCGATGCTTACGGCATTGAGATTTCAGATGAAGATCTGCGGGCGCAAGCGATTGAATGGCAAGCCACACGCGGCAATAGATCAGGCCGTGTGGCGTGGCAGTTTGTTGTGGATTTGGCGGGTCGTAAGGGCGTTGTGCTGTAGGGTAGTTGGATTGGCTGCGCGTTGCGATGGCAAAACCAAATGCAAAGAAGGTTTTAAAGGTGGAAAATTGTTACAGTGTGATTGACTGGTTCGTAGTAAACGTGGGCTGAAGCCCACCCTACGCTTGCTGGAAATATTTATGATCTAAGATTAAGCGGAGCACTAGAATGAGTTTAGAAATATATGATAAGGTTCTACCCAAAGGATTTGAATTTCCTGAAGAGTTTATTGCAATTGTAGAACGCAATCACGACATAATGCCTTGGCGATTTTTTGCAAACGATAACTTTTTGGATTTACACAAATACTTTGTTTTATTAAGGGATAAATACCCTCAAGGATGTTTGATACCTTTTGCGTATATTCATGATCTCTCTGGTTTTTGGGAGGAAGGTTGGCCCGTAATTGCTAACTTTGATCCGAATTCGGGTAATACTGTTAGGATATATGCGGCAGAGATTAGCCACTCCAGCCCATGGGTCAATAAGGGCTTTGCAAACTTTGTAGAATGGTTAGGGCGTGCTGAAAGAGAGAGCGCCATTTATAAGGCTGAAATAGCTGAGTTGGAAAGTTATAGTGATAAATAGGCAGGCTCAATTTTCACGGTGAGCCAGACGCCGTTTTGGGCTTGGAAGAACTGATGGCCTTGCTGATGCATTTGTAGGGAGGCGATTGTTAGGACGACGGGTTTCCCATGTCTTTGACCAACCTTGATGGCCGTCTCTATATCCACTGAAAGATGAATATACTGACGGTTCTGTGGTAACAATCCATTTACTTTGATGCTGTCTAAAAAACGAGTCGCCGTCCCATGGTACAAAAACTCGGGTGGCTGTATTGATTTAAGGCCGAGGTCGATGTCGACTGAATGCCCTTGGTTAGCACGGATTGACAAACCATCCATCGAAATCGCAAAGCGCTTCTTTTCACTGGTTGCGACTACTTCATGCAGCAAGCTATGCGTAATGAGGATATCGGCTTTGGTAATAAGATCTTCGATATCTGCCCAACCTTCGGGATCGAGTTCAATTCCGATAGCATCAGGTTTATGCCGAAGAACGTAGCTGAGAAATTTGCTAATTTCGATTTGTGATTTTTTCATGACTTTATAATGATAAGATTTGAAAGATTGTTACACCTATATAGTTTGCCGCAAGTTGTCAAAAAATAAACCTTTAATTCCATCAATTTTCGTGCACAAAAAACTGGTATAAAACAAAACTTGATGGAACATTATAGTTCGATAGAGATCCGAAGTGGTTCTTTAGTTGGATGTTTCAGTTTTATCTAATACAGTGAAATTAAGACAGGAGGGTGCTGTAGGGTGGGCGACTGCCCACGCGTTGCGATGGTTAAATCAAATGCAAAGATGGTTTTAAAGGTGGAAAATTGTTACAGTGTGATTGGCTGGTTCGTAGTAAACGTGGGCTGAAGCCCACCCTACGCTTGCTTCATTGGTGAGGAAGGTGAAGAATTGAAACATAATGATAGGCTTTGCTTGTTGAAATCGGAGTTAAACCAATGGGTAGTACTTTACACGGAGCGGGGAAGTGTTAGCCAAAAGGCTGTTCATTCTTCATATAGAGAAGCTGCGACAGATTTTTTCTGGAAACTTACTAGGAAAGATACCCCTTGGGATTTTCGAGTTGGTTGGGAAAAAGAAAGCGGATTTTTGTATTAAGCGACCTACATTCAATATCTCAAAAATGATACTCAATATAATATAAATATATTTCAAGATATGACAGGAGTACATCTGTGATAACAAGGTTCATAGATAAAATAGCGTGCGGGATCAGCTATGACCCTACCCAAGTGGTTGGTTATTCGGAAGAGGAATTGGCCAAGATTGAGCGGCTTTATGATATAAAGGTCTGTGGTGACTTTCGTGAATTTATGCTTGAAATGGGGCGTTCAGATGGCGGCTTGATAGGTGACGACCCAATAGTTCTTTACCGCCCAGCGTGGGATGTGCGAGGGCAGATATTATATCAAGTTAATTTATTTACTGCTTTGCAAGAATCGGGTAATTTTGACTACGTTAAAGGCAAACCGTTTTCTTTCTCGTGTGAGGGCGAAACTCAATATTTCTTTTTAAGAACTGATTCTGAAATCCCAGATCGAGTGTATCACTATGATGAAAATGAAGAGACTGCCTCCGATACTGGATTAAGTTTCATTGAGTATATGAAGAGAGTTGGCGATTATTATAATCAACCTAGCTGGGATGTGGAATATCAGGGCAAGACCATCACCATGCCCAACAAGCGCCTAGACATTGTTTGTCGTGGTGAGCTTTTAATTATTTGAACCTATTATTTTGTATTATTCGTTTAATATAAATAAGTTACACAGTGTCCCAACTGGGACACTCCCCGTCAAAAGGTTAAAACGCGTGGGCTGAAGTCCAGCCTACGCCACTTTTGATAATCTGTGCTCGCGCATGAATGTATACAATCCTGTACCGATGATAATTGCGGCCCCCAGCAGGGTTAGGGCGTCAGGGTGTTCATTGAATATAAGCACGCCGACAATCAGCGAAAACAGCAGCCTTGTGTATCGAAACGGGGTGATGACGGCGGCGTCGCCTGCACGCATCGCCGCAACAATACCGTAGTATCCTGCAACACCGAATATCACACCACCCAAAAAGTAACTGGCTTCCAACCTGCTTACGGCGACCAGCGGGTCTGCGCGAAAGAACATAAGGCCAAGGCCCGCTAGGCCCAAAGCGCAAAACGCCTGAAAGGATACGACAGTAGAGGCTACATTTGCGGGGATGCGCCTTGTAATGAGATCACGAAATGTCACACCAACCACCGCGATTAGAACGAAAAGCACCGATGGGTCAAAGCTACTGAAGCCGGGCCTGATGATGATCATCACCCCGATAAAACCTATGATAATAGCAGTCCAACGCCGCCAACCGACGGCTTCACCGAAAAACAGGGCGGCCCCCATTGTAATGGCCAGCGGTGTGACCTGAAACACGGCGGCAACAGTGGAGATCGGGACAAGCGACAACGATGTAACGAAGGCCATTGCCGCGATGCCTTCGGCAAAAGCGCGCAACAATGTGGTGCGTGTCCAGGCGTGTCGCGCGAATATGTTGTGACCTTTGAAACGCGCCATAAGGGCAAAGGTCGTGGCACTGAACACCCCGAGCGTGATCAGAATTTGACTGGTCGTGATGGTAACGGAAAGCTGTTTTATAAACACGTCTTCCAGGGTGAATCCGACCATAGCCAGGATCATCAGCAAAATGCCGTTCAGGTTATTCATATCGATCTTTCCAAAGAAATGTACGTGGAACGCAGGCTTGAAACAGCCCACCAGCCTAACTGTATCAGAAGCTTAAATTGCGCGGGTGTGCAAGCGTAATTTTAAGAGGCAGGCGGGCCGAGGCCGACCTTGCGGATTAAAGATACGGGATCGGGTCCACGCTTTCGGTGCCACGGCGGATTTCGAAATGCAGGAAGCTAGGGTTACCACTTGCAACTTTGGCGATGGTTTGCCCGCGCTTGACCTTTTGGCCTTTCTGCACGCTCACGTCCGATACGTTGGAATAGACCGTGTATAGATTATCCGGGTGGCGTACCAGAATGATGGTGTTTTGACCAACGGATTTTGAAACCAAAGCAATCTCGCCACTTTCGGCGGCTTTTACGGATGTTCCAACGGCTGAGGCGATGTCCAGACCTTCATTGCTGCTTGAGTAACCGCGGATGATTTTGCCTTTGACGGGTGTCAAAAGTTTGCCCGAGGCACCAGGCGGGGTGCGGTCGGCAGCAAGGTTCGGGCTTTCGGGTATTGTGGCTGTTTCAACCGGTGGTGGCAGTGGTGTTTTGGCACTTGGCGGTTCCGGTGTTTTATCAACAGGCGCAAGAACGGCGGACTGAACAGTGCCGTCTTCCGCTACAGGGATCAGCAATTGCTGGCCGGTGCGCACAGACAGATCACGATCCAGGCCGTTCCATGATGCAAGGGCTGTAACCGATACGCCGTAAAGCCGAGCGATGGAATACGCGGTTTCACCTTGTTCAACGACATGGCGAATGGGTTCGGGGCCTTTTTGAATGGTTCCGGATTGTGCCGGGGTTGCGCCCGCGCGATCAATGGCAGCAGTTGCGATAGATTCGATAGAGCCGTCATTTACCGGATCAGCAGTTGGTGTGATGACACCATCGGGCAGCGCTAAAACTTCACCACTGCGTGCAATATATGTCACAGGCAGGCCGTTGTGGCGAGCAAGATCCTGCGCGTTCATGCCAACACGACCAGCCAGATCGGTCATTGTATCGTTACGTTTGGCAACAATGACCTGATAGTTCGAATAAGTGATGACACCACGGCTGTCAGGCTGTGGTCTGGGCGTGACTTGGTTTGTCTGTGTTCCCGGAGGCGGATTAAGCTGCGAATTCAGATCGCTTAAAGAGTAATCACTGCATGCGCTTAATGTGATGGCACTGCAAAGTAATAAATATGATTTAAAGGGGTATCGTGTTGTTTTTACTGCCATTTGCCCTAGTCCTGTAAAGCGGGTTTATGCCCCGTCTGATTTTGCTATTCCTGCCAGAAGCGGTACAAACCGCACCTCGGCAAGCTCGGTATAATTAAGCCCTTCCGGCGTCTTTTCAACCTTGATCAGGTTTTGAACTGCCTCGGCCTGACCAACCGGTAACACCATAATACCCCCCAAACGCAATTGTTCCAAGAGGTTTGCTGGGGGATCTTCGGCAGCGGCAGTCAAAATAATGCGATCAAACGGGGCTTGGTCGCCCATACCAAGGCTGCCATCGGCCGTTGTGATCACCACATTTTGCAATTTCAACGCCTCAATACGGGCACGTGCCTTGATCGATAAAACCCGATGCCGCTCGACAGAATACACCCGGCGCGCAAGATGCGACAGTATTGCGGCCTGATAGCCGGAACCGGTACCGACCTCGAGTACTTTATGACGTGGCCCAATTTCAAGCGCCTGGGTCATCTTTGCAACGATACTGGGCTGGCTGATGGTTTGACCCGCGTCAATTGGCAGGGCCATATCATCAAGCGCATGGGTTTTGAAATGACCCTCGACAAACTCATCGCGGGGCACTTTTTCCATGGCCGCCAAGACATGGTCGGATACGCCCTTGTTGCGCAACATCAGCAGAAATTGCATTTGTGCTTCAGGGGTGAGCATTATTTGAAGGCCCCGTTAAGTTTGATCAGGTTGTCATGGCAGGTCAGGTCGGCATGCATCGGCGTGACCGAGGTGTAGCCTTCCAGATTGGCGTGGACATCGGTGCCTGGCTTGGTGGCGTCATGTTGCCCGCCCATTGTCACCCATAAGAACCGACGCCCGTTGGGGCCAGTTTCGGCAACTGTGTGAATATCGGTTTTATCGCGGAAGCCCTGTGCCACAGCACGCATGCCTTTGTAGTCTGCCGCGGGTACCGGGGGGAAGTTTATGTTGTAAAACACTCCATATGGGGCTTGCCCCCACAAATCGGCCTTTAATATGCCGCGAACAACTTCAGCACCTTTGGCGCGTGCAACCTCAAACGGGTCATCCAGTCCGCGGTTGTCAGGGCCGAAAAATTGCGACAGGGCGATGGATTTTATGCCTTGCAATGCACCTTCCATTGCGGCCCCGATAGTGCCGGAATAAAGCGTGTTTTGGGCCGCATTATTGCCCCGGTTTACGCCTGACAGGATCAGGTCCGGTTTTTCGTTCATAACTTCACTGAGGCCGGCCAAGACACAGTCTGCAGGTGTTCCGTCGACTGCGACGACGCGGTGCGCGTTGTGAAACACCCGCATTGGATTGACAAAAGATATTGCGTGGCCGACGCCGGATTGTTCCATCTCGGGGGCGACAGTCCACACCTCGCCGTCCGGGCCTGCAAGCTCTGTGGCAATTTGAAATACAACTTCAAGGCCCGGGGCCCGAATGCCGTCGTCGTTGGTGATGAGAATACGCATGGATGACTGCCTGATTTTTGAATTATAGATTTGCTACACTATCAGTTCTCTGGTGGGAAGAGACAATGGTTGGTGCGTACAGGTTCTTGGTTATAATTCCCCTTCCAATGTGGCAGTTTGCCCGGTTTTTTCCACGTGGGTTTTGCCCCAAATGCGTAAGAATTCCAGCAGCGGACGCAGAGTTTCACCCTTTGGTGTCAGGCTGTATTCCACTTTAGGTGGGACAACTGCATAGACTTTACGCGCGATCAGACCGTCTGTTTCTAATTCGCGTAATTGTTTGGTGAGCATGCGTTGGGATACGTCGCCTACATCGCGTTTGAGCTGGCTGAAGCGTTTGGTTCCTTCCAACAAGTGATAAAGCGCAACGCCTTTCCATTTGCCGCCAATAACATCCAAAGCGGATGCAACGGCGCATTGTGATTTGGGGTGATCAAACATGAAAATCTCCGTTACAGTATACTTTTTGTACCTATAGCACATAATTGTACTTACTTGTAATTTATATCCTTAAATGATTTTATGGCAAAAAGCATTATAAAAAAGGAGAATACGATGCGCGCTTATGGGTTTACCGACGGAATTACCGTCCCGAATGCAGAATATCTGATGGAAATCGAAAAGGATGGGCCGCAAGTCGGTCCACGTGACTTGCTTGTGAAAATTGCATCCGTTGCGATCAACCCCGTTGACGTGAAGGTGCGGGGCCGGGTCAGTCCGGAAGTGGGCCAGCCCAAAATTCTAGGCTATGACGCTGCCGGCGTTGTTGAAGCGGTGGGTCCAGATGTGACAATGTTTAAGGCTGGTGACGCGGTGTTTTATGCCGGTGACATTACCCGTGACGGGTCATTTGCCGATAAGCAACTTGTCGATGAACGCATTGTCGGGCCAAAACCGAAAAGCCTGAGTTTCGGTCAGGCTGCTGCGATGCCGCTGACCAGTATCACTGCGTGGGAAATCCTGTTTGAACGTCTTGCGATCAAGCGTGACGGCAATGCCAAAGGTGTTTTGCTGGTTGTTGGCGGTGCGGGCGGTGTTGGATCCATCTTGATCCAGTTGGCCAAAGCCCTGACTGATCTGACGATCATTGCCACGGCTTCACGTGCTGAAACGATTGCGTGGTGTAAAGATTTGGGGGCAGATCATGTGATTAACCACCGAGAACCACTGGCGGCGCAAATTGCAGCTTTGGGTGTCGGGCCGGTAAACTATACTGCAGCCTTGACCCATACGGATAAACATTTTGCACAAATTATTGAAGCTGCCGCTGTTGATGGTAAAATATGCCTGATTGATGATCCCGTATCCTTGGACGTAGTGCCGATGAAAGGCAAATGCCTGTCGCTGCATTGGGAAATGATGTTTGCCAGATCAATGCACCAAACGGCTGATATGATAGGGCAACATAATCTGTTGACGGAAGTCTCGTCGATGTTGGACAAAGGTACCTTGCGGGCAACTGGCACAAGACATATGGGGGCAATCACGTTGGGAAATCTGATTGCTGCGATGGAATTTCAGGCAACTGATGAGGCTGTTGGGAAAACGGTTCTAGGGGAAGAATAAGCTGGTATTAAACCAGCTTACCATCTTTGTTGATCTTTGTCTTACCGCCGAGATAGCTATGCAGGACTTCAGGCAGTTCCATTGACCCGTCTTTC
Source organism: Amylibacter sp. (assembly GCA_965261565.1). Classification (GTDB taxonomy): domain Bacteria; phylum Pseudomonadota; class Alphaproteobacteria; order Rhodobacterales; family Rhodobacteraceae; genus Amylibacter. The sequence continues at coordinate 1,906,150 of OZ253460.1, forward strand.
TGCTGGCCGTTTTCCAGCACCGCGATCAGGCAGCGGCCTACGGCAAGGCCGGAGCCGTTTAGGGTGTGGACAAATTCCGGCTTTTTCTCACCGTCACGGCGGAAGCGGGCGTTCATGCGGCGCGCTTGGAAGTCACCGCAGACAGAGCAGCTGGAAATTTCGCGGTAATTATCTTGACCCGGCAACCAAACCTCGATGTCATGGGTGCGTCTTGCGCCAAAGCCCATATCGCCGGTGCAAAGAACAACGGTGCGGTAGGGCAGGCCCAGACGCTCCAGAATACCTTCGGCGCATTTGGTCATGCGGTCCAGTTCATCGCGGCTGTTTTCGGGTTTGGTGATACTGACCATTTCGACTTTTTCGAACTGGTGTTGGCGCAGCATACCTGATGTATCGCGACCTGCGCTACCTGCTTCAGAGCGAAAACATAAGGAATGGGCGACAAAACGGCGTGGCAAGGCCGCGTCATCCTGAATGGTGTCGGCAACGATGTTGGTCAGCGGCACTTCGGATGTTGGAACCAGCCACCAGCCATTGGTGGTCTGATAGCTGTCTTCGGCGAATTTCGGCAACTGGCCTGTGCCGAGCATAGCTTCGTCGCGCACCAACACAGGCGTGTTGACTTCGGTTAGGTCATTCTCGTTGGTATGGGTGTCCAGCATGAATTGTGCCAAAGCGCGGTGAACACGGGCTACCGCACCTGAAAGAATGACAAATCGAGAACCGCTGATTTTGGCGGCAAGCTCAAAGTCCATACCGCCTTGGACGGCTGGTATGTCAAAATGCTCTTTGGGGGGGAAGTGCAGGGATAATGGCATGCCCCAGCGGTGGATTTCCACATTATCTGCTTCGTCTTTGCCCAAAGGGGTGTCTTCAAAAGGGCTGTTAGGCAGAGTTAACAGCAGGGTTTGCAGTCGGTCATCTTCAGCCTTGGCTTGTTCTTCGAGTACTGCAATTTCGGATTTCTTGTCGGCGACCAGCATGCGCAGGCGTTCAAACTCTTCGTCTAGCCCTTGCGCTTTCGCGCGGCCAATTTCCTTTGATGCGGCGTTTCTGTCTGCCAGTGCCTGCTCGGTGCTGGTGATTTTAGCACGGCGACTTTCATCGATAGCCAGAATTTCGGCTGCCATGGGTGCCGCACCACGCATGGCAAGGGCCTTATCAAAAGCGTCGGGATTTTCGCGTATGGCGCGGATATCGTGCATGAAGATCACCTGAAAAGTTTGAGTCGTGTTTCATCGCGTTATACTTAAGTTTCGGGCAGATTAAACCAGCAAGTTAAAGTCATGCATCAAAAAGCTTGAATTGAAGTGATTTCCACCCCAGATAAATCCCATTAACGCGACTTGTCTTCCTGAAATGTAAAAGATACTGTCCGCGGGATTGAAATGGGCAGATACTAGCTGCCGAACGACAAAAGGACTAACCCCATGTTTGTAAGCCCAGCTTATGCCCAAGCCGTAGGTGGTGCCAGCGGTATCACAAGCTTTATTCCATTGATTCTGATTTTCGCAATCATGTATTTTCTGATGATCCGTCCTCAGCAAAAGAAAGCGAAAGAACACCGCGCCATGGTCGATGCTTTGCGTAAAGGTGACCGGGTTGTGACTGCAGGCGGCCTGATGGGCAAAGTGACAAAAGTCGGGTCTGACAACGAAGTTGAAGTTGAAGTTGCAACTGGCGTAAAAGTGAAAGTTGTTCAGCATACAATCCAGACAGTTTTGAATAAAACAGAACCTGCAAAATAACTTTGACTTAAAGGCGGGCAGATGCTCCAGTTTTCTTTTTCCAAGAAGCTCCTGATCTGGGCGGTATGCGCCATTGGGATTTTGATGGCTGTGCCAAATTTGTTTTATACAAGTGTTGAACAGTCCAATGATGCCAATGCCGTGATGGAAACTGGGGCGCCTGCGACACCAGAATTAACAGCGCTATCAGAGCAGTGGCCTACATGGATGCCGTCAGGGTTGGTTAATCTGGGTTTGGATCTGCGTGGCGGTGCGCATCTTTTGGCCGAGGTTCAGGTAGAAGATGTTTATGCCGAACGCATTGATAGCTATTGGGAGGGAGTGCGCGATGCGTTGCGCGAAGAACGTGGAACCATCGGTACGATCCGCAGGCAGGATGGTGATGACCTTGAACTGCGTGTGCGGATATCAAAGCCTGAAGCAATGGAAACAGCACTTGCGAAAGTACGTACGCTGGCCAGTCCGGTTGCCAGCCTGTCAAATGTTGGTGCTACAGATATCGATGTTTCATCTGAAAATAGCGATGTCGTTATACGCCTTTCAGAGGCGGAACGTCTGGCAACGGATCAGCTTACAATGGCGCAATCTTTGGAAATCATCCGCCGCCGTGTGGATGAGGCGGGCACGCGTGAGCCAACCATCCAGCGACAGGGCGACCGGCGGGTATTGATACAGGTGCCGGGCATCGGTTCGGCCGAAGAGTTGAAAGAACTGATCGGCAAAACCGCGAAACTGACATTCCACCCTGTGCTTGGCCGCACGTCCGATCCTGATACGCGTCTGCAATCACGCCAAATTCTATTACCCGATGCTGAAGACAGGGGCCTATTCTATATTCTGGAGAAAACCGCGACTATTACAGGTGATCATCTGGTTGATGCGCAGCCTTCTTTTGATCAGAACAATCAAGCCGCCATTTCGTTTCGCTTGAACCCGACAGGTGGCCGGATATTCGGTGAGTATACCGCAAGCAATATAGGGCAGGCCTTTGCGATTGTTCTGGATGCGGAAGTTCTGTCCGCGCCGACTATTCAAAGCCATATTCCGGGCGGCTCGGGGATTATCACGGGCCAATTCGATGTGGCTGAAAGTACCAAACTTGCAATTCAGCTGCGGGCAGGGGCTTTGCCTGCGAAAGTGACGTATCTGGAAGAGCGCACCATCGGGCCGGAACTGGGGCAGGATAGTATCGATGCCGGTGCATTAGCCTGTATTGTGGCATTTGCTGCTGTATTGATTTTTATGATCCTGTCTTACGGCCTGTTCGGTATATTCGCCAATACTGCGTTGATTATAAACGTTGGCCTGATTTTCGGGCTGTTGTCGATGATCGGGGCTACTCTGACCTTGCCCGGTATTGCCGGGATTGTGCTGACCATCGGGATGGCGGTGGACGCCAATGTGCTGGTGTTCGAGCGTATCCGCGAAGAGTTAAAGGGTGGTAAGAACCCTGTACGCGCAATCGAGCTGGGTTATGAACGTGCTTTCAGTGCGATTATTGACGCGAATATCACCACGTTAATTGCCGCGATAATTCTGTTTGTGATGGGATCTGGGCCTGTGCGTGGCTTTGCCATTACGCTGGGATTGGGTATTATCACATCGGTGTTCACAGCAATATGGGTGACGCGTTTGTTGATCTCTATTTATATGGGGCGCCGGCGCCCTAAAGAAATCGAAGTGTAGGAGAGAGAAAATGAGATTGAAACTGGTTCCCTCTGATACATCTCTGGATTTTTTCAGACTGTCAAAACTGACTTTGAGCGCATCGGCTTTGGCGATGATCGCATCTGTGGTTTTGTTTTTTATGATGGGTCTGAATTACGGCATTGATTTCAGGGGTGGGACGACGATCCGAACTGATACGCAAAACCCGGTTGATATTGTTGCATACCGTGCCGCACTTCAACCACTTGGATTAGGCGATGTTTCGATCACGCAGGTGATTGACCCTGCCGCACAATTAACCGGTGCTGTATCGAATGTGTCGCAAATCCGGATTGAAGCGCAAGCAGGTGCGGAAGCGGCTACCATTGCTACGATCAAGGCGGTTAAAAATGCGCTGATCGAAGTTGACCCGACAATGAGCTTTCCACAAATTGACAGTGTCGGCCCGAAGGTTTCGGGTGAATTGATACAAACCGCGGTTATTGCGGTTGTTTTGGCAATTGCTGCGGTGCTGTTTTACATCTGGCTACGGTTTGAATGGCAGTTTTCGGTCGGGGCTGTGGCGGCCCTAGTACATGACGTGGTACTGACCATCGGTGTATTTAGCCTGTTGCAGATCAAGTTCGATCTGGCGATTATCGCGGCCTTGCTGACCATCGTCGGCTATTCGTTGAATGATACGGTTGTGGTGTTTGACCGGGTGCGTGAAAACCTGCGCAAGTACAAGAAAAAGCCGATGAAAGACCTTTTGAACATGTCGATCAATGAAACTCTGTCGCGTACGGTAATGACCTCGGTGACGACATTGATCGCGCTTATCTCGCTGTTCGTACTGGGCGGCGATGTGATCCACGGCTTTGTCTTCGCGATGATCTGGGGCGTTATTGTCGGCACATATTCATCGGTGTTTGTCGCTTCTGCCATCCTGTTGCGACTGGGTGTGAAGCGCGACTGGGACAAGGTTGATGATGGGCGTGCGGGTACACAGTTCGCTAATATCGACGCCTAAATGGATATGCTCTGGCAGGCCTTAACGTTTGAGGGTCTGCCGGTTCTTATTTTTGCTGTCAGTGCGGCTGGTCTTGTACGCGGTTTTGCAGGCTTTGGCACTGCGATGGTTTTCGTACCGATTGCAGCCCTTGTGGTAGAGCCGATTTACGCCATTTTGATGATGATAATCTTTGACCTGTTCGGGCCTATAGCCCTGTTGCCACGTGCATGGCGTGATGGCGAGCCACGCGATGTCAGTTTATTGGGGGTAGGTGCTGTCATTGGCTTGCCGTTCGGGGTATATTTGCTGACAAAATTAGACCCGGTCATATTTCGCTGGCTGATTTCGGCTTTAGCATTATGCTTGCTAGTATTGCTGGCCAGCGGATGGCGGTACCGTAATCCGTTAGACGCATTTAAAACCTGTATACTGGGTGTTTTAAGCGGGTTCTTATGCGGTGTGGCAGCTTTGCCGGGGCCGCCTGTGATTATGTCTTATATGTCAAGTCCGCGCAGCCCTCAGGTGATCCGGGGCAACATGATATTATATCTGTTTCTGGTGGATATGTTAACGTTTGTTGTCTTTGCAATCAAAGGTCTGCTGGTGCTGACTCCGATTGTGGTCGGCGTCGTCTTGGCTATACCATACGGGGTGGCCGGTGTGATCGGGCAATGGATATTCAACCCTGAAAAAGAACATGTTTACCGTCGCGTGGCTTACGTGATGATAGCATTCAGTGCGCTTGCAGGATTGCCGGTTTGGGATTAGAAAACCTTATGGAATTAAATGAGATCAGATATACAGGCCAACCGCCCGTGGATGCTTATGGGCCGGGTTTCTTTCGGGTGCGTGAAGTTGTGCAAGATGGGCCGTTAGCGATATTGCCAAGCGGGGTAGAATCTTGGAAGGGCTTGTCGGATTGGGTAACCGTTATTGCTGCACGCGCTGAATACGATGTGATATTTGTTGGTATGGGCGCGCAGATTGCGCCAATGCCTGCATCGGCCAAAGCAAAACTGGAAAAAGCTGATGTGCCGTTCGAGATGATGTCTACGCCTGCCGCATGTCGTACTTACAACGTGCTTTTGTCTGAAGGACGTAGGGTGGCGATTGTGGCTTTGCCGGTTTAGAAAAATCCCGCTTTCATTGGCGGTACTTTCAGTTATATATATTCGTGACAAATAAACTTTCCAACAAATGAAGGATACCCTTATGGCTTTCGAACTTCCCGACCTTCCCTATGCCCATGATGCTCTTGCTGCCGGCGGCATGTCCAAAGAGACCATGGAGTTTCACCACGACCTGCATCACAATGCTTATGTGACCAACGGCAACAAGCTGATTGAAGGCACCCCGTGGGCTGATAAATCTCTGGAAGAGATTATCACGGGCACATATGATGCGTCTTCAGTGGCACAAAACGGTATATTCAACAACATCAGCCAGCTTTGGAATCATAACCAGTTCTGGGAAATGATGGGACCATCGGGCCGTGCAATGCCGTCTGAACTGGAAGCCGCGATTGTTGACAGCTTTGGGTCTGTGGACACTTTCAAAGCTGATTTCAATGCAGCAGGCGTAGGGCAGTTCGGCTCCGGCTGGTGCTGGTTGGTAAAGAATGCCGATGGCGGTCTTGCGATCACCAAAACCGAAAACGGCGTGAACCCTTTGTGCTTTGGCCAAACCGCATTGCTGGGTTGTGATGTCTGGGAACATTCCTATTACATTGATTTCCGCAACAAGCGCCCGGTTTATATTTCCAACTTCCTGGACAATCTGGTGAACTGGGAAAATGTGGCGGCACGTTTAGCCTGAAATACGGGCGGTAAAAACAAGGCTGTTGACTTTGGGTGAAAATTGCTCATTCTACGCCTAAAGTTTTTACGCTGCAGCGCTGGGAGGCCTTGAGTTCGCTTAAGGAAGTGCAAAGCGTTTCAAAAACCCCGTCGGTTTACCGGCGGGGTTTTTATTTAAATTTTCATTGGACTTCTTGATTGTAATACACATATTGAAGCTTGCAGCCCAACATGAAAGCTGAATTATGACTAAAGTTCTTATTTCCAGATTTTGCCGAATAATCGGCTTACTAATCTTGATATCACCAACTTCGCAAGCATGGGCGGATATGCCCATAACTTATAAAGACGCAGGCAGATCGCTGTTTACTGTCAACGCACCGGACTTTTGGACGGTGCGGGTAGGTGGCCCACGCGAATTGGCCGCTGATGGTAAAGGTGCAAGAACTGTATCGCGCTTGATCGGTATGCATCCGGTTAGTGAGCCACGCGTCTGGGTGGGGTTTGTGTCACCAGCTGGTGTGCACAATTTTGATGATGCAACGGAATATCTGCGTGAGATAGGCCCGTTTTTGGTAAAGGACGCGCAGGTCGATAGCCGCAAGCCCCACAAAATCGGCGGTTTGCCGGCTAAAAGTATTGCGGGACATGGCACACGCAAAGGTAAATCGGTAAACTTTACCGCAGTGTTGATTGGTCTGCCAAACGGGCGAGTGGCGATATCTGTTACGGTGATGGAAGCAGGGGTGGATCCGGCGATCGTGACGGATGTGAATGCAATCTACAGCTCGTTCCGAGCTAATTGAGGGGGCTGGCGATGATGAATTTACGTAAATACAAATTGGCGATTGCATTGGGTGGATCGGTAATGATCCTTACGGCGTGTGATCCAAGCAATGTCAGTGTCGGTGGCGGGGTCTATTACGATTCCGTTTTGTGGAACGATTATTACTATCATGACCATGACAATTACAGACCGCCACCGCCCGGGGTTCGCCCGCCTCCTGGAACACGTCCACCAGGAACACGACCGCCTACGGCACGACCGCTGCCTGCGCGACCGCCGATCCATCGGCCGACACCGCGTCGGCGTTAAGGTTTGACCGGCAGGTACTGATGCAAGCAAGCGTCAAGGAATATAACGGGTGATGTCAGAACAAATCAAAGGTGTTGTGGCATTGGTTGTGGCCTGTGTGATATGGGGCTTTGCTGCGATTTATTATAAATCTATCGCCCATATTCCGCCATTGGAGGTGCTCAGCCACCGCACGCTTTGGTCTTTGGTGTTTCTGTTCGGGTTGCTTGCAAGCACGGGGCGGTTGCGTGAAATCGGTGTGATGCTTTTTGACAAACGGTCTTTGCCGATCGTTATCATTGCCGCCATTTTGATCAGTGTTAACTGGTTTACATATATCGTTTCAGTACAGATCGGGCGCGTTGTGGAAAGCTCTTTTGGGTACTATATTTTCCCGCTTGTGGCAGTTGTGCTTGGTTACTTGTTTCTGGGTGAGCGTTTGGTGCGTACGCAGTGGTTTGCTGTCGGGTTGGCGACATTTGCAGTTGTACTTTTGGCAGTGGGGTTAGGTGTGACGCCGTGGATTTCGCTGATACTTGCGACCTCTATGGGGTTTTACGGGGTATGCAAAAAAAGCCTGCCTGCAGGTCCGGTAGTGTCTGTGATGGGCGAGGTGATAGTGCTGGCCCCATTGGCCCTGATTTGGCTTTGTGGGGTGCATTACATGGGGTGGACGGATGTTTCGGGGCGTACTGGTGGTTATTTTGGCATTGGGTGGAATACAGTACTGTTGATGCTTGCAGGCCCGATAACCGCAACCCCTTTGGTGTTGATGTCTTATGGGATGAAACGCCTGACTTTGGCCAGTTCAGGGTTGGTGCAGTATTTGAACCCGACGTTACAATTTGGCGTAGGCGCGCTGATTTTTCTGGAACCCGTCACAAAGTGGCATTTTATTGCGTTCGGGTTGATCTGGATCGCTTTGGCGCTGTATTCTTATGAAGCGTTGCGCCGTGAAAGATCCTGATGCAGCTTTTTCATCAAGGCATCGACAGAATTGAAATCCTGTAGAAGATCGCGAAATGACGGGTCGGCAAAGCCGCTTTCGATCTGGTGCTCGATAAGGTAAATTAACGGATCCCAGTAACCTTCTGTGTTCAGTAGGAAAATAGGCTTTGTATGTTGCCCTAATTGCGCCCATGTCAGTACCTCAAACAGTTCATCCAATGATCCGGCACCGCCCGGCAGGGTGATGATTGCATCCGAGTTCATGAACATCAGTTTTTTGCGCTCGTGCATGTTTTCGGTGACGATAAACTGGGTCAGATCGGTTTTACCGACTTCCAGTGCCAACAAGTGGGTGGGGATCACGCCAAAGATGTTGCCACCTGCCTGCTGGCAAGCATTTGCTACAGCCCCCATTAATCCGACATCACCAGCACCATATACCAAACGCAGGTTATTTTCGGCTAATATCGTGCCAATTTCGGTTGCATTTTGCATAAACGCCGGATTCTGACCTGTGCGCGAGCCACAAAAAACGCAGACAGAGTGTTGTGGTTTTGTTGACATGGTGTAGCCTCTGACAAAATTCTGTTTTTGATTTGATATGGATTTTATGTAACATGTTGAAGACGCGGAGTGAAAGGAAAGAGTTTGGCAGAAGTGAAGGGGTCAGGACTGGCAATAGGCGTAGCCGCTGCAACTGCTATTGCAGTCATTATCGTGCTATATTCCGTATTGAGTAACAGCAAGCATGAAGTTGTTGTTGAATCTGTGCCTGTTGCACAACCGCAAACTGAAACCTCTACAGAGCAAACACAAGCCGCACAGACAGAACCAAAACCGGCGGCTGAGGATTTAGCCGAAGTGCTACCCGAAACCGAAGAAGTACAAGCTGACACAGCTAGTGCGGTTGCAGAACCATCTTCCCCCAGCCTTGATTTGGTGCGGATTGATGAAAATGGATCAACGGTTGTTGCAGGCAAAGCCGAAGCCAATACAAACATAGATATAGTTTTGGACGGTGAAGTCATTGGCGAAGCGCAAACCGATGCAACAGGTGCATTTGTGGCTTTGCTGAATATTGCACCATCGGATACGCCGCGTGAGTTGGGTTTGGTGCAAAAACAAGCGACTGGTGAACAGGTGGTGTCGGCTGACAAGGTTCTGGTTATGCCGTTCCAGCCTGACGCGGTTGTTGCCCCGCAACTGATTGTGGCCAAGCCAGACGGTGTTGAAGTAATTACGCCATCAGGCAGTGACGCATCTACTGCGGAAACTTCTGTTGAGGTATCTACAGAAGACACGGGGGCAGAAGCGCAGGTTGCTGCCAATGCAAGCGGCTTGTCACTGGATACAATCGTCTATGACGATTTAGGCGATGTTGTCATAGCCGGGCGTGGCAGCAGTGATGATTTTGTACGGATATATCTGGATAATAAACCTGCTGATGTTCAAAAAGTAACAAATGACGGCCAATGGAAAATTACATTATCGGATGTGCCCGAGGGTGTTTACGCTTTGCGTGTCGACAGTGTTGACAGTGCAGGGGCTGTAACCGAGCGTGTACAAAGCCCGTTTAAACGCGAAGCGACTGAACTTGTTGCAGGCGCGGGCAGTGGACAACCTTCGAATGTCACAATCCAGCCGGGTTATACGCTGTGGGCATTGGCTGAAAAACGTTATGGTAATGGCGTTCGCTATGTGCAGATATATGACGCGAACCGTGACCGTATCAAAGACCCCGACCTGATCTATCCGGGGCAGGTTTTCGATCTGCCGAACTAGGGCTGGTCAATCATGTCTGTCCAACTTAAGTAAGGCAGACAGGAGACACCGTTTTGGCATCTATCATCACACAGACTGAAGTTAACAAAGAGCAGGCCGCGCTTGTTATACGCAAAGTCCTGCCCTATCTGTGGCCTGCGGATAAATCTTGGGTCAAGGTGCGGATAATCTTATCCATGCTTGCTCTTTTTATCGGCAAGGCAATAGCAGTGATGACGCCGTTTTTCTATAAAGGGGCGGTGGATGCTTTAGCCCCTGATCACGGCGCACCCGATACGATTTTTATGCTGACCGCAGGGGCGGTTGGCCTGACCGTGGCTTACGGGGTGATGCGCCTGATGAGTGTGGGCTTCAACCAGCTGCGCGATGTGATTTTTGCCAAGGTTGCCCAAAGGGCTTTGCGCCAACTGGCATTGGAAACCTTCCGCCATATTCACAGGATGTCTTTACGCTATCATATTGAACGTAAAACAGGTGGTTTAAGCCGGATCATCGAACGTGGTGTGAAGGGTGTAGATTTCTTGTTGCGGTTCATGTTGTTTTCCATCGGCCCGCTGATTTTGGAACTGATGTTCGTCGGCGGTATTCTGTTTTACCTGTTTGATGTTTGGTATCTGGCGGTGGTTGTTGTCACCATCGGGCTTTATATCTGGTTTACCTTCAAGGTCACCGAATGGCGGGTGCGTATCCGCAAGGAAATGAATGATCTGGACGCGGACGCGAACCAGAAAGCTATCGACAGCCTGTTGAACTTTGAAACAGTGAAATATTTTGCCGCAGAAGAACGCGAAGCGATGCGATATGATGACAGTATGCGTGGTTATGAGGCGGCGGCGCTGAAAACCAATTACACGCTTGGTTTTCTGAATTTCGGTCAATCGGTTTTCATCACAACAGGCCTGATTTTGGTCATGGTCATGGCGGCGATCGGTGTGAAAAATGGTGATATGACGGTCGGTGATTTTGTGATGGTTAACGCTTATATGATCCAGATCACTATGCCGCTGAATTTTCTGGGAACGGTTTATCGTGAAATCCGCCAAGCATTGATTGATATGGGCGAAATGTTTGAGTTGCTGGAGCAACCTGCCGAAGTCGTGGACAAAAAGGGTGCCAAAGATCTGGTGATCAAGGGGGGAGAGGTCAGTTTTGACAACGTAAATTTTGCTTATGATGAAAACCGGCCCATTTTACAGGGCTTCAATCTAACTGTGCAACCCGGGCAGACCGTGGCGATTGTCGGCCCCTCTGGCTCTGGTAAATCCACTATCGGGCGTTTGTTGTTCAGGTTTTACGATGTAGGTGCTGGGGCTTTGCGCATTGACGGGCAGGATGTGCGCAATATCACCCAAAGCAGCCTGCATGGACATATTGGCATCGTGCCGCAGGATACGGTGCTGTTCAACGACACCATCGGGTATAATGTGGCTTACGGCCGCGACGGGGCAACGCAAGCTGAAATCGTGGAAGCCGCGAAAGCTGCGAAAATCCATGACTTCGTGATGAGCTTGCCTGACGGTTATGATACCACGGTGGGCGAGCGCGGGTTGAAACTGTCGGGTGGTGAAAAGCAACGAGTGGGGATTGCGCGTACTTTGCTGAAAAACCCACCGATTCTGTTGTTGGATGAAGCAACTTCGGCACTGGACACGGAAACTGAACGCGACATTCAGGAAAGCCTGCGCCAGATGGGGCAGGGGCGTTCTGTGATAACTATTGCGCACCGTCTGTCAACGGTGGTGGAAGCGGATTTGATTATCGTGCTGGAACAGGGCCATGTAACAGAGCAAGGTACCCATGACGCGCTATTAGCACGTGAAGGGCGTTATGCAACTATGTGGCATCGCCAGTTGGCGGATGAGGAAGCGGCCTAACTCGTTTATGTCAACCGATCAACTTATAGCGAAATATATGTCACCATATTTACGGATACGTTTATTTTGAAGTAAGCTATTTTATATATACGAACCACGTTTTCAGTGGGTTTGGGGGCATATGAATACTCAGTTTGCACAGCGGGAACAGCTACTAAGGAAGTCAGCAAGTACTGTAAATGCTGCTGTTACACGGCCATTGCAGCCTGTGCTTTTGACGTTTTTTACCTTATGCGTGTTCATAATTCTACAAATTATCCCTGAAACGGCATGGTCACAAACGCGTCTTACAACGGTGGTAGACACCAATACAAAGACCCCTGTGGAAATCCCTTCTGTTCTAACACCAACAGTTATAGACGGCCTTTTATCCCGCTTAACAGATGCAGAATTACGTGCCGTTTTACGCGAAGATCTGGAACGTCAAGCAGAAGAACAGGCCAGATCTGCCACTGAAGAGATTGATTTCTTAATGGTGGTAAAGCAACGCCTGACGGATATGAAAACAAGAATTTCTGAAAGGGTGATGCGCTGGGCTGACCGTATCGCTAATCTGGATGATCGGTTGCCCACATACCGCAAAAAACTTGCCTCGGCTGAATCGGGCTTTATCGGTATGATTATTGCGGCTCTGATCCTTATTGCAATCGGGTTTTCTGCTAGTGCAGCTGTGACCTATTTCACCCGCGGTTTGCGATCCATGCTGGCAAATGTCACCAATGCCGGATACTGGAGCCGCCTGTCACGCACCGGGGCCCTTGGTTTGATTGAAACTCTGCCGATTTTCACATTTCAATTTGCCACGCAATTGGCGGTACCTTTTCTGGAAGCGGCCCTTGGCCCGTTGATGGGCATGATCTGGATTTACACAAACGGTGTCTGGTGGAGCTGGTTTGTAATCATGCTGTCGCGCAGGGTTTTCGCCCCTGATCTGGCGCAAATCCGCATCACAGCATTAACGGATAATGCCGCCAAGAATGTTCACGCGCGCATACATAAAAGCGTTTTAATCGGCCTGATGGGGTGGTTGCTGGGCGGGGTGTTTTTGCATCTTGGGTTCGGCTTTCCACCCGCGATTGTATCTGTGGCACTATCGGGTGCCAGCATTACACTTTATCTGGTTTACAGCGTTGCCAGAAATTACGCGGAAATCCAAAAAGCCACACAATTGGCATTGGATAGGGAAAGGCCGAAAACTGATACATCGCATAGTTATGTCGCTGTCGCGTTGCCATGGCTGATGTCCGCGTATATTTTCGGGATTGGCACTTATTGGTTGTTGCACTGGCTTGAGCGTGGTCAACACCAGCTGTACGGCCCATTAGGGACATTGATCGTGTTTCTGACCCTGCCAATTTTTGATCGCTTGGGGGATGCGTTGATCTCAACATTTCTGGATACTTCAACCGCTACTGGTAAGCGCTATAAAGATGTTCTGCACAGTACCTGGCGTATCGTTTACGGAACGATTGCAATCTTCATTATCTTTAGTTTTTGGGGCATCAACCTGCTGAAGTTCGCCAAAGGTGAAATGGCACCTGTCTGGGCCAGTGCGGGATTTGATATCGTGATCACGGTGTTGATCGGTTATATGATCTGGCGCCTGATCAAGGCGGCACTTCATACCGAAGCCAGAACGAATATTGGTGATGAAGGTGTCGATCCGGATGCGCCGCCGATATCGCGGCTGGATACTCTTGTTCCATTGTTTCGCAACGTGCTGCTTGGGATGTTGGCCATTATCGTACTGATGATTTCGCTTTCGGCTATCGGGGTTGATATCGGGTTGTTAATCGCTTCAGCAGGGGTAATCGGTATCGCCATCGGTTTCGGTGCGCAGTCTTTGGTGCGCGATATTTTCTCGGGCATCTTTTTTCTGGCGGATGATGCATTCCGGGTCGGCGAATATATCGAACTGGATGCGGAAACCCGCGGTGAGGTCGAGTCTATTTCGATCCGTTCCCTGCAATTGCGCCATCACCGAGGGGCGGTAATTACAATTCCATTCGGAGAGTTAAAGAAGATCACCAACCACAACCGTGAATGGGTCATATACAAAATGCCGTTCCGTATGGAACCGGAAACCGATCCGCTGAAATTCAAGAAACTGGTCAAAATGGTCGGAGCCGAATTTATGGCACATCCCGAACACGGGCCAAAATTCATCGAGCCGCTGAAAAGTCAGGGTGTTTATTATGTCGACGACGATTCGGCACTTGTGATGCGGGTCAAATTCAAGTGCCTGCCGCGCGCGCAATTCGTTATACGCCGCGAGATTTATCACCGCCTGCGCACCGTATTTGCCGAAAACGATCTGCATATCGCACGGCGCAAGGTAGAGGTTGTCGGTGGCGACGACAATCTGGCAGGGGCCGTGATTGACGAGGTCGATCCGCCCAAGGCTGCGGCGACTTAACTATGATGAATATAAAAATCAGACCAGTGCGATTGGATGACATTACCGAATTGACGGCACTGACACTGCGATCCAAACAATCAAACGGCTATGATGATGATTTCATGCGTGCTTGTGCAGATGAATTGGTGGTCACGCCCAAAGCCATATCTGCGCCAGCTTATTGGGTGGCGCATCAAGGTGATGCTTTATGTGGGTGTGCAAATCTTATTATTGAAAGCGAGGCGATGACAGGCAAAGTTGACAGCTTTTTCATTGATTCTAGCTGGCAGAGACAAGGGGTTGGCAGGTTGTTGTGGGAAAAGATCATGGCAACTGCGGTTGAAAATGGCCTTGTGAGCTTGCGTTTGGACGCAGACCCTTTTGCGATGCCTTTTTATGAAGCGATGGGGTTTGTAGTGGTGGGCGAAGTGCCCTCGGGCTCGATCAAAGGGCGAATGCTTCCGCAAATGGAGATAAGGATTGGTAGTAGTTAAGCCAGATGGCCTAAGCCTCTAAAGGATCAGGTTCGCCGTAATCATTTGCCGCCTCATCACTGGGCCTTGTATAAAAGTACAACAGGACAAAGAAACCGATAACGGGGATTAATCCGATCAACAGCCACCAGCCGGCGCGGCCGATATCGTGCATTCGCCGTACGCCAACCGCTATATTGGGAATGATCAGTGCAAGGGAAACAAGCATGGATAGTGGTTGCCCCGCTTCAATTTGAAACCGTTCAAATCCCAGAAGTGGTGCAATGACCATCCCGTCTATCATCCGAAGAATGAACATGAAAATAAATAAAGAGAGTACCCAATACCATAATTCAGGTCGTGACGCTCTGCCCGAAAACGTTGCATAACGTCCAAGGACACGGCGTATTGCGTTTTGCATTTTGATTTTCCTTACATCTGCTGATCAAAATTAACACAAGTACCGTTATTGGCCAAATTTCATTAATTCAGTGACCCGCTTGCGACCTAGTTCTATACGACAACTTTGAATTGCAATGCCCGTACCGCTGCCGCCGCCAAATGTTGACCCAACAAATTCGCAGTGCATATTGCGATAAGCTGTCCATGCGTTTTGAGACAAAGACAGAGCAGGAATAGCCACGTCCCGGTTGGTGATATCATCCAGTTCCTTTGCAACATCTGTCGCAAAGCCAAGAGCTTGATTTACAGCCGCGTCCACGTTGGTTGTGACTTTCACCAGACAATTACTGATTTCAACTTGGCTGCCAGCCTGATAGCCGCATTCCGCTGCAGGGTCGGCCTGTGCCAGTGATATTGTGAGCATGAAGCCAAGTGCAGAAAGTGCTAAGGTCTTTATTTCCATAATACGCTCCGTTTCAGGATCCGTTTATAGCATATTTCTGCACAATTTCCACAATGCGATCTGATGACAGGATCGGGGGGAGTAATGTCAGGAACTGCCCCTTTGCATCCAGCAGATAGATATGGCTGCCGTGGGCAAAAATATCGCCCAGTTCAGGGTCAGTGAAAACGACGGTATGTTCAATGGAATATACATCATAGGCGGTTTGCAGGTCAGGCAGGCTACCCGTCAGGCCCACAAAGTCTGGATGGTGTTTCATCAATGCAGGTCCCATTGAAGCAACCGTATCGCGTTTAGGATCAACTGTAATCATCACCGGAGTTACAGACAGGCCGCGCCCTGCGAGATCATCGACCACATCGGCCATCAAGGGTAAGGCCACCGAACAGATTGCCTGACAGTTGGCATAGCCAAAAAACAATAGTTGCATATGACTGTCGGGATTTGCTTCGGTGCGCTGATTGCCGTTTTGATCCGTTAGTTCAAATGAACCACCTAGTTCTAGATCAAAGGGCAGTACAGGCCCTGTTTGTTCGGGAGCCTGCAAATGTTGTTCAGCTTCCACATTGTTCTTATGTACAACTGTGCCGTGGGCCAGTGCAGGCGCACCAGCTAGACACAACAGCAGACTTAACAGATGTCGCTTCACTCGAACCATTCCTTAATAAATGCTTCATCTGTTTCCAGACCCAACCCAGTGTACCCATCTTTCGCAATTGCCGCCTTTATGCGGGGGTCGCGGCGAAACCATGGGCCTTTGCCTTTGGCATCCGGATTGGCTTTTGCCCATTCTTTGGTCCAGTGATTGGCTTTAGTCCATTTTTCATCACCGATATTGCGGATTTTTTGAATCTGAAACAGGTTTTTGGATGATAATTCTTCGTCTTCCATTAATAGGCCGTCAACCTCAACATCCTTACCGCAGAACGGCTGTAACTCATTCGCCGCACCTGTGAAGGCAGCCTGACTGTTTTTCAGCGGTAAAACCATCACGTTGTCGCTGAGGCGTAACAAGGCAAGCTGGCGTTTACCGCCGCCACAGTTATCAGGGCAGTCGCCGACCAGCGTACATAACGGATCAACCACTTTGGCTTTAAAGAAAGCTTTCTTTTCCGCATAAAGATTCCATGATTTGGCAGTAGAGTTTGCTGAAAAATCCTGCGCAAGAGTGGGTGTGACTATTGTTGAGGCAATACATAGGCCTGTAAAAAAAAGGTTTTTCATTTTTTCGGCTCCGGTATAGCGAAGCCTGGAACGGGGCCATAATCTTCGTGGCTTAAATTGGTAATGCCCAAATCGTTAACGACGTTCGAGACCACAAGATAGTTGATCCCGTCGCGATTATAATACATGCCGTCTGCGGTAATCGAATGACTGGCAATAGACATCTGGGTATCGCCGCCATTGCTGGTATCGTCATTTTCGATTTTCAAAACCATATAAACTGTACCGTCCTCTGCCAGTAATCCTACGGGAATACCGCCTGCGGAACACCACAGGGCGCATGTGTGATGGGCCGAGCCCACAACCGCGTCGGGCCCGCCCATGACGCCTGAATAATAACACCACGTATCTATGGCTTCACCGGTGACTGTGATTCGTTCGCCATTTTCGCTGGCAAGGGCAGGGGATGTAAGTGCTGCCAACCCCGCAGTGGTTAATGAAAAGATGTTGGTTTTGAACATAATGACTCCTGATGGTTTTGAACCTTTCCATAGATAAGCCGCAAAAAGATGCCCAAGTCACGTATTGATTGCTGTGTTCACGCGAAGGTTTTTTATTGTTACAGAGTTGCTTCGAGCGCACTAACCGGGCGATCTTTTACTTGGCAATATCCGCATATGCCGTGTCATGAAGACTTTTGGGGGTGTGGTTATTAAGTCTTGCATAAATATATTTCGCGATCGCGACGATCCATACCCGAGACGCAAGCATTGCCGGTGTCAGAACAAGGGTCAGGATGGTTGCAGTGCCAAGGCCAAAGACCACTGCTGTGGCCAGCTGTTTCCACCAAAGTGCCGTTGGGGCATCTATGTTGTAACCACCCGATCCAAAATCAAAGGAAAGGCCCAGCATCATCGGTGTAAGCCCAGCCATTGTAGTTATTGTCGTCAGTAATACCGGGCGAATGCGGGCTTCTGCGGTTTGCACAATAGCATCCAGCTTTGGCATCTGGCGCGACTTTTCCTGATAAGTATCGATCAGAACAATATTGTTGTTCACCACAATTCCCGCCAGTGCCACAATTCCGGTTCCTGTCATGATAACCGAGAACGGCTGGCCCATCACCATCATCCCGATCAAAACACCTGCGGTCGATAAAACTACAGCCAGAAGAACCAGAAACGAGTTATAGAAGCTGTTGAATTGCGCCAGCAGAATGACAAACATCAGGCCAAGAGCACCCAGAAAGGCCATTTGCAAAAATGCAAAGCTTTCTGCCTGATCTTCCTGTGTTCCTGACCATTCCCATTCAATACCGTTTGGCAATTCGACTTCGGTTTCCATCCATTTCGTCAGCTTGATGATTTCCGCAGTCGGATTGACACCTTCCAGAACATCGGCTTTCACATCGAAATAGCGTGCACTATCAATACGGTTGATCTGGGCCAGTTTTGGCACGGGTTTGCGATCTATGAAGTTGGACAACGGGATCAAACCTGAGGCCGTGCGTACACGTAAGGTATCCAGCGTAGACAACAACCGGTCTTTTTCCGGGACACGCACCCGAATGTCGATCTCTTCTTCCGAGCTTTCGACGCGCATGGTATCTAGCAACAATCCGCGTGTAACCAGCTGTACCATCGCACCAACGGCGGCCACATCGGCGCCGTAGCGACCCGCCTCTTCCACATCCACATCAATCTGCCAGTCGATGCCGGGCAAGGGGCGGGTGTCTTCGATGTCTGTTAAACCATCCCACGTATCAAATTTGGCGCGCACCAGATTAGCGGCCAACAGCAGGTTTTCCCAGTTGTCGCCCTTGACCCGCAGCTTTAGTGGCTTGCCGTTACTGGGGCCGGTTTCTTCAACCAGTGTTTCGGCTTGAATGCCCGGAATGGTGTTGATGACCAGGTTAATGTTATCAATGATCGCGTCACCGGTACCTGTTCCACGGACTTTCCAGTCATCCAGCTCGAACTGAATTTGTCCTATGGTATCAACCGGGGCCTGTGCATCGCCGGTATTCTGGTTCAACCCACCTTCGCCAGCAAAAGAGAATACAGATTCCACACCTTTAACATCAAGGACTTTTTGTTCAACAAGGCGCACCAACGCGTCTTTTTCCTTAAGTGACAGGTTGCCGCGCGCGCGCACAAATACAATACCGTTTTCCGGCTCGGTATCGACAAAAAACTCGACGCCCAGATTGTTTTCCATGAATGTCATGAAAGTTATGGCAACGAAAGCGAAGGTGGCGAATATCGCGACAGCTGAAGAAAACGGTGATCTGACAATGCCAAAGATGAATTTACCGAACAAAGTGCGCTTGGTGCGGTCGCGTTCAATGTCTGCTTTTGGCGGGAATATAGAACTGCCGACAGCGGACAGGGCGAGAGCCGCTATTATGATTGCAAGTATAGTTGGAGAAGCCGTTATAACGCTAAGCACACTATCAAAGGTTCGCGCTATCAGCAATTTGACGGATGCTGTCAAACCGACGATTAGTACGATTAACAATATCAAGCGCAGGGCAATATGCAATTTGCGGCGCAGCTTTATAGTGATGAATTCCAATGTCCGCGTAATTCTGCCAGCAACACCACCGACAACGGGCAGGTAAATCAATGCGACCAGCAGGGATGCTGAAAGAACGTATATCAGTGTAATAGGCAGGTTGCGCATGAATTCGCCCGGGATGCCCGGCCAGAACAACATTGGCAAAAAGGCGCAAAGCGTGGTGGCGGTGGACGATATGATCGGCCAGAACATCCGTTTGGCGGCAGCGACATAGGAATGCATCGGCCCGACACCTTGCTTGATACGTTTATCAGCGTATTCGACCACAACAATGGCCCCGTCGACCAGCATACCGACAGCCAGGATCAGACCGAACATCACCATGTTGGATATTGCCAACCCCGCCAAAGCCATAAAAGCAAATGCCAGAAGGAATGAGGTTGGAATGGCGAATCCGACCAGCAAGGCGGAACGGATGCCCAAAGCCCCCAATACCACGATCATCACCAGAATGATTGCAGTCAGAACCGAGCCTTCAAGCTGGTTGACCATCCCTGCCACTTGTTTGGATTGATCAAGGGCGAAATCCACCCGGATTGCCTGTTTAAGTTCTACCGGCCAGTCTTCCATTTCCTTAGCGACTTTTTCACGAACCAGTCTAGCGGTTTCGATATGATTGGCACCTTTGCGTTTAACAATTTGTAGTGCAACCGTCGCTTCGCCATTATAACGTGCGGTACCAAGGCGATCTTCAAAGGTCAGGCGGATCTCGGCCAGATCACCCAAAGTGATCACACTGTCGCCGTTCACCTTTACAGGCAGGTTATAGACATCTTTTGCTTCATCAAAGGATGAGGGGATTTTTACCGCGAATGCACCGCGTTCGGTTTCCACTTCACCTGCCGCGATCAACTGGTTGTTGTTGCGTACTACAGTCAGCAGCTCGCCTGCGGTTACATTATAAGCTTCCAGTTTCAAGGGGTCTATCAGCACTTCGAGCATTTCATCACGGTGGCCTGCAAGCCCCGCTTCCAGAACAGGTGACAGGCCTTCCAAGTCGCTTTGAAGTTCTTTGGCGACGCGCAATAACGTGCGTTCAGGTACGGCACCGGATAAAGAAACCACAATGATCGGGAATTGCGAGAAATTCACTTCGTTGATGGTGTATTGTTCTGCCCCGTCGGGAAAATCGGTCTCTGCCTGACTGACCTTGTCGCGGACATCTGCAATCACAGCATCTTTGTCCCAACCGAATTCAAACTCCAACCCAATGCCGGCATAGTTTTCGGCAGCGGTTGCAGTCATGGTTTTCAGGCCTTCTAGCTCTTTCAGTTCGGTTTCAAGTGGCTTGATCAGCAACTTTTCCGAGTCTGCGGCGGAAATGCCGGGGAAGGGGACAGATACAAACAGGAAGGGTACATCAATGTCCGGCTCGCCCTCTTTTGGCAGGTCGATATAGGCCGTGGCACCTGCGATCAGCGACATCACCACAAAGGTTATGATCATGCGCGCCCGCGCTGACGCCCAATCAACGATACCGACCATAATTTACGTACCTTCTTTATAGGTCACGGCAACATCGAGCCCGTCTGTGACATATTCCTGCCCCACAACAATGATGCCTACTTCGGTGGGCAATCCAGATACCCATACGCCTTCGACACTGTCACGGATGATTTTCACCGGGATGAATTTGGCTTTGCCGCCTTCAACAGCGCGAATACCCATAATCCCGTCGCCGTTCAGGGTCAGGGCCGATTGCGGCAGTAGATGGCCTTTTTCACCGGAGAGAGCGATAAAGATATCGGCGGTTGACCCGTCGCGTAGGTCGTCGTCATCGTTGGGTACTGTGACTTCAACGCGGAATGTTTTGGTGATGCTGTCAGCGCGGCGCGATACGAAGGTTACATTGCCCTTAACCTCGCGGCCGGACAAAAGTTGGGCACCGGCATTCGCGCCCACAGTGATGCCGGCGACTTGTTGTTCGGTTGCATTGCCGACCAGTTTCATCGGGTTCAGCTGCAAAACGGTTGCACAGGCCGATCCCTGTCGCATGAAAGAGCCAAATTCGGCCGTGTCAGATTCCAGCAATCCGGAAAAGGGTGCCGTGATTTTCAAGTCTTTCAATTCGCGTTCCGCGCGCTGAAGCTTGGCCTGCGCACTTTCAAGTGCTGCTTCACGTGTGAAAGCGGCTGTTTCTGAAATAATACCTTTGTCTACAAGGCTTTGTGATCCTTTGTTGATGGCTTTTGCTTCTTCGACGCGGGCTTTCGCCTCGGCAAGTGCTGCGGATTTTGTTCCCACTTCCAGCTCACATAAAAGCTGGCCTTCTGTTACCAAAGTTCCTTTACGCAAGGGCTTCGAGATGACTTTTCCAAAGGTTTCTGTCAGAACCACAATCTGGCGGAATGCTTCTGTTTGGCCACGTAGAACAATACCGCTGGTCACAGCCTGTGCAGTGGATCTTTGGACAAGTACAGACACGGGTGGGAAAGCTTCTTTCGTTTCAACATCTGTTGTCGTGCTATCTTGCGGCGTGGCAGTATTTCCACCCTTCAAGACAAAATACGAAATTCCCGCGCTAACCAGTAAGGCCATAATAATAGGGATGGGACGCATAGTAGCTCCTTGAATATAGCCAGGACTAAAGGGTCTTTGAATAGACCTGCTTCACAATAGGTTATTTTTATGCGAGGAAGTGCCTGGAGGTATCATTTTATGAAAGCTTTGAAGATTTTAAGTGCACAACCTGCATTGTTTTTTCGACTATCGGGCATCCGCCTTACAGATTTCAACGCCCTGGTTGCGACACTTCATCCGATCTGGTTGAAAAGTGAGGAGAAACGCCTGTCCCGCAAAGACAGGCAACGTGCGATTGGGGGTGGGATGAACTATCGCCTGGAGTTCGCAGAACAGCTTCTGCTCTGCCTGATGTATTACCGAACCTATACCAGCCATGCTTTTATGGGGCTTGTATTCAATGTATCCTCTCCGACAGTTTGCCGCCGCATTCAAGCCATGACAGAGTTGATGGCAGGCCATTTTCGGATGCCTGAACGTAAAGTAAAGTTGTCGGAAGTGGAAAAGGCTGATCTGCTTTACCTGATGATTGATGGTACTGAGCGTCCAGTTCAACGGCCCGGGAAGCCCTCGGCTCGAAAAGCAAAATATTCTGGCAAGAAAAAGAAGCACACGGCGTCCCACCAGATCATCACAGATGACAAGAAGTGTATACTGGCTGTTGGATGCGCCCATGACGGGCGCAAACATGACAAGCGTATTTATGATGAGACCCGCGTGGATAGGCCCCCTGATATACTTACCCTTGGGGATTTAGGATATCTGGGGACATCACTGGAAATCCCCCTGAAAACATCAAAGAAAAAACCACTTACGAAAGAAGAACAAGAATACAATACATGGCATTCAAAACTACGCATTGGCGTAGAGCACGGTATTGGCCGCATGAAAAAGTTCAATATATTTTCGGATATTCACCGCAACAACCAACAACAAAACATGATTGCCAAGAATGTCGGAGCACTCGCAAATATGAATTTGAAAACAGTTTGACAAAACGGGTGGGGATACTTGTGTCTAAAAATATTCGACCCTATTGTGAATCGGGTCTAATATAATTTTCCGCACAATGTACGCTTCTTGAAAAGTGGCCGCAAGGCGCGATTGTATGATATTTCTTAAGACAGTATAAGGAAATGCCACGGAATAGAGTGCGCTTTCAGTTCTTGACTATAAACTTCAGATCGCTTTGTTATGATATTAAGTATTTAAACAGGTGTCTCTCAAAGGGAAAAACCCATGTCCACTACCAGTACAATATCCAAGAAACTTGCGGCGTCTGATCCGGATCAAGCCTCGGAAAATTATGCCAAAAAGAAGAAGATGACTGTACCTGACTTTCGCGCACGCAAAGGTGCTGAGCCATTAGTATGTTTAACTGCCTATACCGCACATGTGGCGCGTCTGGTGGATGAGCACGCGGATATGATCCTGGTGGGCGACAGTCTGGGCATGGTGATCCACGGTATGCCTAACACACTGGGTGTCACGATGGAGCATATGATTATGCACGGGCAAGCGGTGATGCGCGGGGCTGAAAAAGCTTTGGTCGTGGTTGATATGCCGTTTGGCAGCTTTGAAGAAAGCCCGGAAGTGGCATTTCGCAACGCGTCACGGATGATTAAGGAAACCAACTGTACTGCGATCAAGCTGGAAGGCGGGCGTGAAATGGCTGAAACCATCGCTTATCTATCCACACGCGGTATTCCGGTGATGGCCCATATCGGGCTGATGCCGCAGCAAATGAACACGGCTGGCGGGTTCAAGGCAGTACGTGAAAAAGATCAGTTTAATGCGGTTATTGCAGACGCCAAAGCGGTGGAAGCGGCGGGTGCATTTGCTATTGTTGTTGAGGGTGTCGCCGTGCGGCTGGCTAATGAAGTGACCAAAGCTGTTGATATTCCTACCATAGGCATCGGTGCATCAGCCGAATGTGATGGGCAAATTCTGGTGTTTGAAGACATGATCGGATTATTTCCGCGCGTGCCGACATTCGTCAAACGCTATGGCAATATGGAAGATATGATGCGTGACGCAATCTCGCGTTATGCGAATGAAGTACGTGACAGGTCATTTCCCGCGGACGAACACACTTACAAGGCCAAAGAAAGCAGTTAAAGTAGCTTGGCAACCCCCATGATTTCCTTGTAGTGTCCGCCAAAATATCAAGAGGCCTGCCATGAGTGATACCGACAGTTTTATCGAAGAAGTTACCGAAGAAGTTCGCAAAGACCAGCTTTATGGTTATTTCAAGAAATATGGTTGGATTGCAGGCGCTCTTATTGCTTTGATCGTTGGTGGCGCGGTATATTCGGAATGGTCAAGCAGTCGCGCGGAGACCGATGCGCAATTGCGCGGAGATGCGATTATGGATGCTTTGAGTAAGCCAAATGCTGCGGATCAGATAGCCGCTATGGAGAATATCAGTGCCGACCCGGGCGATGCAAAGGCATTACTGGACTTTCAACGGGCGGCTATTCTGGCAGGTGACAGCCAGAAAGAGGCGGCTTTGGTGGCGTTGAATGCGATTGCTAACGACAGTTTAGCAAAACAAGTTTACCGGGATATGGCACGCTTTAAAGCGCTGATTTTAGGCGGAAATGACATGGATCAGGTTGAGCGCATGGCAGGGTTAGAGGCCCTTGCGACGCCAGGCAACGGGTTTCGTCCGCTGGCACTTGAGCAAATCGCAGTAGCCAAACTGGATGCAGGTGACAACGATGGTGCGATTGAGCAGTTGACACAGCTTCTGAATGAGCCTGATATATCTGCCGGCATGCGTCAGCGTGCGGTTCAAATGCTGGTTTCATTGGGTGGCGAAATACCCGCAGTATCACAGTTGCTTTCTGGCATTGAAACTGCACAATAGACAAAAATAACCGAGCGATAAGAGAGTGTTTTAATATGGCGATTACAGGGGTTCACAGAAAAACACTGGTTTTTATATTTGCTGCCGGTTTTGCGGTTAGTGCATGCGCCAAAAAAGAAGTATTATTGACAGGTGAGCGACTGGATATTCGCCCTGGGATCGAACTGGAAGGCGCGACACCTGCGGCGGCTCCGACCGTTTCAAAAGTATCGGCACCTGCTGCAAAAAACTACGTGCAATGGACACATAAGAACGGCGATACCACACATGGTATAGCACATCCGGCATTATCAGCATCGCTGACACGGGTCTGGGCGCAGAATATGGGCGCAGGTAATAGCAAAAAAGACCGTTTGACTTCGGACCCGATTGTTGTTGGTGGTCGTATTTATACGTTGGATGCAAAATCCGGCGTACGTGCCTTTAGTACAAGTGGTGGGCAGGTTTGGGAAACTGATCTGGCGCCTGCTTGGGATAAAGGCGGAGACGTTTCAGGCGGCGGCCTGGCTTTTGGCAACGGGGTTCTTGTTGCAACCACTGGTTTCGGCGAGGTTATTGCACTTGATCCGGCATCTGGCGGTGTAAAATGGCGTCACGAAACAAATGCATCGATAACTGCGGCCCCTGTGGTCATTGATGGTGTGGCTATCGCTGCGACCTTGGGCAACAAAGCTGTTGCATTGGATTTGGTCAATGGTCGTATCCGCTGGCAGGTTCAAAGTGGTGGCTCTTCCACAGGTCTGTCAGGTGCAGGCGCACCGGCTGCAGTAGGCAACTTTGCCGCAATTCCGTTTCCTTCCGGTGAACTGGTTGGTGTGAACATCAAAACCGGCGCACGGGTTTGGAGTGCTGCAGTATCGGGTGGTGGTAAAGGGCTTGCGCGTGGTTTTGTCGGTGCCATATCAGGTGATCCCGTTATTGAGGGAAATATTGTATATGCGGCGAACCAGTCCGGGCGGCTGATTTCGATAAACCGTGAAACGGGCGATCGTATTTGGACTGTAAATGACGGCACATATGGCCCAGTCTGGGTTACAGGCCGGTCTATCTTTGTGGTTACAGATGAATTCAAACTGAAACGGCTTGATGCCTCTACCGGGGCTGAAATCTGGGCTGTGAACCTGCCCGGCTATATAAAAGACGGAAAAAAACAGCGTGAGGCATATGTGCATTACGGTCCGGTATTAGCCGGAAACCGCTTGATAGTGGCAGGTAGTGACGGTGAAATACGCAGCTTTGACCCAAGCACCGGTGCGGCACTTGGTGCAGTTAAAATAGCGGGTGGTGCGGCATCGCAGCCTGCAATTGTGAACGGTGTGATGTATATTCTATCAGGAAATGGGCAAATCCAAGCTTTCAAATAGATCAATTGCCCTGTAAGGGGTGGCTTTCAGAGATGAAAGACTGGACCCATGAGTTTTACACTAGCCATTGTCGGGCGCCCGAATGTGGGCAAATCCACGCTATTCAACCGTTTGGTCGGCAGACGGCTTGCTTTGGTCGACGATCAACCGGGCGTGACCCGCGACTTGCGCGAAGGTGACGCGCGCATTGCAGATGTGCGCTTTACCGTGATTGATACTGCCGGTCTGGAAGAAGCAACTGACGAAAGCCTTCAGGGTCGTATGCGTGCGTTGACAGAGCGCGCGGTCGATATGGCGGATGTGTGTCTGTTCATGATTGATGCGCGTGACGGGGTTTTGCCCGCTGACCGCGTGTTCGCCGAAATCCTGCGTAAAAGATCTGCACGCGTGATATTGGCGGCAAACAAAGCCGAAGGTAAAGCGGGCGAAGTGGGGTATTACGACGCGTTCTCGCTTGGTTTGGGTGAACCGGTGCAATTGTCAGCCGAACACGGTGAAGGCATAGATGAACTGGGCCATATGTTGCGGCCGATTGCGGACGAATTTAAATCCCGCCAGATAGAGCCGGAAACAGGTGTTGCTGTTGATGAGGAAGGTGGCGGTGAGGATCGGGTGATCTCGAACGAGAGGCCGCTTCAAATCGCGGTTGTCGGGCGCCCCAATGCCGGCAAGTCTACCCTGATCAACCAGATAATAAAAGATGACCGCCTGCTGACCGGGCCAGAGGCCGGCATTACACGTGATGCGATTTCACTGAACCTGAACTGGGAAGGTGTGCCTACCCGCATCTGGGATACGGCAGGTATACGCAAAAAAGCCAAAGTGCAGGAAAAACTGGAAAAACTATCGGTTTCAGACGGGCTGCGTGCGGTGAACTTCTCGGAAGTAGTCGTTGTTCTGCTGGATGCGGAAATTCCGTTTGAACAACAGGATTTGCGGATTGCCGATCTGGCGGAACGTGAAGGCCGTGCTGTGGTTGTTGCCGTGAACAAATGGGATATCGAGAACGAAAAGCAGGAAAAACTGCGCGACATCCGCGAAAAATTTACCCGCCTTTTACCACAGTTGCGCGGTGCGCCGCTTGTTACCGTATCTGCCAAAACGGGTAGGGGTCTTGATCGGCTGCACAAGGCGATTATGTCTATACATGCGATTTGGAATACGCGTATCAGCACCTCTAAACTGAACCGTTGGCTGATAAGCATGCTGGAAATGCACCCGCCACCCGCACCGGGGGGGCGGCGTATCCGTATCCGTTATATGACCCAAGTGAAAACCCGCCCGCCAACCTTTGTGGCAATGTGTTCGCACCCTGATTTGTTGCCCACCAGCTATGAACGCTACCTTGTGAACGGGTTGCGTGAAAGTTTTGATATGCCCGGCACACCGATCCGCCTGTTCATACGGTCGCAATCGGACAAGAATCCGTATCGCGACAAGAAGGAAAAGAAAGTGACCAAACTGAACAAGCATCAGGAAGGCCGCTATCGCAAGGACTTGAAAAGGCCCGTTCTGAACAAGAAAGACAATTAGAATAACGCAAATCTGTATAGCTTAGAAAGGTCGAATATGATTATTAAGAAGCTCACAGATGCGGATGTAGAGGTTTTTAAGGAGCTTCGTCTTGAAGCTTTGCATTGCGAACCTGCAAGCTATGCCAGCAGCTTTGAAGACTGGGTAAACCTTTCGCGACAAGAATGGTTGGTACGCATGTCGGATTGCACAATTTTTGCCGGATATAAGGGCGAACATCCTGTGGGATCGATGGCGCTGATGCCGCAACGGCCCAGCAAGATGGCACACCGAGCAAGTATTATTATGGTCTATGTACACAAAAGCGAACACGGTACAGGGCTTGCTGTATCGCTGCTTGAAACGTTAACGAATTATGCGCATGAATGCGCGATAAGCCAGTTAGAGCTTTCTGTAAGTGCTGAAAATGCTGTTGCTATTGGATTCTATCTTAAGCAGGGGTTTTCAAAAACCAGGCTTATTCCCGGCGGATATCGTCACGAGGGTCGCGATATTGATGATGTTTTGATGATCCGCCGTATAGGCAATTGAAACGGTAATGCATTCAGTACAGGTTTTACTAAAAACAATTGTAAATGCCCTGCAATTTTAACAATATTTGCTAGCGGACATGGCATAGGCTTTAGGCGTAGTTAATAATAATGCGCAATACTCGTTCTATGATCGATCAAGCGGGGGGCGTATGTTTAAGGTGATATGTTTAATCAGTAGCGCCCTTCTGTCGATGTGTTCTTTTACAGATAGATCAATGCAGCAACAGGATCATGTAAATATATATCAAGAAGAAGGTGATGCGTTGGAATTGGGTCTTCCCTGATCAATATTATAAGGTTGAAATTAATTCAAACATCCCTAATTTGGTAAAACCCTTGGGGGATGAAAATGACACAAATAACGATAGAATCGGTGCAATCGGATATCAGTAAACGCATCTGTAAAAAGTTCGGCCATAAAAATAAAGATCTGCCGTGGTTAATTGAAAAGTTACATGGGAAGCTACCTTCTGGTATTGAACAGGACGTAAGCTATCTGTTTGATGCACAGAAGCGGACTAAGCACCCTAAACGGCGCGGTCAGGTTAATCTGCGCAGAGTAGAGGTTATTCGCAGGACCTGCCTGGCCAAGTTGGATAGTGTGGATTTGGAACGTGACCGTACCCGTTCGCGCGCGCTGCTTCTGGCAGAATTCGCTGCGCGCTTTTTGCTTTTTGCGGCAGTCCTTATAGGCGCGCTGTACTGGTTTGGTGTAATGTGAAAAATGTCGGAATACGATAGGCATCAAAGCCCATCATACTTGCCATGTTGCGTTATTTCCGTGTGGCCATGATCAAAACAGGTGCAACGCGCCCTTTATCCATATTCGCCCGCAAGTTGGTGATCTTTTGCTTCGCATCTGGTCCCATGACCAAATGCACACCAAGTGGTGAGGGGGCACCTATTGCCGCAGCCATGGTTTTTTCGAAAAAAGCATAGGCAAATTCGGTTCGGTCATCAACGGCAGTGACATCAAAACCCGCACTCTGCAGATGAGTGGTCACCTCTTCGGATGACAACAGGTAACTGGACGTTTGGGATTGCGCCCAAGGTACTGGAAAATCAAGTGAATCATCGCTTTTTTTCATCACATCATAGATGCATAAGACAGCTCCTTTTTTCAAAACGCGTGCTATTTCTTTATATAGCCCTGTACGGTCTTCGATATTCATCGCTACATGAATAGTTACTGCGGCATCAAAGGTTCCATTGTCGAATGGCATATCCAAAGCACTGGCCACTTGAAAATCCACCTTATCTTCAAGGCGGGTTAACGCGGTTAAATCCTTGGCGACGGTTACATATTCAGGTGTCAGGTCGATACCCGACACACGACAACCCGATTGTGAAGCGATAACTCTTGCAGCCCCGCCGATACCAGAGCCAACATCAAGAACATGCTCTTCACCCGTTAAATTCATTTGTGCGATCAGATAATCGGTTGCGGTACGCCCGCCGATATGAAATTCGTCCACAAAAGACAAATCCTTGATTGTCAGATGGTTCATATCCGCACCAACGGCTTTCAACCCGTTGCGTATGTTATCGCCCAAATTGCCAATCGTGTAATGATCTGTCACAATTTTTTCGACGTTATTCATATTATAGTTCCAATTGATTAATGTGCCGCTTTGATAAAAGTACCGTTTTGCAAATCCTGGACCGCCTGTTTCAATTCCGCGCGCGTATTCATAACAATAGGGCCGTGCCATGCAACGGGCTCCTGTATCGGTTTACCCGATATTAGCAGGAAACGCACACCGTTTTCACCAGCCTGAACAGTGACGCTGTCGCCTGCGTCGAAATTAACCAAGGTGCGATTACCTGACAGGTCACGGATGTTCAATTCTGCGCCTGCTAGTTCTTTTTCGGTCAGAACTCCGCGCGGGGGTGATGCATAATCAAACATGCCTGTACCCTCGAAAATATAGGCGAAGGCTTTACGGTAAGTATCTACAGGGAAAGTCTTTTTTACGTTGGGTGGAACGTAAATATCCAGATATTGCGGGTCAGCGGCAATACCGTCCACTGGGCCAGATTTGCCCCAGAAAGAGCCAATGATGACTTTCACACGGGTGCCGTCATCATCAATGATCTCGGGGATTTCGGAACAGTTAACATCCTGATAACGCGGGTTTGTCATTTTCAGATCGCCCGGCAGATTGGCCCATAACTGGAACCCGTGCATTTGCCCGCTTTTGTTACCTTTCGGCATTTCCTGATGCATGATGCCTGAGCCCGCAGTCATCCACTGGATGTCGCCGGCGCCCAATGTACCCGTATTGCCCAGGCTGTCGCCATGATCAACTGATCCGGCCAAAACATAGGTAATGGTCTCAATACCGCGATGGGGATGCCACGGGAAACCTTTTTGGTATGCTGCAGGGTCATCATTGCGAAAATCGTCAAACAGCAGGAATGGATCCAACTCTGTCGGGTTGGAAAAGCCGAATGCGCGGTAAAGCTCTACGCCGGCACCTTCCAGTGTGTGTTGGCCAATTGTGGTTGATTTTACGGGGCGTACTGACATGATTACTATACTCCTTTTGACTTAAGATAGGCATAGGATGGGCAAACCGAAAGCCACGTCTGCAGAACGCACTGTTGCAAAACCACGAATGGTTTCCTGTTTGCGGCAGGCTATGTCGGATGCTGACGGTTTATTCTTTGGAAAGTCAGCAAAATATCAACAAGTTTTTAATCAGGGAGATATCATGAAGGTCGGATTTATCGGTTTGGGGAATGTCGGGGGCAAGCTGTCAGGCAGCTTGTTACGCAATGGTGTTGATTTGACGGTTCATGATTTAAACATGGAACTGGTGCAAAAAATGGTCAAATTGGGCGCACATAAAGGGGAAAACCCCGCACAAATGATGCGCGATTGTGATGCGGTTATTACCTGCCTACCATCGCCTGCCGCCTCGGCAATGGTGATGGAGGGCGCAGACGGATTGCTGGAGGCTATGGCCCCAGGGAAAATCTGGATGGAAATGTCTACAACAGACGAAGCCGAGGTCAAGCGTCTGGGGGCAAAAGTGGCCGCATTGGGTGGTGTGGCGGTGGATTGTCCGGTGTCTGGTGGTTGTCACCGAGCTGACACCGGAAATATTTCAATTTTCGCAGGGTGTGAACGTGCAACATTTGAACGCATCTTGCCACTTTTAACCACGATTGGGCGGCGTGTGTTGCATACGGGGGATCTGGGGTCTGCCAGTGTATTGAAAGTGCTGACAAACTATCTTGCAACCGCAAACCTGATTACCTGTTGCGAAGCTTTGGTTGTGGCCAAAGCTGCAGGAATGGATTTGAATACAGCTTATGAGGCGATAAAAATCAGCTCTGGCACATCATTCGTACATGAAACTGAAAGTCAGGTGATTCTGAATGGCTCGCGCGATATAAGTTTCACTATGGGCCTTGTTCTTAAGGATATCAGCCTGTTTCAGGATGTGGCGGACCGGGCGGGGGTGCCATTGGAAATAAGCCCGCTGATGATTGAGATTTTCAAGGACGGTATTGCGCGTTACGGGCCTGATGAATTGTCACCAAACATCATCAAACGGCTGGAAGATGCAACCGGCCTTGATATTCGCGCCTTGGGCTTTCCGGATGAAATGACCGATGAAGAGCCGGAAGAGGCAGGGTATGAAGTTTTACCGGCTGGTGCAGCTCATTCTTAGAAATTATGGTGCAAGTCTTGGCTTGTGTTTAATTTTTGCGCGGGGTTTATTGTGTTTTAATTCATATAGATCGGCTTTAAGTGACATGTCAGACGTTATTCTTAAAATAAAACCCTCTGCCGGACGCCGTATATTTGGCATTATTATTCTGTGTCTGGTTGCCGTAATCATGATGAACTATGCTTTTGGCGACAAAGCACAATCAATCGTTCTTAGGTTTATTCTGCTACTTATGGCGGTAGTGTTTTTGTGGCAGGCACAAGCGAACTTACGTTTTAAAGGTGCTGCGTTGATCCTGAAACGCGAAGGATTATTTGATGATCAGGGCGCACTTATTTGCAGCTTGTCGAATATCAATCAGATTGATCGTGGCTGGATTTCGTTCAAACCATCAAATGGCTTACTGGTACGAATGCATAAACCAATGGCACTGAAATGGTCGCCCGGATTATACTGGCGATTTGGTAAAAGTCTGGGTATTGGTGGAATGGTTAGCCCGGTTTTAACCAAAGAAATGTCAGATAAGCTATTGCTCTTAATGCAGGAAAATGTTCATAATATTGAATTGGTATAAATTTTTATAAAACTATTCATCGTATTAAAAGCATATTATCAACGATAAGACCAAGTCGTAATGACTGTTTCCAGATACACTGATAAAATTGTGCCCGTATTGCCATATTTGAAAATATAATATTTGTAGTATTTTAAAATAACTAAATAAAAACAACTGGATATGATGAGTTATTGCCGAATATGGTAAATGATCAAATTAGGCACTCTTGACAAAATTCGACCACAATAAATACGATTATTGCCCTGATACCGCCTAAATTAAACCATTCCGCTAGCGCAAATTGCATTGGTTACGAATCCGTAAAGTATGTAAAATATGTAGTGGAAATGAAAAAATGGTACAGTATCTAGTTAGACTTCTTTCAGACTTTAAACGCGACGAGCGGGGGGCATTTTCAGTGTTTCTTGTTGGAATGTTTACGACATTAATTCTAGTCAGTGGCGCGGCCATTGATCTGGTGCGCTTTGAAGCTGTGCGAAGCAGTATACAATTTAATCTTGATCGCGCGGTTCTTGCTGCAGCGTCAATTCGTCAAGTGGAAGAACCCGGCGAAGTTGTTGAAGATTATATGAGCAAGGTTAGTACCCTTACTACTTTTAATGTGAATATGGATACCGATAATACGAACGTTACCGTGTCTGGACGTAAAGTTGCCGCCACTGCGACAGCAACACTTAATACATATTTTCTACGTATCATCGGCATTGATGATTTGGATGTAACAGCATACAGCACGGCTTCCGAAATTATTCCGAACATTGAAATTTCAATGGTTTTGGATATTTCAGGTTCCATGAAAAACAGCGCTGCTGACGGTGGAACTAAAATTGCCGCGTTGCAGACCGCTGGTGTTTCATTTATCGACACTATGGTAACAGATGCACCTGATGGTAGCGTAACATCTGTTTCTATTGTCCCATACGCTTCTAACGTTGCTTTACCGCAAAATATGTGGGACGAGTACGCAACCGAAGGTCTACACACCTTAAGACGTTGTGCTGTTTTTGATCGCTCAACTTATACCGACGCCGCTATTTCTGTAGTCGATACTTTACCGCAGTTATCTTATTTTGATACAGGTGACAGCTATGATAATTTCGGATCTGGTATCCACGGAAACTATGATTGGTGCAGTCCTACATCGGAAGCTGAGATCATGCCGTTCTCAACAGATGATGTAGCGCTGAAATTAAAGATCAACAATCTTGTGGCTATTGGTGGTACTGCGACGCACATAGGTACCAAATGGGGCTTGGCATTGCTTGACCCGGCCGCGCGCACTGTTGCAACTGCAACAGGTAGTGCAGACGCAGCTGGCCGTCCATACGCCTATTCTGAACCTGATGTTTTAAAAGTTTTGGTTGTGATGACCGATGGTGTCAACTCAAACCACAAAGGTATCCTTGATCCGTTTCGTACGGGCGATTCTGATATGTGGTCTGTTTTAGAAGAAGGTGACACACCACAATCTGTATGCCCGGGCCATCCAGGCTGGGTTTGGTATTTCGATAATCAATTAGGGACCTATCCTTGGCTTGCAAGCTATTGTAGTACGCCACCTGCGCCTTTGGTTACAAAGGACTATATCAACAAGCCAAATACTAATCTGTGGTTTAGTGTTGAAACCGGTAATAGCTCGAACTCTTTACCAGGCAATAATGCGGCCCCAGAAGGTACGAATGGCTACAGATATCATTACTCTTGGCCGGAAGTTTGGGGTAAAATTGAAATAGAAGATTTCGCAGACATCATTGGGGAATCCGTAAGTGACTACTATGGTACGGGTACAACGACTGCACAGGCCGATGATGATTTCGATGGAGCATGTTCTGCAGCCAAGAATAAAGGTGTTGTCGTTTACACTATCGCTTTTGAAGCACCTGCAAATGCAATTTCAAATCTACGCGACTGTGCCACGACAGCAGGGCATGCATATGACGTAGATGGTACCGATATCGATGATGCATTCTCTGCTATCGCGGCATCAATTCAAAAACTTAAACTGACACAGTGAGGATATTATGGGGAATGTCATGGAACGACTAAAGCACTTCCACAGTAACGAGAACGGTGTTGCGACCCTAGAGTTTGTGATCGCATTTCCTTTCGTCTTTGCGATGATCGTGGCTACTTTCGACTCTGGGCTTTTGATGATGAAATATGTTGTGCTGGAAAACGCGCTTGACCGTGTTGTGCGCGATGTGCGCCTGACTGGTATAGCCAATGGTGATGCGGGTGCGAACTTCTTTAAACAGGAGGTTTGCAATATTGCCACGCTGATCAAAGATTGTGAAGCCAGTTTACATATGGAAATGACCCCGATTGATACATCAGCAACATTCACGCCACCTGCAGTAACCTGTGTGGACCGCGATGCAGATAATCCCCCCGCAATAACATTTACGACGGGTGCACCGGATGACATTGTCTACATCCGTGCCTGTCTGGTTGTGGATCGTTACTTTCCCAGTGCATTAAGTGGTATTTTCACGGTTGATGGCAGTGGTGGAATTCAACTGATTGCAGATTCAGCTTATGTTGTGGAGCCGTTATAATGTCTTTATTGAAAAAACTACTTGGTAATTTCAAGCGCAATGAACGTGGTGTGATAACGCTTGAAATGATCCTTATGATGCCTTTGATGGTTCTTTGGATTGTCGGCAGTAACTCCTTTTTTGATGCATTCAAGACTTATCTGCGCGCATCAAAGGCCACGTATACTGCAGTGGATCTAATCTCGCGGCAATCCACGGTTGGCCCGACGTTCATTACTAATGTCGGCACAGTCTTCGACTCGATCGTAGATGCGGATGGCGCAAATTCTGGGGTTGTGGTTTCCAGTATTCGTATGTGGAATGATGCATTACAGATCGAATGGTCGCGGAATGCCAACGGAAGCCCTGGCATGACCGATGAAGCTGAAATTCCAATGGCGTATATGCCCAACCTAAGAAACGGTGAGGCAATTGTTCTGATACAGACGAGTGTTCCGTTCGTTCCGATACATTCATGGGGCAACCTGACCGCAAAAACGTTTACGAATACCGTGGCCGTTACACCAAGGTTTGATGTTTTGGTTTCGTATGACGATGCTTATTAAAACCCGTTGAAGCGCGACGGTATTTTAAGTCCTGATACAAACAAAAAACCTCTGATTGCTCGGAGGTTTTTTGTTTGTAGCGGGCGAAGAAATTCGAACTCTCGACCCTATCCCCCATATATGCGAGCTTAGTTGCCTTCCACTGCGGCCGCACGAATGGCTGCTATCAGGGCCAAGCGTCTGCCCACTCACTGCACGATTTTACATCCAATTAGCGCTCGCCAAATGCTCTTAGCCGCGCTAATTGTAGCGAATGAATCGCAATATTGCCATCTATCCTTGGTTCAAATTTGTCCAACAGTTGGTATTCTGGCAGGCGACTTGGTTTCTCTATTTTGAAAACCACCTCTCCGGCGCGGAGGCAATTCTTCTCTACGTGGTTTACGACATCTGCACCACCGCGTTTGAGGTGCCGTCGGGATATATGTCAGATCGGTTAGGGCGCAAATTCACCTTGCTGGCGGCGAGTTTTAGCGGCATCGGTGCGACAATTCTGCTGGTTTTAGCTGAGGGGTTTGCGCAGTTCGTGCTGGCCAATTTTCTGTTAGGCGCGGCGGCAGCCTTTGCTTCCGGCACCGACAGTTCATTGCTTTATGAAAGCCTCAAGGCAGAAGCTCGTGAGGCGGAGATCGAGGCCGCCGAACTGAAAGCTTGGCGCTTCAGCTTTGCTGCCTTAGCAATATCCGCGTTCACCGGTGGTGCGCTCGCGTTTTATGACGACATCCTGCCTTATGTGGCCACTGCTGTCTCAGCGGTTGTGCTTCTTTACGTCACCGTTTTGTTCCGAGAACCGCCGCATGCGAAACGCACCAGCCACCGCCAAAACCTTCATGCTTTAGGCACCAGTTTAACCGAGCCAACGCTGTTCTGGCTCTTTTGCCTGACGCTTCTCATGTACGTGTTCAGCCACATCCCCTTCGTATTCGGTCAGCCGTTCATCCGGGAAGCGCTCTCAACTATGGGCTATATGGCACAGGTTCCGCTGGTTTCCGGTGGGGTAACGTTCTCGATGATGTTGATTTCGATCGTAGTTTCGCTGGTGGCGCTGCCGCTGCGTAAAACACTGGGCCTGCCCGGTATCCTGCTTCTTGCCTTCGGATTGCAGGTCGCGCTGACGACGGCACTAGCAATCTCCAACAGCTTATTCGTCGTCTCGCTTTTGTTATTCAGAATGGTGCCGAATTCACTGTCACATCCCTTCATCCAGGCCCGCATTCAACCACTTTTACATGACGGCACACGTGCCACCTATCTCTCAGTGCAAAGCCTCGCTGGGCGGCTATTGTTCGCCGCTACGCTCAGCCTCGCTGCCGTGCGCACCACGGATGAGGCCGTCATGCCATATGCTGATATGCAGGTAATACTGGCGATTTACGCTGTACTTGGCTTGTTCACTCTGGTCGCCTTGGCTTGCACGGCCCGAATTGCAAAAGTTTAGATTAATGTCAACGAGGATGTCGGTATTTTAAAAGTTGTCATTCGCGACCATGTAGAAACATTGCAGTTTGATTTCAAAGCAGTCATTTGACAAAAATTATCAAGTTTACGCTGCAAAATCGCTGTATCGATCCGTAGTTATAACAAAGAATTTTTCTCCACCGATTACCAGCGACTGATAGTAGCTTACCAGTTCCCTGTCACCATCTGGGATTACCAACCCATTAATGGTGTTTCCTAACGCTGCAGCTCGATCACGTGCAAAAACTGGGGCAGGGCCGGAGTTACTTCTTGAGTCTCTGGAGATGTCAATTCTTTGGGCGGTTCCATCAATTGGCGCGAACACTAAGCAAAACATTGCAAAAGAACGGTTCAAGTATAATACTTGACTTAGGCAAGCATTTACTTAAATGTCTTGCTATGAATTACATAGATAACATACGCGCATTTAATCGCTTCTATACTCGTCGCTTGGGTATTTTGGATCGATCATACCTTCAATCTAATATGACGTTAACAGAAGTTCGTATCTTGCATGATCTTGCCACCAACGGCCCGCTTACGGCGCGTGATCTGGTTGAAGGACTTGGGTTGGATGAGGGATATTTAAGCCGTCTCATTACACGGTTTAGGAAGTTGGGTTGGATTGATCGCCAGCGCGATGTGCATGACCGAAGGCGATGGAACCTATCTTTAACGCGAGAAGGTAAAGCTCTAACTAAGACATTGATTGTTTCCTCCCAAAAAGCCATTAAGGAAAGCCTGTCCCATCTTGAAACACCCGAGCGGCTCACGCTTGTGAAAACGATGCATCATTTGCAAGCAATGCTTGATCCCGGTGTGCTAAAGAATACAGCTTTCCGTGATCTTGAAATTGGGGACGCTGGTTGGATTGTGGCCCGACACGCAGAATTATATGCAACTGAAGAACGATATAACGCCAACTTTGAAGCTTTGGTAGCACGGATTCTGGCAGATTTCATTGAAACTCGCGACATGAAGACCGAACGAGCATTTATTCCCGTTGCCAATGGTGTTCGACTTGGCTCGGTATTTTGCATGCGTGATGATCCTGATACAGCCAGATTGCGGATGTTTTTCCTCGAACCGTTCGCGCGTGGTCTTGGTCTTGGAAAGCTTATGCTTGAGGAAGTGATAAACTTCGCCACAATAACTGAGGCGAAACGCCTTGTTTTATGGACACACAAAAGCCACCACGCTGCATGTTCTCTTTATGAGGCCCGAGGGTTTAAGATAACCAGTGAAAGCCCCGCTAACGCTTTCGGGCAAGATACTATCGACCAGAGATGGGAACTTACTTTGTGACCAAACCCGTTCTTGGTATCTTGGCAGCTGCGTTGACTGGCGTTCAAGTCGGCGCGGCCATCTTTGTGACAAGGCAGATTGTTGGCGATATTGGCCCAATGACGCTAGCATTTCTGCGATACGCACTTGCAGTTGGATGCATAGTGCCAATCTATTTGGCCCGTCAAAGAGTAACAATACCACAACGCGATACAATGGCCATAATGTGCCTTGGGGTCGTGCAATTCGCCGCTTTGGTGGGGTTTTTAAACCTAGGCTTGAAGACTGTTCCTGCAGGTCGAGCCGCAATTCTATTCGCTGTATTTCCTGTTTTCGCATTATTGGCGGCATGGCTTATGCGTCGGGAAACAATTGACTTGCCCCGCGCGGTTGGGGTTTGCATATCTATCCTGGCAGTCTCCATCATCATAAACGACCAAAATACCGAGTATAGCAATGAGAGTATGGCGGGAAACATCGCTATCTTAACGGCAGCATTATTTGGTGGTGCCTCAGCAGTTCTTTATCGTCCATATCTTGCGCGCTATCCAACTATTCAGGTGGGAACGCTGGCTATGGCAGCAGCAACATTTGTTTTATTTCCCTTCGCCTTGGCTGAGGGTGGATGGAATAGCCTTACCGAAGCGAACATCCTAATCGGTGTTGCGTTCATCGGTTTTTCAAGTGCTATTGGTTACTTGTTATGGTTGACCGCTCTAAAATTAATAAATGCGTCCACAGCAGCTACTTTACTTAATCTCAGCCCCGTGGTTGCGTTATATTTCGGATGGTTATTCCTCAATGAACCTGTAGGAATTAACATTTGGGCAGGTCTCGTTTTCATGAGTATGGGCTTATGGTTGGTGCTGCGCACCACTGCGCATAATGAATAACATTCGGCTTAGTGCCTAAAGCAAGTGAAAAACTTTGAGCCATATGGCTTAAGATTTCAAATCACGCAAAACACAACCATTCGCGCTTTAGTGTGTATGTTCACGACCAAAAAAAGCTTTTCAAGGTTGGGAGGATACAAGTGTTGTGCTAATTTGCTTGAAAATAGCCCCGCAGATATCGTCCATTTCCACCGCGAAAAAATTCTCGGCAGCTTTTGTATTTGGGTGATAAGGGTCTTTTACTTTACCTGATTTGTTGACCCGGAAATAATGTTTGTTGCCAACGTTTGCGGCAACCGTTTCAGGAGTTGCTCCTTTGACAAAGGTACATCTGCTGCCACTTTCACGAAAAGCTTGTTCCAAGTTTTCTTGTGCCTGAAGTCGCAAATCAACAATTTTTTTACTAGACCTGCTTCACAATAGGTTATTTTTATGCGAGGAAGTGCCTGGAGGTATCATTTTATGAAAGCTTTGAAGATTTTAAGTGCACAACCTGCATTGTTTTTTCGACTATCGGGCATCCGCCTTACAGATTTCAACGCCCTGGTTGCGACACTTCATCCGATCTGGTTGAAAAGTGAGGAGAAACGCCTGTCCCGCAAAGACAGGCAACGTGCGATTGGGGGTGGGATGAACTATCGCCTGGAGTTCGCAGAACAGCTTCTGCTCTGCCTGATGTATTACCGAACCTATACCAGCCATGCTTTTATGGGGCTTGTATTCAATGTATCCTCTCCGACAGTTTGCCGCCGCATTCAAGCCATGACAGAGTTGATGGCAGGCCATTTTCGGATGCCTGAACGTAAAGTAAAGTTGTCGGAAGTGGAAAAGGCTGATCTGCTTTACCTGATGATTGATGGTACTGAGCGTCCAGTTCAACGGCCCGGGAAGCCCTCGGCTCGAAAAGCAAAATATTCTGGCAAGAAAAAGAAGCACACGGCGTCCCACCAGATCATCACAGATGACAAGAAGTGTATACTGGCTGTTGGATGCGCCCATGACGGGCGCAAACATGACAAGCGTATTTATGATGAGACCCGCGTGGATAGGCCCCCTGATATACTTACCCTTGGGGATTTAGGATATCTGGGGACATCACTGGAAATCCCCCTGAAAACATCAAAGAAAAAACCACTTACGAAAGAAGAACAAGAATACAATACATGGCATTCAAAACTACGCATTGGCGTAGAGCACGGTATTGGCCGCATGAAAAAGTTCAATATATTTTCGGATATTCACCGCAACAACCAACAACAAAACATGATTGCCAAGAATGTCGGAGCACTCGCAAATATGAATTTGAAAACAGTTTGACAAAACGGGTGGGGATACTTGTGTCTAAAAATATTCGACCCTATTGTGAATCGGGTCTACTATATGCAGGAGCCGTCGTCATAAAAATGCAAGGCATTTTTGGCGGAAGCTGACGCATAGTGTTTTGTACATCTTGCAATGCCAGATCTTTGTGCTTTGCCCAGCGGCGAGCTGCGTTCCCCATAAAGGACATCAGCAGGAGTTTCGGTTTATAATAACCATCCCGAAACATTGCTTCAAATGGTGATGCATTTTTTTTACAAAATTGGTATTCGGACCCTTTGCCTATTTGAACGTATTTATTGCCAGTGGTGTTTAAAAACCCGTAGCTGCCTGCATTTACTTTCCACTTTGGATCAACATCGCAAACAGTTCTTTTTGCCTCTCCCTTTCGTGCAGTCCATGAATGTAGTGATGTGGAACGCACACCAATAACGCCCACGGACATATCCCCAA
Organism: Amylibacter sp.; assembly: GCA_965261565.1. Taxonomy (GTDB): domain Bacteria; phylum Pseudomonadota; class Alphaproteobacteria; order Rhodobacterales; family Rhodobacteraceae; genus Amylibacter. The sequence goes on from OZ253460.1 coordinate 1,947,093, forward strand.
GTTTCTTCAAATCCGCCTTTTGAGCCGCATTAGGTTCACAATGCGCTTTGATATTTTCAAAAAACTCAAGAAAGACCGGCCCCGACCCAAATGTTATTTGCGAGTCTCCCAGAATTAATATGTCGGGTGATTTAAACGTTCCAGCGGGTGCTTTGAGCGATGGCGCACAGATTATGACAAGCGATAAGACTAATATATCTCGAAGGGTTTTTAAATTTGTCATGCGTGCGTGTATATCCAAGTGCTAATGGTCCATTCAAAGAGTTAACGGCAGTAGGCCAACAAGTAAAATGAACTTTATTTTTTGCCGTTCATAAATGCCGCCATCGTTGTCTCATCCCTTTAATTGCTGAAAAATAGCGCGACATAATGCAGGTGTATTGGTTTTAATAAATGTGCGCGCACCATTAGCATTTGGATGATACGGGTCTTTAACCTTACCTGTATCATTTGTCGCGAAATTAATCTTGTTCCCTTCACTCGCGGCACGCGTCTTGATGTTAATTGCTTTGACAAAGCTGCACCGCCCGCTGGTTTGTTCGAACGCTGCCTGTATATTCCCTTGGGCCTTTTGGCGTTGATCGTTCACATCAGGCAAAAATGATGGTGCGGTTGTTATGAAAACACACGGCATGTTTGTGGGTATCTGTTTTACGGTTTCACGCACATCGGCCAGTGCCGCTTGCGGGTTGTTTGCCCACCGTTCGGCGGCATTTCCTAAAAAAGATAAAACCAGAAGGTTTGGATCATAGTAATTATTTGCAAACATGGCTTCGAAAGGGGACTTGTTCTTTTCACAAAACTGGTAAGCTTTATTTTGGCCTATTTGAACATAACTGCGCCCCGAAGATTTGGAAATACCGTAGGTTCCTGCATTTACACCATATTTTTTATCGACATCGCAAATTGACCCTTTGGCACTGCCTTCTTTGGCAACCCAGGAATGAAGCGAGCTGGAGCGCACCCCGATTGCCGCGAAGGATTGGTCGCCAAGTTTATTTAACAGTGCTTTTTGCGCAGGGTTAGGAGTGCAATTCTGATCTAAATTCTTGAAGAAATCTTGAAACACTTGCCCTGTAGCAAACGAAATTTGCGAGTCTCCTAGGACTAGGATTTCTGTTCTATTTGGTGTTTTTTGAGAGCTCGCAGGGGCAGCAATGGGCGCGGTCTGCTCGATTGTGCTGGGCACAGTCGGGCGGGCAATCGGCTTGGCTACTTCATTTGTTGTACAATTGTTTAATATCAGCAGTACCGCCGACAGACCTAATGAAGTTCTTGCGATTGAAATTTTGTTTTGTGACAAACAGTCCTCTAGCATCATTACCTTGTGGTGTGAACGATAGTTGTTGAAGTGCGCCTTTCGCGTTTCTCTTTGTTAAACCGTCATGCAGCTTCCTCCAAGTCCTTTATTTGAACACCTCTTCCGGACATTTTAAGTGCTGACGTTAGACACATCAGACAACTTAAACACATGATCCAATCTTCTTTACGGAATTTGAATCAGTAAATTGCAATGAAATCAATATGCTGAATTGGGTTCACACCCTAATAGATAGAGAAAAGGGGTTTCAAATTTATGAAACCCCTCCCTAGTATATGTATTTGCAGAACATTTAAGCATACTTACTTTTTAAATAAGACTTAAATTGCGCCACCAGAAATCAAGCTAAATCAAAGCGATCAAGGTTCATCACTTTTGTCCACGCAGCAACAAAGCTGTGTACGAACGCTTCTTTTGCGTCGTCAGATGCATAGACTTCTGCAAGCGCACGAAGTTGAGAGTTTGATCCAAAAACAAGATCAACCCGTGTGCCGGTGCGTTTTACGTCACCTGTGTTGCGGTCACACGCTTCGAATTCAATCTCTGCACCACCTGTCGGTTTCCATTCAGTACTCATGTCCAGAATATTGGCAAAGAAATCATTGCTTAACGTGCCAACGTTATCAGTGAACACGCCATGTTGAGATCCACCGGCATTCGCGCCTAACACACGCAGACCACCAACAAGAACAGTCATTTCAGGTGCTGTCAAAGTCAGCAACTGTGCACGATCCAACAGTAATTCTTCTGCTGAAACATTGTATTGCACTTTTTGGTAGTTACGGAAACCATCCGCTGTTGGTTCAAGTAAATCAACAGATTCCACATCGGTTTGATCTTGTGTTGCGTCTGCACGTCCTGCTGTAAATGAAACAGTAACGTCGTGGCCTGCATTTTTCGCAGCTTGTTCTACAGCCGCAGAACCACCCAAGACAATCAGGTCAGCCATTGAAACGGTTTTACCGCCAGATTGGAAATCAGCTTGGATCGCTTTAAGAGCTTTCAAGACTTTTGCCAATTGCGCAGGTTGATTAACCTCCCAATCTTTTTGTGGAGCCAAACGGATACGCGCACCATTTGCACCACCTCGGTAGTCAGAACCGCGGAATGTTGCAGCAGAAGCCCAAGCCGTAGACACCAATTCAGAGATGGACAGATCAGAGCCAAGAATTTTTACCTTTAGATCAGCCACATCTTGATCACTTTTCACGTCACCAGATGCAGTTGGAATTGGATCTTGCCAGATCATTTCCTCGGTAGGGACATCTGCACCAAGATAACGAGCGCGTGGGCCCATATCACGGTGTGTCAGTTTGAACCAGGCGCGTGCAAACGCATCTGCAAACTCTTCTGGGTTTGCATGGAAACGACGTGAAATTGGTTCATAGATTGCATCCATACGCAAAGACATGTCAGCCGTTGTCATCATTGGCGCGTGTTTGATGGATGTATCATGTGCATCAACGACCATATGTTCGTCAGCAACATCTTTAGCCTGCCATTGCTGTGCACCAGCCGGGCTTTTCGTAAGCTCCCACTCATAGCCGAACAACGTGTCAAAATAACCATTATCCCATGTTGTTGGGTTGGCTTTCCATGCACCTTCAATGCCACTGGTTGTCGTGTGAATGCCTTTGCCTGACCCTAAGCCGTTTTTCCAACCTAAGCCCATTTCCTGGATGCTGGCAGCTTCTGGCTCTGCACCAACAAGATCAGGATCGCCTGCGCCGTGTGCTTTACCAAATGTGTGCCCGCCGGCAACAAGTGCGACGGTTTCTTCGTCATTCATACCCATACGTTCGAATGTATCGCGTACGTCGAACCCAGATGCTACGGGATCAGGATTACCATTCGGACCTTCTGGGTTCACATAGATCAACCCCATTTGAACGGCCGCCAATGGGCTTTCTAAATCGCGTTTACCACTGTAACGCTCATCATCCAACCATCCGGTTTCTTTACCCCAGTAAATGTCTTCCTCTGGTGCCCAGATATCTGCACGACCACCCGCAAAACCGAATGTTTTGAAACCCATGGATTCAAGAGCACAATTCCCTGCCAAAATTATCAAGTCGGCCCAAGAGATTTTGGTGCCATATTTTTGTTTAATTGGCCAAAGCAAGCGGCGTGCTTTGTCCAGGTTGCCATTATCAGGCCAGCTGTTTACTGGTGCAAAACGTTGGTTGCCAGTACCAGCACCACCGCGCCCGTCAGATGTACGGTACGTTCCTGCACTGTGCCACGCCATGCGAACGAATAGACCGCCGTAATGACCATAATCAGCAGGCCACCAATCTTGGCTGTCTGTCATCAACCCAACAAGATCTTTTTTCAGAGCCTCTAAATCAAGTTTTTTAAATTCTTCTGCATAATCAAAATCATTCCCCATAGGGTCAGATGCTGAGGTATGTTGATGAAGAATTTTAAGGTTCAATTGGTTTGGCCACCAATCGTTATTAGAAGTGCCGCCTGAATTTACAATTGCGCCATGCGCCACTGGGCATTTACCCTGACTTGTTTCCGCCATTTTGATCTCCAATGTTGGGGTGTGAATCTTATGTGTTTCTGCTACGCGTTTAGCAAATATTTATAATAGATTAAAGTTGAATATACTGATCGCTTTGATAACTTATAGTTATGAAAAATTTGACACTTAAGCATTTTCGTTATTTTGAAGCCTTGGCTCGCTACGGTCATTTTGGACATGCTGCAAGTTCTTGTGCAATTTCTCAACCAGCTTTATCCGTTCAGATAAAAGAATTGGAAGAAACATTAGGTACAACATTGTTCGAAAGAGCTCCACGAAAAATTCGCCTAACAAGTTTTGGTGAGGAGTTTGCATTACGCGTGCGCGAAATACTGCTTTCAGTTGATGAGTTGGGGGATTTCGCGCGCGCTTCACAAGATGGGCTTCCGGGGCGACTTCGAATTGGTGTGATACCAACGATTGCGCCTTACCTGCTGCCAACAATAATTGGTGACCTCAGTGATTTGCACCCAGAGATTGATATTCATGTGCGTGAAACGCTAACGGAAAAACTGATCCGGGAGTTGGAAGACGGGCTTCTGGATACTGCCATTGTAGCTTTGCCTATTTCTAGTGCTTCATTCACTAAAATTCCATTGTTAAAAGAAGATTTTGTATTGGTACGCAAGAGTGATGATAAAAGTGAACCCATACCTGATGGGAAGTTGCTTCGCGAAATGAGGTTACTTTTATTGGAAGAAGGACATTGTTTTCGAGAACAAGCGTTATCATTTTGCAATATGCGATCCATTCAGCCACGAGAAGGTTTGGATGGAAGCTCTCTATCGACCCTTGTGCAAATGGTTGGCGCAGGCATCGGGGTGACCTTAATTCCAGAAATGGCAGTGGCTGTAGAAACAAACTCGGCACCAGTATCTATTTCTCGCTTTAAGGGTAGGCAACCTTCACGGACAATTTGTATGATATGGCGTCGTACCAGCCCTTTGGCTGAACAACTTTTGCAAATATCAGAAATTGTCCGTGCTTCTGTCGATAAACTAAATGACTCTACCTGACCTCAACGGCAGCAATTTGCCTGCATAAACGTCCACAGAATCCCCTGCCAACTTACCCTAGAGAAAATCTTCTTAGCCAGATAGAATTCGGACTTCAATTGGAGAGTAAGCACTATATGGCTGGCAGTCAAAGCTGGATCTGTCAGATGACCGCTTTGAGTCCAAAGTGACCACCTATTTGCAATTTTGTGTACCCTGGCTACTATGATTATGCTGGAGGAAGCCATGAAAGAGATTGACCCACTAAAGATAGAAGAAGGCCTTGATCCATCTGATTGGGATGACCTTCAGTCGACAGCGCACCAGATCATCGACGATGCCATTTCACATGTGCGTGACGTCCGTGACCGCCCGCTTTGGCAGGACATGCCCGATACCGTTCGCAATGCTTACGCAGCACCATTACCGCAGGTTTCGAATACTTTCGACGATGTTTATGCGGAGCTAAAATCAAACCTTTTTCCATATCCGATGGGCAACATTCATCCGCGGTTTTGGATGTGGTACATGGGTTCGGGAACTTTCAGCGGCGCATTGGGTGAATTTCTGGCGGCGATTGATGGTTCCAACCTCGGTGGTGGCAATTTCGCGGGAGCACTTATGGACGGCCAAGTTATCAATTGGTTGAAAGAGATGATGGGCTTCCCCGATACGGCGAGTGGGACGCTGGTTAGTGGTGGTTCAATGGCCAACATTATTGGGCTTACAGTGGCTCGCAATGCCATGGCAGGAATTGATGTTCGTTCGGAAGGTGTTGCTGCGATCAAACAGCCACTTTCATACTACGCCTCGGACCAAGCCCATAGTTGCCACCAGAAAGCCGTTGAGCTTTTAGGTCTGGGGAACAAAGCACTGCGCCGCGTGCATACCGATGCAGTACTGCGAATGAATTTGGTGGAACTCAGAAAAATGATACAGGAAGATCGCGATGCAGGCCGCCTACCTGCTTGCGTGATAGCCACGGCAGGCACGGTTAATACTGGGGCAATCGACGACCTGAAAGCGATCAGTCAGCTGTGCAAGGAAGAGGGGCTTTGGTTTCACGTCGATGGTTGTATCGGTGCCCTGATGTCAATTGCGCCCGAAAACAGACATCTCGTGGACGGCATCGAAGACGCGGATTCATTGGCACTCGATCCGCACAAATGGATGCATATCCCGTTCGAGGCTGGCTGTGCGTTAATCAAGGACGCAGCGCTGCATAGGGATGCTTTCGCCGTTCATCCTGAATACCTTGAGGAGAAACCTCGCGGCATAGCGGCTGCCGAGTATCTTCAGGACTATAATCTCCAGACGTCTCGCGGCTTTAAAGCTCTAAAAGTCTGGCTAACGCTGAAGGAGCATGGTGTCGCGAAGTTCGGTCGGTTGATTGACCAAAATATCGCACAGGCCCGTTACCTGACTGAAATGATAAATGAAGACGCCGAACTTGAGCTTATCGCACCGACAACCGTCAACATTGTTTGCTTCCGCTACAAACCAGCCAAATTGGCCGACGACGCGTTAGAGGCTTTGAATACAGAGATCATGATCCGGCTTCAGGAAAGCGGCGTCGCTGCAGTATCGGACACGACAGTTAAGGGGCGTCACTGTTTACGCGCTGCTATCTGTAATCATCGAACAAGAAGACGCGATCTTGAATTGTTTGTCCGTAAAGTTAAGTCTGTTGGGTTAGAAATCTTGGAGAACGGTTAGGCGAATAATGCATGTGTTGCGTCAATCAGTTGAGCCCACCCCGCATAGCTGCCATCTAACAAACAATTGAGCAGCTGAAGTAAGACAATTTCTGTCAGATGACCGTTTCGAGCCCCTATACGACCTTCGGTCTTTATCTAAATTAGGCGTTCACGGCCTAAAGTTGCCGTTCGCATAATCTTGTGTTGCCAAACTTTGATTTTCCCAAAGCGGACATTAATGAACAAAGCTAACTTCAACTCTGAGATTGGCCGTTCAGCGGACAATGCGGATGTTCAATAAAGCCTCGCTCAAGAGAGCAAGGCTTTTCTGCAATGTAGTCAGCCAGTATGAAGCAGGTCGATCAATTCTTCCAAACGTGCGTGATCTCCTGCGGCTATCACAGTTCCATTCATATTGAATGTAATGTCATTGCCCTCCCAGTCAGTTATGTAACCACCGGCGCCTTTAATAACAGCTGCACTTGCGTAGACATCGAAGGCTTCAAGGCCACAATCAATGGCAATGTCCGTACGCCCAGAAGCAAGAGTGCCATAGGCAAAACATGACCCGCCATATTGCACATACTGGGCTTGTTTTCGTAGCTTTGTGAAACGTAGATGTTGTTCTGCCGTCATAAAATCAGGGTTGCTGCAAGTCGTGTACGCATTCTTAAATGCTTCGCAGTTACGGACTTTTATTGTTTTGCCATTATGTTTTGCGAAACGATCAGAAACGCCAACCCAACGATCAGATGTTACTGGGTGATCAATAACACCAACAAAGGGTTTACCATTCCATGCAAGACCAATCAGCGTGCCATATACTGGAATACCTGCAACAAACGCAGCTGTGCCGTCAATCGGGTCCAACACCCAAACAAATTCTGCATCAATGTTAACATTGTCAAATTCTTCACCCAAAATGCCGTGGTCTGGGTAGGTTCTAGTGATCATGTCACGCAGCTTTTTTTCAACGGCTTTGTCGGTGGTCGTAACAAAGGATGCATCTGACTTAATGTCTACGTCGGGCGCTTGTTCAATCACGGCCATAAGCATTGCGCCGCTTGCATCAGCCAACTTTTCGGCAAAGCGCAAAAACTTTTCGTGATCTGGAAATTCTGTTGTCATTTATCTTACCTTTAGTGTGTTAGGATTTGGCTTAGGAATGCTTTGGTACGCTCACTTTGCGGATTATTGAAAAAACCTTCTGGATCGCCCTCTTCAACGATTTCGCCTGCATCCATAAAAATCACACGGTCTGCGACAGAACGGGCGAAGCCCATCTCGTGCGTTACGCAAATCATTGTCATACCTTCTTTGGCCAGATCGGTCATCACTTCCAGAACCTCATTGATCATTTCCGGGTCTAGGGCCGAGGTTGGCTCGTCGAACAGGATAATTTCCGGCTTCATACAAAGGGCACGGGCGATGGCTACGCGCTGTTGCTGGCCTCCTGAGAGTTGCACAGGGTATTTATTCGCCTGATCGGGAATTTTAACCCGCTCCAGAAAATGCATCGCAACTTTATGCGCTTCAGCCTTTGGGGTTTTACGCACCAACCGTTGCGCCAACATCAGGTTTTTCACAATTGTCATATGCGGAAATAGATTGAAACTTTGAAACACCATGCCAACTTCACGTCGCACCGCATCAATATCTTTGACCTGATCGGTCAGTTCATTGCCATCGATAATGATCTGCCCGCTATTGTGTTCTTCAAGGCGGTTAATGCAACGGATCATTGTTGATTTGCCAGAGCCGGATGGCCCGCAAACCACAATTTTTTCACCGCGTTTCACTTCTAGGTTTATTTTTGTTAATGCTTGAAATGAGCCAAAAAACTTATCCACGTTTATCATTTGGATCAGTGCATCAGATTTAGAATTTGTCATGTTAGACCTCATGGATTTACATAGCGGCTTAGATATTTTTCAATCCGGCCGAAGCTTTTTTGAATGATCCATGTCAGGATCATGTAGATAATTGCCAGTGATATGAAGATTTCGTATGGGGCAAAGGTTTGGGCAACGATTGTGCGTGCGATACCAGTCATATCCAGCAGTGTTATCGTGCTGGCCAATGATGTCGCTTTCATCAGACTGATAAAATCATTGCTGTAGGCTGGCAGGGCCAGACGGGCTGCAATCGGTGTGATAAGGTAAATAAACTTGTGACGTGCGGATAGGCCCAGTGCCGACCCCGCCTCAAGTATTCCGCGATCCACACCCAATACGCCACCGCGTAGAATTTCGGATACATATGCGCCAGTATTCAGGGTTAAAGCCAAAACAGCGCACCCAAAAGGTTCACGCAGGATCGGCCAGAATACACTCTCTCGGATGAAGTCGAACTGTGGCAATCCGTAGTAGATGATGAATATTTGCACCAGAATGGGTGTGCCGCGGAAAATATAAATATGAACTTGCGCAGGCCATGACAGATACCATTTGCCACTGATCCGCATCAACAAAAGTATGATTGCTAAAATCAAGCCCAAGATCGCTGACAAAAACATCAATTGAAACGTAATGCCTATACCTGCCAGCATTTTAGGAATGCTATCGGTGATTAAAGAAAGGTCAAAGTTCATCGTGCACCTTCCCCGGTTCTAGCCCCGAATTTTTCCATCCCCATGACCGACAATGTTATGATGGTGGAAAACCCCAGATAAATACAGCCAACCACAATATACATGGTGAACGGTTCACCCGTTGTACCGATCGCTTGTTTTGCGACGAAAAAGGTTTCATTAAGCCCGATGATCGAGATCAGAGCCGTGTCTTTGATCAATGACAACATATGATTGCCAAAAGGCGGCAGGGCAAGGCGCCACATTTCAGGGATGCGGATAAAGATGAAGGCTTGAAAATTGGATATACCAAGGGCACGGGCGGCTTCGACACTGCCAGGTTTCACCCCCAGAAATGCGCCACGAAAAGTTTCAGTGGCGTAAGAACCTACGATCAACGCGATGGCAATCGTGCCGGCCCACATAGGCGGGACATCAACAAATTTTGTCTCGGGGCTAAATATTTGAACAATTGCGGTCAGCGCAATCGCTGAACCAAAATAGAGCAGTAAAATCACTAGAATTTCAGGAGTACCGCGAAAAATAACTGTGTACGCAGCTGCAATCTTTTGCGCTATGCGGTTGTTTGAAAGTTTGGCAGCGGCTCCGATCAAACCAAATAAAACCATTAATATGAGCGAAAAGAAAAACACTTGAAGGACAATCATTGACCCCCAAAAGTAATCATCCCACCATCCTGATACAGCATCCATTGGATCCCCTCGCATGTCTACGTTTTAAAGAATACATTTTTAGTGACAGCGCATATTCCATGCGCCGCCACGCTAGGTTATTCAGACTTTAACTTTTACCCCATTCATCATTGTGGATCTTGAAGGGAAAGATTTTTAAGGCATATTCTTCCAGTGAGCCATTGTTGATCAAGTCACGGATCGCAGCACTTAATCGTTCGCGCAATTCATCTTGTCCTTGACGTAAACCGATACCGACACCGATACCAAAATATTCAACCTCGCTGATTGGAGGGCTTACGAATTCAAACCCGCTACCGTCTTCTTTGCTCAAGAACCGCAGATGTGCTTTCATCGGATTTGTCATGATCATGTCGACACGCCCGTTTACCAGATCAAGGTATAATGGCTCAGAGCCATCATAAAGCACAATTTCGGCACCCGGCAGTTTGGCATTAAACCAGTTTTCATAAGTTGAAGCGCGTTCTAGTCCGACGCGAAGACCATTGAAGTTTTCAGCAATCGGTGCACCAGCATCGTCAAACAGGTTCAGCTCAGCACCCGATTTACCGATCAGGCGCCCAACGGAATCGCGATACGGGCCTGAAAAGTCGATTTTTTCCAAACGCGTGTCAGTGATTGACATGGATGCTACGATCAGATCGAACTTATTAGCCAGAAGTGCCGGGATCATCCCATCCCATTGCTGGCAGACAAATTCCAGATCGGCCCCGATAATTTCTGCAACCCCGTTGGCCACATCAACATCGTAACCTGCCAGTTCACCATCAGCGGTGCGGTAATTAAACGGCGCATAGGTACATTCCATACCTACCCGCAGTGTTTCTGCAGATACTGCACCAGCTGTTCCCAACGTCATCAACGCTGAGAGGTAAACGGCCAGTTTTTTAAGTGGTTTAAGTGTCATGTTTTCCTCCTTTGTTATAAGTTTAGTTTGGTAGTTTATTGTTACGTTTTTGAGACAATCGCATCAACTTCACGGATGATTTGCGTAACTTCATCTGCAGTGTTGTAGTGAGCCAACCCTATTCTTATTACCCCTTCCTCTTCGGGTATGTTTAATGCCAGTGCTGGCTCGTAAGCGTAATTATGACCGTGCCAGACATAAATTCCTGCCTTTGCCAGGGTGCGCGCTATATCAGAAGGTGCTGTATTATTATGTCGAATTGAAATGGTAGGTACCCGGTGCTGCACGCGGTTCGGATTTGTGATGCCAAAAATTGATATTCCTTTGATTTGTTGCAACCCGTCAATAAGGGTGTTGGTTAACGGTTCTTCATAGTCACGGGACATTCGGTAAGCCGTCGCAATTAGTTCGCGGCGATTTTCTGAAGAGGTTTCCAATTTACCCAGATCTTCAAAATACTCAATCGTTGCAGACAAGCCAGCCAACAACTCAAACTGGGGGGTGCCAGCTTCAAACCTATCTGGCAGCTCATTCGATACACAGCGGCCTTTGTATGGATGCAATTTCTGCAGAAGCTCTTTACGGCCCCATAACAAACCAAGATGGGGGCCAAAGAATTTATATGAAGAGCAGACCAAGAAATCACATCCAAGTGCTTGGACATCAACCATATGGTGTGGGGCTAGTTGGACTGCATCCACAAATACCAATGCGCCGGCATCTTTGGCAATTTGGCTTAATGCCTTTATGTCATTGATCCCACCCGTCATGTTACTTGCATAATTCAGCGCAACGAGCTTTGTTCTATCGGTTAAAATAGCTGCAAGGTCTTCAGGTTCCACTTGCCATGTTTCACGATTGAAATCGACCCAGCGAATAACCAAGCCTTTGTCCTTTGCTATCTCCAACCACGGCCCAACGTTTCCTTCATGCTCCATGCGCGTGATGATAATTTCGTCACCCACTTGAAAGTCGCGGCAAATACTGCGGGACATGTGAAAGGTTAGAGATGTCATACTTTGTCCAATCACCACTTCTTTCGCTGAAGCCGCACCCATGAAAATCGCCGCATCTTCGTGCGCTTTCATCGCTACTTGGTCTGTTGCGATGCTGGTCATGAAGTGCCCACCCATGTTGGATGCATTTGTAAGCATGTAATCACTCACTGCCTGCGCAACGGAAGCGGGTACCTGTGTTCCGGCGGGATTGTCTACATAAACACGGGCATTTCCATTATCTTCCAACGCAAGCGCTGGAAATTGTGAGCGGATATTTGAAACTGAAAACGTCATAAAGTGACCTTGTTATTAATAACCAAAATTACATTGGTTAGGCATTGCAGATCAAATGAGTGTCACATTGTTTAAACGCGCAGAATATCCTCCCAAGGGATGAGACGTCCCAAACGCCATTTTTGCCTTGAATAATATTACTTCCGCACGTCTAATTGGCCTTGTTATGATATCAAACCTTACACTTTCCGGTGCACAAAGGATGACACAAAGTCATTCCAGAGAACTTTTTGACGAGTTGAGTGTTGCTCTGATTGAAATTATAGGTTCAAAAACATTTTTTACGAAACTCTCTGATATATTGGAAAAATTTCTCCCTTCAGAAAGTTTTATTATTTTTTTATACCGTAAGAATGCGGCACCCATTTCGTTGGCTTGTTATAACGGCAAGCTTAAATTTGAGACCGGCTTAGCAAACTATATCAATTACACCTATGTGATTAATCCGGTTTACCGTGCATATCAAAAAGGACTGACGTCTGGGGTTTATCTAATTTCGGATCTGATTGGAGCCGACAATAAAAACATCATTGATTTAGCTGATTGCGATATAAGAATCGAAAATTCTGAACTGATCGGGTATCGCACACCCGGCTGGCCCAAAAACTATGCCGAATGTATCATGTTCATAAACATACCAAATGGCACTGCCATTGATATTAGTTTTTTAACGAAACGGGGCGGGCAACAAACCACCGAGTGCCGCTCACGTTTGGAAGAAATATTACCCGTTCTCAATAGCGTATTGGCCAAGCAATTCGAAATCGATGGGAAAAGTTTTAACCCTTCCGAAAACAACCCAGGACAAGAAGATAGATTCCAGGATTTCGGCAGCGATACACTTACCGCACGAGAACAAGAAGTGGTTCAATTAATTCTTGTTGGGCATAGCAGTAATTCCATTTCTCTTTTGTTGGGTATATCTTTGACCACTGTGAAAACACATCGGCGAAACATATATAATAAGCTGCAAATTTCATCCCAAGCAGAGCTCTTTAGCTTGTTTTTATTATAGACCTGCTTCACAATAGGTTATTTTTATGCGAGGAAGTGCCTGGAGGTATCATTTTATGAAAGCTTTGAAGATTTTAAGTGCACAACCTGCATTGTTTTTTCGACTATCGGGCATCCGCCTTACAGATTTCAACGCCCTGGTTGCGACACTTCATCCGATCTGGTTGAAAAGTGAGGAGAAACGCCTGTCCCGCAAAGACAGGCAACGTGCGATTGGGGGTGGGATGAACTATCGCCTGGAGTTCGCAGAACAGCTTCTGCTCTGCCTGATGTATTACCGAACCTATACCAGCCATGCTTTTATGGGGCTTGTATTCAATGTATCCTCTCCGACAGTTTGCCGCCGCATTCAAGCCATGACAGAGTTGATGGCAGGCCATTTTCGGATGCCTGAACGTAAAGTAAAGTTGTCGGAAGTGGAAAAGGCTGATCTGCTTTACCTGATGATTGATGGTACTGAGCGTCCAGTTCAACGGCCCGGGAAGCCCTCGGCTCGAAAAGCAAAATATTCTGGCAAGAAAAAGAAGCACACGGCGTCCCACCAGATCATCACAGATGACAAGAAGTGTATACTGGCTGTTGGATGCGCCCATGACGGGCGCAAACATGACAAGCGTATTTATGATGAGACCCGCGTGGATAGGCCCCCTGATATACTTACCCTTGGGGATTTAGGATATCTGGGGACATCACTGGAAATCCCCCTGAAAACATCAAAGAAAAAACCACTTACGAAAGAAGAACAAGAATACAATACATGGCATTCAAAACTACGCATTGGCGTAGAGCACGGTATTGGCCGCATGAAAAAGTTCAATATATTTTCGGATATTCACCGCAACAACCAACAACAAAACATGATTGCCAAGAATGTCGGAGCACTCGCAAATATGAATTTGAAAACAGTTTGACAAAACGGGTGGGGATACTTGTGTCTAAAAATATTCGACCCTATTGTGAATCGGGTCTTATACCTTAAATAAACTGAATATGCCGTGATAATGCGATTTGGTGAGAAAAGATCAGCTCAAACAATTCAGATAATGTGGATGCGAAATTTGCTCGTTATATGGACTGATCAAGTCAAGCGACCCGATGTCTGTTTTGACCCGTGGTATGAAGACCTGCTTGCATAGGGCTAATGACCGCTATCCACCCAGATCGCCATTTAGCAAGATTTTGGAAATGGTCGCTTTGTCATCATTGCTGCCATTTAACAAACAATTAAGCAACTGAACTTGATAATTTCTGCCAGATGACCGCTTAGAGCCCTGAGTGGCGATAGCTTCGATGGTTAAAAATATACTCAACAACCAAAAATACGCCTAAGGTGAACTTGTTTAAGATGGCATATGGAGGAGTTAATTATGTCTGGAATGGAATATGATGAAGCCGCAGCAGAACGTCTGGAGGCTGTGTATCTCGGCCCTGATGTTGTTGCTCAACGGGAAGACACGCTGAGTAGGTTGTCGATTTGCGAAGGTGAAAAGGTTCTGGATATTGGAAGCGGCCCGGGGTTTCTGGCGGCTGCACTGGCAGAGGCTACGGGTTCCTCTGGCGACGTTGTCGGCGTAGATATCTCTCAACAAATGGTGGACCGCGCTGCGTCCAAATCTCAATGCTCGTGGCTGTCTTATAGGGTTGCCGATGCGGCTGCCTTACCATTCGAAGACAGCAGTTTCGATGTAGTCGTAAGCACGCAAGTTGCAGAATACGTCCCTGATATAGATGCCTTTTGTTCTGAAGTCTTTCGCGTCTTGAAACCAAACGGTCGTGGTTTGATCCTCGCAACAGATTGGGATGCCGTTTGTTGGCACAGTGAAGACCCCCAGCGCATGGATCGCGTGCTGAGAGCCTTCGCACCGCATTGTGCTGATAGTAGACTTCCTAGAACACTTGCGGCGAGACTTCGAAAATCTGGACTTCATGTTGACGATGTCAGTTACTTTTCCATCGTGAATATGGACAGGTATGACGGTTGTTATGGGGAATTGGCAGTTCCTTTCATAACTGCCTATGTCAGTTCACAAGGAACAGTGCCAGACGCCGAATTGGAACTGTGGGCTGATGAGCAAAGCAAGCTTAACGTACGAGGCGAACACTTCTTCTCAACAGGAAGATTTAGCTTCTCAGTGACAAAGTCCATTTAACTCGAATTTTGAACGGCAGCTTTGCCCGCAATCCTGCCTTTTAACCACAATTGAGCAGCTGAAACTTGATAATTTCTGCCAGATGACCGCTTAGAGCCCAAATTGACGTTCTCGGTATATTTGATAGAGTTTCACAAAAGGTTTTACCGAAGAGATGATTATGAGAGTTCAGTTTGTAGAAGAGTATCGACCACGCCCTGTATCCGACCTCGGCACTTGGGAAATTGGCCCACTCCAAATCAAGGTTTACGGGCTTCTTGATGAAGGCAAAGACTTCACAGAAGACATATTGACTACAGCTCGGTCGTTTTTGAATGATGATGTCTTAGCGCGTGTTGCTGCAGAAGGCGAAGACAACGGTTTAGGCTTTGTTATCCTTCATCCTGGCGGTCGTGGGATTACAATTTCGGCACATTGGTGGATACAAGGCTCAGTGCTGTGTCAGTACAATTACCGTAAGCTCTACGGCACGAAAGAACCCATGGACACTGTTAAAAGACCCGTGATTGCCTGTGTGTGGGAATTGGCCATTATAAATGAAGAACAGGTGGCTTGGCGGGAAACGATGATGACGCCAGAGCCAAATGAAGTGGCTTATCTGGAACGCCGCATGAGCATTTTGGTTGCGTAAAAACAAAATTTCAAACGGTCGCTTTGTCCCGCATAAGCGTCCTTCAACATCTTAGAGTCCTTTGTGCCTGCGCAAGAATACTGATACAATATCTGGCAACACCAAGCATAACGAGGCACAAATGTCCGAAACAGTTACGTTGTATGGCTATCGTTATAGTGTCTACAATCGTATAGCCCGTATGGCGCTTCACATGAAAGATGTGGTCTACGATATAGTTGAGGTTGATCCGTTCACCGATCTCGATCCTGCATATCTAAACCTGCATCCCTTCGGTCGTGTGCCTGTACTAACCCATGGGACGTTCAGTATCTTTGAGACATTAGCAATTACGCGGTATATCGACCATGTTTTTACTGGTGTGTCGTTGCAGCCTGACAACGCCAAGGCATTTGCACGCATGGATCAAGTCATCGGGATCATTGATAATTACGGCTACTGGCCAATGATCAGGCAAGTTTTCTCACAAAGGGTATTTCGACCATTGGCGGGTGTACCTTCAAGTGAAGAAGATATTGTCGCGGGCCTTGCAGCGTCCCACAAAGTTCTCACGGTACTAGACCGTATCGCAAAAGAAGAGTTGGTATTGAACGGCCGCATTATCACTCTCGCCGACTGTCATCTTGCGCCAATGATGGACTACTTCGTTCGAGCCGATGAAGGGCGCGATGCGCTGTTGTCGTATCCAGCCTTGTGCAGATGGTGGGAGCAAGTTTCAATCATGCCAATACTACAATCGACCGATCCAAAATTATCCGATTTCAAACTTTAGCCAAGGGCAGCTTTGTCCCGCATAGCTGTCGTTTAACCAACTATTCGCAGCGTATGTGCCTCGTAAACGCCAGAAACACTCCTCAAATTTTCAAAATTATCGCGTGGCAAGTTGTGCACTCCACAGTACAGTGGTTTGCCTCTACCCGGGGGGTGGGGGTGCGCTTGTTGGGTGCGAGGGAATCAATGCATCTTCCTTTATAAGCCGCAACTCTATGATGGGTGACAGACGGCTCTGTCGTGCAGTTTTGATGCTACCATGAGGAATATTTAATAATTATAAAAGCAAAAAAGAGCTACAAATTTCTTTGTAACTCTTTGAATGTATTTAATTCTGTTTGGAGCGGGCGAAGAGATTCGAACTCTCGACCCTAACCTTGGCAAGGTTATGCTCTACCCCTGAGCTACGCCCGCGTCCATAAGGGCGGTTTATACACCTAACCAAAGTTGCTGCAAGGATAAAATCTGTAGTTTTCCGCATTTTCTCAATGTAAGAACATTTTGTGAACAACGCTTTTACTTTCTGTAGTTTGGGTTTAATGTACGCAGATGAATGAGTGGGATGAAATGGATACATTTGAGCAGGCCGAAAGCCGCAGCCTATCGCAAATGGCGATGGGCGCACGCACGGCACCTTATCTGGACGGGTTGAACCCTGAGCAGCGTTTGGCATGCGAAACGCTGGATGGGCCAGTATTGATGCTGGCAGGGGCGGGCACAGGTAAAACCAAGGCCCTGACTACGCGGATTGTACATCTGTTGAATACAGGCCGCGCACGCCCCAATGAAATTCTGGCCGTGACCTTTACCAACAAAGCCGCCCGCGAGATGAAAAACCGCGTCGGCGGCATGCTAGGCGAAGCGGTTGAAGGCATGCCATGGATGGGCACCTTCCACTCGCTTTGCGTGAAAATTCTACGCCGCCATGCGGAGTTGGTGGGGTTGAAATCCAACTTTACGATTTTGGATACTGATGATCAGTTGCGCTTGTTGAAACAGTTGATCCGTGCGGATAATATTGACGACAAAAAGTGGCCTGCACGGCACTTGGCAGGTGTCATCGACAACTGGAAAAACCGTGCTTGGACACCTGATAAAGTGCCTGCAGGGGAAACAGCGGCCTATAACAACAAGGGTGTTGATCTATACAAGTTATATCAACAACGCCTGAGAACCCTGAACGCGACTGATTTCGGCGATCTGTTGTTGCACGTCGTGACAATCTTCCAAACCCACCCCGACATTCTGCGCAAATACCAAAGCTGGTTTCGCTATATTCTAGTGGATGAATATCAAGATACCAACGTGGCCCAATATCTGTGGCTGCGCCTGCTGGCAGCGGAGCACAAGAACATCTGTTGTGTCGGCGACGATGACCAGTCGATCTACGGCTGGCGCGGGGCCGAAGTGGGCAATATTCTGCGGTTTGAAAAAGATTTTCCGGGTGCGCATGTGGTGCGTTTGGAACAGAATTACCGATCTACCCATCATATTCTGGGTGCTGCATCGGGCGTGATCAGCGGTAATGAAAACCGGCTGGGTAAAACCCTTTGGACAGATAAAAAAGAAGGCGATCAAGTGCGCCTGATCGGTCATTGGGATGGTGAGGAAGAGGCGCGTTGGATCGGTGAAGAGATTGAAAACTTCCAACGTGGTACGCGCGGCCATGATCCGATGTCGCTGGATGATATGGCGATCCTTGTACGTGCCAGCCACCAGATGCGTGCCTTTGAAGATCGGTTCCTGACCATCGGCTTGCCGTATCGTGTGATCGGTGGCCCGCGGTTTTATGAACGCATGGAAATCCGCGATGCGATGGCTTATTTTCGTGTGGCAATATCCAATGAAGACGGATTGGCGTTTGAACGCATTATCAACACGCCCAAGCGTGGTATTGGCGATAAGGCACAGCAATTGATTAACCAGACGGCACGCGAACATGATGTCTCGCTGCTGGAAGGTGCGCGGATATTGGTGGCGGCAGGGGGGCTTTCCACCAAAGCGCGCGGCGCGTTGAAACAGCTGATTGAGGGTTTTGATCGTTGGTCTGCCGCGATTGAGGCGGGTAAGCAAAGCCATATCGAGATTGCCGAGATTATTCTGGAAGAAAGCGGTTATACCGATCACTGGAAAAACGATAAAACCCCCGAAGGGCCGGGGCGGTTGGAAAACCTCAAGGAACTGGTCAAAGCGCTGGAAGGGTTTGAAAACCTGCAAGGGTTTTTGGAACATATCAGCCTGATCATGGAAAACGAACAGGAAGAAAATACCCCCAAGGTTACCATTATGACCCTGCACGCGGCCAAAGGCTTGGAATTTCCTGCGGTGTTTCTGCCCGGGTGGGAAGACGGGTTATTCCCGTCACAACGCTCTATGGATGAAGCGGGGCAAAAGGGCGTCGAAGAAGAACGCCGCTTGGCCTATGTGGGTATTACGCGGGCAGAAGAAATCTGCACCATCAGTTTTGCCACTAATCGACGGGTTTATGGCCAGTGGCAATCCTCAATACCATCGCGGTTTATTGATGAATTGCCTGCCAAACATGTGGAGGTTTTAACCCCACCAGGACTACACAGCTCGACTGCAATGTCGACAGATATGGCTGATAAAGCGGCCCGTGCCGATGCCTATAGCTCGCCTGGTTGGAAACGGATGCAGGCGCGCAATGCGCACTACACCCCGTCAATTGCACCCAAACCCAAGCGGGCGATTATAGATGCAGAAGAACTGCCCAATTTCGCAATAAGCGACCGCGTATCGCACTCGAAATACGGGGCAGGCACTGTGATCGGGGTTGAGGCTGACAAGTTGTCGATTGTGTTTGATAGTGGTGGGGCGAAGAAAATCCTGGCCAGTTTTGTGACGATGCAGGATGAAGTGCCATTTTAGGGGGAGGGGCTTGGTGACAATCAAAACGGTGATTTTCGACTGGGATGGCACAATGGCCAAGACCTTGCACCTGTGGCTGGAAGGTTGGCAGCAGGAATTGCGTCGTTTTGATATGGATATGCCCGACCATAAGGTGGTGCGGGATTTCTTTTATGAGCATCATAAAACGCAAATTAAGTATCCGCATATCGACATGGAACAATCCGCCATAACCGTGCGCAAGCATGTGGAAAACGGCTTGCATAACTTGGCGCTTTATTCGCATGCGGATAATGTGGTTTCGGATGTGACAAACCGCGATATTCAAGCCGCACTTGTGACTTCAAGTTCACGGGACTTGGTAAATAAAGGGTTGAACAAGCATGGGCTGACCACGCATTTCCAGTCAATTCTTGCAGGTGACGATGGCTTTGGGCATAAACCTTCGCCTAAACCGTTCGTTGAAACTCTGAAACGCCTAAAAGCAAACCCCGAAACCACCCTTGTGGTCGGCGATTCCGCCGCGGACATCATGGCCGCGCGCGCGGCAAACTGCCAAAGCTGTTTGTTTATGCCCGATGAAAACGCGATTTTTCAAGATCGTGACTATCTGACATCGCTTGCACCGGATTTTGCAATTCAGTCGCTTAGCGAGCTTGCCAGCCTAACTTAAAGCATAAAAAAACGGTGCCGCAGGGAGGGGGCGACACCGTTTTTATGCAACACGATCTGAAAGGGAGAATCAGATCGGTATTCTTAGTAACCGTATACGGCTTCTATTGCGGAAGCCTTAATGCTTGAGCGGTTTAGGCCCAAATCATCTAATTCGCGGCTTGTCAGCTTTTGCAGCTCGGTAACTGTTTTGCGATACATACGGTAGTTTTTGATGTCTTGAACCAGTGATGTCGCAGCAATTGAAAAGCGAATTGAAATCGGGGTCTCATGTGTTTGTGTAAAGTATGCCATTTGCTAGCTCCATATATGTATCTGTCTTCGTTGACCTTCATATAAGCTTCTGAAGAATAATTAAAACTGATAATGTTGCATTCCCGCTATGCAGCTATTGCATGAAGATCACTGTATAACCATATGCTTAAAAAGAAAAAACGACGTCACGGGAAGAGGTGTGACGCCGTTTTATATCTTTGGGTCAGGTTCCAAGGGAGGAAGGAACTGTGCCCAAGGGTCGAAGGGTATAAGGGGGAGGAATAACCCTTCGCTCTTGAATAATATAGGATATGGTGCGGCGCAATAAAAGACTAGATATTGCATTTCCGATATGCATTTAATGCATGGCTTATTGCCATCTAGTCGCGCGGTTTTGACGTCGGGCAAATCACATCATCGTTTTTGCCGGGACTTGCGTTCGGGCAGAACAATTGCATGTTTTGCAAAGTAAAGTCGCCGATGGCTTTTTGAGCGGCATCGGAAATAATCCAGTTGGAAAAACTGCGGGCCATGTTGATTTTAACATGTGGGTGCAAAGCTGGGTTCACCAAAATAATGCCGTAGGGGTTGAACAATGTGTCATCACCAGAGAACAGCAATCCCAAATCGCCCTTATTACCGAAAGACAGCCATGTGCCACGATCTGACAATGTATAAGCCTCAACCGAAGAAGCCATGTTCAGTACGGCCCCCATGCCTGCGCCGATTTCCCGGTACCATTCGCCTTGCGGCACAACGCTTGAAAGGGCCCAAAGCTCTTTTTCTCGCTTATGTGTGCCGCTTTCGTCACCACGCGAGATAAACAATGCCTTTTTATCCGCAATCGCGGCCAGTGCATTGCTGGCAACGGGCATATTGAAAATCCCTGCCGGATCGGTTTCCGGCCCGATTATAACAAAGTCATTATACATCACGTCACGCCGTTCAATGCCGTAACCTTTGGCGATAAAGGCGTCTTCAGATGGACGATGGTGCACCAGCAACACATCAGCGTCACCGTTTTTGGCAATTTTAATCGCTTGCCCTGTTCCCACAGCAATAACGCGTACTTCGATGCCGGTTTTGGCAGTAAAAATCGGCAATAGATAATCATATAGCCCGGAATTTTGTGTCGATGTGGTGGATGCAAGTGTAATGAAACGTTCAGTGGCTTGCGCGGTAGACGCAAAGAGCAACATTGCAAACATTATAATAACGCGCATTATAAATCGCCGTTCAGATAGGCCTGTGCCTGCGGGGTAGCGGGGGCTGCAAAGAAATCTGTGGCAGGCCTGTGTTCCAGTAAACGCCCTGCCTCTATGAACAAAACGATGTCAGCTAACCGTTTGGCCTGCGCCAGATCATGTGTAGAAATGAAAACGCTGCCGCCATCCGTAACAAAACTGCGGATCATCGCCTCAATCAGTTTGATAGACGCCGGGTCAAGGTTTGAACACGGTTCATCCAACAGCAGGACATCTGGCTTAGTGATCAGGGCCCGCGCGATAGCCATGCGCTGAGCTTCGCCGCCCGATAGGCTGGCAGCGGGTTGGTCTGCTAACGGAGCCAGCAGGGATAACGCTAGAATGTCATCAATAGCGTGTTGTTGCGCATGTACATCCTTGCCAGTAATTTTTAACGGATAGGCCAGATTGGCACGTACTGAGCGGCGTAAAACAATCGGAGTTTGAAATACAAACCCGCGCCTGTCTTTGGTTTTCTGCGCTGCTGTGCCATTCCATGTGACCAACCCCATATCCGGTTTTATGACGCCGTGAATAAGTGACAACAGCAGGCTTTTTCCGGCACCATTCGGGCCAAGTATTGCGTTTATGCCTTTATTTTCCTGCGCAAAACTAATGTCATGCAATAGCGGCGTGCCGTCTACGCTATAAGAAACGTTGGTTAGTTTAAGCCCGGCCATTACCGTTTCACCTGATATTTTTGGCCAAAGCTGCTGATCCAGTGGATCAAGGCGTTGATCGCTATTGCAATGCTCAACAACACAATACCAAGTGCCAAAGCCAGTTCTAGATTACCTTTGGAAGTTTCCAGTGCAATCGTTGTGGTCATCACACGGGTAAAACCTGCGATATTGCCGCCGACTATAATAACCGCACCAACCTCTGCCAATGCGCGACCGAAACCAGCTAAAAGCCCCGTGACAACTGCGAAACGTGCATCCCATATCAGAGTTTTCAAGCGTTGAACGGGGCCGACATCCCATGCATCAAGCAGATTTTTATAGTCACGGTTCAATGGCAGTATCGCTTCACGGGTCAGGGCAAGCACGATAGGAAAAATCAGCACTGATTGCGCGATTATCATTGCAGTGGGTGTGAACAGAATACCGTAATGCCCCAATGGACCTGCGCGTGATAATAGCAAATATACGATCAACCCGACCACAACGGGTGGCAGGGCCATCATAGATGTGGATATGACAATCAGGATTTGGCGCAGCGGAAATTGCCAAATGGCAAGGGCGGCACCCAAGGGAATGGCAAAGAAGGATGCGATCAGGGTTGCCGTCAGGCTGACACGCAGCGATAGGCCAATCACAGCCATCAATTCCGCGTCCGCAGACAGTACCAATTCGGCGGCTTGCCCAAAAATTGTCATAGCCTTTGTGTCTTTCCCTTATTGCCCTTGCTCTTTGCCCGGGAATGTTAAATTTAAGGGCGATAGCATGTGATGCGCAAGCTGAAATAGAAGGTTGTACCAAATGGCCCTGAACCGTGATGATATTTTAACTGTTCTGAAAACTGTCAAATGCCCTGATGGGCGCGATATTGTCAGTGCGGATTTGATCCGCGCTTTGACGTTGGAAGAAGGTGCCGTGCGTTTTATTATAGAGATTGATCCAAAAGATGCCCAACAAATGGCCACTATACGCGATGCCGCAGAAGCGGCTGTAAAGGCGATCAATGGGGTTACATCGACCTCGGTTATGCTGACTGCGCATAGTGACGCACCAAAACCACCACCGCCTAATCTGAAGCTTGGCGGTCATCCGAAACCTGCGGCTGACAAAGCTCCCGTTGCAGGTGTTGACCGCATTCTGGCGATTGCCAGTGGTAAAGGCGGGGTCGGTAAATCTACCGTATCCAGCAATCTGGCTGTGGCTTTGGCCAAACAAGGCCGCCGCGTTGGGCTGTTGGACGCGGATATTTATGGCCCCAGCCAGCCGCGTATGATGGGGCTATCAAAACGGCCTGCCTCGCCAGATGGCAAAACCATAATTCCCCTAAAGGCCCATGGTGTGACTTTCATGTCGATCGGGTTGATGATGAAAGAAGATGAGGCCGTCGTCTGGCGTGGCCCCATGCTGATGGGGGCTTTGCAGCAAATGCTGGGGCAGGTTGAATGGGGTGAACTGGATGTTCTGATCGTCGATTTACCCCCCGGCACGGGTGATGTGCAGATCACCTTGGCACAAAAATCCAAGGTCACGGGTGCGATTATTGTATCCACCCCGCAGGATGTAGCCCTGCTGGATGCCCGCAAAGCCATAAATATGTTCGAAAAAACCAGCACACCAGTACTTGGCATGATCGAAAACATGTCCAGCTACCATTGTCCCAACTGCGGGCATGAGGCGCATATATTCGGCCATGGTGGTGCGAAAGCAGATGCCGAACGTCTGGGTCTGCCTTTCTTTGGTGAAATCCCACTGGAGTTGGATGTGCGTATTGCGGGTGACAGTGGTACGCCTATAGCGGCTACGGACCATCCGATTGCGGACGTTTACGCACAGATTGCCGACCGTTTGGTGAAAGGCGGTATGGCGTGATTGAAAAATTGAACAAAGACCAGATTGCGGGCCTTGGTATAGATGGCGGCTGGACAATGGGATTGCCTGATTTTGTACGTTACGGCGATCTGGATACGTTGAACCATGTGAACAATAAAGTTTATCATGCCTGGTTTGAAAATATACGGGTGCTGTATATTCGCAGCCTTGGTATTGCGGTTGAAGAAAATACACCGGCGAAACCTGTCGTACGCAGTGCGCATATCGCGTTTAATGCACCTATGTTTCAGGATGAGGCATATATCACGCTTTGCCGGGTCTCTAAATTGGGGCGCACCAGCTTTACCATTGATTATGCTGTTTGGTGTAAAGGTGTATTCCGTGCGGTTGGCGATACCGTTATGGTGATGGTTAACGCGGACGGATCAGCGACTGTACCTGTGCCAGAGCACCTACGCGACATTATGATTAACCATGATGGCGCCAAAACCACGTAGTCGCGATTAGGCAACTATGTCGCCACTGTTACAGATTTTGTGCGCAACACATTTCAGAATTCCTACATAATATTCTGAAATGGAGACCGCTTATGTCTAGCCAATCGCATCTGATTAATCTGGATGTATATCCAATTCATAAAAGCACTTCAAATACCTACCGCGCCTTACTTAAAACGGTGCGTGCTGATCTTGCGACAGATGGCTGTTCTGTTTTGAAAGGGTTTTTGACCCGAGCGGGGGTAGAGGCCCTGTGCAAAGAGGCTGACAAGGTTAGCGAGCATGGGCATAAGTCATTTAGCCGTACCAATCCCTACTTCAGCAAGGATGATGAAAGCCTTGCCGCCGAACATCCAGTGCGCCAGTTCTTTGAGCGGTCAAACGCATTTATTTCGGCTGATAATTTCAAACCGAGCGGCCCCTTGCGATTGATCCATGACACAAAAGGTTTTGATGGGTTTATTCAGGATTGCCTACAAGAAAAATATTTTTACCGTTACGCAGATCCTCTGGCTGATGTGATTGTAAATATGGCGGAAGAAGGCAGCGGGTTTCCTTGGCATTTCGACACCAATAATTTCACCGTAACCTTGGCAATCCAAAATGCCACAGGCGGTGGTGCCTTTGAATATGCCCCTAATATTCGTGAAGGTGGCGAGAATTTCGAAGAAGTATCGCGGGTATTGAGTGGTACGTCCGACAAGGTCACGGTTTTAAACTTGGAACCAGGTGATTTGCAATTGTTCCGTGGCCGCTATTCCTTGCACCGCGTAGCACCGCTAACAGGTGATCGCCCACGCTACGTCGCAATTTTTTCTTATGTAGATGAGCCAAATATGGTTGGGGCCCCCGAACGCACCAAACAGCTGTATGGCAAGGTGTTGCCAGTTCATATAGAACGGGCAGGGCTACGGGCGGATACATATTTGGATTGATGGGTTAATATAGTGACTTAGTCTCGTTTCTGGCTTCGTATGTTGTGTGTATTACTCTTTTCATTTGTCAGATCACACCTTTTATCACCTCTGTTTCTTAGGTATTTACATTGCCAGCCTTATGTCATGCTGGAGTAAAGGTTGTAGATTTCCAAAAAGAAAGCGGCCGTTATATGCATCGTTCGATAGTAAAAAAACGACCTATATATTGGGCGTTTTCTCGACAGACAGATAATCCATATATTCTAGCATTCAAAGTTATGGAGTGCCTTTAATTTTGATCTGATGTGTACCAAGCCTGTTTTTCAGTGGATTTAAAATGGTAATACTTAAT
The DNA here is from genome assembly GCA_965261565.1 of Amylibacter sp. Classification (GTDB taxonomy): domain Bacteria; phylum Pseudomonadota; class Alphaproteobacteria; order Rhodobacterales; family Rhodobacteraceae; genus Amylibacter. The sequence continues at coordinate 1,972,995 of OZ253460.1, forward strand.
ACTATACCTTTAGGACTATCTGCTTTGGTTTTTGCAGTGATGCTTGTCCTACGGTTTCGCGGGCTGAAAAAAGCGAGCCTATATCTAAGCCTTTCTCTGCTTGTGCTTATTAGCCTAAGTTACCTGCTTTACGAACACTTTAAATGGATCATTCCCAGCCCAGCTTTAGAACCCGGTTTGATGGCTATAAAAGTTCTGTGGTGGCTTAGTTTTGCATATGTTGTTAATGCCCTTTTGAAATGGGGATTTTATGAACGCAGCCTAACGTTTGATGGGGATTCTACCATTCCCTTGTTGATACAACACCTCATTACAATCTTGATCTATATGATCACAGTGATGATCATATTGCGCTTCGTTTTTGATCAGTCGATCACAGCTATTGCCACAGCTTCAGGGGCTATAGCGTTGTTGCTGGGGTATTCGTCCAGAACCGTCTTGGATGAGTTGTTTTCTGGCTTGGCCTTGTTCGCCAATGCGCCCTTTGAGAAGGGTGATTTGATCCAAATCGGTGATGATTGGGGATATGTTAAAGACCTAAACTGGCGCGCCATCACCTATATGGATATGGACGAGAGTTATGTGATGGTGCCAAATACCACCGTTGCCGCAAGTAAAATCCGCAATTTGGATCGGCCAAGTAAATTAACCCGACGTACTTTCTTTTTCACAGCGGAGTTTAATATTCCACCTAAAGTGATCATTGATGAAAGCGAAGCAGCCATGAAAGATTGCCCCCATATTGCGGATCATCCATGGAATTCAGTGGTTGCTTATAGCTTTGAAAAAACTGGGATGCAGTACAAGGTACATTTTTATGTCGAACATTATAATTATTGGTATGTCGCGAGTGACGAGCTGATCAATGCCATGTGGTATCGGTTTTCACGCAAAGGTATTCGCTTTGGCCACCATAGGCACCTAAATTACACGACTGAAGAAGATGAGAAAAGAGGCTTGTCCAAGTCGGCCTATGATAAAGCTGCATGGGACGAGCTGTTTGAACGGTTTAGTCATGTCCCGATATTTGAGGGTATGACGGATCGGGATATGGAAGATTTGGTCAAGTCAGCCCCGCTTCATGTTCTTGGTCCACCAGAATCGATTACGCGTTCAGGGGCAGTACACTCCTCAATGTTCCTGATTGTTTCTGGTGCTGTGGATTTATTTGAAGTGGATAGAAAAGGCACAGAAACCTTTATGGCGGAAGCTGGGGAAAATGACCATGTTGGTCTTATGTCATTGCTGACAGGTGATCCACAGCGCACCACGATCCGGGCTAAAGAGGAAACTGTCATTTGCGAAATTACCAGTGATGCCTTACATGCGCTTTTTGAACGTCGGCCAGAAGTAATGGAGAAAATTGCCAAGAGTGTTGCCAAGTGGCAGCGTGAAGAAGATGAGGCACTGACTGCTATTGTGCAGAATAGGCGGCTTGGCGCTGCCCAAATTAAAGCGCAAACAAAATCAATAAGTGATCGTATTATCGCGTTCTTTGATTTACGGGATGAATGAATGGGATAGGTCAGAAAATTGAAACAGCGTATTTGACACAATATCACTGGTGATTATATGTGATGTGGTTAAAGAAGAACCACATAATTACTACAACTGGTCTTGACACGTGCCATGAAGCGGGTAGAAGGCCATTTCATAGAATTCAGCGGGAAACCGCAGCACGGAGAAAACCCATGGCGAAGCCAACCACAATTAAAATCCGCCTGAACTCAACTGCGGACACAGGCCACTTTTACGTGACCAAGAAAAATGCGCGTACCATGACTGAAAAAATGGTCGTCAACAAATATGACCCGGTTGTACGTAAGCACGTTCCTTACAAAGAAGGTAAAATCAAATAGTTTGATTTTTACAATCTTAAAGTTTGAAGGGCGGCCCATGGGTCGCCTTTTTGTTTTATTACACTTAATAACAGTGTAATAAATATATGAGGATGATCATATTTGCAGGATTTGCCTAATGGTAGAAGCAGAACGACTTTGGCAACTTCGAAAAACTAAATTCCAGACAGCATTTCGATACCAATATGCTATTTCAAAAACCAATTTGGATATCAGTACCTTCCAAACAGTTACTTTGAATGGATGGTACATCGCATATGGCATGGCATTACCGATTCATTATATCTACGATTCTACCGGTTTGAAGATAGGTGTTGTTCTGGGGATAGCTGTTTCGAACACCGGTCTGGTTCAAAAGAAACTGGAACTGGGACTAGAAACCTCTGATCCTAATTTTTTTGAGAGATTCGAAGCTTTACTGAAGAATTTTGCCGGGCGCTACGCAATATTTTTATCTGTGGATAAAGGCACGCGTTTTTATTGTGATCCCGTTGGTATGATTGGCGCCGTGTATGAAAAGGAACACCAACGCATAGCATCATCCCCGTTGCTGACAATTGATCGCCCGGTGATTCCTAATCCATTATATGATCATGAGAAGATGGAAAAACTCAAAGGTAAGTATTCTCTTTTTCATACGAGAGACGCACATATCCGGCGATTGAACCCAAATTATTATCTGAACCTTGAAACATTCATAGAAACCCGGTTCTGGCCAAAAGACGAGATTTTTGATGCGCCCAGAAGCGATTACATTGATATTATGGATGAGATAATTGCGACTACAAAGTTTAATATAGAGCAGATTGCAGACGTATACCCAACTGCGCTTCCATTAACCGGAGGGCAAGACAGCCGATTATTAGCAACAATGGCAGGTGGTTCACTCAGTAAAGTTGATCAGATTTACACACATGTGAACAAGTGGGTGAACACGGTCGATGCGGATATTGGGGCAAGAATTGCAAGTGAACTGGGGCAGGATCATCAAATACATACAAAAGGTGACCAATCATTTTCAGATAGAGAGGTTGCCCACTTTAACCAGATGTATTCGCTGGCAATTGGCTATCCTGCAACCATTCCACCCGAGTTTGCAAATGGAAATGTAAAAAATATTAAATCAGAGGCTGTAATTTTACGTGGGCACCAAACTGATCTATTGCGTGCTGTTTTTGTGCGCAAGCGTAAAGAGAAATGGACTGATTTTGATTGGCAAATAGAACGGTTGCTTATTCTGCCGCGTAATCAGTTCGATAAGGAACTGGCGGATAAGTTTAGACCGAGTTTCGAAAACTGGTATGATTCACTACCGCTAAACGCCCGGGAAAAATCCGTGGATTTCATGTTTCTCGAGATTTATTATTCATCAACGGTCGGGGCAACTTTCCCTGGGCTTTGGCGTAATTTTTATCTCTCTCCGTACAACAGCAGGCGTCTTATCGAACTTTCACTGAAGTTTGACGAAAAATTCAGGAAGCAAAGTATGCCGGTATTTTGTATCAATCAGCTGCAAAACCCAGAAGTTGCGTCAATTTATTATGATTTTGACCATATGAGCAAAGAAACCAGGCTGGGTGGAAAATTTAACATAAAGCTATGTCAGGATAGGGTCGCAAAAAGGTCGGCCCAGATCAATAAATTGATTGAAAGTTTAAGCCATGCGAAATCGGCGAAAATGGCAAAAGCAAAATAAGTCGCGCTTTTGTTTTTGAAGGAAATATTATGCAACGCGTAATGATCGTCGGCGGACCTGGGTCGGGCAAAAGCACATTGGCGCTTATGATGGGGGTAATAACCAAGTTGCCTGTTTATCATATGGACCATATTCACTGGAAACCCCATTGGGTGGAACGTACTGCGGCTGAGAAAGAACCGTTGGTTGCTAAGGTTCACGCCCGAGATACGTGGATATTTGAAGGCGGGCATTCGCGTACATACCCTGAAAGACTGGCGCGTGCGGATACATTTATCTGGCTGGATATTGGTATCACTGTGCGCCTGTGGCGTATTATCCGGCGCAACCTGTTGGACTTAGGGCGCACGCGCCCTGACATGACAGCGGATTGCCCCGAACGTTTGGGGCGTGAAAGTTTCAGGTTTTGGCGTTGGACTTGGGATACTCGCCATAACCAGCGGGTAATGCATTTTAAAATTGTAAATAACCCGCCTGCACATTTAACGGTTTATCAACTGACTAGTTTGCAAGAAGTGCGAGCTTTTGTGCGCGATCTAGAAAGCCAAGGCTCGTAACAATGCCAAAAGGGCCATTGCTTGTGAGATGATTGTCATGAGCATGCCTAAGACTCGGAATCGCCAGTTCATCCCGTCAAAACTGAAATTGATGGCGTGCAAGATGCGACCTGTGATCAATACGGTTGCGATGATCAATGCGTAAGTGCCGCCTTGTAAATATTCTACAAATCCCAACAAAATAAGCGCGATTGGGATTTGCTCGCTGGCATTGGCGTGACCGCGGATTTTTTTGATTATCGCCTTATCGCCACCATCGCCCAAGGCAATTTTCTTGGAACGGCGATCACCGATTATCCGAATGGTTAAAAACAATAGTAATGCGCCTAAAATCAGGGTGGTCCATGCGGTGATGTAAAGTGGAAAATCAGTCATATGAAGTCCTTATAAAAAAAGCCGGGGCACTTGGCCCCGGCTGATGTTTTTAATGTAGTGTCACTTAGTTGCGATTACCAAGAAATTGCAACAGGAACATGAACATGTTGATGAAATCTAAATAAAGGCTCAACGCGCCCATGATCGCAGCTTTGCCCAACCATTCGGTTTGGCCACCAGCGGCCATTTGCAAATATGTGGTTTTGATCTTTTGTGTATCATAAGCAGTCAGGCCAGCAAAAATCAGAACACCGATGCCGGATACGGCAAACTGGATTGCCGCAGATTGTAGCCACATGTTGACCAGCATGGCTACAAGCAGGCCAATTACGCCCATGATCAAAAAGCTACCCCAACCGGAAATGTCTTTCTTGGTGGTGTAACCCCATAGCGACAGACCTGCAAATGCGATCGCTGTCACAAAGAATGTAGTAGCGATGGACATGCTGGTGTAGATGGCGAAGATCCACGAGATTGACAAGCCCATCAGGCCTGCAAATGCAAAGAACACCAGTCGTGCGGTGTTTTCAGACATACGATTGATGCCGGCACTAAAGGCAAAGACCATCGCAAGCGGGGCAAACATGATGATGTAACGTACCGGGCTGGTAAACATTGTTTCCAACAACCCAGGGGACAACAACATAGTGTCCTGGCCCAAGCGTGCTGCTGCCAGATCGCTACCAACAATATAGGAAATAAGGCCAGTAATAACCATCGCCACGGACATCAGTCCGTAAACCTTGTTCATGTGGGCGCGAAGACCTTCGTCTATTGCCGCAGATAAAGTACCTGCACCCGCGCGGCGGACTGTATCATATTCAGCCATTTGTTATCTCCTCGATAAAACATGCCAAGTGTCCGCATGGTTGCGGCACTGTCACTGCTAAATATGGCGAATTTATTAGGTTTTTCAAGGTAAATACACGTGAATTTGTGTAAAATATCACGGATTTATCAATATTTAAGGCGCGCAACAAGGGAAGAGGGCCGCGCGCCCAGGGCAATCGCATGAATAAATTAGCAGGCGACAAATGAGGTAAAGGTTGATTCAATAAGTGATCTTTCAGATTTTAATGAGGTCACCTTCCATGTCAAATACTGACGCACCCGACAGCCACTCCCTTGATTTTCTTACGCATTTTTCAACTTTATCTGACCCACGACAACAAACAAAGCTGCTTTACCCTTTGGCCGAGATTTTGCTTTTGACGTTATGTGCCGTGTTGTCCGGGGCGAATGACTGGGTCGCTATTTCTGCGTTTGGGACAAAGAAACTGGCTTTTTTACGGAAATTCTTGCCATTTTCGGGCGGAACACCCTCACATGATCAACTGGGAAACATCTATGCCGCACTGGATGCCAATCATTTTCAGGCCTGCTTTATGGATTGGGTCGCTTCCTTAAGCAGCACCCTTAGCGGGGTCGTGGCGATAGATGGTAAAACCTCACGTCGCAGCTTGGATAAGGCTGGCAGCAAGGCTGCAATTCACATGATCTCGGCATGGAGTTCAGAGTTGAACCTGACGCTTGCCCAACGGCAGGTGGACGGCAAATCCAACGAGATCACGGCCATACCAGAACTGTTAGACCTCCTGACGCTCAAGGGGGCCATTGTCACTATAGATGCTATGGGATGTCAGCGTGATATTGCCGATAAAATCATCACCAAACAAGCGGATTATGTTTTGGCTTTAAAGGGTAATCAAGGGGCCCTTCGCAAAGACACAGAATTGTTTATGAAAGAACAGGACGCTGTATATTTTGCAAACACAACAGTAACTTACCATGAAACCGTAGAAAAATCTCATGGCCGTATTGAGATAAGAAAAGTCACTGTTTGCTCGGATATTGAGTGGTTGAAGGCGCGGCACAATTGGCCAGGATTGGAAAGCATCGTGATGGTCCAATACAGCGCAACACTTCAAGATAAGACCCGTTCAGAGACACGCTTTTACATCTCATCCATGACCTGTGACGCCGAAACCCACGCAAAAGCTATCCGCGATCACTGGGGTATTGAAAACGGGCTGCACTGGGTCATGGATATGGTGTTTCGTGATGATGAGTGTCGTATCCGTAAAGGAAACGCACCTGCTAATTTTACAACGATCAAGCACGCCGCCAGCAACATGCTGCGCTCCGTAAAAGGAAATCAAAGCCTCAGGCTAAAACGACACTTGGCCGCTTGGGACGAGGTTTTTCTTTTCCAGATAATAGATGGATAAAACTCATGCGATTGCCCTAGCCGCGCGCCTTAAAAACATATTATATCAAGCAGAATGTGCCCATGCTGATTTTGCAACTTCTTTAGCCGCTTCTTCACGTGTCAGGCCGACATCGCTGAGTTGCACATCTGTCAGTGAATTAAGTGCTAAGCGTTGTTTGCGTAACTCTAGTGCCGCTGTGATGCGTGCGATGATAGTTGGGCGTTGGATCGCTGTGTCGAAGCCTGTGTCTGTGTAATATGTCATGATGTGATCCTTTCCATTTTGTTATGTGATCGTATTGTTTCATCAATTCTCTTGATGTGTATGCCAAATTATGCTTCATTTGTGAAACGAATGATTGTGACGTAACCCATCAAGGATTGTGATATGCCTAGAAATCTGGATTTAACCGCCCTGCGTTCATTTATGACCGTTGCCGAAATCGGTGGGGTTACCAAGGCCGCAGGCCAGCTGCACCTGACACAGTCAGCGGTCTCGATGCAACTAAAGCGGCTGGAAGAATCGATGGGGCTAGCTTTGATGGATCGCTCGGGTCGCGGTATTGCGCTGACCCAACATGGTGAATTGCTGTTAAGCTATGCCAAGCGGTTGATGGCATTGAATGACGAAGCATGGGGACGGCTGACATCCGATGATTTCGAGGATGAGATCAAGTTGGGTGTGCCGCATGACATTGTTTATCCGCACATTCCGAAAGTGCTTAAGTGTTTTGCCGCTGAATTTCCAAGGGTCAAGGTGCAATTGTTGTCATCATATACAATTGAGCTGAAGAACAGTTTAGAGCAGGGGAAAGCCGACATTATCTTGGGAACAGAAGTGCATTGCCCTGTAGAGGCGACAAGCATCAGCGCAACTGCTCTGAAATGGTTTTGCGCACAAGACGGTCGGGTTTGGAAAAAACAACCTTTGGCTCTGGCTTATGAAAACCGCTGTCTGTTTCGACATTATGCGACCGATGCTTTGGATAAAGCCGGGATCTTGTGGGATCTGGTTGTTGATACGGACCACGCCAAAACTGTCGAAGCAACCGTTAGTGCCGATCTTGCAGTACACGCCTGTTTGCAAGGAACACAACCGGTCAACTGGATTGAGGTGCCACAGGAAGCAGGCTTACCATCTTTACCAGAGTTCCAGATCACCTTGCAAAAAGGCCGGGGTGCAAACCCCGTATTGGTTGACCGCTTAATTGAATTGATCACAAATGCCTATGCAAACCAAACTGAAGCCAACAGGGCGCACCATCTACAGATTGTATAAATGAGAAAACTTTAAGTAAGGGAGTAACCCATGATAACAGAAAAACAAATCCAGGAATTTCAACGTGATGGAGTTGTGCTGATTAAAGGCGCCTTAACCGACTGGGTTGATGTGATGCGTGCCGGTGTGGAGCGCAATATGGCGCAGCCAAGTGAATATGCCTCGGAAAATGCGGTGGGCACAGGGCAGGGGCGGTTCTTTGACGATTATTGCAACTGGCAACGTATCCCCGAATTTGAACGGATCGTGCGTGATAGCCCTGCGGCGGAAATAGCTGCTAAGGCGATGCAATCCCAAACCGCGCAGTTTTTTCACGACCATGTGCTGGTCAAGGAAAGCGGCACGCCCAAGCCCACACCTTGGCATCAGGACGGGCCGTATTATTTTGTTGAAGGGCAACAAACCGTCAGCATGTGGATGCCGCTTGATCCGGTAAAAGATGCCAGCCTGCGGTTGCTGGCGGGTTCACATAAATGGGAAAAAATGGTGCGGCCTGTGTCTTGGGACGATAACAGTGATTTTTATGACAGTGATGAAGAATGGTCGCCAGTGCCTGACCCTGATGCCGACCCTGCGAACAATCGCATTGTGGAATGGCAGATGGAGCCCGGGGACGCGGTGTTGTTCGACTATCGCACAGTGCATGGCGCACGCGGCAATCCCAAAGGCGATCGGCGGCGCGCGCTGTCTCTGCGCTGGGTGGGCGATGATGCGCGGTATGTGGAACGCGCGGGGCGCACATCACCGCCCTTTCCGGGGCATGATATGGTTGCAGGGCAACGGTTACGGGAAGACTGGTTTCCGCTGGTTTGGGGTCAGTAAAAAACGAGCCTGGTGGCTTTCGCATTTGACGGTGCTACCCGTCCTTTGAAAACCCGTGAACTACTTTTGCTAGCAGGGGTAGTATGCGCATTGGAGGGTTTAGAATTTCCTAGTTGCGCGTACGCAATGTTATTGCGTAGTCACCGCGGGTGGGGTGCGCATCTGTTTTGACATCACCCCCTTGCGGTTATTTGGCTGGTTTGATGTCACAAACAATCGCTGTTGCAGGCTCATCGCCTCGGTTGTAAAACCAATGGGTCGTTTCACTGTCTTCAAGAATTGCGGTTGGCGTGTTGCTGTGGAATGTTTGCTCACCACTTTCGCGGCCCTCGGTCCACTCGCCGCTAATAACCTTAACCAAACCAGGCACTTTTGCATGGCTATGTTTGGCAATCTGCCCGCCCGGTGCAATTGTGATGGCACGCAGCAATAGGATATGCCCGTCAAGATCAACCTGCGCATTTAAAGACTCTTCGGATATTTTTCCCAAGGTTTCGACGCTTAGACCTTGGTGTTCCGTAGGAGCGGGTGCGTTGGCCCAAACCATGGCACCTGCGCTGGCAAAACCCATAAGCAGGCCGCCGATAAAACTGTTTCGTTTCAAGTGCCGTTTCGCATTGCTGGCCATAATTATTCTCCAAAAGTTTGATTGTTGTGGTGAATTCAGTATAGAATTACTGAAAATACGCTGCAAATGATCAATATTCACTGAACTATGAATTGGATTCATAGACTATGAACCGACAACTGCCTTCTTTTTCGTCCCTGCGGGCCTTTGAAGCAACCGCACGACACCTAAGCTTTAGCGCTGCTGCAGATGAGCTATGCCTGACACAATCCGCGATCAGCCATCAGGTCAAAGCTTTGGAAACCTTTATTGGTGTGCAACTGCTTTTGCGCAATTCGAAATGCGTAACTCTGACACGCCAAGGCGCGAAATATCACACGCAGGTTTCAATGTTGATGGATACGCTTGAGACAGCAACACTACAATTAAGCCGTGATACAGTTCAGGGACCTTTGTATGTTCATGCATCGCCGTCCTTTGCAGCACTTTGGCTTTTGCCGCGTATTCGTAAATTCAACCAAGTTTTCCCAGATATTGAATTAAATGTGGTGACGACTGGTCAGGTTGAGGCTCTAGATAGCCAACCCTTTGATATACGGATAAATTGTGCATACCGAATGCCACCCAGTGCCAGCGAAGACGTATTTATGGTATCGCCTCGTATGCCAGTATGCAGTCCTGATTTGTTGAAGGATGGGCCGCAAATCCTTCAATATGAAGATATACTAAACTATCCGATATTAAGGGAATTTGACCACGACGGATGGGATGAATGGTTTTGTGTTGCGGGTTTTGCGAATGCGCCCAAAACCAAAGGCCCGCGTTTGGAAAATGCTTTATTAACACTTCAAGCCGCCAAGCAAGGGCAAGGGATTACATTGGGCCATGTCAGCCTTATTACAGAAGAACTGGACAATGGCAGCTTAGTTAAGCTTTTCGATACCGCAACTTTGCCGGAGCTTATTTATACAATTACTTGCGATCCGCAAAAATTGCGTCGAAATAAAGTCGCAGTGTTTCGGGAATGGTTGCAGAAAGAGGTGGAATCATTCACGGTACTGGATGCGCTTTATAGAGAGCCACTTGTTACCGATAGATCTCTGCCAGAGCCCGTTTTGACTGTTATTAAGTAGGGTCTGATATAGTAAGGATGGCCGTGTTGAACATGGCCTATCGCCGCGCCACTCTTATCCAGTTAGCGGGGTTTTCGTATATGGTGACGTGACCCGCGCTTTGAAAGCCCGTGAGCCAAATTTGTCGACAAAGCGAAGATACACCTGAAAGCTATACTGTTGTGTAAAGGGTGCGTGCGCTGACCTGTTATTTTGTTGCTACCGCAGGCGGGGTGCGCATCCGTTTTGACACCACCCATTCGCGGTAGGAAATAAAGCTGACGGCGGCGATTATTACGCCGCCTCCGAACAGGACCCAGAAATCGACCGCTTCGCCAAATACCACGGCACCAAGTGTTGTGGCCCAGACAAGTTGAAGAAATGTAACAGGCTGTGTGACCATCAACGGGGCTGCGTGCAGGGCTTTGGTCATGGTGAAATGCCCCGCTGTAGCGAAAACCGCGACCAGACCCAACCATGCCACTTCGGTTACTGTTGGCGTTTGCCAGACCGCATAGGCAAAGGGGGCAAGGCCGATGGTGACGAACAATGACAACATACCGACGATAACGGTCGGGCTTTCGTCTTTGCTTAGGCTTTTGGCTGTCAGATAGGATATGGCAAAAAGCGGGGCAGATAGAACCTGTGCCAACTGACCATATGATATTTCTTGAATGCCAGGTCGCAAGATTATCATAGCGCCAATAAAAGCGGCAATAACCGCGAATATGCGTCGTACTGCCATGCGCTCGCCGAAAAAGACGGCCGCACCTATGGTGATATATATCGGTGAGGTATAGCCGATCGCGGTAACTTCGGCGATCGGGATATTGGCCATTGCGTAGAACCATAAGATTACGCCAAGTGCGTGGGTTATGCCGCGCAAGGAATAAATGCCCAGTGATTTGCGGCTGATGCCCCTTTTGAATGCGCCACGTAGAAACGGCAGCATGAACGCCAGACCGATGACATAGCGGATAAAGGCAGCCTCGGCGGCCGGAATATTTGAACCGATGTAGCGCACAACACCGATGACCATTACAAACAAAAGCCCTGTCATGATCATCCACGCGATACCGATCCAAGGTGGGCCATGCTCTGACTGCGGGGTTTTCGGGGTGGGCATTGATTAGTTCCGGTGGTTGCCTTCGTTTACCCAATCCGACATTTAAGCTATGCGCAAGTTTAAAGCAAAACCACTTTGTACATGAAACACAACTTTTCAGCGAAAGGATTGTATTCAGGCCCACCCATACGCCAAGTGGGCTAAGCACAAAGAAGTAGTAATTCAAACATTGTTCTATATGTTGAATTTTAAATGAAAAGAGTATAAAAAAATGGCAGCTAAATCAGGTTCAAACCCCAAACGCATTACAGTTGTTGTCCCGATATACAACGAAGAAGCGGCTTTGCCTTTGTATTTCGATGCAATGGCCGAAGAAATTTCCAAGATTAAAAAACAATCAAAAACAGGTTTATCGTTTACGCTTCTTTTTGTGAATGACGGCAGTCAGGATGCCAGTGAATTTATTGTGCGCAATGCAAAGAAAAAGGAATACGAAGTACAGCTTGTGAATTTCTCACGGAACTTCGGTAAGGAAAAAGCATTATTTGCTGGTATGGGCTATGCGCAAGGTGATGCTGTGATCCCGATGGACGTCGATTTGCAGGATACTCCGGAAATAATCGGCAAATTGATTGAACGGTGGCTGGCTGGTGTGCAGATCGTTAATGCCAAACGTGTTTCGCGCTCCGAAGATATCTGGTGGAAAAGGGCGACTGCGAATTCGTTCTATAAGGTTTTTAATCTGTTTGCGGAAAAACCAATTCCCGAGAATGTTGGTGATTTCCGCCTTTTGGACCGTCAGGTTGTGGATGCTTTTAATCAGATTGGTGATCAAAAGAGATTTAACAAAGAGATTTTTTCCTGGGTCGGGTTTCAAACCGAGGAAGTGGAATTTGATCGCCCGCAACGCAGTAAAGGCGAGGGAAAATGGTCTTTCTGGAAACTGTGGAATTTCGCCTTGGACGGGATATTTTCCGCAAGCACATTGCCTTTGCGTTTTTGGAGTTACATCGGGTTTCTGATTTCCCTGTTTGCTTTTGCTTATGTGCTGTTTGTTATCGTATACACGTTTATTTTCGGGCGCGATGTGCCGGGCTACAGTTCGACCATCGTAATGATCTTGGGGTTTGGCGGGTTGAACCTGTTGTCTCTGGGAATTATGGGGGAATACATTGGACGCATATACACAGAAGTCCGGAACCGACCTTCTTTTATTGTGAAGTCAACTTTCGGTATGGATGAAGAAAGTTAATGGATAAGAAGATTACGTCTGTATATTTGCCTTTCAGAAAAGAGGATGACTAAGATGCTAAGGCAAATAGGTCGGTTTGGCATAGTCGGCATTCTAGCAACCACAGTACATATTGCCGTGGCATATATTGCAAAGTCCTTTGGCGATTATCCCCCGCAACTCGCAAATCTTTTCGGTTTTTTGATAGCGTTTCTGGTATCGTACTTCGGGCATCTGCACTTCACATTCCAGCCTCAGGCGTCATCGGATAGATATTTCCGCCGTTTTCTTATTCTATCCGGCTTAAGCTTTTTAACCAGCTCATCGGTCGTATATTTTCTAACCAACACGCTTGGTGTGGATTTCATTTGGGCGATGGCTGGTGTGGCTGTGATCGTGCCGGGTGTAAGTTTTGTTGCGGCAAAGTTCTGGGCTTTTACGGAGACAGTGGAAGATGAGGATACCCAGTATGGGACATTTGTCTTATTGGGGCTTTTACTGCAATTGACTGCCTATTTCTGGTTTCAGTCGCTTGTCGATTTAAATCACGATACGGCGTGGTATCTGGTGGCAACGCAAAAATGGCTTGATGGGGCGCGGCTTTATACGGATATCATAGAGGTCAATCCGCCATGGGGGTTTTACTGGACTGTGCCGGCCATATGGCTTTCAAAACTTACCGCACTTGATAAGCAGCTTAGTTTTCTTGTTTTCACAGGGTTTCTTTCGGCGATCAGTTTCCTAAGCGTTTGGGACAGTATCAAACGCATCCCCGGCCTTACAACCATCCGGAAAATCGTATATGCCGAACTGGTTCTTATTGCGGTGCTTATATTCACAATGCAGCAGGTGGGGCAGCGTGAGCATATTTTTATCCTGTGTTTTCTGCCTTACTTATTTATTGTTTTCGCCGAGGCGCACGGTGTTTCATTCAGCAAAAAACGCCGTATCATTTTGGCCATGCTGGCTTTGTCCGGTATCATGCTTAAGCCCTATTTTATAGTGCTTCCATTAGCCGTTTCATTATGTGAGGCTGTGAGTGCGCGATCTTTCAGACCGATTGTAAAACTTGAAAACTGGATAATCGGTGTTGGCTGCCTGCTTTATCTGTTGTTTGTCTATCTGGTGCATCCGGAATATTTCAGTTTCCTGTTGCCGATTGCTTTTACAGTTTATGGCGGCATTGGCGGTACTGTTGATCAGGTTCTTTCCGCTTTGCCGATTGTAGTCATATTGTGGCTGTTACTGATATTATGGCTGGGGCTCATTGAAAAGAATATACAAAAGCAAACGGCGCTATTGGCAGCTACCGCTTTGGGCGGTGCCGCGAGTTATTATTTGCAGTTCACCGGTTTTGAATATCATTCCTATCCGTTCTTCGTTTTTGCATTTATCTATTTTGCGTTTGTTCTGACGGGGCAAGGGACGCGCATACTTATCGGTTGTTTTGCAATTGTGGGGATTTTGGCCACATTATATTTTGGGCCAAGACCCATGCGTTATCGCAACGTAGCGAATGAAGATATTCTGCAACACATTGGTAACGTTCCCAACGGAAGTTCTATTCTAATCCTGTCAACAAATGTATACGCGGCTTTTCCACTTGTTCTGGCAAAAGAATGGGTCTGGGCAAGCCGGTTCCCCCATCAGTGGATTTTACCCGGAGCATTGGATAATGCGGCAAAGCTGGATTGTTCAATTGACCTCATAAAATGCCGAAAAAACAATACTATTCTGGAATATGCGCGACATTCTAATATCGAAGATATTAAAAAGTATAATCCCGACTTTATAATATTGGATAACCGCAAAAAGAAGTCTTACATAAATGACCCAAACTTTGACTATATCACATTTATGTCTGAAGATCCCGTATTTGCCGACCATTGGGAAAAATATAAACAAACTGTAGAAACGAATTATTTCACGATTTGGACCAGATCCGGTTCTTAAACACCCCAGTGCTTTTGCTTTTTCACTAGCCATCCGTCCCTATCTGGTCTAAGGGCGCACGAAACACCCAACACCCCCGAAAAGGCGCGTATCATGGATTTACGAAATATTGCTATTATTGCCCACGTTGACCACGGCAAAACCACATTGGTGGACGAGTTGCTGAAGCAATCCGGTATCTACCGAGATAATGAGCAAATCACCGAACGCGCCATGGACAGCAATGACTTGGAACGCGAGCGCGGGATTACGATTTTCGCCAAGCCGACTTCTGTGGAGTGGAAAGGTGTGCGGATCAATATTGTCGACACACCCGGCCACGCTGACTTTGGCGGTGAGGTGGAACGCATCCTGTCCATGGTTGACGGTGTTGTGTTACTGGTGGATGCGGCCGAAGGGCCGATGCCGCAAACTAAATTTGTGACCTCGAAAGCCCTAAAACTGGGCCTGCGCCCCATCGTGGTGGTGAATAAAGTTGACAAACCCGATGGCGAGCCTGATCAGGCGCTGGATGGGTGTTTTGATTTGTTCGCCAATCTGGACGCCACAGATGAGCAGCTTGATTTTCCTACCATGTATGCATCCGGCCGTTCCGGCTGGGCCGATATGGACTTGGACGGGCCACGCAAAGACCTGGACGCTTTGTTCGATTTGATTATTGAACACGTCCCTGCACCTGCGCAGATTTCTGAACAGGACAAACCGTTTACGATGCTGGCCACAACATTGGGCGGCGATCCGTTTTTGGGGCGCTTGCTGACAGGCCGTGTTGAAACGGGTACGTTAAAAGCGGGTCAAACCATCAAGGCAATGAGTCGCGATGGGTCTTTGATTGAAAACTTTCGCGTAACAAAAATTCTTGCGTTTCGCGGGCTAGAGCAAACCGCGATTGATGTAGCCGAAGCTGGTGACATTGTCTCTATTGCAGGTATGTCCAAGGCAACTGTGGCGGACACGTTGGCAGATACATCCGTTAGCGAAGCAATTCCCGCGCAACCGATTGACCCACCAACCATCTCAGTCACCTTTGGTATCAACACCAGCCCATTGGCCGGGCGTGACGGCAAGAAAGTTCAATCGCGCGTGATACGCGAACGCTTGCTGAAAGAGGCCGAATCTAATGTTGCGATTAAAGTCAGTGACACACCGGGCGGCGAAGCCTTTGAAGTGGCGGGTCGCGGCGAGTTGCAGATGGGCGTTTTAATTGAAAACATGCGCCGCGAAGGGTTCGAATTATCAATTTCCCGCCCGCAAGTGCTGTTCCAAGAAGAAAATGGTCAGAAAATGGAACCTATCGAAGAGGTGACCATTGATGTGGATGATGAATATTCCGGTGCTGTGATCGAAAAAATTACCGGCCACCGCCGCGGTGAGATGACCGAGATGAAACCTGCGGGTGTCGGAAAGACACGCATAATCGCGCATGTGCCTGCACGTGGCCTGATCGGTTATCATGGTGAGTTTATGACTGACACACGCGGCACAGGCGTTCTGAACCGTGTGTTCCACGGTTGGGCACCATATAAAGGGCCTATTCCCGGCCGCCGTTCAGGTGTGCTGATCTCTATGGAAAATGGCCAGTCGGTATCTTATGCGATTTTCAATCTGGAAGATCGTGGCAAGTTCTTTATCGGCGCACAGGAAGATGTCTATACGGGTATGGTCATTGGTGAGCATAACCGTGAAAACGATCTGGAAGTGAACCCGCTTAAAGGTAAAAAGCTGACCAACGTACGGGCATCCGGTACGGATGAGGCCGTACGCTTGACGACCCCGATCAAGATGTCACTGGAAGAAGCTATTGCTTACATTGATAATGATGAGCTGGTGGAGGTGACGCCGAACTCTGTTCGGTTGCGTAAACGCCACTTGGATAGCAATGAACGCAAGCGTATGTCCAAGGTTGCAAGCTAAGCCTTTGTCGGTTTTTTGAAAACCAGTGCAATAATAAACGCACAGAACTGAAATCCTGCGGCCATCAGCACAAGCTGCATATAGCCGTGGGTTTCAATGAAATTCCCAAACCCCAATATTGCAATCATAGAGGCGATATACGTAATCCCGCTATACATTGCCAGTGTTGCCCCTTTGTGGGTAACAGATAGATCGCTGATACGTGTCAGGATCAAATTCAGGATCAGGTGGTTCATAAAGCCCCAAACGGCAAAGGCTATCAGGAAATACTTATAACCGGGGGCGATTGCGATCATGCAGATTATACCTGTTGCGATCAGCAGGCCGGCATGGTGGTATTCGGGGGTAATCGATCCAGCCAGTTTGCAAATACGCTGGCTGAACCAAAACCGATACCGTAAATAAGTGCAATCAAACCTGCCTGTGTAATCGATTGCCCAAACCCTGTGACGGCTTGCGCGCCACTGAAAGCATAGATGCTGTAAAAACACCCCATAAACAGAAAATTAATGGCGTAGATTGAAAAACTTCCCTTGAACGTGAACGGGGTCATCAGGTTGAATTTTGTTTCCGATGGGGTTGGGGCTGATCTGTATATGCTTAAAGGTATCAGCATAACGATGTGCAGTGATCCGAACATTGCCAGTGTTGCGCGCCAGCCCAGCACATCGGCAAGGAAAGCGGCAAGTGGGACTGCCGCGACTAGAGATAAAGACCATCCCAAAGTAACGCGGCTAAGGATTTGGGCCTCTTTTCCCTTAGGTGCGACGGTAGTTGTCAGGCCGTAAATTGATGGCAGAGCAATTCCGGCGGCCGCACCTGCCAGCATTTGCAAAGCAGTGAGTGATAGCCATCCTTGTGTGAATGCGGCTAAAATTTGTGCCGCACCGGCAACTGCGATTGCATAGAGCAAAGCGCGATTCATACCGAAACCATCCAGATAGCGGCCAAGCCAGATAGCGGATATTGCACTGCCTGCACCATATGCTGCAATTGCCCGTGATATATGTGATAGCGGTGCCTGCATGTCGGTACTGATGCCAGACAGCAGTGGTGATAAAAGTAGACCGTTTGACCCAATGAGACAGACACTGAAAAGCAAAGAATATAAGAACTTGGTCATGCGCCGTTTCCAGAATCAGTTATAGCGATAGTTAACTGAGCTGTAGGTTGAGTATCAATGGGTGATTCTTCTTATGGGTTTTTAAAAATATTTTGCAAATTGCAACGAAGATTACCTAGAGGCAATTGCATTTTGCAAATATGATATTTTTAGTAAACTAACTTTTGGTTAGGAGTTCGCCTTTTAATTGAGGCTGTTGTGGGTGAAACCTTACAAAGATAAATATTGTAATACTTTTATAACAATGGTTTAAGTGCCATGACGTGTGATTGAGGACTTTTATCTTACCACTGCGAATGTATTAAGCCTTCAGAATTGCTATATTACCTATAGTGGTAAGTAAGGAATGAACAATGGCACATCCTGTAGATGAATATGTAGGAAAACGCGTGCGACAGCGCCGGTGGATGGTTGGCTTTAGTCAGCAACAACTTGGTGAAGCTGTAGGCATCAAGTTTCAGCAAATTCAAAAGTATGAAACAGGAATGAACCGGATCAGCGCATCGCGGCTTTGGGATATAGCAGATGCACTGAGTGTTCCGGTCATGTTCTTTTTTGAGGGGTATGACGAAACTGCATCTACTGACAAGGCGCAGAGCAAAGCCGGCAGTCAGGGTGATCTGTTGGCTGATAAAGAAGCTTTAGAGCTGGTTCGTTCGTATTACGCTATCCCGGAGAACCAACGCCGCAAGCTTTTTGATCTGGCGCGCGTTCTAAGCGACGTCGCTTAAGGTTTTATGAAGAAGGCTGACGCAATCTCAAGCCGTATCCAGTTAACATGCGTCAGATGCGTAACGAGTATAAAGTAAAGTGAATTACTAAGGTAGCTGTCAGGTAACGTGTAGGCGTTAGTGTGAAATAAGCCTTTAAATATATCTGGGTTGTTTGTGTAACGCGTAAAATGATTAATGTATGGTCTTAGGTTGACCCTCGCCCAGCAATATGAAAACTCCAGTTAGGTGTGCGACTAACTGGAGTTTTTAATGTCTGATATCTTGAAACCTCTTAAAGAAGAACTATGGGATGTGGCCCATGCGTTGGCTGATGTGGCTAGGCCCATTGCACTGAAGTATTTTCGCAACCCGGATCAAGAGTTGGAAAATAAGCTTGAAGACGGGTTTGACCCTGTCACGATTGCAGACAAATCCATTGAACGTGCCATGCGCCGTATATTGGCGGAACGCCGTCCCGATGACGGAATTATGGGTGAAGAATATGATGATGTTATTGGAACATCAGGTTTGGTATGGATGCTTGATCCGATAGATGGCACGCGTGCGTTTATCAGCGGGACGCCGACATGGGGTGTGCTAATCGGATTGGATGCAGGCGCGGGGCCGGTTTTGGGTATCGTAGATCAACCTTTCACCGATGAGCGGTATTCAGGTGGTTTCGGACAGGCAAACTGGGTGCATGCAGGCCGTAATCAAGACATATCTGTGCGCGCTTGTAGCGCATTAAGCGATGTGGTTTTATTCACCACATTCCCGGAAGTTGGCACCACACAGGAAGCTGATGCCTTCCAACGGGTGTCGCAACTGTGCAAGCTGACCCGTTACGGCACGGATTGTTATGCCTATGCGTTGCTGGCTGCAGGGCAGATAGATCTGGTGATCGAGGCAGGTCTGAATGCCTTCGACATACAAGGACCGATGGGTGTGGTGCAAAATGCAGGCGGCATTGTCACTGATTGGCAAGGTGGGCCGGCGCATATGGGCGGGCAGGTGATTGCGGCAGGTGATGCTCGGGTACACCGTGCGGCAATGGATATTTTAAACAGTTAGAAAACGATCTATTTCGCGCCATGCAATATCCAGAACATGTCGCTCTTCCATTAAAATTTCGTGTTGCGCCCCATCAATATTGATAAGCTGTCCGTTTGGCCATTTAGCCATAATCTTGTTGATCGCCTTGGAGGATACGATTGCTTCCTCGCCGCCTAAAAAGCACAAGCACTTTTGTTTGGGGGGCGTCGTACTGCGCAACTTCGCGCATTCAACAAAAGCTTGATGTAACCAATTGATACTTGGGCCACCTATACCTAATTCCGGATGTACATCCAGCTGTTCAGTTAACCAGCGATAGGTTTTTTTGTCGTTTGTCAAAACATTGCCTTCAAACGGGTTAACCTGCACGTAGTTATCGGCGTTTGTGTTAGGCGAAAACTTTTTGGCAAAGCCGATCAACGGGCCTATGTTTGATATTAACGCGGCTGGTAAGCGCATCAACGGAGCGACATAAATGCCCCACATAGGTGCTGAAAAAATGGCTTTTACAGTGGGCAGGCCTTTGTGCAATGCCCGTAACGCGATCGTACCGCCCATGGAATGGGCTATGACTGCGTGAACTTCAGGTAATCCCGCATCTTGAACGGTATGTAATAATTCTTCGACATCATGCTGGAAATCATGGAAATGCTTCACATGGCCCAATTGATGGTTTGCCGTTATGCGGTCTGACAGACCTTGCCCGCGCCAGTCTACAACTGCCGCAGAATAGCCTAAGTCCAAAATATATTGGACTGTAGGGCCATATTTTTCAATGAATTCAGTGCGCCCCGGGAAAATAAGTATGGTTCCCTTATTGCCTTTCTTCCACGTTGCCACACGGATGCGCACACCGTCTGCGCAATTGCGCCACTGCGCTTGCCCGCCATTGGGGGCACTTGCAATGTCTGTGAAGAGAGGTGCGTCAGTCATTTTATGATAAAAGTGCCCCAAGTTTCATTGCCGCACTCATGTCGCCGTCTACTTTCAGACCGCCTGTCATAAAGGCACTTGTCGGATTTACGTCACCCGTCAGCATGCCCTGAAATGTCTCTGCGTCTGCGGTTAAAGTGCAATCCGCGTCTTCGTCGCCGGCACGTGCACCGTTTTCGTCGATCATAATGCATCCTTCACCTTCAATGTCGACTTTGATTGAACCATCAAAGCTATCATCGCCGATTTTTCCATTTAATGCTTCAACAGCTTTTGTTATTACGTCACTCATTTGTGTCTCCTTGGTCGTAAAATGTTCTTCGCATTCTTGCGTGATTGCGATATCTTGGCGATAACATGATCGTATATTTGCAAAATTTAAAGCCTTTGATGCATGTCTTACTTTGTTCCGCTGCGTTAATTTTCGTATTCAGTGACAATAATCACGCTTTAGCACAAACCGCTGAACTGGATTCATTGTTTTTAGAGTTGCAGGATCCGGAAAATAAGGATTGGCAAAAGGCCGAACAAAAAATCTGGCGTGAGTGGGGTAAATCGGGTTCTGCGTCGATGGACCATTTATTGCAGCGCGGAATACATGCTATGCAAAACGGACAATTACGAGTTGCTGTGGCGCATTTTTCAGCCGCTATTGATCATGCGCCAGATTTTGCCGAAGCGTGGAATAAGCGTGCGACGGTTTTCTATATGATGGATGAATACGGACTTTCGATGTCTGATATACGCCAAACCCTTTTGTTGAATCCGCGCCACTTTGGTGCGATGGCTGGCTTGGGTACGATACTGGAGCAACTAGATCGGCCAAAAGATGCATTATCAATCTATACGCGTGCTTTTGAGGTGCATCCGCATAAAGATGGTATTAAGCAGGCCATTGAGCGACTTGAAGTCGAAGTTAAAGGCACCTCGATATAACCCAAGGATAAGACAACAATGCCCCAGCGGTCGCGTATTTGCGCGGTACTTGGCCCGACCAACACCGGGAAAACCCATTATGCAATCGAACGGATGCTGGCCTATCGCAGTGGTGTGATCGGCTTGCCTCTACGTCTGCTTGCGCGCGAGATTTACGATAAAATTGTTGTTAAACGCGGCCCGTCTGTTGTGGCATTGGTCACGGGCGAGGAACGCATTGTGCCGCCACGTGCGGCATATTGGGTTTGTACCGTTGAAGCGATGCCCCTGAACCTAGGTGCGGAGTTTGTTGCGATTGATGAAGTGCAGCTTTGCGCAGATCCTGATCGTGGCCATGTCTTTACAAACCGCCTGTTGCACCTGCGGGGCCTGTCAGAAACCTTATTCCTGGGTTCTGACGCTATGTGGGGCGTGATTGCCAAACTTGTTCCCGAAGCGGAATTTATGCGACGTGACAGGTTTTCCGAGCTTAGTTATTCGGGTTACAAGAAAATTTCCCGTATGCCAGGACGTTCGGCCATTGTCGGCTTTTCCGTTGATAATGTTTATTCCATAGCTGAATTATTACGTCGTCAAAAGGGCGGGGCGGCAGTGGTGATGGGGGCTTTGTCACCGCGTGCGCGAAATGCGCAGGTTGATATGTATCAAAACGGTGATGTGGATTATCTGGTGGCAACAGACGCTATAGGCATGGGGTTGAATTTGGACATTGATCATGTGGCATTTTCAGGCACATCAAAATTTGATGGTCGTAAAATGCGCCGCCTGATGCCCAATGAGTTGGCCCAAATAGCGGGCCGTGCTGGGCGCTACCGAACCAATGGGACGTTCGGAGTAACCGGAGAAGCGCGCCCCCTTGAAGATGAAGTTGTTGATGCGATTGAGGGCCACCGTTTTACACCAATCCAAAAGCTGCAATGGCGTAATGCGCAGTTGGAATTCGGTACGATGCAGACGCTGTTAAGGTCACTGGAGCAATCTTGCGATAATCCGTTGTTGTTAAAAGCACGTGAAGCAGAGGATCATCTGACATTACGCAATCTGTCTGAGTTGCCTGAAATCATTGACCGTGTGCAAAACCCGCGTGATGTGAAACTTTTATGGGAAACCTGCCAGTTACCCGATTTTAGACAGGTCTCACATAATGAGCACGTGGCGATTGTTGGTAAAATTTTCGAATTCCTGTCGGATTCGGGTGAAATCTCAACCCCTTGGTTTGCCGAACGTGTGCGTCGCATTGACAATGCGCAGGGTGATATTGATGCTTTATCGAAAAGATTGGCATTTATCCGCACATGGACCTATGTCACGCAAAGAAAAGGCTGGTTAACGGACGAAAACTATTGGCGGGAAGAGACCCGTGCAGTAGAAGATCGCCTATCAGATGCGCTTCACGGTGCATTAACCAAACGATTTGTCGACCGGCGCACCTCGATTTTGATGCGCCGCTTGAAGCAAAAGGAGGCCTTGGTGGCTGAAGTGAACAAAGATGGCGAAGTGACCATAGAGGGTGAATTCGTAGGCAAACTGACAGCATTTCAATTCCAGTTGGATAAATCTGCTGATGCAGAACAGTCCAAAACACTGCGGGCTGCCGCCTATCAGGCGTTACAGCCAGAGTTCAGCCTTCGCTCTGATCGGTTTTATAACGCGCCTGATACCGAATTTGATTTTACCGAACAGGGCGGCCTTATGTGGGGTGAACATGCCATCGGTAAGCTGATTAAGGGTGACGATATCATGTCGCCGGGTGTTAAGGTATTTGTGGATGATGAAGCCGGTGAGGCGGTCGCAGAAAAAGTTCGCCGCCGTTTGGGGCATTTTATTGACCGGAAGATTACCACTGCTTATGAACATTTGATTACAATGAAAAATGACGAAGCTTTGCCCGGACTTGCCAAAGGTGTTGCTTTTCGTCTGGCCGAAAGTTTAGGCGTTATCCCACGCTCGGCTATTACACACGACATTAAGGCGCTGGATCAGGATCAGCGCGGCACTTTGCGCAAGCACGGTATCCGTTTTGGTCAATACACAATCTTTCACCATCTGATGCTAAAGCCCGCGCCAACGCGCCTGCGGTTGGTGTTGTGGTCACTGTTCGAAGGGCTGGAGATCTTTCCCGAAGCTCCGCCTGCTGGTCTGGTTACGGTTCCTGCTATGATAGATGCCCCTAAAGGTTATTACCCGCGCGCAGGCTATCGCATGTCAGGTGAACGCGCCATTCGCATTGATATGCTGGAACGACTGGCCGATATGATCCGTGTTTTTGATGTAAAAGAGGGTTTTGAAGCTAATCCCGATATGCTTTCAATCACGGGTATGACACTGGAACAGTTTGCTGATTTGATGCAAGGTCTGGGTTATGCGGCTGAAAAAGGTGAGCGTGACAAGGTAAAACCTGTGGTTCAGACAAAATTGGATGAGACCGTTGTCAAAGAGAAACCAGAGCTGCCAGAAGCGGCTTCTGTGACAGAAGAAGAGGACACAAAAGAAGTGTTCTACATATTCAAATGGGTTCCAAAGGCCCGTCCGGCTGCCCGCCCGCAATCGCAGCAACGGGCCAAACCGCAGAAACCCAAAAGTAAGCCTGCCGGCCCTAAGCGTCACACGGCACACCCGCCGCGTAAAGACAAAGCGATTGATCCCGATAACCCATTCGCAGCACTGATGGCCCTGAAAAATAAAACTTAAAGCGCCTATGGTTGATACACAACGCGTTGATAAATGGCTATGGTACGCACGGGTTTATAAATCCCGCAGCTTGTGTGCAAAACAAGTTTCCGAAGGCAAGATTTGTGTGAATGACGTTAAAATAAGCAAACCTGCACACGGGTTGGCCATTGGTGATGTTCTGACATTTGTAAAAGCAGATCGCCCACGCGCCATTAAGCTTCTGGAACTTGGTACACGGCGCGGTTCTGCCCCAGAGGCACAATTATTATATGAGGATAATTCGCCTGCGCCGGTTCAAAAGGAATTTGTTCCACCTAATCCTAAATTTGAGGGAAAAGGTCGTCCAAGTGCGAAAGATCGGCGTCAGACTGCCGCTTTTGATGCAAAGTATCTTGATTGATCTTAAATCGGGACATATAGGAAGTTGAAGGACTACGCCCGTAGAGACTAGGATTTACCCCATGACTTACATTGTCAACGACGCCTGCATCGCTTGTAAATACACTGATTGTGTTGAAGTATGCCCAGTGGATTGCTTTTATGAAGGTGAAAACATGCTGGTGATCCACCCTGATGAATGTATCGATTGCGGCGTGTGCGAGCCTGAATGCCCAGCTGACGCCATTCGCCCTGATACTGAGCCCGATATGGAAAAATGGGTAGAGTTTAACCGTGAGTACTCGGAAAAATGGCCTGTGATCATCACTAAAAAAGACCAACTGCCAAATGCCGAAGAGCGTGATGGCGAAGAAGGCAAGTTAGAGAAATACTTCTCACCAAACCCTGGTGAAGGCGGATAAGTACGATTCTCTGTTCATTGGTTTCTTTGATACATATTGTTAAAACACTATATTTTATTAGGTTTTATGCCTATGGGAAACTGTTTGATTTTGTGATATAATACCGCCAACCAAAAACAGGACAACTATCAGTAAATGCTACTGAAAACCTAACATCACCCAGAACAGCAAAACATCTTTTGTGTACAAATAGTGCAGGGGTGGTTTTGTGCGGGAAGAAATAAAAAGGACGAATAACATGGCCAAAACTAAAAAAATTGCAGGGTTCAATTTGAACGATTACGTCATTTACCCATCTCACGGGATCGGTCAGATCGTTAATGTTGAGGAACAAGAGATATTAGGTGCAAAGTTAGAGCTATTTGTTATTAACTTTGAAAAAGACAAAATGACTTTACGGGTGCCGACGTCGAAGGTCGAATCTGTTGGCTTACGCGGGTTATCTTCGCCAGAACTGGTTGCCAAAGCGATGACAACGTTAAAAGGTCGTGCGCGTGTGAAACGTGCAATGTGGTCGCGCCGGGCACAGGAATATGAAGCCAAGATTAATTCCGGTGATCTGATCTCAATTGCCGAAGTTGTGCGTGATTTGCACCGTAATGATGAACAGCGCGAGCAATCTTATTCGGAACGCCAACTTTATGAAGCGGCATTGGAACGCTTGTCACGTGAAGTATCGGTTGTGAACGGGGTTGATGAAATGCTGGCGCAAGATGAAATTACTGAAGTTCTATTATCGCGTGTGGTTGCTGTAGTTTAAAAACCAACAGAATATTCTTAATAAGGTCGCAGCCGTAAAGGCTGCGGTTTTTATGTCAAAGCCGTTACCGCAGCAGCCAGAGCCGCCAATTCGGCCCATTGCTGGATTGCACCCAACACATCACCTGTTTGCCCGCCGATTGCACGTTGTGCCAGAAAGGCCATGATGCCGGCAGAAATCATCGCCCAGCCGAAAATGAATATGCCAGATAGGCCAAGGCAAAGAAAACAGATCAACAAGGTAAGTATGATGGCTATGGCCAATGATGTTTCAGGCGGTTTTCCCACTGTTGCCGACAGGCCATCGCCACGTGCATTTGGCATTACATACATGGCCAGAACCATCGGTAATCTGCTGGCAGCCCCAACTGCCATTAATGGCAGGCTGAAGGAGGTGTATATCAAGACCTCCATGCTGGAATATCGACCCAGTATAAACAGGATCAAAGCAATCGCTCCAAATGCGCCAATGCGGCTATCTTTCATGATTTCCAAGCGTTTCTTTTTATCCATGGCGCCGCCAAAACCGTCGGCGCAATCGGCCAGGCCATCTTCATGTATTCCGCCTGTCATTAAAGCCAGTGCCATCAATGCAGCAATTGCCGAAATGCTACCGGGGGCGCCGAACCAGAATAAAAGATTGCCGATGATGCCCGCAATCAGACCAAGCACAGCGCCAACCAGTGGATAAGCCCATGTGGCAATGGCAGCACGTTCGCCGGAATATTCATGATCAACGGGAATTGGCAGGCGGGTCAGCAGGCTAAATGCGGCTGGAATATCTGTAAGAATACCGGATTGAATTTTGCTTATGTCGGTCATTTTTTATATGCCTTCGCAATTGGTGTTTCCGCGCATTGAAAATGCAGTTAGATGTTCATAGCACAAGTACAGATGGAAAAACACATGCCAGATGCCCCGTTTCATACACTTGCAGAATTCAAAGCAATGCTGAAGACCCAGCCGCAGGCAAATAGTGATGTGATTACAGCGGCGCTTGCGCGTAATGGGCAACTCACCAAACCGCCGGGTGCCTTGGGACGTTTGGAAGATATAGCAATCTGGTATGCTGGTTGGCGCGGGCAAGTGATACCCGTGATAAATTCACCGCAAGTTGTTGTTTTTGCAGGTAACCACGGTGTTGCAGCACAGGGCGTTTCGGCATTTCCTGCTGAAGTTACGGCCCAAATGGTGTTGAATTTTCAACATGGCGGTGCGGCGATTAATCAAATGTGCAAGACGTTTGGCGCAAGTTTGACAGTGCACAGCCTTGATTTGCAATTGCCGACGAATGACTTCACAAAAGGCCCCGCAATGTCTGAGAAAAGCGTGGTTGCCGCATTGCAAACCGGCTGGAATGCCGTGGATAAGAAAGCTGATCTACTGATTGCAGGCGAAATGGGTATTGGCAATACTACGTCCGCTGCAGCAATTGCCTGTGCTTTATATGGCGGGGATGCGGATAATTGGGTTGGCCGTGGAACAGGTGTCACAGACAAAGGCCTTGCCTTGAAATCACGTGTTGTACGTCAGGGGTTGGTTGCAAACCCATCCGCTGTGAATAATGGCCTAGAAGCTTTACGCTGTTTGGGTGGGCGTGAACTTGCGGCTATAGTAGGTGCAATTGCCAGTGCGCGGGCTAAGTCAATTCCCGTTATTCTTGACGGCTTTATCTGTTCGGCTGCTGCGGCTTGTCTGGCCAACACCCAAGAAGGCGCGTTGGATCACACACTTGCGGGGCATTTATCCGCTGAAGGGGCGCATGCGAAACTTTTGAAGAATATTGGAAAAGAACCGTTGTTATCCCTTGGCTTACGCTTGGGCGAAGGCTCTGGCGCGGCTCTGGCAATTGGTGTTATAAAAAGTGCTATTGCCTGTTATTCTGGCATGGCGACTTTTGATGAAGCGGGCGTTACAGACGCCTAACGTGTCAATATTTCACTGACTTTCAACGCACGCATAGAGCTGCCGTTAACCTTCAACTTGCCTGACATAAATGCCATCGCCGGATTCTGACTACCATCGAGTATGGCCCGGAATACATCTTCTGAAGCGATCAAAGTCACATCGGCCGCATGGTCAGCTGCGTGTGCACCTGCGTTGTCCAGCATAACGCTGCCCTCATTTTTGATCACAAGTTTGGCGGTTCCCTGAAGGGTGCCTGTCACTTTTGGTGATAAGTTTTCAATGAATGCTGCGATGACTTGGTTCATATGGTTGGGCTTTTTAACGAGTTGATCTAACTTATTCTTAAAGTTTTGTTAAATACATGCAATCAAGACGTAACGGCATTTGTCTGCATATGGGAATATTGGCGGCGTCAAATAGGAAAGAGCAACGCTACTTAAGATCCACAGTTCTTATATTTACTATTCATGCACATGCGGGCCATTTCCTGCGCTTTTGATATCTCATCCTGGGTCATTTCCGCCCTTAACTCATCTCTGGAACTTGCACTGCGACCATCGCCATTAAGACCGGATATATTATACCACATATGTGATTTAATGTTGTCCAGGCTTACGCCTTCGCCCAATTGGTAGCTGACAGCTAAATGGTACTGAGCTTTCGGGTGGCCTTGTTTCGCAGCCAAATGAAACCATTTCACTGCCTCGATAGCATCCCATACGGGATCATCTTTGTTTGTGTACATCATGCCCAAATTGTACTGCGAACTTCGTCCACCCAGTTCGGCTGCACGTTTGTACCACTTTATGGCCTCTGCACTGTCTTGCACAACACCCTTGCCATTAGCATACATCCAACCCAGATTATTTTGCGCCTTTGCACTGCCTTGTTCTGCTGCAAGCTTATACCATTCCACGGCTTCGGCATCATTTTGCAAAACACCTTCACCTCTGGAATACATTACGCCCACATTGTATTGGGCCTCTACGTTACCTTGCGTGGCAACAGGCAGCCATTCTTTCAACGCACCTGCGTAATCACCAATTTTGTAAGCAACAACCCCCTTTTGATAATCAGCGGCGTATACGGGAGATAAACATAAAGCCATTACAACAGCGAAAATTGTAACCATTGTTTTCACAGTAAATAGCTCCTTATTTATTTAAGTAATATTTCCGCATTAATGTAATGCAGAGTATATCTGCGCGCCAGTATCATAATATAAATAATATTGAAATTACCATGAAGTAAAGGTTAGCAGCTTTATTTTATTACAATGAAGTATAAGGGATCATTGGAGGGTGGTTTGTTACGGATTAACTAATGCCGTTTCGAATTCTAACTAAAGAGAATCTTCGTTTGAAAATCAGGAAACATTTGCGCATTCGATACTTATTATGTGGTGGGCAACTAAATTGAAACATTCACTGAAGAATTAAGCAAACGATGTGCAAAGCTGGAGGATTGCTAGCCCGTAAATACAGAAGCATATTAAAATATATAAAAGAGTAAAAGGTTCTTTTAAATTATGCAAACTTCAATTTTATGTATTGGGTTAGGTAAAAAGCTCAAGTATAGTATGTACATGGTTGATAAAAATAGGAAATACGTAATTGCTAAATTTACCAACTCAGGTTTTGGAGACCATTTATCCTGTGTTTTTGGAGCATGGTGGTACGCAAAATCTACAAACCGTACCCTTGTAGTTGATTGGCGGGGATCACGGTTTAACCCCGAACAGGGGAAAAACTGTTTTTTTTCATTCTTCAAGCAAGTGACTTCACTGGCTGGCGTGCCCATAATCGCAAACAATGATGTTGCTGATATAAATTTTCCCACACCATTTTATCCAGATAAGTGGACATCGGAAAATATAAGGGCTTCTAAACACGTCCCGCACACTTCCACCGAAATCTTTGACATTAACGCTTTGGTGGAAAATACAATCCCGCACGATGAATCTACAATTATCATGAATCAGCATATACATCCGTTACCGCCAAAAGCAGAAATGCGCCATTTGCTGAGCGACCTAGAATTCAGTGCTTCCGTGAAAGATGCAGCAGACACATATACAAGGCAACATTTAGGAGATGCTCCTGCCATTGGTATACATATTCGTCATGGAAATGGAGAAAATATCGGCACAAGAGCAGCATATTGGTTAGACTGCATTTCATTAATTAAACAATTACTGGCGAATGAACGAAATGATATTCATCAACATTCTTCAGATAACACTGCTGCCAAGGGAATTTTCCATGATAATGCTGCACCATCTCTGATGTATAAAAACATTACATCGCGTGCCGAACATAAACTTTATAAAAATGCTGCGTCATATGTGAACGATTTACGTGAAGCACTAGGTTTGCCAGATGCCAGAGTGTTTTTGTGTACTGATGCCGCACGCGTTGAAAACGGTTTGCGCCAAAAGCTTGGCAGTTTGTATACATATCCAAAACGAATGATGGGCGAAGGTGGCGGCCCACTGCACCAATTGACCATAAAATCCGCGAGTAATGAAACAAGGCAAGCAGACCTCCAACCTGTTGAAAAAGAAATTGTAATGGATATGTTAATAGAATTGGAAATTTTACGCCGCTGTAATGCATTAGTTTGTATCCCCAGCCAATTTTCAATTATCTCGCGACTTGAACTGCCCAAAGACCGACTATATGTTTTAAGGCCGCCATTATGTAATCGGATTATTTCACGGTTTTTAACGTAGGGTTCCCAGATGTAGGCTCATGTTTGATCTAACGGTTACTGTTTTTCTGATGTGCTATGTAAAGTTAAGGTTTGTTAGAAATATGAGCTTACGTTGGAGGCGAGTGCGGGATTTGAGGTTCTGGCTGGTTGCAGCGAGGATAAATTCGTCGTGTGCAGCACAGGGCCCGCGTAGTCGGAGCCTTCCGAGGTCGTGAATGCGTTTGAGATGGGCGAATGACATCTCGATCTTTATGCGCAGCTTACGCGAGATTGCATATTGTTGGGTTTGTGCTAAAACACGGGCAATATCACGGGAAGTTTCATAGATTGATCTGGTAACCTTACGCTGCGGCTCTTTGGGACAACAGCGCTGTTTCAATACGCAATACCCATGATATAGCCGACCAGTAGCATGCGAAGCATCAACTCTGGGTCAATCGACGGTCGTCCTGTTGAACTGTAAAAATCAGTCAGATATATACGAGCACCAGATAGATTGATTACGCCATCTATAACACGCAATATGTGATCGCTCGGAACTTGTTTCTCAATCAAAAAGTCATAAAACAGTGCGCTTTGTGCTTCCTGTCGTGGCCCCATCATCGCGATCAAACTCCGTTGCTAACAAACGAATTGAATCAGTGGCTAAAACATAAACCAACAAGGGTTTTTCAACAAAATAGGCCGACAATGAACCTTATAAATTGCTTCTCTTGGCCCAATTTTCCATAAGTATTTCGTGTAGATATGTACGAACTCTTGGAATACTTTTTGTAGAATTCCTATTTTGCATGCGACATTCTTATTTAAACAAGTGGCGTGACACTTATCAAAAGTTTGGCGAGATTGGGTTAAAGAAAACTAAAGGCTGGATAGCCTGGATAGCTAAGTATCAATCTGAAATAATTTTACATATAAAAAGATAAAATTTGAAGTATATGGATTAGCATTTGCTGTTTTTTGATGAATTGATTTATGAATGTTATAGTTTCAAAAAGTGGTTGTTTTATAGAATTGGATTAAATGATTTGTCTCACCCGTACAAGAATAAGACCAAAACGCTGATACAAGAACAAGAGCTATTCGGGGCAGGATTGTTTCCTCTACTTGCAGCCCTGTCGGGGTCCTGCGGTCTGGCCTATGAGATTATCTATGTGAGGCTATTTTCCAACTACTTTGGCGACAGCTATATCATGAGCGGTATCATTCTCAGTGCGGTGTTCTTGGGCATAGCTTTTGGGGCCTGGCAAAGTACTCGGTTCATTCGTGCATTGGCTTTTATCGAGATTGCTATTGGGCTCTATGCGTTTAGTGCTGTGACAGCCTTTTCTTATTGGGGCTTTGAGATTGCCAGCTTTGGATCAAGCGCGGGTTTCAACGCTCTAAAGCTTATTCTTTTGCTGGGATTTCCTGCGTTTTTAATCGGCACATGTGTGCCTCTATTTACGGCATATGCCCAATCGGCAAAGATGTCAGAAAGCAATGTTTTTCCACGCATCTATGCTTTTTACAACTTGGGGGCATTTTTGAGTGTTCTGGCGATTGAGTTTATACTGTTTCGCCAATTGGGAATACTGTTCACCGGTATTATAATTGGCTGTCTAAATTTGTGTATCGGTGCGGTTTTACTGCGTACAAAAGCCTCAAATCGAGTGAACTTAAAGATCAAGAGTAAAGCACCCAAAGATATAAGCATATTCACAGCCCTTTTTATTGCAAGCTTTGCCAGTGGAGTGTTTCAGCTTTTCGTGTTGCGTCTGTCATTCTCGGTATTTGGCCCATTGCATGAGAATTTTGCCATCATTTTAACGTCCGCTATTCTGGGTGTGGCCATCGGATCATGGGCCGCATTGGGCAAACGATTGTCCTTTGCCAAAGCGTTATTGTGCCTGAGCATTGGCGTTTTAATCTTCCTGAGTACAGTTTCTCTATTCATTGAGCTTTGGACGTTTGTGACGCATTCAGGATTAAGTGATTGGGGGGAGACCTTAGCAAAAATTACGCTGTTGGGGGGGTATCCACTTCTGATCTTTATCTTGTTTGGCTCATTGGTGCCATTAGCGCTTAAAGCCCATGATAAGGATACGAACACACTTTCCGGGCCTCTATTAGCCATATCAAGCTTGGGAAACGGCTTGGGAACATTATTCATGTTTGTCGTTCTTTATCAATATTTTAGCTTACTCTTTATTGGTGGGATCATTACTGCACTGCTGTTTCTTGGATTTCTCATTCTAAGTTATCGCAAAAATATTCGCATTGTTCGGGCCGCGGGTTGGGGCGTTGCGGGTATATGTTTTGCGCTGGCATCTTTTTATCTGTGGCCACGTGTCGAATTGTTACTCGGCTACAGGGCATTAGCAAACGCAGAGCAATTGGAGTATAAACGCGCCAATTTTAAAGATGCAATTATTTACAAGGCTTATGATCAAAGTGTTTCACTTGTTTCGTTTAACGATCAAAATACCTCATTGGTTATTAACGGTTATGGCAGTTTAACCTTTGGTCCACAAAGCAAATCCGTCCTGCATGAAACGATTGTGGGCACGACTGCTAGCCTGTTCAGCAAAGATGTAAATGAAGCACTGATCTTTGGTTTAGGAACCGGGATTACCGGAGGTGCGACCGCCGGGATATATGAGCATACGAAAATCGTGGAGGTAAACCCTGCGATATTCAGTATACCGCAGCATTTTGAGCAAGCCAATAAAGGTGTGATGCATAATTCAGGTGTGGATGTGGTGTTAGAAGACGGTATTTCCACATTGCTCACAGATCCCAAAACGTATGATGTTATTGTCAACACAGTAACCAGTCCGCAATATTATTCGGCGGCCAAGCTTTATACGCAGGACTTTTATGAGATCGTAAAAATGCGCTTGAACGAGGGCGGGGTTTATTCCAGTTGGTTTGATCTTCGGATTGATCGGGCAGGGGTCTCGATCATGCTTAATACATTGGAAGCGAGTTTTAGCGCCTGCCGTTATTTTGTCCTCGGGCGCGCATATTTCAACGTTGTGTGCAGTGATGACGCGTTGACGTATCGTGCTTCAAAAATTACAAATGAGCGTATTCAGGACGCAGGGTTTGATAGGCTTTTCCAAAGCTATAAATTCCCTGGTGGGTTTGTAGACACCATGCAAGCTCTGGAAGTGAAGTTTGATACGGATTTTCTGACAAGAACCAGCACGGCTATCAACACGCTTGATTTGCCTGCTATCGAATTTGTAGTAGCACGGAACAACGATATACTTGAGACATCAGACCTGTTGGGCAAGGCGATCCTTGCTAATATCGAGTTTCAGCGAAAAATATCCTTTGGCAACTCAAATTGGAAGTTTAATTGCAAAATCATCGGCCAAATGAGTGGCTTGCAATTCAAGGGATGTTAAATAACAAGGAGCATGAAAAATAATATTCCTTAACCTTGCTGTAAACTTGCCCTATTCAGTATCATCACTTCAGAATACCAAAATTTGAAAGCTAAAATTTCATGTCAAAAACGTTAGAAGACCCAAGCAACGCGCAGTTTCTTGCTGATAGTTATAAAGCAGCTTCTCGCGAAGCCTTAACACAAATTTACGATGATTGGGCAGGCTCTTATGATACGCATGCGGGGAAACGCAATTCCGCCCAACCCAAAGAGGTAGCAAAGACATTTCTGGATGTAATGGAAGATAAAAGTGCTGCTGTTCTGGATGTGGGTGCCGGGACGGGCTTAATCGGGGATATTCTCAAAGAACAAGGGTATCACGATTTGTCTGCATTTGATCCTTCACAAAAAATGCTGGATATGGCGAAAGAAAAAGGCATTTACCAGACATATCACAAAGGGTACTTGGGGGATCCGTTGTCTTTTGCCGATAACAGTTTTCATGCCATTGTGGCCTCCGGGATATTTACTGTGGGCCATGTCGACGCAACAGTTTTTCCCGAACTTAACAGGATACTTCGCGTTTCGGGTAAGATGATTTTTTCCATCAATGTAAAATTTTTAAAGGATCCTGGGTTTGATGCGCTCATCCATCACGGTGCTCCGTTCAATTGGGCATTGGAGCGGATATCCCCGGAGTTCGATATGATGGACAGCACATATTCTGCCGCAAAAGCTGTTGTCGTTGTGCTGAGTAAACGTGCTTGAAGCCCATTCTATACTAAAATATAGCTGACCAAACCCTTGAAATTGGGTATTAATTTAAGAAGACGGAAACATATAAATGCGCAAATTATTATGGATAAGCTTGGCGGTATCGATTTTATTTTTGGCTGGATATGTTCTAAATAAAAAAGATACTTTGTCAGAGGCTGCGGGGCAATACCTCAGACAAACGCAGGTTGATCCGATGTTTGCTTGGCCCGGTGTTAATTTAGCGGATATGGATATTGCAATTGAAACGCTAAAAAAATCCAGAGGTGAGATAGTCGCTTTAGCCGGAAAACAATATAGCTCAAATATTACTGATAGAGTGCAACGCGTATTATATCCGACACAATATTTACACGAAATGGGTAAGTTGGAAAACTTGCGGCGTAAACTCTCAAAAAATGCAGCCTTTACCGATTTGCAGGCCTATCAAGCACAGCTGGCATTAACAATCCGTTCCTATCAGGATTATCTTGATATGCTGATACCTATTCTGGAGAAAACAGCAAAAGAACAGGATTATAAAGGCCTGCAATATCATTTTGGGCAAAGTAGCTTTAAACATTTTTTGTCAGTTTTGCATCGTTATCGCAGTGATTTGGATGATATGTTGCAAAAAGCATCGCTGCGTTGGGATTGCGTGGAAAATACGACAACTGAATGCATTAACCCCACTTGGCCGGTATTAGGTGAAGTTCCGCGCGTACCAATTGATGCAGAGAGTTTTAATAGTGAAACCGCTCATATTACCTCATCAGTACGGATGAACAGTAAACTATATGGAAATCCGGATCACCCAAACTGGGCTGTTACAACAAGTCACCGTTGTTTTGCAAAACATGGGCAAGCGTATTATTTTTTATGGGAATTGGATCTCGGAGAAGGCGTGCCGATTTGGAAGGCCGATGTTGTAAATGATGTATTGGTGCATGATCACCAAGTTACTGACCAAACGACCAATCAATATGAAATAATGTTAAATAAGCTCGGTGCAAAAGGATATGTGTATCAGCCTTATACGACCCAATATGCATGTCCTGATCTTGCTGCAGACACAGGCCTTATTCGGTCAATGTCCTATGTATATGATAGTTTGAAAAGGATTGATTGGCCTTCTGTAGAGGGCAACCAGTTGGGGCAGCATGAAAAGTTGCAAAAAGGTGCGCTAAAAATCACGGGGCTATCGTATTTAAGCGAGCCTCTTATTCAAAACTTTATACGTGATCTCAACATTTTTCTAAACAACCATACGCGGGAGGAACTCAGTGCGATATGGGGTGAAACCCAACTGCAAATATTTGAAGAGATGGCACTAACATATAGAACCAGAACGTATCATCTCAGCCGTGATATAATGGCTTTGGTCTATGCGAACACTGCCATAGGTGATTATGTAAATTATGCTAAGTGGGGTTTTGTTGACGAATTGCTGTTTATCAGAAACGCACCGGCATTATTACTGGGAGGATTTAACCCGAGTATTAATCCAAACGGCTACCAGCATGTAGAACAGCATAGAAAAGAAACTTCTCCACAACTGCAAAGTTATAATGAACTGCTATCGAATAAGTTTACGCCGGAAGAGCTCACGGATATTCTAATTGAAGGTACAAATGCGGAATATGAACTGAGTAGATTGCAAAATAGATTATATTTCATCCGTGATTAATTTGACGCCCTGCCTTTTATTACTCACGGGTATGGCGGGAAGAAATTCTATTTCCGGGGCGTGAAATAATCCAGCCCTTACCATTTCCTGAAGCGTTGTCGTTGCAGAAACCCGTAGTGATCCCATTAAGGTTTTTTGTAGTTTTTGGGATAACTTCGCTAAATTTTCCGTATCTTTCTTTATTGGTACAACCTTGATTTTCAATGCAACTATTTGCGCATTATTGACGACTTGATCTCTGACTTCAGTATAAACAAAATCTTCCAAGTCCTTATTGAACCTTCCAATAATATTTACGATTTCATCATTGCGGATTTCAACACCAGCAATGCGTACAAAATCCACATTCTGCCGCCCGGACATTTCAAAGGACAAGCCGCTGTGCCCACAACTGCATTCATCATGTCCCATCCAGCTAATATTGTCGCCGGTTCTATAACGGATCAAAGGTGTTATCGTAGGTGTGGCATAGCGTGTAACGACTATCTCGTTGTTTACAGCTTCAACATAAACATCTTTTGTGTTGATGTGATAATAGCCGGGATTTTGCCTATCGCAATACGGGGTTCTTATCCCCATATCCTGACCCACCTCACCAAGTGAATATTCACTGTAATGTCCGGCGAATGGATATAAATTACGCAACGCCTTAAGGATTTGTAATGTCGCCGCTTCCCCGTTCAATTGTAAATATTTAATTTGCGTATTTGCACCTGATGATTTGAGCATATCACCAAACATTAGTAAAACCGAAGGGGACCCTGCCAACGTATCTATTGCTAAAAGCTCAACGAGTTTAATGTTTTTTTCCAATTGATGCGGATCGCCTATGACCGTTTGAACCCCGGCAAGAAGATCGGCATGGGTAAGAACCGCTGAAACGTGATAATTCCAGAAAAACAATTTCCGACGCACACCATCTGCATACATTCTGCGGGTCATTTCATGGTAAAAAACATCCCTTAAATAAAACAGAGGATCCTGCCCGCTGGTACCACTGGTAGATCTGATATCGTTCGCCTTTTTAGGATCTATGAAGGCGCGTGAAAATATTTGCACACTGTTTAGGTCTTTGCGTGCAATAAATGGTAATTGGGATATATCATCAATAGATGCAATATCTGGACATTGCATTATGCCGTATTGCTTACAATGGTCGCGATACCAAGAACTGTGTGAATTGTTATAGGCAAAATCGACGGTTTTCTTTACCTGCCTGACAATGTCTTCTTGATGCGTCATTTCGCGACCGATGTTATAGGATGTGGCAGTGATTCAAATTTTAAATCAGCAAAACGCTCTAGAAGTTTATCTTTCAACTCTGGATTGATATCACCAATACAAACCAGCAATCGCAGCTTGGCAATGCGCGTGGCAAAGAGTTTATTGGATATGACATATGAAATCAGAGGCGCTGTTATAACAAGGCAGTCGTGCCCCACTTTTGATAAAAACATATCCGTCCAGCTTGGGTTGTAAACACTGCCCAGACTGCATGGAGTTCCATATGCTTGGCAGGCATGAAAGAAAAAGATCTCAATTCTGTCTTCCGGAGGCGCAAAACAAAGTGGATATGCGATAGAATGTTTTTCCCAAATGGATCGAATGTCGCGCCAAATCATTTGGTCGGGATAAAATTCATAAATCTTATAATCCCCATTGGTATTTTCCATGGGAATTATAACCTTGGGTGGAAGCATGTTTTTAGATGACGCCGCCACACCCACTGAACTTGTATTCATCTGATTTATCATCGTTATATGCGCTCAGAACATCATGATAATCACGATTAAGAGGTAAGACACATTCTGCGTTAATGGATGCTTTTGCAGTTTCGTAACCGGCGTCTTGGTTGTCGAGGACAGTATTGGCCGAAATGGCACCACCGATAAATACAGTGGTTAAAACACTAAAGATAAATGCTGAAACACGATTTAATTTATTCATAATAATTTCCTAGCAAATCACAATTTGGTTTATTGTTATACAATTATCCTTCTAGCAAATCATATGAATGAGTCAACGGGAAGTATAGTAGAAAATCATTTTGCATGTCGTTTAACTTTTTGAATGATACTCTACGCATCTTTAATACGCTTATTTCTTTTTTGGTATTTTTGGTGCAAATCGTCTGCAACTGTTGCCCGTATAATGACTGGTTATGAGGCGCCCGGCATTTAGTGTTGCGGTGTACGTACAGTCCTGGCTTACATATTCCGTTCGATATAATGTGATCCATATACCGCTTTGATATACTTGATAGGGTACTTGTTTAGTATAAGAGTTTTGATACTGCCAAACAGCTTTACTGTTATCTTGTGCAGTCGGTTTACCAATGACTGCTGACACTTGGGCGACCGTTTTGCCATTGAATTGGATGCGCCGTGCTTCAGCTTCTTCTTTTGTTTCAAAGCAGCCGGATACCAAAAGTGCGAGGGTTAGGGCCGTTAATGCTTTTTGTTTTATCATTTTATGATCCATTGTTTATATGTGAGTTTGTCACTGTCTGGAGAGTTAACTGTATATCTGTATTTGTTTTATTACCGATCTGGTCACAAAGTGATGCGTGGATAACGGCCTGCTTCAGCGAGGGTTCCGATCAGAAAGGCTTCACGCCCTTGGTAGACTTTGCATCCGTGTCGTTCACCTAAAATAATATAGGTATTGCCCGAGATAGTATTTAACATGTCTTCAAACTTTACAAAACTGCACTGAGAGGCATCCCATATATGGCCCGCAAGGGGGTTTCTATCATCTGCCATCAATTGGATTGAAGAGGCTAAGCTTAGTCCGATAAAGACAATGAGCTGTATGATGATGACCCGCTTGGCGATGGCCTGCCATTTCATTTGAGGGCTCCGTATGCTTTGGTAAAGCCTGCCAGAGAAATCACCGGGTTTACTGTGGTTTTGCCCGCATCAAAGAATTTAATATTCAGGCTATTGCCGCGTTTGAGGGCCGCAATAAGTTTTGGTGTAAGTTTCACACCAGCGTGACAGCCTTCCACATTGCAAATTTCAAAGGGCAGAAGGGTCTGACGTTGCCCATCGATTTGATACTGCCAGCCGGTGCTTAAGAGTATGCCCAATGGAAAGGTGAGAAGCAGGGTTGGTTCTTCTTTTTTAAAAACACGTATTTGTAAGATAAGACGTTTTGAGGCGGTTTGAACAACTGTTTGGGTCATGCGACAGGGTGTATTGTCTGCGCAGATGACTTGCCAGTCGCCATAAGTCTGAGAGGCGGGTTGAGCTTGTGCAAATACAGGTGGGCTGTGTATTTGTCCCATTAAAGTGATCGCACAGGCACAAAAAAAAGACTTAAAGTTAAAATTCATCTTGGTTGTCCGTGTAAATTGCTTTAATCCAACCAGAGTTTGTTAAACCCATTAAAGATCAACTGCCAGATGAAATTACAATTTATTTATAAAAAACCTTCTTTGACTATATTTACACACCGCACAAAAGCGTACGTGCTCGCCTGTGGAATGTCTGTATCTTCATTTCTACTATGCCTTGCATCATCTGCTTTTGCGCAAGCAGTTGTCCCCGACGGTGGCTCAGCTACTTCGGTGTCGCTAGGGGCAAGCGGGCAAATCACCGTTGGCCTGGCCCCTGCGAATGCAGCATCGATCAGTCACAATACTTATACATCCTTTTCTGTGCCAAACTCAGGTGTAAATCTTGACAACAGCATTGTGTCCGCAGGCACAATTATAAATGAAGTGACGTCCACGAACCTAACAACAATCGATGGGGCTTTGAGAGTTATTGGCAATGCGGCCGATGTGATTATTGCTAATCCAAATGGAATTACGGTCAACGGCGGGCAGTTTCAAAACACCCGTAATGTGGCATTAACCACAGGAGTTATTGGAACGGATACATCTGGACGCGTTATTACGACGGTGAACAAAGGTGCTATTATAATTGGTGCAGGCGGTTTGAGCGGTACGATGGAAGAACTCGCTTTGATCTCAAAATCACTAAAGATTAATGGTGCGGTTTCACACAATGCACCTGATACCAATTCGCATGTAAATATTATAACCGGTGAAAGTATCGTTAATTTTGATCCATCTCGTGGTGGTGGCATCTTGCCCTGGGGGCTCATCTCGAACAAGGGCACTTCATCAACAAATGCTGTTATTGTGGATATCACAGAGCAAGGGTCATTATCCTCAGGTCGTATCAGTGTCACGGTGACTGATGTGGGGGCAGGGGTGCGTTTTGCCGGTGACCAGGTTGCTTCTGTGGGTGGGTTCCGTCTGAGCAGCTCAGGCAAACTGGAACTGTTGTCCAGTAAAATTGACGCGAAAGGTTCGGTGAATATTTCGGCGGCATCAGCAGGCTTTGTATCAACGCCGTCAAAACGTGCTGAAATCATCTCGGAAGAAAGTGGTGTCGTTTTGCGAGCAAAAGCCGGTGGCATTGATTTAGGTCATGCGTCAATATCCGGACACACCATATCATCGGATAATTTTGCCTCTGCGGGTGGCGTGACGCTCATCGCAACTGGTGATATAAGAGGCGGCGGGGCTGACAGCCAGAATGCAGCACTGTTATCCGATGAAAGCAACGTGGTACTTCTTTCCGACGGGGTTATCAATTTTGATGGATTGGCCGTGGCCGTGGCCGAAGATTTTCGTGCATCGGCGAAAGATACTATCGGCTTTGCAAACGCCACAGGCACAATTGGGGCTGATTTACGTGTACTTTCAGACGCGGATCTAAGTTTTGACGACAGCGTTTTTACCGCACAAAGCGATATTCGCCTCGATGGCGCATCACTGCGCTTTGGCAGTGAAGATGCTGCCAAGGCTCGAACAGAGCTTGAAGCTGTGAATGGTGGTTTTGTTGCGAAATCAACTTCGGGCGATATCTTGAATTTCGGCAGCCTGTTGCAAGGTAAAAATGCAACCGCAGGGGATGTAGAATCTTTGGGTGGTATGTCGATTTATGCAGCAGGCTTGTTTCGAAATAAAAGCCTTTCGGTGGACCGCCTTGCAGTTGCCTTTGGCGAGGAAGATGACCTTTATATTGAAACTGGAGGGGATGTTTTAAATCAAACCGGCCGGTTGTTTTCAAACGGTGATGTCATAGTTGTCTCTGGTGGCGATATCCGCAATGACACGGAATTTACAATTGAAGCAAAACCATTTGAAATCGTGCATATTAGAGGTGGTCGTTTTGCGGGTAGCCTGTTTCTGAAAAGAAAAAGTTCAACATACATCTCGGCAGATTACGGCGAGCAGGCAATTGACGGAGAGAAGTCCTTTATTTTGGGTATAGGGGATGTTTCTTTGCAAGCGGATAATATCCGTAACATTGGTGCTGAGATTAATGGGACATCGCTAAGCATTGCTGCAACAAACCTATTCGAGAATGAAGTGCGTCAAACTGGAAAACTACGCTTTTATCAGAAATGCAGCTGGTTTTGCAAAACATCCGGGTCCTCCAGTTTGCGATCTGTTGGGGGCACTGTCAGTGCATCTAACGAGCTGGCAATATCCGCAGGTACAAAAGTAACAAATTTGGCAGGTCGGTTTGCAGGTGTAAACGGGGTTACGATCACATCGCCTTTGACGGAATTTATACCATCGTTCACAGCAACTCTTATTGAACGTCCTACGGGATTGACGGGTTTTTTCCGGGGCAAGAGAGCGTTTCTATCTACAGGTAATACTTATGGCTCATTGAGTGCCATTAACGGTACAATTACGATTAACGGAGATGTCTCTTTGGGTGAAACAATCGGTTTTGCACCAGAGGATATAACCATTACCGGCACAAGGATTGAAACCAGAGTGTTAGATGCGCCTCAACCAATAGGTCGCCAATCCATTGGGTTATTCTGGAACCTGTTTTAAGTAATGTGGACTGTCAATCACGCCATTGTAACAGCTCTGACGATGCTTGCTCTGTGTAACAATGCATTGGCGCAAAGTCGCGATCCGGGCGAAAGGCTTCTTGACGAACAATTGCGTAAAGAGCGTATCGAGCAATTGCAAAGAAGCCGGGCAGGGCAGGAAATTACAGCTCCCAAGCTTCAAGGCCCCGTCAAAGAGCCAGTATGTTTTCCGATTGATGAGATTGAGCTTAAAGGTATTACAATATTCAAAGCAAAGGTCTTTGCGCCGTTATTGAATGAATT
Source organism: Amylibacter sp. (assembly GCA_965261565.1). GTDB lineage: Bacteria > Pseudomonadota > Alphaproteobacteria > Rhodobacterales > Rhodobacteraceae > Amylibacter. The sequence goes on from OZ253460.1 coordinate 2,015,209, forward strand.
TTCCAACCAATGCTTGGGGCAAGCTAGTATTGGTATCCTCATTCAACGCATCTCGGGATTTTATGCGGAGAAAGGCTATATTACCACACGGGCTTATGTGCCTGCGCAAGACATCGCATCACGCAAATTAGTAATTGAAGTGCTTGAGGGACGCATTGAAGCTTTTGTCTATAGCCAAGTAGATAAAAACGGAAAACCTAAAAAAGCCAGAACGCGGAAAGTTACCGGAGCCTTTCCGATTAAAACAGGTGATGTATTTCAGTTGCGAGATATTGAGCACGGGTTGGAGCAGATTAACCGGCTGGCCTCGTCCCAGGCCAATGCAAATCTTACAGCAGGTCAGGCTCCGGGTACAAGCCGTGTGGTTATTACTGAGCAAAAGATTGATACGGTACGGGCGACCCTTGGATTTGACAACAGAGGTGATGAAGATACCGGGGCAACACAATTGCGCCTGGGATTCGAGGTCGATGATCTATTAAATATTAACGACACATATGCGATCTCATATTCAGGTTCGGAAAACACCAATGCGCTTGCCTTTAGTGTGTCAGTGCCGTTTCGCAAATGGTTGTTCTCGGCCAACGGATCCTATTCAGAGTCGTTATCACCTGTCACACCTGTATCTGATCTTTTTACGCAAACGTCCAATTTGACATTTAAGGCCGAGCGCCTGTTATTTCGCGATGCGACAAACAAATACTTTGCCTATGGATCAGCCAGTAGCTACTGGAATGACCGGTTTATTAATATCGTGGCCCTGACACCGCAACACCGCTCTGCAATGCGGTTTGGTTTTCGTCAGGAACACAGGTTGAAAAATGTAACGGTTTTGGCAGATACATCCTATTCGTTCGGAGCAAAATTCTTAAGCGCCGATTTCGATCCCGCTATACCGCTACCAGGGGCTCCACGTGCTGATTATGAAAAACTCGAAACCCGTATTACCTACATCCGGCCTCTCAAGAAAGGCCGCCAACTGGTCTCAACATTTACTGGGCAACTTTCAAGTGCGCCATTATTCTCTGAAGAGCAACTTACGTTAGGTGGCTGGGACAGTGTACGTGGTTATACCGATTTTTCGGCTTCCGGGGATGCCGGGTTTTATTTACGTACGGAGCTAAGTTTTCCAACTAAAAAGTTGGATATCCGCAGGTTTGGGAATATATTTCAGCAGATAAAGGTTTGGAACCCGCTTAAAAACGCTCTAGGCGGGATACGGCCTTTTTTCTTTTTTGATATGGGGGCGGTTGCTGCACGTACAACACAATCCTCATCAGAGATGTTCAGTATGGGTGCAGGCTTTACCATGCAACTGGGCCGCGCGACATTAAGTGGAACGCTAGCGATGCCACTAAAGGATCAAAATCGACAAAAAGCTGGCAATATCCAGGCTCTTGTCAGTCTCTCTACCAAGCTTTTTTAGGTACCTTTAATTCATTATAAAAAAGTGATCGAAATATGCGTAAAAAGACTCGCTCTTTAGGTGAATTATCTGTTAGCTATTCACGTGAGTACATATTTTTGTGAACTTTGAATAAGATATTACGAATACGAATAAAGAATATGAATACAAAGGCAAATTTTGAATGTTAATTTTACCTACTGCGTCCCTTAAAGCCAGAATCATTCTATATACTACTGCTATTATTTTTTCTGTTGCATCTGTGAGTGCGCAAGAAAACGCAAATCTTGAAGCGGGTGTTGCCGCATTAAACGCAGGCGAGTACCAGATAGCCGCAGAAAAATTCTCGGAAGGCTTTAAAGCCGGAGATGTTGATGGTGCATTTTATTTAGGCCGTATGTTGGAGCTTGGCATTGGCGGCGCACCGGACTTAAAGGCAGCAATTGGTCTTTATATCGCAGGCAGTGCGAAAGGCTCGGGGCCAGCTAAAAACCGTTTGGGTGTTTTGCATATTCAGGGGGCCGGTGTTTTGCAGGATTATGCGGAAGGTGCAAAACTTGTTTGTGCCTCTGCCGATCTTGGTGATGTGAATGGCGCTTATAATTGCGCAAGCCTGTTGCTGGAAGGTAAGGGCGTCGAACAGGATGAGGTTGCGGCCTATGTTTGGTTTAAAAAAGCCTCTGATCAAGGTCATTTGGGCGCAAAAAATGAATATGCCAATGCTTTGATTGAAGGCAAGTTTGTAGAACAGGACGTCAAGGCGGCAGTTGAATTGCTCCAACAAACCGCCGCATCAGGCAATCCTGTTGGCCTTTACGCATTGGGGCAAGCGTTTGCTGCAGGGCTTGGGGTGGATCAAAACCTGATCAAAGCACACTCTTACTTTAACGTCGCATCCGCCTTGCAACATCCGCAAGCCGCAGGCGCACGCACAGCTTTAGAACTACAAATGTCTGCCGAAGATGTGCGCAAAGCACAACAGTTAGCAAAAGCCTGGCGTCCGAACGCTACGGTGAGCACAGAATAACGTCATTCACTTATGATGACGCATTAATTTTAGAAGATGGCACGAAGATATAATTTTCGTGTTTTTGAGGGGTTTATAATGTTCGAACTTACAAACAGAACGAAAAAGAAATTAAAAAATCTTTTCAATACAACGGTAGCAGTTACATCATCGTTCTCAATCGTTCTTTCAAGTGTTTCTTACTCTTATGCCCAGTCTATAATCGTTGACCCATCGGCGGCGGGGACATCGTTTCTGCAAACAAGCAACCTGACCCCCCAGATTAATATCGCCAACCCTCAAAGCGGTGTATCCCTGAACCAATTTTCTGAATTCAATGTCGGCTCGGAAGGGCTTATTTTGAATAATTCCACTACAGGTGGTGTCAGCATTATTGGTGAGAATGTCACGGCAAATGCCAATCTTGTTTCAGGCCCCGCCACAGTTATCGTGAATGAGGTGATCAGTGCGGCCCCCTCATCACTGACCGGAACGACGGAAGTGTTTGGACAACAAGCGGCTGTGATCATCGCCAACCCGAACGGTATTCTTTGTAATGGGTGTAACTTTTTAAATACGACAAGTAGCAGCCTGACCACAGGTGTACCAACTATAAGCGCCGGTGGTGATGTGAGCCTGACGGTTGAAAAAGGTACAATTACTATAGGGACATCAGGATTTACTTCCGAGAATAATCTGGGGCTTTATGGTCGCCACGTCATTATTAACGGTGAAGTTAAAACGCTTAATCAAGATGCTGTTAATACGGCAATTGTTTCGGGTGGCGGGCAAAGCGTTATGTTCGGGGCTACCACACCTGATCAAGGTGATGTCACCGCACATATTACGACAGAAACGATAACCTCCCCTTTTGCAATAGATGCAAGCGAAGCGGGACGTATCAGTTCTGGTAACGTCACAATCCTGGGCAATGAAGCGGGCCAAAGTGTAAATATTTATGGTGATGTCACGATTAGCGGAACGTTGAATGCTAGCTCCGGAGGTGATCTGTTCTATAAAAATATTACAACCGGAGGAGATGCAATATTTAGTGCGGTCAATGGTGGTATTCGCCAATATGGTGATTTGAATGCAGATGGAACCGTGACCATTGCTGGGAACTCATTCACGCTTTATGATGGCAGGATCATTCAAACAACGGGTGATATTACTATCAACACCGCGGAATATCTCGTCATTGCAGGTGAGGTCTCCGGGGGTTCAATAGCAATTGATATCTCTAACGGCACGCTCACTAACACCGGGTTTATTCTATCAGATAACGATCTGACCATTGTTGCAGGTGACGGGGTGTCGCAACAGCGTAATGTTGCATCCGAATATGATATCTATTTTGATCCGGCCCTTCAACAGTATCTACAAGCCTATCAAACGCAACTCCTTGAAGGTGGTGAGGAGGCCGATATTGCCGCGGAAATGATCGCGCGTGCTGAGCTGCATGATTTGATTGCAGAATATATCGATCAGGGTGCGACAATATCAGGTACGAATGTAACTATCACTGCCGGAAACGACATAACAAATACGGGTGGTGCCATAGCTGCCACCAATGATATTTTGCTCACAGCTGGCAATCAGATCATCAATGAATTTCTGGCACTACGCTCTCGTTTGAATGCGGAAGATGGCTGTCCCGATGAAACCTGTGGGTACCGCACAGACTTCCACGCAGGTGAAATCCTGGCCGGTAATGATCTGACGTTAACCACGACAACAGGCAACATTGAAAACCGCGCCAGTGATATAGCGGCTGCAAACAACATTCTTCTAAACGCAGGACAAGATGTCGTGAACACTTTGATGGCGTCAAACTATGAAGCCTTTGATACTGAAACAGTACAGTTTATTGGCCCAGGTCTGGTCACAACATCATGCGGCAAAGATTGTGAAGTATATTCAGTCGTACAATCCGAGTACACAACATCTGAATATCGTTTTGATGAGGAAAATATTCTCTCGCCCGGGCGCATTGCGACACTTTATGGGAATGTTGCAATTAACACCGGCCGTGATTTTATCTCTATCGGATCAGAAATTTCTGCAGGAAATGATTTAACCATTACCGCAACAGGGCAGGCGATCATGTCGAGCTTTGTTGATGCGGAAGAAGATTTTATCAATCGCAATGAACGTTATGCAGGAACTGGCTGTAGCACGGGGAAAAATGCAGGCTATTGCACAGGAAACCAAGGTTTCTTGATAATTACATACGATGACACAACACTTGCCACGGCCACGTCCAACCTTGTGGGGCGTTCGATCAGTGTCACTGCTGGGGATAACATCACACTTCTGGGCGCGCGTTTTCTGGCGGCGGTTGATCTTGATCTGACCTCGACAAACGGGTCGGTGCTGATTGACAGTACTGATTTGCCCGAGGAAATAGAGTTGGGAAATTCCGACGGGGTTCAATTTGTTGAATTGCGCGATGATGTTATTGCGCAGATTTTCGGAACCAGTGATTTTGCAGGTGAGATTGCAGGCCTGGGTGCATTTTACACAAACCTTATAACCGATCCAGTTGTGGCTACCGCCACGCAAGACCGCGTCGTTAACAGTGCTGTAGAAATTATCTTGGCTGAAGTGGTGCAGACGTGGCAGGCTGGATACGACCCGGCAAACCCAACTGCAATATCCGCGTCCCTGACATCACTACAAACTGACGACGTGCGCCGTGCAACACTGGCCGAGAACCTGCTTTACATCATTGCCAATGAATTGGGCGATGAAGCTGATGTTTTGGGGGATGCCGCATATACGTCTTTAGATGAATATAGGTTACTGCAAACGCTTATTTTAAATGGCGCATCCGATGATGCCTTAAACACAGCGGCACTGAGCTTGGTTGATGCTTTGGCCAGCGATTTACTTGCAAATACATTAGCACTTGAAGCGGTGGCTGTTGCACCGGCAACACTTCCGGAACTGACAGTTGAATACCTGGAGCTTCGTGAGACAACGATTTTCGATCAGGTGTTCGCCGAGCTGGTCACTGCAACACCCACTGAAGTTACTCAAACAACAATCACTGCCTATGAAGCACTCTCGATTGAAGACGCGTTCATGCAAAACCTTGCGGTCGCGCTGGCAAATGCAGTCGCTGTAGATCTGGGCCGTGATCCGTTGTTTGTCGCTGACGGGAATGGAGAATACAATACTGATGGAGCATTGCTAGACTTTGAGAGTGACGCATCATTACAGCGTCTGGTTTTGGAAGTGTCACTGATACTTTCTCCCGGAAGTGCAGAGCCAATCCCGACATCTGCGGAATTATCTACGTTGGTGACCGGCGGCACCTCAACCAAGATCAATATTCTGAAGATAATTGACGAGTTGGCGGATTTATCACCGCTTATTACCAATGCAGTTGTAAAGCTTATTGAAGCCCGCGATTTGGAAGCGAAATCCGATGCGGTTTTGGCTCAGGACGCGTCTGGGCTCACAGTTGATGTGGCGAGCCTCGTTGACACAGTCGCAAGTTCTCTGGGTACCCAAGCCTTAACCGAGAGACAGGCTGAAGTTGATACGAATACATCGCAATATGTGCAATTTCTGCAAGGCAATGAATTACTGACGGCTGTTGAAGGTTTGCGCCGTGCAACAAGTGGCGCCGATATAAAGGACGCAGCACACAATGTTGGTGTCCAGTCCTATGTATCCCTGATTGATAGTGACCATCTTGATGCTCTTCGGGCAGATGCTTCAGCGTCAATTGCAGCTTTGCATGCCACAATTGGTGCTGATATTATTGCCCATAATAATACGGTCTCAAGCTATAATGCAGGTATCAGAGCCCAGTTGAAAACTCTCACAGATCTGTTGGAACTCAGCTCTACTGAATTGACGGCGGAAATCCAAAGTCAACTTGATGCTATAACTGTGGCTTATGATACCCAAGTAATAACGATTGAAGCCGATTATCAATCGCAATTAGCTGCCAATGAAGCCGAATATGGTGATTTGCTGACAACGCAGGTTTGGAGATCGTATCAAACTGGTGGCAAGGATAGTGTAACTAAATGGAGATGGGTTACAGTCACAAATACTTATTATGTAGATTTAAAGAATACGGTTGATGCACAAGCAGAGACGGATCGAGTTGCAGCGTTGGATAGTGCTGGTACACAGAACCAGATTGATGTGGCTCTTGTGCAATTATCCTCAACTGATGCCGGGATAAACAGCCAGATTGCCACTATTTCTACGGGATTTACCACTCAATTAGATAGCTTTGCTGTTGAGAAAACAGTGTTGTTTGCATCTCTGACTACACAAGTCGCCGAGGCAATGCGTGTCGCCGAGTTGGTGACCCAGCAAAAAGTGCTTGAAGAAAGCATCCGCACAACCGCTTTGGCAAAAGATTCTGTCGTAGAGGGTGAACGCAGTCTGGCTGCCGCGCTAACAAAGGATGCATTCCCTGAGTTGAACCGTGTTAAAAACCTGTCCTTGAACGATGGTGGTATTATCGAAAACACCCGGGATGGTACTGAAGAGGCAACACGCATCGTAACAGAAGCCCGGGATGTTGGCGAATATCAGGAGCAGGTTACAATAATCAGCGTGCCCCACACCACTGCTGGATATTGGGATGGAAAAAATGAAGACGTATGGCGCGCAGGTACAACAACTTATACAGATCAGGAAGTTGTTGAAAATGTTTGGGTTGTTACTGGTACCGAAGATTATCAGGTTGAAGAAACTTATATAATTCAAGTGACCAATCCTTTGATTTCAACTACCAAGGAAGAACAAGACGCATTTATCAATGCAACCGCCTGGCGTTTTGCCAGTGCAAGTGCTCTGGCAACTACACCAACCTCTGCAAAAAACCTGATTTTATCTCAGGGCGATCTCACACTGTATTCGCAAGGGGATATATTGCTTAACGATACGGATCTTATTGCGACAAATAAAATTGGCTTATCATCCTTTGGTAATATCGGCGCAAGGCGCACTGCTCTTAAGGGAAATGTAGTGGGTGCCGTGGCCGCTGGCAGCTTTACAGGCATCGGGCTGGGTATTGACGCACAAACAGATGTCAGCATTTTTGCGGGAGAAGCGGTAGATATCAAATCGCTTGGTACCGAATATAGCTTTACCGATACCGATCAAAATATTGTGGGAACGCTTTCTGACAAGGTCTATAGCGTTAACGGCGTGGGCATTGAATCTTTGGGCTTTGCGGCGGGGCATACAGTTACATCGCAAGAACTTTCATCTATTAGACCCGATTCACAATAGGGTCGAATATTTTTAGACACAAGTATCCCCACCCGTTTTGTCAAACTGTTTTCAAATTCATATTTGCGAGTGCTCCGACATTCTTGGCAATCATGTTTTGTTGTTGGTTGTTGCGGTGAATATCCGAAAATATATTGAACTTTTTCATGCGGCCAATACCGTGCTCTACGCCAATGCGTAGTTTTGAATGCCATGTATTGTATTCTTGTTCTTCTTTCGTAAGTGGTTTTTTCTTTGATGTTTTCAGGGGGATTTCCAGTGATGTCCCCAGATATCCTAAATCCCCAAGGGTAAGTATATCAGGGGGCCTATCCACGCGGGTCTCATCATAAATACGCTTGTCATGTTTGCGCCCGTCATGGGCGCATCCAACAGCCAGTATACACTTCTTGTCATCTGTGATGATCTGGTGGGACGCCGTGTGCTTCTTTTTCTTGCCAGAATATTTTGCTTTTCGAGCCGAGGGCTTCCCGGGCCGTTGAACTGGACGCTCAGTACCATCAATCATCAGGTAAAGCAGATCAGCCTTTTCCACTTCCGACAACTTTACTTTACGTTCAGGCATCCGAAAATGGCCTGCCATCAACTCTGTCATGGCTTGAATGCGGCGGCAAACTGTCGGAGAGGATACATTGAATACAAGCCCCATAAAAGCATGGCTGGTATAGGTTCGGTAATACATCAGGCAGAGCAGAAGCTGTTCTGCGAACTCCAGGCGATAGTTCATCCCACCCCCAATCGCACGTTGCCTGTCTTTGCGGGACAGGCGTTTCTCCTCACTTTTCAACCAGATCGGATGAAGTGTCGCAACCAGGGCGTTGAAATCTGTAAGGCGGATGCCCGATAGTCGAAAAAACAATGCAGGTTGTGCACTTAAAATCTTCAAAGCTTTCATAAAATGATACCTCCAGGCACTTCCTCGCATAAAAATAACCTATTGTGAAGCAGGTCTATTATTGCCGGGCGCGATTTATCCATTGTTGCACAAAATGACGTAACGCTAGAGGGTGTTACAGCGCAACTGGGTGGTGATGCTCTCATTACCGCAGATGGAAATATCAACCTATCCGCCATACAATCGGTTATCGAGCGCCATACAGGGGATGCGGGAAATGGAACGGATCTATATGATGTTAGATCGCATGTTACAGATTTTACAGTAGGTGGTAACTTTAACGCACTTGCAAAAGACAGTGCAACTTTAGAGGGCACGCAGATAGATGCCGCAGGCACGCTTGAACTGGCAGCCCTAAACGATCTTATATTATCAGCCGCCCAAGATATCTATGACTATGAAACACGCACACATAGCAGCAGCTTGTTAAGTTCCAGCAGCTCTCTCAATTCCCAGACCCGCGTCACCAACAAAGGCGTAAACCTTACTGCAACCCGGAATATCGATATTGTCTCTGAACTGGGGGATCTGACAACCGCAGGTGCGCGCCTTGAAAGCCATCAGGGTGACATCAACGTCTCTGCCGTACAAGGTAATATTCTGGCAGGAACTTACACGGACATTGACCAAACCAGATCTGAATATGAAAGCTCCAGCTTCTTCGGCTCCACACGAAACTATGCAACCGATAACAGGTTCGTAACCGGCACCGCCGCTCTGGCCGCCGTTGATCTGACATTGGTTTCGGGCCAGGATACCGAGCTTGTCGGCGCATACCTGTCTGCAGGCCACGACCTGAACCTGAACGTCGGTGGCGATCTGCGCGTCATCGGGGCGATCAGCTCTGAGCGTGAAGATTTCTTTGAAAGCAAACTTGGCGCTGTCACTGCCACAACCGAAACTGAAAGGTCATTCAAGGAAAGTGCCGTTTACACCACACTACTTAGCGGTGGCGGCCTGGCCATTAACGTGGGCGGCGAAACCCAGCTTACACTTTATAACTACGAAAACGAAGATGCCCCAAGCGCGGCAGACGTCTACCCGGAAGAACTGCTGGCCCTTGCCAACCTGATCCTTCTGAATGAGGAACTGGCGGATGAATATTTCTACGATAAAACCACCACACTTTCGCCGGCCTTTATAGCTATTCTCACCATTGTTGTGACGATGGGTGTTGGTAGCTTTATATCAGCTGCAGGTATTCCCGCTTTAGGAACGCCTGCAGTCGCCGCGACTTCTACAAACTTAGCTATCCCTGCAACCCTTACCACTGCAGGTCAAGCTACGGCTGCCTTTGCTGCCTCTGCCATTGTAGGCTCAACTAACGGCGTTGTGTCCGGTGATTTTGACCTTGGTGATATCTTGAAAAACGCGGCATTTGCCGCTGCAACATCGTATCTGGCATCATCTATTAACCTGCAAGGGCAGGGGAAAACGCCTGAGGCACTCGCTGAAGCTGAAAAGGCCAATCAGCTGACCGGTGTTGGGAAAGCCTTGGATAAGAAGTTCAGTATTCTGGGCGGAAGCTGGGGAAAACCCTACAACACGGCGCTTTTCGGCGAGAAACTGACAGCCGCTAACGTGCTGGAAAGGGCCTTTGACGGAGCTATTCAATCCGGTTTGTCCTCAGCCGTCTACGGCACTGATTTTAAAACAGGCCTGCGCAATTCCGTGGTCCGCACCATCGTTGCCCTCGGCTTGGCGGATGTGCAGACCGAGATCGGTGGTGTATTCAATGATGAGAATGGTGATCCCATCAACGGGGGTGAAGGCTCATTCGGCCATGTAGCCTTACACGCCATTGCAGGCTGTGCCGCAGCCGAAGCAAGCGGTGCGGATTGTGGTGCAGGGGCGGCAGGTGCTGTTGCACAAACGATATATGCTGAATCGTTGAACGGTACAACGCTGAGTTTAGAACAACAGAAGCGTAATATCGCTGTAATTGCTGGTGCTGTAGGTTATCTTTTCTCAGGTGGTAATGCGGAAAATGTAAGTGCCGCCTCATCTATCGCAGTTTCCGGCCTGGCGAATAATAGACAACTTCATTTGAATGAAAAAGAAATTCTAGCTGAGATATTTGGCCATGATGTAGTTGATGAAGATGTTTTTGACAAAGACCAATCAGAGTTTAGCGCGTATGAACTGCGCGTTCTGGCGACAGCCTGTGCTCGTGTTCATTGTGCAGATCATGTGAACAGCGATGATCCAACCTATACCCAACGTCGGGCTTTACAGGATCAAGGGATCACTTTAGTTCATGCAGGCGACCAAGCATTTCAAGACTTGCTGGTTGCGACGGTAAACTACTTTCAGGAAAACAATCTCCCTTTTGGGGTAAACTCATTAACCATCACCTCTCTACATGAAGAGAATAAAAAGCTTTCTGGGCAGGTACAAGGCGGTTTTCTTTATACTGGTTTTGATGCACGGTACGATATTGCTTTGGCAACTGGTATAGACATCTATGGTCAGGCACGTGCCGAAAGTGGCCCTGCATCCATTCCTGAAGAGGCCGTAAACGAAGCAATTGCAGCCCTTGGCACATTTGCTAGCTTTGCGGATTGTGTTGCTACAAGTCAGGCAGCTTGCCAAACTTTATGGGATAATGCTACCCAAGCTGTATCTGGTACTGTTGCTGCAATAAGAAGTATTCCAGATTACCCAGAGCTACTTGCTAATAATGAACTTGCCATTGCACGCTTCATTGATGGATCACTTAGCCGTGAGGAATTTGTTACCATCCTTGCAGATTCGGGTCGCATCGCAGGCACTGCAGAAACTGTTATAGTTGGTCTGGGATTGACCGCGCTTAGTGGTGGTGCGTTCCTTAATGATCGAATACGTTATGATGCCACAAATAGTACGTTGGATGATCTTTTTGATAGTAGTGGCTATTCCACAGCCGAATATGAAGTTTACGCTCAAAGAAAGCTGACGAATGGTGATATACCTAGATCCCCTGAGGATTATATAACTATACGGCAACAATTTGATAAAGGAAGCGCGGCTCATAATGCGGCTGTTACTAATGAGGTTACACTACTTAACCAAACTTATCCTAATGGGGGCTTTATGGAAAATAGAGCGGTCAATGCGGCTGATGGATGCATAACATGCCGACCTGACATTATTGTCTATGATGCTGACACTAATACACTTCATGTTATAGAAGTGAAAACAGGAGATGCTGATTTGACCCCAAATCAAGCAATCGTTTATCCAAATATTGCAGATGGGAGCGCAACAATGAACACAAGTCAGCTTATGCAACTTGGTATTGATACCTCTTTTGCAGGCAGGCCTCTTTCAGATATAACTGGCATAAACATAATTGTTGAAGAGATAAGAAGGTGAGTCGATTAGCGCTTAATAAGGTGGAGTCAAGCCTATTGGCTGATTTGGGATGGGAAATATCAAAAACCCAAGATGGGCCAGAGTTTTTTATGGATTTTGGATCACGTCAAATCTATATGGGACCAGTTATAAAGCGAAATCTTAAACCAATGACTTTCAGACCTCAAGCGCAGCTATATGTTTCTGAATATACCCTTGTTTCGAAAGCTGTGGGATGGACTGCGGACCGTGGGAAAGCATTGTGGTGGGTTAACTACGCCAATGGTCTTGATACTTATAAAATTGAAAAATTTGATAAAAGCTTTGCCATAGAATTTACTAAGATTATGCGTAATTGGGCTTTGGAAACTGATGCGGTAAAAGTTATACAAGATAGTATAAAGCGACGGCAAGAAGTTCGCGTTTCACTAAGTATGCCAGATTTTATCGATTATGCCTATTTGCGTCACACTAAGGATCTAAAAAATATTTCTTTGGAAGAACGAAGTGATGGCTGCGAGTACGTCTCTGATGGTGAGCACGTTGAAAAATTATGGCGCGCAATAGAAGTTTCAAAACGTTGAAGTTAGATGTAAGCGGTTTAAAGCGTGATATTTTTTGGATTTGTATGGATAGCCGGTTATGTGAGCATCAAAGTGGTTTGCCCATTATATTACTATAATTATTAGTAGTAATATCAATGCTTTAACATAGCGTCCCAACTGGGACATCAAAAATACCGTCACTTTTAGCCTCTCAAATTTTAAAGCTTTAACCCTGTCAAAACTCTGCGGGGCACGCCACGGCTGCCTTTGCCGCCTCTTCCATTGTGGGCTCGGCCAACGGGGTTGTGTCCGGTGATTTCGACCTTGGCGACATCCTGAAAAATGCGGCATTCTCTGCCGCAACATCCTATCTGGCATCATCCATTAACCTCAAAGCTGCAGGTGATACTGGAGGGGCAACCGATTTGGCTACAAAGTCCAATGAGCTGACGCGTGTTGGGAAAGTTCTGGACAAGAAGTTCAGTGTTTTGGGTGGAAGCTGGGGTGATGGATTTAACACTGGTTTATTCGGTGGTGACCAACTTACCGCCGCTAACGTGCTGGAAGGCGCGTTTGACGGAGCCATCAATTCAGGCCTGTCATCGGCTGTATACGGCACTGATTTTAAAACCGGTCTGCGCAATTCCGTAATCCGAAATGTCGTCGCCCTGGGTCTCGCGGATACGCAAAGCGAAATCGGGTCTGTGTTCAATGACGAAAACGGCAATGCCATCAATGGCGGTGAAGGATCTCTGGGACATATTGCTCTTCACGCCATTGCCGGTTGTGCAGCGGCTGAAGCAAGTGGCGCTGATTGCGGTGCTGGGGCGGCAGGTGCCATCGTGCAGAGCCTTTATTCAGCATCACTGGATGGAACCAATTTAAGTGATGCACAGCAACGGCAACGTGTTGAACTTTATGGCGCACTTGCAGGCTTCATTTTCTCCGGTGGCAAAGGCGAGAATGTTTCTGCTGCTTCAAGTATTGCGCGCTCAGGTTTGGCCAATAATAGACAGTTGCATCGTACTGAGGCGGATTTAATCCGGGATAATGCTCAGGATTTTGCAAAGGTGTTGGGATTGTGTAACGCAACTGACCCTTGCACTGAGGCTGATGTCGAAAAAGCGACAGGGGTATTAACGATGGAAGCCTTGTCAAAGGTTGATGTCGCATTTAGTTACGCAGGCGGGAACAGTCTTGCATCTAATTTTCTAGCCACACTTGGACAAGGCGAAGTAATCGTCGGAACCGATCAGACACTATTTAAAGCATCTGGTGTACAATATAAAAATTCTGCACTGAACGCTAATTACCTATTGGACAACCAAGATATTCTTGATTTTGCCACACTTTATGGCGGTGGGCCCTATGATAATGTTGTTGATGCTTTCACGACTGCAATCGCGGCAGTGAACCAAGACCAATCATATGCGCCTGAAGACGTAGAAGTTTTGAAAACACAGCTACGACAGCTTTCTGCTGATGAGTTTAAAGACCTGGCAACTGCTATTCTGTACAATAATGGAGAGGATGCCACAGCAATAAGTATAAACGCCACGGCCCTTCTTTTACAAGCGGCAGAAGGCAACCTTGACTTGGTGACAGCCACGAGGGATGCTTTGGTGGATGCTTCTGGCAAGCGTTCTGTGGATCGCGCCGCATTCCAGGAAACGACACGTGGTGTGTTGGAGAAACTAGCGTCAGGACAACCTTTAACTGTAGATGAAAAATGGTTTGTTGCAACGCTTGGCGCAGGTGCCGGTGCAGCAGCGGTTGCTGGAACGATAAAAGGCTTTGGTAAGCTTGCAAACTCAAATGCATTTGCACGTGTGAGAGCTGGATTGGGCTTGCCTCCAAAAAATCTTACCGTAAAAGGGCTATCGGATATTACTGACGTGACTCTTGATCCCGATGTTATGAGGAATACGATTAGTGGTAATTTGAAGAGTAGTGTTGATTCTAATGACGTTTCTGTTGCTACTGCTTCTGTCAGGGTAAATGGGAGCACAGAATATTTTGTCAGTGTAAGCGGAAGTTCCTACAGTGGTACAGCACCCAATACGGTGAGTATTGGTGGGCGGACATATACGGTTGTGCGAACTGATAGTCATAGTGTAAATCCTGTACAAGTAGGAATAAACGCTGATGGTTCTCCGAAAACAAATGCAAACCATGCGGAACAAAAGCTATTCAGTCATATTAACGACAATTATCTAGGAAAGAATGTAGAATTGAATATTGTTGTTCAGAATACGTCAACAAGTAATTCAGGTATGTGTCAGGGTTGCGTTACAACATCAAATGGTTTCGCATTTAACAATACGACGTTTAATATAAATATGTTTCAAGGTTCAACGGGAGTAAATCCGTGATAACAAAGTTCATAGACAAAATAACGTGCGGGAACACCTATGACCCCGCTCAGGTTGTGGGATACACAGAGGAAGAATTGCGAAAGATAGAGCGCATGTATGACATCACGATTTCGGGTGAGCTTGCACAGTTTATGCTCGAGATGGGGCGTTCAGATGGCGGCTTGATAGGTGATGATCCTATAATATTGTACAGAACAGGGATGTCTGTGCGGCGTCATATAATGTTTCAATTAAGGCTGGAATTTGATTTCAAAGAATATCGCATTGAAGATGGGCTAAATCTATTACAATATAGACCCTTTTTATTTTCAGTTGAAGTTGAAACCCAATATAATTTTGTTGTAACTAAGTCAGATAACCCAGATCGGGTGTACCGATACGATGAAAACGAAGGGACCGTCACGGATACTGAATTGAGCTTCCTAGAATATATGAAGAGTATTGTCGATTATTACAATCAACCTAGCTGGGAAGTGGAGTATCAGGGTAAGACCATCACCATGCCCAACAAACGCTTAGATGTCGTTTGCCGTGGTGAGCTTTTAATTATTTGAACTCATTATTTTATACTTATTTATTTAATATCAACACTATTATATAGTTGCCCCAACTGGGGCATTCCCCTGTCAAAATACCACCAATGTCCTGGAAAGCGCATTTGACGGGGCCATCAACTCCGGTCTGTCCTCAGCCGTCTAGTCGCCCTAAATCTCCTTTAGCAAAAGCAATGAGTAACGCCCTTGGGATGGATTTGAGTGGGCTCTGCTGATCCCGTCTACTTTCTATCTCATAAATTTAATTAACACTACTAGTGGAAATTTTATTTTATAGTTTTATATCAATAGTTTAACATAGTGTCCCAACTGGGACATCAAAATTACCGTCACTTTTTACCAATCAAATTTTAAAGCTTTAACCCTCTCAAAACTCTGCGGGGCACGCCACGGCTGCCTTTGCCGCCTCTTCGATTGTGGGCTCGGCCAACGGGGTTGTGTCCGGTGATTTCGACCTTGGTGACATCCTGAAAAACGCGGCATTCTCTGCCGCGGCATCCTATCTGGCATCATCCATTAACCTCAATGCTGGGGGTGACCCCGCAGGGGCAACCGTGGACGCTGCAAAAGCCAATGATCTGACGCGCATTGGGAAAGTTCTGGACAAGAAGTTCAGTATTATTGGTGGTGAGTGGGGTGATGGATTCAAGACTGGTTTATTCGATGGTGGCCAACTGACCGCCGCCAATGTGCTGGAAGGTGCCTTCGACGGGGCGATCAGCTCCGGCCTGTCCTCAGCCGTCTACGGCACTGATTTCAAAACCGGCCTTCGTAATTCCGTAGTCCGCAACATCGTAGCCCTCGGTTTGGCGGATACGCAAAACGAAATCGGCAAAGTATTCAATGATAATGCGAATGGAGGTGAAGGTTCGCTAGGGCATGCCTTGCTCCACGGAGTCGCTGGTTGTGCGGCCGCTGAATTGCAAGGTGCTAGTTGTGCTGCAGGGGCGGCAGGGGGGATTGCACAAAGCATATATGCAGGCAGTATTTCGACGACAGAGCCAACACCTGATCAATTTTCTACACCAGAAGAATTTTTCTCAGCATACAACATATGGAAAACAAATGCTCTTAGATCCGCTAATATCATAGGTGGGATCGCAGGCTATGCATTCTCTGGTGGTAAAGGTGAAAATGTATCTGTAGGTGCATTGGTCGCTCGCTCAGGTTTAGACAATAATTATCTAAACCACAGTCAGTGGGTGTCTCTTGGCGAAAGTATTGGAGATTGCGAAGAAGACAGTAGTTGTGAACAAGCTGTCTATGAAGAATATAAAATTATTTCACTAGAGCAACAAGAAGCCTACGCCGATTGTCTTGTTTCTGGTGGTGATTGTATCAGTCATCGTGAAGCAATCTATAATGTAAATATTTTTGAAATATCGCAAACCTTGGGGTTTGATGTATCTGTCATTCAGGATTCACCCGAATTACAGAATCTACTTCAAATCCAAAACTACGATACCTATTCAACCTTACTTCATAATGGTGATGAACAAGAACGCTTAGCTGAATTTAACGAAGGTTGCTTTAGTACGGCGGCAAATTGCGTCAAACAATATAGGGTGTTCCGCCAGCAAGAGAATGAAAATTTCTTATTAGCGGCAGGTGCTTTAACAGCCACAGCTATTGTTGCAGCTTCTGGCGCGAGTGTCACTATCGCAGCAGCCCAAGTAATATTGCAACGTGCAACGGCTGCATGTTTAGGAAATGCAATTTGCACACGGACCGTAGTCAGTGCAGAATTGACAGGTACTGCTGTTGATGTTGCTGGTTGTGCTGGGGGTGATGGTCTTAGTTGTGTTGCTACACTTGTTCCTGTTGTAACCAATGGTGGCGGTATTATTGACGATATACCTGATGTATTTAAAACTCCCCAGATTGTATTGAACCGTCAAAACGGGCTGGCTTTTGAAAACAGTGTTGTTGAAGTCCTTTCTGATGTAGGCGGGGCAAAAAATACTCAGGCCTTTACTATCACTTTGGACAGTGGCAAATCTGTAACGACAATTCCCGATCTTTGGGGTAAAAATGTAGGTGGGGTGCTAGAAGCAAAGAATGTGATAAACATATCCAATAGCGATCAATTTAGAGCACAGCTTGTGCATGCAATGGATAATGATTTACCATTTAATTTAATTGTTAGCCCAAGAACGCAACATATTACGGAACCTTTACTAAAAGAGATCGATAGAGTTAATACTAACTACAAAATCGTAACAGGTCACACGGCAGGTGGGGTATATAGATTTGATCCTGCAACTGGTGACTTAACAAATTATTAACCGAGGTCAATGATGAGTAAAAAGTCACTATTCATGTCATTTAGTACGATGAAAGATACGACCCAATGGAGTGTGGGTAAGGAATTATTAGATGCATTTGCAAACACGGATAAACGTTTGGTGCCGGAGCATCTGTTTCAGTGGAGTGTCAAATTAGGCAATTTTGAAACTGTAAATGCTTGCCAAAAGCACTGGGTAACAATCGGGCAAATACGCTCACAGGGTTCCATGTCGGAATTCCCGGTTGGCCTAAGATGGAAAAGACAAAGAACCGCAAAGTATGAAGCTGAAATGAAACATACACAAAGAAATAAAAGGGGACGCTTGGTAGCAGGTAGTTTTGATTATTATGGTGTTTATCACAAAAAAATTAATTGGAATGAATTTTTTGAAAAATTATGCAAGATTTTGGAACCCAGCCACGCGATGTTGCATAATTATGTAGTACCAGAGATGAACAATTGGTCTTTATGGACGTCAAGAGCTGCTGAGTTGGGAAATTTAAGCCATAGCTGTTTGCTACCGGAAACCTTGGTTGATGAAACTCTGGCAAAAACGATCACGGATGCGGGTTTTCCAATTCAAAAATTTGGTGAAGGTTATTTGTTGCAGGTGACTGAAGACCTCCATGATGTGGTCAATGACTTCCCTATGTTTTCAGCACGGCGCGCCAAGCTGAAATCCTTGTTTCCTGATGATTATTTCCAAATCAAGAACGAACCTGAAATTCTGTGAAAAACATCCCATCCACTGCAGTTATTCTGATCTTGTATGTGGATTGCAGTATATAGGACGTCTCATAGTATTTATTTATTATATATAAATATTAACATCTAACACAGTTTCCAAACTGGGAAATCAAAAGTACCGTCACTTTTTACCTATAAATTTTAAAGTTTTAACCCCCTCAAAACCAACTGTAATCCAGCCCAAGCACCACTAATTTTTATGAAGGCGCATTCGATTGGCCTGATACCTTTGGCTATTGAAAATTCGGGTGCCGTTTTGGCGCGTTTGAATGTTGTGCTTTCTGTAACGAAAGAGGTGATTACCATGCTGGATGATCCAGAGCGTACTTTCGCTTTAAAGATGGCAAATGGTAGGGATTCTCTTTCTTAAATTCCCCCTGTAATAAATTTTTATAGTATTATATATCAATATCTTAACATAGTGTCCCAACTGGGACATCAAAAATACCGTCACTTTTTACCAATCAAATTTTAAAGCTTTAACCCTCTCAAAACTCTGCAGGCCACGCCACGGCTGCCTTTGCCGCCTCTTCCATTGTGGGCTCGGTCAACGGGGTTGTGTCCGGTGATTTCGACCTTGGCGACATCCTGAAAAACGCGGCATTCTCTGCCGCGACATCCTATCTGGCATCATCCATTAACCTGCAAGCTGCGGGTGATCCCGCAGGGGCAACCGTTTTGGCTACAAAGTCCAATGAGCTATCACGTAATGGCAAAAATCATGATTGCAGAGCGTAAACGGCTAGGATTGATGGCCTTTGATCAACATGCCCTTCGTTATCGTGGCGTGATGAAATTGGTATAGGCAGAATGCACTGATGACGAGATAGCCAGCTACAGCGGTCATACGACAAAAGCGATGATTCAGAAATACGCTGGGGAGGCAAGACAGATAATGACAGCACGTCGAGCAGCGGCGAAACGCAAGTGAACAGAACAAGACCAGAACAGAAACGTGATACCATTATGAACAGGCATGAGGCTAATCCATTGAAAACATTGGAGGCGAGTGCGGGAATCGAACCCGCGTACACGGATTTGCAATCCGCTGCGTCACCACTCCGCCAACTCGCCGTTCTATGGTGTTTGCAGGCTATAGCAACAGGATATTGTCCATGCAAGTGCGAAAGCGGGCAGACTTAGAACAACAAACTGAATACGACAAATGGCACGATCTCTAGCCCTGCAAGCAAGACGTAGAATATACGCATTCCCGGTGATTTGAAGCGACGCCACAGCAAGATGAGTACGCCGATGACCATCAGTTGTTCCATGTTTGAAATGATCGCACCGTAATGCCTGCTGTCCCAGTAACTGAACGGGCTTTCGTATATCCATGTGCTTAGCGGCCAGAAATGCATCCGCGCATCATCATGGTGCAGTGGAAAGTCGAAGCACAGGTGTAAAATTGCGCCGCCTGTAAGTGCTATCATCCATGGTTTATGTATCCACAAGGCAAGCCCTGCAAGTAGACCCCATAGGATGAACGAATTGTCCACGGCAAAGACCTGCTGCCAGCTGTCCGAGAAATACTGCACGTTAAAGACATGAGCCGGCGTGTTACCAAGCACAAACAGGCTGAATGCGGCCATCGCATATAAAGAAATATCAGGTAACAGGCCACCAATGATTGCAGCGGTGGTTATTTTCGGGCTATCTGGCTTTGCAAAGACACCGGCGGCAAGCAAAAGGTGGGCAGGGGTGTTCATTGGCTACTTTCGCTAACATTAAACCAATTATAGGGCAGCACATGGCAAAGTCTATCATGATCCAAGGGGCAGGGTCGAATGTTGGTAAATCGATGATTGTGGCAGGTATTTGCCGCGCTGCTGTAAAGCGTGGTTTGGTTGTGCGTCCGTTCAAGCCGCAAAATATGTCTAACAATGCGGCCGTGACCGTTGATGGTGGTGAAATCGGCCGTGCACAAGCATTGCAGGCGATGGCCTGCAGAGTACCTGCTATAACGGATATGAACCCGGTTTTGTTAAAGCCAGAAACCGATATCGGGGCGCAAGTGGTGGTGCAAGGTCAGCGGTTAACAACAGTAAAAGCGCGCGATTACGCGCAGTTGAAACCAACGCTAATGTCATCGGTTTTGGAAAGTTTTGATCGTTTGGGGCAAGGTGTTGACCTGGTCGTGGTTGAAGGGGCAGGCAGCCCTGCTGAAACCAATCTGCGGGCAGGAGATATCGCCAATATGGGCTTTGCCGATGCCGCAAATGTGCCAGTTGTACTGGTGGGTGATATTGATCGTGGCGGCGTTATTGCGCAGATGGTTGGAACGCATGTGATTCTGCCTAGTACTGATCGGAAAATGATAAAAGGCTTTGCAATCAATAAGTTTCGCGGCGATATTAGTTTATTTGACGAGGGGATAGCGGAGATTGTAGAACGCACTAGCTGGGCTAACCTTGGGATAATCCCGTGGTTTCCCGATGCTGCTAAACTACCCGCAGAGGATGCGGCGGATATTGCTGCTACAGTTAAAGCAACCGGTTTTAAAATTGTGGTACCGCAACTGTCGCGGATCGCAAATTTCGATGATCTTGATCCGCTTGGGCTGGATCCCGACATATCTGTGCAAATGGTCCCCGCGGGGCTGCCGTTACCGTTGGATGCTGATCTGATTTTGATACCGGGGTCGAAATCCACCATTGGTGATCTGGCTTTTTTCAAAGCGCAGGGCTGGGATATTGATCTGACCGCCCACGTGCGCCGCGGCGGGCATGTTCTGGGGATTTGCGGCGGGTATCAGATTCTGGGCAAGGAACTTCATGATCCTGATGGAATTGAGGGGCCTGCAGGCAAACATATTGGGTTAGGTTTGCTGGATGTTGTCACAGTCATGCATTCTGAAAAACGTCTGGCAGAGGTCGATGGAATATATCTTGAAACGGGTGATCAGATTACAGGTTATGAGATCCACATCGGGCACACCAAAGGCCCTGATTGTAAGCGCGCATGGCTGGAAATTGACGGGCGCAAAGAAGGGGCCGCATCACCTGATGGGCGCATTTTGGGCTGTTATATTCACGGGTTGTTTTCAGAAGATACATTTCGTGCGACGTTTATGCGAAAGCTTGGTGCTTCGTCCAACGTTTTTAACTTTAGTGCCAAGATTGAACAGGTATTAGACGATTTGGCGGTCCATATTGAAAAGCATTTAGATATGGATAAATTGCTATCTCTGGCTGAGTAGCTTAATCCAGTTCACGGCTTGCTAATGCATGGTGAATTTCACGGCGCACTAATTTACGGACATTGCGGGTAATACGGTCGCCCAAATCCCCCTGAAGTTCTGTTCGCACCAGTTCGCTAACAATCTCGCGCAGCATATCTTCATCGATGAAGGGTGCGTCTGGCTTATCGTTTGCATCATTTTCACGTGCCAGAGCAGCTTCATCGTCTTCGATGTCGTCGGGCATTGTAATTTCTTCCGCGTCTTCGTCATGAATTACTTGAAAATCTGTTTTTTGCTCTTCAGGCGGGTTTACCGCATCATTTACAGTAGGTTCAGTATTTGTTGTTGTCTCTACCTCTACCTCTGTTTCCTCACGGGTATTTTCGGCACTTTTCTGATCGGGTTTTATTGCAGAGTGAAGTATATAAGGTGCTGGTTTTTCAGGAATTATTTCGCCGCTTTCATCTGCTTGTTTTGTTTCTTCTGTTTTGCTCTCTAAGAATGCATCAACCTGGGCTTCCCGGTCTTGGGCGTCTGCAGTCGGGACATCTTTAATTTGTGTTTCTTCTGTAATTTTGGCAATGGAAGCATTCATCGTTTCCACAAAACTGGCCAGTCGTTTTGTGGGCTCTGTTTTGCGGTTTTTAGAGCTCACCCGAGGTTCGGGCTTTTCTGCAGGTTCCATCTCTATGATATCCACTTCTTGCAGATGTTCGGTTGTTTCTGCCGGAAGTTGTTCGGATACAGCGCGAGGCCTATCTGCTACCAAACGACGGATGGATAATAATACGTCTTCGACATTGCCTAGTTTTTCTGCTTCGGACATGCGGCCCCTCAATCGGATATTTTTAGCGAATGTTAGCGAACTTTATGATTTCAAACAACTCTGTAATTCAAGTGTGGTTGCTAAATGTTTAATCCTAATCTGGAATGAGTAAAGACGATGCAATTACGCACCACTACCTAGGGCGAAAGATTTTAATTTCCATTTAGTATCTTAAGTTTTTCCATCATTTTTTGGCGCTGTGCGCCGAATTTATTTACGCCGCTGACCGTTTGATAATTAACATCCGGATTATAACTTTCAACGCCCAGACCCAAATGTTCAACGGTTAACAGACCCATCGCAGACAAAACACCATATGCGCTTACGTATTCATCACGTATAGCTGCGACAAGATCATTTTGTGCCTGTAGTAAATCTTGCTCAGAGTTCAATACGTCAAGGGTGGTACGTGCACCCAGCTTGGCTTCTTCGCTGGCTCCGTCAAATGCAATTTGCGCCGCACTGACCTGTTTCCGACGGGCGATGATACTGGCCTTTGATGCCACCCAAATTGCATAAGTGCTTTTTACATTTTCGCGCACCCGAAGGCCGGCAAGCTGCAATTCCGCTTTTTCCTGATCCAATATAGCCAAAGCCTGACGCTGTGCACTGTTCAGACGTCCACCTTGATAAATCGGTTGGTTCACATCCAGACCGATCGTACCAATGTTTTGTTTGTCATCTACAAGAGGGCCTGTGCTGTTGTTATTGGTACGTGATACGCTTGCACTGGCTGATACGGTTGGTAAAAGATTGCCGCGCGCAATCTCCAAACCTTTTTCGGCGGCTTTTACTTCAAACTGTTGTTGTAATATGCTGGGGTGCCTGGCAATCGCGATGTTTTCGGCGGCATCGGATGTTGCAGGTAATTTCGGCGTTTGGGGAGGGATGCGTAAATCTTTGGGAGCGGAACCTACCGTCGCTATATAGAAGTTGATTGATTGTTTCAGGTTTGCACGGTCAGTTTGCAAGTCGCTTTCAGAAGCTGCAAGACGCGATTCTGCCTGTGCTACATCGGTACTGGTTACTTCACCCACCTCAAAACGCTCGCTTGCAGCGCGCACCTCTTCGCTCAGAACCCTGACACTGTTCTGGCCCAATTGTACGTTTCGTTGATCCCGCCGGACATCCATAAACGCGGTTACAGCATCCAGCAGTACATCCTGTTCGGTGGATATCAGAAACTGCCGCCCAGCTAAAACATTGTAACGCGCCTGATCAACACCCCTCAACAATGTGCCACCTGCATAGATGGGAATTGTCGCTTCAACAAAAGCACCGGTTGTTGGTGATGTGTTGGTAATTGGCGTGCTGCTATCTCTGCGAAGTGTCGAAGCACCCGCATTGATTGAAGGTTCTAATGCCCCTTTAGCTTGCCGCACGGTTTCATCTGTCGCACGCAACCCGGAACGCCCTACGCGCAAAGAGGGGTTTGTCTGATAGGCCTGTATCAAGGCATCTGTCAGTGTTGTTGCAAAGCCGGGATGGGCGGCTGTTATAAAAACGCCCAATGTTGTTGCTTTAAGTATTGTAGCAATGTTCATGAGTAAGAGGTCTCCTGGGCTTAGAGTATTGCTTTACGCAAACTTAAATTCTGCTTTGGTTTCAAAACCATTAATCATTGGGGCGGATGCATTGAAAACTGAACGCCATGAAAGCTTTTTGTGGGATTTATAACCGATACGGCATTCACCATAGTTTTGATCACGGAAAATAGCACAAATCCGTCCACCATCTTTCAGTTGATCAATTAAAGTTTCCGGGATCTGATCAACAGAGCCTTGCAAAATGATAACATCGTAAGGTCCGTTTTTTTTGTTCCCTTCAGTTAGCACACCGGTTGTGACATATGCATTGTCAACTGATTGTTCTGTTAAGGTTGCTGCAGCTTCGGCTGCCATTTGCGTGTCGCTTTCAATGGCAACAACGGCTTCTGCCATTGAAGCAAGAACAGCTGTTGAATACCCCAATCCGCAGCCCAGATCCAAAACCAATTCATCAGGCTGCACATTCAATGTGTCCAGCATTTTTGCAAAAGTACGGGCGTCAAGCATAGTCCGTCCGTTGTTTAAAGCGATATGATCGCCTGCATATGCAACAGGACGTTTTTCAGATGGTACATATGCTTCACGTGGAGTTGTTAAAAACGCCTCGATAATTGTGTACTTGGTAACGTCTGAAGGGCGGATTTGGCAATCCACCATAGCTGTTCGAGCCGTTTTATAGTCGGTCATTATTTTACCTTGTCTTTATAATCCTGTAACCGTTGATTTCTTTTGCCACAGTTAAACTGGTTGGGCAACCAAGCTACATAAAAGTTTTCGACCGTGTTGCCTTCTTAACTACGCACCGTTTTGTTGGACAGGGATGCCAAAATCAATGTCAGGATCGTAGTCTATTACGCTGGAGTGCAGAAATTCTGATGGTTGGCTTCCGACTTTGCGATGATCACGGAATAAAAAGTACTTGGCCAGGCCACGTTTATTACCTAATTTTGGTGCAAAAGAGTCACATGGAAAGCGGGTTTCCCAATCATCGGGTAGAATAAGGCCACATTTTTCAATCCTTTCCAACATCCAGACCAGCGGTATATTGGACAGGGGGCGGGCTTTTGGAAAAGTCCAGACATGGCCGCCAATGTCTGAATGGGCACCGCGAAACCAAACCTGTTCCAGATGTCCGGACCAATTTGCGTCGGTTTGCCAGATAACCGGGCTGAAAGCGGTTCGGGTCTCATCCAACGCCAACGCCTGGAACGCATATTTTACAGGGTTTCCAATACGGTCATTGTGAAATTCCGTGGCCATTGGGGCAAGCCGGCTAAGCAAAGGGTATTCTATTCCCAATGCTTTAACAGTATCCCAGACACCAATGATCTCTATTTGCACATCCAAATGGCAATAGGCATCGCAAAATGCCTTCACTTTTGGCATGTGGTCTTCGCACTCGTACATTCTAAACGCCTGTTTGATGTGGCGCTCATAAGCTTCTTCCTGACGCAATAGCCCCAACAGATTAATCATGCCAGCCAATGACCGCACCGCATAAGCCCCGCGACTATAGCCGAACAGAAAGATTTTATCACCCGGGCGGTAACGGCTGCTAAGATGCGCATAGGCATCACGTATGGTCTGATTAATCCCCCAGCCGCTGGCAATGGTGACCCAGTTCCACAATCCGTGCCCTTGAATACCCGGATGATACCATAGCGTTTCATCCACAGGTTTTTTAGTTTCATGCAGCAATTTGTACAGTAGGCCAGCGTTGGTTTCCTGACCCTTTTCCATCCGGCTTTGGGTGCCGTCGATAACGACGATATGATTGCGGGGTTTGATACTTGTCATGGGTGATGATTTGCACACATAGGAAAAAAGACAACCCCGTTCACGTAATTGCTATGTTGTTGTTAGAGAGGGTTTCGATAGGACGTTAAGCAAAAGTGTCCATAAGCCAACGCCGGAATTTCTGTGCGGCAGGGCGCAGGCTGGCCTGATCTTGATACACAATGTGATAAGATTGCATGCCGTCCATTTCGAAATCCGGCAAACAGGGAACCAGCCCTGCGGCTTTGGCAGCCAGATCGGTGGCTGGTGCGCGTGCCAGAGCAATTTTTGCGCCGTGTTCAGCCAAACCTAATGCCATGATCGAATTGTCCGCATACATGAAACGGGCACCGGTAGGGCGGATATTGCAGGCTTCAAAAAGCTTCGTCCAACCGGCGCGGTGGGTTGCGACCTCGATCAAGGGGAATTTCAGCATATCTTGTGGGGTTTTGATTTGGCGGGCGACATCTGGTTGGGCCACGGGGTAAAGCTTTTCGCCCATCAATTTGTCGCTTTCTGCACCATATGATGACGGTGCGCCAAAAATAACCATCAAATCCGAAAATCCCTGTTTGAAATCCGTAACGGCATTGCCAGTTGTCACATGTAGCTTAATCTCGGGGTGTAGGGCTTCAAATTCCGCTAATTTGGGTGCCAACAGGCCGAATGCAAAAATAAAAACACTTTGCACAAACAGTTGTTCTTCCTTTGATTTGGAAAACAAGCCTGATGTGGCCCCTTCTAACCCGACCAAAGCGTTTTGAACTGCGGGTAAATATGCGCGCCCTACATCCGTTAAGGTCACAGAATGTGCAAAACGCTTGAATAAATCTGTGCCAAGTCGGGTTTCAAGGGCTTTGATCTGTTGGCTGACAGCTGGTGCCGACATGTTTAATTCCTGTGCTGCCTGCGCGAAACTTTCGTTTCGGGCAGCAGCCTCGAATACGCGCAACCAGTTTAATGAAGGCAAAGTGACAGACATACATGCAGGATAAGTAAAACTTACCCTGACTGGCAAGAGATTTCGTTCTGGGAAATCCATTTTTGTAGCTAACGTAATTAAATGATGACAAAAGGGGCAGATATGCTGGATTGCATGACACTTAACAACGGTAAGCTGACAAAAGGCCAACAAGATCAGTATTGGCAAGACGGTTACTTGTTTCCATTGCAGGCGATTTCATCTGCGCAGGCTAAGATTTGGCGCACTGAATTGCAGGCGTTAGAAACCAAATGGTTGGATAATGGCCTGCCACTGCCGCTGAACACATATAAGCGGGTGAATGCCCAGTGTGTTATGCCTTTTGCTAGCGAAATTGGTTTACATCCTGCAATTCTGGATGTTGTCGAAGGCATTCTAGGCCCCGATATCATGCTGTATTCCACCGAGTTTTTTATCAAAGAGCCACAGACAAAGCATGTTGTGACAATGCATCAGGATTTGACCTATTGGGGCATGGGTGAAATTGACGGGTTGGTCACGGCGTGGCTTGCTTTATCGGATGTTACCACTCGAACTGGCTGTATGGATTTCGTAAAGGGCAGCCACAAAAACCCGATTTTACCCCATAAAGACAGTATCGATGAAAATAATCTGTTGTCACGTGGTCAGGAAATTGCGGTAGATGTGGCCAATGAAGACAAGGTCGCGATTGAACTTGCGCCAGGGCAACTAAGCTTGCATCACGGGCTAACTATTCACGGATCCGGCCCGAATACTGGCGATGATCGGCGCATCGGTGTAGCGATCCGCTATTTGTCGCCGCATATTAAAAAGCAGGCAGGTGGTCAAGATTTTGCGATACCTGCGCGCGGCGATTATCTGGCGGGGAATTTCAAAGTATACTCAGTGCCAGATCATGACTTTGCACCTGAAGCTTTGAAGCTATATGATGAAATTCGAGACGTTCAAACCGCCGTTATGATGGCGGGTGCAAATGACAACAGTGGTATTTATGCAAAGGCAAAATGATGGAACAGGTTAAATTCACCAAAATGATCGACGGTGACAAGGAAGATTACGATTTTCTGACCAAGCACGAAATAGACCACACCAAAGGCACGGCAGACCGCTTGCTAAATGCATTGGTCGAGCTGGACGAGGGTCTGTCTGGGTATCAAATCACCCGTTTGGGGCATTCGTTGCAATCTGCCACCCGCGCGTGGCGCGATGGGGCCGATATTGACTGGATTGTATCGGCACTGCTGCACGATATCGGCGATATATACGCGCCTTACAATCATGATGAATATGCTGCGACCATTTTAAAACCTTTCGTGCGTGAACAATGCCGCTGGGTTGTGGAAAAGCACGGCGATTTCCAACTTGCATATTTTGGTGCGCACGTGGGGGCCAACCCGAACAAACGTGATATGTATATGGGGCATAAATATTATGACGACTGTGAAGCGTTTTGCAAAAACTGGGATCAAACCAGCTTTGATCCGGATTATGATACGTTGGATATTTCGTTCTTCACAGATATGGTAAAACAGGTTTTTGCCCGTTCGCCCAATGACCCTGCGGTGATGAATGCGGCTGATCAGCCCTTGGCCAATTCCGCTGTTGCTGAAATGCGCCGTGATCAAGTATAAATTGACCCATTGAAGGGGGCTTCCCCTTCGACCAAACCCCATGTAGAAAGCCCCGAACACTGATTTAGGGCGAATAACCATGGCGATGGAAAAGAACTTTGATGCAGCAGCTTCCGAGGCTGCATTGTTTGAAAAATGGGAAACAACGGGCGCGTTCAAAGCGGGTGCGAATGCCAAGGATGGCATGGGCAGTTTTTGCATCATGATCCCACCGCCAAACGTGACGGGCTCCTTGCACATGGGTCACGCCTTTAACAACACACTGCAAGACATCATGGTGCGCTGGCACCGGATGCGTGGCTTCGATACGCTTTGGCAGCCGGGCCAAGATCACGCGGGTATCGCCACCCAAATGGTTGTGGAACGTAAATTGGCCGAGGATCAACAACCATCACGTGCCGAAATGGGGCGTGAAGCGTTTCTGGAAAAAGTCTGGGAATGGAAAGAGGAGTCTGGCAACACCATCATCAACCAGCTGAAACGCCTAGGCGCGTCCTGCGACTGGGATCGCAACCGTTTCACCATGGACGAGGGCTTTCATGATGCGGTGCTGAAAGTGTTCGTGAAGATGTACAATGAGGGCAAGATTTACAAAGGCAAGCGTCTGGTAAACTGGGACCCGCATTTTGAAACCGCGATTTCCGATCTTGAGGTTGAGAATATCGAGGTTGACGGCCACATGTGGCACTTCAAATACCCGCTGGCAGGTGCTGAAACCTATGAATATGTCGAAAAAGACGAAGACGGTAATGTCGTACTGACGGAAACCCGCGATTACATTTCAATCGCCACCACACGGCCTGAAACCATGCTGGGTGACGGGGCGGTGGCGGTGTTTACCGATGATCCGCGTTATGCGCCTATCGTCGGCAAACAGGTGCACCTACCGCTTTGTGATCGTACCATCCCGATCATCACTGACGCATATCCCGATCCTGATTTCGGCTCGGGTGCTGTGAAAATTACCGGTGCGCATGATTTCAACGACTATATGGTAGCCAAGCGCAACGATATTCCGATGTATTCGCTGATGGATACCAAGGGTGTGATGAGGGATGACGAGGCCGATGATAACCTAGTGCCTGAAAAATATCGCGGCATGGATCGGTTCGCAGCGCGTAAAGCGGTGATTGCCGACATCGACGCGCTGGGCTTGATGATCAAGATCGAAGACAAAAAAGTCATGCAGCCCTTTGGGGATCGCTCGAAAGTGGTGATCGAGCCGATGTTGACTGATCAGTGGTTCGTTGACACCAAACAAATAGTGCAGCCTGCGATTGATGCGGTGCGCGATGGCACGGTGAAGATTTTGCCTGAAGGCGACAAGAAAGTATATTTCCACTGGCTGGAAAACATCGAACCTTGGTGTATTTCTCGCCAACTATGGTGGGGCCATCAGGTGCCGGTTTGGTATGGGCCAAAGATTGAAGATTATCAAAAATCAACAAATACCCCTAATTTTACCAAAGCATTTTGCGCATCGAGCCAAGATGAAGCAATCACCATAGCTAAAAGGTACTATGGGAATAGTGTAAAGGGCGTGGTTGCAAAAGCAGATTGGAACGAAGCTTTTGGGCATAACTGCTTTGATGGTGATGAATTCGATGAAATCGCTATTTACCGCGACCCCGACGTCCTAGACACATGGTTCTCCTCAGGTCTTTGGCCGTTTGGTACACTGGGCTGGCCCGAAGACACATCCGAACTGGAACGTTTTTATAAATCCGACAATGTTGACCGTGTGCTGATCACTGGTTTTGACATCATTTTCTTCTGGGTTGCCCGTATGATGATGATGGGGATCGAGGTGATGGATAAAGTGCCGTTTGAAACCGTCTATGTGCACCCACTGGTACGTGACGAGAAGGGCAAGAAAATGTCCAAATCAACCGGTAACGTGATTGATCCGCTGGACCTGATGGATAAATACGGCACTGATGCGGTGCGCTTTACCCTAACGGCGATGGCCGCGATGGGGCGTGATTTAAAACTGTCGGAAGACCGTATTGTCGGTTATCGCAATTTCGGCACCAAACTGTGGAATGCCGCACGGTTTGCCGAGTTTAATGAGGCTTTCCCGCAAGCAGGATTTAACCCTAAATCAGTTGATCAAACTCTGAATAAATGGATTATTGGCGAAACCGCATTAGTGCGCGAAGCCGTGGATACAGCCCTGACGCAATACCGTTTCAACGATGCCGCCAACGCGCTTTATGGTTTTGTCTGGGGCAAGGTTTGTGACTGGTATGTGGAACTTTCCAAGCCCTTGTTCCAAGGCGATGATGCGGCTGTTAAGGCCGAAACCCAAGCCACACTCGCATGGGTTCTGGATCAATGTCTGGTGCTGCTACACCCGATTATGCCTTACATCACAGAACAGCTTTGGGGCGATATAGCTGCGCGTGGCAACATGTTGGTGCATCAGGATTGGCCTGAATATACTACCGCTGATCTGATGGATGCGGATGCTGCGCGTGAAATGAACTGGGTTGTAGCGTTGATCGAACAAATCCGCTCGGTGCGGGTTGAAATGCACGTAAACGCTGGCGCTAAAATCCCGATGACCCAACTGGAACTGGATGATTTGGGCAAAGCGGCCCTGCAACGCAACCTGCCGATGATCATGCGCCTTGCGCGGGTCACGGAAATCACAGAAGCGACAGAGGTTCCCAAAGGGGCAGTGACGCTAGCAGTGCAAGGTGGCACGTTTTGTCTGCCATTAGCCGATGTGATTGATGTGGAAGCCGAAAAAGCCCGCCTGACCAAAACCATCGAAAAGCTGGAAAAAGAGTTGAACGGCATCAAAGGTAAGTTGGCAAATGAGAAATTTACTGCCAACGCACCTGCCGCTGTGGTCGCGGAAAACCGTGCCCGTGTGGATGTCGGCGGTGAAGAGTTGAAGACCCTGCAAGCAGCTTACGACCGGGTTGCGGCTTTGGGGTGATCCGCCTTCGGTGAGGATATTTTAACCATTTGAAAACGCCTTGGTGTATTGGTTTACACTGGGGCGTTTTTTATCAGGGAATGACCTTTTCAATCGCCCGCATAGCTCCTACGGCTTTATCGAAATAAACCGTTAGAATACGCCGACCCCCAGTAGAGGCTGCAATCTTGGGCAAAAAGCGCGTGGCCCCTGCAGCGGATGCGGTCAGCAACAGTGTGCGACGGGAAAGTTTATTTTGGGTCATGTAGGTTGATCCTTTGATAGGTTTTCTATTAGCTATACCTGAAATGCGCCAATTCAAGACCAAGGTTTGACCCAGATGACTGAAACATACTCCAAAGGCCCGCGTTATACTGATTTGGTAGCCGGTCTGCCAGGTACGGTGCCTTTTGTTGATCCTGAAACTCAGGAACGGGGGCTTGGGGCCACTTTCAAGGCGCGATTGGGGGCCAATGAGAACGTGTTCGGGCCATCGCCCAAGGCGGTGGCGGCGATGCAGGCCGCAGACGCAGAGCTGTGGATGTATGGCACGGCGGACAGCTATGCGCTGAAAAATGCGTTGGCAGCACATTATAAAATTGCCACTGAAAACATCGTGGTGGGTGAAGGTATTGACGGTTTGCTGGGATACCTTGTGCGCTTGTTGGTGACGCAAGGTGATACAGTTGTAACCTCAGCGGGCGCATATCCCACGTTTAATTATCATGTGGCAGGTTATGGCGGCCAGATTGTTACCGTGCCATTTAACGGTAACTATGAAGATCCTGCCGCATTGGTGGCCAAAGCTGCTGAGGTTGGAGCCAAGTTGATTTATCTTGCCAATCCCGACAACCCTATGGGCACGGTGCATGATGCCGCAACCATTCAGGCCGCTATTGAGGCAGTGCCCGATGGTTCTGTGCTACTGCTGGATGAGGCTTATGTGGAGTTTGCCCCCAAGGGTACGGCCGCACCTTTTGTTACAAGCGACCCGCGCGTGATCCGTATGCGCACGTTTTCCAAGGCTTACGGGCTGGCAGGGGTGCGGGTGGGCTATGCCATCGGGCACGTCGGCCTGATCAAAAGTTTTGATAAAATCCGCAATCATTTTGGGTTGGGGCGTTCTGGGCAGATCGGGGCCTTGGCAGCGTTTGAAGACCAGGACTATCTGGCAAAGATCGTGGCAAATGTGGCAGATGCACGGGATCGTATTGCCCGGATAGCCATAGATAACGGCTTGAAACCGATCCCGTCAGCCACAAATTTCGTGACGATTGATTGTGGGCGGGATGAAGATTTTGCCGCTGCCCTTGTTGAAGACTTGACCGATCGCGGCGTTTTTATCCGCCGCCCGTTCGTAGCCCCTTATACGCGTTGCATTCGGGTTTCGGCCGGGCGGCCGCAGGATTTGGATGTGTTTGAAGCAGCTTTGCCATTGGCTTTAAACGCAGTTGATTAACCTTTGGCTATCACTTGGCTTGCTGCATCTATTGCACCTATTCCATGTGAAATATTAAGCGCTTTCAAAGCACTATCTATCGTTCCTAATATGCCCATCACCATTGGTACATTCAAGTGGCCCATGTGGCCGATCCTGAAATTATTGTGCCATTCATCTGATCCCATCACTTGTGCGGCAAGCCCGATGCCAAGGGTCAGCCCCGCAGTATTTTCGCACCATTCGCGAATACGCGTGCCATCACCGTTGCTGGTTAAAATGCAGGTCACCGCGCGGGATCGGCTTGCCGGATCGGGTACGTTCAATTTCAAATCACCATCTGCCCCCCATGTCTCTATTGCAGCCCAAATCGCACGCGCGAACAGTTCTTGGCGCGCCCATGCCTGTTCGACACCTTCTTCATGCACCAGCATGTTCAGGGCTTCGCGTAGCCCGAACAGGTGGTGGGTGGGGGATGTGCCTGCGAAATTCTGGTAAATGCCTTGCGGATTAAACCGCGGCACCCAATCCCAGTAGCTGGTTGCCAGATCAGCGGTTTTACGCGCTTCCAAGGCGCGTTCATTGACGAATAAAAACGACAAGCCGGGGGGTGTCATCAGGCCTTTTTGGCAACCTGAAACCATCAAATCAACGCCCCATGCATCCATTTCAAACCGTTCACAACCCAAGCTGGCGATGCAATCAACCATGAAAAGCGCAGGGTGGTTTGCGGCATCAATGGCTTTGCGCAAAGCAGGGATATCGTTCATTACCGATGATGCTGTATCGGTTTGAGTCACAAACACTGCCTTATATTCATGGGCAGTATCAGCGCGCAGGGCCTCTTCCAACCTAGCAGGGTCAGCGGCATTAGACATGCCAAAGTTAATTACCGTGGATTCAATCCCCGTGGTGCGCCCCCATTCGCCCCAACCCATGGCAAAGCGGCCAGTGCCCAGCACCAGCACTTTATCACCACGGCTTAGCGTGTTGGTAATTGCCGCTTCCCATGCACCGTGGCCGTTGGCGATATAAATAGCCACTTGGGCTTTGGTGCGCGCTACGGTTTGCAGATCGGGGTAAAGCGACAGGGCCAGATCAACCAGCGCCCCTTCATAGATGTTGGGCGAGGGTTGGTGCATCGCGTTCAAAACCCGATCCGGGATAACAGAGGGGCCGGGGATAGCCACAAGCGGGCGACCGTAGTGCAAAGACATATTCAGATTCCTATTAAGGTTTTCAAATTGGTAAGACAAAGCGTAAATCCCGTCAATCAAACTGTTCGTTGGACACCGCTGTTTTAGGTGATAGACAAGGGAACGGAATGGACTAAAGGTTCTGGACTGGGATGGCTGAAATACAAACAAAACAACTTAACGCACGTGAGGCTTATGGGCGTTTGTGGCATGGCTGGGTAAAAAAACACTGGACATCCTTAATGATGTCAGTTGTTTTGATGGTTATTCTCGCCGTAACAACAGCAGGTTACGCTAAATTTATGGAATATGCCATAGGTGGCCTGGAAACACGCAATGCAGATGTTGTGTTTTGGGCACCTATTGGAATTATTGCGCTGACCTTGACGCGCAGCATTTGCCAGTATTTAAACGTTCTTTTGCAAAACCGCATTCTTAGTCGCGTTCAGGCTGATATGCAGCGGGAAATGTATGATACGTTAGTCGATATGGACTTGGGCCAGCTTCTGGCAGAGGCCCCAGCTGCGATAGCGGCGCGTTTTTCGGCTGATATAGAATTGGTACGTGCGGCAACTATTGCCGTATTCGGCTCGCTACGTGATGTTCTGACACTTATTGCAACTGTCGCGGTGATGCTTTCGATCGACTGGGCAATGACATTGGCTTTGATGTGTATTTTCGGTCTGGTCTTTTTGCCCGTTGGTTTTGCTGGATCGCGTATTCGTAATACATCGAAAGAAATTCAGCAGGAAATTGCGCAGATGACTAGTGCGGTCAACGAAGGCCTTTCAGGTATTCGTATGGTGCGTACTTATCAACTGGAAGATACGCTAAAAGCAACATCAAACAAAAGCTTTGAACGGTTGTATCATTTGCGCGTGGCTATTGTGAAATGGCAAGCCGCCCTGTCGCCGATTGTTGAGGCTTTGGCGGGCGTTGCGGTTGGCGTCACATTGTTTCTGGTTGCATTGCGTATTCAGTCTGGCGCGATTGATATAGCTGGCATGATCGGGCTGATCACGGCTTTGGGGGTGTTGACTAATCCCGGTCGTAAACTGACACAGGCTTTTGCTGTAGGTGCACAGGGTATTTCAGCGCTGGAACGCGTTTACGGCTTCTTTGATACCAAAAATACAGTCACTGACGGGCCCGGTACGATTGAAGGCGGGCGGGCGAAAGGTCAAATCACTTTTGAAGATGTTGATTTTACCTACCCGGATGGTTTTCAGGCTCTTAAAGATATAAATCTGACAGTTGAAGCAGGTAAAACCTATGCATTCGTTGGGCGTTCGGGCGCAGGTAAAACAAGTGTTTTCAATTTGTTGCCGCGTTTATTCGACCCATCAAAGGGTAATATTTTTCTTGATGGAAAAAAAATAAAATCTTTGACACTGAAATCCCTGCGTGACCAGATTTCTCTGGTAAGTCAGGACAGTATTCTTTTGTCAGGGACAGTCGTTGATAATATCGGGTTTGGCCGCAAAGGGGCGGATAAGCAAGCTTGTATCAAAGCGGCAAAAGCGGCTGCGGCACACGGGTTTATTTCTAAACTTGTGGATGGTTATGATACAATTATTGAACCTTCAAAAGCTACGTTTTCAGGCGGAGAACGGCAACGTTTGGCCATTGCGCGCGCGATTGTGCGTGATGCCCCGATTTTGTTGCTGGACGAGCCTACATCCGCATTGGATGCCGAGTCGGAAGCTTCTATAAAAGCGGCTCTTGATGCATTATCAAAAGATCGCACGACTTTGGTCATTGCACATCGTTTATCGACTATTCTGGATGCTGATCAGATTGTGGTGATGGATGAAGGCCAGATTGTAGCGCAAGGTACACATGACGAATTACTGGAAGATGGCGGGATATATGCCGACCTGTTTAACCTTCAGTTTGATATGAGTCCTGTGAAAAATGGACGCCCCAAACGCATTGCTCACATCAACCGCAAACTGGCACTGGGTCCGGTGGAACGCATTATCCGTATGATTGGGTTTTAACGCTCATATCGTTTTACCAGTTTTTCGGGCGGTGTACCTGAAAAATATAATATCAGCGTACCAAGATTTTTACATGCCCGTGTAAACCAGCCATCCTTTATATAACGCTCGGAACGTGTTGTTGCGGTTATCGGCAGGGCTATTAGTTGACCATGTAATTGACGGGCAAGCGCAACGTCTTCCATTAACGGAATATCGGGATATCCGCCCGATTGTTGATATAGATTTTTGGAAATCAACAAAGCCTGATCGCCATAGGGTAAGCCAAATATACGGGAACGGAGGTTTGCAAAAATTGCTATCAGTTTTGGTGCGAACCCGTTTTGATCAAATGTTAGATTGCAATAACCTGCTTTGGCCTGATTTTTGATATGCAAACCCATAACACCGACCCAGTTGGGCGAAAGGATGGTGTCTGCGTGGATAAATAAAAGCCATTCGCCTTTTGCGGATTTGGCACCTGCACGCAACTGACGGCCACGGCCTTTGGGGGTTTTGATCAATCTGGCACCAACGCTATTTACAATCTGTTCAATGTCATCAACAGAGCCGCCGTCGGCAATGATTACTTCGCAGATCAACGACTTTTCCATGCCTTCATAAAGGCATGCCAAAGTCGGCCCTATAATTTGGGCCGTGTTTAGCGTGGGAATGATAACCGATATTGGTGCGGGCATTTGAAACCTGAATTGGATTGTCTTGTGTCATTTTAAAGCATAAGCAAATAGAAAGCGACTAAGGAGTGTACCTATGGGTGATGAAGCCGTTGGACGGACAGTTCTGAAAATTTCGGGTGCGGATGCGCGGAAATTTTTGCAAGATATGGTGACAAATAATCTGGAGAACCGGGGATTGATATATGCGGCCTTGTTAACGCCTCAGGGAAAGTATTTATTTGATTTCTTTTTATTCGAGCAGGGTGATTGCTGGTTTTTGGATGTCGAATCCAACCGTGCAGCTGCTTTGGCACAACGCCTGAACATGTACCGTTTGCGGGCTGATGTTGTGATAGAAGACAGCGGCTTATATGTGCAACGCGGCTTGGGTGCGGCACCGGCGGGTGCAATGGATGACCCGCGTCATACAGCGCTTGGGTGGCGGTTATACGGAATGAATGCGGTTGATGAGGCAAATATTGATTGGGATGCAATCCGCGTCGAGCACTGCATCCCCGAAACCGGTATCGAGCTGATCGCGGATGAGACATATATATTGGAGGCTGGTTTTGAACGCCTTAACGGGGTGGATTTCAAAAAAGGATGCTATGTTGGTCAGGAAATTTCAGCGCGCATGAAGCACAAGACAGAACTGCGCAAAGGGTTTGTTACAGTCGCGGTTCAAGGCAATGCGCCCGTTGGCACCGAGATTACATCGGATGGGAAGTCGGTAGGGGTGCTTTATACCCAATCAGGGGATAAAGGGATTGCATATTTGCGATTTGACCGTGCCAAGGGTGATTTGAAGGCCGCTGATGCCGTGCTTTCATTTTCATGAAGTATCCAAGAACGTAAACCATATAGTTATGTGTTACATGTGGAAATATCTATGTGATTAATAAACTTAATCGTTGCGGACAATCTTCACGAAATGATTAAAGATCGGCTCATTCGTGGCAATGACACTGCCGTCTTCCAAACTGTTGCCATCTTTTCGGATCGAACAAGTCAGACCACCGGCTTCTTTTACCAGTAAAAGGCCGGCTGCAATATCCCACGCGTTCAGCTTGCGTTCCCAAAAACCATCATAACGTCCTGCAGCAACATAGGCCAGATCAAGGGCGGCAGCACCCCAACGGCGCACACCTGCACATGCGGGTAGTATGCGCGCTAAATCCTGCAAGGTTTCTGGCAAGTCACTACGACCACCAAATGGCAGGCCAGTGGCAAAGATCATTTCGCTCATACGTGAGCGCCCAGATGCACGGATACGTTTGTCATTCAGCCATGCACCACCGCCTTTTTCAGCAATGAACATTTCTTCACCTGATGGATTGAAAACTACAGCGGCGACGATCTCACCTTTGTGTTCCAGCGCGATGGAAATTGCCCAGTGAGGAAGGCCGTGAAGAAAGTTCGTAGTACCGTCCAGCGGGTCAACGATCCAGCGGCGGGTTGGGTCAGCCCCTTTTATTTCGGTGCTTTCTTCGCCACAAAATCCATAGTTGGGGCGTGCTTCCAGAAGCTCTTCCATTAGAATTTCTTCTGCTTTTAAATCTGCCCGGCTGACAAAATCACCAGGCCCTTTAGTTGATACCTGCAGGTTTTCAACTTCTTTGAAATCGCGCATCAAAGAACGGCCGGCTTTGCGGGCAGCTTTGATCATCACATTGATATTGGCGGACCATTGCGACATGGGTTTTGTCCTTTTGTTCGGGTTGGCTTCCTTTGGCTTAGTTCGTGGAAAAGGTCAACGCCTTGCCTGTGTTTTGGTGTATTTCACAAAGTCCTGAATATAACCCAGTTCAATATCCGCATTTCGCACGGCGGCATATAGACGCCGCGATACCCCATTCCTGGTAAGTCGCTTGCTGACGAAATCATGGCCGTATTGTTCATTGGCCACAACCCAGTCCGGTAGAACAGAAACGCCCCGGTTGGATGCTACCAATAGCATGATCACTGCGGTCAATTCGATCTGGCGCTGTGCCTTTGGTTCTATTTTTGCAGGTGTCAACAATTCGGTAAATACGTCCAGACGGGATCTTTCTTCGGGGTAGGTGATCAGGATCTGATCGCGCAAATCCTCGGCTACGATGTAATCCTTTTGGGCAAGAGGATGTTCTATGGCACATATAAACATCGGCTCATATTCGAACAAAGGGATAAATGTGATGCCATCAATAGCTTCGGGATCGTCCGAAATGGCCACATCAACCTCTTCGCGCTGTAAAGCGGGCAGGGCGTCGAACGCAAGGCTGGGGCGGATGTCGACATCGACATTGCCCCAGGATTTGCGGAATTGTTCCAACACCGGGAAAAGCCAGTCAAAACAGGCGTGGCACTCTATAGCGATGTGCAGCCGGCCAGCTTTTCCTGCAATAGTTTCTGAAAAATCAATTTCCAGCGCCTTGACACGTGGTAAGATTTCATTTGCCAATTTCAATAGCTTATGGCCCGCTTTCGATAGCTTCAGTGGTTTAGAGCGGCGCAGGAATAATTCCATACCAACCTGATCTTCTAGTGCCTTGACCTGATGCGATAGGGCCGATTGGGTTATATTCAATACATCCGCCGCGCGCGCTAACCCGCCTTGGTCGTGAATAGCTTTGATGGTGCGCAAATGACGAAATTCCAGATACATAGTGCATTCTTTATGAGTGAGTTTCATGTTTTATATTAGAAATATGAATTTGATTCAATAGTGGATGCGTGAGAAAACCTACCTAACAGAAGGAAATGTATTAATGTCTATCATCCGTGAAACCTTTGGCCTTTCATTTGAATTTTTTCCACCCCAGTCGCTGGAAGGCAGCTTCAAGCTATGGACTGCGGTGGATGCACTTGCCGGGTTTGCACCTGAGTTTGTCTCTGTGACTTATGGTGCTGGCGGGTCAACGCGTGAGTTGACGAAATCAGCTGTCGCGGTGATCCGCGAAAATTACGGGTTGGAAGTTGCAGGGCATCTGACCTGTGTGAATGCATCCCGTGCGGAAGTATTGGAAGTTGCGGATGGCTATGCGGCCAGTGGTGCAAAGCAAATTGTGGCACTACGTGGTGATGCGCCCAAAGGTGCTGATAGCTATTCAGCGCATCCCGATGGTTTTTCCAGTAGTGTTGAGTTGATAGAAGCATTGGCAGACATGGATCAGTTTAGAATTCGTGTTGGGGCCTATCCACATAAACATCCTGAAGCAACAGATGCACAAGCCGATATCGATTATTTGAAACGTAAGTTTGAAGCTGGTGCCGACAGTGCCATCACCCAGTTTTTCTTTGAAGCAGAAGATTTCCTGCGTTTTCGGGATCGCTGCGATAAGGCGGGCATTCGCAATAAAATCACCCCAGGTATATTACCGATTGAAAATTGGGAAAAAACCAAAAAGTTTTCTGCTCGTTGCGGCACCGTGACGCCGTCTTGGATGGATAAAGCGTATCGCAATACACGGGATACGGATGAGGCACGATTACTGTCAACGGCGATCTGTACCGAAATTTGCGATGATCTGTTGTGCGAAGGAGTGGAAGATTTGCATTTCTATACGCTGAATGACCCAAGTTTGACACAAGACGTATGCCGTGCGCTGGGCCGGAAATTGGCCGCACCTGCGTTGCATAAGGTGGCGTAATAATAAATTTAGTATATTCCAAGCCTTTTGCCCCGTCGCCGTTTATCGGTGGCGGGGTTTTGCAAATCATTGGTATGTTTGTTATAAGAAGGTGGCGCCACCATATGCGGTTATAAAGCCGAACAAAGGCTTTACCCTTTGCACCTATTTTTACCGGTAGTTTTGGGTGGTTTTCGCATTTGGCACTGTTACCCGCCCTTTGAAAACCCGTTAACCACTTATGTCGACAGGGGAGTTATACACTTCAGATAGTTGAGGAAGTGTGAGGGTGCCGTTCGGTGGATTGGTAGGCGATTAACAGAGATACTCTGAGTTGCTTGCGTAAAAAAAGGCACCCGAAGGTGCCTTTAAATTACTGATCCAAGAAACTCCGCAACTTCCGCGACCTGCTTGGGTGTTTCAACTTCCGCAGTGCCTTCGCCTCAATTTGTCTGATCCGTTCGCGGGTCACGCTGAACTGTTGGCCAACCTCTTCAAGTGTATGGTCCGTGTTCATCCCGATGCCGAAACGCATCCGTAACACGCGCTCTTCACGCGGGGTGAGCGACGCCAACACGCGGGTTGTGGTTTCCTTCAGGTTGCCCTGAATGGCACTGTCCAGCGGCAGGATCGCATTTTTGTCTTCGATGAAATCGCCGAGTTGCGAATCTTCTTCGTCCCCGATGGGGGTTTCCAGTGAGATCGGTTCTTTGGCGATTTTCATCACCTTGCGGACTTTTTCCAGCGGCATTTGTAGCTTGGCTGCCAGCTCTTCCGGTGTCGGCTCGCGGCCGATTTCGTGCAGCATCTGGCGGCCTGTGCGCACCAGTTTGTTGATGGTCTCGATCATGTGCACCGGGATACGGATTGTGCGGGCCTGATCAGCGATAGACCGCGTGATCGCCTGACGGATCCACCAAGTGGCGTAGGTGCTGAATTTATAACCACGTCGGTATTCAAATTTATCCACCGCTTTCATCAACCCGATATTACCTTCTTGAATTAAATCAAGGAATTGCAATCCACGGTTCGTGTATTTTTTGGCGATGGAAATCACCAGACGAAGGTTGGCCTCGACCATTTCTTTTTTCGCGGCACGGGCTTCTTTTTCACCTTTTTGAACCTGATTCACAACCCGGCGATATTCGGAGATATCAACACCAACATATTGGCCTACTTGCGCCATCTCCTCGCGGATTGCGACGGCTTTATCACGATATTTTTCAATAAATGTCGTCCAGCCACGGCCGGTACGCGCTTCAATTTCATCCAGCCACATCGGATCAAGCTCATGGCCACGGTAAGCGTCAATAAACTCACGGCGGTTGATGCGTGATTGATCCGCCAGTTTGACCATACCACTATCAAGGGACATGATTTTACGGTTAATGCCGTAAAGTTGGTCAATCAGGGCTTCAATACGGTTGTTGTGAAAATGCAAAGCGTTCACTTGTTCTACCAGCGTGTTGCGTAGTTTCTGATAGGCTTTTTCTTCTTTGTTGGAAAAAGATGAATCCTCATTCAACGTGGCAGAAATGCGAAAGTCCTGCATTTCGGCCAGTTTGCCGTAACTTTTGGCGATCTTAGCCAGTGTTTGTAGAACTTGCGGTTTTAGGGCCTCTTCCATTGCTGTAAGCGAAAGGTTTGCGGCTTCATCTTCGTCTTCATCATCGTCTTCAGTGTCAGTGCCAAGTGGATTGCCGTCTGCATCAACTTCTGGTTCTGGCTCTTTCTCTTTTTTGACAGCCGCCACTTTCATACTTTCGGGCGTTGAACCCAGTGTGCTGGCGACAGGAACAACGTCACCGTCTTCCATGGTTTCGCCAAAAGTGGTTTCTAGATCAATCACATCGCGCAATAGAATTTCTTCGTCCAGAAGCTCTTCGCGCCAGATGGTGATCGCCTGAAATGTCAGGGGGCTTTCACAAAGCCCTGCAATCATCGTGTTGCGGCCGGCCTCGATGCGTTTTGCAATCGCGATTTCGCCTTCACGGGATAAAAGTTCAACAGAGCCCATTTCGCGCAGGTACATGCGCACGGGATCGTCTGTGCGATCCAGTTTAGCTTCGCCGGTAACGGCCAGAGCCAGCTCTTTTTTGTCGGTTTCGACGACGGTCAGATCATGCGGACCTTCTTCTTCGACATCATCGCCTTCGATGATGTTGATGCCCATTTCAGACAGCATAGACATCACGTCTTCGATCTGTTCGGAAGAAACCTGATCGGGTGGCATAACGTCGTTCAATTCGTCATACGTGATATAGCCGCGCGCACGGGCAACCGAAATCATTTTCTTGATTTTTGCCTGGCTGTTATCTGAAATCGAAGCGGCGCCTTCGGCCTGTTCGTTTTTACCTTCTTCAGTATCTTTAGCTGCCATTTCTTACTCCTGGTAAGGGTTAAAACGAATCACCTGCATTTGGGGCGAATCAACACTGCGAAGCACTGATTCGCAATGACATTATGTTTTTTTCTTTACCCAAATCTGATCATCGAGCATTTTTTGCAAGCCATCAGACAGGTTTTCACTGTCATCACCGCTACTATCTTCGTTGCCATAAGTCGTTCGGGTCGCCGCATTACGTGCTTCCGTTGCCTGTTGAATGCGCCAAGTAGTTGATTCGTCGGCCATTCCGCTGAGTTCTTCTTCTGCTTCTTGCATTTCATGTAAGGCCCCTAAAATAGCGGCGTGTTTGGTTAATTCTTCGATAAGTGTACGTTTTATCTGTGTCCTGTCTGCACCTATGCGCAGATAGGGATGCGCCTGCACCGCTTTTAATGCGCCCAAATGTTCTACCGGATTATACCCCAAACTCTCTGTCATCTTTTGTGTCAGATCAAAAGCGGCATTATCGTTAGATAGGTTTTCGTGCAGGTTTGCCAAGAGCGCATTGTGAATTTCTTTGTAATTAGGGGTGTTTACGTGGCATTTTTCCAGTGCAGTTTCATTTTCCAGTGCGGCTTGGGGATGCAGGATTGCAGACACCAAAATCACTGCCTCTCGCAGCATAACATCCGCTTGCGCCCCTTGGGCCAATAGCGATGATTTCAATCCGTCCGTGGCTTTTTGGGGGACTTTCTTGCGCCAGTCCTTGCCGCCACCCCAGGTTTGTTCAGGGCGTTTTTGTCTAAATAACTCAAAGCGGTAGTCTTTGATAATCTGCCCGTAATGCGACTTGATCGAACGATCCTGAATGGTATTCAAAGCCGTACGTAGATCAGCGTCCAACGCAGCACGGCGTTCGGGGCTATCAAAGGTTTTGCCCATCGTTTCACGTTGCCACAGCAGCTTGACCATCGGTTGTGCGCTGTCCAGCAGAGCTTGCATCGCTTTGGCACCTGACGCCTTGATCAAGTCGTCAGGGTCTTGGCCCTCGGGCAAAATGCAAAACCGCAAGGATTTACCGGCTTCCAACAGTGGCAGGGCTATATCAATCAGACGCATCGCGGCGCGCAGCCCCGCTTTATCGCCATCAAGTGCTATGATGGGTTCAGAGGTAATGCGCCACATCAGTTGCAACTGATCGGCGGTAATGGCGGTGCCCAAAGGGGCGACAGCGTGTTTGAAACCAGCTTGGGAAAGCGCGATTACATCCATATAACCTTCGGCCACGATCAGGCTTTGCACCTTGCCCGCCGCTTCCCGCGCAGGCATGTGGTTGTAAAGTGATCGGCCTTTGTCAAACAGCGGGGTTTCTGGAGAATTCAGATACTTAGCAGGTTGGTTGGCATCCATCGCACGGCCACCAAAAGCCGTGCACCGCCCACGGGCATCGCGTATTGGGAACATGATGCGATTGCGAAAACGGTCAAACGGGTTGCCGCCATCGTCGGGTTTAATCGCAAGGCCCGCTTCAACAATATCATCAGGCGAAACGCCTTTACCTGTCAGATGCTGAAACAACCCGTTACGGCTGTTGTCGGCGTAACCTATCTGAAACGCTTCCAATGTCTTTTCAGGCAATCCGCGTTTTTCCAGATAATCACGGGCCGCTGACGCCGTGTTAGTGCGCAGTTGCAGACGGTAAAATTGTACCGCTTGTTCCATCACATCAACCAGCACCGTGCGGTGATCTGCTTTTTCCTGCGCACGCGGGTCACGCGCGGGCATCGGCATGCCGGCCTCTCGCGCCAAAATCTCGACCGCTTCCATGAAATTTACGTTTTCGGTTTCCTGAATGAAACTGTAAACATTGCCTTTGGCGTGACAGCCAAAGCAATAATAGAACCCTTTTTGGTCATCCACGTGAAAAGACGCGGTTTTTTCTGCGTGAAACGGGCAGGGCGACCAGTAATCCCCCTTGCCGGGGTTGGACTTGCGGCTGTCCCACGTGAGTTTGCGCCCAACGACCTGTGCGATCGAGGAACGGTCACGTAGTTCATCAATAAAACCGGGTGGCAGACTCATTGCAGGAATATCGTTGGTATGGGCGGGTGATGCAAGAGTGGCTGGGCGGATATTTCGGGAGTTTAAAATAATTCTTGACCTAAAGCTACTTTAGCTTGGTAGTCCTAGTGCGTAATTTAAGGGAAAGAACGTATGCGCATCTCGGAAGCATTCGAAAAAAACGGGCTA
This sequence comes from Amylibacter sp., assembly GCA_965261565.1. GTDB lineage: Bacteria > Pseudomonadota > Alphaproteobacteria > Rhodobacterales > Rhodobacteraceae > Amylibacter. Next base: position 2,059,940 of record OZ253460.1, read on the forward strand.
AGTATTGCGACAATTCAATATTACGAAAAGTCTGGGTTAATCCCAAAAATTCGACGTGGGTCAGATGGCCAAAGGCGGTTTTCTCTTGAGAATATTGATTGGCTTACCCTTTTGTTTTGGCTGCGAGAAACTGGGATGCCGATGAGGGTCATGCATGAGTTTGCGACCCATTATAAGACAGGAAGTAGCACAATGGGTAAACGTAAAGAAATTTTGCTGAACCATTCAAAGTATTTGAAGAAACGTAAAGAAGATTTGGATCATTGCGAAAAAATACTGGCGTATAAAATTGCACTTTATAAGGATTTAGAAAAATGAATACGACCCAAAGGAATGTGAATCTTGCGAATGATGGACAAGGAAGTGCCCCTATGAAGATCATTGTGATTGGGGCGACAGGTGATATTGGTCGCGCGGTATGTGCCGAACTATCGACGCGTCATGAAATCATTAAGGTTGGGCGCAGTGGTGGTGATATTATTGCAGACATTGGCGAAAGGGCGTCGATTGAAGCAATGTATTCGGAGGCGGGTCCCGTTGATGCGGTTGTGTCGGCTACGGGCGCAGTTCATTTCGGGCTTCTGTCTGACTTTACCGAAGAGCAATTCATGCTTGGGCTGAAGAATAAGGTCATGGGGCAGGTGAATGTTGTGTTGGCTGGGTTGGATTACATCAAGGATGGCGGCTCCTTTACGCTTACAAGCGGTGTTTTGGATCGCGATCCGATCCGGCAAGGGGTTAATGCCGCGACAGCAAACGGGGCATTGGGCGGCTTTGTGACGGGCGCAGCGATTGAAATGCCGCGTGGGGTGCGGATTAATGTGGTCAGCCCTGGTTTGTTGGATGTATCGGTGGACAAATTCGGCAGCTTTTTTCCAGGCCATGAGGTCGTGACGTCGAAGCGCGTCGGGCTGGCTTATGTGAAAAGCGTGGAAGGGGCCACTACGGGGCAGGTTTTAATAGTTGAATAAGGAGAATGAATAGATGACCGTTTTAAATATTGCATTTACTGAGATTAAAGATGCTGAAAAAATGCAGGAATATATAGCAGGGGCAGCACCGTTGATGCAAAAATATGGAGCCGAGGTCATCGTTCGTGGCCGTTATTTGAAAACGCTTGTGGGGGACGGGAAGCTGCCGCATATCACAGGTGTCTTTCGGTTCCCCGATATGGAAACGGCTGAGGCCTTTTATGGTTGCGACGATTATAAAGCGCTTATTCCTGTTCGGGAAGAAGCGGGGAAGATGTCGTTTAATTTCTATGAGGAGTAGAATAGCGTAAGGCGGGCTGAAGCCCACCCTACCGCTCAATCTCCATCACCTGCCGTAACTTCCCCGTTTTCCGATCATAAATCAGGATACGGCTGTCGGTTGTTACCACCGCAAACCAGTCATCCCCTTGGGTAAAGGTCTCGGCCTTGGAACCATCAGGCAGTGTGATGGACGCTGGCAGTGGTAATTCGGGCGTAGATGGCGCTAATCGCATGACAAGCATGGCAATCAGGGTTAGAAAGCCCAAAATCATCACCACAATCAGGGTTGTGACCAGTCGGCGCAAAAGGCGCAGATTGCCCGGCTCTGGAATATCGTCGGAAAGTTCATTCATGTCAGACCCTACTTCTAATCCTAGTGATCAGCTGCTTATTTTGACGCTTAATGAAGCGCCGCCACCCCGTCTTGATAAAGCTTTAGCACAAGTTGTGCCAGAGGGTGTGACGCTAAGCCGTTCGATGATCACGAAACTGATCGAAGGTGGTGCTGTGGCCCGTGTTGGCGGCGCAGTTGTCACTACTCTTAAAACAAAAGGTAAAGCAGGTGAGGAATGGCAAGTTACATTGCCAAAACCGGTCGCATTGGAAGCGGAACCTGAAGATATCCCGATTGAGGTTATCTATGAAGACGACGATCTGATCCTTGTGAACAAGGCGGCGGGCATGGTTGTGCATCCGGCCCCCGGTTCTGAAACAGGCACATTGGTCAACGCGCTTTTGTATCATTGCGGTGACAGCCTATCAGGGGTGGGCGGTATGAAACGTCCGGGCATCGTGCACCGTATTGATAAAGATACATCCGGTCTGTTGATTGTTGCTAAATCAGATGCCGCCCATCAAGGTCTTGCGGCACAATTCAAGGCCCACACCATTGAACGGCGCTATATCGCCTTTACACATGGTGCCCCCAGCCGTTCCGATCCGCGTATCGCAGGGCTGCAAGGTGTGGCGTTTGAAGATGGCGGTGTGATTCGTGTGGCCACCAATATCGCGCGCCACAAAACCGATCGAAAACGCATGGCCGTGGTCAATAACGCAGGTCGTCATGCGATCACACGCATGGCTTTGCAGGAAAGCTACGGCCCGGTTGAGCGGCCTTTTGCAGGTAAAATCGAATGCTGGCTAGAAACCGGACGCACCCACCAAATCCGGGTGCATGCCAGCCATATTGGTCATGGCATGATCGGTGATCCGATTTATGGCAAGCGCAATAGTTTACCGATGAAAGAATTTCATGGCGATGACAAGGTGTTCTTGGAAGAGTTCGCACGTCAGGCATTACATGCGGCAACACTTGGATTTATTCATCCAGTTTCGAAAAAACACTTGCGATTTAGTTCAGAGTTGCCCAAAGATTTGTTAAAGTTGCAACGGATTCTTTCAACCTAAACTGCTGAATGTAGTAAATAAAATGGGAATTACGGGAATAATGTGAATTTACTTGTAAAATATTTCGAACTATTAACGCTACGTCAATAAATCTTGTAAATATTCTTTAAGTTCCCATTTTAAGTACAAGTAATAACCACGGGAGTTAACCCATGAGCTATACAAATCTACCGGCACCATCGCCGGAACAAGGCCTGAACAGCTATATGCAGGAAATCCGCAAGTTCCCGATGTTGGAACCGGAAGAGGAATATATGCTGGCCAAAGCATGGGTCGAGCGTGAAGATTCTGACGCAGCCCATAAACTGGTCACCTCACATCTGCGCTTGGCTGCTAAAATGGCCATGGGCTATCGCGGTTACGGCCTGCCGATTGCCGAAGTGGTGTCCGAGGCCAATGTCGGCCTGATGCAGGCGGTAAAACGCTTTGACCCTGAAAAAGGGTTCCGCTTGTCGACTTACGCTATGTGGTGGATCCGTGCCAGTATTCAGGAATTTGTCCTACGCAGTTGGTCACTGGTCAAAATGGGTACGACAAGTGCCCAAAAGAAACTGTTTTTCAATCTACGTAAAGCCAAGAATAAAATCGGCGTTATGGAAGAGGGCGATATGCGCCCTGAACATGTCAAACGAATTGCACGCGATCTGAATGTGACGGAAAAAGAGGTCACATCGATGAACCGCCGCATGTCAGGGGGCGATGCATCATTGAACGTCCGCGTTGGCGGTGATGACGGCGAAGGGGCGACCGAGTTTCAAGATTGGCTGGAAGACGAAGATGCCGATCAGGCAGCCGATTATGCAGAGCGCGACGAGTTGGAAGCCCGCCGCGAGTTGATGACTGAAGCGATGTCAGTATTGAATGACCGCGAGAAAGACATTCTGACCAAGCGCAAATTGCTGGATAAGCCCATAACACTGGAAGAGCTGTCAGGCGAATACGATGTCAGCCGCGAACGCATCCGCCAGATTGAGGTGCGTGCGTTCGAGAAGCTACAGGAAAAAATGCGCGAGTTGGCGGTGGAGCGCGGGATGATGAAGGCATAATTGCCTTGGGGCAAAGCTATCTGTAAGCTAGGTTCAGCATCGAAAAGGAAATACCATGGCAGGTGGTTGGGCGCGTGATGGAGCAGTAAACGAACAAATCGAAGCATCGATAAACGATGAGCTAGCGCGTCTGAAGGCGCGTAAATCCCTGGTGGGCGAAAGCTTGACTCACTGCGCTGAATGCGAAGAGCCGATTTCAGAGGCAAGACGCACTGCCATTCCAGGCGTGAAGCTGTGTATCGAGTGCCAGCTAGAGCGAGATACGGATCAGCCTGCCCGAGCAGGATTTAACCGACGCGGCAGTAAGGACAGTCAGTTGAAGTAGGGTGTGATTATTTGGAGATTTAGCTGGTTCAGCGGGTGTTGTTTACAGGTGACTATAAGCCCTTAGTGACCAATGTAACCTTTGCAGTATTTTGTAACTTGGTCGGGAAGCAGATATTCGCTGTGGACCCCCTAAAGCCGCCGTTCCTGCGAACGGCTTTAACTTTTATGACTACTGCAACAATACTACAAACTTTATTGTGGGCGCACCCAATTCGTTATGATCAAAACCCTCACTGTGTTAACTTAAGCTTCTGAATAGATACCGCAATTGCCGAAAAAGCTGATGCGATATCCGTACTGTCTACATCGTAGTAGTTATTCAAAGAGGTGGCACAGTTCTGCAATAATGTCTGTGCTGCAGATGGCGCACTGAACGCGATGGTATAAACAACAACGCCACGGCTCTTAGCGATTGTGCAAGAGTTGTTCATTTCGGTGTCTGCTTCTGAGGCAAGTGAATATATGTTCTCATAACTAGATGAACTTGTATTTGTCGTACGTGCATAGCCTCTGGTAGAGATTATTTCCCAAACCTGTGGCCATGCAAGCTGCACGCGGTAGCCATTCTCACCTTCAAGTGCGGTTTGGTTTCCCGGCAAAGTGGAAGAAGTGTCTCCCTGCGACTTACCATCATCCACTTTATAATATCTGGCATTGTCAGGTCTGTAGATATAGTAATTTGTCACATCGTCTTCAAGAACCGTGTACATATCCGAAAGACCAGAACGGTAACCGTCGTACAGATCATAATGATCCCGATTATCGCCATCGGTCATCACAACCAGAACTTTCAGAACACCGGGTTCCTGATAGGGCGCGGGAATATCGGCAACATCACCACCAATGTCAGCACCTATAACAGATGCCGCAGGGTCAAGCAGGGCAACACCCCATTTGGTTCCAATATGCGACGCAGTGGAGCCCGCCGCATCTAGTGAATTGATCTTGGTCTGCAAGTCGGTAACCGATGTTGAATACGGCATAATCTCGGCATAACTATCAACACTGCACCGGCCAAAGTTCAGGCTGGACGCATCCGGATTATTCGGATCAAAGTCAGGGTCGAAATAACGGGAAGATGAATAAAACGGCAGCTGACGCTGAGTAGATACCGTGGAAATTGCCGCTGTATTATAGTCAGCATCGTCAAAGATCATACAACGCGTTTGTGTGGTCAAACCTTCTGTCGCATACAGATCCCACATGCTTTGCGGCACAGACACATTATAAGCATAAGGAATAATGCTGATCGTTGTCTGACTATTTGTATTCGGATCGATAACCGTATCAACGAATGTATTGGCAGCAGTTTTCAGGCTGTCGATTTTGGGTGAACCATCATTACCAGTCCAGCCCATAGAGCCTGAAATATCCAGTACCAGTGAAATTTCAAGATTGGGAATTTCTTCGGTGGCACGGCTTGAAGCAACGACATCCATTGTATCGATACCTATAATACGTAAGAAATATGTACTGATAGTTGCTGTGGCAGTCGCATTAACATGGCGCCCTGTTAAGGTAACGTTTGTGTCTCCACCTAATGCAACGCTAAAAGTAGTCAGCGTATCGACCTTGCTCATATAGTCGTCAACAACCGCACCGGGCTCTTCCACCTGACGCATGGATGCCGCTGCAAGAACTGCACGATCAAGGTTGAATTGTATGCTGCTTCGCACGGCTTCAAAACGCACCAGATCAATGGCGGCCCCACTGATAAGGATTAACGTTGTGAATATCATGACCATAAATATCGAGAATGCACCACGTTCATCTCGTTTGAAACGACTTAGTAAACTTGTTGCTGTTATCGTTAGTTTTAGTTGTTTCACACAATTCATAATCGTTACTCCATACAAGGTTTACGCGACTTCGACCTCTAAGCAGTCACCTGATATTTTCTGCCTGAAAATGGCCCAACGGCCATTCGGCGGGCAAAACGATCAGTACATTTAACAAACCAAACAGGTATAGAAATAACACTGCTATGGAAGTATTCTTGATCGGGTTCATTTTATCTGACGATAGACAATTCACTCAAGGTCGAAAGAACCTCTTCAAATAGTAACTTCTCATTGTCAGATTTAAGATGTTCAGGCCAATCTACTTGAGGGCCTTGACTACGTTTTGATTTATGTATTTTCTCAAACATTATATACTCTCACACTCTTTAAAACTTACTACATTTGTGTTCAAAACCTGCTGAACAGATGTCATTACTATGTTGTAATTGTGTCGAAAGTATGACGCTTATACTAAATTAACCATTCTATTAAATGAAGATCTTTATATAAAGCTATGAGAAGTAAGTGAAAAAATTATTCGCACTATGTAATAATTAAGAAGCCATAAACGATCACCTGCTCACATCTACACAGATGACTTGATACTATGGAATTTTTCTTCTACGCATAGGTTTGGACATATTATTTGAGCCGACCTGTTGCTTCAAACTTATGCGGACCGCGAATGCCGCCAGCAGTCAAATTTTTACGCCTACCATGATTGACTGCAATAGTGACGACGTTGCAGTCTAAAGCGACAGCGGCGAAAGTCCGTTTTGGGTAATCCGCCCTGAGACAACAAGAAGCCGCGCGAACGGCCACAATGGGCCGAAGTGACGATATAGGTTGGTTATCTAACGGCAGCTTTGTCCTACATAGCCGCCGTTCGCGAACTACTGGTGGATTACGCGGTATGGAATACTTAACTCACCCCTCCATCGCCTCCAACTCATCAATCATAGAGCTGATCAACCCTAAGCCCTTATCCCAGAACTTCGGATCGCTGGCGTCCAGTCCAAACGGGGCCAGCAGTTCTTTGTGATGCTTTGACCCGCCTGCTTTCAGCATATCGAAGTACTTCATCTGAAACTCAGGGTCGCCTTCGGCGTAAACCGCATAAAGCGCGTTCACCAAGCCGTCGCCGAATGCATAGGCGTAGACGTAGAAAGGCGAGTGGATGAAATGCGGGATATAGGCCCAGAAGGTTTCATACCCGTCCATGAAATTGAACACGGGACCAAGGCTTTCGCCCTGCACCGACATCCAGATTTCATTGATTTGGTCTGGGGTCAGTTCCCCTTCAGCCCGTGCGGCATGAAGTTTGCATTCAAAATCATAAAACGCAATTTGACGCACGACAGTGTTGATCATATCTTCAACCTTACCTGCCAACAGACGCTTGCGGGCGGCATTATCAGGGGCATTGTCCAGCAGTTTGCGGAAAGTCAGCATTTCGCCGAAAACAGAGGCAGTTTCTGCCAGTGTCAGTGGTGTAGATGACAGCAATTCACCCTGATCAGCTGCCAGAACCTGATGTACTCCGTGGCCCAGCTCATGCGCTAATGTCATCACATCGCGTTGTTTTCCTAGGTAATTCAGCATCACATAAGGGTGTACATTGGTGACGGTAGGGTGGGCAAAGGCACCGGGTGCCTTGCCAGGTTTTACGCCTGCATCTATCCAGCCTTTATTGAAAAACGGCTCGGCAATCTTCGCCATTTCCGGATCAAAATCCGCATAAGCATCCATCACCATGGACCGGGCATCATCCCAGCTAATCGCCGCACTGTCCTCGTCCGGCAGGGGCGCGTTGCGGTCCCACATTTCCAAGGTTTCCAACCCCAACCATTTGGCTTTCAGCGCATAATAACGGTGCGAAAGCTTCGGGTACGCGGCAACAACCGCATCGCGCAATGCCTCAACCACTTCGGGTTCCACATGGTTGGCCAGATGGCGGCTGGCTTGCGGTGTGGGTAGGCCGCGCCAACGATCTTCAACCTCTTTTTCTTTGGCCAAAGTGTTGGTGATCCGTGCAAACAGGGAAATGTTGCTTTGAAATACTTTGATTAGCGCTTTCGCGCCTTTTTCACGTTTGCCGCGGTCAGCGTCTGATAAAAGGTTCAGCGTCGCTTCAAGGTTTAGCTCATCACCATCGATATCAAAAACCAGACCTGCCATGGTTTCATCAAACAGGCGGTTCCACGCAGTTGCACCTACAACAGACTGGTCATGCAGAAACTTTTCCAGCTCGTCAGACAACTGGTAGGGTTTCATCGCCCGCATTTGATCCAAAATCGGTTTATATCGTGCGAGCCCATGGTCTGCAGCCACCATCGCATCTAACTGGACATCATCCACGCGGTTCAATTCAAGCGAGAAAAACACCATCGGGGTCGACATATCGGTTATGGCACCTTGCATATCGGCCATAAATTTTGCGCGGTCAGGATCCGTGGTGTTTTGATAATAGCGCAAGCCCGCGAATGACATCACACGGCCCATAATATTCTGGATTTTCTCGTAACGCAGAATACAGGCCAGCAGGCCAGCGGCATCCAGAGTAGCAAGTTTACCTTCATAATCGATTGCAAAAGACGGGCATTCCTTGCCCAACCATTCCATATCCTTGGTAATTTCCGGCCCGTCCGTGCTTGGATAAAGGTCGTCCAAATTCCATTCCGGTAAATCCCCGAATTCTTCGTTGGAAGCGGCTTCGCGCATATCACGGGGCAAGTCGGGTTGAATGGGGGAAAACGGGTTAAACATGGGGGTAACTCCTGAAATATTTTGCAGAAGATGTAAGGCTTATGGGGAAGAAGGGAAAGCTAAATTTCGATAGGGGCTTTTTGTTCCGCGGGCGGATTTGGTTTGGGCTTGCGCCGGATGATAATATCGCCGTTGGGTAGTACTTCAGGCGGTTCATACTCGCCCAAATCATCAATCTTGTCGCGTAGGGAATTCAGCAATGGCCCCAACTCATCAACCCAGCTTTCAAAAAATTCCTGCGTCCCTTCAGATAGTTCTTCCAGACCCTTGCGCAGTTCTTCCCAGTCTTTTGGGTCCGATTGGGCAGGTGTTGCCATGATGGCGGGGATCAGGGCGATATACAGGTAGCGTTTCATATCCATAATATAGGATGTTATGTTTCGATTTCACCCCCGTGCTTTAATATTCAGATCAACCGTCACAGGAAAATGATCGGAAGCGGTCAGTAACGCATCGCACAAGCCCTTGTTATCAAAGCAGGATGGATCATTAAAAGGATGCCAAATTTTCCATACGGGTGTTGTTGTTTTGTAAAGCTCAGGCGCGACCATGATGTAATCTAAAAGTGCATTCAGGTAAGTTTTTTTGGCATGGATGTAAAAACGTGATGTCGTTGGTGCCGTACCTGCCCGGGCTGACATTGCAGCCTCTGCATGGGGTTCACGCAGGGTTTGCCCGTTCGGCTTTGTAGTGCCTAGAACAATTTCCACCCCAGAATGGCCAAAGAGCTTCTCATAATCATCCAGACCCGGGCCATCATTGAAATCACCCATCACGATCAGATCATCCCCTGCATCCAGATGCTGTTCAACACGTTTGCGCAGCCAAATGCACTGGGCCAGCTGCTTGCGACGGTTCTCGATTGAAATACGCACTTCCTGCTGGCGGTTTTTGGCCCCGTGCGGGGCTTTGGACTTCGCGTGCACACCGATCAGACGCATGGGACTTCCGCCCGCAGGGGTCATTAGCAACTCCAACGGAGGTTTTGAAAAAGTGATCTTTTCGGGTTTGGCGTCTACATCCACATCCAGATGAAATGTACCGTCAAACCTTGGTTCGTCTTTCATGCCCACGTCCGGTTCGGCAATGCCTAGGGGATCATGCACTACTTCCATTGTCTTTGGGTCATATAGAAAAGCGATTTCCTGCTGGGTATGATTGGTAAATCCGATTATGGCTTTGTTCTGGCGCAGACCGAAATGCGCGGCAAAACTTTCCAATGCTTTAACCGTGGAATGAGTGTTACTGTCGTCGGGGGCTTCGATGATCATAATGCCGTCTGCATCAAGTGTCTGTAACACTGTTCCCAACGCATTGATTTGCATCTCTTTAGTGACGTTCCATTTGCCGGACCAACTGTTGTTCATAATCAACGAGCCCTTCTGATCAAACAGGTTGGAAAACCATTCCACATTATAGGTCGCAAGGCGCATCAGGCATCCTTGTGGGTTTCATTGATCTCTTCCCACGCTTTATTTATTGCAATCATCCGTTTTGTCGCCATGGTTATCGCCTCTTCTGGCAGGCCGCGCGCCATCATTCTATCCGGGTGGGTTTCGCGAATTTTCTGCCGCCAGATTTTGCGAATATCGTTTAATGGCGTTTGCGGCGTCACTTCCAGCACATCATAGGCATCGGGGGGGGCGTCGGGCACAAAACGAGTTCTGAAACTGCGATAGGTAACCTCATCAATTCCAAAGATGTTTGCAACGCGGTGGACATAGTCATCTTCATTGGGGTGATAATGCCCGTCAGCCATGGCAATGTAGAACAATCCTTCTATCAGGTCTTCCAAAACAGCACTTTCCGTCTTGAACATTTTTGCGATTTTAGATGCGTAAACTTCATAGCCAGCCACGTCTTGCCGCGCCAGATTGAATACATTCGCTGCTTGTGCCTCATCGCGTTTGGTAATGTGAAAGATTTGACGAAAGGCTGCAACCTCATCCTTCGTGACCAGTCCATCTGCTTTGGCCATTTTGGCACCAAGACCAATGACCGCAATTGTAAAAGCCACGCTTTTTTCGGGCGGTGTTTGCAGTTTTTCAAGAATTGCAGACAGGCTTTCGCCCGAGGTAATGGCCGACAATGCATCGGAAATTCTTAACCAAATGGACATCGTTAATATCGCCCTTATTCATATAATATGGGTTAACCTTATAGCAACTTTTGCATCAAGACCAGATCATGCCAGCACCCAAATTTAAAGCCAGCTTGTTTTATATTCGCGACCTTGCTGTAGCCAATGGCAGTATGAAAAGATATGGCATTAGTATTCTCGGCACTTAATCCTGCTATAAGGCTGTGCAGGCCCGTATTTCTTGCATGTTTTTCCAACCTATTCATCAGAGATTTTCCGATGCCTTTGGCTTTGGCTTCGGGGATTAAAAAGACAGAATGTTCCATCGTAAACGCATACCCTGGCCCGGCGCGGAACGGGCCGTATGTGGCAAAGCCAAGAACTTTACCTTGCATTTCAGCCACATAAAATCCGTGGCTCAATTCTTCCCGCTCAAGGATCATATTTTTCAAATCAGCCACTGATTTTTCAACAGGCGTAAAGGTGGCAACACTGTCGCGGATCACCGCGTTCCAAATGTTCGCAATGGCTTGTGCATCTTTTGTGGTAGCAGGTCTGATAATCAAAGCTGGCCTCATTTGGTGTTATCTTACCTTGCCAACACCTAGCGTATTTACAAGCACAAAACACATGTACTTCGCGTTGACATCCCTTGGCGATCGCGTGCAAATGCGCGCAACACGGAGATTTTTATGAAATATAAACAACTGGGAACCACTGGTCTGAATATCAGTGAACTGTGTCTGGGTTCAATGACCTGGGGTACACAAAACAGCACGGCCGAAGGCCATGCGCAGATTGATATGGCATTGGACTATGGTGTTAATATCATTGATACAGCGGAAATGTATCCGGTGAACCCGCTGACCAAAGAAACCCAAGGCGACACAGAACGGGTGATCGGGGAATGGGTTGTCCAATCGGGTAAACGAAATGACGTGATGATTGCCACTAAAGTTTCAGGAGCGGGTTATGCAAATGTGCGTGACGGTGCACCTATATCGCCTGAAACCATCCACGCGGCGATAGAGGCATCGCTTACATCCCTGCAAACCGATTACATTGATCTTTACCAACTGCACTGGCCAAATCGCGGGTCATACATGTTCCGCCAGAACTGGAACTTTGATCCTTCCAGCCAGAACAAACAACAGGTTTTGGATCATATTGGCGTTGTGTTGGAAACTATGCAAGGCCTTGTGGATGCAGGTAAAATTCGCCATTTCGGCCTGTCGAACGAAAGCGCCTGGGGTACTGCGCAATGGTTGCGGACCTCTGAAGAACGCGGCTTGCCACGGGTTCAATCTATTCAAAACGAATACAGCCTGCTGTGCCGCCTGTTCGATACGGATCTGGCAGAGCTTTGCCATAATGAGCAAGTGGGATTACTCGCATTCTCGCCGTTGGCAACAGGGTTGCTTACGGGGAAGTACAAAGATGGGAATGTTGTACCCAAAGGGTCCAGATTATCTCTGAACCCCGAAATGGGTGGTCGCGTGACCTCGCGCATGTGGCCCACGGTTGCGGCCTATCAGGCGATTGCGGATAAACATGGACTTGATCCCGCACAAATGGCGCTTGCATGGTGCCAAACACGACCTTTCATGGCTTCCGCTATCTTTGGTGCGACTAAAATGGATCAGCTGGAAATCGCGTTGAAATCGACCGAAGTGGTGTTAGGCGATGACGTTCTGGCAGAAATAACAGCCGCTCACAAAGCCCATCCGATGCCTTACTGATATGTCGCTCTGGATACCAATAACGATTTTTGCAGCCTTCGCGCAAAACCTACGCTTTATGCTGCAAAAGCACCTGAAAGCCACCAAGCTGACCACAGGCGGGGCGACTTTCGCGCGCTTCCTGTTTGCGGCCCCCATCGCTGTGCTAATGGTCGTGACTTTAGCGTGGTACGGTTGGGAAATTCCGGCCGCCAGTCCCCGCACGGGCCTATTTGTGATCATTGGTGGATTGGCACAAATCACTGCCACTATGTTGGTGGTTGCCCTGTTCGCTGAACGAAATTTTGCTGTTGGTATCACTTTAAAAAAGACCGAGGCTATTCTGACGGCCGTCGTCGGGTTCATTGTTCTGGGCGAAGGCATCTCACTGTGGGCGGTGCTGACCATACTCGTCGGTATTATCGGTGTGATCTTGTTATCCGACCCGCCGAAACTGGCGGGCGAGGGGGCGTGGTACAAACGTATTTTCAATCGCGCTGCCGCTTATGGCATTGGGTCGGGTGCTATCTTCGCCATTTCGGCTACCTGCTATCGTGGGGCCAGCCTATCGTTAAGTTCCGGCGATTTCATCATCCGCGCCACCTTTACACTGGCTTGCGTTACTACCTTTCAAACCATCGCGATGAGCCTGTGGCTACGGCTGCGCGAGCCCGGTGAGATCACCCGCGTGATGCAATCTTGGCGCGTTACAATGCTTGTAGGCATCACAGGAGTCTTAGGTTCACTGGGCTGGTTCATGGCGTTTACCCTGCAAAACGCGGCCTATGTCAAAGCTTTGGGGCAGATCGAATTGGTGTTCACTTTTGCTGCGTCATATCTGATCTTTAAAGAACGCAACTCAGGGCGTGAGATCGTTGGTATCGGGCTGGTTGTGGTCAGTATTTTGTTGTTGATATTGGTGATCCGATAGGAAAAGAGATTTGTGAATAATTCCAATGTCCCAGGTGGGACATATGGTTAAGTTATTGAAATCGTATGAATTACCAAATTAACGCTTATCGTAATACAGACCCACAACATGTTCAGCTTCGGCAAAGAATAACCAACGTGCGGTAAACAATCCGATGATGTGCAAGATCACGACCAGTAGGGCAGATATGTGGTTCAGGCTAAAAAAGGCCAGTACGGTAATCGGGATCAGCCCCAGGCAAATGGTGGCAATAATCCGCAGTTTGATGCTGTGTTTACGCCCGACAACATACACCATTTCACGGGTCAGGTAATTTTCGCCTGAGTGTGGCGACTCGAGCAAACGCACCTTGCCCAGATGGCCCAAGCCTGTGGCGGTTTCAATGCTGTGGCCCGCGGTGACAAAACTCATATCGCCGCGTATCCATGACAGGATTTGCGTGATGGTTAGGGCAATTAGCAAGAACAGGGCAAGCGGTAATTGCGTGGCCAGTAATGCTCCACCTGCAAGTGCGTAGAGCAGGAATAGAACGGGTGTGGCACCCATGTTCCAGCGCGGCACGGTTTTTAACTGGCCGTAGATCATCGAGGTGCAATATACTGTGCCTATGCTGAGTACGCTGCCCAGCCAGCCGAGGGCGGTGACGCGGATGTCCAGAAAAATCAACAGGGCTGCATATAAGCCCATGACGATGAGTGCGGCTACGGCGATCACGCCTTCACGGCTTAACCATGAGGTGCGCCATTGGCTGAACGCCTTCATTGCGCGCCCGGGGTTGCCCAAATGGAATGTGGACGCCAGTAAGCCGCCGACGGATAATGCGAAGGCGATGAAGAAGAAGGCAAAAGCTGACCAGCCCGATACATTCGGTAGGCCAAGTCCAAGGAAAGTCAGTAGGCCAAAGCCGAGGCCGGAAAGGGAAGTAAAGATTATGACGGATGCTGCGGGGTGCATATCAAAGGGCCTCCAATGCTTTATCGAGCCAGCCAAGCAGCCCCTTTGGTGTCTTTGCAACAGGTTCAAGGAACGGTGCCAGAATATCAATATCGCCGTCGGTTTGAATATCGGCTTTGGGGCGCGGAGGCAGGTAACGGTTCACTGGTTTGGTTTCTTGTTGCGGCATCAACTGAATGCCGCCGCGTTCTGCGGACATGCGTGATACGTTGCTATCAGGATCAGCGAAATCGCCGAAGTGGCGCGCGTTGGCGGGGCAGGTACGCACGCAAGCCGGTTCGCGGTCAATCTCGGGTAAGTTTTCATTATAGATACGATCGACACACAATGTGCATTTCTTCATTACGCCTTCCTTTGCATCCAGTTCCCGCGCGCCATAAGGGCAGGCCCATGCGCATAATCCGCACCCGATGCAGTCACTTTCATTGACCAAAACAATGCCGTCCTCAACGCGTTTATAGCTGGCCCCTGTGGGGCAGACGGTGACGCAAGGTGCATCTTCGCAATGTAGGCATGATTTTGGAAAATGTACGGTTTGTGCTGGTTTTTCGTCTAGTTTTACCTCGTATGTATGAATTCTGTTTAGAAATGTACCAGACGGATTTGCACCGTATGCGTCTTGATCAGACAATGGTGCGCCGTAATTCGAGGTATTCCATTCCTTGCAGTTGATCACGCAGGCATGACAGCCAACGCAAATATCAAGGTCGATTACTAGACCGAGTTTTTTAGCGGTCGTGGAGGGTAAAGCTGTCATTTTAAAACTCCTCCCCGTAAGCAATGTCTTTCGGACCTTGCCCTACTGGCGAGGTTTGCGCAGGTGTTTCAGGTTGGGAAATACCGTCCTCAACTGGGGCCTTTTCGATCTTTACCCGCAAGTCGTACCATGCCGCTTGGCCGGTGATCGGGTCAGAGTTTGACCAGCGCAGCCCGTCGCCTTTGTCCGGCAAAAGTTCATGGATCAAATGGTTCAACAGGAAGCCTTTTGTGGTTTCGGGGGCATCTTTACCCAAAGCCCAAGCCCCTTTGCGTTTGCCAATGGCGTTCCATGTCCAAACGGTGTGCGGGTTCAGTGCATCCATGCGCACAACGGGTACTTTGATCTTACCGTGATGCGAGGTCAGGTAAGCCCAATCGCCCTCAACAAAGCGGTGTTTCATCCAAACCTCACCGGATACATAAAGCGGGTTGGTGCCGTGGATTTGGCGCAACCAAGCATTTTGCGATCCCCACGAATGGTACATTGCGGCCGGACGTTGGGTTAATGCGTGTAATGGATATTCATTGCAGTCGACGCCTTGTTCTTCAAACGGTGCCCACCAGATCGGCAGTGGATCCATTGCTTCGATCAGTTGTTCGCGCAAGTGATCTGGCGGTTGCAATTCGCCTTTGCCCTGTGCTGCAAGGCGGAATTTCTGGATCGGTTCCACATAGATGCTGAACAGGTAGGGGGATGGTTTATCGAAGATGCCACGTTCCACCGCCCAATTTTGATAGGCCATGTTCCACGGTTTATAAAACAGGGCTTCATCGGGGATATGATCTTTCCAGAAGCCACCGTTTTCAATGTATCTATCAATCTGTTCGGGGTTTGGCTCACCGCGCCCTTTACCTAAGCCATCTTTGCCGCGAAAACCCGCCAAGGGGCCAACGCCGGGTCGGCGTTCGTGGTTGACGATGTAATCGGCGTAATCTTTGTACTTTTCAGAGCCGTCTTCATTGGTGAAGCCCGGCAGGCCCAGCTTTGCGCCCAGTTGGATAAGGGCGGTTTGAAAGCCGCGCACATCGCGGTCTGGTTCTACTACGGGCCAGCGGATACTGTCACAGACCGCATCGGCCTCGGATATGGGTCTGTCCAGCAAGCTGATGCAATCGTGGCGTTCCAAATAGGTGGTGTCGGGCAGGATCAGATCAGCGAAGGCCACCATTTCGGACGAATAAGCGTCTGAATAGATGATGTTTGGGATCACATAGTTGCCGTCTTCATCTTTATCGGTCAGCATGTCCATCACGCCGCGCGAATTCATTGAGGAATTCCACGACATATTGGCCATATACATGAACAGCGTGTCGATTTTATAGGGGTCGCCTGCGTGTGCATTGGAAATAACCATATGCATCATGCCGTGGGCTGAAAGCGGGTTTTCCCACGTGAAGGCTTTGTCGATGCGGATGGGGGTGCCGCTGGCGTTTAGGGCCAAATCTTCGGGGCCAGTTGGAAAGCCTAGATGTGGGCCGTTCAGCGGGCCGCCCGGTGTGGCGTAGCTGTGCGGGGTGGGGTGAATGCCGACGGGTTTGGGGTAGGGCGGTTTGAAACGCATACCGCCCGGCACCTCGACACTGCCAAGCAGGATTTGCAGCAGGTGGATGGCGCGACAGGTTTGAAAGCCATTGGAATGGGCTGAAATTCCACGCATGGCGTGAAAGGATACGGGCCGCCCCGTCATGGTTTTGTGCTTTTCGCCCTTCCAGTCCGTCCAAGGTTGATCAATGGTGATCTCTTGCTCAAACGCTACATGGGCCAGCTCGGCGGCCAGACGGCGGATGGTTTTAGCGGATATCCCGCAGCGTTCGGCTACCGCTTCGGGGGTGTATTCGTCTGACAGGTATTTTTCAGTCATCAATTGGAAAACGGGGATGTATTTGGTGCCTTGGTGGGTGATTTCACCGGAAAACACTGGTTTTACGCCCTTTTTGTCAAACGCCATTGGCTTGCCTGTGATGCGATCCTGCACCATGAATTGGCCATGCACGTCGCGTAAAAGTAACCCGTGTTCGGCGCTATTTTCATCCATATTCACCAGCATCGGCGCGTTGGTGTAGCGCATCAGATATTCCAGATCGATCTTGCCGGCTTTCAGCAGAACATGGATCATTGCCAGCACAAACAAGCCGTCGGTGCCCGGTGTAATGCCGACCCATTCATCGGCAATGGCGTTATAGCCAGAGCGTACGGGGTTCACGCCAACAATTTTGGCACCACGTTCTTTGAGTTTCGACAGGCCCATTTTGATCGGGTTGCTGTCGTGATCTTCAGCCACGCCAAAGATCATGAACATTTTGGTGCGATCCCAGTCGGGGACACCAAACTCCCAAAACGCGCCACCCATTGTGTAGATACCGGCCGCTGCCATATTCACCGAACAAAACCCGCCGTGGGCCGCATAATTCGGTGTGCCGAATTGCTGCGCCCAGAAACTTGTCAGCGACTGTGATTGGTCACGGCCAGTGAAAAACGCCAGCTTATGGGGTGCCTTTTCGCGGATCGGTTTTAACCATTTTTCAGCGATTTCAAAGGCTTCATCCCAACTGATCTCTTCAAATTTGCCCGCGCCACGTTCGCCCACACGTTTCATGGGGGCTTGCAAACGGGCAGGTGAGTAATGCTGCATGATGCCCGCAGAGCCTTTGGCACAAAGTACGCCTTTGTTGATCGGGTGATCACGATTGCCTTCGATATACTTCACCTTGCCGTCTTTCATATGCACATTGATGCCGCAGCGACAGGCGCACATATAACAGGTGGTTTTGCGTATTTCGTCGGATACTTCGGGAGAAGTATCAAGGTCTGGCTGCTGGTGATTCATGAAGTGGCTCTCCCCGTGGGCGGAGTATGGGGATAATTGGGCCAAGAGCCAGCCCAAAAAGGAATATCGTTCGGGTTTTGGGTTGAATAAAACTACATTCGGGTTTTAGGAAAGGTTACGGGTGGTTGCGTTTGTTAGCAATAGATTACAATTAGAGTACGCCGGTCAATTAGATGCGTCATACGGAATCGCAAATGCGTGACTTTGTTCACTTACATTTCCAACAATCAGATTATGTTCGTATTCCTTCAATGAAGTCAACTAAGGAGGAAAACATGGCTACTTGTGATGCTGGCAATGGATGCTCTATTACTTGCACAAATGGATGCGGAGCTGTTTATAGCAATGGGACTTGTACAAAATGGTGTGAGCCCAGCTTCAATGCGGAAGATATTCCTGAAGGAATATTCGAAGAAAAATTTTCAATTGAAGTGAATGATTTGGCTATTGGTATATTAGACCTGCTTCACAATAGGTTATTTTTATGCGAGGAAGTGCCTGGAGGTATCATTTTATGAAAGCTTTGAAGATTTTAAGTGCACAACCTGCATTGTTTTTTCGACTATCGGGCATCCGCCTTACAGATTTCAACGCCCTGGTTGCGACACTTCATCCGATCTGGTTGAAAAGTGAGGAGAAACGCCTGTCCCGCAAAGACAGGCAACGTGCGATTGGGGGTGGGATGAACTATCGCCTGGAGTTCGCAGAACAGCTTCTGCTCTGCCTGATGTATTACCGAACCTATACCAGCCATGCTTTTATGGGGCTTGTATTCAATGTATCCTCTCCGACAGTTTGCCGCCGCATTCAAGCCATGACAGAGTTGATGGCAGGCCATTTTCGGATGCCTGAACGTAAAGTAAAGTTGTCGGAAGTGGAAAAGGCTGATCTGCTTTACCTGATGATTGATGGTACTGAGCGTCCAGTTCAACGGCCCGGGAAGCCCTCGGCTCGAAAAGCAAAATATTCTGGCAAGAAAAAGAAGCACACGGCGTCCCACCAGATCATCACAGATGACAAGAAGTGTATACTGGCTGTTGGATGCGCCCATGACGGGCGCAAACATGACAAGCGTATTTATGATGAGACCCGCGTGGATAGGCCCCCTGATATACTTACCCTTGGGGATTTAGGATATCTGGGGACATCACTGGAAATCCCCCTGAAAACATCAAAGAAAAAACCACTTACGAAAGAAGAACAAGAATACAATACATGGCATTCAAAACTACGCATTGGCGTAGAGCACGGTATTGGCCGCATGAAAAAGTTCAATATATTTTCGGATATTCACCGCAACAACCAACAACAAAACATGATTGCCAAGAATGTCGGAGCACTCGCAAATATGAATTTGAAAACAGTTTGACAAAACGGGTGGGGATACTTGTGTCTAAAAATATTCGACCCTATTGTGAATCGGGTCTATTAGCTCAGGCAATAGGTGAGAAAGCCTTAAACGGCAAACTTCAATCCTATATGCATTCTAAAAAGCGAGTGACGTTCAAACTGCCTTCGACGGATTTATCAGGCTTGCTTGGTGAATTATCATAACAATTCTTTAGTCCCGTTGATTGTTTGAAATAACCTGCGACGGGACTTCTGCCAATGTTTTACAAAGATGCCTTTTTCTGCGTGCAAAGCACAACACCCTACAGCCCCTTCAAAACCTGCACAGCTCGGTCAATGCTCACATCCTCTGCCGCTACAATCGCCTTGGCCACCTTATCAATATTTGCCCCAGTAGCCCCCGCGGCAATCGCGATGTTACGCGCATGTAGCGCCATGTGGCCTTTTTGGATGCCTTCGGTCGACAAGGCACGCAGGGCGGCCATGTTTTGGGCAAGGCCTACGCATGCCACAACCTCTGCCAGTTCCTGCGCCGATGTCACCCCCATCAATGCCAACGAAGCCTGTGCCGCAGGGTGGGTTTTAGTGGCCCCGCCCACAATACCAAGGGCCATCGGCAATTCCAGTGTGCCGCATAAACAACCCTGCGCATCCAGTTCCCAACGTGTCAGCGACGTATATCGCCCCGAACGCGCAGCAAATGCATGTGCGCCTGCTTCAATAGCACGCCAGTCATTGCCGGTGGCCAAAACCACGGGATCGATACCGTTCATGATGCCCTTGTTGTGGGTCGCGGCGCGGTATGGGTCGACGATTGCCAGCGCGCAAGCCTCGACAATGCCTTGTGCCACATCCGCCCCCTTCAACGTATCTGTGGTCAGGGCTTCGGGTGTCATCTGAACGCTTGCCATGACCAGTCGCTTGTCGGCAAGATTGGAAAGAATACGCAAACGCACAGTCCCGCCGGTGATCTTTTCTACCAACGGGGCCACGAGTTCAGCCATGGTATTCACTGTGTTGGCCCCCATTGCATCGCGTACGTCAACTAGCAGATGCAGGACTGCCATCGCGCCTATTGGTGTGTCTTTAAAGACATGCACCTCGATGTCCTTGCAACCTCCGCCCAAGCCGATCAGCACCTTGTCCTTGGAATTTGCCAAAGCGATGATGTGATCGGTCACTGCCAATAGTTGCGCCCTGGCCGCATCCGGATCAGACAAGCCGAGGATTTGCACCTGCGCGCGCATGATCGGTTTGGTGCTGCCTGCCGCAAACCCGCCGCAGCCCCGTGCAAGCTTGGCCATGTAAGAGGCTGCTGCTACTACGGATGGTTCTTCAACGGCCATCGGGATCAGGTAATCTTGTCCGTTCACGGTAAAGTTCGTGGCAATGCCCAGGGGCAATTCAAATTTGCCAACAACGTTTTCAATCATTCCGTCGGCAATGGGTAGGGGTAGGGCGCCGCCTTTTAAGAGTGCAGTCTGTTCCCCGGAAACTTCTGTAATTTTCGCAAGCCGTTTTTCCGGTGTAAGATCCCGTAGCCCTTTAATTCGTGACGATTTGTTGTTTGAATCAGACATCACATTCCCAGTATCAACATTGTCAGCTGTATGTATAACACATCCATGTCTCTTACGATTCAGTAACAGTTGCAAGAGCCGGTGATGATCTGTTGTGAGAAACATTCAGTGGATTTCTGTATCAGAATTACACTGAATGGTGGGTATGCGTATTGCACATACCCTCCAAGTGTTTTCAATGATGGCCTATCATTGAGATGTATAAATTTTAGGTATTTAGATTTGAGCTTGCGCCGCTACTTGCTTGTGCAAGCGACGTTGCATCATCAGCAACCAACTTGATATTATTTGGTGATTTTGGCGTTTCCGACCAATTCTTAACCCTTTCAAGGGCGCGCTTTAAGGCTTTGGAACTACTGGTCATATTATACTCCTGATACTCGTTAAATATTGACATACAACGTCAACAATACTGATAAACAGATGCCCAACAAAGGCAGCGTTGCCACAAGTACGACTGAAAAATGTTTAAAATAAGGCAAGATCAAGGCATTTTGCTTTTTAGACAAACAATTGCCTTAATTTCCCAAGTGGATGTAGGAGCGTTCTTGTGTGGCTACTTCGCGTTATGTACAACAATCTGTTGAAACGGTATCTCGATGCCGTCTTTGTTGAATTGTTCGTAGATCGCCTGCGGCAAAGAGTATTTCACATCAAAATAATGCTCGCCCTCGCAATATGGACGCAACGCAAAATCAACAGAGCTGGCCGCCAGTGTTTCAACTTCCACAAACGGGGCAGGGTCTGCCAATACGTTTTTGTTGGCTTTCAGAACCTTGGCTATGCTTGCTTTAGCCCGTTTGATGTCAGTGCCGTAAGCCACTGAAACTGTCATCGGGACGCCGCGAATAGCGTGATGCGAATGGTTGACAATTTTGGCACCCCAGATTGTGGCATTGGGTACGATGACATGCTGATTGTCGAAAGTGATCATATCGGTCGTGAACAAAGTTATGGCTTCAACCTTGCCGAATGTGCCAGCGACTTCGACCAATTGGCCGATCTTGTAGGGGCGGAATATCAACAGCATTACACCTGCGGCCAAGTTGGATAGTGTGCCTTGTAGGGCCAGACCAATGGCCAAACCTGCGGCACCGACCATGGCGACAAGAGATGTGGTTTCAATCCCGAAACGGCTAAGAATGGCGATGCCGGTAAATGTCAAAACTGCGTATTGAGCGAGTGAGCCCAGAAATTGAAACAGGGTTTTATCCAGTTGCTCGTAACGGTCGCTGGTGTTGATAATGAGGTTCTTGATGAATTTGGAAGCCCATAACGCGAGTATGACAATAGCGACTGCGTAGCCGATATTGACGATATTGGCAGCGAACCAACCGCTGACACTGTTTATAGAATTGAACATATTTTCACCTTATTCTGTTGTGTGGCGCCGATACAGGATCGCGCAGCTTATTTTATGGTTACCAGATAACACTTATGCGCGTTCGACATATTCCATTGTTTCCGTGTTCACGATGATCGCTTCATCAGAGCCCACGAAAGGCGGGATCATAAGGCGCACGCCATTGTCCAGTACAGCCGGTTTGAAACTGTTGGCAGCGGTTTGGCCCTTTACCGCCGGTTCGGTCTCAACAACTTTGCAGGTAACCTTTTGCGGGACTTCGGCACTAAGTGCTTCAGACTCGTGATATTCGATCTTGATTGTCATCCCGTCTTGCAGGAATGGGCGGCGATCGCCCAGAATGTCTGACGGTAATTCGATTTGTTCGTAGGTTTCCATATCCATGAAAACCAACATACCATCGTTTTCATACAGAAATTGCTGGTCTTTTTGGTCAAGACGGACTTTTTCAACTTTGTCGGCAGAACGAAAACGCTCGTTCAATTTCGAGTTCGTGCGCAGGTTCTTCAGCTCTACTTGTGCGAAAGCACCACCCTTGCCGGGTTTCACATGATCAACTTTTACCGCGATCCATAAACCGTTGTTATGTTCCAGAATGTTTCCCGGGCGGATTTCGTTTCCGTTTATTTTCGGCATTGTTTCGCTCTTCTTAATTAAAAAGGTGGAAAAATTATTCAAAGGGTGTATAGAGTGCCTTCCTGCTATACGCAAGCCGATGTGGGGATCGGTTCGGAGTTGTCAGGTAGCTATGCGTTAATTGCATGTCTGCCATTCCATATGGGCAATACCGAATCGCCACAAAATCGTCATATTGGCCAGAACCGAGAAAATGAAGAAAAGATCAAGTCGAATATGTTTGATACAATAGATAACTCTGCATTCATCAACGACCAAGGTAAACGATCTGCCAAATTGTTTGCCGCTGTCGTGCTAGCCGCTTTGGATGATGCGATCGCAGATGACAAAAAATATGGCAACGGTGTTGAAAGCATTGCACGCTGGGCCCGCTCACGCGATGGCAGCGAAGTGTTGATGTGCGCCGGTATTGAGCCAACCGAGCGTTGCGTTAAGGGTATGATGGAATTTGTATCACGCGGTGTACGCACGTCAGTGGCTTTGTCTCGCGAAGAAAGCGAACGTCAGGCTGCAGCGAAAGAAGCCGCTTAGCAGTCTTTACAATTTTGGGGAAAGGCACTCTGAATTCGGGTGCCTTTTTTCGTGACAAAGTTCCAATTTCTTGGAATACCTTTCCTATGATTAAAGATATTACAGCCAAAGCCGCCTTTACGGGGTTCTTAACCACATTTGTTGGTTTTGCCGCTTCTTTTGCAGTGGTGATGCAGGGGCTTTATGCGGTGGGAGCGACGGATGCACAGGTCATATCTGGCTTAATGATGTTGTGCTTGTTCAAAGGTTTTTGTGAAATATACCTATCACTAAAGCTTAAAATGCCGATCACTATTGCCTGGTCAACTCCAGGGGCCGCCCTATTAGCGTCAACAGGTGCGATTGCAGGTGGATTTTCCGCTGCTGTGGGCGCATTTGTGGTGGCTGCTGGCCTGATCGTTCTTGCAGGGCTTTGGAAACCGTTGGAGCGCTTGGTATCCAATATTCCATTGTCACTGGCCAATGCTATGCTTGCCGGTGTGCTTTTACCGCTATGTCTTGCGCCTTTTACGGCCATAACAGATTTTCCACTTTACGGGTTGCTTATCCTGTTTGCGTGGCTGGGTATGGCGCAAATCAGTAAGCTTTGGGCGGTTCCGACCGCTTTGGCAGTTTTTGCCGCAATTTTGTTCTTGGGTATTGGTGTGACGGACGAGCAATGGCAATCAGTAGGGCAGGCGGCATTTGTGTCGCCCGAGTATGTAATGCCGGTCTGGACATGGCAGGCCACTGTTGGTATCGCGCTGCCGCTTTTTGTGGTGACAATGGCGTCACAAAACATCACGGGGTATGGAGTGTTGCGGGCATATGGTTATGCACCCAAAGCAGGTGAGTTGTTCTGGGTCACAGGCTTTGCCTCGCTTCTGCAGCTCCTTTTGGGGGGCACGGTATTAATTTGGCGGCCATTACGGCTGCAATGTGTGCCAGCGATGAAGCGGGACCTGACCCTAAAAAACGCTATTGGGCCTCTGTTTTGTCTGGTGTGTTTTACCTGATCTTGGCCACCGTTGTCGGGGCTGCCATTGCATTTGTTGCTCTTGCACCTGTTGCCTTAATCAAAGCCGTCGCTGGCCTTGCCTTGATTGGTGCATTTGTTGGCGCATTAAAAGGTGTGGTTGAAAATGCGGGCGAACGTGAAGCCGCAGGTCTGACCTTTCTTATCACCGCATCGGGCATCAGCCTGTTGGGTGTTTCTGCCCCTTTCTGGGGGTTGTTGGCAGGTATTGCGATGCTAGCGGGCTTGAAATGGCGGGCAAATCGCGGGTCTTAGGGCATAGGTATCTAGCCTCGGAATACAGCCTCAATATTATGGCCATCAGGGTCTTTAATAAATGCAGCGTAATAATTTGAACCATATTGGGGTCTCTTGCCTGGGTCTCCGTTTGATGTCGCACCAGCAGTTAATGCCGCTGAGAAAAAATCATCGACTTGCTTTTCTGAATTCGCTGAAAAAGCCACATGTAACTTAGGGAAGTCGCAATCGAAAAACTCGATACCGAAATTCCATGAATGTGTCCCGTAACCAATGGCGGGGCCATCTTCGGCAATACATATATAATCAAGAGAGGCCAGAATAGTATCGTAGAATGCCTTGGATATTGTGAGATTACTCACAGGTAAGTTCATATGATCTATCATAAGAATATTCCCATATTTTTAGTATTTTGTACTATAGTTTTAACTGCCAACAAATATAAAATAGCTTGCGGAGCGGTTCTTAAGTCTCTTACTTCTTTGGTTTCACCCGCCGTGTGGCTTCCGCCACTGTTGGGTCTTCTGGCCACGGGTGCCGTGGATAGCGTCCACGCATATCCTTGCGTACATCCGCATAGGATGTCAGCCAGAAATTTGGCAGATCGGCCGTGGTTTGCACGGCGCGGCGCGCGGGGGACAGTAGCTCAATCAGTAGCGGGATGCGGTTTGGGCCAACGCAGGGGTGTTTGGTCAGGCCAAAGAGTTCTTGCAAACGCACGGACACACTTGGTTGGTCGCCGCTGTAATCGACGGGCAGGGCGGTGCCTGTGGGGGCTTTGATGTTAGCAGGGGCCAGAGTGTTCAGAGTTTGGTTATCTTCCCACGATAGCGTGTTTCGCATGATTTCTGACATATCGAGGCGTTTCAGTTCATCGGGGCGTTTCATACCGGACAGGTGCGGCTGCAACCAGTGTTCAAGAGTGCCCACAAGGGCGGTATCGGACAAATCGGGCATGGTACCACCTTTGTCACGCAACCATTCCACACGGGCACGGTAGAGATTTGCTGCCTTTGACCACGGCAACACGTTCAGACCCAGATCACGGATGCCGGAAATCATGCCAGCGGCCAGCGCATCCGGTGGGCATTCTTTCCATATCTGATCGCTGAGCACGAGTGCCTGAAATTTGCGTTGCACCCGCGCATCCACCCGTCGTTCGCGCTTGTTCCATATACATACATGCACATCCTTGATCTGTTTGCCGTAAAGCGTTGTCAGATCGGCCTCAGACAGGGCCACACCCATGCGGATACGCGCCTCTTTCGCATCACCATCCAAATCAGAAGCAACAATCAGGCGGTTGGCAGCCAGCGTGTCGCCGTCTTCCAGATAGGCCCCTTTGCCGCCTGATAACAGATAGCGCGGAGCATCACCGGCGCGGCGCAACCCGATGCGGTCAGGGTAGGCAAGGGCAACCATGGCCCCAAGGCTAAGTTGTGCCTTGCCTTGGGGTTTCAGCCGTTTTGCTTCTTTTTTGATTGCATCCAGAGTTGTGCGATTGGCTTGATATGGCCGTGTGTTGTGGAACGTGTTCAGGTCGCGCAGGGCTTCCCAACGCAGGCTCAAATCGGCGGGCAATGTGCGGCCTTCGCGGATCAGTGGATCGCGGGCTTCCAAAAGGGCGGCAAGTTGGTTTGCATCCCCATCCCCCTGCAGCAGCACATGGGCCAGACGCGCGTGGGTTGGCAGTTTGGACAGCTTGCGGCCATAATCTGTAATGCGCCCGCCGGCATCTAACGCCCCGAGCATCTGCAACAGATCTTGGGCCGCAGTGAAATCAGCTTCCCTTGGCTGACTAAGAAACGGCATCCTATTTGGATCGCTTGTTCCCCAGACCGCCAACTCTAACACCAGCCCGGTCAGGTCGGTTGATCGGATTTCAGGCTCGGGGAAGGGGGACATGCCGCCGTTTTCGCCCTTTGCCCACATCTTGTAACAAACACCTGCTGCCACACGCCCCGCACGTCCTTCGCGCTGGATGGCTTCGGCTTTGGTGACGCGTTCGGTAACCAGCCGCGACATGCCGGAATGGCTATCGAAGCGCGCGCGTCTTGCACGGCCCGTATCTATCACCACGCGTATATCGGGTATGGTCAGAGATGTTTCGGCGATGGATGTGGCCAGGACCACCTTGCGGCCTTTTGTCGTTGGTGCGATTGCGGTGCGTTGATCTTTAAACGGCATTGCGCCGTATAGCGGGCGAATAAATACATCCGCACCAAGGGATTTGCCTAGCAATTGCTGTACGCGGGCGATTTCGCCAGCCCCCGGCAGGAATACCAGTACACCGCCTGTGGTTTCCATCACTGCAGTTGTTACCAAAGTCGCTGCAGTATCTTCAAAACGCGGGCCTTTGCGGCCAGCTTGAGACCAGGGGCGGTGAAGGAATTTTTGTTCAACAGGATAAGATTTACCTTTTGAGGTCACAATTGGCGCATTTCCCATCAATGCCGCGACGGGGGCGGCGTCCAACGTAGCGGACATCACGATCAGACCAAGGTCTTCGCGTAAGGCGGAGCGAATTTCCAGTGTAAGGGCTAGTCCTAAATCCGCTTGCAGGCTGCGTTCGTGAAATTCGTCGAAGATGATGCAGGAAATGTTGGGCAATTCGGGGTCACTTTGGATCATACGGGTCAGTATGCCCTCGGTGACGACCTCGATACGGGTGTTTGTGCTGACTTTACTGTCGCCACGCATACGATAACCTACGGTTTGCCCTACCGGTTCGCCCAAAATATCCGCCATTCGTTCCGCCGCTGCACGCGTTGCAAGGCGGCGGGGCTCCAATATCAGAATTTTGCGCGGATACAGCTTCTTTTCCAGTAAGAAAAGTGGCACCCGGGTGGTTTTCCCGGCGCCAGGCGGGGCCTGCAGCACGGCTTGATTGGCCGATGTGACGGCATGCAAAAGTTCGGGCAATACGGCCTCTATCGGCAATACCGCACTCATGTGTGGTTACTGGCGAATGGCCCGAATTTTGCCAAATGTGGCATCAGCCGTGAAATCTTTAAAACGATACATACCATCATCTTGTTGTTCGTAATGCATTGTGAAGGGAAAGTTGACCCTCTTTTCCATATCGTGGGGAGAAAAACCGGCTACGCGCCTGTAACTTCCGATACAGGTAGCAATTTTGCCGTTAATTTTCGGTTTTCCTAATGTGATTTGTGAACGTCTGCGCCCATCAAACATAGGATATGTTGTATTGCACAAATTGTTCACGGATCGCGATTTGAATGTGGCATAGCCAGCCGTTAATAAATCAATCACGCCAGTCTGTTTTGATGGCGCAATATCGTAACTGCGCTTTTCACGGGCGGGTTGATAACTATCCACAACGGGTGTGCGGCCATTCCAGTGCATCTTTACGATTGAATTGCGGTTTCCTGTACGCAAATGACCAGCATATTTTTTAGAGTGGTAGGCATTTTTATAAACTTTACCCGATGCGGTGCCTATAAACCCGATATCTTTGATCATTTTTAAAAATTTAGAGGGGACGACAGTACCATTTATCACATATGAATTACCATTTTGTGTATTCTTGATCTGGATCGTGCCTGCTTTTATGCCAATTGCATAAAGCTTAAGCGAAATGGTTTCGGCATTGACCGCGAGTGGCATAATCATACTACCCGTGAGTGCAAACACTAATATATGTGGTTTCATCGGTTGCTCCGATCGGTTGCTCGTTTATCTAACCTATGTGGTTGTTGGCCAAAATATAAGAGCGACTTGCTCACGCAATCTGACAAAATTGAAACTTTTCGGATTTCGGATGGGGTTCTGGTTTTGTAATTGCCCTAGTATAGCGCGTTAAATATGGCGTAACATCCTGTAATAATTAGCATTATACCAGCTATGTTCGAGATTACCTTCCCATATGGAAGTGTCTTTTCAGCAAGCACGTAAAGTGCCAGACCAACAATCCAGTAAAGGTTCATAACGCCGCCAACAAACAAAAGTGCCATAAGGGCCCAACAACAACCCAAACAGTAAACGCCGTGATGTGCACCAATTATGAATGCACCAAACGGGCCTGGGCGACGGTTTTCTGAAAGGAAATAAGCAGGAGATCTGCATTGTTTCAGACAAGCATTTTTCATTGCTGAAAATTGATAGAAACCTGCGCATAAAAAGATCACACCTGCAAACAGTTTCGAGTTGATAGTCATCATTGTGGTGGAGATTAAACCAATTGCTTCCATACCCCACTGTAAAAAGGCGGCCATGATACTGAAAGCGGCCCAAACCAATAAATACCCCGCAAGCAGAAGGCTACTGTAAAACGCTGCATTTCGCTTGTCTGTTCCTTGGCGTTTCAATGCGGTGAACAACAATAACGTTGGGGCGGCACTGGGTGTCATCATTGCGATCATCATCGCCCACCACATCAGTATAACAAGTGTTGCATAGGCCGGTGTCCAGTCAGGGCTATTGCCTATATGCATTGTCGTGCCAATGGGTTTGGCCATTTTAGTCATCTCGAGGGCAGACATGTTCATGCCCACCCCTGTGACTGTGTAAATGCCCGCCAGTAAAACAATAGCGGTTATTGCAAGCATCACGACCGTGCGATCCTTGCTGACAAGGCGTTCCACTGCGCCTTTGCCATCAGTTTTTTCTGTAAAAGACACTGTGCGGTTCTTTTTAACGAACAACCCCTGCGCCTGTCAGATGCAAGTTGGCAAAATGGGCATGAGTGTCACTGTTTCTGTCTAGTGAAATCTCTCCACCGGTTGTTCTGGTTCTGCCCGATGCCATTTCTGCATGATTGAACTCAAAACCGTGCGGCAGGTTGATACCAATGCGGTGAGGGTCACCGCTTACGATATTCGGTATGGGTTTTGCGTTGATTTCGAAAACATCGTCGATCTGTGCTGCACCCGTACGCTCTGATGCATTCCAATCCAATGAAATATTCTTATACAACGTATCATGTCTGTTTGGTGACATAACCGAATAAACATACCACATTGTTGCCATTTCATCGGTGTCCTCGCCACTCAGAATAGCTTGCAATGCGGCGCGTTGATCATCATTGGCGTTTTCATCGATGATCAACTGCATCTGACCATTGCCTTCATGTATTGGGCCGGGCCACTTATAAACACCGGCTGCACGCAAGCCGTCAAGTTTTACATCACCGTAATGGCCCTTTTTAATGTCATAAACCACAGCCGCTTCACAAATGCCGTCCGTTGGCAAAACACCGAACTGGCACGGGCAACCGAAATTGCAGTTGCAGTTAACCATTTCTTCGCCTTGAATACTCCAATCAGTCATATTTTTCCCCTTATAATAAAATGAAGACGAGCGCTTACCCCGCCATAAAACGGTTTCAGCCTGACAGATATGCCTTTAGCAGGTGCAGTTTTTTTATTAATATCAGCAAAAATGTATAGGCTGATGTTTTTTACCCCTGCGACATAATGGCATTTTCATCCCGAACTGTCGAGTCTGGGCGATGCCTTGCAATTCGGCGGAACCTCTGTCATTGCATCATCCAACTCTGGATGCGGATAAAATACGAAAGCCATAACAGAATCCCTTGACGCCCTTTGATATCGGGCCTAAAGAGGCGGCTCGAAATTCATGTTCTAAAGGGCACCCTGCACTTGGAACAAAAATAAGGATGCTAGACATGTCACGTGTTTGCGAATTAACTGGTAAAGGCCCGATGAGCGGCAACAATGTCAGCCACGCGAAAAACCGCACCAAGCGTCGGTTTTTACCAAACCTGAACGAAGTAACGCTGGCCAGCGAAAGTTTGGGACGTTCATTCAAATTCCGCATTTCTGCTGCTGCATTGCGCACCATTGATCACCGCGGCGGTTTTGATGCGTTTTTGGCGAAAGCAAAGGACAGCGAATTGTCTGCGAATGCTTTGAAGGTCAAAAAAGACATCGCCAAAGCACAGGCTGAAGCTACAGCGTAAGCTGACAGTTTTAACAGATTTATAGCGGCCTTGGGGGAAACTCGGGGCCGCTTCTTTTTGTCTTGTGGTTATTTAAAACGACACAGTTTAAAGGGTGACAACTCTTATCTTTCAAATGGGCTGACAAAATGGCACAAAAATCGAAATCTGGCATTATCGCGATTATCTTGGCCGCACTTGTAGCGGTCGCATCACTAATCGTATTGGGCTGCGTAGTAAAACATAAAATGCATGGTCACCACGGGATGAATCACGCCGAACACCATATGCAATACGACAAGCATTCAGAGGGCCACATGATGCTTGATGAAGACGGTCAAGGCGTCGTCATTGAAAATGGTTATGCCCGTGCCAACGGGGCCTCTGCCAAGGCGGGTGCAGCATTTTTGGTGATCAAGAACTTCACCGATGATGATGACCGCTTGATCGGTGCTACCACGAATGTGGCTGTGAAGGCTGAGTTGCACACCCATACGGTGGATGCAAACGGTCTGACAGTAATGGGCCCGATTGAAGGTGGGTTGGCTGTGCCTGCACATAGTCAGGTGGAATTAAAACGCGGCGGCCATCATGTGATGATGATGGGGCTGAAGCAATCTTTGAATGAAGGGGACGTGCTGACGCTGACTTTGGTGTTTGAAAAAGCCGGCGAGGTAATTGTGGAAATCCCGGTTGATTTGAAGCGGTAGGACATCAAAATGCCTCCTAAAATCATGTTTGTCTGCCTTGGTAATATTTGCCGTTCTCCCACAGCAGAAGGTGTTTTTCGCGGGTTGGCGGCACAAGCTGGTCTGGACGTGATTGTTGACAGTTCCGGTACCAGTGGCTGGCATAATGGTGATTTACCTGATGGGCGTGCTATGGCTGAAGCCAGTACGCGTGGTTATGATTTGTCTGCACAGCGTTCAGCCCAGTTAAAATCACAAGATTTCCACGATTATGACCTGATCTTATGTATGGATAACAGCAACATCGCGAATGCGGAACAGATCCGACCCGATGGTGCGAAAGCGGTTGTTAAGTTGTTTCTGGATTATGCGCCGGACCAACCCCTGCGCGAAGTGCCCGATCCCTACTATGAGCATAATTTCGAAGCGGTGTTCGATTTGATCGAGGACGCCAGTCGCGGGTTGATTAAACAGCTATCCTAAGACGCGTTGCAATGCTGTGCGGCAAGTGTGCCAAAAGCTTTGTACCGCAACCAGAATTGTTCTTTGGAAGGATTGTCTGACTGGCGGGTATCCTGCGCAAGCTGCGGGTCGGAAAAGAATTTTGCCGCTTGTTTCTGGTCGCCACGCGATAACTTTATGTCAGCTACTTTTTGGATACACGAACAGGTCGCAGGCGCGGCATCGCGTGGAGAACTGTTGCACGCCTGTTCAATTGATCCCGCGTATGAAGGGGCTGCGATCAGTGCCATTGCAGATGCCATTAAAACCGTTTTCATATTGCCCCCCACGTGGTCATTACCATTTGGCGCGAAGGTGCCATAATCAGGTGCGGTCTGGCAAGTCTGTTTTACTACCCTATGGAGCCGTTTTCCAACCAGTGGCGATCTTTTGCGTCCAGCAACTGATCCATTCGCGCGGTATATTGCACCATATCGGCATCGGTCAGATGCTTTACCCATTTTCCTGCGGTTGCTGAATTGAAAAAGCCTGCATCATTTTTGAAAACTTCCATACCTGCCGATGGGGTAAAACGGTTGGCATTTTTGCGCATCTCACCGAAGGTTGCACCTTTGATCAGGGCGGTCATGGTTGCATCGTCAAAATCATACCCCAGAATATCCGCAAACCGCGCCATTGCGCGTGGCAGGTCAGCACGCATATCGGCATAATGAAACAGATGCACATTGGGCAGATGCTGCCATTTCTTGAAGGATTTATAGTGCTGTGTGAATGTGTCCAGCGTCAGGTGATCACAATCGCCAACGGGTGCTGTATCGTTGATGAACCTCAGAGCGTCTTCGCGCGGGTTACCTGAAAACAGGTGATCCAGCTTATCGTCGTTCATGTTTTCCACATGCTTGCGCATGGAAAAATGCACGTCCAGCGGATGGCGGTATACGGCGATATAAGTAGCGTCGGGGGTATATGTGATCCCGTTGATCGGCGTGTGGCTTTTGATGCAGCGGCGGTGGGTTTGGCTGCCCAGATTTTCATTGACGACATCAATTGAATGGGTGCCAGACTCCAGCCATGGCGATATTTCCACCAAGGTACCTTTGAAATCCACCTTGCCCTGGATCATCATGCAGGTGATGCCCTGGCTCCATGTTGTGCCACATTTGGGCGGGGTGCAAATAAACACGTCTGTTGCGCGCACATCGAACCCGTCCCAACGGGTACTGTCGGTGATAGGGCCAAGATATGTAGCGGAGCGTTCGGGTAGGTTGGTCATAAGCGGAGTGTCACCATGAATGCAGGGGAGTGGCAAGGGGGTATCTATCAATTAAAACCGAGCCCTGTCGCCCATCATGGCCGTCGTCGATAGACGAGGGTCGCGCCTGACATTCCCAGCGGGAAGGCGCATTCGCACCTCCCCAAGGTCAGGCACTACGTGAATGATTGAGAGGTGGCCTTTAGAATAACCCGAAAATAGCAAGACCTATGCCAACGACAGTTCCCAAGGCTGAGAATATTTCCGCTGATTTATACCCACATTTCTCAATTAACTGCGCATCAAAATCTTTCATGCGCATCATCAAACTCATCTTAGCCGCTCGATTTACTACCCGAACCGCAGGCCCGACAGGTGGCGCATAGTCTGGCGCAGGCCCGATCATGTCATTGATCAGCGCAGGAATATCCGCGCCCATATCCTGATGCGCTTCACCCTCGGTCAAAGCTTCCAGTATAGGTTGGGCGTCTTCAAGCTGCTGTTTCTGCTCTGGCGTCAATTCTTGCAAAGCACGC
The DNA here is from genome assembly GCA_965261565.1 of Amylibacter sp. Taxonomy (GTDB): domain Bacteria; phylum Pseudomonadota; class Alphaproteobacteria; order Rhodobacterales; family Rhodobacteraceae; genus Amylibacter. The sequence continues at coordinate 2,093,361 of OZ253460.1, forward strand.
GTGGCGCGGGTTTCCCTGTTTGCAGCTATATCGGGGTGGTTGGCGCGAATATCCAAAGCACCGTTTTTCAGAACCTCTGCCAAAGACAGAATTTCCTCACTATCGGCCAATTCCCCATTGGCCATTTGCCGTGTCAGGCCTGCGCGGGCATCAACAAAATCCATCTCGATACGTTCAGGGTTATGTGTGTATTTTTCAAAGCACCTGTGCAAAACCCTTGCCACACGATCATCCGCCAGCAAACCATTACGCCCATTCAGCGCGTCATCCAAAGCATCTTTGGTTTTTTCCAGCGTGGTATTTAACAGATCGGGCTTGCGGGCAGGAACAGGGGTAACAAAGAATTTCCCTGTTTCAGGGTTAAGTTCCAGCTTTTCTGCAAGCGGGGTTTTATCCTCTAAAAACCGCGCCTTTATCTCTTCAATTTTATCCGCAATATGTGCAGGCCCTTTGTCCCAATCCGCATCAGGGATCAAAGCCACTTCGCGTTGGAGGCTCCAATCTAATGGTTTGCCATCCAAAAAACCTTTATACCAGTCGTGCCAAAACTGCATCACAGTTTTATTCTCAGCTAGTGTATTCAATAGGAGCGTGACTTCATATTCAATGTTTTGTGGGCTGAAATCTTCACCAGCATCACTAAACAAAGGCAAATGCCAAAGATTATCTGGTTCCCAAATATTTTTGGAAAAATTTACATCTGCTTCAAGAGCCACTGCTGCAAAGTTGCTTTGTATTCCTGAAGCTAACAGGTCTGATATGATCTGAGAAAATACAACTGGAAGCGCATTAGGTTTTGGCAAGTACGAAATAAGAAAATGATGCAGAGTTTTTGTAGTAACAAGTAAGCTGTCATCAGAAATCATTTCTAATTCACTTGGATAAGTTTCTAACGATATACTATTCCCTGAAGGAGCTTTCGTTAAAGCGCATAATCGAATTGCATTACGAAGTAAAAAAAAGCCTGTAGCAAATGTTTCATCTGAACGGATTTCTTGAAGATGCTTTGAATAACTTGGAACAGCTCTTAGCATTAACCTTACCAAAACCACATGCATGATTTTCGTACTAAGTTCGTGATACCATTCTCTTGAAAGGACATCGTAAGTAGAAGGCAATGTATTCTCCATGCTTTTATTACAAGATAGGCGGGATTATCCAACCTTGACCACACCTCAAATCCATATCATATCCCCCTGCATGACCGATATATCCAAAATCCGCAACTTTTCCATTGTTGCCCACATCGACCACGGTAAATCCACGTTGGCGGATCGTTTGATCCAATCCACCGGCACAGTGGCCGAGCGTGATATGGAAGCGCAGATGCTGGATACAATGGACATCGAAAAAGAGCGTGGCATTACCATCAAGGCTAACTCGGTTCGGATTGAGTATAAGGCCGATGACGGACAGGATTATATCCTGAACCTGATCGACACACCCGGACACGTGGATTTCGCCTATGAGGTCAGCCGCTCTATGCGTGCGGTCGAAGGATCATTATTGGTGGTTGATGCATCCCAAGGCGTAGAGGCGCAGACCTTGGCTAATGTCTACCACGCGCTGGATGCGGACCATGAAATAGTCACGGTTCTGAACAAGGTTGATCTGCCTGCGGCTGAACCCGAACAGGTGGCCGAACAGATCGAAGATGTGATTGGCATTGATGCAACGGACGCGGTGCTGATATCTGCCAAAACCGGCCTTGGTATTGACGATGTGCTGGAAGCCATTGTCACACGCCTGCCAGCACCCAAGGGTGATGCGGATGCGCCGCTGAAAGCCATGCTCGTGGACAGTTGGTATGATGCATACTTAGGCGTGGTCGTTTTGGTGCGTATCATCGACGGTGTGCTGAAAAAGGGCGACAAAATCCATATGATGAACACGGGTGCGACCTATCCGGTTGACCGTGTCGGTGTGTTCCGCCCACAGATGGAACCAATCGATGAACTTGGGCCCGGTGAAATGGGTTTCCTGACCGCCAGCATCAAACAGGTACGTGATACCGCCGTGGGCGATACCATCACCCATGATAAACCGCGTTGTGCGGAACCGCTGCCGGGGTTTGCACCCAGCCAGCCGGTTGTGTTCTGTGGATTATTCCCCGTGGACAATGCCGAGTTTGAGGATTTGCGCGAAGCGATCAGCAAGTTGTCGTTGAACGACGCCAGTTTCAGCCACGAAATGGAAACCTCTGCCGCTTTGGGCTTTGGTTTCCGCTGTGGTTTTCTGGGACTGTTGCATCTGGAAGTGATCCGCGACCGTCTGGAACGTGAGTACGGGATTGACCTGATCACCACGGCCCCCTCGGTGGTCTACCATATTCACATGCGTGACGGTGAAGCTATTGAATTACACAACCCCGCCGACATGCCCGATCTGACCCATGTTGACCACATTGAAGAACCGCGCATCAAAGCCACCATTCTGGTGCCTGACGAGTATCTGGGCGATGTGCTGAAGCTGTGCCAAGATCGCCGCGGTATCCAGCTGGACCTGACCTATGCGGGCAGCCGTGCGATGGTGGTTTACGATCTGCCGTTGAACGAGGTGGTGTTCGATTTTTATGACCGCCTGAAGTCTGTGACCAAGGGGTATGCGTCGTTCGATTACTCGATGGAAGACTACCGTGAAGATTTTCTGGTCAAGATGCAGGTGCTGGTGAATGATGAGCCGGTGGACGCACTTTCAACTATGGTTCATCGCGATCGTGCCGAAGCGCGAGGCCGGGCTATGGTTGAAAAACTGAAAGACCTGATCCCGCGCCACATGTTCAAGATACCCATTCAAGCCGCCATCGGCGGGCGCATCATCGCACGTGAGACATTGTCGGCCATGCGCAAAGACGTGACCGCCAAATGTTACGGCGGCGATATTTCGCGTAAGAAGAAGCTGCTGGACAAGCAGAAAAAAGGTAAGAAGAAAATGCGCCAGTTCGGTAAAGTAGATATCCCGCAAGAGGCGTTTATTTCCGCCTTGAAAATGGATGACTGATATTGATACTAAATTCCCAATACGGAGTTAGTTATCGAATTTAATGTACTTTGCTCGCAAATTAATGTTTGCGAAAGGGAAAATTCTTGGATATGCAAAAAAAGGTAAGAAGAAAATACGGCAGTTTGGTAGGGTCGAAATACCGCATCAGGCGTTTATCGTGTACTTAAAATGGATGAGTAAAAAAATTGTTTAATCCAAATATTGGTTTATATTTATATAAAATTTCGCTAGGGCCAAAACGTAAAAATTCTATTAGACCCGATTCACAATAGGGTCGAATATTTTTAGACACAAGTATCCCCACCCGTTTTGTCAAACTGTTTTCAAATTCATATTTGCGAGTGCTCCGACATTCTTGGCAATCATGTTTTGTTGTTGGTTGTTGCGGTGAATATCCGAAAATATATTGAACTTTTTCATGCGGCCAATACCGTGCTCTACGCCAATGCGTAGTTTTGAATGCCATGTATTGTATTCTTGTTCTTCTTTCGTAAGTGGTTTTTTCTTTGATGTTTTCAGGGGGATTTCCAGTGATGTCCCCAGATATCCTAAATCCCCAAGGGTAAGTATATCAGGGGGCCTATCCACGCGGGTCTCATCATAAATACGCTTGTCATGTTTGCGCCCGTCATGGGCGCATCCAACAGCCAGTATACACTTCTTGTCATCTGTGATGATCTGGTGGGACGCCGTGTGCTTCTTTTTCTTGCCAGAATATTTTGCTTTTCGAGCCGAGGGCTTCCCGGGCCGTTGAACTGGACGCTCAGTACCATCAATCATCAGGTAAAGCAGATCAGCCTTTTCCACTTCCGACAACTTTACTTTACGTTCAGGCATCCGAAAATGGCCTGCCATCAACTCTGTCATGGCTTGAATGCGGCGGCAAACTGTCGGAGAGGATACATTGAATACAAGCCCCATAAAAGCATGGCTGGTATAGGTTCGGTAATACATCAGGCAGAGCAGAAGCTGTTCTGCGAACTCCAGGCGATAGTTCATCCCACCCCCAATCGCACGTTGCCTGTCTTTGCGGGACAGGCGTTTCTCCTCACTTTTCAACCAGATCGGATGAAGTGTCGCAACCAGGGCGTTGAAATCTGTAAGGCGGATGCCCGATAGTCGAAAAAACAATGCAGGTTGTGCACTTAAAATCTTCAAAGCTTTCATAAAATGATACCTCCAGGCACTTCCTCGCATAAAAATAACCTATTGTGAAGCAGGTCTATTGGTTTCGACACCTTTTCTGAGCCAACTGTCTTAGAAAATCTAGAAGCCTTTGTTAAGGAAAACCTTGAGAACTCAGATGGAGAAGATATCGGACGCCGCTGGTTTTTTTCAAAAGCTCAAAAGCTCAGTGATGGTTTTCAATTCCGAGTTGATTATGGGCGGGCTGGGTTTGGTAGTCGTTTAGTTGATGGTCGAACCCGAAAACTAAACTATGATAGAAAGATTTCAGATATTGAAGTTATTCCCTTATTAAGTCGGATTTGGATACCTAGCTCTGGTTCATACGGAGTTTGGGCATTTCAATCATTTGGGCAATATTCCTGTAACAGCCTTCTTCTTAATGATTATCGTACCTATGCTCAAAAAACATGGAGTAATATAGCGTTCCGCTCGCTTCCTATTATTCCAACTGCACTAAAAGAAATTCAATTAGCCCCAGTAACATGTGTTACATTGAAGACTAACACATCTGGCGACGTGGCGAGTAAACAACTGTCTGTTGATAATACAGAAGAAGTGGTGATTGATGTGAAAATTAGGCCAAAGAGGGGGCGTATATTAGGAAGTTTGAAGGATCTTTTGCCTAAGTTTTCGAATGAAAATTCTGAGGGGCGCGAGTTTGGTGGCCAAGAGTATGACCAAGCTTATGCTACGATTACTGTGGGAGGTCGCGAAAGAACTGTGAGTTTATATGGGCCAAGCCGTGGGACAGGTTTAATTGACTTAGATGGTGAAGTACAAAAGATTGGGGGTCATCCTGCACCTGAACACTTTTATAGAATTGTTGATGGTATGATTGAAGGGGCCGTAAAGGAGATGGGTTTTGAGTAAGCTGAACATCTTTGGAATTGTATATGCGCATTTTGCGAGTTTTCTTGATGGGTCAATCTGGCAAAAAGCTAAAGATATCTGTATATTTATTCTAATACCGATTATATTCTCTTACTTATTCTGGGCTTATAAAGGAAACTTATCCCCTGAACTCCGTAATTTATTTGTTACAGTATTTTCAATATTTTCGGCCCTTCTTTTTAGCGCGCAAATTGGATTATTTGCACTCAGGCGACCAAAAACTGAAAAAAACCTAGGTGATATTGAGGAGAATCTTAGAAAGAATCAAGATGATGAGTTTAATCGCTTCTTGAAAGAATTTAGTGCGAACACTTCATATCTAATTTTAATCTCTACGTTCGCACTCTTTCTGTTTGTAATAGAATTTATAGTTGATCCTGATGGAAATGCATCTAACTATACGCTACTATTGGATGCCGCCATAATTTTTATCTCGTTCCATTTTTTTCTTACATTGTTAATGGTTTTGAAAAGGTTTTTTGTAGCATATGAAGCTTCATATTAGCAGGCGTTGTAGCGTGCATAACACGCACTAATCATCTATATCCTCAGTAAACGGTGCATGGAAATCGTGTGCTCTACGGAATGTCATTCACCTGATCGTGTAAATAGTTTCCAAACATTAGAGTTTCCGTTTTTGCTTTTTCTATACTTTTGGACAAGCAGAAAAAGGGTAAGAAGAAAATGCGCCAGTTCGGCAAAGTGGACATTCCGCAAGAGGCGTTTATTTCTGCGCTGAAGATGGATGATTAACTTATGCTTTGAGAGGCTGAACGTGGGTGGATTTATCCATCGTGTCCATTTTTTGTATCAGTCGCGTCATAAGGTTTTGGCTGATACCATCAAAGACAGACGCTTTTTCAGATACAAACTCTGAGTCGCTAAACATATATCCAGAATTTACCTTGTCAAAACGGCTGGAATTATTTGGGTGGGAAGACGTATTGTCTTGGCTGCGTATTGGGACAGGTTTATTCATTGTTTACTCACTTATTAGTACTGGTTACTCAACATGGATGTTATTTCTAACACTTACACTGCTTTATTGATAATGTTTGTGGCAATTTAATGACATTAAGAGAATTACTCAATATGTTGTAAATAAAAGGTAATTTTAGTTACTATGATTTAGCATTCAATATACCATGAGTTTTGCCTGAATTATTTGCTCGTTATGTAAGTCAAACACCAATGGATTGTCATTCACATCAATCCCGCCTAAACGGCTTTCAAGCAAAAGAAAGCTACCAACATGCCACTAACCACCTTGCAAACCCGTGCAGATAATCAATGTGAGCTTTGTGCTGTCGCAACAGACCTCACCCCTTTTCCCGTAGGCCCAACGCCGGATGGAACAGCGATGACAGCAGCACTTCTTTGCCCAGCATGTTCTGCACAGATTGAGGGGGACATGGATACGAACCACTGGCGGTGTTTGTCGACATCAATGTGGTCGGAACAGGCACCTGTACAGGTTCTGGCTTGGCGGATGCTGGACCGTCTTAAAGATGAAAGCTGGGCGCGGGATCTGACGGATATGCTTTATCTGGACGATGAAGCGCTGGCATGGGCCAAGGCGGGTGCGATCCGTGAAAGCCTGCACAAAGATAGCAATGGGGCTCCATTGACGGCAGGAGACACGGTTGTTCTGATCAAGGATCTGCCTGTGAAGGGCGGCGGCTTTACTGCTAAACGTGGTACAGCGGTACGCGGAATTTCATTGGTTGAAGATAATCCAGCCCATATCGAGGGCCGTGTGGAAGGTCAGCGGATTGTGATCCTGACGGCGTTTGTTAAAAAGCGCTAGGCTTTGACCCATATCAAAGTGCCAGTATATGATAAACGGTAGTTTGCGCATGAACAAACAGGAGTTTAAGTGATGTTTCGCCTTGCAACGATGCTTTATGCCGTAATCGGATCTACTTTGGCTGGAACAGCCGTAGTTGCGGTTCTGGTCGCCGGATATACCACGTTGACCCCGATATTGATTGCAGCCGGTGTAGGCGCACTTGTCGCTATACCCGCGACATGGTTTATCGCGCGAATGATTTACGAAGCGTAGCTATTGATCGTGTGCCTTAGCTGGCTGATTTGGAGATTGCTTTTCCAGCCTTGGAAATATCTGTGCCCACCCCATCAACAGTAGCGCATGCGGCAAGTGTTGTCAGAGCGATGATCATGGTGATGCGGGTCAATGTGCGGGTCATGGTATTTCCTTTTGCTAACGGGGCAGATCATAATTTGTATAGTGTTTATTGGCAAGTGCATAACGGCAATCCCCCGCCTATTCAGCCACCGATGTTATAAGCATTTTGTCTGAACTCATAGTACCATTCAAATCGGTCTTTAAGCTACCTTGTGCAAGTGCTAGGTTTTGATAGGACGTATAAAAAACCGGAAGCCGCTTTGCCTTTAAAGATCAACAACCGCGATGCACGCAGGCTTTGGCTGACAGCACAGGGCTTGTCCCGCCCACCCACCGGGGCTTTGGATGTCTTGTCGATCATCAAGCGGCTTGGCTTTGTTCAGCTTGATACCATTCAGGCGGTTGCACGTGCGCATCACCATATTATCTGGTCGCGCAACCAACATTATCGCGAGCCGATGCTGAACCGCCTCATGGCGGATGATCGCGCTATATTCGAGCATTTTACCCATGATGCTTCGGTGCTGCCGATGGAATTCTACCCGATGTGGCAACGACAGTTCCGTCGTAAAAAGGACCGGATAGACCGGTCGAACTATTATAGTACGATGCCGGATGTCGCAGGGCGGGATGCGATCAAAGCCCGTATTGCGGATGAAGGCCCGTTATCGACCCATGCGTTCGATACTAAAGCCGCAGGCCCCAAGGGGATGTGGGTGCGCCCGCCGCATAAACTGGCGCTGGATTATATGTGGTATGCAGGCGAGTTGGCCACATCGCACCGGCAAAATTTTACCAAGTTCTATGATCTGGCACATCGGGTTATTCCGCAAGATATACGTGAACAAAACCACAGCGATGAAACACAGGTGAACTGGCTGTGCCACGCAGCGCTTGACCGCATGGGTTTTGGTACACCGGGCGAGATACAGAAGTTTTGGGAAGCGACCGATGCCGTTGATGTGAAGGCGTGGGTATCAAGGGCAGGTGCGTCGCTGGTTCCTGTCGAATTGCAAGCGGCGGACGGGTCATGGAGCAGTGCATATGCGCCAGCCGATATCGAGCAGCGCTTGTCAGTCCTTTTAGCCCCAACCTCACGTTTGCGTATATTGAATCCGTTTGACCCTGTGGTGCGTGACCGCAACCGTTTAAGCCGGCTTTTCGGATTTGACTACCGTATCGAGATTTTCGTGCCGGCAGCAAAACGCAAATGGGGTTATTATGTGTATCCCCTGTTGGAGGGTAACCGTTTCATCGGGCGGATTGAAGTTAAGGCAAATCGCACCAAAGGGGTGTTGGATATCATCAATCTCTGGGCTGAGCCGGGTGTAAAATGGACTTCGGCACGATCTGCTAAATTGGACGCGGAACTTGCCAGGTTTGCCCGATTAGTGTCTGTGGGCAATGTTGAATGGCATTGTAAATAGTAGGAGCTGCATATGTTTAACCGTACCGAATGGCGGCGTTTGAAGTTTGGCCTGCAAACAGTGTTGGGCCTGTCCAAACGTGGCTTTTTCATCCCTTATCGCTATGCTTCTAAGGTGCCGGACAGCCAGCCTGTCTATGCCGCGTTAGAACGGATTTTTGAAGCTAAACGGGGTGATTTCGCTGCGTTTTGCCACTCCCTGGATCAATACGCAGATGATTTTGCAAACTTCGGTACGGCACCTGAGCCGAAATGGCAACAAGGCTGGTTTTCACGCCTTGACGGTGCTGCCGCTTACGGGATTGTACGCCAGTGTGCGCCGAAAACCATTATCGAGGTCGGCTCGGGCCATTCAACACGGTTCATGGCGCAGGCTATCCGCGACGGTGCATTGAAGTGTAAACAGATTGCGATAGATCCGTTTCCCCGTGCAGCCATAAAAAACCTGTCGTTGGAGTGGCAAGCGGAACTTCTGGATCAAAACCACATTGCAATGTTCGCAAACCTTGAAGCGGGAGATATCGCATTTTTTGACTCCAGTCATATCCTGATGCCGGGAACAGATGTGGATATGATATTCAACCGTATCCTGCCAGTGCTGAAACCAGGTGTTTTGATCCATATCCATGATATTCTTCTACCCGACCCATATCCTGCCCCATGGTTGTGGCGCGGCTATAATGAACAAAATGTACTTGGCCCTATGATTGCCAGCAGAGCCTATAACCTGGTCTTTGCCAGTGCATATGTGGCTAGTCGTATGCAGGATGAAATCGCTGCAAGTAAGCTATGTAGCTTGCCTCTATTTGATGGCGCTTATGAAACGAGCCTTTGGATCGAAAAACAGTAAAAGCGCGTATCTGTAGCTTTTATTGGATTATGTATATTACCTAAATCTATTTTGTACTGGTTGTTTATTTTGAGGCACTGAATATGAAAAAGGGCTCTCCTTCCGGAGAACCCTTTATATTCGCTATTTTTTATATACTGGCATATTATTATTTTTGTACCCGCCTATTCCCAGAATACGCACCTACGCAATCAACTTCACTTCAACTCACAACACTCGTTATATACACTTACTTACGATACTCGTTACGCACTATTTACTGAACTTACTCGCTACAAACACTATTTTACTTGTTACACACTACATTACTGATCTTACCCCTATCTTAGATCAGTTAAGTTAGACTTTAGTATGTTTTTATAGGTTTTTATACCTGTTCTTAAGTATAGGTTTTGGAAAAACCGTTGTGGAACACAGCATAATTCGACTTATTTCAGACATATTGTATTAGATTTGGAAACAATAAGAATCGCTTGAAATAATGACCATCTTAGTCGCAGATATATCTGCTACGAAACAATCGAATTCAGAGCTTTCAAAAACTGCTGCACTTCTTCTTTGGTGTTATAGTGGCACATTGAAACGCGAATACAGCTGTTCAATCCCAGTGGATTTAGAATATTTCCGGAATAATGATCAGCGCGGCGAATGTGGACGCGAATGCCGTGTTCGGATAGTTTTGCAACAATATCGGCGGATGCGTGGCCAATGACAACGATGGAAACAAGCCCTTCGCGGCATGGATTGTCTATCCCGCCTATCACAGTAATTTCCGGCATTTCCGCAAGGCCCTTTTCTCCACCGATGCCATGTAGCATTGCATCCACAAGCGCGTTTTCCTGTGCAGTAATGGCTTGGCCTGCCGCCACAATTTTGTCGCGCGCAGTGATGGCGTTAGATACGCGCCCGCCCAGCCATTCGAAGTAGCTTACGACATCGGAAAATGTTGCATAGGAACCCGCGTCACGGGTGCCGAGTTCCCATGGTGCGTTGGGCACATCGATCAGCGTGTCATGTGGCATCTCAGCCAGACGGTCGGATATCCAGGCAATGCCGTAGCCGTGGCGTGAGAACACTTTGTAGGGCGAGATTACATAGCCATCGATACCATAAGCATCAATATCAAGGCCACCGTGGGCCGCGTGCTGGATGCCGTCAACGATGATGATACACTCGGGTGAGACTTTGCGAATAGCTTTTGCAATCGCGGCCACATCAACGGACATACCTGTGACGGGTGAGGTATGAAGGATCGTGGCGACACGGGTGTCAGCAGTGATATGGGGTAGGTAATCATCAACGGTCACGGTGCCTGTGGCATCATTATGGGGGGCCGCGTGATAGGTTTTCCCCGCAATTCCAGCCCATCGAATACAGGCACTGCGCGAAGCAGGATGCTCTAACGTACTGCCCAGAACCGCACCGCCTGATGGCGTGCCAAGGCAGGCGGCACTGATCAGGCGAAACAACAGTTCGGTACCACTTTCGCCAACAAAAACTTGACCATCGCTGGCATTTAAAAAGGTTCGGATATCTTTTTTGGAGCTATCGATCATGCGGGCCGCATTTAGTGAGGCAGGATTGTCTCGGCCCTGATTGTCGGGGATTGCGGCATATTGTGCAGAGGTTTCCGCCACAGATTTCAGCGTCAATGCCCCACCGGCGTTTTCAAAGAAAATACGCGGGCCCTGATCGGGGCAGGTATCAACCTGGCAAAACCTGTTGCGTACATCATCCATGAGATTTTCTACTGTGGTCAGCATTTTTCGTTCCTTTTGGGTCTGGTTAAGAATGCTCTACCATCAGATAATCAAATCATTTAGAGTGTAATTGTTATAGTAACCAAAAGGAAATGCTTTGGATATTCGATTTCTGGAAAGTCTGATTGCAGTGGTTGAAGGTGGATCTATATCTGCAGCGGCACGCGCACAGGGCCTGACTGCAACGGCGATAAGCCAACGTATCCGCACGCTGGAAACCGTATTCGGTGCCGACCTTTTGATCCGTTCCAGCCATAAGGCCACACCGACAAAAGCCTGTCTGAATTTGCTACCACGTGTCCGTGATTTGATAGTTGAGGCCGCCATGTTGAAACGTGATTTTGGTAGTAATGCCCTGTCCGGCCCGTTTCGTATCGGTGCGATTGAAACCGCCTTGTCCGATCTGATCCCGCCCGTGGTCAAAACCATTGCGTGTGATGCGCCTGATTGTCAGTTATCAATTATGCCCGGGACATCGCAACAGCTTTACGAGATGTTGGAGAATGATCAGATAGATATGGCCGTTATGGTCATGCCGCCCTTTGCTGTGCCCAAGATCTACTGTATGGATATTCTGTTGTCGCAACCCTATACTCTTATCCAGAATATAGATCTCGGCGCGGTGTCCAAAGATAACTTGATGCAACAACCGGTCATCCTTTACGATCGAAAGTCATGGGGCGGGCAGGCGGCCTGGAAGTGGATATCAGAGCAGGCGAACCCACAAAATATTATCTGTGATCTGGACGGGCTGCGCACTATTGCAGCTATGGTTGAAAATGGCTTGGGGATAGCTCTGTTGCCAAGCTGGCCGGAACTGCTGGCATGTACGCATACGCTTTCTTTCACAACGCCAAGCCCGCTTCTGGCTGATAGAAAGATTGTCTTGGTAGGGAAAAGCGCCGAAAAGCATGATCCGTTAAGTAACTTAATCCGAGGGTGTTTCAAAATTGCTTGATGAAGCATTTTTCAAGCTGGTAATTAATCTGGCAGAACGTCTGACTGCCGTAACCAATGCTCCGATTGCAATGATCCACAGAGCTAACAGTAATATTTGGTTGTGACCGTTCCAATAAGGCGCAAACATCGTTATTATGGCAGCAAGGGTGATTGTCGCCATGCGATGTGGCTTGGCCATCGGGCCGCAAAAATCAGTACCAGCACCTGATGCACGACCAAGTTCACGAACATAAGCGGCCAAAACCGAAAACGCCCCAACAGCCCAACCAAGGGCGGGGGCATCTATGCCGTATCCAATGCTTGCGAAGATTACGATATCCGAAATACGGTCGGGAAACTCGTTCCAGAAAGCTCCGTCAGGTGCGCTCTTGCCAGCTTCAATCGCTACCATGCCATCGAAAAGGTTGCATAAAAGCCGTATCTGGCAAAATATAACACCACATATCAACAGAAAAATGCGCAAGCTGCCACCCGTTTGAGCTGCAAAATAAAACGCGACCCCGCCAATTGTCGCGGCAAGCATGCTGGCAATCGATATTTGATTTGGGGTAATGGAGGTTTTGGCCAGCCAGCGTGTGCTTGTGTGGGCCCAGCCAGTATCACGACTGGCAATCGGACGGCGGTCGTCTTCATTGATCATTGTTTGTGCTCCGGCCTTTCCAAAGGGTGTAATTGTAAATTGCAGCATAAGTAGATGCGACGCAAAATGGTAATGAAATGGTACGTATCAATTCTGGCGTTCTGGCAATCAAATGTATGGTTACAAGTATACAAAGAGATACGAAGCAAGCGATCAGTGGCGGGGCCCATAGAACATAGCCATTGGTAAACTTCATCGCTAGCCTTTCTATTACGCGCTTTAACAAATAGGTGATAGAGGCCGACAATGTGCTTTGAACGAGCCCTGCAACATAAGCACGGGGAAAAGGATAAGACCAATTTGCGAAAATTGACCATGACCCCATTACGATAAAAGCAAACAATATATGTGTGATACTGCTTTGTGCAAAGCGTTGTACGTTGCCGAGCATAGAATTAAGTCCACCAATAGCGCACGAGATGAAAAAATATTGGCGCGGAAAAAATTACTGAATCCAGCCTGTCTATAAAGCCACCGTGCCCACCAATGGTATCGCCCCAATCTTTTATGCCGCGATCACGTTTAATTGCAGACATGACCAACCCACCGAAAAAACCCAGTATGGCAATGATAAAGGCCAATAGCCCAGCCTGCATAAAGCTGAACGGTGTCATCCACCACATACTTGCCCCTATAACCGAAGCACATAATACACCGCCAACAAAACCTTCGACAGTTTTTGATGGTGACAAATTAGGGGCAATTTTAGTTTTGCCGAACATTTTACCCCAGACATATTGTAATACATCGCTTAACTGTACGGTAATGACCAGAAATGCGATCAGCAAAACATTTTGCCCCTCATAACCGGGAATGTTCAAACCCAATATGGCAGAGACATGCGAAACGCAGTAAACCGCAATCATCAATGCCCACTGCACTTCGGCGATGCGAATAAGAAAATTATCTGTTTTCCCAGTGAATACGGCAATAATCGGCATCAGCAAAAACGCGTAAACTGGAATGAAAATGGAAAACAACCCATACCAGTCATCCCAAATTAAATAATATTGGACAGGTAATACAATAAAAAATGCCGCCGCAATAACCCAGTGATCTGCATTTTTCGTGTTAGTAAGAGTGATAAACTCCCTCAAGGCGGCGAATGAGCAAAATGCAAACAGCAGGATCACGCCAGATTTGCCCCATATGAATGCCATAGCCATGAGTGCGGCCATGATCCACCAGGCCCATATCCTGTCATTCAGGTTTTCGATTCCGGCATTTGATCCATCTGGGGAAAGGCGCTGTTTCAGGATGAACCCGATGATTGATGCGACGATCAATAGGGCGCTGATGCCACCCAGAAGTGTGAACAGATTTGAATGATAGTCGCTCATTTGATGTCACCTTTGGTTGGAGCAAGTGAAAGCAATGCCTTCTCGGCGCGATTTAGAAAAGTTTGTTTGCGTTCCCGAGTGTTCACTTTTATGGGGTCGCCGAATGTCACTGTACAAATAAGGGGGATTGGTATGATTTTTCCTTTGGGTAATACACGGTTCAGGTTGTCGATCCAAACGGGCACTAATTCGATATCGGGACGGGTCTTGGCAAGGTGGTAGAGCCCCGATTTGAACGGCAACAGTTGTGTGTCAGTGGTGTTTCTGGTTCCTTCCGGGAACAGGATCAAAGATGTTCCCTGATCCAGTGCTTCGGCCATCAAAGTGACAGGGTCATGTTTGCGCGTATCTGGGTTTCGATCGATCAATACTGAATTGAAAACCTCACGCCCGATAAAGGCTTTGAGTTTGGAAGTCAGCCAATAATCTGATCCCGCAACGGGGCGGGTTCTGCTTCTATATTGTGCAGGTAGAACTGTCCAGATAAGGATAAAATCCCCCATACTTGCATGATTGGCAAAGTATACTTGGGCTAGCGCACTTGGAGTGGTTCCCGGCCAAAAGCCGCGAACTGCAGTAATAAAGCGCGTAAACAATATAATGGACGTTGCAATTATACGTGCGATTATAGACATAATCCCTGTTTCCTTCCTGCGAACCAACTTCAGTATATACATAACCGCACGCTTAAATAAATGTGAGGAAAATCACACATCTTCAAGTACTTGATGTTACAGTTGGTTTGAAATGTTTCTACGGCCTTTCGGTGTGGCGAAACAGATTATACATTTTTTGCAGTCGGGCCGGGTGTTGGTATAGACACACAATAATATGCAAATGAAACGGGATAGTGGGGCCAGCCGAAGAAGGTATTGCAACAAAGATTGCAATTGACATAGTGGTTTCGAACGGCGGTAATATATTAGACCCGATTCACAATAGGGTCGAATATTTTTAGACACAAGTATCCCCACCCGTTTTGTCAAACTGTTTTCAAATTCATATTTGCGAGTGCTCCGACATTCTTGGCAATCATGTTTTGTTGTTGGTTGTTGCGGTGAATATCCGAAAATATATTGAACTTTTTCATGCGGCCAATACCGTGCTCTACGCCAATGCGTAGTTTTGAATGCCATGTATTGTATTCTTGTTCTTCTTTCGTAAGTGGTTTTTTCTTTGATGTTTTCAGGGGGATTTCCAGTGATGTCCCCAGATATCCTAAATCCCCAAGGGTAAGTATATCAGGGGGCCTATCCACGCGGGTCTCATCATAAATACGCTTGTCATGTTTGCGCCCGTCATGGGCGCATCCAACAGCCAGTATACACTTCTTGTCATCTGTGATGATCTGGTGGGACGCCGTGTGCTTCTTTTTCTTGCCAGAATATTTTGCTTTTCGAGCCGAGGGCTTCCCGGGCCGTTGAACTGGACGCTCAGTACCATCAATCATCAGGTAAAGCAGATCAGCCTTTTCCACTTCCGACAACTTTACTTTACGTTCAGGCATCCGAAAATGGCCTGCCATCAACTCTGTCATGGCTTGAATGCGGCGGCAAACTGTCGGAGAGGATACATTGAATACAAGCCCCATAAAAGCATGGCTGGTATAGGTTCGGTAATACATCAGGCAGAGCAGAAGCTGTTCTGCGAACTCCAGGCGATAGTTCATCCCACCCCCAATCGCACGTTGCCTGTCTTTGCGGGACAGGCGTTTCTCCTCACTTTTCAACCAGATCGGATGAAGTGTCGCAACCAGGGCGTTGAAATCTGTAAGGCGGATGCCCGATAGTCGAAAAAACAATGCAGGTTGTGCACTTAAAATCTTCAAAGCTTTCATAAAATGATACCTCCAGGCACTTCCTCGCATAAAAATAACCTATTGTGAAGCAGGTCTATTATAACGGTTAAGTTTGACAATCGTATCATTCCATCCGCGTGGTACTGTAATATGGATGAAACAGAAACGCGCGTTGATGCCGGTTCGCAGTGTGAAGAGATTAAGTAGATGATGGAACGTATACTCGGTGAACGCGGTGTGAAACCCAATGTGACGTTCCTTTTGCTTGTCATAATCGGGCTTACCTATGCAGTATTGATTTTGGCTTCAGGCCCGCAAACACTGGATCCAATGGTGCGCCATGACGACTTTGGAGCATTACTGGCTGATCCAACGGATTTTTATATCAAAACGTTAGAGGAAGGGCGCTGGCTGAATTATTGGTGGCACTTGCGGGGGGGGATAACACCGGCGTGGTTGAATTTTGCGGTTTACCAACTTTTCTGGGCGACTTACGCTGGAGCCACAGCGGTGAACGCGTGCGATCGTAACGTCCCGTTTCGATATGTTCTGGCAATGGCATTAATGATCGTTGTGTCTGTTCCAGCACTGATGATTTCAACGTGGTTCAATACATTCATTCCAGGATTTGGCCTTGTTGCACTGTTTGCTTTGCTTGCCAACCGTTTCAGCGCGCCCACCATGCGATTGTTATTGTTGGTATTTGTACCGCTGACACTTATGGCCTATACGACCTATCCGTTGTTGCTGCTGGCAGTATGCCTGACGACACATGAATTGCGGCGGTCGTGGCGTGATTTAATAGCCCTGATGGTGTTTTTTGTCATCAGCTTCGCTATTGGCATTCTTCTGATCTATTCCATAAATTATATGGAACATGGGGTGTTTGGTATTCCGATTGCCGCATGGCGTGAACCGACACCTGCACATGATTTGGCTTCCGCTATCGCCAATCTGGATTTGGTTCTGGATTTCTTTAAACAGAGCGCATTACAACTTTCGTTCGGAAGCACAATCATTATGGCGGCACAAGGGTTGGTTCTGACCGGGGGCTTTATTTACCTTGCGCGTGCAGAGCCGTGGATAACACTGTATATCATTACCGGACTTGTGGCCGGGATCGGGCTTCAATGTTTGCAAATTGTCATGATAGGTGTGATTGTACCCACGCGCGCGTTAAGTTTTGTATGGGTGCTATACAGTATTATGTGCGTGAAAGTTGCTATATCATCCCGCAACTGTGGAAGACTTGTGCCGAACATGATCTGGGCTTTCCTGTTGATTAATATCACAGTTTTCCTGATCTGGATGTGGGATCGATATTCTACCTACACTTCATGGCAATCCGATACGCGGGAACTGGCTGCACAAACCGGTGCCAGCTCTGGCCCAATTTATATCTTCGGTTCGTATGAAACGATGCCATCGGCGGAAAAAGCCGGTATAATGGGGCATCGGGGCTTGCAATTGCGTCTGAAATATCTGACCGGGCGCGATGTTTATATTTGCGATGAAACACCGGATGTCTGTGAAAATCTGCCAGCGGTTGAAAAGATTGGTACGGACGAAGTAATGCCCCAAGTGCGGCAAATGAAAGAGTGGACGGAAATCCACCTACTGCCTAAAACTGAATGAGTTAAGTCAATAAAGTCACTGCGAATAACCCTATTGATTTTATTGGTGCACCCGTCGCGATTCGAACGCGAGACCTCTGCCTTCGGAGGGCAGCGCTCTATCCAGCTGAGCTACGGGTGCTGATGGGGGCGGTATAGGGGATCGTGGTGCGCGGTGCAATTCTCTTTTTCGGGCTTGTGACTGGTTTTTTAGCGGCATAACGTGGCCATAACATTCAAATGATATGAAAAGGATAGCTTATGGGCTTTAACGCTTTGGTGGTTGAGAAAGATGATGCGGGTAAAACGCAGGCCACTGTGCAGGAATTGAATATGGATCAACTGCCCGATGGCAATGTGACTGTGGCGGTGGATTATTCTACGGTGAATTATAAAGACGGGCTTTGCATTGGCCCCGGGGGTGGTTTGGTGCGCAATTACCCGCATGTGCCGGGCATTGATATGGCTGGGACTGTTGAACAGTCATCTGATGCGCGCTTTAAGCCCGGCGACAAGGTCGTTCTGACAGGGTGGCGTTACGGCGAGGTGCATTGGGGTGGTTATGCGCAAAAGACCCGGGTGAATGGGGATTGGCTTGTACCACTTCCCGATGGGTTGACGACCAGGCAGGCGATGGCAGTAGGGACGGCGGGCTTTACCGCGATGCTGTCAGTGATGGCTTTGGAAGACCATGGGTTGAAACCTGAAAATGGGCCCGTACTGGTGACGGGTGCCGCAGGTGGCGTTGGTTCTGTGGCCACCGCAATCCTATCTAATCTCGGGTACGAAGTTGCCGGGGTTACAGGACGGCCAGAGGCGGCTGATTATCTAAAATCATTAGGTGCCACACAGATTGTAGCGCGTGAGGATATTAATGAAACCGTTAAACGTCCGTTGGAAGCCGAGACTTGGGCCGGCTGCATAGATGCGGTTGGCGGCGAGATGCTGGCACGCATTCTGGGCCAGCTGAAATATGGCGGCTCGGTTGCTTCTGTCGGATTGGCAGGGGGGACAGGCTTGCCGGCAACCGTGATCCCGTTTCTTTTACGTGGTGTGAACCTGTTGGGCATTGATAGTGTCCATTGCCCGACTGAAAAACGCATTGCTGTGTGGGAACGCGTGGCAACTGATCTACCTATGAATAAGCTGGAGGATATGATCGTCCCCGCAACGTTGGGTGATTTACCCCAGTTGGGTCGTGATATTTTGAAGGGTCAGGTGAAGGGGCGTGTTGTTGTGGATGTAAACGCCTGAGGGCGTTGCCATCACCGTGGCTTTGGAGAGTGTCCCAGTTGGGACATGGGGTTATCTATTTGATATAAATAAGTAATCCAAAAAAACATTCCTAAAACCTACCATTCGTGCAAACGGGCGGTAGGTTTTTCTGCTGGATAGATTTTTACGTTTTTGAAGGGTTTTGGAAACATAACTCGATCCAATACACTTTACACGGCAAGCGTAGATGCTAGACCGCGTATAATACATGGAATAGAAAGCGGTCATCCGACCAAAATAGTCAGATGACTGCTAAGAGCCCAAACTGCTAATTTGATTTTGCACAGCGAAGGTCGGCTTTCCGGAAAACGTCGAGAGTTTTGACATGCACATCCCGCGCGGCGCATGAATACACGTGCTTATTGCTCATTAATTGCGCTTTCAATCGCGGATAATCCAGTTTCAAAAAATTCACCGACTGCAGCTTCCATTGTAGGGTCATCAGACGAGAAGCGAACATACCAGCCGATGAGGGATCCACTTGTCGTGTCAATAGAGAAAGTCGCAATGTAATTTTCTAACGGCAGGTGTGAACTTGTAATTTTATATGTGTAAGACAATCCTGGCTCTACTGCGATGCGTTTATGTACTATTTTCTCACCGTTTTCCGTCGTGAGAATACGGTGAATCCCCCCATCGATCACCTTTAACGAACATGCCGTTAGATCAGGGTGCCAATCATCAAAATCGCAAAAGTCGCCAACCAGATTCCACACCTCATAAGTAGAAGACGGTAGTTGAAGCGTACGCTGTACTTCGTAATCGGCGGACCAGGCGCCTGTCGTGTGGAAAACAGCAATCGTAGTAGCAGTCATCAATGTGATGAATTTCATTTTACTTCCTATTCGTCGTATTATTATATGTGTGCCCACGCGATCCACTCAAGAATTAGCATCAAGAGTGAGCGAAATTGCTTGCATCGTGACTTGCCCCCTCGCAAGGTTAATTGAGCATGGAGGCACGAAGAATGTCCCGAAAGAATCCCGAAAAAAAGACGAAATCCGACGAAACGTTTCGTTTGGGAGAGTTTAGGTTTTTGTTGAAAACAAACGAATTGCTGGACGCCTCGGGCAACATTGTGCGTTTGCGTAGTCAGAGCGCCGAAGTTTTAACGCACCTAGTTCGTTACCATGGTGAAGTTGTCTCAAAAAAGGACTTGTTCGACAACGTTTGGGCCGGATCATTTGTAACTGATGACAGTTTGGTACAGTGTATCTCTGATATCAGACGTGCTCTAAACGACCGCAATCACACGGTTATCCAGACCTCGCCCAAAAGAGGATACATGGTGGATGCGGTGCCGATTGAGGCCAACACAACATCAAAGAATTTACCGCTTCCATTCCAACCCTCGATCGCTGTATTGGCTTTTGATGATCACAGTGCAGGCGATGACGCTAATTATCTGAGCGACGCAATCGCCGAAGGTATTATTGCAGAGTTGTCTCGGTTCCCGGAGCTATTTGTAATTGCACGTAACTCAAGTTTCAGCTTTCGCGAAACACCAACTAACGTAAAAAAGATTTCGCAGATACTGGGCGTTCGGTATTTGCTTGAGGGGAGTCAGCAAAAAAACGGTAACCGTATGCGCGTGACTGTCCAGTTGATCGATGCTGTTGATGGCCACCATCTTTGGTCTGAAATTTATGAGCGCGATCTTAGCGACCTTTTCGTCGTTCAGGATGACATCGTGCGTAAAGTTGTGGCCTCAGTCGCGCAAAAAGTTATTAGTTTCGAGGGTAAAAAGGCCATTAATTCGGACAGTTCAAAGCTAACTGCCTTACTTCACCATCTGAAAGCTCGCCTACACTTATTTAAGTTTACCCCTGAAGGAAACGAAAGAGCACACAGGGAAAATCTTGCAGCTATCAAGGCTGACCCTACCCAACCTTATGGCTACGTTGGACTGGCATTTGTTTATATTAATGGGCATCGCTGGGGTTGGACGAAACTGAGTCGCACTGACGCATTAAATGAAGCTAGTAAGGCGGCTAAAAAAGCCGTGGAACTGGCACCCGATTTTTATGACAGCCATGCAGCGATGGCTTATGTGCACTTACAGGAAAATGACCTCGATCGCGCAATTGCACGGTCTCAGCGTGTCCTGGAATTGAATCCGAATGACACAAACGGAATGAGCGACCTAGCTGAATTTTATGGATATGCAGGGCGAGCTGATGAAGCGGAGAAACTACTCCTAAAAGCGATGCGTTTGGACCCACTGCACCCAGACTGGATAAAGTGGAACATGGCATGGGTCCAATGGCTCAAAGGGAACTGTGATGACGCGTTGCTAACCATGAACGCTATGTCAGAGATGCCTCCTATGGCCTATCGGGTATTGGCAATCATTCATATCTGCCTTGGCCACCAGAACGAAGCAGAGGAGGCTGTTGGACGGTTAATGGAATATGATCCCGAGTATTCGATCACGAAGGTTCGCCATAACTATCGCGGAAAATTTAAATATAACTCTGACCTCGAACGCGTAGTGATCAACTTGCGCGATGCAGGGTTGCCCGAATAGTGCAGCCTAAAAATAGCCGGGCGGCTCTCATTGGCTGCTACCATCATAAGCCAATCGCCGTACATTTTCCTTTTACCTTTGCATCAATATTCAGGGTGTCTTTGACTTCGATGCAGAGGTTGCAAAAATGCAATTCCCTGATTTGGTGTCAACTGAAGGCCAGTACCAGGCATCTCGCGGCTTTTTGAGAGCTGATGCTCGTATGCTTAAAAGAAACGGCAGAAAAGTCCACATAGCTGCCATTAGCCATAATTCTCAGAATGCCTGCTTGCAATTCTGACACCCTAGGCCTTGAGCACGCACCATTTGGGTACCCCCGACACAATATCGGCAGGCGCTTTACCTCGACAGATTACCCAGAAAGGACGCACTGGGCGAGAAGGCCAAAACTAGGAATTACGCCATGTGTCAAAACGTTTCATTTTCAGCAAAACTGCTTCGCTCGGCATAGTTTAGAGCGATTTCTGAGGTTCTGCTCAATTAGAGAGCTCGAAAATGCTCTAACCTGGAAAAGCGCGCGGCATCAGATCATAGGGATGTTTCCAAGCATCTGTTGCCGCGATGCGATCTATCCAGGCGTTGATATTTGGATAGCTGCCTAAATTCTGCTCCAATTCATCGCCGTAATAGAGATAACCGCACATAGAAATGTCGGCGATTGAGAGTGTTGGTGTGGCAATAAAATCTCTGTCGGCCATATGTTTTTCGACAATCTCAAGAGCGTCCTTTACTTTATCGCCCAGAAAGTTGGTTATTTCGGTGTCACCGGTTTTCATAAAACGCAGGAAAAACCTACGCGTCGCCATATAGCTGGTGAATTTATGATTATCGAATAATATCCAGCGCAAGATTTCGTATTCTTCCTGCTTATTGGCAGGCCCGAACTGCCCAGTCTTTTCTGACAGATAATTTAGAATGACACCTGATTGCGATAATTGCAGATCCTTATGCACCAGCACCGGGACTTCGCCAAATTGATTGATGTCTTGGCGATATTTCGATGTTCGCGTCTCACCATTAGAAAAGTCGACTAAAATCGATGACCAGTCCAGACCGCACAATTCAAGCATCAGGGCTGCCTTATAGGCATTACCGGATTCAGCTAAACAATGTAATTGATATTCGCTCATCTTCGTTCAAACTCCAATATAAGGGAGACCGAACTATCGCACATCCATACCAGTGCACGCCTACCTCCGTTGGTCGCACCTTGTGAAGCCACGGCAATAGCTGCCGCTCCAGGAGAAAAAACAACGACGGCCGTCGTGAATAAGAAAAGGATGAAAGTATCGATAGGCATGTTTTGTAGTCCAGCAAATGGTGAATCATACGTTAGACAGAGACTTACTATGTTCGCCTTTTATAGACTCGCCGTTTTCGGACCTGGCTACCCAACTGGTCTGGTATTGAGCTTGATTGGTTGCTACGATCCATCTCATGCTAGACTTTGAGACATGTAACGCTGCGCGATTGAGGCGCGACCCAAGCTTTGATGGGAGGTTCTTCACCGCTGTCGGCACGACAAGAATCTACTGCCGTCCGGTCTGCCCCGCGAAACACTCGCTTACGAAAAATGTCAGCTACTACCCAAGTGCTGCCGCGGCAGAGCGTGCAGGTTATCGTCCCTGTCTGCGTTGTCGTCCTGAGACAGCACCATTCTGCGCCGCATGGAATGGAACCAGAACAACCGTTGATCGGGCCTTACGATTGATCGACGAGGGCGCTCTGGACACCGGTAATGTCAATGATCTTGCAGACCGGCTAGGCGTCGGTGCAAGACATCTATCTCGGCTGTTTGCCAAGCATATAGGGGCATCTCCAGTTCAAACGGCTCAAACCCTTCGTATTGGACGCGCCAAGAAGTTGCTGGACACGACGAAGCTCCCTATTACAGATATAGCCTTCCAAGCGGGTTTTGGCAGCGTTAGACGATTCAACGCGGCCTTCTCAAAGCTCTACGGGCGCTCACCTTCCTCCATCCGCAGGCCAAAACCATGACGGAACTAAGCTATACACATATAGATAGTCCTGTGGGTTCGTTACTGGTCGTTGGAGATGACGATGCGTTGCATTATTTGAGCTTTCCTAACAGCCCCAAAGCAATCCGACCACGATCAGATTGGCACCAGACAGATGCACCGTTTTGGGAGGTACGGCGTCAGCTTACTGCCTATTTCGATGGTGAATTACGGCAGTTTGATCTTCCTCTTTTTCTGACAGGAACAGCTTTTCAAAAAAGCGTATGGCGACACCTGCCCACTATACCTTTTGGAGAGACGCAAACTTATGGCCAACTGGCGGCCACTCTCGAACGTCCCAAAGCAAGTCGCGCAGTGGGTGCCGCAAATGGGAGCAACCCGCTTCCGATCATCTTGCCATGCCACCGGGTAATAGGAGGAAACGGCTCGTTAACCGGCTTTGGCGGAGGTCTTCCAACAAAGGAATATTTACTACGTCACGAAGGGGTGCTCACTCCGTCTTTCTTAAAGGACTAAGGTGCTGCTCCGGCTTGCTCCGCAGAGCGCCCGCGATACACATTCGGACTACACGATCATGACTATTCTCTCCAAAACTCCAAAAGCTGCCATTCGACGAAGCAATCCAACCGGCAACATTGTCCCGCATAGCTGCCATTAGCCATAATTCTCAGAATGCCTGCTTAAACCCCAAATGGCTTTCCAAACAAAAACGGCGCCCCTAGGGACGCCGTTTTCTTTTTTGGTATGTAGTCGTTTATTCAGCAGGTGCAGTACTTGCAGCCCCACCTTTGTCGCGCTGGGCATCATTGTACATGGCTTTTGCAAGCGAGATACACATCAAGACCATTATGAACGTGAATGGTAGTGCTCCGATGATCATCGCGTTCTTAATCGCGTCAAGACCGCCACCACCAGCAACAAGCAATGTGCCGATCACAAGGGTCAAGATGATACCCCAGATGATACGGTGCTTAACGCCAGTTTCCTGTTCGCCACCTGACATAATGGTGTTCATAACCAAAATACCAGAGTCAGCGGACGTCACCAGGAACGTCATAATCAGAACAACACTCATAATTGTGATGCCAGTCAAGAAGCCACCATCAATCATTTGACCAAGGGTTACGAACAACTTCGCAGTTGTAGATGCGCCGATAATTGTACCGTTAGCACCACCAGTTAGCTCCAGATCAATCGCTGTTGCACCTAGAATGGTCATCCATGCGAAACATACCAACGCTGGTGCAAACACACAGCCAAGGACGAATTCACGTACTGTACGACCCTTAGAGATACGCGCTAGGAACAATCCCACGAATGGTGAGAATGCGATCCACCAAGCCCAGTAGAATGTTGTCCAGCCTGACTGCCAACCGAACAAACGGCCATCTGTACCAGCTTCATACGCTGCCACCAAAACCTCTTCTGGAAGCTCAGCTGCTGCACCTTCTAGGCCGCCTTTGAAGCCGTCAAAAGATCCCCAAGCGCCTTGCGCCGCTGACAGATCACCCGCGAATGGTTTTGCGGCTTCTGGTAGGGCTGCGGCAAATGCATCGGCCGATTGTGGTCCGTGAGCTCCGAATGAAAGCGAGAAGATGTTCAAGATATAATCAGCCATGGCTGATGCATATGTTGTCATCGCAAACAAGAATGAACCGAAGAACACGAATGTTAGAAGCAAGATCAAGGATAGAACCAAGTTCAGGTTGGATAGGTATTTAACACCCCGTCCAACACCGGATACCGCTGAGATAATCGACATCGCCATGATAACGACCAATGCAGAAATCAAGCCAACAGTGTTTGGCGCAGGTGCATCACCGGTCATATCCATCATCCATTCCATGCCAGAAATCGCATAGATACCGTCCACAAGTTGGCTGATACCGAAACCGATGGTAACAGACACACCCAAGATGGTTGCAACAACGCCAAGAACATCGACCAAATGGCCAATTGGGCCGTTTGCTAGCTTGCCTAAAAGCGGTGTCAAAGCAGTCCGAATGGTCAAAGGCATATTCCGTGTATAGGCGAAGTAAGCCAAAGATAGACCCGTTACCACGTAGATTGACCAGGCATGAAAGCCGTAGTGCAGGAATGTATAGCGATAAGCGGATTGAACAGCTTCTGCAGTGTTTCCTTCTACTTCACCTGTTAGGACAAGTGGGTTTGATCCCCAAAGACCTAAAGGCTCTGCTGTCGCGTAAACCATAAGGCCCACACCTAAACCGGCACCAAACATCATGGCAAACCATGAGAAGTTTGAAAACTCTGGTTTTTCGCCTTCTGTCCCCATCAAACGACGTCCTGTTGAAGGGATGATCGCGACAATGGCTAGAAAGAAGAAAAATGCGCCAACTGCAATAATGTAGAATGTGTTGAACTGGCTAAGAAGTGCCCAGTTCCATGATGAAAGAGTGCTGTTAGCACCTGCAGGCCAAATAATGGCCCATAAAACCAGCGCAACCATGCTGACCTTACTGATGAGGGCGATCGGAAGGCTGTAGCCTTCGTAGAACCCAGACGGTGCTTTTTCAATTTCAAGCTCCGTGAATGGTGGTTTGATTGACATATATGTATCCCCATGTTGCCGCGAAAGATTAAGTGTGTCTAAAAATTTGTTTTCTGGACACGTTAATTTGGGTTTCGTACCCTCAGGGTCTTTCGCTACTCCCCCCCAGGATAATTGCCTTGATCATAGGTCTTCAGAGTAGCACGGATTAGCGGTTTGCGACACTTGTTTAAGGGCTTTGCGACAATTAAAGCTGTTTTGACAATATGTTTGGAGCGTTTTATTGGGGATATTTAAGTCGCATATGACGTAAGGTCTTATGATGGAAATGATGATTCCCAGTGATTGTACTGTTAATAAAATCTCAATCATAAGAATTGAAAGCAGGAGTTTCGTATATGTCCGGTCTAATAAAAAGTGCATTTCGAATACTTCTTGTTATTGCTGTAGCACTGGCTGCCATGGCGGTGTGGAAACGCGAAGAGATCACGCGCCTTTTGGCGGTGAACAGCCTCTTTAGCAAAGAAAAGATCGTACATAATTTCAGCCACATGGATGAGGCGTTTTTGAATGCACCGGTGCTAAAGGGTGATGGCCCAATTAGTGCGTTGCCAAAAGGTGAGGCTGTGGAACTGCCCGTTGCTATTCAAAAATGGGTCAAGGAACGTCATGTGACATCGCTGGTTGTGATGCATGACGGTCAGATGGTTTATGAGGATTATTATCTGGATACAAAAGCGGATGACCTACGAATTTCGTGGTCGGTTGCCAAAAGCTTCTTGTCAGCCTTGGTGGGTATTTTGCTGGAAGAGGGAACGATTACTTCTATCGATGATCCGATCATTAAATATGCACCGTCCCTGAAGGGCAGTGCTTATGAAGGTGCGACTTTGCGCAATGTATTGCAGATGTCCAGTGGTGTCACTTTTGACGAAGATTATCTGGACAAAAATTCTGACATTAACCGTATGGGGCGTGCAATTGCGTTGGGTGGATCGCTGGATGATTTTGCGGCCAGTATCAAAGACAGTTTTGCAAAGCCCGGTACGGTGATGCAATACGTATCCATCGACACCCATGTGATCGGCATGGTGCTGCGCGGGGCCTCTGGTCGGTCGATCATTGATTTGTTGTCTGAAAAAATTATCGAACCTTTGGGGCTAGAGAAACAGCCGGTTTATGTGATCGATGGTGATAGTGTGGCTTTTGTGTTGGGCGGTCTGAACCTGACCACACGCGACTATGCGCGTTTTGGCCAGATGGTTTTGCAAGACGGGTTTTATAACGGCCAGCAGATTGTGCCAAAGGCTTGGTTGCGGGCCTCAACCGTAGCGACGGCGAACACGAAAGAGGGCAATCGCAAGTATGGCTATCAGTGGTGGATCCCCGCGCAGGGTGCCACGGAAGGCGAGTTTTACGCCCATGGCATTTACGGCCAATACATCTATTTTAACCGCCTCCTTGATGTGGTGATTGTCAGTACTGCGGCGGATCGCGGATTTAAAAACGCAGGTGTGAGTGCGGTGAATATCGAGACCATGCGAGTGATTGCAAGGGGCTTGTAAATACGCCCTTGCACTTCATTTGATTTGGCCCAAAGGTAAGCCTGATAAGATTTACATTGAGGGCCATCATGACACTAGACATCAATTTTGTACGCGCGCAGTTTCCAGCTTTTACCAGCCCTGTGCTGGAGGGCCAGGCCTTTTTTGAAAATGCAGGCGGGTCGTACACCTGCAAACAGGTGATCGACCGTCTGACGCGGTATTATACCGAACGCAAAGTCCAGCCATACAGTGCCTATGACGCCAGCCGTCTGGCGGGTGAAGAAATGGATGAGGCCCGCACGCGGTTGGCTGCAATCATGGGTGTTGGTACAGATGAACTTAGCTTCGGGCCGTCTACAACACAAAACACATACGTTCTGGCACAGGCCTTTGGTCAATATCTGCAAGCAGGAGACGCAATCATTGTGACCAATCAGGATCACGAAGCCAATAGTGGCCCATGGCGGCGCCTGGCGGATCGCGGTATTGAGGTGCGTGAGTGGCAAATAGACCCCGATACGGGCCATCTTGACCCTGCAAATCTGACAACACATCTGGACGATAAAGTTAAACTGGTTTGCTTTCCGCATTGTTCTAATGTGGTGGGTGAGATCAATGATGTGGCCGCCATTTGCAAAATCGCCCATGAAGCGGGTGCGGTGACCTGTGTGGATGGTGTTTCATATGCCCCGCACGGTATTCCTGATGTTGCAGCATTGGGGCCAGACATCTATATGTTTTCCGCCTATAAAACCTATGGACCGCATCAGGGTATCATGACCATCAAGCGCGCGCTGGGGGAAAAATTGCCCAATCAGGGGCATTACTTTAACGCGGACTGTCTTTATCAACGCTTTACGCCAGCTGGGCCGGACCATGCGCAAATTGCAGCCTCTGCTGGTATGG
Source organism: Amylibacter sp. (assembly GCA_965261565.1). Lineage (GTDB taxonomy): Bacteria > Pseudomonadota > Alphaproteobacteria > Rhodobacterales > Rhodobacteraceae > Amylibacter. The sequence goes on from OZ253460.1 coordinate 2,121,722, forward strand.
CAGATTATATAGACGCGCTTTATGCCCATCATGATGGCGGTAATGCAGATGCGAAAGTGCGGGGGGCCTATGTGCATGATCTTATGCGCGCGCATGAGATCAAACTATTGCAGCCCTTGTTGGATTATCTGGGTGACAGAAACTCTGTGCGCCTGCTTGGCCCGCGTGATGCCAATAAGAAAGCTTCAACGGTGGCAGTGGCATTGCAGCAAAAGGGGGGGCTGGCCGCAGAGAAATTAGTTCAACACGGTATCATGGCAGGTGGTGGTGACTTTTACGGCGTGCGTTGCCTTGAAGGGCTGGGTCTTGACCCGGATCACGGCGTTTTGCGGCTAAGTTTTGTGCATTACACCCGTAAGGATGAAGTGGATAAGTTGATCGACGCACTGGATCAGGTGCTCTAGGAGGTATTTTTTTTAAAGGGTGTTACAATAAGGAGCTATTTTTTACCATCCTCGTATCGCTGCAAATTTTCATCATTTGGTGGATAGAGTCCTGGCAATGCAGCACCACCCCGGACCTCCTCCATGATCCATTCTTCCATTTTTTCCTGTTTAATTGAAGCTTCAAGAACTTCTAAAACAAGTTTTTCCGGGACAACCACTGCGCCATCTTTATCCGCAACAATAAGATCGTTAGGTAAGATTGCAACGCCGCCACAACCAATTGGCTCCTGCCAGTTTACAAAAGTCAGTCCGGCAACTGAAGGTGGGGCAGAAGTGCCCGCAGCCCATACGCCAAGCCCTGTTTTTAACACCCCCTCAAGATCCCGCACAACTCCATCCGTGATCATCGCAGAAACATTTCTTTGTTTCATGCGTTGACATAATATATCGCCAAAGACGCCAGCGCCTAGACAACCATCAGCTGCAATGACGGCGATGCAACCACCAGGCATTTCCTCAATTGCGCTTCTTGTCGAAATAGGTGAAGACCACGATTCAGGGGTTGCTAAATCTTCTCGGGCAGGAATAAAGCGCAATGTAAAGGCTGGGCCAACCATAGTACTTTGATGATCTGAAAGAGGGAACGAGCCGCGTATCCAGACATTTTTCAATCCAATTTTGAAGAGTACTGTCGTGAGTGTGGCAGTTGTTATTTTTTTGTACGCTTTAATTACATCCTGAGAGTAAGTCATGATTTATTTAGCTCCATGAAAATTCTGATCCATCGTATAATTTTTGTGAATAGATATGGAGTTGAGGTCAAGTCTTTATGCGAACTGACAGCAATGCAAAACGCATAACGCCTTATAAAATACGTTCGGCATATATATCATAACGCAGTTACTACTGCCGCCTATATTATGTGGAATAGACAAAACTTGGCAAAAACCACAGAATCGCGCTAGACTTGACCAATTGGGAGATGAGGATGACTATTTTTACCTCTACAGATGGCCATGAAAGCCTGCCGCGCTGCTTTGCGATGGTGTTTGCTTCTTTGAAAACACTGCAAAGAGGGGTTTTGGATTTGGAACTCTGCGACGGCAGGGTTTTTAGAGTGACTGGCCCAGATCCAGGTAAATATGCCCGTGTTGTTTCAAAAGACAATGCAATTTGGACGCGGTTGATCCGAGAAGGCGATATGGGGTTTTCCGACGGTTATCTGGACGGGCAATGGACGACACCCGATTTGCAGGCCTTTCTGGATGTTGTTTTCGACAATTTTACGGAGATTTCCAAAAATTACCCTGGTGCCGGCATCATGCGCATGTACGAGCGGCTGCGTCATTGGATGAACCGTAATACAAAAGATCAGGCTAGGAAAAATATTTCTCATCATTACGACCTTGGTAACGATTTTTATGCCAAATGGCTGGACGATACGATGACATACTCATCAGCTTTGTTTATCACTGGGCAGGAAAGCCTAGAAAAAGCACAGTTACAGAAATACGCATCGATATGTGACCATATGGAGATGAAAGCAGGCGATCATTTGTTGGAAATCGGTTGTGGATGGGGTGGATTTGCACACTATGCTGCTGGCCAACGAGGTGCGACATTGAAATGCTTAACAATATCAAAAGAACAGCATGATTATGCCAAGGAACGGATGTTCAAGGCAGGGCTTGCAGATAAAGTTGATATTGTGATGCAGGATTACCGCGATGAAACGGATCGCTATGACGGGATTGCATCAATCGAGATGTTTGAAGCCGTTGGTGAGAAATACTGGCCATCCTATTTTAAGACTATCCATGACTGCCTAATGCCCAATAAACGTGCAACCATTCAGGTTATTACAATGGCCGATCACCTGTTCGAAAACTACCGAAAGAGTGTTGATTTTATCCAAAAGCATATTTTTCCGGGCGGTATGCTGCCAAGCCCGACGGTGTTGCGGACACAAATCGATAATTCGGAGTTGGAATTTTGCAAATCAGTAGAATTTGCGAAAAGTTATTCACAAACATTGCGTCGGTGGTATTGTACATTTAATGAAAGATGGAATGATATTTCTGATGCGAATTTTGATGATAGGTTTCTAAATATGTGGAATTTTTATCTTACGTCCTGTGCGGCGGGCTTCGAGTACGGTACAACAGATGTGACACAAGTAACAATGCGAAGGAGCGCGTAATAATGCCAACTGCAGCCAAACTAATTGGTGGGATATTTCTTACCCTGACTGCCTTATACGCAACCTACTTGTTCTTAGCTATCAAGACTACGATGGGCGTTGCTGATGAGTTATATTTTATTAACGGTATACTCGGATTTATGGTGGGATGGCGTTCGATTGGCAAAGACCCGGGGTTTGGTGGTTTAGGATCTATATTATCAGGCCTGCGAGGAGGTTTTCTTTTCACGATAATTTCTGCTATTGTATATGGGGGCTGGGTTGTCATACTGAAATTGGAAAGATTTTTCATCAGACAATTTGCCGATGTAACGGTGTCATGGTTTGAAGAAACCGTCGCCTATTTAACTGTTATTATTGAACCTAACATAGTCGTTGTACTGCTTGTTGGCGGAATTATCAGCGGGATCGGCGCTGGGCTTGCAAACCGGTACTGGACATAAGTCGACATTGTGCCCAACATCTTACTTTTCAGTGTTGAAGCCTTGTAACAAGCCGCGTATCAATATGATAACTTATGAATTGGACCTGTTATGAACGTTTATTCCGACCTGCCCAACGCTGTTGGGAAAACCCCTTTGATCCGTTTGCGAAAAGCTTCTGAAATTACCGGTTGTGAGATTTACGGGAAAGCTGAATTTATGAACCCCGGGCAGTCTGTTAAGGATCGTGCAGCTCTTGGTATTATTCTGGATGCGGTAAAATCAGGACGACTTCAACCCGGTGGTACAATTGTAGAAGGTACAGCTGGAAACACTGGTATAGGCTTGGCTCTTGTCGGGGCTTCTATGGGTTTTAAAACTGTGATTGTTATACCCGAAACACAAAGCCAAGAGAAAAAGGATATGATCCGGCTTGCCGGTGCAGAGTTGGTAGAAGTGCCGGCAAAACCCTATAAAGATCCTAATAATTACATTAAATATTCGGCACGTTTGGCAGAAAAATTAGCTCAAACCGAGCCCAATGGTGCAATTTGGGCGAACCAGTTTGATAATGTTGCGAACCGCGATGCGCATGTAATCAGTACCGCACCCGAGATGTGGGACCAAACAGGTGGTAAGTTGGATGGGTTTATCTGTGCCGTTGGAACCGGTGGAACTTTAGCGGGTGTTGCAATAGGACTACGTGAAAAATCCAAAGATATCAAAATCGGCCTTGCAGACCCAGATGGTGCGGCATTGTATAATTATTATGCCAATGGTGAATTGGAATCATCAGGCGACAGCATTACAGAAGGTATAGGTCAGGGCCGTATAACGGCCAATCTTGAGGGCCTGGATATCGATATGCCGTATAATATCCCGGATGCGGAAGCATTACCTGTTATATTTGATCTGCTGCGTGAAGAAGGAATTTGTATGGGCGGCTCTACGGGTATCAATATCGCAGGGGCTATCCGTATGGCCAATGACATGGGGCCGGGACATACGATCGTTACAATTCTGGCCGATTATGGCAATCGCTACCAATCCAAGATTTTTAACCCTAAGTTTCTAAAAGCAATGAGCTTGCCTGTACCGGCTTGGCTGGACAAACCGCGGCAAGATATTCCGTCTGTATTTGAATAGGTTTCATGAATGGGCCGGATACTTAAAGCCATTACCACAACGGTTGGGCTGATTTTCTTTTTAAGCATTGCCGGGCTTGCTCAGACGGGTACGGGCAGTTTCGATTTTGAAACGTTTAACAAGCTTGCAACGCGCGCAGAAGGTGTTGTGGATATCGGGCGGGCATCCTCGGAATCCCTGGGAAAACTGCGCATCGATCTGGTTGAATTTCGCGTTAAAGCTTTAGCCTCGCAAAAAACGCAAACCAAACGGATTGCCACTATAGAGCAACAGATTGCCGCTTTGGGTGACGCACCGGCAGAAGGGCAACAAGAAGATGAAAAAATTGCGTTAAGGCGTGCGGAACTAACACAACAATTAGACGATGTCCGTGCCCCTCTGTTCATTGAGAAAGAAGCATATTTACGTGCTAGTGGGTTAATCTCAGAAATCGATAAAATTGTACGGGAACGTAAAGCCAGCGCGCTGTTGAATGTGAATAGAAGCCCGCTGGATCCAGCACTCTGGCCATTGGCCTTGACGGACCTGAAACACCGGATTTCACAGATAGCTGACCGGGCACGCGTGCACTCTTCAAGCAAAGTTGTTGTGAAGCTTCGCAAGCAAAACGGGCCGGCAATAATATTATTGGTAGTATTTGGTTTGTTTTTGATGGTCCCTGCGCCGTTCTGGATTGGTCGGTATTTGACGACTACTGGTGATAAGCCGTTAAATACGTTCGGTAATATAAAACGCCTGCTTTCTTCATTTGGTGTCTTTATTGTACCCATGTTGGGCCTTATCTTTATTTTGGCGGCAGTTGAATTGGCGGACTTATTTTCAGTTCGGGGCGAATTATTGCTGCAATCTATTCCCATGATGGGCGTGTCGATTTTCGGTGCGAACTGGCTGGCACGCAATTTACCCCAAAGCAATCTTTTCAGCGGTGATGAAACCGGGGAGTTTGCAAAACTGATGTTGGGTGGACGCCGTATTATATTGGCTCTTGGTGTCGTCATGGCCGCCAGCAATTTGATTATTGGCCTATCGAACGGGGCGGATTGGTCGGATGACGTAAAATCGGTTTTAAGTTTCCCATTGGTTATTCTGTTAGGTCTTGGCCTGTTCATTGGTGGACGCAAAATCGGAAAATTCCGGAATTTATTGAATCTTGAAGACCGTGAGAAAAGCATCCCTGAACGCATGGCTACTATAATCATGTGGGCCTGTTATATTTCGGGGGTCGGCGGCCCCGTGTTATCGATATTCGGCTATTCCAATGCGGGTGCAACTTTGGTTTTTGCAATGGTTCAAACTCTTGCCATGACCGGAGCGTTATTTATTATCTATACAATATGCGTGCGTTTCTTCGGCAATTTCAGCACTGCATCCAATCAAGTGGGTGAAGATCGGCCTGCTGGCGGGATATATAAAATGGGATTGGCGTTTGTGCTGATATGTGCTTCCATTCCTATATTTGCACTTGTTTGGGGTGCACGCACAACTGACATCGCAGATATGTGGTATCAATTGAACCAAGGGGTTTCTTTGGGAGATACCCAGATTTCAATTTCCGACTTTCTGGTCTTCATCCTGATTTTCTTTATTGGCTATACCGTAACCAAATTACTGCAAACTGTGTTGCGCACAATCGTTTTTCCAAGCACGCGCATTGAAAGCGGGGCACAAAACGCCTTAGTAACAGGCTTTGGTTATGTCGGTATCTTCTTTGCCGGGCTGATAGCCATCACCACAGCGGGTTTGGATTTGTCCGGCCTTGCGATTGTTGCCGGTGCTTTGTCTGTTGGCATCGGTTTTGGTTTGCAAACTATCGTGTCAAACTTTGTATCCGGTATAATTCTTCTGATCGAACGACCGGTAAAAATCGGTGATTGGGTCGAGATCGGAACCTACATGGGGACAGTTCGTAAAATATCCGTGCGTTCAACCAGTATAGAAACCTTTGACGGGGCTGCTGTAATTGTACCGAACGCTGATCTGATTGCTGGCACCGTGACAAACTATACACATGGCAATGTCCGCGGCCGGGTTAAAGTACCCGTAGGTGTGGCTTACGGCACCGATCCTGAACTGGTTAAAGAGGTTTTGCTGTCGATTGCCGATGGGCATCCTATTGTTTTGAAAAACCCCAAACCTGTGGTTATCTTTATGGGCTTTGGCGCGGATTCAATGGATTTTCAACTGCGCGGCATCCTGCGTGACGTGAACTATGTTTTAAGCGCTGCATCCGACATGAATTTCGAGATCGTCAAACGTTTTGCAGAAAACAACATCGTCATTCCGTTTGCGCAACGCGAGGTGACGATCAAGAACGCAGAAGATTTTTTGCCGAAAGCAACCAAGCCCGCCCGTAAACCGCGTGCCAAAACACCATCTAAACCCTAGACATAGCGCAAAGGGCTTTTTAGACTTGCCTGCCCAAATTCCATTGTGTAAACGAACCTGCAATGGACAGGTGGCCGAGTGGTCGAAGGCGCACGCCTGGAAAGTGTGTAGGCGGGTGACCGTCTCCAGGGTTCGAATCCCTGTCTGTCCGCCATTGTCAAAATAGGCTATTGATATTGTTGAACTAATTAGGTTTTTTGGAAACTTTTGCATGTTTGGTTTCAAAGATTTAAGTAAATTTACATCACAATAAGTTATAAATGTCGTAAAATAGCCATACTATTTCTATATTAGACCCGATTCACAATAGGGTCGAATATTTTTAGACACAAGTATCCCCACCCGTTTTTTCAAACTGTTTTCAAATTCATATTTGCGAGTGCTCCGACATTCTTGGCAATCATGTTTTGTTGTTGGTTGTTGCGGTGAATATCCGAAAATATATTGAACTTTTTCATGCGGCCAATACCGTGCTCTACGCCAATGCGTAGTTTTGAATGCCATGTATTGTATTCTTGTTCTTCTTTCGTAAGTGGTTTTTTCTTTGATGTTTTCAGGGGGATTTCCAGTGATGTCCCCAGATATCCTAAATCCCCAAGGGTAAGTATATCAGGGGGCCTATCCACGCGGGTCTCATCATAAATACGCTTGTCATGTTTGCGCCCGTCATGGGCGCATCCAACAGCCAGTATACACTTCTTGTCATCTGTGATGATCTGGTGGGACGCCGTGTGCTTCTTTTTCTTGCCAGAATATTTTGCTTTTCGAGCCGAGGGCTTCCCGGGCCGTTGAACTGGACGCTCAGTACCATCAATCATCAGGTAAAGCAGATCAGCCTTTTCCACTTCCGACAACTTTACTTTACGTTCAGGCATCCGAAAATGGCCTGCCATCAGTTCTGTCATGGCTTGAATGCGGCGGCAAACTGTCGGAGAGGATACATTGAATACAAGCCCCATAAAAGCATGGCTGGTATAGGTTCGGTAATACATCAGGCAGAGCAGAAGCTGTTCTGCGAACTCCAGGCGATAGTTCATCCCACCCCCAATCGCACGTTGCCTGTCTTTGCGGGACAGGCGTTTCTCCTCACTTTTCAACCAGATCGGATGAAGTGTCGCAACCAGGGCGTTGAAATCTGTAAGGCGGATGCCCGATAGTCGAAAAAACAATGCAGGTTGTGCACTTAAAATCTTCAAAGCTTTCATAAAATGATACCTCCAGGCACTTCCTCGCATAAAAATAACCTATTGTGAAGCAGGTCTATTAATGTTAACGTAACTAATCAGGGCTAGATTATGTAGGAATTTGACCCTAGCTCTTTAAAATACTAGTTTAATAGCATATGAGTCTAGAATCGCTTCATGAATGTTAATTATTTAGGATGCTCTAAATGCAACCAAACATGCAAAAAACCAAATGTAAAACATCAGGCGGATTCCGCCCCGATACTTTGGATTACCATGACGATGTAACTACTGAAGCTGTTGAAGAACTACGCCAAGCAGCAAAAAAACAAGTTGATGCTGAAGATTGGGAGTTAATTGAAGGTATCGACAAGGAAAGTTATGCCCAATTGGCTTAATGCTCCACCATCAAAATACAATATTGTAACTTGCTATTTTCCCGAGACAAAGCCGAAGCCTCGAAAGTCGCTTCGGCCTTGTCTGGTACTTGGTGTTAGCGCAAGTAAGACTTCGAATAAATATTTGATCCATGTTGCATTTGGTACTGGAAGTATCAAATTCGATGCTAGAAAGCATGTGGATTTAATAATTCAGAATAGTACTGACTTAGATGAACATAACTTATCTAAGGCAACTCGCTTTGATTTAGACCCTAAGCAAATGGCACGTTTACCATGGAATAAGGAATTTTTTGGATGTTGGTCTGGGTTTAAAAGCCCAATAATTGCTAGGTTAACGGAAACATATCAAAGGGAAATGGCTCACTCCATGATGAATAGAATTGAGGCGAGACAACAACTTGAATTGAAGAATGATTAATCTATAGTTGTTAGAGTTTTATTCCAATAAAACAGTTTCCAAGCCACTATGTAACCTATTGATTTATATAGAGTCGGTAATTCAACGGTTTCCACCCTAAGATACCGATATATAAAGATTTATGAAACCCCTGCCTATCCGCCACCCAAAATATAACTTATTGATAATAAACAGCTAATTGGTGAAATTGGAAACTATTTTATTGGTTTCCAAATGGGTGCTTATTCCCCGAAGACCCGCCGTGTCAGGGTATCATAAACGATCCACGGGATGGGCTATGCGTCAGGCTGCGGCTTAATGCACAAGCAATGGCAGTAATAATGTGAATAGTTCGGCCTGCGATGATATTTTACACTTTTTGTATAGCTGTTTGCGAAACACTTTTACAGTTTGAAAACTAATTCCCAGTCTCAACCCAATGGAAACTGACGAATGTCCGCGCAAAATCAACATGGCAACCTCGGCTTGTCTCGGGCTTAAGAAAATCGCGTGTTTATTTTTTGCCGCGTCTATTAATTTTGCGGTAATATCAATTTCGGCATATTTTCCGGTTGAATTCAAACTACTCCAGTGGCTTTCAACCAATGAGGTAACAATCGGGGCCATGCGCGTTGCAACAGCAATCTGACGATTTGTAAATCGCTGGTTTGAATTTGAATCACGCCCTAAACAGACGTGAATTGATACTCCGTCTGATGGATAGGCAACAAATGCGATCTCATCAACCATTGTTGTGTTCAAATAGTAATCCAGGAAGTACTGGTTTCGATGGAATTGATCAGGCGCGATTTCACTTAAGCGATAAACGCCTCTTTTGGCGTGATTAATGTGAAGATCGTGAAATGGGTCCAGTAAATATGCGCCTTCCAAATACACGGCTTCAAAATTTTCATGTACTTTCGGTTGGGCGCTGTCAAACATCAACTGTTTTGGCGTTCTGTCCTGAAAATAGGCCAACGTGGTGATGTTATCGAACGGCACAAGCGCTTGTAGCCAATCATAAAAGTTTTGCTCAAACCGCTCAGACTTTAGGTTTTCGATAACTTTGCCTAGCAGTATCTCTGACTTTCCAGTGTTTCCATTCATTATACCACCTTGGGGGTATATACCCCTCATATTTTAAGATTTAGCATAAAACATCATAATAGGGGGTATATTTATGGGGAGCAAGGTGTCTCATTCACATGATTCTGCAGATGTTGCTGTCGACATATCAAATGTCACCAAGATGTATGGGTCATTCACAGCACTTAAGGATGTATCTCTTGCTATCCATGATAATGAATTTTTTACCCTTTTGGGGCCCTCGGGCTGCGGGAAAACAACGCTATTGCGCACAATTGCAGGATTTGAGGATATAACCAAAGGCGCGATAAGGCTTTACGGTGAAAACATTGCCGATTTGCCCCCCAATAAACGCCCGGTGAATACGGTTTTTCAGCAATATGCCTTGTTCCCGCATATGAATGTCACTGACAATGTCAAATTTGGCCTTTTGCGCCTTGGTCAAGATGATGCAACAGCCAGTGCCCGTGTGGGTGAAGTTCTGGAGCTGGTGCAACTGACCAGCTTTGCAGACCGCTTGCCTTCACAGCTTTCCGGTGGGCAACAGCAACGTGTGGCATTGGCCCGTGCCTTGGCACCAAATCCCAAAGTACTATTACTTGATGAGCCATTGTCAGCACTTGATCTAAAATTGCGCCAAGCGGTGCGTTTGGAATTACAGCAAATCCAGCATGAAACGGGTATCACCTTTATATTTGTTACGCATGATCAAGAAGAAGCTTTAACTATGTCCGATCGCATCGCGGTTATTGCCGACGGGCAGTTGCAACAGATCGGGACCGCACGTCAGATATATGAAGCCCCAATTAACAAGTTTGTGGCCGACTTTATCGGCGAAACCAACCTTATCGATGTTACGGTCACCAATGTTAGCGATGGCCGCGCAACCTGCGCCCTGCCCAGCGGGGCCACGTTTACCTGTCCCGCTGCGGACGGGGCCAGAACAGGGGCAGGGCACTTGTCGGTACGTCCTGAAAGGGTTGCGGTAACAAAGCCAGCCAATGGTCTGTTGCAAGGCACGACCACGCGCCAGATTTATCTGGGCACTGACATGCATGTCGAGATCACATTGGATGATCAGGAAGTGGTCACTGTAAGGGTTCAGAACTCGGAAACCACCCATGTCCCTTCACTTGGTGAGGTCGTGGGGCTGAATTTTGAAGCAGGTGCTGCGCGCCTGTTGGTGGATTGATGGCGGGGACTCTTACAAAAGTAAAGGAAACGAACAACAGTACCTACGCGGGGCTTGGTAATCTGTTAATGCTGCCGTCTTGGCTTATTATCGGTTTTTTCCTGCTGTTGCCTGTCGGTATGATGTTGATTTATTCGTTCCTGACAAAAGAGTTTCGCGGCGGCATTATCTGGGAATTCTCACTTGCCGCCTATGACCAGTTTTTCTTTGATCGCGGGTTGTTCGGTGATGACCCCGCCAAGATCGAGTGGACTTACATCAAAATTTTCTGGCGTTCGATCTGGCAGGCGGCTGTTGCCACTTTTTTCTGCCTTATCATCGGCTTCCCGACCGCATGGTTCATTGCAACACGTACTGGAAGTAACCGTTCTATATGGTTGTTTTTAATTACAATTCCATATTGGGTGAACCTGCTTATCCGCACTATTTCTATGAAATTTCTAATCCGCGACACAGGGCCGTTAAACGAGTTTCTGATCTCCACCGGTATCATTTCCGACCCTATTCATATCATCAATACCAACTTTGCAGTGCAATTGGGCCTGTTCTATTCTTACCTGCCGTTCATGGTTCTGCCGATTTATGCCAGCGTAGAGCGTTACAACTTCGCTTTGTCGGAAGCTGCCGCCGATCTTTATGCTTCACGCATCACCACGCTTCGCAAAATCATTCTACCAACAGTTAAACCGGGCATCATTGCGGGCTGCATACTGGTTTTTGTCCCAAGCCTAGGGGCGTTCCTTGCCCCAGACCTGCTTGGCGGGGCTAAAACCTTCATGATCGGCTCACTGATTGAAGAACAGTTCAAAGGCAATGCAGGCAACTGGCCGTTCGGGGCAGCCGTGTCGATGATCCTTTTGTCTATGGTATTGATCGTACTGACTTATTATGCTCGACAGCAATCAAAAGAACAGGAAAGGTAATGGCTAAGAAACACGACATCCGCCGCTTTCCGGGCTTCCTGCCGATAACATACCTGTGCCTGTTCCTGCTTTATGCCCCGCTAATTATCGTGATGATTTATTCATTCAATGACAGCCAATCGATCACCAACTGGGGTGGATTATCGCTGCGCTGGTATGAAGATGTGTTCTGGGGAGTGGAATCCGCAAAATTCAAAACCGCGGCTTTAAATTCGCTTTTGATCGCGGTCGCCGCCGCAATCGTATCCACTTCTATTGCCACTATGGCGGCAACCGCCATGCTGCGTGCAGGTTACTTTCGCGGCAAATCCATTGGTTTTGCCCTGATTAACCTGCCCCTGATGGTGCCTGAAATTGTCACTGCCGTGGCCCTTTTGATATTCTATTCTATGATCGGTTTCACCACAGGATATGCAACGATCCTTTTGGCGCATATCGTGTTTTGCATTCCCTTCGCTTACCTGCCCATTGCGGCCCGTATGCAAAGTATAGAAGAGGTTTATGAACAGGCTGCACTGGATCTGTACGCTACACGCATAGAAGCCTTTCGCCTGATCCTGCTGCCACTGATGACACCCGGTATCATTTCGGGTTTTTTGCTGGCTTTCATCATCTCGCTTGACGATTTCATTATTACCAACTTTGTCAAAGGTGCCGGTATCGAAACCCTGCCCACGGCAATTTTCGGCGCGGTCAAACAAGGTATAAAACCCAATATTATGGCAATCTCCACCCTGCTTCTGCTGGTGTCTGTGGTCTTTGTCACCCTGTCTTATCTGGTCGGACGGATGGGACAGAACAAGAAGTAACGACCACAACAACGGAGAAATAACATGAATAACTTTTTGAAAATAACCACATCCGCGCTGGCCATAACGCTGGCTGCGAACGTGGCACAGGCCGAAGGCAAGCTGTCAGTCTATCACTGGTTCGAATATATCCCGCAGGAATTACTGGATAAATTTGCAGCCGAGTATGATGTTGAAGTGACAATGGACACATTCGATTCAAACGAATCCATGCTGGCCTCGCTAAAAGCGGGCAAGCTGGGCAGTTATGACGTGTCTGTTCCCGGCGATTATATGGTCGAGATCATGGCAGGCGAAGGCATGCTGGATACATTTGCACCATCCGACCTTAGCAACTTTGGTAACATCATGCCGCAATGGGTTGATGTGAGCTTCGATAATGGCCGTCACAGCTCGATCCCTTATCAGTGGGGCACAACCAGCTTTTCCGTGAACCGAGATGCATATAGCGGTGATATCAACACCACCGACATTCTGTTTAACCCACCGGAAGAATTACGCGGCAAGATCAACGTGCTCGACAGTCAGGGTGAGTTGCTGGCACTGGCATCTTTGCATTTGGGTATCCCGCAATGCACAACTGACCGTGAACAATTGAAAGCACTGAACGCATTAGTTCAGGAAGCCAAACCGCATTGGGCATCATTCGGGTCCGATGTGGCCAAGGATGTTCTGGTATCAGGCGACGCTGCCGTCGGCATGATCTGGAGCGGCTTTTCCGCCAAGGCCCGTAGCGAAGGGGCCAATATAGAATATGCCTTCCCGAAACAGGGATATGTTGTCTGGATGGACAATGTTGTCCTGCTGAAAGATGCGCCAAACCGTGACAATGCATTGAAATTCATGAATTTCCTGCTTGAACCGGAAAATGCGGCAGCCGTGACCAATTACGCACAATATACCGCAGGTGTCACGGGAACCGAGCCGTTCCTAAGCGATGACGTAAAGAACTCACCAGAGTCAAACCCTCCGGCATCCCCCGTTGGTTCTTTTGTCGAAGCTTGTTCGCAAGACGTACAAAAAGTCTACGACACTATTTGGACAAACCTGAAGAAATAATCATTGATGCCCCGCTTTCAAGCGGGGCACATAGTAACCGCAGATCATCACCTTTTCTGGATGTTAAAGGAATAGACATGAACAAAATCACCAAACTCAACACTGATGAAATCCTGACCAAGGATGCCCATCTGATCCAGTCTTTTGCCGATCTTGATGGCTTGAAACAAGCTGCCGCCCGCACTGCGATTGTCGCGGCAAAAGGGGCTTATGTAACCGATAGCGAAGGCAATAACCTGATTGACGGTATCGGCGGGCTTTGGTGTGTGAATGTGGGTCACGGACGCCCGGAGATCATTGAAGCAATCACGGAACAACTGCAAACACTTGATTATTATTCGACCTTCTACAACTTCACCCACCCCGCAGCTGCGCGTCTAGCAGAAAAGATCGCGCAACTGGCCCCCGGTAATCTGAACCGGGTCTATTTTGCCAATTCGGGTTCCGTCGCCAATGACACGGCCATCCGTATGCTGCACCACTACAACAATCGACTTGGCCGCCCGAATAAAAAGAAAATACTGTCGCGCATCGGTGCCTATCACGGCTCTACCCATCTTGCGATGGCAATGACCACACCTGCCTATAGCGAAGGCTGGGATACGGCAGCGGAAAACCTTGTTCACCATCTGCGTGCACCATACGCATACCGTGAAGCAGAAGGCATGACCGACGCAGAGTTTCTGGATGTGCTGGCAGAAGATATGTTGGATGCAATCCACAATATCGGTGCCGAAAATATCGCGACATTCATCGCTGAGCCAATCATGGGTGCGGGTGGCATTCTGGTGGCACCCGATGGCTATCACAAGCGGATGCGCCAGATCACTGAAGAACACGACATTAAGTATATTTCGGATGAAGTGGTCACCGCTTTTGGCCGCCTGGGGCATATGTTTGCCTCTAAGGATGTCTTTGGAATAGAGCCTGACATCATCACTACCGCCAAGGGGCTGACTTCCGGATATCAGCCTTTGTCCGCAACGATTATTTCAGATGAGATTTACGATGTTATATCCGAGCCAGGTGCGATGTTCTTTCATGGTATGACTTATTCCGGGCATCCCGCCGCTGCCGCGGCAGCGTTGGCAAACATTGAGGTTTTGGAAAGCAATAAAATACCGGAGAATGTCCGCACTACAGGTAAAATATTCGAAAACACCCTGCGCGGGCTTTCTGATATGAATATGGTCGGCGAAGTGCGCGGCAGTCATTTTATGATGGGTATAGAATTTGTGAAGGATAAAGCCAGCAGAGAAGCTTTCACAGTTGAAGACAACGTTGGTTCACGCGTGGCTCAACAGGCCCAAAGCCGTGGCCTGATTGCACGTCCACTGGGTAATATACTGATCCTGTCACCAACCTTGATCATGACAGATGATGAAATTGCCAGAATTGAAAGCATTTTACGCGAAAGTATCGCGACTGTGTCTGCAGAACTGGGGATTTAAAGGTAATGTCTGCGTGACCAGATGTAGGGGTTTGAAGCGAGTAGGGGCTTCGCCTGCGGGCCTTGGTTTTTGTTATGATATTTCGATCAGTTCGAAGCTATTGCGAATATCCGATATAGCAATTCGGCAAGCCATATCCCCAACGCCACGGCAAGCCGGAACATGGTACACCGCCCAATCGCACAGCCGAATACATCATATCGGCAAGCAGTTGATACTGTTGTTCGATCGATGTCGACTCTTGTGTGCCGAAGTCAGATATACATTTGCTCAGGGTTTGATCTGCTGCAAGGCGGGCATTGAAGCTTTGCATAGCATCTTTTGCGCCTGCCGCGTTGTGATAAGCTTTGTCATGCGTGATGCAACATTGCTCCCAAGGGGGGGTGGCACCTATTTTGTTGCTAAGAGCTGGGAAAACATCGTTTGCTTCCTGCCATATGGCAGACATGCCACCGCTGCAGCCGTCTGTTGTAAAAGGAGTGGCCACTGCGTTGATACGCGCACGCACCAACCGTTCGTGCGCCCATAACTCGGTCTGGCGCTCAATCTCGTTCCCGCCGGGTTTTGCACGACCGCTAAGAAGAAAAGCATACAGGACAATTGCCGCGATTATCATCAATGTTGAAAGTATTACAATATTACGACGCATTGAATTGGTGTTCCGGTCTTTATTCTACGAAAATCTATGTTAACTACTTACCGGCTTACGCTGCAATGAAATGGCAACTAATGCGACGCCGTTTGAAATCAGTTCGATCGCCAACATCAATCCAAGACTGATAACAGCAGAGCCGGGGAAGTTTGACAGTATCATGAAACCCAGCAGCAAAGAAAGTGTGCCTGATACCATAACAGGCATGAAAAATGGTGAACCGCGCAGTGTAAACGACATGAGTATTTTAGTGATACCGGCGATGGAAAATAACACACCGACAAGAACTGTAAGTGTCACGGCACCTGCAAATGGATTATTTAGTAGTGATATTCCAACGAAAAGGCCCGCAGCACCACCAAGGCCTGCCCAAAGCTTGGATCCAAACCCATTCGCTTGAAATGCAGTAAATATCTGAAGACAACCGACAATCAAGAACGTCCAACCAGCCAAACTTACGGCTGTAATGGTCGCAGCCATAGGGTTTGCCAAGGCCATAAACCCGCCGATGATGGAAATGATGCCAACAATCATCCATAATAACCAGTTTTTCATTGTGTACCTCCTATTTCAGTTTCTTATAAAGACCATACTACGGTGAGTTGTCCCTGTAAATTTTTTGCTCCACATCAAGGCCGATCATATCCGCTGCTTCAAGCATAAGGCGGCCAACCAATGGCGTATCACGTCGATCTGCGATGGTTTTAATAGCCATAGCAGGCTCATTTGTTATCAGCCCCACCGCGCCGCGTGACATCATCCTTGACATTGTAAGCGGGTCATCAACGGTCCAGACATAAACATCCTTGCTGGCTTTGCGTGCCCGGGCAATAAAACCGGCACTGGCACTTGATGTACTAACCGCAAGGAAATCAGCCTTGACCTTGGTTAAGTCACCAATGGCTGTTGCGGCAAGCAATCCAACGCGCCATTCGGGACGAATTGCTTTCATGCGGGCCATCTGTTTGCGGTCAAGCGACATAAATGCCGTGTCTGCAACCATATCGGTTTTTTCCACGATTGCGGCTACGCGCCCGGCAAGATCCACGTCATGCCCATAGTATTTGAGTTCCACAAGAACTTTTACCCGCCCTTTCGCCGTCAATAGAACTTGTTTTAATGTAGGTGTTCTTTCGGAACTGTATGCAGGGTCAAACCAACTGCCAATGTCAATATCCGCAAGCTCGGAAGCTGTCGCATCCCAGACTTTTAGGGGGTTGCCTGCAATTTTCATGAAATCACTGTCGTGTATGACGATGACCTCGCCCTCAGCAGTTTCCTGAACATCAATTTCCAACCAGTCAGCACCGTCTTTTATTGCCGCCTCCATTGCCGCCAATGTATTTTCCGGCCGGATACCCGCCGCCCCGCGATGTGCGATTACTGCGACATTATCTGGCGTGCCGGCCCCTTGGTATAAAGCAACGGCCGATCCGGCCGTGGATACCAGCACAAACATGCAAAGGATGATACTTAACCATTTAAGTTTATCAGTACCTGTTGAAGGCAGTTGGTCGGGAAATGAAATTTTAGCCCGTAGCGTGATTTCTGATAAAACCATTGCTAATGTGCCGCTGTTAAATGCCGCGATAAGTGTAAATATTGCGGACCAGATCACCATAAGTACAGACCCTACAATTGCGATAACCGGTAAAGCGGCGGAAATATCGGGCATGATTGTCACGACAAGCCACCGCAGAGAAATAGATATCAAAACTGTAATGACAACAGAAAATACGCCCCAAAGCACAAACCGGCCCAGTATATACTTACGTAACCCATGTGATCGGGTATTACTTTCTGCAAATACTCTTGAAAGGGGGACATCGGTAAAAAGTACGAATTGAAATGCAACCGACCAGCCCACGAAAAGATACAGCAGTAGACAAAGCAGGATGATAATGATTGGCGCGATCAGTAAAACGGCGCGGATGAATTCCGGCGGATGGAACGTTAGATAATAATTGATGTCATATTCGGTTAACATCAGCCACGCGACCAACCCGGCCAAGGCTGCAAAAGGCAATACAACCACCAGCAGTCGCAGAATAAGTCTTGCGGCATAGCCCAGTAAACGCGGCAGGCGCATGATAACCGCGCGCAGTGATGTGGTGAGGGCCGTGCTTTGGCCATTTGCATCGGCCTGTATCAACCACAGCATAACCGCAAGTTCCAGAATAGCGGCAACAATCAAAACACTACTTACCAGTACAAGACCTAAGATACCGACAGGCGACAGCAGAAATCGCGCAATATCCTGATCCGTTAAAGCCTGCGTGCCAGAGAGTTTTACCGCGGAATACATGGTGAATTGTGCAAGTGGTAAAATAACAGCCACGGAAATGACTGTAACCATGATATGTGCCGCCAGGAGCGGGTTGCGCAATCGCCACATCGTTCCAATCAGGTTCTGCACTATGTTCTCACCTTCACATAAACACGTTTTATTTGCATAAAATAAATGTAATTGCCAATATTTTAACTAATCATGGTATTACTTCTTTTGCTTTATTTATAGTTCAACAATAAACATTACCAGAGTATTTTAAAACTGTTATATCTGGTCGCTTACGTAAGATGCCGCAAAATCATAATAGTATTGCTAGGCTAAGCAAATTCGTACCGAAGAATTTCAAATTCGTAAAGTGACCAAAACATGATTGTTTTGTGAAGAAACAGTGATCTTGGCGAAGGGATATTTTTAAACTAGACCTGCTTCACAATAGGTTATTTTTATGCGAGGAAGTGCCTGGAGGTATCATTTTATGAAAGCTTTGAAGATTTTAAGTGCACAACCTGCATTGTTTTTTCGACTATCGGGCATCCGCCTTACAGATTTCAACGCCCTGGTTGCGACACTTCATCCGATCTGGTTGAAAAGTGAGGAGAAACGCCTGTCCCGCAAAGACAGGCAACGTGCGATTGGGGGTGGGATGAACTATCGCCTGGAGTTCGCAGAACAGCTTCTGCTCTGCCTGATGTATTACCGAACCTATACCAGCCATGCTTTTATGGGGCTTGTATTCAATGTATCCTCTCCGACAGTTTGCCGCCGCATTCAAGCCATGACAGAGTTGATGGCAGGCCATTTTCGGATGCCTGAACGTAAAGTAAAGTTGTCGGAAGTGGAAAAGGCTGATCTGCTTTACCTGATGATTGATGGTACTGAGCGTCCAGTTCAACGGCCCGGGAAGCCCTCGGCTCGAAAAGCAAAATATTCTGGCAAGAAAAAGAAGCACACGGCGTCCCACCAGATCATCACAGATGACAAGAAGTGTATACTGGCTGTTGGATGCGCCCATGACGGGCGCAAACATGACAAGCGTATTTATGATGAGACCCGCGTGGATAGGCCCCCTGATATACTTACCCTTGGGGATTTAGGATATCTGGGGACATCACTGGAAATCCCCCTGAAAACATCAAAGAAAAAACCACTTACGAAAGAAGAACAAGAATACAATACATGGCATTCAAAACTACGCATTGGCGTAGAGCACGGTATTGGCCGCATGAAAAAGTTCAATATATTTTCGGATATTCACCGCAACAACCAACAACAAAACATGATTGCCAAGAATGTCGGAGCACTCGCAAATATGAATTTGAAAACAGTTTGACAAAACGGGTGGGGATACTTGTGTCTAAAAATATTCGACCCTATTGTGAATCGGGTCTACTATTGATTATTAACAATTAATATTTAGTTAATTTTTATTAACACGATTTTATTTCAACATGTTAACGCCATTTTTAGATGGTCTATATTAACCTAAGTTAAAAAAGTTAGGTAAGGTGAATTGGTGTAACCAGTACCTGATTTTAAACAAACGGCTTTATGATTAGGGGAAGTATAAATGGAAAAGATTCCGCCGCGAAAAATGGCGAACCATAACATCGAATTAACGGAAGATATGGCACAAACATTATGCGCTTATTTTTCAAGTTACGCAAAAGACGGTGTTGTGACATTGGAATGTAACGATATGGGTCTATGGCTTAAAAATCACCGCAGTAATTCGCGGCAATTTCTGGGAAAGGCGCGTTTACCAATAAAACTAAACGCGGATATCGTTGTCCATTAAGAAGAATAAACGTGGGTTTGGCGAACGCGCCGGTCCTACATATGCAAGGCTTGGTTTTTTATGTGAATTTTCTAAAAAGCTTGGTTTCATCAAACATATTTTCAAGTTCTTGCATACGGCTGCGGGTTTGGGGCCAAATAAGGCTCTGAACCTCGGCCAATATTGTCTCCAACAGCAGCAGGCTTGTCACCGAAGAGTCCCATGCAGAAGGCACAACAATCCTGGAGCTGAACACCAAATTGGTAAATTTACCGATTGGTGAAATCCACTGGTCAGTCAGTAAAATAATCTCCACGCCCTTTTCAGCCGCCATTTCCGCCAACATCAACGTGCTGTTTTCATAACGCCGCACATCAAAAATAACGATGACATCCCCCTTTTTCATATTCAACAGATAGTGTGGCCATGCATTGGAAATTGATTGGACAAGGGTAGTGTTAGGTCTGATCACTTGCATGTGCAGGAAAAAATAATCAGCTAATGCGCGGGTAATACGACCACCGACAACATAGATTGACCGGTTTTCATCAGCCAGTAATTTACAGCTGGTATCAAAGATTACAGGGTCGATCTGGGCAAGAGATTTTTTAATATTATTCATCACAGCATCGGTGAACTGATTTAAAATATGCGTGTCAGGCGCATCCCCCGCCCATTTGTCATGCTTGGCAATCGGACCTGAAATCGTTGCCTCCAGTTCTTTACGTAACTGTTTCTGAAACTCGGGAAAACCGCTGAACCCCAGCTTTTGTACCAGACGTGCAACCGTAGGTGTCGAAACGTCGGCTTTTTCAGCAACAGCGGTGATCGATCCAAGGCCTGACACAGGGTAATTTTCCATAATAGTATCAGCAAGTTGACGTTCGGCACGTGTAAGTGAATCCACTTTTGTTTGTAAGCGTTCCGCAATTGTACCTGATACCATTTTGTCCTCCATAATGTATACATATCGTCAGATGGTAATTAATTGAAGAGAAATTTACATAAACTTATTGACAGGGCGCCGTTAACTGAAGAGAATTTCACAAATCCATATATTAGGGAATCATTTTGTCGTACGCTGCCACTTCCGATCTCAAGTCGCATAAACCTGAGAGCCCGGCCCTCGTGATAAACGGGCAGGGCCGGTCAAAGGTGATGTTGGTGTGTGAACATGCCAGCAATCATATTCCTGCACGTTATGCGGGTCTTGGTATGATAGATTCCGCAAAGATATCGCATGCAGCCTGGGATCCGGGGGCACAGGCGGTTTCGGAACGCTTAAGTACCTTACTTGATGCACCACTTGTGATCAGTACCGTTTCCCGTCTGGTTTACGATTGCAACAGGCCACCAACGTCCACCGGGGCAATACGTGCGGTCAGTGAACAAATTGTTGTTCCGGGGAACGCATCTTTAACGACAATCGAACAAATAGAACGGGTTGAAACGGTTTACCAACCGTTTACGCAAATTGTGTCAGATACGATTGCGTCTTTCGAAACCAAACCCATACTGATCACAATTCATAGCTTTACCCGTACCTATAATGATCAAACGCGCGAAGTGGACATAGGCATTATCCACGATAGGGATGCGCGTTTGGCCAAGACAATGGTTGAATTGTCGAATGCGGAAATGGACCTGAAATTTGCATTGAATGACCCATATTCAAAGGCCGATGAAGTCGCTCATACCTTGGAACTGCACGGTACGGCGAATGGGCTGGTCAATGTGATGATCGAGGTGTGTAATGATCGGATTGAAACTGCGGAACAGCAAGATGCGATTGCGCAGATGTTGGCTGATCTACTGTCGGCAAGCCTGGCCAAGCTGAACGAAGACATCTCAACAAAAGGTGCCATATGATTGGGTTTGCCGGAAAATATGTGCGCGTCGTCGATGCTGTAAATCGCCGTATCGGCCGTATTATGATGTATGGCATTTTCGTGATGGTCGCGATTTTGCTGTGGTCGTCGATCTCGAAAACCTTCTTTCTGCCATCGCGCTGGACGCTGGAAGTCGCGCAGTTTGCCATGGTGACCTATTACATCCTTGGCGGTCCGTATTCGCTTCAACTTGGGGCCAATGTGCGGATGGATTTGTTTTACGGCGAATGGACTGATCGGCGCAAAGCCCAGGTCGATGCGATCACCGTGTTCTTTTTGATGACATATCTGGGCGTATTGCTTTACGGCGCGTTTGATTCAACGGCTTATTCATTGGGTAAGCCCTATAACATGGAAAGCTTCACGTTCTTCAAAAACCTGTTCATCGGTTTTTTCACCGGCGGGTTTGAAGGTGCACAAGAGGTGATCGGACGTCTTGAACGCAGTGCAACCGCATGGCGCCCATACCTGTGGCCAATCAAGGTTACGATGATTGTCGGGATAATATTGATGCTGCTACAAGCCATTTCGGAACTGATCAAAGACATCGCTAAAATTAAAGGGGTGACACTGTAATGTCCCATGAAATGATCGCTATAGTGATGTTCTCATCTATGATGTTGATGATGTTTACCGGCCAGCGCGTATTTGCTGCCATTGGGGTTGTAGGGGCTATTGCCGCGATTACCCTGTGGGGGGTAGGCGGCTCGGATATCCCGTTTTCGTCAGCCCTAAAGCTGATGAAGTGGTATCCACTTTTGACGCTGCCGATGTTTATTTTCATGGGCTACGTGCTGTCCGAAAGTAAAATCGCCGATGACCTTTATAAGATGTTCCATGTCTGGATGGGACCCATTCACGGCGGGCTTGCTATCGGTACCATTGGTCTGATGGTGCTGGTATCCGCGATGAACGGGTTGTCGGTGGCAGGTATGGCCATCGGGGCTACGATTGCGCTGCCCGAACTGTTGAAACGGGGCTACGACAAAAAGATGGTCACGGGTGTGATCCAGGCAGGATCATCATTGGGCATCCTTGTGCCACCCTCCGTTGTGTTGGTGCTTTACGCGATGATAGCACGCCAACCTGTGGGCCAGTTGTGGCTTGCAGGTCTGTTTCCGGGTCTGATGATGGCTGGCATGTTCATTATCTATATTGCGGTACGCTGTAAGATTAACCCGTCGCTTGGGCCGGTTCTGCCGCCTGAGGAACGTAATGTCCCATTGTCTGAAAAACTGCGCTTGTTGCGTGCGGGTCTTTTGCCTTTGGGCATATTCGCGGCCATGATGGTGCCTTTTGTCAACGGCTGGACATCGCTGGTGGAAAGTTCCGCTATTGGCGCGATGACAGCTTTTGCCGCAGCTATCCTGAAGGGCCGTATGAACCGTCAAGTGCTGGAAGTATCCGTGCGCCAGACACTGGCGATCTCGTGCATGTTTATGTGGATCATTCTGGCCGCCCTTGGTTTTGGTGCGGTATTTGACGGGTTGGGCGCGGTAGACGCGATTGATAACCTGTTCACTGAACGCCTTGGCCTATCGCCCTGGGTGATCCTGATCCTGATGCAACTATCATTTCTGGTGATGGGGACTTTTCTGGACGACACCGCCATGCTGGTGATTGTCGCACCACTATATGTACCACTGGTTGGCGCGCTGGGATTTGATCTGATCTGGTACGGTGTGCTATACACCATCACCACACAGATCGCCTATATGACGCCGCCGTTCGGTTATAATCTGTTTTTGATGCGTGCCATGGCCCCGCCTGAAATTACACTGCGCGATATTTATAGTTCGATCGTGCCGTTTGTGCTGATCATGGTGCTGGCTTTGGCCACCATAATGATCTTTCCGAAGATTGCACTTTGGCTGCCGCACGCTGTTTATGGGTTATAAAAGAACACTGACAAGAGCATTACCACCGCCCGTGACATGGGCATTTAACTAAACAACTAAACTGGGAGACTAAAAATGACTACAAGACGTAAGTTTTTAACCACCGCCGGTGCTGGCGCTGTTGGTGCAAGCTTAGCTGCACCCGCCCTCGCTCAATCCACGATCAAATGGCGTATGCAAACATACGCAGGTGCATCATTGGCAGAGCATGTCGTCACACCGGCGATCAACATGTTTAACCAAATTGCCGGCGACCGTATGCAGATTGAACTTTTTTACGGGGATCAGTTGGTGCCAACCGGTGAATTGTTCCGTGCTATGCAAAAAGGTACAATCGACGCAGTGCAATCCGATGATGATAGTATGGCGTCACCAACTGAAGTCACTGTTTTCGGTGGATATTTCCCATTCGGTTCACGTTATAGCCTTGATGTGCCCGTATTGTTCAACCAGTATGGTTTGAATGAAATCTGGGACGAAGAATATTCCAAAGTTGGTGTTAAACACATCAGTGCAGGTGCTTGGGACCCATGCCACTTCGCCACCAAAGACCCGATCAACAGTTTGGCTGATCTAAAAGGCAAACGCGTCTTTACCTTCCCGACAGCGGGTCGTTTTCTTGAACAGTTTGGCGTCGTGCCTGTGACACTTCCTTGGGAAGACATCGAAGTTGCTATGCAAACCGGCGAGCTGGACGGCATCGCATGGTCAGGCATCACCGAAGACTACACAGTTGGCTGGGCAGATGTGACAAACTACTTCCTGACCAACAATATTTCTGGCGCATGGGCAGGGTCATTCTTTGCCAATATGGATCGCTGGAATGAGCTGCCGGAAGATTTACAAACCTTGTTCCGGGTTTGTTGTGACCAATCTCACTACTACCGTCAGTGGTGGTACTGGGGTGGTGAAGCTTCCTTGCGTGTTAATGGGCCGAAGATGAAACTGACAACGATCCCTGATGAGGAATGGAATACAGTAGAATCTGCTGCCGTGAAGTTCTGGGATGAGATTGCAGCCGAAAGTGAAACCAAGGCGAAGGTTGTGAACATCTTCAAACAATACAACGCCGATATGGTAAAAGCTGGACGTCCATACCGTTACGGCTAAACACTGAAAGCCGGGCGCGGGTGGTTATCCGCGCCCCTCAATACTTTTAACATCTTTTAGGAACGCACATGTCTGGAAATCTCAATTTTGACACGTTGAAATCGCAAGTCGCGGATGGCACCGTCGATACGGTTCTAGCCTGTATTATCGATATGCAAGGCCGCTTGATGGGTAAGCGTTTCTTGGCACAGCATTTTGTTGATGGCGGTTGGGAAGAAACCCATTGTTGCAACTATCTGCTGGCAACCGATCTGGAAATGGCCACGCCGGATGGTTATGCGTCTACAAGTTGGGAAAGCGGTTATGGCGATTATGTGATGAAGCCTGATCTGGACACATTGCGCCCCGTTCCATGGTTGGAAGGCACAGTGATGATCCTGTGCGATGTGCTGGATCACCATAGCCACGAACCTATTTCGCATTCACCGCGCGCCGTGCTGAAAAAGCAAATCGCGCGATTGGCCGACATGGGCTTTGACCCGATGATGGCAACCGAGCTGGAATTTTTCCTGTTTGAGAAAAGCTTTGACGACATTCGCAAATCGGGCTTTCGCGATCTGGAACCGATCAGTGGCTATAACGAGGATTACCACATCTTTCAGACCACCAAAGAAGAACATATCATGCGCCCGATCCGCAACCATCTTTATGCTGCGGGATTGCCAATCGAAGGCACCAAAGGCGAGGCGGAAGCCGGACAGGAAGAGCTGAATATTAAATACGATACCGCGATCAACACTGCGGATCACCACACCATTGCAAAACACGCGATCAAGGAAATTGCTTGGCAACAGGGCCATGCGGTGACGTTTCTGCCGAAATGGGATCACAACCGCGTTGGCTCATCATCCCATGTGCATCAGTCGCTTTGGAAAGACGGCAGCCCTGCATTTTATGACAAAGACGCGGAACTGGGCATGTCCCAGCTGATGCGCGATTATATGGGCGGTTTGCTGAAATATGCGCCTGACTACATGTACTTTCTGGCGCCCTATATCAACAGCTACAAACGCTTTTCAAAGGGCTCATTCGCGCCCACACGTACGATCTGGTCAGTGGACAACCGCACAGCGGGTTTCCGTCTGTGTGCTGCTGGCAGCAAGGCAGTGCGCATTGAATGCCGTATCCCCGGATCAGATATGAACCCGTATTTGGCGATGGCCGTGCAATTAGCCGCAGGCATCAAGGGCATAGAAGATAAAGAGCCACTTGATCCGCCATCCGAAGGCGATGCATATGCGGGCAAGGGTGGTTTTATTCCGCAAAACCTGCGCGATGCAAAAGATGCCTTGAAAGGCTCTAAAATGCTGCGTGAAGCTTTGGGCGACGATGTGGTCGACCACTACACCCGCGCCGCCGAATGGGAACTGGAAGAATTTGCCAAGGTCGTGACAGATTACGAAATCGCACGCGGATTTGAAAGAGTATAACAATGACAAAAACTGTAAAATGTATCTCGCCCATTGATGGGTCGCTTTATGCTGAACGTCCTGTGCTAAGCGAAAGCGAAGCCACTGCGGCTGTAGCGCGCGCTAATACGGCGCAAGTGGCTTGGGCTGCCCGCTCACTGGAAGAACGCATTGCATTGGTACAAGCAGGCGTTGCCGCTGTGGGCGAAATGAACGACGAGATTGTTCCGGAACTGGCACATCAAATGGGCCGCCCTATCCGCTACGGTGGTGAATTTGGCGGCTTTAACGAACGTGCCAGCCATATGGCGGATATCGCCGTGGACGCCTTGGCCCCAATTATCGTCGAAGACAGCGATGCGTTTACCCGCAAGATCAAACGCGTCCCGCACGGCGTGGTGCTGGTCGTGGCCCCTTGGAACTACCCTTATATGACGGCTGTGAACACGGTTGCACCTGCACTGATCGCAGGCAATGCGGTGATGCTGAAACATGCGTCCCAAACCCTGCTGGTGGGTGAACGCATGGCGAAAGCTTTCCATTCTGTGGGCATCCCTGAAGATGTATTTCAAAATGTGTTTCTGGATCACGGCACCACTTCTGCTCTGATCGCGTCTAAATCCTTCGGCTTTGTGAACTTCACTGGCTCTGTCGGTGGCGGACAGGCAATGGAACAAGCGGCAGCAGGCACTTTTACCGGTGTCGGCACAGAGCTGGGTGGCAAAGACCCGGGCTATGTGATGGAAGACGCAGATCTTGATGCGGCTGTGGACACGCTGATCGATGGTGCGATGTTTAATTCGGGGCAATGCTGTTGCGGGATTGAACGGATTTATGTGGTCGAAAGCCTGTTCGACGCCTTCGTTGAAAAAGCCGTGGCGATTGTGAACACCTATAAACTGGGCGACCCGTTAAACCCCGAAACCACCCTTGGTCCGATGGCCCATGTGCGCTTTGCTGATGAGGTGAGGGCGCAAACGTCCGAGGCTATTGCCGACGGGGCCACCGCCCTGATTGATCCTGCATTGTTTCCGAACGATCGTGATGCATACCTGATGCCGCAAATCCTTGTGGACGTGACCCACGATATGCGGGTGATGCGTGACGAAAGCTTCGGCCCTGTTGTTGGCATTATGAAAGTCAAAGATGATGCGCAGGCAACTGCGCTGATGAACGACAGCGAGTTTGGCCTTACAGCTTCCTTGTGGACACGCGATTATACCCGTGCTGAAGCCATTGCCGATCAGCTGGAAACCGGTACGGTTTTCACCAACCGTTGCGATTATCTTGATCCGGCACTGTGCTGGACAGGTTGTAAAAATACCGGACGTGGCGGGGGCCTTTCTGTGATTGGCTACCACAACCTGACACACCCGAAATCCTATCACACTAAAAAGGCTTGAACCCCATGACACTTACCGCAAACTGGTCTTACCCGACCGCAATACGCTTTGGCGCAGGACGCATCTCCGAAATTGCTGACGCATGTGCGACCGCTGGCATGAAAAAACCACTGCTAGTCACTGACAAGGGCCTCGCGAACCTGCCTGTGACCCAATCCACGCTAGACTTGATGGATGCTGCCGGCCTTGGCCGCGCGATGTTTTCCGAAGTTGACCCGAACCCGACCGGCGACAATGTCGAAGACGGCCTGAAAGTGTACCGCGCAGGCGGGCACGATGGTGTTATCGCTTTTGGTGGTGGTTCCGGTCTTGATCTGGGCAAGGTTATAGCCTTTATGGCCGGCCAAACCCGCCCGTTGTGGGATTTTGAAGACGTTGGCGACTGGTGGACACGCGCAGACAGCGATGCGATTGCCCCGATAGTGGCTGTGCCGACAACAGCTGGTACGGGTTCGGAAGTGGGGCGCGCAAGCGTTATTACGAATGCTGAAACCCACCAGAAAAAGATCATCTTTCACCCTAAAATCCTACCTGCCGTGGTGATTTGTGACCCTGAACTGACCGTGGGCATGCCTGCGTTCATTACCGCAGGTACCGGTATGGATGCGTTTGCTCATTGTCTGGAAGCGTTTTGTTCACCGCATTACCACCCGATGTCGCAAGGCATGGCGTTGGAAGGCATGCGTTTGGTCAAGGAAAACCTGCCGAAGGTTTATGCGGACGGTTCTGATATTGAAGCCCGTGGCCACATGATGTCCGCCGCTATAATGGGTGCAACAGGCTTTCAAAAGGGTCTGGGCGCCATTCATGCGCTGTCACATCCCATTGGTGCGATGCATCACACCCACCACGGCACCACCAACGCTGTGGTGATGCTCGAAGTGTTGAAATACAACCGTTCTGCGGTGGAAGGGGTTCTGGGAGATGCGGCGAATTATCTGGGAATAGAAGGCGGGTTTGACGGATTTTACAACTTTGTATCAGATTTGAATGACAGTCTGGGCATCCCGAAAAACCTGACCGAACTGGGCGTCAAAGACCCTGACATTGATCTGTTGACCAAAGAAGCTCTGAACGATCCTAGCACTGGCGGAAATCCGATTGAAATGACCTATGAGAACACCAAGGCTTTGTTTAAAGCTTGCTTTTAAGGTATTGATATAAATATTACTTATCGCCCCGCCGCTGTATCTTGGTGGCGGGGGTTTTATATGTTTTGGGTCTGTATGTTATAGAGAGGTGGGCCTGCCGATGTAGCTATATGGCCGAACAAGGATTTTACCCCCTCAAAACCCCCGCCAACGCAACTGACGCGATCCGTGCCGCCGCAGGATCAGCCCGGCTCGTCAGCAGGATCGGTACTTTTGCACCCATAACAACACCTGCAGCACAGGCCCCGGTGAGGTAAACCAGTGACTTGAACAATGTATTACCACTAACAATATCGGGTACGATAATCGCATCCGCATTACCCGCAACAGGGTCGTCGCCCATGCCTTTGATTGCCACACTTTCAGGTGACAGGATCAGATCAAGTGCCAAAGGCCCAGAGAAATAGGCGTTCGGGATCTCTTCCCTCGCCCAATCGCGCAATGCACGCGCTTCAACAGATGAAGGCACAGCAGGCAGAACGCTTTCGGTGGCCGACAGCATTGCCACCTTGGGTTGGTCAATTCCCAGTTTTCGCAACAATTCCACGCAATTTGTAATCGCGGCTTTGCGGGTATCTATGTCAGGTGCAACATTCACAGCCGCATCCGAGACCAACAGCGGCTTGCCGCCATCGGGGTGCGTGATGTGGAACACATGCACCAATCGACCGCCTGTGCGCAGACCGTTGTCGCGTGACAGGGCTGATTTCATGAACACATCCGTGTGCAGATGACCCTTCATCAGCACATCCGCGCGACCTTCTCCACAGGCAAGGGCAGCCGCATGGCCTGCGGCCTCTTCACCGTCCGCTGCAATAATCTCATAATCTGAAATATCCCAATCCAGCTTATCCGCTTCGGCCCGGATTGCATCTGCTTCACCCGTGAACACTGGGGCCATGATGCCCGCAGCTGTGGCCTCATAAGCTGCCAGCATAGGTAATTCTGCCCCTGCACGTGCAATGGCCACACGGGGTGTTTCGCCCGATTGCGCCAATGTTAAAAGGCCGCTCGGAAGAACGGCCTTTTGTTTTGTTAGAAATGGTGATGCCATTTGTTAGCCTTTGCCTTTCCAGGGAACCAAGCGGTTCTCGGCGATGCGCATCATCACATCGATGCCATAACCGATGATCCCGATGATGATAATCCCGATAATCACGATATCTGTCAGTTGGAATTTTGACGCAGCGATAATCATTTTACCAGCCCCTTTTTCCGCCGCAACCAATTCAGCGGCTACAACAGTACCCCAACAGACACCCATGGCCACGCGGGCACCTGTGAAGATCTCGGGCAGGGAGTTGGGCAAGATCACTTTCGACAGAATTTGCCGTTTCGATGCGCCCAGTGAATAGGCGGCATGGACTTTGGCAATGTTTACACCCGATACACCGGCACGTGCCGCAATGGTCATGATCCAGAGTGCTGCCAGAAACAACAGGCTGATCTTGCCTTGCTCGCCAATACCGAACCAGATGATGATCAGTGGTATCAAGGCCAGAGGGGGTACGGGGCGCATGAATTCGACAATTGGTTCAAACCAGCCACGCAACCAGGAATTCAATCCCATCGCAAAACCCAGCGGGATACCGAACAAACAGCCCAGTGAAAAACCGATAACAACACGGATCAATGACCAGAATACGTTTTCCCACAGGCCAACGCCCAAATAGCCATTACTCCATAGATTGCCGAAACGCTTCCAAACCAGTTCTGGCGGTGGCAAGTAGAGTGCTTCCATTGTCATGCCGACTGCGGGGCGCACAGACAGGCTGCCGCGTTTGGTCATGAATACCTGACCGCCGTTAATGGCAACAAACTGTTGGGGTACAATCGTCTGGCCGTTAACAGCCGTCACTTTATAGCCGTCTTCCTTGCCGCCCTCATCATTGTTTTGCACCTTGATGATTTTTGTGCGACGTTCTGGAACAGTGACCGTATCGGCCTTGGCAAATCCGGTATCCGCATTGTCCGTTATTTCGGGCTTGCCGGCATCTTTGTTACCCGCTTTATGAACGCGTACAAACACTGTGGCATTTGCCTTATCACCCGCAGCATTTATCGCGGTGTATTCAAAAGAGGTGTCACCCACAAACGGGCCCGGCAGACCAAATGGCAACCAATTGGAACCCGTTGCAATACCCCAAAACAGAAACAGTGTAATCACGGCTGCGACCGAAGCAGTGCGTGTTGCAACAACCGAGCTTTCATCCCCGAAAGTCACCGTTTTCAGGCTCGAATAACCTTTCGCGGCATCACGGTTTTTGCTGTACATATTATGAATAAAAAAGCATAATCCACTCACGGCCAGATACAGTACAAAAATGGCAATGATACCAAGAACCATCCAGAATGTGGTACCGAGTACGTCTAGAATTTCCTGTCCCATTATGCGTCCTCCGTCCGGCCCATGATTTCTTCTTCCATGTCCCAAATCATGTTCAGGATTTCATCACGTGTCGGTCCGAAATCTTTATGTTGTTTCACTTCACGCAAATCAGCCCCTACGCCCATTTCAGCAAAGGGCAGTCGGTACTCCTTGAGCACACGGCCCGGGCGCGGGGCCATAACCAACAGGCGCTCACCCAACAATAGAGCCTCTTCGACCGAGTGGGTGATCAGAATGATGGTCTTGCCGGTTTTCTTCCAGATGTCCAAAACCAGACTCTGCATTTTTTCGCGAGTCAGTGCATCCAGTGCGCCAAGCGGTTCGTCCATCAAGATTACGTCGGGTTCATTCGCCAGGCAACGGGCCAAGGCAACGCGTTGTTGCATGCCACCTGACATCTCATAAATCATTTTTTCACCAAAGCCCTGCAAGCCCACAATCTCCAGCAATTCATCAACTTTGGCGTCAATTTCAGCTTGTGGTGTGCCCTTCATTTTCGGGCCAAAACCGATATTTTTGGAAACATTCATCCACTCAAATAATGCGCCGTGCTGAAAAACCATACCGCGTTCTGGATCTGGGCCAACTATCTCATGCCCATTGATGGTCATAACACCCTCTGTTTGCGCCAAAAAACCTGCAAGAATATTCAAAAATGTGGTTTTACCACACCCAGAAGGCCCAAGAACTGACATCAGCTCACCTTCCTTGATTTCCAGATTGATGTTTTTTAATGCCTCGATATTGCTGCCATTCGGCAGTTCAAAGGTCATGGATACATCATTTATGATCAGTCCTGACATATATCCCCCTGTTATTTATCATGCGTAGCGCGGCCCGTGATCAGGCCGCGCATTTGTGTTTACAAAAGTGGGAACTTTACATTTTTGATGCAGCTTCCAGGAAGCTTGTATTTATAAGTGCATCGTAGTCACCCAATGCTTTTATTTTACCGCTTGCTTCTAGCTTTTTGGCGCTTTCCGTCAGGTACTCTGCAACAAATCCACCCATCCAGTCATCCGACAATTGCTCTGCAACAGATGGGAATACGAATGTTCCTATAACGGCTTTCGTACCTTCTAGGTCCATACCTGCGGCTTTTGATATACTGTCCATCATAGAAGTGCTGTCTGATGTGTACTTTGCATTCATATCACCGGTAATTTTCAGGAATTTAGCCAGGATATCCGGATTTTCCTCACCAAAAGCGGTGGGGATTGATGTGACATCGAACACTTTACCGACAACAGCTTCTTTTTCAGCGCCGGACAACAGGGTGTTGCCGTGTTCTTTCATTGAACGCAGTGAGCCGCCCCAGCCGCAAACCATTGCCAAATCGGTGTCTGGCTGACCAAAAGCCGCAGCACTGTCTGATGGCGACATGTCAACGATCGTCAAAGATGCTTCATCGATGCCGAAATGTTTCATTTGTGCCAGAAAACCAGAATGAGCAGCGGTTCCAAGGGGAACGGCAACTTTTTTGCCGGGTAATTCCGCAGCTGCGTTTGATGCATCAATTTCCAATTCAGAATGCACAACGCAGTTGTCATTGTCTGAATAAGACACGGCAATATCTACAACTTGCAAATCCTGTCCTGCAGCGGTTGCAACCAGAAATGGTGTCACACCTTGCGAAAATGAGATGTCCACATCGCCCGATGCCATAGCCGCAGACATTGCGGTTCCCGCATCAAAAGAAACCCATTTCACCGGAATGCCCAGTGCTTCGGAATACATCTTTTCGGTTTGTGCAAACTGGTTCGGTGTTGGCCATTCCAGAAAATAGGCAACCGTCAGTTCGTCCAATGCAGAAGCTGCAGTTGTTGTTGCCGCAAGTGCCATGGCCATTGCGGTTAAAGTTTTGGTGAATTTCATCTTAGTCTCCCTGTGATGAACCGCTATTTTGCGGCATTTCGTATTTATACACATTTAGGAATTAACCAGCGTTTAACACGTACTGCAAACGCGGTGATTCCAACGTCGCAACCCTTGCAGATGAAAGCTTATCCACCTAATTGATTTTTTGTGTGCGAAAAACGGAAATGGATGATCGCATTTTTGGGCACATCATAACATATTGATAGATAACTATAAATATAATTTTTTGTTTGCCTGAATGTTAGTTTTGGATTTGCTTAACAAGGGTTTGTATATTCAAAACAGGTTATTCCGCGGGTTTTGCCGCGTTATCTTTGCCAAATCCGTGCATTCGCTTGGCCCATTGCAATCCGACAAATGCGCCTTTTATGCGTGGCAGCAGGAACAAAGCCAAAGTAACAAAAATCAGAATAAAAACCAAACTCAAAACGATCGGGTCAGGGCGGAACATTTCAAATGCAATCAACATCAATGGTCCCAGCAAATGTCCTGCAATCAGAATCGTGACATAGGCTGGCCCATCATCAGCGCGTTGATGGAAAAATTCTTCCGAGCAGACAGGGCAGGTATCACGCACACCCAGAAAACTTTTGAATAAAGGGCCGGAGCCGCAATTCGGACATACCCGTTTCCAGCCGCGAAAGATCGCGGGTTTTACGGGGCGTTCGCCATTGATTAGTGTTATCTGATTATCCATTGGTGTTAGATAGATTATTTTTCGGAAAAAGAAACTAGGACATGCTGCCTCGCGGCGGGATGTCGCAAATAAATGAAATAACTGCGACGGAAAGCTGGTTCTGCTGCGTATTTATATCTGAAAGCAGGACAATCCTGCCTTAAATCTGAAACAGGAGCAGAATATGAATAAGTTTTTAAAATCAGTTGTTATCGGCACTATAGCCATCGGTATTGTCTCTGGCGGCGCCTTCGCAAAGGGTAGACACGATGGGCATGGCGGTATGGATATGAAGTTTGAAGAAGTTGATGCCAATTCTGATGGGTTTCTGACCCAAGATGAAATGAGCAAACACCATGAGGCGCGGTTTGCACAAAAAGATACCAATGGCGATGGTGCTTTGTCGAAAGATGAAATGCGCACAGCTATGATGGAACGCATGGATAAACGTTTGGATCATATGTTCGAAAGCATGGATGAAGACAAAGACGGTAAAATTGTGCAATCCGAAATGGGCCATAAGGGCGGGAAGATGTTTGAAAAGCTGGATAAAGATGGCGATGGCAAAATTTCCAAAGAAGAAGCCAAGAATATGCGCGGTCACAAAAAACATAAAGGTTAATTGTCTTGGCGGGCCGGCATAGCCAGCCCGCCAACCGCATTGCCCAATAACGGGCTGGTCGTTAAAGCAGAGGTATGATGGCTTTGGACGCAATGAACGACGTCAGTGATGACGCTTTGATGGTGCTTTATGCAAATGGAGACGCGCAAGCAGCGCGGGCTTTGACCTATCGCCATGTCCCGCGTGTTCTGGCCTTATCCCGCCGCCTGCTACAGAATATGGCGGAAGCCGAGGACGTATCACAGGACGCAATGTTGCGGTTGTGGAAAGTTGCGCCGAAATGGCGGCAAGGTGAAGCAAAAGTCTCGACTTGGTTATACCAGGTTACTACCAATCTTTGCATAGACAGATTACGCAAGAAGCGTGGGACGCATCTGGATGATATTCCAGAACCTGCGGATGATAAGCCTTCGATTGAAAGCCAGATGCAATCAAATGATCGGGCAACCGCCCTGCAAGCTGCAATGGCACAACTGCCGGCGCGACAAAAACTGGCGGTGACACTGCGCCATATCGAGGAATTGTCCAATCCTCAGATTGCGCAAATTATGGACATAAGCGTTGACGCGGTCGAAAGTCTGACCGCACGGGGAAAGCGCACATTAGCGGGCCTGTTGCTTGGCCAGAAAGAGAAATTGGGGTTGGAATGATGGAAAAGAAACCTGATACAAATAGGGATGCGGAACTGGCTGCATTTTTTAAAGCTGCCAAAGATGTGGAAGTGCCACCAAATGCGGCTTTCATGGAAGCGATCATAAAAGATGCCGTGAACCAGACAAATGCGCGCGCGCCAATCCCCCAACCCCCATCGCGACTGCAGCACGCGTGGGCCTTATTTTTCCGCAACATTGGTGGCTGGCCATCAGTTACGGCACTTGCGGCATCGGCATTTCTGGGCATTACCGCAGGGTATGCCGCGCCCAATGCATTTGACTACTTCGATGATACCAGAACAACGGTAGAAACATATTCCGATGACAATTTTTCAGTGGCTTCAGATATCGAAGCACTGTTCGGGGAAGGATGATATGACAGATACAACGATAAAACCGAAAAAACCCTGGATGAAAATCTTGCTGGTGATCTCGCTTGGCCTGAACCTAGCGGTTGTAGGGCTTGTAATCGGGGCAAAAATATCCGGCTACGGCCACGGATCGCTTTCACATTCCGGCAGCACAGGCATGCGCGTTTTGATGCATGCATTGCCGGATAGCAAACGTGCGGATGTGCGCAAGTATTTCCATAAAAACCGCAATAAAATACGTGCAAACGGCGATGTTATGCGCGCATCACTAGATAATATAGGTACGGCCATTTCAGCGCAACCATTTGATACAGATGCATTGAATGCGGCGTTTGGCGATCAAAGGGCGCAAATTACGACTATTACCCAAAATGCCCAACAGGCATTTGTAAGCATTATTGCAAGCATGACGGATGAAGAACGCGCCAGTTATGTGGACAATATGAAAGAACAACGCAATAAATGGCGTAAAAAACATTCCCGAAAGTCAAAATACTAATGAAATACACCAAAGAGCAGGCCGAATTGATTGCTATTCAGGCATTGGGATGGCTGTCATCCCAGGACGATTTGATGATGACCTTTCTAGGAGCGACAGGTTCGGGTTTTGATGATGTGCGCGAGCGGGCAGGGGATGCAGAATTTCTGGCGTCAGTTATGGATTTTATTCTGATGGACGACGACTGGATAAAAACTTTTTGCGATGAGCATTCCCTGCCTTACGCTGCGCCACAACACATTCGTATGGCTTTACCGGGTGGGTCATTGCCGAACTGGACATAAAACCACTTGCCAGAATCCTTATGCTTCGGTCATATGCCTAAAAACCAAGGCGACACATGACCCCGGATATCCAAGGTATATTATTTGACAAAGACGGCACGCTTTTCGGCTTCAGTGACACTTGGGCCGACTGGTCTATTTCCTTCCTGACCTCGCTTGCCCCCGATGATCACAAACTGCGCCTTGCGATGGCGGAATTGGTCGGATTTAACTGGGATGCGAAAGATTTCGTAACAGGATCTGTGGCGGTGAATGCCTCGGTGGATGAGCAATGTGTTTTGCTGGCCTCAGTGCATCCCGAACTGGATGCCAAAGCCATCGAGAAAATTGCATTTGCGGCACTTCAGGATACGACAGCCATCCCGGTATGTGATCTTGATACGCTTTTCACCGGCTTCAAGGCACGCGGCATGGCATTGGGCATTGCAACCAATGATTTTGAACAAAGTGCGCATAATCAGATGCAGGATCACAACATCCATCATCACTTCGATTTTATATGCGGATATGACAGCGGGTACACTCCAAAACCCGAAGCGGATATGATTTTGGGTTTTTGTGAACAGATGAAACTGAAGCCTGCACAAGTTGCTATGATCGGCGATAGCAGCCACGATCTGGAAGCTGGTCGCAACGCAGGCGTAGGCCTGAACGTCGGGGTGCTGACGGGCCCCGCCAAACACAAAGATATCGCGCATCTGGCAGATATAGTCTTACCCGACATTTCAACATTGCCCGGTTTAGTCTGAAGTCCGCTTGCGTTCTTCAGAAGGTAATACACCGAATTCCTGCCGATAAAGCCGCGATAGATAAGACGGAGACGGAAAACCCGTCAAAATTGATATTTCCAGTATCGACATATTGGTATGCCACAATAACTGTTTAGCCCGTTCAAGGCGTATCTTGCGATAATGCTTCCCGGGCGATGCACCCAATTGCTGTTTGAAACCACGCT
Organism: Amylibacter sp.; assembly: GCA_965261565.1. Taxonomy (GTDB): domain Bacteria; phylum Pseudomonadota; class Alphaproteobacteria; order Rhodobacterales; family Rhodobacteraceae; genus Amylibacter. The sequence continues at coordinate 2,158,666 of OZ253460.1, forward strand.
CTAAAGATCGCACAGTTATACCGACCGCGTCACTTAGCTCGGAAACCAATAACGGGCGTTCCAAATTTTCGATCATCAGCTTTACCACCGCGCGTAGCTTAGGTGGTAAAGTTTCGTAATCCGCCATGAAAAACGGCCGTTGTTCGATATTGGGTGCGCGTATGCGATCAACATGCAAAACATTGCCCACAGTGTTTGCTACCCGCATGCCGACCTTGTCACTGATAATGTTCAGGGTCATATCCAGACAAGCAAGCCCCCCCGATGCAGTCCATAAATTACCATCCATGACAAATAACGAAGATTTGGGAATAAGGTCTGGAAACTCTTCGATAAATGCGGCCTGATTTTCCCAATGGACAGTAAATATCTTGTCGCCCAGCAAGCCCGCACGCGCCAACATAAATGCACCGGTACAAACCCCGCCGAAAATGTCGGATTGCTTTGAAAACCTACGCAATGCCGCATTCAGTACTGCGCGGTTTGGCGGATCTGTTTGAAGCCCCGCACAGACAAAAAAGTAGTCAAACTTTTGTGTGCTGTGAATCTCACAAGTCGGCTTGGCCTCAAACCCGTCGGATGCCAAAACCGATTGGTCATCCAAGGTCAGGAAATCCCATGTGAAAGCTTTATAACCCAGTTCACGATTGGCACTGCGAAACGGGTTGATCATTGTGCTGACGCTCATCATCGAAAAGTCGTCGATTAACAGGATCCCGGTTTTATAAGTCGGTTGATTTTGTGTTTTCGATTCTAAAGACATCTTATCTTTGCTCTTGATCATGCGTGTTACCCGAAGACTAACGCAGGAAAAGTTAAAAGTATTGTTGGATACGACACGCTTTGTCGCTTTTATCGTGCAATTTACGACAGTAATTTTGCAAGCTGCAAGAAATACATGGATATGAGGAACACAATGGCCAGACGAAGCAGAGCAGGGGGACGCGCCGGAAATGCAAGACGTGGGGATACAAGTGCCATAGATCAAATGCCTTGGCGTCAGATCGTCAATCTGGACAACCCAACCGAGCCTTTACGGCCTGAAGGTGTTGAAGCCATCCACGAAGGTGCGATGCGCATTCTGGAAGAGATCGGTATTGAATTTTATAACGCGGAAGCAATGGAAATATTGCGCGAAGCGGGTTGCACGATAAACGGTGACAATGTGCGTATGGATCGCGCTTGGGTGATGGAAATGATTGGCCATTGCCCTTCCGAATTTACTATTACACCCCGAAATCCTGATCGTGCCGTGAAAATCGGCGGCAAGAACATGGCCTTTGTGAACGTGTCCTCTCCGCCCAATGCGATGTGTCTTGATAAAGGGCGGCGTGTCGGCAACTTTGAAGACTTTGAAAACCTTGTGAAACTGACGCAATATTTCAACTGTATTCACGTGGCAGGCGGGTATCCGGTGGAGCCGGTGGATATTCACGCATCCGTGCGCCATCTGGATTGTCTTTATTCCAAACTAACCCTAACCGACAAAGTGGCACACGCCTATTCTTTGGGTAAGGAACGGGTCGAGGACACCATGGAAATGGTGCGCATCGCAGGCGGTCTGACCCATGAAGAGTTCGATGCACAACCGCGCATGTACACAAACATCAATTCAACCTCGCCCCTGAAACATGATCTGCCGATGATCGACGGCGCTTTGCGCTTGGCGCGGCGCGGTCAACCTGTGACTGTGACCCCGTTTACACTGGCAGGTGCTATGGCGCCCGTGACTATGGCGGGGGCGGTGGCGCAATCTATTGCAGAAGGCTTGGCAGCTATTGCATTGCTGCAATATGTCAACCCGGGCGTGCCTTGCATAATTGGTACGTTCACCTCGAACGTAGACATGAAATCCGGCGCACCTGCCTTTGGTACGCCTGAATATATGCGTGCCACACAGATGACGGGCCAGATGGCGCGTTACTACGGATTGCCGCTGCGTGCCACCAATGCCTGCGCATCCAACGCGCCTGACGGGCAGGCGATGTGGGAAAGTTGCAACTCATTATGGTCGGCGGTGCAATCGAATGTGAACATGGTCTACCACGCGGCTGGTTGGCTGGAAGGCGGCTTGATTGCGTCCTATGAGAAATTCGTGATGGATTGCGAAGTTTTACAACAAATTCAACGCTATATGGAACCTGTTTTAACCGCAACAGGCCCGAATGACATTGCCATTGACGCGATTAAGGATGTGGGTTCCACAGGTCATTTCTTTGGCATAGAACACACGCAGGAACGCTATGAAACCGCGTTCTATTCACCCTTCCTGTCCGATTGGCGCAACTATGAACAATGGGAACTGGATGGGTCTAAATGGACAGCGCAAAGGGCCAACAAAATCTGGAAAGATATCCTGAACGAATTTGAGGCCCCGAAGATTGATCCCGCAATTGACGAGGAGCTGAAAGCCTTTGTCGCCAAACGCAAGGAAGAGGGTGGCGCGCCGACGGATTTTTAGATTTACCGTATTGGAAGATCAGATGCTTTATTGGCAACGGCAGGGTATGGGGCCAGAAATCGTATTATTGCACGGGTTTCTGGGCAGTGGTGAGATATTTAAACCACTGACAGAACATCTGGCCCACAATTTTTCAGTAACTACCATTGATTTACCAGGTTGCGCCAAAAGCTACGACGTTGCTGTTCCATCTAGTGTGGAAGAACTTAGCCAGATGGTTGCTGACACGATACTGTGTTCTGGCCTTAAGAAATGTTCCATTTTAGGGCATTCACTTGGTGCTATGATTGCTTTGGAAATCAGCCTTCAGCACCCTCAATTGTTACAGAAAATGGTTCTCTATGGAGGTTGCCCTGATGGGTATCTGCCCGAAAGATTTGAAACGGCTGAAGAAAGTATCGAAAAAATTCGAGATAATGGTATCGAAAAGGTTGCGACCGATATTGCAGCTGAGTGGTTTCAGCGTGGCAAAGATGATCCAATGTTCCCCCTTGCAAAAGCAGCAGGTCGCCACTCTAACGAAGCTGGAGCAATCGCACATCTGAAAACTTGGGATAATTGGAAAGCACGTGCAAGACTTGGCGATGTTCAGGCCCCAACACTTATTATTTGCGGGGATAGTGATCGTTCAACACATCCCGACCAATCCATCGAAATGTGGAAAAAAATACCAGAATCAAACCTGTTCATTGCACCAAACGCAGGCCATATTGTGCATCTGGAGTATCAAGAAGAGTTCAATTCGATGGTTGAGAAGTTTCTGACGGCGTAAATACCCACTTAAAGTGGTTGTTAAGGATCACGCATTATTCAATCTGGCAATCCAGCTTTTCGTAAACCGTCAACCAGATGTTCCCAATCTGCATCCCTTCGCCACATTCGCTTATAGGCACCAGCAAGGCTGTTAATCGTATTTCCAGCGACGCGTAAATTGCGGCTGGAAAATTCTTCATGACGAACAGAGATAAATTTTGCCAATGCACTTTGGGCTTCTTCTATCTTGCCAAGGTGGGCGTATGCACTTGTCAGAAATGCATGTGCTAATGAGTTCAACAAAGCCTCGCCAATTAAAGTACGAATAGTCTCAGCATAGTTTCCAGTGAAAAAAGTGACTTGCCCCAGAACCCAATCAAGTGCGGGTGCATGGAATGGGTCCAGCTGTATTGCTTCTAATACAATTTCTGATGCTTTTTCATGCTGGCCTAGCAGTAAGTATGCATATCCGCACCAAGCCATAGACTCAGCTTCGTTTGAAATGCGTGAAAGTGTTTTGGCGAACTGAACTTCAGCGTCATCCCATAGGGCTTCAAACAAAAGCGCAAAACCAAGTTGATCTTGAATAAATACGTCGGTGTTATCAAGCCCTGCACCTTTACGCGACAGCTGAAGGGAAATTTTTGATGCATCCTTTTCAGCCAACCCCAACCAACTATCAATAACGTAAGTATCCGCTAGATACATATATGCACGAGCATTGTTTGGATCGAGTTCAAGTGCCTTTTCCAATATCAAGCGTGCTTTCGCCGTGTCTTTGGCATTCAAACCATCGCGCAGTTGCTTTCCCTGCAACATATATTCATAGGCCTTCTTGTTTTCTGTTGGCATTCTTGATGAGATGTCGGCAACACTGTCTTGAACCCTACCGGGCAACACCGCAACAATACTACGTGTGACCTCATCCTGAACTGCAAATATATCACTTATCTCACGGTCATATCGTTCAGCCCATAGGTGCTTGCCCGTTCCAACTTCAATCAATTGCGCTGTAATCCTGAACATATTGTTGGCCCGTTGCACGCTGCCGTCCACAATATACTGCACGCCAAGGCTTTTACCGATCTCTTTGATATCGGTATTACGCTTCTTGAACGCAAAGGATGAATAGCGTGCGGCAACGGATAGTGTGTGAAACCTCGATAATTCAGTGATAATATCACCGCTGATACCGTCACTGAAGTATTCCTGTTCTGGGTCGTCGTTCAAATTGGCGAAAGGTAAGATTGCGATTGACGGCTTATCTGAAATACTGAAATCAGTATTTTTTGCAGTTTCAAAATTACTCGTTTCTGAGGGCGATGGTGTTGTGAGTATATTCTCAGAGTGCTTTCTATCTGTAGCCCGTGCATTGCGTTGTGTCTTGATCTCTTGAACCAAAGCTAATGTGCTTTGGTCGGGCATAACTTGCAATTGTTCGGCCAATTCGCGTTTGCAAAGCTCGAATTGGTTCAGGGCGGCCCCATATCGCGCTTGATCCGCAAAAAGTTGCATTAATGTGCGATGAACACGTTCTTGAAGCGGGTCAAGCGATAGCAGCTGTGTCCCATATCGAAGTGCTTCGTCAATATTGTTATCTTTCTGGAAACGGTTAATCAATTGCGAAAGAAACGTGGTTATATCCGTTCGCACCACTGCACGCTCCGATGAAATCCAATAGTCGAATTCTAATTCGTTGATGCTCATCCCTTCCAAAAGCTCACCGTGAAATTGCTCGGCGATTGCAGTGCATTCCTCTATCGAAGTATCTTCGGTAACGGCCCCAATATTCAGCCGATCCACTGAAACTGTATTACTTACCAACTGAACAAAATCGTTAGAACTGAAAAGGCATTGCTTAGCGGCTTCGCCAAGTGCTGAACGAATTGAAGACAGGGATTGCCGCAGGCTAGCACGCGCTTGATCTTGGGCACTGTCGCCCCATAGCAAACTGATCAGAGTATCGCGTGGCACTTCTGCGTCAATTCGAACCGCAAGATATGCCAAAAGTGCCCTAGCTTTACGCGCCTTTAGGGTCACTTTTTGGCCCCCTACATATATTTGAAATGGGCCTAGAATTTGAAGGTGAACCGTTGTATCAGCCGATTTATTTCGGTGTAATTGTCGGTTTTGCACTTCTTTCACGCTCCGTTATATGCCGCGTTGCCGCTAGGCTTCTAGCTTCATTGTATCAGTCAAACAGCAATACGGAGACAAATCAATGAGCATTTATTCTAACAATCAAACTCAACAATTGTATTTAAAGAACCTTGAAGGCAACTGCCTGTCGCAATCCTACGATCATTCTAAACCACCTCTTACGGGGTGGCGGGCAGAACGCAAGATAGCAGAAATAGCGCAGCGAAAATCTAAGCCCGCGATGAAACGTAAGCCAGTGGTAGCAGGGATTGCATCAAGAGTTGTCCAGTACATAAAAGGTGTCATTCTTTGGATAAATGGGCGCGTTTTCAATTGATAAAATACAGCCCCCAGAATTCTTATCCTTCCAATTGGCCCAAATATCCAAGTCCGACATCTGTCATACGCGCAGTGCACGCTTGATGTACGCCGATCATACGTCCGCTTCCCATAACAGATTGTTAACATTTGGCCCGTATTCCTGATAGCAGGAGGGCCGCTTTGTGCATGGTATGATCAATCGGGGTTTGCAGTGTTATATCCGCGATATTCACGGTGTGGATGTTTGGGAAGAAACCTGTGAACAGGCGAAATTACCGCATTATAATTTCGAGTCTATGCTGACCTATGATGACGCAACAACCGAAGGTTTGTTAAGCAGTTTCGGGGCTTTAGTCGGGCGGCAAAGGGATGAAATTCTTGAAGATTTCGGCGTGTATATGGTGTCGGATGATGCATTAAGTACTGTGCGCAGATTGCTGAAATTCGGTGGTAGAAACTATGTTGAGTTTTTGCAATCACTTAATTTTGTTTATGATCGTGCAAAATTGGCGGTCCCCGGTCTGGATATACCGATGATGGAACTGGTGACGCATGGGCCGTGCCGTTTCACACTATACGCCCGGTTTCAAAAACGCGGCTTCGGGGTCACGTTGCTGGGGCTTTTACGTGCATTAGCAGATGATTATAACACATTGATATCTATAGAACATTCAAGACGTAAATTGAAACATCTGGACGAAGATATCTTTAATATTGAGCTACACTATGCTGACGTTAAAGGCACAATATTCCCGGAACTGGTACCGCACTGATGGGTAATCCGGTTCCTTTGTCCGTTATAGGTATAGGTAGTGAAACCTATGATAATTCGACGCTCAACATGTTGTTACCCATGCACGTGCAGCTGGATAGCACAGGCCGGGTGGTCCATGCTGGCCCGACATTTGCCAAACTGTTACAGCAACAGCATTCAATTAAAGGCGAATTTTTGCTGGATTATGTCAGTTTCTCCCAACCCAAGAATATCGCCACATATCGGGATTTGGCCGGGTATTATGGTACTGCTTTAACAGCACAAATTTTAACCCAAAATGCATATGATCTGAAAGCGGTCATTGTCCCTATGCCAGGTAACTGTGGCGTTTTGATAAATTTTGCATTTGGCGCGTCCCTTAAGGATGCCGTGATACATTGGCAGTTGAACAGCAAAGATTTTTCACCATCCGATCCTGCGGTGGAAATGCTTTATGTGATTGAAGTTCAGTCAGCATTGCTGGAAGAATCGCGTAGTCTGAATGACCGCCTGAACGGTCAAAGAGAAGAAGCCGAGGAAAAGGCCTATACTGATCCGTTAACAGGGCTGTCCAACCGCCGCGGGCTGGATCGTTATATAAAGCGTATGTGTCGTCGCAGGCAACCAATTGAATTCGCAGTGTTTTTGATAGATCTTGATCATTTCAAATGTGTAAATGATACATACGGTCATGCGGCAGGTGATATGGTTCTGCGTGAAGTCGCCAATATACTTTTAAACGAAACCCGCCCAACAGATATTGTTGTACGCACCGGTGGTGATGAATTTGTACTCGTGATTGCGGATGCCAACAAGAAAACACAGCTTGAAACTATAGCCAAACGCATTATCAGGAAAATTGAACATCCGTTAATGTGGGATGCTCAGGCATGTAAAGTTGGGTCAAGCATTGGTATTGTAAGGTGTCACACGACATCCTGTAGATCTGTTGAATTTTATCTGCAAGCGGCGGATGAGGCACTTTATGCTTCAAAGAACAACGGTCGCGGGCAGTTTCAGTTTGCACGTTGATCCCGTAAGTAAATGAAATTAATACATCTATTAAAAAGGTGGTACCAACGCCCCGGCCCGAACGGGGGCCATGATCTACAATCAAGCGCTATTTGGTTTGTCCACTACTGTTTATTGATGTGGGTAAGGTAACAGAAAAGTATGTTTTCAGTGTGATTATGCAAAGCGAAAAAATGGGTGTGGTAGCTGTCGCTTATCTGGAAAAATCGAGGAGGGAAAAAAGTAGCAGGGGCAAGTAGCGAAAATATATTGCACAAATATTCCTGAATATCAGCAAGCTTTCGCCCCACAATCAACATAATGAGCTATTAAAAATGTATGAAGCTTCTTTTCTCTCCCTAAGAAGCAATAACTTGACCCGTCTAATTATTAAACAAATTGGGCGGGTTAATTTTATACCCCGACAACAGATTACAACATGCCTGCACTGCGTAATGTGAAAGCAAAACCGACAATTGTTTCAAAGCCACCCCATCAGCCAACGCAATTTCGCTGTTTAATGTACTGATGCAGCGTGAAGATGATGCGGTACAAGTGTTATTGCAGATTGAACCTGCAACACCGCTTGTGTTACTGCGCTAAACTGCTGCCAATACCTAGAGGTTAAAAGATATTGGCGCTGATTTATCCTGCGGCCCAGTAGAGTTCCAGACGAATACCGCCGGGTTCATAGAACATCATATGTTTATTGGGGCCGGTGCGCAGGAATTCAGGCATGAACTCGACTTTACAACCAGAGTGGTTTGCAATTTTGACCGCCAGATCATTGAGAATATCTTCTGACAAAACCGCTATTGCCAAATGGTGCAGGCCAATGTTTTGGCGGCGGTCAAATTCGGTGACAGGTTTTGATTGGTCGACCTGCCAAAGCGTGAGGTAAAGGGTACCGTCGGTGACGGCAGAACGTGGGTATGTGTCATCGCGCCCGACTTCTTCCCAGCCAAGTAAATCCGTGAAGAACGCAATGGTTTCATCCAGATTTTTCACGCTTAAGCCTAAGTGGGCGGCACCTTTTGTTTGTTTCATTTTTAGATCTTTCGGTTTGCTATGGTTGTTTCTAGATGGGTTAACCGTTAATTGCGATCAGGATTATTCCGAATGTCAAAATACCAGCGGCAATAAAACGTCTGGCCATGGCACCTTCGCGCAAAAACAGCCCACCCAATGCAACAGAGATGGGAATGGATGCTTGGCGTAAAGCTGTGACAGCGGCCACTTCACCACCAGACTGGTAGGCCAAAAGGATCAGATAATACGAGGAATAGGCAATTATTCCAGGAAGCAGCAGATGGGTTACACCATTGAAGTTTGCGTGGGTTAAGAATGTGTCATCCGTGTTTCGCTGTTTATACCAGCGTATGGCATATACGGGTAAGATGGCTGTCTCAACAGCAACAGCCAAAGCTTGGGGCTCGATTGATTTCATAAGCTCGGCATCTGAAAGCGAGTAAATGCCCGATCCTGACATCGCGATCAATGCGAACCCAAGTGCAGCGGGGTCATTGAAAATGCTGGTACCGCGGCGATACAGCAGCAGGTATCCGCCAGCGACGACCAGTGCGATGCCCAATAATATGACAAGTGCGTATGATTTGCCCAGAAATATGACACTGAAGGCAACGACAAAGACAGGTGAAGCGCGGATGATCGGGTAATATGCAGAAAGGTCGCCGCGTTTTAATGTGGCGGTCAGACTGTTTCCGTAAAGCAGTTGTCCTAAGACAGACACACCAATAAGCGGGAGATATGAAAATACCGCGCCAAAATCGACCCCAGCCCATAGGCCGTGGATAAGTGCGCTAATCCCAAAAAGCAGCGTCAGGCATAAGTATCCAAGCTGTGGGTCTGGGTTTTTCTTGATCAGCAGGTTCCACATTGGGTGGAGGGTGGCAGACACTAAGACGAGTATGATTATATTCAATTCCATCGTAAACGCCTTTGATCATCCAGGGCCTTGGCCCCTATGTTATGGTATCGGCCAAGGCCGATTAGGACGAGTTTTATTTTGATTAAAACCTTATGGAATGACTAACGGTATAAGGAATTTGGTTCAACAAAAGCATTGTACCATTTTGAAAAGCAAAATGGACCTGTCACGAGATTGTGCCGTTCCGGTTACGAGTAGGGTGACGTCCCCTAGCATCTACAGCATTGCTAGAATGCAGTGTTTGAACGTTAAATATTGTCTGAAAAAGTGACGCTATATCTAATGTAAAGTTAATAAGTGATCAACATTTGTGATTATTATCCTTGGTGTACGCGAGGGGCAGTGCGAATGTAGTGCAGTCAAATGCTGATTTGCTCTAGTTACAAAGGATTGACCTTATTTCCCCGAACAAAGGTAAGATGCTTGATTTCTGCTGATGTTTTAAAGACGAATGCTGCATGATGGATGTTGTATATGGCCTTACTAATGGGACACAGAGTCCCACCAAGTTAAGTTTGCCAACCGAATAAAGCGTCAGTTCGGTGAGTTCATAACGAAAAAAAACACGCTTAATCCCGATGATGATCCAATTGGAATTATCGAAGAGGATGAATAAACTTTGTAATTGCTGACAAGGCTTTAGAAATAGGTTAAGCATACGTACGACTCATGTTGGAGGAATGTTGAATGATGAATTTCAGGATCAAATATACGCGCTGAAAAGCTGGTCCTGAATGGCTGGCAAATAGTCAGCAACTTTATCATTACATTTCTTTTTTAAGCCCTAAGGAGGGCACACATGTTTCGGTTATTCGAAGATCTTATCAACCCATTTGCTAAAATCCCTGCACAGACCCCACCTGTGGATTTATGGGCCTATTTAAAAACCCAAATGATGCCTTTTCGTCGTTGGTTGCCATGGATCGCCTTTATGGGCTTTCTGACTGCAATTATGGAAAGCGGGCTGATTTTTTATTCTGGTCGCATCATTGATTTGATGGGGCAATCAGGGCCTGCAACATTTTGGGAAAACCATTCTGTTGAGTTGGGTTTCGCTGTAGTCTTTATAATTTTATTGCGCCCATTGGTTTTTACGTTGAACCATTTTTTCTTAGAGCAAACACTTGCGTCCAATATGCAAGAACAAGCCAGATGGCAGGCCCATAAACATATGTTGGGGCAATCGGTTGGGTTTTTCCAAAATGATTTTGCCGGGCGGTTGTCAAACCGCGTAATGCAAATGGGCCCTGCTGTAGAAGACAGTGTCTATATGGCTTTTGAAGGTATATGGTATGCCGCGACCTATGTAGTTGGTGCCATTCTGATCCTTAGCCAAATTGACTATAGGCTGGGTTTGCCGTTGGCTATCTGGTTGGTGCTCTACGTGCTATATGTGCGTAAAATCGCTGTCAGAGTTGCGGTTGCATCTGAAAAATGGTCGGATGCTCGATCACTGGTTACTGGGCGCGTGGTTGATGCCTATTCCAATATTGAAACGGTCAAATTATTTGCCCACAGCACCAGCGAAGAAACCTACGCTTTGTCTGCCATGCGTAGGTTGCGCTTGCGGTTTCAACGGTTTTTACGGTTGATGACCGAAATGTCGTTTGGTCTGAACAGTTTAAATAGCTTGCTGATTATTGGTGTAGTCGGACCTGCAATATGGCTATGGACTATCGATAGTGTCACAGTTGGCGAAGTGGCAGCAGTATCTGCGCTGACATTGCGGTTAAACGGGATGAGTGGCTGGATCATGTGGGTTACAATTCGTCTGTTTGAACATGCGGGTGTTATTCGGGAAGGATTGCGATCAATCGCGAAGCCACAAGAAGTTGTGGATAGGGCAGGGGCGTTACCGCTTGAAATGCAAAATGCTGAAATTCAGTTTGAAAACCTAACGCATCACTACGGTAAAGACCAAGGCGGATTAGACTGTGTAAATCTGACAATCCCAAGTGGTCAACGTGTCGGGTTGATAGGGCGCTCTGGTGCGGGGAAATCAAGTCTTGTAAACCTATTGCTGCGGTTTCGAGATGTTGAAAGTGGCCGTATCCTGATCGACGGGCAATCTGTAGCTGATGTGACCCAAAACAGTTTGCGACAGCAAATTGGCATGGTGACGCAAGACAGTTCACTTCTACACAGATCAGTGCGTGCAAATATTTTATATGGACGCCCGAAGGTGTCAGAAGATCAAATGATAGCTGCATCAATGCGGGCAGAGGCGCATGACTTTATATTGGATCTAGAAGATCCCGAAGGGCGGCGTGGGTATGATGCGCAAGTTGGGGAGCGTGGTGTTAAATTATCGGGCGGTCAACGCCAGAGGATAGCGATTGCACGAGTTATTTTAAAGGATGCACCAATCTTGATATTAGATGAAGCGACATCTGCATTAGACAGTGAGGTTGAAGCAGCAATCCAGAAAACTCTATATGGATTGATGGATGGTAAAACCGTGATTGCAATTGCGCACCGATTATCAACGATTGCGCAAATGGATCGAATTGTTGTGTTGGATTTAGGGCGCGTTGTTGAAGACGGCACCCATGATGAGCTGCTTGCCATGGATGGTGTTTACGCCAGCTTATGGTCACGGCAATCTGGTGGTTTTTTAGGCAACGAAAGATAAACAGATAACGGTGGAATAGGTTTCCACCGTTATCTGTTTACGCGCGACGATTGTGTTTCAACATTCAGAAAACAATGCCGTTCGTACGTCTCTGATTTATCTGGCATTTGCAAACGTAGGGGCGAGTCACCACGCGTGTTGCCAGTAATATTAAACCAAGGTTTGAAGAAGATTAATCCCCGGTCACTATATGGGCAGAATCACGGTTCTTTATATGACGGCCTATAAAAATATTGGAAATAGCTTAAAATGAGCGAAACAGACCCATTTGCATGGCAACTGTCCCCCATATGTCCGGGTATGGGTTGAAATCATCTAAGTCATTTGGCAGGCGGCCCCCAGCCACCGCCGCCTGGAGTTTTCATCTGGAATATATCGCCCTTGTTGATTTGCGTGCTGTCATTGCCATCAAGTTTTTCAACCGTCCCGTCGATTCTGTGCACACTGTTTTTACCAATTTTACCGGGCTCACCTCCGTTACCGCCAAAGGCTTGCGTTATGCGATGCGAACACAGTGTGGTTACAGTAATTTCTTCCAAAAAGCGAATGCGCCGTGTCAATCCGTTGCCACCGGTCCATTCACCGGCACCACCTGATCCACGCCGGATCGAGAACTCTTCAACCTGGATCGGGAAGCGTGTTTCCAGCACTTCCGGGTCGGTCATCAGCGTGTTGGTCATATGCGAATGCACCGCGTTCGCGCCGTTAAAGCCTGGGCCGGCACCTGTGCCGCCTGCAATGGTTTCGTAATTCTGAAAATCTTCATTACCCCAGACGAAGTTGTTCATGGTGCCCTGGCTGCCAGCCATGGTCTCTAGTGCGCCGTATAGACAATCTGCAATCGCCTGGCTGACTTCAGTGTTGCCCGAGATCACCGCTGCTGGGTAAACTGGATTGATCATCGAGCCTTCTGGGGCAATAATTTTGATCGGTTTCAAACAACCTTCGTTCATCGGAATATCCTGACCCACAAGGGTTCGGAAAACATATAAAACAACCGCGTGGCAAATTGAGAGGGGCGCGTTGTAGTTGCCGGAATGCTGCTCGGATGTGCCGGTGAAATCCACCACAGCCGAGCCATTGGCCTGATCAACTGTAATCTTCACTTCCAGTTGCGCACCGTGGTCCAGCGGATAGACGAAATGGCCATCTTTCAGCTGGCCAATGACGCGGCGCACTGAGGCTTCTGCGTTAGCTTGCACATGGCGCATATAGGCCAGCACGGTGTCTTTACCGAAGTTGGCAATCATCCGGTGCACTTCTTTGATACCGGTGGCATTGGCCGCGATCTGGGCTTCCAGATCAGCGATGTTCTGACTGATGTTGCGGCAAGGGTATTTGCCGGATGATAACAGTTCACGAATGGCCTCTAACCGCAGCTCGCCGTTTTCAACCATTTTGAAGTTATCGATCAAAACGCCTTCTTCCTCAATATGAGTACTGTCGGGTGGGGCAGACCCCGGGGTACGGCCGCCAATGTCGGCATGGTGCCCGCGAGAGCCGACGTAAAACAGGATCTCGGTGCCTAATTTATCAAACACCGGGGTGATCACGGTGACGTCGGGCAGATGTGTACCGCCGTTGAAAGGTGCGTTCAGCATATAGCTGTCGCCGGCTTTCATCTTGCCTTCGTTCATGCGGATAATAGTGCGGATACTTTCACCCATCGAGCCCAGATGCACCGGTACGTGCGGCGCGTTGGCCACCAGATCGCCTGCGGTATCAAACAGCGCGCAAGAGAAATCCAGCCGTTCGCGGATGTTCACCGAATAGGCGGTATGGGCCAGCGTTGTACCCATTTGCTCGGCTATCGACATGAAGAGGTTGTTGAAGATCTCCAGCAAGACGGGGTCAGCATCTGTTCCAAGGGCGTGCTCTGCCCTGCGTTCTTCGGTCCGCGTGACGATCAGGTTGCCCAGTTGATCGCGTTTTGCGCTCCAGCCGTCCTGGATTAGGTTAGTGCCAGTCGGTTCAGTCACAATCGCCGGGCCTTGAACAACTGTGCCTTCTGGAATTGCATCGCGGTGGATCAGGATTGAATGTTTTGTTTCGCCGTTTGAGAACAGCGGAACAGAGGTGGGTTGTGAGTCAGATGCAAGGGCTGTAGGTGTATTGACCTTATCTGACATTTCACCAACGGCCTCGACTGCCAGCATATCGATTTTTATCTCACGATTGCCCGAGGTGAAGCCAAAACGTGCGTGATGGACGGTCTCAAATGCTATTTTGATCTCGTCGACAGTGCCAAAGGGCACCTGTAGAGCCTGATGCGAGCCGTCATAGCGCACATGCACCGTCACATTTGTAGAGATATCTGCAACGGGCACACCCTGTTGCAAAATTTCATTTTCCGCGGATGCGCTTAGCGCTTCCAGACGACCATGTGCCAAATACAATTGAGAAAGTGTGAGGTTCGCCTGCTCTTCGCGCAAGGCGCGTACATCTGCCAACCCCATGCCGAGTGCTGATAAAACGCCGGCAAAGGGATGGATGAACACACGTTTCATGCCCAAGGCATCGGCTACGCGGCACGCGTGCTGACCACCTGCACCGCCGAAGGACACAAGAGTGTATTCAGTCACATCATGACCACGTTCAACGCTGATTTTCTTGACCGCACGCGCCATGTTGCCCACAGCGATTTGCAAGAAGCCTTCGGCGGTTTCTTCAGGTGAAAGTTGCGGTTTACCAGTTTCTGCGGCCACTTGTGCTGCAAGTATTGTAAATTTATTGCGTACAACATCTGCATCTAGTGGCAGGTTGCCATTGGGCCCGAAAAGTTTGGGGAAATGTTCAGGGTTAAGACAGCCCAAAACTACGTTACAATCGGTCACGGTCAACGGGCCGCCACGGCGGTAGCATGCTGGACCGGGGTTCGCACCAGCACTTTCAGGGCCAACCTGATAACGGCCATCCTGAAAGGTCAGGATCGAGCCGCCACCGGCTGCAACCGTGTGAATGTCCATCATCGGGGCGCGCATGCGCACGCCTGCAACTTCGGTCTCAAACGAGCGTTCCAAAGTGCCTGCATAGTGGCAAACATCTGTCGAGGTGCCGCCCATATCAAAGCCGATAATCTTATCAAAGCCTGCTTGGGCTGCGGTGGCAACCATGCCAACCACACCACCTGCGGGGCCGGATAAAATGGAATCCTTGCCCTGAAAAATATTGGCTTGGGTCAATCCGCCATCGGATTTCATAAAGAACAACCGTTCGCAGCCGCCATTTTTCACGTCCAGCGCTGTGGACACCTGATCGACGTATTTACGCAGAATAGGTGAAAGATAGGCGTCAACAACTGTTGTGTCGCCGCGCCCGACGATTTTGATCAAACGGGATGTGTCAGAGCTGGTTGAAATTTGGTTGAAGCCGATGTCGCGGGCAATTTTGGCCACACGGGCCTCATGTTTTGCGTTCAGATAGGCGTGCAGGAATGCAATAGCGATACTGCGATAACCTGCGTCATATGCAGATTTCAAGTCAGCTGTAACGGCGGTTTCATCAAGCGGCTCCAGCACGACACCTGTCGCGTCAAGGCGCTCGGACACCTCATAGGCCTCTGAATATAACAGCTCTGGCAGTACTATTTCCAGATCAAATAGTTTGGGGCGGTTCTGATAACCGATCCGTAACATATCCTTGAAACCTTTGGTAATGAACAGCACCACAGGCTCGCCTGCGCGTTCCAGCAAAGCGTTGGTGGCAACGGTTGTACCCATTTTCACAGCTGAAATCTGACCTGCCTTAAAAGGCTCATCCTGATCCATGCCCAAAAGATCGCGAATGCCTTGTACAGCAGCATCCTTGTAACGTTCGGGATTTTCCGACAACAGCTTATGTGATACAAGTGCGCCGTCCGGCTTGCGCCCAACAATATCAGTGAAGGTGCCACCACGGTCGACCCAAAACTGCCAACTTCCAACTGTATCGAAAACCATGATAAACTCCGATTCTATATTTATGTTGATTTCTTGTCATAACGCTGACAAAATGTAAACGTAATGTCAAGAAAGAGAATCAGCGCGTCGCTGAATTCATCAATGGGAGAAAAATTAATGAAACATGTATTCGTATTTGCTGCTGCTATGGCGTTTGCGGCACCTGCATTGGCCGATAAGTGGGATATGCCAACGCCATACGGGGATTCTACATTCCATACACAGAACATCAGCCAGTTTGCAGATGATGTGCGTGCAGCCACAAACGGCGATTTGGATATCACGGTTCACTCGGCCGGATCACTATTTCCGCATTCCGAAATTAAGAACGCGATTCGCTCGCGCCAGGTGCCGATTGGTGAGTTTTTTCTGTCACGTCTGTCTAACGAAGACGCAGCTTACGGTATCGACAGCCAACCATTTGTGGCCACTTCTTACGAAGATGCCGCTAAATTATGGGCCGCACAAAAACCTGTGATCACTGAATTGTTGGCAGAACAGGGCCTGATGCCATTGTTCTCTGTGCCATGGCCTGCACAAGGGCTTTATACGAAAAACGAAATTGAAACTGTTGACCAACTAACCGGTCTGCGTTTCCGGGCTTATAATGCAGCTTTGGAAGAACTTGCCACATTGGCAGGGGCGGCACCGGTGCAAATCGAAGCAGCTGACATTGCACAGGCGTTTTCGACCGGGCAAGTGCAGGCAATGATCACCTCACCTTCAACCGGTGCTAATTCATCTGCTTGGGATTTCCTAAGCCACTTTAGCCCGATCAACGCATGGGTACCAAAAAACATAGTTGTTGTGAACAAACGCGTATTTGACAAGCTATCTGTAGAAACACAGGCAGCCGTGATGGATGCTGCAGCAAAAGCTGAAACCCGCGGTTCGGCAATGTCCGCAGAAGAAGCAAAAGTTAAAACCGCTGTTATGGTCGATCATGGCATGGTGATTTATGAGCCAAGTGACGCATTGAAATCCGGCCTTGAAGGTATCGGTGCGACAATGCTGGAAACATGGAACGCAAAAGCCTCTGACGCTGCGAAATCAATTCTAAGCACTTACCAAAACTAAATTAAACAATATGGCCTCCCGTACCCGGGGGGCCATTTTCAAAATACCGCTGGGGGATCCATGCGAATTTTTTTAGACAAGCTATATTGGCTTTCAGGTTTGGTTGCGGGGTGTCTTATCATCGCGATTTGCCTGCTGGTTAGTGTTCAGATACTACTGAACGGGGCCACGCGTATGTTTGGGCCTATTTTGCCATCAACCATTCCGTCCTATGCGGATTTCTCCGGCTTTATGCTAGCAGGGGCCTCATTTCTGGCGTTGGCGCACACGTTGCGTGAAGGCGGGCATATCCGGGTGAACCTTGTGACCCAGCAATTGCCAATGAAACTACAAGTGGTGTTAGAGTTTATTGTTTTGCTGCTGTCAATCTCGGTGATTGGCTATGCACTTTGGTTCATGATCGAGATGATTATGGAAAGCTACCATTACAATGACACATCACCGGGTATTATTCCGATCCCATTGGTCATTCCACAAAGCATCGTTGGCTTGGGTCTGGCCATTTTGTGGATATCACTGATCGACACGTTGGTTGACTTGATCCGCACCAAACAACCTGTTTTATCTACACCAGACGAGGTTTGATATGTCGGATCCATTTATAGCATTAACGCTTCTCCTTCTGCTTATCGGCCTTTTGGCTATGGGCGTATGGGTCGCTGTGGCCTTGGCCCTTGTCGGCCTTGTTTCCATCGTATCCTTTTCCAATGCGCCGGCCGGTCTGGTTTTGGCCACCACGTTTTGGGGGCACAGCCACTCATGGGCTTTAACCGCCTTACCTCTGTTTATCTTGATGGGCGAGATACTGCTGCGGTCGCGACTTAGCCAAGATATGTTCTCAGGGTTAGCCCCTTGGTTGGGCAAAGCCCCGGGTCGTTTGTTGCATGTGAACGTTCTTGGCTGCGCGATATTCGCTGCCGTATCCGGCTCTTCTGCTGCTACAGCTGCAACTATTGGGCGGATGTCGGTGCCTGAACTGACCAAACGCGGCTATCCGGAAAGCCTGATCATCGGTACGCTTGCTGGTTCTGCTACGCTGGGTCTTTTGATTCCACCGTCGATCATCCTGATCGTTTACGGGGTCGCAACCGAGCAATCCATCGCGCGTCTGTTTATGGCCGGCGTTCTGCCCGGTGCCATGCTGATTTCGCTTTTTGCAGCTTATGTCGGTATCCGGGCGATTATGAACCCGGAACTGATCCCGAAACTGGATGTTGAGTTTTCGTTTATGGAAAAGATCAAGGCATCGCGTAACCTTATTCCGGTCGCCTTACTGATCGGCGGAGTTATCGGTTCAATCTATGGCGGGCTTGCCTCACCAACAGATGCGGCCGCACTTGGCGTGGTACTGGCCTGCATTCTGGCCTGGGCCTCTGGTTCTTTCAGCAAAGCGCTGTTCTGGGAAGCAGTGATGTCGGCAACGCGTACATCATGCATGATCGCGTTCATTTTGGTGGGGGCGGCATTCCTTTCGATCTCTATGGGCTTTACCGGCTTACCGCGTAATCTGGCCACTTGGATCGGCGGCATGGGCTTGTCACCTTATGCACTACTGGCTGCACTGACCGTGTTCTTCGTGGTCTTGGGCTGTTTCCTCGACGGTATCTCGGTGGTCGTTCTGACCACATCGATTATTATGCCAATGGTTGCCTCTGTCGGTATTGATCCACTGTGGTTCGGTATCTATCTGGTGATCGTTGTCGAGATGAGCCAGATCACACCTCCGGTTGGGTTCAACCTGTTTGTTATCCAGGGATTGACGGGAATTAATATCCTGCGGGTTGCCAAAGCAGCATTTCCGTTCTTCCTGCTGCTGTTGCTTGGTGTGGCACTGATTACTGTGTTCCCGCAGATCGTGACATTCTTGCCAAACGCAATGAACAATTAGGGCTTAAATCCTAGATAAATATACCTGTTGATGTGGCTAATGAAGCATCAACAGGCCTTCAAGCCTACAAAGATGAGGCGGCACGGCTGGCTTGGTCATACTGCCCTGACATGGACCGAAGATCAGAGCCAAGTTTACGCATTTCTTCACCAGTCAGCCCCATTTTATCCATACCGTCCAGCAAACAGCGTTTGCGTATCAGGCGGTATTTTTCACATAGGTCTTCGCCTTGTTCAGAAAGTTTGTAAAAAACCTCTTTGCCGCGTTTGGTTGAAATTATAAGATCTACCTTCAGCAGTTTTCGCAACGCGTAATTTACCGTGTGATTATCTTCGATGTTCAGCAAGAACGATATATCACTTAGCCGTTTATCGCGTCCACGGTGATGTATGTTATGAAGAACCAGAATTTCAAGCCCGGTCAGGTCTGTGTTTCCAGCCGCCGCCATGCACTTGCTCATCCAGCGGTTAAACGCGTTATATGCGATAATCATACCAAATTCGACTTCGGACGTTTCCCAACCTTCGCCCTCAGCTAGGTGCCGTGATGAAACAATACGGCGTTTTTCATTAGTCGGTTCGGACATTGGAGCACCTTTGTGATTTGGGTGGCATGATATATAATTTATTATTACATTATATAAGTGATTTGATGATAAATCCACCACATGATGGTATAGTCCCATGTAAAAATTCGATGTATTGGCGATAATTTGGGCGGGTTGACGCGAAATGCCTACAAAGATTAGCACCTATGTATGATAACAACTGATCGAATGCGTCAGATGACCGCTTTGAGCCCTTTGTTATCGATTAGGTCAAGTCGCTCGGCGGACAGATTTGTAGAAACCTGATGCGTAATATTGATCCTGAGCGGCGAATTCAAGATGCGATGCTTGCCCAAATATAAACAGCAAACGAGAGGCCACTGACGACACTTCGCACCCAATGACGGGGTGCCCATTGAATGAGTAATTTTTCGGTCTCAGCATTAGATCGCTTTGCTTTCGTGTCTAGTAATTGATCATTGATAGGTTTCAGAACGATCACAGTATAGGGTATTATGAAAACAAGCAGCACAGCCCCAACCGCCCACAAAACACCTCCTCCAAAGAGCCACAGTGCGAGGCCTGCCAACGTTCCTCCAATTGCTGACACTATCTGCATCGGAGCAGCGAGGTTATACATTGGTGGAAAAAATTTTTCTGCAACCGGAATACCCGCTTTCATGGTAGCTGGGTGCTGCGCGATGGAAATGTACACTGCGGCACCAAAGAACATTCCGCAGAGAAAAAGTGCCAGAAACTCAAACAGTATCATTGGTTACCTGCATCATTATTGCAACAATTACTGCTTATTATCGGTCATCAAATACAAACCGTCAACCCGCGTCGCTAGCATCAAATGTCCGCTTTGTCCCGCATAGCAGTCGTTAATTTACCCCGCAGGGAACGACAAGTTCCCCCAATAAGCGACTTCACTAGAGCATTTTGTGTGTCCAACGTCCCATTTCAGGTGACAATTTGCCCCCTTATTGTCACTAAACACGAGTGACAAGATGGTGACCCAGGGCAATCGCATGAATAAATTAGCAGGCGACAAATGAGGTAAAGGTTGATTCAATAAGTGATCTTTCAGATTTTAATGAGGTCACCTTCCATGTCAAATACTGACGCACCCGACAGCCACTCCCTTGATTTTCTTACGCATTTTTCAACTTTATCTGACCCACGACAACAAACAAAGCTGCTTTACCCTTTGGCCGAGATTTTGCTTTTGACGTTATGTGCCGTGTTGTCCGGGGCGAATGACTGGGTCGCTATTTCTGCGTTTGGGACAAAGAAACTGGCTTTTTTACGGAAATTCTTGCCATTTTCGGGCGGAACACCCTCACATGATCAACTGGGAAACATCTATGCCGCACTGGATGCCAATCATTTTCAGGCCTGCTTTATGGATTGGGTCGCTTCCTTAAGCAGCACCCTTAGCGGGGTCGTGGCGATAGATGGTAAAACCTCACGTCGCAGCTTGGATAAGGCTGGCAGCAAGGCTGCAATTCACATGATCTCGGCATGGAGTTCAGAGTTGAACCTGACGCTTGCCCAACGGCAGGTGGACGGCAAATCCAACGAGATCACGGCCATACCAGAACTGTTAGACCTCCTGACGCTCAAGGGGGCCATTGTCACTATAGATGCTATGGGATGTCAGCGTGATATTGCCGATAAAATCATCACCAAACAAGCGGATTATGTTTTGGCTTTAAAGGGTAATCAAGGGGCCCTTCGCAAAGACACAGAATTGTTTATGAAAGAACAGGACGCTGTATATTTTGCAAACACAACAGTAACTTACCATGAAACCGTAGAAAAATCTCATGGCCGTATTGAGATAAGAAAAGTCACTGTTTGCTCGGATATTGAGTGGTTGAAGGCGCGGCACAATTGGCCAGGATTGGAAAGCATCGTGATGGTCCAATACAGCGCAACACTTCAAGATAAGACCCGTTCAGAGACACGCTTTTACATCTCATCCATGACCTGTGACGCCGAAACCCACGCAAAAGCTATCCGCGATCACTGGGGTATTGAAAACGGGCTGCACTGGGTCATGGATATGGTGTTTCGTGATGATGAGTGTCGTATCCGTAAAGGAAACGCACCTGCTAATTTTACAACGATCAAGCACGCCGCCAGCAACATGCTGCGCTCCGTAAAAGGAAATCAAAGCCTCAGGCTAAAACGACACTTGGCCGCTTGGGACGAGGTTTTTCTTTTCCAGATAATAGATGGATAAAACTCATGCGATTGCCCTAGATGGTGACCCGGTACCTCTTGTCAACTGGTGACAACATGCTTGAGAGGTAAGGGGTTACTTTGCAACAGGCTATAAACAAACAACAAATATATCGGGAAGATGGTACCAGCGGCCCGGTTCGAACGGGCGGCCTCTTGACCCACAAGGGAGAAATACATTTGTTAGACCAGTTAAGCTATATGAATGAAAACGGTGTAGATTGAACGAAATTGGAGGTTGATTTTGATGTGTTGCAGACGCAAGAAAGATCGAATTTTGTGAAGTTTCGTAAATTTTGGTTCATTATGGAGTGAGTGACAAGATGGTGACCTTAAGGCCTCTTCCGGCCCAGAGCTGCCTTTCACTGGACTTATCACAGATGCGGTGTGGTATCCCCAAAGCAGCCGTTTGTACTAAGTGTTCTAACCTTGAAGATTAACGTCAGCAGTGCGGGAAAAAGCTGCCGTTCGTGCGTGCCATAAAATCGGTTAAGCCTTCTCTCAAAACTTTGAAAATATACTTTCGGTGGCATATTGAAAACTGCCACTAATCTTTAGAGGGAAAGGACACTTTTACTTTGCCCCAGAAAAGTAATTAGGTGCAACAGATCCACTAGCACCCCATGGTCAAATACACATTTAATCTTTTACATTGTGTATGATGAAGACGTAATATCACCGGCCCACCCCCACATTGTAAGTAAAGGCTTTGTTTGGGTAAGAATGGCGTGTGGTTGATTAGGCTTGTGATGGATAAATGTGTCGGCCCCTTTTAGTTCAGGATCGCCATTATCAACAGTCCATTTCGCAGTGCCACTTAATATGAAATACAGCTCTTCTGCGGCATGCTGGTGTTTTGGATAATAGGTACCGCTATCTTGCAATAACAAACCAAATCGGCATCGTTTATCAAAAATCATTCCGTCAGGCCCGATAATCTCTACGACAGCCATTCTTTCGGCAATTGAGGATGCAATTTTACCAAAGCCTGGTGAGCGCCAACATAAATATGAGAACAGTCCGAAATATGTTTAGACAAAGCACCTTCGTCGAGCACCAAATTTTCCGGTAAAACGCTGGAACCTTGGGCTGAAGTGGGGTTTTCAATGGAAGTATTAACCTCAATTTCAAATAATATAGCAGACAGATAACGTGCTATATCGCTATCGTGATGGCCAAATTGTTGTGCAGCAGAAGATAGAACACCTTCTAACGCATCTTTATCCAACATAGTCATTTTGCCCTTCATCATCACATTCTGGCACTTAACATTTTTTCAGGGGCATTTGACAAGCAAGTTTTATCAAGCATGCATTTGCGAAAACTTTCTGTAATTTAATTCTTAGTCAGTTGTGTTACAGACCTCAATTGTGTTTGGATTTCCTCATGCATATCTCGCGCGGCTTGGCCCATTGGTTGATCACTCGACGTAATCATCGCTAGTTCATGGTCCACTCTTGGGTGAAATGGACGCCATGTCACTCCGTCTAATAAATCAAGTTTACCATTAATCGGGTCGACGATTGCAAGGTTACCACTTTCGGCGACCATATTTCGGGCTATTGCAAAATAATAGCTAGAGAGATTGCGCGTCACTCTGGTGTTGCTTGTCGATAATAGCTGGTCCAATTGACGGTCAACATAATGATCTCCGGTAATTGCAATGACGGATCGCCCCTCAAGGGTTTCGGGATGTATCATCTTTTGCGCGCATAGTGGATCATCATTGCGCATGATGCAGACGCATTCCATCGCAAACAGTTCCGCATTCAGCCCTGCTACAGGAACTGGAGTATCTATAAAGCCAATATCAATTTGTCGTTCACTGACCCATGAGGCAATTCTACGTGAGCTGCCTACCCGCAGTTCCACATTGATACCTGGGTTCATACGCTGGAACGATGTGATGGTTTTGGGTAAAAAATTCACCGCCATCGCGCCATTCGTTGCAATACTGACGCCGCCTGTAGCACCCGACTTAATAGCGGTTGCACGTTGCTCAATTCTTGACACCGCCAAAAGGCCTTGTTCAAACTCGCTTTGCAATAGCATTGCTTCACCAGTTGGCTCAAAAAAACCTTTTGCTCTATGGAACAATCTAAATCCCAATTCGGCCTCTAGATTGCTAAGGGCGACACTTACAGCAGGTTGTGTCAGGTTCAGACGCTCTGCAGCACGTGAAACGGAACCCGCTTCGAAAAGCGCATTGAAAACTTCAAGATGTCTTAGTTTGATATGCATTTTATTATGATTGCACATTCGTATAAAGAAATCGAATATTTATATAGTTTATATTCAATTGTTTTAAAAATACTTCGATGTTAGCCCATAATCCTGAACACTACACAACTCTGGAAGATGGTTTCTGGAGTAAAAGTTGGGGAAAACCGTGGCTAAAAAGACTGTAAACTTTAAAAAGAATGAGGGCCAGTATTCTGAACTCCGCTTAGCGGATAGTCCTGAAAGGCTGATTTCAGGTGATCCAACACATAAAACAACGGTGCATTTTACGAATGAGACAAGTGATTTCGTTACGGGCACATGGATGGCTACACCCGGAAAATTCAGAGTGGCTGCAGATAGGGACGAATTTTGCTACATCGTTTCTGGTCATGCACGGCTGGTTGATGCCAGTGATGATTTTGAGACTTTTAAAACTGGTGATGCATTCGTCATCCCCAACGGGTTTATCGGCCACTGGGATGTGATCGAAACAACAACGAAGTATTTTGCAATATACAAATATCCCTCCTCACGAAAATGAACACTGCGTGTTGCCGCTTAATTTCAAACCATAAGTGATAAGGAAAGAATTTTGACTGCCCATTCAAGACCACTTACCGAATACCCAGTTCTAAAAAACGATTTCAAAGAAAGCTCGTATTGGGTCGACAGCTTGGGGCCGCCGCCTGATTTACCCGAGAATCCACCGGAATCGGTCGACGTGGTAATAGTTGGATCAGGCTATACAGGTCTGAATGCGGCCATTGAAACGGCACGAGGTGGGCGTAGCACACTTATCTTGGAGGCTGGAAGTCCCGGATGGGGGTGCAGTACGCGAAATGGCGGGCAGGTGAGTACCAGCGTAAAGCCGACGTTGGAAAAACTTACCGCGAGATTAGGTGATCAACGTGCGAGCGCTATCCGTAAAGAAGGCGAAGTAGCGCTGAACTGGATTGAAGAACGCATTACGCAAGAAGCTATTCATTGCGATTTTCGTCGCTCTGGCAGGTTTCATGCAGCGCACACCCCGAAACATTACGAAGAATTGACGCGAGATGCAGATAAGTTATCAAAATTTGAGAGCATAGAAAGTTACGTTGTTTCCAGACAGGATCAACGCCAAGAACTGGGAACAGATGCTTATTTTGGTGGCGTCGTTTTCCCGCGCCATGCTTCATTGGACCCGGCAAAGTATCACCGCGGCTTGTTGGAAAGTGCTATAAATGCTGGCGTTCACATAACGGGTAATTGTGCTGTGGAAAATATAGAAAAACAGCCAAATGGTTTCCTGCTATCCACACCTAAGGGTGATGTAAAAGCTCGGAACGTCATTCTAGCGACGAACGGCTATACATCGGGTTTGACACCGTGGCAGCAAAGACGAGTTATACCTATTGGCAGTTATGTTATTGCAACCGAACCCCTACCGACAGAATTGGTCGATACCTTATTTCCGAAAGGCAGAAGTGTTACCGACACCTGTAAAGTGGTTTACTATTACCGGCCATCACCAGATCGGACACACATTATTTTTGGTGGCCGTGTTTCAGCGGCAGAAACAAACCCAAGCATTAGCGCCCCAAAACTTTACGCTGACATGTGTCGGATATTTCCAGAACTTGGCAGGTATCAAATTTCCCATTCATGGAGCGGGAACGTTGCTTACACCTTCGATGAATTGGCGCACGTCGGGTGCCATGAAGGCATTCACTATTCAATGGGGTATTGTGGGTCAGGTGTTTCAATGGCCAGTTATCTGGGCATGCGCATAGGTCAACAAGTGCTGGGCAAAGCAGAAGGTAAGACTGCTTTTGACGATCTGCCATTTTCCACACGCCCGTTCTACCGAGGTAATCCTTGGTTCTTACCAGCAACAGTGGCTTGGTACCGCTGGCGGGATAAAATGCAATGCAGGCGTGCGATGGTTTCAACTTAACTGATTTACCAAACAGTAAGCGCGCCGAACTGTCTGGAACCACAAAAACGGCGATCAACGATGTCCGGTAATTTGGACAAACCTAACAAAGGAGAACGATTATGAAAGCTATTTTATTAGGCACGGTGGCAACCACCCTGTTGGTAACAACTGCGATTGCAGGCGATAAGAAGGTTACTATTGCCTCGTGGGGTGGATCATACCAAGAAGCCCAAAGTAAAGCGTTATTCCAACCAGCTTCTGCGGCTACAGGCGTTGAAGTGAAAGAGGAATCTTATGGCGGCATGTCCGATGTTCGCCTACAAGTTTCATCTGGTGCTGTGACACTTGATATTGTTGCCAGCGGGTCTGGTTCTGCCGCACGCGCGGGCGCAGAAGGCCTATTAGAGGAATTGGATTATGACATTATTGATGTGTCCACCTTCTACCCAACATTAAAAAGCAAATATTGTGTTGGCGGCGACGTATTTTCAACTGTTTACGCATGGAACACAGACACCTACGGCAAGGACGGTCCGCAAAGCTGGGCAGATTTCTGGGACACCGAGAAATTCCCTGGGTCACGAGCCTATCGTGGCAAGGTTGCAGGCGCATTGGAGCCCGCACTAATGGCAGATGGCGTCGCACCTGAAGATGTCTACTCAGTGCTGG
The DNA here is from genome assembly GCA_965261565.1 of Amylibacter sp. Classification (GTDB taxonomy): domain Bacteria; phylum Pseudomonadota; class Alphaproteobacteria; order Rhodobacterales; family Rhodobacteraceae; genus Amylibacter. The sequence continues at coordinate 2,185,192 of OZ253460.1, forward strand.
GTTCAGAAGAAGGTATTGAACGTGCCCTCGATAAAATTCGTGAACTCAAAGACAACATCGAAGTCTTCTGGACATCAGGTGCCCAACAGGCACAGTTGATGAAGGACGGTGAGGTAGATATGTCAACTGGTTGGAATGGTCGCTTTGACAATGCTGCCAAAGATGGTGCAAAAGTGATGTACAGCTTCAATCAAGCGTTGCTGGACTATGATTGCTTTGCCATCCCTTTAGGCGCGCCAAACAAAGACACTGCAATGATGTTCCTGAATGAAATATCCAAAGCGGAATATCAGGACGATTTACCAAAATACATCACATATGGCCCGACAAACAAGGCGGCTTATGAAACTGGTGAGATCGATGCGGCCACTGCGGCGGCTCTGCCATCGTCTCCTGCGAATGCAGCACTGCAGCTACCCGTATCATTAGATTGGTATGCTAAATGGGAAACCATTGCTGCAGAAATGTACCAAGAAATGCTGACTGAATAGTCAGAAGTATACTAAACTTGAACGGCGGGTTTCTTCCTAGCCTGCCGTTTTTTTAAAAGGTGATAACTTTGACCAAATCTACCCAAATTGCGCTTCCTATAACCGTTAGTAACGTGACCAAAACTTATGGCAATGTTCACGCATTGGATGATGTTTCTATAGACGTGAAAAGCGGTGAGTTCTTAACCCTGCTTGGCCCATCTGGTTCGGGGAAAACAACCTTGTTAATGGTATTGGCGGGCTTCACGCGACCAGACAGAGGCAGCCTTAAATTCGGTGAAATAGAAATGATCCGAACCGCGCCCCATTTACGTGACGTTGGTATGGTTTTCCAAAACTACGCGTTATTTCCACATATGACTGTGGCAGGCAATGTAGGTTACCCTTTGAGATTACGCAAAACCCCGAATGCAGAATTGGCAGAGCGCGTTGAGCGTGCGTTGGAAACAGTTCAGTTAGGTGGATTTGGTGATCGAGGCATTGATCAACTCTCTGGCGGACAAAAACAGCGCGTCGCACTTGCCCGCGCCATAGTTTTTGAACCCAGAATTCTTTTGATGGACGAGCCTTTATCTGCGTTAGATAAAAAACTACGCGATCGTATGCAGATCGAATTACGTCGCCTGCATGACAAACTTGGTATCACTACCGTTTATGTTACACATGATCAGCGCGAAGCTTTAACAATGTCAGACAGAATTGCTGTTGTTAACCACGGCCGTATTATGCAACTGGCGACACCCGAACAGTTATATGACTATCCTGAAAACCGATTTGTCGCTGACTTTATTGGTGACTCAAGTTTCCTATCCGTAACACGCTCCAAGGATCAAATTTTATTTGAAGGAACACAACTGAAGCTATCTCAAACACCACCGGACGCCAAGTCTTTAGCATTGATGCTTCGACCTGAACGCGTTCAGTTATGTTCAGCAAAAGACGCGAAAAACATGAATACGTTTCAGTCGACCGTTTCCGAAGTCGTTTATCAAGGCGACAGTTTCCTGATGTATGCCCATTTACCAAATGGCAGTGAAATCGCTGTTCGTGGTGCCATCCGCCAAGGAACGGTCACAGGCTTACCTGCAATTGGTGACCCTGTATTACTGGGGCTCGATCCCGGAGATACTGTTCTCATTGCCGATGAGGATAGCTAAGATGGCTGCTTTAGATATGAATGAACAAGGGTTGCGGGCTGATGAGCGGATGGAGCGCTTGAAATTATTTGGCCTTAGCTTACCCGCAGTACTGCTTATCCTTGTAATTTTGCTAATCCCAGTCGGATGGTTGTTCTACGTTTCGTTTATCGGCGCAGACGGTCAGTTTTCAATGGAAAACTATGAGCGCATGATCAAACGGAAATCCTATGGGCGCATTTTCCGGACGACTTTCGAAGTTAGTCTTCTGACAACTGGCCTGTGCATCCTTATTGGTTACCCTCTCGCATATTTCATGTCACAACTTCCAAATAAGATCGCAAACCTGTGTCTGATAACAGTTCTGTTGCCGTTTTGGACATCCCTATTAGTGCGAACATATGCTTGGCTGGTCTTGTTGCAAAAACGTGGTTTGATCAATGATTGGGGTATATCCTTAGGCTTATGGGAAGAGCCTTTGAAGATGGTTCACAACATGTCTGGAACCTTGATTGGTATGGTGCATATTATGCTGCCCTTCTTAATCCTACCTGTTTACGGTGCAATGAAATCAATGGATCGCGATTTCCTAAAAGCAGCATCAAATTTAGGCGCTAGCCCAGTAAAAGCCTTCTGGACCGTGTTTTTTCCACTGTCAGCCCCCGGTTTATTTGCAGGTTCACTTATCGTATTTGTACTTTGCCTTGGTTTTTATGTGACCCCGGCCGTCCTAGGTGGTGGTAAGGTCATCATGGTTTCGATGAAAATCGCATCCAACATTGAGCTTTTCGTTAACTGGGGTGCCGCCAGTTCTATGGGCGTCGTTCTACTGTTATTAACAGTAGCGGTTTTGTGGTTTGCTTCTCGTTTCTTAAGATTGGAACAAATGGTCGGGGGAGGACACTAATGTTGAATTTCCTCAGTAGACCCGCTTCCGATACCCAGATCACGCACGGCCAGAGGTTATGGCTGTATGTGTTCTCAATTATCACGATGCTATTGCTGGTCATCCCGACATTGATTGTGATTCCTATGTCTTTTTCAGACTCTCAGTATCTAGAGTTCCCACCAGAAACCTGGTCAATGCGCTGGTATAACCACTACTTTTCTTCCAGTGAATGGATGTCTGCTACGGCCACATCATTTAAAGCTGCGATCTTTACTATGCTGGTTGCAACGCCATTAGGGGTATTGGCCGCTTATGGATTACATGCCTCAAAGTTTGCATTCGTGCGGGTTGCGTTTGTTTTATTGCTGACACCAATGATGGTTCCTTTGATACTTATCGCGATCGGATCGTTCTATGCCTATGTGAAACTTAACCTGCTTTATACGCTGACGGGTCTCGTATTGGCGCACACGGTATTGGCCCTTCCACTTGTCATAATCGTCACAGGCGCTGCTCTGAAAGGTTATGATATGAACCAGGAAGAAGCAGCCAGAAGTTTGGGTGCACCACGCTGGAAAGCGTTTTTGACCATAACACTTCCTCAAATTCGCTTCGCCGTTATAACAAGTGCGCTTTTATCGTTTTTAACCTCGTTTGACGAAGTTGTAGTTGCGCTATTTATATCTGGTGGAGACAATGCGACCCTGACCCGAAACATGTTCAACGCGCTACGTGATCAGATAGATCCTACAATTGCATCCATTTCGACGATCATGGTTTTGGTCACTTCATTCTTGATGGTCATGGCGCAAGTGTTTGGCAAAGGTAAAACATGATATAAACATACCAATGGAATTGGATACATCGATGAATAAGGTGCTTAGATGAACAAAATAACAATACAAGAACCTGCCCGCGAAATTGACGTGGTGCACAGAACAGATGTTTTGGTTGTAGGCTCTGGTCCAGGTGGGTTGCCTGCAGCTCTCGCTGCTGCACGTGCTGGTGTGGAAGTCACGCTTGTGGAACGCTTTGGCTGCTTTGGCGGCAACCTGACCGTCGTTGGCGTTGAAGGAATGCACTGGTATCGCCACGAGGAAACGGTTGAGTCTAATGGTATCGGTCGAGAGTTCGAAGAGCGGGCAAAAGAGATGGGCGCCGCGGTGCCAGAGTCCCAATCTTTATCTTATGAAATTGATTCTGAGGGCTTTAAGCTAGTCGCGGATCGGTTGGTAGAGGAAGAGCCAAACATACGCCCGATGCTGCATCGTCAATTCGTGGCCCCGATTATGGAAGGCAATGCCATTGTCGGGATCATTACAGAGTCAAAGGCCGGACGCGAAGCAATCCTAGCGCGCCGCGTTATTGACGCAACTGGTGACGCAGATGTGGTTCAACGCGCAGGAGCACCTACATTACAGACGCCGAAGGAAGACATGATGGCGGCTTCTGTCATGTTCCACGTCGCAGGCGTGGATAAAACCAAGTTCGTTGAGGGTATTAAGTCTGACCCCCAAACCTATAAAGATTGGGGCGGCGGTGGTGAGTGGAATATTGAGACTACAGGCAAAGAGGATGATATGTTCTCGCCGTTTCTTAAGAAACCCTTTGAGCAAGCAATCAAAGATGGTCTTATCCCCGCGCATTTAAACACAATCGCAGGAACATGGGGTGCGGTGCATGATACCGGAGAACTGACCTATATGAATCTGATCCATATGGATGAATGTGACGGCACCGATCCAGATTCCCTGACAAAATTCGAAATTGAAGGCCGCAAGCAGGCCATGTTAGCGATTGAAGCACTGCGCCAATATACGCCGGGCTGTGATGGTATTCGCCTTCGGAACTTTGGCATGTCCATCGGTATTCGAGACACACGCAAAGTGGATTGCCAATACAACATGACTTCACTGGATGTCCGTGAACAAGGTCGGTTTGAAGACAGCATAGGGATTTTTCCGGAATTCATAGATGGTTACGGAATTCTAATATTGCCAACTACTGGACGCTATTTCCAAATGCCATACCGAAACTTACTACCCAAAGGAGTAGATAATCTTTTGGTAGCAGGTCGTGCAACGGGCGGGGATCGCGACAGTCATGCCGCAACACGCAATATGGCCTGTTGTGCAGTGACGGGCCAAGGGGCTGGTATCGCCGCAGCACTATCGATTAAATCGAATAAGCCTTTGGTAGATATCGATGTATCCCAAATCCAGAAAGAGTTGGAACGGCAAGGTGGGCGGCATCACTGATGATGCCGATGTCAACATTGGGCTTCAAGCTGGCTTTAGCTGTGTGAGTAACCATGCAAGTTTACGGTTTTAGAAAGTCTGCTTTCCACCAGTTGATCGTGGTTTGTGCGTTTACAGCGAACTTCCACTACCCGCCCTTTCTATCTTCCACTACCGATCGTTCCGTACCGCCGTACCCAAGTTTACCTGCCCAATCAGATTTTGATTTTGTGGGCGCATGATGCAAAGGTAAGGTTAGTGTTGATGGAGGATGATGCGGATGGCGGACGAAAAAGAAGTTGAAGGCCAGGACTTTAGTGCCGATGCGTGGTTCTCAGCGGCCACATTGGACGATCCATCGATTGCTGAACCCAAAGCCCATATCTACGTTTCCCACCAGCAGCCCTGGATCAAATTTGATGATGACCTCCCGACATTTCCGGAATTTTAGGTCATGCTGGGCACAAAACCTAGAAGGAGAGCAAAATGAGCACTGTATATTCATACGCCTGCAAAGATTGCGAGGGCATGGAAACGTGCCCGGGCAAGGTTGTCGTCGCGACAGAAGATGAACTGTGGAAACTTATGGAGCTTCATGCTGTCGTTGCCCATGGCGAAGATCCCAGCTCTTGGGATGATGAAACGCGGGGATATATAAAGACTCTCATAAAATCCAAATGATCGGCGGGCCACAGGTCAGATTGCTAAAGACTAGCTATGGCCGCTATGTTTGCTTCGATCAGTTGAATCCGCACCACATAGCCGACCTCTGGTTGATTTCATCCATGGCCTGCTTTCAGCCTTTCTATGTCATTCGTGGTGAACAGGACATCTGACACTAAGGGCGGGAAGAGGACATTCGCTGTGGGTGCTAATGTTTAAGTCGATTTCCACAATGCGGACATTCGTATCAAGTGCACGGCAAGTCAGTCAATGACGGCTATACGGACAAAGCTGTGCCAGTGGGAGCTTAGAACACTACATGGTTGAATCATGCAACGTTTATAAGAAGGTATATTCTGTATTAAAAAATACAGGCGTTGTACATAGAGAAACTGGTAGTTGATGAGCCAATAATGTGAGACTTCTGTGTTAGTATGATTATCTCGAATTAATGATCTATTCGAGACAATTATACGGTTCAACAATCAATCAATAAACCATCCGAACGTTCCTGATCAATTATATTCTTTAACATTTCTCTACTGATTTCACCCTGAACAACTGTTCGGCCTATGATCATTGCAGGTGTGCCAATGAATGCAAAGATTTCTGCCAATGCGGCACTGTCAAGAAGTGCCCTTGCGACTTCGTCTCCACCCATATCGCTTAATAGTTGGCCATAATTTAGACCGACGTTACCTGCGAGTGCCTGTATATATTCTGGTGTAGCCTGAAAGGGTGTTTTCATGAGACGTTCGTGAAATTGAGCGTATTCACCTTGCATTTTAGCTGCTTGTGCCGATTTAGCCGCCAATTTGGACGATTCACCGAATATTGGCTGCTCATGCCAGGAAATCAGTATCATGCCATCGGATTCAGCTTCGAGACGCGCAAGTTTCCGTGAAAGAACACGGCAGTATGGACAGTAAAAATCAGAAAATACCGCGATTTGAACAATATTGCTGGCAACAGGCCCAGGGCCAAACAAGCTGTCACAAATATTTTCTTTTACACGCGTAATGGCAAATTCTACCCCAGGGTCGGAGCGTGCGTTAATACTAACAAATGGATCAAGATCAATTGAACTTTGCCCGTCGGGCACACGTCTGAACCCGGCAGGGGTTTCGAGGGGCTCGAATTGCAGAGGTTTTTGAAAGAAAGCCGGAAGTAGCTGAAACGTGTAAACAGCTATGATGGCTGAGGTGCCGCCTATTAGCAATAATCGCCTATTAGCCTTCATGTATATCATCCAAGTTTTCATACTCATAAACCAAATTCCCGCGAATGAGGGAATGCCCCCCACTACATATTAATGGGAGGCCATAATTCGGGAGATTTATTTTAGATCAGTAACAACTAACTTGCCTTTTAGACGTTCAGCAACAAACTTGATATTGTCACCTGCTTTCATTTTTTCAAGCATGTCAGCCTCGGCCACGCGGAATACCATTGTCATTGCTGGCATTCCCAGATTGGTTAGCTCTTCATGAATGATTGTTACTTTACCAGACTTGATGTTGACCTTTTTAACAGTACCTTTGGTATATTCAATATCAGCACTCCCTACCGCCTGGACAACAACATCGCCCCGCATGCCAGACTCGTAGTGACCCGGTATTAAGCACGCGAATTCAAATGAGCCCGTATTAGTAAAAGACCAAATTACTTCACCTTCTTCACCAGGTACCAGACGTGCAGCATTTGGATCATCATGTTCCATCTCTGGGAATTTATCCATCAACGCTTTATGTTCCATGATAGCAGCTACATCATCGAGCACGAACTCATGATCTAACTCGCCAGCATTTTTGATCACAAAACGAATGGTCTCATCTTTCTGGATATTAAGTGCAGATGGTTCAAAGACCATGTCACCATCATCAGTTTCCATCATCGTGATTTCAACTGTACGGGTCACATTATCCAAAATACCCGGCACACCTACAGCTAATTCATCATGCATGTTATCTTCATGACCTTGACCATGAGCATGGCCACTTGCATGTGTTTCATCATCTGTATGTGTCATGGTGTGACCGCCTGTATGTGAGCCACCAGCAAAAACCGGGCCAGACATTGCAATCAGAAATGTTGTGTATAGTATTTTCGTATTCATTGTGTTTCCTTCGATAGGTTTGATAGTGCTTTTATAGTTGTCAGCCATTGGAAGATGGCTTTGGTGTAATTCGTGTTTTTGCATCTTTTGCCTGTGCATGTTCAGGCAACTTACCTGTCCATTCGTAGGCTTGCGTACCTGGTGGGTTTTCATACCATCCTGGATCAGAATAATCGTCTGCGCCAATACCTTCACGGACTTTGACAACAGAGAACATTCCACCCATTTCAATTGGGCCATATGGCCCCCAGCCAGTCATCATTGGAATAGTATTGTCAGGTAACTCCATTTCCATGACACCCATATCAGCCATGCCAGCCGTTCCCATCGCCATAAACTCAGGTTGGAACTTTTGGATTTTTTGAGACAGGCTGCGTTGATCTGTACCGATGAAGGTGGGCACATCATGGCCCATTGCATTCATCGTATGATGTGACTTGTGACAATGTATGGCCCAATCGCCCAAATGGACTGCATCAAACTCAAACGCACGCATACCACCGACAGGTATATCGATAGACACTTCTGGCCAACGAGCAGCTTCTGGAACCCAACCACCATCCGTACAGGTGACAGAAAAATCATATCTATGCATATGGATTGGATGGTTCGTCATTGTCAGATTGCCAACCCGAATACGAACACGATCATTGCGGTTCACAACGATTGGATCAATGTCGGGAAAGATACGACTGTTCCATGTCCATAAGTTGAAGTCTGTCATCGTCATGATGCGTGGAACATAAGTACCAGGATCAATGTCAAACGCATTCAACATAAAAACAAAATCACGATCCACTGGCATGAATGATGGATCTTTGGGGTGCACTATAAACATCCCCATCATACCCATCGCCATTTGTACCATTTCATCAGCATGCGGATGATACATAAACGTACCACTTTTGGTCAGATCGAATTCGTAAACATACGTCTTATCTGGTGGAATACCAGGATGACTAAGCCCCCCCACGCCGTCCATACCCGAAGGTAAAATGAGACCATGCCAATGAACGGTCGTATGTTCTTGCAACTTATTCGTCACATAGATACGAACACGATCCCCTTCTACCGCTTCAATTGTTGGCCCTGTAGATTGGCCATTATAGCCCCATAAATAGGCTGTCATGCCTTCGGCTAACTCACGCTCCACGGGTTCCGCTACAAGGTGAAACTCTTTCACCCCATTGTTCATACGAAACGGTAATGTCCAACCGTTTAGTGTCACGACAGGCTGATAATCAGGCCCTGATGGTGGGTGAAGTGGCCCTTGGGTTGAAGCATTTTCCATAACAGCTGCTTCAGGCAAACCTGTGTTGGACGTGGCCCCCCAAGCGTTTGCAGACAAAAGAGTAGCGCCTGCGGTTACACCTGCTCCTAAGACTTGTCTTCTATTTAACATTTTTTAATCCTTTCGAATAAGTGACGTTTATTTTTAAAGCAACGTTATTCATCTTGTTCGCTTTGAGAGATTTTGCCGCCATAGATCGCAGCTTGCAGATTAGCCTTAGCCAACCAGAAATCCCGTTTAGCATCAGCAGATTCCACTTCAGAATCCAGTGTTTCTCTGGCATCTTCCAAAAGCTCAAATGTATTGGTAATCATGCCGTTGTTGCTCAACAGAGCAGCATCATCGACAACCTTACGAAGCGGCAAAACAGTGTCTCTGTAATGTTTCGCAATCTGATATGTCCCGTGATAGGCCTCTTCGGCAAAGCGGGCTTCTGTGCGTACATTCACTGCCATTCCTGCGACAACATTTGCAGCACGCAAATAAACGAGCTCTGCTTTACGTAATCTAGCTTCGCCCGTGTCATAGATAGGAATAGAAAACTCTAATTCCAGCTGTGGTGTTGTATTACTAGACGCACCACCACTATCATTAGCTTCGCGTTCGGTTTCAAAACCTGCAATCAGCTCTAAATCTGTCACGTACCGCGTTGCATTCGTCAACCCGAAAGCTTGTGCAGTAGCATCTAAACCAAGTTTGGCGACCTTCAACTCGGCGCGATTTTTGAGCGCGTCTCTTTCGATAGATTTACGACGGGGAATTGACTTTGGAAGCCTTGGTAATGCGTTTGGAACGAAGTAATCTACTTCTATTCCCCAAAGCCCCATAAGGCGCGTCAATTCTGCTTTCGCTCCAGCGGCTTCTAAACGCGCTTTGGCTGTTTGTGCTGCAAGATTAGCATTAAAAGCATGTTCTCTTGCTTGACTGCCTTTATCTAGCGATCCCGCTAAACCAAGATTTTGAGCCAATTCAGAAGACGCATCAGATGTAGCACTAGCACGTTTTAAATTTCCTGCAACTTCGAATGCGGATACTGCATTAATCCAAGCTTGGCGTGTCTCTAATGCAAGTTTGAGAGTTTCATTGACCGCATTCAATTGGGCTTTTTTGAATTGTGTATCTGCCAATGCAACGCGCTGTTTACGTGTTTTTGCATCTATAAGATTAGTAGCAAACATGCCTTCAATTGATCTAAACACACCAAGCTCAGGTGCGGCTATCCCAAATATGCCTATTGATACGACTGGGTTCTCGGGCAAAGATTCCTGCCATACTTCTGCAGCCGATATGCCAATATCTGCATATGTTGCCTGTAAGCCTTTATTATTAAGAAGTGCTACTTGAACTGCGGTTTCCGCAGAGATCGTTTTATTGTATACCATTGAGTGTACGCGTTTGGCAGTCGCATCGGCTTCTTGTTGCGACTGTATCCAAACAGTTTGTTTGCCAATAGCTCTATTTGTGTTCGATGCTACAGCATCAAACCCTCCTGCCTTATCGGTATACTTTGCTGGAACAGCCGTTGAACAAGCCCCTAAAAGAAGCGGTAAAGCGATTATCGCTGGTTTGTAGTAATTTCGCATTATTGTGTCCCCCAACCAGAGTTTTGTTCTTCATTTGACTTGCGCCAATCTTGAGGATCAGTTGCATCGCGATGTTCATAATCCCGAACAACGGGGCGGTATTGCACATGACGATGAGGGGCATCTAATGATGCTGGTTGCGATAATGCCGTAATATTAGGGAGCGGAGTGGGTGTTGGTGAACACGCCGCAAGGATGATCGGAATACACCCTACAATGAGTGTGGTTTTCATATTGGATACCTATAGTCATAAATTTCATCGGCTATGAGCCAAGGCCCAAAGCATATGCATGCTTAATCATGCAGTGTTTTGAAATTTAAAGACTGGGGGGGCGTATAAGACGAGATTTACCCGCCGATGTCATCTTACTAATGGGCAAAGAGATATGATTATGAGTTTGCTCTGCTTCTGAAATATTAAAACTCTCGAGAATTGCTGCTGAAATACACATACCTGTTTCACAACAAACTGCACCATTATGTTCATGAGCACGATTGATGTTATCAGATGGTGTCATATTCATCGCAGACACATCATGAGTATAATCAGAGTGGTCTAGGTTCATTTCATGATGTTCGTCGATTGACCCATGATCTGCCATACTTGTATTCGCCGACATTGGAACAGTGAACGCCAACATCAGAACTACCGCAAGCAAGCTTACTGATTTAAAGATGCTAAATATACGGTTCAAATTCTGCATTAGCCTCTAGTCGTTTATGTGGAGTTGCAATTTTCCATTACTTTTCCCACGATACTGAATACCCATATAACCTTTCCCCCTACTGGAAGGTCAATATAAAAGTTTACTTATATTTCGAAACCATAGAACTGCTATGCTGCTTCGTGGCTCAATCATTTCTGCACAATAATAATAGCCTTTATCCGTGCCGTTAACACGTTCGATTCACTCACTGTGTTGGACTTATATAGGGAATGCTACTTTTCAATGCCTGCTTTAGAGAAAATAAAGGGTAGCACATAAAGGCTAAGCGAACGGCAGCTTTGGGCCGTGAACAGTCATTAGGATGTGATTGCGAATGACTGTTTTCATCGATGGAGAATTTCACTAATCCCAGCTGTACACCAATAATTGTGCCCAAATCTCGTTCGTATTTTTTTGGAGTTTTCGAACTTCAAAAGGACTATCACCATGTGCATTTATTCATTGGTCGACCGGGCCACGGGCGAAGAGGCTGAAGTGGATGCAGAAACTGTGGAACAGTTAACCCGTATTGAAATTAACTACATCAGCTGGGCCATCGAACAGGATGGCAGGTTCGAAAACGGTAATTGGATAATCACCTTCCTCACCAATTGATGTCTAAAGCTCCCCCAACGCTCTGATCTGCGCCAGTGCCACATGCAATTGGGCGTCCGTTAGCCCCCGCAGCATGGATGCGGCTTCGGCTTCCAGCTTCAACCGGTTCTGGCTGATGTTCTCGTCCAATGAACCTGTCGGGAAAAAATCACGCAACGGTATAGAAAGGGTTTCCGATAGTGCCACCAGAGTCTCGACCGTAGGCATGCTTTTGCCGCGTTCTATATTGGAAATAGCTTCACCGGTACGGTTAACCTTTGCCCCCAGCTCTTCTTGTGTGAGTTGAGCTTGGCGGCGGAACGAGCGCAACTGGCTCGCTAAGTATGTTTTGATTTGTTCATCCATAGCCCGAACTAGACTTCAAAGTACAAATCTATAAACCGATTATAGTTCGAAAATATTTGCATAATTAGAGTGGACTTTGTATTTGTTGGAAATAACAGCAAAAAACAAAGCAGGCTTCATAAATGCAAAATACCTCAAACGATATAGTCATCGGTGCCATAGATGTGGGTGCACCGCGCAACATTGGCTGGGCGATACTAGATGGCGCACACGAAACTCACGGCAACGACCTCGATGAATTCATTGATACATTCGCAGAACAGTCGAAAGGCAGGCCGTCTGCACTGGGCTTTGAATGCCCGTTGTTTATCCCATTGCGATCAGAACTGGTCAAATTGACCAAACAACGCGAAGGTGAAAACGGACGTCCATGGTCAGCGGGGGCCGGGGCCACGGTGACGACAATCGGATTGGCCATCGTGACCTACACATTGGCACAATTAAGGGATAAAATGGATACCGCTGCCACCATGTATTGGAATGCATGGCCCAATGGCAATTCCATGTTGCTCTGGGAAGCTTTTGTCTCGGGTGCGAACCATGCTGCACCGGGTGAGCATTGGCGCGATGCACTGAACGCGGCGAGGGGTTTCCAGAAGGCTTTACCCGATTTGGATGGGTGTAACGCCGTAACGGGTGATAAGGTGCTTTCGTTAGTCGGTGCATGTGCACTGCGGGCAGGGTGGACGAATGATGCAAGTACTCTGCACGACCGTTGTTTGGTTATTCGCCCCGACGCTGAATCCTGATCCCGAATTGTGATTCAAAAGCCATATTGGAAGGTTTGCGTTTAATCGCGGGTTTGTGCGGGATTGCCAAACGGGTTTATCCAAGTGTTTTTGGAATTTAAACGAGGTTAAACCCGATGCAGAACCAAACGATACCCGTCATTGCTGTGCAACTGGAATGCCCCAACTCTATCGGATGGGCCATGAACATTGGCGACCAATCATGGCATGGCAAAGATCTGGGTGAACTCATCCATTGCATTACCCGGCATAAACTCGACACTGCGACGCTTTCGTTATCCTTGTTACTGTCGATGGAGCTGGGGCAGGGTGCGCCTATTAAACAAAAGGAATAAACCGCAATGGCATGGATACAAACCTTCACAGCAAGAAGTTCCCATTAGGCAATCCCGATCCCATACTGATCAATATTGTGGATATCGCGTATGCGCTGTCGCTGCTCTGCCGCTTCAATGGCCACTGCACTCGGTTTTATTCGGTGGCGGAGCATTCGGTACACGTGGCCCGCGAGATTGACCCCGCGTTGGCCATGGTGGGATTGTTGCACGATGCGGCGGAAGCCTATTTGGGTGATGTGCCCTCGCCATTGAAATCGCAGTTGCCCCAGTTCAAAGAATTTGAGTGGAAGATGGAGCAGGCCATCGGGGAACGGTTCGGGATTGATCCGGAATTGTTCAAGTGTGCTGAACTCAAACGGGCCGATGTGCAATTGCTGGTCGACGAAAAGGCGGTGTTGATGGTGGCAGAACCGGAGGAGTGGCCAATAGGGGCACCGGACGTGAAGGACACAGGGCGGATTGAAGGCTGGGGGTGTGCAGAGGCAAAGGAACGGTTTTTGGAAGGGTTTGGGAAACTGAGTTGAATTGTTGCTATATCCAAAAGTGGTCTTTGCTTCACTTTGATCAACGGCTGCTTTGAGCCCTTAGTGACCGCCACTCTTCTGTGAACAATTGACATGAACCGGTGATTTGTCAGAAGGTGTGACTTGAGCGCAAAGGGAGAATTTCAATGGAAACTACTGGCAACACCATCGGTATCATCGGTGGTTCAGGAATGCTCGGATCGGCGATTTCGAGTGCACTTCTTGGAAGCGAGGCGTTTGAACAATCGAATTTCTGGGTTTCGAACAGAAGTGGCAATGCCTCTGAGGTTGATCAAAGTTTGATTATTCACTTCACGAAAAACAATCAGGAGTTGGTGGACGCCTGCGATGTCATCATTCTGTGTGTGCCGCCTGCTCGATTTCCTGACATCGACATCCGCGCACCCGACAAGTTGGTCATTTCAGTTATGGCCGGTGTGACGATTGATGAAATGAGATCCAAGACAGAGGCTGTTCGTGTCGTACGGGCCATGAGCAGTCCTGCCGCTTCCTTGAGCATGGCGTATTCCCCTTGGATAGCAAGCGCCGGAATTACGTCGGACGACAGAGATATCGTGAGCATCATCTTTGGGGCGTGCGGGACAACGGACGAGATTTTCGACGAAAAACAGCTCGATCACTTTACCGCAATGACTGGCCCGGTGCCCGGTTTTGTCGCCTATTTTGCCCAATGCATGGTGGATCATGCCACAAGCCAAGGTATAGCACCTGATGTCGCTGACCGGGCCATTCGTCAACTTTTCGTTGCTGGCGGAACAATGTTAGCTGCCGACAGAGCCACCCCTGCCGATCACGTTCGTTGGATGATTGAATATGCTGGGACGACTGCCGCCGGGCTAATTGCAATGGAGCGCTCAACCTTGTCCAAGACAATCAGTGATGGACTTCTGGCGGCAGCGGACAAGGCAAGATCGATTTAGCAGATTACGACAATTTGAATTGGTGTTTTGGGATGCACTACGAACCATCAAATAATTTTCGAAAGTCCGTTTTGTCCCGCATAGCCGCCATCTAACAAACAATTAAGCAGCTGAAACTTGATAATTTCTGTCAGATGACCGCTTTGAACCCAAAGAGAACATTGACAAATGCAATTAAACTAACCGTCTAGAATTTTCTCCATTTGAATTTTACTTTCGGTGCGACCCATCTCATTCCATCCAAGGTGTTCATACAGCTTTACATTGCTTGGCATTTTTACATGTGTGCTTAGTTTGAGTTTTGGTATTTTGAGTTTGCGGCACTCCTCCTCTGCTTGCACTATAAGAGCGCGGCCCAATCCAGTCCCACGTTCACAGGGGTCAACGGCGATATTTACCAATAGTGCATAAGTTGGCTTAAAGATAAGTATAAGACCACCAACTATCTTATCATTTCGTTCAACCACCCAGACGGCATTGTTGGCTATGTCCTCCTCAACCCCGTCCGATACTGCAGGGAGATCATCAATGCTTTTGGTATAGCTTTCGTAAGCTCTATCAATACACGCTGCCAATCTCGCTGCATCGCTTGCTATCGCTCTTCGCATATTGGTTTTCTTCATATCATAAAATTGCAGATTAACTGCCTTTCGGCAAATCATTTTTAGGGTTTCTAATTGGCAGCTTTGTCCGCAAAGCAGAAGTTCATAGCAAAGCGTGAGCACAGCCTATGACACTACAGGTAGGCCGACACATATTAATCACCCTTGGAATTGGAAGCGCAGAGGTATGAGGGGGTGGGTTAATCCCTATAACCCCAGAATGTGTAGACCTATGGGCCCCCTCCGTTTTTGATAAATCCAATCTGAAATAGGGGTGTCCCCCCAACCGTTAGTCGGGTTGTTTTTGTTCTCAAATATGGCCTCGTAAAAATGTGGCTGCGGGTGCTCCAGATTTCAACGATTGACGTCCAACCAATGGAGATACAGCCACACCGCATACGATAAAAAATTGACATAACACGCCTAAAAGTTGAAACTTTGACTATAAGAGGCCAATTCAAAAACAATATTTTAGAGATTAGGAGTGAAAAATGGCTGAATATAAGTTGCGGTTTTATAAAGAAGACGAAGGCGAACCCGTTGCTCGAGGATTGATCGTTTTTAAAAATAGTGATCCAAGCAACAAGGGAAATAATTGCTCTGGCGAATTCACGGTCATCGACTTGAATGACCCAGAAAATGATGAGTCTACGAATGTAGATGGAACATGGTGGACAGCTGGGTCAGAAGGTCATCCCGAGGCCATGCCGTACTTTGTGACTCTAGCTGGTGGTGATCCCGACGTTCGAGGGGCATATCTATCGCTCCTCGTATCTTCCATCAATACCGGGCGGGCACGCAAGAATATAGCTGGGCAAGCAAAATTCAATGCTCCTGCGTTGGGTGTATCTGGTAGCTTCCTCGTCGTAGGCACTAAGTTGTAGACTTTTGTGCAAAAACTGTCCGGCCAATATATGATAGGCTCATTGCAATGTTTTTCGATGTTCACGACGTGGGACGAAGTATCTGTTTGGGCTCAAAGCAGTCATTGAACAAATAAAAAGCCGCCCCCTATGCATCCTTCCGGGTAGCATGCCCCCATAACAGCGTATGGGTGGCTTGTAAGCAAGCGGCTCTTATAACACTAACATACATAGATCCTGTATTATTTCAAAGCCACTCCATCGCCCAGTGCAGTTTCACCGTTTGATAGGAATTGTACGCCTGCACTTTCTAACGTTTTTTGCACAGCATCTTGATTGATTGCGCTTAGGGTTTTGTTTCGCCCGCTTTCGAAGCTTTTCAGGGTGTCGTTTGAGACATTGGCTTGCGCGAGAGAGGTTTATTACGCGTCATTGCGCAACTGGAACAAACTGGTTGCCCTGCACGGCGAAGACAGCTCTGAAGCACAGCAATTCCAGCAAGATACGGTTAATGTGTTGATGCGGCGCGAAGATGATGCGGTACAAGCATTGTTACAAATTGAACCGGCAACACCAGTTGAGTTTTTGCGCAAACTTGTTGTTATAAAGAATGGTGAGCCTGATTATGTTGACGAAAACGAAATACTGCTTTTAGACCAAGCCAGACGATTTTTATGACATGCACAGAGAATGATTAGTTTAGGTATTACGCACGCGCAGCCAATGCTTATCGGCCTTCTTGATATAACCAGAGCGATTGCGATCCCATGTTGCGCGAATGCTTCTATCATAGTTCAGATATAGTTTTCCTTTATGGATGCTCCATGCGTCTGCTTCTGTCTTTGCAAAATCACCTCTGGACATCGCATAAGCGCAATAACCGCCGTACATTGGCTCGTATTTGGCCGGGTTTTCTTCAAATAAAGCTTTGTTCTTTGCTGATTTAAACAGCCAAGTAGCGTCACCATATATCAGTTTGTGTTTGGAGGAACCTTTGCGGGGAGCTTCATCAGTGAAATAAGCAACAGGATCATATCCACGAATGACATAACCATTGCGTGTAAAATACGCAGGTCTACTGGCTGCCAACACTGGCTTACCTGTCGCAGCAAGCGTAGCTGCAAATGCGGTCAATGTTTCACGTCTTGTGTAAATCATATGAATATCTCCTTTGGTGGTAAAGTACCTATCTTCTTATACAAAAGAACCCAACTTCACATGAATGTGAAACAGCGTTAGCTGGCCTCCCAAACATATGAGTTAATTGCAACATTAACTGGGTTTTTGCTCGTTTGACTTAGGCGTGATGTAAAACAACGGCCACATTTGAAACATTTAACGCTAAGGTATTGCATCAGGAATTGTGGGCACTGCGTCATGATTTAAAGAAATCGTTGACATATAGTCCCTAAAGCCACCAATAATTTACTCAAACAATAAACATACGTTTGATTTGGAAAATTCATATGGTTAAAAGTAAATTCTCTTGCCTAGTTATCGCTCAATTTTTACTACTTGGATGCGTTCCGGAAGGGTCAGAATTTAAACCGAAACCATCTACAAAGTTCGATTTATATTCGCAAGAGTATGTTGTTATTCAACACTCTAAGAAGGGGCTCTATCCTAGCAGCGAAAGACAATTTAAAAAGTTTAAAGCCTTAAACGGGTACTACTCGGCATTTGTTGTGAATATTGTAGAAGATGTAGCTATATCGTCAAACAATCACTCTTTAAAGGAAGCTTCAAAACAAACATTAGATGCATGTAAGCTTAGGTCAAGAAATAAGAATGGCTGTATTGTTTATGCCAGCAAAATTCCAAAGGGATATTTGCCTAAAGATGGAACATTAACTCTCAGTCGAGGTACTACAAAGGCGTTTAAAGATGTAATTAATAGGCTATATAGTAACAATCATGCTGCATTTGCGATAAACAATGATAGTGGATGGGGTCGGGCCATAGAAAAAACCAAGAAGTCAGCGATAGAAACAGCTATTGAATACTGTGGTAAAAACCAAAAGACCACAATGGACAAAGCGTCCAGAACATGGAAAAAATATCTAAAGCCACATCATTTCAAATGCCGAATTGTATACTCCGATTAATGTTTAAGGCCATAGAGCTTATTGTTATTTACCTGCTGATTTTACATTAAGTAACCATATCTCCTAGCAACTCATAGTAGCTGGGCCAGTCCAGCTCCGCTTGGGCAAATCTTCCACACATGGAGTTAAATTCGCGGACTTCGGGGGAATGTCAATAACAACCACCACGCGAACTTCTGCTTAGAGCCCATTGCGGACTCTGCATCCACTTCAAATTTTGGTAACATGGATTTGACCAACCATTGGCCCGAGACGAATCCGTCCACGGGATGCCGTACGACCGAAACACTCGAGATAAGTTATTTCGGCGGGCCGATAGAAAGGACATAGCATGCGTACACCCCTGTGCGAATTACTTGGCATTGAGCACCCCGTAATCCAGGCAGCGATTGGCGGAATATCCTGCCCTGCGCTCGCTTCTGCGGTTTCAAATGCTGGAGGGCTCGGTAGCATTGCAATGACTGGCTGGGGAGCAGATGGAGTTAAGGAACGGCTGCACGAGGCACATTCTATGACTAATCATGGCATCGTCGCGAACGTCCTGCTGTCGTACGAAGTCTCCGAAGAAATCGAGGCGATCCTTGCCAATCCCCCGAAGGTCATTTCGTTCTTCTGGGGCAATATCGCACCCTACACTGAACGCTTCCATGACGTTGGTTCTCTGGTGATGGCGACTGTCGGCAGCATCAAAGAGGCTGAACGCGCAGCTGAAGCCGGAGCGGATATGATTGTCGCGCAGGGTTGGGAAGCGGGTGGTCATGTGCGTGGCGACGTCGCGACTATGGCGCTTGTTCCCGCCGTTGTTGATGCCGTTGCTCCCATACCAGTCATCGCTTCCGGAGGGATCACCGATGGTCGAGGCCTTGCCGCCGCCCTTTGCCTTGGAGCGCAAGCTGCATGGATAGGCACGCGTTTCCTTGCCGCCAAAGAGGCGGACATACATCCTAGCTACCAATCCAAAGTACTTTCGGCCTCAGCTGGGGACACATTCCATTCCAAGCTCTTCGACGGTGGATGGCCCGATGCGCCTGGTCGGGTTCTGGTAAACAAAACAATTGACGAATGGATTGCAGCAGGTCGACCAGATTTAGGTGATCGGCCGGGCGAAAATGAGGTGATCGTACGGGACGCCGCAGGTAGTCCGGTGAAACGTTATGATGCGGTTGCCATGCGATCCGAAATGAAGGGCAATATCGTAGCTGCACCGCTCTGGGCCGGACAGGGTGTGGGTTTGGTCAAAGAAGTGCAAACAGCAGCAGACATCGTAGCGGAATTGGTCGATGAGGCTAAAGAAGCCTTTGGTATTTCAAATTAATGAAACGTTGAAATTACACCGTTTACTTTATACGCAGGTTTGAAGCAGCATCAAACAAAGGCCCGGTTCGTCCGCACTGCTGCCATTCACACCCCAGCCCACATCCTAATCATGTTTCCCACTTCTTGCAGCCGTTCTTGACGCAAGCTCTGGTTCTCAATCTTAAGGGCCTTGAAGAACGCCACACAAAGCATAGGCCCTTTTGTAACTAGTGTTGTGAAGTATGGGATGAACAAGCCGCTGGGGTTCTTTGATAAGGGGTAATGACTGGCACTCAATGCAAAGGCCCCGAAAGAAGGTAACCAGAAGAATTTAATGCGACTTAATGAAGCGTATATTCTTGCTCTAAGTCAGTTAGAAATGCATTTATACCATCTTCTTTAATGGTGTCTTCAAAGGCTAACACTAAAAACTATTCACCGCCGCCGTGGCCGATATACGGCGCGAAATGGTCTCGAACAATTTTTTTGACTGTACAGTAAGGGTGATCCTCTTTGCGCCATACTGTGTCGATATTATTGCCTGCATCAGGGCTTGGATTTGCCTCGTTTAGAAAGCTAAAATACCCGTTTTCAAGTGCGCTAAATCGGCCTCTCGCGGTGGTTCCATCATCAAAATACAATTCAAGTGTTCTACGCTCGCCATCTCTGATTGCGTTCATCCAAGTACTGGCTGCATGAACCATCGCCTTGCGATCATCACAATTTTCTTGGTTATCCATTCTTTGTTTCCTCCGCTGTAGTTTGATTATAATGGCAACGAGTAAAAATAAAGTGACATAAGTCACTTCGAGAATATCAAGTTCTACCAAGTCAAAAATATGTGTGTAAATCGCGTCAGCCTACCTCGCCAAAGCGCATACCAAGGGCATTACACGTGTGGGCTGGAAAGTGTTGCTGGTTGCTAAGAAATGTCAATAACAGCGAACACCTGAATGTCTGCTTAGAGCCCAAACACGACATTTTATTTTTCCTTCAGAGACGGCTGTTATCGGAAATCTGGGCAGTTCTTGCATCCATCACCGAGACCTGTAAATTGGGAAAAATTGGACTCGACACTCACCATAATACTTATCCGAAAGAAATCTTAATATGCCAGCTTTGCTCCCCACCGATTTCATCTGTGAGATTGTTTATCTCGGATTGGTGCGCAACCGAGAGGTAACGTTGGCTTCGGAATCTGTTTTGGAGGCGTTTGCTAGCTTCGCTGGGATCGAGGGCGAAGACCATAGTGGTTTGACGCGAGCGGCGTGTAATCGAGTTTCATTGCAACATCGCTCTGGGACGCAAATTCGAAATGTGCGGCAGATTTCGATAATTAGTGCCGAGGAAATGGACGCTGTTTCAGCCGAGATGGGTATTGAAGGTGTGAAACCGGAATGGATGGGGGCTAGCATTGTGGTGCGTGGGTTGCCGGATTTTACGCATATCCCACCGTCAAGTCGATTGCAGAATGGCGCAGGGGCGACGTTGGTAGTGGATATGGAAAATCGCCCTTGCATGTTTCCTGGCAAGGAAGAGGTGGAACCACACCATCCGGGTAAAGGCAAGCTATTGAAATCTGCGGCTAAGGATAGGCGCGGTGTAACCGCTTGGGTGGAACGTGAAGGGCTGTTGAAAGTGGGCGATTCATTTACGCTGCATGTGCCGGATCAGCGGCCGTGGGCACCCTAGACAAAATCGCAAATGGCGGACTGGGATGTAGATATGATGCTTCTGGTTCATGCCCCATCAATTCCGGCTTACTCCCGCATAGCTGACCTTCACAACGAACCGTTTTTGTATGCTATAAGACCTTAATCCCAAGGCTCGCTTAGGGTATCAGTATTGTTGGTGCAAATAGGTTAATTTTGTGATATGTGAGTCTTATAGACACCAGTCTGTTGCGCCTCATTCTCAAGATAATCTTGTACAAAATGCGCTAATGAGATGTGTCTCAAAACCACCGTTATTTCTTCCCGACATAGCGGTGGTTTCTCACGGCCAGTTATTCTTTTGCACCCGCCCTAGGGGCACCTCAGGCGGCTCCTTATAAATTAGTAACAGGTGGACGGTTTTTTGAAGCAACACCGCTGCAATCACATTCCTTACATGGCACTTCCTGTTCTTCCTTATCAGACCAAACCCAACTCTTGCCGAAGCATTTTTCACAATCTTTAAGCACTTCAAATTCCTTATAAGTTAGTAACAATATTCTCGGCGACCGCCTTACCATGTTTGCACCTGACCCATCATGTCCTTGGGCCCATGTTGGTTATTCGTCCAGTTTTAAAAGCTCCATAATTAAATCGCGGTTTAGACAAAAGTCAGGAGGTGTTTTTGCAGCCTCATTAGTATCCAACCACGCAAGACATACGTCATCATTTTCACACGAGTAGCAGTTGATAACGCTTTGCGGAAACGCATCTTGTAAATCTTTAAAGTTTGAATCCTCTGACAAATTCATCCCCATTGCCTTGAACATACGGCGACGTTTTTCCATTCGCCGTTCAAAAATACCAGGAACTTTATCAAGCGGATTATCTGCCAAACGACTAGCCCCTCCCAAGGCCTGTTTTATGGCTGTAGCCTACAGTCTCCTTGTTTTGGGTCTTTGATTTACATCAATATGCTTACTAGTCGATGTGTATCACAACCGAGCCCATTTTATCCGCGCTTTCTACAAGCATGTGGGCTTTTGCAGTATCAGGCAGTGTAAATGACGCCGCGACCGCATGACTAAGCTTTCCCGATTTTAACATTTTTGTTAGGCCGGATATGGTGGCAGAGCGCGCGGGTTCGGATAGCAGGTAAACCAGCACCATATGCAATGTAACGTTTTTAAACATCATAGGGTAGAACGGCAAAACCGGCGTCATATCACCCGCAGAACCATATGTAGCTATAGTTCCTGATATGTTAATCACCTGTTCACTCACGGTTAAATTGGCGCCAAATTCCAGTTCGATTATCCGATCAACACCTCCTGTCAATGCCGTGATAGCCTCAACCAGATTGTCGGATTTATAATTTAAAACATGATCCGCACCAGCCGCGCGAGCATAAGCTGCTTTGGCATCGGTGCTTACCGTACAAATGACAGTTGCGCCACCAAGTTTTGCCATTTGTATAGCGTAACGTGCCACAGTGCCGGCCCCTCCTGTAACAAGGACCACTTTGCCTGCAACTGGGCCATCACAATAGACACAATGATAAGCGGTCATCGCGGGCACCCCCAAACAAGCCCCATCTTCGAATGCAACACTTTCAGGTAAGGTGACAGCTTGGGCGGTCGGGATAGCAATATATTGTGCGCAAGTACCAAAACTCCGTTGCCATTGACAATTCCATAACCAAACGCGTTCTCCTATTCGCGCCTTATCAACATCAGTGCCAACCGCCTCTATCATACCTGCACCATCTGAGTGCGGAATAATACTATCAAAGCCCATCGGGCGGGCACCGGCACGTAGCTTTACATCTGATGGATTGCACCCCGATGCGTGCATACGGACCAAGACTTCATTCCGCCCAACGCTTGGCACTGGCCTGTCTCCGTAGATAAGAACGTTATCAGCCATCCCTTGATTTTCATACCAAACTGCTTTCATTTCAACCTTCTTTATCCAAATTACAGCCACTTCCTAAAGTAGAGGATACAGAAAAAATATTCAATATATTGCCTAACAATGCGCCATACACTGCTAGATATTTGTTCAAGATAACTAATGCGCAAAAAGGTGGCGGCTGTGCTAAGTCCCGCATAACTGCCATTTAACCAACAATTAAGCAGCGTAAACTTGATAATTTCTGTCAGAAGGCTGCTTTGAGCCAAAAGTTACCAATTCTAACGTCGCAACAATTTGTACCGTTGGTGGGAAACCGGACTTACAGAATAACTGAATGCCGAACGTTCTCAGGTCAATTTTGAAGCTTCGAAAAGGGTTACTTTTGGTTATCCGCAATTGCCATGTCCAATTTTAATTTGCTTTATCTGAACTTTCTTCACCGTCTAGCCGGTTTTCCGGGGGGCAGTTCAAAATCACGAAGAAGTACTTTTATCAGAATCAATCGGGAATACCTTGCAAAGCACATAGTGGACCGGGCAAAAGCCAGTAAAGGCACTGCTTAACATGACGGCGGCGGTTAATCCTGCCAGCCAGAACCCGATTGGGCTGACAGTCATGCCAACTACAACACTCAGCAAAATGATGGCACCGACAATCCCGTCGTGAACTCTGATTTCGATATCCGTTCCTGGGCGATATGATTTGGTGTTCACGATACTTCTCCTTTGTTGATCGGTTTGCGCCTCATCAGACAATCGGGTCGGATAAAGTCATCAAGTCTAATCATTCATGGCCAAAATCTTATGGAGGCATATATTCCATACCATCTTATGTAATGATGATATCGTCTCACACTATTTGCGTCAACGGCAGGTTTGTCCGCGCAGCAGAAGTTGAACTGTAGACCCGATTCACAATAGGGTCGAATATTTTTAGACACAAGTATCCCCACCCGTTTTGTCAAACTGTTTTCAAATTCATATTTGCGAGTGCTCCGACATTCTTGGCAATCATGTTTTGTTGTTGGTTGTTGCGGTGAATATCCGAAAATATATTGAACTTTTTCATGCGGCCAATACCGTGCTCTACGCCAATGCGTAGTTTTGAATGCCATGTATTGTATTCTTGTTCTTCTTTCGTAAGTGGTTTTTTCTTTGATGTTTTCAGGGGGATTTCCAGTGATGTCCCCAGATATCCTAAATCCCCAAGGGTAAGTATATCAGGGGGCCTATCCACGCGGGTCTCATCATAAATACGCTTGTCATGTTTGCGCCCGTCATGGGCGCATCCAACAGCCAGTATACACTTCTTGTCATCTGTGATGATCTGGTGGGACGCCGTGTGCTTCTTTTTCTTGCCAGAATATTTTGCTTTTCGAGCCGAGGGCTTCCCGGGCCGTTGAACTGGACGCTCAGTACCATCAATCATCAGGTAAAGCAGATCAGCCTTTTCCACTTCCGACAACTTTACTTTACGTTCAGGCATCCGAAAATGGCCTGCCATCAACTCTGTCATGGCTTGAATGCGGCGGCAAACTGTCGGAGAGGATACATTGAATACAAGCCCCATAAAAGCATGGCTGGTATAGGTTCGGTAATACATCAGGCAGAGCAGAAGCTGTTCTGCGAACTCCAGGCGATAGTTCATCCCACCCCCAATCGCACGTTGCCTGTCTTTGCGGGACAGGCGTTTCTCCTCACTTTTCAACCAGATCGGATGAAGTGTCGCAACCAGGGCGTTGAAATCTGTAAGGCGGATGCCCGATAGTCGAAAAAACAATGCAGGTTGTGCACTTAAAATCTTCAAAGCTTTCATAAAATGATACCTCCAGGCACTTCCTCGCATAAAAATAACCTATTGTGAAGCAGGTCTTGTAGATAAATCATAAAGGAGCGAACGTCTGCTCTAAGCCAATTGACCGATTTTTAGTTCGATGATTGGCGTAGAGCCGTGACTTCAATTTCTATCTTCATCGGCGCATCAGATAGACCAGCAACGAACATTGTAGCGGCGGGCCTGATATCACCAAAAGCTACACGAAGGGGTTCCCAGCAGTCCGGCCAATCGTCGCCATTTGGTAGGATGTATTTCACTCGAACAATATCACTCAAATCTGACCCGGCTTCTTTTAGCGCCCATTCGATGTTTTTGATACATTGCTTTGTTTGTTCGACAATGCTTTCGGATATCTCCATTGTCGCATAATTATAACCTGTAGTTCCGGCAACAAAAATCCAGTCCCCTTGCATGACAGCCCTTGAATACCCAATCTTCGCTTCAAATGGCGAACCCTGTGAAATTAACTTTCTAGGCAAATAATATCCCCCCAAATCGTGCTCTAAGCAGTTTTTATTATGAGCAAAATCCATGACAGAGAAAAAATGTCAAGTAGAATGCAGCCAAGGAAGTTTGTAAGACGTTAGTAAAGAGCGATGCGTACAGCAGCTTTGGCCCGCATAGCAGTCGTTAATTTACCCCGCAGGGAACGACAAGTTCCCCCAATAAGCGACTTCACTAGAGCATTTTGTGTGTCCAACGTCCCATTTCAGGTGACAATTTGCCCCCTTATTGTCACGAAACACGAGTGACAAGATGGTGACCCGGTACCTCTTGTCAACTGGTGACAACATGCTTGAGAGGTAAGGGGTTACCTTGCAACAGGCTATAAACAAACAACAAATATATCGGGAAGATGGTACCAGCGGCCCGGTTCGAACGGGCGGCCTCTTGATCCACAATCAAGCGCTCTAACCTACTGAGCTACGCCGGCACTGCGCAGTGATTTACCCGCCAATTTCACTGATTGCAAGTGCATATCTGCCTTGAATTTCATTGATAGTCTTGTTAGCGGTGGTTTTCGTTAAGGAGTGGTCTTATGAGCATTAATTCAGAAAAAGACATCGAAGCCAATCTTCAAATAGGCCCTACATCCGATGGTATGGTGCGTTTGTTCATTGATGCGGGGAAAACTGAAATCCCACTAGATTTTGACCCCGATGAAGCGGATGAAATAGCCGAAGAAATTCGTGCCGCAGCACAACGTGCGCGCGCGGTAAAATAAAGACAATTTTTGATATGTCTTGCTATTCGCCACAACAATGCTTATTTTAAGCCTTGGCGGGTTCTGCCCTTCTCGTGCTATAGGTTTTATTCCAGTGGCCGATAATCATTTTTGAGGGAGCTGGCTCTGTAACTGACCCTGGTCTATTATACCCGGTGCCCACCTAGTTTAACTAGGCTCTCAGGAATACACACACCTACACGGTTGCGTTGATGCAAATCATATGTGGGCCCGCCGCTTTTACCCCTGAATTAATCGTATTTTAACTGGTTCAGCGTGCTTGTTGCCGCTATGCCTGCCTTATGAACATTCAAAATATGAAACAAGCCTGCCGCAAAGCGGGCTTTGCCACGCGCAAAATCGCTCATGGGCAGGGGTTGGATAAAGCGGCCAACGCGCAGCTGACGGCCTTTTTGAAAGCACAGGATACCGATCTGGTGATTTCCGCCTATATGCCGATCCGCACCGAAGTGTCACCCATTCCGACAATGGAACGCATGGTGGCACGTGGCCGCAAGGTTTGCGTGCCGGTAATTGTGGGCGAGGGGGTGCCGCTGGAATTTCACCAATGGACACCTGACACGGAAATGGTAGCGGGCGCATTCGGGGCTTATATTCCCAAAAATGGTATAAAACTAATCCCGGATATTGTCATCACCCCATTGCTGGCGTTCGATCTACATGGCTACCGCATGGGTTATGGTGGCGGGTTTTATGATCGTAGTTTTGAACAGATATCGGCACTGAAGGATGTGCAGGCGGTGGGTTATGCCTATTCGGATCAGGAAGTACTGCTGGTGCCGCGTGAAGAGACAGATTTTCCGTTGAATGCGGTGATTACAGAAAAGGGTATTTTGGGGTTTTAAAGTGTTATTTTTGAGCGTGGAGTTTTTTTATGGATGTCTGCTACGAGCCCATTTAAACCATATTTAGAAGTATCTACTTTCCTTGGGAATGTCGCATTTGTTGCGGCGGTTTTGATATTGCTTGAAATATTGAACTTATAGCGTTTCAACATGAAATCTAAATGCTATAAACCGACAATGGAGAAAAATATGTTGCCAAAAGGAATTCTTGAATCACGACTGGGACTAGATTTACCTATTGTACAAGCGCCAATGATTGTCCAGAAGTCGCTGATACTACTGGCTGCTGCCGTTTCTAATGCGGGCGGGCTTGGATCGCTCGGTTGTGCAGAGATGTCCCTTGATAAGCTGGATCAGAGCATTTCCGAAATGAGAGAGATAACTGACGGGCCGTTTAATCTTAATTTCTTCTTACATAAATCTCCGATTTTTGACGCTTTCTTGGATATTGATGTAAAAAATTTAGTTGCGCCGTTTTATGAGAAACTGGAACTGGATATCCCAAATAAAACGGATAAAAGTTCGCTCGGAATTTTCGACAACGATGTGTTATCTCTTCTCATTCAAAGACGGCCAGCGATGGTTAGCTTTCATTTTGGCTGTCCCCCGTCAGATACGGTTCAAGCTCTCAAATCGGCTAAGATTGTCACAGCCGCCACTGCTACGACAGTTCAAGAGGCAATCACCTTACAAAACGCAGGATTAGATATTGTTGTTGCACAAGGTTGGGAGGCTGGTGGTCACAGAGGATCGTTCCAGACCAACTACGAAGATACTGGGATAGGTACATTTGCTTTGATCCCACAAATTGTAGATGCTGTAGATATTCCTGTCCTTGCGGCTGGTGGTATTGGCGATGGCAGGGGCATTGCAGCGGCTCTGGCTTTAGGTGCCCAAGGCGTATGGATGGGAACAGCATTTTTGTCCTGCTCTGAGACACCAATCACGCCAATTCACAGGCAAGCATTACTCAATGCAACTGATGAAGACACGCATTTATCTCGTGCCTTTTCAGGGCGCCCCTGTCGCGCCAAAAAAAATACATATTCGGAGTGTATGGCCAAGTCCCGCCCTCGACTTCAAGACTTTCCCTTGATGTACAATTACAGTGGGCCACTGAAAAAGTTTGGTATTGCGAATGATGATTTAGATTATCAATTTCTGCTTTACGGACAAGCAGCTGCGTTGAACAAAGATTTGACTGCGGCACAGCTTATAGAAAAACTCAAAGTAGAAGCGCGTCAGGTTCTCAAAGAACTCTCGGACAACGCTGCATCATTGTTGTGCTAAGGTGTATTTTTTCCAGAGTCGGTTTTTCCCGCACACCCGACATTTAAATTAACCCCACACCTTTCCAAAACCGAAAACCCACCCGAAACCACAAAACCATCTAGCCTTTTATCCACACAGCCTATATCGCATACCCCATGAGACTCTTATTTTTAGGTGACGTCGTGGGCCGCGCGGGCCGGAATGCTATTGCGGAACGCTTGCCTGCCATGCGTACCGATTGGCGACTGGATTTTATTGTGGTGAACGGCGAAAACGCGACGGGTGGCATGGGGCTGTCTGGTGCGCATGCCAAGGCTATTCTGGACGCGGGTGCAGATTGTATTACGCTGGGGGATCATGCGTTTGATCAGCGTGATATGAAGGTGGCGATCGAACAGGAACCGCGTATTTTACGGCCTTTGAATTATGCCGCAACCGCACCCGGCAAAGGCGCGCGGCTTTATACGGCGCAAAACGGCAAGAAGGTTCTGGTGGCGCAAGCCTTGGGACAGGTGTTTATGAAACGGCCTTTTGCCGATCCGTTTTCACATCTGGATCAGGTGCTGAAGTCGGCCCCGATGGGTGGTTTGGCTAATGCGGTGATCGTTGATTTTCATGCTGAAGCCACATCCGAGAAAATGGGCATGGGGCATTGGCTGGACGGGCGGGCCTCGCTTGTTGTTGGTACACACACTCATGTACCGACTTCTGATACACAAATCCTGCCCAAGGGCACGGCGTTGCAATCAGATGCAGGCATGTGCGGTGATTATAACAGTGTGATCGGGATGGATAAGGAAGAACCCTTGCGCCGTTTCGTGACAGGCATGAACAAGGAACGCTTCACACCCGCATCGGGTGAGGCAACGCTTTCTGGCGTTTATGTGGAAACCGACGATAGAACAGGGCTTGCTACCCGCGTGGTGCAAGTGCGCCAAGGCGGACGATTGCAGCAATCCGGCCCCTAAATGCGTGCGTTTCTAAAGACCCGAACAGGGCTGATTGCGGCCCTTATTCTGTTTGGTGCCACATGGGGGCTAACTATTCCGCTGATGAAAGTTGCTGTTTCAACAGGCTATCAGCAATTCGGCCTGATATTTTGGGAATTTGTTATCACCACCGTGTATTTGGGCATTGTGTCGCGTATGAAGGGGCGGTTCCCCAAGCTGACGCGTGACCATCTGATTATATTCACAATCATTGCGTTTTTGGGCACTTTAATAGCCTCATCCATTAGTTTTATCGCTATCCGACAAATTCCTGCCGGGGTCTATTCGGTGCTGATCTCGCTTGTGCCGATGTTTGCATTGCCCATTGCTATACTGTTGGGGCTGGAAAAGTTCGAGTGGAAGCGTGCGGTTGGCATCGTTCTGGGCCTGTGTGCTATTTTGATTCTGATCGGCCCTGATGCCAGCCTGCCTGACCCGTCCAAGGCGATTTATGTTCTGCTGGCGTGTTTCGCCCCGCTTTGTTACGGGCTGGAAGATAATTTCGTAGGTAAATTCACCTTGCGGGGTCTGACTTCCGTGCAGGCCCTGTTGGGCGCATCTGTTGTTGGCTTGATCATTATCACCCCTGTTTCCATCGTAACGGGCCAATGGTTTTCACTAAACCACGCATGGGGGCCGCCTGAGTGGGCGATATTATTTATGAGCCTGTTGCACGGTTTCGCCTACACGGGGTATGTCTGGTTGATCGGGCGTGCGGGTCCGGTGTTTTCGGCGCAAGTGGCCTATCTGGTAACAGGCTTCGGCGTGTTCTGGTCGATGTTGATCCTGCAAGAGAGTTATTCATCATGGGTCTGGCTGGCAACGGGGCTTATGATGGCGGGTTTGTTTCTGGTGCAGCCAAAAGGTGATGATCATCTCTAAACGCTTGTAGTAATGCGCAAGTTGCGTCACCATAGGTAAAAACAGGAGGCGTTAATGCTGACAGGCATCATCCCCGAAGCATGGCACGCGGGCTTGGCCATTGGTGTGGTCGTTGTGATGTTTATCATGTTCATGCGCGAATCGTACCCGACCGAGGTTGTGGCCATAGCAGGCACGGCGTTGATGCTGGTTCTGGGGCTGCTACCCTATGAAGACGCGCTACACGTCTTACAAAACCCAGCACCTTGGACCATTGCCGCAATGTTCATCGTGATGGCTGCATTGGTGCGCACGGGTGCGCTGGCGTGGTTTACCGGCTTGGCCGAGGCGCAGGCAGACACCCGCCCGGCTGTGGCCATCGGTGCACTGATGGTTTTTGTTGTCGTGGCTTCGGCTTTTGTGAACAACACGCCGGTTGTCGTCGTGATGATACCGGTGTTTGTGCAGCTGTCGCGCAGGCTGAACATTTCAGCCAGCAAGCTTTTGATCCCTTTGTCTTATGCCGCCATTCTGGGTGGCACGCTGACCCTGATCGGCACCTCGACCAACCTATTGGTTGATGGCGTTGCACGGGCGCGTGGTCTGGAACCGTTTACCATTTTCGAGATTACCCCGTTGGCGATCGTTCTCGTGGCTTGGGGTGGGATTTATCTTCGTTTTATTGCACCACACCTTCTGCCGGATCGTGCATCCATGGCCGATATGCTGGGCCGGACCAAATCGAAACGCTTCATGACCGAGGTGGTTATCGCCGAGGGCTCTGCCTTGATCGGCCAAGGCCCGCTTCAGGTTGAAGCATTCAAACGTGATAACGGACGGGTGGTCGATTTGCTGCGCAATGACGCGTCATTACGGCAAAATTTTCCGGAAGTGCAAATGCAGGCAGGCGATCGTGTGATCATGCGTAAATCAGTGGCCGAGGTTCTTAGCTTGAAAGACAGCAAGGATGTTTTGCTGGCCGATATGGTTTCGACCAAGGAAACCACAACCGTCGAGATATTGATCACACCTGAATGTGGCATGGTTGGTCGTACTCTGGGCAGTATGGGGTTGCGCAGGCGTTACGGGGTCTATGTGCTGGCCATGCACCGCCGCAACCAGAATATCGGCCAACAGCTTGAAAATCTGGTGGTCAAGGTCGGTGACACGTTGCTTTTGGAAGGCGCGCCTGAGGATGTTAAGCAACTGGCAGCGGATATGGATATGGTGGACGTTTCCAAACCCTCAGCCCGGGCGTTTCGCCGCCGTCACGCACCAATAGCACTAGCCGCAATTGCCGGGATCGTGTTGCTGGCAGCCTTGGGCGTAGCACCGATCTTGCTGCTGGCCGTGCTGGCTATGGCGACGGTGTTTGTAACCCGCTGTATTGACAGCGATGAAGCGTTTTCCTTTATCGACGGTCGTCTGCTGGCGTTGATTTTCGCGATGTTGGCAGTGGCAACGGCGCTGGAAACCTCGGGTGCAATTGATATGATTGTCGAAGTGTTTGCGCCATTGCTTTCCGGCCTGCCGCCGTTCTTTATTATCTGGGGAATTTATCTGCTGACCTCGTTCCTGTCAGAGATTATCAACCACGCGGTTGCGGTTGTATTAACACCCGTCGCAATAGGCCTTGCCATCTCTTTAGGGGTGGACCCACGCCCGTTGGTGGTTGCCGTGATGATGGCTGCCAGCGCTACTTTTGCAACGCCAATTAGCTATCAGACCAACATGATGGTCTACGGGCCAGGTGGGTATAAATTCACTGATTTCTTGCGCGTCGGCATCCCGTTGAACTTGTCTGTCGGAATTATTGCCAGTCTGATCATCCCCTATTTGTGGCCTTTGTAGAGAGGCGCCATGTTTAAACCAGAACGCAGAAATCGCAATATTGGCACCACCGCGTCTGGTCATGGTCAAGATAATAAAATGTGCATTCCAGAAAGTTGGGTGGATCGTTATGGAAATTATACTTCTTATTTGGAACGGGTTGAGCCTAATCTAAATCAGCTATTCGAAGTTGGGCTTCAATCAATTCGCATAATATTTGAAAGGCCACGGGAAGGACATAGTTATGGTTGCTCACCCGCAGATATCGTGCACTTGCTTAGTTTGATTGAAAACGAATTCCGTGAACTCCCGTCTTTTTTTGTATTTAGGCAGCCTACAAAAAAACAAAACCAACTTTCCCCAGTATGGGGGCGATTTTTGTATCGTTCTGATTTTAAAGAAAAGCCTAACTCTGAAAGAGAAAATTCTGCCATTGTTCTCGAAAGCCAAAAAATTGGGAATATAATTAGGTATCCCAACAAGATAAGTTTGGCTGACCAAGAGGAATTGAAGCGTTTAAAAAATGATGGCCATACTTTCACGAAGAGCCGCCGTTATCAAGAAACCATATTGACCAAAGACAGTATTCGAAAAACAATCCTGTATAGGACTGTTTTACATGAGTTGGGGCATTGGAAGCAGTATTGCGATAATGTTATTTTTAAAACAACGTCATTAGATTCTGATTGGGATACATCTTGGGACTTGCACCATAGTCAACCAACAATAGAAAAAGAAAATTTTGCAAATAGATTTTCCGATGATTTGGCCAAGCGTTTATGCTTAAATGGTTACATTCCCTTTGAGCCAAGGGATTTTCTTTGAAGGGATGAATTCTGGTTCAACCTGACTATTGAAACTCTTACTGTCCCTTTCTATAAAGCCCCAACACAAGATCAACTAAGGGGTTCGCATCATGGCAGGCCATTCAAAATGGGCAAACATTCAACACCGCAAGGGACGGCAGGATAAACTGCGTTCCAAGCTGTTTTCAAAATTGGCAAAAGAAATTACGGTTGCGGCTAAAATGGGTGAACCCGATGTGGATAAGAACCCGCGCCTGCGTCTGGCTGTCAAGGAAGCCAAATCCAGTTCCGTACCAAAGGACGTAATTGATCGTGCAATCAATAAAGCCACGGTTGGTGATGCTGAAAACTACGAAGAAATCCGCTACGAAGGCTACGGGCCAGCAGGCGTTGCTGTGATCGTGGAAGCGATGACCGATAACCGCAACCGCACCGCATCCAGCGTGCGATCCATCTTCACCAAATCAGGTGGTAATCTTGCGGAAACCGGTGCGGTTTCTTTCATGTTCGAACGCAAAGGTCTGGTAATTTATCCCACAGATGTGGCCGATGCAGACACAATGTTTGAGCATGTCATTGAAGCCGGGGCGGAAGATGTGGAAAGTTCAGAGGACGGCCACGATATTTATTGTGGTGACACGGACTTGAACGAGGTTTCAAACGCACTGGAAACAACATTGGGCGAGTCGGAAAGCACCAAGTTGATCTGGAAAGCCACCACCACAACAGAACTTGATTTGGAAGGTGCGGAAAAGCTGATGAAACTGATTGAAGCCTTGGAAGATGATGACGATGTGCAAACCGTCACCACCAATGTTGAACTGTCTGATGAAGTTATGGCGCAACTTTAAAGGCGCGGATAACCGACGGGGCAATCACCATTCCCGCCAACATGGCTGCCAGAAAAGTCAAACTACCTGTGCCACCAAAACTTGATGACGCCAAAGCGGGGCTAGGGCAGAAGCCCGACAGACCCCAACCCGCCTATAATGCCGCTTGCCCCCATGATTTTGCCGTTCACCACTGCGGCTGTGCCGATCATCAACCCGCCCAGCAGGCCATATGCCCAAGATATGTTGGCCATTGTTTGTCTCGCTTCTATTCGTTGTTGCCATCAGTGCATTGTGTTGACATGTTACTTTCTAGTGATCCAACTGAAAACACAATACATTCAATTAGTTGAATTGGTATTCGCGTTTGTGGGCGGAATGTCGCATGATGGTTTTTTGCTGCCGATGGTACGCTGAATAATTGTGTATAAATTTGCCGATTCTCATATAGATCGGTAACGCTTGAACAAGGGAGGTTGTCATGCGCATTGGAACTCCGAAAGAGATCTACTCGGGTGAGACCCGCGTGGCGATGACGCCTGCGTCTGCCATTGAATTACAAAAATTAGGTTATGAATGCTCGATAGAGAAGGGTGCAGGCGAAGCCTCTCGCTTTTCCGATCAGGACTATAAGGATGCTGGCGTCAAAGTCGTGGCTACAGCTGCAGCTTTGTATAAAGCGGCCGATATTATCGCCAAGGTGCGACCGCCCGAAGATATTGAAATCAAGCGTTTACGCAAAGGTCAGACACTGATCTCGTTCTTTTATCCGGCACAGAACCGAAAATTGATGGATGCAGCCAATAAAAAAGGTGCGCATGTGATCGCGATGGATATGGTGCCGCGCATCAGCCGGGCGCAGAAAATGGATGCGCTTTCGTCCATGGCTAATATCGCGGGTTACCGTGCGGTCACTGAAGCTGCTAACAGTTTCGGGCGTTTCTTTACCGGCCAAATCACCGCTGCAGGCAAAGTACCCCCTGCAAAGATACTGGTCGTAGGCGCAGGTGTGGCAGGCCTTGCTGCCATTGGTGCCGCCCAGTCTATGGGTGCGATGGTTTATGCGTTTGATGTACGTCCAGAAGTGGCTGAACAGATCGAAAGCATGGGTGCCGAGTTTGTGTTTCTGGAATTCGAGGAAGAACAACAGGATGGTGCCGAGACAGGCGGTTATGCTGCCCCTTCAAGCCCGATCTTCCGAGAGAAACAGTTGGAAAAATTTCGCGAACTGGCACCAGAGATCGACATTGTCATTACCACAGCCCTGATCCCGGGCCGTGATGCGCCAAAATTGTGGTTGAAGGATATGGTTGCTGCAATGAAGCCGGGTTCGGTAATCGTT
The DNA here is from genome assembly GCA_965261565.1 of Amylibacter sp. Taxonomy (GTDB): domain Bacteria; phylum Pseudomonadota; class Alphaproteobacteria; order Rhodobacterales; family Rhodobacteraceae; genus Amylibacter. The sequence continues at coordinate 2,220,107 of OZ253460.1, forward strand.
GATCTGGCCGCTGAACGTGGTGGCAACTGCGACTTGACCGTGGCGGATGAAAAGATCGTGACAGACAACGGTGTTACGATCATCGGCTACACCGATTTACCCGCCCGTATGGCGGCGCAGTCTTCAACGTTATATTCTACCAATATACGCCATATGATGACCGATCTTACCCCGAATAAGGACGGTAAGCTGAAGCATGATATGAAGGATGATGTCATTCGCGGGGCTACGGCTACCCACAAAGGCAAAGTCACCTTCCCGCCGCCGCCGCCGAAAATTCAGGCGATTGCAGTGCAAAAACCGAAAGCCCCTGAAAAGACTGCAGAAGAAATTAAAGCCGAAGAGGTCGCTGCAACCCTGAAAGCGGGCAAACAGCAAACCATATTGCTTATTGTCGGCGGCCTGTTGATGTTGTTCATCGGTGCCTATGCGCCTGCATCCTTCATGCAGCACTTTATCGTGTTTGTTCTTGCCTGTTTCATCGGTTTCCAGGTGATCTGGAAAGTCAGCCATGCCTTGCACACACCCTTGATGTCGATCACCAATGCGATCTCCGGGATCATTATTTTGGGCGCCTTGCTGCAAATCGGCGGGCACGGATTTATCGTCACGGTGCTGGCAGGCGTCAGTATTCTAATAGCAACCATCAACATCGTCGGCGGCTTTATGGTCACGCGGCGCATGTTGCAAATGTTCCAAAAATCTTGAGGGTGATGATATGAGCGCAGGAATAGTTACCGCAGCCTATATCGCTGCATCGGTTTTGTTCATCCTTGCCTTGGGCGGGTTAAGCAATCAGGAAAAAGCCAAACGCGCGGTTTGGTTTGGCATCGTCGGTATGGCCATTGCGGTCTTTGCCACGATCTTTGGTCCGGAAGTGGGCGGCTGGTCATATATGTTACTGATCCCCTTGATGGGCGTTGGCGCGTTTCTGGGTGCGGTTGTTGCCAAACGGGTGGAAATGACAGAAATGCCGCAACTGGTGGCCGCATTGCATAGCTTTGTGGGCTTGGCGGCGGTCTTCATCGGACTGAATTCCGATATCGTAGGCACGCATGGCTTGATCGGGGCCGAGGTTGCGATCCACGAGGTCGAGATATTTCTAGGTGTCTTTATTGGTGCGATCACCTTCACCGGCTCTATTGTGGCTTACGGTAAACTGGCTGGAAAACTGGACGGCAAAGCCCTGATCCTGCCCGGTCGCCATGTGTTGAACGCAAGTGGTGCCATCCTTAGTTTTATCCTGCTGACGATGTATATGGGCGATTCCGGCAGTTGGACTTTGTACTTGATGCTGATCATTGCATTCGCTATTGGTGCTCACCTTGTAGCCGCCATTGGTGGTGCTGATATGCCCGTTGTTGTGTCTATGCTGAACAGCTATTCAGGTTGGGCCGCTGCCGCAACAGGCTTCTTGCTGGGTAATGATTTGCTGATCGTGACAGGAGCCTTAGTTGGCTCGTCGGGCGCAATCCTATCTTACATCATGTGTAAAGCGATGAACCGCAGTTTTGTGTCGGTAATCTTGGGTGGCTTTGGCGGCTCTACCGGCCCTGCGATGGAAATCGAGGGTGAGATGATTGCCACAGACGCAGGCACAGTGGCCGCGCAACTGGAAGACGCGTCATCGGTAATAATCGTTCCCGGCTACGGCATGGCAGTGGCCCAAGCCCAGCAATCTGTCTCTGAATTGACGCGGCGGTTACGGGCCAAGGGCAAGAACGTGCGCTTTGGTATCCACCCCGTTGCAGGGCGTTTGCCGGGTCACATGAACGTGCTGCTGGCCGAAGCGAAAGTGCCTTATGATATCGTGCTGGAAATGGATGAGATCAACGACGATTTCCCGGAAACCGATGTGGTGATGATCATCGGTTCCAACGATATCGTAAACCCTGCAGCACAAGAAGACCCCAACAGCCCCATCGCGGGTATGCCGGTTCTGGAAGTGTGGAAAGCCAAAACCGTGATCGTGTCGAAACGTGGTCAGGGAACAGGCTACTCAGGTATTGAAAACCCGCTGTTCTTTAAAGAGAACACGCGGATGCTCTATGGCGATGCGAAGGCATCACTGGATCTACTACTGGCACAGATAAGCTAATATAAAAAAGGCCCGTTATGTACGGGCTTTTTTTATATGTTCTGCGCGAAAGTTTCGCGGAGATTGCCCATAGCTTTGTTCAAAGCTGCGCGTAAAGGCACTGCGGCTTTGAAAACCTGTTTTTGCAGCTATTAGCTTAACGGGATGTTCTGTTTCTTGCAGCAAGAGTGCCGCTAAATTCATTCGGAGTTGCCGTAGAAACTGCATTGGTCCATGGCCATAAGCATCAGAAAATTTCTTAGCAAAGGTTGATCTACTCATACCGGATATGTCTGCAAGAGTTTCAACCGAATGATGTTGGCTTGGATCATCTAGCATAGCTTTTAAGCTACCCCACATGCTGTTATCCCCAATCGCTGCCATCCACGATAAAATTGGATCATTGGCAATCAAACGTTCGCGAAATAGGTGCAACATAGATTGCAATAACAATGTGCGGATGATGGCACGGCTACCCAGTTTTGGATAAGCCAGTTCATGTAGCATTACTGTCAGTGTGGTATCCAACGCACTGCCTTTTTCTATATGAATATGCATGGGTTGGCGGATCAAATCTACCAAACCTATTGCCCCCCTTAAACCGATTGTAATATGGCCGCATAAGGCAAGTAGGTTATGTACATCAATTCCCTCTTCTGATCGGTTGATATGATGTGCAAGCTTTAGCCCTGCGGGGTGGCATTCAGGTAATGGGGTTTCTGCATAACCGAAGCTTAGTAAAGAATGTGATAAATGGGCAGGCACTAAAACTAGTGTACCTTTTGTTAATGGAATATTTGGATGGTCGCGTATTTGGCATTCGCCATTACCAGCTAGAATGTAATGTAAGGTTGCACCAGACATTCGCCCCAAACCCAATGAACATTGGCCGTGAAGCTCGCAAATCGAGAATGGCTCAGCGGTAATTTCCATTTCGTCAAGTATGTGATCGTATTTCATGCCTGATGGTTAGGCGTCTTATGGACGAAATGATACATAATTATTAAAATCAGGTAGATATTAAGACGAAAAGGTTCATTTAGCTGTGCAAGGTACATTTATTGTAACTTAGAAAGGAATATCCTATGTGTGGATGTCACGACGAAGATAAAATGAATCGCCGCCAAGCTTTAACCGGCGGGATTGCAATAGCTGCTGGTGCAACAGCCCTTGCTGGCAGCGCAACAACGGCCGCGGCCCAAAGCGACCCCTACGCCGATCCAGCGAGCCCAGCCTTACCACCAAGTACTATGAAACTTGATTTGTCACGCGCCGCTTTGGTTGTGACAGACCCTCAGATTGATTTTCTAAGCCCTGACGGGGTTACTTGGGGCGTTATTGGCGCCAGTGTTACTGAGCATAACACTGTGGAAAATATCGATAGCTTGTTTAAAGCGGCTAAAGCTGCAGAGATCACAGTAGCTGTTTCACCGCACTACTACTACAAGACCGATCATGGTTGGAAGTTCGAAGGCGCGTTAGAAAAACTGATGCATAAAATTGGTATGTTCGATCGTCCGAATGCGCTAAGCTTGGACGGTTTTGAAGGCTCTGGTGCCGATTTCATGCCACAATATAAAAAGTACATTGAAGATGGTAAAACCATCGTCACATCACCGCATAAAGTATACGGAAATGACAGCAATGATCTGTCTTTGCAGCTGCGCAAACAAGGTGTGGATCAGGTTATTCTGGCTGGCATGTCTGCCAACCTGTGTACTGAATCGCACATGCGTGAATTACTGGAAGATGGATTTGAAGTGGCTGTTATCAAAGACGCAACAGCGGCTGCTATGCTGCCAGAGGGTGACGGTTATTTGTCTGCCTTGATCAATTTCCGCTACATGGCAAATGCTGTTTGGACAACTGAAGAAGTGGTCGAAATGATCAAAAATGCATAAATCTTTAAAGGGGCCCTCTGGCCCCTTTATTATGGTTATATGCGGCGTGAACCATCTGCAAACACGCGTGTCCATTTCAAAATATTGTAAGATTTTCGAAGGCCGGTAGGCCAGAGCGGATCTTCGTGAATAAGGTGTTCTACTTGTTCCTCGGTATCTGTATCAACAATCCAGATACCGCCCGCACCATTGCCAGTTAAATCATGTAACGGCCCAGCGGCATCGATAGTGTCTGCATTCTTTTCCAGAAAGGCCAGATGTTCTGGCATATGTTCTTTACGAATGTCAGGGCTTACAGATGGGTTATCTTCAAACTGTATAATGTATTTCATTGTCATTTCCTTTATAGCTATTTTGATAATATAAGGCTGCAATAATTCAGATTGAATGCGAAGTATTGCCATACTAAACTGCAATTATGCAGAAGATGAATTGGAATGACCTACGATACCTTTTGGCACTTAGCCGTACCCGAAAGCTTTCGGGTGCAGCGCGTAGTCTTGGGGTGGATGATACAACGGTTTCTCGCCGTCTGAAGTCTTTACAACGCGTGGCGGGTGTTGATCTATATCATCGGTTACCAGATGGTGAATTTCAATTAACACAAGCCGGTGATGCTGTTGTCGAACATATAGAGCATATTGAACTTGAAACATTTGCAATAGACCAAGTGCTGGGGCGAGAACTGCAAAAGATAACGGGGACGGTACGCATTACATCCGTCCCTTGTTTGGTGAACAGTATTTTGGTGCCTTCAATTCCGCCCCTTTTGAAACAACATCCAAATTTGATTGTTGAACTTGTTCCTGACTCAAAAGAAATGAACTTGACCCGCCGAGAAGCCGATGTCGCGATCAGACTTGCAAGACCTCAGGTCGGGGGAACCAATGTATTGGCACGCCGCATTGGCCTGCTGAATTATGGAATATTTGTCTCGAAAGAAATAAATGTGGATGATGATAGGGAATGCAACTGGGTCACATACGATGATACAATGTCATACCTGCCGCAAGCCAAATGGCTTAACAGACAGGCTAAATCGGGCAGGGAGGTTATTTCAGGGTTGCGTGTTGCAGATACAGAAACGGCAATAGAAGCGGTTGCATCTGGCTTGGGTAAGGCCCTTTTACCTTCTATAATCGGGCAAAACGATCAACGATTACGTCGGGTAGTGTTTAAAGATGATCGCGTACTTCCTCAGCGCGAGATTTGGTTGCTGACACATGCGCAGCAAAAGGAATTATGTAATATTCAAACTGTAGTTGACTGGATTTGTATGTTGAAGTGGAATGAACCCTAATTCTTGGCGATATGTCTGTTCAACCGTTTGTTCAGATAACCAAATAATGCAATGATCAGTAATGTGAAGCTGATAAAATACACCGCAATAATCGGGTAGGGTACGAACGGATTGAAGGTTTTGTCAGCGAAGTAGCTGGCGTAATACAAAGAATCGCCCTCTTGCCGCCATGCGGGGAAGCTGGAAAAGAACACGAGGGCCGTGGCGTGAAACAAAAAGATCGCCTCATTGGTGTAGCTGGGCCATGCAAGGCGCAGCATGGTGGGGAAGGATATGCGCCAGAACACTTGGCGTTTGGACATGCCAATAGCGTAAGCCGCTTCAATGTCGCCCTTGGGGATGGATTGCAATGCGCCGTAGAAAATGTTTGCGGTGTAGCCTGCGGTATTCAAAAACAGCGTAATCAATGCCCCAAGCCAAGCTTTGGTCAGCCATCTGGTTTCAACGGTGATCTCGATAAAACCCAAATTGATGTCCCAACCCATCTTTGGGATCAGCACAAAAGCCTCGTAGATCAGGAAAAACTGGATGAAGAGCGGCGAGCCGCGAATAACAAAAATAAAAACATATGCGGGGATGCGAAAAATCGGATTGTCGCTGCTGCGCCCCAAGGCAAGGGATACAGCAAAGAAAAAGCCCAGTGACAGCGCAAGTACTGCGAAATAGACGTTCCAGATCATGCCGGAACCGATCAGAACAAACTGATCGCAAAGTGTGAAATCGGTTTTCGGCAATAGCCGCTCACCGATACCGATAGAACGCAGGGCGTAACCCGTGAAGGTATCAAAACAGCTCATGACATGCCCGCCGCAGTGTTTTGGCCGCGTGACAGGCGGTGCATCAACCGGTTAAAAAACTTCTCGCTGAACCATGTCAAAAACAGGTAAAACACCAACAGGAACATGAAATACCCTAGCCGCCAATCACCATGCGGATAGGCAAAACGGTGGGTCTTTGATCCGCCAAGTTCGCGGGCCCAGTAAACAATATCTTCAACCCCGAGCAGGAACAGCAACGGCGAGGCTTTGATCAGGATCATCCACAGATTGGACAGGCCGGGCAGGGCGTAAACCCACATTTGTGGTAGATGAATGCGGCGGAATATCTGTTGTGGCGACATGCCGAACGCCGCACCGGTTTCCAACTGCCCCTTTGGAACAGCACCCAACGCGCCGTGGATGGTGTTGGCAGCAAACGCCCCGAACACAATTGCAAACGCGATGGTTGCCAACATAAAGCCGTAGGTTTCATGCACCCATTGCGGAGAAGAACTAAGCGGCATTTTAGCTGCAGTACAGACCACGAAATCATTGCCTTGACGAATGGGTTCTGACCAGTCGGAGCATTTTATTTTGTGGCGGATGATCTCAATGCCCTGATCCATCGCGATGGGGACAAACAGGAAAAAGATAATATCGGGAACGCCACGAACCATAGAGGTATAGATCATACCGAACCAGCGAATGGGTGCGAAACTAGCCCGCCGTGCAAGTGCACCTGTGAAGCCAAAAAGCAGGATAAAGGGTACAGTCAGGGCCAACAGCCCAAGCACCACAACAAAGCTGAAATAAAAGCTCATATGCTTGCCGGTGGTCAAATAACAAGACCACCATTGGAAGCCTTCTATCAGTTTTGGATCAGTGCAATATTCAAACATTCATATGCCGATCTAAATAAGGGCCGCGCATTTTGCGCAGCCCTTGATATGCCTTAATAACCGGCTTTGCGACCGTCAAACCACTTGGCGATCATTGCGTTCAGGCTGCCGTCCGCTTTCATCGAAGCAATGGCTGCTTCAAACTTGGCGCGCAATTCCGCGTCACTTTCGCGTACGCCCATGCCAACGCCACCACCGATGGAAATGTCTTCACCGACAAACGCCAATGCGCCGCCTGATGCATCCACGATGTCTTTCAGGGCTGCGTGGTCTGCCAAAACACTGTCAGCTTCGCCGTTACGCACAGCAGCAATGGTATCTTCCATTGTTGCAAATTCAACAACTGTCGCTTCCGATGCGGCTATGAATGCGGCTTGGATCGTTGCTGTTTGTGCAGCAACAACGCCTTTGGTTGCAGATGCATCCGCACTTGAAAGGGCTACGTATGATGAAGGATCGGATGGGAAATATTCTGATGTAAAGTCAATTACTTCGTCACGTTCATCGGTGATAGACATGCCGGCCATGATGGTGTCGTAGTTGCCGGATACAAGGTTTGGTATGATGCTGTCCCAGTCGTTTGTGACCCATGTGCATTCCAATTGTGCACGCTTGCACAGCTCATCGCCCAATTCACGCTCGTAGCCGTCTACTTCGCCTTTATCGTTGATGAAGTTGTAAGGGGCATATGCGCCTTCTGTACCCATGCGTACAACGTTACCTGCCATTGCAGATGTTGCAGTGATCGCGACAATTGCGGCACCTGCCAGTAGTTTTGTTAATGTCATCTTAGTTCTCCCTTTTGTGACTAGATTTTAGTTTATAATGAACTTGCCAGAAAGGCCCGGCAACGTTCAGACTTCGGATTTTCGAACACCTGTTTGGGCGTTCCTATTTCCTCTACCAATCCTTGGTGAAGGAACATTACGGTGCTACTAACTTCACGGGCAAAGCCCATTTCATGGGTAACAACGATCATTGTGCGGCCTTCATCGGCCAAAGCGCGCATGACTTTCAACACTTCGCCGACCAGTTCGGGGTCAAGTGCGGATGTGGGTTCGTCGAATAAAAGTACCTTCGGTTCCATCGCCAATGCACGGGCTATGGCAACGCGCTGTTGCTGGCCGCCTGAAAGTTGGCTGGGGTAGCTGTCTGCCTTTTCGGCAATGCCCACCTTTTTCAGATATTTCATAGCCGAGGCTTTGGCTTCTTCGGGGTCTTTTTTCAAAACCTGTACTGGCCCTTCCATGACATTTTGCAGTACTGTCATATGCGACCATAAGTTAAAACTTTGAAATACCATGCCCAATTGGCTTCGCAGGCGCTGTATCTGTTTTGGATCAGCCCCCGTAGAACGCCCTTTGGCGTCTTTGTGCACAATCACCTCTTCACCATCCAGTAAAACGCGGCCCTGATCAGGGGTTTCAAGGAAATTTATGCAACGTAAAAATGTACTTTTGCCAGAACCGGAACTGCCGATGATCGAAATCACATCACCCTTTTTGGCAGACACAGACATGCCCTTTAAAACCTCTAAATTGCCAAAGCTTTTGTGGATGTCTTCGGCAACGAGCATTGTATTTTGATCTTGCATCTATCCCCCGTAAATGGCGCGTGTTGAAACTAAACAGTAATTTTACGCAGTGGCAAGCTGTTGTTTGAATTTATGATGTTAACGCAGGGTCATCTGCAAGGGTAACTAAACCAGTAAACTATTTTAGTATTATTATGATTGCAGATGACCGCTCTTCAAATTTCTTGACAGAATCGCCTATTTAGCACCACATAGACACGCTCAAGTGGACACGCAGTGAGCGTAAAAAGGTGTGTGTCGTTCTTTTTGTTTAACACGAGGAGGGCGATAATATGCGCCACAATATTATAAATAAGGGGGGGGTCTGATATGGATTTTTCCCTATTCGTTCACATGGAACGCCTGTCTGCAAAAGATAAATACCAGGATTTGCACGACCAATTTATCGAATTGTCCCAAATGGCTGATGCCGGCGGTATGCGTACGGTCTGGACGGGCGAACATCACTCTATGGACTTCACGATCTCGCCAAATCCGTTCTTGTTGCTGGTCGAACTGGCGCAGAAAACTGAAAATATCCGCTTGGGAACTGGCACAATCGTGGCACCATTCTGGCATCCTGTGCGGTTGGCCGGTGAAGCGGCGATGACCGATCTAATCACGGGTGGGCGTTTGGAACTTGGAATTGCACGCGGCGCCTATTCTTATGAGTATGAACGCTTGGGCGGCGGCATGGATGCATGGGCCGCAGGCGAGCATCTGCGTGAAATGGTACCTGCACTAAAAGGGCTTTGGGCAGGTGATTATGAAATGCAAGGCAAGCACTACGCTTTCCCAAAATCCACTGCCGTACCAAAGCCCGTCCAAATGGGTGGCCCGCCTGTCTGGGTGGCAGCGCGAGACCCAAGCTCGTTCGATTTTGCCATGAAAAATGATTGCCATGTGCAAGTGACACCGCTTTGGAATGGTGATGATGAGGTTGCGGATCTAATTGCGAAGTTCAAAGAGGCAAAGGCTTTGAACCCTGATAAGACCCCGAAAGTCATGTTGCTGAATCACACGGCTGTAGGTGCAAATGAGGCCGATATTGTGCAAGATGCACAAGATTTGTCGCGGTTTTACTGCACCTTTGGTGCGTGGTTCCGCAATGAACGGCCTATCGTAAATGGCCAGATTAAAGAATTAAGTGCTGATGAAATGGCAAAAATAGAAATGTTCAGCCCTGAAAATATGAGGAAAAATAATGTGGTAGGCACGCCCGATCAGGTAACGGAACGGATCAAACGCTATCAGAAAATGGGTTACGACGAATATAGCTACTGGATTGATAGCGGTGCCAGTTTCAAAGATAAAAAGCGCAGCCTTCAATTATTTATTGATGAAGTGATGCCGAATTTCAGAGGGAAAGCGTGATGGAATTAGTCCGAAAATATGTAACACACATAGAAGAAATTTACATTGAGGGCGGGAAAAAGGTTGATAATCCTCCACGTATGATTGCGGTTGCTGCCGTATTGAAAAACCCATGGGCGGGGCAAGGTTTTGTTGAAAACCTGAAACCCGCAATATTGAAATATGCGCCACCTCTGGGCGCGGAACTGACCCGCCGTATTCTGGAAATTGCCGGTGGGGGCGATGCGATTGAAGCATATGGAAAATCTGCGGTTGTCGGGACTGAAGCCGAAATCGAGCATGGCTCCGGCTTTATTCACACGCTGCGTTTCGGTAATCATTTCCGCAAAGGTGTGGGGGCCACAAGCTATCTGAGTTTTGCCAATACGCGCGGAGGGGCGGGTGCCAGCGTGCAAATTCCGTTGATGCATAAACATGATGTAGGGATGCGTTCGCATTACCTGACGCTGGAGTTTACCATCCCGGATGCACCGGCGCCTGATGAAATGATTATCGCGCTTGGGGCCGCAACGGGCGGGCGGCCACATCACCGTATTGGCAATCGATATGAGGACATTGCTGAAATGGAAGCGGGCGGCGAAGAAACCGTGGTCGAGGCTTCGAAGTGACGGACCTGATCTTTCTACACGGGGTCGGGCTGGATCGACAGATTTGGCAGCCTTTGCAGGCAGCCTTGCCCGGTGTAGGTACCCATGCGCCTGATTTGCGTGGTCATGGGACAGGGCCAAATTGGGACGGGCCTGCAAGTCTGGATCGGTTTGTGTCCGACCTTTGGGATTATGCTGATGGGCTTGGATTGGAAAACTTTGCCCTTTGCGGTTTTTCTCTGGGGGCGATGATTGCGCAATGGGCCGCCATTTCAAAACCTGCACGCATTTCGCATCTTATTCTTTTGAGTGGCGTCTATGCGCGTAGGCCCGAGCAATTGGCGGGCGTCCAAGCGCGCTTTAAAGAGGCAGAGTTGCATGGGCCTAAAATTATGATTGATGCAGCCCTTGCGCGGTGGTTTACGCCTGAGTTTGCGGAAAACCATCCGAAATTTCTTGCACAAATCCGCACGCGGTTACTGGAAAATGACACAGAGGAATTCATGCACAGCTATAAATTATTCGCCTATGAAGGGGCGCAAATCGAAGGGCGGTTAAAAGAAATACAGGCACCATCTTTGGTTGCTACAGGCGGATTGGATACAGGTTCCACATCCGAAATGGCGCGAATGATGGCGTCTGAAATCCCCAAAGCGCAGTGTACGATATATCAGGACGTGGCCCATATGTTGCCATTGCAAAAACCCGATGAACTTGCAGCATCGATCACGCGGTTACTGGGAAAGGAAACCAAATGAAGTTTCAACTTTATATTGATGGCGCGTTTTGTGACGGGGCCAAGGGGCAGCGTATCTCTTGTGTAAACCCCAGTGACGAACAGATTTGGAATACGGTTCCAGAAGCCACCGAAGAAGATGTTGATCGCGCGGTAAACGCCGCACACCGCGCCTTTAGTGATGGGCCGTGGGCGGCAATGACGCCTACTGCGCGTGGTAAATGCCTTTACCGCTTGGGTGATCTGCTAGCAGAACGTGCAGAAGAATTCGCCGAGGTTGAAAGCCGCGATTCCGGTAAAATCCTGCGTGAAACTGCTGCCCAATGCCGCTATATGGCGGATTATCTGCGGTTCTATGCAGGGCTTGCCGATAAGGTCACAGGGCAAACCTTGGCGCATGATAAACCCGAAATGATTTGTATGACCATTCGTGAACCTTTGGGTGTTGTGGCCGCTGTGGTGCCGTGGAACAGCCAGATTTTTCTGACATGCGTTAAACTGGGGCCGGCACTTGCGATGGGCAATACAATTGTGATCAAGGCATCTGAAGATGCACCTTGCCCGGTATTGAAATTTGCCGAACTGGTGCATGAGGCGGGCTTCCCGCCGGGTGTTGTGAACATCATTGCAGGCTACGGGCAAACTTGCGGCGCACGCCTTTCATCACATCCAAAAGTGGCCCGTGTCGCCTTTACAGGCGGGGTGGATGCCGCGCGTAATGTGGTTAGAAACACCGCTGATAATTTCGCACTGCTAACTTTGGAACTGGGCGGCAAAGCCCCGATTTTGGTGTTTGACGATGCCAATCTGGAAAGTGCTGCAAACGGCGTTATTGCAGGTGTCTTTGCTGCGGCTGGGCAGTCATGCGTCTCTGGCGCGCGGCTGATCGTGCAAGATACTGTACGGGATGCATTTTTGGACATGTTGATCAAGAAAGCCCAAGCAATTAAAATCGGCGATCCCTTGGATAAAGCTACTGAAATGGGGCCGCTTTGTACCCGTCGCCAACGTGATCGTATTCAGGCACTTTTGGCTGATAGTGTGAAAAACGGTGCCAAAGTGCTGACAGGCGGCAAAATCCCGAACGGCTTTGACAAGGGTAACTACTTTGAACCCACTATCGTGTCTTGTGAAGCGGATGGTTTATCGGTTTTCGAAGAAGAATTGTTTGGCCCTGTGCTAAGCGTGCGCAGCTTCAAAACAGAAGATGAAGCCGTTGATATTGCGAATAATTCGCGTTTCCATTACGCAGGCGGTGCCTTTACCCGTGATTTGGCGCGGGGCACGCGGTTAACACGCAAACTTGCGGGCGGTGTGACCTATATCAACACGTGGCGGGTCATTTCGCCGACAGCACCCTTTGGCGGCAACAAAGACACAGGCTATGGCCGTGAAAGCGGGCTGGACACGGTACTTGACTACTCGCGCACGCGCACAGTGTGGATCAATACGTCGGACGAACCCATGGCTGATCCGTTTGTGATGCGTTAAATTCGGTTTCTGATTGACGGGTCAATTAAAATCAGTGCAATTTGGGTGCAGGATATATTTAGGAAAACTATGCCCAAAATCGGAATGGAGCCAATTCGCCGTAAAGCACTGATCGAAGCTACGATAAGTGAAATAGGCGAAAGCGGTTCTTTAAATGTTACGGTGGGAAAGATTGCAAAGCGGGCAGGGGTTTCCAGTGCGCTGGCACATCACTATTTTGGCGGTAAAGACCAAATATTGCTGGCGGCAATGCGTGCGATACTGGCGCAATTCGGAACACATGTGAAACAAGAGTTGTTTTTGGCGAAAACCCCGATCGAACGTGTGGAAGCCATCATCTATGCCAGTTTCCACCCCGACAATTTCCAACCAGAGGTGGTGGCTTCGTGGCTGACGTTTTACGTCTTGGCACAAAATTCAAGTGACGCGCAACGCTTGTTGCAAATCTATGCGCGCCGCCTGCAATCCAATCTGGTCTATGACCTGTGCAAATTAACGGATGCCGATAAGGCGCATCGCATTGCAAATGGCATGGCGTCGATCATTGACGGGTTCTATATCCGGCAAGCCTTGCAGAAATCCAATGCGGACCGGCTTGAAACGATTTCCATTGTTATGGAATATCTGCACTTGCAATTGAAACAGGCCTGAGAAACTATCCTTATAGATTATTTATCAAGGAGGCCCGGTATTTTCAGGGCGATATTTTAATGATGTATTTGAACAAGCTGCAAATATTCGCGGGAACTCCATTGCAAACGGGTCGCACCATATGAAACGTTTCCTTCTTTTACTGGCTTGTACCGTATTGCTGATCGGCTGTGCCAAGCGCGCGCATTGGAACCAGAAAATGACGTTGTATTTTGACACGCCCCGGGGTGCGGTTGTGGCGTCGGGTGTTGTGGCGGTAAATTACGTCGCGCCGGTCTGGTTCCAGCAGATCAACAACTTCCAGATCAATGTTTCGGGTGAGGCGATTGTCGTTGACATGGGCGAAGGGCGCACTCTGTTTGCGCTGCTGGGCGGGATGGAAAACCTGATGCGCGATACGCTTAGGGATGCGGGTCTGATCGACAGCCCGGTCTATGTGGACGTAACAAAGGCAATAAAGGCCCAGACCGAACCGTTGACGGTGCAGCCCAAACGCTACCCGATGCTGGTGACGTTCGAGGATGTGAACGACCCCAAATCGGTGCGGCTTGTTAACCCCGGCGCTCTGGCCGCCAGCTTTGGTGCAGGCTACGCCCTGCGCGAGATCACGCTGGAGATCACCCGAGAACCGGTGACGAAGGGTGTGGTTGAGGCGGTGTTGGGGTGGTTAGGATCACATCCAGAACCTAAACTTGGGCCTGCTACTGGCAGAACTACAAATATACCTTTTTATCGTCGTGTTGCGCACGGTGATTTTATTAGGAGATAACAAATGGCTATTTAAAAAGACTTATTTTTAGCGATACTTTCGATGGATGCATATAACCGTGGATATAATGCGGGGATTGCAGGTCTAGGTGGCGCTGGAGCAAAAGTTGGAAATGCGACAATCAAAGATGTTGATCTTCCAACTGACTCCCAAGCCGCCAGCTTCTACGCCGTGGCCTATGACATCAGCTCGGTAGGGTGGGCTTCAGCCCTCGCGTAACGACGCATGATACCAAGCGAACCATTCCGATTTACCCCCCCCAAAAAAAAACCGCCCTTTCGTTTGATTTAACCCTTGCAACGCGTGGGCTGAAGCCCACCCTACCGGTCACCGCACGCAGGTGTCGCGTGAAAATCACGTACCCCATGTTTGCTTGAATGTGCCCTGATAAATTTCAAGGTTTTTATAAATAGTAAGCAATATCAATGAGATGAGACGTGTCCCAGTTGGGACACTTGGTTGCTGCCTCTTCCAATGCCACTATTAGTCGAAAAAATGGCGACGGGTAAAACCGTGAATATATGATTTTCCCTCTAGTTTTATTTTTTAATTATCCTACGGTTTCCTCCAAGAAACGTGATCATACGGAGGTTTGAATGGCACCAAAACGGGATATATTGCTGGAACCTTTTCAACTGAAGCATCTGACGTTGAAAAACCGTATTCTGTCCACCCCGCATGAACCCGCCTATTCCGAAGACGGCATGCCCAAGGAACGCTATCAGCTGTATCATGAAGCCAAAGCCAAGGGCGGGCTGGCGATGACGATGTTCGGCGGATCGGCCAGTATAGCACCTGACAGCCCGTCGGTGTTTGGCCAACTCAATCTGGCAACGGACGATATCATCCCGTATTTTCGTACATTTTCAGACCGTATCCATAAATATGATTGCGGCCTGATTTGCCAGCTATCACATATGGGGCGACGCACGGTTTGGGATATGGCTGACTGGCTACCGGTGATAGCCCCCAGCCGTGTGCGCGAACCGGCGCATCGGGCGTTCCCCAAGGAAATGGATTACTTTGATATAGCGCGTGTACGTGAAGCCTATGCGGCAGCAGCGGTGCGGTGCAAAGAGGGCGGCCTGGATGGGTGCGAGGTATTGCAACACGGGCATATGCCAGAGCAGTTTTTATCGCCGCTGACAAATTTTCGCAGTGACGAATATGGCGGCTCATTGCAAAACCGCCTGCGTTTCACGCTAGAGATATTGGGGGCGATGCGCGATGCGGTCGGGCCGGATTTCATCATCGGTATCCGTCAGGGGTTAAACGAAGTTGACCCAAACGGGATTGGTATAGAGGAAGGCGTTGAGGCGGCGAGGATTATCTCGCAGTCGGGTTTGATTGATTATATGACTGCCAATTTCGGCAAAATAGACACTGATCACGCACTGAGCTATCACATCCCCGGCATGCGGTTCCCGCTGGCGCCGTGGGTGGCACAAATTGCCCAAGTGCGCGACCAAATCGACGTGCCGGTGTTTCACGCCTGCAAAATCGCTGACCTGTCTTCGGCGCGTTTTGCTATTGAAAGCGGCGCGTTGGATATGGTGGGGATGGTCCGTGCCCATATTGCCGATCCCAATATCGTGAACAAACTGGCGGCCGGCAAAGAAGACAGCATTCGCCCTTGTGTGGGGGCAGGTTATTGTCTGGACCGGATTTATGGCGGCGGTGATACTTTATGTGTGCATAATGCCGCCACGGGGCGCGAAGCGACTATGCCGCAAATTATAGAGCCGACAAAGGGTAGGCATAAAAAGGTTGTTATCGTTGGCGGTGGCCCTGCGGGGTTGGAAGCGGCAAGGGTAAGTGCCGAGCGCGGTCATAAGGTTGTTTTGTTTGAGGTGTCAGGTTCTTTGGGTGGGCAGATCAATCTGGCGGCCCGTGCCGCATGGCGTAAAGATCTGTTCGGAATTGTCGATTGGCTCGTCTCGGAAGTTGAACGGCTTGGGGTCGATATTCGGTGGAATTGTTTTGCTGATGAAGACATCGTTCTGGCTGAAAACCCCGATGTTGTGTTTACCGCAACGGGCGGTTTGCCCGATACGGATTATGTGGTGGGCGGTGAGCATGCGATTAGCACTTGGGATGTGCTGGCAGGGCAAGACATCAATGGCTCGGTTCTGGTCTACGATGATAACGGCCAGTTTCAGGGGCCAAGTTGTGCGGATTTCTTAAGCCGTAAGGCCGGTGTTGATGTGGAACTGATCACCCCTGACCGCATGGCGGCAATGGATATGGGAACGCTTAATTTTCCGATTTTTATGGAACACTTTTATAAAAACGGGGTGGCTGTTACGCCAGACCACCGTCTGCTTTCTGTTGCTAAAGACGGAAACCGGCTGCGTGTAACTTTCACTAATGAATTCAAAGGTCCGGATATAGAACGTTTGGCCGATCACTTGGTTGTAGAGCATGGAACATTGCCGATGAATGAGCTGTTTGAGGCCTTGCGCGCAAGCTCTACCAATAATGGTGTGATTGATTATGATCGCTTGCAAGCTGATAAACCGCAAGCGGACGACGGAGGTGGATTTCAGTTATATGCAATCGGCGACGCCGTCTCATGCCGGAATATTCACGCGGCAATTTATGATGCGCTGCGTTTGTGCAAAGATATTTAACCATCCCCTGCAAAGTCAAACAAATGCAATCATGGCTATAAATAACATCAAAGTGACATCAAACCGCCTAAAATGACATTTATCGAGAACATGAGAGGTGCTATTGGAAATATCCAATAGTGTCTCTACGTGTTTAATGTGGAGCAGTAAAAGCTGATGAATAGTGATAGTTGGTACCGTAACGAAATTTGGAATAAAAGCATTGAAAAGCATTTCAACGATAAGCTATCACGCGTACGTCTAAAGCAGGACTATCTTTGTATTCAGGCATCATATCTGAAAAATAAGAACCCTGTTGCCGCACTGGCTTTGCTTGATCGCTACTTTGAACAAGGTATGCATTTTGATATGGCGCGTGCGTGGCATGATCGCGCTGTTGCATACAGTTCTATCGGAAAGATTACCATTGCGCTGGATGCTTATACCCAAGCTTTAAAAGAAGAAGACCACAACCCAAGCAGGTTAACGCAAGCGTATTTGGGTTTACCTATGCTGGTGGCGGATGCCGAGATCAAGGCATCATACCCATTGGCACTTGATGTGCTAAAACGCAATGCTCACAGAAAGGTTTCGCACCGCGATTATTTCGAATGGAATGCCGCCTTTGCATTGATAAAATCTGCCCAGGGTTTTGAAATGGATGCGATGAAATACGCTTTGGAAGCTATTCAAGCGAAACAGGATCATGCCAATGGTCTGAAACATCATATTAATGTGGGTTCAATGCCCAAAGGTGACAGACACGATAATATTTACAACAAGATCACGGTTATTGCGACATGTGGAAAACCCAGCCTGAAAGACAGGCTGACCAGGATGTTTAGCAACTGAGTGGCAACGCTTATGCATATACTTGATTATGCATCCTGTTTTATGCCATGCAAATACTCTTTGTTAAATGCGATGTAGCCGTCAGACGTGCATTTCAGTTTATCCGCTATAATTATGTGTAACGCAGGCAGCTTGTGAAACGGCACCATCGGATAAACATGATGCTCAATGTGGTAGGGCATGTTCCACGCCAGAAACCGAATGATGCGATTGGTAAATGTTGTACGCGTGTTTTCAAACATATTTGCGATCATCGGGCAGCGCCCATGCTCGGCAAGCAGATAGAGCCGTAAAAAGGGCTGCCCAATGATCGCCGGCAGGATCAAGCACCAGAATATCCATGTGTGACCTGCAAGAATAAATGCCAGAACCACTGCGTACAGGGCCAACATGATGCGTGCCTCCAACCTGATTTTAGCTTTACCTTTCATCGGTACATAAGGATCATTATTAGCATGTGTCGCATTTTTGATCAGCTTACCGATATTGCCGCGCCATGTGGGCAGGCCAGAGAGGTGCTGGATATACAGCGCTATTGTTTCCGGTTTTGGTGTGTTTAGTTCAGGGTCGCCTTCAGGATCGTTGGTAAATCTGTGGTGCGCCAAATGGAAATAGCGAAACCAGCTCATCGGGATGACCATGAAAAATGAAGTGATGCGCCCGACGGCTTTATTCAGCAGCTCGGTTTTAAATGGTGTGGAATGGACGGTTTCATGCAGTATCGTAAAATTAAACGCCATTAAAATACCTTGGGGGATTAGACAAATCCACCAAAATGGCATGCCCGTATAAATATACCAGCCGATGATCAGCATAATGCCCCAATACGTTGCAAGATGTATCAAGGCAGGCGCGTTTTTACGTTCCGTCAGGGAATTACGTGTTTGGGTGTCAAGTTGACTAAGAAACGCTTTATGATCCATCTGACGGATCCCACCCTTTTTCAGCAAGCTCAAACCCGGAAAACTCAAATCCCGGTGAAACTGTGCAACCAACCAACACCCATCCGTTTAAAGGAATGGACTTTTGCCATGCATTCTTTGGAACAATACGTTGTGAGCGTTGGTTTGTTGTGATGTCCGGGCCAAGTATTTCTGTGCGCGTTACCCCATCTTCATTGATATGCAATGCCATAGGGCTGCCTGCATACCAGTGCCAGATCTCCACTGCATCAACACGGTGCCAGTTACTATATTGGTGCGCTTCCAGAAGAAAGTAGATTGCGGTTCCGGATGCCCGGGGTTTTTCATCCCCGCGCCAGGTTTCGCTATACCAGCCGCCTTCGGGATGCGGCTTCAGCTTAAGTGATTTGATGATCTCTTCTGGATTCATTTGGTTCGCGTTGTCCTTCCGCCGTTTGAAACCAACTAACTAAACCAGTAAACTAGTTTAGTATTATTGGGGCAACAATTTTCGTCATTTAACCATATGACGTCGTAAAAAATCGGAAAGCAATATGGTATTATTTTATTATCTAATTAATTTATCCACATAATCAATGCCATGTGGCGTACCCTTGAAGTAACTGCGACACAGTTCTATCTTGGTGAATACATCCTCATGTCCGGTTTCCTTGCCCCATGGATCCACATAGATCAGTGCCCCTGTCACATGAAACTGCGTGATCATCTCATCTACATCATCGGGCACCACAAGCGTATGGGTTTCTCCCGGCGGCTCAAACACATATGCACCCGTGGTCGCTGTCCAGTCATGTTCTAGATAATGCCATGAACCCCGCATAACATGGGCATGTACGGGGCCTGTGTGTTTGTGGCGCGACAGGACACCGGATTTGCGCACCCTTAACAGATTAACATAATAGCCCTGAGAGACATTCAGGCATAAGGGGCGAAACCATACATCAGGGGCTTGAGGGACCCAAAGGCTTTCGTCATCGGGGATCATATCGGGGATCACCAGATCAGGGGCCATGTTTGCGGGCTGATTGCCCTGAAAAGGCATGCGTTTTTCATCTGTCACGGCGTTTCTCCATACGCGATAGGGGTGATCAAATCAGCACGCCGGTGCCAGTCCCAATAAGTTTCGGTGATTTGATTGGCGAAAGGGCCGGGTGCATCATTGCCCAATATCCGCTGGTTGATGCGGGTGACAGACACCGGGCCGCCTGCTGTGGTTGCGGTAAAAACCTCATCGGCATGCAGAAACTCGTCCGCGGTAATATCGCGGGCCTCATGTGGCAGATCAAGGGACGCACATATTTCAAGAACGGTTTGGCGGGTGATGCCCAACAGCATACCGGAAGTCGGTGTCACAACTTTGCCGCCGACAACTGCGAATATATTGAATCCCGGTCCTTCGGTAATGCAGCCGCGATCATCCAGCAAAACAGTGGAGTCACAGCCTGCGTCCAACGCTTCGAACAAGGCGTTTGTCATATCACCCCAATGGTAGTTTTTCACTGTGGGATCAACAGATTGCGGGGAAATTCTGGTATTGCTTCCCGCCAGAAGAATATGCGCCCCGCGCTTTGCGATTTGCGTGGGGATCACCCAGATGAACGGCACCACCCATGCGTAGAAGTGATTGTTGCAAGCGCGCGGGTCACGGGTGCCCGCAATGATCGGTGTGCCGCGAGAGGCCACCATTGACACATAGGCCGATGTCAGACCGGATGCTGCCACCATATCATGCAGAATTTGCCGGATGTCGTCACGGGATTGCGAGATATTCAGGCGCAGTTTGGCAATAGAGGCTTCAAACCGGTCAAGATAATCCTCTAGGCGGAAAAAACTACCGTCCCAGACATGCACCACATCATAGGTGATGTCAGACCGTGTCAGCCCCCAATCGGTAACACTGATCTTGGCGTCTTTGATCGGGATGATCTGGTCGTCCATCCATGCAGCACCGTTTGAAAGGTCAGGTTCTGGCATGAAAGATAAACCCAAGGAAATTCAGCAATATCTGTGCTGCCAGAATAGACGTAGACCCAGTTTGATCATAATCGGGTGCCACCTCGACCAAATCGATACCGACAACGTCATGGTTTTGCGCCACATGCTGTAACAGTTCCAGCACTTCGTAATACAAGAACCCGCCGTGGCTAGGCGTACCTGTGCCGGCGGCAATGGACGGGCAAAACGCATCAATATCAAGCGTGACATAGACCTTTGCCCCATTTGGAATGCGCGCAGCGGCGGCTTCTATCCCCATTGCACGGATTTGGCGCACCGATTGGATGTCTGATCCCATGCTTCGTGCATCCTCATAGCCAGTTTTGGCAGTCGAGCTAACATTGCGGATACCGTACTGTGATAGCCCTGTTACATAATCTTTGTCGGCGGCACGGCGCATCGGGTTGCCGTGGCCGTAACGCACGCCGTGGCGTTCATCGACGAAATCAAGATGCGCGTCGATTTGCAGGATGTGAATATCGCCCTGATCGTCATAGGCGTTGATGCAGGGGATATTGACCGAGTGATCACCACCGATTGTGACAGGGATAGCACCTGCCGCAAGGGCTTTGCGCACACCAAACTCGATATTGGCGTGAGAACTGACCGTATCCGTGTGGATGATATCCGCGTCACCCATATCAACGATGCTGACATCTTCGCCCAGATAAGTCGCATCATCTTCGTGGTCATAGGCGCCGGCATGACCGAATGCGAACAGGGTAGAGGCCTCGCGCACACTGCGTGGCCCGAAACGCGCGCCTGACCGGAACTGTGTACCTGCGTCAAATGGTGCGCCCAGTACGGCTACATCCGCCGAAAAATCGTCCCAGTTTTCCACATAGGGCTTCTTGGCAAAGGTTGCGATGCCGACAAAGGGCAGGTTCAACCGCCCGCTTTCATATCCGTGTTTGGTCATTATTGTCTCCATTCCTGATTAAAGGTTGCAGCAAGGGGGCAAAATATTCAATAAAAACATATGAAGACCACCCCGGAATTTTGGTTACGCACTCCACCTGTCCTTTTCCCATGCCTGTTGGGGTTTATCGGCCTTGGTCTGGCATGGCGCCGTGCGGCTGAAGTTTGGCCTGTAAGCCCTTGGATTGGTGAAGGTATTCTTCTCGTGTCGTGCCTGTTATTTATGGTAACCGGCACCAGCTATCACATGAAGCTTAGCCTGCGACCGTCGGTCATTTTCGAGGATTTGAAGCTTGGCCCTGCAAGGGGCGCGGTTTCGGCGGGATCGATGTGTTTGATGTTATATGCCACGGCCCTGACCCCGTATCTATACGAGTTGGCCCAACTGTGCTGGTGGCTTGCTGTGTTGCAACACGCGGGCTATATGATTTGCGTCACATTGGCTTTGGCAAAATCAGACGCACAACTTTCAGAGTTAAATCCCACGCTTATTTTGCCTTTTGTGGGATATATCGTGGCTTCCATTGGTGGGCCTGATTTGGGGTATGCGACGCTTTCGGGCTTTTTTCTGATGGCAACGATGCCTGGGTGTGTGTTCATCATAATCAAATCGTTGCTGAACCTGAAAAAATACGGTGTGAACAAAACGCTGCGCCCCAGTTATTTTATCATTCTGGCCCCGTTGTCTATTTACGGTATCGGATCATTTAGCATATGGCCTACTGAAAGTTACACGGTATTCTGGTATCTTGCTTTGACATGCGGTCTATGCATGACCCCGTTTCTGGGTTGGTTCAGTAAGGGCGGATGGTCCCCTGCTTGGGGTGCGTTCACATTTCCATTATCCACATTTGCGGGTGTGATGCTCACAGGGGTGCAGTCAAATTTCGGGCTTGTTGCGCAAGCGGGCTCCATACTATCACTTGCACTAGCTAGCCTTGTTATTCCCTACGTGGTCTGGAAACCTATCGGCACTGGATGGCCGGCAAACTGGCGCAGGCTACCGGAGCTGCTATTCCATAAGGACTTTAATATATGAAAATATTACACTTTCTATTACTGGCACTGATCTTTTTAATTACACTGGTTTTCGGCCTGTGGGGTGGTTTAGCCTTGTATTTTCAAGCACTTGTAACCTATAAATGGGGTTTCATCAGCTTGTGGGCTGTGCTTGTCGCATTAACGCTTTGGGGGCTATGCCGCCCAAAGGGGCGCAGGCGATCTTTGCTGACATTTGCCGTGGCGGCAACCATGTTGATGACATGGTGGTCGTTCATCACCCCAAGCCTTGACCGGGATTGGGCGCCGGAGCTTGCGCAAACGCTTTCGGGCGAAATCGATGGCGACAAGGTGACGCTTCACAATGTGCGCAACTTCAACTGGACAACGACAACGGATTTTGATGCACGTTGGGAAACCCGATCTTATGATCTGGATCAACTGGACAATATTGACATGATTCTGTCCTATTGGGGGAACGATGCCATCGCCCACACCTTGTTATCCTTCGGCTTTGCAAATGGGGATCATGCGGTGTTTTCAGTGGAAATACGCCGCGAAAACGATGAGGAGTTTTCCACCATCGGTGGCTTTTTCAAAAAATATGAACTGGCTATTCTGGCGGCGTATGAAAACGACATCGTGCGCCTGCGCACCAATGTGCGTGACCCTTTGGAAGACGTGTATATTTACCCTATCGTGGTCACCAAAGACCACCGTATCGCCCTTTTCAAAGGCTTGGTTGGCAAGGCCAATGAATTGGCGAAAAAAGCCGACTTTTACAATACAATTACAGCCAATTGCACGACTGTGATTTATGGTTTGATCAGGAAATACCGCAACGACATACCGATGGATATACGGATTATCCAATCAGGCTATTTGCCTGATTACATGGCTGAGCACGGGGTTTTAGACTGGCCTAAACCTTATGGTGATATTCGTGCCCGCGCTGCGATCTCGGCCAAGGGGTTGGGGATTAAGGCCGGTGAAGATTATTCGGCGGTGATCCGGAAGTAGGGTGTTGTAGAGTATATTATTTCCAACAAATCTACATCGTTTTGTTGTATCTAAAGGTTCAAGAGTTTCGAGGGATTTTAGATCATCTAATAATGCCTGATTAGTAAACAATTATATTAATCATAACATTAGAAGCCTTACAATTCTTACAGTTTGCATAATACCATCCATTTTCCCCTTTCCATTTCCTGCCATCCATGAGATAGGGCAGCGTCAATACCGATAACTTTTGGAGATACCAATGGAAATTCGTGAGGCTCTTACCTTTGATGATGTACTACTTGTTCCGGGCGCGTCCAGCGTGTTGCCGGCGGATGCAAATACTGCAACCCATGTGACCAAATCCATCGCGATGAACATCCCGCTGCTTAGTTCAGCCATGGACACCGTGACCGAGGCGCGTATGGCCATTGCCATGGCGCAGGCTGGTGGTATCGGAGTGTTGCACCGTAATCTGACAGAAGAAGAACAGGCGACCCAAGTGCGCCGCGTGAAGCGATTTGTTAGCGGCACGGTTTATGCGCCAATTACACTGAATGCCAATCAGACATTGAAGGATGCGAAGGCCTTGCAGGAACGCTATCGTATCACAGGCTTTCCTGTCGTGAGTGAAGCAGGGATTGTTGTCGGGATTGTCACCAACCGCGATATGCGTTTTGCCACGGATGACAGTACGCCTGTTTCGGTGATGATGACGTCGGACGATCTGGCGATTGTACAAGAACCCACTGATCTTGATGAAGCCAAAAGCATTATGCAGGCGCGGCGCATTGAAAAGTTACTGGTGGTGGATAATGCGAATAAGCTAACGGGCCTTTTGACGCTGAAAGATTTGGAACAGGCGGTTTTGAACCCGCAGGCGTGCAAGGATGATTTGGGGCGTTTACGCGTCGCGGCTGCCTCCACAGTGGGCGATGCGGGCTTTGCACGCGCCGAACAGTTGATCGACGCAGGCGTTGATTTGGTGGTAATCGATACAGCACATGGGCATTCGATTTCAGTATCTCAAACAGTTGAACGAATTAAAAAACTATCGAATGCGGTGCAAGTCATTGCCGGTAATGTCGCCACAGGTGAAGCCACCAAAGCCCTGATCGGGGCGGGGGCTGATGCGGTTAAGGTCGGTATCGGACCAGGCTCGATCTGTACCACGCGGATAGTCGCAGGTGTTGGTGTGCCGCAACTGACCGCAATTGATGATTGTGCCAAGGCGGCAAGTGAAACCGGTACGCCTGTGATCGCGGATGGTGGCATCAAGTTTTCGGGCGATTTTTCCAAGGCGATTGCCGCGGGTGCGCATTGTGCCATGGTCGGCTCTATGCTGGCAGGTACGGATGAGGCACCCGGCGAAATTATTCTTTATCAGGGCCGTAGTTTTAAATCGTTTCGCGGTATGGGCAGTGTAGGTGCTATGGCGCGCGGCTCTGCCGACCGCTATTTCCAAAAAGAAGCCAGTACGGATAAACTGGTGCCCGAAGGGATTGAGGGGCAGGTGCCCTATAAGGGCAGTGTGACCTCTGTTGTCCACCAGATGATCGGTGGTTTACGGGCATCAATGGGCTACACGGGTTGTGCAACCGTTGAAGAGATGCGCAAGGATTGCAAATTTGTCAAGATTTCAGGTGCAGGTTTGAAGGAAAGCCATGTGCATGACGTGCAGATTACCCGCGAAAGTCCGAACTATCGGGTTGGGTAAATGACACCCAACGCGCGCTATGCGGCGGCAATAGATATTCTGGATGTTGTGCTGACAGGCGCACCTACCGAGAAAACCCTGACAAACTGGGCGCGTTCGAACCGTTATGCGGGATCGAAAGATCGTGCGGCAGTGCGTGATATCGTATTTGATTGTTTGCGACGGAAACGATCCTTTATGCATATGGCGGGGTTTGATGGTGCGCGGAGTTTGATTGCGGGGCATATCATGGCGGCCGGGTTGGTGGTAGAGCGTGTGTTTACCGGTGAACGCTTTGCGGCTGAAGTACTAAACGATAATGAACTGGCACAGCTAAAGCAGATCAAAGAAACCCCATCCGATGCAGTGCTTTTGGATATTCCCGACTGGTTAGAGCCGGAACTACGCGCAAGCCTTGGTGACGATTTTGAAGCTAGCCTAGGCGCATTGCAAAGCCGTGCACCGCTGGATTTACGTGTTAACCGAAACAAGGCCAACCTTGAAAATGTTCGGGCGGAATTGTCAAAAGATGACATCGAAACAGGTATGATCGATGCGGTGCCTGATGCTTTGCGTGTAACAACCAACCCCAGACGTGTGGCACTGTCTGCCGCTTACCTGAACGGGTGGGTTGAAATACAGGATGCGGGTTCTCAGAGTGTCGTTGATGTCCTTCCCTTCGAGCGGGTGAAAACTGTACTTGATTATTGTGCAGGTGGCGGTGGCAAAACACTGGCGATGGCCTCTCATGCGGATGACGGCACTCGGTTTGATGCCTATGATCAAAACAAAGCGCGGATGAATGATTTACCTGCACGGGCCAAACGGGCGGGGGTATCGGTAAATATTTTGCAGACTGATCCCACCTTAACTGGTAAAACCTACGATCTGGTATTGCTTGATGTGCCGTGTTCTGGAACGGGGGCTTGGCGACGCAATCCTGATGGGAAATGGCGGTTTAATAATGCGGATTTACAGGATTTGTTAAGTGTGCAGTCCAATATCCTGATGAATACACATAAACTTGTGGCAAGTGACGGTGTGCTTGCATATGTGACGTGTTCTTTGCTGCAACAGGAAAATGAAGCGCAGATTGAAACCTTTTTAACAAGATATAAAGATTGGGTGGAAATTAGAAGTTTGCACATTCATCCCGGTGGTGGAACAGATGGGTTTTTTGTGTCTCTTTTGAAAAAAGCACAACTATAAGTTGCATTGTGGATTGGTTTCCTCTTAATCTAATGATTAAGAAGAGGAAAACCAATGCAACCTGCTGCGACAAAATTTAAAAACCCGTTGAAATTTGATCGGTGGGTTTTCTTATTATGTTTGGCTCTTGGTGTTTGTATAATTTTGGCACAATTGTTATTGCCTGTGAATTTAAAGCCTGTGGTCTTGATTATACCACTTATCGTTTTTGCAACTGCGGTTTGCACATACTTGGTTCTTATTCATTCTGTACAAGTGATACAAAAAGACGCCGCGATTTCCCCAAAATTAACTGCGCTGTCCAATGCATCACCTATTACTGTGCAGGAATTGTTTGATGAATTGCCGGTTGCGCTGCTGCGGATTTGTAACAACGGTACAATCAAGCAAACTAACGCATTTTCACGAAGTATCCTTGGTATCAAGGACGGCGAGATGCCAAACCTGTCAGAGATAGTTTCCGGCCTTAGCCGCCCTGTTGTCGACTGGTTGGATGATCTCAGTCAACGTGCTGCTAACGGAAAGCCCAAACTGGTGCAGGTCACCGGGCCAAAGTCGGAAGTGTTTTTGCATGTTTCAATGGTCAGTATGGATCCAAGGGGTGGTTCTGATCTGATTGCTGTGATCAGCGACGCGACCGAATTAAAGACCCTTGAAGCGCAATTTGTCCAAAGCCAGAAGATGCAGGCAATTGGTCAGTTGGCAGGTGGTGTGGCGCATGATTTCAACAATCTTCTGACCGCGATCTCCGGCTATTGTGATTTACTGTTGTTACGACATGATAAGGGAGATCCCGATTACAGCGACCTGATGCAGATCAGCCAAAACGCAAATAGGGCGGCTGCCTTGGTTGGGCAACTTCTGGCCTTTTCACGTAAACAAACTATGCAACCCAAAGTGTTGGATGTCGATGAAGCATTGGCTGATATGACCCATCTGTTAAACCGCCTAGTCGGTGAAAAAATCGAGTTTTTACTGCATTACGCAGAAAACCTACCACATGTTTATGCGGACAAACGACAATTAGAACAAGTTGTGATGAACCTTGTCGTGAATGCGCGTGATGCGATGCCCACCGGGGGACGTGTGGATATTCATACCTCGGAAATACGGTATGATATGGAAACAATCATTGAGCGCGCCCGTATACCCAAGGGTCGGTATATCGAGATCAATATCCAGGATACTGGGGTTGGTATCGAACTTAAAAACCTGCCACATATTTTTGACCCGTTCTTTACAACCAAGGATGTTGGCGAAGGCACAGGGCTGGGTCTTTCAACGGTTTACGGCATCATCAAGCAAACTGGTGGCTTTATATTTGTCGACAGCATTTTGGGAACAGGGACAACGTTTCGCATTCTTTTACCCGTGACAGAACATGTCAAGGCACCCGTAGAAGAATTGACCGCACCAATAAGCATTGTGCCGGATACGCTAAAAGGGATCACGGTTCTGTTGGTCGAGGATGAGGTGGCTGTACGCAGTTTTGCCGCACGTGCATTGGGTATGCAGGATATCAATGTGATTGAGGCGGGGTCGGCCGAAGAGGCATTGTCACTGCTGTGCAATCCTGATCTGGAAATCGACGTGATTGTTTCTGATGTTGTTATGCCCGGGCAGGACGGCCCGACTTGGGTGCGTATTGCACTGAAAGACCGCCCCGATGTTAAGGTGATTTTTGTTTCCGGATACGCCGAAGAAACCTTTTCCACGGAATTAGATAAAATAACCGGGGCGCAATTTTTGCCAAAACCATTCACCTTGCCCAAACTTGTCCAGACGGTACATGACCTATGCAGATAAGCTAAAATTTAAACTGAATAATGGTATAAACTGAAACGGTTCTTCCAGACGGATTGTTGGAAATTTCTGTGAGCATATTAAAATATTCGACATAAGCCCCTTTGTATATTAGCTTTGCAGGATAATACTGCATATATTGAACGGGGGGCTGTATGACCGACACGAATAACAAAAAACCCACAGACAAAAAAATTGCAAATTCCAAATATGAAGCAGAACTTGCACGTCTTCAGATCGAACTGGTAAAATTACAGGAATGGATCAAGATTAAGGGTCTGAAGGTTGTGGTGATCTTTGAGGGCCGTGATGCGGCTGGCAAGGGGGGGACAATCAAACGTATTACCGAGCCGCTGAATTCGCGTGCTTGCCGCGTTGTTGCACTGCCTGCACCCACCGAGCGCGAAAAAACCCAATGGTATTTCCAACGTTATGTGGCACATCTGCCTTCCGCCGGTGAAATGGTGATATTGGACCGGTCATGGTACAACCGTGGTGGGGTAGAGCGGGTGATGGGGTTTTGTTCAGATGAGGAACATCAGGATTTTCTGCGCAGTTGTCCCGAATTTGAACGCATGCTGGTGCGCTCTGGTATTTTGTTGATCAAATACTGGTTTTCGGTCAGTGACGAAGAACAGGAACGCCGTTTCCAAAAGCGTCTGACCACGCCTACAAAACGCTGGAAACTTAGCCCGATGGATTTGGAATCACGCAAACTTTGGGTAGAGTATTCCAAAGCTAAGGATATTATGTTTGCCCATACGGACATTAAACAAGGGGAATTATATAGTTTACTTTCTAATGCTCCCTTGTTATACTGATGTTATCAACAGGAGTAACCAATGTCAAAATCAACGATCAGCCTTTTACAACTCTTCCACCGCTTCCCCGACCAGAAAAGCGCACGTTTATTCATGGAACAACAGCGTTGGTCTAATGGTGTGATCTGCCCGCATTGCCAAGAGTGCGACCGCATAGGCACACGTAAAGGCGGCTATTATCGTTGTAATGTTTGCATGGAAGTCTTTACCGTCCGCACCAAGACAGTCATGGAACGCTCTCACATCCCACTGCACAAATGGATTTACGGAATGTATCTTCTTGTTACGGCCCGCAAGGGAATTTCATCTCTACAACTTTCCAAAGAGTTGGGTATAACTCAAAGTTCAGCTTGGTTCATGCTTCAAAGATTGCGCGAAGCTTGTAATGATACGGGCGGACCACTGTCGGGCATTGTAGAGGTTGATGAAACCTATATCGGCGGCAAAGAAAAGAACAAACATTCTCATAAAAAGCTAAGGGCTGGTCGCGGCCCAGTGGGTAAACAAGCGGTGATCGGCGCAAAGCAACGCGGCGGCACTGTTAAAGCCATGGTTATCAGCAACACGGACGGCTCAACGCTTCAAGGCTTTATCCACGACACTGTTAAAGTCGGATCAACTGTCTACACCGATGAGCATAAAGGCTACGATAAACTGGGCGGGCTTTTCTACAAGCACGGCACGGTCAAGCACAGTGCCAAGGAATACGTCAATGGCATGGCACATACGAACGGCATTGAAAGCGTCTGGGCGTTGCTCAAGCGTGGTTACAACGGCGTATATCACAACTGGAGCGTCAAGCATTGCCAACGCTATGTCGATGAGTTTTCATTCCGTCTAAATGAAGGTTCGTGCGATAACCACACTATGGAACGTATCGAAGCGTTGTTCGGTGGCGCGATTGGCAAGCGGTTAACCTATAGCGACCTAACCGCATAATGGTCGATATCAACTGGCTTAACCGCTCCCTGTGGACGGGTGACAACCTGCCAATCATGCGCGGCATGAACTCTAAATCCGTTGATCTGATTTACCTTGACCCGCCGTTCAACTCCAACCGCAACTACAGCGCACCCATTGGGTCAGAGGCGGCGGGTGCGGCCTTTAAGGATACTTGGCACTTGAGCGACGTAGACGAAGCTTGGCACGGCGAGATAGCCGATAGGCAACCTACCCTTTACGCCATTATTGACGCGGCTGGCTATTCCCACGGCAAGGGCATGAAGTCGTATCTGATTATGATGGCCGTGCGGCTTATCGAAATGCGGCGGTTACTGAAAGATACAGGGTCGATATATCTGCACTGCGATCCCACTGCCAGCCACTATCTCAAGATGCTTATGGACGCGGTGTTTGGTAGTTCAGTTTTTCAAAATGAAATTGTGTGGTGCTATGAAATTGGCGGTCGTAGCAAGAAACAGTTTTCACGAAAACACGATGTTATTTTATTCTATGCTCGGACAGACAACTTTTTATTCTGTGCTGACGCCGTTCGATTAAAACGGAAAAAAACACACATGAAGACGGAAACAGATTCAGAAGGGCGGATATGGCAAATTAAGAAGGATCGAAAAACTGGAAAAGTATACAAATACAGTGTTGATGCTGGAGCTTTATGCCCCGATTGGTGGGTAGACATTCACCAATTAAACAGAAGCGAAAAAGAACGCCTTGGCTATCCGACACAAAAGCCGCTCGCCCTACTAAACCGCATCATCAAAGCCAGTTCCAATGAAGGCGACACCATCCTTGACCCGTTCTGTGGCTGTGCCACGGCTTGCGTGGCGGCTGAACAGCTTCAACGGAACTGGGTGGGCATTGACCTGTCACCACTCGCCGCCAAGCTGGTTAATTCGCGCTTGCAGAAAGACATGGGGTTGTTCTTCGATATTCACCACAGGGAGGACGTACCCAAGCGAAGCGACTTGGGCGACCTGCCCAGCTACCGCACCCACAAGCATATGCTCTATGGCCGTCAGGAAGGCGTATGCGGCGGCTGTCAGGTGATGTTTCCGTTTCGCAATATGACAGTTGACCATATTGTCGCGCAATCCAAAGGGGGCAGTGACCACATGGATAATCTGCAACTGCTATGTGGTGCTTGCAATTCAACCAAGGGTGCGAAGTCACAAGAGGAGTTTATTGTACGATTGACAGAACAGGGATTGAGATCATGACAGAAGAAAATGATCTAATTACGTTTAAATGCTCATCATGTGACACGCCTGTCACTATTAGCAGGAGCAATCCGCCCAATGAGGACGACATCATTTCTTGTACAGGGTGCGGTTACGAATTTGGAACATTCGCTGTCGTCAAGAAGGCGATGGTAGACAAGGGTAAGTCCATGATTGACGAGCTTATGAGGAAACACTTCGGAAAAAGCTTCCCTTGGAAGCCCCGATAACCCATCCACTTCTATAGCCAAGGTAACCAAATCACGCATTTTTCTCTCCCTTTTCTGCTGGTGGATTGACCACCTGCCCAACAAAATCTTTCAACGCCTTCATGGGATCGCGCTCTGCGATCTGTCGCAGTTTATCAAGTCCTTCGAGTTGTGTGTCTTTAGTTGGTCTCGGCATGGTGCACTCCTAGAAAGTTAAACGGATAGTTCCCTAAACAAGCCCCCTGGTATGTGGTGAATTCTGACATCAAGAAACATGCAAGGCTGAACTGTATTACCCATCTTCTAAGTCAAATCCCTTATGAGGACACAACGCCCGAGCCGATTGTGCTGGAAGACCGCCCACCGCAACAGGGATATGTGCGCCCGCCGATGGCTGACCAGACCTTTGTCGAGGAAATTCACGACAAGGTTTAAAGGCTCCTTAGATGTGATTTAAATAACTTCAGTCCAACTTCCGCTATGCGGACAAAGTTGCCATCCGGTTTACTATGCATTTTAGGCGGAATGCTTCATGTACCAGTCGCAAAACTGGATGCAGTGTTGCTCGTCCGGTGCAAAAGGGCCGGGCCTGTAGTAATCAGATTTAGCGCCATCTGTCATCGACACGCACAGATCAACATCCTCAGCATTTGTCACTTTCCAGACCTCGACAAGATGATCTACCTCGTAGTCTTCACCCTCGACCGCATCTTCGTGGACAATCCAACTTGAGTAGAGAGCGCATTTTTCTGGCCCAAGAGGCAACACCCAGTTTGTGGCGATGTGATCAGATGTAAAATGCACCCAAGCATTTGGATTGAACCACATCGACAAGGTACTTGAGTCATAGTCATTAAATGGCCCAATGAGCTTCTTGGATGCGGGCTCTCCATCAAAGGTGATCGATTTGTAGTCCTCATGCATCGGATACCGTGCCACGCGGGCGCAGTCATTTGGACTGAAGGCCTGTTCCTCCCAATGTAATCCCTGTGCGTCCCAACGCTGAACGGCTCTCTCAAACAGCTCTTTGTAAGCTGGCGTTTGCGTGCCGTTGAAACTGGACGGGTCAAAGAGCTTTGTCAGCTTTTTGTGGTTATTGTTGCAATGGCAGCATTCGCGGTTATTTATCATGACCATAAGCCAGTTTGCATCAACAATTTCACGGTGATGATGAGCAAGCTTATAACCACCCTTCGCCAGTTTGAATGGGTCAGTGTAGGGTGCCACAATGTCCGCAATCTCAGTCATGTCAGTTTGGTCTGGATCCTCCTCCAAACAGGCAAATAACATGCCAGAGACCTCTGTCAGCGGGATTTGTTTTAAAGCACGGGATTTTCCATCTGGTGAATTCGGATAGTCGGCACCCAATCCGGGCGCGCTGCGCACTGATCCATCGTTTAGATTGTAAGCCCATTGATGGTTAGGGCAGATTATACTGGCTGGACACTTACCAGTATCGGCTTTCAGCAGTCTGGCACTTTGATGTGAACAGCGGTTGACCATACATCGGATCACGCCATCAGAGCCGTGAAGCAAGAAATACTGTTCGTCAAAAAGTTGAAAATTGAAAAAATCCCGTGGTGTTGGGATGTCGCCTCGGGTTCCAACAAAAAACCACTTTTGAGTTAGAAGGCGCAGCGCTCTATCTTTATCAAATATCGCATTCTGTGGAAACCCAAACCCTGATGAATACTCGTTCATAAATTGAGCCCTCTAATCGGTACTAGCTGTTTCTAAGATCAACATATGTGATTATAACTTTGCGGATTTACCCATTTGCGACGGATTAAGAACAAAGTTAGACCCCAGTCTTGTAGTAGCAAGAAAACGGCACGTTGTACGGCTGCAACAAGGTAACTTTGGACTCTAAGCGATCATCTGACAGGAATTACCAAGTTCCCGCCACTCAATTGTTGGGTTTATGGTTGCAATGCGAGACAAAGTCGGCCTTTTGCTGCGTTTCGACGAATGACGGCTTTTGGTAGTTTGCGACACGTCTAACTCAATTATAAATTGCTATTAAATTGGTTATGATCTACTTTTTGGTCTCCTTATTTTGGATATTAGACATGAAAAAATTTGATCGAAGAGTAGTTTTGCGCGCCAGTATTTGGGGGGGAACCTACCTGTGTTCTACAGGCATTTCAGCTTTGGCAAACGTCCCATCTCTTAGTGATATTGGCGGCTTGATGAACAGTCGAGATGAGGTCACTATTTACACTGCGACCCAAATCGTGACGCTTAATTCAGAACAACCCGAAGCACAGGCTGTAGCGGTTGTGAACGGTAAAATCCTTGCCGTCGGATCGATGGACGAGGTGCAGGTTCTGCTTGTTGATCAGCCTTACGTTATTGATACTTCGTTCGAAGATAAGGTTATTGTGCCTGGATTCATTGCGCAACACGACCATCCCCTGTTGGCCGGCCTCACAATGTCTTCGGAAATCCTGTCCATCGAAGATTGGGCTCTACCGAGTGGCACTGTTCCCGCCGTAAAGGATAAACAAGATTTCATGACACGGCTCAGCAAGGCTGAGGCCAAGCTGAACAATCCAGATGAACCATTGCTCACATGGGGGTATCATGCGGCTTTTTATGGACCGTTAACCCGTAGCGATTTGGACGAGATTAGTGCTTCTAGACCAGTTCTGGCATGGGCACGCTCTTGTCATGAATTTGTGTTGAACACTGCGGCCCTAGAAAGGGGCGGTGTTACCCAAGACATGATTAACGGGTGGAGTGTATCTGCCCAAGAGCAGTCAGATTTAGAAGACGGGCATTTTTGGGAACAAGGCTTATTCGCTGTCTTGGCAAATATTGCACCGATGGCAGCAGACCCTGATAAATTCCGCACGGGTCTGGAAGTTATGCGCGACTATATGCATGCCAAGGGCATAACATATGGCAACGAACCTGGTGGAATTTTGGCGAAACCAGTTCAAGATGCAGTGAATTCCGTAATGTCTAGCCCGTCTATGCCATTTCGCTGGTCCTTCACCGCAGATGGAAAAACGCTTTCGGAACAATATGCAAATGACGCCGAGGTAATAGCTGAAACCGAAAAATTGGAAACTTGGTATGGCGGCATGACTCATATGGCTAAGGGGAGCGTGAAATTGTTTGCCGACGGCGCGATTTATTCCCTCGCGATGCAGGTCCGTGAACCCTATCAGGGAGAGGGTCACGGCGAATGGATGATGGATCAAGACCAATTTGAGCGCGCCTTCCGTATCTATTGGGATGCGGGTTATCAAGTGCACATCCATGTTAATGGCGATGCGGGGTTAGACCGGGTTCTGAATGTACTAGAGAAAAATTTACGGCGCAACCCGCGCTACGACCATCGCACAACCATCGTGCACTTTGCGGTCAGTGCACCCGATCAAGTAGCCCGCATTAAAAAGCTGGACGCAATTGTAAGCGGCAACCCATATTACGTTGCCGCATTGTCGGATAAATACAGCGAAGTCGGCCTTGGACCCGAACGCGCTGATCAGATGGTGCGTCTTGGTGACGTTGAACGGGCTGGTATATCTTATTCCTTGCATTCGGATATGCCGATGGCGCCAGGCGATCCCCTTTTCTTGATGTGGTGCGCCGTAAACCGGATCACGAGTTCCGGACGCGTAGCTGGAGATAATCAAAAGATTTCCAGAGAAGGGGCCTTGCGAGGTGTAACATTGAACGCGGCGTATTCACTGCGGCTCGAACACGAGCGCGGTAGTATCGAAGCGGGTAAACTTGCGAACTTCACCATTCTGGACGATAATCCAATGACTATCGAAGCGATGAAGATTAAGGATATTGGTGTTTGGGGAACAGTAATGGAAGGCCAAAAGCAACAAGCCAACTCCCAGCTCATGCAAAAATCTAATTACGAGCCTCGTGGAAAAACAATGGATAGTACCAAATTTGCCAACGCAGCACTTAAGCACGCAGTTCAAGCCGTGAACAAGCACGGCTAAACTGATAATCAACATGGAATGTCGGCTAGACCTTTCTTTCCGCGGAACAGTCATTTGTACAGGATGCCGCGAAAGTGTAATTTTCACCCTTCAATTTTAGCATTATGATCACCAAAGCCCGCTTGTGGTACTATACGTCAATATGCTTGGCGTACTGTAATCGGCAGTTTAGGCTCAAAGCTGTTGTTGACTGCCACAAGTGCATCAAGCGCAGTGTGAATGACGTCTATACGGACAAAGCTGCCGTTCAGTGATTAAGATGAGTGTTTAACAAAGGAATATAAGATAAGCGGCATCGACTTGCCTACTCGGTTCGTTGGGGAGGTGCCAAGGTTAGGCCAACTTGATAGCTTTTTTCTAGGAGAGATTGTCTCCGCTTTGATGACCCAGTCGAGCCGTTGAGCACCTCGAGCCTGCGTGGAGCAAACCCAAAATATCCAAATGTCCCCTTGATCCAAGCAGTTTCCAATGTGGTGAGATAACCAGCATTTTCCATTTCGTCTGAACGTGCTCCGGCCGGTATAAGAAGAACCCCAGAACGGGGTCGTTGAAGTGATTTATCTGGGTCATCCAGTTGATCGTATGCCCACCCCCATGTCCACACACGATCAACCCAACCCTTAGTCATAGACGGCATGCCCCACCAAAACAGTGGGAAAACAAGGCATATCGCGTCTGCTCGCGCGATCCGCGCTTGTTCTTTTGCCACATCTGCCAATATGGTTGCGCTGCCATCTGCTGCAATGTCTGCCATCGACCAACGCGGGTCAAAACCTTCGGCGTGCAAATCCGCAAGCTCAACTGAATGACCAGCCGCTTTGGCACCATCCATGAATTGCTGGGCAACAGCTGCGCTGAAAGAGACTGGGTTGGGATGATCGAGGATAATCAATACATGCATAAGTGAATTCCATAAAACAACTTCTTTTCGAACAAACAAACAGAACATACTCGGAATATGAGGCCTATACTCCGACACAACAATGTAATTCCAGGCCGCTCGTTCAAAAGCATTCTAAAAGCTCAAGGCAACTTTAGGTCAAGAAGAATTTTGCGCACCTCTCTATCGGCATTTGGTAGGTATGGACTCTGTGCAGATATTCGCTCCAGTTATGCTGTCAAACTTTGTATCGCTTGGAAATGCGATCAATCAGTGTGCCGTCGTGGAGTGGTATATTTTTCGCGATAGAATGGTCTTTAAATCCCATTCTTGAATAATACGAAATGCCAGATGTGTTGTCTTGGCGGATAGTGGCATTGATGCTGTTTATACCCGATTGTTTCGCATGGCGTAATGTATGATTGAAAAGGGTTGTACCAATGCCAGACTGTGTTGAGCCTATTTTTACGAATGTTGTAATGTCTGCACAGTTTTTGGGAAGTTCAACATGGTTTTCCAGTGCCTGAAATCCCAGCAGCATTCCTTTATTGCCTTGTGCGACGAAGCAACAGATATGTTCCTTTCCAGATAGAAAGTAATCTTTGAAACCTTGATGCGAAAGTGGCAAATCAATTGCAGTAGTATCACTATTTGGATGATTTCATTCAGCATTTCGCAAAGTTCAGTGATATCGTCAGTAGATGCGCGCCGAATGATCATATGGGCTAAATACCTATAGTATCGTATATCTCGAAATCACGCGTATAAGCGTTTTGCAGCTCTTTTAACAGGGCAGGGCTAAGCGACAGTTCCGCCTTGGGGGAAACATTGGTTT
This sequence comes from Amylibacter sp., assembly GCA_965261565.1. GTDB lineage: Bacteria > Pseudomonadota > Alphaproteobacteria > Rhodobacterales > Rhodobacteraceae > Amylibacter. The sequence continues at coordinate 2,257,113 of OZ253460.1, forward strand.
GCGGCAGTTTGATCTGTTTCTTCAGTCGATCTTCCAGAAAACCAACCATTGTTCCGATTTGATTATAGCGAAACAAATGGGTCATGCCCATTGTGCCGTCATTGTCAGATACAAACTTGGCTTGCGATCCGACCGCGGCATATTTTGGCTGATCGTCCTGAAGATAGCTTTCAATAAACTGGTCAAAGGTTATGTCCTCGGTGCTATTGTCATTGATAAGCTCGGGGCGGCTACGGTACCGGTACCAACTACCCAACCAGTCGACCGGTTCGCGAAACGTAGCGATGCGGTCGGGTTCACCGTCCATTACGGTGGCAACGAATGGCTCTAGCAGGCGCTTGTATTTGCGGTAGGTCGTGTGTTTGACCGAAGGTTTTTTTGACAGTCTGATTTCGCACAGATTACCCAATGTGGCTTCAATCGAGGTTGATGCGGTTTTCGGTGTTGCAAAAAACACCAGACGTTCTTTTAAAAAAATTAACATGTAAAAAACCTGATACCGATACTGGCGAGTATTTTCTGCTTACTGCCCATTATAAACCAAAGCTTGCCCTAGTAAAATATAATTCACATATTATTGTCATAATAAGAAGTGCTTTTGTGTCATAAGAAATGAAATAGGGCTGAAACATAATGTCAATGTTCAAATTTCTGTTCGCAAGCATCTTTGCAGTCTGGTGTCTGGTCATTCCCATCGAGGGTTTTGCCGGACCGTTTGAGGATGGGATGCAGGCGTATGATGCAAGGGACTACGCAAAGGCGGCTGAATTGTACCGGCAAGCGGCTGATCAGGGACATGCCATGGCACAACACCGTCTGGGCGTTCTTTATATCAACGGGCAAGGGATCGCGCAATCTGACGTGCGGGCCGTGATTGAGTTTGAGAAGGCCGCGCAGCAGGGGCTGCCCATTGCCCAGTATTATCTGGGAGTACTTTATCAGCGCGGCCACGGTGTAGTGAAATCAAAACAACGGGCCGCAGAACTGTTTCGTGAAGCAGCAGATCAAGGCGTGCCAGAGGCGCAATATTCACTGGCGTTGCTTTATTTCTATGGTCAGGGTGTTCCACAATCAAAGGAAGTGGCGATCATCTGGCTAAAAAAATCTGCGGCATCGGGGGATTTGAATGCGCGTGCACAATTGGAACAGTTTGGCATTCAGTAAAAGCATATCGCAATGTGTTTTAATGTCTTAAGAGCTTTTTAACTAAAAATATTTACAGTTTATTTTGGCAAGTAATCCAGTTGTTTTCGGGCACTGAATTCATTGCCAAAATATAAAAGTATAAAATTTTTCTTGATATGTTCTTGTTTTAGTCTCATAAGGTGAATAAGAACATAAATAGAACAAACCAGTCGTTGTCGCACAGACCGCGATGTGAAATAAAGGGTAAAAATATGGGCGCGACTTTACTGGATATGAACGATAAAAAAGCAATGAATAAGCAAAAAGCACTGGAAGCGGCATTAGGCCAGATCGAACGTCAGTTTGGTAAAGGGTCAGTGATGAAACTGGGTCAGGACAATCCTGCACTGGACATAGATGCCACATCAACAGGCTCTTTGGGCCTTGATATCGCTTTGGGCATAGGCGGTCTGCCAAAGGGCCGTGTTACTGAAATCTACGGGCCGGAAAGTTCCGGTAAGACCACGCTGGCACTGCATGTGATTGCCGAGGCACAGAAATCTGGTGGGATTTGTGCTTTTGTTGATGCGGAACACGCGCTTGATCCGGCTTACGCTAAAAATCTGGGCGTTGATCTGGATGAATTACTGATCTCGCAGCCCGATGCGGGTGAACAGGCGTTGGAAATTACCGATACACTGGTGCGCTCGGGGGCTGTTTCCGTGGTTGTGGTTGATTCGGTGGCTGCTTTGACCCCGAAGGCAGAACTTGAAGGCGATATGGGTGATCATCAGGTCGGTGCGCAGGCGCGACTGATGTCGCAGGCGATGCGCAAGCTGACAGGCTCTATTTCAAAGTCGGGTTGCATGGTGATTTTCATCAACCAAATACGGATGAAAATCGGCGTGATGTTTGGCTCGCCTGAAACCACGTCGGGGGGCAATGCGCTTAAATTCTACTCATCAGTGCGTCTTGATATCCGCCGCATTGGTGCAATCAAGGACCGCGACGAAGTCGTCGGCAACCAAACCCGTGTGAAAATTGTGAAAAACAAGGTGGCACCACCTTTCAAGCAGGTTGAATTTGACATCATGTACGGGCACGGCGTTTCTAAACGCGGTGAACTGATTGATTTGGGTGTGAAGGCCGGATTGGTTGAAAAGTCCGGATCGTGGTTTTCTTACGGTGATGAACGCATCGGGCAAGGGCGTGAAAACGCGAAGACCTATCTGAAAGATAATCCACGAATGGCTTTGGAAATCGAAGATAAAATCCGTGCTGCCCACGGGCTGGATTTTGATATGTCAGTTGAGGAAGCTAAACTGATAAAAGCCAAGGGTGATGACGACGCGGTTGTGGAAATTTAAACCGTACGCATAGATTTAAACCGTACGCATAGAATGCAATAGGGTCAGGGCTTTGCCTTGGCCCTTATCATTTGTACTTTGGATTTAAGAAAGAACTTTACAGTCCGATAAAATGGTGGCTTGGTTTTTCGGACTAAGTTTTGAAGGAATACCAATGGCATTTGACCTTTGGCTGGCATTCGTTGCCGCATCAACAGTTTTACTGATCATACCGGGGCCAACAATCCTGTTGGTATTAAGTTACGCTTTAAGCCAGGGGCGCGCTGTGGCTTTGGCTACGGTTGCCGGTGTGGCATTTGGGGATTTAATTGCAATGACTGCGTCTTTGCTGGGCTTGGGTGCACTGGTTCTGGCCTCGGCCACATTATTTGTAGCTCTCAAATGGATCGGGGCAATTTATCTGATTTATTTGGGCGTAAAATTATTTTGCAGTGCCAAAGGCGCAAGTCTTGGAGATTTGGCTGGGAAATCGGTTTTGCCAACACGCGGCGTATTTAAACATGCGGCGACAGTGACAGCTTTGAATCCGAAATCCATTGTATTTTTCATCGCGTTTGTTCCACAATTCGTCCACCCTGAAAACCCGTTACTACCGCAATTCTTTATCCTGATCGCAACATTTGTAAGTTTGGCGGCATTGAACGCGCTGGCTTACGCTTTGCTGGCGGACCGTATGCGGGCACGTATTGAGCGACCATCTGTGATTGCCGGTCTGTCTCGTATTGGCGGATGTGCTCTAATGGCTATGGGTATCGCGACCGCTATGTTCAGGCGCGCGAGTACATGAAGGAAGCTATGAAACAAGCCACAATGGCTGAACTGCAAGCGGCAGTACCGAATGTTCTGGCAGCCCCCAAAGACAATGCCCCGATTGAACAATTGTGTTTGCGCCCTGATTTTGGTGAACGCAATTTTGTTGATAAAATGCAGCTAACCCGCGAATTTGGCATTCCCGGAGAACGCTGGAATTACGCGCCTTGGCTGAAATATGAAGATGGCACCACAGACCCGCGGATACAGGTTTCTATTTTAGGCACCCGTGTGCTTGATCTGGTTTGGCTGGATCGTGAGAACACGTTGCATCCCGGCGATAGTTTCATGGCGGATATGGATTTTTCTCACGCCAATATGCCGGTGGGGACGTTGTTGAATATCGGAAGTGCCACATTGCGGGTAACGGATAAGTTCAACGATGCATGTGTGAAGTGGAAAGTGCGTTATGGCAAAGATGCTAAAGACTGGATTGTGCGCCCTGAAAACATCAAACATCGCTTGCGGGGCGTGCTGTGTGAAGTGGTCCAAGATGGCTGGGTGGAAACGGGTGATTTGATAAAGAAAGCTTAACTGTGGACAGCCTCCCACGCCTTGGCTAAAACGCTTGAAAACCACTAGCGGAAAAGACCATGCACAGCGTAAACGATATTCGAACTACATTTCTGAATTTCTTTGAAAAGAATGATCACACTGTGGTCGCCAGCTCGCCCTTGGTGCCGCGCAATGATCCGACATTGATGTTTGTGAATTCCGGCATGGTGCAGTTCAAGAACTTGTTCACGGGACAGGAAAAACGCGATTATGTGCGTGCGGCCTCGGCGCAGAAATGTGTGCGTGCTGGTGGCAAACATAACGATCTGGATAACGTCGGTTATACCGCGCGCCACCATACGTTTTTTGAAATGCTTGGGAATTTTTCGTTTGGCGATTATTTCAAAGAACGCGCGATTACCCAGGCATGGGACTTGATCACCAAGGATTTCGGTATCAATAAAGATCGTCTGTATGTAACCGTCTATCACACCGATGATGAGGCAGCGGATATCTGGAAAAAATACGCAGGCCTGCCGGATGAACGCATTATCCGTATTGCGACGGATGATAATTTCTGGCGCATGGGGCCAACTGGGCCTTGCGGGCCTTGTACCGAGATTTTCTATGACCACGGTGACCATATCTGGGGTGGGCCGCCCGGTTCGCCCGAGGAAGATGGCGATAGGTTTATCGAGATTTGGAACCTTGTTTTCATGCAGAACGAGCAGTTTGCTGACGGGTCTTTAGTATCGCTGGATATGCAATCTATTGATACTGGCATGGGGCTTGAACGGATTGCGGCATTGTTGCAGGGCAGCCATGATAATTACGAAACGGATCTGTTTAAAGATCTAATCGAAGCATCTGCACAAGCTACGGGTGTGGCGCCTTATGGCGATGAAAATGTGCATCACCGTGTAATAGCTGATCACTTACGCTCAACCTCATTCTTGATCGCGGACGGGGTATTGCCATCAAACGAGGGCCGTGGATATGTGTTGCGTCGTATCATGCGCCGCGCCATGCGCCATGCGCATCTACTGGGTGCCAAAGACCCGGTGATGCACCGTATGGTGCCTGCATTGGTGGCGCAAATGGGCCAAGCTTATCCTGAATTAAGCATCGGTCAATCGATGATCGAAGAGACTTTGCTGCTGGAAGAAACCCGTTTTAAAACCACGCTTGAGAGAGGCTTGAAGTTGTTGGATGATGAGGTTTCGGGTTTGTCCAAGGGTAGCGCTTTGCCGGGCGAAGCTGCCTTCAAGCTGTATGACACATTCGGGTTTCCACTTGATCTGACACAGGATGCCTTGCGCGAAAAAGGTATGGAAGTTGACACCGTCGGTTTTGAAACGGCAATGGCTGAACAAAAGACCATGGCACGTGCGGCTTGGGCCGGCACTGGGCAGGCGGCGGATGAAAGCATCTGGTTTGATGTGGCCGAAGAGCACGGGCTGACCGAGTTTCTGGGCTACGATACAGAAGTGGCCGAAGGTCAGGTTGTGGCTGTTGTTGCGGACGGGACAATGGTTGATACGGCGGGGAAAGGCACTGCTGTGGAAGTGGTGCTGAACCAAACACCGTTTTATGCAGAAAGTGGCGGACAACTCGGTGATAGCGGTTTGCTGAAAACCGATAACGCCACAATCAAGATTTCGGATGTTAAGAAAAAGGCGGGCATCTTTGTTCATATCGGTGAAGTGACAGATGGCACGCTGGCCAAGGGGGCTGCGGCAGAACTTGTTGTGGATCACACGCGCCGTTCTGCGATACGGCATAGCCACTCGGCAACGCACTTGCTGAATGAAGCCTTGCGCGAAATCTTGGGTGATCATGTAGCGCAACGCGGATCACTGAATGCGGCTGACCGTTTACGGTTTGATTTCAGCCACTCGAAAGCGATGACGAGCAAAGAACTGGTGACTGTTGAGGCAGATGTGAATGCATATATTCGCCAGAATTCAAAGGTGGAAACACGTATTATGACCCCTGATGAGGCGCGTGATCTGGGTGCACAGGCCTTGTTTGGTGAAAAATATGGCGATGAAGTGCGTGTTGTATCCATGGGCGTGCAGGACGGGTCGAACAAAGGCTTAGACAAGAATACCTATTCATTGGAGCTTTGCGGCGGGACACATGTTTCGCAATTGGGTGAGATCGGTGTGTTTGCATTGCTGGGCGAAAGCGCTTCTGCGTCAGGTGTGCGCCGTATTGAAGCGTTAACAGGGCAAGAAGCACTGGCATATTTGACAGGGCAATCAGCTACTTTGGCAGGGATTGCGGGATCATTAAAGGCTAAGCCGGAAGATATTGCGGCGCGTGTGCAGGCGTTACTGGATGAACGTAAAGCTTTGCAGAACGAGGTTGCCGAATTGCGCAAAGCTGTTGCCATGGGCGGCGGCGGGCAATCTGCGGATGCGTTGGATGTGGGTGGCGTGCCGTTCTTTGCACAGGTGCTGAAAGACGTGCCTGGCAAGGATCTGCGCGGGCTAATCGATGAACATAAAAACCGTCTTGGCTCTGCTGTGATTCTGCTAATTTCAGACGCGGGTGGTAAAGCTGCTGTGGCGGCTGGGGTCACGGATGATCTGACCAGTAAAATAAGCGCGGTTGATGTTGTAAAAGCGGCAGCCGCAGAACTTGGCGGTAAGGGCGGCGGTGGTCGCGCGGATATGGCACAGGCGGGCGGAGCGGATGCAACGCGTGCGGATGAAGCGGTTCAGGCTGCAAAAAACCTATTAGGAGATGGATAATGGTTGCTTATTGTATGGTGCATATTGATGTGCATAACGATGAAGAATACGCAAAATATGCGGCTTTGGCCGGGCCTGCTGTACTGAAATACGGCGGCGAGTTTCTGGCGCGTGGCGGTAAATCGTCTAATAAAGAGGGCCCTGCACGGGCACGTAATGTGATTATTCGGTTCAAGGATATGGAAACGGCAGAGACGTTTTATCACGGCCCAGAGTATCAGGAAGCATTGGCTTTTGCCTTGGCTGATGGTGTTTCAACCCGCGAATATACTATTGTCGAAGGGTTATAACTGGCCAACAGTATGAAAGAAATTATTCGCATTGTTTCTAAAAAGGTTTTAGCAGACAGCTGGTGTAAATTAACTGAATATATTTTTGATCTAAAACGCCGCGATGGAACTTGGCAGCGTGTATCGCGTGAGGTTTATGCGCGTGGTACAATTGTTGTATGTCTTCTTCATAACCCTGAAAATGATCATGTGATACTTACCAGACAATTTAGATTGCCCAGTTTTTTAACTGATCGAGGCGGGTATGTAGTAGAAGCACCTGCTGGAGTACTGGATGGTATTAACCCGGCAATACGTATGCAAATGGAGTTGGAAGAAGAAACTGGCTTTCGGGTGACCGAACTTGAAAAAATTTATGATTTAATGATGTCGCCTGGAAGTTTGGATGAAAATGCCGTGTTTTTTACTGGCACATTTTGCGCACATGATCAGGTTTCGGATGGCGGGGGGCTAAAGGATGAAGGCGAAGATATTGAAGTTTTGGTGTTACCTTTGAGTAAGGCTTTAGAAATGATTAAAACAGGCGAAATTTATGATGCGAAAACAGTTATTTTGCTTCAGTACATGGCCTTGAAAAAACGCTAAAGCGGCAATGCTGTTGTTTCCTTGATCTGCTCCATAACAAAGCTGGCAGATACATCTGCCAGTTGAATATGTTTGATCAGGCGTTGGTAGAAGCGATCATATGCCGGCATATCCGCGACTTGAACGCGGATCAGATAATCCAGATCGCCACTCATCCGGTATGCGCCCAGTATTTCGGGCATGGCACGGGTGGCGGTGGCAAATTTATCCAACCAGCCGGGATCGTGCTGGTTGGTGCGCACGGAAATAAACACTGTTAAGCCAAGGTTCAGTTTTTGCGCGTCCAGAATAGCCACACGGGACTTTATTATGCCTGTATCGTTCAGGATTTTTACCCGACGCCAACGGGCATTGCGCGAAAGACCGACAGCGTGTCCCAAGTCCTCTAATCCAATGTCGGTATCATTTTGCAGCGTTTGCAGTATTTGGCGGTCTATGTGATCTATTTCCATAAAATCACTATATGATGGGAAATTATCACAATAAAGAGGAAAATAACTATGTCTTTGGGAAGTATGCTCGCGCCTTCTTCGTTAGTTTTTGGAAAACAAAGGGGTATCACCATGATATGTAAAATATTTTTAGACCATCCACGTTCCATAGATGAAACTTTCGGCCAGCATTTCTTGTTTGCATTCGGTTTTTCCATGACCTTGTTTATGGCGGCATTTGCGGCATTGTTGCACGCGTTCATTCCCGTAGCTTGTGAAAAAACCGCCAGCACGATTATCAAACGGCTTTATGCGCGTATTCATAACCGAGGTGATTTAGGCTAATGTGTAGATGGGCGGCGTATATAGGTGCGCCAATTTTTATTGAAGAACTACTGTTTGACCCCAGCCACTCTCTTATAAAACAAAGTAAGCAAGCTGAGGAATGTAAAACATCTATAAATGCCGATGGTTTTGGCTTGGCCTGGTATCTGGAAAAAACAGAACCTGGGCTTTACAGGGATGTTTATCCAGCTTGGGCCGATCCAAATTTAAAATCTGTTGCCAGCCAAATCAAATCAGGTCTGTTTCTTGCGCATGTACGGGCCACTACGGGTTCTGCGATAAGCCGAAACAATTGCCATCCATTTGTGGTTGATAACTGGAGTTTTATGCATAATGGGCAAGCAGGTGGTTTTGAATCCTTTCGTAAAAAAGCGGATATGGAAATTCCAGATGACCTTTATCAATACCGCAAAGGGGCGACCGATAGTGAAGTACTGTTCCTTTTAGCAATGGGTTATGGTTTAAGGGAAAACCCCAAATCAGCTTTGCAACAAGCGGTGAGTGAACTTCAAACAATGTCCCAAAAATACGGACATGGGCCCGCCATGCGATTGTCGGCAGCATTTTCTGATGGTAAAAGTCTTTATGCAGTACGGTACGCATCAGATGACCGCGCTCCATCTTTGTATTATAGACGCAGTCAATCAAGACAGGGTTGGGCCGTTGTCTCAGAGCCTTTGGATATGGGTGAAGATGAATGGATAACAGTTGAGAATGGTACACTGTGCTGCTTTGATCAGAAAAGTGTTAGCATAGAAAAATTTTCAGGTGCCGAACTTCCATTTTTTTCAGCAGCAGTTTAGTTAATTTTTTAGTGCGTTCCGCTTTTGGAAAACATGTTAATTACAATGACGCCAAGGATAATAAACCCCATGCCGATATAGGCAGCGGCGTCCAAGCTTTGTTTGAAAAATAATAACCCTATCAATGCGATAAGGACAATTCCCAATCCAGACCAGATTGCGTAAACTACCCCTATGGGCATGTAACGCAGGGTCAGTGTCAGAAAATAAAATGCACCTGCAAACCCTATAATCACACCAAGACTGGGCCAGAGTCTGGTGAATTCATTGCTGGTTTTCAAGCATGCAGTGCCAAATGTTTCGAAGATAACTGCGATAATCAGATAGATGTAGTGAACTGGCATATGACGGCCTCCAACAAAAAGGGCGGCCCAGTTATGGCCGCCCTTAAATGTTAGACTGGTTTGTTTTATCCCACCAGAGCTTTGTTCAGGTTCTCATCGATTTTTTCCAGAAAACCTTCGGTTGTCAGCCAGCTTTGGTTCGGGCCAACAAGCAGGGCCAGATCTTTGGTCATGTTCCCGGTTTCAACGGTGTCAACAATTACTTTTTCCAAAGTTTCGGCAAAACGCAGCAATTGTGCGTTATCATCCAGTTTGGCACGGTGCTTCAGACCACCTGTCCAGGCATAGATTGATGCGATCGAGTTGGTCGACGTCGCTTCGCCTTTCTGGTGCTGGCGATAGTGACGTGTGACGGTGCCGTGGGCAGCTTCCGCCTCTACGATTTTTCCATCTGGTGTCATTAGCTGTGATGTCATCAGGCCCAATGATCCGTAACCTTGAGCAACCGTGTCCGATTGCACATCACCATCGTAGTTTTTACAGGCCCAGACATAACCACCTGACCATTTCATCGCAGCGGCCACCATATCATCTATCAGGCGATGTTCATACCAGATGCCTGCTTTTTTGAATTGTTCTTCAAATTCGTTTTCATAGACTTCCTGAAAGATGTCTTTGAAGCGGCCGTCATAGGCTTTCAAAATGGTATTTTTGGTGGATAGATAAACGGGCCACCCAAGGTTTAAGCCGTAGTTTAGAGATGCGCGGGCAAAGTCAAAGATCGACTTGTCCAGATTGTACATTGCCATGGTGACGCCCGCATCAGGTGCATCGAACACTTCTTTTTCAATAACAGTGCCGTCATTGCCTTCGTATTTTATGGTGATTTTGCCAGCGCCCGGAAATCTGAAATCGGTGGCTTTATACTGATCACCATAAGCATGACGACCAACAACAATAGGTTTCGTCCACCCCGGCACCAAACGCGGTACGTTTTGGCAAATGATCGGTTGGCGAAAAATTACGCCACCCAGGATGTTGCGGATAGTGCCGTTCGGGCTGCGCCACATCTTTTTCAAGCCAAATTCTTCGACACGTGCTTCATCCGGGGTAATGGTGGCGCATTTAACCCCAACACCGTATTTTTTAATCGCTTCAGCCGCGTCTATGGTTATCTGGTCGTTGGTTTCATCGCGCATTTCCATGCCAAGATCGTAGTATTTCAGATCAATATCAAGATAGGGCAGGATCAGTTTGTCTTTGATGAAATGCCAGATGATGCGGGTCATTTCATCGCCGTCCAGTTCGACAACGGGGTTTTCTACTTTTATCTTGGTCATGTGCGGCCTCTTTTTTGGAATTGGAACTTGTGGCTTGTTATCTGATATTTTTACAAATGAAAAGGCAGTATGCAAATGTATACAGCATCGTGACGCTTGTAGCGGCTTGCACTTGTTGTGTGTCAGGCGTATCACGCCACGGATGTATTTTGGAGGCTGATAAGTCATGTCGGGAACAGATCACGCCAAGGCCGTTGACTGGAGTGGACCACAACCAAGTTTTATTCTTGTCGCCCCGCAAATGGGTGAAAATATCGGCGCTTCTGCGCGTGCGATGTATAATTTCGGGCTAGAATGGATGCGTATTGTCAATCCGCGTGATGGTTGGCCTAACCAAAAAGCCACAACAATGGCATCAGGTGCAGCGCGCGTGTTGGATCAAGTGCGTTTGAGCGAAACAACGGCTGAGGCTTGTGACGATTTGCATTATGTTTTTGCGACCACGGCACGTAATCGCGACCTGACCAAGCCGGTGATGACACCTGAACGTGCAATGGCACATGCGCGTGCATTGATCGGCGAAGGTAAAAAAGTTGGCGTTTTGTTCGGACCAGAGCGGGCAGGGTTGGCCAATGATGATGTGGTGCGTGCAAATGCGCTAATCTCGGTACCGGTAAATCCTGCGTTCGCGTCACTAAATCTCGCACAATGCGTCTTGTTGCTGGCTTATGAGTGGCGCAGGCAAGGTGCGGATTTACCTGCGGAAACAATGGCCTTGGCAGGTGCGGAATATGCGACGGGTATTGAGGTTGAAAAACTGTCGGAACGGTTGGAAGATCGATTGCGCGGGCGTGGATTTTTCTGGCCTGAGGACAAGGCTGAAAGCATGCGTCTGAACCTGCGTAACCTGTTTTCGCGCATGCCTTTGACCGGTGCGGATGTGCGCACACTACACGGGGTGTTCCGGTCACTTGCAAAAAAACCGCAGGACAAATAGCACGGCTTGTCGGGGCGGGTATTTCTGCCTAGATTGCAGATAATTGGAGACAATACCCATGAGCAAAAAACGCAGCATCTTTGAAGATGTATCAGGTGATACGCCACAACAGCCCCCCCAAAAAGGTGGGCTGATCGATAAGGGGCGCAGCGGATCAAGAGCTGGCGTGGCTTCTTGGCTGATGGTCCTGTTTGGAATGGTTGCCTTGATGATTGTGATAGGGGGATTGACCCGCCTGACTGACAGTGGCCTGTCAATCACCGAATGGGCCTTAGTCAAAGGGGCAATGCCGCCGTTAAATCAGGCCGATTGGGTAGTGGTGTTCGAAAAGTATAAGAATTCACCGGAGTATTTGCTGCAAAACAGCCAGATGATGTTGGAAGAGTTCAAGATAATATACTGGTGGGAATGGAGTCATCGACAGTTAGGCCGCTTTGTAGGACTTGTTTGGGTGATTGGGTTCGCATTTTTTGCAACGACTAAGCGTATTCCCAAAGGATGGGTTTCGCGCTTGCTGCTCATTGGTTTTCTTGGCGGATTACAAGGGGCCATCGGTTGGTGGATGGTCTCATCGGGCTTGACAGGGCGCATGGTGGATGTGGCCTCTTACCGGTTGGCTACACATTTAGGGCTGGCTTTTATTATTCTTGGTATCATTGCCTGGTATGTATGGTTGTTGCGTCTCAAAGAGACTGAACTATTTCAGGCGCGCAGACAAAACGATGCAAGACTGATGAGATTGGGTAAAATTCTGTTGGTACTGGCCTTTGCACAAGTGTTGCTTGGCGCATTGGTTGCGGGTATCGATGCCGGGCGTGGCTACATTGACTGGCCGATGATGAACGGTGAGTTTTTACCCTCAGAAAGTTTCGACTATAAACCGTTCTGGACAAACTTCTTTGAAAATCCCGCACTTGTACAGTTTAATCATCGTATGCTGGGCTATATAGTGTTCCTGATGGCACTATTTGTTTGGTACAAAAGTCGCCGCTCAGCTTTGATGACGGTGAAGCGCGCCTTTAGTCTGATGATGGTTGCTGTTCTTGGGCAGGTGGTTCTGGGTATGGGTACAATAGTATATGCTGCAGCGTGGCAGATCGCTATCATTCATCAACTCGGGGCGGTTGTGGTGATTGTTCTGGTGCTAAGGGCGGTGTTTGCCGTGACATATCCAAAGGCGCAAAACCTACGTTAAATCAGGAGGGAACAATGGTTGAACATGTGATTGTTGTCGGTGCTGGTATCATCGGCGCTGCGGTCGCTTATCATCTATCCGTGAGCGGTGTGCAAGTGACCGTGCTGGAACAAGCAATCCCCGCACGTGGAGCCAGTAGCAAATCCTTTGGTTGGATCAATGCCAATGCGGCGGACAGCGAAAGCTATTACAAGCTGCGCCGTGAAGCGATTTACGAATATCTGCGGCTTTGTGAAAATATGGATATGGAAGCGGCGGTGAAATGGGATGGCAGCCTGTGGTGGGAAGATGAGGGCGATGCCTTGCTGGATCAGGCCCGTATCATGGATAAATATGGTTATGAGGCCAAGGTCATTGATGCCTTCACCTTTGCCACGCTTGAGCCGCATATCGCCAATCCGCCTGAACAATGCATTTTTGGGTGCATTGAAGGAGCCGCGGACGGGGCAGAGATGGTGCGGTTATTGTTGAATGCAGCCGCATTGAATGGTGCTAATATCGTAGCAGGATGTAAGGTTCATGCGGTGTTGCGTGATGGCGATAAAATCTTTGGTGTGGACAGTAATTTTGGACCGGTGCATGGTGACATGGTTGTTGTGGCCACGGGGGCCTGGACGCAGGATATGTTGGCGCGATCCGAAGTTAATCTGCCGATGGATAATAAAACAGGGGTTATCGTGCATAGCCTGCCGATTGAGCAGGTAATTGACCATATCATCATGGCGCCTGACATTCATTTTCGCCAGGATAAACAGGGGCGTATTATTATGGGCGAAGTTTTTAGCGGTGGCGGTTTGGATGAAGAAGCTTCCGAAAGCCCGGTTGAATTTGCACAAAAGATGTTGGGGCGTTTGATGCTACGTTTGCCGGATGTGAAAGACCTGACTGTGGACCGTATCATGGTGGGTAAACGACCTGTTCCTGTGGATGGAATGCCTGCTGTGGGGGTGCCAAGTGGTTCAGACGGATTATATGTCGCGGTGATGCACAGTGGTATCACACTAGCACCTTTAATTGGTAAGCTGGTGGCACAAGAGATTATTGAAGGGCAAATGTCTGATTTATTAGCAGATTTTCGCCCCACACGATTTTAATGAAACAGTTTAGGAGATAAACCATGCAACAAAGTGATCGCGCGAAAGCCTTTAAAGCCCTTCATGTTAAATCTGATCCGATTATCCTGTTTAATGTCTGGGATCCCGGCTCTGCTGCAATAGTGGCGGGCGCGGATGCGAAAGCGATTGCTACGGGCAGTTGGCCTGTGGCCGCCGCCTTTGGTTATGCTGACGGTGAGAATATTCCGCTGGCATTGGTCACAGAAAATCTGCGCCGTATTGTTGATACGGTCGATCTTCCCGTAAGTTCGGATATCGAAGGGGGGTATGGTGCTGCCCCAGAAACGGTAGCAGCCACTGTGCGCAAGATTGTGCAGGCGGGTGCAGTTGGCTTTAACTTTGAGGATCAGGTTGTGGGTGGTGACGGGTTGCACGCCCTTGACTTGCAGGCGGCCCGCATAGCAGCGGCACGCGATGCGGCGGATCAGATCGTGTCTGATGTGTATATCAACGCACGTACGGATATTTTCCTGAAAGCCAAGCCCGAAACACATACCGATGCAATGCTGGACGCAGCTTTGGAACGGGCGCAAGCGTATGCCAAAGCCGGTGGTGATGGATTTTTCGCGCCCGGTCTGGCGGATGCGGCATTGATTAAACGCCTGTGTGATGAATGCCCGCTGCCGGTTAATATCATCGCATTGCCGCGTGTGCCTGATGCGGTAACACTTGCGGAGTGCGGCGTGGCGCGGATCAGCTATGGCCCGGTGCCTTACCGCAGAATGGCCGCTTGGTTGGAAGAGCAGGCGCGGGCGGCTATTTTATATCGTTAAATATGTTCGTTGTGCATCTGATTATGGCGGCTTTTAATAACGTTACGGATTTTTCCAGGTTGGTTTACGCTTTCCTAAAAATGCGGAAACCCCTTCGGCAGTTTCATCATACATCATATTGGTGGCCATAACATCACCAGTATGATTGTATGCGTCATTTATGGGCATTTGAAGCTGTTCATAAAAAGCTTGTTTCCCGATCTTCACAGCTTTGCCCAGCTTACCTGCCACGGTTTGCGCCAGTTTCATGGTTTCGGCTTCTAGTATGTCTTCAGATACGGCCATATTGATCAGGCCGTAATCTGCGGCCTCCGTTGCCGTTATGAACCGCCCCGTTGTCAACATCTCAAACGCGCGTTTACGCGGGATGTTGCGTGATAAGGCGACCATCGGGGTGGAACAGAACAGGCCGATGTTCACACCGTTCACGCCGAACCGTGTGGTATCTGCCGCTACGGCCATATCGCAGGTGGCAACCAGTTGGCAGCCTGCCGCCGTAGCGATGCCATGGACTTGGGCAATCACAGGTTGGGGCAGGGTAAGAATGCGTTGCATCAAGGCACCGCAGCGTGAAAACAGGTCGCTGAAATAGGCTTGCCCTTTATCTTTTGCTTCGCGCGCCGCGGTCATTTCCTTTAGGTTGTGACCCGCACAGAAAGCTTTGCCTTCACCGCGCAGGATGATGGCGCGGATTTCGGGGGTACCTGCAAGACTGTCAAAGCTCTGATGCAAAGTGCTTAACATCGCGTCGGATAATGCATTAAGCGATTTTGGCGTGTTCATGGTTAAAATCGTTACGTCTTCAATGTCTTCGCGCTGTAAAATATCTTGGGTCATCGGATAAACCTTGTTAGTCAGGGGTGAATAAAAAGGTGCCATATGGAATTGAAAATGACAATCGCGGAAGTGACCGCGTTTTTGGAAAAAGTCTTCCCGCAGATTGACAATGATTTCGAGATCCTTTCGCTGTCCGCGGATGAGGTGGTCGTGCGAATGAAAATTGAAGATCGCCATTTGCGCCCGGGTGGCACAGTATCAGGCCCGTCGATGTTTGCACTGGCGGATGTCTCATATTATATTGCCACACTGGCATTGATCGGGCCGGAAGCTTTGACTGTGACCACCAACTGTTCAATTGATTTCATGCGCAAACCCGGTTCCACCAATATGATAGCCAAGGCGCGGGTGCTTAAATTGGGGCGCACACTATCTGTGGGCGATGTATTATTGTATTCTGAAGGGCAGGCGGCCCCAGTGGCGCGGGCGAATTTAACTTATTCTATTCCTCCGAAGTGCTAAAAATATGGGGTATTATTATACCTAAATTGTAACATCTTGATTTAATGGGCTAAATACAGATTTTGCCGTGTTGACTTACACTATTAAACCCTTAGAACCCCCATATCAGTTTCGGCACACTCCGTGTCATCAACCCTATGGGAAGAAAACCATGAAAACTTTTTCAGCTACTCCTGCTGATATTGATAAAAAATGGCTTATCATTGACGCCGAAGGTGTCGTGTTGGGTCGTTTGGCATCGATTATAGCAATGCGCTTGCGCGGCAAGCACAAGCCAACATTCACGCCGTCCATGGATATGGGCGACAATGTGATCGTTATCAATGCGGATAAAGTCCAACTGACGGGCAAAAAACGCACAGACAAAATCCACTACTGGCACACAGGCCACCCGGGCGGTATTAAACAACGCACAGCCGGCCAAATCCTGGAAGGTAAATTCCCGGAACGCCTGTTGGAAAAAGCCGTGCAACGTATGTTGCCAGGCGGCCCATTGTCACGCGAGCAAATGCGCAACTTGCGTATATATGCAGGTATCGAGCACCCGCATGAAGCCCAAAACCCGGAAGTTCTGGACGTTAAAGCCATGAACCCTAAAAACACGCGGAGCCAATCATGAGCGACGAAATCAAATCCTTGGACGAATTAAAAGACGCCGTAGGTGAATTGCCTGCTGCTGATGTAGATGTATCTGCCGCAGAAGCAGTTTCTGCTGCGATCACAAGAGAACCACAACGTGATGAGTTGGGCCGTTCTTATGCGACAGGCAAACGTAAAGATGCGGTTGCCCGCGTCTGGATCAAACCCGGTTCTGGCAAAGTGACAGTAAACGGTCGTGAAATGAACTCATATTTCGCACGCCCGGTTTTACAAATGATTCTTGCACAACCGTTCACCGTTGCCGGTGTAACCGGTGAGTTTGATGTGATGGCAACCGTAAAAGGCGGCGGTCTGTCAGGCCAAGCCGGTGCGGTTAAGCATGGTATTTCCAAAGCTTTGCAACTTTATGAACCATCGCTTCGTGGTGCTTTGAAAGCAGCAGGGTTCCTGACACGCGACTCTCGTGTTGTTGAACGTAAGAAATACGGTAAAGCCAAAGCGCGTAAGAGCTTCCAGTTCTCGAAACGCTAATTTACTTGCGATATTTTTCAAAGGGCTGGCGTTTCGCTGGCCCTTTTTGTTTATAGATACAAGAAAGATGTTTGCTATGCCCGTAGGTATATTTGACAGTGGTTTAGGTGGCTTGACGGTTTACCGCGCTATCCAAAAACACATGCCGGATCTGACACTTAGCTATCTGGGTGACAATGCGAATGCGCCGTACGGGGTGCGTGATGCTGATGACATTTACCACCTGACATGTCGGGGCGTGGAACGTCTATGGGATGAGGGCTGTGATTTGGTGATACTTGCCTGCAATACGGCAACGGCTGTGGCCTGTCGGCGCATGCAGGAAAACTGGGTGCCTGCGGATAAACGGGTTTTAGGGGTGTTTGTACCACTGATTGAGGCGGTAACCGAACGCGACTGGGGCGATACCTCGCCACCGCGTGAGGTTGAAGTGAAACAAATTGCCCTGTTTGCGACACCGGCCACTGTGGCCAGCCGGGCGTTTCAGCGTGAACTGGCATTTCGGGCCATTGGTGTAGATGTGGAAGCGCAGCCCTGCGCGGGGCTGGTAGATGCCTTGGAAGACAATGATCTGGAACTGGCCGAAGCTATGGTGCGCAGCCATGTGGGCGCATTACTGCGTCGTATGCCAAAGCCGCAATCAGCTGTATTAGGGTGTACGCATTATCCAATTTTAGAGCATGTTTTTCAGGCTGCATTGGGGGCCGGGGTGAAAGTATTCAGTCAGGCCGACCTGGTTGCAGCCTCATTGGAAGATTATTTGAAACGTCATCCCGATATGTTGGGGTCAGCCGGGCTTGGGCGATTGCTGACCACGGGTGATCCACAAAAAATCAGCGATGCGGCTACGCGATTTTTAACCCGCCCGCTGCATTTTGAAGCAGCCTGATTGTAAACCGCGCAATAATCGCTTAAATCCAAACTGATTATCAGGAGTAAGCTCATGCCAGAGCCAAAAAATATCGCAATATTAGGGGCCTCAGGCTATACAGGCGCCGAACTGGTGCGCCTGATCGCAACCCATCCGATGATGAACATTGTTGCGATGACAGCCGAGCGTAAAGCAGGGCTGGAAATGGCTGAAGTGTTTCCGCATTTACGCCATCTGGATTTGCCCGCATTGGTCAAAATTGACCAGGTGGATTTCACGGACGTTGATCTGTGTTTTTGTGCCTTGCCTCATGCAACCAGCCAAAAGGTGATTGCTGCGTTGCGAAAGGATCTGAAAGTCGTTGATCTATCGGCTGATTTCAGACTGCGCGACCCAGATGAATATGCCAAATGGTACGGTGGAAAACATGATGCAATGGATTGTCAGGCTGAAGCGGTTTACGGGCTGACCGAATTTTACCGTGATGAGATTAAAAACGCGCGTTTAGTGGCTGGCACGGGCTGCAATGCTGCTACTGGGCAGTATGCGCTGACACCGTTGATCAAAGCGGGTGTGATTGATCTGGATGAAATCATTATAGACCTGAAAACAGGTGTCAGCGGGGCAGGACGTGCGTTAAAAGAAAATCTGCTGCATGCGGAATTATCTGAAGGCGCCCACCCTTATGCCGTTGGTGGTACACACCGGCACTTGGCGGAGTTTGATCAGGAATTCAGTGCCATTGCGAAGCGTCCGGTAAAAGTACAATTTATCCCGACACTGCTGCCTGCCAATCGCGGAATCATTGCCAATGTCTATGTAAGGGGTGATGCACAGGTGATTTATGAAACACTTGCGAAGGCTTATGCGGATGAACCGTTTATTGTAATGCTACCGTTCGGGCAGGCCCCAAGTACGCGGCATGTGCGTGGCTCAAACTTTTGCCATATCGGTGTTGCTGCAGACAGGATGGAAGGGCGCACAGTGGTTTTTGCAGCCCTTGATAACTTAACCAAAGGTTCTTCGGGGCAAGCACTGCAAAATGCTAACTTGATGCTTGATTTACCAGAAAGGATGGGGTTGGAGTTGGCCCCTGTGTTTCCATAATGGCTGTTGGATTAAAGAAAAAACGCCGTATTCAGTTGATAGTGATCGGTTTTATACTGATAGCGGTTGCAACTGCGTTGATTGGATATGGGGCCAAAGACGGGATTGAATTTTTTCGCAGCCCCAGCCAAGTGGTGGAAAAAACACCGCCACCGACAGAAGTGTTTCGTATCGGTGGATTAGTGGAAGAAGGCTCTTTGATAAAAGAAGGTACAACAGCGCGTTTTATTGTCACCGATGGCGGCGCATCGGTACCAGTGACCTTCACAGGTATACTGCCAGATCTGTTCAGCGAAGGAACCGGTATGATCGGCACGGGAAAACTGGTGAATGGAACCTTTGAAGCGCGTGATATTCTGGCAAAACACGATGAGAATTATATGCCAAAAGAAGTCGCGGATGCTTTAAAAGAACAAGGTGTTTATCAACCGCCCGCTGACTAAACCATTTGTCAGTAAATTTACTCAAGGCTTATCCTGGTGTTTATAACGGGGTGCCTGATGCAAACGATCGACGAAATTACCAATGAAATTATCCGCCGCGAGGGCGGTTTTGTGAATGATGCGGATGATCCGGGCGGGGCTACCAAATTTGGTGTAACCATCCACACGATGCGCCGTTTGGGATTGGATATTACAGGGGATGGCAAGGTGTCAGCGGCCGATGTCAAAGCATTAACGATCAAACAAGCCATTGATATTTTTAAGAAACACTACTTTTTTGGCCCTCAAATAGATCAACTGCCAAAATCGTTGCAGCCCAGTGTCTTTGATATGCAGGTGAATTCCGGCGGCAATGCAATCAAGATTTTACAAAAGCTTCTGGCTAGGTTTGGTGAAGATGTCACTGCTGATGGTGCGTTGGGGCCGCAAACATTGCGTGCGGCCCATAATGTCTGGGCCAAAGCACCTGATCATCTGGTAGATGCCTACGGGATTGAACGGCGCAATTATTATTACAATTTGGCGGACAATCGACCAGCATCACGTAAATATGCACGTAGGCGCGATGGTGGTAAAGGAGGTTGGATTTTACGGGCCGAAGAATTTGTTGCCAAACGCTATCATCTAAGTACGACACAACACCAACAAAGGACATCAAAATGGGTTTGATCAGAAAAATTCTTGGCCTAGGTACATCTGCCGGTGAAGTCGGTGGGGCGATAGAACGTGTAGCAGAGGTGTTTGTGAAAAATCGCACCAAGTCGGACGAAAATTATTATCGTCGCGGACAGGCATCATTAGAGCAATTGGCCGCGGAATTTAAACGTTCACCAACGGGATATTTTGATGACTTTATATCCGGGCTGAATCGCCTGCCGCGCCCGACACTGGCTTTAGGAACGGTGGGGTTATTTGTTTACGCAATGGCCAATCCTGTTGCGTTTTCCATACGGATGCAAGGGCTGAATACTGTGCCCGATCAACTGTGGTGGCTTTTAGGGGCAATCGTTTCATTTTACTTCGGGGCACGCGAATTGCATTATAAACGGCAAATGGGAAACCACAGTTTTGTCCAGAATATACCGCATCAGTTTTTTGCTGATCAAACTAGCCTGAACAATGCAGCTTTAACTGAATGGTATCAGTTGAATCGTTAGCACTTATTTTTAATATTTAATAATATCATTAAATCAATACCTTATATTACTACTAAACCAGTAAATTAGTTTAGTAGTACGCATGCCGGTTGGTTGGCTTGCTTTGCAACAACAAATAAAGGCGCGGCAGTCTGTCCGATAATGGAAATTTGATTTGTCGCCACAGCTGGGCTGTCTATAGTTACGCTTATGACAGCAGAACTCGGACATTTCGCAACGCTTCTGGCGTTTTTTATCACCCTTCTTCAGGCCGTTGTGCCGCTGATGGGGGCTGCCCGTAACCAGACCAGCTGGATGGCTGCAGCTATACCCATGGCGATCATGCAATTCCTGCTTATCGGGTTCGCATTTGCCATGCTAACCGTGGCCTTTGTCACTTCGGATTTTTCCGTGCGCCTGGTTGCGGCCAACTCGCATTCGTTAAAGCCAATGCTTTATAAAGTATCAGGTGTTTGGGGCAACCACGAAGGTTCTATGCTTTTGTGGATACTAATCCTTAGTTTTTATGGCGCTATGGTGGCGTGGTTTGGTCAAAACCTGCCAGACCGTTTAAAAGCACGTGTTTTATCTGTGCAAGCCATGATTGCGGTGGCTTTCCTTGGCTTTCTGATTTTCACCTCTAATCCATTTGAAAGGCTGGAATTGCCACCTTTGGATGGCAATGACCTGAACCCGCTGTTGCAAGATCCGGGCTTGGCTTTTCACCCGCCATTTCTGTACTTAGGATATGTCGGTCTTTCGATGAGTTTCAGTTTTGCCATCGCTGCCCTGATAGAGGGCCGGGTTGATGCTGCATGGGCCAGGTGGGTGCGTCCCTGGACATTACTTGCATGGGTCAACCTGACGATCGGTATCGCATTAGGTTCTTGGTGGGCATATTACGAGCTGGGCTGGGGTGGTTGGTGGTTTTGGGATCCGGTAGAAAACGCTAGCTTTATGCCATGGCTTATCGCAACAGCATTGCTACATTCATCCATCGTTGTGGAAAAACGCGACACATTGAAAAGCTGGACCATTTTATTGGCAATCCTTGCCTTTTCATTCTCATTGATCGGCACGTTCATAGTGCGCTCTGGCGTTATTACCTCGGTCCATGCTTTCGCAAATGACCCAGAACGCGGCGTTTTCATTCTTGCGATACTGAGTGTGGCCATTGGTGGTGCGCTGACCCTTTATGCGGTCAGGGCGCGTGAAATGCGCTCGAATTCGGCCTTTAGCATAATCAGCCGCGAATCCGGTCTGGTATTGAATAACCTTTTGTTGGTTGTCGCCGCTGCCGTTGTTTTTTGCGGTACCATCTGGCCGTTGGTGGCCGAGATTACAACCGGGCGAAAACTGTCCATAGGTGCGCCGTTTTTTGACATGGCCTTCACACCGTTCATGGTGGCGTTGGCTATGGCCCTGCCTATCGGTGCGGTACTACCATGGAAACGTGCGCAATTGGGCCGTGTAATGCAACCGCTTTGGGGTGTTTTAGCCCTGTCGGTAGCATTGGGGGCATTGGTTTGGACGATGCAAACTGGGGGTCGTATGTTGGCGCCAATTGGCATTACATTGTCGGCATGGTTGATATTGGGGGCGGTTGCGGAAATTGGCACGCGTGTGAAGTTGGGTAAAACCGATTTTATTTCATCCTTGCGGCGTATGCGTCATTTACCCCGCTCAGACTGGGGCAAAGCAGTGGCCCATGCGGGCCTTGGCATGACTATTTTCGGCATCGCTTCAATCACAGCCTGGGAGGTAGAGGATATTCGCGTGGCCCACATCGGTGATCGTTTTGCTGTCGGGGAATACGAATTTGTTTTTCATGGTGTAGCGCAGTCTAATGGTAAGAACTACAGTGTTGATAGGGGTCATTTTACGGCATTCAAAAACAATGTGCAAGTTGCTGAACTCTATCCAGAAAAACGGTTTTATCCGGTGCAAAACATGCCAACCACTGAGGCTGCGATAGATCAAAGCCTGACCCGTGATCTTTATCTTGCTCTTGGTGACAAACAAGATGGCGGTTGGGCTGTGCGCACTTATATCAAACCATTCGCCAATTGGCTTTGGATCGGTGCGATTGTGATGGCATTGGGCGGGCTTCTTAGCTTGACCGATCACCGCTACCGTGTTGCTGCTACGGCACGTAAACAGCTTAATGCTGTGCCGGCGGAGTAGGGTGATGATACGATTATTGTTAACCCTTCTGATATTGGCTGTACCGGCATGGGCGGTAGAGCCGGATGAGATACTATCCGACCCGGTAATGGAAGCTCGCGCTAGGGAAATTTCCAAAGACTTGCGGTGTTTGGTCTGTCGTAACGAAAACATTGATAGCTCAAATGCGGGCATTGCTAAAGATCTGCGCATACTTGTTCGGGAACGGCTTGTTGGTGGTGACACAAATGATCAGGTGGTGGCACATGTGGTGGATCGCTATGGTGAATATGTGCTTTTAAAACCGGAATTTAGCATGAAAAATATCATCCCGTGGCTTGCCGGGCCTGTTTTGTTTTTGCTGGGTTTATTCCTGTCGATCAAGTTTATAGCGAAGCCACGGGTATCGCGTGTTGAGCCGCTTAACGATGACGAAGAAAAACGAATGCGTGATTTACTGGGCGGTAAGTAAAAAGGCCACTAACATATAGCGGCCTTTGAAAAATCTGTATAACTAAGTCGTTACTTATCCACCATTAAACTTTAAATATTTTTCGGTAGGAATACGGTTCTCGACATCCACATAATCACGGTCAACTGCGCCGGCATACAACTGGCGCGGGCGTCCGATTTTCAGTTTTGGATCAGTGATCATTTCTTTCCATTGCGAAATCCAACCGACTGTGCGTGACAGCGCAAAGATAGGGGTGAACATTGATGTGGGGAAGCCCATCGCAGACAAAATTATGCCGGAATAGAAATCCACGTTCGGGTAAAGCTTCTTCTCGATGAAATATTCATCTTCCAGCGCGATACGTTCCAGCTCTTTCGCGATCTTTAAAGTTTCGTTGTTTTCAACACCTAAAAGCTCCAGCACTTCATCTGCACTTTCTTTCATTACTTTGGCACGCGGATCAAAATTTTTGTAAACACGGTGGCCAAAGCCCATCAAGCGGAACGGATCGCTCTTATCTTTTGCGCGGGCAACAAATTCAGGAATGCGATCAACAGAACCGATTTCATGCAGCATTTGCAATGCAGCTTCATTTGCACCACCATGTGCTGGTCCCCAAAGACAGGCAATGCCTGCAGCGATACAGGCAAACGGGTTGGCCCCAGATGAACCTGCAAGGCGTACGGTGGAAGTAGATGCATTTTGCTCGTGATCGGCATGTAGCGTGAAAATGCGATCCATGGCTTTTGCAAGCACGGGGTTCACCACATACTCTTCACTTGGTACGGCAAAACACATGCGCAGAAAGTTAGATGCGTAATCCAGATCGTTGTCAGGATAAACAAATGGCTGGCCGATGGA
The DNA here is from genome assembly GCA_965261565.1 of Amylibacter sp. Lineage (GTDB taxonomy): Bacteria > Pseudomonadota > Alphaproteobacteria > Rhodobacterales > Rhodobacteraceae > Amylibacter. Next base: position 2,281,229 of record OZ253460.1, read on the forward strand.
ATATTTATAAGCGTAAGCTGCGATTGTCGGGATTTTTGCAATCATCCGAATAGAGGCAATTTCGCGTTGATTGACATCTGTAATATCAGTGCTGTCATGGTAAAATGCAGACAAAGCACCCACAACACCGCACATTATTGCCATTGGGTGTGCGTCACGGCGGAAACCTCGGAACAGGTGCTGCATCTGATCATGCAGCATTGTATGGCTTGTGATGCGATCTTCGAATTCTTTCAGTTGACCTTCGCTGGGCAAATCACCGTAAAGCAGTAGATAACAGACTTCCAGATAATGCGATTTCTCGGCTAACTGTTCGATAGAATAACCACGATACTGCAATTTACCCAAGCCGCCGTCAATAAAGGTAATGGTCGAGTCGCATGACGCGGTAGAAGTGAAGCCGGGGTCGTATGTAAACACTTTACCTTGTGCATAAAGCTTTGTGATATCCAGAACATCTGGTCCCGCACTTGGAGAATAAATTGGCAATTCCAACTCTTCGCCTTCAATTATCAGTTTAGCAGTGCGGGTAACTTCTGTCATATCATCCTCATTTCGTTTCGGGGGCAGGCCCCATTTATGTCTTTTCGGGCAATATAATCGCCCCGATTTGGCATCTCTGCCATCGAAGAGTATTCCAGAGAATTCTGGTATTACATCCTTGCCGCGACATCTTTTATCCGCGCAAGTGTTTCATCTCTTCCAATCGCCACCATCATGTCAAACGTAGACGGTGACTTGGTTGTTCCGGACAACACAACTTTCATCGGTTGCGCGATCTTGCCCAGTCCGACACCTTCTTTTTCGGCTAAATCGCGAAACAAGGTCTCTAACTCTTCTTTGTTCCATGTTGTAACGTCTGCCAACAGCGGGGTCAATCGTTTCAGTATACCATTGAATACCGAATTCAAGTGTTTTACCTCTTCCACATCAGGCGCGAATGGTCGCGCCCCCAGAATAAAGCGCGCTTTATCCAGTAAATCAGGCAATTTTTTAGATCTTTCACGCACTATTGGCAGCACTGTTTTCAATTTCACAATGGCGTCATCCGTTAACGGCTCGCGGTCTTGTGACGCAATGTAATCCTGCAAGCCTGCAAGAAGCACGTCGTCAGGCACAGTTTCGATGTGGTACTTGCTGACATTATCCAGTTTCTTGAAATCAAAACGTGACGGTGCCTTGTTGATACCACTTAGATCGAACCATTCAATTGCCTGTTCGGTGGTAAACAGCTCGTCATCGCCATGGCTCCAGCCTAGACGCGCCAGATAGTTGCGCATGGCTTCAGGCAGATAACCCATTGCACGGAATTCCTGTGCGCCAGTTGCCCCATGGCGTTTGGATAATTTCTTACCATCATCACCGTATATAAGCGGGATATGGGCAAATGTCGGTATATCCCAGCCTAAGGCATTATAAATCAGACTTTGACGACCTGCGTTTATCAGGTGTTCATCACCGCGAATAATTGTATTCACACCCATATCGTGATCATCCACAATAACTGCCAACGTGTATGTCGGTGTACTATCCGAACGTAACAGGATCATGTCGTCAAATTCTGCATTCTTCCAGGTTACTTTGCCTTGAACCGCATCCGTTATGCTTAAACTTCCGTCACGTGGTGCTTTCAAGCGAACGACATAAGGCGCATCGGGGGCTGTTGCAGGGTCAGCATCACGCCAAGGGCTTTGGAAGCTGCCGTATTTACCTTCTGGTGAAGCGCGAAATGCGTCGATCTCTTCCTTAGTGGCATAGCATTTATAGGCGTGGCCAGTTTCCAGTAGGGTATTGGCCACTTCGGCGTGGCGGTCACGGCGTGCAAATTGACTGTATGCTTCACCATCCCAATCAAGGCCTAACCATTGCATGCTTTCAAAAATCGCCTGTGTCGCCTCATCGGTTGAACGTTCACGATCTGTGTCTTCAATTCGCAGTAGAAACTTACCGCCATTGGCACGCGCGTAAAGCCAGTTGAACAGGGCAGTTCTGGCCCCGCCAATGTGCAGATAACCGGTCGGGGACGGTGCGAAACGGGTGACAATGCCCATGTGTTAACCTCTTGGAAACCATAATGAAGATAGTGTTGTCCCACGTTTAGGCAAATGATGATGGAAGAGCAAGAGACAGTGCAAGGTTCACGATTTGTCAATGCATTGGAAGCGCAGCGCAGCCGTTTGTTTTTATGGATACCTGTGTGCTTATCAATTGGTATCGGGGTGTATTTTTTTCAGAATGCAGAACCGTTGATGGGGCGTATTCAAATCCTGACAATGACATGTATTGGGCTTTTTGTTGCAGGAATACTGGATCGCCGCAACACAAGTTCAATTTTACTCATCGCAGCCGTGATTATTCTGTTGGGTTTTCTATTGGCTACTCTTCGCGCGCATCTTGTAGCAGAACCGGTTTTAAGCTGGCGTTACTATGGAAAGATTGAGGGCATCGTAGTGGCCATAGACCGGTCTTTCAGTAATCGGTTGCGTGTTACATTGGCGGCACCCGAACTGGATAAAATATCGCAAAAACGAACGCCGTCATTCATTCGGGTCTCGTTTCATTCCGATATTGGCCTGGAACACCTTCGCCCGGGTGCACGTATCCGCACCATTGGCAGCCTATCCCCGCCCTCGGGCCCGGCAGAGCCGGGTGGTTTTGATTTTCAGCAATATGCCTGGTTCAAACGGCTGGGTGCTGTGGGATATTCGCGTCAACCGGTGGAATTGATCGCCACGTCTAGGCTGAACAGCTATGCTTTACGCCTGTTTGATCTGCGTATGCGTATCTCGAACCATGTGCGCCAGCGCATCCCCGGCCAAACCGGTGCATTCGCGGCCGCTATTATCACTGGGGATAGATCGGCAATTGACCCAGCCATGCTGGATGATTTGCGGGCTTCCAATCTGGCGCATCTTTTGGCGATATCCGGTCTGCATATGGGCCTTTTAGTCGGTTTCGTCTTTGCACTTGTGCGCTACGGTCTGGCCCTGATGCCATATATTGCCTTGCACTGGCCGACCAAAAAAATCGGCGCGGTTCTGTCACTTTTGGCAGGCCTAGCATATTTGCAAATATCGGGGGCCGCCGTGGCTACGGAACGCGCTTTTATCATGGTCAGCGTGATGCTGGTGGGTGTGATGCTTGACCGTCCGGCGATCACATTGCGCGCGGTTGCGTTAGCAGCAATAATCCTATTGGTAATACGCCCAGAAAGCCTGATGCAGGCGGGATTTCAGATGTCTTTTGCGGCAACAACCGCACTTGTGGCTAGTTTCGAGTTTCTGAAATTCCAGCGCCATTGGCAGGCGATGCATTATGGCCGTGGTCGCTTTATACAGCCGATTGTGGCACTTCTGGTTTCATCCTTTATTGCAGGGGCCGCCACAGCACCAATTGCGGCATTTCACTTTAACCAGTTTTCGCAATATGGATTAATCGCCAATCTGGGCTCGGTTCCCGTTATGGGTATGCTGGTGATGCCTGCGGCTGTGCTGGCGGGTATCCTTTCGTTGGTTCATCTGGATGCATGGGCGTTCTGGGTCATGGGGCAAGGGGTTAACTGGATACTGGGCGTGGCCCATTGGGTTGCCGGATTAAAAGGCTCCACAATTGCCGTACCCCAAGGCGGGGCATTCGTTTTACCGCTAATCGGCTTTGGCAGTGTTCTGTTCATAGTCTGGCGTGGTAAATTGCGATGGCTGGGGCCTGTATTATTTAGCCTTGCAATCGGGATTTGGATAAATACGCCCAGACCGGATGTTTTGATATCCGATACAGGGCGATTGTTGGGCGTCATGCAGAAACAGAAACGCGCCTTGAACCGTGATCGGGGCAGCGGTTTTGCCGCACGGGTCTGGTTGGAAAACGATGGCGATAAGGCAGAACAAATCGGCGCGGCTGTTCGCTATGCCGGTTTTTCGGATGCGATGGTAATGGATATAAGCGCCACAAAGATCGGTTATGTTTGGCCAAAGAAAACCCCGCTTGCAAAGCTGGAAAACTATTGCCGGAACACGGACATCCTGATTTCACCCAACTGGAAAGAAAAACTGGCTGGCGATTGCATCCATATTTCGCAAACCTATCTGCGTTATAATGGCTCTGTCGCGATCATCTTCAAAGATGGGCAGGCTAGGATAAAAACCGCACGTCAAATTACCGGCGCACGGATCTGGAATGCATGGTGGTTGCGGCAAAAGCGATAGATGCGGTCATAGTCATGTCACATTCGGGGTGTTATCAGGGGGTGTTTTAAAAGGGATTTTTATTTTAATGATGTATTTGAATATAGTGATAATCGCAGGTGTATCGCGACACGTGGATACTGATCATATATTGGTGTGGATGGCGGCATGAAGAAGTTTTTATTCTGGGCTGTCGTTATTATCGGTCTTCTGGCGTATTGTGCCACATCGGGGCAAACGCACTGGAACCAGAAACTAACGTTGCATATCGACACGCCATCAGGCGAGGTTACGGCTTCCAGTGTGGTGCGTGTGGATGCAACAGAATCCAAAGGCCCCTTCATTCTGTTTGATGCACGCGGGATACGCACGCAGGTTACGGGTGAGGCTGTTGTGGCTGATTTGGGCGATGACCGCTATCTGTTTGCACTTCTTGGCAGCGGGTCTGGGCAGGCGCGAGAGGCGTACCGTGATCTTTATGATGACAAAAAGGTTAATGGCGGGTCATGGTCGAAATGGATTCGGCATCTGAAGCGGCAAAAGAACAAATCACCACGTATTTTACCCGCCCGTGTCTACCCGAGGCTGGTGACGTTTGATGATGTGAATGATCCTAAATCTGTACGCGAGGTCAAAGCGGATGGTTTTGCCGCCAGCTTTGGTGCGGGCTATGCCTTGCGCGAGATCACGCTGCAGATCACGGATGAGCCGGTGACTTTGGGTGTGGTTGAGGGGGTGTTGGGATGGCTGGAAGGCCTAAAAGGTGGCTATCTTCATGGCGGCTCCACATCTAGAGGCGCACCACTTGGTCTCTATGGCGGAAATTTTAAAAGAAAAGATATATAATGACTATTTCAAAAGATTTATTTTTAGCGACACTTTCTTTAGCAAGCGTAGGGTGGGCTTCAGCCCACGCGTACAACGCATAACGCATAACTCAAACACACCTAAACAATTCCTCCCACAAGCCACTCTAGGGTTGATTTAATCATCGCAACGCGTGGGCTGATGCCCACCCTACGTTTGCACGAGGCGGGCTAGAGAAACCATTTGAGGTTTAAATAATAAACCAATTATATCAATAAGCTAAAGGGTGTCCCAACTGGGACACTGTTTAATAGGTGCGGATCAAGCCCACCAAACGGCCCTGAATTTTCACCTGATCATCACGATAAACCCGCGTTTCATAGGCGGGGTTGGCCGCTTCCAGTGCGATGGCAGAGCCACGTTTGCGCAGGCGTTTCAGCGTGGCTTCCTGATCTTCGACCAAGGCCACAACGATATCGCCATTGTCCGCATCAACCTGTTCATGGATGACCACGATATCACCGTCATTAATGCCCGCATCGATCATACTGTCGCCCTTGACTTCCAGCGCATAATGTTTGCCGCCTTGCGCCAGCATTTCGCCCGGAACAGATACATTGTGGGATGCAACCTGAATAGCTTCTATTGGCGTGCCGGCAGCAATCCGCCCCATGACGGGCAAATCCATTGCATGGCTTGCGGTGATTGGTATCGCAGAGCGCGGTTGCGGGACAGGAATAGTCCCTTCGATAACACGCGGTTTAAATCCACCCTGATCCATGCTTTCGGGTAACCGAATAATCTCCAGCGCACGCGCACGATGCGGCAAACGGCGGATAAACCCGCGTTCTTCCAATGCGGTGATAAGGCGGTGAATGCCAGATTTGGAGCGCAGATTAAGCGCCTCTTTCATCTCATCGAATGATGGCGGGATGCCTTCTTTTTGCATCCTGTCGTGGATAAACTCCAACAGATCCATCTGTTTCCGTGTCAGCATAATTCCCTCCTGTCGCGTATATGTATACCTATTGTTCCTTTATGTTCTATAACTGTTCTTGTTTTGTGTCAACCACTATACCTTAGGTATAGTAACGTTCAAAATTTGTCTGCTAAAAGTACAGTTGCGGGAATATCACAGCTTTGGCCAGGCATTAAATACGGATTATATCTACTTTATCGCCAGCCTTTCTGGCAGGGTCATTTGCATTGCGTACCATCAAAATATTTGCCTTGGCTAAAATAGATAAAAGCGAGCTGTCTTGGCGGTCGAACAATGTACAGGTCGGGGTGCTGTCTACAATGCTAAACTGCGCCCGCATGTAATGTGCGCGCGGGCCGTTAGCTTTGATGTCCTGTGTTAGAATAGCGGTTTCGCGTGACAGTGCCTGTTTGCCAAGACCGAGCATGGCATTTATGGCAGGTCGCAAGAAGATATGGCCACAAACAATTGAACTGACAGGGTTTCCCGGTAATCCGATCAGGGGAATGCCGTTGTAACGGCCAGCCATCAATGGCTTGCCGGGGCGCATAGCAACTTTGTAGAAGCTTGTGTCTATTTCCGTGCCCTGCGCCATTTTCCCAATTAAATCGTGGTCGCCAACAGAGGCCCCCCCCATGGTAACAATGGCATCTACCCCTTCGCAAAGATCCAAAACCGTGCGTAATGCCGCTTCGTTATCGCGCGCAATCGGCAGTAATCGTGCTTCGCCGCCTGCGGCTTCGACCATCGCTTTCAAACCAAGGTTGTTAGAACTGCATATCTGGTCGGGGCCCAGTGGCGCGCCGGGATATACCAGTTCATCACCTGTCGGGACAAGGGCGATGATGGGTTTGCGACGCACGGGAACAATGCCGATATTCATCGCAGCCAGCAGTGATATTTCGTTGGTGCCTAGTTTTAAGGGGGCTAAAACGGTGTCACCGATGGCAAAATCACCACCTGCGGGACGGATATAGAGCTTGGTGTCTATGTTGTCGGAAACGGTGATGGTGTCTTCGGTGCGCGTGCAATCTTCTTGTATCAGAATACGATCCGCCCCTTCGGGGACAGGTGCGCCGGTGAATATACGCACGGCTTGGCCTGCATGAAGCGCGCCGTCAAACCGCGCACCCGCCGCACTTTCACCGATCACCGTCAGCGTGGCCCCTGTAAGAATATCGGCGTTTTGCACCGCATAGCCATCCATTGCAGAACCTGCGAAGGGCGGTTGATTGTGGGTGGCGATGATATCTTTGGCCAGAACGCGTCCAGCAGCGTCAGCTATAGGAACATCTTCAATGTCCAATGGGTCAAACAGGTCAAGGACGCGGGATAGGGCTTGTTCAACAGAGATCATTACTTACCCTCGTAAAGCCCTGATTTTCCACCGTCTTTCAGTACCACGCGGATGTTGGTGATATGCATTGCCTTGTCCACTGCCTTGACCATATCGTAGATGGTCAGGGCGGTGACGGAAACCGCCGTCAGGGCTTCCATCTCGATGCCGGTCTGGCCAGTAGTTTTAATCGTGGCCTCTATATCAACGCAGTTTTCGGCTTCATTTATAGTTAGATCAATTGCTACCTTGGTAATGGGCAGCGGGTGGCAAAGCGGGATCAGATCGGAGGTCTTCTTGGCCGCCATAATGCCCGCGACCCGTGCAATGCCCAGAACATCGCCTTTTTTGGCGGTGCCTTTGGTGATCATTGCCAGTGTTACAGGGGCCATTACAATACGGCCCTTGGCAGTAGCGATGCGTGAGGTCACGGCTTTATCGCCAACATCGACCATGTGGGCCGCACCTTGCTCATCGAAATGCGAGAGTTTATTCGTCATGCTGCTTTCACCGGATTTTCAAGGAGTTTTTTGGTGGCTGAAGCCACGTCATCCTGGCGCATCAGGCTTTCACCGATTAGGAAACTACGCGCCCCAATAGCGGCCATATCGGCCATGTCGTTGGGTGTAAATATACCACTTTCGGTGATCATATGACGGTCTGATGGCACATTACGCGACAGATCACGAGTGGTATCCAACGTGACCTCGAATGTCTTCAGATTACGGTTGTTGATGCCCAAAAGCGGGGATTTCAGGGCAAGGGCGCGGTCAAGCTCAGCGCGGTTATGCACCTCTAACAACACGTCCATACCCCATTCAAAGGCGCAGGTTTCCAGCTCGTTGGCTTGCCCATCGGACACACTTGCCATGATGATCAAAATACAGTCGGCATTCCATGCACGGGATTGCGCCACCTGATAGGTGTCATATATGAAATCTTTGCGAAGTGCGGGCAGGTCGCAGGCGGCGCGGGCTTCGATCAGGAATTCTGGTGCACCTTGAAAGCTTGGGCTATCTGTCAGTACGGACAGGCAGGTGGCGCCACCTTGTTGATAGGCTTCCGCCAATGCTGGTGGGTTAAAATCAGCACGGATCAAACCCTTGGACGGGCTGGCTTTTTTGATCTCGGCAATCAGGCCGTAACCGGTTTTGGCTGCAGTTTCCAAGGCGGTTGCAAAGCCGCGTACAGGGTTGGCCTCTTTAGCCATATCTTCCAGATCTTTAATCGGCAATGCGCGTTTTTGTGCGGCAACCTCATCCAGTTTATATTCTTTGATTTTTTCCAATATATCGGCCATTAGCTTGCCTCGGTCGTTATTTTGGCCAGCATTGCCAGCTTTTCTTTTGCCTTACCACTGTCGATGCTTTCGGCTGCAATTTCAACGCCTTGTTTCAGGTTACTGGCTTTGTCTGCAATCATAAATGCAGCGGCGGTATTCAATAGAACTGAATCGCGATAAGCGGATTTTTCTCCGTCTAGCAATGCACCCAATGCGGCGGCGTTATATTCTGGTGTGTCACCCTTGATTGCTTTTAGCGGATGCACAGGCAGGCCTGCATCTTCTGGATTGATCTCAAATTCTGTGATTTTATCGTTCTCTAATGCGGCAACCCATGTGACACCTGCGATGGATATTTTGTCTGTGCCATCAGAACCATGTACTAACCATGCTTTTTCCGACCCGAGTTGTTGCAGAACTTCGGACATCGGGCGTATCAGGTCGCGGGTAAAGGCACCTGTCAACTGGCGTTTGACACCTGCCGGGTTGGTCAACGGACCAAGGATATTGAAGATAGTGCGTGTACCCAATTCAATGCGTGAGGGCATGACGTGGCGCATTGCGGGGTGGTGCATCGGGGCCATCATGAAACATATGCCCGCCTGATCCAAAGCGCGTTGGGCAACATCGGCGGTAATCATGACATTGACGCCTGAAAGTGTAAGCGCGTCCGCAGAACCAGATTTCGATGATAACCCGCGATTGCCATGTTTTGCCACAGTAACCCCAGCCCCTGCGGCCACTAAGGCGCAGGCGGTTGATATGTTGAAGATGGATTTCCCGTCACCACCGGTGCCGACAATATCCATCGTGCCCTTTGGAGCTCTCACAGGCAGACATTTGGCGCGCATCACAGCGGCCGCAGCGGTATATTCATCCACGGTTTCGCCGCGCGTGCGCAGGGCCATCAGGAAGCCGCCGGTTTGTGACGGGGTGGCTTCACCTTCCATGATGATGTTGAACGCGGCTTCGGCGTCCGCGCGGGTCAATGCACCGTTGGCGGCTTTGGCGATAATCGGTTTTAATACGTCACTCATGCGGGTTCCATCACTTCGTCTAGGAAATTCTTTAACATTGCGTGACCATGCTCAGAGGCAATGCTTTCGGGGTGGAACTGGCAGCCGTGGATAGGAAGGGTCTTATGCGCCAGCCCCATAATGGTGCCATCTTCCAGCCATGCGGTCACGTCCAGACAGTCAGGCAGGGTTGCGCGGTCAACTACAAGTGAGTGATAGCGCGTGGCCTGAAACGGGCTGGGTAGGCCCTTGAAAAGCGAGGTGCCGTTGTGGTGCATCGTGCCCATTTTGCCGTGCACGATATCTGAATGGCGTACAACCTTGCCACCAAAAGCTTGCCCGATGGTTTGATGGCCAAGGCATACACCGATCAGGGGTGTTTTGGTTTCGGCAGCCGCTTCAGTGATTGCGAGACAAATGCCGGCCTGATCCGGGTCGCAGGGGCCGGGGGACAGTAAAATTGCGGATGGATTTAACGCCATTGCTTGCTGTATATCCAGCTCATCATTGCGTTTGACCACAACATCTGTCCCCAACTCGCCCAGATAATGCACAAGATTGTAGGTAAAACTATCATAATTATCGATTAAAAGCAGCATTCACTATTCCACTATTTGCCTAAAACGGGGGGTGAACCCGATTAATTTCTGCGCTATACATGCCCAGAGTGTAGGGCAATGGTCAAGAGCGCGAAGGCGTTTTGATAAGGAGCAGGAAATGTCAATTTTACGGGGTTTATTCGGTTTTATCATCGGCACAGCCGTCAGTGTGTCTCTTTTGGTTCTGCTGGCGACCATTATGCCACTGGTTTTGGGAAAGAACGCATCTGAACAGGCAAGCCTTGCTGAAAATGAAACAACTGCTGAAATAACCACAAAAGAGGTAACTGTCCCGGTAGTGAAACCAGAACAGCCGGTTTCCGAGGTGCCCGCGGTCGAAGCTGTTGAAAAAGAGCAAGAGGTCGAGGCCCCCAAAGCCGAGGTTATTGTGGTTGAGCCAGAGCAGCCCGTTGTTGAACCAGAGACTGTTGCAGAACAACAACCAACCGTTGTTGAGCAACCCGTTACTGAAGAACCTCCGGTTGCTGAGGAGCAGCCAGCAACAATTGAACAACCTGTTGCTGAAGAACAACCGGTTGTTGACGATCAGCCGGTTGTGGAACCCGTTGAACCTGAAGCACCGGAAGCCATTGTGCAGCAGGAACAACCTGAAGTGGCACCTGTGGTGCCGCCTGAAGTAGACCAACCTGAAGTCGCGGAACTGCCAAAGACAGTTACTTTGCCAACAATCGATACGACAAAGCCAGTGGATGATCCGGCTGAGCCCGTGGAACAAACTGCTCCAGTGGAACAACCTGCTAATGATACGGGTATCACTGTGGGTAAAAAACCGTCATCAAACTTGCCTACAATTACACAGGAAGCACCGGAAGAAATTCCAGAGGAAGTAACGCAGGAAGATACCCAAGAAGCATCACCCGATAATGCGCTGGAATTCAACGCAACTGATTTTGAAGGCAGTGAGCGGCCTTTGTTGGGTGTAATACTGGTGGATATCGGGGCGGAAGGTCTGGATATTGAAAGCCTGAAAAAACTTAATGCGCCGCTGACCATTGCGATCCGCGTGAGTGAACAGGATGCCTCGGAACGGGCGTTGAAATATAATGAGGCCGGGTTTGAGGTAATTGCCATGGCAGCAGTTGACCAAGCGGCGGCTTTGAACAAAGCTGGCAATGCCACGCAGGTTCAAAATGCTCTGGATGTAATTTTCAACACGGTTCCGCATGCTATTGGTCTTTTGGATAACGCACAGGGAAGTATTCAGAAAAACAACCGTATATCGGGCGATCTAGTAAACAGTCTGAACACAACGGGCCATGGGTTGCTTACCAACGCCAAAGGCTTGAACTCGATTGACCGGGTCGCCAATGCCGCCGGCGTGCGTTCTGCCAAAATCGCGCGTTCACTGGATGCGAATGGCGAAGGGAAATCCCAGATCGTGCGCTATCTTGATAAGGCGTCGCTTGACGCGGGGCGTGACGGTTCGGTCATTATTCTGGGGACAACTGCAAAAGAAACTGTCGCCACAGTTGCTGTGTGGTTGCTGAGTTCAAAGGGGCAAAGCGTTGTGCTGGCACCCGCAAGTGCGGTATTGTTGCAGTAGGGTGGGCTTTAGCCCACGTTCTCCTCAAACAAACCAGCCTTGCGTTTGCTTTAATCATTGCAACGCGTGGGCTGAAGCCCACCTTACGTGACAAGATTGCTGTGCACTAAATTAAAAATAACTTATGGTTGAGTGAATGGCGAACTGATTCTTAAAATTCAGTCTCAATTTATTAACCAATGTGCATATGGAATTTTATTAAATGACAGATAACAAGAGTGCGCCGCAGCCCATAAAGAAGATAAAACTATATGTTGGTACTGCGGTTCTGATTGCTGTTGTCACTTACTTGCAGATGAATGTTTGGGCGGGTATTCCTGAGATTACTGGCCCTGCTATTCCTTTCGATCATTTATCGAGTGAAGAAACCGAGCCTTATTTGGTTTCTGGAAAACCACCCGAACTAAAAGCAGATATTCGTGCGGCTAAGAAATGGCCAGATGCGCGGTCTTGTCTTATAAAAACGGAACATGAAAAAGAAATACCTGATTTACGACTAATCAATTGGAAGAAGATGAAAAAAGAGACAGATATTAAAGTTTGTATGTTTCGCATTGCTAACAGTTTAGGGACACCGGGAAAGGTAAAGTCTTGGTTAGAAGCGCATGGTCTGAAAGCACGCATTTGGAAAAGCATAACTCAACACATAAGCACTCCATTGGCGGTGCAAGCGTGGCATACGGTCTCTATGGATACTAGGGTTCTAGTACCACCAGTTGGAATAAAAAATATTACACTTAGTATTACAGCCCATACAGAATCTTTTTCAATAAGTTGGGGAAGAGCAGGGGCTATATATGAAACAGGGCACAGCTATTCAGTAGAATAATAATTTTGGGGCTGTCCTAAATAACTGACCTTGGGGTTATCATGGGATGCATGGGAAAGAGTCGTTTAAGTCAACAAGTTTAATGCACGCTGATGCCTACCATACGTGCAAAGCGAATAGGCTTTAATTCCCCGACTTGAAATTCACGAACAGCCCCGCATCTTTGGCAGCCTGCCGTAACGCATTGGATTTATTAACAGTTTCCTGAAACTCTGCTTCGGGATCACTATCGTAGACCACACCACCGCCAGCCTGAATGTAAAGCTTTTCAGCCTTTGTGACTGCAGTACGCAGGGCAATGCAGATGTCCATGTCGCCGCCTGCGGAAAAGTAGCCGACACCGCCGCCGTAGACACCGCGTTTTTCGGTTTCCAGCTCGTCGATGATTTCCATCGCACGCACTTTGGGCGCACCTGATACTGTACCTGCGGGCAGGCCTGCCAACAGGGCCGACAGGGCATCGTGATCGTCTGAAAGCTCGCCTATCACGTTGGATACGATATGCATCACATGGCTGTAGCGTTCGATTATGAACTGCTCATTGGGGTTCACGGTGCCGATTTTGGCGACGCGGCCCACATCGTTGCGGCCCAAATCAAGCAGCATCAGATGCTCGGCCAACTCTTTGGGGTCGGCCAGCAAATCTGCTTCTAACGCTTTATCTTCCACTTCGGTTTTGCCGCGCACCCGTGTGCCTGCGATCGGGCGGATGGTGACTTCGGTGCCTTTGACGCGCACCAGAATTTCGGGGCTGGCACCGATGACCTGAAATTCACCGAAATTGAAGTAGAACATATAGGGTGACGGGTTGGTGCGGCGTAACGCACGATACAGCGAGAAGGGCGGTAGTTTAAAGTCTTGTGTCCAGCGTTGGCTGGGGACAACCTGAAAAATATCACCTGCTTTGATGTATTCTTTGGCCGTTTCAACAACTTTAAAGTAATCGGCTTTGCTGGTGTTTGAGACAGGCGCGCTTACACAATCATCCGCTTCCATATTGCAGGTTTCAGCCGTGATATTACGTTCGAGGTTGCCAACGGCATCCATCACCCGTTCGGCGGCCTGATTATATGCAGCGCGCGCATTTTGCCCGTCCGCGGCCCAGACAGGGGAAATCACGGTTACTTCGCCTTTGACACCGTCAACAATAACGATAACGGTCGGGCGCTGCATGACGGCATCGGGCAGGCCGATGGGATCCGGGTTTATATCGGGCAGGTTTTCGACCAGACGGATCATATCATAGCCAAGATAGCCGAACAGGCCGGCGGCCATGGGCGGCAGATCTGCGGGCAGATCGATGCGGCTTTCGGCGATCAGGGCGCGCAGGGTGGTCAGAGGGTCATCCGACATCGGTTCGAAAGCGTCTTCGTCAAAACGTGCTGAACGGTTGATGCGTGATGTGGTGCCGTCACATTGCCAAATCAAATCGGGTTTCATCCCGATGATTGAATAGCGTCCCTTAATCTCACCACCCGTCACCGACTCTAGCATAAAGCTGTTTTTTCCCGCCTGCGCGAGTTTCATCATCAACGATACAGGCGTATCGAGATCGGCAACCAGACGGGTGTAAACCACCTGGTTTTGACCTGCATTATAGTAGGATTCAAAACCTGAGAATTCCGGCAACAAATGCATATGTTAACCGCCAGTCAATTGGACATTGATCTGGTTGATCGCGGCTTGATTAATGGAGACACCGGCACCTTCACGCAATGTATTTGCGAAGATGGTTAACAGGTCATTGCCGATTTGTGTATCCAATTGCTGTTGGACGGTATCCTTGAGGGCCTGGTTTTCCGCAATACTTGTATCGAAATCATTGATTTGACTTAGACGTGCAACAAAAACACTTTCGGTGCCGGAAATGACGCTGGCTTTCCCCGCTTTGATATTGAACATTTCACTTAATAATGCAGGTGGCGTGTTTTCAATAAAGCTGCCACGCCCCACGTTGGTTTCCTTATGCGCATCAAGGCTGCCGAAGCTTGCACCAGCTTCCAGGTCAGCTTTCAGGGCTTCAGCTTTCATGATCAGCAGACGGACTGTTTCGGCCTGTTTCCAGTCAGACATGACTTGATCTTTCACAGTCTCCAAAGGGCGCAATGTCGGTTCTACAATCGCATCCACACGTAATGCGAAAATGCCACCATCAGTGAGATCGTGAACTTCGGGATAGTCACCGATATTGGTTTGATTGGCTATGTTGCGGAAGGTTTCATAAGCTGCCATGCCATCAGTGGTTTCATTGGTCAGATCGATGGTTCCCAGTTCCATATCGGTGTCTGCCGCCAATGTTTCCAAAGTATCACCTGCGGCCAGTAGATCATCAATATCGGGAACCAGATCATTAACCAGACGACGTGCCGATTCGCCTGCCAATTCGGCGGTGATTTCTTCGCGCGCGTTTTCAAACGATGTAATATCAGCTGCCATAATTGCGTTGATATTAAAAAGAGCAGGGCCAACCGATGATTCCACAGGACCAACAACACCCAAAGTCTGCGTGGCAAAGACAACGTCTGCAGCGGCTTTGGATATGCTACCGCTTTCTATCTCACCCAGATCGATATCTTCTGATGTTAGGTCACGGTCTGCAAGCAGTGTATTGAACGTGGCTGTGCCTGCATCCAGTAAATTGCGCGCAGTTGTTGCCTCTTCCATAGTGCCGAAAACAAGCCGGCCAACGCTGCGTTTTTCGGATTTATTATAACGGTCGGATTGCAGATCGTAAGATTCTTTTACCAAATCCTCGTTCACATCAACCTGATCCGCAAGCATTTCCGGGTTAAGCCATGCATATGTGATTTCACGGGTAAGTGGTGCCGTATAAGCCTCTGAATTTGCCTCATAGTGGGCCTTAATCTGTGCGTCTGTAGGTGCGGGGATTGATGCATCAAGTGCCACATCGGTAAGTTCCGCCCATGTAAAGTTGCGGTTTTCCCGATCAAATTGTAGTAAAACATGGCTTTGCGTACCTTGTGATTTCACTCCACTCACGACTGCCGCTTGCAGAAAAATGCGTGATGCCTGTTTGCGGATTATTTTATCGTATTCTGATGGTGAAAGCCCTGTGCGTTCCAGTGCAAACTCATAGGCTTCTTTATCGAATGACCCGTCCAACCCTTGGAATGCCGGGGTGTTTATCAATTGCTCGCGCACCGCTTCGTCGCCTATGCTTATACCAAGCTTAGCGGTTTCATCGTCTAAAGCTGCTGTTGTCAAAAGGTTTTGCAAAACAGTGTTCTGCAATCCAAAGGTTTGCGCCTCGGGTGCCGTGACAGTACGCCCCATTTGTTGTGATAGTTCGGCCAGTGCGCGGTTCATGGCTTGCGCATAGATGTCCGTACTTATTTTTTCATCACCGACTTGAGCCACACTTCGGATTGTTCCGCCGCCTTGGCCGATGCCTCCAAAGCCGATCAGCCCGAGAGCCAATAGGGCAAGTATGACCCAGATCACAGTCTTGTTAGTATTCTTTGCACGTATTGAACCCAGCATTTGGACTGTCCTTTACCTTAGCTTTCAGCGGTTTTAGGGCGATGTAGGAGAGGGTGCAAGCAATGAGTGATGAAAAGCGCGTGAATTCAGTGGAAACACACTATTTCATTAGATGGGATGGTATTTTAAATAAGCAAAAGGACGTCATTTTTCAGTATACCACGTATAATATATGCTATTTTTGACACGTCAGAACAGAAATTATAAATTTCTACAGGGGCCATTGTAATAATTCCACCAAATTGCCACCTTGACCAAAACACAAATGGGAGCGATAGGGTGTCTCATGGCCGCACCTCCGATCCTTACCTTGTCGAATATCCACCTGACCTTTGGGGGCAACCCGTTGTTTAATGGTCTTGATTTGGTGATTGAAGAAGGTTCGCGGTTATGCTTGGTCGGACGTAACGGTTCAGGTAAGTCAACGCTTTTGAAAGTGATTGCAGGGCTGGTGCAACCTGATGAAGGTGTGCGATTCCTAAAACCGCGCCAGTCGGTTGGTTATATGGAGCAAGATCCTGATTTATCCCAATATGGCACATTAAGGGATTATGCGACTGCAGGTTTGGACGCGGGCGAGTTGTACCGTGTCGATATGGTTGCCGAAGGTTTGAAGCTGGATTTGGATCGCTCGCCTGATACGGCCTCGGGTGGTGAACGCAGGCGGGCGGCTTTGGCCAAGATCGTTGCCGAAGATCCCGATCTGATGTTGCTGGATGAGCCAACGAACCATCTGGATGTGCAGGCGATTACATGGCTTGAAGATCATCTGCGTACAACGCGCAAAGCGTTTATTCTGATCAGCCACGATCGCATGTTCCTGCGGACTTTGACTAAAGGTATCATATGGGTTGATCGTGGTGTCGTGCGTCAGCATCCTAAAGGATTCGAAGCTTTTGAAGACTGGCGCGACAAGATGTTCGAAGAAGAGGATATGCAGCGCCACAAACTAAACCGATTGATTAAGTCCGAAGGCCGTTGGGCGGTGGAAGGGATTTCTGCGCGGCGCAAGCGCAATCAGGGCCGTGTACGCCGACTGGCGGATTTAAGGGCTGACAAAGCGGGACAGATCAAGCGCACAGGCACCGCGGCCATGGCAATGGATAGTGGGTATAAATCCGGAAAACTTGTGCTGGAAGCGATTAATATATCAAAAACGTACGACAAGCCGATTGTGACGGATTTCAGCCTAAGGGTGATGCGCGGGGAACGTATCGCATTGGTCGGGCCGAACGGCGTGGGTAAGACTACATTGCTGAATATGCTGACTGGGCAATTGCCAACAGATACTGGAGCGATCAAGTTGGGTACAAACCTTGTGCCTGCGATTTTTGATCAGAACCGCGCACAGCTGGACCACAAAGCGACGCTTTGGGAAACGCTGACACAGGATAAAGAATTGGGCGTTTCAGGCAAGAACGACCAAATTATGGTGCGAGGAAATCCCAAACATGTGGTGGGGTATCTGAAAGAATTTCTATTTGATGAAAATCAGGCGCGCGGTCCTGTGTCTGCCTTGTCCGGTGGGGAAAAGGCGCGGTTGTTATTGGCACGGATCATGGCCAAGCCCAGTAATTTGCTGATTTTGGATGAACCAACCAACGATCTGGATATTGAGACATTGGATTTGCTGCAAGAGGTTCTGGATAGTTATGACGGTTCAGTCATTTTGGTCAGCCACGATCGCGATTTTCTAGATTTGGTTGCAACGACAACCATTGCAATGGAAGGGGATGGTAAGGCGGTAATCTATGCGGGCGGTTGGTCGGATTACCGAGCGCAGCGCGGTGATATCCATAGTATCATGGATAAACCTAAGAAAAGGTCGAAAACGGATAAAGCGGAGCAGAAAGCTGAAGCCGCAAAATCCGGTCTGAGTTTTACACAAAAGCATCGTTTGGAAGACTTGCCACTTCTAATAGAACGTCTGGAAGCGGAAATCGGGAAGTTACAGATTTTCATGTCCGACCCGGAGTTATTCACAAAAGAACCTGAAAAGTTTCAAAAAGCCACGGATGGACTGATTGAACGACAGGCGGCACTTGATGCGGCAGAAGAAGAGTGGCTGGAACTTGGGGCTTTGGCGGAGATAAGCAAACCTTAATTCTGTGTTTGGTTGGCAATTTTTGCTGCTTTACGATCCATTTCGCGTTTTGCGATGCGGCAGGTTTCCACAACGGGGCCGATGGCCTTGGTTGATCCACGCAAAGGCAGCCGTTCAGTAAGGCCTGTTGCGAGCAGGGATACATCGGCGTAATTTCCGCTGATCAGGCTGCGAAAAAGCGGGGCCAACGGCTCTTTTTCCGTATAGGCCCAGTCTTTCATATCAAAGTCATAATTCACAACACTGGTCACACCCAATTTGGGAAAATCAAAGAACAGCATTTCTTTTTGGCCAAGCGGGGTGGGGGCCGGCGCACTATTCTGTGTCTGAGTTTGAACGCTTGTTACCTCTGCGGGGGCGATCGGGGTGGTGATCGGATAACTGGTTTTGTAGCGATACTTGATTTCAGCGGTTTCCTTGATGCAGACAATTTGCATTGCCATCCAATTATGTGTGTCATCATTGCATTGCAAAAGTGCTGCGACCGGGCTTTTCAGGGCTTCATTTGCAGGAATGGCCTCCCAGAGTTGGCAGGAATTGCGCAGATTGATGGTTTCGGAAAACGCTGCCGAGGCAGAAAAAAATGTGGCTGCGAAGATTGCAGCGATACGCAATAACATATTAGTTTCCTATTCTGGACTTTTTTTGCGGTAAATTAACCGTTTTTGCAGAAATAAAAAGGCTATTAACAGATTTTAGATGAAATCATTTTACAAAGAAATACGAAAAATGTGCCCGACATTTGGTGGCGAAAAAAGCACATATAGGTACTAATCTTCTAGTCCTTTGAAAAGTCTACACAACTTATTGTGGAAATGTTTTTGACAGATACATCATTTGGGGCGATACTTCCCTTAAGGAATACAAAAAGAATATTAAGGGGACAGGTAAACAGAAAAAAGCAATATTGCACGGTACTAAGTGGCTTTGCCACGTATATACCCCGCTAATAGAAGCTTTTACTTGAGCTGAAACCCCTAAACAGATTGGTCGTTGGTGTCAGTAGATGCTTATTAATCGTACTTACGATTTCGGGGGCATCGGTTTCTAAGGGCAAGACTCTTGTTTGTTTCGAGCAGATGAATTGCCAAATTGACATGGATGGCCAGCTACTGGAATGCAGAGCCAGTGGCATTAGAGGGCCCTTTTCCATTCTCCCGGAAGGGCTCTCTTTCTTTTATCAGGACTTTTTCAGCCGCGGGGATAACGGGCCGCAATTATCACCTTTGTAGGTACTGGTTTTGATACGGCCAGCTTCTAATACCAACGAGCGTGGCCTACAACCTATGCGCCCAATCTCGCATACCGATTGATCGAATGCGCGAAGGTTGGTTCATGAGCTTGTTCCAAGCCTCACAGCAATGGGTGACAATGTCGTCGTAGTCTTTGAATACACGGTTGGAGAGCCAGTTATCGCGCATGAATTGCCAAATATTTTCATGGGGGTTCAGTTCCGGGGATCGGGGCGGCAGCGGCAGGAGGGTGATGTTCTCGGGAACGTCGAGATTGGGCGTTGTATGCCACCCGGCCTGATCGACGAGAATTACAGCGTGGGCACCGGGGCCGACTTCACCACTGATGATGGCGAGATGGGCGTCCATTGCATGTGTGTCGCAGTACGGCATGACGAGTCCGGCACCCTTGCCTTTTGCTGGACAGATCGCGCCAAAAATATAGGCCCATTGGGTTCGCTGATCGTGCGGCGCACTGGGTCGGGTTCCACGTTTGGCCCACCGTCGCGTGATCTTGTTTTTTTGACCTATCCTGGCTTCGTCCTGCCACCAGAGCTCGATTTCTACGCCTGGGGCCAGACCGGCCCTGATCTTTTCCACCTCGGCGGGAAAGTTTTTTTAAACGCAACAATCGCGTCCCCGTCCTGCGCGTAGTGGCGCGGACGGGCGGAGAGCTTCCGGTAACCCATCTCGCGCAGAACCCGCCCCACCGTGCCCTCGGCGATTGAAACGCCAAACTCTTCGCAGAGCCAGCGCGCCAGATCGCAGCGCCGCCACCGCACCACGCCGTGGATCGCGGGGGTTGGGCCGCGCTCCACCATCTCCGCAAGCGCCCGGCGGTGTTCTGCTGTCAGCTTTGGTTTTGGCCCGACAGACCGGCGCGTGATCAACCCGTCTGCTCCGTCCACGTTGAACCGCATCACCCAGTCACGAATAATCTGTAGTGTCACGTCGCCGATCCGCGCCGCTGCGGTCCGCCGACCGCCGTCATAAATTGACGCCAGTGCCAGAAGGCGGCGCGTCTGATCGCTGTCACGGCTCGACCGCGCCAGTCTGCGAAGTCTGTCGCCGTCAAAGTCATCTCGAAGTGGTATCGCTGCACCCATAATATCCCCCATGTTTGTCGGGACATTGATTCACATATTCCGCGCCAAGGGAACCCTGAAAATGAGTCAGATACTATGTTCATTGGTATAATGCTGCGGTGAATGTGCATTTTTCAATGATAACCTGGGTATGATAGCCGACAGTATAGCACCTGCCTTGTCTACATCGCACAATCGGGTCTCGGTCAATGTATCTGTTTTCGGTATACCAAACCGCTTTGGTTTTGTTATGCGAAAGCGGTCGGCCGATCCTTTGTGAAACCTCTGCCACGGTCTGGCCGTTGAACTGGTTGCGGCGCGTCTGGAACTCTTCCTTGGTTTCACAGGCCGAGACCAGAATAAGCAGGGCGCATGCCAATAAGGTTTTGTTGATGATCATAGCTTGCTTTTTGATTTCTTGATTTTCGGGGCAAACCGTTCGCAGGAGTTTCCCTTGTAGCGGCTTGTGGCTACGCGATTATTTTTCAGTGTGGCCGTAAATGTGCATTTCAAGCGGTAAGTTCGTCGGTGGCCATAACCGTATCCGTAGCCATATCCATAAGGGCGGTAGAGCGGGTAATCGGTGTGGACACTTTCATGGTACCAAACGGCGGTGGTATTGTTTTGTATGGCAGGCTCACCGATGCTGCTGGCCACTTCAGCCACGGTTTTGCCCTGAAATTGCTCAAGCCGTGCGGTTTGATCCTCGGGGCTTTCACAGGCGGAAAGGGCCAGTGTTAGGCAGATGGGGATGATGATTTTTAAACCGGACATTTGTGTGGGCCATTTTTATAGGTGTACCGATAATGTAAGAGATTTTAGGGGAAAAGCAAGGTGAGGTGGGTGGTTTGGTGGTCTTCAAATCGCGGGGTTTTTGATAGTGTCCCAGTTGGGACAGGGGGTTAAGATGTTGGAATCAATACATATATCATATTAAGTAACTTACAAATAACCGATGTGTATTCGATTAAAGCTTTGCAACGCGTGGGCTGAAGCCCACATTACATCTTGCGCATCAATTGGAATTAATTCTCTGTTTCATGGTTGTTTTCAATTTTTGTTCGTATTTCACATTTGTTAAACATAGAACACATAATACCTCTCCATAGCTGTGGTTTTGTTTTTACATAATGTGATTTTCTATCGGTTGGTAGGAAATATATAAGTCCTTCGCCTGAGATTATTAAATCACCTTTCGTTAACGAACGTATTAAATGTGATTCTCCGATTTTAGTATTTTGGTTTATGTCAAATTCCACTTTGATAAGATTCTTAGTGCGCCCAAGTAGTAGATTTTCAGCGGACCCTAGGGCTATCGTAACGATGGCGAGATATCCCAAAGGAATAGCGTAAAACAGAAGATATTTTACTGCGTCTAAAAACTTTTTTGGATGGTAATGTGATTTTAATAATTTTAAAAAAAGGAAGCAAGACATAGTTGCAAAAATAACAAAAACAAACAAACCGAATCTATAACCAAATAAAAGGAATAGTCCGACGTGATATGATGTTAAAATAGCTGCAACTGTAAACGCAATGAATTTATAAAATCTATTTAAGCGCTGATATTTAGGAAGATCATTTTGGTTCTGAGGTGTTTTTATTAAAAAACCATACATAATTAATGGTAGTATGGTGTTCGTGATTCCTAAGATTACTACCATTGGTAAAATGTAGAGTATTGAGATTTTTAATATGTCTGTGAGTTCATAATAGTTAACAAGATTTAAGCCAAGAGCACTAAAAAACAACCATTCATGCGTTACGGCAGCGAAACTACCCAAGATGGGCAATAATGCAGAAAATTTAACGATAGTACTTAACTTAGTATCAATCCCATTACTCAAACATCCAACTCCTCAACAAACTTCGCGTTCTGCTGGATATACTCGAAACGCAACTCCGGCTTCTTCCCCATCAGACGGTCTACCAGATCGGCGGTTTCGCCCGGTTCGTCTTCGTCAATGTTGATGCGGATCAGTTGGCGGGTTTCGGGGTTCATCGTGGTGTCTTTCAGATCTTTGGCGTCCATTTCGCCTAGGCCTTTGAAACGGGACACTTCGATTTTGGCACGCCCCCCCAGACCTGTTGCCATCAGCGCGTCTTTGGCTGCATCATCCATGCAATATTCGCGCTTTGCGCCTTGGGTCAGGCGGTAAAGCGGTGGGCAGGCCATATATAGGTGACCTGCATCGATCAGCGGGCGCATTTGGGTGAAAAAGAATGTCATCAGCAATGCGGCGATATGGGCGCCGTCGACATCCGCATCGGTCATGATGATGACCTTGTCGTAACGCAGGTCTTCGACATTGAACTTGGTGCCCATTTGCACGCCTAAAGCTTGGCAAAGATCATTGATCTCGTTATTGGTGCCGATCTTGCCGGATGCAGCACCCAGCACGTTCAGGATTTTACCGCGTAGCGGCAGCAAGGCTTGGGTTTTGCGGTTACGGGCCATTTTGGCCGAGCCGCCCGCACTATCACCCTCGACGATGAACAATTCGGTGCCTTCACGCACTTTCGATGAACAATCGGTCAGTTTACCGGGCAGGCGCAGTTTTTTGGTGGCGGATTTGCGTGCGGTTTCTTTTTCCTGCCGGCGCTTCAGGCGTTCTTCGGCCTTTAGCACCATAAAATCAAGGATGGCACCTGCGGATTTGTTGTTTGATGCCAGCCAGTTGTCGAAGTGATCGCGCACCGAGTTTTCCACCAGACGCTGGGCCTCGACGGTAGCTAAGCGGTCTTTGGTTTGGCCGACGAATTTGGGTTCCTGAATAAAAATCGAGACCAGCGCACAGCCGCCGCCCATGACATCTTCACGGGTGATTTGGCTGGCTTTTTTGGTGCCTGTTAGTTCGCCGTAAGCTTTGATGCCTTTGAGGATAGCTGCCCAGAAACCGCTTTCATGGGTGCCGCCTTCGGGGGTGGGGACGGTATTACAGTATGACTGCATGAAAGCGTCACGGCTGGGTGTCCAGTTAATTGCCCATTCGACCGAGCCCACTTCTGTGGGGCCGAACTTTTCAGCGAAACCGACTTTGCCTGCAAAAGGGGCTTCGGAATAGGTCGAAGCGCCTTCCATGCGTTGAGAAAGATAGTCGGACAACCCGTTTGGAAAGTGAAATGTGTCGCTGGTTGGGGTCTCATCACCTGCGGCCAGACATTCGGGCGCGCATTTCCAACGGATTTCAACGCCTGAGAACAAGTATGCCTTTGATTTGGCCATGTCATACAGGCGTTTTGGTCTGAAGCGCGCTTTCGGGCCGAAAATTTCAGGGTCGGGGTGGAAGGTTACAGTGGTACCACGGCGGTTCAGAACCTGCCCGAGGTTTTCCAGTTTGGTAAGTGGGACCCCGCGCGAAAAATCCATTGCAAAGAGTTCGCGGTTGCGGGCCACTTCAACGCGGACATGATCGGATAGTGCATTGACCACGGATGAGCCAACGCCGTTCAGGCCGCCAGATGTTTCGTAGTTGTCGCCTGAGAACTTGCCGCCTGCGTTCAGTGTGCAAAAGATGATTTCCAGCGCCGATTTTGACGGGTCTTTAGGATGGGCATCGACAGGAATGCCGCGCCCGTTATCACGTACAGTGATGTGGAAATTTGCATGCAGTTCGACCTCGATCCAGTTGGCGTGGCCAGCAACAGCTTCGTCCATCGAATTATCAATGATCTCGGCCACCATATGGTGCAATGCGCGGTCATCGGTGCCACCGATATACATGCCGGGGCGCAGACGGACGTGTTCCATATCCTCGAGCACTTGGATCGAGGATGCGTCATATGATTTTTCGGTTTGGTCGTTCTTGAATAGGTCTGTTGCTGCCATTATCGATTCTTATTTGCTCGTTTTTTTGTGAGCATAAAGCAAAACTGGCTGTAGGGGTATATCTACTTGGGTGTTATTTATGCCAGAGTTGTTTCGACTTTGATCTCGTTTTCAAAAGTGCGATGCACAGGGCATCTGTCGGCTATTTCAAGCAAGCGTTGTCTTTGGGCATCATCAAGCGGGCCAGATAGATGTATGTTGCGGGTGAAAACATCAACTTTGCCGTTTTCTGAGTGACAAGTTTCGCAATCCTGTGCATGCACTTTGTTGTGGGTTATATCCACATGGATCGCTTCCAGCGGCCATTCTTTGCGCCGTGCATACATGCGGATGGTCATCGAGGTGCAGGCGGCAAGGCCCGCGGACAGGAACTGGTAGGGTGTCATGCCTTTGTTGCTGCCGCCGTATGTGGTGGGTTCATCCGCTAATGTATGATGTAATGGACCTGCGGTGATATCTTGCAAGAAACCGTCCGGGTCTGCCTCGGTCGCGCGAACGATACCTTCGGGGGCGCCAATGGGGGCGGCGGGCTGGCGGATGCCAAGATAGCGGGCAGACCATGCGGCGATAACCTCGGCTGCATATTCCGCGTCTTCTTTGTTTGAGATCAGGTGGTCTGTATTGTCCAGTGTCACAAAGCTTTTCGGGTGTTTTGCCGCAGTAAAAATCTGCGCTGCGTTTTCGATACCGACGGTTTGATCCGTTGGGGAATGCAGCACAAGCAGGGCGCGCTTTAAGGATTTAATGGCGGGGATCAGGTTGGATTCTGATACATCCGAGACGAAATCCTGCGTAATGGTAAAGGGGCGTCCTGCCAGCTCTACGGTGGCGGCACCAGTTTGTTTGATCAGGTCCAATGAGCTGCCAAAGTTATGTATGACATGGCCCGGATCAGCGGGTGCGCCGATAGTGACGACCGCTTTGATCGACGGTATTTGGCTTGCGGCTTTTAGCACGGCTGCACCACCCAACGAGTGACCAATTAACAAGCCAGGTGCGCTTTGGTGATCTGTCAGATATTTTGCGGCATTGACCAGATCATCGACATTGCTGGTGAAATTGGTATTTTCAAACTCGCCTTTGGAATGGCCCAAACCGGTGAAATCAAATCGCAGAACCGCAATCCCCATTGCGGCCAAGCGTTGCGCAATGCGCCGCGCGGCGGGGATATCTTTGGAGCAGGTAAAGCAATGGGCGAAAATAGCTGTGGCGCGTAACTGTCCGCTGGGCATATCCAAACGCGCGGCAAGCGGTTCACCTGAGTGACCGGTGAATGTGATTTTGCCTATGGACATGGGGCTACTCCTTTATTTGAACGTAAAGGTAGCCATAGTTTGGACAATGGCAAGATATACTCACAGGCTTGTGACGGATTGTTTCGATATGGCCCTAATCAGCAGGTATAATTTCTAAAGGCCGCATCTGTCTGTAAGCCACTGTTACAGCAATCAGTATTCCCGTTGTCATGATGGTATGCGGTAGCAATCCCAATAGAAGTATTGTGCCAGCGACGCCAAGCATCAGGTGTGATTGTAGGCCTGATGCGATGATACGCTCCTGACAGAACCAAAGTCCTGTCAAATAAAGCGCCGCAGCAACCGCGAAGCCAAGGTTGGCGGTGGCAATGTCGATATGACCGTGATCTGTCAATACATCGATATTGACGCTGACCATAGCCCCGATGGCGGCTGCTGAACCGAAGATTACATAGTGGCCGTAACCCCATAAGAACGCGACGCTTTTTTCGCGCAACCTGTGTTCCACAGAGCTGTTGAAGTATAGCCACCAGATACCGAACAGTGTCAGAATACAGCCGATAGAGACAAACAAGACATCGTAGGAAAAGTGTTCTATTAAAGTCTTGAAGCTGTGGGTTGAAGCCAGAATGCTTTCGCCCAGAACAATGATTGTCAGCAACCCGTAACGTTCTTCTATGTGTTCGGGATGATAATGGGTCTGGGTGTGCGACTCTGCATAGAACGGCACTGTGAACTCTGCCAGAAAGAGTAGGGCAAATATCACATAACTGAATTCAAAGAGGCTCTGAGATATCCAACCGATCTGGCAAAGCAGAATGCCCGCTGCATACCGTTTTGCGGTGGTTTTCAGTTTAGGATTGTCAGCGGCAACCTTGAGCCACAACAGGATTGAGGATGACCGGATGATGACATAGCCCACTATAACAACGGTAAAATTGCCATTAAAGGCGTTTTCAACACCTGCGGCTATGACCAAGGCACCAACCATCTGCCAGAGTGTGGCAAGCCGAAACCAAGCAGTTTTATTATCAAAGGATGAGGCAAACCAGGTATATTGATTCCACGCCCACCAGATTGTCATAAACACCATGGCAAAGTTTATCACACCATGTGCAATATGATCATTGGCATAGTCGTGATGAAAAGCCGCTGCCAGATTGGCAATGGCCACAACGAAGATCAGATCGTAAAATAGTTCTAACGGGGTGGCTGCGCGGTTTTCCTCATGAATATTCCTGATGGTCAGGCGGTTGTTAGCTGGTTTTATTGTCATAGTGTTCAGGCCTTATTGTTACTGATTAATGACGGTAGATTAAGGCCATGTCACTTTATTGTCGCGTATAAATTATTCAATGTGATTGCGGGCTTTCTGGCATCGTTATTTTGTTGCGCGGTATGATAGGTGAATTGCTTGGGCGCGAACGAGGTCGTTAAACCTCACCCATCAAGTGCGGGCAGAACGGGTATTTCGTCAAGTTTTCATAACCGTCTTCGGTCACTAGCACCTGATCTTCCAGTTTGATGGAAAAGTCACCGCCTTCGGGGCTGACCAAAGCCTCGGCGCATAGCACCATGCCGGGTTCAAGTTCATAATCAAAAGCGCCCTCTACATAGCCTTCTTTATAGGCGACCAGAGGCCATTCATCGCAAAGGCCCACGCCGTGGAAGCGGCAGCCATATTGGCCCTTGATATATTGTGCGTCCAATTGGTGGCCTTTGAAGGTCAGGTCATGCAAAGACACGCCAGGCTTCATCATATCCATATTGGTCATGATGTGTTCATGAGCATGACGCATGGCATAAATCATATCGTCGCGCGGCTTGTCTGTGCCTATCCACCATGTGCGACTGATGTCGACGCATATACCGTAACAACCAATGAGATCGGTATCAAAGGCGACGATTTCATTGTTTTGTAATTGTCGCGGGCCACATTCCATAAACCACGGGTTGGTGCGCGGACCTGTGGTTAACAGCCGTGTTTCAATCCATTCGCCGCCGCGTTTGATATTGGCCTTGTGCAGTTCGGCCCATATGGCGTCTTCGCTCATGCCGGGTGTTGTGGCTTCAAACATTTCCAGAATAGACGCTTCGCAGGCGTGCGACGCACAGCGCATGGCCAAAATTTCGTCAGGGCCTTTGATCGAACGGGATTTTTCAGTAACCTCTTCGCCTTCCATAATCTGGAAACCCTGCGCTTCAAGTGCACGGATGCCGTTTAACATGGCTTTGTCGACGGCAAGGCGGTTATTGCGCCCCCCATGTTCATTGATAAGGTCACGCACCTCTTTTGAGAACACATCAGCGGCGACATCCGCCTTATCACCGCGATCAAAATAGAAAAGGTCAGCACCTGAGCGTTGCTCACGTACTAACGGATTGAAGTCGGTCAGGAAGGGCGAGTTTTTATAATCCCATATTACCATATACCCGTCAGCGCAAAGCAGCACGGCACGAAACGGGTTGTGAGTGTTCCACAGTTGCATGTTGGTACTGTCGGTGGCGTAACGGATGTTTAGGGGATCAAACATAAGCAGGCCGCCGTAATCACGATCAACAATATGTTGCGTCAGACGTTTCCAGCGATATTCGCGCATGACTTCCAGATTAGGGGCCTGCAGGCCTGCGGCCTCCCATTCACGTAAAGTTAAAAGGGTTGGGCCTATCTCAATACGATCACCGTCGTTGGGACTGCCGTCTGCCAACGTGTCTCCTCGTGTCGGGTCGATTTTGCGGGTATCAGAATAGTGTTGTGTCATGTGCAAGCTCCTTAATGAACAGTTGGCACATGATGTGGTTTTCGGGCAAGCCTGTTTGCGGCCTAAACTATGTCGTAATTGGTGTATGACGAATGCAGAGACTATCGGTCGCGGAGTTTCAGGATTGCTGCCGTTCAACTTTTGCTATGACAGCTTTGTAAACCAAGAGTATTAAAACCGGTGTACCCAGCTCAACCCCCAATAATAGAATAAAGAATGGATGTGGATCCTCTTGGGTCATAAATGAAATCATGCGACCAATGCCTGAAGCGAAAAATACGACCATCAGATGCGGTACATAATAAATATGGGTGCGTAAATGTTTGGCTGCCAGAAATAGTAATACACCAAATCCAATCAGGAAGGGTGCAAGTGAACGTATCTCGCCATCCACATCCGTAGAGGCCATAGTTGTTATTTTATTTGTGCTGTTCAGAATTGGTTGTGCGAACTCTAACAACAATCCAAAGGTAAGATCAGGCCCGAGAACGAAAAACGACAAACCAATACTAATGATAATGAAGCTTGCAATGAACAGTAAACTGCGCAGTAAATGAAATGCCATTTCTCAACCTCATGTGACTGATTATTTAAAATACTAAACTAGTTTACTGGTTTAGTTTGGCAATTTCATCGTGTACTGTCCATTAAAAAGCATGCAAAGGCGCTATTTCTATATGGAATGAGGCGCTTTCTGTATTTGAATTACAACGATCAGTTAATGGTTCCACTATTATACAAGTGCATTTGCATTGACGTGGAATAAAAGGATAAAAGCATGTCGGCTAGCATTGAAGAGCATTATAATGCCTATCCATATCCAGAACGCGACCCGATAGATGAACGTAACCGATTAATCACAGGATCGCCGTCGAATCCGATGGAAATTGATCACCATGTGTTTGGTGGGCGCAGGGACTGGTCAAAGCCGTTACGTGTTTTGGTTGCAGGTGGCGGCTCGGGGGATGGTTTGATCCAGATTGCACAAGCCCTGACAACTGCAAGGCGCGCCTATGACATCACCTATATTGATTTGTCGGTTTCAACGCGCAAGATTGCACAGATGCGTGCCGAAATTCGCGGCCTTAAGAATATTACCTTTGTGACTGATACGCTATTGAATGCCCCCAAATACGGGATGTTTGATTACATAGATTGTTGTGGTGTGTTGCATCATTTACCGGAGCCACAGGCCGGGTTTGATGCTTTGGCGCAAGCGTTGGCACCACACGGCGGGTTGGGCTTTATGGTATATGCGCCATACGGGCGCAGCGGGGTTTATCCGCTGCAACAGGCGTTCGGTGTGCTGAGTGCTGGCATGACGCCACAAGACAGGTTGGCATTTGGTCAGGCAGTTTATCAAAAAGTACCGCAAAACCACGAATTCAAACGCAATACACTTGTTGGTGATCATCAGGATGGGGATGCGGGGTTTTACGATTTGCTGTTACACAGTCAGGATATAGCCTGCACGGTGAAGGATGTCGTCGGGTATCTGGACAAAGCGGGGATGGAGCTGCAAAATTTTACCCAACCGGCAATGTATCGTCTGGACGGTATTGTGCCATCTGGTTTTATACACCCTGACGGATTAAGCCGTGTGGATGAGATGCAGCTGGCCGAAGAACTGCGCGGCAATATGAAAACGCATGTGGGTTATGCGGTGAAGGCGGGTGCAACGGTCAGGTTTGACCCGACCAATCCTGCCCTGATCCCACATTTTATCGGTGAAGACCCGAAAAAGGTTGAGACGTTTATTTTGCAACGCGGTGGTTTTCCTGTGGCGATCAATGGGCAGAAGATCGGGCTGGGCATTGCGCCCCGTGCTGCAAGGCTATTGGGTATTATTGACGGGGTATCGTCGGTTGGAAAGTTACAGCAGGTCTCGGGGTTGGAAATGCCAATGTTCAATACAGCATGGACAAAACTGTCTGATTTACTGTGCAGTTATGGGTTATTGTTATATTCGGGATTGGATGATCATTAATGCCAGCGGGGATGAAACTGTTATTTAGATATGTCGCCTGTTTAATGGCTATGATCGTGCGTCGTTGATTCATTGCTTTCAAACCGAAGACGAATAAAAAGGGGCCTAACGGCCCCTTTATTTCATATGGTGTTGAGCTCTAGCAGCTGTAGTACATTTGGTACTCTACGGGGTGCGGTGTGTGCTCGTAAGCATAGACCTCTTCCCATTTCAGTTCCATGAAACCTTCGATTTGTGACTTGGTGAAGACATCACCAGCCAGCAGGAAGTCCATATCTTTTTCCAACTCTTCCAAAGCTTCGCGCAAGGAACCGCAAACGGTTGGGATATCGGCCAGTTCTTCGGCTGGTAAATCGTAGAGATCCTTGTCTTGTGCTTCGCCTGGGTCAATTTTGTTTTGGATACCATCAAGGCCGGCCATCAGCAGGGCCGCAAAGCATAGGTATGGGTTGGCCGCGGGATCCGGGAAACGAGCCTCGACACGTTTTGCTTTGGGGCTTTCGGCCCAAGGAATGCGTACACAACCGGAACGGTTGGATGCGGAATATGCACGCAGTACAGGGGCTTCAAAGCCCGGGATCAAGCGTTTGTAGCTGTTTGTGGCCGGGTTGGTGATTGCGTTCAGGGCTTTGGCGTGTTTCAAGATGCCGCCAATGAAATACAATGCTTCTTGTGACAGGTCGGCGTATTTATCACCTGCAAACAAAGGCTTGCCTTCTTTCCAGATCGACATGTTTACATGCATACCGGTGCCGTTGTCACCTGCTATCGGTTTTGGCATGAAAGTGGCGGATTTGCCGTATGCGTGGGCCACATTGTGGATGATGTATTTGTATTTTTGTAGATCATCCGCTTGTTTGGTCAATGATCCGAACACAAGGCCCAACTCGTGCTGACACGACGCTACTTCGTGGTGATGCTTGTCGACTTTCATGCCGATACGCTTCATGGTGGACAGCATTTCGGAACGGATGTCTTGTGCCGCGTCCGTAGGATTAACCGGGAAATATCCACCTTTAACGCCTGCGCGGTGGCCCATGTTGCCCATTTCGTATTCTGTGTCAGAGTTCCAAGATGCATCCGCTGCATCGACTTCGTAAGATACTTTGTTGATACTATTAGAGAAACGTACGTCGTCAAACAAGAAAAATTCAGCTTCTGGGCCCCAAAAAGACATGTCACCAATGCCGGTAGATGTCAGGTAAGCTTCGGCACGCATCGCTGTGGAACGCGGGCAACGTTCATATGTTTCGCCTGTGTCAGGTTCAACCACGTGACAATGCACACAGATGGTTTTTTCGGCGTAAAACGGATCAATATAGGCACTGTCGCAATCAGGGATCAGTTTCATGTCTGATTGATCAATTGATTTCCAGCCTGCGATGGATGAACCATCAAACATAAAGCCGTCTTCAAGGAAATCTTCATCAACTTCATCGTTAATAACGGTCACATGTTGCAGTTTGCCGCGTGGGTCTGTGAAACGGATGTCTACATATTGGATATCTTCATCCGCTATGCGTTTGACCAGATCTTTTGCACTCATTTTATCAATCCTTATAAGGGCAGTTTCAGTTCGTTGGTTTAAAGCGCTTCAACGCCTTCTTCACCCGTACGGATACGGATGGCTTGTTCTATGGTGGACACGAATATTTTGCCGTCGCCGATTTTTTCTGTGCGGGCAGCATCTACGATGGCTTCAATTGCGGCTTCGAGCTGTTCGTCTTCCAAAACAACTTCGATTTTCACTTTCGGTAGGAAATCGACGATGTATTCAGCACCGCGGTAAAGTTCTGTATGGCCCTTCTGGCGACCAAACCCTTTGGCCTCGATCACAGTCAGACCTTGGATGCCGACATCTTGCAGGGCTTCTTTCACTTCGTCCAGTTTGAACGGTTTGATGATGGCTTCGATTTTTTTCATCGTGCGATTCCCTGACTAATGCTTGAGGGCAGTGTTGGAGGGGTTTAGGATGATGTGCAAATGACCTGTGATTTGCGGATTGAATGTTATGTTGATTTAAGCGTGTTTGATTAAAAATTAGGCAGATTGCACAATAAATAGACAGAATGGATTCTAAGTCATGACTGAACTCTTAACCGCCGCCCAAATGCGCGCCATTGAACAAGCCGCGATTGAAAGTGGTGAGGTCACCGGACTGGAGCTTATGGAACGCGCTGGGCGTGGTGTGGTTGAGGCTATTTTTGAGGAATGGCCGGAGCTGGCGAAAACTTCCCACCGCGCGGTGGTGCTGTGTGGGCCGGGCAATAATGGCGGTGACGGGTTTGTGGTGGCGCGATTGTTGAAAGAATGGGGCTGGGAGGTTGAGGTTTTTCTTTATGGGGATGAAGGGAAGCTGCCTGCGGATGCGAAAGTGAATTGTGAGCGATGGCGGAAGATGGGGGAGGTTACCCCATTAACCGAGAAAGCATTTCGGAATAAATTTTCCATGCAAAGGCGTTCTTATGCAGATGTATATATAGATGCACTGTTTGGAACTGGATTGAAACGCGCTTTGGATGACGATGCGCTAAATGTTATTAGCCACATGGCTGGCCGTAATGGTGATGATTATGGATCCCGTACTGTAGCCATTGATGCGCCATCAGGATTGTGCCTGGACAGTGGTCATGTGTTGGAGAGTGAAATTCAAGAAGTTCCTGGCCTTGATCGTACCTTTGAGGTGGTTAAAGCGTATGGTTTGGAAAATAGATTAAAATCAAGAACTGGACGCAAACCGTTTCAGGATAGATTTGTTGCAATGACCGTTGTTTTCGACAGTCCGAAAGTTGGTCACTTTATCGCGGATGGTCCGGCTTGTTCTGGAAAAATTTATATCAAGGATATTGGTTTGCGGATATTTAGGGAAATGGACGTTCGTGAAGGTTACACAAGGGGGCCAATGAAGCCAATGCACACAACGCTACTGTGTGATAAACCATTATTAGAAGATAACAGGACATTTGGGCCTAAGCCCTTTATTTATAATAAGTTTAAGAAGCATAAATACGCTTACGGCCACGCCTATATCCTGTCAGGTCCAGCCTCTAAAACCGGCGCTGCCCGTCTTGCGGCGCGTGGGGCTTTGCGCACCGGGGCGGGGATGGTGACTGTTGCTTGCCCACCTGATGCGGTGGTGGAACATGCAGCACAATTAAACGCGATTATGCTGAACCCTGTGGCAGATGGGCAGGCGTTAAGTGCGGTTCTGGCGGATGAGCGGATCAATGCGATTTGTGTCGGGCCTGCTTTGGGGCTGGATCAGGATCGGGCGGATGTGTTGGCGGCAGTGTTAAAGGCGAAACGCGCGACTGTGGTTGATGCGGATGCTTTGACTTTGCTGGCGCAGAACCCTGAATTGGTGGCATTGTTGCACGATAAATGTGTTCTGACCCCGCATGGTGGCGAGTTTGCGCGGGTGTTTCCGGATATTGCCGAAAAACTGGCTGCACCTGCAACCAAGGGCCCGGCTTATTCGAAGGTGGATGCAACCCGCGAAGCGGCAAAGCGGGCAGGGTGTGTGGTGTTGTTCAAGGGGGCCGATACGGTGATTGCGGACACGCAAGGGCGTTGTGCGATCAATTCGGCCCATTACGCGCGTGCGGCCCCTTGGTTGGCGACAGCCGGTTCGGGCGATGTGTTGGCAGGGTTCATCACCGGGTTACTGGCACGTGGTTTTGATCCGATGCAAGCGGCTGAAGTCGGGGCTTGGCTGCATGTTGAATGTGCGCTGAAATTCGGGCCAGGGTTGATTGCAGAGGATATTCCAGAGCAGTTACCGGGCGTTTTTAGCGATTTGGGGTTGTAAACCCACGGCACCAAAGCAATAGCGCAAAGTTAACGTGATATAGACATATAATTGTCAAACATATTGAATTGATAATCCGTAAAAGATACTTATCTATCAATTCAGATATGCGTGACCTAAGTTATGGAATTTACAGGGATTATAAAGATGGTGAATGGTAAAATTTGGACAAGGCGGATTGTTGTTGGCAGTCTTGTTGCGGGGCTGGTTAGCCCGTCCGTTGCTTTCGCTGAGCCTGAGTTAGGGCAAGCTGACAAGGCCGTTGGGTCTAAATG
Source organism: Amylibacter sp. (assembly GCA_965261565.1). Taxonomy (GTDB): domain Bacteria; phylum Pseudomonadota; class Alphaproteobacteria; order Rhodobacterales; family Rhodobacteraceae; genus Amylibacter. The sequence goes on from OZ253460.1 coordinate 2,315,664, forward strand.
GCGTACATATTATGAGCAGGGGATTGAGAAATCAGTCAGTCGTAAATGGCGGCTGAACAAGCTGCGTGTGACAGTGCCAGAAAGCCTGACCGTATCAGAAGCCAACAGATATGCCCCGAAAGCGAATATTGTCTGGCGTGGCGAGCCGCTTGGTGATCGTCGCAAACAGGTCGGTGCTATTATTACAACGGCTGTTAAAAGTGGCGCGCGTGGGTTGCGCGGCGGCAAACGTGTGGATTTCAACATCGAGCTGATCGAATTTCATGCCTTATCGGACAAGCTGCGCAAATCCAAGATTAATGCAGGCATTCATAATATCAGCTTTATTATAGAGATCGTGGATAGCCGAAGCGGTAAGGTTATTGTGGCCAAGCAAGCGATACAGGCTGATTTAATCGGCTATACTGGTAAGCAGGCAAAAGAACTGGTGGAAGCTGGGCAAACCCAAAAGGTGCGTATTACAAACCATGTGGCGACTGTTATACAGGGCTGGCTGGGGCAAGGGCCTGATATGCGCAAGGATATAAAACGCAGAGGGCGCTAGTGGATTTCAAATAAATACGAATATTGCCCGAATGTGGTGTTTTTCCTCTCGCCAATCTGAATTACATCCGCTAGAAGGCCGTGAAATTCGCGTAATCCTATGGATTGCGAATTTATGTGCGGGTGTGGCGGAATTGGTAGACGCACCAGATTTAGGTTCTGGCGCCGAGAGGCGTGAAGGTTCAAGTCCTTTCACCCGTACCACTTTTCAGATATGATGCTGATACCGTTGGGCGCGAACAGGTAATTTGTTTTATTTATTACCCATCATATGATCCAATTAATGGATGGCAGCCGTCCTGTTAGCCCAAGGTTTGTGGTTGTATATAAAGCCGTATATCTTATTGCCTAAATCGCCCTTGCACTGGCCCTGATCACACCTTAGAAGGGCGCTAGTTTTTACCCATATTTGTGGGTGCGTAGCTATATTTGCACCCCAGAACTCAAAGGACGCCATAATGCAGGTTACAGAAACCCTGAACGAAGGTCTAAAACGCGCTTATGCGGTTACAGTCACAGCGCAAGAGCTGGAAGAAAAAGTAACGGCTAAGCTGAAAGAAGCGCAGCCAAACGTAGAGATCAAAGGGTTTCGCAAAGGTAAAGTGCCATTGGCGATGTTGCGCAAGCAGTTTGGCCCATCCGTTTTGGGTGAAGCCTTGCAAGAAAGCGTTGACGGGGCGGTGTCTTCGCATTTCGAAGATTCAGGCGACAAGCCTGCGGGCCAGCCTGACATCAAGATGACCAAGGAAGACTGGAAAGAGGGCGACGACGTTGAAGTGGCTTTGGCTTATGAATGTCTACCGGCAATCCCTGAAACGGATTTTACCAAGTTGAAGCTGGAAAAGCTGGTTGTGAAGATCGATGACGCGGACGTAGACGAAGCTTTGGATAATCTGGCCAAATCAGCCACAAATTATGAAGATAAGAAAAAAGGCGCTAAAGCCAAAGACGGTGATCAGGTTGTGATCAACTTCTTGGGCAAAGTCGATGATGTGGCATTCGAGGGTGGTAAAGGCGATGATTACCCACTGGTTTTAGGATCTAACAGCTTTATTCCCGGTTTCGAGGAACAGTTGGTTGGCACCAAAGCAGGTGACGATGTTGAAGTTAAGGTAAAATTCCCTGATGAATACGGTTCAGATGCACTTGCTGGCAAAGATGCTGTATTTGCATGCACTGTGAACGCAGTAAAAGGCGCGATCGATGCCGTTATTGATGATGAGCTTGCGAAGAAATTCGGGGCCGAAAGCCTGGATGATTTAAAAACACAAGTGGTTGATCGCCTGACAACGGAATATGCTGGTGCAGCACGTATGATAACAAAGCGTTCATTGATGGATGAATTGGATAAACTGGTGGATTTTGAATTACCGCCAAGCTTGGTCGAGTCAGAAGCAAACGGGATTGCACATCAGTTGTGGCATGAAGAAAACCCTGATGTTAAGGGTCATGACCACCCGGAAATCACACCTACAGACGATCATACAAAACTGGCGGTTCGCCGTGTACGTTTGGGGTTGTTGTTGGCTGAAGTGGGCTCTGTCACTAAGGTTACTGTAAGTGACGCTGAAATGCAGCAAGCTGTTATGCAACAGGCCAAACAATATCCGGGGCAAGAACGCGAGTTTTTTGAATATATTCAAAAAGATCAACAAGCTTTGCAACAAGTTCGTGCGCCTTTGTTTGAAGAAAAAGTTGTCGATCACATACTGGAGCAAGCTAGCGTGAAAGATAAATCTGTTTCCAAAGACGAATTGCAAAAGGCTGTTGAAGCTTTAGACGAAATGTAAAACATCTGATTACTAACAAAAAAGGCGCCCGATGAGGCGCCTTTTTTCGTTTCCGATTTGGCTTTTAAGTTAAAAGCTATACCCGACCTTAAATCCAAGTGAGATACTGTGGTTATCATCAAAGCTGTTGCCAAACGTGGTAGTGGTAACATCGCCCAAGCGTGTATAGCGGATACCGGCTGTGAACTTTGCTTTGCCTTCGGTGTATGAACCACCGATGGTTATGGCTTGGCGGCCGTCGATAGGTGCCAAGTTACCTGTAATCCCGTCGATGCGCCGTTCATAATTCAAAGACGTGAACACGGAAAATTTCTCAGTCAGTTTGCGCCCTACGCCCAGATCAAAGCTTGTGATGTTGTCAAAGTTTGAAAGATTGGGGCCGACAGGTGCGCCGATTGCAGGCACAATAACATCTGTTTCTGACCATACTGAATGCCTTATTTCACCGAATAACAATGTATCTTTGGCAATGCCCGTTTGAAAGTTGAATGTGTACGATTCAGGTACGCCTGTTGATGATGACGGAACTGTGCCCACACCAGCTAAGGTTGTATTCAGCAGGTATTCGGTTTGACCGATATACGTGAAAGATACCCGCAGGGCGATTTCCGGTTTTTCGTAAGCAATGCCGACAATCGGTGCCAGATCGTAATCTTTTGCAAAACTGAAACTATTCGGCGGTGTTGGGCCCAATACCAGATTGGCTTTGATGCTTTCGTATTTCGCACCGCCATAAATACTGATATTATTGTCAAACCTGTATTTCAGGATGGCGGATATTGCACTTGCGTCCAAGCTAGCGGTTGTGCCTGATAAAGGTCCCAGAAACGGGCTTACTGCATAACGGATATCAGTGCCGACCGGTTGGAAAAAACTGAATGCTACCGCAAGGTTATCTGTGATATCGGTTTTAAAGCTAAGCTGTGATTGCGTGTAATTTTCGTATATGTTCGAGATCGGTGCGCCACCGGCCAAGGGACTTGTTGTTCCATCAACAGATGGTAAGACCAGTGCTGTGCCGATTTCCACATATGTTCCTTTTTCGAACAAAGGTGAAATTGGTAATTTACCGCGGTCTAATGCGCCTGCATATGCTGTGCTTGCACCGGCTGCCAGGATAGCAGTGGTGGAAGCGAGTGTTTTGAATGTCATCGAAGATGCTCCCCATCAATATTATTCTTTTGTGTCTCCCAAGGCGACATTAGTAATCATTTTGCCAGTCAGTCAAATGTGACCCTGCGTTATATACATGTGAGAATTTACCCGTGTTATTTTTGCAACCAGGAATTAGTGACCATTTGCAGGTGAATTCAGTAAAAATAATCTGCCTATCTAGGGCAAACTTTCGGAAACGGGCCTTGCCTCTGCCTGTACACGGCACTAATGATTTGGTTAGACTTCTGTGCGACAAGCATAAAACACAAATGACAGGCGATATGATGAGAGACCCAGTAGACGTATACATGAATACACTTGTTCCGATGGTTGTGGAACAAACTGCGCGCGGCGAACGTTCGTATGACATCTTTTCACGCCTGCTGAAAGAACGTATCATTTTTCTTTCCGGCCCTGTGCATGACGGCATGTCGACACTTATTGTGGCGCAATTATTGTTTTTAGAGGCTGAAAACCCAAAGAAAGACATTGCCATGTATATCAACAGCCCAGGTGGCGTTGTAACATCCGGTTTGGCTATTTATGACACGATGCAATATATCCGCCCGAAAGTGTCTACACTTTGCATCGGGCAGGCGGCATCGATGGGGTCATTATTGTTGGCGGCTGGTGAAAAAGGTATGCGGTTCACGCTGCCGAATTCGCGGATTATGGTGCATCAACCTTCCGGCGGATTTCAGGGACAGGCATCAGATATTGCCCTTCATGCCAAGGAAATACTGGAGTTGAAGGATCGGTTGAACAACATTTACGTCAAACATTGCAGTCAAAAATTGAAAATTGTCGAAGATGCGCTTGATCGGGATAATTTCATGACTGCCGAAGACGCTAAAGACTGGGGCTTGATCGATGAGATTGTTCAGCATCGGACTAAAGATGAAGAAGAAAAAAAATAAACTGCGGATAGGTTTATTTTTATATTCAGCAAACATTAGGGTGTTCGGGTGTAAATTAAGAGCATTGTGTAGTATTAAAAACTGCCATATTGTGGACGAAATATCGGGCTAACTAACCATTGGCGAAAGCCCAAACAAAGAATACGAGTGGAGTAGATTATGGCAGATTCAGATAACAGCGAGTCAAAAAACACGCTTTATTGTTCATTTTGCGGAAAGAGCCAGCATGAAGTCCGTAAACTGATTGCCGGCCCAACTGTTTTCATTTGTGATGAATGTGTTGAACTATGCATGGATATTATCCGTGAGGAAGCCAAATCCTCTACATTAAAAACCTCTGAAGGTGTTCCTGCGCCAGCGGAAATTTGTAGCGTTTTGGATGATTATGTCATTGGGCAAACTGTTGCTAAAAAGGTTTTGTCAGTTGCGGTTCACAATCATTATAAACGCCTAAACCATGCTGAAGGTAATTCTGAAGTTGAGTTGGCTAAATCCAATATCATGCTGATCGGCCCAACCGGTTGCGGTAAAACGCTGCTGGCGCAAACGCTTGCCCGCATTCTGGATGTACCGTTTACAATGGCCGATGCAACAACATTAACCGAAGCGGGTTATGTCGGTGAAGATGTTGAAAATATTATACTAAAGCTGCTGCAAGCGTCTGAATATAATGTGGAACGTGCACAACGCGGCATCGTTTATATTGATGAAGTTGATAAGATCACCAGAAAATCCGATAACCCTTCAATTACGCGCGATGTATCGGGTGAAGGGGTTCAGCAGGCTTTGTTGAAAATTATGGAAGGAACAGTTGCATCTGTTCCGCCGCAAGGTGGGCGCAAACACCCGCAACAAGAGTTTTTGCAAGTGGACACAACAAACATATTGTTTATTTGCGGTGGTGCATTTGCCGGGCTTGACCGGATTATTGCACAACGTGGCAAAGGCTCTGCCATTGGTTTTGGTGCGGATGTAAAAGATGAAGAAGCGCGTTCTGTCGGTGAAGTATTTCAGGATCTGGAACCGGAAGATTTATTGAAATTCGGTTTAATCCCAGAGTTTGTCGGGCGGTTGCCGGTTATTGCCACTTTAACCGATCTGGATGAAGACGCGCTTGTGACCATTCTGTCGCAACCGAAAAATGCACTTGTGAAGCAATATCAACGCTTGTTTGAATTGGAAAATGCAAAACTGACATTTACCGATGATGCTTTACGGACCATTGCGCAGCGTGCGATTAAACGCAAAACAGGTGCACGCGGGTTGCGTTCTATTCTGGAAGATATTTTACTGAATACGATGTTTGAATTGCCAAGCTTGGAAAATGTCACGGAAGTTGTGGTCAATGAAGATGCCGCGCGCAACGATTGTGAGCCGTTAATTGTTTACGGTGAGGCAGGAGCGGTGGATGAAAGTGCCTCTGCGTCTTAAACTCACTGGACGTTTTGCACAAAATTGGGCATAGAGGCTGTAACAACATAAGGCCGCATACATGTACTTCATCAAACGCATTTTCACATGGTGGAATGGACAAACAATTAACACGCAATTTTACACATGGCGCAAAGGCGTTCATGTTGGTGAAGATGCGCAGGGCAATGTATTTTATGAAACCCGTGATGGTAAACGCCGTTGGGTGATTTACAACGGTGATGTTGAGGCCAGCCGCATATCTGCAGATTGGCATGGATGGTTGCATCATACATTTAAAGAGCCGCCGACCAAGACACCATTGACACATAAGTCATGGGAAAAACCACATCAGGAAAACCTGACAGGAACAGCTATGGCTTATGCACCAGCGGGCAGTATCCGCGCGGAAAAACCTGCGGACAGATCAGATTATGAAGCCTGGCAGCCCAAATAAGGCATAATACAGATGAAAAGTAATCCTATTGAGACAGCTGTTGGAGCTTTGGTTGTGATCGCAGCCGGTGTGTTTTTATATTATGCATCCAACGTTGTAGGCATAGCGGCACCAAATGATACATATACGGTTTCCGCAAGTTTTCGCAGTGCGGAAGGCATATCACTTGGTACGGATGTGCGTATGGCAGGGGTTAAAATCGGTACTGTAACCAGTATGGAGCTAAGCCCGACAACGTTTCGCGCTGAAGTTGATGTTGAAGTACAAAATAAAATCGAAATACCAGACGACAGCGCTATTGCCGTAACTTCAGAAGGTCTGTTGGGCGGAAATTTTATCGAAATCATCCCGGGTGCTTCCGAGTTTCCTGTTGAGAACGGTGGCGAAATTGAAGACACGCAAGGCAGTGTAAGCTTTATAAGCCTACTGATGAAATTTGTGTCAGGGAAAGAATGATACAAACCGTTGCTATGATTATGGGGCTTTTAGTTACAGTTCCTGTATTTGCACAAAATCAAAACGAAACAGAAAATGGGATTGCTGCAGAATTACGTGCACTTGATACCCTTACCGGGGTTGTTCAAGACCTGACAATAAACATCGGTGAAACACAGACCTATGAGCGTTTAGCGATTACAGTCAATGATTGCCGCTATCCAAAAGATAACCCCAATAGTGATGCGTATGCCTTGCTGGCCATTAGGGACATTAGGGAAGAAAAGCCCAGATTTGAAGCCTGGATGATAGCATCAAGCCCAGCATTATCCGCGCTTGACCATCCACGTTATGATGTTTGGTTGCTTAAGTGTAAGATGTCTGACGGTTGAGTATTTACATCTAATTTAAAGAAGTCCGCTTTTGTATCCAAAGCATCCGCAAGTTGGATGTGATAAGTGTCACGTGGAATTTCCATCGCGCCAAGGCTTTTTAGATGTTCTGTTTGAAATTGGGTATCAAATAAAGTGAAACCACCGTATTTCAATCGGGCAACCAGATATGTCAGTGCAATTTTTGACGTATCCGTGCGCAAGGAAAACATGCTTTCACCAAAGAATGCCCCATTTAAGCTGACACCATAGACACCGCCGACTAATGTGTTTCCGTCCATAACCTCAATCGAATGGGCATGCCCAAGATTATGAAGCTGACCATATAAGTCAAAAATTTCAGTATTAATCCAGGTTTCGGCGCGATTCGCGCAAGCCGTTACAACAACGCTAAAACATTGATTTACCGAAACTGTATACTGTTTTTGCCTGATACGCCGGGCAAGCCTGCGTGATACGTGAAAATTATCTAATGGGAATATACCACGCATTTTCGGGTCTACCCAGTAGATGTCGGGGTCATCTACACTGTCCGACATTGGAAAAACACCGGAAACATAGCCGTGTAACAGCAATTCCGGTGTGATTTTTCCGTGCGATTTGGCGGTCATCGCAAGTGTTTCCTATTCGAAAACTCGGCCTTCCAACCATTTTTCTAGCCAGTGTATATCATACTCTCCGGTGATGATGGCGTCTTCTTTAAGTAAAGCATGAAACAGTGGGGTAGTTGTATCCACACCGTCGATGACCAACTCTTCCAATGCGCGTTTCAAACGTGCCAACGCACCTTCGCGATCACGGCCTGTTACGATTAATTTGCCAATCAGGCTATCATAATATGGTGGGATTGTGTAGCCATCGTAAAGGGCAGAATCCATGCGTACACCCAAGCCACCAGGGGCATGGTAAGTCGTGACTTTACCTGGGCAGGGAGTAAAGTTCGGTAGCTTCTCGGCGCAAATACGCACTTCGATAGCATGGCCTTTGATTGACAGGTCTTCCTGTTTCAATGTCATTTTTTCACCTGCGGCCACCCGCAGTTGTTGCTTAACCAGATCCACACCGAATATAGCTTCTGTAACGGGATGCTCAACTTGCAGACGCGTATTCATCTCAATGAAGAAGAATTCGTCCCGTTCAAACAAAAACTCGATTGTGCCGGCACCTTCATAGCCGATGGCGGCAATTGCATCAGCACAAGTTTTGCCGATTGTGGCGCGTATTTCCGGTGTGATACAAGGTCCGGGGGCCTCTTCGAATACTTTTTGGTGGCGTCTTTGCAATGAACAATCACGTTCACCCAAATGTACCGCACCGCCTTGGCCATCGCCAAACACCTGAACCTCGATATGGCGCGGTAGTGTCAGGTATTTTTCAATGTACACTTCATCATTGCCAAAAACTGACTTTGCTTCTGAACGGGCTGTGCCAAACGCTTCGGCCAGATCATCTTTGGTGTTGGCCACTTTCATACCGCGACCGCCGCCGCCTGCTGTGGCTTTGATAATCACTGGGAAACCCATTGCATCAGCTATCTTGTGAGCCTCTTCAACGTTCTTTACGCCGCCGTCAGAACCTGGTACACAAGGCACCCCAAGATCAATCATGGTTTTCTTTGCGGTAATTTTATCACCCATCATGCGGATGTGTGCTGCACTTGGGCCAATGAATTTCAGGCCGTGTTCTTCTACAATTTGTACAAATTCTGCATTTTCGGACAGAAATCCATATCCTGGATGGATAGCTTCCGCACCAGTTATTTCGCAAGCTGAAATTAGTGCCGGCACAGAAAGATAGCTATGCGTGCCTGAAGGTGGGCCAATACAAACGCTTTCATCGGCCATGCGCACATGCATTGCGTCAGCATCAGCCGTAGAGTGAACTGCAACAGTTTTGACACCTAATTCTTTGCAAGCGCGGATAACACGCAAAGCAATTTCGCCTCGGTTCGCGATCAAGACCTTGGAAAACATGGGGCTGCTCCTTTAGATTGAGCGGTTATTCGATAATGACAAGAGGTGATCCAAATTCAACCGGTGTTCCATCTTCAACCAATATACGGCTGATTTTACCTGATTTAGGGGCTGGAATTTGGTTCATTGTTTTCATAGCCTCAATGATCAGCAATGTTTGACCTTCGGTAATGCTGGCGCCTACAGTGATAAATGGTGCAGCACCTGGTTCGGCAGAAAGATATACGGTTCCGACCATTGGTGAGGTGACAGCACCCGGGTGTTGTGCCGGGTCGTCAGGGCTGGCGGCGGGTGCTTCGACGGCAGCGGTAACCGCTGGTGCAGTTGTTGGTGCGGCTATTACTGTTTGCGGTGCCGACGTAATAACTGTTTGGCGCGAAACCCGAACATTTAGCATTTTATCATCGCCATAATCGCGTTTCACCTGTAATTCGGTCAGGTCGTTTTCACGTAGTAATTCAGCTAAAGCCTGAATGAATTCCACATCTGTATCTTGATCTTTTTTTGTCATATTTGCCTCAGCCGTTACCACCCGATACGGGCATTCACCAACGTATACTATGTCTGAACGCAGGGTTAAAGCATTGTTGTGTCGTGCATGCGTTTTTTACTATTGGGTTTGGGCGCGTAACTCTGCAATTATTTGTTTCATTGCATCGCCGGGGATATATCCACGTACAATTTGATCGTTGATAATAAACGCGGGGGTTCCAGTTATATTTAAAACTTCACCTAACTGGCGTGTTTTTACAATCGGTTCATCGACTGATGCCTGATCCATTTGTGCAACTATCACAGCCCCATCCAAATTGGCTTTTTTTGCAAGAAATTCAATGGCACTGATAGTGACGGGCCCATTATGTTTGATGAATTGTTCATACATTTTCTTATAAGCATCAGGCCCGAAACTTTGCAGCGTTGCAATGGCGGCACGAGAAAGGTTTAATGAATCTTCGCCCAAAATCGGATATTCTTTGACAACGAGCTTGATATTGCCGTCGGCTTTTATCAGATCGGCAACTTCTTTGTGGGCTTTGCGGCAGTATCCGCATTTGTAGTCCAAAAACTCGACTAATGTTATGTCGCCGTCAGGATTCCCGCCAACCCACGAATATCCGTCATTCTGGATTTCCTCTAAGTTAGTCGTGATTAATGTTGCGTCCTGTTGCATTTCCGCAATTTGTTGGCGTTGTTCTAAAATTGTAATAACTTCTACGATGATTTCGGGATTTTGAAGTAGGTATTCACGTACCTGTTGGCCGAATTGCTCTTTTTCCGTGTCAGTCATCGCATCCAGATCCAGTGAAAAGGCAGGGGGACTGACAGCTAAGATGGCCGCAGTTATTATTGCTTTGATTGTTGGAGACATGACTATCTTTTCTTTTTACGTTTATTTAACCGTTCGGAAATTGCCAATATATCAGCAGCTTTTCGCCAACCTGTTGACCCTTCGGGTAATAACCTGACTGCCCTTTTAGCATGAATTCCAGCTTGTTTAAAGTTAGAAGCAAGGGCATATCTTTCGGCTGTTGTAACTGAAGCCATACCCGGGTTGCCGGTTTTTGCGTAAGCGACACCCAAATCACGTAACATGCGCCCGTTACGGGGATCTCTTGCGTAAGATCTTTTAAGTGTGGCAAGTGCCGTTTTGGCGGAGGAACCAGATTTATCAGCCAATTGTGCCCGACCTAACCCTGCAAGTATCAGCGGGTCTTTGGGGGCCATTTGAACTGCTTTATTATATGCTTTTACCGCGCCAGAAGAATTTCCGTTTTCTAATAATATCTGCCCGTAAAGTTCTTGATAAAACCGATCTTTGGGGCGCATATCTATCAGGCGTTTAATCGCTGCCATTGATTTCTTTTTATTGGGCAATCGATGGTAGGCTATAGCACGGGTCATGGTTGCTATTTCACCCTTGTCCGTTTTTTTCAACTTGCGCAAAACACCCTTTGGGCTACCGGTAAAACCGTTAAATTTTGCCCTTGCCCTAGCATACCAGTAATCCACATTTGGATGCTGACTTGTGGGTCTGCCTTTATAGGCGGCAACAAAGGTTTCCAGATCTAAGATCCGTTGCGAGCTTAAAGGATGGGTGATGGCATATGCGTCTTTTCTTTTTACGCTTAAGGCTTCTTGGCCCCGGAAGATATTAAGAACATCGATTGAGGCAGATGGGTCGATGCCGGCACGCGCCATATAACGTACACCAGATTGATCGGCGGCGCTTTCCTGCCCGCGTGTGAAGGCTAAATAATTGCGCAATCCAACAGATTGGGCTGCGGCCGCGACACCAATCGCACCTTCACCACCACCTGCAGCCGCTGTGAGGATACCCAAAAGTATCCCTAGTCCCGCAGCACTTCTAGCCGTGCCAATGTTTGCAGCCCTCTGGGTAATATGCCCGCCATTTATATGGCCTATTTCATGGGCAATAACAGATTGCAGCATTTCCACGGATTTTAACTGGCGGATTAGACCAGAGTGTATGAATATATTATTGCCACCCGTCGTAAACGCATTCGGGTTATTGTTATTGATAATATATATATCGATATGCCCGACACCAGCTGCTTTAGCAATCGGTTGGGCTACAATGCGCAGGGTATATTCAATTTCCGAATCACGGATCAACCCTTGTGCATTCGCTGCGGTAACCCATGAGAGCATGAATAGTAGCGGCAAGGCCCAGAATATCGGCTTGAAAAATAACCTCATACGATTCAATTCTTACCTTTGGGTGGATACATACAATTATAAAAACAAAAGCGCGCTAAACACAAGGTTTAGACGCGCTTTTGCCGTTAACGTGATTTGCGTGCTTAACCGCGAGACCACCAACCACGACGTTTTGGTTTCTCTGCCACAGGTGCTGTTTTGGTGGCCGCAACTGCAACAACAGGTTCTATTACCGGCGCCTCGGAGTTTGCAATAACCACTTCTGGTTCAGCTGCCTTAGGAGTTTTTTTCGGCTTTGGCGCAGCTTTTGCTTTTTTGGGTTTGGCGTCTGCTTTTGGTTCCGCCGGAGCTTTTTTTGTGGCTCTCTTCCTAACAGGCTTTTTCTTGGCTTCAACCGGCTTCTGTTCTGCTTCGGCAGGCTCTTCTGTTTTGACCTGCACATCTTCAGCTTCAGGTTCTTTTACTACTTTTTTGCGCCTTCTTGTCGCGGGTTTTTTCACCTCTTCTGCTTTTGCTTCTACAGGCATAGCTTCGGGTGTCTTGGCGGATGTCTCCAATGGGGTTACATCAGTTTTTTCCGAATCTTTAACTTCGGTTGAACTCTCTAAAGTTTCAGAGCTTTGCGTTGCTTCTACTTCGGTATTTTCCTGATTTTCAGTGCGCGTTTTACTACGCCCACGGCCTCCGCGACGGCGGCGTTTTTTTCTGGGCTTATTTTCGTCTTCTTGATTCACTATCGTTTCTGTAGTCGCGGGTTTATCAAGACTTTCCATTGAAACATTTTCCATGGAGATTGGTTCGTTCGTGCGTTGTGAAATAAATCTTGTCGCAGTTTTGAATTTCTCAACAGAGTAATCGGTACCGATGAGAGATACATCTGCTTCAATGCGCACTGACAATCCATACCGGGTTTCAATTGTTGTGATATGTTCGCGTTTTTCATTCAACAGGTAATTTGTTACGTTGATCGGTGCCTTGACCAACACTTCGCCGGAACGATTGCGCACACCTTCCTCTTCCAACTCACGCAGGATAGATAAGGCAAGACTGTCATCAGAGCGCAGCAAACCTGTTGCATGACAATGCGGGCAGGGTTGTGTTGTGGCTTCCAGCATACCAGGTCGTAGTCGCTGACGAGACATTTCCAAAAGCCCAAAACCCGAAATGCGTCCTATTTGGATACGCGCACGATCGGTTTTCAGTTTGTCTTTCAGACGCTTTTCTACGGCCGTGTTATTACGTCGTTCGTCCATATCAATGAAATCGATCACAATCAGACCAGCTAGATCGCGCAGACGCATTTGGCGCGCAACCTCTTCTGCAGCTTCAAGGTTGGTTTTAAGTGCAGTTTTTTCTATTGAACTTTCTTTTGTGGCTTTGCCAGAGTTTACATCGACCGCAACAAGAGCTTCGGTGATGCCGATTACCAGATAGCCGCCTGATTTCAGCTGTACTGTAGGGTTGAACATGGCCCCCAAGTGACTTTCGACCTGATAGCGTGAAAACAGTGGCATAGGTTCTTTGTATAATTTCACCTTGTCCACGCGATTAGGCATGAACATTTCCATGTAATCTTTGGCATTCTGATAGCCAATTTCGCCCTCTACAAAAATTTCGTCAATATCGCTGGTATAGAGATCGCGGATTGAACGTTTAATCAAATTCCCTTCTTCATATATCGGGGCGGGTGCAATGGATTTTAGTGTCAGTTCTCGGATTTGCTCCCATTGACGAGATAGGAATTCATAATCGCGATTTATGTCGGTTTCATTACGGTTAGCACCAGCTGTACGGATAATCAGACCAGCACCTTCTTGAACAACCAGCTTATTTGCTATGGCTTTGATTTTCTTGCGGTCGACCGCATTGGTGATTTTGCGTGAGATACCGCCTCCACGTGCGGTATTTGGCATCAGGACACAATAGCGCCCAGCCAATGAAAGATATGTTGTCAGTGCAGCACCTTTATTGCCGCGTTCCTCTTTTACAACCTGAATCAACATGATTTGGCGAACTTTAACCACTTCCTGAATTTTATAGCGCTTAATTCGTGGTTTGCGTGGACGAACCTCTTCTGAAACATCGTTGTCGGCAACTGTGACGATCCCAGGCTTAGAGGGTAAGTCAGATGTATCATCAGTATTATCGCCTTCGACAGCTTCCGCTGGGGCTTCATCATCTACAACAGGTGTTTCTTTCACTGCAACCGGGGCTTCTTCGGCCTCGGTTGATTGTGCTTCGGGTACCTCCACCAACTCTGGTTCTGCGCTGTCAATATCGATAACGCCATCGTCAATAACCTCACTGGTTACGACTGCATCTTTTGCTGATGTGGCCCCTTCAGCCTCGGCTTCGGTTTTGGCAGGTTGTTTTTTGCGCCTGCGCCCGCGTGACTTAGGTTGCTCGGCGCGCTTTGCTTCTTCTTCAGCCATGGCTTTAGCATATTCAGATTCTTCAGCCAAAAGCTTTTCGCGATCCGCGATCGGTATCTGATAGTAATCAGGGTGGATTTCATTAAAAGCCAGAAATCCATGACGATTTCCACCGTAGTCTATGAATGCGGCCTGAAGTGACGGTTCAACCCGGGTGACTTTGGCTAGGTATATATTTCCGGCAAGTTGCCGTTTGTTTAGGCTTTCAAAATCGAATTCATCAACTTTGTTGTCTTCGACCACAACCACGCGGGTTTCTTCAGGGTGGGTGGCATCAATAAGCATTTTCTTTGACATTTTTTGTACTCGGAACGCGAAAAAGTCCACAGCCCAGGGGGTGCGGATTTGCTGGCGTTATATGTTATGGCGATTGTGTGTGGCACATAAATGGGCGCGGCTTTCATGCCGACGCAAGTATCCAACGATTGTGTCCACACGCGTGTCATCGCGGGGTTTCTCCAACATCCCACTATAATGGGACATTCAGTTCGGGCCGTATTTTCAGCTTAAAGGCTTTTACACGACAATTCTTTGGCCATATGGCCTGTTGAGCGGATCAGAGGATAACTTTGGCATTGCCTGTTTTCATGGTCTCATTCAACGAAACTCTTATATTAGCGGCGCTATTTCAGCCTGCTATGACATATCTTTAGGGGTAGAGCACAAGAAATACAATCGCATTTTTAAAACCATGCGTTATAAAGGGTGAAAAGACGCAAATAATGATAGGCAAAGCAGTGTTTTATAAAATTGCGGTTTTCGTAAGTTTTTTGTTGTGCGCGAATACAACTGATGGATACGCACAGAATTTGCGCGCGCTTGCGCGCGTAGACACCGCACAGTCCGGTGTTGCAGATGTATCTGATCGCGAGATGATGCTTACACTTAAGCTGTCTCAACCTGTTCCGTACCGCGTTTTTACATTATCGCAACCAAATCGCATTGTTTTCGACTTTAAAGAGGTGGATTGGACCGGGTTTTCCGCAAAGAAAGCCGTTATGAGTGAAAAAATCAATAATTTGCGATTTGGGGCGTTCCAGGCGGGATGGTCAAGGATGGTATTGGAGTTAAAAGAACCAATGGCATTGGACAAAGTTGAGATGCGCGTAGATCCCGCTGAAGGCGGTGCAGTTTTAGATGCTAAATTCAAGCTTGTTGACATCGAGGAATTTGAACAAAAGATAGGGCCGCGTGTGAAAGCGGGTTGGGATTTACCTGTGCCTATCGATGTGAAAATACCAAAGAAGCGCCAAACAGGGGATAGGCCTTTGATCGTTGTTTTGGATCCCGGGCATGGTGGTATTGATTCCGGTGCAAGATACGGTGAAAAACATGAAAAGAATCTGGTTCTAAAATTTGCGATAGAATTAAAAGAAACACTAATTCTAACAGGACGTTATAAGGCTTACCTAACTCGAAACGATGATACATTTATCTCATTGCCGGGCCGTATATCGCGTGCCCGCGCACTAGGCGCAGATGTATTTTTATCGTTACACGCAGATGCTTTGGAAAGTGGATGGGCAACAGGCACGACTGTTTATTCGCTGTCTGATAAAGCTTCGAATGAAGCATCCGCGTATTTGGCAACAAGGCAGGATCATAATGATTTACTGGCTGGCGTTGAATTAACCCATCAATCGGACGAAGTTGCGACGGTATTGATGGAAATGGCACGAGTAGAAACTAAATCGCGCAGTGATTTACTTGCTGATATGGTTGTTTCCGGTGTGGCGCAATCGATCGGGCGTTTGCGTAAGCGCCCACATTTATATGCTGGCTTTAGTGTGTTAAAGGCTCCGGATATACCTTCTGTGCTTATTGAACTGGGGTTTATGTCAAATAAACGAGATTTAAATAATCTGTTGAACAGCAAATGGCGCCAACAGGTTATTGAGGGAATCGTGCTTGCTTTGGATTCGTGGTCGATTGAAGACGCCGCCCAAGCACAATTATTACGTCAATAGGTTTCAACTTTGATAATAAAGCCTATCTAATATGAAGAAAACAGAAATTCTCAGGGCCTGATAGTAGAGATGTGATTTTGACCTTCTATCACAAGCCGCTTATAAGTGGCAGATAGCGAAATGAAAGGGGCCATACGTGCTTCGAACAGTATTATCTTTTATCGGTTGGATTTTCAGCTGGATTACCATCGGTGTGGTTTTGGTTTCGCTGATTATTGGCGCAATTCTGTTTATGTACAGTAAGGATTTACCCGATCATAAGTACCTTGCAAGTTATGAGCCTAAAACTATCAGCAAAGTTTATTCGATAGAAGGCAAGGTGATGGATGAGTTTGCCCAAGAGCGCAGACTTTATACACCAATTGATGAAATACCTGATTTGGTGAAAGAAGCTTTTATCAGCGCTGAAGATAAAAGTTTTTACCAACATAAAGGCTACGACCCAATTGGGATCATCAAAGCTGTTATAGATAAAGCGCGCGGTGGGCGTTTAAGGGGCGCGTCAACGATTTCGCAACAGGTTGCAAAGATAATGCTGCTGAATGGGGATCGTAAATACGAGCGTAAGGTGAAGGAATTGATCCTTTCGACACGTATCGAAGCTGCTTTAGGAAAAGACCGCATTCTAGAGATTTATCTGAATGAGATTTTTCTTGGGCAGAATTCTTATGGGGTAACGGCTGCAACTGAAGTTTATTTTGGTAAATCATTAGAGAATGTAACAATCGAAGAAGCTGCGTATTTGGCTGCACTGCCAAAAGCGCCAAGTGATTATCACCCCGTGAGAGAAAGTAAACGCGCAACTGCCCGGCGCGACTATGTACTTGGGCAGATGGTACGCAACCAGTTTATCACAAGGGACCAATTTAAAGTCGCACTAGAAACACCTTTAAAGACAGTTCAGTCCGGTGATTATGTGTCTTTGCGGGCCTCGCGCACGCCTCGTGATTACTTTACTGATGAAATTCGCCGTCAATTATCCAGCTCATTTGGTGAAGATGAATTCTTTGGCGGTGGACTTGCCATTCGGGCCACCATGGATCCTGTTTTGCAAAAAGAAGCCGCATTGGCATTACGTGCCGGTTTGGAAAAATATGACCGTAATCTACGGTTATATCGAGGCCCTACAATAAAGCTGGATCCAGCAATACTGGGCAGTGAAGAGGCTTGGCGTGATGCGCTGTCTGATACCAAAATTCCCCGTGATATCGATGGTTGGCACCCGGCTGTAGTGCTAGAGGTCGGTGCGACAACCGTTCGGATCGGAATAGAAGGTATTGCGGAAAATGCCGACGGGCATTTTCTACCTATGTCAGAGTTGACTTGGCGCCGGAAAAGCGAAACTGGCGCAACACTTAAAAAGGCTAAAAAACCGGGTGACATTCTGTCAACGGGTGATGTCATTCACGTAATGGCAATTGAAAAGGACGGCGCTTTTCAAAACTGGTCATTACGCCAAATTCCAGAGCTTCAGGGCGGGTTTATGGCAATGGATACAAATACGGGTCGTGTGATCGCTATGCAGGGCGGGTTTTCCTATCAAGACAGCGTATTTAACCGTGCAACACAGGCGACGCGTCAACCCGGATCATCCTTCAAACCATTTGTTTATGCCTCGGCGTTGGATAGCGGCTATTCGCCAGCAACAATTATTATTGACGCGCCTATTGAAGTTGAAACACCACAAGGGTTGTGGCGACCGAAGAATTCATCAAATACGTTTTATGGCCCTGCGCCAATGCGCCTTGGAATTGAGCGTTCACGTAACCTGATGACCATTCGCTTAGCGCAGGAAATCGGGATGGATGTTGTTGCTAACTATGCTGAACGGTTTGGTATTTATGATAATATGGATGAATTTCTGGCAAACTCATTAGGTGCACAAGAAACCACGTTATTCAAAATGGTCGCGGGCTATGCGATGTTTGCCAATGGTGGTGAACGTGTGGAACCGACGCTTGTGGATAGGGTACAAAACAGCCGTGGTGAAACCGTTTATCGTCATGATCGAAGGTCTTGCATCGGGTGCGCTGACAGTAATCTGCCAGTAGGTCTTTCTCCTGAAATACAGAACAACCGTGAACGCATTATGGATGACGTTACGGCTTACCGTCTTACATCAATGATGCGCGGTGTTGTCGAGCGAGGAACCGCCAGCCGTACCGTTAGATTGGGCGTTCCTGTGGCCGGTAAAACAGGCACAACGAACGATTCTAAAGATGTTTGGTTCATTGGCTTCACATCTAACATTGTTGCAGGATGCTACATGGGATTTGATAACCCACGATCAATGGGGCGCGGCGCATATGGTGGCACGATGTGCGGCCCGGTTTTTGCAAGCTTTATGAAAAAAGCCATAGATATCTACGGGGCAAGTGAATTCAAGGTGCCGGAGGAAACGGTCTTTCGTAAATATGATCGTTATAGCGGTACGCGTTTGCCGGATGACGCATCAGGTGAATATGTTGTGGCAGAGTTATTCCGTGTCGATGATACAGGGTATGATGGCTATTTGGATATCATTGACGGGGGATGGGGGCTGGGTTCTGATCTGTTATTGTTCGGACGTGGCGAAAGTGATGATGACAAGACAATCAAAACCTCTACCGGTGAAGTTAAAAAAATTCCTAAAAAAGCCACTTTTGGATCGCTTTCATCAGGCGGTATATAT
Organism: Amylibacter sp.; assembly: GCA_965261565.1. Lineage (GTDB taxonomy): Bacteria > Pseudomonadota > Alphaproteobacteria > Rhodobacterales > Rhodobacteraceae > Amylibacter. Next base: position 2,334,485 of record OZ253460.1, read on the forward strand.
TAGAGGACTTTACCCTTACCCGCAGGCTTTGTAGAACAGCTTGGAAGCAGTTTGGAAAAGCAGGGCAGATGCGTGCAGAAATAGAAAATATTGTAGTGGAAATCCGCGGTGTTTTAGAGCTGTTGCAGCAGCGTATGGACTGGGAAACAGCCCCGCATCGCTTGGAGGAATTCAATGCGATGTCAGAAGATCCCGACCTGTGGAATGATCCTGCTAAAGCACAAAAACTGATGCGTGAACGCCAGATGCTGGTGGATGCTATGGGCAGTTACAACTCCTTAACACAGGATCTGGATGATAATATTGAACTTATAGAACTTGGCGAGATGGAAGACGATCAAGAGGTCGTTGACGAAGCTGAAAGTGCGATAAAACATCTGGAAAAACGCGCGGCCAAACGAAAATTAGAAGCCTTGCTGAATGGCGAGGCAGATGCCAATGATACTTTTCTGGAGGTTAAATCCGGGGCAGGTGGTACGGAAAGCTGTGACTGGGCATCGATGTTGGCACGTATGTATATCCGTTGGGCCGAGAAGAAAGGCTATAAGGTAGAATTGCAGTCTGAAACTGCAGGCGAAGAGGCCGGAATAAAATCGGCAACTTATAAAATCACCGGCCACAATGCATACGGATGGTTAAAATCCGAAAGTGGTGTACACCGTTTAGTGCGCATTTCACCTTTTGACAGTGCTGCAAAACGACATACTTCTTTCAGCTCTATTACGGTCTACCCTGTGGTGGACGACAATATAGAGATCGAAGTCAATATGTCTGATGTGCGTGTTGATACGTACCGGTCTTCGGGGGCAGGCGGTCAGCATGTGAATACGACAGACAGTGCTGTGCGTATGACACATATTCCCACGGGGATTGTGGTTACTTCATCGGTGAAATCACAACACCAAAACCGCGATATTGCTATGAAGGCCCTTAAGTCACGCTTGTATCAGATGGAATTGGATCGCCGTAATGAAGCTGTCAATGAAGCGCATGAAAACAAGGGCGATGCAGGGTGGGGTAATCAGATCAGATCGTATGTTTTACAGCCCTACCAGATGATTAAGGATTTACGGACCGGAACGGAAACATCTGACACCCAAGGGGTTCTGGATGGTGATCTGGATCAGTTTATGGCCGCAGTTCTGGCGATGGACGTGGCCGGTAAAAGCCGCGCCGAGGCAAATGCGGAGACATAGCAATAAGACAAAAGCAGGGGTACTTCTGTCTTATTGGGCTTTATTATACTATACAGCGGTTTATTTTTGTACAGCGCGAAGCACTGGATAGAACTGCGTAAAGACGAAATCTGTTTCTGCATTTCCTGCATGACATGCGTTACAGCTTTCGGCAGCAAACGCGGTTGCCGTTTTAGCATAAGGTGGCGCATGGTGACCAAATGAGAAGTATGCCCAACCGCCCGGCATTTCGGGAAAACGTGCGCTATCTTTCACTGTAAGTTCTAAACCACTGAACTCACCTTGTTGGTAACCGTGGCCGGAAACCTCGAATGTAGCGCCCAGTTCATCATTATCATTTTGATATATGAGAGCCAATTCTTTCACAATTTGGGTTCCCTCTGGCCAATCGCCAGTTTCTGCAAAATAGTCAAATGCGGATGGCTCTACATAAACATTATGAAATTCTTGAAACGCCGCACTTCCATCATTCAGCGCATTTGGTGTCAATGGTGCACCAACGAAAACCCACTTGCGGTAATCTACGGGAATTTGCGCGGCACTCTCTGCTGTAAATGTTGCTTGATTGATATCACTTGCTGGCACCATTTGGGCATATGAAATAGATGCAAAACCAGTAACAGCGAGGGTCATGAATACTTTGTTCATTTTATTTTCCTTGATTAGGTTTCTGATTTAAGACATGCACAAATTAGAAACCGATATCCAATACCGAATATTAATTGTGTTATAGTCGGCGCCTATGGAAGATATAAGAGGTTGATTTAAATGGAATTTCATCAAGTTAAATACTTCCTGGCTGCCTGTAATCACATGAATTTTACGCGGGCGGCAGAATCTTGTTCTGTGTCACAGCCAGCACTAACTGTGGCTATTCAAAAATTAGAGGCAAATTTAGGTGGTGCGTTATTTTTGCGCGAAGGGAGAACGCTTTCATTGACTTGTCTTGGCCAGGTTATGCAAACCCATCTTTCACGTATCGAGGAAACACGCCATGCAGCGTATGGTGCGGCGGCCGAGATAGTATTGGGTGAAATGGAACATATTCAGCTTGGTATAATGTGCACAATTGGCCCGTTAAGCATTGGGCCTGCATTAAGTGCATGGCAGGCACAAGAGGCTGATGTCGAACTGGTTTTACATGATGTATGGGGACAAAGAGCACAAGATTTGCTTCTTTCCGGTGTGCTGGATTGTGCGTTGATTGCACGCCAAGAGCCTTTGCCTGATCGGTTTGATACAATTCCATTGATGAGTGAAGCTTTTGAATTGGTGTATGGTCGGGGCCATGCTTTATCCGGAGAAGGGCCGTTAGAACTTTCCGATCTGAATGGGCAGGCATATCTGGATAGATTGCGTTGCGAGTTCAGGGAGTCTGTTTTTAAAATTACAGAACAAAATGGGCTTAATATTAACGTTATTATGCGGTCAGAAAGAGAAGACTGGATTCAAAACCTTATTGCAACGGGTATGGGCATTTCGCTGTTACCACGTAATTCTATCATAGTAGATGGTTTATCATCTCGTCCGGTGAATGGTTTGCCTTCACACAGAACGATTGAAATTGTCACTGTGCGCGGCCGGCCGATGACTAAAATCGTACGTTGTTTTGTTGATTTTATTGGTGGTTATAACTGGAACAATAAAACTTAACAGACGCATTATAGAGAGAACTTAAATCCCGATGCCTAAATATGTTTCAACAACGGTTATGGCAATGGATGAGAGAAGCGAATGTGGGCCAGTAGAGTAGGGTTTTATGCCTGACCCACAATCGGTTCTGTTTCAAAAACGCGTACGACTGCCGGCATGGAATTTGATACAGCCGCGCGCTTCATGCCATCTGAGTTGAACGGCATTGTAATGTGCCCATAACGATCAACCGCAATCAACCCGCCGTCACCGTCACATTTTTTGACTTCATCAAGAACTGCGTGTGCCGCATTATCCAAAGATGCATTGCCATAACGCATGCGGGCAGAAACATCGTGAGCGGCACTTGTGCGCATAAAAGCTTCACCAACACCTGTACAAGAAACCGCAACGTGATTATCCGCCCATGTTCCTGCACCGATCAGTGGCGTGTCTCCAACCCGTCCGGGTCGTTTGTTGAAAGTCCCACCGGTAGAAGTTGCGGCGGCAAGATGACCTTGGATATCAAGTGCTACGGCACCCACTGTCCCGTGACTGGATAGTTCGCCCATTGAGCCATGCCCGGCATGTTCGGTATAATACTCTATTGGGTTGCCAACGGACTTTGCACCATTTGCCAGTGCAAAATTTCTTGCGCCGTTTCCAGCCAGCATAACATGCTTGCCGTCTTCCAATACGGTAAGTGCAGCGTGGATTGGGCTGACAATATTGGGCATGGCGGCCACTGCGCCTGCGCGTTGCTGTTTTCCGTCCATAATACTGGCGTCCAGCTCGACTACGCCATCCGTATTTGGCGCAGATCCTTTGCCTGCAACATAAAGCCCAGAGCTTTCCATTTCAGCGACGATGGTTGTAACAACTTCTAGTGCATCCTTGCCGGAAACAAGCATTTTCTGACCAGATGTGATCAAAGTTTCCAAATGCTTTTTTTGCTCACTGTAATCAACGCCAATACGGGCGCCTGCGCCACCATGTATAACGAGTGCGTAGGTCATATCATTAATGTATCCAGAGTGTTTATGCGCCTATTTTACAGAAACACTCCTCTTAGATAATGTACCTAAGAGGAATTAATTTGTATCATTGTATGAAGGCAAGAATATCTTAGGCTGTTTTCAGGAAGCTTTTGAAGGGGCTTTACCCATTGCCTTTGAAGTTGTCAGTGGGTCTTCTTCGCGGCGAACAGAGCCTTCGAAATGTGCACCGCTTTCAATGGCAATTGTCTTATGTACAATGTCGCCTTCAACGCGTGCTGTTGCTGTTAAGCGTACCTTTAAACCACGCACTGTACCCGCAACATGACCGTTTACAACGACATCGTCGGCAATGACTTCGCCTTTTATGCGGGCAGTTTCACCTACAGTTAGCAGGTGTGCACGTACGTCGCCTACAATTTCACCTTCGATTTGAATGTCACCAGATGTTTTTATGTTACCTTTGATGTACAGATCTGTAGACAAAATAGATGCTGGTGGTTTGGCCTTTGGCGTTACCGGTGCAGGTGAGGAAGAAGAATATGAAGAGGACTTTGTCGCAGCATTCTTTTTATCATCTTTCGCGTTTACCACATCCGGTTTTTTTGCAGGTTCGTTTATTTTGCTTTTAGAAAACATCGTTAGCAGCCTTTATATATTTTATTGCGTTTACTGGGTTCCCGTTTTTACGGATTTCGTAGTGAAGATGAACACCTGTACTACGACCAGAATTCCCCATAGCACCAATCTTATCTCCACGCGATACCTTTTGTCCTGTTTTGACGTTGATACTGTTCAAATGAGCGTAATATGTCTCAAACCCTTGTCTGTGCTTAACCTTAACAAGGCGGCCATAACCTGATTGACGTCCCGCAAACGTAACTATGCCATCAGCTGTTACCACAATTTTTGTTCCTCTGGGGCCTGCCATGTCAGTGCCGTTATGCTTGCGCCATCCACCTGTTTTCGGATCGCGTCGTCCACCGAACCCGCTGGTAAATCTGTATGAGCCGCGAATGGGGTTTGACAGAGGGACTTTGTTTCCGGCAATTTTCATCAGGTTTATGCGATCAAGAGCTTTCAACAATCCATTGGCACGAAGACTGTCATGGTTACCAACAACGCCTTTGCTTGAAATTGTTAATTCAGTCAGAGGCCCGCCAGTTCCAGAATAGCTACGACGAACATCTTCTATAAGAGCATCAGTATTAATGCCTGACTTGTTAAGCGCGCGTTCAAGTGGTGATAAAGAAACGTCTATGGCATCTTCTATACGGCTGAAAATCTGTTCATTCTTCAGTTGAGCCAATTCCGCATTGAACGTTAAGTCCTTGGCATGTTGTTTGGCTTTAGCTGCATCGGCTGCATAAAATTCGCGTTCGCCGACCGATGTTGCCAATTCCTGCGAAATCAACGCAAGGGTTTTATTCAGCTCTTCTGCCGCCCCCAAATGTGACTTCTTATTCCCATTGAAATTTTGCAACTCAGCTAAAAGCAGGTCAGATTTGCGAATGGCCGTGTCGCGGGATTTAACGACATCTTGCAATTTTGTTTGCATGATATGTATGCCGGTTGCCAATTCACGTTTTTGTTCTTCGGCTTCCAGCAGTTCAGTTTGTTGTTCTGAAATTTGGTTTAAGGCAACATAAAACTGTTCTTGTGCGGTTTGTGCTTCCATGGCACGCCTATCACGTTCGGCTGAAAGCTTATTTATCCGAAGTTCAAAAGCTTTCTTTTGGTCAGCGACACGATTGCTATCAGAACGCGCATCCAAAGAACTATAGCCAATGATAGCTGTTGCGATTAGCAGCCAGGAAAAACTTAATGTTGCGACAATGCCAATAAATAATTGCGATTTTGACTTGAGGGTCAAAAACCGTGTTGAGCGATCTGTGCGGATGTAAATCCGTTGTTCAGGTAAATATTTTTCTAATGCACTTTTCATGCTTTTCGTTAACCACCCGATTTTATGTCCTGTTATACACCCGTTGATACGGGATACATGCACATGCTTATTATGCAAATTCTGCTAAGCAATCAATAAAATAACTTACTGATTGATAAAATTATAGCTTGTTTTTATAACATTAGGCGATTTTTTGCTTATTATGCATCAGTCGGGATTATTATTGCTATTTTGGCTTTTCCTTAACCAATGGCCAGTAAAAATCGGGTGGAATACCGGCTTCTGCACGTTTTTCATCGTTGAAAGGCGGCCTTAAGCCGCCTGAAAAATATTTTTCTACCAATGCGTGGAAACAATCTTTTGGGTCTTGTTCATGGCGACCACACAAAAAGTGAAACCATTTAGAGCCGTAGGCCACATGCCCGACTTCTTCGGCGTAGATAGTTTCCAGGGCTGCTACGGTGCCGGTATCTTTAATTCCTTTGAATAGGTCGATCATGCCGGGTGTAACGTCTAGGCCGCGCGCCTCCAACACCATTGGAACAATCGCCAAACGCCCGATGAAATCATCATTTGTGTCGGTTGCTGCCCGCCACATTCCTGCATGCGCAGGCATGGCCCCATAATAGCATTCCATTACTTCAAGTCTGTCACATAGAAGGTTGAAATGCTTAGCTTCTTCGTTGGCGGCCTTTACCCAATCATCATAAAATCCACGGGGCATTTTGATGTGGGAAAACCGAGGGATAATATCCCAGTGCAGATCAACTGCATTTAATTCTATATGTGCGATTGCATGTAAAAGCGCTGCACGCCCTTTTTGGGTGCCCGTACGCCTGCGCGGGACATCTCTGGGGGCTAAAAGTTCTGGTTTTTCGGGACGGCTTGGGTGTTCTGGCGGTTTGCAATCGCCAATTTCCAATGGATATCCAGCTTGAACGCTGTCAAACCACAGCTTTGCCGCTGCATAAGATGCATGGGTTTTTTCGCGCCCATTGGCGGTTGTTAAGACCTTGCAGGCCAATTCAGTTAATGTCGGGCGGTTCATCGTTTTCCTAGGGGTTTATGGTTGATCCAACATGGTTTTTGTACTGATTTTACGATAAATTTCTTGAATTACGAAAAACACATCATTCAAGAAGAGTATTCTCGTAATGCCACATACTTCGCTCGTTTGGCCCTTATGTTGGTTAAAAAGAAATTCTTAGGGTGTGTTTAATTATGGATACATCGCGCTTCCGGCTACAGGCCCCCCATACGGGATAGTTGTAAGATAGAAATCGGTATTTTATTCGTGAATTCATGCAAAATGCACCTCTTATGCTGGAGTTTATTAACAAGAGTGATTACTATGTATATATGTAGAACTGGTGTTTGAAAATCAAGATCAAGCGTAATTCCGAAAATAGAGAAGTTCACTGAATATGAGCGTGAAGCGCGACGTAAACCAAAAGGTAGTCAGGCCAAAATTTTTTCTCGGCTGGTGGGCCAGACGTATTGTTTCGATGACATTCAGTCTGGTTATTCTTTTGATCGTAATTATTGGTATACTGTTCATAAGATTAAAGTCGGGCCCTATCGTCTTTCCTCAAGCCCAAGAAACTGCTGCAAGATTGGTTAATGATGCGGTAAGCGATTTTGATGTAAGCTTTGGTGATGTATCGCTTGTCGCTGTGCAAAAGGGTATAAAAATCCTTGTTCAGCTATCAGATGTGCGGATTGATACCAAGGCAGGACAAAGAATAGCGGAATTTCCGATAGTCCGCGCGAAGATCAACCCCTTACGATCTTTGCAAAATGGTGTTGAAGTTGAAACCATAGAAATTGTAGGGGCCGAGTTTCGTTTTTTACGTGATGCGAATGGCAAGTTTAATATACTGCCGCCCGGCGATAAAAACACTGAATTTGTAAAGCCCGATATGATATTCGATGCCGCAAACATTGCAGCAAGGAAGTCACCACTACGTAGTCTAAGGCAAATTGACATGATTGATACCAATCTTGTCTATATAGATCAGGCAAACAAACGTGTCTGGACAACAACAAAAACACAATTGGTCTCAATACGGGAAGGTGATGTCATAACCGCCAACGCAGACGTCGTTATGGCAACTAGGGGCCATGTTGACATGTCTGTCGCCCTAAACTTTTCTTACATTCTTGGGGATAGTGATTTTGGGTTTGGATTAAAATTCACCCAAGCCTCGACTGTAGATTTGGCGGATCAGGTGCCTGCACTGGATTGGTTGCGTAATTTTGATACCGCCGTAACGGGATCTATAAATACGGTAGTCAAGGTTGATGGAGTTTTGGAAAGCCTATCCGGCGTTTTGGAAAGCAATAAAGGCCGGTTGCGCGAAGGCCTTAATACATTGCCAATCAAATTTGGTAACATCAAGACGTACTTTGAGTATTTAAAAGATACGGATAGTTTGAAATTCACGGGAATAACGGCCCAAAGCACTGCTGGAAGTATAAGAGGTGAAGCCGAGATTTCCATGCACCGTGATAAGGCAGGTGCCGTTGATGCGTTGTCCGGAACTGCTGAATTAGCTGAGCTGAAGATTCATCCAGAGGGAATTTTTGCCGCCCCTGTGACAGTGGATAGTGTCAAAGCAAATGTACATATGACAATATCGCCATTTTCGCTGACACTGGAACACGGGGTTGTACAGGCAGGTGATCTGAATATTACGGTTACCGGATCTTCAAATGCTGGTGATAAGTATTGGAATAACGCGTATTTCGCACGCATTAATGAAATAAAATATGATGAGGTGATGAAATATTGGCCGCTTATAGCGGCAGAAAAAACCCGCACTTGGATTGATGAAAATATATTGGGTGGTTACGCAAGAAACGGTATCGGACAATTCCGCAGCCGCAATGGCAAGCACAGCGTCGATTTGAAATTTGATATAGACCAAGGGAAAGTGCGCTATTTAAAGACCTTGCCGGTTCTGCAAGACGCCAGAGGGCGAGGGCACTTGACAGAAAAAACGTTCAAGGCAGAGCTATATGAGGGATATGTTATTGCCCCTAACAATGATCGTATTGATATTACAAATTCAGAATTTTTTGTTCCTAATATAGTTGTGAAACCCGCAACAGGAAAAGTTACTTTGAATGCGGTCTCCAGCTTGCCCGCAGGATTAAGCATGCTGGATGAAAAGCCATTTGAGTTTTTGAAAAAAGTCGACCTTAAACCGTCATTGGCCACCGGTCAGGTTGTTGGTAATGGTGTGCTATGGGTGCCATTGGTTAAGGGGGTGAAACCGGAAGAAGTTAAGTTTCAAGCTACAGCCGTGATATCAGATGTGAATTCAACGACATTGGTAAAAAACCATACTGTGACCGCAGATAAGCTATCCGTTATTGCAAGTGACAAATTAATTGAAATAGAGGGTGCTACCAAACTGGACGGTATTGATACGCAGACCAAGTGGCGTATGCCGATTGGAAAGCAGAATAAAAAGCAATCTGAAATACAATCAGATGTAATTTTAAGCGAAAAAAACCTGCGCCAGTTTGGGCTGGATTTCGAAGGCGGAATATTAACAGGATCATCACCAGCGCAAGTTAATATTTTACTAAGACTAAAGCAACCGCCGACCTATGTTTTGAAATCAGATATGGTGGGGCTTGGCTTAAATATCAGAAGTCTGAATTGGATAAAGCATAAAGAAGCTAAAGGTATATTATTAGCACAAGGCCAATTAGGTGATAAAGTCACGGTTGATAATTTCTCAGTGGCGGCATCAAAATTGGTGGCAAAGGGCCATATTAAGTTAGATGCAGATAATAAATTCAAGCAAGCGAATTTCTCGGAACTGACTGTCGGTAAATGGCTGAAGTCAGCGATCATCATAGATAGTTTGGGTAAAGAAAAAACGAAAATTACTGTTAAAAGCGGTACAGCGGATTTGCGTAATGTCAGTTTTTCTAAGGGAGCAAAAACCGGCGCACCGATGGATGTTACTCTAGATAGGCTTGTGCTGGCTGATGGCATCATTCTTACAGGTTTTCGTGCCAAACTGCGCAATGAACAGGGGCTGCGAGGCACTTATAGCGCGCGTATAAATAACGGGGCTGAAATCACGGGAACAATATTTCCTCAGGAAAATGGTACAGCAGCTGAAGTTATTGCGACCGATGCAGGCAGCGTCTTACGATCTGCAAACCTATATTCAAAAGGTGAGGGTGGTGACTTACGGTTAATTCTGACGCCGCTTGAAGAAGAGGGTAACTATAAAGGAACATTTCAGATCAAGAAAGCTAAGGTTAAACAAGATAATATATTGGCGGGATTGTTGAACGGTATCAGTGTGATCGGACTTGTGCAGGAATTGGCGGGTGATGGTATTGTATTTGAGAAAATAGATGGTCAATTTACACTAAAACCCCAAGGGGTAGAGGTGCGTAAAACTAGTGCAATAGGTGTCTCTATGGGCATTACACTTGATGGCAATTACAACTCTCAAACCAAAGGCGTGAATTTTGAAGGTGTTATAACCCCGCTTTACGCCCTAAATGGTTCTTTGGAACGTGTATTCGGTAAACTTTTTGGCAGACAAAGGGGGGAAGGACTATTCAGTTTTATTTACAAAGTGAAAGGTGTATCTGACAATCCGAAAATTAGTGTGAATCCGTTGTCGATATTGGCCCCGGGTGTTTTCCGCGAAATTTTCAGGTCAGAGATGCCGGAAGTCGGAAAAACAGTAGTTCCATCCACTGTTAATCCTGTTGAATCAACAGATGAAACCCGGAATACAAACAGCGGGACACTTACCCCAGAAGCAGATCGGTAGGTGGCTTGAAGTATTTATGAATTCACGCCACAAGATACGCCATGATCCTATCTGATTTTGATTTTACTCTACCGGACGATTTAATCGCGCTAAGGCCACTTAGGCCTCGACCGTCTTCACGATTGTTGGTGGCGCAGGATGATGAAATAATAAACAGTCATTTCCAGGATATTTGTGATTATTTGCGGCCAGGGGATAGGCTGGTTTTAAATAACACGAAGGTTATACCCGCACGGTTAAATGGCCGCCGCAGACGTATATCCGATCAAGGCGAAACTTATGCCAAAGTGGAATTTACATTGATCTCGTGTGATGCCAATGGCGATTGGTTGAGCTTGGCTAAGCCTGCGCGCCGCTTGAATGTTGGCGAAGAAGTGTATTTTGATGCGGGGCTTAAGGCAAAAGTTATATCCAAGTCCAACGATGGAATTGGGCTTTCATTCAATATGTCAGGTGATGCATTTGATGTGGTAATTGCTGAAATTGGCACAATGCCATTGCCGCCATATATAGCGGCAAAACGGGCTGCAGATGAACAAGACAATATAGATTACCAGACTGTTTTTGCACGAAAATTAGGAGCAGTAGCAGCACCAACCGCGTCATTGCACTTTGATGAAGTATTATTGGAAAAGTTGCGCCAGCATGGTGTCGCATTTTCTGAAGTGACATTGCATGTTGGGGCAGGGACATTCCTGCCGGTAAAAGTTGACGACATATCAAATCATAAAATGCATTCTGAATGGGGGCAAATATCTGCGCAGGCGGCAAAAGACATCTTGCAAACAAAAAAGAACGGTGGCCGTGTAATTCCTGTGGGTACAACCGCGTTGCGATTGATAGAGACAGCAGCGCGCAAATCGGGCGAAATACAGGCATGGACCGGGGATACGGATATTTTTATCAAGCCTGGTTTTGAATTTCATGTAGCTGACGGATTGCTGACAAATTTTCACTTGCCGAAATCAACCTTGCTAATGCTGGTCTCGGCATTAATAGGGCTAGACAGATGTCGAGAAATTTACGATTACGCAATTCATGAAAGGTATCGATTCTTTTCCTACGGGGATGGGTCGCTGCTATTTCCCCGATAGTGATAAATAAAAATGACTTAAGCCGTGTCGCACCTGAAATATCAGGTTTTTTGAAACGTGCTAACATGATGTGAATGGAGCATGATGATGGGTGCAGTACTAAAGAATTCATGGCCGCTTTTTCTGGGTATGATGCTGTTGATGCTTGGCAATGGCTTGCAAGGCACCTTGCTGGGTATTCGCGGCGCGATTGAAGGGTTTACCCCAAATACGATGGCATGGGTAATGTCGGGTTATTTTATTGGCTTTTTGGGCGGCAGTCGTATGGCCCCCGAAATGATCCGTAGGGTGGGCCATGTGAGGGTGTTTGCGGCATTGGCATCTTTGGTATCGGCAGCATTGATCCTTTATGCGGCCATACCCAATGTGGTTGTCTGGATGTTATTGCGCATTTTAATAGGATTTTGCTTTTCTGGCGTTTATGTGGTTGCCGAAAGCTGGTTGAACGATAGTGCTACGAATGAAACACGCGGACAGACATTATCTTTGTATATTATAGTGCAAATGATAGGTATTGTTGCGGCTCAGGGTGTTTTGAACTTTGGCGACCCAGGTGGTTATACATTGTTTATCGTATCATCGGTTCTGGTGTCAGTATCATTTGCACCGATTTTATTGTCAATCAGCCCCGCACCAATGTTTCAAACCACAAAACCGATGTCGTTTAAACAGTTATATACCACTTCTCCAGTTGCTGTGATTGGAACCTTTTTACTGGGCGCAATTTTTTCAGCACTTTTTGGTATGGCCTCTGTTTACGGTACAGAAAAAGGGCTGGATGTACGTGAAATCACAATCTTGGTTGCTATGATCTATATTGGTGGAATGTTATGCCAATACCCGATAGGTTGGCTCTCTGACCGAATGGGGCGCAGGTTACTAATTATTTATCTGACGGTGTTTGGTGCAGTTGTAATGTCAGTAGCCCCGTTTTTTACTGGCAATTTATACATGCTGATGCTGATTGTCCTCATTCTGGGTGGCGTATCCAATCCGCTTTATTCGCTTTATCTGGCATACATGAACGACTATTTGGAACAGGATGATATGGCTGCTGCCTCTGGTGGTTTGATTTTCATCAACGGTTGCGGGGCCATTGGCGGGCCATTTCTGGTCGGTTGGATGATGACGACTTATGGCGCTGACAGCTTTTTTATCTATCTTGCTGTTTTGTTGGGGTTAAGTGCCGCTTGGGCATTGTTCCGTGCCACAGTTCGGGAAGCGCCAAGTGTAGAAGATACAGGTTCTTATGCGTATGTCGCACCGGGCACTTCGGTTGTTGCTGTTGAACTGGCGGCTGAAGTTGCCATCGATATGGCGGATGAGAATACAGAAGAGAGTACTTGATCAATTTGGGTTTTTGCTTTTTGCTGCAAGGCAAGTTTATGCGAAGGCGTGTGAGATGAAAGATTACAAACAGATTACGGATTTCTGGGTAGAAGAGGTCGGACCTGAAGGGTGGTATAACGGGCCGGCAACGTTGGATGCAATGATAAGCGACCGGTTCATGGCAGACTGGGAAACGGCACGTGATGGCGGCTATGTGGGTTGGACGGATACGGCTGCGGGCTGTCTTGCTTATCTTATTCTGACCGACCAGTTTCCCCGTAATATGTTTCGGAGCGATGCACGCGCTTTTGAAACTGACCCAATGGCACGCAAGGCGGCAACCTTTGCTATTGAAAGTAATTTTGATTTGCAAGTGGGCAGAGCCGCACAAGAGTTTTTCTATCTACCATTTGAACACTCCGAAGACTTGGCGGATCAACTACGGTGTGAAAAATACATATCTACGCGGATGACCGACAATGACGGGTCACTGTTGCATGCGCGTGTACATCAGGAAATTATCCGTAAATTTGGCCGCTTCCCATATAGAAATAAGGCCTTGGGGCGCAATACCACAAATGCCGAGGAAATATTTTTAGATAAAAATGGTTATCAGGGCATACTGAAGGTGATGCAAAATCCAGATTGACGCAAGGCGGACTTGCGTTGTTGCGGCAAATCTAGCATAAAGATGTTAAAAGGTTTAGTGTTAAACTAAATAATTAGAAGGGTATTCTGATGGCTGCAAAATCCTATGATATGATTGTAATTGGGGCCGGACCAGGTGGTTATGTTGCGGCTATACGCGGTGCGCAGCTTGGGCTGTCTGTTGCGGTCGTTGAACGTGAACATATGGGCGGGATTTGCCTGAATTGGGGTTGCATACCTACCAAAGCCCTGCTGCGATCATCCGAAGTTTTCCACCTGATGCACCGTGCAAAAGAGTTTGGCCTGTCTGCGGATAATATATCATATGACCTTGATGCGGTGGTTAAACGGTCGCGCGGAGTAGCGGCACAGTTGAATGCAGGTATCGGGCATTTGCTGAAGAAAAACAAAGTTACTGCGATCATGGGGGAGGGAACGATTATTGCCAAAGGCAAGGTATCGGTAAAAACCCCTAAAGGTACCGAAGAGCTGACAGGCAAGAACATCGTTCTGGCCACAGGCGCGCGGGCCCGCGAGTTGCCGGGGCTTGAAGCAGACGGTAAACTTGTCTGGACTTATAAAACCGCGCTGACACCACCCCATATGCCTAAGAAGCTATTGGTTATCGGGTCAGGGGCAATCGGTATCGAGTTTGCCAGTTTTTATAATACACTGGGAGCTGATACGACGGTGGTTGAGGTGATGGATCGCATTCTGCCTGTTGAAGATAAAGAGATCGCCACATTCGCCAAGAAGCAGTTCATAAAACAGGGTATGACGATCATGGAAAAAACCATGGTTAAAAAGCTTGATCGGGGCAAAGACAAGGTTGTTGCCCATATCGAGGCCAAGGGGAAGGTTGAAAAAGTTGAGTTTGACACCGTGATTTCCGCCGTCGGCATTGTCGGTAATGTTGAAGGGCTGGGGCTGGAAAAACTGGGCATCAAGGAAGACCGTACACATGTTGTGACAGATGCTTACTGCCGCACCAATGTGGATGGTATATTCGCCATAGGCGATCTGGCCGCCCCACCGTGGTTAGCCCATAAAGCATCGCATGAAGGGGTCATGGTTGCCGAATTGATCGCAGGGCAAAACCCGCATCCTGTAAAACCGGAAAGCATTGCCGGTTGTACTTATTGCCATCCGCAAATTGCCTCGGTCGGTTATACGGAAGCGGCCGCCAAGGACAAAGGTTTTGACATCAAGGTTGGTCATTTCCCTTTCATTGGCAACGGCAAAGCGATTGCATTGGGGGAGGCAGAAGGCATGGTGAAAACCATATTCGACGCTAAAACCGGTGAGCTGCTAGGCGCCCATATGGTTGGTGCCGAAGTCACCGAACTGATCCAAGGCTATGTCATCGGCCGCCAGTTGGAAACCACCGAAGAAGACCTGATGCATACGGTGTTCCCACATCCCACATTGTCCGAAATGATGCATGAAAGCGTGCTGGATGCTTATGGTAAGGTTATACACATGTAAGTTTAGGCAAAAGCCAGCCCGACAACGTAAGCAACCGATGCGCAAACCCCGCCAACAAGAACGGTTTCACCAACACAGCGTAGGATATTTTCGCGGATCACCATGTAGCGTAGCAGACCAAGGACGCAAAGTGCGCCGAAGGTAGCAAAGACTGACAGGTTAAAAGTGGAAGGAATGGGCTCTAGCACAAAATAGGGCACCAGCGGAATTACTCCGAAAACGATGAACGAGCCGAATGTGGCCAGGCCGTTCATAGCAGGATTTTCATCTGCGGGGTCGGCCATGCCTATTTCATAGGCCATCATGAAGTCGCCGTAATATTCGGGGTAACGTTCCAGAATATCGGCCATGCCGTTGGCATCTTTATCTGTCATGCCTTTGTCAGACAGGATTTCGATGGTTTCGCGGCGTTCCATTTCAGGGTTGTTGTGGATCTCAAGAATCTCTTTATCGCGCACCGAATGATACAGATCTTTTTCAGATCGTGCCGACAGAAATTCGCCCAACCCCATCGCTGTAGCATCTGCAAACAGATTGGCAAAACCGAACAGCAGCACAGCAATACCACCCACTTGCGCCACCCCTTCGGCGCCAGCACCCGCAAAACCTGCCACAACCGCAAATGTGGTGACAATACCGTCATTGCCGCCATAAATAATCTGCTTCAGGAATTCACCGATTTTGCTGATATGGTGTTCGCGGCCTTTGTGTTCGGCCAGGGTTTCGTGTGGTCTTGTCATATTCAGAGCCTGTTTTTATGGTATTTTAACGTCATAGATCCCAAAGAGCCAGCAATTAAAGCGAGACATTATCCCGCGCGCGATATATCATAGGGTAAGTAACAAAGGTGCCATCATGCGCGATCTTAAAATCCCCTCTGAACGTCACCCTGAAAAGGCGCATAAGCCGGATAATGCCCAACCGAAAAAACCCAAATGGATCAGGGTCAAAGCCCCCGTTGGCAAAGGCTATAATGAGACACGCAAAATCATGCGCGACAATAATTTGGTAACTGTGTGTGAACAGGCAGGTTGCCCCAATGTGGGCGAATGCTGGAACCAAGGCCACGCCACCATGATGATAATGGGCGAGGTTTGTACGCGGGCCTGCACGTTTTGCAACATCGCCACTGGTAAACCGCCAGAGGATCTGGATGTATTTGAGCCAGGCCGTGTGGCCGCTGCCGTGAAAAAACTTGGGTTGAATCACGTGGTGATTACCTCTGTTGATCGCGATGATATCAAAGATGGCGGCGCCGAGCATTTTGCCCAGACCATTCGCGCGGTTCGCAAGCAATCGCCCGAGACAACGATTGAGATACTGACACCCGATTTTATCCGCTGTGATGACAGTGTATTGGAAATTGTGGTTGAAGCGCGCCCCGATGTGTTCAATCACAATCTGGAAACCGTGCCGGGCCTATATCCCGAAGTGCGCCCCGGTGCGCGATATTTTCATAGCTTGCGCCTGCTGCAGCGGGTCAAAGAGCTTGATCCATCCATGTTCACCAAATCGGGTATCATGGTGGGTTTGGGCGAAGATCGTCAAGCAGTGATGCAAGTGATGGACGATATGCGTGCCGCAGACTTGGACTTCCTGACCATCGGACAGTATCTGCAACCAACACCCAAGCACCATGTATTGGATCGGTTTGTAACACCTGAAGAGTTTGAAGCTTATGAAAAAGCCGCTTACGGTAAAGGCTTTTTGATGGTGTCTGCCACACCGCTAACACGTTCCAGCTACCACGCGGGTGATGATTTTGCACAACTGCGTGCGGCCCGCGACAAAGCGTTAAGCCGGTAAGCTGTATACGCTCCGCGCGGGGGATATTTGGACCATTTGGAAAGCTTTATGCGTATTGCATGCAATGCGCACAACGCTTCAGTATGTCTAGGGTGTAGCCATAACCGATAGAAGAGTTAAGTAAGACGCCATTTGCCTTAGCGTTTTGGCTTACGACCTTTTGGTTTGCCTTTACCACCACCGCCGAATTTCCTGTTTGGATTGGGGCGTGCACGACCTTTGCGACCTTCCGGTTTTTCTTCCATTGGAATGACCGCGGCTGTCAGGCCTTCAAGATGGGCTACGGGGATCTGTTTTTTGATCAACTTTTCAATGTCACGCAATTGTTTTTGCTCATCAGGTGCACAAAATGAAATGGCACGCCCAGAGGCGCCGGCGCGCGCCGTGCGGCCAATGCGGTGAACGTAAGATTCAGGAACATTTGGCAGATCGTAGTTAATCACGATCTCAATGCCCGGAATATCGATGCCGCGCGCAGCAATGTCTGTGGCGATTAATACTGCGGTTTTATTTTTGCGAAAATCTTCTAAGGCACGCTGACGTTGGCCTTGGGATTTGTTGCCGTGGATTGCATCTGCTTTGACGTCCTGTGTTCCCAACCACTTAACCAGCTTGTCGCTCCCGTGTTTGGTGCGTGAAAAGACCAAAACCCGTTTGCCCGCGTTTTGCTTAACAATACGTTCTAGCGCTAGGCCTTTGTTCATCTTGACTATGTGCATCAAGTTTTGCGTGACTTTTTCCGCGGTGGTATTTTGAGGTGCGACGGCAACATTAACCGGATCTTTCAGATGATTTTCTGCCAGTTCGCGGATTAGTTTCGGCATTGTGGCAGAAAACAGCAATGTTTGGCGTTTATCGGCAAGCTTAGGCAGAATGCGCTTGATTGCCGGCATAAAGCCGATGTCCATCATTTGATCTGCTTCATCGAGAACAACAAACGTGGTTTGGTCCAACCGCAATGCTTTTTGGTCAACCAGATCTTCAAGGCGACCCGGGGTTGCCACCAAAACATCAACGCCACGTGCAAGTGCCTGCATTTGTTTGCGGATAGGGGCACCGCCAATGGCTACTGCAAAATCCAAGGGTAGTTTTTTACCCATGTCACGCAGATTTTTATGAATTTGCATGGCCAGTTCACGGGTAGGTGTCAGGATCAGAACACGGCATGACCTGCCTTTGCGTTCAATAGGGTCATGAAGCAATTGATGCAGTATGGGTAAACAAAATGCAGCCGTTTTACCTGTACCGGTTTGGGCCAAACCTACTATATCACGGCCTTCTGCCGCAGCGGGAATTGCCTGGGCTTGGATTGGGGTGGGGGTTGTATAACCCAAAAAAGACAAGGATTTGATCAATAATGGATCAAGCCCCAAATCGCCAAAGGCCGAGGCATCGCTTATGGGAGTTTCTTCCTTTACTTTTGCTTCAGCAATTTTTTCTTTAGCAGTCTTTTTCTTGGGGCGTGGCCGGGGTGCTTCGCCTTGGATCAATGTAAAATTGGTGCCTGCCTTGCGACCGGTTTCGGTATCGGTTTGCAAATCAAACGAAATACGCACACCTTCTGTTAAATCTTTCATCCCCGAAGCTTTCAAAGCCTTCATATGGATAAACACATCATTATCTTCAGTATCGGGTTTTATGAATCCAATACCCTTTTTGGCATCGTACCAAAGCACAGTTCCTGTCAGCATATCGCTCTTTCAAAAAGGCACAGCCTTCTGATACAGGCGCGCGTTAAGGGATTGGAAGATATTCCTTATCCCGAAATGGGGCTTCAACAGCGTTTATGAACTTAAGTCAAGCCTATAGATCAAGCACATTTTTCAAGATACGACGTTGCAACATTGGAGAATGCTTTGTCAGTCGTAGAAAGCAACGCAGCAATAACCGTATGGCAGGGTGGGTGGATGTTATAATACGCCTTGCGCGTTCTGATTGCTTAATAGTGGCGCGGCCAACTGCGTGGCGGGCTGTATGGTATCCATCTGTGGTGCCAGTGGCGATCCGTTCGGCCAGATCGGCGGCGTCTGCAATGCCAAGGTTCATACCGCGCCCACCAACAGGGGAATGACAATGTGCTGCATCACCTGCAAGAAAAACATGACCCATTTGATATGTTTCAGCTTGGCGAACAGAGATTGTAAAGTTTGCAGCCCTGTGAAGCTTGGTGATGTTCATCGGTATAGGTAAAGCTGCAAGTGCGTAAGGACGGTTCGCAATCACGCGAAAACGGTTATTGGCTAATGGAACCACCACGACAACGCCGCCTTGATCCAGTATAAAGCCCTGAAAGGCGCGTGGGGCTTTCCAGCCGAATGCTTCGACATCCGCAATTGACCAAAGCCCAGTCAGTTCGTAACCATTATATGGAATGCGTAAAGCTTCGCGTACAGATGAGTTAGTCCCGTCTGCCCCGATGACAATATCAAATCGAAAAGCTTTGCCAAGAATACTGACAGATATGCCCGTATCCGATTGTGAAAGAGACAGCAATTCGGCCCCATAATTTATCTTGCCGCCCAAAGCTGTAAAAGTGTCTCGTAAATGCATCTCTGTGCGGTCCTGTGGTAAACCAAACAGGCGATTATTCTGACCTTTATGAGTGTCCAGTGGCAGGCTGGCCAATTGTTTCTTATTCGTGTGGAAAATTGCGCGCCGGAATGTGATTGCTTCGGCGCGAATTGCTTTGGTGATTCCGGAAGGTCTAAGTAGCTCCATAGAGCGCGGCAAAATTCCAACCGCCCGTGATAGATGGGATGCGGATTTACGTTTTTCGATCACAACAGGCATTATACCACGTCGCGCCAGTTCGACGGCCGCGGTTAATCCTGTGGGGCCGGCCCCAACGATCAATACACGTGGATTTGTCATAACTCCCCTTTTAATAACGCGGCAATCTGTGGCCGCGACCAACAGGTTCAATTGTTAAAAAGGCGGGCCATCCGTAGAAATATTCATAGGCGTAGATCAAGGCGCAGGCTAGAAGTATTGCAAACACGAACTTGACTTTCCCCCAGGATGGCGGCCGCTCGGCCAAGCGTTTCATCCGTAACATCCAGCGCATATTCATTTCAGAAACCGGACTTTTCCGATATGGTCAAGATTACGGTTTCTTTGTGCATAATCAATGCCGTAACCCACAACAAATTCGTCAGGGATCTCAAAACCTGTCCATGTCGCGGTAATGTCCACCTCACGTCGAGAAGGTTTGTCCAGCAAAGCGCAAACCTCCAGCCGTGCAGGGTTGCGGGAGTTTAACAGGTTGACCACATGGCTTAATGTGTGACCGGTATCAACAATGTCTTCGACCAGTAATACATCGCGGCCTTCGATCTTGCCGCGTAAGTCTTTAAGGATACGCACTTCGCGTGTGCTTTCCATGCCGTCGCCGTAGCTGGAGGTTTCCAAGAAGTCGACCTCGACGGGTAAATCCAGTTCGCGTACCAGATCGGCGATAAACACGAATGATCCGCGCAAAAGACCAACAACAATCAACTGGTCTGTATCTTTGAAATGATCCGAGATTTCATGCGCTAGGCTTTCAACCCGAGCGGCAATTGATTTGGCCGAGATCATCGGGTCTACAACATAATTTGTTTGGCTCATAAACATCTCCTGTGGGCTTATGTTATCAAATTTGTGTAGTGCCGCAAGATAGGACGTGACCTTTGGTAGTAGCTTGCCTAAAGAAGGCACATGCCAACGCATGCAGAAAAACGAGTGATGCCTTTCAGTGCGCAACAGATGTATGATTTGATTGCAGATGTCGGGGCGTATCCGCAGTTTTTACCGTGGTGTTCAGCTGCGCGCATCAGAAAACGCACACCGAAAGCTGATACCGAGGTTATTGACGCGGAATTAGTAATCTCGTTCAAAGTGTTCCGTGAACGTTTCGGTTCACGCGTTACTTTGATGCCACACGCCCAGAAAATTGACGTGGAATATTTAGACGGGCCTTTTAAGTACCTGAACAACCACTGGTTATTTATTGATTGTGAAGGCGGGTGTGAAGTTGATTTCTTTGTGGATTTTGAATTCAAATCGAAAATCCTACAAACCATTATTGGCGTGGTCTTCAGTGAGGCTATGCAGAGAATTGTAGGGGCGTTTGAAGACCGCGCGACCGCACTTTATAGTACTGAAAAGCTTAAAGGATAATTGAATATGACCCATTGGCCCGATACTCGACTTTGTGATCTGCTGGATATTGAGCATCCCGTCATTCAAGCCCCGATGGCAGGGGCAAGCACACCGGAAATGGCAGCTGTCGTGGGTAATGCCGGTGGTCTGGGCTCATTGGGTTGCGCAATGATGACTGCGGATGGGGTTTTGGATGTGGCCGCGCAAACGCGGGCGATGTCCAACCGTGCATTGAACTTGAATTTCTTTTGCCACAAAACCCCTGCAAAGGATGAAAAACGGGCTGAAGCAGCTCTTGTTCGTTTAAAGCCTTGGTTTGATACTCTAAATGCAGGTGCAATGCCTGAAGTGACCGAAAACCATTTTCCGTTTGATGCGCAAATCTGCGATGCAGTTCTGGAAGCTTCCCCGAAAGTGGCCAGTTTTCATTTTGGCCTACCGAATGAGGCACTGGTCATCCGTTTGAAAGATGCAGGCATTGTTATTCTGTCTTCAGCTACGTCCGCCGCAGAAGCACGGTGGTTGGTGGAAAACGGGGCCGATGCCGTCATTGCCCAAGGTTACGAGGCAGGTGGGCATAATGGTTGGTTTTTACCGCAAAACGGCGGCGAAGTAGCCGGTACGATGGCTTTGGTTCCGCGCATCGTTGATACGGTTGATTGTCCGGTGATCGCTGCCGGCGGCATCGCGGATGGGCGTGGCATTGCCGCAGCTTTCGCACTTGGGGCGGCAGGTGTGCAAATAGGCACCGCATTTCTGGCCACACCAGAAAGCGCGGTCAGCGATATCCACAAGGAAACACTGATAGCCGCTACCGGGGATGATACGAAATTCAGTAGGGCATTTTCAGGGCGTGCGGCACGAACGATCGCAAATACATATGCAAATGAGATGGAAAAAATCACAGATTGGCCTGATTTCCCTTTAATGAACTCTGTGACGGCACCACTACGTGCCGCATCTGCAAAAGCTGGGCGCCCCGATGCCGTGTCGTTGTGGGCGGGACAAGGGGCAGGGCTGGTAGGTAAAAGTACAACCCGCGATGTTTTTGAGAGCCTTGTAAACCAGGCGCAGGCTATACTGGGATAAATATAGTTTACAATTATAGTTAATACTTGTCTTGGTGGATTGTTTATCCAATGGTGCAGTAACGCATAAACGAAACCTGGAATGTCCTGATGAAGACTTATCCCTATTGGTGGGAACATGCCCCGCGTGAAACACCCACACCTGATACACCTCCCGAAAAGGCCGATGCCGCGATAGTCGGTGCGGGGTTTAGCGGGTTAAATGCGGCTCTTGTTCTGGCGCGCGCAGGCCTATCGGTTGTCGTATTTGAAGCAGGCCAATTGGGTGAAGGGGCCAGTTCTAGAAACGGCGGTATGGTTGGTCCAAGCTTTCACAAACTGGGTATTTCAGGGCTGAAAGCCCAATATGGCGAAGAAAAAACCAATGAAATCCTGCGAGAAAGTGTCGGCTTTGTCGATTTTTTGGAAAATTTTCTAAAAGAAGAAAATATTGAAGCTGATTTTTTACGCAAAGGACGGTTTCGCGGCGCATTGAAACCGGATCATTTTGAAAAAATGGTGAATGAGCTGGAAATGCTACGTGAAACATGCGGGGTTACGGGTGCGGTTGTGCAACGCGCAGATCAGGCAAGCGAGACCGGCTCGAACAAGTTCTATGGTGGCGTGGTTTATGATGCGGATGCAGGGTTGCATCCTGCGAAATATCACAATGGCCTGATTGCGAAGGTGCGTGCGGCAGGTGTTACTGTTTTGGCCCATTCGCCTGTAAATAAGATTAGCCGAACAAAAGACGGTTTCAGCGTTGCTACCGCACTTGGAACGACACAGGCCACGCGCGTGGCACTATGCACGAACGGTTATACCGGCCCGCAATTTCCCGATCTCAGACGCCGTATCCTACCTTTGCGAAGTGCGATAATCGCGACGGAAGAATTGCCGCCGGAGCTCATCTCGCGGCTAATGCCAAAAGGGCGCATGTATGGTGACAGCCGCCGTATTGTCGCATATTATCGGCAGTCACCTGATGGCAAACGTATCTTGTTTGGCGGGCGGTCAACCGGACTTAAAGACAATCCTGCAAAAAACGCAGCTCTGTTACAAAGCTCTATGACTGAGATATTCCCCGAATTGAAAGATGCACCTATAAGTCACGTCTGGTCAGGCTTCGTCGCTTACACATTTGACCACTCACCGCATCTGGGCCAACATAATGACATGTATTTTGCCATGGGATATTGCGGATCGGGAGTGGCGAGATCTTCTTTTTTCGGCCAAAAACTGGGTTATAAAATGTTGGATCAGGAAGAAAAAGGCCGCACAGCCTTTGATGATTTGCCATTCCCGACGAAGCCTTTTTATTCCGGTAATCCGTGGTTTATGCCAGTGGTTCTGAACTGGCACCGAGTGGCTGACCGGTTGGGACTTTAGACCACAAGTTTTCGACTACTGTCTTTCAAAAGCCAGTCGTATGCCAAGGGCAATAAAGATCGTGCCCAAAGTACGATCCATCCAAAGACCTATACGCTTATTGTTTCGCAGTGTTGTCGTAAGCCTGCCCCCGACGATGATCAAGGGTGGTTCGATAAAAGCGGCAACCACGATGATCAGAAATCCGTGTAAAAACAATTGCGCGCTGATCGGGCCGGCACCTGTCACAACAAATTGAGGCAAGAAAGCCAGGAAAAATAATGCAACTTTTGGATTTAACAGGCCTATAAGTACGCCCTGTTTATAGATCGGGTAAAAATGCGTGTTGCTTTGCACATCTTCAGAGATGAATTTACCACCACCAGAACGCAGAGCGGCGATGCCAAGCCATATAAGGTATATTGCGCCTACCCATTTCACGATGGAAAACACAACCGCCGAAGTGGTTAGAATAACCGAAAGGCCGGCGGCGGCCATCAATACATGACCAAACGCGCCTGTCCAGACGCCGAACATCGCAGCAAAACCGGATTTATGCCCGCCACGCATGGTTTGCCCAAGCACAAAAGCAATATCGGGACCGGGCGACAGGTTCAAAATAACCGCCGCGATCAGGAATGTTGTCCAGTGAAGAAGAGAATAATCAAACATGCGATTTAAGTGGCAGGGATGTAGATGGAAGTCAAATATATGGTGAAAATGTAAAGGTTTAATGCAGAGTAAATGATTGTCAGTTAATATTTATTTTTTCAACAGGATATTAGATTTTTTACGGACCAGAACAGATCGCAAATCATGCATGGCCATTAATAAATCATCCGCAAATTCATTGACCTGCGCATCCGTGGCATCGGATTGTACCCATTGGGCGGTTTCGTTCAGATGATCTGTGGCGCGTTTGATATCATCGACTTTACGCGTGGCTAGCAATTTACGCCGCTCTACAATCCACGCATCAATTTCATTGCGTTCGGCCGCAGTCGGGATCTGGTCGCCTTGCGGTTTCACATTGCCGTTACGGATATTGGCTACAGCGATTTGTTGTAATTCCAAACGCCGTTGGCGGTTTTCAGTGTCGATACGAAACACCGCGGCACCATTTTCCCGTACCCGAAAGAACAGACCTGTTTTTGCGCTCATAGTGCGATTAACCTCTTGTTTTATATAACCTAGGTATTTTTATGGCTCAGGTCAACGAAGCGCAGAAGTTTTGGATACGGGTACACGCATCGGTTAATGCTCCGTTTGATGTGGCATAGCTGACGCGAAAATTGGGGCTAAGACCGAAAGCGGCACCAAAGACTACGGCTACGCCGTGTATGGATAACAGCTCTGTCGCAAAATCCTCATCGGTATCAATTTTAACACCTAACGGTGTCGTTTTACCTATACATCCGGCAATTGACGGGTACACATAGAATGCGCCTTCGGGAGTGTGGCAGTTGATCCCTTTGGCATCATTCAGCATTTTAACTACCAGATCACGACGGCCTTCGAATATGGGGCGACTCATCTCGATATAATCCTGTGGCCCGTTCAAGGCCTCAATCGCTGCCCATTGGCTGATAGAGCAGGGGTTGGATGTGCTTTGTGACTGGATTTTTCGCATAGCAGCGATAAGTTTTTCTGGCCCGGCGGCATAACCGATGCGCCAACCGGTCATTGCATAGGCTTTGGACACGCCGTTCACTGTTAATGTCCGATCATAGAGATTGGGTTCTATTTCGGCAGGGGTGCAAAATTTGAAATCGTCATAGGCCAGGTGTTCGTACATATCGTCACTCATCAACCAGACATGGGGGTGACGCAGTAAGACATCGGTCAACTCTTGCAATTCAGCACGCGAATAACCGGCCCCGGACGGATTGGATGGTGAATTGAAAATCAGCCATTTCGTTTTTGGCGTTATTGCTGCCTCCAATTGGTCTGCGGTTAGTTTGTATGCTGTTTGCATTGACGCTTCCGCAATAACGGGCTTACCGCCGGCCAAAAGCACCATATCTGGATATGATACCCAGTACGGTGCAGGGATTACCACTTCGTC
The DNA here is from genome assembly GCA_965261565.1 of Amylibacter sp. Lineage (GTDB taxonomy): Bacteria > Pseudomonadota > Alphaproteobacteria > Rhodobacterales > Rhodobacteraceae > Amylibacter. Next base: position 2,360,024 of record OZ253460.1, read on the forward strand.
GCCAGGATTAAGAGTAGCCATCAAAGCATTGTATAAAATCTGTTTTCCACCTGTACCGATTGATACTTGTGATGGGGTGTAATCAAGATTGTTGTCACGTTTCATCTTGGCACAAACTGCTTGTTTCAGCTCGATGATACCATCAGGTGCTGTGTATTTTGTTTTGCCTGCATCTATTGCGGCTTTTGCTGCGTCTTTGATGTTGTTCGGGGTATCGAAATCAGGTTCACCCGCACTTAGTGCTATCACATCTTTACCGGCCGCTTTTAGCTCAGCGGCTTTCGTGGAAATGGAAATGGTTGGTGAGGGTTTCACGCGATCCAGTGTGTTCGATAAAAATGACATAAGGCTTCCTTTAATTTACACTTGATTTGTAGGGCCGTGGCCCTAGACGCGCAAGTCTGGACTTGTGGATTTATGCAGCTTGGGTATTTAGCATTCAAAAAGGGATAAATCATGGCTGAAGACCGCGAAATCAGATTAAAAAGACTGCGCTTACGGTCATGGCGGCGTGGCATCAAGGAAATGGATTTAATGCTTGGCACATTTGCGGATGATGCAATGGCGTCTTTGACAGATGCGCAACTGGATGCTCATGAAATATTAATGGCTGAGCATGATCAGGATCTGTTGGTCTGGTTTACTGGTCAAGAAGATACGCCAAATGCGCTGAAAGATGCCCTTTTGAGGGTGCAAGAGCATTTTTTATCGAAAAAAGCGACGTAATTTAACCAGTTGTTCGAACTTTCCCGTCACAAGTAGCTCAGAGCAGTTAATGGCGGAGTAAAAATATGAGCGTTTATGAAAACCTGACCGTTGATACGGTGAGCCAGCAGGGCAGTGCATTTCTTGGATCTTATCTGGAAACCTTGTCGATGGTCGAGCGACTACATCGTTTGTTGCTGGATGTGATCAAAGATGAATTTGAACGTCTGGGATTGTTGGACATCAACTCTGTGCAGGCTTTGTTGTTATTTAATATAGGTGATAATGAAGTGACTGCGGGGGAATTGAAATCACGCGGTTATTATCAGGGGTCAAATGTGTCTTATAACCTGAAAAAGCTGGTTGAAGCCGAGTATATGGAGCATAAACGCTGTGAAATAGACCGCCGCTCTGTGCGCGTTAAGCTATCAGATAAAGGTCAGCACATCAGAACCGTTGTTTCGGATCTTTTTGGGCGCCATTCTGACGGCATACTTGGCAAAGATGTTCTTGGCGATCTTGATCTTGGTGATCTGAACCACGCACTACACAGGCTGGAGCGATATTGGGGGGATCAGATACGTTATATCTATTAACGATTTGGCCTTGACTAAGGTGAGATTGATCGTTGCCGTGAATGATTTGACTGCGGCATTTTTGATAGGTGCGGATATGCAATTTTGACGGTATTGTCCATTAGCTGCAAGGAATTTAAAATGGATTACCAAGCCAAAATAGACACCGCATTGAACGCTCTTCATGAAGAAGGGCGCTATCGTGTGTTCCATAATATTCGTCGTATGAACCAACAATTTCCAAAAGCAATCTGGAAAATGCCAACTGGTGAAGAACGAGAAATCATTGTCTGGTGCGGCAATGACTATTTGGGCATGGGCCAGAACCCTGTTGTTCAAAAGGCCATGCATGATGCGATAGAACAGGCCGGGGCGGGCTCCGGCGGTACGCGCAATATTTCGGGCAATACATCGTTTCACAAAAAACTAGAAGCGTCTATTGCCGATCTGCATGGTAAAGAGGCGGCATTAGTATTCACGTCAGCCTATAATGCGAATGAGGCGACGCTTTCAATTTTACCGAAGTTGTTTCCCGGATTGATTATATTTTCCGATGCACTGAATCATGCTTCAATGATCGAGGGTATCCGGCACGGTTTATGCGAAAAACACGTGTTTCGCCACAATGATGTGGCTCATCTGCGCAGCCTGCTGGAAGCCGCTCCCAAAGATGCGCCAAAATTAATTGCATTTGAATCACTTTATTCCATGGATGGTGATTTTGGCCAAATCGAAGACATATGCGATCTGGCCGATGAATTTAATGCATTAACCTATATTGACGAGGTTCATGCTGTTGGACTTTATGGTCCACGCGGTGGCGGGGTTGCCGAACGTGATGGTCTTGCTGGGCGAATTGATATGATTAATGGAACATTAGCCAAAGCATACGGTGTGATGGGTGGCTATGTTGCGTGCAGCGCAAAGTTGGCTGATGCAATCAGATCATATGCCCCGGGCTTTATTTTCACGACATCATTGGCACCGGCCATTGCCGCAGGTGCCACTGCATCCGTTGAATACCTGAAAACCCATTCGGTGTTGCGTGAAACACATCAAAAACGCGCCAAGAACTTGAAAGCACAACTAAAAGCATTGGGAATGCCGGTGTCCGATCTTGGAAGTCATATTGTTCCAATTCATGTGGGTGATCCGGTGAAATGCAAAAATCTATCCGACATGCTATTGCTGGATCACGGTATTTATGTCCAACCGATCAATTTTCCGACTGTGCCACGAGGTACTGAACGGTTACGTTTTACACCGTCGCCTGTTCACACAGACACGATGATCCGCGGACTTGTAACCGCATTGGATGAATTATGGGGACAGTGCGCGTTAAATCGCTCAAAATTAACTGGATAACCATAGTTTTGCCCCAAAGGGGTGCTTAATCTGGCTTTTGGTGGTATTGTAGTATGGGGAAGGGTAACCTTCTCGATTCGAGGGAATTAAGCGCAGGCATAAGGTAAGTAATGACGACAAGGACAGAAGATTTTCGTCCAAAAGGATGCGATTCATACCCAATAGCACTGGGTGATTTGTTGCGTGGTGAACGTGCGACTGCTGGTAAATCTCTTGAAGATGTACAATTTGATCTTAAAATTGGTGTAAAATATATCTCGGCAATTGAAGAAGGTGATTTAACTGCCTTTGATACTAAAGGATTTATTGCAGGCTATGTGCGCTCTTATGCGCGTTATCTGAATTTGGACGACAATAAAGCATATGAACAATTTTGCTTGGAAACGGGATTTAATGGCTTAAAGCCCAATGTTTCAAACCGTGAAAAATCCGGCAAAACTTTTCAAGTGACCTCAAATACCCAAAACACCACACCTTCGGGAATTAACGTTCCCAAAATGACACCAATCAAAATACCACAACACCATTGGTATGAAAATGTTTCATTTTCCGCTATCGGATCTTTGGTTGTATTAATGGCACTTGTTTCTGGTCTTGGGTATGCTGGATGGAGTGTCTTACAAGAAGTGCAAAGGGTGCAATTTGCACCGGTGAATGAAGTTCCAGGTGTAGAATCTAACATCTTAGTGTTGTCAGATGGTGGTAGCAGTGAAGATATCAGCCCTGCATTGAATCAAACAGCATCGTCATCCGGAACATATGGCAATCTTAACACGTCATTGGACCAACTATATCGCCCACAAGAACTTGATGTACCAAGTGTCATTTCGCGTGATGGCCCGATATCGATGATTAATTCGGAAACTCTTGGGGCATATGCACCAAGCTCAAACATAATCGTGCCAGTAAATATCCAGACAGACAGCCCAGTAGCAACGGTAGAACAAGGTCCGCCGAGTATTGATGTTGTGGCGACCCGTCCTGCGTGGATACGCATTTCATTGCCTGATAATAGTGTGTTGTTTGAAAAAATACTGAATGCAGGTGAGCGTTATCGATTGCCTGCCGGATTACAAGGCCCGTTCATGAAGGCCGGAAACTCTGGTGCTGTTTATTTCATGATCGGCCAAAAAACTTACGGGCCCGTCGGGTTAAAGGGTGCTGTTGCACGCAATATATCATTAAACCAGCCTGATATCGAAGATACATACGCTGAAGTTCTTAACCTGTTTTCAGAACCACTTGCGCCACCGCTTAATGCGCAAAATGATCAAACGGCAGAAGCTATCTTAGAAAATCTGCAAGATAACTAATGTATTAACGCACTTGCTATCAGAACATAATCGCGTAAAGTTTTGTAAACTGCATTTCAGTGTTTTGACGTTTCCAAATCCATACTATATCTAGGCATCAACTACTCTTGATAGATCAGGCAGATCATGACCCTTAATCACATCCGACCATGGCGAAATATTTACCGCCGCAAAAGCCGCCAGATATATGTCGGACCGGTTCCTGTAGGTGGTGATGCGCCGATTACAGTGCAGACCATGACAAATACATTAACATCTGATGCAAAAGCGACAATTGCGCAAATACAGGCCTGCGCAGATGCCGGTGCTGACCTTGTGCGGGTATCTTGTCCTGATCAAGAATCGACAGCGGCGATGCATGAAATCGTACGCGAAAGCCCGGTGCCTTTAATTGCCGATATTCATTTTCATTATAAGCGTGCGATAGAAGCAGCAGAGGCTGGGGTTGCATGTTTACGTATTAATCCGGGTAATATTGGCAATCCTGATCGTGTAAAGGAAGTTATTAAAGCTGCGAAGGATTATGGGTGTTCTATTCGTATAGGGGTAAATGCAGGTTCGCTTGAAAAGCATTTATTGGAAAAATATTCTGAACCCTGTCCTGAAGCGATGATTGAAAGTGGTTTGGATCACATCCGTATTCTGGAAGATAATGATTTTCAGGAGTATAAAATATCTGTGAAAGCCTCGGATGTATTTCTTGCTGCTGCGGCTTATCAGGGTTTAGCTGAAGCTACCGATGCCCCGATACATCTGGGGATCACAGAGGCGGGCGGCTTGACGTCTGGTACGATAAAATCGGCCATAGGTCTGGGTAATCTGCTATGGATGGGAATTGGTGACACGATCCGGGTTTCCTTGTCTGCTGACCCTGTGGAAGAGGTTAAAGTCGGCAATGAAATCTTGAAATCATTGGGTCTTCGTCATCGTGGTGTAAATATTATTTCCTGTCCAAGTTGCGCGCGTCAGGGTTTTGATGTGATTAAAACTGTTGAAGAGCTAGAAAAACGCCTTGAGCACATCAAAACACCAATGTCATTATCAATTATTGGCTGCGTGGTTAACGGCCCGGGCGAGGCATTAATGACGGATCTGGGGTTCACTGGTGGGGGTGCCGGATCCGGTATGGTTTATATGGCGGGTAAGCAAGATCACAAACTGGGCAATAAGCACATGGTAGAACATATTGTGGATCTTGTCGAAAAAAGGGCTGCAGCAATAGAAGCGGAAGCCGCTGCACAGCAAGCAGCTGAATAAAGCGAAGGATGCAGTTGTTCCTATATATAATGGTTTTGGCTGCCGTCTTGGTTTTGGCCTATATACGGTTTATCCCTACCAACGTGCCGGTAGTTCACAATGATCCTGCCACGGCGCAATTGACGGGCAGACCTAATTCGTATCGGCTAATAGGGGACATTGCGCCGGTTTTTGAACTTCCGGCGGCTGAACTTGCTAAGTTGGTTGATAGTTTTGCCATATCTCAACCACGTGTCATGCGAATTGCCGGTAGTGCCGGTGATATGATGATCACATATGTGCAACGTTCTTTGGTTATGGGATATCCGGATTATATCACGATCAAAGTGATATCGCTTGGTAATGGTCAATCAAAATTGGAAGTTTTTTCGCGATCACGCTTTGGCCATTCAGACCTAGGTGTGAACAAGCGGCGCATCGACAACTGGATTTTGGCTTTGCGAGCTTAAACAACCCTGGCTTAACTCTCGCCACATCGGATTATTCAGCGACATCTCACAGCGTGCTATAAAGTCTCGTCCGCCCACTTGCATACAAACCGTTGTGCCAAGCTCGACACGGGCCCCGACTTTATCCGTACAATAGCAATCGGGCGGTTTCACTTTTACCTCTTCACCGACTGCACCAAAGGCGGTCAGTGTTAATATGATCGTTAAACAACGTTTCATAGGGCTTATTGTAACATATATTTATTAAAAAGCCATGCTAGTACTTGACCCACGTCGAACAACACGCAATGTCACGGCCATGATACCAGAAGATAAACTAATCCAGATTACTGCACGTTTCGAATTTCTTGAGGCCAAAATGGCTGATGGTTCTGCGGTCGACGATTTTGCCGGGCTGTCCAAGGAGTACGCAGATTTAAAGCCAGTTGTTGATAAAATAACGGAGTATCAACGCCTTGTTTCCGAAATAGCCGATGCGGAAGAAATGTTGAACGACCCCGATATGAAAGAGTTGGCACAAGAGGAACTGCCGGATTTGAAGGCAAAGTTGCCTGAAACAGAACGCAATTTGCAGTTATCTTTATTGCCCAAAGATGAGGCCGATGAACGCTCTGCGGTATTAGAAATCCGTGCGGGAACAGGTGGCGATGAAGCGGCTTTATTTGCCGGTGATCTGTTGCGCATGTATCAGCGATATTGTGATAATACCGGCTGGAAGTTGGAGGTTATTGAAGCCTCTGAAACCGAACTTGGCGGTTATCGTGAGGTGATTGCAAATATCAAAGGCAAAGGTGTTTTTGCCAAGCTGAAATTCGAGTCCGGCGTTCACCGCGTGCAACGTGTGCCAAGTACTGAAAGTGGTGGGCGTGTTCATACCTCTGCGGCCACTGTAGCGGTATTGCCAGAAGCCGAAGAGGTGGATATCGATTTACCGGCAACTGACCTGCGCATTGATACGATGCGAGCTTCAGGATCCGGTGGGCAGCATGTGAATACCACTGACAGTGCTGTGCGTATTGTTCATATACCAACCGGTATTATGGTAGTGTCAGCTGAAAAATCGCAACATCGCAATCGTGAAATTGCCATGCAGACATTGCGCACAAGGCTTTATGATATGAAACGACAGGAAGCCGATGCCGAACGTTCCGCTAGCCGCAAAGGTCAAGTTGGTTCTGGTGACCGATCCGAGCGTATACGTACCTATAATTTTCCACAGGGGCGTATGACAGACCACCGCATAAACCTAACATTATACAAACTTGATCAGGTAATGCAGGGTGATCTGGATGAAACCATTGATGCGCTTATTGCAGATGATCAAGCCTGCAAACTGGCAGAGTTAAATCCGTGACCAATACGGTAAAGCAGTTATTGGAATGGGGAATAATACAGTTAAAGCCAATACTTGATAATGATGCTGTGGCCGATGCGCGCGTCTTACTGGCCCATACAATGGATGTGGACCGTGCGCTTTTGGGGGCAAAACTGCAAGACGTGGTGACATCAGATCAATCAGCCTGTTTCAAAAGCGCCATTGCACAACGTAAAAAGCGCCAACCTGTATCGCAGATAATCGGTGTTCGTGAATTCTGGGGAAGGGGGTTTATGGTAACACCGAATGTTCTTGATCCAAGACCGGACACAGAAACAATCATCGAAGAGGTTTTAAAGGGCAAGAGACCTTCACGTATTTTGGATTTGGGTATCGGATCCGGATGTATTTTATTTACATTGTTAGCAGAGTTTCCTGATGCACAAGGGCAAGGTGTAGACCAATCAGTTATGGCTTTGAATGTGGCCAAGATGAATGCTGATTTGCTTGGCATTTCCAGCCGCGCAGAGTTAAAGCAATCCGACTGGTTTTCAAATGTTACCGGGCAATTTGATACCATAGTAAGTAATCCGCCATATATTAGTGCGGATGCAATGATGCACGTAACCCCGGATATTCGTGATTGGGAACCTCGTGCAGCATTAACACCGGAGGGGGATGGTCTGGGATCCTATCGCGAAATTGCATCGAAAGCCGCACCATTTTTATCTCCGCATGGGCGTATCTTTCTAGAGATAGGCTGGGATCAGGCAAAAGCTGTTTTATCAATATTTAGTGATGCCGGTTTTGAGAATGGCTATTGTACACAGGATTTGGCTGGTAATGATCGTGTTGTCGTGTTTGAAGCTGCAAAAAAGACATGAAATTACATATTTATAGATAATACCTACAGTAAAACATGTTTAGGACTTGTATAGGTGATTAAGTTGGATATAATTACCGCATTCGGATGATTGATAAAATCTCATCTGCTTACCCCTAGAACTAAACCGGGCATACGCCTTTTGGCGCAAAATTCAAATACACCAGACAAGGTATACAGATCATATGAGATCTTCTAACAAATCGCACTCACGTAATCGACACAACAATAACAATCGACGCGGCAATAATGCAAATATTGTTAACAGGGTGTTTGACAGCAATGGCCCTGAGGGTAAAGTGCGCGGTACACCGCAGCAAATAGTTGATAAATATCAATCTCTTGCGCAAGATTCGACACTATCAGGTGATCGGGTGAATGCCGAAAACTTTATGCAACATTCTGAACATTATTCGCGCCTTCTAAGCGAAGCTCAGCAAGAAATTAATGACCGACGTGAAGCACAGGAAACACAACGTCAACAACAGCAACAAAAACAGCAACAGAATAAGCAAAATCCAGTTGAAACTACTGATGCACAACCTGAAATTGCAGGGAAAACATCAGAAATATTTCCGGCACAAGCAGAAAATGTAAATTTAGTAGAGACCCCGGAAAGTAAACCTGCACCAGCAAAGACTCCAAAAACGAATAAAGAAGAGATGTCGGCTAAAGGCAAAGATATTAAGAAAATAGAAATTTCTTCTACAGAGACTGAAAAACCGGGTAAGGCTACAAAACCTGAAGCCGCTGCCGAATAGCCAATCAGGTAAACTGTTTACTAAGTTCACAAAACTGTTGAATTGTCAGTTGTTCTGCGCGCTCTGTAGGTTCAATATCAGCTGCCCTTAGACGATCTTCAATATCGGGTGCCAGTGATTTTAAACTAGCCCGTAGCATTTTGCGCCTTTGGCCGAAAGCCACAGCAACGACGCGCTCTAACATCTTGGCATCGCAATCATATTTCGGTTTTTCTAATTTGGTGATATGGACCACTGCAGAAGAAACTTTTGGGGCAGGAGTAAATGCCTGTGGCGGCAAATCCATTACAATTTTTGCGTCACTACGCCAACCCGAAAGAATCGACAGACGCCCATAAGTTTTGCTGCCGGGTTTTGCTACGATACGTTGCGCGACCTCGCGTTGGAACATCAAAGTCAGACTTTCCCAATATGGCGGCCATATCTTTGGTGTTAACCAACGAACCAGAAGTTCAGTGCCAATGTTATAAGGTAGGTTGGCAACAATTTTTATTGGTCGATTTAGGCTTTCAGATGGATCAAATGCGAGTGCATCACCCGATATCACCTTTAGACGCCCATCGTAATGCTTGGATATTTCATTCAATGCGGGTAGACAGCGTTCGTCACGTTCAACGGCAATAACACGGCGCGCACCTTCTGATAATAACGCACGGGTCAAACCACCTGGTCCTGGCCCTATTTCCAACACATCATAGTTGGATAAATCGCCAGCTTGCCGGGCTATTTTTCCAGTTAAATTTAAATCCAACAAAAAATTCTGCCCTAGTGATTTATGTGCACGCAATTCATGCTTGGCTATGACCTCACGAAGTGGTGGCAATCCATCAGTTGACAAGGTCATAGCGCGCTCTATTTTCTGCCATGTCACGGGCCTGACGAATTGCGGCAATCAGGCTAGTGGCATCAGCCATGCCTTTGCCCGCAATATCAAAAGCGGTACCGTGATCAGGCGATGTACGGATGAATGGCAATCCAAGTGTGGTATTTACACCTGCAGAAAAATTAAGTGTTTTCAAAGGGATAAGTGCTTGGTCATGGTACATGCATACTGCTGCATGGTATTTTTCACGCGCAGCGGGATGGAACATTGTGTCAGCGGGCATTGGCCCTAGCAAAGATATACCCTGCGTGCGCAACTTTTTAAGCAGGGGTATAATGCGGTTGATTTCTTCGGTGCCCATCGTACCACCTTCACCCGCATGTGGATTAAGTCCCGCAACAGCTATTATCGGCTCTGCAATGCCAAAATCACGTTTCAAAGCCTTATGTGTTATCAATATAGTTTCTTCTATCAAAGCATCTGTTAGTATTTTTTCCACTTGGGATAATGCGATGTGTATTGTCACGGGAACAGCGCGTAATTCGGGTGCTGTCAACATCATCACCGATGTTTTCACGTGGCCAAGATGTGCCAGAAATTCTGTATGGCCAGGAAAAGGGAATGCAGCACCATCTTTTAGCACTTTTTTGTTAATCGGATTAGTACACACCCCAATGGCTTTACCTGATTGTACAAAATCTACTGCCATTTCTATGGATTGGATAACGCAACCGGCATTTTCTGGTTGCTCAGCCCCAAGTTCTGGTGTTGTGGAAAAGGGTAAATGTAATATGGGTAACCCGTCTTGGAAAACATCGATTGCCTCGAGTGGTGTAGTAATGATCTTGATTGGAACATCTGTGGCATTTGCTACATGAAAGCGGTCTGCAATCAAAAAAAACGGAACATCATTCTTAAGGTGGCACCAAGCCAGCCCTGATAATTCCAGCCCCACACCACTGGGATCACCAGAGGATAACGCAACGGGTCCTGTCATTTTGCTATGATGGTGGCGTCACCACGTAATTCCTGTAAATACCCAGCACCAAAACTGCCAATGCGCTGGCTGAACAGCGCATTGCGTATCTGTTCACGGGCACCTTCAGGTAAATCTTTCGCACGGTTACATAGCATAACAACATTGATTGCACCGTTTTGCGCGACATAATAAAGCGCTTCATTTGGGTCAAGTTTTACTATCTCAGCACCAATACGCGCCGGAATTTGTGCAGCAGGAAGAGATTGGCGAGAAACTGCACTTTCTCCGTACTCTGAAGTTTTGGCTTGCATATCCAAACACGTATCTACCGAGTTTATTAGCTTTGTGGCGGCTGCAATTTGCCCGCTCTGGCCAGATTTATTGTTTGGCATAGCTACATCTATGAAACTGACAGATATAACTTGTTCTCCGGCGGATTTAGCTTCGCGAACGCCACGCAACTGATAAAGCGCGATGGCATTTCCCATTAGTATTGGGGCTGTCATCTGGCCTGGCTGTAATGCTGCAATTGATCCAGAAATCTGGGTAGGAAGATTTCCCATTGGAATCCATCCCATTTCTCCACCACGAGCCGCGGTATTTGATTTTGAAAACTTTTTTGCCGCCGTGGAAAACTGGTCATTATTTTTAATTGTTTGCGTTAAACGATCAGCAAGCGCGCGGGTCTGTACCGCACCTCGTTCTTCAATAGGCAGAATAATCTCTGCTACATTTACTGTTTTAGGGAAATTTACCGAACTTATATCTAGTCGCGCATCAACCTCTTCATCTGTCACATTCACTTTTGACGCGAACAGCGCACCTACTACACTACGCCATAATATTCCCGCATGTACAAAATCTCTAAATGTTTCCTGTTCAACATCGCGTTCGTCAAAATATTCAACCAGTTGATCAATGCTGAAATCTCCGCGCGCGGCAAACTCTACCATTCCGTTTACTACGTCATTTTCTGATGCGGTTATGCCAGCTTTCTTTGCAGCCTGAAGTCGTAATCTGTCTTCGATAAGCTGATCCACCGCCAGTCCGCGTAAATCTCCAGCTGTGCCAAATGCTTTTAACATTTTGATACGTTGTTGTATTTCATAGTTCGTAATCACGCTTTCATTAACTTGATATACGGGTGAATATTTACCTGCAGCCAAAGTTGCAAAAGCGATAGATAAACCTATCGTCAGTCCACATGCAAAAATAGTAAATTTTTTCATTGCTTCACCTATAATTCTAGAACACACAGCTATTTCTTCGCCTATGTGCACGCGCTTGATTACCTATTCCTACCAAAGAGACCGTAAGGCCTAATTCGTTAGATGGGCTGACATTACCAGAGGCTACAAATTGAAGCGAGAGGGAAAGATCAATTTCTATGCACTCATTTACAAAATTTATTCCAAATTCGCCTTCGGTCGCTGTCCCGGTAATAAAATCATGCCGCCATTCTGCCAAGTATGACCAATTGTCGTCCTGTGTGAAAATTAACTTCAGCGAGGCTTCTGAACGCGGATCACTTGCTCCTGCAATCACATCATCCTCTAATCGAATGTAAGTAGCCTCTGCTTCAAGCTTTTTATAGATAAAATTAAGACTGGTTTCATTCTTTGAAATATTGAAATCACTATCAACCAATGTACGGTTGGTTAATTCAAAAGATCTCGGGAAACTCAAAGTAAAAGCACTGACCCAGTTAGAGTTTTTACCAGCCAAACCGGATGCATTGGAAAATTGATTTAGGTCCTTTTGACGAAAAACCCGACCAACGGTTGCGCCTAAATTCCAGCCCGATGGGTCATAACGAGTATAATTAACGCCAACATTTGCCCGTAAGCCTAGCTCTTGTCTATCAAAACCCGGAAAGCGATTGGTGGAAAATAAGTTACTTTCTTCAAACTCTACCTGAACGCTGTCCTCATTTGGCGTAGCATCTAGGCTGTCTTCATTCCAAACAACTTGGATAATAGGTTCTATGATATGGGTCGCTGACCCAATCGCTTTTACCAATGGCAGTCTGATGTCTGCAGAAAGCGTAGGCGTAACACGGTTAGCTGTCGTGCCGGCAAATCCAGTGTAATTATCGCTTAGTGAATAATATTGGGCATCCAGTACACCTTGGGCACCCAGTAAAATCCCATTATTTAATGACCACTCACGTTGCCAGTCTGCTGTGATACCTATACGCGTATACCGGTCATTCTCACTGCGTAGCAAAGTTGTGGAGTTAGCGGTAAATCCAAGTTTCCCGCCCAGTAAGGGCTCTTCTTGTATGTCTCGATAGTATATATCTGGAAAAACCAGTGGAATTTCAGAATCTATTTCATTGGTTCGTAAGCTTTGGAAAATAGAGGCACTGGCTTTTAAGAAGCTGTTTTGACGATTTCGTTCCAAATAGATTTCTGTAAACAACCTGTCTTGAGCTGAAAGATCATCCTCGTCCTCATACCCGTATTGTGCGCGGAAGGTTTTGTCGGATGCGACATCCAATTCAAAACCCCAATCATAGTCAGCCGTAAGATTGAATCTACCCAAGCCTTGCAATGATGATCTGAGTGGATTGTTATCTATGCCATCAATCAGCAAAAGCGCACCATCCAGCTGGTAGCTACCCTTGCTGGTTTCACGCCGATACTGACCTTCTAGAACAAAGCTACCGACGGTTGAAACAAATGCTGTGACTGTTGCGTCTGAATGATCATCAATGGCGATAAAATAGGGTACTTTCGTACCTAGTTTTATATTTCCGGATGATAAAAATGTTGGCGCAAGAAAACCAGAAGCACGATCAACAGTCGGGTCTGGCAATCGCAAGTAAGGTGCATAAAATACCGGAACACCAAAAACTTCCAACCGCGCATTTTCAAAATATAGCTGCCTTTCAAGCTCATCATGAATAACGCGTTTGGAGCGTATTTGCCAAAAAGGTGTTGGTTTTAATTTACAATATCCGGAATTGGACTTCCCAACATAACATGTGCTGGCCACAACACGATCCAACACCTTAAAGCGGTTATCTTTATATTCAATTTGATCTGCAGCCATTTGAAATTGTTTTGCAATCAATATACGCGCACCCCTGATCACGGTTTTCGAGAGGTCAGATGAAATATCGGCATCTGTACCTGTCACAACGCTGCCATCCGTATTAATAATGGTAAACCCGCCGGGTATGGTCAATCTGCCAGTCGCTTGATTGAAGACAACTTTATTTGCAGTTAATATCTGACCATTTGAAACAATGCGTACGTTTCCTTTTGCGGTCAGTAAATTTGCAGCCACATCATAGTCAATGGTGTCGGCCAATAATCCAACAGGCTGTTTTGATTGCTGTTCAGATTGGGCAAATGCGCCAGATGCGCAGAAAATGGCAAACAGATATGCCAGCAAAACCCTTGATAAGTATTTCAAGACCATTGCGCTTTATCCATCCTCCAGATGCAGGAATAGTCCCAATGCTGTTAGTAAAGCAGCTAAAGGGGGTGCCCATGCAGCAAAAAATATGGGAATCTCTCCCGCCTCTCCAAGAGTTCTAGCAAGGTTTTGAAAAAAATGTAGGGAAAAGCCGCATAAAAGTGCCATTAAAACTGAAATCCCCAAATTTCCTAGACGTGCATTCTTTAATGTAAAAACAGCACCGATAATCAGCATTGCTGCAAAAAGAATAGGACGGGCAAGTTCCATTTGAAAGTGCACACGATGTTGGCGTGACGAAAACCCGGCCTCATCCATTGTTTTTATGAACTTCGGTAAATCCCATATAACAACCGTTTCAGGTTTCGGATATCCCTCTAAGATCTGTTCAGTTGTTATCGGTGTTAGGACACGGATGATAGATTTTTTAACCGAGTTTGCCTCGGGATTGCCATCTGGAGATAGCAAGTTCCATTTTTTTGTGCGGATTAGCACCCATTCACCGTTGGATAACGTTGCCGTGGCGGCTGCAATACGGTTAATAGCATTATTATTCTGGTCAAATTCGATCATTGTTACATCACGTAAACTGCTTCCGTTTTGTGTGGCATTATCTGCGGTAATAACAATATACCCGGTTTCCGTTTTCTGCCGCAGCCAAAACCCGTCTTCATTAACAGAAACAGTTTTGTCCGGCCGTCCAATATATTCATTTTTAAGGCTGTCATAATAAGTTGAAAATGTAGCGACAAGAGGGTTCAAGAATAGGATAGATATCAAACCTATCAGGAATGCGGTCAGTATGGGAAAACCCAAAGCTTTGAGGGATGAAACACCAGCCGCTCGTGAGATCACAAATTCGTTCGTTCGTGCTAAACTGACACAAAAAATCAGGCCAGCAAGCATAACAATGATTGGCATGGCTTCACGGATAAACGAAGGGGAACGCGTACTTGCAAGTGCAATGGCATTGGTCAAGGTAATGTTGGATGAAGACAACGATCTGATATTTTCCATTGTATCTACAAAGAAAATCAGCAACCCGATTATCAAAAATACACGAATAAATGACACGATAAATTTATGTGTGATGTACCAATGTAAAATCATGCGTTCAGGCGCCTTTTTGATAATACATTAGTCAATGTACCAATATTCCAACCTTTCACGGCAATGAATATCAAAAACAGCGTAATCACAAGAGAAACGGCGATAGGTGCATATAACATAAATGATAAAGGCGGTGATTTTGACACTAAACTTTGCGTAGCACCACGCATGGTATTTAATCCAAGTAGAGTTATCACGGCAAATACTATACGATAATAAAAGCCGGAGCGACTGAAGCTTCCTGAAAATAAAATAGCAGCTCCTAATAACGGCATTAGAAGTGAGAATAATGATTTTACAAGGCGCGATTGTGCTTCGATAGCGTTCGGTTTCTCGGCATCTTTTGCATGTGATATAGACCAAGGCAGTTCTGGTGTTCTGGTAGAATCTGCACCAATTCGGCGCGGTCCTATATTTTTTGCATACTGCGATAAATCATACGAAAAACTATCAAATTGAATAACATTTAACAGCCTGGTATCTTTATCATATTGTTGCAAAGTTCCATTGATCAGTACAAGTTTGGTATCATTCGCATTATCAATAAGACGTCCGGTAGGTGCTGTATGTATTATTTGTTTATTTTGATCCTTTGTTTCACGGATCAAAATATCATTCAAAAGACCATCATCATCTAAACTGCCGAAGTAAAATGTCACGCCTTTTTTTGGCGTTATATACTCGCCTACTTTAATAAGTTGCGATAGATACTCTTGGCGGATTTCGTGTTGGCGCTGTTGAAACGCATTGATACTGATCGGCGTAATAAAGTTAGCCAAAACAGAGACAAGAAAAAAACTTATAATTCCAAATATTATAAATGGCCGCGCAAATTGCACAGGGCTTTGGCCCGCTGCTGTTAAGGCCGCATATTCCGATTCTGCATATAGGCGGTTTGTCAGGAATAATGCTGCAGCAAATGCTGCAACGGGAAACACACTTTCCAAAACGCGGGGTAAAAGATAGATGCTCAGCTCTACAAAAACCATACCAGGTTGACCGTTTTCAATTACAACATCAACAATTCGAAGAGCCTGATTAAGCCATAAAATGCCACCGAATACGAATAAAAAGAACATGAAAGGGCCCGCAAGCTGACGCACAATATAACGATCAACAAGTTTCACGCTGTGGTGTCCTTAATTCAGTAATAAACTATTATATCTTTACAGGAAGTTTGCGCGTGACAACAGTCCCTTATGGCCAAACCAATTGTTTCGCGTTAGGTCTTGTAAAAATAAATAAACCAACGCCTTAGGAGTAGCAAATGAATTCCCCCGTAATGCCAACATTCATAGAAACCAATCTCGACGATATCGCTGATTTTCAAGGAAAAGTGGCCGTATTCATGTCACCAACTGGACAGATAGGATTGGGCGCGCGCCGGGTAAACAAGCTGATGAAACGCAGCCTATCAAGACTTGCCGAAAGTCAATTGTTTCTAGATATGCCCAACGCCGGATGTCAGGTGATGTCAGTGCCGGCAGGTATGGCCGCAACGGATGTGCTGGTTATCAAAATGCCAAAACGCGTAACGGTGGATGATGCGCGTCTTGCTGGCGCTAATATAGGTAAAGTTGCAAAAGGTGCCGATATTCTGATACTGGCCGGAGCTGGAAAGCGGGCGTCTGAAATCGCTTTCGGATGCGCCTTGCGTCAATATAACTTTAATGACCATAAAACAAAAGATTTACCGAAGCTTGGTGCGTTGACTGTTATGGTCAATCAGTCGGATGAGGTTGCGCAAGACTATGCATCAAAGTCTGCAATTGCTGAAGGGGTGTTCTTCACACGTGATCTGGTGAATGAGCCTTCAAATATACTAACTACAACAGAGTTTGCGAACCGGCTGGATGCATTAAAAGATATTGGACTGAAAATCAAAGTACTGGAAGAAAAAGATTTAGAAAAACTGGGCATGCATGCATTACTGGGTGTGGGGCTTGGTTCCAGAAGCCCGACAAAAGTCGTAATTATGGAATGGCAAGGTGGTGGTGATGAACAGCCTTTTGCCTTAGTGGGCAAAGGTGTTGTGTTTGATACGGGCGGCATTTCTATTAAGCCTGCTGCCGGTATGGAAGAGATGACCATGGATATGGGTGGGGCAGGTGTCGTGGCCGGTGTGATGAAAACATTGGCTTTGCGTAAAGCCAAAACAAATGTTGTGGGTTTGGTCGGTATTGTCGAAAATATGCCGGACGGTGCCGCACAACGCCCTGGTGATGTAGTCAAATCCATGAAAGGCGACACGATCGAGGTGATTAATACCGATGCCGAGGGCCGTTTGGTTTTGGCCGATGTACTGTGGTATGCACAGGAAACTTATAAACCCACGGGTATGATCAACCTCGCGACTTTAACCGGAGCTATCATCATAGGTCTTGGCCATGAGAATGCAGGCGTCTTTTCAAACGATGAAGCATTGTCACGCAAGTTCATCAAAGCTGCAGCAAACGAACGTGAAGGTGCTTGGCGTATGCCGCTTGGCAAAGCGTATGATAAACTGATCGATAGTCGCATTGCCGATATCAAAAATACCGGAGGGCGTTCCGCTGGAGCAATCACAGCGGCTCAGTTCCTGCAAAGGTTTGTAAAAGAAGATATGCCCTGGATACATCTGGATATTGCAGGTGTTGCTTTGGTCCAATCTGAAACCGAACTTGCGCCAAAAGGTGCTACAGGTTGGGGTGTGCGCGCTTTGGATCGGTTTATTGCTGACAATTATGAAGCGGAATAATGCCTGAGGTTTTTTTCTACCATCTGACCAGCATATCACTGGGGCAAATGCTGCCTCAGATACTGGAACGCACATTACAAAATAATTGGCGGGTGTTACTGCGTTCTATCGATATGAAGCAAATAGAGCGGTTAGACGCCCAGTTGTGGGGCGGTAATAACTCTCGTTTCTTACCACATGGCATCAGCGGCGGTGCGCATGATGCCGATCAACTTATTTTGCTAACGAAGGGTAATGAAAACTTGAATGATGCAAAGGCTCTGATATTGGTGCATGGGGCAAAAACCACAGCGCAAGAGGTTGCGGAATTTGAACGCGTCAGCCTTGTTTTCAATGGTAATGACCAAGCGGCATTAGATAATGCGCGTACGGATCAGGGCAATCGCATGAATAAATTAGCAGGCGACAAATGAGGTAAAGGTTGATTCAATAAGTGATCTTTCAGATTTTAATGAGGTCACCTTCCATGTCAAATACTGACGCACCCGACAGCCACTCCCTTGATTTTCTTACGCATTTTTCAACTTTATCTGACCCACGACAACAAACAAAGCTGCTTTACCCTTTGGCCGAGATTTTGCTTTTGACGTTATGTGCCGTGTTGTCCGGGGCGAATGACTGGGTCGCTATTTCTGCGTTTGGGACAAAGAAACTGGCTTTTTTACGGAAATTCTTGCCATTTTCGGGCGGAACACCCTCACATGATCAACTGGGAAACATCTATGCCGCACTGGATGCCAATCATTTTCAGGCCTGCTTTATGGATTGGGTCGCTTCCTTAAGCAGCACCCTTAGCGGGGTCGTGGCGATAGATGGTAAAACCTCACGTCGCAGCTTGGATAAGGCTGGCAGCAAGGCTGCAATTCACATGATCTCGGCATGGAGTTCAGAGTTGAACCTGACGCTTGCCCAACGGCAGGTGGACGGCAAATCCAACGAGATCACGGCCATACCAGAACTGTTAGACCTCCTGACGCTCAAGGGGGCCATTGTCACTATAGATGCTATGGGATGTCAGCGTGATATTGCCGATAAAATCATCACCAAACAAGCGGATTATGTTTTGGCTTTAAAGGGTAATCAAGGGGCCCTTCGCAAAGACACAGAATTGTTTATGAAAGAACAGGACGCTGTATATTTTGCAAACACAACAGTAACTTACCATGAAACCGTAGAAAAATCTCATGGCCGTATTGAGATAAGAAAAGTCACTGTTTGCTCGGATATTGAGTGGTTGAAGGCGCGGCACAATTGGCCAGGATTGGAAAGCATCGTGATGGTCCAATACAGCGCAACACTTCAAGATAAGACCCGTTCAGAGACACGCTTTTACATCTCATCCATGACCTGTGACGCCGAAACCCACGCAAAAGCTATCCGCGATCACTGGGGTATTGAAAACGGGCTGCACTGGGTCATGGATATGGTGTTTCGTGATGATGAGTGTCGTATCCGTAAAGGAAACGCACCTGCTAATTTTACAACGATCAAGCACGCCGCCAGCAACATGCTGCGCTCCGTAAAAGGAAATCAAAGCCTCAGGCTAAAACGACACTTGGCCGCTTGGGACGAGGTTTTTCTTTTCCAGATAATAGATGGATAAAACTCATGCGATTGCCCTAGCGTACGGATTGGAAGCAATTGACCGAAGCTGGTGTGAAAGCTAAATATTGGAGTCAGGCATCGGGAAGATGGGAAATGAAAGCGGAAAAGAATTAACGGGTCAGGGTTAATATGTCGCCTTTAATTATAAATTCGGAAAACAAATTCAGATAGTCCATTCCCAATAATGACCCGAATAATTCGCCGCCATTCACAGATGCAGGCAAGCGATAGTCAACAATATTGCCTAAGGCAACGACATCAAGCCGAACAAAAGCAGTGCTGACTGTGCCGTTTGCCGTGTTGGCTTGTCCTAAATAATTTAAACTGTCCGTTTCTATACCAACGCGTTGCGCATCAGACTTTGATAATACAATCGCAGATGCGCCTGTATCGATAACAAATTCTACATATTGTTCATTGATTTTTAAGTTGGCATAAAAATGTCCGTCATTAGCCCGAGATAATGTTACTGACCCCGTGCCGTTATTTATCGCTGTTGACGGGAATATCTGCGCGCGAAAAACATCTTTAAACCCATATGCGGTGATTGTTCCAACGAAAATCAACCCCCAGATTAAACCTTGTTGCACTGTTTGACTAAGCTTGCCACGGCGTGAGTACAAAAAGCTACCACCCACAAAAGTCAAAAGTAAAACCATGTAGAAAATGTAGACTTTATCATCACCGGTCATGTAAAAACGCCCAAGCCCTTTAAGCCGTCGACAACAAATTGTACAGACAGGGCCGCCAACAACATACCCATTAAACGCGTAATTACGTTGATCCCAACCTTACCCATAAGGCGTTCTACTGCACTGCCCATTAGGAAACCCATAAACACCAAAACAATCACGCTGACCATTGCCGCCATTACAATCAGTGTAGCACTGGTGTCACCCTTCATATTACTGGCCAACAGGATCATTGCCGCCATAGCGCCGGGCCCTGCTATAAGTGGCGTTGCAAGAGGAAAAACAGAAGGGTCATCTGTGCTTTTATCTTCCTGTTGTTCACTACGTCGTTGTCCGCGTTTATTGAATAACATTTCCACTGCGATCAAAAATAACAACAAGCCACCAGATATCCGAAAAGCAGGAAGGCTAATCCCAATAAATTCAAGTAATTTTCCCCCAACAAGGCCAAAAATCGCCAAAATACCAATACCGATCAAGCAGGCGCGCAATGCAATACTGAACCGTGCTGCCCCCCGACCATAGGTCAAAGATATAAACATCGGCAAAAGACCAATAGGGTCAATCACCAAAAATAATGTCACAAAGGCTGTTATATAGAAATCCATCATCGTCTTTTCGCCGCATCCAATGCCTCACTGGCATTTTCCCACAAAGTTTCCGCTTTTTCCATAGCCTGCATAATTTCACCATGCTTCATGGTCAATTCTTCGATTTTGGTTGTGCTTTCGGACGTATAGAATGCGGGGTCTGCCATACGATTGGCAATTTTTGTCTTCATTACTTCCAGCTTTT
The DNA here is from genome assembly GCA_965261565.1 of Amylibacter sp. Classification (GTDB taxonomy): domain Bacteria; phylum Pseudomonadota; class Alphaproteobacteria; order Rhodobacterales; family Rhodobacteraceae; genus Amylibacter. The sequence continues at coordinate 2,380,811 of OZ253460.1, forward strand.
CAATACGCTCTTCGCATTTTGTCACTTCCTCTTGCAACGGCTGTGTCAGCTTGCGTCGCTCGGAATTGGACAAGCGTTTCTGCTTTGGCCCTTTGGCTTTTTTCTTGGCCTCACTGGCTGCCCCGCCGCCGCCACGTTCAGACAAAAGCATGGTTTTATAGGTTTCCAAATCCTCATTATAGGGCATCACCGTACCGCCTTTGACCAGCCATAACTGGTCAGCAATGGCATTGATCAGATGCGGGTCGTGGCTGACCAGAATAACGGCACCTTGATATTCGCCCAAAGCTAAAGCCAGCGCTTCACGGCTTTCGATATCCAGGTGGTTGGTCGGCTCATCTAGGATCACAAGGTGAGGGGCCTCTAATGTGGCCAACAACAAGGACAGGCGCGCCTTTTGCCCCCCCGAAAGTTTACCTACAAGCGTATCAACCTGTTCTTTGCCAACACCCCCTGCCGCAAGCCGCGCACGCAAGCGCGCCTGACCTTCTTGCGGGCGTTCACGTTGGATGTGCTGTAGAGGGGTTTCATCCAGATATAATTCATCTACTTGATGTTGGGCAAAATAGCCGATTTTCAATTTGGAAGAGCGAACTAAATTGCCCTCCATCGGTTTAAGTTTATCGGCTAATAGCTTGGAAAGTGTAGATTTACCCTGACCGTTTGCGCCTAAAAGCGCGATGCGATCTGTTTGATCAATGCGCAGGTTTAGATTGCGCAAAATTGCTGTGTCATCATAACCAACATCCACACCATCAAGGCGCAGAATGGGTGGCGACAGCTCGGTCGGTTCCGGAAAATTAAACGCTGCAACAGCATTTTCAACAGAAGATGCAATCGGTTGCATCCGTTCTAGCATTTTCAACCGGGATTGCGCCTGTTTTGCTTTAGAAGCCTTGGCACGGAAACGATCCACAAATGCCTGCAAGTGATCGCGCGCAGCATCCTGTTTTTTAGCCATAGAGGCCTGTTCGGCAAGTTTTGCACGGCGTACATTATCAAACGTGTCGTAATTGCCCTGATAAAACGTCAGTTTTTGATCATAAAGATGCAGGATTGAGTTCACGGATTTATTCAGCAACGTACGATCATGCGAAATGATCAGCACCGTATGGGGGTATTTGGCCAGATAAGTTTCAAGCCAAATCGTACCTTCCAGATCCAGATAGTTGGTCGGCTCATCGAGCATCAGAATTTCAGGTTGTGCAAACAACACACCCGCCAAGGCTACCCGCATTCGCCAGCCGCCTGAAAACTCGGAACAGGCACGCAATTGCGCTTCGCGGTCAAAGCCTAGGCCGTTTAGAATACTTGCGGCGCGTGCCTCACCTGAATAAGCGTCTATTGCGGTTAAACGCTCATATATCTCGCCTATGCGGTCTGCATCTGTCGCAATTTCGGCCTCTGCCAGAAGGGTCGCGCGTTCCGTATCCGCCGCCAGAACCGTATCCAGCAGGCTTACCTCATTTGACGGCACTTCCTGACTGACCCCACCAATGCGCAGTCCCTTGGCAGTGGTCACTTTCCCGCCATCCAGCAGCAATTTGCCTGTGATCAGGTGAAACAGCGTGGTTTTACCGGTGCCATTACGACCGACAATGCCCACCTTGTGGCCGGTCGGTATCGTGGCAGAGGCCCCAACCAGCAGTTGGCGGCCCTGAATGGAATAAGAAATGTCATCAATACGTATCATGGGGCTGCTTTGCTATAGTGGGGGCTAAGTGTCAACATAGGCTTTTCAAGTTGAATTCGGTGTGTTACTGCGGCCCAGAAATTCAGCCCCTTTGAAGGAAATCAGACATGGCCCTAGAACGTACATTTTCAATTGTGAAACCCGATGCAACAAAACGCAACCTGGTTGGTGCCATTGTTGCCAAACTGGAAGAGGGCGGTTTGCGCGTTGTTGCACAAAAACGCATCCAGCTGACATTGTCACAAGCCCAAACATTTTATGGCGTACACGCGGAACGCCCGTTTTTCGGTGAATTGTGCGAATTCATGATTTCCGAACCGATTGTCGTGCAAGTTCTGGAAGGCGAAAACGCTATTCTGCGCAACCGCGAGATCATGGGTGCTACAAATCCAGCAGATGCAGACGCAGGCACTATCCGTAAAGAGTTTGCTTTGTCACTCGGTGAAAATTCGGTTCACGGCTCAGACGCACCAGAAACTGCGGCTGAAGAGATCGCTTTCTTCTTTTCAGGTCTAGAACTTGTTGGTTAAGGCTTCTTAATCACACCCAACACATTCAAGGCCGCTTCGATTTCGGAGTGGCCTTTATCTTTGCCTGACAGCCGCGCCTTAATGACATTAAACCGCTTTTGCAGATCTTTTTTTTCAACCCCCTGACAATCATTCCATGGGCGACCCTGCAACCCCATCACTAATGCATAATAGCCGATGAAATGGGGTTTGCCACCTGCTTGCAGTGCTAAGAAATACGCTTCATCTGGGCCAAGATCGCGCAGGTGTTTAGCCGTTGTGATGTTCGCGCGACCGTAAAACATGTCTGAAGCTGGGCCAAGGTTGTGAATGCTGGACGGCTTGCCGATCATGCCTGCGCGAATTGTTTCAAGGCGGCGGGGTATAGTTTATGTTCTTCTTTGATGACACGCGCGGCCAGTGTATCAGCGGTGTCACCTGATAAAATAGGCACTTCTACCTGTTTGACAACAGGCCCTGCATCCAGTTCAGGGGTTACGATATGTACGGAACATCCACCTATAGTATCGCCAGCATCCAATGCCCGTTGATGTGTATTTAGACCTTTGTATTTGGGTAGTAGAGCAGGGTGGATGTTCAGCATTTTTCCGGCCCATCTATCAATCAGTTCGGGTGTGAAAATCCGCATAAATCCTGCAAGGCATACAATATCGGGGTGATAAGAGCTCAGAACCTCATGCAGTTGCGCGTCAAACGCTGCGCGGTTCCCTTTGAACGGACGATGGTCAACCACTTCCGTCGCCACACCCAATGCTTTGGCTTTTTTTAGGCCAGCGGCTTCTGCTTTATTTGCCAAAACCAAAACCGGTTTTGCACCAAAATCAGGGGTTTGCATGGCTTTAACCAGCGACACCATGTTCGATCCGCTGCCAGAAATTAAAATAGCAACGCGTTTGGTCATAAGTTACCCGAATAGGCGACACCTTCGCCTTTGACGATCTTACCAATGCGAATAGGTTGGATGTTTTCAGATGCAAAAGCCGCCTCGACTTGTGCCGCATTTTCTGCTGATGTAATCGCAATCATGCCAATGCCGCAGTTAAAGGTTTTCAGGGCTTCAGCTTGCGCCAGCCCAGCTTGTGCTATCAGCCAGTTGAAAATCGGCAAGCGTTCCCATGTATCCAAATCAATCTCGGCCCCCAAACCGTCGGGCAAGGCGCGTGGTAAGTTCTCGGTTAAACCACCACCTGTGATATGGGCTAAGGCTTTTAGATGGCCTGTTTCAAGGGCGGCCACCGCAGGACGGACATAAATTTTTGTGGGCTCCAACAACGCGTCACACGCAAGCCCGTCACCAAAGGGTGATGGGTCGTTCCACTTCAACTCGGCCATTTCAACGATTTTGCGTACAAGTGAATAACCGTTCGAATGAATGCCACTAGACGGTAGACCCAGCATAACATCGCCCTCGGCCACATCTTTTGGCAACATGCCACCACGTTCCATTGCACCCACGGCAAAACCGGCTAGGTCGAAATCCTCGCCTTCGTACATGCCCGGCATTTCTGCGGTTTCACCACCCACAAGGGCCGTGTTCGCCTGACGGCACCCCTCGGCAATGCCATTGACCACATCCGTGGCTTTATCAATGTCCAGCTTGCCCGTAGCAAAATAATCCAGGAAAAACAAAGGCACAGCACCTTGACAGATCAGATCGTTGACGCACATCGCCACCAGATCAATACCAACCGTGTCCAGCTTACCCGTATCAATCGCAATGCGCAGCTTGGTGCCGACACCGTCGGTGGCAGACACCAGAACCGGATCATTAAACCCTGCAGCCTTTAGATCAAACATCGCGCCAAAACCGCCCAACCCGTCCATCACGCCCGGGCGCTTGGTAGATTTTGCCGCCGGTTTAATCCGTTCGACCAGTGCGTTACCGGCATCTATGTCAACGCCTGCATCGGCATATGTTAAAGAGTTTTTAAGGTCGCTCATGTCTATCCCCAATTCAGGCCCCAAAGTGCATTTGCCCTCCTTTACCGCAAGCTTTCGAGAATGAAAACAACGAAGCGTCTTGACCGCACCGAAACTGCACAGTATTGCGTGAAATCAAGGCGGGCCTGTAGCTCAGTTGGTTAGAGCAGAGCGCTCATAACGCTTTGGTCGCAGGTTCGAGTCCTGCCGGGCCTACCACCTACACCATACTTTCATTGAGATTTACCCTTACAAAAGCAGTAACAGATTAAAGCATGTCTCACATGCTTTATTCATGAATATACTGGCGATCTATGTTTTTGTATTTGGAAGCTTTGCTATATTATGTTTATCTGCTTTCTTAACAATATCATTTTCGGTGCTATCAATGAATCAAACGACGCTTGCAAAACTTGATCTGACCAAAGAACCCGCATTTGGGCCCTGGCTGTCCCAGGCGTCAATTCTTGTTATTGATGATGAGCCGGGAATGCGAAATTTTCTTGTTAAAATTTTAAAGCCAAGATGTCGAAGTGTTGCGGAAGCGGCAAATACAGAAGAGGCGGAAAAATTACTGGACACAGGTCACTTTGATGTTGTTATCCTTGATAATATTATGCCGGGTAAGAATGGTGTTGATTGGCTGCGTGAGCAACGTAAGGTGGGTTTTTTTGCGGATGCGATCCTGATCACAGCATTTGCAGACTTGGAAACAGCCATTCGTGCGCTTCAGGCGGGTGCTGTGGATTTTGTTCTGAAACCGTTCCGTTCCAATCAAATATTAAACGCTGTTGCACGGTGTATCGATCGGATGCGTCTACGGCGTGAAAACTTTCTTCTACGCCACGAGTTGGAAAGCAACGCTAAGGAAAACGGACGGCGTAATCGATTGCTGGGAAGTTCGAATAACATCAAAACGATCCGCAAAACTTTGCATAAGCTGGCCCCTTTGCAAAGCACTGTACTGATCACAGGCGAATCCGGTACCGGTAAAGAAGTTGCCGCTCGCACTTTGCATTCCTTATCAGACCGCGCCGATAAGGCTTTTGTTTCCGTAAATTGCGTTACTATCCCTCCGGATATTTTAGAAAATGAACTTTTTGGGCAGATCAATAAGTTTGATGAGGACGATGAGAAACGTAGCGATGGCCTGTTCTTACATGCCAGTGGGGGAACGCTTTTTCTTGACGAGGTTGCGGATTTGCCTCTGGATGTGCAAGGCGCACTTTTACGTGTTATTGAAAGTAGTAAGATAAGGCCTGTTGGCTCTAAACGCGAAGTGCCGATTGATGTTCGCTTTGTATTAGCTGCAAGCACAGATTTACTGGCTGCGGTGGAAGAAGGCCGTTTCCGGGCGGATTTATTTTACCGCATAAATACGCTGCAGATCGAAATGCCCCCTTTGCGCGACCACATTGAAGATGTTCAAGAATTGGCAGATAAATTCATGCAGGAAATTTCCTTTGAATTAGGGGCTGCGCCGTTGCAAATTTCAAGCGCCATCAGACGTGGTTTTTTACGTTATGACTGGCCTGGTAATGTGCGCGAGCTGCGCAATCTTATAGAGCGATCATTGATTCTGAGTGAATTTCCTCCGGAATTTGAAGGGGCAGAGGAACACAGTTCTTTTATCATTGACGACACACTGCAATCAATTGAACGCCAACATATTTTACGCGTATTAGAGGAATGCGGTGGAAATCGAGCAGAAGCTGCACGCAGGCTGGGTGTGTCACGGAAAACCGTAGATCGTAAATGCGCAATGTGGAATGACTGACACCATACAATCAGAGGCAAACCAGTCGCGGTTTAAATGGATGCGATCCGTTCGGTTTCGGCTTTTGGTCATTGCTATCTTACCGATGCTGGTAGTTATGCCTTTGTTGCTTGCTGCTACATTTTCACAATGGTCCGCAAAGTTTGACGACCTACTTATAGCAAAAGTGAATGGTGAGTTGACGATTGCGCATCAGTATGTCGAAAACATATTGGAAAACAGTGAAAATCGGGTCAAAGCTTTGGGTAATTCGGCAGTTTTCGCAGATATTATCGTGGGTCAAAATTTAGATGCAATTGATACGTTTTTAGAAATACAACGCCGCGAACTGGGTTTGGATTTTCTATATATTGCCGATGCTACTGGCACATATTCATCCGATATGGATAATCGTTATTTTAACCACTTTTCCAAATGGCTTGTTGTGCAAAGTGCATTAAATGGTGATGCCCGCACGGAAATAGATTTGTTTTCTGGTGCTGATCTAACCGTATTTTCACAGGATTTGGCATCATTGGCACGCATCGAATTAGTGCCGACAAAGGCTGCTGTTCCAACGGAACGTACTGTGGAAAGCCGTGGTATGGTGGTTCACACTGCTGCACCGTTTGAACTGAATGGCAGGCGCGGGGCATTGGTTGCAGGAATTCTATTGAATCGTAATTTAAAGTTCATCGATACTATCAATGATCTGGTTTATCCGGCGGCCAGCCTGACGGATGGTAGTCGGGGCACGGCAACTTTGTTTTTGGAAGATGTGCGGATCAGTACAAATGTGCGCTTGTTTGAAAATGTCCGCGCTCTTGGCACTCGGGTGTCCGCAATCGTGCGCTCAACTGTATTGGATCAGGGGAAGGTTTGGCTTGATCGCGCTTTTGTTGTGAATGACTGGTATATATCAGCATATGAACCGATTGTAGATAGTCACGGCACACGCATCGGCATGCTTTATGTGGGCTTTCTGGATACGCCGTTCAGAAAGGCGAAATCATTTACATTATGGACAACAATCGGGGCTTTGCTTGCAGCTGTTATACTGTCAGTACCGATTTTTCTGCGTTGGGCGCGGGGGATTTTCCGCCCTTTGGAGCGTATGCTGAAAACCATTGATAAAGTCGAAGGCGGCGAATTGGGTGCACGTACTGGCTGGACGCGAACCGACGATGAGATCGGGCAGGTGGCATCGCATCTGGATAGTCTGTTAAGCCAGATACAGGATCGTGACAGCCGTTTGCGTGGGCTTGCAGCCGAACTTAATGACCGTGTGAAAGAACGTACACAAGAATTAAGTGACGCCAATAAAAGGCTTGAAGCTACGACAAAGCAACTGGTTGTGTCGGAAAAGTTGGCTGCGATCGGTGAAATTACCGCCGGAATTGCCCATGAGATCAACAACCCGATGGCGGTGATTTTGGGTAATATCGATGTAGTGCGCCAAGAACTGGGCGATGATATCAAGGATGTTGAAACAGAGTTTAGACTGATCGACGAGCAAGTTCACAGCGTCAATGTTCTGGTCAGTAAACTGCTACAATTTGCCCGCCCCGAAGAGTATTCCGACGTGATTGAATTGCAAGCCCCCGATGACGTACTGACTGATTGTCTGGTGCTGGTGCAGCACTTGATGAACAAGGTGCGCATTGATGTAAGGCGCAGTCAAAAGGCTGCGGGGGCGGTGTCTATGAACCGTACCGAGTTGCAACAGGTGCTGATCAACCTGATCGTCAATGCTATCCATGCAATGCCTGAAGGGGGGAAATTATGTCTGGCTACTGAAAACGAGATTATCGATGGGGTTAAGGGTATCACCGTGTCGGTTGAAGACACGGGAAAAGGCATGGCCAAGGACGTTCTGGACAAAATTTTTGACCCGTTTTTCACCACAAAACAAAATGAAGGCACAGGGTTGGGGCTTTCGATCAGCCAGACGATTGTCACACGCTACGGGGGTACAATCCGGGCGAATAGTGAGGTGGATGTGGGCACGGAGTTTTTCGTGTGGTTTCCGTTGAGTGAGAGATAGGTTTGATCGATGTCCCAGTTGGGACAGGGGGTTAAGGTGTTGAAAATATATATTTATATGAAAAACGTTAGGGTAAAGCTACTATAAGTATTGGAGATGATCTACCTTTCAACGCGTGGGCTAAAGCCCGCCTTACGGCCTATTCCATGTCCCCGTGTATCGCAAATTGATCCAGTCCCGCGTCTTCGGTTTCAATTGTGCGGAACTGTTCTTTTACGCCTGCCTCGGTCAGCTCGCGGCTGACTGCAATCAGCGTGTTTGGGGCGTGATCTTGGCAAAGATCCTGGGCGTGTTCCAATTCACGTACTGCCACAGGGTGCGCGGCGTCTAATGACGGTGCGCCGTAGATGTCGACGAAATGTTGCGCTAGACGGTCGGTTAAGACTTCCAATTCTGCCGCTTCAATTTGTGTGACGGCCACAAAAGTGACGCGGCCAAAGGTTTCCAGACCCAGCCAACCGTTACTGAAGGCCTGGCGGTTTTTGCCTTTCAGATCGGCATCTGACCAGTCCGAAAACTCAAAACCGCCGCTGATGGCCCATTCGCCGGTGCGTGCGGCATTGTGAAAGACGTTACGGTCACTTTCGTCAAAATGAATGGCGCGGGCGAGTTTCATGGGTGGTCTCCGTTCTGCAACAAGGCACTTAACGGTTTTATTTCCGTGGTCTTGCCAGTGCGCAGAAGCATGCCAAAATCTTCGTCTACACCCATAAATACACCCATAAATACACCTTTAATATCAGCGCCTTGTATCGTGACGCTGGCGTCCTCACCAATGCCATGCGCTTTGCTGCGCCATTCCGCATGTAAAGGTGCCGCACCTTCATCAGACCAACGGTTGATCCAGACCAAGGTATGGCGTGCCCAACTTTCCAGAAGGCGTGCAGGTTCGACTTCGGTGCATCCTTCTTCGAAAAGGGTTGTCTGGTTGGGAGTGTACCCACCACCTTGATCGTTAGCGGGAAAGAGCGGTACAGTCAGCCCCACAACAAGCCAATTCGGGACAGCCATAGGGTCATCATCCGATGCGGCCATTTTAAGATTACCACAAGAGGCAGCGTTTACCAATATTCCGCCATGCCATTCCAGATGTACCGCGATTTCCGGCGGGGCCAAAGCACCCAGAGCATTGGAATAGCCAAGCCCGCAGGCAATCATCATGGCACAGGCTTTTTCTAACGTAACTTCGGGGGCGAAAATGAAAGCGGCACGCAGGTAATCATTGTTGATATTGTAAACAATTGTCCCGGCATCACAGCCCAATGTCGCAAGTGAAATTGCTTTTTCATAAGGATCAATTGAGCCTGTTACAGCAAATCCTGTCAGAAGTGGCGGAAAAGTTGGGTCTGTGGTCATGCGTGCCCGTCTTTAATCATTTGCCGCGCAATGCTGCGAAATGCCTGCGCGTGGGGTGAGTTCGGTTTCGAGACCACAATAGGTGCGCCGCCGTCGCTGGCAAGGCGAATGTCGATGTGCAAAGGGATTTCGCCCAAGAGTGGCGTGTTCAGTTTTTCAGCCTCTGTCGCCACGCCGCCATGGCCGAAGACATGTTCTTCGTGACCGCATTGTGAGCAAACATGCGTGGACATATTTTCGATCATACCCAAGATAGGCGTACCAAGTTTATCAAACATATCCAGTGCTTTGCGTGCGTCAATTAAAGCAACGTCCTGCGGCGTGGATACAATCAAAGCGCCTGTCACATCGGCCTTTTGCGCCAATGTCATTTGCACGTCACCGGTGCCAGGTGGTAGATCAACAATCAGCACGTCCAAAGCGCCCCATTGCACCTGTGTCATCATCTGCTGCAGCGCACCCATTAGCATAGGGCCGCGCCAGACTACGGCCTCATCTTCGCGGGTCATCAGGCCGATTGACATCAAAGTGACGCCGTGATTGCGCAATGGCAGGATCGTGGTACCGTCAGGGGAAGCGGGCCGGCCTGAAATGCCCAACATACGCGGCTGCGAAGGCCCGTAAACATCGGCATCTAACAGGCCGACTTTGCGCCCTTCAGCGGCCAGCGCCACCGCCAGATTAGCCGCAATGGTAGACTTGCCAACGCCGCCTTTACCCGAAGCTATGGCAATTATGCGATCAATGCCGGGGATTTTTTGCGGCCCGGCCGGTTCTGATTTTTTGCCACCACCCAGATCCGGCGGAGCAGGGGCGGCACTATGTGCAGTCATCACGACGGATACATCATTCGTGCCTTCAAGGGCTTTCAGATCTGCGGTTGCCTGTGTCTGCACGGCCTCCATTGCTTTGGACCGCGCGGGATCAATTTCCAGCACGAAACGCACCGCCCCATTGTTGACAGTTAAGGCTTTTACCAATCCTGCTGTAACGATGTCTTTTTGGCTGATCGGATCGGTGATTTTGCCCAATGCGTCCAGTACGGTTTCACGGGTCAGGGCCATTTTAGGCTTTGCCCGCAATCTGACCGTTCACTACATGGGTCATTTCCAGCCCGTCGATGGTTAAAACCACTTTTGCGTCAAACGATTTGCCGGAGGTAGCACCTGTGCCGGCAGTGCGCATGGCTTCTTCGATTGCCTGTTGCGAGGTGACACCGACCTGTTTCAGGAATTTTCGCATACTCATATTGAACTCTTCGTTGCTCATAATTCGTCCTTTATATTCAGTTTGTTAGTGATCTTTACGGTCAGAGAAATAATCCTCTGTCATACGGGTGCGGGGCTTTTCGCCACCCTGAAGCGGATTGTCGGTGTTCTGGTACTGCACGTTGATCCGGCAATTATCGCACATCCGGATCAGTTTTCCAGAATCGCTTTCAGCAAACATCGGGTGTTTGCCTTCCAATTGTGACACAATGCGTTCAATGGTAGACTTGACCCCGAATAATGCGCCGCATTCAATACAGGCAAACGGTTCTTCTTCGTGCAATATCACTTGATTAAAAGCGCTGTCATCCAAATTCATTTGCGGTTGCAGTGTAATTGCGTTTTCAGGGCAAATGTTTTCGCACAAGCCGCATTGCAAACAGGCGGTTTCCTGAAAGCGTAATTGTGGCTTATCCGGGTTGTCAGCTAACGCACCGGACGGGCACAAAGATGCGCAAGACAGGCATAAAGTACAAGCCGCAGTATCCACTAAAACTGCCCCGTATGGCGCGCCTTCGGGTAATGCCACCGGTGCATTGCACTCTGGTTGAAGTGACTTGGCACTTAAACGTGTCACATCGCGCCGCCCGCCGATAGGCAGGATCGGGTCAGCAACAGGGGTACGACTTTCGACGGAATATAAATGATCACAAAACACATCAGGATCATTTACATCGATCAAGGAAATTTGTGTGGTACCTGCAATAGTATTGGCAATATTCGCTTCACCGGTGACAACAGATTTTTCGGTTTTTGGCGACAATAACACCAGTACATTGGTAAAACCCGTTGCCAAAGCGGCCAACATTTCGGCATGGCCGAATCCCGTTATGGTATCAAGCTCGATAGGAATAACATTGGCAGGTAAACCTTGGCCGAAACGGGCTGCAAGTGAAATCATTTCGGCGCCAAATTCAGCATCGTGCACCAAAAGTTGCGGGGATATACCGCCAGCCGCTTCATATGTTGCGGCTAGATTTTGAATGCGCCTGAACAAAAATGAAACCGGTGGTGCGTCGTATGATATTGCCCCTGAAGGACAAAGTGCCGAACAGGCGCCGCAACCGGCACAGGCCATCGCATCAATTGAAATGTTGTCTCCGTCAGGCGTAAGTGCGCTTGTTGGGCATATGTCCAGACACTTGGTGCAACCTGTTTGGTTGGCACGGGAATGGGCGCATATGTTCGCGTCATAAGTCAGGTAAAGTGGTTTTTCGAATGTTCCGACCATGTGGGATGCATCAAATACACAAGAGGCAACTGCCAATGGATTATCTGGTTCCGCCCGCAGATATCCATCGCGTTTTTCCGGAGCGGGGAACATTGGTATGCCGCCTGACAGGTCAAGAATGATGTCGCATTGCGATACTGCGCCATTTTGCGGTTCGGTATATCTGCGATCACCACGGCCGGATGGGTCAATTTCCTGAAATTGGTTAATACTTATAGTAAAATCGCCTATGGTTCCCGAAACAGATTTCAAAGCACCACAAATGACATCATAATCACGATTTAACGGTGCATCATCCGGGTCGGGAAGCAAAACAGTTACGCTTAAAATTTCGCTTAATTTTTCAGCTGCGGTCATAGCAATTTCAGGCGCGCCAACAATCAGACACATGCCTTCGGAAATGACATCGACTACCTTTGCGGCAGGTGCTTCCAATTGTGCATCACTAACCAAAGCGGCCATTTTCGGGCCGGCATTTGCACCTTGGTCTGACCAGCCCGCACGGTCACGGATATCGACAAATTCAGGCGGTTCAATATCCAGCTCATCTGCCAGTTCTTCAAAAAACTCACGTTCCTGCAAACATGCAAATATCGCGTTTCCATCCTGAATATATTTTGCAGCATCTTTGGTTTGGGTCGTGCATAGCCCAGAATGAATTCGCGAACATGATATATTCTCTAGCCCATCAAACGACGAAGAATTTAGCGTTTGAGATTTATAACAATCACATAATATCAGTGTCTTAGGCATTTGTATCTTCCTGGCTTACTGGCTTGGAAATCTGGATTCTGTTTGTGTTTCATGTTGAAACTTGCTTAGCATAGGCATGAAAAAAACAAGAGGTAAAGCCACAAAATTCACCGCGCGTAATTTGCACCCTATGTATTTCGTCGATTTGAAAAGCAGTTTTTATGTACAATTTTTCTAACAGGATTGGGCTGCTTGGAAGAAGATAAATCCGATTCTTGGAATGTGTTGTCAAAACCGTTTGATGCAAAATTACGATTTTCTAAATGTGGACAATTTGACCGTATCGAAGGAAACTATCCGTACGAAAATAGACATTCTGTCCATTCTTTCGCTTTACTGTCGATTGTCGGTATTTTTTATCATTTTATACTTGGTTAAATCCATTCCTGCCCGCTAACTTTTAAAAAGCAGTAGGACAAAGCCAATGCTGCGGCTGTTTGGGAGGACAGTTGGGAATGAATTCAAGATCAATTTCAATGCCAGTCGGGATCGTCGTACGCAAAACGCCGGGCGTTACTAAATGGGCAAAATGGAATTGGAAAGTTGTGGGTGTGTTGCCCGGGGCCGGGCCTGCCAACTGGATGGAAATGCGCCGTGAAGGTGACGCCGTGGAATACCACGCAGGCACCTTGGCATTGGAGCTCTATCGCACTGACACCGAAGCTTATTTGACTGAGCTATCAACCAAAACACCTGTTTTGTATGTAGTCATGCAAAATGCAGGCACCAATGATGAACTATGCGATATTGAATTGCATTTGATTACAGCTTCGCCTTACGAGTCGCAGGATTATGCTGACAGTGGCGAAGAAACAGTTGAACCTGTTCCCATGCCTGTATCGATTATTGCCTGGATTGCAAGTTTTGTAGAGCAACATCACGAACATGAAGTGTTTATCAAACGTAAACGTGACAAAAAATTCAACGACCCTGCCGAAGATGGCGTGGGTGATAAACGGATCAAACAAATTACTGATGTTTATCGCGCACCCAATCAAAAGAGGGAGTTTATTCAATGAACACCCGTCAGGATTTCTGGAGCCGCCGCAAGCAAGCGGTCGAAGCCGAAGCCGTAGATGATGTGGTTAAACAGACTGAAATTGAAGAAAAACAAACGGCTGAAGATATTGAGAAACAAACCGACGAAGAAATTCTGGCAGAACTTGGTTTGCAAGACCCTGACACAATGGAAGCAGGCGATGATTTTTCCGCCTTTATGGCCAAAGCTGTTCCAACGCGACTGCGAAATCGTGCGTTACGCAAATTATGGTTAAGTAACCCTGCCTTGGCAAATCTGGATTCGCTAGTGGATTATGGCGAAGATTTCACAACCAGTGCGGATGCTTTGGGGGTTGTGCAGACAACGTACCAAGTGGGTAAGGGGCTATTGGCGCATGTGCAGGAAATGGCACGTCAAGAAGAAGCAAAACTTCAAACGCAGAATGCGGAATTGGATGAAGAACCGCTAATTGCCGATGAAACAGATGAACAGGCACCGATAGAGGGTGTTGCATTTACAGAAGAAGAGGATGCAGACGCGCAAAGCGTGCCTGTAAACGAAAGTGTGGTGGTAACACGTGACGAAAATCTCGAGGCAGACGTGGTGTTTGCCTCGAAAAAAAGAATGCGCTTCGTTATCGAAGCAGACGTTAATGCCTAATTTACTACGCGGCAAACAAGGAGGGTAAGGTGCTGGCAACTGCATCAAATATAAAAATAACAGAAGAGGATCAGCTTCGTGCTGATCTGTACGATTATATGGCAACCCTGCTTGCAGGGCCACCGTCTAAGGCGCTGCTGAAAAAGACGGCTTCACTGAAAGGCGATGACAGTGAGTTGGGTGCGGGTTTCAAGGCCTTGTCGCGCGTGGCTTCGGCGCAGAACGAAAAATCTGCAAGCAGTGAATTTAATGCATTATTTATCGGGGTGGGGCGCGGTGAGCTATTGCCGTATGCCAGTTTCTACCTGACCGGATTTTTGAACGAAAAGCCGCTTGCGGTATTACGCAAAGACATGACCGGTTTGCGCATTACGCGGTCACCAAACGTGTTTGAACCCGAAGACAACATTGCCAGCCTGTTTGAAATGATGGCTGGCATGATCACTGGGCGCTTTAATAATCCTACCAGTCTTGATCAGCAAAAAGAATTCTTTAACCGGCATATTGGCCCATGGGCCGGTCATTTCTTTTCAGATTTGGAAGGGGCAAAAAATTCTGTCCTTTACGCACCCATCGGCGCAATTGGCCGTGTGTTTATCGAGATAGAACAGGAAGCTTTTAGAATGATGGCCCAATAACGGCCGCTTTAATCGGTCAGCGGGCCCGCTGATCATAACAAGAAGGAGTAGTCAAATGACTAAAAAAGACGAGGTTGTAAAAAACAACCGGCGTGATTTCCTTAAAATGGCAACTGTCGCAGCCCCTGCTGTCGCTGTTGCTGTTACGGGTGAGGCAGTAAGTGCCGCTGAACTTGAAGAACATACAGGCGAAGGCTTGCAAGATACCGCCCATACACGGGCCTACTTTGATAGTGCCCGTTTCTAGGCGGACATATTCACACACTAAGCGGTGCGAGGTTGCGAGACGCCCAGACCACTGTGACGACGCATAACAGTACATAGCAAAATGGCAATTCTGCCAAACTAGCAATGGAGAAAATATAATGCTCAGGAAAAAGACCAACGGGGTTGCGAGACGCTCCCAACGGACAAGCCTCCTGTCAAAGGTAGCAGAGAAATCTGTTGACCGTCGCGCGTTCCTTCGGGGATCAGGCCTGGCCATCGGTGGCCTAGCAGCGATCGGTGCAACTGCGGGTTCTGTGACAAAGGCATCAGCACAATCCGCCGTAAGTGATGCGGTGAAAACGGTTAAATCTGTTTGTACCAACTGTTCTGTCGGTTGTACCGTCATGGCAGAGGTTGATAACGGCGTTTGGGTCGGACAAGAACCGGGATTTGACAGCCCATTTAACCTTGGAGCGCATTGCGCCAAAGGGGCGGCTGCGCGCGAAGCGGCACATGGCGAGCGCCGTTTGAAATATCCGATGAAAAAAGAAGGCGGCGAGTGGAAACGCATCAGCTGGGAACAGGCGATCGACGAGATCGGCGACGGCATGATGAAAATCCGCGATGAAAGTGGCCCTGACAGTGTTTACTGGTTGGGTTCTGCGAAGCATAGCAATGAACAGGCCTATCTGTTCCGCAAGTTCGCGGCTTACTGGGGAACAAATAACGTAGACCATCAGGCGCGTATCTGTCACTCGACCACTGTTGCAGGCGTTGCGAACACATGGGGCTACGGCGCCATGACCAACAGCTACAACGACATTCACAATTCAAAAGCGATTTTTATTATTGGTGGAAACCCTGCCGAAGCGCATCCTGTTTCATTGGTTCATATCTTGAAAGCCAAAGAAGAAAACAACGCGCCTTTAATCGTTTGTGATCCGCGCTTTACACGCACGGCGGCACATGCGGATGAATATGTACGCTTGCGCCCCGGTTCTGACGTGGCACTTGTGTGGGGAATTCTGTATCACATCTTTGAAAATGGTTGGGAAGATACCGAATTTATCCGCACACGCGTTTACGGTATGGATCAGATCCAGGATGAAGTGAAAAAATGGAACCCTGAAGAGGTTGAGCGTGTAACCGGTGTTCCGGGCAGCCAATTGAAGCGTGTTGCGCATACATTGGCCAACAACCGACCCGGCACTGTGATCTGGTGTATGGGTGGTACACAACATACTACTGGCAACAATAACACACGTGCCTATTGTATCTTACAACTTGCCCTTGGCAACATGGGTACATCCGGTGGTGGCACCAATATTTTCCGCGGCCACGATAACGTGCAAGGCGCAACCGATGTATGCGTGTTGTCACACTCTTTGCCGGGTTACTACGGTTTGAAACCCGGATCATGGGCACATTGGGCGCGTGTCTGGGAAGAAGATTTGGACTGGTTGAAGGGACGTTTTGATAACCTCAAGGGTGCTGATGGGACTGAAAAATCTTTGATGAACCTCAAAGGTATACCGGTATCACGCTGGATTGACGGTGTGTTGGAAGACAAAGACAACATCGATCAACCCAATAATGTGCGGGCGATGGTTTTGTGGGGTCATGCACCTAACAGCCAAACACGCGGTAAGGAAATGAAAACCGCGATGGAAAAACTCGACATGCTTGTTGTGGTTGACCCATATCCGACGGTATCTGCAGCGATGCATGATCGCACAGATGGTGTTTATCTGTTACCGGCATCGACCCAGTATGAAACGCGTGGCTCTGTCACGGCTTCAAACCGGTCATTCCAGTGGCGTGATAAGGTGGTTGATCCAATCTTTGAATCATTACCCGATCAAAACATCATCGCGATGTTTGCCAAAAAGTTTGGATTTGCGGACCGTTTATTCCGGAATATCGAAATGGAGGGTGAAAACGCACCGAACGTTGAAGACATCACGCGTGAATTCAACGGCGGCATGTGGACCATCGGCTATACGGGCTGCTCACCCGAGCGGATCAAATCGCATATGGCAAACCAGCATACGTTTGACAAAACCACATTGCAGGCCGTTGGTGGCCCGAATGATGGCGAGTATTACGGTATGCCTTGGCCATGTTGGGGAACGGCAGAGATGAAGCACCCAGGCACGCCAAACCTTTATGACATGTCCAAGAAAGTGTCTGAAGGTGGTTTGACTTTCCGTGCCCGCTTTGGTGTGGAACGTGAAGGTACCAATTTGTTGGCTGAAGGTGTTTATTCCAAAGGATCTGACATTAAGGATGGTTATCCTGAATTTACTATGGCCATGCTAAAAGAACTGGGTTGGGATAGTGAGCTGACGGCGGATGAACGCGCTTCAATAGAAGCCGTTGCTGGTGACAAAACCAACTGGAAAACAGATCTTTCGGGTGGCATCCAGCGGGTGGCTATTGCCCATGAATGCGCGCCCTTTGGTAACGCCAAAGCACGTGCCGTGGTCTGGACATTCCCTGACCCCGTACCGATCCATCGCGAGCCGCTATATACCAACCGCCGCGACTTGGTAGAGGACTATCCAACATATGCTGATAAGCAGGCTTACCGTCTGCCGACATTATATGCCTCTATCCAGAAGCAGGATTTCTCGAAAGAGTATCCAATGATCCTGACAACTGGACGGCTTGTTGAATATGAAGGTGGTGGTGATGAAAGTCGTTCCAACCCTTGGCTGGCAGAATTACAGCAAGACATGTTTGTCGAAATAAACACGCGTGACGCCAATAATATCGGTGTACGTGATGGACAACAGGTTTGGGTCGAAGGCGCAGAAGGATCCAAAATCAAAGTCATGGCTATGGTTACAGATCGTGTCGGTGCTGGTGTTGCTTTCTTACCATTCCATTTTGGTGGTCATATGGAAGGCAGAGATATGCGGGAGAATTACCCCGATGGTGCCGCACCCTACGTTTTGGGCGAAGCCGCAAATACTGCCATGACCTACGGCTATGACAGTGTCACACAAATGCAAGAGTCTAAAGTGTCTCTTTGCAAAATCTCAGTAGCTTAAGGAGGGCTGAAAAATGGCAAGAGTTAAGTTTCTCTGCGACGCTGAACGTTGTATCGAATGTAATGCATGTGTAACTGCCTGTAAGAACGAGCACGAGGTGCCTTGGGGCATCAACCGGCGCAAGGTTGTTACAATTAACGACGGTAAACCGGGCGAACGGTCAATCTCGATCGCTTGCATGCATTGTTCAGATGCACCATGTATGGCCGTATGTCCCGTGGACTGCTTTTATCAATCCGAAGACGGTATTGTACTGCATTCCAAGGATCTGTGTATCGGGTGCGGATATTGCTTCTATGCATGTCCGTTCGGTGCGCCACAGTATCCACAAGCGGGTAATTTTGGTAGCCGAGGCAAAATGGACAAATGTACATTCTGCGCAGGTGGCCCAGAAGAAACCGGTTCACAAGCCGAGTTCCAGAAGTACGGACGTAACCGCATTGCAGAAGGCAAACTGCCGATCTGTGCTGAAATGTGTTCGACCAAGGCACTTCTGGCCGGTGATGGTGCAATGATCTCTGACATCTACCGCGAGCGTGTTGTTTCACGTGGTTTCGGATCAGGTGCATGGGGTTGGGGTACTGCTTACAGCACCAAAAACGGTGGCTGAGGCTTGAAATTGGCAAAGGGTTCTCCATGGTCCTTGGCCATATTGAAGCGGGGTGGCGGCCCCTCTGCAGCCGCCCCACTTCTTAATAATTCTACAGGGTTGATCTGATGCTCAAACACCTTTCTTTCTCAATTTTCGTCACTGCATTTCTGTGCATGTTCGCGGGCATTTCCGCCGTCGCGCAAGACAGCACAACCGACAGCCATACGGCTACGGGTGGCGCACAAACCTTGGATGATATTCTGGCCCGTCAACAAGGCCAAAAACTTGACGATACGTATCGCAAGGAAGCTATGGGCGCAGGCAATACAGCTGCTGACATTGCATCCCAACTGGGTTCATTAGGGGGCACATCTGACACCGAAATATTCCGTGCCCTGCGCTATGGCACAGCCGATGTAACGGTTTCATCAAACGGCCCCGCTGCAAATGTGATCATCCAGGACGGCGGCATGCGCTGGTTGGAGTTCCGCAAAGGCCCGCTTAAAAACTATGGTGGCTATCTGTTAGTGGGGGTACTTGTATTTTTAGCCCTGTTCTACCTGTTGCGCGGTAAAATCATGATCGAGGCTGGCCCTTCGGGGGTTAAAATAAAACGCTTTTTATTCTCGGAACGCTTTGCTCACTGGCTTATGGCAGGCTCGTTTATGCTGTTGGCTGTGACAGGTATGATCTCGCTTTTTGGCCGTTTCGGCCTGATACCACTGATCGGCAAGCCCGCTTATGCCGCTATCGCCGGCGTAAGTATATTCATCCACAACTGGGTCAGCTGGGCCTTTATGCTGGGCCTATTGATGGTTCTGTTTATCTGGGTAAAAGATAATATCCCCAAGAAACATGATCTGAAATGGTTGGCGCAGGCGGGCGGGCTTTTTACTGAAGGCGTTCACCCGCCGTCTACAAAATTCAACGCTGGTCAAAAGATGATCTTCTGGAGCGTCATCTTGTTGGGAACGACGATATCTGTTTCCGGCCTGTCATTACTGTTTCCGTTCCAGATCATGTTGTTTTCATCAACTTTTGAGTTTCTGAACACTTTGGGTATTTCGGGATTACTGGGTCTTGGCGAACTAACTACAGCACTTGCCCCGCATGAAGAAATGCAGCTTGCCCAAACATGGCACGCGATTATCGCTTTTGTCTTTATAGCGATCATCTTTGCACATATCTATATAGGTTCTGTCGGTATGGAGGGTGCTATAGACGCAATGACATCCGGTGAGGTAGATGAACAATGGGCCAAGGAACATCACGGGCTATGGGTGGATGAACTCAAACAAAAAGCTAACGCAACGCCTGCGGAATAAGACGATGGTAGGATTGAACATACGTGGCCTATTAGCGTTCGGCGCGATTATATCACTGTTTGTTGCAACGATTTCATATGCAGGTGAGCCACGCATACTTGTGCAATCCACCACATCAACACAAAACTCGGGGTTATACGATTACCTGATCCCGAAGTTTGAGGCTGAAACGGGAATGCAGGTTGCCGTGGTTGCCGTTGGTACGGGGCAGGCAATCAAAAACGCAATGAACGGCGACGCGGATGTTTTGCTGGTTCATGCCATGCAATCCGAATTGAAATTTGTAGAACAAGGTTTTGGCATTGAACGTTATGACGTGATGTATAACGATTTTGTGCTGATCGGGCCAAAGGATGATCCCGCAAAGGTCGCGCAAGTGGAAACCATAAATGAAGCATTAATTGCGCTGAAAGGTAGTGAACAGCGGTTTATTTCACGCGGTGACGACAGCGGTACCCATAAAAAAGAACTGCGTCTGTGGCAAGCCGCTGACATGATGCCAACAGGTAAATGGTACGTTGAAACCGGTTCCGGCATGGGGGCCACCATTCGCATGGCGGTTGAAATGAATGGTTACACGCTGACAGACCGTGCCACATGGATTGCGTTCCGCGGCAAAGAAGATCACCGTATTTTGCTAAGTGGTCAGAGTGAGCTGTTTAATCAGTATGGTGTGATTGCGGTCAATCCCACCAAGCATCCGCATGTGAATACGACAGGGGCCGATGCATTTATCATCTGGCTTCTAAGCCCAAACGGGCAGCAGCTGATCGCGGAATTCAAAGTGCAGGGGCAACAGCTGTTTTTCCCGAACGCGCGTAAAGTGGCGGCAAATTAAAAGAAGTCCCCACCGGATTTTTCCAACAGTTCTGCGGCCAGCTTTACCCCAAGGGCAGGGCCGTCTTTAGCGGGACCACTGATCTTACCACTGACCTGATCAGAGCCGTCGGTGCGCAGTATTTGCCCCTGCAAAGTAAGCTGGTCGCCATCCAAAGTTGCCAGCCCTGCAATCGGTGTTTGACATGATCCGTCCAATGCTTCCAGAAAAGCACGCTCTGCGGCTAGCCGTGTGGCTGTTTCAGCATCTGCAATTGCCAACAACATAGCGTGGATTTTAGCGTTATCCTTTCGTCGCTCGATCCCGATCGCGCCTTGGGCAACGGCTGGCAGGATTTCATCAACATCTATAGCTGATTGCGCAATATCCGCATTGCCCAAGCGGTTCAGCCCGGCCATCGCAAGAAACGTGGCATCTGCCACGCCTTCATCCAGTTTGCGCAGGCGGGTTTGCACATTGCCGCGAAACTCCACCACTTTAATATCGGGGCGCATTTGCAGGATTTGCGCACGCCTGCGCAGACTGCTTGACCCCAACTTGGCACCTTTGGGCAGGTCAGCGATAGATTTGTATTTCAGCGATACAAACGCGTCGCGAACATCTTCGCGAGGCAGATAGCAATCCAGCACCAAACCATTCGGTTGTGCCACCGGCATATCCTTCATTGAATGTACGGCCAGATCAATGCTGCCATCCAATAACGCTTCTTCAATTTCTTTCGTAAACAACCCCTTACCGCCGATTTCGCCCAAGGGGCGGTCTTGGATGCGATCACCTGTGGTTTTGATCACAATTACTTCAAAGCAATCTTCAGGCAAATCATGTGCTGCCATCAAACGATCACGGGTTTCATAGGCTTGCGCCAATGCCAGTGGTGAGCCACGGGTGCCGATTTTAAAGGTGGGTTGCGTCATAGTTTCTCTTTTACGTGATAGCGATGATTTGATCTCCACATATCACTCGAAACTTGGTAATGCGAGGGTGAATAAGGGAATGATACTGTGACACAAAGCTCGAAAACAATACTGTGCGCCCTGAACGGCGAAACCCTGCCAACACCACCTGTTTGGATGATGCGCCAAGCGGGGCGTTATTTGCCCGAATACAAGGCTACACGGGCGCAAGCCGGGGATTTTCTGTCACTTTGCTACAATTCAGATCTGGCCACTGAAGTGACCCTGCAACCCATTCGCCGTTACGGGTTTGATGCCGCGATCATGTTCGCCGACATCCTGCTGGTGCCGCAAGCCTTGGGGGCGGATCTGTGGTTTGTAACGGGCGAGGGGCCGCGTTTATCGACCATCACCTCAGCGGATGACATGAACAAGCTTGGCCCTGCGGATGATATTCACGAAACCCTAGCGCCGATCTACCAAACCTTGCGCAACCTATCCGGCGCCTTGCCCAAAGAGACAACCCTCATCGGTTTTGCAGGTGCGCCGTGGACGGTTGCCACCTATATGATTGCGGGGCGGGGTACGCCTGATCAGGCGCCTGCACATGCGCTGATGCGTGAAAACCAGCCCGTGTTTGATGCGCTGATGGATCGGATTACCAAAGCCACAATTTTCTATCTTACAGAGCAGATCAAAGCCGGCGCCGAAGTGGTGAAAATTTTTGACAGCTGGGCAGGATCACTTAGTGAGGCTGCGTTTGACCGTTACTGTATTGCGCCGCATATTGAAATTGTCACTGCCCTGAAAGCACAATTCCCCGACGTGAAAATCATCGGGTTTCCGCGCGGGGCAGGTGAGAAGTATATTGACTATGTAGATCAGGTTGATGTGGCTTGTGTTGCAGTTGATACCGCCGTCAGTTCCACTTGGGTTGCAGAAAAACTACAGCCCAAGATCTGTGTGCAGGGCAATCTGGATCAGTCTTTGCTGGTTACAGGCGGTGACAAACTGATCAGTGAAACCAAACGCGTGGTCGAGGTTTTCAAAAACGGCCCGCACATCTTCAACCTGGGCCACGGTATTACACCTGATGCATCACCCGACAATGTATCTTTGATGATCGACGCTATTCGGGGTTAAACCCGCGCTGCATCATGTCATAGGGGTGTTTCCAGCCATCGAGGGCCGCAATACGATCAAGCCATGCGTCAATGTTTGGCCATTCTGCACGAACAAAACCAAAGGGTTCGGGGTAATATAGATACCCGCAACAGGAAAAATCCGCCATTGTCGGGCGGTCAGCTGCAACCCAGTCACGACCTTCAAGATGGGCATCCAGAACGGCATAAGCAGCTTTCAAGCGGCCGGCTACAAAGGGGAATACTGTCGTGGGGCGTTTGTCTTCCGGCAGGAAATTCATTAAAAACCGTAACATACCGGCTTGCGATGAAAGTTTATGATTATCCCATAACACCCACCGCATGATCTCACGCCGTTCAGCATCGGTTTTGCCGCCAAACTTGCCTGTCTGTTGCATAATATAATCCTGTATCACACCTGACTGGCTGATTTTAACATCACCGTGGATTAAAACGGGTACTTCGCCCATGGCGTTGATTTTTTTGTAAGCGTCGGTGCGGGCCTCACCATTGAAAAAATCCACAAATATGGGCTCCCAATCGCAACCGGCAAGTTCCAGTGCAAGGGCGGCTTTGTAGGCGTTTCCAGATTCTGCCATACAGTAAAGTTGATATTCAGACACATCGTTATCCTTTTTGATTTACCCAAGTAAAAAGAGAAATGGTATGAAAGGCAACTTCGATATTGTACCTATGATCAGTTTCACATTAATATTTAACAACCTTAGGAGCTTTTATGGACGTCGTTCATCTTAAAACTTTCGTTGCCGTGATTGAAGAAAAAAGCTTTACCGCGGCGGCTGCCCGTCTGGGCGTTGCAAAGTCGGTATGTTCACGGCGTTTATCCGAGTTGGAAACGGATCTTTCTGCCCAGTTGGTAAATAGAACAACGCGTTCGGTTGTTCCCACACAAACAGGACTTGAGTATTACCAAAGTTGTCTGGATATTTTAGGCCAATTGGAAGATGCAAATCAGTCGGCCAAGAGTAAGGCCACAACTATATCGGGCCGTCTGAAACTGTCTTTACCAATCGATTATTGCCAATGCGTGTTATTTCCAAAGCTTGAAAGTTTTGCAAAATCGTATCCTGATACAGAATTGGCACTGGATTTGTCTGATAATTATGTTGACTTGATATCCGGCGGTTTTGATGCTGCAGTTCGGATTGGAAAGCTATCTGACTCTACGTTTTTCTCGCGTAAAATCGGTGAGACGAAGCTTATTTATTGTGCGTCACCTGATTATTTGGCGCAATACGGCGCACCTAAAGATGCTGATGATTTGATCAATCATCAATGTTTGCTTTATTCAAATTCGGTGACGGGTAGCGAATGGGTATTATTCAAAGATGGAGTTGAGATACGAAAAAGAGTACGTGGAAGGTTTAGTGCGAATAATGGCATGCACCAGAAAAATCTGGCTGTGAATGGACATGGGATTGTTCTTCTACCTGACTTTATAGCGCAAAAGGCCCTTGATAATGGTACATTGGTGCAAGTTCTGGAAGATTATGATCAAATCTTAACCGATGTTCAGATCATTTTCCCCGAGAAGAAGAATATGCGCGCTGTTTTGCGCGCATTCATTGAGCATTTAGCCGATTAATTAAGTTCCGCGTGCGATTGCCGCTACACCGGTACGTGCCACGTCATTCAGGCCCAAGGGACGCATCATTTCTGCAAATGCGTCAATTTTATCCGGTGTGCCTGTTAGTTCAAATACGAAACTTTCCAATGTGCTGTCTACAACATTAGCGCGGAATATCTGGGCGGTCCGCAGGGCTTCAACCCGCTTGTCACCTTTACCCAATACCTTGAATAACGCCAGTTCTCGTTCAACTGACGGGCCTTCTACTGTTAAGTCATGCACGTCGTAAACCGGAACCATACGATCAAGTTGTGCTTTGATCTGGTTTATCACCGAGGGTGTTCCCGTGGTGACAATTGTAATGCGCGACCGATTGCCTTCGTGGTCCACTTCGGCCACTGTCAGACTTTCGATGTTATAACCCCGGCCAGAGAATAAACCGATTACACGGGCCAGAACGCCCGCTTCATTATCGACCAGAACAGCCAGCGTGTGGGTTTCTTCCACATCGCCCAGAAAACTTTTCAAATCATAAGCACTATGACTGGAAGCACCCTTTTTCAATTTTACCGCATTCATCTGATATTCCTTTCTTCAGGTAATGGGACGGGGTTAAACCAGAACCGCACCACTGCCATCGATTGCATTTTGTGTATCGGCTTCGCCCATCAGCATTTCATTATGGGCCTTGCCTGACGGAATCATCGGGAAACAGTTTTCGTGTTTTTCAACGACACAATCGAAAATTACCGGCCCGTCATACTCTAACATCTCGATGATTGCATCATCCAACTTGGCAGGATCAGAGCACTGAATGCCCTTACCGCCAAAGGCCTCGGCCAGTTTTACGAAATCTGGTAAGCTTTCCGACCATGAGTGGGAATAGCGCTCGCCATGCAGCAATTCTTGCCACTGACGTACCATGCCCAGCCGTTCGTTATTCAGGATGAACTGTTTGACAGGGGCACGGTATTGCACCGCTGTCCCCATTTCCTGCATGTTCATCAACCAACTAGCGTCACCTGCAACATTAATCACAAGACTGTCTGGATGAGCAATCTGGGCACCAACAGAGGCAGGTAATCCGTAACCCATGGTTCCTAAACCGCCCGATGTCATCCATCGGTTAGGGTCTTCAAAGCCAATGTATTGCGCGGCCCACATTTGGTGTTGGCCCACTTCTGTTGTCACGTAGCGATCCATATCCTTTGTTAATGCTTCCAGCCGCTGCAATGCATATTGCGGTTTGATGATCTTGTCAGAGTTATTGTACGCCAGACAATTCACTGCACGCCACTCATCAATTTGCGATTGCCATTTCTGTATTTCGGCGGCCTTTGTCTTGCGCCCGCGTGATTTCCAGATTTTCAACAGGTCTTCCAGAACATGGCCAATATCGCCAATGATAGGCACATCCACATGGATCACCTTGTTGATGGATGATGGGTCAATATCGATATGCGCCTTCTTCGATTTCGGGCTGAACGCGTCAATGCGCCCAGTAATACGGTCGTCGAACCGCGCACCAACACAGATCATCAAATCGCAGTCGTGCATCGCTAAATTGGCTTCATAAGTGCCGTGCATTCCCAACATACCCAGCCAGTTTTCACCGGATGCGGGATATGCCCCAAGACCCATCAGGGTCGAGGTGACCGGAAAGTTGGTGGCTTTAACGAGTTCGCGCAACAACTGGCTGGCACCCTTACCGGAATTAATCACGCCACCACCAGTGTATAGTATTGGTTTTTCGGCTTTTTCCATCAGTTCAACAAGGGCTGTAATTGCGTCTTTGTCACCTTTGACCTGTGGTTGATAATGCCCAAGGTTAGCCTTGGCGGGGGCGACATATTTGCCGGTGGCAAATTGTATGTCCTTTGGAATATCGACCAGAACAGGGCCCGGACGCCCGCTGGTGGCGACATGAAATGCTTCATGGATAGTGCCTGCCAGTTTATCTGTATCTTTCACCAGCCAGTTGTGTTTGGTGCAAGGGCGCGTAATGCCAACCGTATCTGCTTCTTGAAACGCGTCTGACCCGATCATGAAACTGGGAACCTGACCGGTCAGAACGATCAGTGGAATACTGTCCATCAGCGCATCGGTAATACCTGTTACAGCGTTCGTGGCCCCGGGGCCGGATGTAACCAGAACAACACCTGGTTTGCCAGTGGAACGGGCGTAGCCTTCGGCGGCATGTGTGGCACCTTGTTCATGGCGCACAAGGATATGGCGAATGTCATTTTGCTGGAAAATTGCATCGTAAATTGGAAGTACTGCGCCCCCTGGATAACCAAAGACGGTATCAACGCCCTGATCCTTTAAGGCTTGTACAACAATATCTGCGCCAGTCATTTGACGACCCATAGTCTTTCTCCTTTAGTTCAGCCATAAAAAAACCCCCGAATTCTGGGGGCGCAGCACAACGAATACGGAATGTTACCGTTTTCGCGCTGCGCGCGGATCCACGAGGACCACAATATGTACTGTTTTAATCATAGGGGCAGAATATCCGTGATTACACAGAGGTCAAGGTGCAATAGGGTATTTTTATTCTTAAAATACGTAATAATTGGCAATTTAAATACAATATAGTCACTGTAAAGTAATTATATTACTCAAATGTGAAATAAAGGAAGCTAATTTACGTATTTCCGGATTGAAGTACATCAGGAAGGTTAATTGCGGCGACTTGCTCAGAGATAGGATCGGCCCCAGTAGAATTCTTGTGATGTTTGAAGTGTTCCGGGTTTTTCATCTTCACCCACTTACCGCCAGTAAAGACTTCAAGGGCGGAAAACCCTGACTTATATCCCATTTTTGGGCTTTCTGGCACCCAGTAGCCCAAATAGACATAAGGTATGCCAGCTTCCTTAGCTATCTGAATGTGATCCAGGATCATAAAAGTACCAAGACTATTTTTGTACATGTCCGGATCAAAAAATGAATAGACAAGTGACAGGCCATCATCCAGCAGGTCAGTCAGACAAACCGCAGTTAGTTCGGTACGCTCATAATCTGTATGAAGTGTTGAATATTCTACAATACGGCTGCGAACAGGGGTTTCTTCGACCATGGCGGAAAACTCGAACATATCCATATCGGCCATACCGCCATCAGCATGACGTGTCTCAAGATAGCGTTTGAAAAGTTCATATTGGTGTTCGGTGGCCCATGGGGCCGATGCATCACGCAGTAAATGTGCATTTTTCCGTAAAATACGTTTTTGCGATTTTGTAGGTTTAAAATCATCAACACGAATGCGTACAGACATACATGCGTTGCAATCAGTACATGATGGACGATACAGAACATTTTGCGATCGGCGAAAGCCCTGTTTGGATAAAGCATCGTTAAGCATGTTTGCATGTTCGCCTTGCAAGCCGGCAAACAGCTTTCGTTCCAATTTGCCATCCAGATAGGGGCAGGGTTGGGCGGCTGTTACAAAAAACTGGGTTGCCAAAGGCAATGAATGTCGCATTTCACTCTTACCGTTACTTTATTACTCATAAGCGTACCAGCAGAACTGTAATCGGGCAAGGCGGCTAAATTATGGCTGATTTGGCTTGTTTATTGCTGTTGTGCCCAGAAAGTAGTCGTGCAGACCTTGTCCGCGTTCGTTTACCAGCATCATGATAATAGAAATGACAAGTGCAAAAAATAGTAGAGCGACAGCAGTATAAAGCCCAGTATGCCATGCAGCTTCTGCGGGGCTTAGCTTATTTCCATTACTGTTCCTGATTTCTATTCCAGTAAGAACCATGCCCAATGTCGCTGAATTTCGCGATAAAGTGAAAATACGATAAGCTATATTTGTCACAAACAATAACAGTGGAAAGACAAAAGCGGCAATGCCAAAACTGATAAGCACCAAGGCTGCGGAAATCAGCAAGATAATGATGACGTCAATGACCCATGCCAACAAGCGTTTAAACGGGACACCTTCATAGAATTGTCGATCTAGCTGCGGGTCAGGTAGGGCGCTTAGATCATGGTGAGTACTTAACATGGTGCTTCCTGTATTTTGCTTCGCCCAGTATGTGGGCGAAGCGGCACAGTCTCAAGGGGGAATAAATACCTGTGCTTATTGTGTTTTCATATCTTTTTCACGATTATTCATGAAATCATCAAATTCGGTTTTATCTTTGGCTTCACGTAGACGTTGTAGGAAACCCTGAAATGCGGATTGTTCATCTTCAAGACGTTTCAACGTTTCGTTTTTATATGCATCAAATGCAGAGTTTCCGGTCGTTGTGTGGGTTTTGCGGGATTGGCAACAGCCAAAGAAAGAACGAGACATGCGTTTGCTCCAGATCATGTAAAACAGGATTGCCAAGCCAAGCGGCCAGACAAAGATAAATCCTAGGATCATAGCTACAAGCCAGGCGCCTTTGCCGCGCTCGTCAAGCCATGAAACCGTGTTGGTAAACCAAGACGATAGGGTCGTCATTTAAAATTCCTTCCGTGCGTTAATGTTAATCATGTTTACATTATCTTACTTAATAAGCATTTTATGTAGTTCAAGATGGCTTGATGAAAAAAATGGATTTTTGTTACAATGTCATAAATCGAACAAAATTACGCCATTATATTTTGGAATATTGTTGACGTAAGGTAACAATGTTAGTGAAAAGTTATGATAAATATAAAAGAAATGAAAGAATGTCTGAACGCATTTAGTGGAAATGAAGAGGGTGCAGTCACAGTTGATTTTGTGGTGCTGACCGCTGGTGTCGTTTTGATCGGAGTAGCGGCCGCAGCCGCTTTGTCAACTAAAGTAAGTACTGCCGTAACGGCAATTTCCCTTTAAGACTTAGCTATCTTTGGGCAAAACGCCCAAGCCGCGCAGATAAATACCCAAACCCGATTCCAGTAGGTCTTCGGGTGTGTAAGGTGATCTGGCCCCGGGTTCTCCGCGTGCATATAATTCGACTATGCCGTGGCTGATCGCCCAGATGTGTTGACTGACCATCGTTGATGGTGGTCTTTTTTCCGCTGGAAGATTGGCTGACAGCTTGTCTGCGGCCTTTATCAACACATTCATCGCTCTATTTGCAACTGTTGCCATCTCGGGATCAGCATTGATGGAAATACCGCTTTCAAACATCGCTATATAATGACCGGGATGTTTGCGCGCAAAAGCTAGATATGCACGCCCTACGGCTTCAAGTGATGCAACAGCAGAGCCGTTTCCCTTGGCATAAGCAAACTCCATCAAATCTGCAAACATCGCGAATCCTTGTTTTGCGACTTCTGCAATCAGATCTTCACGACCCTTGAAGTGACGATAAGGGGCCGCAGCGGATACGCCTGCCTGTTTGGCCGCTTCTGAAATGGTGAACCCAGTTGGGCCTTTTTCTTCGATCAGTTTGATCGTAGCCTCAATCAAAGCTTGTTTCAGATTACCGTGATGATAGTTTTTCCTAACCATTTAGCATTTCCGGGCCGCCGCAAATTTTACGATCTGCGGGGCAGGCCACCTTAGTATCTTTCTTTTCATATGGGATATTGGAAAGAACAGTACGGATAGCTGCAATACGTGCACGGCGTTTGTCATCGGTACGTATCACATTCCACCGGGCATGGTTGGAGTGGGATTTGGATAATGTTTCGGTAATGGCAGATGTGTAATCGTCCCATTTATACAGGCCTTTTACATCGATACCAGATAGCTTCCATTGTTTCAGGCGATCGCTTTCGCGATCAAGAAAGCGGCGTAACTGTTCGGCGCGCCCGACATTTAACCATAGCTTAACCAAAATAATACCGTCTTCATTCAGCATTTTTTCAAAATCGTTTACTTGCGTAAAGAAGTGCTTGCGCTGATCCGTATTACAAAAGCCAAATACATGTTCAACAACGCCCCGGTTATACCATGAACGGTCAAAAAACACGATCTGACCAGCACTTGGCATATGTTTTATATAGCGTTGGAAATACCATTGGGTTTGTTCGGTTTCCGTTGGTTTGGAAAGTGCGACAACACGGGCGACACGCGGGTTCATATTTTCCCGGAACCGTTTGATTGTTCCACCTTTTCCAGCCGCATCGCGGCCTTCGAACACCACTGCTATACGCGCGCCGGTTTCACTGGCCCAAGACTGCATTTTGACCAATTCGATTTGCAGATCTTCAAGCAGCTCTTCATAGTCATCGCGATCTTTGCGGGTTTCATAGGGATAGGATTTATCCAGAATGTCGTTCTTGCCAGCTGATTTGACTGTTTCGCGTATATCTTTTGGGGCGTCTTTTTCAAAGAAAGTCGAAATTGCGCCATCAAACGGTTTGGGGTAGGTGGTTTTGCCCATGATGTCTCCGGTTTTTGCCAATATGGCGGCTTGGTTACGGTATGGCAACGGCTTTTGCCCCATCCGTCTATCCGGCTAACGGGGTGTGACTAGAATCTTGGTCTATATATACGAAACGTGACGTCACCATATGCTGTAACACACCCAGACCACATCATTTATTTATGATCCAATATTTGAAATGTCGTAATCAGTGGTTTGGTAGATTTGGTTGATCCAGTTGCCGTAAAGCAAATGTCCGTGGCCGCGCCAACGGTTCAGCGGCGGTTTTGAAGGGTCATCATCCGGGTAATAATTGCATGGTACATTGATCGGTGCGGATTTGGCTATATCGCGGTCGTATTCCTCTTTCAGAGTACCCCGGTCATATTCGAAATGATTGAAGATATATAGTGCGCGATGCGTCGGATCTTCGACCAAACAGGGGCCTACCTCGGGGCTGCTGATCAGGATATTAAGGCCATTGGCGGCCTTTATTTCATCCTGTTTGTTTTCCGTCCAGCGGCTGACGGGGACCACCAGATCATCAGAGAAACCGCGCAGGTAAGGTGAGGAATGGTCCAGCACCTGATGGCGAAAACAGCCGAAGGATTTAGCAGGCAGAATGTGTTTGTCGACACCATGTAAATAATACAACATCGCCATACCGCCCCAACAGACGCCAAAGGTTGAATGCACATTGGTTTGTGTCCAGTCCATGACCTGTTTCAGTTCATCCCAATAGGTCACATCCTCGAACGGAAGATGTTCAATAGGCGCACCGGTGATGATCAGGCCGTCGAATTTACGATGCTTGATTTCCTGAAAACTAGTGTAAAACGCTTCCATGTGATCTTCGGACGTGGTTTTGGTCTTATGCTCGGTCATACGGATAAGGGTCAGGTCGATTTGCAAGGGTGTTGCCCCTATCAGGCGGGCAAACTGGGTTTCTGTCTGAATTTTCATCGGCATCAGGTTCAACAGGCCAATTTGCAACGGGCGGATATCCTGCTTGTTGGCGTCTCCACGCGACATCACCATCACACCCTCGTTTTTCAGGATGTCATGTGCAGGCAGTTTGCTGGGTATTCTGATAGGCATTGATCTTCTTTCACCTTTGAGGATTTCAGATAAGGGGTTTAGCCTTGTGTCTCAAGGGCTTGTTCAATCACATTGTCGAAATCAGTGTAGGTTTTGACGCCGTGAATATCATCGGCCTGCACGGTGACACCCCATTTCTGTGCAATTGCTTTGTATCGCGGCAAACGATTGGTCAACAGTTGTTTGTAGCCGAAACGGATGAAATCATCGGGGTCAACATTTTCTGGGGTTACAGATTTTTCCGTTAAATACTGATCCCAACAGGTGATCAGGAACTCTTCGGGGTAATACATCGGTTTTGGTGCTTTGTTGAAACGGTCGACCAATACATTCAGGTGATTATCATTACCTTCTATCCAGACAGGCAGAAGATGTCGTGAAATCAGGGACATAACAGGGTCATTATCGTCGGTCTCATTTACGACTTCTACAACTGAGCCAGATGTGTCGCAGATGAAATTATCGTAATCATAAAGGGCTTTAGCGCGTTGTATAAAATGCACGGTATCCTTCATGGAGTTAAGTTCAGCGTCACGGTGAAGCCTTTGGCGGCGTAGGTATTCATCAAAGGGAATGCCACCCTTGGCAGGGTCACCGGGCTTGCCCAGATAGGTGGACAGAGGAGAGAGGTCGGAAAACTTCAGGTTTGAGGCGATATAGATTGCATCCGCCCGCAACAAATCAGCCAAAAATGGATTGCGCATGGCTTCCAGCTTGAAATTATCCGCAATATGTTCGCCCATATAGCGCGTGCCGATACGGTAATCGACGCTGTAATGAAACCAGTCGCCATGATCGCGCAAGATTTCACTGATATGGGTCTTGCCAAGGCCGGACATACCGAACAGCATCACTTTTTTGGCTTTGGCATCACGCCAGTCTTTGGCAGTTTTGTACAGCATTACGGCCTCTTTCTAACTTTGGACTTATCCTAAAGCAAAAATCAGCACGAAGTTCAATTGCTAACGTCGTAACAAACGACCATCAATGATGATCATGCCAAGGGCTATGGTGACAAAACCCAGATAGGCAGATGTAGGTAGATTTTCATCCAAGACTACCGCACCCCAGAAGACGGCGGTGGGTGGCACAAGTAATGTGACAAGGCTTAAGTTACCGCTACCTGCTAAGTTCAACGCGCGGTAATACAAGAGGTATGCTATTGAAGTAGCTGGGATTGCTAAGAAAAACATGGCTGCATAAGTAGTAGGTAATAGATTAAAATCTGGCATGCCGTCGACAAGCAATGCAAGAGGTACCATTATCAGAGAAGCTCCTGTTAACATACCGGTGGCGGCCATGATTGGATGTAATTCGCGTAATGTACGCCGCCCCCAACTTGCAGCAAGCCCATAAGCGAAACTTGCACCAAGAAGGGCGATTTGTGCAAGGGATCGAATGTCAAAGCTTTGTAACGCGTCATACCCGATAGTGATGCATACACCGGCAAAAGCAATAACAACCCCGGTCAATTTGCACCTTGTCAAGCGTTCGTCTGCAAAGATGATGGCGGCAATCAAAATGCCAAAGATGGCCGTGGAGCCGTTGATAATGGACGCCAACCCGCTTTCAATATGGGTTTGCCCCCATGCAATCAGGGTAAATGGGATGGCGTTGTTTAGAAAACCCATAACCAGCAGAGCGCCCCACGCTTTCATAGTGGGTGGTAACGGGATTTTTAATGCTAAAACTACGCACCAAAGTGCCAAAACGCCCCAGAATACACGATGTGCCACAAGCGTGAAAACAGGAATTTCGCGTAACCCGATGGCAAAGCTCAAGAAACTGGCACCCCAGATTAGAGCCAGAGAGATTAAGCTGACCCACGCGGCCAATGAAAGTGTTTTCTGTGGTGCCATAATTTGTTCAAACTCATGCAAAAAGGTAAGACATGCAAAGCATCTTTTGTGATCGGCATAATCAGTTTATGTGATGTTTGATTAGGCTCAGGCAATCCGTTTCTTGCGGGTTTCCGACCAGATGTTGATATAGTTCGACCCGAAAATGATAACCGCGCCCAATATGACCCAAATATCAAGAGGTTCGTTGTAAAATAGCATACCGATGGTGGCAATTATAGGCAATCGGGTGAAATCGACAGGTAAGACCACTGTTGCAGGTGCAAGACTAAGTGCCGTAGTGATGCAGAAATGTGCGAGCAAGCCGCCCAAGCCCACTATAATGACCCAATGCAGTGTAGCAAATGTGGGTACGGCAATATCACCGTCATATCCGGCACAGATGACACCGAAAGCCAGTTGTAGGACCGTCATCCAGAAAAGAATGCTTATGGTGGATTGCCTGTGGGTTAGCCGCTTTGTTATTATACTGGTTCCGGCAAAGCAAATGGCACTTAGGGCAGCAGCTACGACCCCGTACGACAGGCCTGCCATCCAGGGGCGTGTGACCATTAGAATACCTATAAAACCCACAAAAACCGCCGTGACACGTAGTTTTGTCAGTTTTTCCGACAGTAAAAATGGCGCGGCAATTGTTACCCAGATCGGTACAGAAAACTCGAACGCGAACAAATGTGCCAGAGGGATCACTGTAACGGCGAAAAACCACAGGTTCTGGCCTGTGAAATGGAACAGGTTACGAAAAAAATGCAAGCCAAACTGATCACGGCTGACCGTATGGATTTTGCCGGTTATAAAGCCGATACCGACAACGATCACCACGCCGATTAACGAGCGGTACATCATAATTTCGAAGGTATCGAGTTGAAAACTCATCTCGCGTCCGGCCACGGCCATAGCCGAGAACGACACGACAGCCCCCATCATCCATATGGCGGCTTTTATTGTGTTTGATATGGGCTGCGCCATGGCTTTGACCTTATGTATAAAGCCAGACGCTAGCTGCTATTCCAACAAAATAAAATAGGTTATTCTACGGATGAATTGTGTTCTGCATCGCTAACACATTTCACGCCTTCGCCAGCATATCTGGTGCAGATGAAATCAACCAAAAAACCAAATATGGCACCTTCCAGAACAAACCACCAAGGTGATATCAAAAATGAAGATTGTCCAAATGCCTGCGCAAGCATAAGCGACATCTTGTCATAGATAAATAACATCAGGACAAAATTCATCCACGCTCCGGTTGCAGGGCCGCGTACACACCAAGGTAAAGGCATTTTGATCACTGGATGATAAGTTAATACACCCATAAGTCCGATAAATGCACCAAGAGAGATATAGTACAGCAGGAATGCCAGTTTCATTTGCCAGGCCAGATCTGGGAAAATATACGGGATAATAATAATGCCAGTACCTGCAAAAACAAAGCCTATCAGCTTTCCATATGTAATGCGTGCTATCAAGGAAGGGTTGCTGAACATTTTATGTACTCCTTAGGTGTTAATGTTCATTATCACGAATAATGGAAGGGCTAAGAACTTTCCCGTTGCCAGCAAGGTAAGTGAGACAGCCACCTTTGTATGTAATTGTCCCGTCAATCCAAAGTTCATTACCTTCTTTCATATACCTGTCTATATGTTCAGGGTGGCCCGCCAAGAATGATAATGTGTGACCAGCTATATTAACGGCCGGGATACCCGATTGAAAACCCATTGCCTGCGAAAACTCCGTGACCCTTACTAACAGTGCATGCCCTTCAATCATCGTATTCTCCTTTTATGACCTATCCGTGTGCTTGCGCGAAATGGTTTAGACCTTATTGTCCACGTGGACAAAATGGTCTTCTTTCATAGATATTTCTTGAACCCAATCCTTAAAAGCCTTCACTTTCAGATCTTGCCATTTGTCGTCCGGTCCAATGAGGCTATACCTGCCTTGGGGCGTATCGCATTTCATGTCCGTGAAGGGCAATACCAGCGTTCCAAGCTCAAGCTCTTCTCGGCACAGCATAAGGTCTGCCATTATAATTCCCAATCCGTTCACAGCGGCTTTGGCCGCCATATCCAGGTTTGGAAACGCCTCTCCGCTTGTGGGATCGATCCCGTTTACGTCAAATGTTTGAGCCCACGTTGCCCAGTCGTCACGTCTTGGGCTCTCGTGCAAAAGTGTGAAGTTTTTGATATCTTCAGGAACTGAAAGTTGGATGTTGCTTTCCAAGAGGCTTGGCGCACAAGCGGGGGACAGAACCATCGGAAAAAGAGGTATTGCCGTGATCTCCAGAGAACGTCCGGGCCAGTGTTCAACCGAAATGCCGAGATCGTATTCTGACGTATCGAACCCTTTCTCCCCATAGAAATCAGTTGTGAGTCGTACACGGATTTCAGGGTGTTTCTCGCGAAATTTCTCCAGCCTTGGAAACAGCCAGCGAATAGAAAGGGTTGGTGGACAAATAATCCACAAATCAGATGCAACTGCAGATATATGCTCGGCTTCCTTTGCAATTCTTTCGAATGCGTCTGTCAAAACCGGCAAAAACCTACGTCCGGCCGCCGTCAATTCCACACCCTTGTGGTTCCTACTGAATAGCATGACGCCTAAGTGCTCTTCCAACAACTTGACGTGCCTACTGATCGCGCCGCGAGTAACGAATAGCTCGTCGGCTGCAGCAATGAAACCGTTATGCCGAGCGGCAGCTTCAAACGCTCTAAGTGCATTTAGTGAAGGCAATCGCATATTCATCCTTGGATCAGTTATCCTAATCCATTGTAGGAGAAATCTTGGTTTGATTGCAACAGTCCCTGCAAACTATATATGTTTCAAGCAAGATAAGGATCGTCAGGATATACTATGTTTATTAAAAAAATACAGAGTAAAGCATTTCTCTGGAAACCAGCTTTATCCGTGTTGCTAGCGCGAGAGGTGTACAGATTTATTGTAC
Source organism: Amylibacter sp. (assembly GCA_965261565.1). Classification (GTDB taxonomy): domain Bacteria; phylum Pseudomonadota; class Alphaproteobacteria; order Rhodobacterales; family Rhodobacteraceae; genus Amylibacter. The sequence continues at coordinate 2,417,489 of OZ253460.1, forward strand.
CAAAGTTGGCTTCGTATCCTCGTCAAACCCAATTGGAAGATGACCTGAACCGACTTGTTAAGACATCACCACACCTTCTTGAAGACATCGGTTTTGTCGAAGATAAGACTGAGGGCAATCAAGCGCGGAAAGTATTGAAATTAGGCACCCTGAAGTTGGAATTGTTTCTCTAGAAATTCAAACATGGAAAGGATATTAAAATGAAACCGTTGGTCATATCACTCTTGGTTATCACATCGAGTGCAAGCATTGTGTTTTCTGAAGATGCAGGCATTCAAACACCCTCCGAAATAACGAAGGCCACAAAAAACAAAGCTACAGATAGTTTACCTGCTAGTCATGCAGATCGGATCACATGGGACTGCCCACGAGTTTCATCTTGAAAGGGACTCCAGCAATATCGAAGATCACTAATCGCACCTAAGCTTGCCGGCCAACCTGCAAGTTATCTCGTCCGAACTTTGAACCAGTTTAAAACGCGGGCGCGGGTTGACGGTTATAAAGTATCGAGGATGTCAAAGCGGGCGGGGGATCTGAGCGATCAGGATATCGAAGACATTGCCGCTTTTTTTTCAACTCAAAAGCGATACTGAAGCCCTCCTTTTATGATGGTGAATTCATGGTAGCACAGAAATTAATTGGGTAAATTGATATAGGACAGAAATCAGTAAAAGCTTTTTTGCATTATTAGGTGATATTGTATTCGCGCGGCAGCCCTTCGGTGATTTTTGCCCAAGGAGATGCTTTTGTTCGGGTTTGATGGTGGTCAAATGCGGCGCGGTCGACAAAGATCTCTGCCACCAGGAAACGCCCCGCTACATCCGGGCATGGGTTGACTTCAAATGATATGCAGCCTGCTTCGGCAAGGGTCAGCGTGATATGATCCGTAACAGCGGACAAGACTGCATCGATACGCTCAGGCGGCACATCCATATGGCCGGAAATTTGGATTTTTTTATCCATATCTTTGGTCATTATTCTGTCCAAATGCTATAAATCGTTTTGCGCATTATGATCCATACCAATGGCAGGGGCAAGTTGCCAGACCAGATTGCGCTCGGGACAAGCCCATTTCACTCACGGCCTTACCATCAGGGCAATCGCATGAATAAATTAGCAGGCGACAAATGAGGTAAAGGTTGATTCAATAAGTGATCTTTCAGATTTTAATGAGGTCACCTTCCATGTCAAATACTGACGCACCCGACAGCCACTCCCTTGATTTTCTTACGCATTTTTCAACTTTATCTGACCCACGACAACAAACAAAGCTGCTTTACCCTTTGGCCGAGATTTTGCTTTTGACGTTATGTGCCGTGTTGTCCGGGGCGAATGACTGGGTCGCTATTTCTGCGTTTGGGACAAAGAAACTGGCTTTTTTACGGAAATTCTTGCCATTTTCGGGCGGAACACCCTCACATGATCAACTGGGAAACATCTATGCCGCACTGGATGCCAATCATTTTCAGGCCTGCTTTATGGATTGGGTCGCTTCCTTAAGCAGCACCCTTAGCGGGGTCGTGGCGATAGATGGTAAAACCTCACGTCGCAGCTTGGATAAGGCTGGCAGCAAGGCTGCAATTCACATGATCTCGGCATGGAGTTCAGAGTTGAACCTGACGCTTGCCCAACGGCAGGTGGACGGCAAATCCAACGAGATCACGGCCATACCAGAACTGTTAGACCTCCTGACGCTCAAGGGGGCCATTGTCACTATAGATGCTATGGGATGTCAGCGTGATATTGCCGATAAAATCATCACCAAACAAGCGGATTATGTTTTGGCTTTAAAGGGTAATCAAGGGGCCCTTCGCAAAGACACAGAATTGTTTATGAAAGAACAGGACGCTGTATATTTTGCAAACACAACAGTAACTTACCATGAAACCGTAGAAAAATCTCATGGCCGTATTGAGATAAGAAAAGTCACTGTTTGCTCGGATATTGAGTGGTTGAAGGCGCGGCACAATTGGCCAGGATTGGAAAGCATCGTGATGGTCCAATACAGCGCAACACTTCAAGATAAGACCCGTTCAGAGACACGCTTTTACATCTCATCCATGACCTGTGACGCCGAAACCCACGCAAAAGCTATCCGCGATCACTGGGGTATTGAAAACGGGCTGCACTGGGTCATGGATATGGTGTTTCGTGATGATGAGTGTCGTATCCGTAAAGGAAACGCACCTGCTAATTTTACAACGATCAAGCACGCCGCCAGCAACATGCTGCGCTCCGTAAAAGGAAATCAAAGCCTCAGGCTAAAACGACACTTGGCCGCTTGGGACGAGGTTTTTCTTTTCCAGATAATAGATGGATAAAACTCATGCGATTGCCCTAGCCTTACCATATAGCCTACTTTACAAATGAATTGAAACAGGATAATGTGCGCATTATACTATTAGCGGTGTCTGACTGCTGTTAAGCGGCAGTTTTGCTTCCACAACTTCGCGAGTTCTGCCACTAAACTACTGTATTTTAAGTGCTAAATTGAAAGTGTCCAGTCAATGATCTTTCTGAATTCTCTTGTAAGTAGGATAAAAGCATTCAATTTGAGAAGAATAGAGCGCTACCGGTTACGTAAAAAACCTATAAAAACCCCCGAAGGCTTTCTTTACAAAGGCCCCAGCACTCAAAAATCAGAAAACTGGGAACGTTTTGAGCGAGAGTTTCTAATAAAAATATTTGCAAACTATGAATTATTTTTAAACGTTGGTGCTCATTATGGTTATTATTGTTGTATGGCTCGGCAGGCAGGTTTAAAAATAATTGCGTTTGAGCCATTAGTTGTGAATTTTAAAATGTTGTTAGATAACCTTAAGGTAAATAACTTCGAAGAAAATTGTACCCTTATAAATGCTGCGGCAGGCAAAAAGCCGACGATCAGCCAAATAAGTGGCGTATTTTCTACAGCAACGATGCTAAAAAATACTGGAAATGATGAGTCATTATCTCAAACGATACCAGTAGTTCCAATTGACGCAGTGACACAGGGATCAAATAAGAAAACTCTTGTATTGATGGATGTAGAGGGATTTGAGCATGAAGCCTTGCTTGGAGCCCAGTCACTATTGTCGCAAAGTGAAGTTACGGATTGGATTATAGAAATTTTTTCATCATGGACGCCAAAAAACGGAATCCCTGAAAAAAATATAGACTATTTTAAAACGTTTGAATTAATGTTTGCGAGTGGTTACCAAGTATGGCTTATAGGCGAAACATTTCGGAAAATAGAAGCGGAGGAATTAGCTCTACTTGAAAGAGAACACTTTAGTAAGCGCTTCGCTGGAAATTTTTATTTTTCCCGCTCTAATTTGGCGGTACTCAATTTGTCCAACCGAACATTAGAGCAGGGTGTGATTTGAAATGAAAGGCATCCCATTTCGGCACGGGTCAGTGCAATATGGTCTAACAGTGGATAGGCTGCATCCATACGGTCAGGGGTTACACCCATGTGGCCAGTTAGATGGACGCTCATAGCCTATTCCCACTCAATCGTGCCGGGTGGTTTAGATGTGATGTCATATGTGACGCGGTTGATGCCTTCGACCTCGTTGATGATACGTGTCGCAGTTTCCCCCAAAAATTCATGACTGAACGGGTAATAATCCGCAGTCATGCCATCAACCGAATTTACCGCGCGCAAAGCGCAGGCGTAATCATAAGTGCGCCCGTCGCCCATCACACCTACGGTGCGCACGGGCAGGATGGCGACGAATGCTTGCCAGATTTCATCATAAAGCCCGTGTTTGCGGATCTGGTCGATATAAACCGCATCGGCCTTACGTAGGATATCAAGTTTCTTGCGGGTGATTTTTCCAGGACAGCGGATCGCAAGGCCAGGGCCGGGGAAGGGGTGGCGCCCGACAAAGCTGGCAGGCAAGCCCAATTCACGGCCCAATGCACGCACTTCGTCTTTGAACAGCTCGCGCAGCGGTTCCACCAACTTCAGGCCCATTTTTTCGGGTAATCCGCCCACGTTATGATGGGATTTGATTGTTACAGACGGGCCACCTGAAAAGCTTACACTTTCGATCACATCGGGGTAAAGGGTGCCTTGGGCCAGAAACTTGGCACCACCGACGGATTTTGCGTGTTTGTCAAAGACATCAATAAACAAGCGCCCGATGATCTTGCGTTTGGTTTCGGGGTCTGATTGGCCGTCCAATTCGCCTAAGAAAAGTTCCTGTTCTTCGGCGTGGATCAGCGGCATATTGTAGTGATCGCGGAACATGGTGACGACTTCTTCGGCCTCACCTTGGCGCAACAATCCGTGGTCTACGAAGACGCATGTTAATTGCTCGCCGATGGCCTCATGGATCAACACGGCGGCCACGGAACTGTCAACACCGCCTGACAGGCCACAGATGACTTTTGCGTCACCTACTTGGGTGCGAATGTCGGCAATGGCTTGTTCACGGTAGGCGCCCATTGTCCAGTCGCCGGTAAACCCCGCCAACCTAACGAAATTTTCATAAAGCTTTGCGCCATTGGGCGTGTGATGCACTTCGGGGTGAAATTGCACCGCAAAGAAATTGCGCTTCAGATCGGCAGTAATCGCGAAAGGCGCGTTGGGCGATGTGCCGTAAACCTGAAAGCCATCTGCAAGTTTGGACACGTGGTCACCGTGGCTCATCCAGACTTGCTCAATGCCTTCGGAAAACCAACCTTTCAGAATTGAAAGTTTATCGTCCGCAGGTGTGACAAAAGCGCGGCCAAACTCGGCAGTGCCATGTCCGCGTTCTACTTTGCCGCCAAGTTGGTGCATCATCACCTGTTGGCCGTAGCATATACCTAAGATCGGCAGACCCATGTTGAACAGGGCTTGTGGAGCGCGCGGGGCGTTTTCATCGAAAACACTGGACGGCCCACCTGAAAGGATAACTGCCTTGGGGGCAAACTGTATAATAAATGCCTCATCCACGTTTTGAAACGGATGAATTTCGCAATATACGTGCAATTCGCGCAGGCGACGCGCGATAAGCTGCGTAACCTGGCTGCCAAAATCTATGATAAGAAGGCGGTCATGTGTTTGTGTGCTCATGTGCGCGGTTTATTAAGCAAATGGCGTAAGTGCAAGTGCTTTGGCGCAGGGTATAAAACTTTTACGACATAGGATGTCGTTTGCGGCCCGATTTGGCCGAATTTGCAATGTAGAGTATTGTAAAACAGATCTAATTTAGAGAAAATTCAATCTGGGGATTCCTTATGTCAGAAGACGTCATATCCGAAAGTTCTAACCGTCGTCGCGCACGCGGTGGTGGGGGGGCTGCACGCCGTGCGGAACGTACTGCCGTTGTTATCGAAACTGCGAAATACATCGAGCGCAATATTCCGAACTTTGAGATTCTGAATGAAGAAGCTTTGCAGATTATCGAAACTAATGCGGAAATTATTCTGGAAGAAATCGGGGTCAACTTTCTTGACAACCCCGTCGCCCTTGATCGCTGGCGTGAAGCAGGGGCCGATGTTGACGGCGAACGCGTGCGTATCCCGAAAGGTCTGGCGCGTGAACTGATTAAAACCGCCCCGTCGGAGTATATCCAATACGCGCGCAATCCGGAACGCAATGTACGGGTCGGTGGTAATTCCATGGTGCTGGCCCCGGTTTATGGCCCGCCGTTTGTGCGTGATGTGGATGGTGGCCGTCGTTATGCGACAATCGCTGATTTTCAGAAGTTTGTGAAACTGACTTATATGTCGAAATGGCTACATCATTCGGGTGGTACTGTATGTGAACCGACTGATATCGCAGTGAATAAACGCCATTTGGATATGCTGTACGCCCATATGACACTAAGCGATAAACCATACATGGGGTCGGTAACCGCACCAGAGCGGGCTGAAGATTCAGTGGCGATGTCGGAAATTTTGTTTGGTGGTAGCATTAAAAATAAAACCGTTATGACTTCACTTATCAACGTAAATTCACCGATGACATTCGATGATATAATGATGGGTGCGATGGAAGTTTATGCAAAAAACAACCAAGCTTGTATTCTTTCGCCATTCATCGTTGGCGGTGCAATGGCGCCGGTTTCTGTAATGGGCACTTTGACGCAAGCATTGGCCGAAGGCATGGCAGGTGTGGCTTATAACCAGCTATGTAATCCAGGTGCACCCGTGATTATGGGTGCGTTTGTAACTTCGATTGATATGAATTCTGGCGCGCCAACATTTGGTACACCTGAAGCCAGTAAAATATTATATGGCATGGGGCAGTTGGTAAGGCGTCTGAACTTGCCGTTCCGCTCGGGCGGAGGCTTATGTGGCTCTAAATTGCCAGACGCACAAGCGGCTTACGAAACGGCTAATACCTTGAATGCCGCACTATTAGGCGGCGTTAACTTTTGCCTACACGCAGCAGGCTGGCTAGAAGGTGGTCTGGTTGCCTCGTTCGAAAAATTTGTGATGGATGCCGATCAGTTGGGCATCCTGCATTCTGTGGCGGAAGGTGTGGATATTTCCGAAAACGGTCAAGCCATGGGCGCCATACGCGAGGTAGGGCCGGGCGGGCATTACTTGGGTTGTGAGCACACACAAGCTAACTTTAAAAATGCGTTCTGGCGTACGCAGGTTCTGGATTACAAGCCTTATGAAACATGGGCTGAAGATGGTAAGAAAGACACTGCAACTTTAGCAAGTGAACGGGTGAAGAAGATGTTGAGCGATTATCAACAACCGCAGCTTGATCCCGCCATTGACGAAGCTTTGCAAGCCTATATGACAAAACGCAAAGAAAGCGAACCTGATGCTTTTGGCTAAGAACTACATTGTGATTGTGATATAAGACTTAACTCTTGCAGCAGTGCTGCCATGACCTGGATATGAAGCTTCATGTCATAAGTGGTACTGCCGCATTTACGCGCGTTTTCAAGTTCATTTTCAAGATGCCTTACCCATTGCAGAATTTGATCAGGTTTACTGATAGGTTTGGACCCAAGCAAGCGGGTTGATAGCCTGTTATGCGTATGTTTTTTAATACATATCCTTGCTGCTTTCACAAGAATATCAGGGCGCATAACACCGATTGACACATCTTCAAGTTGCATAGCGATTTTCCTTTTTTATTGGAATATCGGCTACCTTCTACGTGTGTTGCGCAGTTTATTATAATGCGTACGCATGGTTTACATTTGCTTGTGAAACAAGCTGGATGATCTTCTGAGAACATTAACTTTAATGGAATTTTCAATAAAACAACCTTAAGTATAGTTAATGTAAAGTAAACAGGAGGTATATGTGCTGGGAAAAATTAATCCCGAAGTTGAGTGTATAAGTAAATCGAAAGAGGGTTCTGGTTCTAGGTTAAACAATACGTCCATTTGTGAGTATATTGACCATGTGGAAAAGGGTGTTTCTCTGCGTGAAATTGCAAAAAGAGACGGTGTTCACCCATCCACTGTTATGCGCCGAATACGCAAACTTGAAGACAGGCGTGATGATCCACTGCTGGATGATGCATTAACCCGTATTTGTGAACAAACCCTACCCATTTCAAAGCGTAAAGAGGTAACAATGAATATTTCAATCCATAAATCCAATGATGATACAGATCCAACAACAAACAAAGATATACTGCGAATATTACGGCGAATGTCTGAAAATAATGCTTTTATGGTGATGTCGCTGGAACTGTCAAAAGCCGTAGTAATGCGCGGATCAGGTAGCAATCAGGTGCGATCCGCGGTCTTATCACGCGAATTGGGGCAAAATTTACTACTTAAAGATTGGATCGTATGCACACATGCTGGAAAGTACAACAAATATGAGATTACGAATACAGGCCGTACTTGCCTGAAACGTATGGTCAGTGAACAGATTGTAGCCAATAATAATACCGGATTTAATGAAGTAACCAGCCCATTTCTTGAACAGCATCGCGAATGGGGCCAGCGTACCGTCACGTCGGCTGACACAGGCAAACGCGAACGTATCCGGGTTAATTTACGTGAAAGCCCGTTGAATACACTGGGACGTAAGAAGAATAAGGATGGAAAGCCGTTTTTGTCCAATGCGCTATTACATGCAGGAGAGCGTTTGCGCGAAGATTTTGAACTGTCGCAACTTGGCCCGCGCGTTACCCAAAACTGGGATCGTTTTCTGGTAGGGTCTGATCGCGGAAATTTTGGTTCTAACGAGGGCGGAGGCTCATCTTCCGCACAAAGCCGTTTAAGCAACGCCCTGACAGCTTTAGGGCCGGGGTTGGGCGATATCGCTCTGCGCTGTTGTTGTTTTCTGGAAGGTTTAGAAGCGACAGAAAAACGAATGGGTTGGTCAGCGCGGTCGGGCAAAATTGTGCTGCACATTGCATTGCAGCGGCTGCATATGCATTATGAACAGACTTACGGCGGGTCGAGTGATAAAATTGGCTAACTTAAAGCTTTTACAATGTGTGAAAAGTCAGATGCTTTCAAACTAGAACCGCCAACCAGGCCGCCATCTACATTGGATACTTGTACAATGTCGGCTGCGTTTTTCGGATTCATTGATCCGCCATAAAGAATACGTATAGATTGGCCAACGCCGGTTCCAAACCGTTTTTCAAGACGGGTGCGGATGAAATCGTGAACTTCTGCGATCTGGTCCAGCGTGGGGGTAAGGCCTGTACCAATAGCCCATATCGGTTCATAGGCCAAAACCAGATTTGCACCCGTTGCCTTGTCGGGAATAGATGCAGCCAATTGCCCGTCGATAATATCTAATGTGTCTGAAGCCTCGCGCTGTTCCAGGCTTTCGCCAATGCATACAATCGCCGTGAGATCCGCAGCCCATGTCGCTTTTGTTTTATTGCGCACAACTGCATCGGTTTCGCCCTGATTCTGACGGCGCTCAGAATGGCCCAAAATGACATAAGTGGCACCGCTGTCAGCAAGCATCTGAGCCGATAATTCGCCTGTATGCGCACCTGAATTTTGGTTGTGACAATCCTGCCCACCAATTGCTATATTGTTCGAGATACCTTTTGCGCTATGGATTAGTGTTGCGGGTGGGCATATCACAATTTCGCATGATTTTGCGTTTGTTGTGTTTGCTAGCAATTTGATTTCTTGCAAGTTTTCCCGCAGTCCATTCATCTTCCAATTGCCGGCGGCAAGCTTTTTACGCATTGATTACATGCCTTCAAATTTTATAGACTCGCCACAACCACAGGCTTCGGTAACATTGGGGTTTTTGAATTTGAAGCCTGCTTCCAGTAGGGACACTTCATAATCTATTTCAGTACCGAACAGGAACATCTGTGCCATCGGCGCAATCATTACAACGGCCCCGTCTTGTTCAACAACTTCATCATTGGAGTCTACGGCGTCAACGTAATCCATGGTGTATTCCATGCCAGCACAACCGCCTTTTTTGACACCAATGCGCAGGCCTTTTTTATTGCCGTCAGCCATCAACTTTACGATTTGTTGCGCGGCTTTTTCCGTCATTGAAATTGCGGTTTTTCCAGGGATTCCGAACATCACATGAACCCCAGTTCCAAGCGTGCTTCATCAGACATCATATCCATGCCCCATTGAGGTTCCCATATCAGATCAACAGTTACAGATTGCACGCCAGGCAGTGGTGTGATTGCATCCTCAACCCATCCGGGCATTTCGCCAGCAACCGGGCAACCGGGTGCGGTGAGGCTCATCAATACGTTTACAACGCCTTCGTCATTGATTTCTATGGTATAGATCAAGCCAAGATCGAAGATATTGACTGGTATTTCGGGGTCATGCACGGTGCGGCAGGCCTCGCAGATAGTCTCATACAAAGGATGACTGGTCGTTGAGGGTTTAATCAACGGTGTGCCTTCCATTGGTGCTGTAGCTTCTGCGGTCATTTTATGTTCTCTCTTGGAATTCCTGACTAAACATATAAGAAATAAAATCAGAAACGTCCAGTGGGATTAATAATGACAAAACACTTTGAATTTGAATTGCTTAACACGGATGGGCATGCGCGTCGCGGAATTGTGAAGACGCAAAGGGGTGATATTCAAACACCTGCATTCATGCCGGTTGGGACTGCCGCCACCGTTAAAGCGATGATGCCTGAAAGCGTTGCGGCCACCGGAGCCGAGGTTTTGTTGGGCAATACCTATCATCTGATGCTGCGCCCTGGTGCGGAACGGGTGGCAAATCTGGGTGGTCTCCACAAATTTATGAATTGGGATAAACCAATACTTACGGATTCTGGCGGCTATCAGGTGATGAGTTTGACCGAATTGCGCAAATTGACCGAAGAAGGTGTGAAATTTCGCAGCCATATTGATGGTTCTGAGCATCACCTGACGCCTGAACGGTCGATGGAAATACAAAAGTTGTTAGGCTCGGACATTGTGATGAGCTTTGATGAATGTACACCTTACCCTGCGACCCAAGAACAGGCGCGGATCAGTATGGAGTTATCGATGCGGTGGGCACAAAGGTCACGTGATGCGTTTGGCGACAGGCCGGGGCATGCGCTGTTTGGCATCCAACAGGGCAGTACATTTGAAGATATGCGTAACGAAAGTGCAGATGCATTGAAAGCGATTGGCTTTGATGGTTACGCTGTAGGCGGTTTGGCCGTGGGCGAAGGGCAGGATATGATGTTTGAAGTGCTGGATTATGCACCTCAGCAATTGCCCGATGATAAACCGCGTTATCTTATGGGTGTGGGTAAACCTGATGATATTGTGGGCGCTGTGCAGCGCGGTGTTGATATGTTTGATTGTGTTTTGCCATCGCGGTCAGGTCGTACGGGGCAGGGGTTGACCGAAAGGGGGGCTGTTAATTTACGTAATGCGCGCCATAAAAGTGACCCGCGCCCCTTGGATGAAAATTGCGGTTGCCCTTGTTGTCAAAAATATTCTCGAGCCTATCTGCATCATACAATAAAATGCAATGAAATAATAGGCTCAATGTTGTTAACGTGGCATAACCTGCATTATTATCAACAGCTTATGCTGGGTTTGCGAAATGCAATTATGCAAGGAAAGCTGGATGCGTTTGTGGTTGGTTTTCACGCAAAAAGGGCGGAAGGTGATATTGTGCCGTTATAATGTTATCGGTGACATTTATTAGGCTTTACGTACTTCACGCAAATAAACCTCGCCATCATGAAGAGGGGTTGTTTCTTCGGAAGTGGTATTTTTCTTTGGTATGCTTAGGCGATTGAATGGATTTGGTTTACTTTGTGTAACGCTTAATAATTTGGATACAGGTTTTGACGGATTTGCGGTGGATACAGGTTTTGATATGGATCTTTTGCCGAACCCTTTAATAACCGCATTTATTATGGACGGATCTTCTTTACCTTTAGCGATGGCAATAATCTGTGCAATGCTGCGGTAATAGGCGATAGCTATAAGGATGTATGAGATGAAATATATAATGTCACTTTGTATGCCGATTGCAGTTTCATTCGTTAAAATCGCATTTCTATCACCGAAAAAAGCTTCGATATAGATAGGGTTTTTTCCGTAGAAACCATATTCAATTCCCAGTTTTTCCAGGTTTTCCTTTGCCAACGCCTCATATTCTGTACCAAAGGAAGTGGGTAAACCGTTCACTTTCACTATTGGCCCGATTTGTCCGGTACGATCAGAAAGCATAAGAGCTTGCTGATATACGTCTGCATTATCCGATACAATTGCACCAATAAGGTTTTTCAGGGATGTTTTGTTTTGGTCAGTGCTATCGCTGGTGCTGGATGCGAGCGTTGTCGCTGCATAAAGCGGAAGAATGTATTTTGAATTTCTGACAGCGCCCTTTGTATCGATTGTTATCTTAAAAAGGTCGGATGGATCTATTTCTGCAAGTACGTTTAGTTCACCCGCAATGCCGGAGTTTTTATCTTTTGAAAAATCTTCAATCCTGACAATTTCAGGCGGTCCGTTTTTTATTGCAAATTGGGATTTATGGTTTAGCGAACCTGTCCGTCCGTCCAAGAGTACTGCCAGAGACAATATTGCAAACGAAAAAACCAGTATTAAAACGGGGTTTTTAAAGAAAATAAGGTCTAATATAGGTTTTAGTAGGAACATTTTTGTACCTCATAGTCTTTTTATTGTTGCTCGTCTTAAAGTTTATTTCAGGATATTGGTTAAAATAAGGCACTCTTTGATATGATTTTATAGTATTGGCAGCGTGCAACGGGCATAAATAATCTAGCACCTAGTTCACGGTTACCCTTGCCACTACGCAAAGAAACGGTCACAATAATCATAACAAAATAAGCTGTGGGTCGCTTGAAATATTTAATTACAACCACACCTATAAGCTAAGTAGAAAATGGAGAAATGCAGCGTTGCTGAAAGCCGGGGCGCATAATTTCTTGCTAAAATAAAGGAATAATCATGTCAGACGCAAATTGCGTATCTTACCCAGTCCTACCATTGCGTGATATTGTGGTGTTTCCACATATGATTGTCCCACTTTTTGTGGGCCGTGAAAAATCAGTACGCGCATTAGAAGCGGTGATGGATGACAATAAAGAAATCTTGCTGTCTTCACAAATTGACCCATCTGAGGATGAGCCGACAGAAGAGACTATTTACCAAACCGGTGTATTGGCCAGTGTTTTGCAATTATTGAAGTTGCCGGACGGCACGGTAAAGGTTCTGGTAGAAGGTTTGCGGCGTGTGCGCATTACAGAATATCTGGAAAACCCGGATTATTTTGAAGCTTCAGCAGAATTTCTGGTCGAAACTGAAAATCACCCCGAAGTAATAGAAGCCATTAGCCGTACTGTATCTAAAGAGTTTGAACGGTATGCCAAACTGAACAAATCAATTCCCGAAGAAGCTTTAAGTTCTGTTTCAAATAGTGACGGGGCCAACAAACTGGCGGATACTGTTGCGGGCCATCTATCTATTCGTGTGGAACAGAAACAGGAATTATTGGAAACGCTTGATCTTTCAGAGCGGTTAGAGAAGATCTTTGGCCTAATGCAGGGTGAAATGTCTGTTTTGAAAGTTGAGCGGAAAATAAAAAGCCGTGTTAAAAACCAGATGGAACGCACCCAACGTGAATATTATCTGAATGAGCAAATGAAAGCTATTCAACAAGAGTTGGGTGATGGCGAACAGGGTGGTGGCGATGAGCTTTCCGAGTTGGAAAGCAGGATTGCGGCGACCAAGTTTTCTAAAGAAGCCAAGGAAAAAGCGGAATCCGAGCTTAAAAAGTTGCGGCAAATGTCACCTATGTCTGCTGAAGCCACAGTTGTGCGTAACTATCTGGACTGGATGCTATCAATACCATGGGGTAAAAAATCCAGGATTAAGAAAGATCTTAATCGTGCCGAAGACATTCTGAATGCGGACCATTATGGTTTGGAAAAGGTCAAAGAGCGAATTGTCGAATACTTAGCTGTGCAAAAACGATCTGCGAAGCTTAAAGGGCCGATATTGTGTCTTGTTGGGCCTCCGGGCGTTGGTAAAACCAGCCTTGGTAAGTCTGTAGCACGCGCTACGGGGCGCGAGTTTATCCGTATTTCTTTGGGCGGTGTACGTGACGAGTCAGAGATCAGGGGCCATCGCCGTACATATATTGGATCTATGCCGGGTAAAATCATCCAATCCATGAAGAAAGCCAAAACCAACAATCCATTGATCTTATTGGATGAAATTGACAAGATGGGTAATGACATGCGTGGTGATCCTGCCAGTGCATTGTTAGAGGTTTTGGACCCCGAGCAAAACGGCACGTTCGTTGATCATTATATGGAAGTCGAATACGATCTTTCAAACGTTATGTTTGTGACTACATCCAACTCGTATAATATTCCTGGCCCCTTGTTGGACCGTATGGAAGTGATTGCATTATCGGGCTATACTGAGGATGAAAAGCAAGAGATCGCCAAACGTCACTTGCTGGATAAACAACTGAAAAATCATGGCTTACGAAAAGGTGAATTTTCACTTAGCAACAGTGCGTTACAAGACATTGTTCGCCTATACACGCGTGAAGCCGGTGTGCGTAATCTAGAACGCGAACTTGCCAAGCTATGCCGTAAGGCTGTGACTAAAATTGTTAAAGGCACACAACAGGTTGTGGAAATTACCTCGGATAATTTAGAAGATTTTCTTGGTGTTAAGCGCTTTAAATTCGGGCTTGCGGAAGAAAAAGATCAAGTTGGTGTTGTCACCGGGCTTGCCTATACATCTGTTGGCGGTGAGTTGCTGTCGATCGAGGCTTTGAAACTGCCCGGAAAGGGTCGTATGAAAACCACAGGTAAACTGGGCGATGTCATGAAGGAAAGCATTGATGCGGCTGCCTCTTATGTACGTTCCATCAGCCCGGAAATCGGGGTAAAACCGCCAGTATTTGAAAAAATAGACATCCATGTCCATGTGCCCGAAGGGGCGACACCCAAGGACGGGCCATCTGCTGGCGTGGGAATGGTGACATCGATTGTGTCGGTTCTTACCGGTATTGCTGTACGCAAGGATATTGCGATGACTGGCGAAGTTACATTACGCGGTCATGTTTTGCCGATCGGCGGATTGAAAGAGAAGCTATTAGCGGCATTGCGTGGCGGTATCAAAACTGTGTTGATCCCGAAAGACAACGAAAAAGACCTGCCGGAAATTCCGGACAATGTAAAAGCTGGGATGGAAATAATCCCTGTCAGCCGTGTGAGTGAAGTACTGGAACATGCATTGGTTTCAAAACCCATAGCTGTTGTTTGGAGCGAAGAAGAGGCCGCAGCTGCGCTATCTGCGGATAAGAACGAGAACGCACCAACTGTTGCCCATTAGGCAAACCATCTGTTGTGTTTGAACAATAAAATACGCGTATAACACGGTATTTAAACTATTTGACGTTATCTGCTGTTAAAGCGGGTAGCGTCATTAATCATTTTGTACTATGCCTTTGTATTATAATTAAAGGAGGCCCGAGCGCAAAATGGCAACTGCAACGAAATCAACAAAAAACACACCAGCACAGACGGTAACTACTGACGCTGTAGATGAAATGGTTGAAGTAGAAACAACGGATGAAAATAACGTAACCGATCCCAATCTGGTCAAGAAAAAAGAAATTTACGATCACGTATCGGTTTCAACCGGTCTGCGTAAACGCGATGTACGCGAAGCAGTGGATAGCATGCTGGAATATTTACATAGCTGCCTTTCAGACGGTAAAACAATTCAAATGCCGCCTTTGGGTAAAATCAAAGCGGTTGAACGTGGTTCCGGTGACAATATCAAAACACATTACAAGCTTATGCTTAAGAAAACGGGCGATGTTGAAAAAAAAGTGGAATGAAGTGAAACTACCACTTGAAGCGGCTGGCAACTCTGTCTAAAAGCCGCGTCAGTGGGTGATTAGCTCAGTTGGTAGAGCGCTTCGTTTACACCGAAGATGTCGGGAGTTCGAGCCTCTCATCACCCACCAAAATAAAATTTACTGATACTCTTCCCCATTAGTAAAACTTGGGCGAACAGTGTATTTAGCACGCCCAAGTTTGTATACTATCTTTGTAGAAGAAAGTCTTCATTTCCGGTGAAATGCGAACGTACTGTGTTCCCGGTTACTGTAAAGACTGTGTTCTTTTGAGTAGTTGTATGCTTTTGTGATGAAGAACTAACTATCAAATTTGTAGTATTTGGACCTCGATCAGACCCCATAGCATTCACTGTTGCAACTTGTGCAGTAAGAGCCGTTGCACCTACTAGTGTAACGATAAACGCTTTTAGAATATAAGTCATATTTGGTAATCCTCTTTCAAATTTAGGTTTCACTCGGATGAGTGTTCATAAGAGGAGATTAGCCGCAATATTTCATCACATGCCACACACGTTCAAGTGCATAACACGTTTGTTAACTGGTGTAATAATGTCAGAAATCTGCGCGATAAGGTTCTGTGATCCTAGCCCACAAAAGCTTTTTCAAGCACATATTCCGCAGGTGAACTGTTTGATCCTTCGGTTAGTCCGGCGGCCTCACAAATTGCTTTAACGTCATTGTTCAGTCCCATAGAGCCGCAGATCATCACGCGGTCAGTTTCGGGGTTCAGGGGCGGCAGGCCCAAATCAGCGGCCAAAGTACCGTTTTCCAGTAAAGTGGTCATACGGCCCATTTTCGGGCTGTCTTCACGGGTAGTAGTTGGATAGTAGCGTAGTTTGTTACCGACAAATTCACCGATCAACGGGTCACCAGCAAGGGATGTCACCAAATCTGTCCCGTATTTCAGTTCAGCCACATCGCGTGTGGTGTGGCACATGATGACTTCTTCGTAGCGTTCATAAAGTTCGGGATCTCGCATCAGGGATGCAAAAGGGGCGATGCCTGTGCCTGTGGCGATGAAATACATCCGTTTGGCAGGTAAGAGCGCGTCCAACACAAGCGTACCTACGGGTTTGGGGCGTAAGATAACCTTATCGCCTACCTTCAGGTGTTGCAGCTTGGATGTTAGCGGGCCGTCTGGTACTTTGATCGAATAAAACTCTAATTCTTCATCCCAAGAAGGCGAAGCGATGGAATAGGCCCGTAGCAAAGGTTTGCCGTTGTCGCCCATCAGACCGATCATCACGAATTCACCAGAACGAAACCGCAGCGATTGCGGACGGGTTAGGCGAAAGGCGAACAAACGGTCGGTGTAATGGGTCACAGAGGTGACGGTTTGTGCATCGGGTAAAATGGGTTTTGCTTTGATTGTGGTCACGGGGGATTGCTCGGTCATCTATTTATCTTTCGGGTGTGTCTATAACGGGATTATCAAGGGCGCAAGTCAAGCGGATTGGCGCAAGCGTGACTGATAGTTGAACTCTTGCCATTTGGCGCGGTACAACCACTGTTCTTCCGGTTGTCGTGCCGCCAAGCTGTTGCTGATCTCAACTTCATCAAAACCGCATCGGCGTGCCATTGCGTATTGATCTGCCAACACGTGGCCATGGGCACGGATGCGCCCAGTATAACCGATCATGCGCAAGTGCCGCGCGATAGAAAACCCGCGCCCGTCATGGGAAGAGGGGAAGTCAATGCGGATCATGGCGGCTTGATCGAAATAGGGTTTGATTTGCTCGGCACCTACAGTGTTTGGAACGTCCAAAGCATAACCTGCATCTGTGGCATAAGAAGAAGATGTTACACCTTCCCAATCACGAAAGCCGCCTATCCAATTGTCGGCCACAAAGCCCGTATCGTTGATCAGTTGTGCCATCTTATTGTTCCACGCTTGTCTGCTTAGGTGTGCCATTTTGAAAATGAATACCGCATTCGGCCTTATCGGCCCCGCGCCAGCGGCCTGCACGCTCATCTTCGCCTTCTTTGACTGCTGTGGTGCAAGGCGCACAGCCAATGGATGGAAAACCTTTGGCAACCAGTGGATGGCGTGGCAGATTGTTATTGATGATATAGTCTTGCAAATCAGGCTTGCGCCAATGCGCCAGCGGGTTAATTTTGATGCGTTTGCTGTCTTCGTTTTCAAACAAATCCAATGCCAGGCGAGTACCAGCCTGAAAACGCTTGCGTCCGGTGATCCATGCATCGAACTCTGACAGGGCATTTTCCAAGGGTTCCAGCTTACGCAAAGCACAACAGGCGTCTGGGTCTGCAAGATGTAGACGGCCAAAGGGATCGCGTTCTTTGGTTGCGGTTTCATCAGCCATGATTACGCGCACATCCTTCAATCCCAGCTTTTGTGCTACTTCCTGTTGATAAGTAAGGGTTTCGGGGAACAGCATTTCAGTATCAATGAAAATCACGGGTGTTTCAGGTTTAATTACCGAGATCATATGCAATAAGACAACGGACTCGGCCCCGAATGATGAGACAAGGGCCGTGTTACCGACAATCGGATCATTCAATGCTTGGCGCAGAACTGGAATGGCGGCGTGGTGGCGATAAAATCCGTTGAGCATTTCAACACGTTCGGCGACCGTTACACTGGCTGTTTCAAAAGGCATATTTATTACTCCGCTGCTATGCTGGCTTCGGGATAAAGAGCGACTTTAAACGGCTCCAGCCCCAAACGGCGATAGGTTTCAAGGAAGGTTTCATTCGCGCTTTGGCGCAGATCTAAGTAGGCGTAAACCAGACGTTCAATCGCGGGCACAATTTCCGTATAGGAAAACCCGCGACCTGCACTTTTGCCAATGGCGGCGGTTTGTGTGCCATCGCCGCCAAGGGTGATCTGATAGCTTTCAACACCGGCGCGATCCAGACCAAGGATACCTATATGACCCACATGGTGATGGCCGCAGGCATTGATACAACCAGATATTTTGATCTTTAGTGGCCCGATATCATTCTCAAGTTTCAATTCTTCGAATCGTGTAGCGATTTGCTGAGCAATAGGAATGGAGCGTGCCGTGGCAAGTGCGCAATAATCCATGCCGGGGCAGGCGATGATATCGGAAATCAGACCGATGTTTGCGGTGGCCAACCCCGCTTCGCGCAGCGCCGCATAGATTGCAGGCAGGTGCGATTTGTGGACATGGGGCAAGATGACATTCTGTTCGTGGCTTATGCGTAGTTCATCATGGCCGTATTTTTCTGCCAAGTTTGCCATCACACGCATCTGATCGGATGTGGCATCCCCCGGTGTTTGCCCGTGTTTTTTGATTGAGATCGAGACAATCGCGTAATCAGGGTTTTTATGTTCTGACAGATTGGTGTCGATAAAAGAACGGAACGCAGGGTCAGACTTAAGCGAGGCTTCAAATCCATCCGTATAGGCATTGATATAGCCAGGCTCTGCAAATGCATCTTTGATGTCGGCAAATAACACCTGATCGTAGCCGCCAAAAGCTGCACGTTGGATGATAAAGCGTTCTTCAACCAGCTCGCTGATCTTTTCAATCCCGTTCTCATGCACGGTTATTTTGATACGGGCTTTGTATTTATTGTCACGTCGCCCCAAAGCGTTGTAGACCTGCATAATAGCCTCACAATAGGGCAGAAGGTCTGCGCGTGGGAGGAATTCGCGCAGAACCTTGCCTATCATTGGTGTACGGCCCAAGCCGCCGCCAACGATCACTTCATAACCGATCTCGCCCGCTTCATTGCGTAAAATACGCAAGCCCACATCATGGGCTTTAATCACTGCACGGTCATTTTCAGACCCGGTGACGGCGAATTTGAATTTACGACCCAGAAAGGCAAATTCGGGATGATCTGTTGACCATTGGCGCAGTAATTCTGCCGTGGGGCGGGGGTCTTCGACCTCATCGGCGGCCGCACCCGCAAAATGATCAGCTGTGACGTTGCGGATACAGTTCCCCGAGGTTTGAATGGCGTGCATATCCACATCCGCCAAGGCTTGCAGCATGTCAGGTACATCCGACAGTTTTGGCCAGTTATACTGGATGTTCTGGCGGGTGGTGAAATGGCCATAGCCCTTGTCCCACTTATCGGCAATGAAAGCCAGTTGGCGCATTTTAGCGGAATTCAACGTGCCATAAGGGATCGCCACACGCAGCATATAGGCGTGTAGTTGTAAATAAAGACCGTTCATCAGACGCAAAGGTTTGAATTCGTCCTCGGTCAGACTGCCATCTACGCGACGTTCTACTTGCGATCGAAATTGGTGCACGCGGTTCTGGATGAAATCTTTGTCAAATTCGTTGTAGCTGTACATAGTTATACCTCTGCCTGCTTGCCGTGGGCGTAATTTGACGGACCACGGGTGCGAAAATCTTCGCGAAAATGTGTAGGGACGGGTTTGCCGTTTTCCAGAACGGCATCCGCGAGGTAAGCCCCAACCAATAAATCAGCCTGTGCTTTTGCTTCGGCCAACAGGTCATTGGCTTGATGCTCGTCCTCTAAATAGAGGGCGTCATTGTGGGATAAAATCCAAGTACCGTCTTGCCCGTAATAGACTACATCGCCCTCGATCAGGCGATTTGCAGTCAGGACTTTAGGGGTGAATGCGCGTGCCATTATGCCTGCTCCGCATGAGCGTAAGTTTTTCGCGTGCTGATGCCGGGAATGATGTTAAAACTGATGCCCGCTTGTGCCAAGGCCGCAGTTTCCGCGTAGGTCGTTGGGTTGCCAGCTTGCAGGCGCACCACATAATGTCCACGATTTGCATGTTTGATCAGAAGGGCATTGATCTGGCTTTGTTTCCAGGCGGCACCGAAACTCTTTTTACCAGTCTCAATCAAAATAGCTTCACGTCGTGCCAGTTCCAGAATAGCTTTGGGAACGGTGTGGTCGTAAATCACCACATCGGCCTCATGCAACTTGTTACGAGCCTTCAGGGTCAGCAGTTCCGGGTCACCGGGGCCGGTACCAGCCAGCCATACGTGGCCCTGATTATCGTCAGTCGATAGGGTTTCAGCCAAAAGGGTATCAAGTTCTTGCGCAACAGCGGTTCTACCACCTTTTGCCAGTGCCAGCGGACCGCGTTTGAAATAGAAGTTTGACCAGAATTCACGGCGCATACGGCCCATTGGTATATTATTTGCGATTGCACGAAAGCCTTGGCCGATGCGTGCAAGTGTACCCAGATCTGTAGGTAGCGACTCTTCAAGTTGTTTTTTGATCTTGCGTGCAAGCACCGGGGCCGCACCTTCCGTGCCGATGGCTACAATAACAGGATCGCGGTCAACAATGGCCGGCGTAATGAACTGGCTGTCGTTAAGGTTATCAACGATATTGACCAACGCACCTACCGCACGACCCAAATCAGCAACACGCTTATCTTCGGCTGCATCTTCGGTGGCACCATAAACCAGTGCGGCGTCTTTGATGTCACTGGCAGTTACTGGGCGATTGATATGGGTGAGTTTCCCCGCTTGCGCCCAATGCAAAACTTGTGGTTTGGGGTGGGGGCCAAACACATCGATTTGCGCATTGGTTTTCAAAAGAAGGCGCAGCTTGGCAATAGCACATGCACCTGTGCCTGACACGATCACACGACGGCTGTCTAAGTTTAGAAAAATGGGAAAATGACGCATGGCGCATTCCTTTATCTGTTTGTTTAATATATACACCCATTAGAATTATATTCTATATTAGTGCTATTGCAGCACAATGATTAGGAATATTATTCCAATTGATAGTATTATATAGTAGATATGTTTCGCTATAAGAGGAAAAATAGAATGGCAGACCAGCTGGATGCAGTCGATCGCAAGATATTAAAGGAATTGCAGGCAGATGCGTCGCAAAGTCTGGACGATATTGCCAAGAAGGTAGGGGCCTCAAAAACCCCCGTGTGGAACCGCATACGCAAGCATCGAACATCGGGGTTAATCAAAGCCAACACAGCGATTCTTGACCCACACAAGCTTGGATTAGAGGCTTGTTTTTTTGTGTTGGTACGCACGTCGGAACATGACAAAGGTTGGCAGAAAAAGTTTGTGAGCACGCTTTTGGCTCGCCCTGAAGTGTTAGAAGCACACCGCTTGGCGGGGGATATTGATTACATCCTGAAAGTGCGGGTGGAAAACGCCAAAGCCTATGACGAATTTTATCAGGCGTTAATATCCGAAGTTAAGATTTTCAACGTGACGGCGCTTTTGTCGATGGAAGAAATAAAATCAACAACAGTGTTGCCAGTTTAAGCCACGTCCAAAAGAAGGCTGGTTTCGGAATTCAGAACACCTGATATTTCACGGATACGGCGTAGAATCTGGTCTATTGCCTGTAGGTTATCGGTGCGGATTTCTGCCACCAAATCCCACTTGCCATTGGTTGAATAGAGGGCTGTCACCTCGGGTATTTTACGCAAAGAACGGATGACAAAACGAGCGACTGAGCCTTGCAATTCCATTGTGGTAATTGCGCGCACACCGTCACGGTCATCAAGGTCGGTCTCTATGGTGAAACGGCGAATAACACCGCCGTTGATCAGACGGTCAAGACGGGTTTTCACTGTGGCGCGCGACACTTGCGTGGCGCCAGCCAGTTCAGTCATTGAGGCCCGCGCATTGGTGCGCAATGCGGCAAGCAATCGACGATCTGTTTGGTTGATTTCGATCATTTATGTTTCCTATTGTATAATTTAATGTGCTATATGTATAATAATATTATCACTTTGTACATGATTTTGGGTTAGAAAATACATTTCAGTCAATTATTCTACACTGGAACTTAATCTGGATGGGTAAAATGACTCGTAAAAATTGCCAAATTCTGGGCGCCCCGGTGCAAACCGGTGCCAGCCAACCGGGGTGTTTAATGGGGCCTGCAGCCCTGCGTACGGCTGGCTTGCCGGAAATGTTGGAAGGTATGGGATGGACCGTTACTGATCTTGGTGATTTCACTGCGAAATCTATAAAAGTAGACACACATCCGAACGATGCCGTGCGTAATCTGGCAGAAACTGTCGGCTGGACAAAAACTTTAAGTGATGCGGCTTTCAATGCGGCGCAGGCATGCGATTTTCCAATTTTTCTGGGCGGCGATCACAGCCTGTCTGCGGGCACTGTTTCTGGTGTGTCTCGCAGTGCAGCAAAGCAAGGCCGCCCGCTATTTGTTTTATGGTTGGATGCGCATCCCGATCTGCACACACCTGGCAGCACTGCAAGTGGTAATCTTCACGGAACACCAGTGGCCTATTTTACGGGCCGCCCCGGGTTTGAGGCGTTTCCAAAACTGGAAAGCCCTGTTAATCCACAAAATATTTGCATGATGGGCATTCGTTCGGTTGACCCGGCTGAGGCCAAGAATATTGATAAACTGGGCATAACCGTCCATGACATGCGTGCCATTGATGAACGCGGTGTCGCCGCCCCTTTGCGTGAGTTTCTAAGCAAAGTCAGTGCTGCCAACGGCCTGTTGCATGTCAGTTTTGATGTGGATTTCCTTGATCCTTCAATTGCGCCTGCTGTTGGAACTACAGTGCCGGGCGGATGTACTTTCCGCGAGGCGCATTTGATCATGGAAATGTTGCATGATAGCGGGTTGGTCAGCTCACTTGATTTGGTAGAATTAAACCCTTTCCTTGATGAACGCGGTCGTACCGCGCGATTATTAACAGACCTTACTGCCAGCCTGTTTGGCCGCCGTGTACTTGACCGTAAGACCAGGAGCCATTGATATGAGCAACCCAAAACCATCCGCGCTTGCCTTTGTCCCGTTTGTATCGGTCGACAATATGATGAAACTTGTCAATCGTATCGGGATAGAAACTGTTCTGTGCGATCTGGCTGAATATATCGAGGCCGATTTTAAACGCTGGCCAGAGTTTGATAAAACACCGCGTGTCGCATCGCATTCCGATGAAGGCGTGATTGAACTGATGCCGACGGCCGACGCTGAAAACTACGGTTTTAAATATGTAAACGGTCATCCGAAGAACATGAAAGAGGGCTTTCAAACAGTGACTGCCTTTGGCGTATTGTCCAGTGTAAGTAATGGTTACCCGGTTTTGTTAACCGAAATGACAATACTAACCGCATTACGTACGGCAGCCACTTCTGCCCTAGTCGCAAAATACCTGGCCCCGGAAGGGGCGACCACTATGGCGATGATAGGTAACGGGGCACAATGCGAGTTTCAAGCAATGGCGTTCAAGGCAATATGTGGTGTGGATACAATACGATTATATGATATTGATCCTGCCGCGACGAAAAAGGCGATGAATAACCTGTCTGCCACTGGTCTGAATGTCGTGGCCTGTACATCTGGCGAGCAAGCGATTGAAGGGGCGGGGATCATCACCACATGTACGGCTGACAAGCTTTGTGCTACCATCCTGACAGATAATATGGTGGGGGCAGGCGTTCACATCAACGCGATTGGCGGCGATTGCCCCGGCAAGACCGAATTGCACCGCGATATCCTGACCCGTTCCGATATTTTTGTCGAATACCCACCGCAAACCCGTATTGAGGGCGAAATTCAGCAATTACCCGAAGATCACCCTGTAACAGAGCTATGGCAAGTAATGCTGGGGCAAGCCAAAGGGCGCGTGGATGCCCGTCAGATCACTTTGTTTGACAGTGTGGGATTTGCCATAGAAGATTTTTCAGCCCTACGGTTTATCAGCGATAAAATCAAGGATCACCCGTTTTTTGACCCGTTGGACATGCTGGCCGACCCGGATGATCCGCGTGATTTGTTCGGAATGGTGGCGCGAAGGGCGGCGGATTAACGTTAACGCTTTAATGAGCCGATTATAATCAATATCCATCCCAGAATAGCTTTGGAATGGTCAGACAGTGATGCATTTTCCTGAAATGTCAAAAGCCCGAATAATGATTGGAGCGATGGGATTGTTTTTATGACGATCTGTATTGGCAGGTCGTCGAATATGATTAGATAATAAGTGTAATATATTTGTGGTGATAGCCAGACAAAAAGATAAAAAACGATGCCTGCAATGACAATCCTGATAGCAAGCGATTTTTGTTTTACCGCCTTAATGCAGAAATAAACAACGACCCCGAACAATAGAAGCGATAATGCACCCAGTCCGATCTGCTGTATTGCTGTAAGAGTATGAAAGCTGTCGTTTTGGTACATTTTGCTATCTTATATAATCATTTAACACTTGCCTAAATCAGCGTAGCAAGCTGTGACAAAATCATATTGAGTGCAAACTCTGTCGCTTTCCCACGTACATTTTCACGTCCAATAGCGCCAAATTCAATTACTTTACTGCCGGAAATCTTGCCATTTAGTGCCGTCGCAAAACAAACACGGCCCTCTGGTTTATGTTCGGAAGCGCCGGGGCCTGCGATACCTGTGATTGAAACCGATATATCAATGCCGGCACTAGCTATGGCACCAAGCGCCATTTCTTGTGCAACTTGCTCTGAAACCGCGCCAAATTTGGCCAATGTGGTTTCGCTCACCCCCAACATCTGAATTTTCGCCGTGTTGGAATAAGTGATATAACCACGATCAACAACGTCGGAAGAGCCAGCAATATCTGTTAGGGCAGCTGCAACCATACCACCTGTACAGCTTTCCGCGGTGGCCAGTGTAATGTTACACTTCCGGCATTCCTCCAGAACCTGTTTGGCTAGGTTTTTCACAAAACAGTCAGCCCGTGAAAGACAATGGCAAGTAAGGTTGACGCGATTGCTGCAAGTATGCCAGCCAGGATGTCGTCGAACATTACGCCAAATGCGGTAGTTTTTCTGTCTGCCCAACTTACGGGCCAAGGCTTAAAAATATCAAACAGCCGAAAAAAAATAAAACCCGCCACTAAAGCTGGCCATATCAATGGCAGATCGTGGTGTGCAAATAAAAAAGAGGCGGGAAGTAGTGTGACCCACTGACCAGCGACCTCATCAATAACAATCTCACCCGGATCGTGGTTTTCCTTGCCTCTGGTTTCTGCAATTGTGGCCCACCAACCGATGAAAAATACGATCACTGTGGCCAGAAGCAATGCAGGAAAGCCACCCAAAGTGTGCAAGATCACTGCAAAGGGCAGTGCGGCTAACGATCCCCATGTCCCCGGTGCTTTGGGTAATAGGCCGACATAGAAAAAAGTTGTTATCAGTTTGTTCATTTCTTCACCAATGTTGCTGTTGCCTGGGCGGCAATACCTTCGCCACGCCCGGTAAAGCCAAGTTTTTCGGACGTGGTTGCTTTAACACTTATGCGTTCGATTTCCACATCCGTAATCTGTGCCAGTGTTTTGCACATCTTAGCTGCAAGGGGGCCGATTTTTGGATGTTCGCATATCAAAGTGCAGTCTATATTGGATACTGTAAAACCCTTTGATCTTGCAACATCTATGGCTTTCTTAAGAAACACCTTGGAAGCGGCGCCTTTCCATTGCTTGTCAGATGGTGGAAACCATTGGCCAATATCACCCTGACCGAGCGCGCCGAAAATTGCATCGGTTATTGCATGCATTCCCACATCTGCATCTGAATGCCCGATAAGACCCTGATCAAATGGAATTTTCACACCGCACAGAATGACATGATTGCCTGCGCCCAACTTATGAACGTCAAATCCGTTACCAACACGTATATCCATTGTGTTTCCTGTTAATCGTTCTGCCAGAACAAAATCCTCTGGTTGGGTGATTTTCATGTTCAGCTCTGAACCAAGAACCACCGCCACGTCAATACCGGCAGCACGTGCAAGTGCCACATCATCGTCCGCAGCAGTGCCGGCGGCTATATGTGCTGCAAGTATATCACTTAGATGAAAAGCTTGCGGCGTTTGGCTGCGCCATAACATATCACGGGATTGCGCCTTATCTGCTTTGCGGTAAGAAACTTGCCAAAGGGCATCAGTCACCGGCAGGGCTAAAAATGCGGCACGGTTATGGTCCATGCTGTCAATAACGCGTTCCAGCGCATCCAATGGTAACATGGGGCGTGCGCCGTCATGGATAAAAACCAGATCACCAGAACAGGCCTGCAACCCGTTCAAAACAGAAGCACTACGGGTCGAGGCACCATAAACAGGGGGCTGCAGACGTGTATCAGATATGTTCTTAATACATTGGCTGTAATGGTCTTCATCATCGGGGTGAATTACAGCGCGTACAGTGTCAATACGTTCGCTTGCAAGTAATGCGCGAATACTGTGGCGCAGGACAGGTTCTGCGGATAAATTACGATATTGCTTCGGCAAATCGCCCCCGGCGCGTGTGCCGCGTCCTGCGGCTATAATCAGTCCTGTGCGTTTCATTCGCGTTTCATACATTTTATATGCAAAATAATCACTACAGATAACCTATTGATTGCCGCCCTGATTAAACAGGTCTATGAGTATGTTTGCATAAGGATTAGGCATGACCTCTATTTTGATTGATAATAAGGCACTAACGCCTGCGGTTTTTCTGGCTCCACTTGCTGGTATCACAGATTTACCCTTTCGCAACCTCGTATCTGGTTTCGGGGCAGGGCTTGTTGTGTCTGAAATGATCGCGTCACAGGAAATGGTTCAGGCTAAACCTTCCACACGTGCACGTGCCGAACTTGGATTTGAAGCGCAAAATACTGCGGTGCAAATTGCCGGGCGTGATGCTTACTGGATGGCGGAATGTGCCAAAATGTGCGCTGATAACGGCGCCAAGATCATCGATATTAATATGGGTTGCCCCTCAAAAACTGTGACGCACGGCCAGTCTGGTTCTGCATTGATGAAAACACCTGATTTTGCATTGTCACTGATTGAAGCTGTCGTTGATGCTGTGGACGTGCCAGTCACCTTGAAAACGCGACTTGGATGGAATGATGATCAATTGAATGCACCACAAATCGCGCGTTCGGCGCAGGATGCGGGAATTCAGATGGTAACAATTCACGGTCGCACACGGTGCCAGTTCTACAAAGGAAAATCAGACTGGGCAGCGATTCAGGGGGTGAAGGACGTGGTAAGTATCCCGGTTATTGCCAATGGCGATATTATTGATACGAAAAGTGCAAAACAAGCACTTCACCTATCTGGTGCCGACGGCGTTATGGTTGGTCGCGGGGCGCAGGGGCAACCATGGAAATTGGCTGAGATAGCCCATGATATTTATGGTATTGATGCGCCGTGCATCCCAAAAGGAAATGATCTTATTAATTTAATATCAAACCATTACCAAGAAATGCTAAAGTTTTATGGCTCAGCATTAGGCAGTCGTGTATCGCGTAAACACTTGGGCTGGTACATGGATGATATTGGCACATCGCGTAATTTGCGCCGTGCAATACAAACCGAAACAAATCCAGAGATGGTTTTGTCACTTATTGCACGTCTAAGTGATGACCATGAGATGGCGGCATGAGTGACACAAATTTTAAGAATATATGGGATACTTTGCCATTTCCTGCATTTGTTGTGACTTCAACGGGTGGTATCCTTCAGGCAAATGCACAGGCAGAACAACTGGTTTCAACATCCAATAAGCAAATGTCAATGAAGACAATTGTTGATTTATTCAGTAAAAATTCCAATGTTGCCAGCACTTTGGGTCAAGCAGTTAAAGATAGAGGGTCAGTGGCGCAGTATAATGTCGATGTTTCAATAATCGGAAAGCCTGTCGCCGTATGTAATATATATATTAATTTTCTTGGCCTTGATCAGACGACTCTGCTGCTTATTATCCAACCGACCGGGGTTGCACAGAAAATGAGCCAGTCGCTGAATAACCTGTCTGCGGCACGTTCTGTTACTGGAATGGCGGCCATGCTGGCCCATGAAATTCGCAATCCGCTTGCGGGAATTTCCGGTGCTGCACAATTACTGGCAATGAATGCCGATAAAGAAGACAGTGACCTGGCCGATATGATCGTGCACGAAGCAAAGCGTATTGGCCAGCTTGTTGATCGCGTCGAACATTTTGGTGACCAACGGCCTATGAATGTTAAGCCAGTGAATATACACGATATTTTAGATCGCGCCCAACGTGCGGCCCAAGCCGGATATGGTACGGGTATATTGTTCAATGTGGACTACGACCCTTCATTGCCTGCTGTATCAGGGGATGCCGATCAATTACTGCAAGTTTTTCAAAACCTATTAAAAAATGCCTCGGAAGCCATGGATGGAAAACGCGGGACAATCAAAATGCGCACATCATATAATTCAGGTGTAAAACTGGTGATGCAAGGGAATAAAACCCAAAACCTGCCTATGAGAATTGAAATTATTGATAATGGGCGCGGGGTGCCTGAGAATTTGATTACCGAAATATTCGATCCTTTTGTCAGTTCCAAATCAAACGGCACAGGTCTGGGTTTATCGTTGGTGTCTAAAATCATAGCAGGCCATGGCGGAATTGTGGAATGCAGCAGTGAGTATGGGCGTACAAGCTTTTGCATACATTTACCGGTATGGCGCGAAAATAAGGAAAACAGATAAATGGATGGAACCGTTATTATTGCCGATGATGATCGTACGATCCGCACCGTTTTGACACAAACGTTTACGCGTGCCGGATGCAAAGTGCGTGCGACCAACAATATAGCAACGCTCTGGCGATGGGTTGAAGAGGGCGAGGGTGATGTCGTCATTTCCGATGTCATGATGCCCGATGGAAACGGTTTGGATTTATTGCCGCAAATTCACAAGAAACGCCCGGATCTACCCGTAATTATAATCTCGGCCCAAAATACAGTGATGACAGCGATCAAGGCATCTGAATTTGGTGCTTATGATTATCTGCCAAAACCTTTTGACCTAAAAGAGCTTTTATCAAAAACAAGCCGTGCATTAAGTCAATCAAACCAGCCTGCGAAACCTGCGACATCGGCTATGTCAGACAGACAAACCCTACCACTTGTTGGCAGCTCTGCTGTCATGCAGGATGTCTACCGTATTGTTGCGCGCGTATTGAATACAGATTTAAACGTCATGATAGTTGGTCAAAGTGGAACCGGTAAAAACCTACTGGCCAATACTTTGCACAATCTTGGAAATCGTAAAGCCGTGCCATTTGTAACGATACATCCCGCTTCAACCACGCCCGAAGAAATCAGTAATATTTTGCTTGATGATAGCAATATGCCCAAAGATGCAACTGTATATCTGGACGAAATCACGGAAATGTCCATGGATGTACAAGTCCGGTTGGTTGATCTGATGCAAATGCCTGTCATTGCGGATAAGAACCTGCGGTTTATCTCTTCAACCCAAAAGCCGTTGAATGATCTGATTAATGAAGGCATGTTTCGCGAAGATTTATTCTACCGCCTAAATGTTATGCCAATTGCATTACCACCATTATGTGATCGCATGGATGATATTTCAGAACTGGCTTTCTATTTTCTGCAAAAGCAATCAGTTGATGGGCAACCTTTGAAAATCATCTCGAAAAAGGCGATGGAACTAATGCGCTCGGCACTTTGGCCAGGGAATGTGCGTGAATTGGAAAATTTCATAGCGCGTATTTCAGTATTGTGTACTGATGATGAAATTTCGGCAAAGTTGGTTGAAGATAGTTTAAATCATATGCCGATAGCAACGCCGGAAACATCCATTTTAGAAGGCGAAAAACTGTCTTCAGCAATTGAAATACATTTAAAACGTTATTTTGATTTGCATGGCGATCAATTGCCGCTTCCCGGTCTTTATAGCAGAATCCTGCGTGAGGTGGAATTGCCGTTAATAGCACTGACATTATCCGCAACCCGTGGAAATCAGATAAAAACGGCCGAACTTTTGGGAATAAACCGGAATACATTGCGAAAAAAGATACATGACCTCGATATAAAGGTTACACGTAGCAAAAAAATGATGTAAAACTGCCACAGTGATAATGTAATAATGGAACGACTCGGGCAGCATGAGAAAGTTTCCACTCATAAATATATTCAACAGGTTTAACCGTTGGCGTAAACGTCGGCGGGTTCAAAATGCAATGACATTTGCATTGGTTGCACTTGGCCCCTTACTGTTGATTGCGACCGTTCTGGTTCTCAACCGTTTTGGCAACCGGATTGCACCGGGCTTATTGCGCGGGATACTTTTAGCCGATTTTGTTTATGTATTATTAATTGTTGCTTTGGTGGCGCAGCGTATTATGCAAATGGTTGCGGCAAGGCGTGCAAAATCTGCTGGCTCCAGATTGCACATGCGCCTTAGTGCGGTGTTCGCGCTTGTTGCTTTTATGCCTACAGTTCTGGTTGCTGTCTTCGCAACCGTAACGCTGAATATCGGCCTAGAAGGGTGGTTCTCAGAGCGAGTACGTGATGCAGTCGGGTCATCTTTGTCAGCTGCGGAAGCTTATGAGGCAGAGCAAAGGGACGACCTGATCGAAGATGTTATATTTCTTAGCAATTATTTAATTCAGCAGAAACGCCGCAATATGCTTATCGATAACGGGGGAATTCGTGATGCAGTTATCAAGGGCCAATCACTGATACAGCGCGGATTGAAAGAGGCATATGTAATAGACAGTGGTGCTGCTTTGATTGCCCGCGGTGACAGAAGTTATCTTTTTGATTTTGAAGCACCAACAAGACAGGACTTCATTCTAGCGGATAAAGGTAATGCTGCAATTATCCAAGACTGGCAAAACAATGAATTCCGCGCACTTATGATTCTTCCTAACTATCTTGATCATTACTTGTTGGTTTCACGAACTGTAGATGGCGAGATATTAACACTACTGGATGAGACAAAAGAAACTGCGGCACTTTATAACCAACTTGAAAGTGAACGTGGCAAATTATTCTTTGATCTGGGTCTGATTTACCTTGGCTTTGCTTTCTTTGTAATTCTATCCGCTATTTGGCTGGGGTTGTGGTTTGCAGAACGCCTTGCGCGCCCGGTTGGTAAATTAGCAGGTGCGGCGCAGCGTGTTGGTGCCGGGGATCTGACTGTGCGTGTTAAAGAGGAATCTGGTGATGATGAAATTGCCATGCTGGGCCGCATATTCAACCGTATGACCCTACAGGTAAAGCGCCAACGTGATGATTTGATTGAAGCGAATGAACGCACAGAAAAACGCCGCCGTTTGTTTGATAGTGTGCTGACGGGCGTGTCCACAGGCGTGATCGGTTTAAATCCGAATGGCCAGATTGAAGTGTTGAACACTGCTGCCTCTAAGATATTGGAAATCAATAGAGATAAAATAATGGGGCAAGTTTTATCCAAGGTTGTGCCCGAGTTTTCACAATTATTCAAACAAGCACAGGATAACATCAACCCGACGAAACAGGATGAAATCAGCTTAACCCGTGCGGGCAATGCTGAAGTATTACTGGTGCGGATTACAGCGCGGGTTACAGACGGGGAAACGTTGGAAGGCTATGTTGTTACCTTTGATGATGTTACTGATCTTGTATCAGCACAACGCATGGCTGCTTGGGGCGATGTCGCGCGGCGCATTGCACATGAGATTAAAAACCCACTGACCCCAATTCAGTTATCAGCAGAACGCATGGCGCGTAAATTTGCACCACTTGTTGGTGATCAATCAGAGATGCTGGAACAATACACCGACGTTATTATTCGACAGACAAATGATTTACGGCGCATTGTTGATGAATTTTCAAAATTTGCCCGTATGCCTGAGCCGGAAAAGCGGAAAGAGAACCTTGCAAAACTTATTGATGATGCAGTGTTATTACAACAAAATGCGCGTCAAGACATTGATATTAAGAATAAAAATAAACGTAAGTCTATTTTGACAAATGTTGATAGTACAATGATATCTCAGGCACTTACCAATCTTATTAAAAACGCAGGTGAAGCGATTGACAGTTATGTCGAAAAAAATGGATCTGATACGTACATACCTGAAATCCGCATACTTGTGGACTGCCACGATCAGACAACAGTTATTCGTATACAAGACAATGGAATTGGTCTGCCCAAAGAGCAAAGATCGCGTTTGTTCGAGCCGTATGTGACAAACCGCGAGAACGGAACCGGCTTGGGGTTGTCGATTGTTAAAAAAATTATCGAAGAGCACGGTGGTACGCTAGAGCTTGTTGATGCACCTAAATTTAAGGGAAACACGCATACCGGAGCGATGGCGCGCATAACTTTACCACATAGTAATAATCAACAAGAAGATCACTTGAATGTAAAAGTGGCTTAAACTTCAAAAAGGAAGCAGTATGGGCGATATATTAGTAGTAGATGACGAAAAAGACATACGGGAATTGGTGTCTGATATTCTTGTAGATGAAGGTTATAGCACGCGCCTTGCGGCAGATTCAGACGCAACGTTCAGTGAAATAAATGCAGAAGCACCCGATTTGATCATTTTGGATATTTGGCTGAAAGAAAGCAAACTTGATGGCATTGATATTCTTAAGGCAGTGCGTAGGGATAATCCGGACATACCGGTTGTGATCATCTCTGGTCATGGCAATATCGAAATCGCAGTTGCCGCAATCAAACAAGGTGCATATGATTTTATCCAAAAACCGTTCAATATAGATCAATTGATGGTGGTTATTTCACGCGCAATGGAAACATCCCGTTTGCGTCGCGAAAACGCCTCTTTGAAAGTGCGCGATGTCACGTCATCTACAATGGTTGGTGAAAGCCCTGTTTTCAAAACCCTGAAATCTCAATTGGATAAAGTCTTGAAGACGAATGCGCGTGTCATGCTAACCGGCCCATCCGGATCGGGTAAAGAGGTTGCCGCCCGCTATATCCATGCAAATTCCGATCGCGCACAAGCCCCATTTGTATCAGTCAGCTCTGCAACTATTGAACCGGAACGTATGGAAGAGGTATTATTTGGACGTGAAAGTGTTGAGCGCGGTCATGAACCTGGCCTGTTGGAACAGGCCCATGGCGGTTTTGTATTCTTTGACGAAGTGGCGGATATGCCGATAGGAACGCAATCCAAAATACTACGGGTTTTAGTGGATCAACAATTTACCCGGGTCGGCGGACAAGATAAAGTTCGGGTCGATTTACGCGTGGTATCAGCCACAAATAAAGATTTAAGAAAAGAAATAGATGCAGGCGATTTTCGCGAAGAATTGTATCATCGTTTGAATGTTGTGCCCATTGACATGCCATCTTTAGAGGACCGTCGCGAAGATATTCCACTTATTGCCGAATATTTCGTAAACTTATTTCATAAAACACAAGGGTTACCATTACGAAAGCTTTCGGACGAAACCATAGCGTTGTTACAAACAATGTCATGGCCGGGTAATGTCAGGCAGTTACGTAATATCATGGAACGTGTTTTAATTCTTGGGGCCGAGACGGGTGACATAACGCCAGGTGAACTACCCAACAATATTGCAGAAGAAGATGATAACGGCCCTGCACAAAAATCCTTCGCAATGCTGCCATTGCGAGAGGCACGTGAGATGTTTGAACGTGAATATCTTATGGCGCAGATCAACCGGTTTGGCGGAAACATTTCGAAAACCGCGAACTTTGTCGGCATGGAACGCTCAGCACTACACCGTAAACTGAAATCACTAAATGTTATAACAACAAACAAATCAGGTGCGCGGGTGGCTGAAGTCGAAGAAGCCATGAGTGATGGATAAAGATTGACCATTGCCCTTGAATTTGCGACTAGATTACGGTTGCGCATGCATGTTTGCGTATTAATCAGGAGGCCGGTATGAAGGTTATCATATGTGGTGCGGGTCAGGTTGGTTGGCAAATCGCGCGCCATCTATCATCTGAGAAAAACGATGTAACTGTGGTTGATAACAACGCAGAATTGGTTGCACGCGCGACTGATACATTGGATGTAGGCGGTGTCACCGGTTTTGCCTCATATCCGGATGTTCTGGCTCGCGCAGGGGCTAATGATGCAGATATGATCATTGCCGCAACATTTTCGGACGAGGTCAATATGGTAACCTGCCAGATTGCCCATTCGGTTTTTTCCATACCGCGTAAAATTGCCCGTTTGCGGTCGCAATCTTATCTGGAAGTGATTTATTCTGATCTTTACCAAAGTGACCATCTACCCATCGATGTAGTTATTTCCCCGGAACTAGAGGTTGCAAAGACAGCATTACAACAAATCGAGTCACCAAGCACGTTCGATACTGAACCGTTTCTTGATGGCAAAGCCAAGCTAATCGGGATTGAACTAAACGAAGATTGCCCTGTTTTGAACACCCCTCTTCGGCAGCTATCAGAATTGTTTTCTACTTTACGTGCCGTGGTTGTCGGTATTCGACGAAACGGACGTTTATTTACGCCAAGTGCGGATGACCAACTGTTTGTCGATGACCAAATATACATTGTTCTACACAGTGAAGATCTTTCGCGTGGGCTAGAAATATTCGGTAAAACGGTCAAAAAACGAGAACGCATTATTATTTTAGGCGGCGGCAATGTAGGATTGCGTGTCGCAATGACTTTAGAACAAAGTGGCGAACGTATACGCACAAAAATGATTGAAATGAATCGCGAATGTGCTGAACGCGCAGCTGATGCGCTTGATCGCACAATTGTTTTACATGGCGACGGTCTGGATATGGAAATGCTGCATGAGGCAAATATTGGTCAGGCTGACGCATTACTTGCATTAACCTCTGATGACAAAACGAATATGCTGGGTTGTGCCCGCGCTAAAGCTGAAGGCGTGCCTATGACAGTTGCTTTGGTTAATGATCCTTCACTTACTGAACTGAAAGATGCTTTGGGCATTGATGCATTTATTAATCCAAGGTCTACAACGGTATCTTCGATATTACGCCATATACGCCATGGTCGGGTCAAAGAGGTTTACTCTATTGGTGACGCAGAGGCAGAAGTTATAGAAGCACAGGTCCTAAACAGCTCGCCTATTGCAGGTATGAAAGTGCGTGATATTGATTTCCCCGAAGGGGCTTTACTGGGTGCCGTACAAAAAAGAGAGAAGGTTATACGCCCAGATGGGGATACCAAGATCGAAGATGGTGATACTGTCGTCATTTTTTGTCTTTCGGAAGATGTTGCAAAAGTCGAAACATTGTTCCAAGTCCAAGTAGATTTTTTCTAACGCTATGAAACAGTTAGATGATTTTCCATTTTTTGTTATTTTGATGGGGCTTTCATGTATTGCGATGTATATTCCGATGTTGCATGCAATAAGGTTGGAAGATTGGTTAACCGCAAGAACATTTTTTTATAATGCAACGTTTTTAAGCATACTTACTGCAATCGTTGGAATAGCGACACGTAGGCAGGCAAAAGGGGCTTCCGCCAGCACACATCTGCTTACTATGCTTGGTGCATATGCGATACTGCCAATTTTTTTAGCTATGCCAATGGCCCATTTGGTTAAAAGCATAACTTTCTTTCAGGCCTATTTTGAAATGCTGTCCAGCCTGACCACAACTGGGGCCAGTATATTTGATAATCCGGCATCTATTTCCGAACCACTACACTTATGGCGTGCACTTGTCGGCTGGCTGGGTGGGTTTATGATATTGGTTGTTGCCATGGCAATCTTCGCACCACTTAATATGGGTGGATTTGAAATCTACGCGTTGCAACGCCATCGTAAAGTTGCTGTGTCACAGATGCAAAAGGCAGTCGTATCCGAACGTCTCAATCGGTTTTCCGCACAGATTTTTCCGATATATTTATTATTAACGATTGTATTGTCTCTGGTACTGATAGTTCTTGGTGAGCGCGTTTTAATCGCAGTGAGCCATGCAATGGCTGTACTATCCACCAGCGGAATTTCCCCTGTAGGCGGGCTTGCAGGGGATCACGGTGGCTTCGCTGTGGAAGCAGTTATGTTTATGTTCATGTTCTTTGCCGTATCCAGGAATACATTTTTATCTGGGCGTGATCATGAAAACTGGCAAAGTTTCAGACAAGATAAAGAAATTACGCAAGCGCTGCTATGTATCACAATTATCCCCTTGTTACTTTTCACTCGACATTGGTTTGGGGCGATAGAACTGAATAATCAACCTGATAATATATCAGTTTTTGCCTCTTTTTGGGGAAGTATATTTACTGTTATGTCATTTCTGACAACAACAGGTTTTGTAAGTGCGTCTTGGCAAGCATCACAATACTGGTCTGGTTTAAATACGCCCGGGTTAATATTTATTGGACTGGCCTGCATGGGCGGCGGTGTGGCTACGACCGCTGGTGGAATAAAACTATTGCGCATCTATGCTTTGTATAAACACGGGCTAAGGGAAATGGAGCGGCTAAGTTATCCAAGCTCGGTCGGTGGTGCAGGTCAGCGTGGGCGTTCAATTAGACGTGAAGGTGCCTTTGTGGCCTGGATATTTCTGATGGTCTTCGTTCTTACCTTAGCTGTTATTATGATGGCTCTTACGCTAACGGGAATAGGTTTTACCGATGCCTTGGCTTTTGCGGTGGCCGGATTAAGCACGACAGGGCCATTGGTTAATATAGCACTTGAGAATAAGGCAAGTTATGCCCAGCTATCAGATGTAGCCAAAGGGATACTTTGTATTGCAATGATTCTAGGCAGGTTAGAAACCGTAGCCGTAATCGCACTGTTTAATCCAAATTACTGGCGTTAATGGCACATATTTACCCTAAAAGTGATTAATACGGTCGCTTTGCACTGGAAAATCCGAAATTGCTGTCTAGTATCACGCTGATAAAAAGAAATTGCCTGTGCAAATACGGGCCAATAACGAAAGCTGGGATAAATGGCTGCCGATAAAGCAAACTTACAGGATGCATTCCTGAATAATGTAAGAAAAGAAAAAAACTCTGTAACTGTCTTCTTGATCAATGGCGTGAAATTACAAGGTGTTATCACTTGGTTTGATAATTTTTGCATATTGTTGCGCCGCGACGGACAATCGCAACTTGTCTATAAGCATGCGGTATCTACTATCATGCCTGCGCAACCAGTAATTTTATATGATGGAGATGGAGAATAGACGCGCCCGATACTACCCGTGTAAGCGTACTACATCCAGATATTTGGAAATCAACTAACCGACGCTCGGCTGAGTTTTCTTTAGCTGAAGCGGTATCTCTTGCACACGCACTACATCTTGAAGTTGTTCATAGTACGGTCGTGCCGTTGAAAAAACGTCAGGCTGGCCTGTTGTTTGGCAAAGGTAAACTTGAAGAGCTTTCAGAAATATTTGAGAATGAAAACGTGGGCTTGGTTATTATTGATGGGCCGGTTTCGCCAATTCAGCAACGTAATTTAGAGAAAAAATGGGGTGTGAAAATCCTGGATCGTACGGGTCTAATACTAGAGATCTTTGGCGACCGTGCTGCTACACGTGAAGGCGTGTTACAGGTGGATTTAGCGCATCTGTCTTACCAGAAAACCCGTCTTGTACGAAGTTGGACCCACTTGGAACGCCAACGTGGCGGCTTGGGTTTCATAGGTGGTTCTGGTGAGACCCAGATAGAATCTGACCGACGTGCCATTGATGATGCAATTGTACGTCTGAAGCGGCAGCTTGCAAAAGTGGTGAAAACACGTTCATTGCATCGCCAGGCGCGTAAGAAAATTCCCTATCCGATTGTTGCACTTGTTGGTTATACCAATACTGGAAAATCTACCATTTTCAATCGTATAACAGGTGCTTCTGTGGTTGCTAAAGACATGCTCTTTGCCACACTTGATCCGACGATGCGGGCCGTAAAATTACCTTCTGGGCGTGAGATTATTCTATCGGACACGGTTGGATTTATTTCTGATCTGCCGACAGAACTGGTCGCCGCTTTTCGCGCTACATTAGAAGAGGTGCTGGATGCCGATCTTATTTTACATGTCCGCGACATTTCTCATCCTGAATGTGATGAACAATCGAAGGATGTATTGGATATTTTAACAAAGCTTGGGATCGAAGACAGTACACAACAACCAATTCTAGATGTCTGGAATAAGGTTGATATGCTGGATGATGCGCAGAAAAAGCACATCGGTATAGCAACCGAGCAAAGCAAAAATATTATCATAACCTCTGCATTAACGGGCAGTGGGGTTACGGAACTGTTGGAAGCAATTGAACAAAACCTTATAGAACCAACAGTAACAGAAATTGTTAAACTGGCTTTTTCAGAAGGTAAGCGCCGTTCATGGCTATTCTCACATAATGTTGTAGACAATGAAGAACAGATCGATATCGGCTTCGATGTTACAGTTACCTGGACAGCTAAACAGGCGGCGCAATTCAAAAAAGTATAGATAAAATTATACAAAATTACATTTATCTGTAATTCGTACTTTTTAACGTGCTGCCTTAATTGTGACACAATTTTAACTTATTTTAAACATAAGTGCCTTTATTTCGGCAAATGTTCGCCAATATTTAGACACGTATGTGTAGAGTGTAATGAGTGTTGGAGTGTGTAATGTCTGATAACATAAAAGAATCAAAACGTATCTTGAAACTAGCAGTAGATTGGCCTGAAAGCCTTAAATCTGTTAGTGAAATCAATTTATTTGAAGAGGTTATGGATACTTTGAAAGCTGCTGATAACAAAAACGAATTCCCTTCATCTTAATTAACAGCGGGCGTTATTGTTATTTTGGTTGCAGTGTTGTTACGCCAACAGCACCGCCACGTGCCAATTCCGGATCAAGTGACATGGGTATATACTCGCCACGTCGCCATAATTGCGCTAAATCATCATAATGCCGGGAAAATGGATGACCTGATTGACCTGTCGAGGTGATAAACAACGAACTGTCCGGGTCGGCAAAATCAATGACTGCACGAAACCCCGCAGCATGTACATTGGCATAAGGGCTATCACCTGTCCCGATTGTTCTGGCTCTTTGTAATGTATTGTCACCCCCACCGGTTTCCTGACGGATATTTACAAACCAGCTAAGAAACGGAATTTTTCCAAGCACATCATGATCCTGATAAGCCTGATGGGCCTGACCCCAACGCCAGCTATCAATGCGCTGCCCGTATTTTTCACTTAATTCTAACATAGCATCATCCAATGCCATCTTGGCAATATCTGTACAGCTTTCTACGCGGGATGACGGGCGTATATCACACCATTGGGCAGCACCATTAATATCCCGATATACCCGTTCAATGAAAACCGGGTCAGTGCGTGGGAATTTTTCAATAAGCGGGCCCAACTCATCTGCCGCCAGGCGGCGTTGAAGGTTACGCAACCACGCGGTATAAATTAGCGGCTCTGGTAGGTGCTGGTCCATTTCGCCATTCCACTCAGACAATATTTTAAGGGCGGATTGTTGAAGTTGCTCTGAACTACCTGATGCTGCTTTGTTACCTGAAAACCATAGCTCTTTCGCAATTAAGGGTACTAATGAACGTGCCGTAAAAGATACTACATCATTTTGTGTGTCTATAAAGCTTTCACGCGTATGTACCTCACGATCATTTAACAGTTTTGCTAGACGGTTAATACGTTGTGTATCGCCCCATAAATAACTGACATGATTAGGAAAATCCGCATCAGTTAACTTGTTGTTTGTATTTGCAACAATACCGCTGACCGGGTTTAGAATATATGGGTTTTCGATGAAATCAAAATACCCATCCCAACGGTTCCGCAACAACCAGCCTTGTGACGGGATGCGCCCGTAACTGACATGATTTGATCTGCGCTTGGGCATTTTACCGACCAATTGCAATGCAATCGAATTATTATCCGCAAGGATTAGGTTTTGCGACGGTGCAATAAACTTGCGGCCAGCTTTGCGCGCTTGGAAAATAGACTTGGAATGCATCAATTCAATGGCTGCTGACATCGAGGTATCTTCAACTTCAAGCGCGCTCCATCGTAAGGATGTTACGTGACCTTCTGGTGTTATGGATCCTAATGCATAATGCTTTGCAGGAATAACCGGACCATTCTTGGTATAACGCAGTTTAATTGTTCTGCTTACACCGTCTTTTACGTTAATTATTACACTTTTTGATTGAAACGGCTTAAAGCCGTCAGGCGTTAAATACTCGTTTGGGTTTTCTGGATTTAATTTCTCGATATAAACATCCAAATTATCTAAATAAGAGCTTGTAACACCCCAAGCTAAATTGCGTGATCTGCCGATAATTACGGCTGGTATGCCTGGAATTGTTGCACCTATGATACCGGCTTTTTGAAATTCCAACCGTGCTAGCATCCATGTAGATGGTGCCGTCAAGCCCAGATGCGGGTCTGTTGCCAGCAATGGCGCATTCGCTACAGAACGGTTGCTTGATACAGCCCATGCATTTGAAGCACCCCCCATATTTTCCGGACGGATTGGGTCTAATGGATCATATGTATTACCAGCGA
Source organism: Amylibacter sp. (assembly GCA_965261565.1). Classification (GTDB taxonomy): domain Bacteria; phylum Pseudomonadota; class Alphaproteobacteria; order Rhodobacterales; family Rhodobacteraceae; genus Amylibacter. The sequence continues at coordinate 2,457,967 of OZ253460.1, forward strand.
ATTGAGATTGCATTGTTGTTGTTGGGAAAAGTTGCGAAAACTCTGGCAGACTTATTATACCTGCACCGGGGGCATCTGGCATAATATCTTTTACCAGATCAGATCCTATGGTTAACGATACCTGTGCACGTAAAACTTCATTTCGCAGGTTGCTATCCAATTGCAGCGCCATCAAACGCATAACTGCAAGACTGTCTGCAGGTCTCCAGGGAGATATGTTATTGGAAAACAAAAAGAACTCTGGTGCACCCCGGCCAAGGGCATCTTCATTAACTGTTTTCAGCCATGCATTCACACCTTTTGCATAAGCTTCAAGCACCTGTTTTGTCTGGTCAGCCTGGTAATTGTATGAACCTTGCGCCAAAGTATATAAATCAAGCCTGCGAATAAACTCATCTATATTTACAGTACGTTCACCAAATAGTTCAGATAATCGTCCTTGGGCTGTGCGGCGTAACATCGTCATTTGCCATAAACGGTCCTGCGCATGGGAAAAACCCAGACCGAAATATACGTCTAAATCGTTTTGGCTGAAAATATGCGGGACATTATTGGTGTCGCGAACGATTTCCACAGGTGCATGTATCCCTGAGATATCATAGGTTGCATTATAATCGGGCAGGGAGCGAATTGCGAAGTAATAGGCCAGCAAACCACCCGCGAATGCCAGTAGGAACATAACAACAAAACCGCGCATGAGCCAACGAAACAAGAAAGCCAAATCAATCTCCGATAATAATCATAATTGATTAACAGCCCAGTCTTAATTGGACAATTACAATATAGAAATTTTGCGCCTTAAAAATAAAAAGGCGGTGTAAAACCGCCCTTTAACGTTATGTTATATGATTGTTATCTGACAATACGGTTGTATTTAGAGCCTTCCAGCGAAACACCTACCAGAAGTCCCGCTTGACCGAAGACAACACTGTAAACGCCATCGCGCGTTGTATTCGTGTCCAACCCTGCGGCATCAGCATTATCAATCAATGTATATTCAAGATCTGCACCAAGCGTCCAGCCAGGCTTGGAACGGAATTTCTGCAACGCATTTTCATCCATAAAGAATAGAACCTGCGCAAGCTGTTGGGCACCAATTTGCAGCCCCCATGATCCGGCAACAATGTTGTAATAATCCACAGGAGCGTTTCCAACCAGCAATGAGCCTTCGCCATAAGCACCGCCAAAAATCAAACCACCTTTGGTGATCTTGGGCATAACCAACATGCCAACAGCACTATCAACCAATGATGTTGTAAATGGAACTTCGGCTTCCATTTGACGTAATGCAGTTTGCACGTTTGCATCTATTTTAAAACGTGCATTGCTTTCAGTTCCGCCTGCACAAGCCGATGTCAAAGATGCACCCGCCGTTACGATAAAACCCCGTCGGGTCCAGTTTGTCATAGGTATTGCTCCTGTAATTGCCTACTCTTTACGGTCTAATGCCGAATTATGATGTTATTTTAAGCTATATTTAGTATGTTGTCACCATAATACATACAAATAAGCGTGTTTTTGCTTGGAAAAATGTGCTTTTATACGTGCGCATTCAGTTTTTTTGCGACCTCAAAGGCGTAGTATGTCAATATACCAGAGCAGCCAGCGCGTTTGAATGCCAAAAGACTTTCATGAATGACTTTATCACGGTCAATCCACCCGTTCCCGGATGCGGCTTCAATCATCGCATATTCACCACTGACCTGGTATGCAAATGTTGGCACATTAAATTCGGATGTTACCCGCTGGCATATATCCAGATAGGGTTGGCCGGGCTTTACCATCACCATGTCAGCGCCTTCGCTTAAATCACGTGCAATCATCCGCATGGCTTCATCGGAATTACCAGCGTCCATCTGGTATGTATCTTTTCCACCGATCAATGCGCTGGTAGCACCTACTGCATCACGGAATGGGCCGTAATATGCTGATGCAAATTTAGCGGAATAAGCCATGATCGCCACATCTGAAAAATCATTTTGTTCCAATGCCCGGCGGATAATACCAATTCGCCCGTCCATCATATCGGAAGGGCCCAGTATATCGGCCCCCGCATCAGCGTGTGTCAAAGCCTGACGTTCTAAGACCAACAAGGTCTCATCATTTAATACAATACCGTTTTTGACGATGCCATCATGGCCGTCTGAATTGTATGGGTCCAAGGCAACATCAAGCATGATACCAATATCGGGCACAGCTGCTTTTATCGCGCGGGTAGCCTTGTTCACCAGATTGTCGGGATTGAATGCTTCAGCGCATGAAGGGTTTTTCAAATTGGCCTGCGTGTAGGGAAACAATGCAACGACAGGTATCCCCAGATTGGCAGCTTCATTCGCCGCAAGCACCGCACGATCAATAGTCATGCGCTCGACACCGGGCATGGAGGTTACAGGCTCTGAATTATCATTACCTTCCATTATAAAAATCGGCCAGATAAAGTCAGCCGGCGTCAGTATATTTTCACGGACCAAGTCGCGCATCCAGTCAGTGCGGCGCAAACGGCGCGGGCGGTTGGCGGGAAATTGGGAATAACTGTGTGTCATAATGGATCCTAACAGGTTCTTGACGCCGAATTGCCCAAAATTTGACTTAACTTCAAGGAAAAAGAGCATCAGTTTGTTGGCATCACACGCCAATACCCATAGTAATGGGAAAAATTTTAAAAGTTAGGTGCCTTATGTACGCAGAAATAATGACCGCAAATGGGTTTAACAGCCCGTGGTATTGGCTGCTTGTAGCCATTGTCTGGGTCCGCGCCATTCAATGGACTATAGGTGTTCCCGCTGACATTATGCGGGCCGCCAAAAAGGGCGACAGTCAGGCCAAACAAGATGCGCTGACCCTAATTGATATCTACATCCGGACAATGACGCGTGACTTCAACCATTTTGGGACAATTCTGGTTCTGATGACATGCTTTGTATTGGCTTCCTTTGCAACGATGGGATTCTGGAATGGTATCGCGATATTACAGGGCGTATTTTTCATCGCATTTCCCATGGTATTACTTGGTGCCATAGGGGTGCATTTGGCCTACCGTTTGCAGAAAAAACCCGAAAGCTGGGACGAATTGTGCAAGATTTACCGAAGGCAACGTTGGATAAAAGCGGCCATGGCGATCTTGTTTATGTTTACGTCTGTGTTGTGGGCGTTATTTCTGGAAATCCGCCCCTATCTTGAACAATTATAAGCGGTTGATGCGCTTGCTTACCTAATGTAGCCCCCCTTTATGGAACCAAAGCCTCATAACTCTAATCTTGTAACCGTCGGCGGTGCGCCAGAAGGTTATGATGCACGCCTTTTGGCCGAACATATGGCCAAATCAAATGCGCCTGTAATCCATATCACACGCGATGATACGCGCCTTGCAGAAGTCCAAATGGCGTTAAAGTTCTTTGCGCCGGACGTGCCGGTTTTTATATTTCCCGCTTGGGATTGCCTGCCATATGACCGTATTTCGCCCAATGCCGATATTTCGGCTACGCGCATGGCAACCTTGGCGGCTCTTGCTGATGGGTTTGCGCATCCGTTTATTCTGCTGACCACAGTGAATGCCGCAACACAACGTGTGCCGGCACGTGAAATTTTACAGAAATCCAGCTTTACAGCGACTGTTGGTAAGAATTTGAATGAAACCGAATTACGCAGTTTTTTCACCCGTATGGGGTTTACGCAGACCCCGACAGTGATGGAACCGGGGGACTATGCAATTCGAGGCGGATTAATTGATGTATTCCCACCTGGCGATAGTGGCCCAGTGCGTCTTGACTTGTTTGGCGATGTTCTGGACGGCGCTCGCCGTTTCGAAGTTGAAACCCAGCGAACCGTTGCCAAACTGACCCGCGTCGAACTTGCCCCCGTATCGGAAGTTATAATGGATGAGGTCTCCATTGAACGTTTCAGGCGGAGTTACAGGCATGAATTTGGTGCGGCCGGTACAGATGACCCGCTTTATGAAAGCATAAGTGCAGGGCGCAAATATCAAGGTGTTGAACACTGGACACCATATTTTCATGACCACCTGGAAACACTGTTTGATTATATACCTGATGCGACTGTTTTTTTGGATGACCGCACAACACCTGCCAGGCTTGCCCGTTGGGATGCAATTGCTGATCAGTATGATGCCCGAAAAGAAGCTTTGAATAATAAATCCCGTTTGGACAGCGTATATAAGCCTTGCCCGCCCAGCTTGTTATATCTTGATGATCAGACATTTGGTAAAGCCGTTTGCAACCATAAAATCAGACAATTTTCGGTATTGCCACAAGGTGTTGGTCCGAATGTTATAGACGCAGGTGGCCGTATCGGGCGTAGTTTTGCCCCTGAACGCCAACAAGAACAGCTTAGTTTGTTTGGCACATTGGCAGATCATATTGATGAAAAGCGTAAGGCTGGACGTGTATTGATAGCCTCTTTTTCGAAAGGGGCGCGGGAACGTCTTACTGGTCTGCTTGAAGACCACGATACTGCAGGTGCTGTGGATATCGGTAACTGGAAAGATGTTCCCTCTAAAAATGGCAGTCTATCTTTGGCGGTATGGCCGCTGGAACATGGCTTTGAAGCCAAGGGGCTGACAGTTATTTCCGAACAGGATGTGCTGGGTGACCGGCTGATCCGTTCGAGCAAACGTAAACGCAAAGCCGATAATTTTCTGACAGAAGCCACAAGCTTGACGCCTGGCGATTTGGTTGTGCATCTGGATCACGGAATAGGGCGATACAAGGGATTGGAAACAGTCACAGCGGCAGGTGCGCCACATGATTGCATCTTGCTGGAATACGCCAACAATGATCGTCTGTTTATACCGGTTGAAAATATTGAACTGCTTAGCCGTTATGGCCATGAAGAAGGACTTCTTGATCGATTGGGTGGCGGTGCGTGGCAAGCCAAGAAAGCCAAGCTGAAAGAGCGTATCCGCGAGATGGCTGACAAGCTTATCCGCATTGCCGCGGAACGCATGTTACGAAAAGGCGAGGTATTAGAGCCGCCCGTTGATCATTGGGAAAGTTTTTGTGCGCGTTTTCCTTATACTGAAACTGATGATCAGATGAATGCAATCGAGGATGTGTTGGAAGACATGGCCTCTGGTCGCCCGATGGATCGCCTGGTCTGCGGAGATGTGGGATTTGGCAAAACAGAAGTGGCGTTGCGCGCCGCCTATATTGCTGCGGCTGCGGGAATGCAGGTGGCAATAGTCGCACCAACAACTTTACTGGCCCGCCAACATACCAAATCATTTGAAGAGCGTTTTAGAAACACCGGCATTCGGGTGAAACAGCTTTCGCGTTTCGTGACTGCAAAAGAGGCAGCTCTGACCAAACAAGCTATGGCGGATGGGGCTGTAGAGATTATCGTCGGAACTCATGCGCTTTTAGCCAAAACCATTAAGTTCAATAATCTTGGCCTTCTTGTGATTGATGAAGAACAACATTTCGGTGTGAATCACAAAGAGCGGCTGAAACAACTGCGCTCGGATGTGCATGTTTTGACACTTACGGCCACACCGATCCCTCGCACCTTGCAAATGTCGCTGTCCGGCGTGCGTGAACTATCCATTATAGGTACGCCGCCTGTGGATCGGCTGGCCATTCGCACCTATGTTAGCGAATTCGACAGTATCACCATTCGCGAGGCATTGCTGCGCGAGCATTACAGGGGCGGGCAAAGCTTCTATGTGGTGCCAAGAATCAAAGACCTGTCTGATATTGAGCAATTCCTGAAAGATCAACTGCCGGAGCTGACCTATGTTGTTGCCAACGGGCAGATGCCTGCGGGTGATCTGGATGATCGTATGAATGCGTTTTATGACGGTAAATATGATGTGCTACTGGCGACAACGATTGTTGAAAGCGGCTTGGATATTCCAACCGCCAATACGATGATCATACACCGCGCTGATATGTTCGGCCTGTCACAACTGTATCAAATCAGGGGCCGTGTCGGGCGTTCAAAAACCCGTGCTTATGCATATCTCACGACAAAGCCACGCCAACGTCTGACAAAAAATGCAGAAAAACGCCTGCGGGTTCTGGGGTCGCTGGATAGTCTGGGGGCAGGGTTCATGCTGGCATCACAAGATATGGATATTCGCGGGGCAGGGAACCTGCTGGGCGATGAACAATCGGGCCATGTGCGCGAAGTGGGCTTTGAGCTGTATCAGGAAATGCTGGAAGAAGCGATTGCCAAGATGAAAGCCGGAGAGCTTGAAGGGCTGTCGGACGCGGATGAGCATTGGTCGCCGCAAATCAATCTGGGCGTGCCGGTTCTGATCCCGGCGGATTATGTAACCGATCTTGATGTGCGCCTTGGCCTATATCGCCGCTTGTCGGGGCTGGCCAAGAAGGTTGAGCTTGAAGGGTTTGCCGCTGAATTAATCGACCGCTTTGGTAAGCTACCAGACGAGGTCAACATGCTGCTGCGCATTGTGCGCATCAAGGGCATGTGCCGTGCGGCGGGGATTGCCAAAATGGATGGCGGGCCCAAGGGGGTTGTTTTGCAATTTCGTAATAATAAATTTGCCAGCCCTGAAAAACTGGTGGCGTTTTTGCAAGATCAACGGGGTACGGCCAAGGTTAAAGATAATAAGATTGTGGTGCGGCGTGACTGGATGAATGATGACAAAAAGATCAAGGGGGCCTATATAATTGCCCGTGATCTGGCGGTGCTGGCTAAGGGTAAATAAACCGATGTCCCAGTTGGGACAGGGGGTTATACCATTGATATTATTTATAATATCAATTTTTTAGTATAAAAAACTTGTGGTGACGCAGCCTTTTCATATCACACATCGGGTGCAAATAGTAAGTGATCTTCGTGTGCGGATCGCAGTGTAATGACTAGGATAATGCTAGAAAAAATTACCAATGACCGCTTTGGGGCTTAAGTGGGTATACAAATTCATTTTTAATGTGTTCAAACGTACTTCTGTGTGTTGAATAATCCTAATGGGAGCGCGTCCAAATTTTCATTACTAATTCCTCAAATTCATCCATAAAGCACTGACATCAGATAATTCCGCTTGGCATTGTTCTGGCAGAAGATACAATTTACCTACTTTTTTCATTTCCACTTCCAGGTCGCTTTGCTTGAATAATAATTCAGTAAACAGATTCCCGACATCTTCGCCGTATGCAAAATGTTTTGCCTTATCCGACATATTTTCCGCTGCTAATATTGCGGCGCTAAGTTGTTGCGCCAGTTTTATGGACTCATTTTTTAGCCCATAAAGTTTCTGGAACTCTGGCAATTCTAAAGCTTGCTGGTAGGTCAACTCTATCAGTTTCTTTTTAAACATTCTGATCATGTGATTTCCTTTTAAATTCACATTCGTGTGCATACAAAATAGTGTGGTCATGTCATGCGAGCTTTCGATAACACGCCAATGGTTTTGGAATTCATGCCAAAACAATTCATTTTCATTTACCATTCCACAATATCGAGGCTGTCTCTGGTGAAAACTTCAAGAAGGTAACTTGTCAAAAACCATTTTGTTTCTTCTCGAAGCAAAATGTATATCCACCCAATCCCGGCACTGCGGGCAAGTAATTTTTTGCGAATGTATTGTCATTGTTAGTGCTTGATAGGGAATTCGGATCCCACAAACAGGGTACGCTCTTGTCCCTTCCATTGATAAAAAGTGTACTGTTTCCTGGGATTGATTTTTCACTTACTTGAGTTCCTTGGTTTAACCTCAAGAGATTAAAACGCATATGGCAGAAAGCTTGACATATGACGCCATTCAGTTTGGAATACTCGCCAAATGTCTGGTGCTGATATAGAAGGGTGTTAATTTTTTGGTTGACTTTATGTCTCAGCATGGCGCGGTTTGGGCCGTTGATCTGATTAATGACCTTGTTGCTAAAGGCGTTTCTAAGCAAAACCTGTTAAAAGGAACCGGATTAAAACTTGACGCGATTAAACAGGATAGAGCGCGCGCGCCATTTGCAAGCATTGCTCAATTATTTGAAAACGCGGCGCAAATAACAAAAGATGATATTTTGGGATTGCACTTGGGCCAAAAACGAAATTTCAAGCGCGGCGGCGTATTGTCATATGTAGGCCTTTCTTCGCCAACAGTTGTAGATTTTTTAAAAAACATTGCTTGTTATCGGCGTGTTTTCAGTAATGCCATCGAGATCAGCATTGATAATCTAGAGGCCCACGGGCTATTAACTTGGTATTTCCGGGTTCCAGCATCGGTGAACCACCGTCAGCATATTGAATACGCAGCAGCAGGCATAATAGCGGCACTACGCCAACTTACCAAAATGGAGATACGCCTTCAAAAAGTTGTCTTCAGGCATCCTCGTAATTCTAACGTGCAAGAGTTTAACCGATTTTTCGGTTGTGACGTTCAATTTGGTGGGACAGAGAACATTATTCAATTCAAAACGGCTGACTTGCAATTGCCCCTAATTACAGCCGACGATGAATTATTGAAAGTATTGCAAAGCTATTGCTTGGAAACATTGGAACAATCCAAATTTGTACCAACGGGTATTTTGTTTCGTGTGGAAAATATAATTGCCGATAAATTGGCCGCAAGGGAAGCTAAACTAGAAATCGTTGCCAAAGAGATGGGTATGAGTAGCCGCACACTTTCCAGACGCCTTGCCGCTGAAGGAACCACATTTACAGATGTTGTAGAAAACCTGAGATACACACTTGCTAAAACCTATCTGAAAGACAGCGGACTTCCAATTATCGAGATTGCCTTTCTTCTTGGGTATTCGGAAGTCAGCAGTTTCAGTTATTCTTTCAAAAAATGGAGCGGTGCAAGCCCGAGTGATTTTCAAAAATGATGCACTGGCGGTAAAATGGCTCAGGACTAATAATAACAACAAACCCAATAAGGCAATTGGCGGGGTTGCACCTGCTATGAAATTGAAAATGGCCACGAAGTCCTATTAACGGACTCCATGGAAGAATGGGGAATTAGCCCTACGTATCACACGCCAGTCTTAGCCAATACTTCCTTAATCACCCCATCCCACATTTCAATGGGCTGTGCGCCGCTGATAACGTAATGATTGTCGACGATAAAGGCTGGCACGCCCTGTACGCCTGCCTCACGGGATTTGGTGTCGCGGGTGCGGATGTCTTCTATGTCAGCGTCGCTTTCCAGCAGTTTGCAGGTCGCATCCGCATCCATGCCGGCAGCAGAGGCAATGCGCAGCAATACGGAATGGTCCGAAATATCGCGACCTTCCATAAAATATGCTTTAAACATGCGGTCAACTACAGCGTTCTGACAACCTTCAATACTGGCCCAATGGACCAACCGGTGGGCGTTGATAGTGTTGGGGGTGCGTTTGATGCCTGCGAAATTCAGCTCTAGCCCCATTTCGCGGGCTGTTTGATCTATCTGGCCGTACACCTTAAGCGCACCTTCTTGGCCGCCAAACTTGGTTTCCAGATATTCGCGCCTGTCCATGCCTTCGGCGGGCATCGTCGGGTTTAGCTGGTAGGGGTGCCATTCGATGACAAAATCATGGGTAGGGTTGGCTTCCAGCGCGCGGTCAAGCCGGGTTTTGCCAATATAACACCACGGGCAGATTGGGTCGGATATGATGTCGATTTTAGTCATAAGAAAATCCTGTTTATTTGCACATGCTCTAAGGTAGAAATCGCAGGCGGGCAATCCAAATGGAAACGATGCACCAATTGTTGATTGCATTTGTAGGTTCAGCGTTGGCAATAAGTTCGGATGATTCTTAGTAGAATCGCTAAATGAAAGGCTTTCTAATTGTTTGCGCTAATTAATGATTATTTGATCACTATTCGAATAAGGTGTGGTTCGTAAATATAATTACTGCAATAAGGTCATGATATAAAACAATAATATTTATAATGAATGTTAAAAATAACAAAAAAAACGCCCTCACAAGGAGGGCGTCAAGTATTGAGGCAGGTTTCATACAGGCAAGAAACCTATCGAGCAGTAAGACAGTTATACATTTTGCACAGCGAGTCTCCAAGTAAAAACTTTGAATTTTCAGTGAAATAGCTACGTTAACCCATTGAAAACCGATTCAAATCAATGAATGTTGCCTACATGACACGACTCTTTACATCCGCTTTCGTGATTGTTTCCATATTGGCAACGATTAGTTTTTTTTCAGCAACAATTGTTGGGGCAGAATCAAAATATGGAATTTCAATGTATGGGAAACCAGTTTTACCTCAGGGGTTTACCGCGCTTCCTTACACTAACCCAAATGCCCCTAAGGGCGGGAAAATTGTTTTGGGCGAAGCCGGCGGCTTTGATGCACTCAATCCTTACATCCTGAAAGGTCGCGCACCTTGGGGTGTTCGTCTGCACGTCGTGGAAAGCCTGATGGGAAGAAACTGGGATGAGCCATTCGGTTTGTACGGTGTATTGGCGAAAAATATTGAGGTTGGCCCAAAGCGTGAATGGGTTTCATTTACTCTGCGTGATGAAGCAAAGTTTTCAAATGGTGCTCCTGTCACGGTTTCAGATGTTATTTGGTCTTTTGAGACATTGGCTGTAAAAGGCCATCCCCGGTATGCCAATGCGTGGAAAAAGATTGAAACCGTTGAGCAAACGGGACCACGCACAGTGAAATTCACATTCAATACCATTGACCGAGAGTTACCGCTTATACTGGGTCTGCGTCCGGTTTTGCAAAAATCTGATTGGAAAGGGCGAGAGTTTTCAGATAGCTCACTTGATGTATTAACTGGTTCCGGCCCATATCTAATCAGTGATTTTGAACCGAACCGATACATTAGCTTTGTACGAAATCCAGATTACTGGGGTAAAAATCTGGCCTTTAACCAAGGGCGCAATAATCTGGACGAAATTAGATACGATTATTTCAGCGATGCGGATGTGGTTTTTCAGGCATTCAAAGCCGGCGAGATTAGTTTTTACCGCGAAGGAAATGCTGGCAAGTGGGAAACGCATTATAATTTTCCGCGTGCATTGAATGGCGATATAAATAAATCTGTTATCCCGCATCAACGCCCATCCGGTATTCGTGGTTTTGTGATGAATACGCGGCGCAATCAATTTTCTGATATACGTGTGCGCGATGCATTGCTGCATGCATTTAATTATGAGTTTATTAATCAGACTATCAATGGGCAAAAGCAACCACGGATATCGTCTTATTATTCAAATTCGATACTTGCGATGGGTGCGGGGCCGGCATCAGGTAAGGTGCGCAGTTTACTAGAGCCATTTGCCAGTGATTTACCTGCAGAAGCACTTACTGGTTACACTTTGCCTAGTTCGAACGGTAATGAACGTAACCGTCGCAATCTGAGACGCGCAAAACAATTGTTAAGTCAAGCTGGGTGGACTGTTCAGGATGGTAACCTGAAAGACAAAAACGGATCTGCATTTCAATTGGAAGTCCTGTTAAAAGCGGGTTCTTCCAGTAATGAGGCAATGATCAATATCTACAGTGACGCGCTAAAACGTCTTGGGATCATAGTACGGATATCGGTTGTTGACAGCGCGCAATATACCGAGCGCACCAACAACTATGATTTTGATATGACGTATTATAGCCGGGCTTTGTCGCTGTCACCAGGTAATGAACAGCGCCTTTATTGGGGGGCCGACGGTGTGATGAACTCTGGTACAAGGAACTATATGGGGATGAATAGCCCTGCTGCAGAGGCGATGATTGATGCAATGCTGAGTGCCACTGAACAAAGTGATTTTGTTGCAGCCGTAAAAGCTTTGGATCGCATTTTAACAACAGGCCGGTACGTAATCCCGCTATGGAATACAGTTGGTTCTCGTATTGCGTATAAGTCAGAACTGCATTTTCCCGATACACTACCGATGTATGGTGATTGGACAGGGTTTGTGCCAGATGTCTGGTGGGTTGACGCTAAATAACGGAAACCAATAATTTTATGGCAATAGCGAACATTGTTATGCCGATAATAAAATCCAAAACGCGCCAGGTATGTGTGGATTGCATGTACGGGGTAAGCAGGCGGGCACCGTATCCTAAGCTGAAGAAAAATACGAAAGAAGCAAGGGCTGCGGCCAAGCCGAATGACCATTTTTCACCCATTTCGGTATATTGTGTAGAAATTGCCCCGATCAATCCTAACGTATCAAGATAAACATGTGGATTTAACCATGTCAAAGCCGCGGCTACACCCAGTGTAGACCACAATGATGAACTGTTGCCGCCAATTTGAAGGGCATATTCCCCAACCCAAACGGCATATAAACGGGTTGGGCCATAGAGGATCAAAAATGCAGCACCGCTAACAGCCATGACTGTTGGCAACCAAGGGGCCAAGTTTACAATATAGCTAAAACCGGCAACTCCGGCTGTAATTAATAGTGCATCTGACAGGCCACAAAATAAGCATAGTGGAAAAACATGGGCGCGCAATAATCCTTGCCGCAATACAAACGCGTTTTGTGCACCAATTGCCAAAATCAGCGAGATGCTGGTGAAAAAACCAGTAAATGCAGCCGATATCATTTGGCGGCTTTAGCCTTTGTCGCCCGTACGGTTTTTGCTTTTCCGTTGGCTTTTTCCGCCTTTGAGGGCGGCATTACCAACCCCGCGGAAATCACCAATTTGGCGGCTTCTTCCACCGACATATCCAATTCGATCACATCTTTTGTCGGAACAAATAAAAGAAAGCCAGAGGTTGGATTGGGTGTGGTCGGTAAAAACACCGATGTCATGGCCTTTTGACCTGTCTTGGTCAAAAGCTCGCCGCTGGAATTCGTTGATATAAACGCAACGGCCCAGATGCCCTTGCGCGGGTACTCTACCAGACAGGCTTTTTCAAACGAGTTACTGCTTTGACTGACTACAGTTTCGATGATTTGTTTCAGACCATTATATAGTGAACGTACAACAGGCATACGGTCTACAAAAGCTTCAGCGGCACGTACAAGTGACCGGCCGAACAATCCCTTGGTCATCGAGCCGATAATTGTGGTGAAGATAATAAAGACAACCACACCCATTCCGCGAACATTGATGTCGAAATAGGTCAAAGGATTATACTTAGCAGGTAGGAACGGCAGAACACTGGCGTCGACAAAGCCTACAAAGCTCCAGACTGCCCAGATGGTGACGGCCACCGGCAGTACGACAGCAAGGCCGGTGATAAAGTTGTTGCGTATGGATGCAAACAGCCGGCCTTTGGGTTTGACTGCCGTTCTTTTCTTGGGTTTTTGTGCCATTAAACTTGTATTCCTGCTCTTTTGTGGGAAGTGTTAAGCCAGAATTAACAGCTCTTCAATGGTCTGCGTCGTATTTCCTATAGAAACCACTTGCCATCACCCTAAAACCATCCTAAACCCCGCGCATAAATCCACAGGCGGGGCTTGCGGGTTATGGGGGAGAAATCCCTGTAACTCCACCGGTTGGGCAAATGTCCTTCACCCCGCTGCGGCTAAACCGGAAAAGGAAGATTACCATGGCTCTACCAGAGTTTACCATGCGCCAATTGCTAGAAGCAGGCGTGCATTTTGGACACCAAACACACCGCTGGAACCCACGTATGGGTCAATTCATTTATGGCAAGCGTAACGGCATCCATATTATGGATCTTACACAAACTGTACCACTGCTGGATGCAGCTTTGAACGCTGTACGTGAAGTTGTTGCTAAAAACGGACGTATCCTTTTTGTAGGCACAAAACGCCAAGCGGCAAAAGCCGTATCTGAAGCTGCCGAACGCTCTGCACAATATTACATGAACCACCGTTGGTTGGGTGGCACGTTGACAAACTGGAACACTGTATCCAAATCAATCGCGCGCCTGAAACAACTTGACGAAAAATTGGAAACAGGTGCTGAAGGCCTGACCAAGAAAGAACGTCTTGGTATGGAACGTGAGCAGGGTAAACTGGAAGCATCACTGGGCGGTATCCGCGAAATGGGCGGCACACCTGACCTTGTTTTCATTATCGACACCAACAAAGAAAGCCTTGCTGTGGCAGAAGCCAAGAAATTGGGTATTCCTGTTGTTGCTGTTGTTGATAGTAATTCTGCCCCTGACGGCATTGATTACCCGATCCCGGGCAATGATGACGCGGCGCGTGCAATTGAACTTTATTGTGATCTAATTGCGCGTTCAGCTTTGGATGGCATGGCATCAGCAATGGGCTCAGCCGGGATCGACATCGGTGCAGCAGTTGACGCACCTGTTGAAGAGCTACCGCAAGTTGAAGAAAAGAAGGCTGAAGAAACCCCTGCTGTTAAAGTAGAGAAAAAGCCTGCTAAGAAAGTTGCAAAAAAAGAAGTAGCACCTGCTGAAAGTGCCGGTACCAAACCGGAACTGCTGGCTGCAGCCCCTGAAAGCAAAGACGACCTGAAAAATATCGGCGGCGTTGGCCCGAAGCTTGAAGAAACGTTGAACAAGCTGGGCGTATACCATTTTGCTCAAGTAGCTGCTTGGTCTGCTGACGAAGTGCAATGGGTTGACGACAACCTGTCTTTCAAGGGTCGTATTGACCGTGATGACTGGGTTGGTCAAGCCGCTGAATTGGTGAAGGGCTAAGCTTTTCACGCTTATTTCGTGGGGCAGTATGGTGCTGCCCCACATTGAATTTCCAAATTGGAGACATATCATGGCTATTACAGCTGCATTGGTAAAAGAACTGCGCGATTCAACTGGCGCAGGCATGATGGACGCTAAAAAAGCGTTGACAGAAACAAACGGCGACATGGAAGCGGCGGTTGATTGGTTGCGCACCAAGGGCTTGGCTAAAGCTGCCAAAAAAGCAGGTCGCACGGCTGCCGAAGGTCTGGTTGGCGTGAACGTTGTTGGCGGCGTTGGTGTTGCGGTTGAAGTGAACTCTGAAACTGACTTCGTTGGTAAGAATGCCGAGTTCCAGGAAATGGTAACTGGTATTACTGCGGCAGCCATGGGTGTGGCTGACACGGAAACACTGTTGGCCGCGGACATGGGCGGCAAATCTGTGGCTGATGTTGTAACTGCTAAAATCGCTACAATCGGCGAAAATATGTCTGTGCGTCGCATGGCGAAGATCGAAGGTGATGTTGTGGGGTCTTATATCCACACAGCCGCCGCTGACGGCTTGGGCCGCATCGGTGTTTTGGTCGCATTGAAGGGGGGCGATGAAGGCATTGCTAAACAAATAGCTATGCACGTAGCCGCCACGAACCCGGCTTCTTTGTCAGAAGACGACCTGGATGCTACCCTTGTTGAGCGTGAGAAATCTGTTCTGACAGAACAAGCACGTGAAAGCGGTAAGCCTGATGCGGTGATCGAAAAGATGATCGTTGGCCGTATGAAGAAGTTCTTCTCTGAAGTAACTTTGATCAACCAAGCGTTTGTGATGAACCCTGATGTAACTGTGGGTCAAGCTGCTAAAGATGCTGGTGCTGAAATCACTGGTTTCGTTCGCATGGAAGTTGGCGAAGGTATTGAGAAAAAAGAAGACGATTTTGCAGCCGAAGTGGCAAGCATGGCTGGCTAAGCCAGACATATTTTCGACTATTAAAAAGGCCCTGCATTTTGCGGGGCCTTTTGTTTTGAAAGCGCTGAAACTTCAAACATTACTGAGGTATTTTAAATTACCTGTTGCGCTTGAAATTTTTGTCGCTTAAAGACCCGACCTCAGTTTCAGGGATATGCGGGCTATGACCAGATCAAACATTTTGGGAATTGATTTTGGCACGTCCAATTCTGCGGCGGGTATCATGATGAATGGTAAGCCGCATTTGATAGAGGTTGAACCGGGGAAAACCACGATACCCACATCGCTATTCTTTGATTTTGACGCGCAGAAAACCTTGTTTGGAAGGCCTGCAAATAATGCCCTAATTGAGGGTTACGATGGGCGTTTTATGCGCGCTTTGAAAAGTATTCTGGGCACGTCATTGATGCATGAAAAACGCCGTATGATGGGCGAAACGCTTAGTTTTGTGGATATAATAAGCCGTTTTCTGAAAGAAATTAAAGCCCGCGCCGAGGTTGCGTGTGATCATGAGTTTGATACGGCCCTATCGGGGCGGCCTGTGCATTTTCATTCAGGCAATGCGGCAAAAGACGCGCAAGCACTGGCAGATTTGAAGCAATGCTATCTAAAAGCAGGGTTTAAGGATGTGCACTTTATGTACGAGCCAGAGGCTGCGGCCCTAGCAAATCACAGGCTAAATGATGACGGTAAAATCGGGCTGATCGTTGATATTGGCGGCGGTACATCTGATTTTTGTCTATTCAGAAATCAGTCAGATGGTATTGATATTCTTGCTAGCCACGGTGTGCGTGTCGGTGGTACAGACTTTGATAAATCAATCAGCATAGATTATCTGATGCCATTGTTCGGCAAAGGCGCTGAAATCCGGAATGAGATGGGGGCAGGGACATTAACTGCTCCAAACGCTATATTTAATGATTTGGCCACTTGGGAAAAAATACCGTTTTTATATTAGACCCGATTCACAATAGGGTCGAATATTTTTAGACACAAGTATCCCCACCCGTTTTGTCAAACTGTTTTCAAATTCATATTTGCGAGTGCTCCGACATTCTTGGCAATCATGTTTTGTTGTTGGTTGTTGCGGTGAATATCCGAAAATATATTGAACTTTTTCATGCGGCCAATACCGTGCTCTACGCCAATGCGTAGTTTTGAATGCCATGTATTGTATTCTTGTTCTTCTTTCGTAAGTGGTTTTTTCTTTGATGTTTTCAGGGGGATTTCCAGTGATGTCCCCAGATATCCTAAATCCCCAAGGGTAAGTATATCAGGGGGCCTATCCACGCGGGTCTCATCATAAATACGCTTGTCATGTTTGCGCCCGTCATGGGCGCATCCAACAGCCAGTATACACTTCTTGTCATCTGTGATGATCTGGTGGGACGCCGTGTGCTTCTTTTTCTTGCCAGAATATTTTGCTTTTCGAGCCGAGGGCTTCCCGGGCCGTTGAACTGGACGCTCAGTACCATCAATCATCAGGTAAAGCAGATCAGCCTTTTCCACTTCCGACAACTTTACTTTACGTTCAGGCATCCGAAAATGGCCTGCCATCAACTCTGTCATGGCTTGAATGCGGCGGCAAACTGTCGGAGAGGATACATTGAATACAAGCCCCATAAAAGCATGGCTGGTATAGGTTCGGTAATACATCAGGCAGAGCAGAAGCTGTTCTGCGAACTCCAGGCGATAGTTCATCCCACCCCCAATCGCACGTTGCCTGTCTTTGCGGGACAGGCGTTTCTCCTCACTTTTCAACCAGATCGGATGAAGTGTCGCAACCAGGGCGTTGAAATCTGTAAGGCGGATGCCCGATAGTCGAAAAAACAATGCAGGTTGTGCACTTAAAATCTTCAAAGCTTTCATAAAATGATACCTCCAGGCACTTCCTCGCATAAAAATAACCTATTGTGAAGCAGGTCTATTCTAGGGAAATGCGTCGCCTGTCGGCTGATCTACATAGACAAGCTGTAGATAAATCGTTGTTTGCACGGCTTGAAAATATTTTAGAGCATGAGTTGGCACATGAAATGGCCTTTAAAGTAGAGCAGGGGAAAATTGATGTTAACAAAGGCTTAAGTAATGCAGCTTCAATAAATTTGGGCTTTATAGAACCAAATTTTGAAGTAAATATTACAACGATAGATTTGACCCGATCTTTAGCAAACCATGCGCATAAAATACAAGATTGCGCTAAAGAAACCCTAATGATGGCTGGAATTGCCGAAACATCCGTCGACACAGTTATTTTTGTCGGCGGATCCAGCTTAATGTCTGTTGTTGAAAGCGCATTGGCTGATATTTTCCCAAATGCAACTTTACAGCATGCTGACGCATTTACTGCCATAGTTGATGGGCTGGCTGTAGGTACATCACGCATGAATATTTAATTAGGAAATCCCTATTCAATGATGCGGTATGAAATTCTTTAAGAATTATTATTTTTAGCAAATAGTATCCAACAGGATTGGTGAATCACTTCAATAGAACAAATACCATAGAGACAGTTTTTTTCGGGTGGTATAATGTTCAGCAGTGAAAGCTTCTTGATAAGGGTAACGTGATGAATGCAATAGATAAACTACGCGATAACGTAGGGGTGCCGTTCGAACAGGCCCGTGCTATGCCACCAGAGGTTTACACCTCGGATGATTTTCTAAAACATGAACTGTCGGATATTTTCAGTCAGGATTGGTTTTGCGTGGGGCGTTCAAGTGCTGTGGAAAACCCCGGCGATTATGTCACCCAAGAACTGGCGGGCCAGCCGATCGCGGTTATCCGTGACAGGGATGGTACATTGCGTGCGATGTCAAATGTATGTTTGCACCGCATGTCTACGCTGCTTGAAGGGCGGGGTAATAAGCGTTCGATAGTTTGCCCATATCATGCCTGGACTTATAATCTGGATGGTAGTTTACGCGGGGCACCCGCAATGACCTTAAACGAGGGCTTTTGCAAAGATAGCTACAAGCTACCGCAAGTGCGTTGCGAAGAATGGCTTGGCTGGGTGTTTGTCAGCCTGAACATGGATGCTGCACCCGTGGTGCAGCAATTGGCGCAAGTTGAAGACCTTGTTAGCGGTTATGACATGACCAATTATACTGAAACCTTCTTTGAAACCCATCTTTGGGACACAAACTGGAAGGTTCTGGCGGAAAATTTCATGGAAAGCTATCATTTGCCGGTCTGCCACGCGGGAACCATAGGTGGTCTGTCGAAGTTAGATGAAATGATCTGCCCACCGGGGTTACCCGCATTCAATTATCATACGATTTTAAAGGAAGACAGTTTACGGATTGCGATGGCGCATAAAAGCAATACACGGCTAACGGGTGAAATGCGCCGTACAACATTTTTACTGGCAATTTACCCGAGCCTGCTGATCACGCTAACACCGGGGTATTTCTGGTATCTTACATTACATCCCGAGGGTGTTGGAAAGGTGCGTATCGGTTTTGGTGGGGGCATGTCCAATGACTATGCAAATGATGATGATGCACAAGATAACTTCATGAAACTCAAAGAGTTACTGGATGAAGTGAATGTAGAAGATAAAGGATGTACTGAAAAAGTTTATAAAGGCCTTTGCTCAACTTTGGCAAAACCTGGTCATTTGTCGCATTTGGAACGACCAAACTATGATTTTGCGTGCTATATTAATGCACGTATCGAAGCGGCAACAAAGGCTAATAAATGAATAACCACGACAGCACGGATTTACGTGCAAATTTCCTAAGCGGGATGAGCCATGCCGCATGTACGGTGAATGTTGTGACCACTGACGGCGCTGCGGGTCGCATGGGTGTAACCGTGTCAGCTATGTCGTCTGTTTCAGCCGATACACCAAAGCCGACATTACTGGTCTGCGTGCATCATCAAAGCGCCACCGCACAAGCGATAATTGATAACGGGGTGTTTTGCGTCAATATTCTTCGCGATGACCAATCCTATATCTCTGACACTTTCGCAGGGCGTTTCAAGGATCAGATTAGTGATAAGTTTGATTGCGCTGACTGGTTTGCCATGGATACTGGTGCGCCGCGTGTGATCGACCCATTGGTGGCGTTTGATTGCAAAGTACAATCCAGTGAACAGATCGGCACACACTATATTTTTATGGGTGAAGTGCAGGGTGTTTTTGAAGCTGATCGTGGATCGCCGCTG
The DNA here is from genome assembly GCA_965261565.1 of Amylibacter sp. Taxonomy (GTDB): domain Bacteria; phylum Pseudomonadota; class Alphaproteobacteria; order Rhodobacterales; family Rhodobacteraceae; genus Amylibacter. The sequence goes on from OZ253460.1 coordinate 2,477,594, forward strand.
ATATATTCCAAACGCGCATATGGTGCAGCATGGCGCATTGACGGGTTCAATTCGATTGAAGATGGCAAAGCTGCTGCTGAGCAGAACTTGAATGTCGGGTGTTTTGATATCTTAGGCCCGTTTTTTATGCCAGAATTAATCGGACGCATGATGCGCAGCGGTAGTAAGTTGAAATTTAACCTGTTTGAGGGAGACCAACGCCGGGTGCAGGAAAGCCTGCTTTCTGGTCAGACAGAAATAGCATTGTTATATGATCTTGGGCTGTCAGACGCTTTGGATATTCTTGCTTTAACCGAACAAAAGCCATATGTTTTACTACCAAAAGACCATCCATTGGCGCAGCATGATTGCTTGACACCGGAAGATTTAACCAACCACCCTATGGTTCTTTTAAATACACCGCCCAGCCGTGATTATTTTTTAAGTATATTCAAACAGGCCGATGTTGAACCCAATGTGGCGTTTACATCTGTCTCTTTGGAAATGGTACGCGGAATGGTGGGGCAGGGTCTAGGCTTTAGTCTGGTAGCCGCCAAGCCTGCTACTGAAGTTTCTTATGATGGTCATGCTATTTTAGCGCGCCCATTGATCACAGATACGCCTGCGTCAAAACTGGTCTTAGCGACCCGTAAAGGGGTTAAACTGTCAAAGGCTGCAAATGAATTTATCTGGCAGTGTAAAGATTATTTTGTGCTGGATACTTGAAGGAAACATGATGGAACATACGCGCATACGACGGTTCAACACCAGTGAAACATACCCCGAACAAAATCTGGACAATGATCTGTGCCAGGCGGTGGTAACCAAAGGCGGCAAAACCGTTTATCTACGCGGCCAATGCCCGCAAAACCTGGACGATGCAGTGAATATCGGCAGTCATGATCCGGTCGAGCAAACGCATAAAGTGATGCAAAACATTCGCCAATTGATCGAAGAGGCGGGCGGCAATATGGAACATCTGGTCAAGGTCGTAGTCTACATCACCGATGTGCGCCACCGCGAGTCGGTTTACCGCACCATGGGCGAATATATCAAAGGCGTCTATCCAGTTTCCACCGGGCTTGTGGTGCAGGCATTAGCGCGGCCCGACTGGTTGGTTGAAATCGACGGCACTGCTGTTATTCCCGAAGGCTATGAGCCATGACGTTTTCACTGGTCGCACGCTGCAAAGACACCGGAATGTTCGGTGTGGCAATTGCGTCGTCGTCACCTGCTGTTGCAGCACGATGTTCTTACACCCGCGCAGGCGTGGGGGCCGTTGCCAGTCAGAATATTACAGACCCAACCTTAGGCCCGTTTGCACTAGATTTAATGCAAGGCGGTATGAGCGCGGGGCAGGCCATTGCAGGGGTGCGCGATCAGGGAAGGTTTATCGAATACCGTCAAGTACTTGCCATTGATAAGGCGGGAAACACCGCGATCCATTCTGGTCCGCATTCGCTGGGCATCTGGACACAGGCGGAGGGCGATAACGTGGCGTCTGGCGGTAATTTGTTGGCAAATGATGGTATTCCCGCTGCGATTGTGGCTGGGTTTCAAGCGGCAAAAGGCCATCTTGGAGACCGTCTGATTGCGGCCATGCAGGCAGGGCTGGAAGCGGGTGGAGAAGCGGGACCGATCCATTCAGCAGGCATGCAAGTTTGTGACGCAGTGAACTGGCCCGTGGCCGACCTGCGCTGTGATTGGACAGAGGAGTGCCCGATCGAAGTAATTTCAACCGCATGGGAAGTCTATAAGCCGCAATTAGAAGCCTATGTTCAACGCGCACTTGATCCGCGAGAAGCCCCGTCCTATGGCGTGCCGGGGGATGAATGATGGGTAGTCTAGTTGAAGAAATGAAAAACCAATTACAAGCGTTGGCCGCTTTACCAAAAGACGCCCCGTCTGGCCTTTCGGGTAATTTTTATACATCAGAAGAGTTTTTTGAATGGGAAAAACAAACCGCTCTGCGTAATAACTGGCATTGTCTGGGTCGGGTGGATGAGGTTCCAAATGTCGGAGATTATTATACACTGACCCTGTTAGATGAGCCGCTTATCATAGTGCGCGAGACCCAAGATAAAGTTCAAGTTCTATCGAATGTCTGCCGCCATCGCGGCATGCCTGTGGCGTTGGGATCTGGTAATGCAAAAAGATTTGTTTGTACATATCATGCGTGGACTTATGGCTTAGACGGGGATTTACTGCGGGCCGCGCGGATGAAAAATACGGGTTTTGATGCACAAAAATGTGGATTACCACGGATTGCGTGTGAAGTGTGGAACGGGTTTATTTATGCGTCTTTGGCAGAAAACCCTGTGCCATTACCGGCTGCTCTTGAGGAATTGAACAGGCTTATTGCCCCATATCGCCCAAATGACTACCGCATAGTACATAGTGCTTCGGAAATCTGGCATACCAACTGGAAATCTTTGGTGGAAAACTTCATGGAAGGATACCATCTTTCAGTCGTACATCCCCAAACTTTACATGGCTACACACCTACAGGCCTGTCAAAGAAAGGGCCGTCTGGAAACGGATTTACCAGTTATTTTGCCAATTACCCCGACCAGGCCGATGCAAGGGGAAATGGGGCAGAGGGCTTGAGTGATGTAGAACGCCGCAGATCTGCATTATTTGCAGTGTTTCCAACCCAGGTGGTAAGCATTGCGGCTAGCTTGCTGGTATCTTTATCTATTTTTCCATTAACAGCAGATCAGATCAGGGTGCGTTGGACATTGTCGACATATGGTGACGATCTTGATGAAGCTACGCTTATGGAACGCATCACGTTATGGAACGAAGTTAACCGCGAAGATCGTGAAAAGCTGGAGTTGATGCAATCTGCACTATCATCGCGGTTTGCCACAGGTGGGCCTTTGGCAGAGGATGATTATGAAGGCACGGTACGGGATTTTCAGACATGGTTGTCGCGTTCTGCAAAACAGACCCCTTGACCTTATCCTTAAACAGCGCAAAACATTGTGAATGCCGTTACGTTTTACCTTAAGACAACTGGAATACCTGGTCGCCGTTGGTGATGCGGGTAGTATTGCTGAGGCTGCCGCACGGATCAATGTATCCTCGCCATCGATTTCGACCGCAATCAGCCAATTAGAAGCCGAATTGGGAGTGCAGTTGTTTGTGCGCAAACACGCCAAGGGCCTGTCACTTACACCGGGTGGACAACGGGTTTATAATCAAGCCAGAAACATTCTAGACAGTGCTGTATCCCTTCACGACGTCGCTGGTGAAATCTCACACAAAGCCCGTGGGCCTATCAATGTGGGTTGTTTTGTAACCCTGGCACCCATGATCAGTGCAGCCTTGCGGCGCAGCTTTACTGCTGAATACCCCGATGCAAGTGTCACCCTTTGCGAAGCACATCATTCAGATTTACTGCACAAGCTGCGTCGTGCGGAAATTGATATTGCAATAACATATGATTTGGAGATACCCGGCGATGTCAGGTTCGAACCATTGGCGGAATTGCCGCCTTATGTAATGGTCAGTGACACCCACCCCTTAGCAAAGCGCGATGGGGTGTATCTGGAAGAGCTGCAAGATGATGCATTTATTTTACTGGATCTTCCCATGAGCCGCGATTATTTTCTGGCGATGTTTTATAATGCCGGCCTACGGCCATTGGTTACCGATCGCACATCCGATCCGTCAGTCGTTCGATCTTTGGTGGCGAATGGCGCGGGATACAGCTTGATAAACGCCCGTACTGGTACAGATATGGCCCCTGACGGACGAAAACTGGTGTATTTACATCTATTGGGCGATCACAAACCTATCAATATAGGGTTGGCCACAATGCAAGCGGATCATAAGTCGCGAATTTTACAGGCGTTCGAAGATCATACACGGACAAATATCTCAACCGATTACATTGTTGGCATGTCCTCGCCGTTGTAGATAAGGTTAATATAAGTTTTATAATATGACGAACAAATGGTCGCAGATTCATACAATTGAATTGTTTTTATTTACGTAAACCATCAATAAATTATTAGCAGGTAAAGTTAGGTATATTTGATTTGAAAGTATCACAGCAACATAAGAAATGGTTGATACTACCAGCTCTGATCTGGCTAATCACACAGTTTGCTATGACGGGTGCTTTGGCGACCCCATCAACGGATACTTTGCAAGTAACGCTTTGTACACCGTATGGCGCGCAGGAAATTTCAATAGATCTTGAAACTGGCGAACCTGTCAAGAATATACCGTTTAACGGCTGCGAGTGGTGCCAATCTTTTGACGTTGCAGGTGTGGTTCCAGTTTTGGCTTCCATATCAAAAGATATTATCTGGGTGAAAACTATAACCCAAATATCAGAAATGCCAGATCGCGGTCCATTATGGTCTGTTTCCGGCTTTCAAAGCCGCGCACCACCGCTTTAATCATACACCTATCTTGAAAACCGATACCGTCTTTGGCGGCGTCTTTATGTATGATTAAAGGAATAACACTTTGTTAAAGATACTTATACGTGGCCTATCCGCAGCCATAGCTGCCGCCACATTCGCGATGCCTTTATGGGCGCACAATATACTTGTCACCGATACGTTGGGCAGGCAGGTTCAAATACCCCATGCCCCGGAACGAATTTTACTGGGTTTCTACTTTGAAGATTTTTACGCCGTAGGTGGCCCTGATGCCTATGATCGCGTCGTGGCCATTTCTAAAGATGCTTGGTACGGTTGGCGCAATCTGCAATGGAAGGCTTATTCGGCTGTTGATGCGCGTCTGGAAAAACTGGCCGATGTCGGTGAGGTTGATGCCGGTACATTTTCATTAGAAGCGGCGATTGCTGCAAAGCCTGATGTTGCCGTGCTTGCCGCTTGGCAATATAATGCGCTTGGGGCGGATGCAGATCGTTTGGAAGCTGCGGGAATTCCCATTGTTGTGCTGGATTACAATGCGCAAACTGTAGAAAAACATGTGGCCTCTACATTGGTGTTGGGGGTAATTTTAGGCGCAGAAGACCGCGCGAAGAAACTGGCCGATGAATACGCCGCAGCTATTGCCGACATTGAAACACGTATCGCTAATGTTTCGCAGAATGACCGCCCAAAAGTTTATATCGAGCTGGGCCGCAAAGGTGCCAGTGAGGTGGATAATTCTTATGCAGGCACGATGTGGGGTGCTGTGGTCAATCAGGTCGGGGGGCAAAATATTGCCGACGGTCAAATCAGCAAATGGGCACCCTTGAGCCCAGAATATGTTCTGGCGCAAAACCCGCAAGCGATTTTTCTGGCCGGCTCAGGCTGGGTCGGGCGTGATGCCGCAATACTTATGGGGCCTGGTGTCGATACGAAAATCACGCATGAACGGATGAAACCTTATCTGGGGCGTGCGGGCTGGGATGGTCTGGATGCGGTAAAACAGGGTAATGTTTTTGCAGTTTACCATGGTGGTGCGCGTACACTTTACGATTACACGTTCCAGCAGTTTATTGCCAAATCCCTTTATCCTGATCTTTTTAAAGATGTGGATCCGCAAACCAATTTGGACAGGTTTTTCCAAACATATCTACCGATCCCTTTCAGTGGTACGTATATGACGCGCCTTAAATGACTTATAAAACAGTGGCGCACCCAAGTGGTGCGCCAAAATATCGGGAGATGATTGTAAGGCGGTTGATTTGGATGCTAAGCGGAGCCGCATTGTTGACCATCTCTATTATCGCCGACATTCTGATCGGCCCGGCTTTTTTGAATATCCAGGATGTTATCATGTCCTTGATCTCTCCAAATGCCGTGGAACCAATGGTTCGGGTTATCGTGCATGATATCCGCCTGCCAATGACATTAATGGCGATACTGGTCGGCATGTCGCTGGGCATTGCAGGGGTATTGATGCAAACAATATTGAACAACCCACTGGCCAGCCCCTATACGCTGGGTTTTTCTGCGGCCGCGGGGTTTGGTGCGGCGTTGGCAATCTTGACGGGTATCACGCTGCCCTTTCTACCCATAATGACCATTCCTGTTGCGGCCTTCATCATGTCCGGTGTGGCCGCAATATTGGTTTACGGCTTTGCGCGGATGCGCGCGATGAGCCCTGAAGTCATGGTTTTGGCAGGTATTGCCACTTTGTTTTTGTTCCAATCGATGCAATCACTGGTGCAGTATATGGCCTCACCCGAGGTTTTACAGGCAATTGTATTCTGGTTGTTTGGATCATTGCTGAAAGCCAGTTGGGCCAATGTGCCGATTGTTGCTTTGATATTTGTGTTTTGCACACTTATGATCCTGCCAAATATTTGGCAGTTGACTGCCCTGCGCCTTGGGGATGATAGAGCGGCTGCCATTGGTGTAGATGTGCGTGTTTTACGGGCCAAGATTTTTATCATTGTCGCTTTGTTGACTGCCGGGGCGGTGGCTTTTGTTGGTACCATTGGCTTTGTTGGTCTGGTAGCGCCGCATATTGCGCGCATTTTGGTAGGTGAAGATCAACGCATGTTGTTGCCGATGGCAGCAATGACGGGTGCGCTGACAATGACCCTTGCATCCATTTTGTCAAAGACCATCACGCCGGGTGGCGTGATCCCGATCGGAATTGTCACAGCCGTGATCGGTGTGCCATTTTTATTTCTTCTTATTCTTTATGGCCGCAGGAGGCATTGGTGAGCTTAAATATTCAAAACCTATCCGTTGCGTACAAGCAGACGATGGTATTGCGGGATATATCGGCCACATTGCCCGCCGGTAAGATAACAGCCCTGATTGGGTGTAACGGGGCAGGTAAATCCACTATGCTAAAGGCTATTTCGGGACTTTTACCAATGTCGGGCAAGTTGTCTCTGGCAGGGTCGGAAATTGAGGGGGCGGGGCCGCATCACAATATTACCTATATGCCGCAAGACACCAGCGCAACGTCATCTCTGACTGTACTGGAAGTGATCTTGTTGGGGCGGCTTCGGTCTTTGGGATTATCTGTACCCACACAAATGGTTAATGAGGCTTATCAGATATTGAATGCTTTCGGGTTGTCGTCTTTACAAACGCGAACCTTGGATGCGGTGAGTGGCGGGCAGCGGCAGCTTGTTTTTTTGGCGCAAGCATTGTTCCGAAATCCACATGTTCTGCTGCTAGATGAACCAACAGCTGCATTGGATTTACGACATCAACTGCTTGTGCTGGAAACCTTGCGCAGATTTGTTGACGAAACAGGCAGTGTTGTCGCTGTGGCAATGCATGATCTTACGCTTGCAGCACAGTTTTCCGATCAGGTGATAGGATTGAAAAACGGGTGTGTTTTGACCAGCGGCCCCCCTGATAGAGTAATGACGCCCGATCACTTGCGCGAAATGTACGGGATTGAGGCAGAGGTTCATCGAACCAAACTTGGGCATCTTCAGGTCATGCCGCTTTGCGCTGTTACCTGATCATAACCCTATTACTAGCCGATCAACCAATGACTCAAGGGCTGCATCACATTTTTCCAGTTGTACCAGACTTACATATTCGTCAGGTTTATGGCCTTGCGCCATCGATCCCGGGCCGCAGATTACTGTGGGGATATCAAGCTCGCGGTCAAAAAGGCCCCCTTCCGTACCAAACGCTACCTTGATGGTGCCATTAGCGCCGGTCAGCGATTTTACAAAGGATACAACTTGTGCATCTGTGGGGGTATTCAGGCCTGGATATGTAAAGGCAGTGCTGATATTAATTGCAGCTTCTGGCGTTCTGGCGTCTTTTACAATCTTTTCAGCCGCTTGGTGCATTTGCATAATAATCAATTCCGGATCATCGTTAGCAATGTTACGTATTTCAAAGTCAAGCGTACATAGGTTAGGCACGATATTAACCACCAAGCCGCCATTTATTTTGCCCACATGCACAGTTGTATAGGGTACGTCGTAATCCGCGTCATTATTGCCCAAATCTACAAGACCTGTCTGAATATTGCGCAGTGCGGATATGAAGTCCGCAGCCAGATGGATCGCGTTCATGCCCGTAGGGGCCAGTGCAGAGTGGGCTTCTTTACCAATGCAATCCGCATGCAGCGCGGTTTTGCCCTTGTGACCCGTGGCCACGGCCATATTTGTGGGTTCACCGACAATACAAAATAACGGCCGGAACGGGGCTTTACGAAGCATGTCAATCAAGCTACGCACACCGATACAGCCTATTTCCTCATCATAGGAAAAAGCCAGATGCAAGGGTGTTTTCAAAGGCTTGCGCGACGCTGCGATTGCGGAGGCAAGGGTTGATGCGATAAAGCCTTTCATGTCGCAAGTGCCACGTCCGTATAGCCGGCCATCTTTTTTGGTCAGTGTAAATGGTGGTACAGTCCAGCTTTGTCCTTCAACGGGAACCACATCAGTATGTCCCGACAATAGAACGCCCGCATGATCTTTGGGCCCGATGGTGGCATACAAATTCGCTTTGGTGCCATCCTCATTTTTAATTATGGATACTTCGGCACCGGCTTGTTTCAACAAGTCCTGAACGTAATCAAGCAATCCGAGATTAGAGCGATGGCTTACAGTATCAAAGGCCACTAGGCGGTCAAGTATATCAAGTGTATTCATACACCAGACTATGACGTAGCGAGGTCACTAATACCATAGATAATCTATATTATACCCGCCAAACTTGGCCGGGGGTCATGGCTATAAAGCGGTCTTTTTGAATATATTTTCATCTAATGCTTTTGCCAAACCATCCTTTGGTTCCCCAATAGGTTCATTGGTTAATTGAAAGGTTCCCCAATCACCGGATTGCGTGTTTGCGGATGGTATCGCATTGTTTATGATCGTATCATTGCCAAGTGGTGTAATGATTTCTTTTTCCTAAACCAGAAAAAAACTACCAAAGATTACCGCTATCTGGTTAATACCAAATAATTTCAAAAGTTTGCATCGGTTCATTAATGTACCTTCTTCGTATCGGTAAGAAAAGTAACTTCTTCCAGAACCTGATCCAGAATTGTTAATATCATTGTCACATCATTGTCCTCGATGGTTAACGGCGGGCGAATTTTCAAAATGTTATCCTTGGGGCCTTCTGTGCCCATCAAAATACGGTTTTCACGCATACGGTTTTTTACGTAATCAGCGATTTGTATGCCGGGGATGCGGCTGGCACTATCTGTGACCAGATCAACACCAATGAATAATCCATATCCGCGTACATCACCTACTATATCGTATTTACCATGTAATTGGCGCAAGCCATCTAACAGCTTATCACCCATAATGCGCGCATTTTCTATCAAACCTTCATCGTCGACAATATCAAGTACCTCTTTGCCGATGCGGCATGATAAGTTTGAGCCACCGAAGGTTGAAAAATATTCTGGCCCTTTGGCAAAGCTATCAGCTATCTCGCGTGTTGTGATCACAACGCCAATTGGGTGACCATTGCCAATGGGCTTCCCCAGTACAACGACATCTGGCACCGCATTTTGCTGTTCAAAGCCAAAGTAATACTTTCCTAACCGTCCAAGCCCTGTTTGCACCTCATCGGCTATACAAACACCGCCTTTAGCACGTATTTTATCGTAAACTGATGCCAAATAACCGATTGGCGGGATAATTTGTCCGCCGACACTAGGGAATGTTTCAGCAATAAAGCCTGCAAGCTTGCCATTGTTTTTTGTGATCACATTGATAGATTCATCGATTAAGTCAGCAAATTTTTGAGCACGCATCGGGTCATCTCGCTTGAATTTCCCACGATAATCATCTGCCACATCAACCAGATGCACCCAATCTGATTGGCCAATGCCGCCCTTTGCGTTGAATTTATATGCGGAAATATCAATCGCACCTGTCGTGTTGCCATGATAGCCGTGATCTGGTGTGATCATATCTTTGCCACCCGTATGGGCGCGGGCAAGGCGTAAGGCCAATTCGTTTGCTTCAGACCCAGAATTTACGAAAAAACACACATTTAACCCATCAGGTAATTTTTCTGTAATCTTATCGGCAAAAGCAATTTGTGATGGATGAAGATACCGGGTGTTTGAATTTACCCGCTTCAATTGATCTGTTGCCACAGCTGCAATACGTGGATGGGCATGCCCAACGTGTGGTACGTTGTTATAAGCATCTAAATAGGGGCGGCCCCATTCGTCAAACAGGTGGTGTTTCCAACCACGCAAGAACATAACCGGATCGGTGTAGGTTAATTTCAGGTTTTGCCCAAACTTTTCGCGTCGGCCAGTTAATACATCCGCTTTGCTGGTTTGAGGGTATGCAGTGCGCTTGTCTGGCAGATTTAACAGGGCGGCGGGGTTTGGACAAAGGTTACACCATAAATATAACTCATCTGGGTCTGCAACACCTGCCCAGTCATCGCCCATACCATCGGTGCTATAGGCGAGTTGGAAATGGATATGTGGTGACCAGCCGCCATTTTGTTCAGGCACGCCTAAAGATGCAAAAACTTCATTTTTTTCAACAGCCTGCCCGACTTTCAATTGTGACAATGAATTTGGATCCAGATGGCCGTAGAGTGTATAAAACACATCTCCAATAGTTGTTTCATGTCGCAGGATCACCATACCGCCGTAATCAAGATGGCCTTTTCTGTCATCAGAAAATTCCACAGTGGCTTTCATAGGCGCATGTATTTTGGTTCCCGCGGCCATAAAGACATCAACTGCAAGATGAACTGTACGCCTGTTGCTGGCCTTCCATGGCCCATTGCGAAATGCCAAATCTGTATAAATAAGTCGGGGTTCAGCATAATAACCTAGCCATACCGGGGCATCCATATCGATATCAACGGCTTCCTGATTGGTCATACCAAACGGGTTTTGCGGAACAGTTGCGTTTTCGACAGACAATGATCCCATTGGTGCATGCGAAAGATCTTGTCCCATTATCGGTGCAAAGTTTCCACGTTCGCTATCGAGCCATGCTGTAATACGTGGGGCGGCATTGATGACGGGTAAACCACAAACCGTGCGTAAGCGCGCTGTAATCAATCCAGCATTCACATTGCCTGCTTCAAAGAATGCCCAGGCCGGGGCTTGGCTTATAACTACATAGGGATCATCCGGGTTTTCTTTTGCCATTAATGTCGAGTTCATTACGCTGACGGCAAGACGCATGCGTAACAAGGGCCAGATCATATCAACTTCGGCGGCAGTCAACGGGTAGGTACTGTGATATCCTTTCACAACAGCGGCTATTGCCGTTTCCGGGTCCGGATGATCCAGCACCATATACGCGGCCAATATGGCCAGATCGCAAACACGGGGGGCTGCACACATGTCACCCAGATCAATTAACCCCGAGACATGTGCAGTTTTGTTCAGCGAACCGCCAATAATGATATTGTAGTCATTCATATCATTATGAATTGCAACATTTGGTAACTTTTCCAATACAGGCTTTACGGCTTGAAACGCCTGTAAAATTTCTGCAATCAAGCCTCGCCGCGTATCATCTTCAATTACGTCCAGATGTCCGCCGATCCATTCAGCTTGGGTAAGGTTCCATTTGAAATCGCGTTGCAGGGCAGGGTGCTGAAAACTGCTTAAAGCCTGATCCATTGCACCTACACTGGCGCCTATTTTTTGTAACAAGTCAGGACTATGAGGTTTCCACTGGGCAAAAACCCGACCCTCGATTTTCTCCATTAACCAAACAATACGGCTTTCGCCATGTTCATCATCTGCCTGTGCATAAAGTGCTTCGTTTGTGAGTTTTATGATTTCCGGAACAGGTACATCAGAAGCCACATTGCGAATGTGATCGAATGCGCAGCATTGCAAATCAATAAAATCAACTTGGCAACCGGCTCGCATGACTTTCAGTACATAATCACGCTTACCTGTTACCATATAATTAAGGTCGTATTCCCCATCTAGGCGGGTAAGAGTTGCCTCTATTCCCCATAGATTTTTAAGAACCTGTTGCCAATGTGTATTCATGACTGCCCCTTACCAATGCCGTACCTATAGAATGGTTGTTAAGCAAATAGCGGGTGATTAAAACCCCTAATCTGGTGCGAAGCCTGCTAATAGTTGCCGTATACCCAAAACCGCACCTGCAACTATCGCGGCCAGTGTAACCGGCGCGGAATAGGCTAGGGTGGAAAATGCGCTGACACCTTGACCAATAGAGCAGCCCACGGCAATTATTCCGCCAACACCCATCAAACATGCCCCCAAAACCTGACGGCCCAATTCACGTGGATCTTCACAGGCTTCCCATCTGAAATGGCGTTTGATCTTTGATCCTATAAAGGCCCCAACTATGACGCCAAGTACAGAACCGGTAGAAAACCCGAAGCCTGCGCCTGAAGAGGTCATTAGGTATAGAAGCGTACTTCCAAGCGGGGCTGTGAATGTATATCCACGAATAGCAACCTCTTCGAAACTGGCTTCCCGAAGAACGCTTGTACCCCAAAACGCGCTGGCAATTGTCAAGCCTGACGCAACACCCCATAACACGGCCCCTTTGCGGTGACGTAATGGTTCATAAAGTAATGCCCAGACAATCAAACCCAAGGAAGTGATGATTGCAAATACAAGCGGGGGGGCACCTGTTATGTTTGCTAATAAATGCGCAATGCCTTGCGGCTCAACAGACGCACTGGTTTGGAAAAGGTAAACCCGAATTTGTGCCAAAGGCCCGTTCAAGGTAAAAAAACCGGAAATGGCAATGACAATGACAACAACCATCGCCCTTAAATCACCACCACCGAAACGGGCCAATGCCCCAAAACCGCAATTACCAGCCAGGGCCATGCCGTAACCAAAGATCAACCCGCCAATGATGCTGGCAAGCGGGTTCCATTGAATGCGGTGGTATAATGTTTGGCTGATATCAAGTTGTCCGATAGCGTCCAAAGCAAAAACGCATAACATCGCTACGCCCAAAACAACGCCCCATAGCCGTATCCGACGTTGATCATGCCCCATATAGGCACTTTCAATTGCTCCAAAAGTGCAAAATTCAGCCAAACGGGCAGCAAGGCCTAATATTACTCCGCCTGCCAAACCCATCAAGGCGGACATTAATGTATAATCCATCCTTGCGCCTTTCCAAGCGTATAGGTTACCCGTTAGTTATTAGTCTTGCAAAATTCTTCATATAGCAAGCTGATCAATTTATAAACTTTCTGGTCTTTTATCGTATAGTAGATTGCCTTGCCATCTCGACGATATTCAACAATACCTTCAAGCCGCAAACGGGCCAATTGTTGACTGACAGCAGCTTGACGCGATGAAAGTAGGTTTTCCAACTCGGTTACAGATTTTTCACCTTTGACCAGATGGCACAGGATCATCAAACGGCCCTCATGGGCCATGGCTTTCAAAAAACCCGCAGCTTCTTGTCCGCTTTCATACATATTATCAAGATCGAAATTATTGCTTAAGTCTTCAGCCACACTCATATCTAAAATCCTATTAAGTCATCTTCAATTGCGGTAATCCCCGCGCGGGCACATTCATCATCAAGTGTTCCGCCTGGTGCCCCAGATACGCCAATTCCACCAACAATGCTACCTTCAGCTTCAATGGGTACCCCGCCACCAAGAGGCAGGGCATTGGTAATAAAGCGAATACCATAAGCTTCTTCACCAGCTTGTGTGATATCACTAAAGCTTACAGTGTCTGTACGAAAGCTAACGGATGCCCATGCTTTGCGCCTAGCAGTTTCTTCCACGTGTGGGCCAGCAAAGCGATCTCTGACAAAGGCTTGCGTCAAACCGAAACGGTCAACAACGGCTACCCCGACCTGGTAACCTTGCTCACGGCAATAGTTCATCGCGGCCACTGCAAGCTTGATTGCAATTTCAGGCTTCAGGACTTTGAATTCCACGAATGCATCGCCTTGCCCCGCTTGTAATGGGGTTGCAAAAATAAGGGCTGCAGTAAGTAGCTTTTTCATGATGCGCCTTTCGCGTCTCTATACTCAGGAAGTGGTTTTAGTATGCGGCCTAATAACCCCCAGAAAAAATCTTGTCCCGGATAGCCTTCAATGCGGCCTATTTCCTGTCCATCATCTACAACAACAAATGTTGGTGTATAAGCAGGGCGGGATTTTAGGGTTATACCAGCGGGCGGCCCACTGTGGATATTAACTCGGTGCAATGGGGCCGCGCGACCTTCTTGGGTTTTTGGATATATGTCGGAGATCTCGGCATTCCATCGGGCGCACCAATAACAACCAGTTTCTTCAAACATCAATAATTCCACATCACCAGCAGTTGCGGCAGTAGGAAAAATCAACAGTAAAAATGCAAATATGCGTGTCATCATTGACGGAGCCTCAATAACATATATAAAAATCGTAATATGTTTTTACAGAAAAGACAAGAAAAGAGATAATGTTAGATATTACATATGGTGGTGCAATAGTTGCAGGACTGTTAAGCTTCCTTTCACCATGCATATTACCGATAGTACCGTTTTACCTATGTTATATGGCTGGAATCAGCATGCAGGAATTACAGGGGCGAAGCGATATTCCATCAGGCACACACCGTAAACTGATCTTTGCCAGTATTTGTTTTGCCCTTGGTGTGACGACTATATTTGTCCTTCTAGGATTAGGTGCAACAGCATTGGGACACGCGTTTCGAATGTGGAAACAAGAATTGTCCTATATATCAGCAGCATTCCTGTTCATATTCGGCCTGCATTTTCTAGGGCTGTTACGTATCCCGCTTTTGTATCGTGAAGCGCGTATTGAAACCTCCAGTGATCCTAAAACGATGTTAGGGTCATACCTTATGGGGCTGGCATTCGGCTTTGGCTGGACGCCTTGTGTAGGCCCTGCATTGGCAGCCATTTTAATGGTGGCTGGGGGTATGGGCGATATGATGCGCGGTGGTTTGTTACTGCTGGTTTACGGGTTTTCGATGACATTACCTTTTGTAATAGCAGCGATATTTGCCAAACCGTTTTTACGTTGGATGCAACGAAACCGAAAATATCTGGGCTATGTTGAAAAAGCGATGGGCGTGATGCTGATCGTTTTTGCAATTCTGATTGCGACAAACAGCATAAACTATATCGCTAACTTTATGATAGAATACGTGCCGTGGTTTTCCACCATCGGATAGGAGATTGATATGAGATTGTTGTTATTTATTACGGTCGCAATGATTGCCTGGCCTTTGTCAGCCGCCGAGTTAGGCGATGACGGGCTACACAAAACCGCGTGGATGCGCAGCACCTTCAAAGATATGGTCGAAGATTTGACCGAAGCCAATACCGAAGGCAAACGCATGCTGGTGATCTTTGAACAGCGCGGTTGTATCTATTGTACAAAAATGCATGAAGAAGTTTTTCCGTTGCCAGAAATTACCAAGCTGATCGAAGACAATTATTTTGTTGTCCAAATGAACTTGTTCGGCGACGAAGAGGTCACGGATTTCGACGGCATAGTATTGTCGGAGAAAAAAATGGCATCCCGCTGGGGCGTGATATTTACGCCGACCATGCTATTTATGCCGGATGTTGTTCCAACTGATAAAACTGCAGGGCAGGCGGCTGTCGTGGCTATGCCGGGGGCCTTTCATAAGGGTACCACGATGGATATTCTGAGTTTTGTCCTTGAAAAGGGCTATGAAGGTGATGAACATTTCCAGAAGTATCATGCGCGCAAGATAGCGGAACGTAAGGCCGCCAATAATTAATTAACACTGCGAATTCAGTTATCCGCCAATGTTGTAATTGCCGGCGCAATCTAACATCAGAGTTTAACTGGCATTTTCAAATATTAAGCTGTCGATAATGTGATAGTGATGTAAATGGGTAGGTATGACAAAATCCCCGACAGATCGTACAACGTTTTTTGCAAGCTGTACCGCGCACGGAATTCAGGACGGGTTGTCTGTGGCAACGACTGTACTGTTACCAATACTCGCACAGACATTCGGATTGAACTACGGACAGGTCGGACTGTTCAAAGCAATGAAAGGCCTGGCACAAAGCCTGCTGGAAGTGTTCTCGGGACATGCATGCGAACGCTTTGGCGAGCGGCTTGTGCTTGTGTATGGGCTTGTCATCTCGGGGACAGGATACCTGTTGCTTTCTTTCGCTGGAACGCCAAACATCATCCTGATTTGCTTTATCATTCTGGGGATTGGGGGCGCATATCATCATGCGCCGTCATCTGCATTGATCAGTAACGCTTTTTCAACGAATAAGCGGCGTAGGGCACTTGGATATTACAACTCGTCCGGGGATGCGGGCAAACTGATCTTTACCGGTTTTATCAGTTTAGCAACACTGGCGGCTATATCATGGCAAACAGTGGCATTCAGTTATGGGCTGATATCCGTTGGTGCGGCAGTTGCCATTTTCTGGCTGTTTAAAAAACCTGACATCGGTGCTTTAATTCCGCAGGCTGAAAGCAACATTGCAAAACAACCCGAAACAGC
This sequence comes from Amylibacter sp., assembly GCA_965261565.1. Lineage (GTDB taxonomy): Bacteria > Pseudomonadota > Alphaproteobacteria > Rhodobacterales > Rhodobacteraceae > Amylibacter. Next base: position 2,493,940 of record OZ253460.1, read on the forward strand.
TTTGGGTTGGGGTATTCTGGATCGCCCCAAATTTTCGGCACTACTCACCACCGTATTACTGGACAGCATGGTTCAGACAGGTGTTCTGACATTCATTGCCTTTTTGATGATTGCAAAAGGTGTTCCGATCTATACCGCAACACTGGCACCAGTTTTAGTATTGATCGGCGGTATGTTTGGCAAAGCGGTTTGTGGGTATCTGGCAGACCTTATCGGGGTGCGCCCCGCATTTGCGGTGCTTCAATGCTTGACCGCTTTTGGACTTATATTGGTTGTTATGTCGAACAGTACATTAGCTTTTATTGTATTGCCTTTTCTAGGGATTGCCCTGCAAGGCACCACATCTATCACTTATGTCATTGTGAATGATCTTGTGCATACCAGCCGAACGGCACGAGGATATTCGATGATTTATTCCGCATCCAGCCTTGCGTCGGTTATTGCGCCGCTTGGATTTGGATCTGTCGGGGATTTATGGGATATCGAGGCCGCAATACTGGTTATGGCAGTTATCGCGGTTATCGCCATTGTACCGTGCTGGGCTTTAAAAATTAACCAACCGGTTTCCAACCGAGTCAGCTAAACGAATAGTTACTCAAACTCCATCTGCTCATAAACCCGGCCGGCATTCTTGGTAGCCAATTCTTCAAATGTATCCAAATGTGCATAGGGTGATTGATCTACATAATAAGCTTCGGCCAAAGTTCCATCTGCCTCCAGCAATGTGCCTATTTCTTCACGCAGATACACCAGATAGTCACGTGTGTACCGGCGCACTTGTGCCATATTAGTAGGGTGACCATGACCTGGGATCACATAGGTTGCGTCAAGTTTTTCAAATTCATTTTCCCAAGTCTCAAGCCAGTCGGCGGTCAGTGTATCCTCAAAGATCGGCAACATGCGTTCGTGAAATGCCATGTCGCCCGCAATCACCAGCTTTTGTTCCGGCAACCAAACAACGATATCACCAGGGCTGTGGCTTGGGCCTAGGTATAGGACCTCAATTCGGAAGTCACCCATCTTGATTATGTATTCATCTTCAAATGTAAGCGAGGGTAGGGAAAGTGTTGTGCCTTCGGCTTTTTCGCGGTTGAGTTTTTGCATGCGTTCCAGGCTTTGAAATCCTTTTTCATCAAACTCATGGGCGGCGTCGACATGCGCCAAAATGGGTACACCTTGTTCAGCCCAGTAGCTGTTGCCCAACATTGCGTGCCCTTGGCCGTTTTCGTTGATTACAAGTTTTACCGGTTGATCAGTGATTGCTTTAATCTCATCATGTAACGCTTTTGCCAGCAGGTAGGCCGCACTTCCGTTGACGACAATCACACCTTCACCCGTTACTATAAAAGACAGATTATTGTTGTGTCCTGAATTTTCATATCCTGGTGGTGCGGTTGCACCTATTGCGGAATAAACATGCGGAATATATTCAATTGGCTTGGAATATAAAAGCGAACCCGGGTATTGATCTGGTATATTTTCACTGGCTGAAACTACAGTGGAAATTAATAAATATATAGCTGATGCACAGTAAAATAGAGGTTTCAAGGCGGATATCCCAATATTGTTTTTGTTGATACTCAATGTACTAACCTAGTTTATATAGATATACATGCACAAATTAGAATTTGTATTGTGTTTAACACTTTTCCGTTATAACTTGTAACAATAATATAAAAATAGGGAGGAGACTGCATGCGGCATATCATATTCGCAGCACTCAGTACTACATTGATTTCATCGACCGTTTTTGCGGCTGAAACAATGCCGAATGATGTTTCATTCGGCGCTGATGGTGAGGTTAACGCATCAATCTCAGGTAAAGCCGGGGATCCGGCCGCTGGTAAATTGACGTTCACAAATCGTAAGCAAGGTAATTGTCTGGCGTGTCACATTAATGATGACGCATCGGAAGAGTCATTTCATGGTGAAGTTGGTCCGGCCCTGAATGGTGCTGCAGACCGTTGGACTGAAGAACAATTACGCGGCATTGTTGTCAATTCAAAGATGACCTTTGAAGATACAATCATGCCATCGTTCTACCGGGCTGAAAATGGTGCGCGGACAATGGAAGAATTCGCAGGTATGCCCATTTTGACCGCACAGCAGGTCGAAGATGTGGTGGCTTACTTACAAACGTTAAAAGAGGAGTAAGGGCATGAAACTTACAAGACGAAATGCTTTGGCACTTGGTGGCGCGGCAATAGCAGTTGCACTGGTACCCGTTAACGCAGCGTTTGCTGTCACAGATGAAACATTGGTTGATATTAAGGCATTCACTGGTGGCGCGGATGTTGTCGAAGGTGGCATTGTGCTTACAACACCGGAAATTGCCGAAAATGGCAATACAGTGCCAATAGAATTTTCGGCTCCTGGTGCAAAACGTGTGCTGATTTTGGCTGATGGAAACCCAAGCCCAGGCGTAGCAATGTTCAGTTTCTCTGAAATGGCCGTATCAGAAGGGACGACACGTATTCGTCTGGCAGGAACACAACAGGTTGTTATTGTCGCTGAAATGGCAGACGGCAGCTACACCCAAGTTGCAAATTCAGTAAAAGTAACTATCGGCGGCTGCGGCGGCTGATTTCGGAAAAATAAGGAGATAACCCTATGGCAAAACCTCGCGTAAAAGTACCGAAATCTGCAACGGCAGGTGAAGTGGTGACCATAAAAGCACTGATTGATCACAAAATGGATTCCGGTCAGCGTAAAGATAAAGCTGGCGTCATTATTCCACGCAAAATCATCAACGCATTCTCAGCTACATTTAACGGTGTTGAAGTAATGAATGTGAAACTAGAGCCCGCCATTTCTACGAACCCATATTTCAAGTTCAGCTTCAAAGTACCGAAGACCGGTGAGTTGGCGTTCAAATGGGTAGATGATGACGGCACGGTCACGGAAACAAAAAAAACAATAACCGTGAACTGATGCATGTTTTGGGAGGAACTAATATGAACAGATTGACCAATATTCTGACTTGCACTGCGGTGGCATTAACTATGTCAACTGCTTTACATGCGGGTGAAGATGCCGTTCTGGTGATAAATGAAGAAATCACCATACCGACAACAGCCCATGCACCAGAAGGCAGTCCGCTTGATGAGCTTGTCTCTGGATGGAACTTTCGGAAAGATGAAACGCAAGCCCTTCAAATGGATGATTTCGACAATCCGTCTTTTATTTTTGTTGATAAAGCAAGAGATCAATGGGCAAAAGTTGATGGCACAGAAGGTAAATCATGTGCGTCATGTCACGAAGATTTTGAATCATTTAAAGGTTTACGCACCGTGTTACCGCGCTGGAATGAGGCAAAATCAGAGCTTTATTCAATGGAAAACTACATTAATGATTGTAGAACCGAACGCATGGGTGCGGAACCGTGGAAATGGTCCAAAGGCAATATGACTGCAATGACAGCATTGATCAGCCTTCAATCTCGGGGTTTGCCAATGTCGGTAAAAATCGATGGGCCTGTAGAGCCTGCAATGAAAATGGGTAAAGAGCTTTACTACACCCGTGTTGGTCAACTTGATATGTCTTGTTCTAATTGTCACGAAGACAATTACGGTGTGATGATCCGTGCGGATCACCTGTCCCAAGGTCAGACCAATGGCTTTCCGACATATCGTTTGAAAAACTCGAAGATCAACTCGATCCATGCCCGTTTCAAAGGCTGTATGAAAAACATACGGGCGGAACCGTTTGGCGAGGGCTCTGCCGAGTTTAAAGCATTAGAGCTATATGTTGCATCACGCGGCAATGGTCTTTCAATCGAAAGCCCTGCTGTACGTAATTGAGTAATCAACCTCGCGTGTTTTAGAATGCGCGGGGTTCTTCCTTTCTAAACATTCAAAACCATGAATATATAGGTACCATGATGATCTCACGCCGTGATTTTTTGCAAGCAACAGTAGCCGCATCAGCTATATTTGGTTCAACAGGTTGGGCGCGTGCCGCTGCACAACAAAAGATGGCGCAAGACAAGTTGTTGGAGTTTGAAACAACTGGCAATGTCACGCTTATTCATATCACAGATATTCACGGCCAATTAAAACCAATCTATTTCCGTGAACCAGAGGTAAACTTGGGAATGGGTCAGGTAAACGGCCTTCCGCCTCATGTTACCGGGGCAGATTTTCTAAAATTGTTTAATATGAAACCGGGCACGCCGGAAGCCTATGCATTAACCTATAATGATTTTGCGACAATGGCCAAATCCTATGGGCGCATGGGTGGGTTGGATCGCGCGGCGACCGTTATAAATTCTATTCGGTCAGATCGCCCGGATGCATTGCTGTTGGATGGCGGAGATACATGGCAGGGGTCATATACAACGCACCACACCCAAGGCCAGGATATGGTCAATGTTATGAACGCGTTAAAGCCAGATGCGATGACAAGCCATTGGGAATTCACCCTTGGAATAGATCGCGTAAATGAGATTGTGGAAACGCTGGACTTTCCATTTCTTGGTGCGAATGTGTTCGATAAAGAGTGGGATGAGCCGGCATATGACCCATATAAAATGTTCGAACGCGGCGGTGTTAAAATTGCCGTTATCGGACAGGCATTTCCCTATATGCCTATTGCTAACCCGGGCTGGATGTTTCCTAACCTGAGTTTTGGTATCCGTGAAGACCGTATGGCTGAAGTTGTAGCAGAAGTGCGGGCTAAAGGCGCAGAGCTGGTTGTGCTGCTTTCGCACAATGGTTTTGATGTTGACCGCAAACTTGCCAACCGGGTTGATGGCATAGATGTTATCCTGACCGGACATACGCACGATGCTTTGCCAGAACCTGTTTTAGTCAATAAAACCATGCTTATAGCGTCTGGTTCTAATGGTAAATTTGTAACGCGTTTGGACTTGGATGTGCAAAACGGTGAAGTGAAGGGTTTTGCACATAAACTTATCCCGATTTTTTCGGATGTGATCACGCCCGATGTTAATGTTGCGCGTCTGATCGATGAGCAACGCGCACCGTTCATTAATGAGTTATCCGAAGTTATTGGTACAACTACGAATGATCTTTATCGTCGTGGTAATTTTAACGGAACATGGGATGATCTGTTGTGCAATGCCCTGATCGATGAACGTGAAGCGGATATCGCATTGTCGCCGGGTTTTCGTTGGGGTCCAAGCTTGATCGCGGGGCAAGATATTACCCGTGAAGATTTGTTCAATGCTACGGCGATGAGTTATCCTGCCGCTTACCGTACTGAAATGACAGGGGAATTTTTACATGTCATCCTAGAAGACGTTGCCGATAACCTGTTTAACCCCGATCCGTATTACCAACAGGGCGGTGATATGGTGCGTGTGGGTGGAATGGGTTATTCCATCGATGTTTCTAAGCCTCAAGGCAGCCGCATCACAGATATGACCGTCCTGAAAACCGGCGAATTGGTTGACCCCAACAAAACATATCAAGTGGCTGGATGGGCGTCTGTGAATGAGGAAACCGAGGGGCCTGCCATCTGGGACATTGCCGAAAGTTGGATCAAAAAACAGGGTGCTGTTTCGATAGATCCGAATACATCAGTGAAGGTTACAGGCGCGTAATGGTTAACGGCAAGTTTCGTGTATGATCGATGTACACCAGGCGTATGATCTGCGTATGACAAAATGCGTATACCCAAAGCGGTTAACATTATCAGATGAAACTCCTTCTGGCATACATTCGTCTATGGTGATAACCGCTGATTATGTTTATCCCGCCTAAATTTTCAACACTTATCATAACAGTTTACACACTTGCAGTTGGGACAATTGGTGCCGCACTAGCGTATTGGCTTTCATTTCCCGTATACATCCTTTTGGGCCCAGCAATCCTTGTCAGTATAATAAGTCTGTTTGGCATTCGCTTTGCTGTCGCGGATAGTGTGCGTGATATTGCGTTTTTGTTAATCGGGATAGGTATTGGCGCAGGAATAAACCCTGAAGCTACTGCCGCATTCCTGCGGTGGCCACTGGCGTTTGTTATTCTGGCAGTTATGCTTACTGCTATCCTGATACTTTGTAAGTCTCTGTTGGTGCGGTTTTTCGGGTTTGATGAACGCAGTGCAATTCTGGCTGCAACACCTGGTCACCTTAGTTTTGTTCTAGGTCTTGGAGCATCTCTTGATTTGGATGTATCAAAAGTTGCTGTTGTCCAATCAATCCGGTTATTATCATTGACACTTCTGGTGCCACTCGCGGCGATTTTTGTTGGGGTCGAATTGGGAACGAATATATTGCCGGTAGGCGATGCGATGCTTTTCTTAGATTTACTTATCCTTATTATTGTTTCTGGCGCATTTGGTTTTTTATTAAAACGTTTCAATGTACCGGCCGCAATTCTGATAGGCGGCCTTATTATATCATCAATTGCACATGCGGCGGAATTTACGCCCGGGGTATTAATACCAGAGATTGCAATGCCGTGTTTTTTAATTATGGGCACTCTGATTGGAACACGGTTTTCCGGTATAACAATAAACCAGTTGAGAAATTTGTTTTTTGCAGGCCTTGCTACAACCTTGATATCAGTCTTGCTTGCGGTGCTAGCAGCAATCCCGATTTCATATTATTTGATAATGCAACCTGAACACGTCTTGGTCGCCTTTGCGCCCGGTGGTTTAGAAACCATGATTGCTATGGGTGCTGTTTTGGGGGCAAATCCCAGTTTTGTTGCCGCCTGCCATGTCGGTCGGTTATTATTACTGCCAATTTTGGTCCCACTTCTAATGGTACGTAGTAAAAAGCTACCTGCATAACAGCAACTTTCCCTATACAAATTCATAAAATCATATATGTTTAAAACATTCAATTGTCCACGAGGGCAGGGAGGCTTTCATGGATAAAGATAAAACACGCAGGGGCTTTATAAAAGCTGGGTTTGGCGCAGGTGTTGGACTTGCAGCGGGCCAAGCAGCAGCGAGCAGCGATCCTTTAATCACTGAAGTGCAGGATTGGAACCAAACGCTGGGATTTGGGGTAGATGAAAAACAATACGGCCTTCCGTCAGAATTTCAAAAGCATGTAAAACGCCGCTCTGTTCCATGGCTAACCGCTGATCCCATCAGCTCGATCAATTTCACACCCTTACATGAACTTGATGGTATAATCACACCAAACGGTTTGTGCTTTGAGCGCCATCATGGCGGTGCCGCAGAATACGACCCTGCATCACATCGGTTGATGATCAATGGCATGGTGGATAAAGAGTTGGTGTTCACGCTAGATGATTTGATGCGTTTCCCGCGCGAAAATCATGTGTATTTTCTGGAATGCGCTGCAAACACCGGGATGGAATGGCGAGGATCACAATTGAACGGCTGTCAATTTACCCATGGGATGATTCATAATGTGATGTATACAGGCATTCCATTACGATTATTGCTTGAAGAGGTCGGCGTTAAAGCAAACGGAAAATGGTTATTGGCCGAAGGGGCAGATGCCAGTGGCATGACGCGATCAATACCCATGGAAAAGGTATTGGATGATTGTCTGGTCGCTTTTAAAATGAACGGAGAAGCTTTACGCCCTGAGCAAGGTTACCCCTTGCGGTTGGTTGTTCCCGGTTGGGAAGGCAATATGTGGATAAAATGGCTGCGCCGGATTGAAATCGGTGATCAACCTTGGCATCACCGCGAAGAAACCAGTAAATATACCGATCTATTGGAAGATGGCCGCGCGCGGCGTTTTACCTGGGTGATGGATGCAAAATCAGTGATCACCAATCCAAGCCCGCAAGCACCAATACTACATGGGCCTGGCCCAACGGTTTTAACAGGCGTTGCTTGGTCTGGGCATGGTACAATTTCGCAAGTGGATGTGACCATTGATGGTGGGAAGAACTGGCATAAAGCACGTATCTCCGGCCCTTCATTAGATAAGTCACTGCATCGGTTTTATTATGAGTTTGATTGGGACGGCTCAGAGTTACTGTTGCAAAGCCGCGCACATGACAGCACTGGGTATGTGCAACCCACCAAAGATGAATTGCGCGCTATTCGCGGTACGAATTCGATCTACCATAATAACTGCATCCAGACTTGGTATGTAAACAAAGAGGGTGTCACAGAAAATGTCGAAATTTCTTAAAACTCTGATCGTATTCACTTTTATTACAAGCCCTTTAGCCGCAAACCCAATTGGTTTGGGCCTTACAGCCACGCCAGAGGAAGTCGCGGCATGGAATACAGATATACGCCCCGATGGTGTGGGGCTACCAGTAGGTAGCGGTTCTGTTGCAACAGGTGAAGAGGTTTTTGCAGAAAAATGTGCGTCGTGTCATGGCGATTTTGGCGAAGCCGTTGGTCGTTGGCCCGTTTTGGCCGGCGGGCAGGGCACCTTATCCGATGATCGCCCTGTTAAAACTGTGGGCTCTTACTGGCCATATCTTTCTACCGCTTACGATTACATTAAACGCGCTATGCCCTTTGGCAACGCCAGATCATTAACTGATGATGAGGTGTACGCCCTTGTTGCATATATTCTTTATATAAATGACACGATCGATGATGATCAATTTGTTTTATCCAACGAGAATTTTTTAAGTATTGAACAGGATAATGCAAATGGATTCTTTATGGATAATCGACCCGAGGTGGAATACCCGAAGTTCAGCCAAGCTGTATGTATGAATGATTGCAAGGATGTGGTGAAAATCACCAAACGTGCAGCTGTAGTTGATGTAACACCGGAAGAAACCGCAGCAACAAGGCTGGAAGCGGATAATAAACAGACGGCTGCGGTGTCTGTAGAAGAAACTGATCAAAGTAATGCAGCGATAAATCAGACAGCATTAAATGAAGAGCTTGTTGCCGAAGGTAAGAAGGTATTCAAAAAATGTAAGTCTTGCCACAAAGTAGGTGAAGGGGCGAAAAATAAAACCGGTCCCCAATTGAATGGTATATTTGGCCGTGCCGCTGGAACGAATGAAACTTTTAAATATTCCAAAGGGTTAAAATCTGCGGCGAATGAAGGTCTGGTTTGGGATGATGCTAGTTTACGTGCATTTCTAACAAAACCTAAAGCTATGATTAAAAAAACCAAAATGTCTTTTAGCGGTTTGAAGAATGACAAGGATTTAGATGCTATTATTGAATATTTGAAGTCCGTATCGAAATAGGAGTAATATTGCGTTATGAAAAAGTTGATCATTATCTTCACTGCAATGTTTGTGGCCAGCACGGTGCTGGCGCAAGATGTTATCCTATATAATTATGATGGCAGCTTTGACGATGCTACATTCAATGTTGAAGACGCCATCGTCAGCAAAGGTCTGGTGATTGACCATATTAGCCACACCGGTGAAATGTTGAAACGTACGGGTGAAGATTTGGGCGCGACACAGGAAATTTTCAAGGCGGCAGACATATTCCTGTTCTGTTCGGCTGTTGTCTCGCGTAAAGTAATGGAAATTGATCCGATGAATATTGTGCATTGCCCTTATACAATTTTTGTTTTTGAAAATGAAAATGGGGTTAAAATCGGCTTTAATAAATATCCAGAAGGCGAAATGCAGGAAGTACAATCTTTGCTGGATGGGATTGTTAAAGCTGCCATTGAGTAACTCATTTGTACGTTGCAACTACGTAGTCTTCGAAATAAACTTACGCTTATGAAAAATTTCCCAGATTTACCGCCTCTTTGGACTGGTGCAGCGATAGCCGTAATGTTTGGCCTCAATTGGGCCGTACCATATTTTATCTTCGATTTCCCCAATAGCTGGGTGGGGTTTGGCTTTATGGCTGTGGGCGTCTATTTGATTGTTTGGTCTGCATTGTGGTTTCGCCGTAAAAAAACTACTATCGAGCCGCATCACAAAGCAACGACGTTACTTATTGAAGGCCCATATAAATTAACCCGTAATCCGATATATGTCGGCATGGTCATTTTCACCTTTGGTATGGTGATGTATATAGGAAACCCGCTGACAATCTTGCCGTGGCTTGGTTTGATCTTGGTTTTGCACACGCGTTTTGTCGTTCCGGAAGAGCAAGGCTTGCTGGATACTTTCGGCAAAGAGGCTGAGGCCTATATTAAGGCCACGCGCCGTTGGTAGTTTAAAGCACCAGCTTTCAGCAAAGGCCACGATAGTAGAAGTGGTCGCGGAAATTCGAACCAGTAGTTAACTTTGACCGTATATATTGGAGAAAATAATGTTTGATTACCCCGTTAACATGGCCCTGAAACCACTGGTTGAGGCTTTTTTTGATGCGGCGACCAACACAATTGCCTATGTGGTCAAAGACCCCAAATCAAACGCTTGCGCCATAATCGACAGCGTTATGGATATTGATTATCCAGCTGGGCGGATTACGTATGATCATGCAGATCGGATGACCAACTATATTCAGGAAAACAAGCTGGAATTACAGTGGATCATTGAAACCCATGTGCATGCAGATCACCTTTCCGCCGCGCCATACCTGCAAGAAAAACTTGGGGGTAAAATGGGTGTGGGCGAAAACATTACCATTATACAGGAAGCTTTCGGTAAGTTTTTCAATGAAGGTACTGAATTTCAACGTGACGGCAGCCAGTTTGATGCACTGTTCAGTGATGGGTCATCTTATAAAATTGGCACTATGGATGTCTTCACCATGCACACACCCGGCCATACACCGGCCTGTATGGTGCATGTCATTGGTGATGCCGCTTTTGTCGGCGACACGCTGTTCATGCCCGATGGCGGCTCCGCGCGGTGTGATTTTCCCGGTGGTTCTGCCGAGGAACTCTACGAGTCAATTCAAAAGGTTTTAAGCTTGCCTGATGATATGCGTCTGTTCATGTGCCATGACTACGGGCCGAATGGCCGTGATATTCAGTGGGAAACCACAGTTGCCGAAGAAAAAGAACATAATATTCATGTGGGTGGCGATAAATCCAAAGCGGATTTTGTTAAATTCCGCACTGAGCGCGATGCGGTCTTGGGCATGCCGACCCTGATTATTCCTTCACTTCAGGTTAACATGCGCGCAGGCGAAGTGCCAACCGATGAAGATGGCAACCTGCAATTGAAAGTGCCGATCAACAAACTTTAAAATCATTTGTAAGGGGCAATTACAATGGATGCAAAGGCGATCACAACATTGCAATCTAAGTCGTTTGTGTCGTTTCCGATTGAATATTCTGGAGAACAATTTCGACAATAACATCGCGCAAGGTTTTTCTTGTGCTTTGCAAGTTGGACGCCAGCGTTAAACGCCGCGATGGTAAATTAATCTTTTCTGGTTTTGTATATTGCAAGCCGGGATGGGCAGGGGCCATTGTCCTGATTGGTAACATTGAAACACCGTGTCCAAGGGCAACTAGGTTTTCAACCGCATCAATACTATCCAATTCAATTGATGGATTAAATGAAACACCGGCCTGTTCCAAATGTGTTTCAATTTGGTGGCCAAGCCATGATTTGTGGCTAAAAGCGATAAAAGGATGAGACAAAAACAAATCATATGGATTTCTTGGAATTTGGCAGCCCAGATTGGAAATAATGGCAAGCGGTTCTTCTGCAATCGTTGTAATATGAATGTCATCCTGAGACATGGTTGGGGCCGTTAAAAACGCGAAATCCAACGTTAGGTCTGACACGGCTTGCGCAAGTTCACCAGATAATCCAGACATAACCGACACGCGAAGGCTTGGATACCGCTTGCGTAATTCTGCTAGCGCTATAGGAAGAATTGTTTGCAAAGTGGTTGGAACAAACCCGATGGATATCGCCCCGGTGGTGGAATCTTCTTGGCCAATTTGTTTAAGCTCGGTAACCAAATCCAATACCTCTAGTGATTTAAGTACAAATTGCCGACCAACCGGTGTCAGTAAAGCAGGGCGCTTTCCTTTTTCAAAGATACGCAGACCTGTTTGCTCTTCTAGTTGTCGCATTTGGATGCTGATAGCAGAATGGCTACGGTGCACGATATCCGCCGCCGCAGAAAAACTACCGCCTTTTTGGATCGCAATAAGGGTTTCTAAGTGTGATAGTAACATCATTTAATGTTAACATTATTCAATTAATAAGTTCAAACTATTATTTATCATTAAAGGCAGTAACAAGATAGAATACTCACAGACCTAAATTTTTCAGGATATAGACACATGTTTTATCTCAACGACGCCCAACGTTCCATTCAGGCCACGGCCCGTCATTTAGCGGAAAAACACTTTGTCAACCGGGCTGCCGAAGTTGATAGGTCAGAAGAATATCCATGGGACAATATCAAACATCTGAAAGCGGCAGGTTTCATGGGAATGACCATTCCAAAACAATATGGTGGGCAGGGGCTATCATATATGGAAGCAGTATTGGTGGTTGAGGAAGTCGCCAAAGTTTGTGGCGTAACGGCCCGTATCGTTGTCGAAGCCAACATGGGTGGCGTTGGTGCTATTATGAAATACGGTAGCGAAACACAGAAAAAGCTTGCTGCTGACCTGGTCTTGGCTGGCGATAAGCCGGCAATTTGCATTACAGAACCCGGCGCAGGAAGTGCTGCGACAGAAATGACAACGACAGCGGTAAAAAAGGGATCACACTATGTTTTGAACGGAACAAAACACTGGATTACCGGTGGTGGCGTTTCGAAACTTCACTTGATTTTTGCCCGTGTAATTGAAAACGGGCACGATATGGGCATTGGTGGGTTTATTGCCGTACGTGGACAGGCAGAAGGCTTGAAAATCGGGAAACGTGAACCTGCAATGGGTCTTCGTGGCATTCCTGAAACAGAAATACACATGGAAAACATGATTGTCAGCGATGATATGATTGTAATTCCACCCGAGGGTTTAAAACGTGGATTTGCGGGTCTTATGAATGCGTACAATGGCCAGCGTATTGGTGCGGCTACAGTGGCAATCGGGATTGCCCAAGGCGCATATGAGCATGCTTTAAGCTATGTAAAAGTGCGGCAGCAATTTGGTAGACCGATAGCCGAGTTTCAGGGCCTGCAATGGATGTTATCTGATATGTCGATCGGTTTATGTGCCGCGCGTGGACTAATACATATAGCAGCGATGAATGCAGGTATGGGTTTTCCGGACGCTAAAGAGGCTGCACAGGCCAAAATTCTGGCCTCTGAAACAGCAATAAAAGTGACAAATGACGCGTTACAACTTCACGGGGCGGCGGGCTATTCACGTAATCTACCACTTGAACGTATGGTGCGTGATGCCAGAATGTTCACAATCGGTGGTGGCACAGCGCAGGTATTGCGCACACAGGTAGCCAGTTCAATTCTGGAAATGAAAATCCCACAAACGCGCGCGGCTTACAATGTAACGCCACAGTTAAAAGTTGTTTCCAACCAATAGGCGACATCTATCAGATTTTACAAGTTAAGCTTACATGGTGATAGGTAGAGCGTAACTTTGTTTTTGATATATATAAAACGCATAATGAATGTTATGTTAACTATTGTAATATAAGCAATTACAATACATTACTACACGGCCTTATTTTTAATACCATGTTTAACATCTGTAACAAGTTTATCGGCACTTCGTGCAAGCAGCGCTGTATCAACGCCACAAGCAACAAATGTAAAGCCGTCATTAAACAGTTTAGCTGCAAACTCGACATCAAGTACCAAAATTCCAACTGGCACACCATTTGCAATTAATTTTTCGGCAGCTGACCAGATTAATTCCCAAACCTCTGGCGCCATTATTTGCCCTAGCATTCCCATATCCGCTGAAATATCGGCGGGCCCGAAGAATATACCATCTACACCTTCAACTGCCGCAATATTGGTGGCTTGTTCAATAGCCGCAACAGTTTCGAGTTGAATGATAATTGTGGTTTCTTCTTCAACCCTAGTAAAATAATCAGTAATACGTCCATATTTATTGGCACGGGTCATCCCCGAAACCCCACGTATACCGCGTGGTGGGTATCGTGTGGATGCAACCGCTTTTTCAGCTTCTTCAACAGTTTGAACCATCGGAAAAACCAGGCCTTGCGCGCCCAGATCCAGTAAGCGTTTAACCTCCACCGGGTCATTCCAGTCGGGCCTGGCCAAAGCGGTTGTTTTACTTGCGGCAAAAACCTGTAGCTGACTTTTGACCGACAACATATGGTTTGGGGCATGCTCCATATCAATGACGACCCAGTCATAACCCGCATCGGCTATCACTTCGGCGGAGCTGTTGCTTGCAGATGTCAGCCACAGGCCTATTTGTTTTTCACCTTTGCGAACTGCCTGGGTAAAAGGATTGGTTGCAAACTTCATATCACGGCCTTTTCAGTAATTGGTCTATCTTCCAGTATTCTTGTGAAACTAAACGGTGTCAAATCCAATGTGCGATACTCACCGTAAGTAATCCATTCAGAAACGCCACGCCCCATGGCTGGCGATTGTTGTAATCCATGGCCTGAAAATCCATTTACAAAAATAAAGTTATCCAGCTCAGGATGTGGTCCGACAATCGCGTTTTGATCCAGTGTATTATAGGCGTAATGTCCAACCCATTCATTTACGACCTTGATGGATTCAAATGCAGGAATACGTGTGGCAACTGTCGGCCAAACCTTATCCATCCAGATATTATGATCCATATCAAAATCAGTATAATCAACAGCAACATCGTTATCTGGCCTACAACCAACCATATAATATTGACCATCTGAACGGACATGAACGCCGGAAGGATCGATTGTAAGCGGCATATCACGATCAAGGCGTTTTTCTGCGGCGAAAACATATGTAAAACGTTTACGCGGCTCTACCGGAATTGAAATATTTGCCATTTTTGCAATTTCCAATGCGCGTGGCCCAGCACAGTTTACTACAAATTTTGCCTCTATCGTCACACCGGATGCCAGACAAACGCCCCCTACCCGATCCCCGACCAAATCAAGTGACACGACTTGATCGGTAATAAATTCCACGCCATTGCTACGTGCTTTGCGACGCCACCAGTCAAACACAGTGATTCCATCAAAATAGCCTTCATTCAATGGGTTATGTGATCCCAAAATAATATCATCCAGAAAATAATAAGGAAATTTATCAAAAAGCTGCTGCGGGTTAAGAATTTGCGTTCCCGCCCCAAGTGACGTCTGCAATTTTTGATTGATATGTAAATGATCTGCGAACGCTTGTGTATCCGCCAAATATAGATACCCAAAGCCGTGGAACGGTATATCCGGGGCAGATTTGTCATCTATATTATGTTTAAAATTATCTATAAATTCAAAAGCATATTGGGAAATCTTAATGTTTAATTCAGAACTGAATTGTTGTCGCAAACAGCTGTTTGTATGTGAGGTCGAAGCCCATTGATAGCTTGGGTCGCGTTCTACTACCAATATGCGCCCGTCAAAATCCGGATTTTGTGACAGATACCAGGCAACGGAAGCGCCCATCATAGCCCCACCGATGATAACAACATCATAAGTTGTGTGTATTGCGTGTTTTTTGCTCATTTATATATCAGAGCTATTATGATCTTTTTTACAAGTGTGAATTTAGTGTTGTGCAAAATTATACCTATTCAGCCTATTGTTGCCGCTTACATATAGTTTACGTAATTCGACGTGACGTAAACTGTCAAACAAGGCACGTTTTGCTTGCGTTTCAAAATCCTCACGGCAAACTGACTTCTAAGTTAGAACAAACTCTGTCACATTCACTGTGATAACAGGAGACTACAATATGCCAAGTTATACCGCCCCTGCCAAAGATATGGCCTTTGTATTACATGAAATGTTGAAAGTGCAGAATAGTGACATCCCCGGGTTTAATGAGCTAGAGCCATATTTTACCTCTGCGGTCATAGAAGAAGCCGGCAAGATTGCCACCAATGTCCTTCAACCTTTGAACAATGTAGGTGATAAAGAAGGCTGCGTTCTTGAAAACGGCGTTGTGCGCACACCTACAGGTTTCAAGAAAGCATTCGACGAATATGCAAACGGCGGCTGGAACGGGCTGGATTGTGATCCAGAATATGGTGGCCAAGGTATGCCCTATACGCTGGCGACTGCCGTAGGCGAGATTTTCAGCGGTTCAAATATGGCGTTCACTATGTACCCCGGCCTGACCCACGGGGCCTATTCGGCTATCCACGCACATGGAACTGATGATCAAAAAGCCAAGTTTCTGCCCAATATGGTCGACCTGAAATGGTCCGGTACCATGAACCTGACCGAGCCGCATTGCGGCACAGATTTGGGCCTGATGCGCACCAAAGCCGAGCCGCAAGGTGATGGGGCTTATAAAATCACCGGCCAAAAGATTTTTATCTCGGCGGGTGATCAGGATATGACAGAAAATGTTATTCATTTGGTGCTGGCAAAAATCCCAGGCGGGCCAGATGGCATCAAAGGCGTGTCGTTGTTTATTGTGCCTAAGATCGAAGTCAAAGACGATGGTTCATTGGGCAATCCAAACGGTGTCAGCGTTGGTAGTTTGGAAGAAAAAATGGGCATTCATGGCAATGCAACCTGTGTGATGAACTATGATAGCTCCACGGGATACCTGCTGGGCGAAGAACATAAAGGCATGCGCGCGATGTTCACCATGATGAACGAAGCGCGTTTGGGTGTGGGCATGCAAGGCTTAAGCCAAGCTGAAGCTGCCTACCAGAACGCTGTGATATACGCCAAAGACCGCCTGCAAGGCCGTGATGTAACGGGCGTTAAAAATCCGGATGGCCCGGCTGACCCACTGATCGTACACCCTGATATCCGCCGTATGTTGATGAACCAGAAAAGCTTTGTCGAAGGCGCGCGTGCCTTTGTTCTTTGGGGCGCGATGATGCTGGATAAATCGCATTTGAACGAAGATAAAGATGCCCACGGTCTGATCTCGCTTTTAACGCCTGTTATCAAAGGTTTTTTAACTGACATCGGTTATGATATGACCGTTCAGGCCCAACAGGTTTACGGTGGGCATGGCTATATAGAAGAATGGGGCATGTCTCAATTCACTCGCGATGCCCGTATTGCGATGATTTACGAAGGTGCCAATGGTGTACAGGCGCTTGATCTTGTGGGTCGTAAAATGGCACAGGATGGCGGCAAGCATGTGATGGCGTTCTTTGAGATGATCAAAACCTTCATTTCTGAAAACAAAGAGAATGAGATGCTTGCCAAAGATTTCCTTGACCCCCTAAAAGATGCCTCAAAGGAACTGCAAGCGGTGATGATGTATTTCATGCAAGAAGGCATGAAGAACCCCAACTCTGCATTGGCTGGTTCAACAGATGCGCTGCATATGTTTGGGCACACCTGTTTTGGCCTAATGTGGGCTATGATGGCAAAATCTGCACAAGAAGCACTGGACAATGGCGCAGATGATCCTAATTTCTACACTAACAAACTGGCAACAGGTCGTTATTATATGGCCCGTATGTTACCCGCAACAAAGGCGCATCAGGCGCGTATCCTGTCTGGTGCCGATACAGTTATGGCGCTGGACGCCGACGCGTTTTAAGGAGAATAACAAGATGACCGACGCCTATATATATGATGCCATCCGCACCCCGCGCGGCAAAGGAAAAAAGGACGGTAGCCTGCATGAGGTAACAGCTGTCAAACTTTCTGCCGACATGCTGAACAGTATCGCTGCGCGCAATAACCTAGAAGATACCGCGCAAATCGAAGATGTGATTTGGGGCAATGTCACCCAAGTGGGCGAACAAGGGGCCTGTCTTGCCCGCTCTGCAGTGCTTTATTCTGATCTGGACCAAAGCGTTCCGGGCCTATCGGTCAACCGTTTTTGTGCTTCGGGTCTGGAAGCCGTCAATCTTGCCGCTAACCAAGTTAAAGGTGGCGCAGGCAACGCATACATCGCAGGTGGTGTTGAAAGCATGAGCCGGGTGCCGATGGGCATGGACGGTGGTGCTATTGCGGTTGATCCTTATCTGGCGATGAAATCCTACTTCGTGCCGCAAGGTATCTCATCCGATATTATAGCTACCAAATACGGCTTTAACCGCGATGATTGCGATGCTTATGCGGTCGAAAGCCACAAACGCGCGGTAGCTGCTACGAAAGCAGGTCACTTTGAACGCTCACGTATTGCGGTACGCGACCAAAACGGGCTGGAAATACTCAGTACGGATGAACAAATCCGCGAAGGCACCAACATGCAGGGCTTGGGCGCACTGAACCCGTCTTTCAAAGCCATGGGCGAGGTAATGCCAGGTTTCGACGCCGTTGCAATCATGAAATACCCAGAACTGGAACGGGTTAACCATGTGCATCACGCAGGAAACTCATCTGGTATAGCAGACGGTGCCGCCGCCGTTCTAATCGGCAATGAAGAGTTCGGTAAAACCAATGGATTAAAACCACGCGCACGGATCAGATCCACAGCTAAAATCGGCACAGACCCCACTATTATGCTAACAGGTCCCGTCCCCGTCACCGAAAAAATCCTGCGTGAAAGCGGCATGAGCATTGGCGACATTGATTTGTTTGAAGTCAATGAAGCCTTCGCATCGGTTGTGCTGCGCTTCATGACCTATTTCAATGTCGATCACGGCAAGCTGAACGTCAATGGTGGTGCCATCGCTATGGGCCACCCGCTGGGTGCCACAGGTGCCATGATATTGGGCACGATGCTGGATGAGATGGAACGCGCGGACAAAGAAACCGGGCTTGCAACATTGTGCATTGGTTCTGGCATGGGTGCCGCAACGATTATTGAAAGAGTATAACAATGGCTGAATTTAACTATGATGTAGACACCGATGGTATTGCCACAATCAGCTGGGACTTGCCAGGTAAATCAATGAACGTATTGTCACTGGAAGGTGCGGCAGAATTGGAAGCTTTGGTTGACAAAGTTCTGGTAGATGACGCGGTTAAAGGTGCTGTGATCACATCCGGTAAAGCCGATTTTGCTGGTGGCATGGATTTGAATGTCATCGCAAAGATGAAAGAAATGGCAGGCGACGATCCTGCACGTGGCCTGTTTGACGGTATCATGTCTTTTCACCGCCTGACCCGTAAAATAGAACGTGCAGGGATGGACGCGAAAACCAACAAAGGAGGCAAACCGATCGCCGCCGCCTTGCCGGGCACAGCCCTTGGTATCGGTTTCGAAATCCCGCTTTCATGTCATCGCATTTTTGCCGCCGACAATCCCAAGGCTAAAATAGGCCTTCCGGAAATCCTTGTGGGCATATTCCCTGGTGCTGGTGGTACAACCCGTTTGACCCGCAAGCTTGACTTGATGACAGCCTCGCCGTTCTTAATGAACGGTAAACTGTCTGATCCAACGGCTGCCAAACGCGCTGGACTGATCGATGAGGTGGTGCCTACGGATAAACTACTGTCAGCCGCCAAAGAATGGGTCAAGAACGCAACGGATGCGGACATCGTAAAGCCATGGGATCAAAAAGGCTTTAAAATGCCCGGTGGTGCGCCTTACCATCCCGCAGGCTTTATGACGTACGTTGGTGCTAGTGCGATGATCCATGGCAAAACCCAAGGGGTTTATCCTGCTGCCAAAGCTATGCTTTCCGCGATTTATGAAGGTGCGCAAGTGCCGTTTGACACAGCCATTCGCATTGAAGCACGCTGGTTTACGCAAGTTCTGATGTATCCATCATCAAGTGCGATGATCAAGACTTTGTTCACCAATAAAACCGCCCTTGAAAAAGGTGCCGTGCGCCCCGAAGGTGTAGCTGATATGTCTGTGAAAAAGCTTGGCGTGATGGGTGCTGGCATGATGGGTGCCGGCATTGCGTTTGTTTCTGCCAAGGTTGGTATTGAAGTTGTGCTTGTTGACCGCGATCAGGAAAGCTGTGACCGTGGTTTGGCGTCAGTTACCGGCATTTTAGATCAGGGCATCAAACGTAAAAAAGTCACGGAAGAAAAGAAAGTTGAAATTCTGGGCCGCATCACCGCCACCCCCGATTATGACGCGCTGAAAGGGTGTGACTTGGTTGTTGAAGCGGTGTTTGAAGATCCTGCGATTAAAGCCACGGTAACAAAAGCCGTTGAAGAGCAGCTGGAACCATCGGCGATTTTTGCCACCAACACTTCGACCTTGCCGATCACCGAACTGGCCAAAGCCAGCCGCGATGACAGCCGCTATATTGGCATTCACTTCTTTAGCCCGGTGCATAAAATGAACCTGGTAGAGATCATTAAAGGCAAAAAAACTGGCCCCGAGGCTGTAGCCAAAGCCCTTGATTTCGTGCGCCAAATTAAGAAAACCCCGATTGTGGTTAATGATGAACGCTTCTTCTACGCCAACCGCTGCATTCTGCCTTATGTGAACGAAGGCATCACAATGCTGGCGGAGGGTGTGGAGCCTGCGTTGGTTGAAAACGCTGCTAAATTACTGGGTATGCCACTTGGCCCCTTGCAACTAGCAGATGAGGTTTCCATCGACCTGTCAGTTAAAATAGTCAAAGCCACGCAAGCAGCTTTGGGTGACGATTACAAAGGGACACAAGCCGAAGATATCTTATTTAAACTTTTTGATGAGGGCCGCATGGGCCGCAAGTCAAAATCGGGTTTCTATTCTTACGATGATAAAGGCAAACGCATAGGTCTATGGCAAGGCTTGCGTCAGAACTGGCCTGTCACAGACGAACAGCCAGATCTGATCACCGTGCAGCACCGTTTGGCGATGGCGCAGGTTCTTGAAGCCGTGCGCGCCTTTGAAGACGGTGTTTTGGAAGATATTCGCGAAGGTGATGTCGGTGCCATCCTTGGCTGGGGCTTCATGCCATGGTCAGGCGGCCCGTTCAGCTGGCTTGATATAATCGGCGCGGCCAAAGCAATTGAAATATGTGATGGACTAACTGTGGACTACGGTGAACGCTTCACAACGCCAAAAATATTACGCGAATTGGCGAACAATAACGATGGGTTCTATAGCAAATATGGCCCTGCCAGCAAAGCCGCTGCTTAACGTGTTAAATACCCCGCTGTAAAACGGGGTATTTATATTTACGTTGATCCACCACTATAATTATGATCATCACCACTATTCGAGGCAATGAGAGCGACCAAAATTACAAGGCCTATAAATACGAGTATACCCGTTGCGGCACCGGAACTTAGCCCGCCTACCGAACCGGCACTACCTTCACTTCCCAGTGATTGTGTGCTTTTTGTATAGGCAAAAGCATTGTCCATATCAAACGATCTTTCGCCTGCCATTACAGGACCAGTTATAAACGCAAATATAGTTAAAGCTGTTATTATCAAGTTTTTCATAAGGTTCCCTCCCCTAGTTGATATATTACATTAACATATTTTCTTAAATTATCAAAATTAGCAGAAGATTAAGGAAGCAAAACACAAGTAAACAAACAAATTTTATTGAAAAAACCCCGCCCAAAGGCGAGGTTTATTTCAATCAGGTGAGAGGTTCCAATTCCTTGCCTGAAAGATATTGTTAGCTCTTTTTAGTGATAACAGGAACCAGCAGGTCCCCCCAGTTTCCCGTACCACTGTGATGACGTGATGAACGAATTAATTCAACCGTAACACCGGCTTCTACAGCACGACTTACCGATTGATTTAATCGGTGCAAATCATTTGCCAGCATACGAATGGCACTATCAGCTGCATCGATTTGGTCCTTTGAACTGGGAACAGATTTTATTTCTGCTGTTTTGGTCATGTGTTGTCTCCTTAGATTGCATTGTAAATTTTTGTAATTATAGCAATTTCAGTAATTTAAAAATTTCTGATTTTACCTTTCCTTATTACAATATTTACAAAATAACCCAAGATAGTCACTTAAGATGTTATAATTAAACACCTATTTCGTGTAAGTTTGTCAAAGGTCTGTAAAATTCTGCTTGTAAATTAGTAAATGTATGACAAAATAACTTTTGTCACAAAATGGAAAGTTTTGTAAATGTCCGATCAAAAGATATTCGCTGGCCCGCGCATTCGGCGCATACGTAACGGACTGGGGTTAACACAATCCGCAATGGCAGCCGAGATCGGCGTATCTGCCAGTTATCTGAATTTAATTGAGCGAAATCAACGCCCTTTAACTGTACAGTTGCTATTAAAGCTTGCGGCCACTTATGATGTGGACCTTGAAGCCCTAAAAGGTGAAGCTGCAGGCGATCAAACTGCTCTTAAAGAGGTTTTTGCCGACCCACTTCTGGCAGGTGAATTACCAGGCAATGAAGAACTTTATGAAATTGCCGAGGCAGCTCCAAATGCAGCGACAGGTATTCTTAAGCTATACCGTGCCTATAAAGAGTCGCAAAACCGCTTATCTGATCTTAGTGCTATGCTGGCACAAGAAGGTGTTGTCACAGGTGTGGATGCACCTCACCTACCCAGTGATGAAGTGCGCGAATTATTTGAAAACCGCCCTTATTGCTTTCCCTGGATTGAAGATGCGGTACAGGATTTCATACCAGAGCGCACTTACGGCCCAGAACTATGGGTTTTCTTATTGGACTGGATGCGTAAAAATCACAATATTACCGTGCAAAAATTACCTGTTCATGTGATGCCACAACATTTACGGCGATTTGACAAACATACATTACGCTTGTTTATTTCTGATCGCCTGTCCCCGGTTGAGCAGCTTTACGAACTTGCTGCCGAAGTCACGTTATTGGCATTCCCGATGGCCATTCAAGAAGAATTAAATCTGTTAACGCTTTCTTCTGACGAGGCACAGAGGTTGGTGCGCAACGAATTAACCCGATATGCGGCTTTGGCGATGCTGATGCCATATGGCGCCTTTCTACGTGGTACAAAAACCCTTAAAAGTGATGTATCTGCCCTTGCTGCCCGTTTTGGCGTCAGTTTTGAACGTGCTGCAATGCGTATGACAACACTAAATCGGCCAAACCAAGCTGGCTTGCCTTTTTTCCTAATGGAAGTGGATCATGCTGGTAACATTTTGCGCCGCTCCGGTGTAAAGGGTTATCCCAAGGCGCAATTTGGTGGTTCATGCCCCAAATTGCCCGTATATCAGGCCCTTATCCAACCACGTCAAATCCAACTGGATTTGGTTGAATCTACTGATACCAGTGAGTTTTTCGTCCTGACACGCAGTGTTGATGGCCCCCAACCCGCGCTTGGAGAACATATTCGAAGAACAGCACTTTTATTAGGATGCTCAACCGAACATTTGTCCGAAACTGTTTATGCCGAACATCTGAATATCGATAAAGATCCGATACCAACTGGCACATCATGTAGACTGTGCGAACGCCAAGGATGCCTGTCACGTGCGGAAGCCCCCGTAACAAGGCCGCTTGGATTAGATGAAATGACAACAGGATTAAGTGTATTTGACTTTAATTAATACTTGCATTCATATGATTTTATTAAGCTATATAGTATTGACACAGAAAAGCCATAATTCATAAATAGCATATACGAACCGCAACTATTATTCTGCGGATGTAACGAGTGTAATCAGGTGTAATGTAATGCGTATATTTTCACACAATCCATTGATCCGCATCTTCAAATCAGATCGAAAGCAATCATCCGAACAGGTAGATATTCCATATAGTGCTCAGCGTGAATTGGATAGATCCAACCAACCTCGACCTTTCCATATTAATCGTGAAGATCAGGGCACCCGCCCTTGGCATAGTTATACCACCAAGAAAACCAAATAGTTATTTACGCAAACAGTTCGTGGCACAATTCAAGCGCGTCCACCAGTTTATCAACCTCTTCAGTTGTATTATACAGGCCAAATGATGCGCGGCATGTGGCTGTTACGCCTAAATGCGCCATCAATGGTTGGGCGCAATGGTGCCCTGCCCGCACGGCAATGCCTTTTTGATCGACCACGGTTGATATATCATGCGGATGCCCGGCGCCATCCAGTGTAAAGCTGAATATAGCACCTTTGGTGGCAGAGTTCCCCTGAATATTCACCCAGTTCAGTCCGGTTAATTTTTGTTGTGCATAATCGCGCAAGCCGCGTTCGTGTTCAGCAATGTTCTGCATGCCCAAACCCATCATATATTCCAATGCCACGCCCATGCCGATCATCTGAACTATACCCGGTGTGCCGGCCTCAAATTTGTGGGGCGGGTCATTATAGGTGATCACATCGCGGCTGACCTCGCGGATCATATCACCACCGCCGATAAAGGGGCGCATTTCATCCATGCGATCACGACGCACATAAAGCGCACCCGACCCTGTTGGCCCGTAAAGCTTGTGACCAGTAATCGCATAAAAATCACATCCGATATCCTGCACATCAACGGGTGCATGAACACTGGATTGCGAACCATCGACAACAACGGCAATTCCGCGCGTCCGCGCGGCTGTACATATGGTTTTTACATCAACAACAGTCCCCAGAACATTTGACATGTGGGTAATTGCAATCATCTTGGTTTTTGGTCCAATAGCGTCAATGATCGCCTGTGGATCAAGATCACCATTTACATCGGTTTCCACCCATTTCAACACAACGCCTTGGCGTTCGCGTAAAAAATGCCACGGTACGATATTGGCATGATGTTCCATCACGCTCAGTATTATCTCGTCGCCCGCCTGCAACCTGGGGGCAGCCCAGCCATATGAAATCAGGTTAAGCGCTTCAGTTGTGCCCGAGTTAAACAATATTTCTTCTTCATGTTCTGCGTTTAGAAATCTCTTAACAATGCCACGGGTGGCTTCATATTTGTCTGTGGCAAGATTAGATAGATAATGCAGCCCGCGATGCACATTGGCATATTCATGGCTATAGGCATTTGTGATCGCATCAATAACTACCTGAGGCTTTTGCGCGGACGCACCGTTATCCAGATAAACCAAAGGTTTTCCGTTTACTTCACGCGAAAGAATTGGAAAATCTTTGCGTATATCGGTGACATTATACATTGTTAATCGCCTCTGGTGTGACCCCTAAAAGGACAAGGATAATTGCAAGAATGAATGCAACGCCAAAAAACGTGGCTACAATACCGGATATAACCGCGAAAACATTCGTAAAGCCATGAATTTCCATTACAAAACTTACTGTAAGATGGATGAATATTAACAAAGTTACCATAGTAATAATTGAATTAAGTGCCGGAATAAAAATGATCAGAATTAATTGTGCAATACTTATGCCAAACATAATGAATTGCATCCAGATCAAGGCTGTCAGGGTTTCTTTATATGTACCCACGCCTTTAAATAAATGCCCAACGAAAGTGATGAGACCCGCAGTGCCGATGAAAACCGCAATTTGCATTAGAAACAGCGGTAACGGGTTTGAGGATATAACAGAAAATGCGGTTTGCACTTCAACCGGTTCTAACAACAAAAAACCGACTGAAAGAAACGTACTGATTGCTGAAACCAATACAGTGGCTTGCAGCAACTCGGGCATAGTAATCACGAAATCAAGGATGATCCGTAAGCACCGTTTGGGCTCACGCAGTGACGCCATCGCTAGTCTGAAAAGGCTGCCCACCCCAATTGTTTGCATCAAAACGCTCCGTTTGCTTCCATGTGAAATACACCTATCAGGCCATCACATGAAAGCAAAGTCAGAGCATGCATATTGTCGAGATTAATAAGGCCTAAATACCCAGATCGAATACACCGATTGCTTTCAGGTAATACGCGCCAAACAAGCAGGCTAATGAAAGCACAGTCATTACCATGAATACCGGAGAAGATAGCTTGAACTTGTGCGATTCAGTGATGCCTTCAGAGATCAACCAAACGAAAGGGATTAAGCCCAACCAATATGGTGGCAGCGAAATCCACTCTTCTTTAAATACAGGAACGTAATCTTCAAGACCATGCATACCAACGGTGACCAATGCGGCAATAAAGCTGAATGGCGCAGATACAAGAGCTGCCCAGAATACACATACACGGGTTTCATACCATGTTCCTTGCCCACCAAAAAGTTTAGCGATAGCAAAAACAATTGAAGAGAACAGATACATAAACGGGGTACGTATCATCAATGCGCCAACCAGGAACAACCCGATTTCAGCAGGCATATGAGCAGCGGCACTGCTCATTGGTGACACTACTGTTTTAATGCTCCAAGACAGGAAAAACACCAGATCAGATAGTAAGATAAGAAAAACCAAGCGACCCTCATGCGGGTTTTCATCGATCAATCTACGAGAAGAAGCTCGCATATCGCTCCACGCATCAATAATGCGTTCTAACATTGATGTACGGCTGATTGAGAAAATTCCGGTATATCCGTGGAATGAGTCGGTTTGCATAGTCATGCTGATATTCCTTACGCTACTGCTTTTACTGATTACTTATTTAAAACCTTAATAAAGTTAGAATACGGCTAAAATATGAAACTATTTTTATAAAAAGGCGACTACTTTAAGATTTATCCACAGTTGATAAATGAACACAATTGCGGTTACAACATTAAGTAGCAATGGTAATGTGCTGTTATCTAATATATAAGTTAAACCACCGATCAATATGAACGGAATTGTGACAACTGCAGACCATACAAATGCCCGGCGAGAAGCTACCCAACTACCCTGCCCTTTGAAAAATTTGAGAATCGCCAAATGGGAAATCCCAGCAAAGCCAAACAGCATAAGCGGCAGAAAAAAGATATTGGAGATGAACAGTCCGCCCATCATCCCTGCAAGAATATCTGGATCAGATGCGTTGGCAGCCGCACGGGGATAATTGGCCAAAAGGTTCATCAGCCCAAATAATATTGCATAAAATAACGTTTGCGCGTCTGTAATGCCGCGGTCGATTTGCGCCCGCATGACTTTGGCAGGTCTCCAGTATGCTTGTGCAATGTCTTGGATTAAAGACATTAATTACGCCTGCGTTCCATCCATTGTGCCAATCGATCGTGGATATTCTGACTAAGTGCGTCATTGTCGATTTCATCAATCGCTTCATTTAGGAAAGCCAAGATCAACATATCTTGTGCCTGCGACCTTGGAAGCCCGCGCGACAATAGGTAGAATAATGCATTTTCATCTATAGCCCCAACAGTCGAACCATGTGAGCAAATCACATCATCAGCATAGATTTCCAGTTCTGGCTTGGCAAAGAAGTTACTATTGTCATCCAAGAGCAACCCTTGCGAAATTTGATAGCCATCTGTCTTTTGCGCGCCGTCTTTGACCAGAATCTTGCCTTGAAAAACACCGGTTGCACCATTACGCAGCACCTTTTTAAAGACCTGGCGGCTTTCGCAATTCAGCGAGTCATGTGTCACGAAGACCGTGTCATCATGGTGAAAACCAGAGCCATCGCCGGCAGCAACCCCGCCTACCGTGGCCTTTGCGTTATCGCCCGTAAATTCCAACACACACTCATTGCGGGTCAAAACCCCGTTTACAGTCATTGTAAATGATCTGAAAACGCTCTCATGACCCAAACGGCCAAATAAATGTGTGGCCGTCCGTCGTTCGTGATCACGCCCTTGCGTGCGTATATGGTGAAACTCTGCACCGTCTTCTACATCTACTTCCATAACGGAATTAAATCGTGCCGCACCTGGCCCGTTTTCCAATATCGTTAACGAAGCACCGGCATCTACCTTTATAACATGATGTACCATGGCTTCAGAGTTTTCTGATGTATGCAAATAGCACACCGAAATAGGCCGGTCCGCCTTGCTCGTTGCACGTATAACAAAACCTTCCTGCGTCACAGCAGTGTTCAAGGCCGCAAGCGGTCGGCAAACGGGTTTTTGCCCATTTGCTTCTAACACACCGAACATATCTTTGGCCCAATGGATATCTTTTGATAACGCATCTGAGATGGTTTCTATTTCGATACCTGACATTGATAAATCATCAGATTGCCCCGGGTCATAAACACCATCAATAAAAACAAGCTTCAATCGGTCAATATTATCAAACATTGGTACTTCGTCTGCGTCAAACAACCCCGCAGTCGGTGTCGGTAATGAAGTCAAGCCAGCTGGGTTGGTGTATTTCCAGTATTCATCCCGCTTAACCGGTGCCCCCATACGGCGCAGATTCGCAGCCGCACTAGCACGCGCATCTAACGCCCACTTAGCCCCATTTTGCACATCAAACGCCGCGAGTAATGCAATGCTTGTATCAAATTTCGGATTAGTCATAGCCATGCTTAGGCCACCTCTGCAAGAATATCGGCATACCCGTTGTTTTCAACTTCCAGCGCCAACTCTGGTCCGCCAGATTTGATTATTTTGCCGTCCGCCATGATATGCACAACATCAGGTTTGATATGATCCAGCAAACGCTGGTAATGCGTGATGACCAGAAACGAACGTTTACCGTCGCGCAAAGCGTTCACACCTTCGGCCACTAGCTTCATTGCGTCCACATCCAGCCCGCTGTCGGTTTCATCCAGAACACACATTTTTGGTTCCAGCATCGCCATTTGCAGGATTTCGTTACGCTTCTTCTCGCCGCCTGAAAAGCCGACGTTCACTGGTCGTTTCAGCATATCCGCATCAATTTTCAGTGCCTTGGCTTTGGCGCGAACCTCTTTCAGGAATTCACCTGCAGTCAATTCAGGCTCGCTACGGGCTTTGCGCTGCGCGTTCACCGCGGTGCGCAGGAACGTCATATTGCCCACACCGGGGATTTCAACGGGGTATTGAAATGCCAGAAAAAGGCCAGCCGCCGCACGTTCTTCGGGTTCCATATCCAGTAAATCTACACCGTTCAGTTCCGCAGATCCGTTAGTAATCTCATACCCACCTTTGCCAGCTAAAGCATAAGACATTGTAGATTTACCTGATCCGTTTGGTCCCATAATCGCATGCACCTCACCTGCACCGATTTTTAGATCAACGCCTTTCAGGATTTGTTTATCTTCTTCTTCCAAGCCAACTTGAAGGTTCTTAATATTTAACATGTTATTTATTCTTTCGGTTTTCCGTATTTTTTAATAAAGGCCAGTGACACAGCTGCGCACCCGCCAAGTATGAGTGAGGTAATTAGGTTGGCGATCAGACCGCCGCCCATACCCGTTATCCAGCCCGCGACAAACAGTACAGCGGCAAAGGTCAGGCCATATAGCAGTGTTTTGCGATCAAACATTTTTGTCCTCGGTTTCTTTCACGGCAGCAATCCAAGATTGTGAAAACATCAGTTGATAGTCCGCCAGGGCTTCATCTTCGCCCAACATCGGTATTAATGTTTCTTTAACAACGGAACGTGCGAATAGGCTAAGCAACACCCAAGACAGCGCCAGTATAGCTGTAACAAGCAGAACCGCCCAGTATTGTGTCAAATTTTCATGATAAAGCGAACCTAGAAACAAACCTGCGACGAGGCCGAACAGATAGCGCATTGGTGATGAAAATTTCATCAAGAACCGCCTGAGTAATACATTTGAACTAAGATCGGCATGGTGGATTGGGCCGAGTATTTTCCCTTGGATCATCCCACAGACCCTTCCAGCGAAATCGCCACCAAAGCTTGCGCTTCCATCGCAAATTCCATCGGTAAGGCTTGCAACACTTCCTTGCAAAATCCGTTCACAACCAATGCCACGGCTTCTTCTTCGTCCATGCCGCGCTGGCGGCAGTAGAACAATTGCTCATCATCCACCTTGGATGTCGTGGCCTCGTGTTCCACCCGCGCCGTGTTGTTTTTCACTTCAATATAAGGCACCGTATGGGCGCCGCATTTATCGCCAATCAGCAAGCTATCACATTGGGTGTAATTCCGCGCATTCGCAGCCTTAGGATGCATCGAAACCAGCCCGCGATAAGTGTTTTGTGCCCGCCCCGCAGAAATCCCTTTGGACACAATGCGCGACTTGGTGCGCTTGCCCAGATGGATCATCTTGGTGCCCGTATCGGCTTGTTGCATATTATTCGCAATCGCGATCGAATAAAACTCACCCTGACTGTCATCGCCACGCAATATACAACTTGGGTATTTCCAAGTAACGGCAGAGCCTGTTTCTACCTGCGTCCACATCACTTTGGCCCGGTCGCCCCGGCAATCCGCGCGTTTGGTCACAAAGTTATAAATCCCGCCAACGCCGTTTTCATCACCTGGATACCAGTTTTGCACTGTTGAATACTTAATTTCGGCGTCTTCCAGAATGATCAATTCAACCACCGCCGCATGCAATTGTGCCACATCGCGTTGCGGGGCGGTACAACCCTCAAGATAAGACACATGCGAGCCTTTTTCCGCGATAATCAGCGTGCGTTCAAACTGCCCGGTATTTTCCGCATTAATGCGGAAATACGTGCTTAGCTCCATCGGGCATTTCACGCCTTCGGGGATATATACAAACGACCCGTCCGAAAACACAGCCGAATTCAGCGTTGCATAATAATTATCAGTCTGCGGAACCACTGTGCCCAGATATTTTTTAACCAATTCAGGGTGGTCTTTTACCGCTTCCGAGAACGAACAAAAAATCACCCCTGCTTTGGCTAATTCATCTTTAAATGTTGTACCAACCGAGACGCTGTCAAACACTGCATCCACCGCCACGCGGCGTTCTTCTTCGGGGACTTCAACGCCCGCCAACAAGGCTTGCTCTTTCAAAGGAATACCCAGTTTTGCGTATGTTTCCAACAACTTGGGATCAACGTCATCCAATGACTTGGGTTTTTCTTCTGCCATGGATTTAGGGCGCGCATAATAGTAAATATCCTGAAAGTCGATCTTGGGATAATCAACCATCGCCCAATCAGGCTCTTCCATCTGCTGCCAGCGGGCAAAGGCTTCCAGACGCCATTCCAGCAGCCACTCTGGCTCGTCATTGCGTTCGGAAATCAGCCGCACGATATCTTCGTTCAACCCCAATGGCGCGTATTCGATCTCGATATCGGTTTCAAAGCCGTACTTGTATTTACCGCCCAAAGCCGTCACCGCGTTTACGGTATCTTCTTCTACGCCATCTTTTACGATTACATCGCTCATCTGTCTTCCTTTACGCCGCTTTTACGTTGAATTTCTTGTAAGATTTGCTCCAAGCGGAAACAAACCCGTCTATTTCGTCTTTTGTATTTGTCGGCCCTAATGAGATCCTAATGGCCGACGCTGCCGTCACATCATCAAACCCCATCGCCTGCAAAACACGGGATACTTTTACTTTACCGCTAGAACAAGCAGAACCTGCCGAGATCGCATAACCAGCCAAGTCCATCTGCATCACCTGGGTTTCACCCTTCCACCCTGGAATGGCAAAGTTGCTGGTGTTGGGCAGGCGTTTCACATCTTTGCCGAAAATGATCACTTCAGGTGCAATCTCAACAATACGTGTTTCCAAATAGTCGCGTAATTCGGCAACTTGATCCCAGACGCCATTGGCAAGATCACGCGCTGCTGCTTCTGCCGCGGCACCAAAGCCTGCGATACCGATGACGTTTTCAGTACCGGATCGGCGGCCTTGTTCTTGGCCGCCGCCTTTTACACGCGGCACAATATCAATCCCTTGTTTAAGGACAAGTGCGCCCACACCTTTTGGGCCACCGGTTTTGTGGGCAGAAAGTAACGCAAAGCTAACATCCGCCCAGTCAAATGCACATGGAACCTTACCAAATGCCTGCACAAAATCAGATAGGTACAGCCCATTTGGCAGCGTTTGCAAAATGCCTGTCTCACTATTAGCTGCTTGCAGGCTGCTATTTACAGAGTCTGTTGTTTCAACCAGGCCACTTGCATCAGCTTTCAGGGATGCATCAGTCCAAACAGCGACACAATCATGCTCAATTCCTGCAGCTTGAATATTATTACCCGCAAGTACTAAAGCTGCCGCTTCCGTTGCGCCAGATGTAAATGCAACATCTGCAGAGCCTGCCCCGAAAGCATCTTTAATCTGCCCCCGCGCTTTTTCAATAATCCCTTTCGCCGCACGCCCTTCGGCATGCACGCTTGACGGATTACCCACTACATCCATCGCCGTAATCATCGCGTTTCGGGCTTCAGCCCGTAAAGGGGCCGTTGCGTTCCAATCCATGTAAGCGCGCGAATTCATGTCTCATCCACCACTTCAAACAGGTTTGGCACCGCAGGGCACGGGGCCAGTTGGTTCTCAATTACATCCGACAAGCGCGTCTGATGCAAAAACACATAGACATGCGCAGATAGGCTTTCCCATAAACGGTTATTCAGCGATTGTGCGCGGCTACCGGATAATGCTCCGGATGCGCCTGCACCTTGCACTAGGGCATCCATTGTTTCATCAACCGCTTCCAGCACAGCTGAAATACGGATCGCATCGGGGGTTTTAGCCAGTTTATAACCGCCACCCGGCCCGCGAACAGAATCGACAAACCCCGCACGACGCAATTTAACGAATAATTGCTCAAGATAATTTAGTGAAATATCCTGTCGTTTGGAAATTTCTGCAAGCGAAACCGTACAGCCATGACCTTCAAGGGCAATATCAACCAGCGCAATCATCGCATATCTGCCTTTTGTGCTTAGTTTCACGGCTGTTCCCTGTCGTTATGGTTGACGAGTGCTGCAGGAGGCCTTAGTCAGTTGTCTTTGAAACTAAGGGCGGCAGCGCCCTGATTTAGAATGGTTCTAAAGTCTCTGAGTGTTATTGTCAACTTTAACTAAGCACTTTAGACGACACAAACTTGGAGTGCTCAGACACAATGCCAGAAATTATATTTCCCGGCCCCGAAGGCCGCCTAGAAGGCCGATATCACCCGCAAAAAAACATAAAGGATGCACCGATCGCGATTATTTTGCATCCTCATCCGCAATTCGGTGGCACGATGAATAATAAGGTGGTCTACAACCTGCATTATAAATTTTACAATATGGGCTTTAACGTATTGCGGTTTAACTTCCGCGGTGTAGGGCGTTCACAAGGTGAGTATGATCAGGGCGTTGGTGAATTGTCAGACGCCGCCTCTGCTTTGGATTACTTGCAATCAATGAACCCCAATGCAAAACATTGCTGGGTTGCTGGCTTTAGTTTCGGCGCTTGGATCGGGATGCAGTTATTGATGCGCCGACCCGAGATTTCGGGCTTTATCAGTACGTCTCCACCTGCAAATATGTACGATTTCAGCTTTCTTGCACCTTGTCCGGCATCCGGCTTGATCATCAACGGTTCATCCGACCGTGTGGCACCACCTGTGGATACGGAAGAACTGGTTTCAAAGCTACATGAACAAAAAGGTATCACAATTACACATGAAGTTTTGGAAGGTGCCGATCACTTCTTCAAACGGGAAGAGCATATGGATCTGATGTTACAAACTGTCGATGAGTACGTATCTCGGCGTTTAACAGAAGTATCGCGTTAATAATTATCCCGCCCTGGGTACAGCAGGGCGGGATATATCTGCTTTGAAGGTCACAAGAGTTCTTGCATCAACCTTAACATTATCATTTCATATAAGTGTTTCAGAAATATTAATATCTACGGATTAGCAATTTTCCCACCCGATACAGGTTCAGAACATCCCGTTGTCGTCACCGACGACGTGGGTAATCCGCGCAAAACCCGCACCGCCAGATAAGCAAACGCCTGCGCCTCCAACATATCACCATCCAAACCAACAGCCTCAACCGCATCAACATTATCACCTAGCCTTTGCTTAAGCGCGTTCATCAACGATAAGTTTTTGCGGCCACCACCACAAATCAGCCAGCGAAATGGGTCGTACGGGAAGTGCATTTGTGCCGCATAAACACAAGAGGCTGCAAGCGCCGTCAATGTGGCGGCAGCATCTTCAACCGAAAGTTGTTTCACCAATTCCTGAACTTCCTTAAAACTATTTCGATCCAGTGATTTTGGTGGTTTTGTCAAAAAATACTCATTTTCAAATATCTGCTCTAGAATATCTGTATGTACCGCACCTTTGGCCGCAATTTCCCCGTCTTTATCATAGCTTAGCCCCAGCCGTTCAAATAACAGATCATTGATAGGTGCATTTGCAGGCCCCGTATCAAATGCCAGTAATGCATCCGCCCTTTCCGGTGAAAACTTGGCCCCGTCCACAAGCGTCACGTTGCCAACGCCCCCCATGTTTACAAAGGCCACAATCTGCTGCATCCCCAATTGCCGCGCACAGGCATGATGAAAGAACGGTGCAAGTGGTGCGCCCTGCCCGCCTGCCGCCATATCAGCAGAACGAAAGTCCCAAACTACGCGTTTATCCGTATCATGCGCCAACTGTGCCCCATCACCAATTTGATGCGTACGCCCGCCATCCGGATCATGTGCCAAGGTTTGCCCGTGAAATCCCACGATCTGCGCATCAGGGAATTTTGCAGTGACATCACAATGTGCTTTACGCACAACCTGTTCAGCTGCGGCAAGAATCGCCGGATCATCATCCGGCCAAAGCCCTTGTGCGGCGGCAATTGTTGCTTTTTCCTTAATCGAATAGGCTCGGAAATAGCTCTTACCAAAGGCATGTATAGTTTGCCCATCGGTCATCAACAACGCACCATCGACCCCGTCCATCGAGGTGCCTGACATCAACCCTAAAGCCCATATCGGTTCAAATCGTGCCAATACTCTTTCCTTTCGCGAAATTCGCGGTATACACCAATCTTAGCACATCAAAGGACGATAAACACATGACTTACAAGCCCAAATCAGAGTTTTTGACTGTTATGGTCGAACGGGGCTTCTTACAGGACTGCACGGACCTGGAGGGGCTGGATGAACGCCTGCTCAAAGGCCCCTTGCGCGCCTATATCGGCTTTGATGCAACGGCCACCAGTCTTCATATCGGATCACTGATTCAGATTATGATGCTACGCTGGTTACAAAAGACCGGCAATGCGCCTGTTGTTCTTATGGGCGGTGGCACCTCAAAGATTGGTGATCCATCGGGCAAGGATGAAAGTCGTCAGTTAATCAGCACGGATACTATCAACGACAATATTGCAGGCATTCGCAAGGTTTTCGACAAGTATATTGATTTTGGCGAAGCTGATACGGATGCCATCATGGTCAATAATGCCGACTGGTTAGATAACCTGAACTACGTCGAATTTTTGCGTGATTACGGCAAGCATTTCACCATCAACCGAATGGTTGCAATGGAAAGCGTGAAACTGCGTCTTGATCGCGAACAACCGCTGACATTCCTTGAATTTAACTACATGCTTTTGCAAGCCTATGATTTCATGGAACTAAACAAGGTTCATGATGTGGGCTTGCAAATGGGTGGTTCTGACCAGTGGGGCAATATCGTGAACGGTATAGACCTGACACGGCGCATTAGCCAAACCCAAGTTTTCGGTATCACAACACCGCTTTTAACCAAGGCGGATGGCACCAAGATGGGCAAATCCGCTTCGGGCGCCATTTGGCTGAACGAAGACATGCTCAGTTCATACGATTTCTGGCAGTTCTGGCGCAATACGCTAGACGCCGATGTTGGTAAATTCTTGCGGTTGTTCACCGAACTGTCGCTAGATGAATGTGCGCGTTTGGGCGCACTGGAAGGTGCTGAAATCAATCAAGCCAAAATCACACTAGCCAACGAAGTGACCGCTTTATGTCACGGGGTTGATGCGGCAACAGCTGCCGAAACTACTGCCAAAGAAGTGTTTGAAAAAGGTGGCGTTGGCGATGATCTACCTACACTTGAACTAAGCGCACAAGACATTGGCGACGGTATTAGCTTTACCCAACTTCTGCTACGTTCCGGTCTGGTTTCCAGCGGCAAAGATGCCAAACGCGCTATTGCGGGTGGTGGGGCCAAGTTTAATGATGCACCTGTATCAGACGCAGGTCTGATGCTGACAGTAGATGATATTGCAACCGCGCCTAAAATATCATCCAGCAAAAAGCGCCATGCATTGGTGAAATTAGCCAGCTAGCATCCACTTTTTGTTCGGGAAGAACGGATGAAAAGAAAAGGCGACCCTCTTTGGGCCGCCTTTAAACTTCATACGATAAATCAGACTTATTCGTCTGACTTAATCCAAACCCGTTTCATATAATCCGGGGAGTTTGCAACCGAGCCGCCAACTGCTTGGCTGCCTTTTTTAATCTTATCAACAACTTTTTGGCCAGCAGACACACGTCCAAATACTGTGTAATTATTGTTCAAAGAAGGGTATTCGGTAAACATGATGAAAAATTGAGAATTGGCAGAATTCGGGCTTTGCGACCGCGCCATGCCAACGACCCCTTTTTCAAAGGGAATGTCAGAAAACTCGGCCGGAATATCGGGATACTTCGATCCCCCGGTTCCAGCAACACTCGCATTATAACCATCCAGCCTGCCGTTTTGCACATCACCGGTTTGCGCCATGAAACCTGCAATCACACGATGAAAAACCACGTTATTGTAAGCTCCGTCACGGGCCAGTTTTTTGATCTGTTCCACATGCTTAGGTGCCACATCAGGCAGAAGTTCAATCTCTATTACGCCGGGGTTGTGACCAGCGACTTCGATCATCAAAGTATTTTCGGCACTTGCGGCCCATAAAGAGCCTGCAAAAACCATTGTTGCGGCCAGTGTTGCAAAAAACCGCATTACAAGTCTGCCGCTACTTTAACGGAAATCATTGTATCCGGGTCCATCGGCGGCTCACCTTTTTTAATCTTGTCCACATGATCCATGCCTTCAATCACACGGCCATAAACCGTGTATTGACCGTTCAGAAAATGATTATCGGAAAAGTTAATGAAAAACTGCGAATTGGCACTGTCGGGCGCCGCAGAACGTGCCGCACCTATTGTACCGCGATCATGTGGCAGTTTGGAAAATTCCGCTGGCAAATCGCCCATATCGGAACCACCCGTACCTGCACGGCCCAGATTAAAACCTTCGCCTGTGTTTCCATTGGCAACATCACCGGTTTGCGCCATAAAGCCGTCGATCACTCTGTGAAAAACTACGTTGTCGTATTTACCGGAACGCGCAAGTTCCTTCATACGTGCGGTGTGTTTAGGTGCAACATCGGCCAGTAGCTCGATGGTTACCGTGCCATGCTTCAGTTCTATGACAATAGTATTTTCCGGGTCTTTGATATCAACCATTTTGGTCTCCGTAGATTAAATTTGGCGTACCTTATGATAGAGAGCCCATAAGGAAAAGCCCCATGTTTCAGGATTTTTTGAATTTATCAATCAAGGCATCATGCACATCTGGGGTTACGAACTTTGATATGTTACCGTCAAGACGGGCTATTTCTTTTACCAACCCTGAAGCAATCGCCTGATGTTTGGCCTCTGCCATCAAGAATACTGTCTCAATTTCAGGATTCATTGCGCGGTTCATGCCCACTAGCGCATATTCATATTCAAAATCAGACACAGCACGCAAGCCGCGAATAATTATCTTTGCACCGATCTCATCGGCTTTTGATATCAATAGATTCTCAAACGGCTCCACCAAAACCTCTGTATCGCCGGTATTCATACGCCCCAGGTTTTGTTCGATCATATCAACCCGCTCTTCCAGCGAAAACAACGGCCCCTTGTCACGGTTAATAGCCACACCAATGACCAAGCGGTCAACCAGCACACAGGCACGTTGAATGATATCGATATGTCCCAATGTTATCGGATCAAAGGTTCCGGGGTATAATCCTATGCGCAAATCAGCCTCCATAGCTTTGCCGATAATGCAGTCGAACAATAACGTAAGGCTCAGGTCAAGCAGGTTTTACTGCTTCTTTAAGTTTTACAACGTCGCGCATCCCCTTGATCAGCCGTTCTGCGAAGCGGTTAAACCGCCCCACGCGCCTGTCGCCTTCATGGCGCACCAGATAAAAGCTGCGCGTAATGGCCAGTTCTTCTTTGAATAAAAACCGCAAATCCGGGAAGTTTGGCATGGCAAAATCATGCACAACTCCCAACCCTGCCCCTTGATTTATCATGTTGATCTGCACAGAGACAGAGTTCGATGCAAGGCTTGGTGACGGTTTCAACCCGAATTCAGACAGGTAATCCAGTTCCTTATCAAAAATCAGATCAGGAATGTAGCCGATAATAGGATGTTGTTTAATCTGCTCAAACTTGCGCAAATCTGGATGGGCCGTAATATAAGCTTTGGTCGCCGCCAAATGCAGCTGATAATCCGTGACCTTTTGTACAACCAAACGGCCTGCTTGCGGTGGTGACACTGTTACCGCCATATCCGCTTCACGTTTTGACAAGTTCAGCACACGCGGAATAGCCACGATCTGTATTTCGAGATCGGGATTTTCACGTGAAATTTCGGCACAAACCTCTGGCAGCAGAAAATTCGCGCTACCATCAGGCGCCCCCACACGTATAGCCCCGCTCATCTGATCTGTAGGCCCGCGCACAATTTCCTGCGCTGACAGCGATGCTTGCTCCATCTCGGCCGCATAGATCAACAACCGCTCACCCGCATCCGTCAGATCATAACCTTGCGGTGTTTTCACAAACAATCGTGCGCCCATGCGCTCCTCAAGCCGCGCAATACGCCGCCCCAACGTACTTGGATCCATTTTCAACTTCTTGCTGGATGCAGTCAGGCTACTGCTGCGCCCCACATGCAAAAACACTTTCAGATCATCCCAATTCATGGTCACCTTCCCATATTGCAAAAATGCAAAATGAACCTGCTATATTTGCCGTTTAAAAAGTGAAAACGCAAGACTATAGTGTGTGCAACCATTTCAGAAAAACGGGAGACTTCCATGCAAGAGCTTACACATTACATCAACGGTGAACATGTCAAAGGTACATCAGGGCGTTTTACTGACGTCTACAACCCTGCGACAGGCGAAGTTCAGGCACAAACCCCACTGGCCAGCGTCGAAGAGATGAATAATGCCATCGAAATAGCCCAAGCAGCACAACCTGCATGGGCTGCCGTTAACCCACAACGCCGCGCCCGTGTATTCATGAGATACGTGGCCCTGTTGAACCGCGACATGGACAAACTGGCAGAGGCCCTATCGCGCGAGCACGGCAAAACCCTGCCAGATGCCGTAGGCGACGTAACACGCGGTTTGGAAGTATGCGAATATTGCATCGGTGCCCCAGAATTGCTGAAAGGTGACTACACAGACAGTGCAGGCCCCGGCATTGACATGTATTCCATGCGTCAAGCTTTAGGCGTATCCGCCGGCATCACACCCTTTAACTTCCCGGCCATGGTACCGATGTGGATGTATGCCCCTGCCATAGCATGCGGTAACGCATTCATCCTGAAACCTTCTGAGCGTGATCCATCCGTGTGCATCATGCTGGCTGAGTTGCTGGAAGAAGCAGGTCTGCCAAAAGGTATCTTGCAAGTGGTGAACGGTGACAAAGTAGCTGTTGATGCTATCTTGCACAACGATATCGTACAATCTGTCGGTTTCGTGGGCTCAACACCCATCGCAGAATACATCTACAGTACAGGTTGCGCCAACGGTAAACGTGTTCAATGCTTCGGTGGTGCGAAAAACCACATGATCATCATGCCTGACGCAGACTTGGATCAAGCCGCAGACGCGCTGATCGGTTCTGGTTTTGGTGCCGCAGGCGAACGCTGCATGGCGATCTCTGTAGCTGTTCCTGTTGGTGACGAAACCGCCGATCGTTTGATCGAAAAACTGGTACCGCGCATCGATGCGCTAAAAGTAGGCCCTTACACGGCTGGCAAAGATGTTGACTACGGCCCAGTTGTAACGGCAGCCGCCAAAGCCAATATCGAACGTCTTGTGCAAACTGGTATAGATCAAGGTGCTAAACTTGTGGTCGACGGTCGTGGCTTCAGCCTGCAAGGCTACGAAGACGGCTTCTTTGTTGGCCCTCACCTGTTTGATAACGTGACCAAAGACATGGACATCTACAAACACGAAATATTTGGCCCTGTTCTGTCCACAGTACGCGCCCAATCTTATGAAGAGGCCATCGGTCTGGCCATGGATCATGAATACGGTAACGGCACAGCCATCTTTACCCGTGACGGTGATACTGCACGTAACTTTGCCAACCGTATCAATGTCGGTATGGTCGGTATTAACGTGCCCATTCCAGTACCTTTGGCTTATCACACCTTTGGTGGCTGGAAAAAATCCGTCTTTGGCGACCTGAACCAACACGGGCCTGATGCGTTTAAATTCTACACCCGCACCAAGACCGTAACTGCACGCTGGCCATCAGGCATTAAAGAAGGCGGCGAGTTTAGCATCCCATTGATGGAGTAGTTATCTATGAAAATCGGGTTTATCGGACTAGGAAACATGGGTTCCCCAATGGCGGCCAATTTGGCCGCCGCGGGGCACGACGTCACAGGGTTTGACCTTGTGGCGGACTGCCCGACAGGGGTATCCAAAGCTAAAACTGCAGTTGATGCGGCTTTAACTGCGGATGTTGTCATAACCATGCTACCCAATGGGGCTATTTTACGCACTGTGGCCACGGATATTATTCCTGTTATGTCAAAAGACGCTGCCTTCGTTGACTGCTCTACCGTGGATGTGGAATCAGCCCGCGCTGTGGCAGACGATGCAGTTGCCGCAGGGCTGTTAGCGGTCGATGCCCCCGTATCAGGCGGCATTGGTGGTGCTTCTGGCGGCACACTTACGTTCATGGCAGGTGGATCAGACGCGGCATTTGCCAAGGCGCAACCGCTGTTTGACATCATGGGCCAAAAAGCCGTGCATTGTGGCTCATCGGGCAATGGTCAGGCTGCCAAGATTTGCAACAACATGATCCTTGGCGCCACAATGATCGCCACATGTGAGGCCTTTGCATTAGCGGATAAGCTTGGCCTTGATCGCCAGTCAATGTTCGACGTGGTCAGTACTTCATCAGGCTATAGCTGGACAATGAACGCATATTGCCCAGCCCCTGGTATCGGCCCACAAAGCCCAGCAGACAATGGTTACAAACCGGGGTTTGCCTCTGAGTTGATGCTTAAAGATCTGCGCTTGTCACAACAAGCTGCCGAAAGTGTTGACGCAGATACGCCAATGGGCGCACGCGCCACCGAACTATACACAAGCTTTGTAGAAAACGAAGGTGGCGAAGGCTCAGATTTTTCCGCTATGTTGCCACGATTTGAGAAAAAAGGGCGGGGTTAATCCCTGCCCTAAACCCCCCTGATCATATCCACCATAGCTGAATTTTCAGTCGCCATTTCTTCAAGTCGCGCTTTGACCACGTCACCAATGGAAATAACCCCGACTAGCTTGCCTTTTTCCAGGATCGGCATGTGGCGAAACCTTCCTTCGGTCATAGTTTCCAATACCGTTTGCGCGCTATCTTTCATGGAACAACACGAAACCGCCGCCGTCATCATCTCGCCTACTTTTTCACTCAGGCATGTTGTGCCGCGTTTGCCCATCTCGCGGATAATATCGCGTTCCGACAGAATGCCGTCGATGGTTTTGCCGTCATCACTGACAACCAAAGCCCCGATACGGTGAGCAGCAAGATCAGACACCGCCTCATCTATCGTATGATTTTTCGTAATCGTAATTATTTTGTTACTGGTTTTAGCCCCAAGAATATTCTGTACGAGCATGAAAAGTAACCTCCTGTTAATTTATTTCAATCCAACATATCACAAAAATTTAATACCGTCACTTTAGACATAAAAAATTATTCAGCGGCGACTTTTCGGGTTTTCAACATATCCTTCAGATAATGACCAGTATAACTGCCCTTAACTTCTGCCACCTCTTCAGGTGTGCCAGTGGCAACAATTTGGCCACCACCATCACCGCCTTCAGGGCCGATATCTATAATGTGATCAGCGGTTTTCACCACATCCAAATTATGTTCAATAACGATCACCGTATTTCCCTGGTCGACTAATTCATGCAACACTTCCAAGAGCTTGCGAACGTCTTCAAAGTGCAAACCTGTGGTGGGTTCGTCCAAAATATAAAGCGTCCGCCCCGTTGAACGTTTTGCGAGCTCTTTCGACAGTTTCACCCGTTGTGCCTCGCCCCCCGATAGGGTTGTCGCGGATTGTCCAACCTTGATATAGCCAAGACCCACACGTAAAAGCGCCGTCATTTTGTCGCGAATACTCGGCACTGCCTTGAAAAACTGTTCCGCCTCTTCCACGGTCATATCCAACACACCGGCAATGCTTTTACCTTTGAAAAGAACTTCCAAAGTCTCGCGATTATATCGTTTTCCGCGACATGTTTCACATTCCACATACACATCGGGCAGGAAATGCATCTCAATCTTGATCAACCCGTCACCCTGACAGGCCTCACAACGTCCGCCCTTGACGTTGAAACTGAAACGCCCGGGCTTATATCCCCGCGCTTTTGCTTCCGGCAACCCTGCAAACCAGTCGCGAATGGGTGTAAAAGCACCCGTATACGTTGCAGGATTTGAACGCGGCGTGCGCCCAATGGCACGTTGATCTATGTCGATCACCTTATCCAAAACTGTCAATCCATTAACCGCTTCACAAGGCGCAGGGGTTTGTTTGGCACCATTCAAACGCATCGATGCCGTTTTGAACAAAGTTTCAATCGTCAGTGTAGATTTCCCACCACCGGAAACGCCCGTGATGCAAACAAACTTGCCTAAAGGGAAATCGGCGGTGATATTTTTTAAGTTATTTCCAGTGGCACCTTCTACTGTCACCACCTTACCGTTTCCGGTGCGCCTAACGGCAGGGATACTGATCTCACGTTCCCCTCTAAGATACTGACCTGTAATGGAATTCTTTGATTTTATAATTTGCCCCGGCGTTCCACGTGCAATAATATCGCCACCATGAACACCAGCACCCGGGCCAATGTCCAGCACATAATCCGCGCTGCGAATGGCCTCTTCATCGTGTTCCACAACAATCACCGTATTGCCCTGATCACGCAAATTCTTCAGCGTTACCAACAACCGGCCATTATCGCGTTGATGCAGGCCTATCGATGGCTCGTCGAGCACATAAAGCACCCCGGTCAGCCCTGATCCAATCTGTGAAGCCAGTCGAATGCGCTGACTTTCCCCGCCTGACAAAGTGCCAGATGCACGTGATAATGTCAGATAATCCAATCCCACATTGACCAAAAACCCTAACCGCTCGCGGATTTCTTTCAAAATTGCCACCGCAATGGCATTCTTTTGCTTGGTCAGACTATTAGGCACACTTTCAGTCCAGTCCAATGCTTCCTTAATCGACAGTTGCACAATCTGGCCCACATGCAACTCTCCGATTCGCACAGCCAAAGCCTCAGGCCGTAACCTAAACCCGTCGCATGTATGACAATGACGATTATTCTGGTACCGCTCGAATTCGTCTCGCACCCAGTTACTATCGGTTTCGCGGTAACGGCGTTCCATATTAGGGATCACACCTTCAAAGTTCCGCGTTACCTCATAAACCCGCCCCGCTTCGTCATAGCGAAACTTGATCTCTTCAGTGCCAGAGCCACGCAACATCACTTGCTGCACTTTTTCAGGTAAATCGCGCCACGGTGCACCCTTATCAAATCCATAATGTTTCGCAATAGACTCAATGGTTTGGCGAAAATACGGAGATTTTCCCTTCGCCCAAGGTGCCAGCGCACCATCATATAAAGACAGCCGTGTATCAGGCACCACAAGACGTTCGTCAAAGAACAGCTCGACCCCCAAGCCATCACAATCAGGACAAGCCCCGAAGGGCGCGTTAAACGAAAACAGGCGGGGTTCGATTTCAGGAATGGTGAAACCTGACACCGGACAGGCGAAGTTCTCCGAGAACGTGATCCGTGCGGGTTCGCCTTCTTTCGGTGCGGTTTCCAAAATCGTGATTCCATCGGCCAGATCTAGCGCGGTACGCAGACTATCTGCCAAGCGTGTTTCAAGCCCTTCACGCACCACGATACGGTCAACAACCACATCTATATTATGGCGGTATTTCTTATCCAGCGTGGGCGCGTCTTCCAATTCATAGAATGCGCCGTCAACCTTTACACGCTGAAACCCCTGTTTCTTAAGGTCTATAAATTCCTTGCGATATTCACCCTTACGATCCCGTACGATCG
Organism: Amylibacter sp.; assembly: GCA_965261565.1. Lineage (GTDB taxonomy): Bacteria > Pseudomonadota > Alphaproteobacteria > Rhodobacterales > Rhodobacteraceae > Amylibacter. The sequence continues at coordinate 2,537,699 of OZ253460.1, forward strand.
GTGCCAGCAGATGAGCCCGTGTGCCCTCTTCCATCGTCATGATACGGTCAACCATCTCAGAAACTTGTTGTGCTTCAATCGGCAATCCTGTTGCAGGCGAGTACGGTGTGCCTACACGCGCAAACAAAAGTCGCATATAATCGTAAATCTCTGTTACTGTCCCCACCGTTGACCGTGGGTTTTTCGATGTTGTTTTTTGCTCAATGGAAATTGCAGGTGACAAACCCGCGATATGATCCACATCGGGCTTTTGCATCATGTCCAAAAATTGCCGCGCATAGGCCGACAGGCTTTCTACATAACGTCGCTGCCCTTCCGCATAAATCGTATCAAACGCAAGCGATGATTTGCCCGAACCTGATAACCCGGTTATTACAACCAACTTGTTGCGTGGAATATCCACATCAACGTTTTTCAAGTTATGTTCCCGCGCACCGCGAATTTCTATATTTTTCAACTCAGACATTAACAACTACCATTATATGTTAAGAAAGTATGTAGTGGGACACGCCCAAGATGCCAGTGAAATCAAAAGAACACAAGCAGAACATTTACAAATATTTAAGCTTTATTTGCCCAAAATCTTGCGCACATAGTTTTGCGTCTCTTTATAAGGTGGCACACCGTTGTATTTGGCTACAGCCTGGGGACCGGCATTATATGCTGCCAATGCCAGGCGCCAGGTGCCAAACTTGCGGTACATCTTTGCCAGATAACGCGCACCACCTTCCAGATTTTGTTTAGGGTCTTCACGGTTTACACCAAGGTTACGGGCCGTAGCCGGCATTAGCTGCGCTAGACCATATGCTCCTGCTGACGATTTAGCCCGTGGGTTCCAACCGCTTTCCTGTTGAACAAGGCGGTTAAATAAGTTGACAGGCACACCATATTTTCGCGCAGCCGCCTCTGCCATCGGCTTGTAGACGCCTTTATATTTCCCGCTATAAAGTGGGATAATCGTATATTGTTTACCATCGCCAGGTAAAAGTTTATTAGAGCCGCTGTATTGTTTGGCCAGTCTTTTATCTATCAAATTGCTATGTAAACTCGAAATGCGGCGGGACTTTGAAACACCTTCGGCCTGTGCGTACCCTGATGTGGCTACACATAGTACAATAAATATACGAAAGCCCCACTTCATAAACAAATCCAAATAGCTACATTAGTTATAGGCTCTTTACCCTTTTTATTTCTATTTGACGAGTCTTTGCTCATTTCAATGATTTTAAACTTTTCTTCACTCCAATCAGATGTTCTAACGGTTATTAACCAAGATAAAACCGTAGATTCGATGGGAGAGCCAAATGGCCGGTAGTTTGAACAAAGTAATGATAATTGGAAACTTGGGGGCAGACCCTGAAGTCCGTACATTTGGCAACGGTGGTAAAGTTTGCAACCTTCGCATAGCGACATCGGAAAGCTGGCGCGATAAAAACACCGGTGAGCGGCGTGAAAAAACCGAATGGCACACCGTTGCTATTTTCTCCGAAGGCTTGGTCAAGATCTGCGAACAATACCTAAAAAAGGGTTCTAAGGTCTTTATTGAAGGCGCATTACAGACCCGTAAATGGCAAGATCAATCCGGCAATGACCGCTATTCCACCGAAGTTGTGCTGCAAGGCTTCAATGGCACGTTAACTATGCTTGACGGCCGCTCTAGTGGCGGTGGCGGTGATTACGGCGGGGGCCAATCCGGTGGCGGATACAGCAACCAGAATGACGGACAGAGTAGTGGCTCATCCGCACCGGCAAACAACGACCTGGATGATGAAATTCCGTTCTAAAGTAAAATTACATTAATTATAATATAATCAGCCTGTTAGATACCTATCTTCGGGCTGTTTTATTTTCGGGTTTTACCGAACATCATACAGCACAAAACATTGCGGTTTTCTTATGGGTATGCTATAAAATACCACAATATGTAGTGTTATAAAAAAGAACAGGCAGCCCGTGAGCGACGAGACAGAAATCAAAGACGAAAATACCCCTGAACGCCCCCAATATGACGGGCCGCAAATCACCATAGAAGAGGAAATGAAGACCTCATATCTTGACTATGCGATGAGCGTGATCGTCAGTCGTGCAATCCCGGACTTACGTGATGGACTTAAACCTGTTCACCGCCGCATACTTTATGCAATGTATGAGGCAGGCAACACCCACGATAAATCTTACAAGAAATCCGCGCGCGCTGTCGGTGATGTTATGGGCAAATACCACCCGCATGGGGATGCCGCGATTTATGATGCACTGGTACGTATGGCGCAGGAATTTTCCATGTCACTGCCTTTGCTTGATGGGCAAGGTAACTTTGGCTCTATGGACGGCGATAATCCGGCTGCAATGCGTTACACAGAAGTGCGTATGGATAAACCTGCGGCTTTCCTGCTGGAAGATATTGAAAAAGAAACAGTAAATTTTCAGGACAATTACGACGGCAAAGATCGTGAACCTACGGTTCTGCCTGCCCGCTATCCAAATATGCTGGTTAATGGCGCAGGCGGCATTGCTGTTGGTATGGCCACCAATATTCCGCCGCACAATCTGGGCGAAGTCATTACGGCAACACTTGCATTGATTGAAGACCCTGATCTGGACAGTCTTGCCCTGATGCAGCACATCCCTGCCCCTGACTTTCCCACAGGTGGTCTCATCTTGGGGCGCTCAGGCGCACAGAAAGCCTACACTGAGGGCCGTGGCAGCGTTATCATCCGATCAAAAACCCGTGTAGAGGAAATTCGCAAAGACCGCTGGGCCATTGTCATCGATGAAATTCCCTACCAAGTTAACAAAGCCACCATGATCGAAAAGATCGCCGAACTGGCCCGCGATAAAAAGATTGAAGGTATTTCACATGTTCAAGATGAAAGCGATCGTATCGGTGTACGTGTCGTAATCGAGTTGAAACGCGATGCCACAGCCGAGGTGGTCTTGAACCAACTCTTCCGTTATACGCCCATGCAAACCAGTTTCGGCTGTAACATGCTGGCCTTGAACAATGGCCGCCCAGAACAGCTTGACTTACGCAATTTTCTAACCAGTTTCATCACATTCCGTGAAGAAGTTGTTGCGCGTCGTACTGCCTTTAACCTACGCAAAGCCCGTGAACGCAGTCATATACTATGTGGATTGGCTGTTGCGGTATCCAATGTAGATGAAATCGTTACTACAATCCGTGCTTCTGCTGATCCTGCTACGGCACGCGAAAAACTGATGACCCGCGCATGGCCCGCGCATGACATCGTGGAATATATTAAGCTGATAGATGACCCAAGCCACACCATAAACGACGACGGCACTTACCATCTGTCCGAAGTTCAGGCCCGCGCCATATTAGAACTGCGCTTGCAACGCCTGACTGCATTGGGTGTGAAGGAAGTTACAGACGAATTACAGGAACTGGCCGGCAAAATCACTGATTACTTGGATATTTTACGCTCTCGGACGCGCATTATGTCAATTATTTCTGACGAATTGCGTGAAGTGCAAGAAAAGTTTGCAATCCCGCGCCGTTCGGAAATCGTCGAATACGCTGGCGATATGGATATAGAGGACCTGATAGAACGTGAAGACATGGTCGTGACAGTCACTAGTTCGGGCTATATCAAACGTACCCAATTAGTGGAATACCGTGAACAAAAACGCGGCGGTAAAGGTACGCAAGGCATGAACACCAAGGACGAGGATTTCGTCACTAACCTGTTCGTTGCCAACACCCATACTGCCCTGTTGTTCTTCACCACAGATGGTATGGTTTACACACTAAAAACATGGCGCTTACCTCTTGGCGGACGCAATGCCCGTGGCAAAGCCATCATCAACCTGCTGCCCATCCAACAAGGCGTATCCATTGCGGCCATTATGCCCATCGATGCACCTGAAGAGGATTGGAAAGACCTTCAAATTGTCTTCGCCAACTCCGAAGGCGGCGTGCGGCGCAATGCACTATCTGATTTTACCAACGTCAAATCCAACGGTAAAATCGCGATGAAACTGCCCGAAGGTGTTACAATTATTGACGTGCGTATTGCCACTGAAGGCGATGATTTTTTTCTGACCACCGGTATGGGCAAAGCCATCCGTTTTCCGACGACAGCCGTGCGTGTCTTTAAAGGTCGCGATTCACTTGGTGTACGGGGTATCAGGCTTGCAAAGGATGATCACGTTGTTTCAATGGCGGTGATCCGCCACGTCAGTGCCTCTCCTGATGAACGCAACGCATACTTCAAAATGCGCCGTGACAAAACTGGCGAAGACGGCGGTGGCGAAGCCACCGAAACAACACTGACCACTGAACGTTATGAAGAACTTGCCGCATTGGAACAATGGATACTGACCATTACCAAAGGCGGCTTTGGAAAACGTTCCAGTGCTCACGAATATCGCGTATCGGGTCGTGGTGGGCAAGGTGTTGCTGCCGCTAATCTAGGCCGTCGTGATGACCGCATCATTGCATGTTTCACTGTCGAAGATGAAGATCAGGTCATGCTTGCCACCTCTACAGGCCAGTCCATTCGCTGCCCTGTTTCCGGCATCTCACGTCAAGGGCGAACATCATCCGGTGTTACCGTATTTAGCGTTGGCAAAGGCGAAGATGTGGTTTCTGTAGCCTACATCGCCGAGACATCTGACGATGAGGTTGAAGACAGTGAAACGGTTGAGACACTAGCGGCACCAGACGAATAATTCAACTGCTTACAAAAAAGCCACGAGCACTATGGTGTAAGTGGATTTTTCTTTATTTAGACAACATACTCACAAGCTTCCATGTATCCCCAGTATCAACTAGGATAACTGTTAATGGGGAGTGCACACGTGCTTCTTTCTTTTGAGGGTCAATAACAACATTCAATTTTGCCCATTTTTACAAAAAATCACCAAAGAAAGATCCACGAGCATATAGATTTGGGTTGGAGCTTTGTTTAAAACCAGATTCTGAAAGGTTTAATTTTAATGAATCTAAATCTCGATATGAAAAATGATATTTAGGAAAAAAACTGATATACGGTTTTTTTGACTTAAAACTCCTATGAGGAAGTATTTTATAAATAGCGGATAGTATAACCACTAAAATCAAAATTACAGTAACAAAAACTATATACTTCATAATCTTATCCAAAATTCTTTTAGGTTGAATAAAATATTATAAATTGCATAGCAACTGTAAAACAACTTAAGGGCGCGAATGTTCTTAGATAAATTTTGAGTAATGTAACATAATTTCTAATATTTATATATAGCTTATCACGCCCCTTTTCTTTCCATGCCCGTTACCTTAAATGCCCCTTATGACAAAACCCATCCATATCATCGGCGGCGGCATGGCAGGTTCCGAGGCCGCGTGGCAAATCGCCAACGCGAATATTCCTGTTGTTTTGCATGAAATGCGCCCGACTGTAAAAACCTTTGCCCACCAAACCGATGATCTAGCGGAACTTGTTTGTTCCAACTCATTCCGTTCTGACGATGATACCGCGAATGCAGTCGGCTTGTTGCATTGGGAAATGCGTGCAGCAGGCTCTATAATAATGGAGATGGGTGCAAAACATGCAGTTCCCGCTGGCAGCGCACTTGCTGTAGACCGTGAAGCATTTAGCCAGGCTGTTACCCAAGGTTTACTTTCTCACCCAATGATCACGCTGGAACGTGGCGAGGTTACGGGGCTACCGCCACATGACTGGGGTCAAACCATTATTGCCACGGGGCCTTTGACCTCGCAATCCATGGCCGAAGCGGTTTTAGCTGAAACCGGCGAAACATCACTGGCATTTTTTGATGCCATCGCCCCCATTGTCTACGCAGAAAGTGTGGACATGGGCCAAGCTTGGTTCCAATCACGCTACGACAAGGGCAATACGGTTGAAGAACAAACCGCGTATCTGAATTGCCCTATGGATGAAGCCCAATATAATGCCTTTATTGACGCCTTGCTTGCAGCTGAAAAAACCGCATTCAAAGACTGGGAACAAAATACCCCCTACTTTGAAGGCTGCCTGCCGATAGAGGTTATGGCTGAACGCGGTCGTGAAACCCTGCGTTGGGGTCCGATGAAGCCTGTCGGGTTGACAAATCCACACCAGCCGGATGTGAAAGCGCACGCCATCGTGCAGCTGCGCCGTGACAACGCACTTGGTACTTTGTTCAACATCGTCGGTTTTCAAACCAAAATGAAATACGGTGAACAGGCCCGCGTCCTATCAATGATCCCCGGCCTTGAAAACGCCGAATTTGCGCGTCTGGGTGGCATACACCGCAACACATTTATCAACTCACCGCGTCTTTTGGATGATCAAATGCGTTTAAAATCACGGCCCGATATACGTTTTGCGGGACAAATAACTGGTGTTGAAGGCTACGTTGAAAGTGCTGCAATGGGCTTGCTTGCAGGTCGCATGGCAGTTGCAGAAGCCAATGGTGAAACCAGAAATGCGCCCCCGAATACCACTGCAATGGGTGCCTTGATCACTCATATTACAGGTGGTGCCGAGGCCAAAAGCTTTCAACCTATGAACGTGAATTTCGGTCTGTTCCCTCCCGTTGACAATGTCAAAGGTGGCAGACGTAATCGCAAAGACCGTTACCTTGCCTATACTGACCGCGCAAAAACAGATTGGACAAGTTGGTTGCAGGGATAGGTTCGGGTTGCTAACATTACCATATGAATGAGCATAAAGACCATCTTTCACGCGCTTACGGTCTTAAATCCGTAGCAGACACGCAAAAATTTTACAGTGACTGGGCAAAGACCTATGATGCAGAGGTTCTGGTTAACGGCTATGCCACACCAGAACGCTGCGCCAAAGCACTTGCCGGGTTCACTCCTGAACAAGATATTGCTATTCTTGACGTAGGTTGCGGTACAGGGCTGTCCGGCAAATTCCTGTCGGAAGCTGGCTTTACCCGTCTTGATGGTTGTGAATTAAACCCCGAAATGCTGGAGGTTGCGAAAACCCGCAACGTCTATGACAAGCTGTGGCAATCGACAGAGAAGAAACCATTCCCCTTTGATGATGGCACATATGACGCGATAACTGCTATTGGCGTAATCGGGACAGGTGGTGCACCTGTAGCACTTCTGTATGATATGCTTTCAAAATTACAAAGTGGTGGGTTTGCAGTGTTTTCTTTCAACGATCACACGCTGAAAGACTCCGCATTTGAATGCTGCGTGATGAATCACACGGATTGTGGAGCATTTCAATTACTATTCAAAGAACACGGGCCTCACCTGCCCGGTACAGGCATGGAATCCACTGTCTATATAATGCGCAAACAGTGATAAGAGAACGGTTTGCACCTTCACCCACCGGGTTTTTGCATCTGGGGCATGCCTATTCCGCGCTTATGGCATGGGATGCGGCCTGTGCAAATGGCGGCGAATTTCTACTGCGTATTGAAGATATTGATCTGGCGCGGTGTAAACCAGAGTATGAACAAGCAATTTATGATGATCTGAATTGGCTTGGCCTAGCATGGCCTACCCCGGTTATGCGTCAATCGACACACCTTTCCACTTATAACAGTGCCATGCAAAAACTTATCGATCTTGGCTTGTGCTATCCATGTAAATGTACCCGTAAAGATATTTCGCAAGCGCTGTCTGCCCCTCAAGAAGGTGTTGGGATTGGCCCTGACGGCCCGATTTACCCTAGAACCTGCCAGCATCGATCTATGAATGATCGAACTGAAGCTGATGCAATTCGTATGAATGTGATCAAAGCTGTATCACGCTTGGAAACTGACATGCTATATACAGAAACAGGTCAGCAAAAACCGCAGGCTATAAAAATCGTAAAAGATGATTTGATATCAGCATGTGGCGATATCGTCTTGGCACGAAAAGATATAGGCACGTCTTACCACCTGTCTGTGGTGGTTGATGATGCAGAACAGAATATTACACATATCACGCGCGGTCTGGATCTGGCACCTGCCACACCCATTCATGTTGTTTTACAAAAGCTTCTTGGCGTACCCACCCCGATCTATCACCATCATAGATTGATCCGCGATGAAAACGGTAAACGTCTGGCCAAACGTGATGATGCACGTTCAATCCGACATTACCGTCAAAACGGGGCAACCCCGCAAGATATTAGGGAAATGGTGGGTTTAAGCCATGGGTGACAATATTTCGACTTCGGCCCCATCCTGCACCTCTGTATAAAAACAGTTATGACGGTTGGTGTGGCAGGCAGGCCCGGTTTGATCAACTGTAACAAGCAGGCAATCACGATCACAATCCACCCGTAGTGATACAAGCTTTTGCACGTTGCCAGACGTCAGACCTTTTTTCCAGAACTCCTGCCGTGACCTTGACCAATAGGTAACGTGGCCCGAACGCAGTGTTTCTTCCACTGTGGATTGGTTCATCCATGCCATCATCAGCACCTCGCCAGTGCCAATTTGCTGTGCAATTGCGGGGATCAGGCCTTTGTCATCATATTTCAGTGATGCGGCATTGAATTTCATCATTATTGTCACTTTCGCTTTGCATTCCTGCATTCCCGCTCTAATTATGCGCATAACAGATGAATTGCAAAGGCCAAGACACATGGCAGACGATCAAGATTTAATGAAGCTCTATTCACAACGCATTCTGGCTTTGGCAGCGACAATACCATTGACCGAACGCCTTGAAAACCCTGATGCCACTGTGCGCAAGCGCTCTCCGCTATGCGGGTCAACCGTCGAGGTGGATGTAAAGTTTACAGACGGAATTGTTACTCATTTCGGCCAGGATGTTAAAGCTTGTGCATTGGGCCAGACATCTGCCTCGGTATTAGCCTCACATGTAGTTGGATTATCAAAAGAACAGATTATAGCCGCACGCGATCAGCTTTTTGCGATGTTAAAAGGCGATATGACAACACCAGATGCCCCTTTTCAGGATCTTGAGGTTTTGCTGCCGGCCCAATCTTACAGTAACCGCCACGCATCCATTATGCTGGCTTTCAATGCAACGTTGGAAGCTATCGATATTGCACAAAAAAACGCCGCAAACCAGTCGGTTGCGGCGTTAAGTTAAAGCATACCTTGATCTGGAGCCGTTGCTAAGGTCAATGACCCTATGTTTCCCGAGGAAGAAACCAACGGATAATCGGATGGGTGGTCCAGTTCAATACCAGACAGGATGCAGGCAAAGTTTACATTCCGGTCATATATAGCCCGACCGTAAGAATGATTACGATAGATGCAAGACCAATAATATCTTCAATAATAGCCAAGGGTGAATGGGTTGCGAGTTTGCTAATTTGTTTCATATTGTCCTGCCGTTTTATTTCGTTGCCACTTTGTTCTCATAGTTCTCCTCTTAAGTAAAGAACTTATTAGGAACATTTGTGAACATAATGGAACAAAGGCAACATTAAAACCTTTAACCAATTGATAATAAACGAATAGATTTATCCTGTTCCATAAGGAATAAAAGCGTTCTAATTGCTTCACCCCGGGGTGATTTTAGCTTTGGGTCCTGATTTATTAGCATTCTTGCATCATCAAACGCCGTTTTCATCAGATCTGTCTGTACTTCCAGATCACCTATTCTAAACCTAGGCAGACCGGATTGGGCAACACCTAGCAAGTCACCTGCACCACGTAGCTTTAAATCTTCCTCGGCAATACGAAATCCGTTTTCGGTTTCACGCATAACTGTTAAACGGCGTTCCGCAACCTCGCCCAAAGGAGAAGCATACATAAGCAGGCAAGTACTGGCTTGCGACCCGCGACCGACACGCCCACGCAACTGGTGCAATTGTGCTAAGCCGAAATGTTCGGCCTGTTCAATCACCATAATCGACGCATTTGGAACGTCCACACCCACCTCAATGACTGTTGTTGCCACGAGAACAGATGTTTCACCCGTCTGGAATGCGGCCATTGCGGCATCTTTTTCACGGCTGGGCATTTGTCCATGGACCAAACCTACATTTTCTTCACCCAAAATCAGACGTAATGCCCGAAAGCGATCTTCGGCGGCAGCGAAGTCTACGACTTCACTCTCTTCAACCAAAGGACACACCCAATAGGCTTGCCTGCCATCCACTATTGCGGATTTAAGGTGTGAAACAACTTGATCAAGACGCGCATTTGACACCAATACTGTCTTAACAGGTTTTCGCCCCGGTGGTTTTTCATCAAGAACTGAGATGTCCATATCGCCGTAATGTGCCAGTTCAAGCGATCGCGGGATTGGCGTTGCAGTCATAACCAATACATCTACCGCTACACCTTTTGCACCTAAATCCATACGTTGACGCACACCAAAACGATGCTGTTCATCGACTATGGCAATACGTAAATCAGAGAATATGACATCCTTTTGAAATACCGCATGGGTACCCACCAGAATATGAATATTCCCATTCGCAATAGCGTCCAGTTTTGCTTTACGTTCCTTGCCTTTGTCACGCCCTGTCAGAATTTCCAGAACAACACCGGCCTGTTCTGCCAATGGTTGTAAGCTTGCCAGATGCTGGCGCGCTAATATCTCTGTCGGGGCCATCATAACACCCTGCCCTTTTGCCTCTACCGCTGCCAAGAGCACCATAAAGGCTACCAGAGTTTTGCCGGATCCCACATCACCCTGCAAAAGCCGGTTCATCCGCTTATCGCTGGCCATGTCATCTGTGATTTCGTCGATTGTGCGGCTTTGTGCTTGCGTTGGTTTATAAGGCAATGCTGCCAGAACTTTATTGCGCAATATGCCTGTTCCACTGGTTGCAAAACCTTTGGTGCGCCGTTTATTGATACGCGCCAAAGACAAAGTGGTTTGATGCGCCAAAAATTCATCATAAGCCAGACGCGCACGGGCTTTGGCAGTATTTGATAAATCACTTAAAGTTTTTGGCGTATGGGCCGCAATAACGGCATCTTTCCAGGCCGGCCACAGGTTTTTCTTTAAAACCGAAGGTTCAATCCATTCAGGCAGGTCACACAACCTTTTCATCGCATCAGTTGTAGCTTTATGGATTAACTTTTGCGTAATTCCCGCTGTCAGCGGGTAAATAGCTTCTATTTGCGGGATTTGATCAACCTCTTCCACAAGCAGGATATAATCCGGATGTACCATCTGGGCTAAACCGTCAAACACCTCAAGTTTTCCAGATACGACCCGGCGTTGCCCTGCCGGTAATTGCTTGCGCAACCAATCCGCGTGGGCATGAAAAAAAACCAGTTGAAACGATGCATCAGCGTCCTGCACCATAACACGATATGGTTTGCCTTTCACCGCATTGGGTTGGTGCAGGCCCACTTCCACTTCTACCGTGACCACGCTGGGCAATTCCGCTTGTTTTATGCTGCTGATCATTTTTCGGTCAACAATATTATGCGGCAGAGTAAACAACAGGTCGCGCGGCTTTTCCACATCCATCTTCGTAAAATGTTCTGCAGTGCGTGGCCCGACACCATCCAGACCTTTCAGGTCTGCAAACAAGGGAAAAAGTATTTCGGGGCGGCGGCTCATACTGCCGTTATCGCCCTGTTTTACCCGTTAGATCAAGCCATTCAGCCTCGGTCAGGACCGCTACACCAAGATCGGCAGCTTTTTTAGCCTTGGAACCGGCACCCGGGCCCGCCACAACATAATCGGTCTTTTTAGAAACTGACCCGGAAACTTTTACCCCAAGGCTTTCTGCCCTGACTTTTGCTTCTGCCCGTGTCATCAATTCCAGCGTCCCGGTAAATACAACGGTTTTGCCGGCAACAGCGCTGCCGGATGTATCACGTTTTTCCATATCCTGCACATCAAGTTCGGCAACTAGTCGGTCGATTGCAGCGCGTGTTTTCGGATCATGAAAAGTGTCCACCAAAGTTGTTGCTAACACTTGCCCGACGCCGTCAATGCCAATTAACGCATCCCAAGCATCACCTTGATGATCTTTAACCAAATCCATTGCTGTTATGAAATTATTCCATGACCCATAAGTTTGGGCCAAAAGTGATCCGCTGGTATCACCGACGTGGCGGATACCTAAAGCATAAATCAGTTTGTTCAATGGTATTTTGCGCTTTTCATCGACTGCGGTAAACAGATTTGCCGCAGATTTATCACCCCAGCCATCACGGTTTTTCAGTTTAGTAAAATTAGCGACATCCCTTTTTTCTAATGTAAAAATATCCGCGGGTTGTTTTACGGACAGGTCTTCATCATTAAAGAACATCTCAATTTGTTTGCTTCCCAAGCCATCAATATCAAATGCGCCACGGGATACGAAGTGCTTTAGTTTTTCAACCGCTTGTGCCGGGCAAATTATACCACCGGTGCAACGTGCGACACTGTCACCGGTTTCACGAACCGCAAGCGACCCACATTCTGGGCAGACCTTCGGAAAGACATAAGGATGGCTATCGGCTTCACGTTTGGATAGATCAACATCACGTATTTTCGGGATCACGTCCCCGGCGCGATACACTTCAACCCAATCGCCCACGCGAATATCGCGGCCTTCGCGGATCGGGTTGCCCTTACTATCAGCCCCTTTGATGTAATCTTCATTATGCAATGTGGCGTTTGACACAACCACACCGCCAACTGTAACCGGTAAAAGTCGTGCAACCGGTGATAACGCACCCGTGCGCCCGACCTGAATTTCAATTGCCTGAAGTCGGGTATGTGCAATCTCGGCAGGAAATTTATGCGCAATGGCCCATCGCGGCGTTGTGGCGCGAAAGCCCAAACGTTCTTGTAAAGACAGATCATCTATCTTGTAAACCACACCGTCAATATCATACCCCAGCGTCGCGCGTTGATCTTCTATCTTCGCATAATGCGCAATCATTTCCTGTGGTCCATTACAGGTTTTTGTCAGTGGATTTGTAGAAAACCCCATGGCGTTTATCCGTGCAATTGCAGCCATTTGGGTGTCAGCTAAAGGTTTTGATAATGCACCCCATGCGTAGGCAAAAAACTTTAGTGGTCTTGACGCGGTGATTTTAGCATCTAACTGCCGTAACGAGCCGGCAGCGGCATTGCGTGGGTTGGCAAACAGCTTTGCCCCTTTTTCTGCCTGGCGTTGATTGAGCAAAGAAAAATCATCGTGGCGCATGTATACTTCACCACGAATTTCCATAATCCTTGGGGCATTATCTATGGTTTGGGGAATATCTGAAATTGTTCGTGCATTGTCGGTAACATTTTCACCGACTTCCCCATCCCCGCGTGTCACCGCGTGTATCAGTCTGCCTTTTTCATAACGTAATGATAGCGATAGGCCGTCAATCTTTGGTTCTGCTGTGTATGAAAGAACCATTTCCGGGGTCATCCCCAGATATTTACGAACACGACCGTCAAACTCTTCCACATCCAGATTGTTGAATGCATTACCCAAAGACAACATACGCACACTATGGGTGATTTTTGCAAAGGTTTCTAAAACAGGTGCACCAACCTGATCGGTTGGGCTGTCATTACGTTTCAAGTCGGGAAAAGCCGCTTCAATATCCGCATTGCGTTTTTTCAGGCGGTCATATTCAGCGTCAGAAATATCAGGGGCATCATCTGTATGATAGTGTTTGTTTGCAGCTACCAGAACATGTGCAAGGCGTAATAGCTCCGCATTCACTTGTTCAATTGTAAGCTCTGAAACTGCAATTTCCGGCACTAAACCACCCCGCCCTTATCAATGCATTAGATGTAAGGCGAGATAGCAAAACCGTCCAGCGATTCCTTGTATTATCCCGCCACGGCCAACACCGCGGGAACGTCGGATACAGGATCACGCAAGACATATCCCCGCCCCCAAACAGTTTCTATATGGTTTTCTCCACCTGTCGCCTCTGCAAGTTTCTTGCGTAACTTACAAATAAACACATCAATAATTTTCAATTCGGGTTCATCCATGCCGCCATAAAGATGGTTCAAGAACATTTCCTTGGTTAATGTTGTACCTTTGCGCAACGATAGAAGTTCAAACATCTGGTACTCTTTACCGGTTAAATGAACTTGTGCGCCACTGACCTCAACAATTTTCTGATCCAGATTTACACATATATTGCCGGTTTCAATCACAGATTCGGCGTGGCCCTGTGATCTGCGTACGATTGCAAGTATGCGCGCGACCAGTTCCGCACGGTCAAATGGTTTGGTCAGATAATCATCAGCCCCAAATCCGAAACCTTTGATTTTATCCTCTACGGTGTCATAACCCGACAGAATCAATATAGGTGTGCGCACCTTGGCGTTGCGCAATTGGCGCAAAACCTCGTGCCCGTCCATATCGGGCAGGTTCAAATCCAGTAAGATCAGATCATAGTCATATAGTTTTGCCAGATCGATGCCCTCTTCACCCAGGTCGGTGGCATAAACGTTGAAATTGGCATTTTGCAGCATCAGTTCGATGCTTTTGGAAGTGGTGGGGTCGTCTTCAACCAGTAATATACGCATGTGTTGCCTCCGCGAACGGTCAGTTAATATCTTCCACACTCTGCGCAACAATGGTTAACCACTCGTTACTCCCAAGAACAAAATAGCATTTCAACCTATAGTTGTCTATAGTTTTGTAACTTTGTGACCTTTAAAGCCTTGATCCCGTGTGATTTTACCGCACCTTGCCAGCTTTCCAACTCTTCTTCAGATAAATCATACATGTCGCAGACCTCGCCGCTGCTAACCAACCCCGCTTGAACTGCCAAAACCACGCTTGCCTTACGCGAAGCCACCCAGCGTTTTGTGTCCGGCGGGGGTAATTCCGAGCGTGTCATTTTGCGCCCGTTGGGAAGCGTTACAAAATTCGGCCCTTTGGTTTTTTTCACATACATTTACATCTCGCATATTGCTTGTGTATAAGTATTTGCCGTAAATCCCTTAATCACATATGAAAGCACCCCTTGTGAGTGTGTCGCCTTTTAATATAAAGCGAGATATTAACAGGATCGTAACCATGTCTGCTGAAACCCAAACCAAACTTAATTCTATGGGCTTTGCCAAAGCCCCCAAAGATACACGTGTGCTTGTCGCGATGTCAGGCGGCGTTGACAGTTCTGTTGTGGCAGCCCAGCTAGCCGAAGAAGGCTATGATGTGGTTGGTGTTACCTTGCAACTTTACGACCACGGGGCTGCACTTGCCAAAAAAGGCGCCTGTTGTGCGGGCCGTGATATTCACGATGCCCGCCGTGTGGCCGAAGAAATGGGCTTTCCGCATTACGTTCTGGATTATGAAAACCGTTTCAAGGAAAGCGTGATCGACGAGTTCGCCGATGCCTACCTTGCGGGTGCCACCCCTGTCCCCTGTATCCGCTGCAACGAGCGGGTAAAATTCCGTGACCTGTTGGAAACCGCCAAAGATCTGGATGCGGATTGCATGGCAACCGGCCACTATATCCAACGCTTTCAAGGTCCGGATAAGGCAGAGCTGCATAAAGCCGCAGACGGTGACCGCGATCAAAGCTATTTCCTGTTCTCGACCAAACAGGAACAACTGGATTACCTGCGCTTTCCTTTAGGCCACTTGTCATCCAAGGCCGAAACCCGCGCACTGGCCCGCAAGTTTGGCCTGCCGGTCGCAGATAAGCCCGACAGCCAAGACATCTGCTTCGTCCCCAACGGCTCTTACGCTGCTGTCATTGAAAAGCTGCGCCCGGGTGCCGCTGACCCCGGCGAAATCGTACACCTAGACGGCGAGGTTCTGGGCACCCACAAAGGTGTCATTCACTACACCATCGGCCAACGCCGTGGCTTAGGCATCGGCGGGCGTGAGCCGCTTTATGTGGTCAAACTGGACCCTGACACCAAACACGTCATCGTCGGCCCGAAAGAGGCCCTAGGCACCACGCATATTTCCATCCGCGAGATTAACTGGCTGGGCGATGAACCGTTCGACAGTCGCAAAGAATGGCACGTCGCCGTACGCGTACGCTCAACCCGCGCCCCGAAACCCGCCATCATCCGTTCATTGGGGCCGGACACTGCCACGGTTGAGCTGCTAACCGCCGAAGAAGGCGTCGCCCCCGGCCAAGCCTGCGTGTTTTATGAAGCGGATGGGACACGGATATTCGGTGGTGGCTGGATTTGGCGTGGGTATTGAGGGCTTTGCGTTTTATCTGATGCAGTAGGTCAAATGCAATGAGCCCCAATACTTGATAGGAAACACACCTAAATTTGCCTTTTTAAAACAGGCAAATAGGCAGAAACGCGGGCTTCATTACCCTTCAAATGCAATCGTGCAACTTCTGCTCTTTCTGACCGAGAGAATAACAAGTCAATCGCGGTAATCTTGAAGTGCTTTTCGATCCAAATCTTTGGCTGGAACAAGTCTATAATGCCGCTCCTCCACAACTTTAATCTCGTTATCCTGCAGAGCCAACTCAAATAGCGCAATCACATCATCGCCCATAAACTGTGCGGCAATTGCACGACAGCGCATTCCTGGGAACTTATCGGCGACGTAGCTAATATCTTGTGAAATTTGAACAATGCCAATTTGATCGTTCCCACCCTTGGCCTGAACAGGGATAACGTAGTGGCATCCCCTCTTGTCCAAACCAACATATAGCTCGTCAATTTCAATTTGCCCAATTCCTTTGACTGTCGTGCGTAGATGGTTTTGCAGACTGTAGGTCGTTAGCCCAAGGAACGTATCGATAAGACGATTGTATCTAACAATAGCAAGCAGAGCTTGCTCGTCGTCCAGCGCATACGCACGAATAAGCTCTGGGGTAGCATCTGGAATATTTATCGTTATTAAATTTTCGCTCGGACGGATACGGCTAATCTTGACGAGCTTAAACTCATAGATAGCCCTCCCCGCGCCTTGAATTACCCATTCCATGCCTACAGGTTGCGTCGCTATAATCCTATCTGGCAGTGCAACCCGAAATCGAAAAGAATAAATAAGATCCCCAAGATTCTTTGGCAGTTGAATATTTAAGACACCAGCAGCCGTTTCGATGTCTTCACGAATAAAAGTGAAAGACGTTGCACCGTTTTTGTAATGATCAAAAAAAATCTTTTCAATTATTGATGCATAACGGTTCTTTGCTTTAGCCATAGGCTTGCGTTCCTTCTGAAAGTCTTTCACGTTCAATATCAATTTGTTTGCGCTTTTTTGCGCCACTTTTTCTGTCGCGGCGCGAAGATGGCGCTTTGATATCAAAATGCAAAGCAGCATGCGATATGTCGAAACTTAGAAGCTTAGGATCACCAAGAGAAAGACTTGTACTAGGCTTAGTTGGCTTTACTCCAAGCGCCACAATTATCTGCCCAGCAACTGCGCGCGCCAAGGGTGGTGGTACAGAATTTCCGATCTGCCGTGCTCCGTGCCATTTCGTGACATTGAAGCGAAACCAATCTGGAAAACCATGTAAGCGCGCCATTTCACGAACGGTTACACAACGCGCAAATGCATAGTGAATGGGACGTGGACTGGTGAATGCGCCACGCGTTCCGTCAGTGCCAGCACGAAGCGTGTTTGATACCCCATTGGGGTCAAGCCGAAATAAACGGCTGATCGGTTCGACCGTCCCTATCTCAGTATTCTCAAAGCGGCGGCGTGAAATATCCGTATGATTTGTTCGTGCGCTCGAGGTTAGAAATTCTGGAGTCCAACCCCGCGGGTGGCCAAAGTGCCAAGCGTCATTACTTAGGCAGCGTAATCCAGAAGCATAGGAAGATGGTTGCCCGAATTTTTTCGTCTTAACAAAATCTGAAGTAAGGAGACTAGAGAATAGTTCAGCATCAGCTAGATCACCAAGTGCATTCTCTGCAGACGGACCATCATGAAGCCCATCAATGCGTTTTTTCTTACCAGCAATGTTAGTCGTGGGGATTGGGTATTGAGGCAAAAGTTTTCCTTTTTTTGCACCAATCAAAAACAACCTTTCACGCGATTGTGGCGTACCGTAGTTGCCTGCGTTGATGACCTTCCACGGGAGGCGGCACTTATATCCAGCCGTTTCGAAAGCTTCGACCAATTCTTGCAAAAAACGCTTATGTTTTCCAAGCGTAAGTCCTTTAACATTTTCAAAAACAAAGGTTTCTGCATTTAACTCCTTAACTATCCGGACGAAGTCTAAAGCAAGACTATTTCGAGGATCATCAAGGGCGCGCTGCCCAATCAATGAAAAGCCCTGACACGGTGCACCACCAAATACGCAATCTATCGTCTGATCTTTAATTCCAGCGGCTTCGCGAATCTTATCACCAGATAGCGTTTCGATTGATTGGCATATTACTTTGGTCGTAGGGAAATTATACTCGTGAACGGCGCAATGGACTGGATCAATTTCAACCGCAGCCTTCACTTCAAATCCAGCTTGCTCAAAGCCAAGACTTAATCCACCAGCGCCTGCAAAAAGGTCGATGCCAATTGGTCTCATTATAATGGTCAGCCCTATCCGAATCCAGTTTGAATTTTATTTATAACCGATCTTGCACAAGATGTTGATCGCATTCGAAGAAGAAACATAATATCTTTTTAATGAATTGAGCCCTATGGCAGATTTTTATGTTTGCAGATCCCAAACCACATTTTGATTCCGTGATGTTTATTGCACGAGCTTTCAACTGACCGTACCCTCGGGAAACATGACATCCTAACAGGCATTAAATTGGTATTATATTTATTATCAACGCCTTAACCCCCTGTCCCAACTGGGACATGCCAAAACGGTGATGGCTATCGCGTAGTTTTTTTAAACGTTTTGGCGTCCACAACCACCCCACCCCGCAATACTTCGGCAACGCCGATATACGCCCCATCAGGCCAGCCGCCTTCGGGCAGTTTTTTACCCAGAAACTGCATTTGTATCGCTCTTCGTCCCATCGCCGGGTCATAGGTTTTGGTAGCAATCTGCCCGTCAGGCCCCGTTATGGTCAGGCGTATTTGATCACCTTTCACAAGGTTAATCACCCGCATATAAACCACCAGCGCGGGTGCGGTACGGTGCGGGGTGTAGCCTTTGAAGACTTCCAGTGCAATCTCTGCGGTATTCACCCCGGCATCAGCGAAACCTATGTTGATAATCTTTGTCGGTTGGTATGCAAGTGCTTCTTGCAGATCATCAGCCCAAAGGTTGTTATCAGGATCAAACGGGTCGATCTTTTTGCCATCTTTGCGCACACTGAGATGCACATGCGGAAACGCGGTTTTGCCGGACATACCCACCTGCCCCAGCACCTCGCCTGCCTGTACCATCTGGCCCGGCTTCACGATGACACTGCCCTGTTTAAAATGGCAGTATTGGGTTTGCCAACCGTCTCTGTGGATCAACAAAACGCCGTTACCGCATTTGATCCCCTTCGCTTGCGTTCTATCCGCGTCCGTTTGCACAAGGCGATCGACCACACTGTTGCGCACCCCTTCGACCCAACCGGTGGCAGAAGCCAGTACATTCACCCCGTGACGCATGGCAATTCTACTGGTCAGTCGAAAATCTGTGCCGGTGTGCCCATCATACGTCGCTTTACCACCGCCAAAATCGCGCATATCTTTGCTGTCATCCAAGTCCATATACTGCTGTACAAAACACGTATCGCCCATTGTACAATCCAATGGCAGGTTCAACACCGGTGGCGCAGCACATGCGGGGCCAGCAATCAGGCCAAGGATAAAGAATGCACGATTAACCATGGTCTCCTCTTAGGCTTGTTTCCAAATGCCTCTATCAGTAAAATTATACTCATATTTGTTTCGAATTGAAAACAGAGGATATGATAAAATGAAGTATGGGTTTGTGTTATTCGCATGGATATTTGCACTCGCAGCATCGGGTGCCACATATGCGATGGAAAATATCCCGAAAAATGCACCCGTTACGATCCAGACGATTGACAGTGATACATTGGTAGGTCAATTCTGGAACCCGAACCCCTCGCCTGTCGAAGCAATTGTTCTGAAGCGAAAACAGCGGGCCAAGAAATAGAAAGCCTGCCCATGTCCCTAGATAAAGTCCTTGCCTATGTTGACGCCGACCAAGATGCAGCCCTTGCGCGTCTGATTGATTTGTTGAGGATCGAAAGTATTTCTACCGATCCGGCTTATGCAGAGGAATGTGATAAAGCCGCGGACTGGCTGGTGGATGACCTGAAATCCATCGGATTTGACGCAACAAAGCGCCCGACACCCGGTCACCCGATGGTGATGGCACATGGGCAACAGACTGGTGGCACGCATGTGCTGTTCTATGGCCATTACGATGTCCAACCAGTTGATCCGCTAGATTTGTGGGACAACCCTCCGTTTGATCCACAGATAGAAGATACCCCAAACGGTAAAGTTCTGCGCGGGCGTGGATCGTCAGACGACAAGGGCCAGTTGATGACCTTTGTCGAGGCGTGTCGGGCATGGAAAGCGGTGACAGGGGAACTACCCACCAAAATATCGATCTTTTTTGAAGGCGAAGAGGAAAGCGGATCACCCTCACTGGTGCCTTATATGGAGGCCAATAAGGAAGAGTTGAAGGCTGACGTTGCATTGATTTGTGACACTGGCATGGTTGAACGCGATACGCCCTCTATTGTAACTATGTTACGCGGTTTGGTCGGCGAACAAATTACCATCACCGGCCCATCCAAAGATTTGCATTCCGGCATGTATGGCGGCCCATCGATCAACCCCATACGCGTTCTGACCAAGGCACTGGCAGCCTTGCATGATGATGCAGGTGCCGTAACACTGGATGGATTTTATGACGGGGTGCCGGAATTGCCAACGAATATTGCGGCACAATGGAAATCGCTGGCATTTGATCCCGAAAACTTCTTGAAAGAGGTCGGCCTGTCTGTGCCCGCAGGTGAACAAGGCCGTACTGTGCTGGAACAAATCTGGTCACGCCCCACAGCAGAAGTGAACGGTATTTGGGGCGGTTACATCGGCGAAGGATTCAAAACCGTTTTGCCATCTGAAGCCCACGCCAAGGTAAGTTTCAGGCTTGTAGGGCAACAGGACCCAGTAAAGATACGTGCCGCATTCCGCGCTCATGTGGAAAGCTTTCTGCCCGCAGATTGTTCTGTGGCGTTTCATGAACACGGCGGTTCCAGCGCATCCAACATGGCGATTGATCATCCTGCTTTCGAAGCCGCCCGAACAGCCCTATCCGATGAATGGGCCAACGAAGGCGTATTCGTCGGCTGTGGTGGCTCCATCCCGATTGCTGGCCATTTTCAGGATGTCGTAGGCATCGAAAGCATGCTGATCGGATTTGCTCAGGACGACGACAGCATCCATTCCCCGAACGAGAAATATGACATCCGCAGCTTCCACAAAGGTGTACGCAGTTGGGCACGAATACTGGCGGCAATGGCATAGAGCTCATAATTAAAATGTTAAAATAAGCGAAAAAATGCTCACAAACTATTGAAATCGGCATAATCGCGCCTATTTACAATGTATGCCATAGGGGTGGCGGACCCATCAGTTCTTTGGAGAGACCTTTGGTAGTAAAAAGTAAAGTTGGTTGCTTGTAGTTTAATTAGTAATGGGTCTGCTTACTTTAGGATATGTGCGGTACGCCCGCCGCGTCTTTTGCCCGCTGTATCAGTTGTTACCAAACCATCCCTGATTACCTGCGTCATAGGATGATCAGAATTTCCCGCTTCATATTCCGCTAATAATTCGTGCAGATAAGTATTCGTGTCGCCAAGCGGAGTATTCATTGCCCAATCCAGAAAAATCATCCGGCACTCTTCAAGGGTAATACCTTCGATACGGTATGATTCATAGATCATACCGCGCGGATCAATATCCAGATTTCCTTTATAGACCGCCACGCTATTCCCCTGCATCAGACACTTGACAGATACTTCATAATGATAGCTTCCGTATCATTTGTTTTCGACGCTAATGCTGCTTCAAGCGTCACTCTGTCAGAAAATCCTGTCGCAGTCAGGATATGGGATAAGCCCGCCTTACCCAAAACTTTAATGTTAAATGCGCCGGTAACCAGTAAACGACTGATATGTTGTATCTGGCTAAGCAGGTCATGGGTATCAATTAGGTGCGCAGTATCTTGCGGGCTTAACAGGCCGTGCTTGGCGGCAAGTTTCAGCTGCCCTTTCGGGTCGTTTTCCAATATGTTGCCAATCAAGGCACAGGCTTGTGCCAACAATTCGATATCAAGTAGCCCGCCAGGGATTACCTTTACCTCCCAAACCGTAATGTTCTTTGATTTAGATTGTGCAAGCCGTTTGCGCATATCGGCTACTTCTTGAAAGACCTTTGTCCCATCATGGTTAGAACAGATAACGTCTGTACATATTTTATCGACTTGGGAAACCACATCCGGGAGCCCTGCCACTACACAGGCACGTGACAAGGCAAGATGTTCCCACGTCCATGCCTTGTTATTCTGGTAATTCTCAAAGCCTGAAACGCTGGTGGCGACCGGACCGGAGCGCCCAGAGGGGCGTAGTCGCATATCGACGTCATATAGTTTTCCTTCCGCAGTCGGTGACGACAATGCCGTGACCAAAGCCTGTGTCAGACGGGCGTAATATTGTACTGTAGCAAGCGGGCGTTTTCCGTTTGATCCGTCTTGCCCCGCGGGATCATAGATTACGATCAGGTCAAGGTCGGAAGTGGCAGTCATTTCATTTGAACCAAGCTTGCCCATCGCAAGAACCGCCAAGCCACTGCCTTTTATCACTCCGTGCTTGCGTGCAAATTCATGTTCCACCTTTGGCAGCAACCCGATCAGGCAAGCCTGCGCAAGTTCGGAATAGGCCTTTGACGCCTCAAATGCATCCGCGATGTTGCGCAACTGTAAAACGCCTACCCGAAAGTGATGTTCTTTCATCCAACGCCGTGTGATGTTCAACTGATCTTCATAATCATCGCTTTGCGCCAGAACTTTATGTAGTGACTTTACCAATGTTGCCTTATCAGGAAGTGGTTCGAAGAATTCCCCGGATAGAACAGCGTCCAACACACTTGCATTTTGTGACAGATAAGTAGCCAAAGATGGTGCCGTAACAATTATATCCAACACCAGATCCAGAATTTTGGGATTGGCGTCAAACAGGGAAAACACCTGAACACCCGATGGCAGCCCGCGTAGGAATGTTTCAAATAGGGCCAATGCCTCATCCATATTTTCTGCGCCGGCAATTCCATTGATAATCTGTTGCTTTAAACGTTGAAAAATATCCAGTGCCCTAGTGCTTCGAAATACGGGCAATGTTTCCCAAGCCCAAAAGGCGTTTTCATAATCTGTGTTCTCAAATTCTGCGGTCGGTACCGGCGCAAAGAAGGTTTCGATAATGTTGTGAACAGATTGCAATCGCCGCTTGATCTCGGTTTTCAATTTTACTGTATCGCTATAATCACAGAACCGGGCAAAGCGATCCATCTCCACTTCACTATTCGGCAGGTTATGCGTTTGCAAATCCCCGATCATCTGAATGCGATGTTCATGTAACCGGTGTGCGCGGTATGCATCGCTTAATCTGTCGGCCACATCCTGTTCGATCCACCCGCTTTTCGCCAGATCATGCAATGACTGAACTGTCCGCCGATCACGCAGGCTGTTATCGCGACCGCCTGCAATCATTTGGCGGGTCTGGGCAAAAAATTCGATTTCGCGTATCCCGCCACGGCCCAGCTTCATATTGTGACCGTTCAGATTTATTTCCCCTGCCAACCCTTTGTGTGACCGGATACGCAAACGCATATCGTGGGCATCTTCGATGGCTGCAAAATCCAGATGTTTACGCCACACGAATGGCGTGAGATTATCCAGAAACCGGTTGCCGGCCTGAATATCGCCAGCACAACTGCGCGCTTTGATATACGCGGCGCGTTCCCATGTACGCCCTTCGGTTTCGTAATAGCGCATCGCGGCCGTATTGGATATGCAAACCGGTGTTACAGACGGGTTCGGCCGTAAGCGCAGATCGGTGCGAAACACATATCCGTCCGCAGTAACATCGGACAGCATCTTACCCATACGCTGTATGATGCGTATTAGATGAGGGCGCACTTCTCCCAGATCTTCTAGATTGTATCGACTATCGTCAAAGAAACATATCAGATCAATATCGGATGAATAGTTCAACTCGAACGCGCCCATCTTTCCCATAGCCAGAACAAAAATGCCTGCGCAATCATCCGGATTGCCACATGCCTCTATAGGTAATTTACCGCGTCCGATTTCAACTTGAACCAGATGTTTGAGTGCTGCATGAGTGGCAAAATCAGCAAACTCTGTTAGGTGCCTGGTGACATCTTCCAAAGCCCATACACCACCTAGATCACACAAGGCTACAAGCAAAGCAATCCGCCGCTTGGCTTCGCGCAAGCTAGTGATTAGGTTGCTGTGATCCACTTGATCCAATATATCTTGGCAACAAACTGCGGGGTCTTGCCCCCAGATACCAGCCAACCAGTTTTTTTCTTTACGAATAAGACCGCGCAAATACGGGCTGCAACCCGCAACACCCAGTAATAGATCGTAGACAGGGCCGTTAGAATAACCACACATAGTGGCAGACTCTATACCGTGATCAATTTCATAAGGGATAGGTGCTTTGGTTATTTCATCTTTCAATGCCATAGGCTTTTGTGGGCGGTGCTGTTAGCAAGGTCAAGATGAAAGCTTTTTATTGGGCGATATAGATGAGTAAAAGTCTGAAACGGGTGATGCAGCATGCAGAGGATCTTAGCTTACATATTGATGTAGTCAAAATGGAGGTGCCGACGAATACAGCACAACAGGCAGCAGGCGCGGTCAACTGCCATGTGAATCAAATTGTAAAATCGATTATCTTCTTGGGTCAAACCAGTAATGTTCCAATCCTGTTCCTAACTGCAGGCGGCAACCGCGTTTCACCAGAAAAAGCCGCTGTTGTAGCAGGCGAACCGCTGGGCAAGGCGGATGCGGCACTAATCCGCGCCAGAACAGGTTTTGCCATTGGCGGCGTATCCCCAATTGGGCACCTTAATCCGATTAGGTGTTTCGTTGATCCAAGCTTGATGGGTTTTGATACTGTGTGGGCCGCAGCTGGTACACCAAACCATCTGTTTTCTATAAGTTGGGATAAGATGCTTGCCGCTACAAAAGGGATTATCGCTGATTTTTGTGAATAACGCTCAAAACCGATTTAGCCGCTCGTAATCCAGGATCTTCGGCCCCTTCGCCCAATTGCTGCATAGTATCCGTACAAGCCGATATTTGCGCCTGTCTGGTTTCTTTATCGTTTAAAATATCCAATACTGATTTTGCAACCGCCGATGCAGTGCACTTTTCAAATAACAGTTCGGGAACGACATAGCTGTCCGTCACGATATTAATCAGGTTGGCACGATCAATTTTGGCCAACCGTTTAACCGTACGTTCCGTCAGCCAACTGGCCTTATAAGCCACAACCATCGGGCAGCGCTGTTTTGCCAAATCAAGCGCAATGGTACCAGATGTGGCAAGGGAAACTTGACTTGCTGCATAAACCGCACGTTTGCGATGTTCGGCAACACTGGGATCGTATTGCGTTGGGTCCAGTAAATAAATGGGCAATGCACTTCCGGATAAAAGCATATTCACATCATCAAGGATCGGGCGCGCGACCGGTAAAACAAACTTGGCGTTCGGTTGCTGTTTCAAAATAAGTTCAATAGCATCCATGTAAACAGGTAAAAGTCTTTTAATCTCTGATCTGCGTGATCCCGGTAGAATGGTGATAATCTGATCTGCCGATTTGAGATCAAGTTCCGCTAGAACCGATTTAATCTGCACCTTGCTTGGGGTGCTTTCGGTTGCGGCTGGATGACCTACAAAATCACAAGTCATACCTTCGGCCTGCATATAAGGTGGTTCAAACGGCAACAGTGCAAGAACATGATCTACAGACTTTGCCATTTTGGCGGCCCGTTCAGGGCGCCACGCCCAAACCGATGGGGCCACATAATGTACCACCAATTGATCAGGGTATTGCTGGCGCAATTGCTTACCCACACGTAAGCAAAAATCGGGGCTGTCGATGGTGATCAACACATCAGGATTCATTTGAACCGCTGCTTTGACAGTCTGGGTGATGCGCCGTTTGATTTTCGGAATGGACGGAATAACCTCGAACAAACCCATGATTGTCAAATCTGACATCGGAAATAGCGACGAAAGCCCTTCGGCTTGCATCATTTCACCGCCAACACCACAAAATGTGATCTGGCCCTTTGTAAGTTGCCTCAGACCTTGCATCAAGTTTCCACCCAGCTTGTCACCCGATGGTTCGCCAGCGATGATGAAAACCTTTAATGGTTCAGCCATCAGGATACTTGTCCTGCTTCGAATCCGTGTATGAATAATCCAAGGCTATCGGCCATAGCTATAGTCTCTTCCAAACCGAGAATTAATACGCCCTGTTCCTGAACCGCGATGCCGCTAAGGCCGGCTTGTGCTGCATTTTTGATAGTTTCAGGGCCGATTGCCGGCAGGTCTATCCGCCAGTCCTGCCCCTGTTTCGGTGCTTTCACCAGAACGCCCTGCCCGGCTTTTTGATCCGGCCGGCAACCATCTGAATTCAGTGCAATGAAATTCAGCATCGCATCAGTGCCTTGAATCGTTTCAACACCAAGACACAGGCCTTGTGCCACAACAGCACCCTGCCCGACATCCGCAATACCCATTTGCATCACAATATTACTGGCGCGTTTCATATCTAATAAGTCATCCGCTGATGGTGCCGCCTTTGTCAGCGTTCCACTTGGGGCTAGCAGATCACTCAACACTTCATGTGCCCCAACGATTTTCAGGCCTTCGGCTTCAAATACTGCGCGTACAGCATCCAGCGTTTTGCTGTCACCACCTTTTAAAGTTGGTAGCAATTTTGTTGCTACTGAAAGTAATTTTAGATCGAATTTCAAAGGATTGATGCGCGGCCTTGCAATATGCCCCGCGAAGACAATCTCATGGCACCCCGCTTTCTTAAGTGCCTTGAACATCGCCCCCGGTTTTTCGAACACCGCTTCAACAAGTTGTTCATTAGTTATCCAATCAGGACTAAAACCATTGAAACAGACTAAAACCACCTTACGACCAGATTGTTTGGCACTTGATGCAAGCATTTCCGGCAAGCGACCTTTACCTGCAAGAATAGCAAGAGGGGCTTGTGACATGACTTTAACGTCCTTTTGGCTTACAAATGCCACGCGAAGTATCTGCTTGGGCAAAAGCAACCATTTGTGCCACAAGATCACTTTCCGGATAATCCGTCAAAGTTTTGGATAAACGGTTTTGCAAAGTGTCGGCATCTTGATGAAACACATCCTTAAATGCTGCCCGTAAGCTGTTGATATCGGGTTTTTCATAACCGCGACGCTTAAGTCCAACCAGATTTAATCCTGTTAGCTTCGCACGATTGCCATGTGCCATACCAAAAGGGATAATATCCTCATCCACAGCGGCAAATCCTGCAAGCATAGCGCCTGTCCCGATCCGGCAGAATTGGTGAACTGCGGAATGACCACCCATAATCACATTATCTTCAATAATAACATGGCCTGCCGCACTGACACCATTAGCTAAAACAATATTATTTCCAATGATACAATCATGTCCGACATGAACATTTACCATGAGCAGGTTATTGTCGCCAATTTTAGTCAGGCCACCACCACCTATGGTTCCTGGGCTCAATGTAACCCCTTCACGGATACGATTGTTCGAACCTATTTCTAGCTTTGTGCGTTCGCCAGCGTATTTTAAATCCTGTGGAGCGTGACCGATGGATGCAAATGGATAAATCGTTGTCTCTTCACCAATTGTTGTCCAGCCCGCTACAACGGCATGTGATTTAAGCACACATCCATCGGCTAAAGTCACATCCGGACCAATTATTGAGTAAGGACCTATTTCACAATTAGCCCCGATAAGAGCACCTTCTTCAACAATAGCTGTTGGATGAATTGTTGCAGTGGCGTGAATAGCCATATTATGCCTCTTCTGGTGGTATGACCATCGCCGCAAAGTCAGCTTCGGTAACGATCCTGCCATCTACAATCGCATCGCCGTGGAATTTCCAGACCTTACCACGACCACGAATAACTTTTACATGCAATTCCAGAACGTCCCCCGGGCCCACCACGTGACGGAATTTGCAATTATCTATAGATAGGAAGTAAACCAGCGCGCCACTGTCTTCCAGTTCAAGCGATTTACTTACTAAAATCCCTGCAGTTTGTGCCATAGCTTCAACTATAGTCACACCGGGCATTACAGGTTGTGATGGAAAATGGCCTTGGAAATGCGGCTCATTACTGGTCACATTCTTGATACCAACTGCACTTATCTTAGGAATGAGCTCACGTACTTTATCTACAAATAGAAACGGATAACGGTGAGGTATCAGACGTTTGATTTCCTGTATGTTGATATCGGTAGATGTGTTTTCGCTCATGCGTTTCAGCCTTTTAAAAGTTATCCGTTCTGATTAACAACCTATGCGCTATTGATCAAGAGTGTGACTACTGTTGATCTATTGGAACGGCCGACCCCAATACTTGATCGATACGTCTCATAGCGCTGTCAGTAATGTCCCCTGAATTTCCGGACATGAAAATTGCCTGGTCGTTTAAAATGAACTGAATACCACGTTCTTCCATTAACTTTACTATAATTGGTTTAGCCTGTGAGAAAAAAGCTCTTTGCGCTTGAATGCGTGACGCGTTTAAATCATTAAGTTTCTGTGATTGGTCGCGGCGAATTGCTTCTACTTTTTCATTGAAAACCGAGGCAAGTTTACGGAATGCAACATTTTCCAATTCTTTACGCTTCTGTGTCAGGTCTGCTTCTTCTGCGGCCAATTCTTTTTCGATACGCCTGTTTTCTTCGGCCAATGCGGTAGCATCATTCTGGAATTTCTTATTAAAGCTTTGGCCAAATTGGCTTTCTGAAAACAATCTGTCCTGATTTATCGTTGCAACAGATGAAAACTGATCGAATGTCGGATAGCTTTGGGCCATCGCGTCAATGGGTAAAAGCAAACCTATACATAATGCTATCAGTCCTGATTTATATTGGATCCAGCTCATTAGCCACTAGAAGCGTGTGGCAATTGAAAAGCGGAAAGTCTCGGTTTCGTCAAAATCTTCTTTTATGACTGGGGATGCAAAATCAAACCGTAACGGCCCTAGTGGTGTTTCCCAGAAGAATGTTACCCCAATAGATGCGCGAAGTGATGCGGAATCATCAAAACCACCACTAAAATCCAAATCCCAAAGTGATCCTGCGTCCATAAACACACCTGCATGTATTCCATACTCTTCTGGCAATCCAATCGGGAAACTAGCCTCGGTACGTATCGCATAATATTGATTGCCACCCAGAGCTTGGTCAACATCAATATCTCTTGGTCCAACACCCTGTTGCTCAAATCCGCGTAGGTTTGCACCACCAAGCATAAAGCGTTCAGTGATAAGTGTGGCAGGATCAGAAGATATGATCACGCCACCTTCAACTTCAGCCGACAAAATAACTTCTTCATTGAAAAGCGATTTGAAGACTTTGGCATTAGCCGAGGTTTTGGAATAAGTTCGGTCTCCGGTGAAACCCGCAAATTCTTGAGTAATAGAAAAATTATAACCGGAAGTTGGTTCAATAATCGAATTACGTCTATCAAAACTATAAGTCGCGCCTAATATTCCGGTTGATGTTGTGCCAAAATCAGAATTCATTACCCTAGAAGCCTCACCCGGGTCGTTATTTCCTGTACCTGTATCCGAGTTGGTTAGGATCTCATCGTTTGAGAATCTTGCAAAAAGCCTTAGCCGCCCGTTTTCACTGATCGGAAAAGCAATACTGGGTGCGAAGTTGAATGATTCTGTATCGTATGGAGTATCACTAAGCTCAGTAGATCCAAAACCAAGATCCAAACCGAATGCAAGGTCGCGCCCTAGGAATGCAGGTTCCAAAAAATTGATCCTGGCCAATGAATCTTCCGCAGAGGCGTTTATGGAAGCGCCAACAGTTTGCCCGCGTCCTAGGAAATTTCTTTCTCGTATACTTACAGCTACGCCCAAACCACTATCTGTGCTGGCAGTGATACCAAAGCCAAGTGTTCCCGTTGGTTGTTCTTCAACGTTAACATCCAGAATGACCTGTTCCGGGCTTGATCCCTCACGGGTTTGAACATCAACAGCTCTGAAAAATCCCATTCTACGGATTCTATTTGTTGCCTGCCGCACTTCACGCTGGTTAATCGGATCGCCTTCAACTATATTGAACTTCCCACGAATTACGCGATCCAGTGTTGTCGAGTTACCCTCAATATCAATACGCTCAACAAATCGCCTTGACCCGCGCACAATACTGATTTCAACATCCAGTGTCTGATCCGCGTCATTTCTAGTTATACGCGGCGTTGATTGAACGAAATTCTTTCCTGCCAATGCAGCTTTATGGTCGATACGTTCAAGTATAGTGTCGATTTGTGTCGCGATGTAAGTGGATCCAGGTTTAATTGTATTCAGCTTTAAATACTCTTCGGCATCAATATCACTTTCCAGACTGACTATAGAGATGTCGCCAAAGCTATATTTTTGCCCCTCTTGTATGTTATATGTAACCTGAAACGAGTTACGTTGTTTTGCAAATTCAGCCGTTGTTGATTTGACTTGGAAATCAATAAACCCACGTTTAGCGTAGAATTGACGCATGCGTTGCTTGTCGACCTCAATACGGTCTTCTATATAAGTATCGCCTTTTACAACACTGCGCAGTATACCCGCTTGCTTTGTCGCCAGAATACGTTTCAGGCGTCTGTCCGAATAAACGCGGTTTCCGATAAGTGTTACACGACCTATCTCGGTTATTTTACCTTCTTTGACCTGAAAAACCAGATCAACACGATTATCGCTACGACGGATGATTTGTGGCTTAACAGTTGCCGCCAAACGTCCGGTTACGGCATATGCATCCGCAATTGTTTTTGCATCGACTTCTGCCAGTGTCGGAGAAAAAGCACGGCGCGATCTTGATTGCAGCAGTTCCAACAATACATCGTCTTTAAGTTTTTTATTACCTTCAATACGGATAAGGTTAATCGTTGGATGTTCGACGACTTCTATTACAAGACGCCCGCCTTCAGGACGCACATCAACAGATTCAAACAAGCCAGATTTGTTCAAGTTTTGCGTTGCAGCATTAACTTGTCCTGGCGTGACACTATCGCCAGGCGATATACCAGAGATAGATCGTATTGTATCAGATGCGATGCGTTCATTTCCCGCGACATCGATGCGGCTGTAGACCGCCGTTGCCTGAGCCTGAGCCATATTCAACTCTGGCGAAACAGGTAGCGTAATAACGCTGACCGCAAACACAAAAGTTAATAGTTTCAGGGTATTTTTTATAGATTCATTGCCTGCATTATATTTCATCGGATTAGCTCTTGCCTGTCTTAAACCATCGATGATTGCGGTATAGCATGGGATGACCCGTTACACCACCTATTTTGGCACATATTAGAACATTCTTGTGAAGTCGTTGAATGTTGAAAACATCATTAATGATAACAACAGCATCAGCCCCATGGTCATAGCAATTTGTACGACTTTTGTGTTTGGTGGACGTCGGAATAACGCTTCATACCCGTACATTAATAAATGGCCCCCATCCAAAACCGGAATAGGTAGTAAATTCAAAAATCCAATGGCTGTGGATATAAATGCTATAAGTTCGATAAACGGCATCAAGCCAACAGACGCAGTTTCACCTGACATCTGCGCTATGCCCAATGGCCCCTGCAGATTATCTGCGCCGACTTTACCGGTAACTATAAGGTAAATGCTACTGATCGAGCTTGATATAACATAGTACGTACTGCGGGCTCCGAAAAATAATGACTTCATTAAAGGTACATCATCACGACCGGATTCAAATGCAAAGGCACTGGAAACACCAATCATCATACGTTTATCAAATTCATCCTTACTGATCTGAACATCTCTAAATTCAGGTGAAATTGGAATGATCATTTCTTTACCATTACGCCAGATCAAAAGATTAATCGTTTCTTTATTTATGGCTTTGATTGTTTTGATCAGTTGTGAAAATGAGTGCAACTCAATTCCATCGACAGATAATAAAACGTCGTTCTTCTTAAGGCCTGCCTTACTTGCAGGTGATACGGGCATAACCCAACCAACCAAAGCGGGAGTTAAGAAAGGGCCAAGAACATCTTGTGCCTGACCGTCACGCTCCACCGAATAGATAATATCAGACATAAAATCCAATTCTGATGAAACCTTGATGATGTCAGAAAATTTTTCGACTTTTGCGCCATTAATTGCCAGGACTCTGTCACCCTCGCGTAATTGCGATTGCGTTTGCGGCAGTGGAATAAGTTTTTCAATAACCGGTTCGTTCGAAATTGTACCAGTAGAGAAAATGATTCCGGCAAAAATTATAGTTGATAGTAAAAAATTTGCCGCCGGCCCTGCAAAAACTGTCAAAGCGCGTTTATACAGTTTGGCCCCGGTCAGTGTTTTATGCTTTAAAGCATCATCTATTTCTGTCGTTCCGGGGCGGCTGGCAGCATCCGCATCACCCAAAAACCGCACGAAACCGCCTAAAGGAACCGCCGAAAGTTGCCATTTGGTGCCATGTTTATCTAGTCTGGAAAATATGACCGGGCCAAAACCCAATGAAAAGACTTCCGCATGTATCCCACACCAACGCCCTACAATATAATGGCCAAACTCATGCACAGCAACGACAATACTTAACACAATAACGAAAGGGACTACTGTAGATAAAAAGCCGCCGATTAGAGGGATATAATTCAGAAAATCAAACATTACTTACTACTCATTTCTACCAGGTTTAATACATTTTGGCGTGACCAAGAGTCAGCCTTTGATATCTTATTCATTGTATCTGCCTCACAATTTCCCAAGATGTCAATAGATTGTACGGTTTTGTTAACTAATTCGGCCATATCCAGAAAACCTATTCTTCGCGCAAGAAATAGATCCAAGCATTGCTCTTTTGCTGCATTAAAAATCGCGCCGGCAAGCCCGCCTAGACGCATCACATCATGTGCGATGGAAATTGCGGGGAATTTATTAGTATCAGCCGGCAGAAAATCCAGTTGTGATATCTTAGTAAAATCAAGACGTTCTATACCTGCATCTGACCGACCCGGATAATATAAAGCAAAACCTATGGCAAATCGTATATCGGCAGGCCCCATATGGGAAATGATTGAACCATCATTAAAGCCAACCATACTGTGAACAATAGACTGTGGATGCACAACAACTTCTATTTTATGCTCTTCAATATTGAACAGCTCTTTTGTTTCTATGATCTCCATTGCTTTATTAAACATGGAGGCACTGTCGATTGAAATACGCTGCCCCATAGACCAGCGTGGATGTGCAGCAGCTTGTTGTGGAGTGACGTGCCTCATTTCATCCAACGTCATTTGCAAGAACGGACCACCAGAGCTTGTCAGAATGATACGTTCTACATTTGAAATATTTTCCCCGTTCAAAGCTTGAAAAATTGCCGAATGCTCGCTGTCTACCGGCAATAGTTTTGCACCTGATCGGCGGCAAGTTTCGTTTAGCAAAGCACCACCGCAGACCAAGCTTTCTTTATTTGCCAATGCAAGAGTGTAGCCATTTTCTGCAATCGCAAGGCTTAATTCCAGTCCCGGATACCCTACGATTGCAGAAATCGCCCAATCTACTGGTTCTCTTGCGGCTGAAAGAAGCGCATCGCGTCCGGCAGCTACTGCAATATTAGTGCCACGTAACCTTTCCTTCAGGTCATCCAACAGTGATACTTCTGATGTAACCGCAAGTTTTGCGTCAAGTGAAATTGCAATTTCTGCAAGTTTCTCGATGTTTTTAGCACCTGTTACCGTGTGAACGTCAAAGTTGTGTGGATTAGGTTTTATTATTGAAACAGTATTCTGCCCGATAGAACCCGTTGCCCCGAATATCGAAATACTGCGCATTAAAGATAGCCCAATGCACCAGCCACAAAAACAAAGAAACAAACACCTAGCACACCATCAAACCGATCAAGTAGGCCACCATGCCCAGGGATCAGTTGGCTGCTGTCTTTGACATCTGCCCGCCTTTTAATTGCAGATTCGGCTAAATCACCCGTTTGAGCTGCTATTGCGACTAGAACAGACACAGGAATTAACCACATTGGCTGTGATGTTACCACAACAAATACAGCCCCGACACCTGCTGCCAACACCCAACCGCCAATGGTTCCAGACCATGTCTTTTTCGGGCTGATCCGCACCCATAATTTAGGACCGCCTATGGTTTTTCCTACGAAATAGCCACCAATATCACTGGCGATAATGCATAATAGCAACCAAAGGGTTAGGATCAGACCGTGATCTTGGCGAAAGTTTCCCAAAGCAGATGTTGCAAGGATAACGATAATAACGGCAAGGAAAACAATCGCTTTGGATATCTTGTGGGTTTCGGACATCAAGATGGCTACAATGATTTGCGCACCCAGAATAATCGCGAGGGAAAGCCCGAACGGATATAGCGTCAAAAGGGTACATAACCCGACAATGACACCCGAAATAATTGCAAGCCCTGCCCGACCATCATGCATACGGCTGATTTCCCAGCCCATAATGGCAGATACTATTATCAACAGTGCTTTAAAAGTGTCGCCTCCCTGCCAGATTGTGAATCCAGCAACAGCCAGCATCACAAAAGCCGAGATGACTCGGGTTGTTAGATCAGAAAAATCAGCTTTGGTTTTCATTTACCGATCACTGACCCAAAACGACGCTCACGCCGGCGATAGTTGCTGATTGCCTGTTCATAGAGAGCAACTGTGAAGTCTGGCCAGGATTCGTCAATAAAGGCATATTCAGCATACGATGATTGCCACGGTAGAAAGTTTGATGTGCGGAATTCACCAGAGGTGCGTATTACCAAGTCCGGATCAGGCGTTCCTGCGGTATCCAGATAGCTACTAATGGTATCTTCTGTTATATCTTCAGGCTTTAAATCGCCGGTTTTTACAGCATCTGCCATCTTGCGGCTGGCGCGCACCAATTCGTCGCGACCACCGTAATTTAGTGCAATGGTCAGGTTGAGAACAGTATTCTGTGCCGTTTGCTGCTCTATCCAATCCATTAAATATATAAGTTTTGCATCCAGTTTATCCCGCTCACCGATAAACTTCAGACAGACACCTTCTGTCACCATATCCGCTGACTCGGACAGTATATAGCGGCGAAAAATACGCATAAGCCCGGAAACTTCCTGTTCAGATCTTTTCCAGTTTTCCGTGGAAAACGCATAAAGTGTCAGGTGTTTTACGCCGAATGTTTTCGATGCGCGCACGATTTTCTTGACCATACGCGCGCCGCGCATGTGTCCATCAAGCCGTTCCAGCCCCCGGGCTTCTGCCCAACGACCATTGCCATCCATAATAATAGCGACGTGATTTATATCTCTGATTGCTGCCTGTGTCATTTTTCTATTGTAGAGGGCTCGCCCTTTACACCTGCATTATCTCTGCTTGTTTTGTATCAAGTGCGTTGTCTATATTCGAAATTGCATTGTCTGTCAGCGATTGTATTTCATCTGACCATATTTTCTGATCATCCTCGCCCATACCGTCCCCTTTGGCTTTCCTAATCTGATCCATACCGTCGCGACGCACATTGCGTACGGCTATCTTTGCGTTTTCTGCATATTGCCCCGCAACTTTGGCAAGCTCGGTACGGCGTTCTTCGTTCAGTTCGGGGATCGGCAGGCGCAAGATGGTACCATCCACCACCGGGTTCATTCCTAGACCACTGTTGCGTATAGCTTTTTCAACCGCCCCAAGCAGCCCCTTGTCCCACACATTGACCGTAATCATACGTGGGTCAGGCACATTTACCGTGCCGCATTGGTTCAAAGGCATCATCGCACCATATGCATCAACCATAACAGGTTCAAGAATGGTCGCCGAAGCACGGCCCGTACGCAGGCTGGCAAATTCCACTTTAAGCGAAGCCATCGTGCCGTCCATACGGCGCTCGATATCGTCCAGATCAATTTCCATTTCAGACATTATTGCCCCTCATTAAGTAGTGGCCGTTACTGGCCCCACGGTTGTATATGTACCCTGGCCGCGCAAAATACCAGCCAGACCGCCCGGTGTGTCCAAAGAGAATACAATAATGGGTAGATTATTGTCGCGTGCAAGTGCAATAGCAGATGCATCCATCACTTTCAGATTCTTTTGCAAGACCTCGTCATATGAAACATTGTCATACCGTACCGCATCTGAAAACTTGTTTGGATCCTTATCATAAATTCCGTCAACTTGCGTGCCCTTGAAGATTGCCTGACAATTCATCTCTGATGCACGCAGGGTGGCTGCCGTATCAGTCGTGAAATATGGATTGCCGGTGCCTGCTGCAAATACGCAAACCCGTTTCTTTTCCAGATGGCGTACCGCGCGGCGGCGGATATACGGCTCACAAACCTGATCCATCGGGATCGCAGAGATCACGCGGGTATGGACTTTCAGTGCTTCAAGCGCACCTTGCATCGCCAGCGCATTCATCACTGTGGCCAGCATTCCCATATAATCCGCTGTGGTGCGCTCCATACCTTGGGCAGAACCTTGCAATCCACGGAAAATATTGCCGCCTCCGATAACAAGGCATACTTCAACATCCATATCGTGCAGTGTTTTCACCTCTGCGGCGATGCGTTCAACTGTCGGGGGATGTAGTCCGAAACCGGTATCCCCCATAAGGGCTTCTCCGGAAATTTTTAAAAGAACTCTTTTATACGCTGATTTTTCGCTTTCCTGCGACCCATCGGACATAATCGACTCCCTTTTTAATACGGTTGCTGCAAATAATAGGAAATAGTTGTTTGTTGCAATGACAATCTGGCGCAGTTTGCGCTAAATACTTATGCGAATCCAACAAAGAGCCTATCCTTGTCCAAAATTCTGTCTGATAATAAACCAATATTGATCGCGGGCCCGACCGCATCCGGCAAATCTACACTGGCAATAGAGATTGCTCAAAAAACTGGTGGCGCAATTATAAACGCCGATGCTTTGCAGATATACCAAGGTTGGAAAGTTCTGACTGCACGCCCTAGTGCAGACGATCTACTGCAATGCCCGCACTATATGTATGGGCATGTCGCAATGAACCAATCTTATTCCGTTGGCGCATGGATGCGTGATATCAAACAACAACTCATACATTGCAAGGAATTGAAACAGCGCCCTATTATAGTTGGCGGCACCGGGCTTTATTTTTCATCTCTGACCAGAGGGTTGGCGGAAATACCTAATGTACCAAACGAAATACGACAAAAGGCCGATCATATGCGCGAAACTATGGGACGTGATGTTTTTGCTGGCCTGTTGGCGGAAAGTGATCCTGATACATATGCGCTTATTGACGTAAAAAACCCCATGCGTACACAACGCGCATGGGAAGTTTTAAGAGCAACCGGCAAAGGTCTATCAAAATGGCAGCAAAGCCCGCAAAAGCCACTTATTACACCGGATAATGCGCATCTTATCTTGCTGGTCAGTGATACTGACTGGCTAAACGCACGGATAGATAAACGTTTTGACCTGATGCTGGAACAAGGGGCACTGGAAGAATGCCGGAATGCGATGGATACCTGGTGGGATGAAACTTTACCGTCATGTAAAGCCATCGGCGCAAAAGAGCTTATTTCTTACCTTAACAACAACCTTGAATTGACTGAAGCAATTGAAACTGCAAAACTTTACAGCAGACGTTATGCAAAAAAACAACGCACATGGTTTCGCAACCGAATGCAAATGTGGCAAAAGTTAGACATTTCGGACAGCAATATTGACTTAAGCTATACAATTTAAGCGATTTCTTGCCATTATGCTACATTTGGAAACAATAAACCTTTTTGGTTTATACAGAATCAGCTAATTCTTGATAAAGAAGATTATGGATTTTGATTTGACACATTCACACCTTACACAAAGCGAGCAAACCGTTTGGGTTGGCGCCCTTGCATCCAGTGTGCGCAGTATGCAACCGGAGCTACGACTTGACGGCCAAAATGGATTTCACAAGATCATGTGGCTTTCCAAAGGGCATGCACGGGTCGTCATTAACGGCGTCACCCGCGGGATTGGCCCCAATACGTTTGTTTTTGTTCCCAGCAATACACCTCATGTTTTCGAGGTTGGGCTACACACTTATGGTTCATTCATATCAATTGACCCCAAAGCCGATATTAGTATGCCGCCGCAATCGTTTGTTTTCACTGTAATGAATATTTTACAACAATCCGAAACCTCAAAATACGTGGATAGTATACTGGCCGAAGCCTCTTCTGATGCGGAAGGCAGATTTTTAGCGATTGAAGCCTATGCATCTCTGTTAATGGTGCATATTTTGCGACTAACAGGCGATAAAATAGAAGAGTCAAAAGAAACTGCATCACAACGGCTGATGCGTAAATTCTCACGCGTTCTGGAAGGCCAATATAATTCCGGGCGTACCTTAAGTGAATATGCAAATGTTCTGGGTGTAACAACAACCCACCTATCCCGTGTTTCACGGCAACTTAACAACAAATCGGCAGGCCAACTTATACAGGACCGTGTCTTAAGCGAGGCGACACATTTATTACTGCACAGCAATGAAAAAGTGCAAGATATATCAAAACAGCTTGGTTTCAGCTCGCCCGCTTATTTCACACGACTTTTTAATTCTAAAATGCATCAGACGCCCAAGGATTACCGCAAATCCCGTGCCCGTGGGCCAGAGGAAATGCAACGGATCAGAGCGCGCGGATTATAAAGATCAGTTTAAATCAATATACTTGCCATTGAAAATGCTACCGCTTTCGCCAATGAAACGCAGCATTAATCCCATCTTGTGACGTTCAAGATCATAGCATACCCACGCAGATGAGGGTGGCCAGACAGAACAATATTGATCACTATTAACCAACCATCTTCCCCAACTGGAATTTTTATTTTCGTAAAGCGTGCGTCCATCGGCAAAAAATGTTTGCGTCGTTTGTGCCTTCTCATAGTGCAAGGTGCGGGTGTTTAATGCCTTTAAGATTGTGTCACCATCCAGTTTTTGCCATTCACTTGCAGCAACAGGCCCTGTCAGCAAAATTATAGACGCAGTCAATCGTATCATGCGACACCCCATTCCTTGCCACTCTTTGCGCATCAGTTTAAGAGGCGCGTTATATACCAGCAACAAAAAAAGGCCGCCCTATGATTCCACGTTATTCCCGCCCTGAAATGGTCGCCATCTGGTCACCTGAAACAAAATTCCGCATTTGGTATGAAATCGAGGCGCACGCCTGTGATGCAATGGCCGATCTGGGTGTTATCCCACGCGAAAATGCGGATGCTGTCTGGAAAGCTAAAAATGTGACCTTTGATGTGGCGCGCATTGACGAGATTGAGGCTGTCACCAAGCATGATGTGATCGCATTCCTGACCCATCTTGCAGAACATGTCGGCAGTGATGAAGCGCGTTTCGTACATCAGGGAATGACATCATCCGATGTTCTGGACACATGTTTCAACGTTCAGCTGGTGAAAGCCTCTGACATTCTGATTTCTGATGTTGAAAAATTGCTTGTGGCATTGAAGCGGCGCGCGATGGAACATAAAATGACAGTTCGCATCGGTCGTTCACATGGTATTCATGCGGAACCGACAACTATGGGGCTGACGTTTGCGCGCTTTTACGCGGAAATGGATCGTAACCTGAACCGTTTGAAAAAAGCGCGGATGGAAATCTCAACAGGTGCTATTTCGGGTGCGGTTGGCACATTTGCCAATATTGATCCGGCTGTTGAAGAACATGTTTGTGCAAAGCTGGGTCTTACCCCCGAACCAATCAGCACACAGGTGATTCCACGAGACCGGCACGCGGCATTTTTTGCAGCCCTTGGCGTCGTTGGATCCTCAATTGAGAATATTGCCATTGAAATTCGTCATATGCAGCGTACAGAAGTGCTGGAAGCGGAAGAGTTCTTTTCAAAAGGGCAAAAAGGTTCATCCGCGATGCCACATAAACGCAATCCTATATTGTCGGAAAACCTGACGGGTCTTGCACGTCTTGTGCGTATGGCCGTAGTCCCCGCGATGGAAAACGTGGCCCTGTGGCATGAACGCGATATTTCACATTCCTCTGTAGAACGTAATATCGGCCCAGACACCTGTATTACTCTGGACTTTGCTTTGTCACGTTTGACTGGTCTGGTGGATAAGCTTGTTATTTACCCGGATAACATGCTGGCGAACATGAATAAATTTCGTGGTCTTGTGATGTCACAACGAGTACTTTTGGCGCTTACACAAGCAGGCGTCAGCCGTGAAGATAGCTATAAACTGGTGCAACGTAATGCAATGAAAGTATGGGAAGAAGGTAAAGATTTCAAAACCGAACTGCTTGCAGATGCGGACGTTCTGAAAGCTTTGAGTGCCCAGGAAATTGAAGATAAATTCGACTTGGGGTATCACACCAAGCATGTGGATACGATTTTCAAACGTGTCTTTGATTAAAATCTGATCACGAAAGCGTTATATCTTAAAAAGAGTGAGTTTAGTCACTCTTTTTTTTGTGAACTTACCTAAGGGTAATCTTACTTTTTATTAATACTTTGAAATGGCCGGCGTAACAAAAGAATATTTTAACCAAGTGGTTATGTACCTTTTGTGAGGAATTTAACCTCAGCAGGAATGCGTGTACTGTTTATTCCGGCCTCTTTTCACAATAAAGGCCTCAAATTACTCTGAGGCCTTTAATTTACAAGACGATCAACGATTTATACCTCGTCGAACACTTCTGCTTTTGCAACGCGCATCAGTTCCGCCATTTTAGCGCGGATTGTCGCTTCATCCGCTTTATCGCCCAGATCACCCGATATTTTACGGAAAACATCTTCATGGCCGGCTTCTTCAAAGTCAGATTTAATCACTTCTTTGGCGTAAGCATTTGCGTCATCGCCGGATTTACCCATCAAATCCGCGGCCCAAAGACCAAGTAATTTATTACGACGGGCATCCGCCTTGAACTGCATTTCCGCATCATGTGCGAATTTCTTTTCAAATGCATCTTCGCGTTCATCAAATGTGCTCATTTTGGTTCTCCTTCGGGAATCTGTTCCTGTATAATATGATACCAAATTCTCGGTACTACAAGGTGTTGCATGAATGAACTTGCTGCGACTTTTAGGACAGCTTATAGAGTACGCAAGGTACGGGGATAATGAGTCCCCGATTGTCCAGATGGAGATCCCCATGGCCAAGGGAAAGAAAATTTACGAAGGCAAAGCAAAAACCCTGTACGAAGGGCCGGAACCGGGAACAATCGTTCAGTATTTCAAAGATGACGCGACCGCGTTCAATGCGGTCAAAAAAGATGTGATTGATGGCAAAGGGGCGTTGAACAATCGCTTTTCCGAACACTTCATGCTTGGGTTAGAAGGTATAGGCATTCCGACACACTTTATCAAACGTCTGAACATGCGCGAACAACTGGTCAAGCATGTAGAAATAATTCCATTGGAAGTAATCGTGCGCAATGTGGTTGCCGGCTCTATGTCCAAGCGTTTGGGCATTGAAGAAGGCACTGTATTAAACCGCCCTATTGTAGAATTCAGCTATAAAGATGACAGTCTAGGCGACCCTCTGGTGGCAGAAGAGCATATATTGGCACTGGAATGGGCATCGCAACGTGAACTTGACGATATTATTGCACTGGCATTACGGGTCAATGACTACATGTCTGGGGTCATGTATGGGGTTGGCATTAAGCTTGTTGATTTCAAAATTGAAATAGGCCGTCTAACCACAGACGAATACCAGCAATTGGTTGTGGCTGATGAAATAAGCCCGGATAGTTGCCGCCTATGGGACATTGAGACAAATGAGAAGCTGGACAAGGATGTGTTTCGCCGTGATCTCGGCAGCTTGACCGATGCCTATTCCGAAGTAGCCAAACGGCTGGGTCTGTTACCGAAGAACAGCGCACAATCTGCGCCTAAACTAGTAAAATAAGGGTAAAACCATGAAAGCACGCGTACATGTAACCTTGAAGAACGGTGTTCTGGACCCACAAGGGGCCGCAGTTCGCCATTCACTTGGCGCCCTAGGATTTGATTGTGTTGACCGAGTACGTCAGGGCAAGATCATAGAGCTGGAATTGTCGGAAACTGATGCGACTAAGGCCGAAGCTCAAGTCAGGGATATGTGCGAAAAGCTTCTGGCAAACACTGTGATCGAAGATTACGCAGTGGAAATTCTGTAATGCGCGCCGCAGTCATACAATTCCCCGGATCAAATTGCGACCGCGATATGGCTGTTGGCTTTGATAACATCACCGGCGGCAATAACCGTGCACAAATGGTTTGGCACAAAGAAAGTAGCCTGCCTGATGGTCTGGACATTGTAGGTATTCCGGGTGGTTTTTCCTTTGGTGATTACCTGCGATGCGGTGCGATTGCAGCGCGTTCGCCTATTATGCGATCGGTAGTTGAGTTTGCTAATAAAGGCGGCTTTGTTGTGGGTATTTGCAATGGTTTTCAGGTTTTGACCGAAAGCGGGCTTTTGCCGGGCGTTCTAATGCGGAATTCCAACTTGAAGTTTGTTTGTAAGGACATTGACTTAAAAGTAGGAACAACAAATTCAGCTTTCACTAATGTCCACAAAAAAGGGGATATAGTCTCCTACCCTGTAGCACATCATGATGGCAACTATACCGCAGATACGAAAACATTGGAAACTC
Organism: Amylibacter sp.; assembly: GCA_965261565.1. Classification (GTDB taxonomy): domain Bacteria; phylum Pseudomonadota; class Alphaproteobacteria; order Rhodobacterales; family Rhodobacteraceae; genus Amylibacter. The sequence goes on from OZ253460.1 coordinate 2,580,384, forward strand.
TGCACGGTGATGATCGCATTGCATACACTTATGTGAACAACCCCAATGGCTCGATTGATGATATCGCGGGTATTCTGTCCGAAAATCGCCGCGTACTGGGCATGATGCCCCATCCCGAACGTATGAATGATCCGGCTTTGGGCGGTATGGATGGTAATAAACTGTTTGAAAGTATCGCAAGCACGCTTGTTTCCGCTTAATAACGATCTGAACATTGTATTTTACTTGAGCGTACGACCCACAACACCTATTAATTGCTAATGGGTGACAAAAAATCTCTATATCTGGAAAGTGCTGATCATTCGAATTCGTTTGCTCGTATTGGCGTTTTATTCCTGATTTTAACCGCCGTAGCTGTTATCTGGCTCAGCAACCTTTATTTCACCCAACTTTTCAATAGCTCCACACGCGCCAATGCTGAACGCCAACTAGCACTCTATAGCGGCCGGATTATAAGTGATCTACAACGTAGTGCCGTTGTGCCATTGCTTTTATCACGTGATGCTACACTTATCTCAGCACTTAACGCTTCAGATTTCACAAATTCCACCCAACGGTTGATCAGTTACAATGAAGATATCGGCACAAAAGAAATCTTTTTGTTAGACAAAGATGGTCGAACAGTTGCATCAAGCAACCGCAACAATTTAGGTGAATTTTTAAGTGATAAACCAGTATATGTGGCTGCATTACGTTCCAACGATACAGTATTTACAAATTTCGAAAATAACAGTGGTGGGCGTTCGTATTATTTTTCCAGACGTTTGCTGAGTGACAAAAATACCGTAGGGATTATCGCGGTTGAAGTAGGCCTTGGGAACCTTTTTGACACCTGGGCAAATAATGACGCCACATTGATTGTGACAAACTCTGAAGGTACTATCTTATTATCAAACCTACGGCAGTTTGAAAATCAAACACTATCCGAAGCACTTTCAAATAAACCGGTTTTATCGACAATGGAACGCGCATTGCGCGCGACTGGCGAATGGAGTGGTTCAGTCGCTGATGCATATATACGTGAACAACCATTGTTTCGCATTGACGCTAAGGTACCGTTTCACGGTTGGAACATTGTTTATCTTGCATCATACGAAAACATTCGCGCCCGCGTGAACGGCATACTTGCATTTGAGGTTATGGGCTATGCGATGTTGTTTGCTCTGCTTTTTTATATCATGTCCAAGCGTGCTCTTAAAAAATCTTTTGCTTATCAGGCAGAATCTGCTGAGCTACGAACCTTGAACGAACAGCTTACACTTGAAATATCACAACGCGAAGAAGCAGAGCGCAACCTGCAGGTTGCAGAGCAAAGCCTTGCGCAAAGCTCAAAATTGGCGGCATTGGGTGAAATGTCAGCGGCTGTCAGCCATGAGCTAAACCAACCACTCGCCGCTATGCGTACTTATTTAGCAGGTGCAAAACTGCTGTTAAAACGCCATCGACCAGAAGAGGCAATTGGCAGTTTCCAACGCATAGATGATCTGATTGGCCGAATGGGTGCCATTACTAAACAGCTAAAATCTTATGCGCGTAAGGGTAGTGATGAATTGCATCCGCTTGATTTACGCGCCGCGGTCCACGGTAGTCTGTCGATGATGTCACCACAACTAAATCAGCTTGAAATAGAAATTACAGAAACCATGCCAAATGAACCCGTGATGGTTATGGGCGACGAGGTGCGTCTGGAACAGGTGATTGTGAACCTGTTACGGAATGCAATAGATGCAATGAAAGTCCAAAATGACCGGCACCTTGATATTTTACTGGTCGCAGGCGAAGTCGCAAAATTAAGTATAAAAGACAACGGGACCGGTATTGAAAATCTGGATAGTCTTTTTGAGCCGTTTTACACCACAAAACAAGCTGGTGATGGTGTGGGGTTAGGTTTGGCAATTTCTTCTGGTATCGCAAATGATCTAGGTGGGCGACTTCTTGCCAGAAATATAAAACCCCATGGTGCCGTGTTTGAGTTCCAGCTACCTTTGGCTAAAGAAGACGAAATAATAGCGGCGGAGTAACCAAATGGCCGAGCAGATTAAAGTAGCGATTGTAGATGACGAACAGGATATGCGCGAAAGTATTTCGCAGTGGTTGACCTTGTCGGGGTACCGTACTGTGACATATCCAAGTGCAGTTCATGCCTTGAAAGAAATTGATGCGGATTTTCCCGGCATTATAATTTCTGATGTCAGAATGCCAGAAATTGACGGCATCCAGTTTTTGAAAAAAATTCAAAGCATCGATAACACCCTACCAATGATTATGATTACTGGTCATGGGGATGTATCCATGGCAGTCGAGGCTATGCGCATCGGGGCATATGATTTTCTGGAAAAACCCTTTGACCCAGAACGTATGGCTGAACTGGCCAAACGTGCGGTACAGACCCGCCGTCTAACCTTGGACAATCGCACATTACGCCGTGAATTATCCGATGGCACGGTTTTGTTACGCAAGCTCGTCGGTTCCAGCCCCGTAATGGAGCGGTTGCGCGAAGATATATTGGATTTGGCACAAGCCGATGGGCATATTCTGATTTCAGGAGAAACCGGAACTGGAAAGAGCCTGATTGCACATGCACTGCATGCCTGTGGATCACGCCAGGGTAAGAAGTTTATCACCGTAAATTGCGCTGCTTACACTGAAGATGAATTATCAAAACGTTTGTTTGGCCCCAATGATGATGCAACACCGTTTCTGGAAAGCTCACTGGGTGGCACATTATGTCTGGAAGATATAGAAAGTTTGCCGGTAAGCATTCAGGCGAAACTTCTGAGTGCCATCACTGAACATGATCGCGGGGATGTATCGCAGTTACGGATCATTGCAATTTCAAATGAGCCGGACCCTAACAACGCGTTGGAAGAAGAGTTGCGGCAGGATTTGTATTTCCGACTTGCTGCCATGCAAATCACACCGCCACCGTTGCGCCAGCGTGGGGAAGATATTTTAACGTTGTTCACCCGATATGCTGAAAACTTTGCCGATGAATACGGATGTGAACAACCGGGTGTATCGGCTGAAGATGCCGCCAAACTTTTGCAAGCCCCCTGGCCCGGCAATATCCGTCAGTTGATCAATCTGGCTGAACGAACCGTGCTGCAAAGCCGTCGGGGCAGCTATTCTATATCCGGCCTTCTGATGGCTGACGGCGAGCAGGAAGCCCCTGACGTGATGGAGGACGGCAAGCCGCTGAAAGAGCATGTGGAAGCCTTTGAGCGCATGCTGATAGACAACACCATGCGCCGCCACAAAGGATCAATCCAATCAGTAATGGAAGAGCTGAAACTGCCGCGCCGGACCTTGAACGAAAAGATGGCGAAGTATAGCCTGACCAGATCGGATTATGTGGGATAAGTGTGTGTAATACTGGATGTCCCAGTTGGGACATAGGGTAAGTTGTTGTTGTTGTTATTATATATTAATATAAATAAAAACACACCCTAAACCAACACACGGTATATCCGCTTTAAGTCCATCTGCCTGAAAGGATTCACCATAGCACATCTCATTGTCCCGGCAACGGTAGAGGCGTCAATTCTGGTGTGTACCGAAGGGCTAAGTTTTTGGGGGGGTGTTGACGCGAAAAACGGTACTGTAATCGACGCTCATCACGGACAATTTGGACAATCTCTGGCAGGACAGATTGTGCTGATGCCCACCAGTCGAGGCTCGTGTTCAGGCAGCGGAGTTCTCTTGGAGTTGGCCATGAACGGCCATGCACCTGCCGCATTCATCTTTCGTGAGGACGAGGATATCCTGACCCTTGGCGCACTGATAGCGACAAGGATGTTTGACCATCCTGTGGCGGTGGCGCGCCTATCGGCCAGTGACTACGATATGTTGGCAACAAAGAGCTATGCCAAGATCAGAGATAATCGGCTTGTGGCGGAGGGGATGTCGGTGACATTGAAGCCGTTATCGGCAACCGATTTGGACCTTACAAAATCAGATCGCGCAATGTTGGATGGTGCGCAGGGCAATGCGCTAAAACTTGCAATGGAGACGTTGTGTACGATGGCAGCAGCACAAGGTGCCCAAAGCCTTACGGATGTCACCCGCGCGCACATTGATGGATGTATTTACGCTGGGCCAGCCAATCTGATCTTTGCTGAAGCCATGGTTGGTATGGAGGCTAAAGTCAGAGTTCCCACCACGATGAATGCAATTTCGGTCGATCACAAGAATTGGCGTAACCAAGACGTGCCTCCGGATTTCGGTTTACCTGCCAGTCGGTTGGCGGATGCGTATGTCGAAATGGGTGCCCGGCCTAGCTTTACATGTGCGCCCTATCTACTTGATGACCCACCCAAGGTAGGCGAAGATATTGGATGGTCGGAGTCTAACGCTGTTATCTTTGCCAACAGTGTCTTGGGCGCCCGCAGTGTGAAGCACCCTGATTTCTTAGATTTGTTTATTGCGCTTACTGGGCGAGTACCTTTATCGGGTGTTTATATTGATGAGAACCGCGTTGCTCGAACAATCATCGATGTCGCACTTCCCGCAACATATGATGACGCAATCTGGCCACTGTTGGGCTGGCAGGCCGGACAGATGGCGCCTGATCGGATTCCAATTCTGAATGGTCTTGAGGGCTCGGTTCCTACTTCGGATGATCTGAAAGCGCTTTGTGCTGCTTTTGGTACAACATCAGCGGCACCTATGCTACATATTGCTGGGATCACACCTGAAGGTAACTGCCCACCTGCAATTGACGCAGAACGGGTGCACCTGTCACGCGTCAACCTCTCTCGGGCTTGGTTCGAGCTTAATACTGGGGGCACAAAAATTGACCTTGTGGCTCTGGGTAGCCCACACTTCTCCTTGAGCGAAACCCGCCATTTTATGGAATTGATGGAAGGTCGACGTTGCCACCCAAACACCGTAGTGATTGTGACGCTTGGTCGCGAAACCCACACGGCAGCAAAGGCAGAAGGATTGCTGTCAAAACTTGAAGGTGCAGGCGTGCGCATTATTTGCGATCTCTGCTGGTGCTCGATTTCTGAACCTGTGTTTCCACCAGACGCCACAACGATCATGACCAATTCGGGAAAATACGCACATTATGCTCCGGGCCTTTCCGGCCGAGAAGTACGTTTCGGGAGTATCTCCGAATGTGTTTTGGCGGCTGAGCATGGTTTAGCTGCCAAGGAATTACCTGACTGGCTACATTGAAGATTATTTCAGAACTGGGTCAATCAACCAGCCAGATCGTCAGAAAGGGCAGCTTGCCCCGCCTAAATCCCCTTAAGTGCCACTTCCAAATCACCATACCCCGTAAACCGCCGTTCCAGCGGCAGACCCAGTTTATCAGCGCATTCTTGTGCTTTGGCGTCTAGCACAGGATCATTGATCTGCGCCTGGTAGACGACTTTGGTGTAATTTCCGAAATACATGTCGCGTAGTTCGGGGTGGCGGTCTAACCCCATGGGCTTCATAATGAAGGCGTCGAACTGTTTGACCAGAAAGTCGGTCAGGTAAAATGCGGTGATTTCGTCTTCGGAGGTTTTGGCGAACACGTCATTGCCCTCGAAAAAACTGTAGCAATGTGGCCCTGCTACCATTTCCACGCCAAGTTCATCGCATTTGGCTTGCAATAAACCACCTGTTCCGCAGTCGGCATAGACCACAAAGATGGTTTCATAGTCGTCACTGTGTTTATGAACCGCTTCTTCCACGGTTGCAGGGATTTTATCGGGGTAGAGGTGGTATTTGGCAGGCAGGCATTGCAGATCCATATGATCCCATTTGTTCAGGCGTTTCAGGGCCAGAATTTCATGGGCAAGCGCGCCGCAGGCCAAAAGCAAAACGCGCCCGAGGTGAGCCTCAGGCGCGTTTAAACCTTTTTCAGTCAATGTGGTATCATCGACTTCCAATACCATCTAGGCACTCAATTGGTTGTGTTTTTTATCCATGTACTCTTTTGCAGTTTCCACAGCCACCGCCGCATCACGGCAATAAGCGTCTGCACCAATGGCTTTGCCGAACTCTTCGTTCAATGGGGCACCACCGACAAGCACGACATAATCGTCACGCATACCTTTTTCGACCATGGTATCAATCACGACCTTCATATAGGGCATAGTTGTGGTCAGCAGGGCCGACATGCCAAGGATGTCATAGTCGCCGCTATCCAATTCATCAAGATAGTTTTCAACCGGGTTGTTGATGCCAAGGTCTTTGACCTCAAAGCCAGCGCCCTCCATCATCATGGTCACAAGGTTTTTGCCAATGTCGTGGATATCGCCCTTAACGGTGCCGATAACCATGTTGCCCAAACGTGGTGCGCCAGTTTCTGCCAGCAGTGGTTTCAGGATGAACATGCCACCCTTCATAGCGTTAGCCGCCAACAGAACTTCGGGCACGAACAAGATACCATCGCGAAAATCGATACCGACGATGCGCATGCCTTCAACCAAAGCTTTGGTCAGAACGTCATAAGGCATCCATCCACGGCCCAAAAGAATGTGAACGCTCTCTGCTATTTCCTCTTTCATGCCGTCATAAAGATCGTCGTGCATTTGTAAAACAAGCTCGTCGTCTGACAGGTCAGCGAGGATGATATCGGCTTCTTCTTCGGACATCGGTGATTCCTTTGAGTTTTATGTGTCGACTATTATCAGAGAAACTCGCTGATTTGGCTTATATAATCTTCACATTTTGCGACAGATCAAGTCAGTGCTGCGACCTAAGTGCCACTATGGTGCATCTCATCTTCTTCGGCGATTACGGCGCGGTTGCTTAACAGGCGCGTCCCCGGTGCCATCATTATCAGAAGAAAATGCCCCTAATGTTGTTGTTATTTGTTCATGGCTGGGCTTTTCACCTTTTGGTGTACTGTCCAATGCCGTGCGCATCGCGGTTAAATGTTCAGGCATAGTTCCACAGCAGCCACCGATAATTGTGGCCCCAGAATTGCGGGCAAGAATAGCATATTGCGCCATAAGGTCTGGCGTGCCGTCATAATGGATATGACCATCTACATATTTCGGTATTCCGGCATTGCCTTTGGCTATAATCGGTCTGGTGTCACCCGTTTCGGTAAATCCAAGAACCGTACGCAACAAATCCGATGCACCGACACCACAATTGGCGCCATATGCAAGTGGCGGATATTCCAAACCGCTGACCATTTTGACCATATCGGTGGATGTGACCCCCATCATGGTGCGTCCGGCAGTGTCAAAACTCATAGTACCGCACCAATTGGCACCAACATTTTGCATTGCTTCCGCAGCGGCTGCGTATTCTTCAGGTGCTGAAATTGTCTCTACCCACAAAACATCCGCACCACCGTCCAAAAGCCCTTGTGCCTGTTCTTCAAAAATCTCTACAGCCACTTCATGGGTCAGAGTGCCCACTTTGCCCATAATCTCACCCGTTGGGCCGACAGAGCCGGCAACAACAATATCGCGGTGGCTTTTATCGGCCACTTCGCGGCCAAGTTCGGCGGAAATACGCGATAGCTCTTGTGCGCGACTTTGCGCGTTATGCAGCTTAAGACGAGATGCATTGCCGCCGAAACTGTTGGTAAGAAACAAGTCGGAACCGGCGTCAACCGCGTCTTGGTAAAGCTTGGTGATCCGTTCGGGATGTTCAACATTCCACATTTCAGGTGCATCACCTGCCATCAATCCCATATTGAACAGGTTGGTCCCAGTTGCACCATCTGCAAGAACAAAGCCCTGTTTATCAATAATTTTTTGTAGTATTTTGGACATTTTGCTATCCTGACTTGGCTTGGATTACGTGTGATATAACTTGCCTGTGACACATTTTAACACATGAGACAAATGCATATTTAACATAACAATCATGAATTACATTCAAGTCTGGATTATGCGGTGTTTGCCGCCCGTGAAACTATGCGCAGCCTTTCAATCATTGCACGCAACCCGTTAGATCGCTGCGCTGATAAATGCTGATCCAAACCAAGGCGCGCAAAAGCTGCCAAAGCATCTATCTTCAATGCCTTTTCAACGGTGTTGCCTGCATAAAGTACCTTTAAAATCGCAATAAGCCCATTTACAATCATCGCGTCACTTTCACCATCAAAGTCAAGCACAGACTGTGGCCCTGCCCCTTGAATTTTAGGAACAATCCACACTTGAGAGGCACAGCCGTCAACCTTGGTTGCCGCTACTTTTAGCACATCATCAAGTTGCGGCATCGCACGCCCCATCTCAATCACATGGCGGTATCGATCTTCCCAATCATCCAAAAATTCAAACGTATCAACAATATCTTCAAAGGTTTCCGACATGTCTCAATCCTGTGTTTCAACCCTATGTTTCATCATGACCTATGACCGTAAGTCTGAAACGTCCAGCGTTTTTATGAAATTTCCATAACTGAAGGCTTTTCTTTAAGGTTTAGTTTAGGTATCGGTAGTGTCAAAGATGTCCGGGAAAACGCATGAAGACTATATTAATAACTATTGTTGCATTCAGTTTTGTTTCCGGATGTTCGGTGTTTGGCAGCTTTGGTGGTTCCGTCAACAGTAGCACTGGTAGTTCTGGAAACAGCAGCGCCGCAAGCTCTGGTGGCAGCAGCGCAGGCAGTTCCGGAGGCGTGTTTGGAGGCGGCCAAAAAGAGGTTGTTTTAGAGCAACCGCGTATTGAAGTAGACACACGTGTCCTGATCGCGACGGTAACGCAAGTCACAGTCGATAAATTCAGTGGCGGTGCTATTATCAAGGCGCGCGGGACAACTGACCGGCAGGGTTATAGCGAAGTTGATCTGGTAGCGGAAAACAACGGCCTGCCTGATGAAAAAGGTGTTGTCACCTATAAGTTCAAAGGTGCTTCGCCAATTGGCACAACCAAAGGGCCGACCGAACGTTCTAATGAGGTTTATGCCGGGGCATCCATTACCGCCTTACGGTTGCCAACTGTGAAAAAGATACGGGTAGTTGCAGCGCAAAACGAAATCACTGTTTCGAATTAGGCCTACACTTTAACGATTTTAACCGAATCCCTGTCGGCTGATAATGCGATTTTCCCATCGCAAAGTTTTAACGCATCAGCCCCGAAAACTTCATTCCGCCAGCCGCTAAATGCCGCAAGTGACCGCTCACCGCCGGCAATTGCATCAAGATCTGCAGCATTGCATATCAATTTACTGGCAACACCCGCTTTTTCCGCACTAGCTTTCAACAAAACGCGCAATAAGTCGGATAGACCATCGTTGCCTTGTTTCTTAACCCGAACAATCGGTGCTTTTGGATAATCTTTTGCATCAACATTGGATGCAGATTTTACCGCATTTATGATGCCGTCTGCAATTGCCCCGCCACGTGCATCACGCAATAACAAGCGTGACTTTTTTAGCTGGTCATGTGATGTGGGTTTAGTGGCAGCAAGTTCCAGTAAAGCATCATCCTTGAAAACACGATTACGCGGAATGTTTTTAGTTTGCGCGTGGATCTCTCTAAACCGCGCCAATTCTCTTACATAGGACAACATTTTACCAGAGCCATTACGGGTTTTGACACGCTTCCATGCTTCATCCGGTTGAACGACATAGGTATCGGGATTGGATAAAATACCCAATTCTTCTTGCACCCAGGCTTGACGGTTGGTTTTTTCCAGGCGTTCTTTCAAATGTTCGTAAATGACACGAAGGTGGGTGACATCGCCAAGGGCATATGTTTTCTGACGATCTGAAAGCGGCCGTGTGCTCCAATCTGTAAAGCGCGACGATTTATCCAGCGGTTGATCGGCTATTTTACGCACCAGCGTTTCATAACCAACCTGTTCGCCATAGCCGCAAACCATAGCTGCTACCTGAGTATCAAATAGTGGGTTTGGGATGACTCCCTTATCTACAAAGAAAATTTCAAGATCCTGACGCGCCGCATGAAAAACCTTAACAACGCTTTCATCTTGATAGAGCTTATATAATGGGTCCAGTGACAATTCATCTGATAACGGGTCGATCAATGCTGCGTTTTCAGCACCCTGCCCCGGAAAAGCCAATTGGATAAGACATAATTTTGAATAATATGTGCGCTCACGTAAAAATTCAGTGTCTACAGTGACATAATCATGATTTGAGCATTCAGAGCAAAAAGCGGTTAATTCGGCGGTATTTGTAATAATTTTCATAGTATCGGCAATAGGTTGGAAATCGGGCTGTGGCAAGGCGGATGCTGATAAATTACCGATTTTTTGAAGGGATGAGTGGGAATTGGCTCCGACGGTAGGGATCGAACCTACGACCAATTGATTAACAGTCAACTGCTCTACCGCTGAGCTACGTCGGAATACCTGTGCATCATATGTTGCGAGGCCGCGTATAGCAAAGCGATTTTCAGGCGTCTATAGGGATTTGACCAGAATGTGAAAAAATTTACGGCAATCACTTTTACTTGCGCCAATGGCCACATCGGCTTAACCCTGATGACATGGTACGGGCTTGGATAAAATCAAAATTGCCGCGCAGTCTGTTTGGCCGTGCGATGCTGATTATAGCGGTGCCAGTTGTGGTCATTCAGATAGTGGTTGCGGCTTATTTTGCAGAGCGACTGTTTCGTGATGTTTCAAGGCAAATGTCTGGAAATATTGCTTTGGAAGTTAATTATATTGCATCACTTGCACAGAATGCACCAGATCAGGCTACCGCCCTGAGTAACATGCGTAATGCAGCAAATGCATTAGATATTTATGTTGGGTATACAACTGAAAAGACCTCTAATAACAACCGTTGGCTATGGCGCGGCCTGTCTCAACATTATGTTTATAGTACTTTAAAAAGTAAAATTAACAATGTGTTATACATCAACATTCAACCAAGTTCTTATTTTATACACCTTGTGGTCAAGACCAATAAAGGGCTGGTAAAGTTTTCCTTCCCGCACACCCGAACATCTGCCAAAAACCCACATCAATTGCTTGTGGCAATGATATTAACCGCGTTTGTTTTTACCGGTATCGCAATTTTATTTTTAAACAACCAGATAAAACCCATCCGCCGCCTGTCTGATGCTGCCGAAGCATTTGGCCGTGGCTGGTCGATACCTTTCAGTCCAAGGGGCGCACGCGAAGTACGTAGTGCCGGGCATTCATTTTTAGCCATGCGTGCACGTATAATACGCCAAATTGAACAGCGCACTATGATGTTATCGGGTGTCAGCCATGATTTGCGCACACCGCTGACGCGCATGAAATTGTCACTCGGCCTGCTGAATCCCTCTGAAGAAATCGAGCACCTAAAGCTTGATGTAGATGAAATGGAAGCAATGCTGGCTGAATTTCTGGAGTTTGCCCGCGGCGACTCGGATGAAACCACGCAAACGGTCCAAATCCAATTATTTACCAATAAAATCATACGAAATTACAAGCGTGCAGAGCATGATATAGAGTTTGTTTTCCGTGGCGATGACATTCCCAACGCAACAATAAAGTGTCGGGAACAGGCCGTGCAACGTGCGATAGAAAACCTGATTGGTAATGCTGTACGGTATGCTGAAAACGCACGTTTGACTGTAGAAATTAACACCGGGAACGTTGCCTTTATTGTCGAAGATAACGGCCCGGGTATTCCGCCAGACAAACGTGAAGCAGCACTGGAACCGTTCACACGTCTAGACCTTGCCCGAAACCAGAACAAAGGCGGTGGTTCCGGTTTGGGGTTGGCAATAGCCGCTGATATTGCCCGCAGTCATGGCGGCAAACTAGAATTGCTGCACAGCGATGATCTGGGTGGCCTGAAAACAATATTAACCCTACCGAGGTAAGTAAACTGCAATAGTCTAATCTTCGCGTTCACCAAAAATGATAGGTCTGGGTAAAATGGCGGAGAGACAGGGATTCGAACCCTGGGAGGCTCTCACCTCAACGGTTTTCAAGACCGCCGCATTCGACCACTCTGCCACCTCTCCGCGTCAAAGTTAAAAGATCGATGCTTTCAACAAGTGACTGACTAAATCTGGTAGACACAAACATCAACCCCAAATCCAAGCAAAAGACCGCCTAAATGAAAAAAAGGTGAAAACAATGTGCTTTCAAAAAGCAGGGGATTTGTTTAGTGTACACATAATTAAAAACCGCAGGATAGAGCAGTTCGCACTATAAAAACAATAAGCGGGTACAGGAGAGATTGTTATGGGCAATATCATATTAACAAAAACACTGTTAAAAACCGGCTTGGCAGCGGTCATGGCCGTATCCCTTACAGCGTGTGAAGACGGAAAATCACCAAGCCTTTTCAAAGGCAACGGTCAAGGCGGCCTGTTTGGTAAAAAAGAAGTAAAACCCGATCAACCCACAACAAATGGCTCTATCAAACTGGTTGAGCGTGACGTGGAATCGCCGGAAGTTTTTCAGGTTACTGAAAAAGCGTTATGGGATGGACGGCCTTCACTGGGCGGCGTTTGGGTTGCTCACCCGGACAGTAAACAGCCTGAACGTGTTATTATCCGCAATGAATCAAATGGGAAGTTTGTAATCGGGGCCCTGTTTAAACGTGAGCGTGACAATCCCGGCCCTAAATTACAACTGTCCTCGGATGCCGCAAATGCTTTGGCTGTGCTTGCAGGTGCGCCAACAACTTTAAATGTCACCGTATTGCGCAAGGAAACTGTCACAGTGGATGATGGTGGGTCACCCAAGGCGACAGAGACAGTTGTTACTGAAGTATTAGAGCCAACACCCACAGAAGAAATTGAAAGCTCGGTTCTTAAATCCGTGGCTGAAGCCGAGACCAAAACAAACGCAGATACAACCAAAACTGTGGAAATAACTGCAAACAAGCAAGCAACAAAACCTGAACTTCGACCAACAAAGAAACCCAGTAACACTGCAAAGGTCGCAGCAACACCTGTAGCAACACCAAAAGCGGCACCTACGCCCCAGTCTACGTCTGGCCTGAACCAACCCTACATTCAACTGGGTTTCTTTAGTGTTGAATCGAACGCAAAAAATACGCTTAAATCTTTGGAAACGCGTAAGATTCCGGGGAAACTTGTTAAATCCACTGCTAAAGGTAAAACTTTCTGGCGGGTATTGGCGGGCCCGGCACGAACTATAGGTGAGCGTGACGCCTATCTAACCGAAATTAAGAAAATGGGCTTCTCTGACGCCTATCTGACCAAAAACTAAGGGTATGAAATGACTGCTGTAAAAGCCGTTCTATGTGCAATAGCATTATTGGGAACAACAGTATCCGCATGGGCTTTTGAAACGATTGCCCGTTCCGCATATATTGTAGACGTAAAAAGCGGCACTGTATTATACGCAAAAAATGCCGATCTGCCTATTCCACCCGCATCCATGTCCAAACTTATGACATTGAATATGCTGTTTGAAGCGATTGAAGTTGGCCGTGTAACACTGGATTCAGAGTTTTCCGTTTCAGAAAAGGCACATCTTATGGGTGGTTCCAAGATGTTCCTGCGGACAGGTGAACGCGTAACAGTCAGGAACCTAATTCAAGGTATAATCGTGCAATCCGGCAATGATGCCTGTGTTGTTGTAGCTGAAGGCCTAGAAGGCTCTGAGGCCGAGTTCGCGCGAAAAATGACGATACGCGCGAAAAAGCTAGGAATGATGAATTCAACATTTGCCAACGCAACAGGCTGGCCTGATCCCAATCAACGGATGAGCGCGAAAGATCTCGTGCTATTGGCGGCAAGATTGCAAAAAGTCTTTCCGGAACTATATGCATACTTCAATCAAAAATCTTTTACTTGGGCAGAAATTAAGCAAGAAAACCGCAACCCGCTTTTAAAGCAGGGCATTGGTGCTGACGGCTTAAAAACCGGCCACACACAGGAAGCCGGATATGGCTTGGTTGGGTCCGCGGTACAAGGCGATCGGCGCATCACATTCATGATTACCGGTATGCAGAGTTCGGCAGACCGTTCGAATGAAGGCGCGCGGGTTATAGATTGGGCATTTCGTAATTTTCTAAAGAAACCTATTTATGAAAAGGATGAGGTGATCGGTACCGCAGATGTATGGCTGGGAAAAGCCAAAACAGTCGGATTGTATTCGCCGACCGAGGTTACAGCACTTTTGCCATATGATGCACTTAACGACTACAGTGTTTCAATCAAGTATAATGGCCCGATTGAGGCCCCTATTGCAAAAGATGCGCAAGTTGCAACATTGATCGTGAAAGCAAAAGATATGGATGCGACAGAATTTCCGCTTTATGCAAAGTCTGCTGTTGGCAAAGGTGGTCTGTTCTTACGTATGAGGGTTTCTGCCGAAAGAATTAAAGACGACCTTGTAGGTGCAGCTGGCGATCGGTAACCCCATGTTTATCACTTTTGAAGGCATCGACGGATCAGGGAAATCCACACAAGCCAAAGCTTTGGTTTCATCATTACAAGCACAGGGCATGGCATGTATCTGGACACGCGAACCGGGTGGTTCGGAAGGCGCCGAAGCTATTCGAAAACTACTGGTAGAAGGTGATCCTGACCGCTGGTCTGCGGAAACTGAAATCCTATTATTCAATGCGGCACGCCGTGATCATTTGGAAAAAACCATCCAACCTGCCCTATTGCGCGGTGCAATCGTGGTATGTGATCGTTTTGTTGATAGCACACGGGTTTATCAGGGCGTGGCACGTTCTGATCTGCGTCATTTGGTGGATTTATTGCATGACACAATGATAGATCGCGAAGCTGACTTAACATTTATTATCGACATTGATCCCGAAACCGCCCTGAACAGGGGGTTAGCCCGCAATTCCGGTGAAGATCGCTTTGAAGATATGGGGTTAGATTTCCAAAAGCACTTACGCAAAGGTTTTCTTGACCTTGCCGAACAATATAAAGATCGTTGTTTTGTTATTGATGGTTCACAAAGCATGAAAGATGTAGCGCAAGCCGTTCTGGATACCTATTTGCGTGCCACATCATGAGCGAAGACATTGTTTTACAATCCGACTGCGTCGAAGGTGCACCGCACCCGCGTGAAACAAATCTGCTATATGGTCAGGATAATGCGCAATACGACTTTCTTAAAGCTTTTCAATCAACACGCTTACATCATGCATGGCTGATCACTGGGCCTCGCGGGGTTGGAAAGGCAACTTTAGTCTGGAAAATAGCCCGGTTCCTTTTGGCACAACCCAATAAAGATGGCGGCATGTTTGAAAACGATGCACCCCATGCAGAAACGCTTGAAATTGAAGTGGATCACCCGATCACACGCCGACTTACGGCCCTTTCCGAACCGCGACTATTCTTATGCAGACGACCATGGGACACTAAAACGAAGCGGATAAAGCGCGATATTACTGTAGAAGAAACCCGTGCATTAAAAGGCTTTTTCAGCCTATCCGCAACTGATGGTGGCTGGCGGGTGGCAATTATTGATGCCGCAGATGAAATGAATAATGCAGCTGCCAACGCGCTGCTGAAAATTCTTGAAGAGCCACCTGCCAAAACAATTATCCTGATGATCAGCCACCAACCTGCACGTTTGTTGCCGACCATCCGGTCGCGTTGCCGTGAACTGCGGTGCGGCAAACTTTCAGGTTCTGACCTGACACTTGCCTTGAACAATGCCGGTTTTAAAACTGATCAAGACCCCATAGCATTGGCTGAGCTGTCCGACGGTTCGGTTGGTGAAGCCATCCGTATTATCACCGAAGATGGCTTGAAAAAGTACTCCGAGTTGGTCGCTCTAGCCGCGCAAGCCCCACAAATCGACCGCCCAACCGCATTACGGCTGGCAAACGCCTGTGTTGGCAAAGGTAATGAAGCTACATATGACCTGACCTTGCGTCTGGTCCGCCTGATGCTGGCCCGCATCGCACGTTTTGCAGCACTACAACCTGAAACCGTAAAAGAAGCGGCCAATGGGGAAGCGGTTATGCTGTCAAAACTTGGGCCGAATGTACATAGCGCCCTAAAATGGGCCGATCTTCTGGCAGAATTAACTGCCCGATCGACCCATGCACGTGCAGTCAGCCTTGACCCGTCAAGCGTCATCCTAGATATGTTGCTAAAGATTAATGAAACAGCACGGGGTTAGCCCGTAAAGGCCCGGATGATGACTCAAAACGCTTTGATTGTTGACAGCCACTGTCATTTGGATTTTCCGGATTTCGAGGGCGAAATTTCCAATATTGTGCAGCGTGCAAAAGATGCGGGTGTGGCGCGTATGGTTACCATTTGTACCAAATTAAAAAACGAGCCCAGTGTACGTGAGATTGCCGAAAATCACACAGAAATATTCTATGCTGCCGGCACCCATCCTATGAGTGCGGCGTCAGAACCACTGGCCACGCTGGATCAGCTGATAGAAATTACCAAGCACCCAAAAATGGTCGGTATCGGGGAAACCGGGCTAGACTACCATTACACAGCACAAAGTGCTGAAATTCAACAACAATCCTTACGCATTCACATTGAAGCGGCACGTGAAACCGGTCTGCCACTGATCATCCACGCCCGTGCCGCCGATGATGATATGGCACGTATATTATCGGATGAACATAAAGCGGGTGAATTTACCTGTGTTATGCATTGTTTCTCTTCCTCGGCAGAATTGGGAAAAGCCGCGTTGGATCTTGGGTTTTATCTGTCGATGTCTGGCATTGCGACGTTCAAAAAATCACAGGAACTGCGTAATATATTTGCAGCAGCACCTGTCGACAGAATTTTGGTTGAAACCGACAGCCCCTACCTTGCCCCGATGCCCTATCGAGGCAAACGCAATGAGCCTGCATATACGGCCCATACTGCGCAGGTAGGTGCCGAAATATTCGGGTTGGACTATGCAGAATTCGCGGCACAGACCACTGCGAATTTTGACCGCTTGTTTGCCAAAGCCGCCGCTTGGACAAACCAATGAGCAGCGAGCTTAAATTCACTATCCTTGGCTGTGGTTCATCAGGGGGCGTACCGCGTCTGGGCGGCAATTGGGGCGAATGCAATCCAGATAATCCCAAAAATAACCGCCGCCGATGTTCACTGATGGTTCAGCTCATATCTGATACCGGTACCACTAATGTATTGATCGATACTTCGCCCGATATGCGCAATCAATTGTTGGACGCAAACATTGGCCACTTAGATGCTGTTGTCTACACCCATGCCCACGCAGACCATACAAATGGCCTGGATGACTTGCGCCAATTTGTTCTGATGCAACGGGCGCAAGTACCTGTCTATGCCGATGCTTTGACAAGTGATGCACTACTTGATCGCTTTAAATATGCGTTTGTTCAACCCAAAGGCAGCATGTACCCCGCAATATTGCAACTGAACGAATTACAGGAAGTCACACAAATTGATGGCCCGGGTGGGGCGATTAATCTTATGGCACTGGATGTTGATCATGGCAGCATGCCAGCCAAAGGTTTTCGCATCGATAATCTGGCTTATATTCCGGATGTCATCACCATTCCGGATCAAACATGGGCCAAACTGGTAGGCCTTGAATGCTGGATTATTGATGCACTGCGACGCACACCACACGCCACACACACCCATCTATCCAACACCTTGGGTTGGATAGAACGTTTAAAGCCAAAGCGCGCTATCATTACAAATATGCATATTGATCTGGATTATGATGATGTGATGGCAGAAACCCCTGAAAACATCGAACCGGCATATGACGGGATGAGCATAAGTTATCTGCTCTGATGCTGGCCAATCTGCAGATAATCCTTCCGGTATTCCTGCTTATAGGTGCGGGTTTCATTGCCACAAAACAAAAACTATTTACAGCGGATCAAGCCGACGCTGTTATGAAGTTTGCTCTTACATTTGCAATACCCGCTTTATTATTTTCGGCTGTGGCCAAGCTTGATCTGTCACAGGTTTTCGAGCCAAAACTTCTGGCCAGTTTTTATGCGGGCAATACATTTGCATTCTTTGCAGGCGCGCTGATTGCAAAGCATATTTTCAAACGACCATCTGGGGCCGCTGTCGCTGTCGGTTTTTCCGGCATGTTCGCCAATTCGGTTCTGATAGGTATTCCTGTCATTGAACGCGCATATGGTACAGAGGCTTTGCAGCCTGTTTACGCATTAGTCGCCGTGCATGCGCCGTATTGCTACATTGTCGGTATAACAACAATGGAAGTGGTGCACGCTGATGGTCAGCCAATACTGAAAACGTTCCGGCGTATTTTAAAAGAGATTTTTTCCAACAGCCTAGCAATCGGATTAATGCTGGGTTTTGCTGTTAATTTGTCGGGCATCACCCTGCCCCAATTTGTCTGGTCGCCAATTCAGATGATGGTAAGTGCCGCACTTCCTACTGCGTTGTTTGCCTTGGGCGGTATTATGGTGCGTTATAAGTTGGCAGACAGGATAGGAGAAACCTGCGTTGTGTTGGTTCTGAAGCTACTGGTACACCCCGGCATCGCATATTTATTGGCGACTTATGTGTTCAACCTATCAACCGATTTCACACGCGCGGCCGTAATGACCGCTGCCATGGCACCCGGTATCAATGTCTATGTGTTTGCAAGTATGTACGACCGTGCCAAAGGTACGGCTGCAAATGCCGTACTTTTGGGAACCGCCATATCGGTTATTTCGATTAGTTTCTGGCTATTAATACTAGGAACTTAAGATTCTACTTTGATCAGTACAACATCTTGCGCAAGCAGATCTTGTGCCCCTTCAACGCATGCGACCAGTTTCCCATTCAGATAAATCTCACCGGATTTATTATCCTCAGAAGCCTTAACACTGACATCTGGTGCTATACTTTCACCAGTTTCAGGATCAGCCACAACCATATATTCCAACTCAACAAAATAGTTCTGCGTATCAAAGCCCAGCAATAATGGTGGTATGTTTGGATTGGTTGCATCCATTTCTTCATCAGCAGCAATATCCGGGCCATCTACACCCTGAATTTCCCATTCCGCCAATAAATCATCTTTAACACGTTCGCTTTTAAACAAAGGTTGATCTGTTATATCTTCATCAAACAAGATTTCATCAGTGCATGTGTTCAAATCTGGCGCGTCATCCTTTGCAGTTTCTGCAACCTTCACTTCATCGTGTTTTACAGCTTTGCGTGCGGCAGGTCTTGTGAATTTAAATTCAACCTTAGCCGGTTCTTCGCAAATATCACCATGGTTTTTAAGAACTGCAGATTTCGCCGCGTTCAATACACCTGTCAAGTTGTTGAATTTTTCGGTTGCGCCACCAAATTTTGAAATGCTATCCAGCATGTCACATACTCCTAATACTTGTTAAACGCCGACATACAAACGTCGACGCCTCAAGTAATAGAATCCAATTGCGGCATTTTTTAGGTACAATTGAAGAAAATTAGATTTATTTTTAGCCTGGGCTTAAACCGCGCATCCGTTCAGACCGGCGGCGCAAAGCTTCGACCACTATCAGCAGGATAATTGAGATAAATACCAGAACTGTCGCTACCGCTAGAATTGTTGGGCTAATCTGCTCACGGATACCACTAAACATCTGACGTGGAATGGTTCTTTGCTTAACATCAGCAAGTTGCAATACAACTACCACCTCATCAAAACTGGTGATAAACGCGAATAATGCACCCGAAATAACACCTGGTAAGATCAATGGCATCTGGACTTTAAAGAACGTGGTAATCGGATTGGCGCCCATATTAGCGGCCGCACGTGCCAACTTTGATCAAAGCCCACAAGTGTGGCGGTCACTGTGATGATTACATAAGGTGTGCCAAGCACCGCATGGGCAATGATGATACCAGTGTAGGTTTTTGCCAGACCCAAATCAGAGAAGAAAAAGAACATACCGGACGCGATAATAACCAAAGGTGCAATCATTGGTGAGATCAGCAAGGCCATAATCGGGCGTTTAAACGGCATTTCGGGGCGTGAAAGGCCGATGGCAGCCAGTGTGCCAATAGCAGTGGCGAGTGCCGTTGCACATATCCCGATAAAGAAACTGTTGCGTATAGAGCGTATCCACTGCGCATTATTCCACATGTCAGACCACCAGCCGGCAACCGCTTCGGGGGCCGCCATGCCATTGTGCAGCATATCCGCATACCAACGCAAAGAATACGCCTCGGGGTCAAAGGATAACATACCCGCAGTGAAGCTGAAATAAGGTTCCTGATTGAAGCTGAGTGGCATCACGATCAGGATTGGAGTAATCAGAAATACAAAAATCATCCCGCAGATCACGCGGAAAGTATAAAACCACAGCACTTGTTTCGAGGTGACATAAGGTGGTTGGTTCAGGCGGTAATCACCCGATGATAGCCATATTGCTTGTCGTCCGATAACCCAGCCGATGACCCCCATCAAAACACCGTAAGATAAGGCAAAGAAGCTTAACCCCAAACCAAAGAAAGTAACCGCGCCCAAAATTCCAGATGGGATACGTTTTTTCAACACAGTAATCGAAACGAACGCCAGCGCTGCAAATAAGACAGCACCTACTGCCATATATTTATGCATCAAGTCGAATTGACCCTGTGCTGTCAGGAAACCGGCAAGAGCACCAAAGCCCCCTGCCCAAGCAAGATTGAACCACATAGGCGGACGCGGTGGAATGTATTTATATTCTTTATGTTCGCTCATGTGCTTAACCCAACTTCATATTGTCGATGCCCACGATCTTGTCGTAGAGATAGTAAAGAAATAGAACGATGGTAAGAAGTACCCCGCCCATTGCGGCCGCAAGTGACCAGTTCAGCGACTTACGCATGTGGAAGTCGATAAAGTTGGAAATCATCGTACCATCTTCACCACCGACCAGTGCAGGTGTGATGTAGAAACTAATCGCAAGAATGAACACCAGAATGCCGCCCGCACCAATACCCGGAATGCTTTGCGGGAAATAGACCCGCCAAAACGCCGTCCAGTCGGTTGCACCCATAGATTTAGCTGCGCGCACATAAGTGGGCGGAATTGTTTTCATCACTGAATAAAGCGGCAGGATCATAAATGGTAACAGGATATGCGTCATGGCGATCAATGTGCCTGTCTGATTATAGATTAATGAGAATCTGTCATCATCCGAGGCCAGTCCAAAGACCACAAACAGATCATTCAACACACCCTGACTTTGCAACATGGCAATCCATGCGGTCGTTCGCACCAATAGTGATGTCCAGAACGGTAACAATACTAATATTAGCAACAAATTTGATGTGCGTGCTGGTAAAGTAGACAACAAGAAAGCAATGGGATAGCCCAATAACAAACCCATTACAGTCACAATAACCGATATTTTCAATGTACGGGCAAACAGTTGCAAGTGAATGCGACGCTCTTCTGGTTTACGTTCAAATGATCCATCTGCATTGTATTTCAGGTCAACCGCAGAGGCCAAATAAGCGGGTGTCCATGAATTAGAAGTGATTTTGAGGGCTTTCCAAACTTCTATATCCGCCCACTTCTCATTAACACCTAATAGCCCATCTTTGAACGGAGCTTCCAGTTTTTTGGCTTTACGGGCCGATTTTGTAAATAAAGAACGCGTTCCGGATAATTCCCGATTTACACGACTAGCTACTTTACCAATGGTTTTAGTTTCCTTGGCCAACACCAAGTCTGCGACAAGGGCTGTATACATCGCTTCAGTGGGTTCACTTTTTGCATCCCACTGCGCCAGCTCAACAGTAACAGACGGCATATGTGCCTCAAACGCGTCATTATGAATGCCACGTATCAGGAAAATAATAATTGGTACCAAAAAGGCAAAAAAGATCAACAACAACAAGGGCGTTACCAAGCCAAGGGCCCGTATTTTACTGCGAAACAATGCTTGGGCAAGCCGCCTTTTCAGTGGTGTGCCGTCTGCGGCCAGTGCTAGGCCATCTGTATCGGTTGTTGCGTCGGTCATATGATTACTTTCCAAATCCGCGTCATGTAGTGCGGTGCAAGAGACAAAGCCCCTTGCACCAGATTATATATTATTTAGCCAACCAAGCGTTAAAACGCTCGTTCAGTTCGTCTTGGTTGTCTGCCCAAAATTCAAAGTCATTTTGCAAAGCATTCTTCAAAGCCAGTTCTGTAGTCGGCATATGTTCAATCATCTTTATAGTTTCATCACTATGAAACGTTCCAATCAGAGGAATAGAAGATTGACGGACAGGGCCATAGTTGATCCAGCTAGCTTGTGCTGACAACTGCTCTGTAGCTGTAGAAAACTGAACAAAGTCCATCGCGGCTTCTTTATTCGGTGCACCTTTTGGAATTACAAAAAGGTCTAAATCATAGACTTGACCATCCCAAACAAGTTCGAACGGTTGCCCTTCGGAGGCAATAGCATTAAAAATTCTGCCGTTCCAAACAATTGTCATTGCAACTTCACCATCAGCCAAAAGCTGTGGCGGTTGAGCACCTGCTTCCCACCAAACGACGTGCTCCTTTATGGTATCCAATTTTGCAAAAGCACGATCAATTCCTTCTGGTGTGTTCATTAAATCATATACTTCTGCCGCAGGCACACCATCACCCATTAGAGCCATTTCCAACATTGCTTTTGGGCTCTTACGCATACCGCGTTTCCCAGGGAATTTTTCAACATCGAAGAAATCACTCATGGCTGTTGGGCCAACTTCGAATTTGGTTTTGTCATAAGCAAAAAGAGTTGACCATACAATATTTCCAACAGCACACTCATGTACTGAACCTGGAATAAAATCTTCCAGCGCTTTTGTACCATCAGGCGCATCGGGCAGGATTGATGGGTCGATTGTTTCCAACAGGCCTTCATCACAACCGCGAATAGCATCGGACAATTCAACGTCGACAACATCCCAGGTTACATTACCGGCTTCAACTTGTGATTTAACTTCTGCTAGACCACCTGAATAGTCTTCAGAAAGAATTGAATTGCCGGTTTTGGCCATCCAAGGCTTATGATAAGCCTCGACTTGTGATTTTGTATATGCACCGCCCCATGATACAACAGTAATTTCAGCGGCCATAGCCGCTGACGCTACCATTGCGCTAGCTGCAGCACCTAGTAAAAGTGATTTAATCATTGTACTCTCCATGTTAATACCCATTCTCCCTAATTCGCCTAGCCTCGGGTTTTAAACTGGCGAATATGTGGGCGTTTATGCATCTAACGCCCGACAATCCTCTTTAGCCCATGAAACACGGGTGGTTTCACCGACGCTTAAATGCGTATGGCCAGCTGCATTAGGAACCTTGACGATAAAATCGTCATTCCCATGCACATTCATCCGGCAGCGAATATGATCGCCAAGATAAATTAGCTCTTGTACTTTGGCTTCGGCAGTATTCTTAGATTTAGCACCACCAACAGTGACGCGTTCAGGCCGAATTGACAGGGTAGTCCGGCTACCCACATCACCACAGTTAACTGCCAAAGCTTGTGTTATGGCACCACTGTCAAGTTTCACAGATGCTATCTTACCTTTTACAGATTGAACTACGCCTGATAGTGTGTTGTTTTCACCAATAAATTGCGCAACGAATGCATTTTCAGGTTCTTCATATAATGCAGATGGTGTGGAAAGCTGCTGAATGACACCGTCATCAAATACCGCGACACGGTCAGACATTGTCAGCGCTTCAGATTGATCGTGGGTCACATAGACCACTGTGATGCCAAGGTTTTCATGAATATGCTTGATTTCATACTGCATATGTTCACGCAGTTGCTTATCCAAAGCACCCAACGGCTCATCCATCAGCACCAGTTCAGCTTCGAATACAAGTGCACGTGCCAAGGCGATGCGTTGCTGTTGGCCGCCAGAAAGCTGTGCAGGACGGCGGCCTGCGAAATCACCCATCTGAACCATGTCCAATGCGCGTTTAACTTTGGTTTCACGTTCATCTTTACCCATTTTACGCACTTCCAGCGGGAATGACAGGTTTTCACCGACTGTCATATGCGGAAACAATGCATAATTTTGAAAGACCATGCCAATACCGCGCTTGTGCGGTGGGATATTATTGATCGGCTGACCGCCCAGCAAGATATCGCCATGTGTGGCAGTTTCAAACCCTGCCAGCATCATCAGGCAAGTCGACTTGCCAGAGCCTGATGGCCCAAGCATGGTAACAAACTCACCCTTTTCAATTCTTAAGTTTAGATCTTTTACAACCAGAATTTCGCCGTCATAGCTTTTTTGAACGCGATCAAATACGACTGAACCGTCGCCAGTTATAGTGGCAGCCAAAGTCTTCTCCCTGAAATTACGGGGCTGATCAATGCAGCCCTCTTATTTTTCTTTAAGTAAATATGCCCAAAAACTTGCATAATACAAGAATATTCCGAAAAATAATTTTCCTGCCTAAATAACCATGAACGATTTTCAACCTCATATTCAAATATTTTGTTTAAGATACAGTAGATTATCAATGTCATTTTTTGGTTTTAGTTACGTTTTTTTACCATATTTTTATGCTTTTTTTGCACGATTTACGTCACACTTAGGTCAATTTTATAGGATTAATTATCGTAGACGTTCCCTGTCGTATTGGAACGGATGTGTGATGGGCGCAATGTATGCGTCAGTGTAAAGAGTGAAGTAGTTGGTATGGCAGATTACAATCTTGTCTTTTATAATGTGGATCCGCTTGGTGTGTTCAGCACATCAATAGCCGGCACCACAACATATGCCGGACCGGCAACGGCTGACGGCACAGCAACAATCACCGATACCGACGGCGTTTTAGAAGATCGTACGCCAGAAACAGCCACTGCGGATATCTCGGTTGGTGGCACAACATCAACTGGCACAGATGTATACGCAGAAGAGGTTTGGTCAGTACGCGATACAATCACAGGCGAAGAATTTCAAATTGCGACACTTCGGGTCGATAGTGGCGGGTCTACCGGATATTACACTTTATCAGAACAACCGTTAATTACCGGGCGGATATATGAAACTGTTACTTATGACACAGTGCCTGAACAAGCCGCTGGCGACGCGGTGTTCAGCTATAGTGATTACGCAGGCCCGCTGGACGGTGTGGTCGAAGGCACGTCTGGTAATGACACAATCGATACGGACTATACAGGTGACACTGAAGGCGACCGGATCGATAATACGGATAATATCGCCGTTGTTCAGGCAACCTCAACACATTCATGGGCAAGCCAGGGCATTGCAGATGAAGCTGACATTTCCGGCGGAATATCTGGAATAACAGATGGTATTCAGGTTGACGTATCTGTTGCGCAAGAAACCAACTTCACAGCGGCAGAGATGGAAACCACCGACGCGCTGTACAATTATAACGGTGCAAGTGATACATCTTCACTGATGCTGTTTGGTGGCAGCACTGGAACCAGTCAGGATGCTTCTACCGTAACATTTGATTTTTCCGCTACTGACGCCACATTGCAAAATGAAGTTATCGATGTTCAATTCGGCATTTTTGATCTTGATGAGCTTGCCGGCCAGTTTCTTGATCAGGTTACAATCACAGCCTTTGACGCTGATGGAAATCCTGTACCTATTACTCTGACGCCTGGCAATGCATCGACTATATCTGTCACTGGCAACACAGCCACAGCAATTAGCGGCAGCGGCGGTGGTGGTGCCACAAACAGCCAAACTGGT
Organism: Amylibacter sp.; assembly: GCA_965261565.1. Lineage (GTDB taxonomy): Bacteria > Pseudomonadota > Alphaproteobacteria > Rhodobacterales > Rhodobacteraceae > Amylibacter. The sequence goes on from OZ253460.1 coordinate 2,605,870, forward strand.
TTCCTTGAAGTGACAATTCCTGGCCCTGTTGCACAGATCGTTATTGATTATAACAATGTCGACCCCACATTTGGCAATCATGCAATTCGTGTCGGCGATCTGACATTCAATGCCGTTACCATCGGTAGCAACGAAGATGTCGTAAACGCAGGCGATGGCGATGACTTCATAGATGCTGGAATAGCCAGTGACACTATATCAGGTGAAGCAGGCAACGACACACTTGTAGCAGGTGCAGGCGATGACACGCTATATGGCGGTGCCGATGCTGACAGATTTCAACTGGACGACGGCTTTGGCAACGATAGCATTGCAGGTGGCGAAGCCGGTAATGATCAAGATACAATAGATGCCGCAAATCTGACAAGCGGCGTCACAGTCGTAATGACAGGTGATGAAGCCGGTATAATAACAGACGGCGCAAGCACTGGAACATTTACAGAAATTGAAAGCTTCGTGCTGACCGATAATGACGACATATTCGGCGGTTCTGCCGCATCGACGCTAGGCGTTACAGTGGATGCAGGCGACGGGAACGATAGTATCCTTGGAACAGATGCCGGCGATACGCTGATTGGTGGCATGGGCGATGACACATTAGATGGCGGCGCTGGCTCTGATGAGCTTTATGGTGGCATTGGTGCCGATACCATTAACTTTAATGTGGGTGACACTGCCAGCGGTGGCGATGGTGACGACATCTTCACCTTGGGAGCATTAGCAGGCGGCCCTGTGGATATCACCATCACAGGCGGTGAAGGCGTCGAAACTGTGGGCGACACGCTTAATCTTGCAGGACAGATCAATAGCGCATCCGATATAATATATAGCGGTGGTAATAACGAGGCCGGCACAGCCACATTGATCGATGGATCGGTTATCACATTCAGCGAAATAGAAAACGTTGTCATTTGCTTTGCATATGGCACGCACATTCTAACTGACCGTGGTGACTGTATGGTGCAGAATTTGGAAATCGGGGATAATGTAATCACCCGTGACAACGGATTGCAGAAAATTCGCTGGATAGGGTCGCGCAAAGTTCCCGCCAAGGATAATCTGGCGCCGATCGTATTCAGACAAGGTGTTATAAACAACACACGTGATCTTGTGGTGTCACCGCAGCACAGGATGCTGGTTTCCGGAATGCGCGCAGAGTTGTTGTTTGGACAATCCGAAGTTCTGGTGCCAGCCAAGCATCTGTTAGGCAATGACGGCGTCTATCAGGCAGTTGACGGTTTTGTTGAATACTTCCATGTATTGTTTGACACCCACGAGATTATTTACGCTGAAGGCACTGCCACCGAAAGCTATCACCCGGGGGATTACAGCCTTGGTGAGTTGGGCGAGCCTGCACGCGATGAACTGTTTAATCTTTTCCCTTATCTAAGATCAGCACCAAACGCTTATGGCCCAACTGCCCGAACCTGTTTAAAGGGTTTTGAGGGTAAAATGATAAACCTGTAAAGTTAGAATTCAGCTTTTATCAGACGACATAATACATGCCATCCTATGAGGTATTTTTCCTGAGGTAATTATCTCTGGAAAACAAGAAAAAGGGCCCACCTTTCGGTGAACCCTTTCACAATCTACAGCTTGGTTTCATACAGGCATTAGATCGCTCGCCAGCTACCCCAAGAAGGCATAGATCAAGGTGAAGCTGATAAAGCCAGCTACCAAACCCAGTGCTATCCCCAGAGTGAATACAGTCGCAATTAACATTACAAAACTCACCTACTCATTACATTTTTGATTACAAACTAAACATACTCGTTACGCGTTAAATTGCCGTTTCTGGCCCCTTATTTAAACCACGACACTTTGACATAAATGTGTTTTGTAACGATTTTCCACTTATACTTAAGTACAGGTTTTGAAAAATAATATGAAAATAAAAACACAATCCGGTAGATTTTATTCTATTAGAACGTATTTAGAAACAATCTGAATCGTTGGAATTTTAGTAATACAGCTTAATCAGAATCGATTCTTTTACATGAAGCCCTATGCATTTTAGCTTACACAAGTGCAGCGGCTTCACACATCACACGTAGCTTTTCCTCTGCCAATTCTGCAGTCAGCAAACCCAGACCACAATCAGGTGCGACAACCAGACGATCACGGTCAATATGCTCTAGTGCCGACTGCAATCGGGCCACGACCGCATCAACAGTTTCCACACGGCTGCTTGCTATCGCGATTGAGCCAAAGATAACCGTTTTTGATTGAAACCTGTCCAATAAATCAAGGTTGTTACAACAATGGGCATCTTCAATTGAAATCTGATCGAATGCAGCGTCATCAATCGCCTGGCTTAAACGGTGATAACTATCCGGATCTGCTTTCTTGTATTCATCATCATCCAGGTGATCCGGATAACCGCAGCACATATGAACGGCACGCGTAACCGATTTGGGCACGCGATGAAAACAACGTTCAAGCCCTTCCATGCCAAAACCAAGCGCATCGCTGACTTCGCGGGCAAACAAAGGTTCATCAACCTGAATATACCGGCAGCCCGCATCCACCAATGCCAAAATCTCTTTATTTACAGTATCCGCCAGAACCGCATTCAATTTGGGACGGTCATTGTAAAAACAATCAGCCGTCGTATCCATAATTGTCAAAGGCCCGGGCAAGGTAAACTTCACAGGCTTTATACAGACGTTCTGACTAGTAAGATAATCATGGGTCGAATAGCACTTGCCGGAATGATTGATTGCACTGCGAATGGCGGGCAGGTCAGTTTCATAAGCCCCATCGCGTAAAACACGGTGTTCCAGATTGTCAAAGTCAAACCCGTCCAGATGTCGGCAGTGATAATGAATGTAATTTTCGCGGCGCACCTCGCCATCTGTAGGAATGGAAATACCTGCCCGCAACTGTATGCCGATCACTTCTTTAGCTGCTCGGATAAATAACGCTTCATGGGTATTTTTGTTTTTTTCTATGTCCGTAGTATAATCCAGCGTCGTCTGCGCTGTATTCATACCACCCTGTTCGCGTGCCGCATCAAACCAATCGCGCACAGGCACATAATCAGGTTTCGGGAAAGCCCCGATAGTCGTTGTTTCAATCGGCTTTTTTATCATACAAAACACTACAATCAGACTTGTTAGCAAAGCAAGCATTGAAAGCAACATCTTCGCCCACGATGGTGAAGTTTTGAGTTCAAGGTAAAAACAGGCAGAGGCAACCCAATCAGTTAACATTACAGGCTATCCACAAATAAATGGCTTTGTGGGCAAAAGTTCGTAAAGTCCAGCATGGATAAAGTATTTTTAGTGAACCAAAGTTTATTTGATAAAGAAGCTGAATAATGCAGATAAATAATAAACAACTTTATTGGAAAATCGCGCGGCCGCTCTTTATGGTTGATATATTGCTAATCTCGATCAGCGTATTTCTTGGGGTGGCTAAACTGATGAGTTTACTGACGGTATGGCCCGAAATTCTCAATATTGGATTTGATTGGAGTTTAGGTGAAATATTCAACTACTTAAAATGGTTTGCAGCCATTGTTCTGCTTTTAGTATCTTACCTTAAAGAGAGGATATTTCTACTATTAGCCTTAACGTTTTTTTTCATTATTGTCTTGGCTGACGACGCATTACAACTTCATGAACGCAGCGCATTAGCCATCATTTCAATATTAAACCTGCAATTCAATAACATAGATCACGCAATAATACTGAGTGAACGTATTTTCTGGGCGATACTTGGTTTGGCCGGCTTGCTACCAGTTTGGATCGGTTGGGTAAACGCAAGTATAAAGCTAAAAGCCCGCGTGACGCCAATTGCATGGTTTTTTGCAGGTGTAATGATAACAGCCATAGGTGTTGATGCTCTTCATTCCATTGCACCTGCCAAAACTATCATTAAGGGGGTGCTGGGAATTATTGAAGAAGGTGGTGAAATGTTATTTATCACAGCTTTGGTAAGTTATGTGGCCGTCGAATTCGGTGCGCTGAACCACAATCCGCATATTCCAAAACCTTAGTATTATATAAGCGAAGCCGTCTTCAAACATCACAAACTCTCAGTGTTTCCTTTAAACACCTGCCGCTCATTGCTCTTGTGAAAACTTGCTGGTCCTTCTTTCCACAAGAACCTTTGGTGCGGCTGAGAAGACTCGAACTTCCACGGGTGTTACCCCACAGCGACCTCAACGCTGCGCGTCTACCATTCCGCCACAGCCGCACGTTTAGTCACGCGCCGTATAGCGAAGGTCATGCGGCTTGTGAAGCGGTTTTCCCGTTTCATAGTCTAAAACATAGGGTATAATATCCCTTCCCCCTGTACAGAATCGCAAAACAACGCAAACATGGTTCACATAATAGGAGTAAAGCATGCCTAAATTCGGTATTGGTCATAATAGCACCCCCAGCACAAAAACAGGGCTTGGCTGGCAACGCCACTGCTGGACGAAGGCACGCAAAGATCTGTTGGGTAAAGCAATACCTGTTGAGATTGTGCGGATGCGGATTAAACGTGCCCATGAATTGGGGTTGGCCTATCCGCAATATGCGTCAATCATGCTGGGTACGGGGCGCGATATTGTAGGTTTTCTGTTTACCGTAGACGGGCTGCATTTGCGGTTGCGCAAGCGGTTGGAGATGCCTGATCATGTACAGGATAAATTGCAATCACTACGCAAATGCAGCCTGATGGCCTTTGCCCCATCGGGTGAAAACCCCGATGCCTTTCGCCGGGAACTGCAACAGGTTGCCGGCACGCCATTCGCCGCGACATCACCTGAACCAGAGGGCGATATTAATTGGCCGACTGCCCGTAATGCAATCCGCGCAGCCCTTGACCCATTAAAACTTCCCAGTGATGCGGTTGTTATGATCGGCACGCGCGAGGCGGAAAAACAGTGGGCTGCAGCCGGTAAAATCGCGCGTTTTATTCCTGCTTCTGCTTATTACAGTGCCTCTACAAATTAGACTCTGGACGTCTCGCCGTTTTTTTGGGAAACCACGCCATGCTTGAATGGAAGACCAGCGAGGGCTTAACCCCCTACCCCGATGCAATCGCGCATATGGATACCCATGTCGCCAACCTGATTGCAGGTAAGTCCAAAGAGCAAATCTGGCTACTTGAACACCCGCCCCTTTACACCGCTGGCACCAGTGCCAAGCGCGCCGATCTTGTCGACCCTGACCGTTTTCCAGTTTATACCAGCCAACGCGGTGGGCAATATACCTATCATGGGCCGGGGCAGCGGATTGCTTATGCGATGCTGGATTTAAATACGCGCGGCAAGGATGTGCGCAAGTTTGTACAACATCTGGAAGACTGGGTGATCCTGACTTTGGCGGAATTTGGCGTCAAAGGCGAACGCCGTGCGGGGCGTGTGGGGGTTTGGGTGGTGCGCAAGGATAAGCCGCTGACAGCTTTGGGAATCCACCCCGAAGATAAGATCGCGGCTATCGGCGTGCGCCTGCGCAAATGGGTCAGTTTTCATGGGATCAGCATCAACGTGGAGCCTGATCTGGAACATTACAGTGGTATCATTCCTTGTGGCATTCAGGAACACGGTGTCACCAGTCTGGTTGATCTGGGCCTGCCGGTTTCGATGACGGATGTGGATATGGCCCTGAAACAGTGTTTTGATCGGGTTTTTGAGGTGGAATGAACATCATCGTGGCCATGTCGGCGTGTAAGATATTCAGATGTCCCAGTTGGGACACTACCTAACATATTGATATTATATGGTTTATACAAAAAACTTAGATTTTTGGCGGCAATTTTCACATAATATTTGTAACGGCAGTATAACTGGGCCGCGCAGAGATGTAAGGATTGCAGAGCGGAACAGATATGCAGGAAGGACTGCCTTATAAGAGGCAAGAGGGCCATTCAATGATTATCCTCATTGGCAGCTATGCGGACAAACCTGCCGTACGCATTGCAGGTATGCGATGTATTTTGGCGTGCAGTCAAACGGGGGTAACAATTAGATCAAATTAGAAAGCCTCTTCCCTGCTCTAATACCAGTCGTAAGAGCACCTTGGCAAAGCCCCCACTCTACTTTACTGGTTGCTTCTCCAGCGAAATGTAATCGTTTGTGTTCAGATTTGGACATGTCACCACGTTTTCCATGTCGACCAGGTTTTGAAAGTGCCCACGTGCCTTTGAAAAATGGATCATTGCTCCACTTTGACATTATTCCATCTTGATATAATTTCATTGTGTTGGCATGCAAACCTGCACTCATTCTTTTTTTGACAAACTCAAGTGCAGCTCCTTCTCCCATATTTTGCAACTCAATTGCAAAACTGCCTGAAGCAGTGGCTCGTTGAATGCCGTGACCACCCATATTCCCCATATAGGTCAATAGTTCTTTTTGACCATCGTTGATAAAAAACCAGGCCATATCTCGGGCAGGGTAAATATTCTGGCGTTCGAATTTTAAGCCAAAAATCACATAGTGTGCCATTTCTAAACTATCAATCGCACGCAGTTTTCTCTTTGAAAGGCCAGGTTTGAATTTAATAAGTTCTGAAGCAAGAACACCTTGTGAAACCGTTACCAGACAATGTTTTGCGGTTATCGTTCCCTTGTTTGTTGTCACGGCAACTCTATTTCCAGCAACCTCTATTTCTCGCACAACGGTATTCAACTCAACAGGAATGCCTTTGCCATATACTTCTACCAATGTACCATAACCAGAAGGACAATAAGTTTCATCTTCAAAACCTTCAGGGCGATTCCACCAATCAAGAACGGAGATGTTTTCCAGATCTGCACCCATGCTGCCGCCATGCCACTTTTCTGCAATCGGTGTCCACTTATTTTTTTCCACTTTTCGAATGGCTTTTCGCATACTTATGTCTTGGCCGCGGATGCCTGCTCTTTTGATCGCACTGTACATGGCCTCATATTTGGAAACCATTTGAGCCCATTCAGAACCCGTAGCTTCTCTATGGCCGATGTTTACATAATCATAATAGTCGCCTGGCAAAGGCTTCAATGGAATGTTGTTGTCCTTTGCAAATCTTACAAACGGATTAGATTTTGCGTAGTGTTGATAGGTACATCCAAGATCGAACGGCACGCCAAATTTATTAGAATCCGTAAAAGCTCTCCCGCCTATTCGATTGCCTGCTTCTACTAACTTGAAACTCTTTCCTTTTGCCATCATCTGTCTTGCAGCGCCTAGCCCCGCTGCTCCCGCACCAATAATCACCACATCAACATCTGCAGCTAATCCTTGGATGGCAGAAAAAGGAAGTATAAGACCACCTGCTGCTAGCCCTTTTAAAAGTGTTCGTTTATTAATGTGTTTTTTGGACATGCTAACCTCCTAGGCAATGCCATCTTTAGTATTAATTCAAATATAATAGGTATTTATTAAATTACAGAACACAATTTTTTACATAAGTGCAACTTAACTACCAAAGTTCTCAAGTAACTCTTCTTTCTTATAATCTTCCCATACAATTATACATAAAATTGATTATCTGAAGAAATTATGATAATTTGGTTTGCACTAAGATAGAGACAGCTTGTTATAAATAGTTTTTAATTTTTGGAGGTATAATATGCAATTTTACAAACTGCCAATATACGCAATCTCATTTGCAGCATTATTGTCAACACCAGTGTTATCTGGAGAGTTTAGGCAAATAAAAAAAGCATCTGATTTCAATGCAACTATTGTAGGAAAAAAACTCGTTAGTGAACAAGGTACAGCAACACTCGCTTCAAATGGTAAGGTAACAGGCTCGTACGGCGGCAAAGCTCTAAAGGGGACTTGGAAGTGGAAAGGCGAATACTATTGTAGGAAAATAAAATTGGGCGGCGAGAAACTCCCAAATGATTGTTTACGAGTAAGTTCAGATGGTGAAACAGTTTATTTCAAGCGAAATAAAGGGAAAGGCAAAACCAGTCCTCCTTATACAATCAGTAATTAAGCACAAACGATTAACAAACATAGGGTGGGCTGATGCATTGCTGGTCACACACCTGATGATTGTCGCCAAAGGTGTGATTTAGCAGACATTGCGTGCATCGCAGAAAACGGTCATTAAGGGGCTCTAAGCAGCCATCTGACAATTTCACTCAGATGACGAGTTTCGGCGCGCCATCAATTTCCCATACTTTAAGGCTGTTGCAAATTTTTCCAAAATACTTCGGCTGACGCCCTGTATTAAAGACATTTACGAGGCGAAGTATTGAGATTGCAGCAATTAGGCATGCGCCCAATAGTGAATATCACGCAATATACTTTCCCGGTGTCACACCCGTGATCATACGGAATGCGTGAATAAATGCGCTTGGTGTTTCAAACCCGACATCCAGTGCTACGTTGGTGACGGATTGCCCGTCCGATAGCTTTTCTATTGCCGCGATTACCCGTATTTGCCGCCTGAGTTCGCGAAAAGACATGCCGGTTTCGCTGCGGATATAACGGATCAGGTTGCGTTCGGAAAAACCCAGACGTTTAGCCCAAACCCCTAGCGTGGCCTGATCGGCAGGCTGTTCCAGCATGACGGCGACAAGCCGTGCAATACGGGCATCTTTGGGGATCAGCAGTTGTAAATGTTCCTCGTCCATCGCAGCCATCTCGATCAGCAGTAACGGTAGAAGATGTGTGGTTAGCTGTTCTGCACAGCCTTCTGACAATCGCACCAGCACCTCGCGCATCAAAGGTGATACGCCAATAACCGCAACACTTGTGCGCACAGGCGCAAGATCGCCGCTAAGATAAACCGTTCGCATAGCCACATGACCCGAACATTGAATACTATGGGGCATATTTGCAGGTATCCATAATGCCCGCCCCGACGGCACAATCCATGTCGCGTCACTGACCCCTACCCGCATGGCACCACTGATCGCATGTGCAATCTGATGTAGATCATGTGAATGCTCAGGAATAAACGTGCCTGCTGTGTACTGGGTTGCAAGGCCTTCTACCAAAACCGCTTTTGTCACTTTGTCGATACTATTTGTCATTATACCGACAGACAGTAGATAAGGTTCTGGTGATACTCAAGGGGTCTTATGCAAATTGGAAACAAATCATGCCGCGCAATGAATCCCTACATTTCATCAATCTTGCTCATTTCTTTGACCATTTCTTTTTGCTGATATTCCCGACAGCGGCACTGGCTATCGCACCTGCGTGGGATATGAGCTATGCGCAGGTTTTGCTGTTGGGCACACCGCTTTATGTCACCTTTGCCATAGGCACCCTGCCCTCTGGCTGGCTTGGTGACCGGTTGATCGGCTGAAACTGATTATGATCTTTTTTCTTGGCTGTGGCCTATCAAGTTTGCTGATTGCACTCGCCAGCGGGCCTGTGACCCTTATGTTCGGGCTGGGACTGCTTGGCCTGTTTACATCAATGTATCACCCCATTGGCTTGGCCCATGTCACCGATATCGGCAAACGCACGGGGCGTGCTTTGGCGATCAATGGAGTTTGGGGCAACATGGGGCTGGCGGGGGCTGCAATCACCACAGGTATTCTGGCCAAGACCTTGGGCTGGCAGGCGGCATTTGTACTGCCGGGCCTCATCTCAACCGCGATTGCGGCATTAATGTACTGGCGTAACCTGCAACACAGTAAATCAGATGTCACCCAAACCGCATTCAAACAAGACAACCTTGTCACTACCCTACGCAGGGTACAGTTTGTGGTGTTTGGCGTGATCTGTATCGCAGCCCTATTTGGTGGCGTGGTTTTCAACGCCATCACTATTTCGCTGCCTAAGTTTTTTGATGAACGGCTGATCGGGATTGCAGGTGACCTAAGCTGGATTGGTGCCTTAACCGGTGCCGTTTTCGCCATCGCGGCTTTCGCACAACTTCCCGTGGGTGAGTTGCTGGATAAATATGGCGCACGCCCGATATTGATCGTTCTGCTGAGCGGGCAGATCATTTTACTACTGCTCTTGTCACAAGCAACAGGCTTAGTGGCACTGGGACTGGCGATTTTACTGGTCGTGATGATGTTTGCCCAAATTCCAATCACAAGCTGGCTATTAAGCCGCTATGTCAGATCCAACCTGCGGGCGCGCGCGGTTTCGGTGGAGTATACTTTATCGCTTGGCATGGGCTCGGCCACAGTGCCGCTGATCGCGATCATGCACAAGGCGGGATACGGGTTTGATGTACAGTTCGCAGCCCTTGCGATATCGGCAGGTGTGGTTCTTGTGGCAACATTCTTTTTGCCACATGAACATATAGCGGTAGATACGCTGTCGCCCTAGAAGCGCAAGATCCGCACATCTTCAGCCAGTAACCGACCGGCCATTTCTGCCGGGTTTGCAGTGCCGATACCGTCGATCATATGTTTGGCCTACCCGCCCAACCCATGCTTATTCAGCAAACGGTAGAACGTCGCGCGGCTAACACCTAAATCCTTTGCCGCCGCAGACATATTCCCTTTGGTGCGCGCAATCGCTTTGCGAACTTCCGCGCGTTCAGCCGCCAACAGCCCTGTCTGCTCATGCGAGGTCACCAGCAAATCACTGCGCGGAATTGGCGTGGCGAAGGTTTCATCCTGCAAAGACAACATACGACGTGCAGCACGGTTGGCCCCGATCACCAGATCATCGCGGTCAGAAGCCAGAAGTGGTGTACCGCTTGGGCAATAGCCGTCTGCGACGACAATTTGCGCACCGGTAAAGGACGCGCGGAAAAACTCGGCCTCGATACGACTGGCAATATCAGTGACGAACGATGCAATCACCTGCGCGAAATCGCGATCCAGATCATTGCGGGCACTTGATACATCAAGTACTGCCATTATTTTTCCATGTATATCGAAGATCGGTGCGCCCATGCAGGTCATACCGATATTTTTGTAACGGAAATGCTGATCTTTGTGGATCAGCACAGGCCGTTCTTCAACCGCGCATGTACCGATACCATTGGTGCCTTGTCTGGCCTCGCTCCAGATCGCACCCGTACGCAGCCCCCATTCATCAAAAGACGCATCATCCGCGGCATTGATCAAACGGTGCAGAATTACACCGTTCATATCGGTCAGGACAACACAGCAACCAGACCGCCCTACTGATTGGAACAATTGTTCCATAATAGGGCTTGCCACATGCATCAGCAAATCCAAACCCTGTTTTGCCTCGCGTAATTCAGATACGCTTAACTGGCGCGCAGTATTTTGCTGGTTCGGCGTCAGCCCATAATGCAACATCGAGCGGCGCCATGATGCCGTGATCGCCGAATAGGCAGGCGCATTGCCGGTGATCTCACCGTTAACCATTTCAGAATGGCGTTTTGCAGCCTTGGCTACCTGATACATATCATCCTCCTACCAGAGTAATTATCATATTGCGGTTGTCTGGCAAAGCCAAGTTATTGATTACAACATCCATCAACAACCCTTGGCCCATTGTCCGAACGATTGATCAATACAATAGACCAGGGATATGTGATATCCGACATCCCGTCAGAGCAAGCTTGTTTAAGAAGTACGCCGGTAAATTGTCCTGCGGCAAACCCAAGTATATAATCTGCAGGCCGGCCCTGCGCGGGCGATACCCACTCAATAGACGCGCTTGATTGTGGCCCACCCATCATATCGAAAACAATCGTATCTGGGCTTAAGTCCACTGACCAGAACGGTTCGGTTCCGCCACACTGTAACCCACGGACATTAAACATGTCATTTGCAGCCACATCTTTCACAGCATAAATACTGGTTGGTTGTGCAAAAGCCGTAACAGCAAATGTAAACCATGTGGTCAACGACCAACATCCATATTCTATCCGTAACATTTTATGCATCCTCAATGCTGAGTTCTTGCACATAATGTCATAAAATGGTCTATATTTCATCTTAGCCAAACAAAAAAATAAAATGGGGCTGGTATGGGCAACTTAATACAAATTATCGCTTTGCGATCAGTAATGTGATGACAAAATTCATAAAAAAATACGCAACAATGTTTGCCTTGCTGTTTTTCGTTTGCGGGTTGGCATTTTTCTATATGAATCTTCTGCCCTATAAAACCGAGACCGACATCCCGCTTTACACATTGTTGGGAAGTTTTGATCGCCTTATCCAGATAATAGCAGTTCTTGGCATCGTGGGATATTACACTTTGAACGCATTGCCTGCACGCTCTGAAACAACGCGGCTAAACTGGTTTCTGATATTGTTCTGGCTTGGCGCTTTTCTATTTTCCATCCCGTTTGCTGTCAGCAATGCATTGCTGGGCACCAATGAGATCGAACCTATCCTGATTTTCTTCAAAGATAATCAGTTTGATGACATCAAAACCATAGGACTGGACGGTTTCACCGGGCCTTTACTTTTTTGGAGCTGTATAATTGCTGTCATCTTATGGGCGTCATATTATTTGATTAAGACCAAGCGGTATGCCGTGAACGTTCTTGCAATTATTGGGGTAATATTACTTATCTCGTCACCCTTTGTTCAATATTTGGCACGTTTGGTGTTACCCAACGCGGCCCATCAAAATTTTGCCGTCGCAAAACGCCTTCATCCCCCTGAAATAGAAGCAAAGCCAGTACAGCAGAAAAACCTTGTTATCGTGTATTTGGAAAGTATCGAGCGCAGTTATGGAGATATCCCCGAATTCGCTGCGTTTTACAAACCTATAAATGACCTTGCCGCACGTGGTGTGGAATTCACCGATGTACAACAGGTCACCGGAACTAATTACACAATTGCCGGCATTGTTGCCACGCATTGCGGTGTGCCATTACTGCCCAATGGTCTGGAGTCAGTCTTTTTTCAAAGTAATATGTCTGCACAGATGGATAGCTTTATGCCCCGCATCAGATGCTTGGGCGATATATTATCCGATGATGGTTATACCCTGTCTTATATGAATGGTGCCTCACTGGATAAATTTTCAAAACGCGCATTCCTGAAAGAACATGGGTATACACGGTTCTTTGACTACAGATCATTGTCTGAAGGCATGAAAAAAGACCGTATGAATGTTTGGGGGCTGAACGATGCGCTTTTGTTTGAAAACGTCATCAAAGAATATGACACACTTAATGCTAAGGATGCGCCTTTTGCATTAAGCCTGCTCACATTATCAACCCACGGGCCGGACGCGTTTCTGGATCAGAATTGCGCACCAGCCCCCGGTATTGACAGCCAACTACCCCGCGCAATTGAATGCACAAGTAAACTGGTAACCGAATTGGTTGATCATATCGAAGAGCAAGGCGACACCGATAATACAATCGTCGTAGTCCTAAGCGACCATCTTGCCCTGTTCAATTCATTGCGCACACAGCTTGAAACCATTGGCCCTAACCGGCGCAACCTGTTTATTATGCTCGGCGCTGATATTCCCTCCAAAAATCCGCGCCCCATGAGTTCGTTTGATCACTTCCCGTCTATACTTGAGGGCATGGGTTACAAACTGAAAGACGGCCGCGCAAATTTCGGCGTATCCGCCAATAGCTCAAACCCAAATCTGATGGAAGAGTTAGGGCAAGCGACAATTAACAAAACCTTCAAAGCCAATCAGAACCTGGCCGGTTATTTGTGGCGCCCCTAAACTACGCCCGAGTTTAGGGGCTGGCTTATAATTTATACCTCACAATATATCACATAAAAGTTAACAGCCTCTGCGTATCCTTGCGGCCACCACGGCAAATCGTCAGTGTGAACAAAACATGGCCTAAACCTGGGAAGATCACATTATGAAGCGTTTGACTTATAGTCTTTTGGCCGTATGGCTTACTTTGGGCGGCGCATATGCCCAAGACACCAAAACCCAGCCCACTGAACTATCCATGACACTTTCACGGTTGGCAGAGATTATATTCAGTCTTGATGAGAACGCACAATCAAGTGGTAATTCCTTCCAGATGATTATTCAAGATGTCCCTGTGTTGATCATCACCGACCCGAATGCAGGTCGCATGCGTGCCATGGTTCCCATTCGCGCGTCAAATGATATGACACCGAAAGAAATACTGCGTGTGATGCAGGCGAATTTTGATACAGCACTTGACGCACGTTATGCGATCGCACATGGCAAGCTTTGGGGTACGTTTGTCCACCCACTTTCCTCACTTCAAAAGAACGAATTTATTTCTGCTTTGGGCCAAACGGTTAATATAGCTAAAAGCTACGGCACACTTTATTCTGGCGGCGCATTATCATTCGGTGGCGGTGACAGCATACCTTTGCAACGCCAGCTTATTGATGAATTGCTGAAAAAGGGTGAAGAAATTTAAATGTGTCTGTATTTGCCCAAACTGACCAGATTTTTTATTAATTAGAGTAAAAACGCCAACATTCACCATAAATCACCTGCGACACGCCGCCCCGTCAGGCAATAGATTTTACCGAAACTATTGTTTCAAAACACACAACACGCTATCAGGCTTTAGGGAAATTGCGCGCCCCGTTCAGGGATTCGCGACAATAATAAGATTTGAGGAGAGATACATGGCAGATGCAGCCGCTCACGATCACGCACGGCCAGGGTTTTTTACGCGTTGGTTCATGTCAACCAACCACAAGGATATCGGTATCCTTTATCTGTTTACGGCTGGTGCATTGGGCTTCGTCTCGGTATTGTTCACCGTGTACATGCGATTGGAGCTTATGAATCCAGGCGTTCAGTACATGTGTATGGAGGGTGCCAGCATCACAGCAGCTGCTGTTGAAAACTGTACGCCAAACGGCCACCTCTGGAATGTTTTAATCACGGGTCACGGCATCTTGATGATGTTCTTCGTGGTTATTCCCGCACTCTTCGGTGGCTTTGGCAACTACTTCATGCCCTTGATGATCGGCGCGCCTGACATGGCCTTCCCTCGGATGAACAACCTATCATACTGGATGTATGTTGCGGGTTCTTCCTTAGCTGTATGTTCACTACTGGCCCCCGGTGGTAATGATCAGCTGGGTTCAGGCGTTGGTTGGGTGCTATACGCGCCACTGTCCACCAGTGAGGGCGGCATTTCCATGGACTTCGCGATCTTCGCGGTTCACATGTCCGGTGCCTCATCCATCCTGGGCGCGATCAACATGATCACCACCTTCCTAAATATGCGTGCCCCTGGCATGACATTGCACAAGACACCTTTGTTTGCATGGTCGATCTTCGTCACCGCATTCCTGATACTTTTGTCCCTGCCGGTACTGGCGGGTGCGATCACAATGCTTTTGACAGACCGCAACTTTGGCACAACCTTCTTTGATGCTGCAGGCGGCGGCGATCCCATTTTGTACCAGCACTTGCTTTGGTTCTTTGGACACCCTGAAGTGTACATGATCATCGTGCCGGGCTTTGGTATCGTTTCACACGTCATTTCAACCTTTTCAAGAAAACCAATCTTCGGCTACCTGCCGATGGTTTACGCGATGGTTGCTATTGGCGCATTGGGCTTCGTCGTTTGGGCACACCACATGTATACGGTTGGTATGTCACTGACACAGCAAAGCTACTTTATGCTAGCAACAATGGTAATTGCGGTGCCAACAGGTATCAAGATCTTCTCATGGATTGCCACAATGTGGGGTGGCTCTATCAGCTTCAAAACACCGATGCTGTTTGCGATGGGCTTCTTGTTCCTATTCACCGTTGGTGGCGTTACTGGCATCGTTCTAGCCCAAGCAGGCGTTGACCGTGCATATCACGACACATACTACGTGGTTGCGCACTTTCACTATGTGATGTCGCTGGGCGCTGTGTTCTGTATCTTTGCAGGTATCTACTACTGGATCGGTAAAATGTCCGGCCGTCAGTACCCTGAATGGGCTGGAAAACTACACTTCTGGATGATGTTTATCGGCGCAAATATAACCTTCTTCCCACAGCACTTCCTGGGTCGCCAAGGCATGCCACGCCGTTATATCGACTACCCTGATCAGTTTGCATATTGGAACGAGATCAGTTCTTACGGTGCATTCCTATCATTCACTTCTTTCGTGTTATTCATCAGCATCTTGTTCTACACGATTAAGTTTGGCAAAAAAATCGAAGACAATGCGTATTGGGGTGAACATGCGGAAACACTGGAGTGGACACTACCAAACCCACCACCAGAGCATACGTTCGAAACCCTGCCAACACAGGACATGTGGGACAAAGGTACCCACTAACCTAAATGGCTAAAATGACAAAAATAGATCAGGCCGAGGCAAATGCTTCGGCCTTTTTTGTCGCCATAGACCGTGATGACCCACCGCAGTTTCAACACACCGCCCGCCCTATAAAATCTTTGCCGAACACAGGCTTCGTTTGGATCATAGCGATCAGTGCTGTCGGCTTCACCCTGCCCTTGCTGGCGCTGCTCGGCACGGCGGCCTTGTGGATGCTTCTACCACACGTCTTACTTGCCTTGGGCCTGTTGTGGCACTTCATCCGCCGTAATGATCGTGATCGCGATATTTATGAACACATCCGCATCTGGCCCGATCTGATTGCGGTTCACCGCTGCAATCCGCGCAAGCCAGACCAATACTGGCATGGCAATCCTTACTGGGTAAAACTGAAATCACGTGACACCCGCGCTCATAAAAATTACCTGACCATGACAGGTGGGGAGCGCGAAATAGAGCTGGGAGCGTTTCTTAGCCCGAAAGAGCGGGTGGATTTGAAACATATGATAGAAGATGCTTTGAAAAAGCTAAACCAAAGGGAAACAACTTGAAACATGCTTTAGTAACAGGGGCTGCACGCGGCATCGGCTTGGCCACAACAAAGAAACTGCTTGGTCTGGGTTGGCGTGTTGCAATGATCGATAGGGATGGAGATGAACTGACACTGGCTTCGAAAGGACTTGAAGCGGCCTTACCGATCATAGCTGACATATCGGACCCTGCCCAAGTTGAAACCTTGGCAACCCAGATCAACGACGATTTTTACCAACTTGACGCGTTAGTAAATAACGCAGGTGTTGCCGATTTCGGCCCTATTGAACAAACCAGCTTTGAACGTTGGCGCACTGTTATGGCCACCAATCTGGACGGCGCATTTCTGATGACACAAGCCTGCACAGATCTGCTAGCCAAGGCAAAGGGTGCCGTGGTCAATATCACATCAATTTCAGGGCTGCGCGCCAGCACCCTGCGGGTGGCATATGGTACATCAAAGGCGGCCCTTGCACACCTGACATTACAACAAGCGGCTGAGCTGGGTGAACTGGGTATTCGCGTCAACGCGGTGGCCCCCGGTCCCGTTAACACAAAGCTGGCTTTGGCGGTGCATTCACCTGAAATTCGCGCCGCTTACCACGACGCCATTCCGTTGGATCGCTACGGCCATGAGGAAGAAATTGCTAATCTGATCGTGTTTTTATGCAGTGAAGAAGCCAGCTATATCACCGGCCAACAAATTGCCGCAGACGGTGGCTTTGCCGCAATAGGGATCGGATTGCCAGCTTTACGGAACAACTGAAAACCAAACGGTTTTTCACTTTGATCTTTCCAAATGGCTTAATTATCCAAAGTACGACATCTGTCATACGCGCAGCGCACGCCTTGTGTACGCCGATCATACGGGTCGTTTCTGCCCTAACCCAGCAGTTCCTTAACCGCGCCACCAGCTTTGCCGAAATCCATTTTGCCCGCATATTGCGCCTTCAAAGCACCCATGACTTTGCCCATGTCGCGCACACATGTCGCACCAACGGCCGTGATAACCTCCTGCACCGCCGCCCGGGTTTCTTCCTCGGATAGTTGTTTAGGCAGGAATTCGTTTATAACCTTGATCTCAGAGCGTTCTTGCTCTGCCAACTCCAACCGCGCTGCCTGTTCATAGGTATTGGCACTATCGATACGTTGTTTAACCATCTTGGTCATAATGCCCAGAATATCACCGTCCGGTACGCCGTCCATATTCCCGTCACTGCGCACGGCAATATCACGGTCTTTAATCGCTGCATGTATTAGCCGTAATGTACCAAGTCGGTTTTTTTCTTTATCCAACATGGCCTGCTTCATCGCAGCATTTAATCTTTCTCTCATACCTCAGGGTCTCCCGTCCCAATTCTCGTATTCCAGACTTGCGACTCTACCTACTTAGGTGGAAATAGACAATAAAAACCCTACATCTTAAGTTATTGAATCATATGTATTTTTGATTTTTTACATATCTTGACCAATCCAGTTCAAACCCTTAATTTGCGCCAAATTCACCTACAGGATACGGAACATGTCATTAGCCGCTGCGCACCAGAATAAAACTGGAAAACCGACAGCTTGCATTGTTTTGGCCGATGGCACAACTTTTTACGGATACGGGTTTGGTGCTCAGGGTATTATTCAGGCCGAATTGTGCTTTAACACAGCCATGACAGGTTATCAGGAAATTATGACTGACCCGTCTTATGCAGGGCAAGCCATTACATTCACCTTTCCGCACATCGGTAACACAGGTGTAAATACCGAAGATGATGAAACCGCTGATCCAGTGGCTCGTGCAATGGTGGTCAAATGGGACCCTACAGACCCTTCAAGCTGGCGTTCGACTGATACTTTATCCGCGTGGCTTGCCAAACGCGGCCGCATAGGTGTTGGCGGCATCGATACCCGCCGTCTGACCCGTGCTATCACCCATCAGGGCGCACCCCATGTAGCAATTGCACATGATCCAAACGGCGCATTCGACATTGAAAAGCTGCTTGCCCAAGCACGCGCATTTGAAGGGCTTGAAGGTCTGGATCTTGCAAAAGAAGTCACTTGTAAACAATCCTATAACTGGGATGAACAACGTTGGGCATGGCCAGATGGTTTTACTAAAAGAAACACACCGGGGAAAAAAGTTGTAGCCATCGATTATGGCGCAAAACGTAATATTCTAAGATGCTTGGCCTCTGCGGGATGCGATGTAACTGTTTTGCCCGCCACGGCTACTGTGGAAGAGGTTCTGGCGCATAAACCCGCTGGCGTATTCCTTTCCAACGGCCCAGGCGATCCCGCGGCCACGGGCGAATATGCGGTTCCGATGATCAAAGAAATTCTGGACACAACTGATTTGCCGATCTTCGGCATTTGTCTTGGGCACCAAATGCTGGCACTGGCTTTGGGCGGAAAAACCATGAAAATGAGCCACGGTCACCACGGTGCCAATCATCCGGTTAAAGAATACGCAACGGGTAAAGTAGAAATTACCTCTATGAACCACGGTTTTGCTGTAGATGCGCAATCCCTTCCTGATGGTGTGGAAGAAACTCATGTATCACTGTTTGATGGCTCAAACTGTGGTATCCATATGATTGGACGCCCTGTGTTTTCAGTACAACAACACCCCGAAGCTAGCCCTGGTCCGCAAGATAGTTACTATCTGTTTGAGCGTTTTGTAGCCTCAATGAGCTAAATTAAGAAAACTTTAATTAAATTAAAGGATGTTTGGATCAACTTCATATGGTTCGAACAATGGTCGCTTCTCAATCACTTTTAAAAGTTGTCCAAAGCCAACAAGATTTGCGGCCCAAACCTGATACTGACCAGAAAAATATTGGTCGCATCTTGTTATCGCAGAATTGGATTACAGAAAGTGATATTCTAAAAGCGTGGAGCATTCAGCGGTATGAAGACGCCGCTATTGGCGAAATATTAATAGGCATGGGATTAATTACCGTAGATCAGTTATACTGGGCTTTAGGTGAATTACATGACTTAGAGGTCATTGATTTTGAAAGCCGCCCACCGGCAATGATATGGACGGATATCACTGATCCGCAAACCGCACTTCAAAAAGGTTATATAACCTGGCGCAGCACTGATCATACGCACACTTTTGCAATAACTAACCCTAATATTATGGATGAGGTTCGGGAAAGGCATATAAATCTGCGATCTGATATAAAGTTTGTTTTGGTAAAGCCGAAATGCTTACGAACATATATAGCGAAAAGCCAAAGTAGCTACTTACAGAACCAAGCATTGTTATGTTGCCCTGCACCAATGAGCAGCCGGTTCTGGGTGTTGTGGAGTAAATCAAATTCCCGGGGTCTATTCATTATATTTTTCATAATCACAGCCGCTACTCTGTTCCCAGCATTAATGTTGCAGTCCGCACTTGTTATAGTCTTGGTTGCACTGGTTCTACTTATGTGTTTTCGCATATCTTGCCTTTATGCATTACATAAACCTGTTGATGAAGTTCCAAATTCTACAGGCCTATCCAAAATTGTGAAGCGCCCGAAAGTGTCGGTACTTGTTCCTCTTTATAAAGAAAGTCAGATCCTTGAACGGCTTTTCCAGCGCCTTCAAGTACTGGCCTACCCAAAAGAGCTTTTGGAAATTTATTTCATTTATGAAGAAAACGATACCGAGACTAGAAATATATTAGCTAATTTGGATTTACCAAACCATATGCAAACCATAGAAGTTCCAACCGGTCAGTTGCAAACAAAACCGCGCGCAATGAACTACGCTTTGGATTTTTGTTCTGGCAGTATCATTGGCATTTATGATGCCGAGGATGCCCCCGAGATAAATCAGATAGAGCAGGTCATTCAAAAATTTGCCGTATCAGATGATAAAGTTGCCTGTATTCAATGTGTTCTGGATTTTTATAATCCGCGCACGAATTGGATGTCACGTTGTTTTACGATTGAATATGCCGTTTTATTTCGCCTTATACTGCCCGCTTTGGATAGAATGAAACTTCCCATTCCGCTTGGCGGCACATCGGTATTTTTCCGTCGTGAAATACTAGAAAAACTTGGGCGTTGGGATGCATTTAATGTAACCGAAGATGCAGATCTTGGTTATCGGTTATATCGTATGGGTTATCGGTGCTCATGGATCAGTACTGTAACATATGAAGAGGCAAACTACCGTATCGTACCCTGGATAAAGCAGCGATCACGGTGGTTAAAGGGTTTGTTTCTTACTGCACTGGTTCACTTCAAACACCCTGTAGAACTATCCAATAAGATTGGCATTTTTGCGACACTTTCAATGACTTGTTTGATAATTATTCCATGGATATTATGCCCGTTAGCCCCTGTTATTCTACCAATTTGGGTTTTAAGCTTTGGTTTGGAATTACCTATTTATTCAACATTTCCAGATTGGTTCACTAGGGCCATTGTTATCACATTCATAGCAACCGAAATGATGACGGTATACCTTGGCTTCAAAGCCACTGATACAGATCAACATAAGCACTTAAGGGTTTGGTTATTAACAACAATACTCTACTGGCCGATTGCGTGTTTTGCTTCTTACAAAGCCTTGTTCGAAGTTTTTACGCGCCCCGTATATTGGGACAAAAGCGAACATGGTCTGAATGACCGAAGCTACACAAAGGAAATCCGGAAACTTACGCGCGGCTCAACTTAACTGACATACTATTCACAGGTGCTTACAACTCACCGGCATCGATTTTTAAACGTGTTTCAAATGCAAAAGACAGATGAGTTTTCAAGGCTTTGTTGGCAGCTTGACCGTCATGGGCTTCAATCGCCTTAACAATGGCTTCATGCTCATTCAACGCCATCTCTCCTCGCCCATCAACTGCCAGCGATGTGGACGTCAACAAAGCCATGGAACGATGCACCATTTCCAGTTGTTTAATCAAATACCTGTTGCGGCTGGCCAAATGAATTTGATTGTGAAATCTGCGGTTTGCCCGTGACAGCTTGTCTGGATCATCCATAATCTTACGATCCGATGTAATCATATCATAAAGCACCCGCACTTCTTCCGGTGTTGCATGTTGGGAAGCCAATTGTGCAGCCAGCCCTTCCAGTTCGGCCCGCACTTCATAAAGTTCAGCCAGTTGATTATGATCCAAAGATGCCACAATCAAAGAACGCCCGTCACGGCTCAGCATTGATTGAGTTTCCAGACGTTGCAAAGCTTCGCGTATCGGTGTGCGCGAAACCTGAAACCGATCAGCCAATTCACTTTCAACCAGACGGTCACCGGGCTTGTATGCGCCCGCGTCAATGGCATCGACAATCATCTTATAGGCATCTGTTTGATTTTTCACAGATTGTCCCCTTTATGCTTTCGTCTTACGGTAGATATCATCAACTCCGACAAATTCCACTAATTCATAGCCTTTTGAGGACATAAGTTGCGGTAAATCTGTACTTTGCGCATTATTTTCCACACTGAACATATCAATATCGTATTCCTCAAACGGGAAGTGCGTAAGAATGTCCATTTCGCCACCTTCAACATCCAAAGATAAATAGTCGATATCATTAAGATGGTTTTCATCCAGAATAGACTGAAGTGTTTTCTTTGGCAGATTATGAATAACCTCGTTATGTTTCGGATTTGCCCGTACCTTTGACAGCAGATCAGCGTCATAACTGTCCAGAAACCCGCTCATCTGGGTGTAGCCTGCAATGACTTCCATGAACGCCGCTTCACCCGTTTGCCCCGCAATAGCAGACCCAAAGCAAGAACATTTGCGGGCCGCTTTAGCCAATTTCAATTGCGTAGGAGAAGGTTCCACCAAAATACCTGCCCAGTTGCGAAATACTTCAAAAAACAGCGTATTTGACCCTGTAACACCATCATATCCACCTATATCGACAAATATACCACCTTGTTTTCCATTCAAAAGCCGATCAATTGTACGGTCTTGCCCCGCTTGCGAAAAAAACAGGGATGCCGGTGACAACATGTTAGAGATTGTGTGAATTTGGCGCAAAGCTTCACCACGTCGTCGACTGCGTTCGGTTGCCAGAAAATCGCTTAACTCTTGATGAGCTTCTTGCAACAAGCGTTGCGCTTGTTTAATTTTATCGTGTGAATTCATAATCTTCCTTTATGCTTGTCCTGTAATGATCCAAGCCTTTGTTGGGATACAAACCGCATCGCCATCCAGATATTCCTGATAAGATTCGGCAATGACATGTGCAATTTCTGTACGTTTTTCCGGTGAAACCCCTTCCAACCGTCTGGCAAGCGGGCCTATACGTAATGTAAATTGAACTGCGCGCTGCACCGGATCAGGATCATCGCCTGTCGTAATTATCGCGTTTGTGCCCACTGAACGCCATGCAAGGTTGTTCCAACCTGCCTGTTTCAAAATGGGCGCAAAAAAATCCGGATTTGCCCATGCGAATGGCCCGGGCGTTCCGGGTGGTGCCGGAGTGGGGGCTTTCCCCAACAAGGAACCCGCTGCATTTATTGGAATGCTCGCCCAACCGTTTTCACGCGCGGCACACGAGCAAACGATTACCAGATTACCACCTTTTACGATTTGGCTTCTGATATGTGCCCAGCCCGTTGTTGCGTCATCGAAAAACATGGCACCGCACCGCGAGTAGACCGCATCATATGGCCCACCCAATGGATCGCTGGAAGCATCTGCCAGTATAAAATCAGCACCGCCCTGTTGTTTTGCTAATGTCAGCAGGTCTTTGGAAACATCAACACCAGTTACTGTAGCCCCTAGACCTGACATAGTATGACTTGTACTGCCGGCCCCGCAACCTACATCCAAAACACGTTTTCCTGCGATATCGCCCAAGGCTTCAATCCCTATTTCACCCACGGGACCAAGCAGCAGATCCAGCCCATCCATTCGCTTAGACCACTCTTTACCAACACTGCCCTGCCAATCTAGCTTATCTACCATATTTCCTCCTAGACTTGGGCAAATTGGCCCAATACTGTGCCCATATGCAACAGGCTTTTTCACATGTCACAACTTGGGTGTTTGATCTGGATAACACGCTTTATCCGCCATCCGATGCACTGTTCGATCAAATCGATGTGTTGATGACCGAATATGTGATGAACAGCCTACAGCTTGATCAACCAACGGCGAATAAATTGCGGGCGGATTACTGGTTGCAATACGGCACGACCCTAGCAGGATTGATGGAAGTGCATGACCTTGACCCTGAACCATTTTTGGATGTGGTACATCAAATTGACTTGTCTCACGTTCAAGCTGATCAAGGGCTACGGGCGGCCATTGAACGGCTGGATGGGCGCAAGATTGTTTACACTAACGGATCACGCACCCACGCGGAACGGGTAACAAAAGCACGCGGACTGGATGGGATTTTTGATGCGATGTACGGTGTCGAGCATGCCGGATATGAGCCAAAACCAAGGCGGATCGCTTTTGAACGTGTATTCGCACTAGATGGCGTAACCCCGCATACAGCCGCATTGTTTGAGGATGACGAGCGGAATCTGGAAATCCCCCATGCAATGGGTATGAAAACCGTTCTTGTCGGGCCAAAGGATGATCGGCCTTATATTCATTATCAAACCGAAGATCTTGCGGACTTTCTGTCGCGGCTTACCCCATAGGCCTTTCGGCCCCTATACAAACGGCTTAGGCTAAAAATATGGAACGTATCAGCACAGATATCATGATTTCAGGTGGCGGGATTGCCGGAATGACAGCCGCATGCGCCTTTGGCTCTGCGGGATTTTCAGTTGTCTGTGTCGACCCTGCCCCACCTGTTACACATGTGGCTAATCCAAAATCCGATCTGCGCAGCACAGCGTTTTTACAGCCCGCACGCAACACTTTGAAAGCGGCAGGCATTTGGGTGTATCTGAAAAATTACGCGACCCCGTTAGAAATTATGCGACTGGCCGATGCAGGTGGTGAGATAAATGAAGTACGCATAGTGGCGGACTTTGTAGCATCTGAAATATCGGATGAACCCTTTGCGTGGAACCTGCCCAATTGGTTGCTACGTCGTGAAATGTTAAAACGTATTGCCGAACTGGACACTGTAACCTTTCTTACTGGGGTGGAAACCAGAAAAATTACACCGCGCACAGAGCGGGCCTATGTCCAGCTGTCCAATCAGGTACAAGTGGATTGCAAGCTGGTACTGGCTGCCGACGGGCGAAATTCTCCCACCCGCGATATGCTGGGAATTGAAGCCAAGACTTGGCGATTTGGGCAAAAGGCTATTGTATTTACTGTATCGCATCCACAACCCCACGAGAATGTTTCAACTGAAATTCACCGCTCTGGCGGACCGTTCACGGTTGTGCCTTTGAACGATGTAGACGGCAAACATTTTTCCGCCGTGGTCTGGATGGAAAAAGGTCCTGAAGCGGCTGACTTGATGGCCATGAATGATGCTGAATTCATCGCAACCGCAAATGCGCGATCTTGTGGCATTCTAGGTGTCTTAAAACTGGAAAGCCGCCGCATGATCTGGCCAATCATCAGCCGCATGGCTGATAAACTATATGGTCCCCGCACTGCCCTGATTGCTGAGGCCGCCCATGTTATCCCGCCTATTGGCGCGCAAGGACTGAACATGAGCCTGACAGACATTCAGTGCCTGCTGGATTCAAGCCTTGAGAACCCTGGTGCAATGGGCTGTTCGCAAATGCTGGCCGCATATCAAAAGGCCCGTTTCGGTGATATTAAAATGCGCGTGAACGGGGTGAATATGCTGAACCGTGCGGCAATGACCGATAGCGACACCTTAAAAACCCTGCGCCTGAAGGGCCTGCAAACCCTGCACGGGTTTGCGCCCGTTCGTAAATCGTTGATGCGTAAAGGATTGGGTAGCGTTTAAACGACCTGATCTAACACTGCTTCTAACCGTGTTACGGTTGCATCCACATCATAAAGTTTATCCAAGCCGAACAGGCCCAAACGGAAGGTAGAATAATCTTCCGGTTCGTCGCAACGCAAGGGAACGCCGGCGGCAATTTGCACGCCTTGGGCTGAAAATTTGCTGCCGTTTTGCAAGCCAGCGTCATCGGTATAGCTGACCACAACACCGGGGGCGCCGTAACCTGCTGCTGCAACCGACGCAAAACCGCGTTTGGCCAGAGCTGCACGTACCTTGTCACCTAATTCCTGTTGTGCGATTTTCAGTTTACCAAAACCGTATTCACGGGTTTCCAGCATCGTATCACGGAAATCTTTCAGCGCGTCTGTGGGCATGGTGGCGTGATAGGCGTGACCGCCACCTGTGTAGGCATTCATGATGTTAGCCCATGTTTTCAGGTTAGCTGAAAAACTGGTGCCCTCGGTATCGCCCATGCGTGCAATGGCGGCATCAGACATCATCACCAGCCCTGCACAAGGTGATGCTGACCAGCCTTTTTGCGGAGCGGATATCAATACGTCCACACCTGTAGCTGCCATATCAACCCAGATACAACCCGATGCGATACAATCAAGCACAAACAGACCACTTACGGAATGCACAGCATCCGCGACCGCTTTGATATAATCATCAGGCAAGATCATGCCGCTGGAAGTTTCCACGTGTGGTGCGAACACCACGGCGGGTTCTTCGGATTTAATCTTGGCGACAACATCGTCAATCGGTGCCGGTGCAAAGGGGGACTGGTGGGCATTGCCTGAACGGCGCGCTTTCATCACATAATCTTCGGACGGCATGTTGCAAGCTTCAAATATCTGCGTCCAGCGAAATGAAAACCAGCCATTGCGCAAGATCAACGCCTTTTGGTCGGTGGCAAACTGCCGCGCCACCGCTTCCATCGCGTAAGTACCACCGCCCGGAATAATAGCGCAGGCTTTGGCATTATAGACGCTCAACAGCATTTCATCGATGTCTCGCATAACACCTTGAAATTGTGCGCTCATATGGTTCAGGGACCGGTCCGTGAAAACCACGGAAAATTCCAGTAAACCATCAGGATCGACATTGGGTAATAGGGCTGACATGCGGGTAACTCCATATATGTGTTTGCAGTCACATTAGTCAGGTTTGCTGTCAGGGAAAGTCGAAAACCGACAGGTCTAGTATATTTTTTATAAATTATATCTGCAGTCCCTAGCCCAATGCAATTTGCCGTTTCTCTTCGGACAACAGCACATTCGCTTCAACGTCCCCCACACCCGGCAAGGTCATAATGCGTCGTCGTAAAACCCTTTCAAAATCCGGAATGTCGCGGGCAACCACTTTTAGGCGGTAATCATAAAGCCCAAGAACGTGCTGCACGACCTGCACTTCAGGGATGGCACAAACTGCGCGTTCAAAATCTTCCAGTGAAACACGCCCCTTTGTGGCCAGTTTGATGCCCAGAAACACGCTAACACCAAAACCCAGCTTTTCTTTATCCAATACCACGCGGCGGCCTGCGATAATTCCAGCTTGTTCCAAACGTTTCACCCGTCGCCATGCGGCGGGTTGTGACAGGCCGACCTTCTTGGCCAACGTTGCTGCGGACAGGCTGCCGTCTTTTTGCAGGTTGCGTAAAATCGCGCGGTCTGTGTCATCCAGATCAATCATAGTGGCAGCACCTCTCGATCCAGTACATTTGCGATTAACATCAGGGCCTCGATATCGGCAATATGAGGTAGGCTTAGTATACGGGTGCGGTAAATCTGCTGGTAATGCGCCATGTCGCGGGCCAGCACATTGAGGCGTACATCAACGCGACCTAAAAAGGTCTGGATTTCATTAACCTCGGGCACTTCTCGGGCGGCGGCGATGAAAGCATCAAAGGCGTTCGATTGGGTTTTATCCAGTGTGATGCGTAATGAGACCTCAACTTCATATCCCAAAGCCTTGGGATCCAGCACAATTTGGCGCGAGGATATCACGCCATCGCGCTCCATGCGTTCCACCCTACGCCAACAGGATGCGGCGGCATAATTGACCCGCGCGCCCAGACGGGCGGCAGTTATTGTGGCGTCATCTTGCAGGGCGCGCAGGATGCGCCTATCTAGATCATCAAGTTGTTGCATTGATTATCCTATAATACATGTTTATACGCATGATTTTTACATTATAATTCATAATTATTCAAATAATGAAATCGACCTTTTCCCTCAGTCAGTATAAAAATCCTTAAATTCGCTAACTTATGGAGGCTATAATGCGTGTTTATTACGATCGCGACTGCGATGTTAACCTGATTAAAGATATGAAAGTGGCCATTTTAGGCTACGGTAGCCAAGGCCATGCGCATGCGCTGAACCTGCGCGACAGTGGTGCTAAAAACGTGGTGATTGCCCTGCGTGAAGGCTCTGCTTCTGTGAAAAAAGCTGAAGGTGAAGGCTTAAAAACAATGGGCATTGCCGAAGCGGCCGCTTGGTGCGACCTGATCATGTTCACCATGCCCGATGAATTGCAAGCCGAAACATATAAAAAATATGTTCGTGACAACCTAAAAGATGGTGCGGCGATTGCATTTGCCCACGGATTGAACATCCACTTCGGTTTGATTGAAGCAAAACCCGGCGTTGACGTGATCATGATGGCGCCAAAAGGCCCGGGTCACACAGTACGCGGTGAATATGTCAAAGGTGGCGGTGTTCCTTGCTTGGTAGCTGTTGATCAGGATGCATCCGGTAAAGCACTGGAAATAGGCAAATCATATTGCTCTGCCATTGGCGGCGGCCGTTCAGGTATCATCGAAACAGACTTCCGCGAAGAATGCGAAACTGATCTGTTCGGCGAACAAGCCGTGCTTTGTGGTGGTGTGGTTGAACTGATCCGCATGGGTTTCGAGACTTTGGTTGAAGCGGGATATGAGCCTGAAATGGCTTATTTTGAATGCCTGCACGAAGTGAAACTAATCGTTGACCTTATTTATGAAGGCGGTATCGCCAACATGAACTACTCAATCTCTAACACGGCTGAATACGGCGAATATGTTTCCGGCCCACGCATCTTGCCATACGATGAAACCAAAGCCCGTATGAAAGCGGTTTTGACCGACATCCAAACAGGTAAATTCGTGCGTGACTTCATGTTGGAAAACGCAGTTGGCCAACCTTACTTCAAGGCGACGCGTCGGATTAATGATGAACATCAGATTGAACAAATCGGCGGCAAGTTGCGTGCGATGATGCCTTGGATTTCTGCTGGCAAAATGGTTGATAAAGAAAAGAACTGATTTTTATCACTGTTTGAGAAAAGAAAGGCACGTCTTAGGGCGTGCCTTTTGCTTTTCAACCCATACGGCTTGATGTACATCATCTGTATCTGAACTGCACTCATTAACAGAGTATCCACCTATGTCCGCCAAAAACCCGCATTCATTGTTGAACTGGGTATTCTTGATTATCCTGGGCATTATTTGGGGTGGGTCGTTCATGGGTGCAAAGCTGGCACTGACAGGCTTTGGGCCGTTGACGGTAGCGGCGTTAAGATTGGCAATTGCCACAACTATACTCGTCGGTTTTGCATATATGTTTCGAAATGGCTTGCCAAAATGGCAAACTCCTACGGACAAGCTAATATGGCTACACATCTTTGGTATGGGCCTGTTTACCAATGCCATACCATTTACACTATTAAACTGGGGGCAATTACGCGTTGCATCAGGCTTTGCCGGTGTTTCCATGGCTGTGGTGCCATTGCTGATCTTACCATTGGCGCATTTCCTGGTAGCCGGTGACAGAATGAACCGCCGAAAAGTTCTGGGCTTTATCATCGGTTTTGCAGGTGTGGTTATTTTACTCGGGCCCAATACTTTCTTGGGCGCAAGCGGTGATCCACTAGAGCCTTTGGCCCGTCTTGCCTGTGTGGGTGCGGCCAGCTGCTACGCTATTGGCAGTATCATCACACGGCGTTGCCCGCCTGTCGGTTTACTGTCCTATTCTGCTGCAGGCCTGTTAGTTGGCACTTTAGGCATAGTGCCGTTGGCGCTTTATTATGAAGGCGTCCCGGCCATGCCCGATACCATATCAGCACTGGGCATCTTATATTTAGGCGTTTTCCCAACCGCATTGGCAACAATTATGCTGGTATATATTATCAACAAAGCAGGTCCCAGCTTCATGAGCCTTGTGAATTATCAGGTTCCTATTTGGGCAGTTACCTTTGGCGTGGTTTTCTTGGGTGAAGAATTACCGCCGAGCTTCCTTGGTGCGCTTGCGCTAATTTTGCTGGGGTTGAGTGTCAGCCAGTGGCAACGGCGTTAAGCCGCCGCCTTTACTGCAGTGGTAATATCGCCAACAACACGTCTTAACAACCTGGCATCTTCACATTCGCCCATTACCCGCACCAAAGGTTCTGTACCAGATTTGCGGATTAATAAGCGGCCATTTGCACGTAATGCATTTTCACCATCCGCAATTGCCGCCTTTACATTTGCGGCTTCCAATGGGTCCGTATCAGTGTAACGGATATTTTCCAAAAGTTGCGGGTATGGATCAAAAACATGCGCCAGGCTGCTGGCAGGTTTTTCGCTTTCAATCATTGCATTCAAGAACTGAAGCCCTGCGATCAAGCCATCTCCGGTTGTCACATAATCACTCATCACGATATGACCGGATTGTTCACCGCCCAGATTAAAACCGCCTTCACGCATAGCCTGAACCACATAACGGTCACCTACGTCCGTACGCAAAAGTGTTATCCCGCGCCGCGCCAGATGCTTCTCCAACCCCATGTTAGACATCACTGTAGAAACAAGTGTGTCATGTGCCAGGGCCCCGTTATCACACCAACGTTCTGCGATCAGTCCCATAATCTGGTCGCCATCAGCGACCACACCATTTTCATCAATCATCATGACGCGGTCAGCATCTCCATCTAAACAAATACCCACATCGGCCTTATGTTCGATGACCGCTTTTGCTGCCGTTTTGGTGCTAGTCGAGCCACAACCATCATTGATATTAAACCCGTTTGGCGATACGCCCACAGGAATTACCTCTGCGCCAAGCTCCCATAAAACTGTAGGGGCAGCTTTATAAGCCGCACCATTGGCGCAATCAATGACCACTTTCATACCATCCAGCAAACGGCGGCGCGGAAAGGCAGTTTTGGCGAATTCCATATAACGGCCCAGACCATCATCTATTCTTTGAACACGCCCGATATTTTCGGGTGCAGCCAGAGCTATTCCACCATCAACCATCTGCTCTATTTTAATCTCCGCATCATCAGACAGTTTATAACCATCGGGGCCGAAGAACTTAATTCCATTATCGTGATACGGATTGTGTGATGCGGAAATCATCACACCTACATCCGCACGCATTGAGCGCGCAAGCATGCCTACAGCCGGGGTGGGAACTGGCCCCAAAAGGAAAACTTCCATACCGGTAGAGGCAAAACCGGCAGTTAAAGCTGCCTCGATCATGTAACTTGAACGCCGGGTATCTTTTCCGATTACCACACGATGGCTTTTTTTATCTTTGCGAAAATAACGGCCGGCAGCGGCCCCCAATCTTAAGGCCATTTCTGCCGTCATTGGGTGGCTATTTGCCAAACCGCGCACACCATCCGTACCAAAATATTTACGTCCCATTTATCCTCACAATGTGGCTTTCCACAGATCTATTGCTTGTCGCGTTTGCCAGATGTCATGCACCCGCAAGATTTGTACCCCTTGTCGCAAACCCTCTAACCCTATGGCAAGTGAACCTGATACCCGATCAGCAGGTTCTTGCGCATTACCCAGCTCACCTATGAACCGTTTACGCGAAACACCCAATAAAACGGGGCATCCAAGCCCGTGAAACAATGATATTGCACGGATCAGTTGCAAATTGTGATCTAAGGTTTTGCCAAATCCGATACCGGGATCGATCACTATACGATCCAATGGCAATCCCGCGGCTGTACAAGCCGTTATCCGTTCTTCCAAATGGTCATAAATATCCAACAGGACATTCGCATAATACGGGCTGTTCTGCATGGTCTTCGGATCACTTGGGCTGTGCATTAAACATACATACGGTTGTTTGCTTGATACAAGCGGCAAACTATCCGGGTCATATTGAAACGCTGTAACATCATTATACATCGCGGCACCCGCGTTCAACGCAACCTTTGCCACATCGGCCTTTCGCGTATCGATTGATATCGGCGTTGTGATACCCGCTAATTGCAATGCCTCAATCACAGGAACCGTACGGGCTATTTCAGTAGTGTTTTCAACAAAATCAGCGCCCGGTCTGGTGGATTCACCACCAATATCCAACAGGGCAGCCCCCTGCTGGATCATTTGTTTTGCCCGGGCAATCGCATTTTCAAATGTATTGTGTTGCCCGCCGTCCGAAAAACTATCCGGCGTTACATTCAGCACGCCCATGATTTGCGGCTCTTTCATATTAAATCCACAAATATCGCCCCTTGGTCTTGATATGTTATCAAGTATATCATCGGGTATCTCTGCTAGCGACACAACTTGGGCCTTGGCATCACGATCCAATTGCTCTGCATGCGTAAACCACGACCATCCATCAGCAATGGCTAATGCGCCTTTCGGGCGGCATCGGTCTGTTTGTGCAATGGGTCGATAATATGCCATAGATGCTTAATCCAAAATTTTTCGGTAAAAAATAACTTTTTCCGTTTGCTCAAACCCCAAGCGTTCATGCATCAATTGGGATGGATAGTTATCCACTTCAACATCCGATCCAAACTCTTTAAAACCTGCCATTCTGGCCAATTGTTCCAGATAAGACACAAGTGCTTTGGCAATGCCCTGCCCGCGATAATCAGCATCAATCCAAATTCCCTCTAAAAACGGAACCGGTTGTGAATGGCAGCCGTTAGCATAATCACGCAAAGCATATTCGGCAAAGCCAACCGGGATATCACCCACTTGCGCTACATACGCCGATCTTTTACCCGATTTGAAAATACGATCCATTTCAGCATACAAGGCAGCATCAGAGTTGTCAGGAAACAGCTGGCGATACATTTCCAACCACATGTCGCGGTCACTCTTTTTTATTTCGCGGATCAATACATCCATTCCGCTATCCCCTACATTTACGCCTGATACTAAAGGTCAAGCGGTGTTGTCACAAGCAATAACCTATCCGAATTGATGACACCCTCAAAGCTTTGCAATACGCGCACCTGATCCTCAAAAAACTCTTTTGCAAACCACATAGCAAGTGCCAACGGCTCATTTGGGCCTGCTTCAGATTTATCAACCGCATCAAGCACAATTCTGAACGGTGCCCATACTGATAATTGATTATTTTTAACCGCCCAATCCAGCTCTGTTTTGTTATCGACAACAACACATCGCGCATCTTTTGCAGCAAGTAGCCACGCATTTTGTGCAATAGATAATAGCCCTATCCGCGTATCTATATTATGTACACCGGTCTTGGAGGTCTGTCCGTTTGCAGGCTCAAGACAGATGATTGCAGGTTGTGGGTGTGCATCAATCGCATTTAGCCATGCATCTAATTCAGGCCCCGAAAGTACATGATTGGGCATGAAAACAATTAGCGGCTTAATATCATCCATCGCCACGTTTTTGGTATGAGTTGCTTTCTTAGACCTTACGATATCCACACTTAATGCGCCTGGGATACGATCCAGTTTTTCTATACGGACAAAAACCCGAACTGCGCGCACATGTGACAGAATGCTTTCGGCAATACGCTCGGCTAATGTCTCTAACAGATTTAACCGTTCAACTTTCAGCTGCTCTTCAATCGCATCGGTTATCGCGTCATAAGACAATATCTGGTCAACGTCATCAGCTTCAGCAGATGCCATAATGTTTGACACTTCCAGCACGACATTGAAACGAATGCGTTGCTTAGTATCGCGTTCCTTTTGAAACGCACCGATTTCAACACTCTTGATTAAATCGCGTACAGAAATACGGTCAAGCGGGTCACCATTCTGGGTCGCCACCGCACGTGCGTCCAAAGTATCAAAGGCTACATTGATGTCATCGGTCATGAAGGCCACTCTTGTTATCATACATCAGATATAGTCCAGCTATACTTATAACAAGAGACAAAAAAGCCGTCAGTTGACGGCCATTTCTAATATTTTTTTATGCACGGTAGAAATAGTGACGCCCAACTTTGGCAGTACGCTCAAACTTGCGAGACCACCTTGGGCTAACTGCGCCGGTATGATAAAATGTGGCGCCTTTTGTTAGGTCGCGTTTTTTACCATCCAGCATAATACGCGCAACTTTACCAACTTGCGTATATGCACTCTTTTCTGAAAATACTTCCGCAAATCCATCGCATTTATACGAGAACTGGCAGGCATACTTTTTACCCGACTTAGAGCCTTGACCAATAACACGGCAAACCGTGCTCGGGAACTTTTTGCTGTCACGCCGATTTAAAATCACTTCGGCTACAGCAAACTGGCCTTGAAGGTTTTCGCCACGCGCCTCAAAATATAATGCTTCGGCCAGGCAACGCCATTCGGCATCACCGTTTGCGCGAGGCAAGGCATCAATTTGTGCCATTGTTGTAATTTGCGCAGCAGGTTTTTTTGATTTGGACGATCGCAGAGTTTCCCAAAACGACTTCTTAGAAGTAGTCTTACTTAAGGATGCCACACGGATACTGCCGTCAGATTCCATGACGGCACGCCCAGTTTGTAATTGCATTGACACCTGTTTTTTTACAACAGATGTTCCATCAGCTATAGCGGACGAACCGATAACTATGCCCGTAAGGGAAATAACAATCCCTTGGGCGATACGCTCAATCATTGTCTTCATAACAGCAGCTTTCAATCAGTAATCGCGGGTGCAGATACCCGACAGATCAAGCGCTTTTTACTAAACTGTACCTTGCTCTGTCCAGTTTTTTGATGTGCAAAACGGCAATACTGTTACATTTTTGTTTAATTAGACACAATATCATCTTAAAATAGCCATATTTGTAATTTTGTTACCTAATCGGCTTCGATAATTGCCGCTTGTGCCGCAGCCAGTTTCGCAATCGGAGTGCGAAAAGGGGAACATGATACATAATCGAACCCTGCGCGGTGGCAGAATCCTACAGATTTGGGATTCCCGCCATGCTCTCCGCACAATCCTAGAACCAGATCTTTTCGTGCTGCGCGCCCCCGTTCACAGGCAAGCAATAACAGTTCGCCCACCCCGTCAACATCCAAGGAATGAAACGGATCGTCTTCAAAAACACCTTTGGCAACATAATCGCGCATAAACCGGCCTGAATCATCACGGCTTAACCCATAAGTCATTTGTGTCAGGTCATTGGTCCCGAAACTGAAGAACTTTGAACTGCGCGCTATATCACCCGCGCGCAAAGCCGCACGTGGTGTCTCAACCATCGTTCCAAGTGAATACTCCATAGTTATACCTGCTTCATTCTTCACAGCAGCGAAAACCGCATCAACACATGATTTGACCAACTCAACTTCGCGGTTTGCTGATACCAAAGGTACCATTATTTCTGGTTTAACCATTTCAGAGCTGTTTTTATTAATATGCGCTGCCGCTTCAAAAATCGCACGTGCTTGCATTTCGTAAATCTCGGGGATCATAATCCCCAAACGCACACCACGGGTGCCCAACATTGGATTGAATTCCCGTAAGTCATCCGCACGCATTGTAATATTTGAAAGCGGTAAACCCATAGCGTCGGCCAATGATTGCATTTCATCGCGCGACTGCGGTAAAAACTCATGTAAAGGCGGATCAAGCAAACGTATGCAGACCGGTAAACCAACCATCGTTTCGAACAATTCGATAAAATCTGAACGCTGCATAGGTAAAAGCAAGCCTAATGCAGCTTTGCGGTCTTTTTCATTCTCCGCGAAAATCAACTCTCGCATCACATTCAAACGGCCGGCTTCAAAGAACATATGTTCGGTGCGTACCAAACCGATG
Source organism: Amylibacter sp. (assembly GCA_965261565.1). Classification (GTDB taxonomy): domain Bacteria; phylum Pseudomonadota; class Alphaproteobacteria; order Rhodobacterales; family Rhodobacteraceae; genus Amylibacter. The sequence continues at coordinate 2,641,318 of OZ253460.1, forward strand.
CCATCCACATTGAAGTCTCGCGAAATGCGGGCATCCTGTGGTGTATCGGCGTTCGCCCGCACCCCGAGAACACGAAACTCATCTGCCCATGACATAAATTTATCAAAGGCCCCACCAAGATTGGGTTGTACAAGTTTAGGTGCACCGCGCAAAACCTCGCCCGTCCCCGCATCCACGGTAATTGTATCACCAGCCCGTAAAACCACACCGTTTGGCAAGCTTAGAACTTTTCCACGCACATCAACCTTCATGTTACTGACACCAACTATGCATGGCACCCCGATGGTACGCGCCACAACGGCAGCATGGCTATCACGCCCGCCTTTAGCCGTTAATACCGCTTGGGCTGAATGCATACCGCGCACATCTTCCGGCGTGGTTTCCACCCTTACCAGAATACATGGCTCTTCACGTGCAGCACTGGCCTGAGCGGCGTTGGCCGTAAATACAATCTTTCCGGTAGCAGCACCCGGGCTGGAAGAAATTCCGGATGCTAAAACTTCACGCACAGCCTTGGGATCAACAAGAGGGTGCAAAACCTCGTTCAAACTACGTGGGTCAATCCCCATAAGGGCTTTTTCTTTGCAGCGAATTCCCGCCTCAACCAAACGCACGGCAATAGCAACGGCAGCACGTCCTGAACGTTCGGCTGTAACCGCATCTAAAACAGCGACTTTGCCATCTTGTACTGTAAACTCCAGTTGCATTTCGTCGTTAAAAGCGGCACGCGCCATATCTGCATAGCGTGCCAAATCAGCAATAGCATCTGGGCATGTATCTTCCAAAGACGGGCCGCGCGGGTCTTTGGTTAAAAAATAAGCCTTCGCCTGATCCTCTATTGCTTCGCGGCCTTGTGATTGTGACAGATAGCGGCCATACGCCATATCTTCACCTGTCTGAACTGATACGAATTGGCAGATACCTGCCCCGCTTTCCCCGCGTCCCAGTCCCAATGCCATTTCCTGAATAATCAATCCAAGGCCCGCATTGGATGGCGCGCCTTGTGCCATACGTAAAATACGTGCCGTGGTGCCATCCCATGCTTTGACAAAAGATCGCAAAGCTTTGCGTAATTGACGCACAGGTTCCTGAGGAAATAACTCGCCTACGTGTTGATCATACAGGGCAAGTGACGACCCCAGCACAGCATCAACATCCAAATTACCCTTTTTGGTGTGCAATAAGTATAACTCTTCGAACCATTCCGGGTCTAGCCTTGCAACTTTAACTGAATAATCTTGCACAAATCGCGCATATAATGCAGTTGATGCATCCGCGCCCAATGGCCCCTTCAAAATATCACAGGTCGCCTGGTTCATACCAAGATTCAATAATGCGTCAGGCCCACCCCAAACCCGTTCCAACGGGCTGACACGTATAGACACCAGACATCCCGTCGAAAGCTCTTCCAGAAACGGCCATTCTTCCGGGAAATCTTCATTGGCGATGGCCTTGACCGCATCTGTTGACAGGCCCCATGCTTTAGGAACCGGTAGTCCCGCTTCCATCAGGGTTACTTGTGTTGCGGCCCGGGTACCATAGATTTCTGCTGGTGCGTCTGCCCCTGCTTCAAGTGCCAACATGCGTGGATAATCTGCCATTTCAGGCCCTCATATAATATGATTTACAGTCTAACGGCATTTCTAAACAACTGACAAGCTGCTGATCTGTCGCGGTTTTCAACTGTTGCCGATCAGCCCTCAATCAGCGTGAAATCTGCGACCTGCCCCATGGTTTTGCGAATCTGACCTAAAAGGTTCAACCGATTGCGCCTGACGATATCACTATCGGCATTGATCTTCACCGCTTCGAAAAATCCGTCAATTGGTGCGCGCAGACCTGCCATAGCGGCCATCGCAGTGGCAAAATCTTCGGATTTGATGTTGGGTGCTATTGCTTCATCCGCCGTGGCAAGAGCTGCAAACAGCTTTCTTTCCACATCCGTTTCCGCATATTTAACATCCGCGCCATAAGAGTATTCAACCCCGTCTTTAGCTTCTGCTTGGGTTAGAATATTATTCGCCCGCTTAAAGCCCTGCAACAGGTTGGTTCCCTCATCGGTTTTGATGAATGCCTGCAAGGCTTCAGCACGGTTTACCAAAAGCGTGAAATCATCGTTGTTTGGCATCGCAAGACAGGCGTCTATGATGTCGTGGCTGATGCCTTTGTCACGGAGGTGGACTTTCAGGCGGTCGTGGAAGAAGGAGAGAAGGCTACTTAAAACTGAATCTTTATTCGGTAGTATTTGTAAATCGTCATCATTACCGCTAAATACACCCTCTTGTTGTGCAGTTAGATCGTTAAAATCTTTAAATTCAGTATATAATGCTCCAACATCATAATCTGCCTGAAATAATTTCTCAGACATTACAAGGTAGTAAGTATGATCATCAATATTCTCAACAACACGTTCTTCTTTGTAGAATACCGCTTTACATGACGTAATGTTCTTAATCACATTTTCAAATTGAGAAGAAAGTAAATTAGATAAGTTGAGTCTAACCTCATTCTCCAAAACCAACCGAATAACACCCAGTGCCGCCCGCCTTAAGGCAAACGGGTCTTTCGACCCTGTTGGCTTCTCATCTATCGCCCAGAACCCTGTCAACGTGTCGATCTTATCTGCCAGAGCCACAGCAACGGTCACAGGTTCACTCGGTACCATATCAGACGGCCCAAGCGGGGAATAGTGGTCAGCACAGGCATTGGCGATAGCATCATCCAGCCCTGTTTTCTGAGCATAATATTTCCCCATAACCCCTTGCAGTTCAGGAAACTCATAGACCATTTCAGACATCAGATCAGCCTTGGCAACCTTCGCTGCCGCCTCTGCCATATCCGCGTCAGCCCCCACAACAGGCGCAATATCACGTGCAAGGGCCGCTATACGTGCAACCCGCTCGGCCTGTGTGCCCAGCTTATTATGGAATGTCACATTACCAAGCTTAGCCGCCATATCCACCAGCGGCACCCGCAGATCGTTTTCCCAGAAAAACTTCGCGTCAGACAGGCGTGCAAACAACACCTTTTGGTTGCCTGCAAGAATAGTCGCGCCATTGTCGGCGGTTTCGCGGTTGGCCACAGTGATGAATTTTTCTATCCGTCCCGTTTTGGAGTTACGCACGCTGAAAAACTTCTGATGTTCACGCATGGATGTTTGCAGCACTTCGGCAGGCAGTTCCATGAAATCATCCGCAATATCGCCCATCAGTACCACAGGCCATTCCACAAGGCCTGCGACCTCGGATAATAGCCCGGCATCTTCAACCACTTCCAGACCTTGGGCGAACGCGAGGTTCTTAGCATCTTCCCAGATGTGGTCGCTACGTTCCTGCGCATCCAGCATCACATAGGCTTTTTTCAATTCGGCACGGTATTGGTTAAAACTGTTAACGCTGAACCATTCAGGTGCATGAAAGCGGTGGCCTGCGGTCAGGTTGGCCGCTTCAATACCGTCAACATCGAAATTCACCACTTCCGCACCATCATCCGCAGACAACACACAGAGGATAGAATGCAGCGGACGCACCCATTTCAACGCACCCGTCCCCCAACGCATGGATTTCGGCCATGGGAAATTACGGATCACTTGCGGAATGACTTCAGCGATAATATCGCTTGCAGACCGCCCTGCTTTTTCAATCACAGCGAAATAAGTTTCGCCCTTCTTATCATCACGGATTTCCAGCTGACCGACAGTCAACCCTACGCCCCGCAAGAACCCTTCCAATGCCTTTTCAGGCACCCCTACACGCGGGCCTTTGCGTTCTTCGCGCACAGTGGGGCTTTGCGCCAACAAGCCTTCAATGGTCAGGCACAAACGGCGCGGTGTCACGAATGCGGCGGCAGAGGTATAGGTTAACCCCGCCTCAACCAACCCGTCGGTCACCCGTTTTTTTAGGTCTTCACCCGCACGGGCCTGCATACGGGCAGGGATTTCTTCAGAAAACAGTTCTAACAGCAGGTCAGCCATAATAGGTCACTTCTTGTTCGTCGTTGATTTGTGAAAGATCAGCGGAGTTTGGGCAACCTTCAGGTAAATCATTACCGCTGAATTGCGCTTCACCGCAGTCATTGATCTGGCGCCACATATAGGCACGGCCATCGGGATATTGGGTGATATAGGTATCGAAACCATAAGGGTTGTTTTCATCTGCTAATATAGCCGTCGCATCACCCGATTGCAGATCAGCCGTCATTTTTCCCGCGTCAAAACACTTGAAAAACCGAGGGGCACGTAAAGGCGTGGCCGTATCCTTGAATTCATCGGTCGGGGTATAATCCCAGTCCACCTTGAAACAAGCGCGCATTTTCAAGGGGGATGTGTCCGCATCTATACCTTGGTAGTCACTGACAGGGAAAGCATCGCCATAGGCCGTCACTTCTTTGACGCCTGTAACCTCGTGGTAATAAGCTTTTTCAATAGAATACCACAGACCAACGCCCGCAACGGCCGCCGTCAGCAACATACCTGATACGATGATCTTGCCGTTCACGCAGCAGCCCCCCCTGCTTCGGTCAACACGAACGCATCGGCACAAAGCTTGGCCAGCGCGCGCACACGTCCAATATAAGCTTGGCGTTCGGTGACCGAGATCACGCCCCGCGCATCCAGCAGATTAAACAAATGGCTGGCCTTGATACATTGGTCATAGGCCGGATGCACCATGATGATCTTTTTGCCCGTCTTCGGGTCAACATGCGGCGCGTCCAGAATACGCGCACATTCAGCCTCGGCATCCTTGAAGTGCTGCAAAAGAACATCCGTGTCAGCCACATCAAAGTTCCAGCGCGAATATTCCTGTTCGGTTTGCATGAAGATATCGCCGTATTTCAAAGGAATACGCGCATCAGGCGCATTGAACGGCATGTCCATCACATGATCAACACCCAACACATACATCGCCAGACGTTCCAACCCGTAGGTCAGCTCGCCCGAGACAGGCTTACAGTCATAACCGCCAACCTGTTGGAAATAGGTAAATTGCGAAACTTCCATCCCGTCACACCAAACTTCCCAGCCCAGACCCCAAGCACCCAATGTCGGGCTTTCCCAGTCGTCTTCGACAAAGCGGATGTCGTGCAGATCCATATCGATGCCAATGGCTTGCAATGACCCCAGATAAAGCGCCTGCAAATCAGGCGGGCTTGGCTTGATGATTACCTGATACTGGTAGTAATGCTGCAACCGGTTTGGGTTCTCGCCATACCGCCCATCCGTGGGGCGGCGCGAAGGCTGCACATAGGCCGCAGCCCAGTGTTTGTCACCTAATGATCGCAATGTGGTGGCTGGATGAAACGTACCTGCGCCCACCTCCATATCATAGGGTTGCAAAATCGCGCAGCCGTGTTCCGCCCAGTAATTCTGAAGCCGTAAAATGATCTCTTGAAATGATCTGGGTTTATCGGTTGCCATAAGCCTGCCCTTTGGGGTGGAGTGTTTGGTGTTCTACTTAGGCAAAGCGGGGTGCGGGGTCAATTAGGTATGAAGTGTTTAGAGTGGGTTCATTACGACGAATGTCAGCTATGCGGGACAAAGCGGCCATTCGTTATAACTATACCAACATCCAGTTTGTACTGCGCGGCTGTCATCTTCACCTATTCAGGCTGAGTTTGTTGAAGCATATTATAGGCTGGGTGTGTAATTGCGCCCCATCGCACCCAGCCTGGCTATCAGGGTTGGATATTTTGGTTTACCTGAAACGTATTTTTGGGGTCGTACTTTCGCTTAACCTCTTGTAGGCGCGTGAAGTTTTCGCCGTATGCGGCTTTGACCCGCGCGGCCCCTTCGTCGTCCATCATGAAGTTGACATAAGCCCCGCCATGCGCGTTTTCGGTATGCACGGCTTGCCAATAGTTGCTGGCCCAAGTTTTTAAGGAGGCCGCCTTGTTGGGGTCAGGGGAAACTCCGGCGATGACCATGGACCATTTCTGACTGCGGGCACCCCACGCAGTCGCGTTCGGTGCGATCTCATGCACCGCCCCATCAATTGGATAGAGGTGCATGAGCGACAGTTCACTGGGCGTCTTGCTGCCATGTTCGACATGAGCCGCGATGGCCGCGTCGGTCAATTCGGTAACATAATCTCCTTTCCAGTACCATTGCATGCCCGGAGGTAACAGTGGGTCAAACATTGCTTGGACATCGACAAACCGCATGGGTGCCATCCCGTTCATCAGCGGCTTTGGAAGTGCGGCATGCACGGCTTGCATCTCGTTGGTACCATCTTCTTCGGATCCAGCGTAGCAAACAATGAGCGCACAGATACGCCGCCCCCACAGATCACTCGGAAATGGATCGGTCGAGGGAACCGTTTTGAGCCCAAGGAATGCGCATAACTCGCGTGGCATGTCCGCCAAAGCGTCCCGGTACCAACGCATGATCTCAGCGGCATGGGCAATGTCATAGAAGATCGGCCCGGCATAAACCTGATCAACCAGATGAGCCTGGAAGGTGAATTCGGTCACAACTCCGAAATTGCCGCCGCCACCGCATAACGCCCAAAACAGATCGGCGTTTTCATCTTTGCTTGCAATGACGCAACGGCCATCGACAAGCACGACTTTGGCCTGTAAAAGGTTGTCTATCGTTAGCCCGTATTTGCGCGTCAGGTAGCCATGCCCACCGCCAAGCGTCAGTCCGGAGACGCCAGTACTTGCGACGATGCCTGCTGGAACGGCAATACCGTGTTCGCTCGTTACCGCGTCGACATCGCCCTGAGTGCAGCCTGCACCGACGCGGATGATGTTGTGCTCAGGATCAACCTGGACATTCTTCATTGGTGAAAGATCGATGACTACTCCATCGTCGCAGCTTCCCAACCCTGGACCGTTATGACCGCCACCCCGGATGGCGAGCAATAAATCCATAGACCGAGCAAATTCGATGGCGGCCTGCACATCAGTTTGAGTCTTACAGCGCAAGATATAACGCGGCTTCTTATCGATCATTCCATTGTAGAGAGCCCGCGCCGTGTCATACTCGGCGTCTTCGGGGGTGATTATTTCTGACTTTGAAAATTTGGATAAGATATTCTCTTGAATAGTATTCATTGTGTCCTCATGCCTTGCTTAAAATTTGTCTGATGCACCTTTCTGGTACGACCTTAAGTTAGGCACTTGCGTTCGCGGCAGGCTAGTTCTGAAACTGAAGCGATCCCGCTACATAATGTGAACTAGCCATTTGGGGGGCAGACGCCTAAAGTTGTAATCGGAGGATAGCAGATGAAAACGAAACCCTATGGATTGGTCTGCCCGATCACGCACGCTTGCGAAGTCCTAGAGCCGCGGTGGACAATCCCCATTCTAGCTGAAATGTGGGGTGGGTCATCTCGATTCAACGACATTCGCCGTGGTGTTGGAAACATCTCACCAGCATTGCTTTCCAGACGATTGAAAGAGCTTCAAGTTAACGGCCTGATTGAACGAATCGAAGATTCAGCCACAGGCCGAGTTGACTATATGCGAACTGAATGCGCGATTGAACTAGAACCAGTGCTTGACGCTCTCGGAAAGTGGGCCCAGTGCAATATCGAGGCAGGAACCGCATTGGCAGACACTGATGTTTCAACCTTGATGTGGCATATGCGAGATTTGATAGATACGAATGAGCTTCCTAACCGCCAGATCGTCATTCGTTTTCATTTCAGTGATCCCGACCTCGACAACGATACATATTGGGCGCTTATCCGCCCTGGCTCACCAGTCGAAATCTGTTCGACGATTCCCGACTTTGACATTGACCTTTACGTTGAAACGGACCGGATAACGCTTTCTTCGATCCTTCTGAGCCGCACGACTATTTCGCGTGAAGTAGGCCGAGGGCAACTTTTTCTGAGTGGCGATGCCGTCTTGTCCCGTACGATGGATCGTTGGCTGTATCATCGCACAAAAGAAAACCTGGATGAAGTTATTCTACTTGCATAAGTATCAAGATCCCAGCAGTGTCTAGTTCGGCGGAATGATTTAGCTCTCACACCAGAACGGACATTCGCTACGACGCAGAAAAAGACCAAACTGGGCTCAAAGCAGACTTTATATTAAGCTAAACCTAAAAATCTCCCAAAACCTTTATAATTTTGCCCCTATACGTTAACAGCCCCTTACCCAACAGTTTGCCATACGGTTTCCGTACACGTTCCATACGGCTTCCATACATCGGGTTTCGGGTAAATCAGGCCAATTCGCCACCAATCCTAACCACAGCCTCCACCAGCATATCCAGATCACTATCCTTCGTGCGGTGATTGGTCAGGTTCACGCGTATCGCCAACTGTCCACCCAGTACGGTGGTGGACGGCACGGCGATACCGCTTTCCTGCAAGCGCACAACGATCTCTTCATTTAGGGCATCACAATCCGTATCAAACTTATAACGAAAGCAGCAGATGTTCAGTGGCACGGGGGCCAGCATTTCCAGTTTTGGGGCAGCTTTTACCAGCCGTTCCAGATACTGCGCCTGTTCGATATTACGATCAATCACGGCAGCCAACGCGTCACGCCCGTGTTCCTTTAAATGTGCCCAGACCTTCAAGGCCCGGAACCCACGTGACAGCTCAGGGCCGTAATCCACAGCCCAAAATGCACCACCGGCAAGGCCACGCTCTGATCCGCGCAGATATTCAGGGCGATCCGAAAACGCTTTTCGGTGTGCGGCCTCATCGCGGATCAGCACGCAGCCCGCATCGTAATTCACCTGCAACCACTTGTGAAAATCAAACGCCAGACTATCAGCGCGCGCCACCCCTGTCAGGCGCGCCCGCGCATGTTTCCCAATTTTTGCCGTCGCCCCAAAGGCCCCGTCTATGTGAAACCACATGTCTTGATCGGCAGCAATATCCGCCAAGCTTTCCAGATCATCTATTGCCCCCATGTTCACGGCCCCAGCCGTACCCACAATCAAAAACGGTGCAAAACCTGCGGCCTTATCCTTAGCAATCTCCACCTGCAAAGAAGCAACATCCATTTCCAATGCAGCGTTACAGGTAATCTTCCGCAAATGCTCGCGGCCTAATCCAAGAATATCAAAGGCTTGTGCCACACAAGAGTGGGTCTGCTCGCTGGTATAGCCCACCAATTTCTCTTTACCCGCCTTAAACGCCTGATCACGCGCCACTTTCAATGCAATGATCGTAGCCATTGAAGTGCCCGATACGATCAAACCAGAGGTGCTGCTTGGCATCCCCATCATTTCAACCGACCACGCCAGAACCTGGCGTTCCACCACAGGCGCCACATGATCACGCCCGCCGGCGTTCACATTCATCGCTGCCGCCGTGATATCGGCCATCAGGCCAGAGGCCGCCCCTGCCCCATGCACCCAACCAAAGAAACGCGGATGGGTATTGCCAACCCCATACGGCAGAAAGCTTTGCAGTTGTTTTTGCATTTCATCCATTGAGGTACCCTGCACGGGCAGATCGGTTTCGATTGCTGCTTTTTCAGCTTCAGGCAGCGGTGTCCAGACACGCCCCTCACTGGCATTTGACAGCTTATCTATTGAGGCATCCAACATTTTACGGGCAGAGGCCCTGAATGCATCCCAGTTTTTGGGGTCTAAAGACATATTACGTTCCTATCCGCGCCAGAAATTTCTTGTAAACAACACATAAACCGCCATCAGTTCCAGCCGCCCGATTAGCATACCCGCCGCCAACAACCATTTGGCTGTGTCATTCAATGCGGCAAAGTTCCCCGCAGGTCCAATCTGAACCCCCAATCCTGGTCCGATATTGCCCAAAGCTGAAGCCGCCCCGGAAATCGAGGTAACCATATCTAAACCCGTCATCCCCAGTGCCACCGCAAGTATGGCAAGGGTTAAGATAAACAACATGAAGAATCCCATCACCGAAGAAATAACATCTTCAGCCACGGTGCGGCCCTCATATTTAGGCATAAATACACCGTTGGGGCTGTGAATGCGTTGGATTTGCGCACGTACAGATGCGTAAAGAAGCTGGAAGCGAAACACTTTGATCGAACAGGTAGTACTGCCCGCGCAGCCCCCAATCAACCCGACCATGAACAGCAGAGTTACCGGGAAACTGCCCCAACGCATGTAATCATCGCTGGCATAGCCCGTACCCGTCAGGATTGAGACACCGTTAAAAGCAGCTTTCCGGGCAGCAAACGCGCTGTCATTGGTCACAAAGCTGAACCGCCAAAGCGTCAAAAGAACGACAACGCCAACCGCGATGGTCAGAAACGTGCGGATTTGTGTGTCGTAGAACAACGGCAGGGCGGAACCGCCGACCAGTTGCACATAACGCACAAACGGCAAACAGGCGAGCAACATGAAAACAACAGCGATATATTCCGAGCTTGCCCCTAATGAGCTGAAGCTATCATCATAATTCGCAAACCCACCTGTAGCGATTGTGGTCATCGCATGCACAATACTATCAAAAACACCCTGCCCTGCAAAACGGTAACTAACGGCACATAACATCGTTAAGCTAAGGTATATCATTGAAATCGTTCTGGAAATCTCAGCAGCTCTTGGTAAAACCTTACCAAATGTATCAAAGCCTTCCGTGCGGAAAATCTGCATCCCGCCCACACGCAGCAAGGGTAAGAACACCATCGCCACAACAATAATCCCAATACCGCCAAACCACTGCATCAAACCGCGCCACAGCAATAGGCCACGCGGCAGATCGCTTAACCCAACTAAAACAGTAGATCCCGTCGTGGTAAGCCCCGACATCGCTTCAAAAAACGCATCCGTATACGATACTTGAGAGGCCCCGGCCCAAAACGGCAAGGCCGCAAAGATCGGCAAAACCAACCAAACACCGGTGGTCAGAAAAAAGGTTTGTTGAATGGATAGACCTTTTTGGCCTTGCGTGGCACAGGCCAGCGCAATTGTGCCCCCAAACACAGCCGTAATAAAGCCAGATAGGGCAAACACCCGCCAATGGGCGTTTCCGTCATACATATCCATCAGCATAGGCAAAACCATCGCAGTGCCAAGCACTACAACTAAAAGACCTATTACATATCCAGCAGGGCGGAAATCAAACATGAAGGCAGATTTGGCGTTTTGCTGGGCATCCGTCAAGCATTTTAAAGGGTTTTCGTTTTATGAACTGCGGCTTGCAGGATTCCCGATCAGTTTCAGAAATTCCTGACGGGTTATATCATTAGATTTGAATATCCCCATCATCCTTGATGTGACCATCGTCACACCGTGCTTATGTACTCCGCGTGTAGACATGCAATGATGCTCACCTTCCATAACAACGGCTACACCGCGCGGTTGCAGAACTTCCTGCAACGTATTGGCAATCTGCGCGGTCAGCTTTTCCTGCACTTGAAGACGCTTACTGTAAGCTTCCACTAAACGCACAAGCTTTGATATACCCACAACGCGATCCGTAGGAATATAGCCTACATGCGCTTTACCGATAATCGGGGCCATGTGATGTTCACAAAAACTTTCAAAACGGATGTCTTTCAGGACAACCATCTCATCATAGCCATCAACTTCTTCAAAGGTGCGTTGCAGAACCGCGGCCGGGTCTTCACCGTAGCCACGAAACCACTCGCCATAAGCCTTTGTTACACGTGCTGGTGTATCAATCAGACCTTCACGCGCAGGATCATCACCGGCCCAGCGTAATAGCGTGCGTACAGCCTCTTCGGCCTCTTCACGCGATGGGCGAGATTTATCATCTGTCATGACACACTCCTTAAACCTATTCGTCATCTTCATGATACTAGGGCCTGTAAAATTATACGACACCCAAAATCCGACAGGTTTGCAACCTGATCAGACCTTTATGTTTTTTCCAGCGCCTGACTGATTTCTGCCAGCAAATCACTTGCATCCTCTAACCCGATAGAAATGCGTACCAAACCATCAGAAATTCCCAATGACGTTCGTTGCTCATCGGTTAAACGCTGATGCGTCGTGGTCGCAGGATGGGTAATGATAGATTTGGCATCCCCCAGGTTGTTCGAAATCGTGATAATATCCAATGCATTGATAAACCGAAATGCCGCCTCTTTACCGCCTTTCAGCACCAACGTTATCACCGTTCCCCCTTGGGTCATCTGTTTTTTGGCCAGTGCCAGTTGCGGGTGATCCGGTGCAAAAGGGTAAATCAGGCGTTGCAGTTTTGCATGTCCCGCCAGTGCGCCCGCCAAAATCTCACATGTCCGCGCCTGCGCCTCACAGCGCAGCACAATAATTTCCAAACCTTTCAGCATAACCCATGCGGTGAACGGGCTCATCGCGGGGCCAGTGTGTTTATTGAACGGCTCAAAGGTCTTGCGGATGTATTCCTTGCTGCCCAGCACCACACCGCCCAGACAACGCCCCTGCCCGTCAATATGTTTGGTCGCCGAATAAATCACCACATCCGCCCCCAGCTCCAGCGAGCGTTGAAACACAGGTGTGGCAAACACATTATCCACAACCACGGTCGCACCTGCCGCATGGGCAATTTCAGAGACGCCTGCAATATCTATCACTTCCAATGTAGGATTAGACAGGGCTTCCAGAAAAACCACCTTGGTATTAGGGCGCATTGCCGCTGCCCAGGCATCCAAATCGGTGCCATCAACGAATGTAACCTCGATGCCCCAACGCTGTAGGATATCTTCCAATACAAACAGACAGGACCCGAACAAGGCTTTTGCAGAAACCACATGATCACCCGCACGTAGCATTGAAAACAATGCGCCTGAAACCGCCGCCATACCGCTGGCCGTGGCAAATGCATCTTCGGCCCCTTCTAGGGCCGCAATACGTTCTTCGAACATCCGCACCGTCGGGTTGCCGTAACGCGCATAAATATATTCATCTTCGCCTGCTTCGACAAACCGCGCTTCGGCTTGTTCAGCACTGTCATATGCAAAACCTTGCGTCAGGAAAATCGCTTCCGACAATTCATTATACTGGCTGCGCTTCACGCCTGAATGCACCAGCTTGGTCTTTGGTTTCCAGTTTTCCATGTTTCTTCTTTCCGGGCCACGCCCAATAAAAAACCCCAACCGATTTACAGCCGGGGTCGTCTATCGCCCTGACCTCTTTAGCGGCATATTTTACGAGGCCCACAATCCGGTTACAAATCGCCTCAAGTTTTAGATACTTAATCCGCACAATTTCGTCAATGGTGCGTGTGATTTTACAATTTGGCAATCCAATTGCATTAAACCCTCATCACAGTAGTAAAAAGAGTAACGAATGGCAGTTTTTCGGGTGCAATCGCACAATGGGGAAATATACAACCCAGCATACCCCCGGCGTGATGTGATGGGCCTATTGGCAAAACAAATCGAGCAGTACACCCAACCTCCAAGGGTTTCCATACAATTGCCGGCCCATCACCAATCCACGCCTTTCGCTTTACAGCCATACGATAAAAACACTCTTGTGATTGATTTTCGCTGGTTGGGATACGCTGCAGGATTGCTTGCCTTGCCTGATTTCATCACACCTTACGAAAAGGCGGGACTGGAAGCCAATGGGCTAGCCATGTTGATAAACGGCTTGCGCCAGATTGCGCCGGATTGTCCGGTTGATGTGGTGGCACATCGCTTGGGGGCGCGTGTGGCTTTAATGGCGGTACGCTCGTCACGTTCAAAAATGTGGCGTAATTTGTTGTTATCAAATGCTTTTGAATATTCTGCCCGTACTCTTTTAGCACTTGATTGCCAGATGGGTAAACATTTATCCATTAAGAATCTTATTGTTCAAAATGTAAATATTACCGCATTATTTTTTGACCGTTTTGGCCCCAAACCTGGCCCTGCTGACCGCGCAATTTGTTTCGGATATAAATTTGCCCACACAAATTGGTTGGAGATTTCCGACACCAGTGAAGCGGCGACACAATCGATGTTGGATATGGGGGCCAATGCATTCACATTTCCAATGCCAGTTACAAATTCGGCGTTTCAATTCTTAAAGTGGTCTTATGCAAAAACTTAACAAAACGGTGAATTGACCCTACCTCATTTTCTGCCATTCTACCGTCAAATTACGGAGAATAATATGACCAATCCAATCGACCTATACTACTGGCCAACCCCAAATGGCTGGAAAGTCACCATAGCCTTAGAGGAAATGGGCCTGCCTTATAACCTGAACTTAGTTGATATCGGTGCAGGGGATCAGTTTAAACCTGATTTTTTGAAAATAGCACCCAACAACCGCATGCCTGCCATCGTAGACCCGGATGGGCCGGATGGCGCACCTGTTTCGATTTTTGAGTCAGGTGCGATTTTGCAGTATCTCGCCCGCAAAACCGGAAAATTCTATGGGTCATCCGAACACGAACGTATTCAAATCGATCAATGGCTAATGTGGCAAATGGGCGGCCTAGGCCCTATGGCAGGACAAGCACACCATTTTCTAATCTACGCTCCAAAAATGGAGCCGCCGCAGGTTCTGCCTTATGCACAGGATCGTTACCGTGCTGAAACCAAACGCCTATATGGCGTACTTGATCGTCAATTAGCTGGCAAAGACTATGTCTGCGGTGATTTTTCCATTGCAGATATGGCAATATGGTCGTGGGCATCATTATGGGAAAGACAAGAGCAGAATATTGCAGATTTCCCTAACATGGAAAAATGGCTGGAACGCTGTAAGGCCCGCGAAGGTGTTGCAAAAGGACGCGCGGTCGCTGCAGAAAAACGGTCAGACATCAGCAATAGAGACGCCCAAAAAATCCTGTTTAAAACCAAATAATCCGTTAATCGTCGTCCTTGGCAGTTCCGTATTTTTCCATTAGCCCACCTTGGGTCATGAAAAATACAAAAAGGGCGGCGGTTAACCCGAAAGTCTTGAAATTAACCCAGGCATCGGTTGACATCGTGCGCCAGACAACCTCGTTCGCAACGGCAAGCGTCAGAAAGAAAAAGCATATCCGTTTGGTCAGGATCATCCAACCCTGATCACTTAAGGGCATCGCCTCTTCCATCATCGACTTTAAATAGGAATGTCCGCGCAACAGGCCAAAACCCAAAGAACCACCAAAGAACAGATAGATCATCGTTGGCTTCATCTTGAAAAAGCGCTCGTCATTGAGCCAAACCGACAAACCGCCAAAGATAACAACCAAAATGGCCGTCATAAGCTGCATTTTTGATAACTTACCTGTAAGTGCCCAAAGAATGCCCGTCGCAATCAAAAGCACAGGAATGAAGATCGCGGTAACAACAATAAATCCGTCATAATCCCGGTCTAAAATGTTGTAACTATTTCCTTTCATCTTCGTATAAGCGATAAAAAATAGTATAATTGGCCCCAGTTCTAGGGCCAGCTTCACAATCGGGTTTATCTTTTTATCTGTCATAGTGATCCTTTATAACGGCTATCCACCGAATTCCACCAAAACCGCACCAGCGGCAATCAGTCCCATCAAAATTGCGCGTTCGGGCCCTACGGTTTCCTTTAAAAACAGCCAACCGATAAGGGCAGCAAACACAGGTGATGTTTCACGCAAAACCGCCGCCTCACCAACTTTGTCCAATCGTGTTGCCAGCATAATTGAGCCAAAACTTAGATAGGCGACAATTCCACCTATAAAACCACGCACCATCAACGGGCGTAGTTCTGGCGGATTTTGCATGCGACGCCACTTTACACATGCAACAAAAGGAAACACCAAACCGTCAATAAAGAAAAACCACGCCAGAAAAGTAAACGGGTCAGGCGTGGCACGAATGCCGTACGCATCATAGGTTGTATAGGTCGCCACCATGAACCCTGCTGCAACTGCCCAGGCAAGGGCCAGTTTTAATGCACCGCGGTCAACCTTTTCGCGCCGTAGGTTTAAAACTGCCAAAGCCAGTATAGCCAGACTTAAAACCAGCAACCCACCCCATTGCAACATCTTGAAATGTTCACCAAAGACCAAACCCGCACCCAGCACAGTAAATACCGGGCCCAGACCACGTACCACCGGGTAAACAACAGTATAAGATCCATGGGTATACGCCATGCCTTGTGTAATTTTATAAACCACATGGATTACAAACATACCCGCAAAGATCAGCCACATACGGGGTTCAGGCCATGGCACAACGAATAGTGCAAATGGCATGGCCATCAGCCCGTAACAAAAATCTATCGCCCCGCGCGTCAGCCACGGATCATGGCGCCCCTTTTGCAAAGCGCCGAACACAGCGTGCATTACAGCAGCAAAAAGAGCAAGGAACAGGGCTAATTGACTACCCGCGGGTGTGCCGGAAATAGAAACAAGCCAATTACTCAAAGCGTGTGACCTGTCAAAGCTTGGGCAAACTCTTCGGGATCAAACGGCGCCAGATCATCAATTTGTTCGCCTACACCGATAGCATGAATAGGCAGGCCAAACTTATCGGCCAAGGCCACAAGCACACCACCCTTTGCCGTGCCATCAAGCTTGGTCATGATTAAACCGCTGACATCAGAAATATTCTGGAAAACCTCTACCTGCGCCAAAGCGTTCTGACCCGTCGTTGCATCCAGAACCAGTAAAGTATTATGCGGCGCACTTGGGTCTTTCTTGCGGATAACACGCACAATTTTAGCCAGCTCTTCCATCAGATCAGACCGGTTTTGCAATCGTCCGGCGGTATCTATCATCAACAGATCCACACCATCAGCTTCGGCTTTTTCCATCGCTTCATAGGCAAGGGATGCAGGGTCTGACCCCTCAGGTGCTGTTAACACCGGCACGCCCGCACGTTCCCCCCATACCTGCAACTGTTCAACTGCGGCCGCACGGAACGTATCGCCTGCCGCAATCACCACAGACTTTCCGGCAGCACGAAACTGGCTGGCCAATTTGCCGATTGTTGTGGTTTTGCCGGACCCGTTCACGCCCACCACCAGAACCACTTGTGGCTTCTTGGGGTAAAGCGGCATCGGTTTTGCCACGGGTTCCATTATACGGGTGACCTCAGCTGCCAAAAGCCCCTTGATTTCATCAACACCCAGCTTCTTACCAAACCGCCCTTCGGCCATGGCGGCAGAGACCCGCAAAGATGTCTCGACCCCCATATCAGTTGTGATCAACAACTCTTCAAGGCTTTCCAACATTGCGTCATCAAGCACACGCTTGATAGTATTTTTCTTAGGCGCACGACCCAGCACACGCCCAACCAGACCGGTTTTTTCCGGCTCGTTTGCAGCAACCTTTTCACTGTCGACAGGTGGCACTTCGTCTGAAGCGGGCACCTCTGGCTCTGCTTTACGCCCTAGTATACGGCCAATAAGGCCCGGTTTTTTAGACGTTATTACTTCGGCTGGCTCTGGCTCTGGCTCTGGCTCTGGCTCTGGCTCTGGCTCTGGCTCTGGCTCTGGCTCTGGCTCTGGCTCTGGCTCTGGCTCTGGCTCTGGCTCTGGCTCTGGCTCTGGCTCTGGCTCTGGCTCTGGCTCTGGCTCTGGCTCTGGCTCTGGCTCTGGCTCTGGCTCTGGCTCTGGCTCTGGAAGATGTTTTGATTCTTCAACATGTGCAAGCACTTCTTCGACTACTGCATTGTCTTCCGCCTCGGCTTCTTCAACACCACCGTCTTCAACGATCGCATCCAAGCCCTCTTCAATCTTGGAAGAGGATCTGAACAGCTTATCTTTGAGTTTCTTGAAAAAGGACATGTGTCAAGGCTCCAAAAGTCTTCATGTCCACCTAATACGCATTCAATCAGGATGGAAGCCTATAAACCTAACTTTGTAACCCGCGTAGAACCAACCCTGCGGTTATCAACATTTGTGCAAGCCAATAGAATGACCACACAAGAAAAGGTGCCAGCTTGCCCGTCCAAGCGGTTTTGGACATTAAAAACATTTCCATTGATAAAATAAGATCGGACAGGATAAAAAACATCACCCCAAGCATCACAATATCGTAATAGGGCTGCCAAGGCAGAGTGGCCGCCGCAATACCCATGCAGGTGATAACCCCGATATATCCCAGAACCGCATGGCGTAGTGAGCCTGCGTAAAGCCACAATATGCCCATCATCGAAACCGACAGGACGATTAGAACGGATAAAGTGGCAATGCGTGAATTCGTCGTGATCAAGCTCGGATCGGAAAGTGGGTCGCTTAGAAACAATGCTATATAAAACAGGTGCCCAACCGCGAATGCGCCGACACCTTTTATGAAATCCGCAGCGCCTTCACGTGACAGGTAATAATCGCCTAACGCACATGCAGTCAGCGCCAAAGACAGCCATATTGGAGTGCCGACAATGAGCGATGCAATCACTAAAGCTGCAATGCTTAAGGTTTTAAAGGCAGTTTTCGAAGCTGACGCAGCACGGTAGCAATAGCCAAGCAGATAGATGACGGCACAAAGCGCGCTAAACTCGAAAAACCTGGGGATTAGAGTTTCCAAATATTATATCTCGTCAGGGAAATGCTTCATTACCATACGGATCGGGTTCGGTGCCGCCTGCCCCAAGCCACAAATAGATGCGTCAACCATTGCTGTTGAAAGCTC
This sequence comes from Amylibacter sp., assembly GCA_965261565.1. Taxonomy (GTDB): domain Bacteria; phylum Pseudomonadota; class Alphaproteobacteria; order Rhodobacterales; family Rhodobacteraceae; genus Amylibacter. The sequence continues at coordinate 2,659,755 of OZ253460.1, forward strand.
CTCCAACAAGCCCTGATCCCAGGTGTCTTTCTGCATCAATTTCACCGCTTTTTCACAACCCACACGGCAAGGTGTGCATTGCCCGCAGCTTTCATCTTCAAAGAAACGCAACATATTCAGTGCCGCTTGTTTGGCACTGTCCTTGTCTGATAAAACCACCACGGCGGCCGATCCGATAAAGGTACCATGCGGCTGTAAAGTATCAAAATCCAACGGAATATCATCCATGCTCGCAGGCAACAGGCCCGAAGATGGCCCCCCTGGCTGATACGCTTTGAACGCATGCCCTTCCAGCATGCCGCCACAGTGATCCTCGATCAGTTCCTTGATCGTCAGACCCGCAGGTGCGATTTTCACGCCCGGATCGCACACCCGCCCAGAGACGGAATAACTGCGCATACCTTTGCGCCCGTTGGCACCGTGAGCCCCAAAAACATCACCACCTTCACGCGCAACCTTGCAAATCCAGTAAAGCGTTTCCACGTTATGCACTAAGGTCGGTTGGTTAAAAATGCCCACAGAGGCCACGAATGGTGGTCGGTGGCGCGGCATACCGCGCTTGCCCTCAATGCTTTCGATCATAGCACTTTCTTCACCGCAAATATATGCGCCCGCACCACGGCGCAGGTCGATATAGCCAGCTTCAACAATACCTGCCTGTTCCAGCTTGGTTATCTCTGTTGCCAACAAAGATAACACCGCAGGATATTCATCGCGCATATAAATAAAGCATTTATCCGCTTCGACTGCCCAAGCCGCGATCAACATACCTTCCAAGAACACATGCGGATCACGTTCCAGAAAATAACGGTCTTTGAAGGTACCAGGCTCGCCTTCATCCCCGTTTACCGCCAAATAACGTGGGCCTTCGTTCATACGAACAAACGACCATTTCTTGCCAGAGGGAAAACCTGCGCCGCCCATACCGCGCAAGCCGCTTTCCAACACTTCATCTTGCAAGGCGTCACGGGATTTTGAGCCATTTCGTAGCGCTTTCAGCTCGGCATAGCCACCATCAGCCGCATAAGCATCAAAATGTTCATAATCAGGAACATGCGCGTGTGTGTCGCCTGCTTTAATCGCATCCGCAACTTTATCCAGATCAGCTAAATCTATGTGATTATGACCAAGTTCCAAAGCAGGTGCCGTATCGCACCGCCCCATGCAGGGCGCGCGCAACACGCGCACCTCACCCTTGCCATTATATTTCTCGGCCAAATCGCGCAGTAATGCTTCGGAACCTGCTAATTCACAAGATAGACTATCGCACACCCGAATGGTTAATGCAGGTGGCGCATCCATACCTTCCTTGACCACATCAAAATGTGCGTAAAAACTGGCAACCTCATAAACCTCAGCCTGACCTATACGCATTTCTTCAGCCAAAGCCGCTAGATGCTGCGCCGACATATGCCCGTAAGTATCCTGTATCAGATGCATATGCTCGATCAGTAGATCACGGCGACGGGGCCGTTCACCAAGCAAAGCCTGCACTTCGGCCAGGCTGTCTTCAGTAACCTGACGCCCTTTCGGTGTATGGCGGCCTTTGCCCTTACCTGATTTCCAAACACCTTTGCGTTCATCCAATGCCATTGGTTTATTCCCTATTCAGTTGAACGGACTATATGCAGCCAGAGCCAATGAGACCAGAATAAATACGACATCAAAGCGATCATAAGCGCGCGCATATTGAAAGATGCGTTATTTATTTCTACTGTAAGTCATGAACACAAAATCCATCCTGTTTTTCCTGATTACACTCATCCCTGCCCCGCTGCTATATCTGGCTGTTTTTCATCACGGATATTGGGTGCCAACGGCCTTGCTATACATGACCGCTTTTGCACTGTTTTGCGATGAATCGTTCGAATTGGATTTCACCAAATCCGATGGAAGTTGGGCCGCGCGTCAGGTTCAGACTATATTTCTTGGCCTAATCCATTTTACGCTTTTACCGCTGGCTATTTATGCCCTTGCCATAGCTGAACTTAACCCCTTGACCAAAACCGTGTTATTCTTCGCCTTTGGCTTGTTTTTCGGCATGATCAGCCACGCCAATGCCCATGAGCTAATCCACCGCACTAATCGTTTACATTTCCGTATAGGCAAATGGATATTCATCTCAATGCTGTTCGGCCACCACACAAGTGCGCACTTACTTGTGCATCATCCTTATGTGGCCACCCCAAAAGATCCGAACTCAGCGCGGTTAAATGAAAGTTTTTACACCTTTATCAAACGTGCTTGCCTGGCAGAGTTCCGTGCGGGGTTACAGGCCGAAAACACCAGACTGCATAAACGCGGACAATCAGCCACGAGCCTGCGAAACCCTTATTGGCAATACTGCCTTGGGGGGATTCTGACTGTCATAATCGTATATATTTTGACAGGGCACAAAGGCGTTTTCATCTATATATCGTTATCTGCCTACGCCCAATACCAAATGCTGATCATCGATTACGTTCAACATTACGGATTGCAACGCAAACAACTGGCCAATGGAAAATACGAGCCCGTAAACCCACACCATTCATGGAACGCACCACATTGGTTCAGCGCGTTTTTGACCTTGAATGCTCCGCGCCATTCCGACCATCACGGTTCCCCCGCCAAGCCCTATACTGATTTGGACGGCTTCAAGGATAGTGCGCCGCAACTGCCCCATTCCATTCCCTATATGGCCGCACTGGCCCTTTGGCCGCAAAAGTGGCGCGCCAAGGTGAATCCACTCGTAAAAGAATGGCAAGATAGATAGAAAAACACTAACCTGACGAAATAACTCTAGAGAACCCATGAAATATTTATTCGTAATCGCATTTTTAGTTGCATCGCAGGTAGAGGCAGAAACACTGATAAGCCCCGACGAGTTTGAAGCCATGTCCACGGGAAAAACCTTGTATTTTTCCAAAGACGGCCAAGCATACGGTGCCGAACATTTTTATAAAGGCCGCCGCAGCAAATGGCGCTATTCAGATGGAACCTGTGAAGATGGCGAATGGTTCACTGAAAACAAGTTGTTTTGTTTTAACTACGAGAATGGCACACAAACCCAGTGCTGGACATTTTTCAAAACAGATAAAGGCTACGCCGCCCGCGCAGAAGGTGCGCCATTGGACGAGATATTGAAACTTTATCTTATCGATAAAAAGCCGTTACTGTGCAAAGGCACCGGTCTGGCAGTTTAAAATAGGCTGCCTTGATCTTTTGGATCAGGTTTGGCCTTGGATTTCGGCTTTTTAACCGCCTGTGTGGCATCGGTCATAAACCGCCCATCCTTGAATTCAATATCCAGAACCCCAGCCCCCTTGGCCGCTTTCACAGTCGATAAAATAGAACCGCCCGAATTGCGTACAACCGCAAACCCCCGTTCAAGCGTCGCGGTATATCCAAGCGTCTCAAGCAAACGCGCCAACCCGCCGACGCGGTCACGCAAACGTTCCATCTGACGGATAGGGACAATTGCAAGATCACTGGCAACACGTTGCAATACCTGTTGTTTTTGAACAATCATCTGTTGCAAAGCTTGCGGGCGCAAAGCCGCTGATCGTTCGGCCAGCTGCACCCGTTTACCCTGTGCGGCAGCCTGCAATGCGCGCGGCAAACGGGCTGTAATCATGTCCAGACGCTGCCCTTGCATCGCCACCAAATCGACAGGGCTTGGCATCGCGCGCGATAAATCTCGCAGCCGCTGGCCGCGCTGTGCAATCCCGTTGGCCAATGCCCGCACGCGGCGTTCTTCCATGCCTGCAAGCCACGCGGCCAACTCAATTCGCACAGGCACCGCAAGTTCTGCCGCAGCCGTAGGCGTAGGTGCGCGTTGGTCAGACGCATAATCTATCAACGTGGTATCGGTTTCATGCCCCACCGCCGAAATCAGTGGAATATCACTCGCCGCCGCTGCCCTAACGACGCTTTCCTCATTAAAACCCCAAAGGTCTTCAATCGAGCCACCACCACGCGCCACGATAATCAGATCGGGTCGCGGCATCGCCCCGCCTGCCTTCATCGCATTGAACCCTTCAATGGCACGTGTGACCTCTGGCGCGCAACGTTCGCCTTGCACCGCGACCGGCCATATCAACACCTTGCGCGGGAAACGGTCGCGCAAACGGTGTAAAATATCGCGGATCACAGCCCCCGAAGGTGAGGTCACAACCCCGATCACCTCTGGTAGATAGGGAATGGGTCGTTTTCGGGCTTGATCAAACAACCCTTCCCCTGCCAAGGCCTTCTTACGCTTTTCCAGCATCGCCATCAAAGCACCCACGCCCGCGACCCGTAATTCCATCACGTTCATCTGGTATTTAGATTGCTTCGGAAACGAGGTCAGCTTGCCTACGGCAACCACCTCCATGCCTTCTTCTGGTTGCACCGATAGCTTTGACGCCTGGCCTTTCCAGGTCACGGCATTCAAAACCGCGTTTTCATCTTTCAAGTCGTAATAAATATGCCCTGAAGCATAGCGGTTCACCCGCCCGATTTCTCCGCGGATACGCACATGGGAAAACTCACCTTCAATCATGCGTTTTACAGCACCCGAAATCTCAGAAACACTGAATTCTGGTGCATTTTGCCCCGGTTCCTGTTGATCGATTAAATCAGACACTTATGTCTCCTTGCGCATCCCTTATTCCAACCTTAGAACGAGCAGCAACAAAGGCCAAGTCGGGAGTACTGCAAAATCATGAATATCCTCGTATTAGGCTCTGGTGGCCGCGAACACGCACTGGCTTGGGCCGTAAAACAAAACCCTAAATGTGATCGTTTGGTTTGTGCACCCGGCAATGCGGGCATGGCCGTGATTGCTGATTGTATACCCGTTGATGTGATGGATAACGCCGCCGTTGTCGCGCTTTGCAAAGAACAGGAAATTGATTTTGCGATTATTGGTGCAGAAAACCCCCTGGCCAATGGTGTGGCCGATGCATTGCGCGCTGAAGGTATACTGACCTTTGGCCCATCCAAAGCCGCGGCAGAGCTGGAAAGTTCCAAAGCCTTTACCAAAAAAATATGCGACGCATGCAACGCGCCGACAGCAACATATGCCCGGTTCACTGATCTGGATGCCGCCAAAGCCTACGTCACCAAAGTGGGTGCCCCGATTGTAATCAAGGCAGACGGTCTGGCCGCAGGTAAAGGCGTGATTGTGGCCATGAAATTACAAGAAGCCATAGATGGTCTGGACGATATATTTGACGGGGCATTTGGTGATGCAGGCGCCGAAGTCGTGATCGAAGAATTTATGGACGGTGAAGAGGCCAGTTTTTTCATCCTCTCGGACGGCAAAAATATTCTGCCCATAGGCACCGCACAGGACCATAAACGCGCCTATGACGGTGACAAAGGCCCCAATACCGGGGGCATGGGGGCTTATTCACCAGCACCTGTAATGACCAATGCAGTTACGCAAAAAGCCCTTACTGAAATTATCCAGCCGACCATAGATGAAATGGCGCGGCGCGGCGCACCTTTCCAAGGCGTATTGTTCGCAGGCTTTATGATCAAAGACGGCCAACCACGTCTTGTGGAATATAACGTGCGTTTCGGTGATCCAGAATGTCAAACTTTGATGATGCGCCTTGGGGCACAAGCTTTGGACGCCTTGCTGGCCTGCGCCGAAGAACGCCTTGGTGATATGCAAATTCATTGGGCGGACGATCACGCGGTTTCAATTGTTCTGGCCACAAAGGGCTATCCGGGATCATACGACAAAGGCTCGCAAATCAATGGGCTGGATGCTTTACCTACTGACAGCAAAAACATGGTATTCCATGCAGGCACCAAAATAGATGGTGACAAACTACTGGCCATAGGCGGGCGTGTACTGAACGTCACCGCAAGGGGCAACAGCTTCGAAGAAGCCCGCGATCGCGCCTATGCAATGGTCGATAAAATTAATTGGCCCGAAGGGTTTTACCGCAAAGACATCGGCTGGCGCGCACTATAAGCTTCCAATTGGCGCAAATACCATCGGGCCGAAGGCCTTAAATCTGTTTCTCAGGCATCCGCACAACCAAACCGTCCAGACCGTCCGTAACTTTCATCTGGCACGTCAGGCGGGATTTCAGCGTATCGGGCTCCCAAGCAAAGTCCAGCATGTCTTCTTCCATCGCGTCTTTGGCAGGTAATTTTTCCACCCACGCTTCGTCTACATAAACGTGGCATGTTGAACAGGCGCATGCGCCACCACAATCCGCTTCGATGCCCGGAATGTTATTGTCGCGCGCACCTTCCATAACAGTCAAACCGTTTGCAACATCCACAACATGCTCTTTGCCGTTGTGCTCAATATAGGTGATTTTAGCCATTGCCGTCAGTCTCCGATTCAAAATCCTATATGCGTGTAAACCGCACATACGATTCCTGCCAGCCCCTTTTGCAAACTAGGGTCTTTTTTTTAATAGCCTTTATAGATAGTGTCTTTGTGAACAACGAGAATAAAAATGACCCCGATCAAAGCAATTTTCAGCGCAAGCCTTATAAGTCTTGCCGGATTTTCATATAATTTTGCTTATGCGCAAAACTTGGGTTTGCCACCGGAAAGGCGCTCTGATGCATGCCGTATCCGCTACACGGCCCCAGCTATCGTGGAAACTGTAACCAAGCAGGTGCAGATAAAACCTGAAATCGTTGGCACCGATCCACAAACAGGCAAAGAAATTATTATTTCACCTGCCACTTATCGCACTGAAACTGAACAAAAAATTGTTCGTGCAAGGCAAGATGATTGGGCCGAGATTATTTGCGTCAAAGATCAAAGTGTTATTTTTATTCAGTCATTGCAACGCGCGTTGGCTGCGCGGGGGCATTATCGGGGTACAATAACTGGTTTAATGGATCAGCGTACCAAAACTGCTTTACGTAAAGTGCAAAAAAGCCAAGGCGTAAATACATCAGAAGTAACTCTGGATTTAACTGAAAGTTATGGTTTAATCACACACCGGATATTCAGCAAATAAAAACCCCGCCAATGGCGAGGTTCCTATAATTCTATTCCAACTTTTACCTTTTAGCTATCCAGCGATAATGCCACAAAGCGTGGGTTTCCATTGCGACGCACCAAAAACAGAACCGATTTACGGCCAGCATCTTTTGCCGCTTGAATTGCATCGGCTACATCTTTCGGGTTATCAACAGCAGTTTGGCCAACCTCGGCGATTAAATCACCTTTACGCAAACCTTTTTCGAATGCATCGCTTTTTTCATCTACAGACACGATTGCTACACCTTTTGTGTCATTTGGCAAACCAAGCTGGCTGCGAATTTCATCTGTCAAAGATATCATATCCATTCCAAGAGACTCTTCTTGGGATGACGCTTCTGGTTTTGCCACGGCTGGAACCACCAGTGATTTTTCCGCGTCCTCACGGCGTGTTAAAACCACTTTAATAGTCTGTGTTTTTCCATCACGCTGGACAACAACGCGTACAGTTTTACCAACCGCGGAATTGCCAACCATTTTAATAAGCGTGCGGACATCAACAACGTCTTTGCCATCAAAGTCCAATATGACGTCACCAGCCAGAATACCGGCTACTTTCGCGGGCCCTTCTGGCACATCGCTTACCAATGCACCTGCAGCTTTTTCAAGCCCCAGTGCCTCGGCCATTTCAGCATCCAAATTCTGAATACTGACACCCAGCCAACCACGGCGTGTCTCACCGAACTCTTTTAATTGTTCGGTAACGGGGCCTACAACATTGGAAGCCATTGCAAAGCCTAAACCAATCGATCCACCTGTTGGCGAAATAATTGCCGTATTCACACCAATTACATGCCCTTCCATGTTGAACAATGGGCCGCCTGAATTACCGCGATTTATAGCAGCATCCGTTTGAATAAAATCGTCGTAAGGGCCGGAACGCAATGAACGGTTATTGGCTGAAATAATACCTGCGGAAACTGAAAAGCCCTGCCCTAGCGGATTACCGATGGCCAGAACCCAATCACCAACACGCGATATATCGCTGTCACCAAAACTGACAAATGGAAGCGGTTCATCTGCTTCAACCTTCAATAATGCAATGTCGGTTTTTATATCTCGCCCGATTACTTTCGCATCCAGTTCCATGCCGCTGAAAAGTTCGATAACAATCGTATCGGCCTTATCAATCACATGATTGTTCGTTACAATATATCCATCAGCAGAGATTATAAAACCGGAACCAAGTGCGGTTGCACGCTTGGGCTTTTGGGGCTGCCCGTTAGGGTCTTGATCAAGGAAATCCTTGAAAAAATCTTCAAAAGGCACTTGCGGCATTGGTGGCCGGTTAGGCTGTGCAATGGTTTGCGTTGTCGTGATGTTAACGACAGACGGGCTTAGGCGTTCTGCAAGATCTGCAAAACTATCCCCGACGCCACGCGCAGAAACCGCAATGGTTTGTGCGAACATAAGAGCCAGTGTTAAAAGCACACCAAACATATACGTTTGGGATTTAGACCGCGCATCAGCGCGGGTGGTAAGGGCAAAAGACTTCACTTTGATCCTCCTAGATACTGCATCAATCAACGCCCAACACAGGGCTGCCTTGTCATTAATAAATTGTGTTCTTCTGGTCACATTGCAAGGTCAAGTTTGTTACGAATTTTCACAATTACGTTAATGACTTGTAAAAATCATACGTGACTAAGCCATATATCCGTCGATATATCAATGCGAATACCCGTCACACCCCGTTTTTTGCAACCCAGACAAGAGCAACACCAACGGCAACAACAGCAACACCCAGAATACGGCGTTGATCTGGGCTTAACTCACCCATAGCTCTCAATAGGTCTTCAAATCGCAAAGGGGCCAGTGCAAGCACCAGCCCCTCTATTACGGCAACCAGACCAAAGCCCAGAAGCAAATCGTGCATCATCGGGCAGCGTCCGATTTCAAGTAGTTAAAGAACTCGCTATCAGGTGAAATCACCATAGTGGAATTGTTGCCACGCAATGATTGCTCATAGGCTGTCAGTGACCTGTAAAACGCGAAGAACTCCGGGTCACGACCAAAGGCTTCCGCAAAAATGGCATTCCGCTTCGCATCCGCTTCACCACGAACAATCTCGGAATTCTTTTTCGCTTCAGACACGGTTTCAACCACTGTACGATCAGCACGCGCCCGCGTACGTTGGGCCGCTTCATTACCACGCGCAATTTCATCCGCCGCTTCACGTTCACGTTCTGCACGCATCCGTTCAAATGTTTTCTCTAGATTTTGCTGCGGTAGATCAGCACGTTTAATACGCACATCGATAACTTCCACACCCAAGTTCAAAGCTTTCGTCCTTGCCGCATCACGGATTTTATTCATCAACACAACCCGGTCAGATGATAAAAGCGCATTGGAAAACACCTCACCCAACACTGTTCGCAATTCTGCGTTCAGAATGATTTCCAAACGCGCGCGTGCAGAACCGATCCCGCCGGAACCGATGGCTTTGCGGAATTTTACCACATCAGCGATACGCCAACGCGCGAATGCATCCACTTCAAAACGACGGTTATCTTTCATTGTGACTTCCAGAGGATGCGAATCCAGTGGCAAAATACGGTCATCGTATTTCACAATCTCGTGCAAAAATGGGATTTTGAAATAAAGGCCAGGGTCATCGTCGACATCGACCACCTCACCAAACCACAATTTCAACGCTTTCTCGCGCTCATCAACAATATAATACGAAGACAGGCCGATAAAAACCAAAACCGCCAATAATGGCAGTGCTATAGCTGAAAGTTTCATTAGTTTGACCCTCCCTTTGATTTATTCAATTCGTTCAAAGGCAGATATGGGACCACACCCTGCCCGCCAACACTTTCGTCGATAATGATTTTGTCGACACGGCTCAGAACCCGTTCCATGGTTTCCAGATACAAACGTTTGCGCGTCACTTCTGGGGCTTTTGCATATTCTTCATAGACCGCAACAAAACGTGATGCTTCACCTTCGGCTTCGTTCACTGTCTGCGAACGGTAGCCTTCAGCCTGCTCAATTAACTGTGCTGCTTCACCACGGGCTGCCGCGACCACTTTATTGGAATAGGCATCCGCTTGTTTTTCCAAAGTATCACGCGACTGTTCAGCCGCTTGCACATCACGAAATGCATCCGCCACTTCACGCGGCGGGTCGGCCTTGTCAAAGTTCACCCGAATAATCGTGACGCCCGACTGATAATTATCCAATGTTTCTTGAATCAGTGTTTGCAAATCTGCCGCAATCGCACCCTTACCAGTTGTCAAAATCGGGGTAAGGTTGGTTCTTGCAACAATTTCACGCATCACAGATTCGGAAACCGCGATAATAGTTTCTTTCGGGTCGGCCAGATTAAACAGATATTTCTGCGCATCATTGATGTTCCAGACAACCTGAAAATCCACATCCACGATGTTTTCATCGCCGGTCAACATCAGGCCTTCTTCGTTACGCGCACCACCACCAACACCGATATTTTCAATGTTTTCACGCGTTACAGGCAGGATTTCTTTGGTTACAACCGGCCAAGGCGCAAAGTTCAAACCTTCGTTCCCGGTTTTATAATATTTACCAAGAAACAATTCCACAGATTGTTCGGATGTATCCACACGGTAAAATGAAGCAAACACCCACAAAGCAAATGCCGCGACCACAAACAGGCCAATGCCACCAGCACCAAAACCAGGGCCACTATCACCTGACGAACCGCCACCTGATTTACCTTTACCGCCCATCAGAACACGTAACTGTTCCTGTCCTTTACGGACGATTTCATCGATTTCGGGCATTTCCGGGCGGTTACCACCACCCTGTGGGTCGCGCCCACCGCCATCATTACCACCTTGATTGCCACGGTTTCCACCGCCGCCCCACGGGCCTCCGGAATTATTTCCAGCCATTCTTTAAGAATCCTTATTATTGAACTTGCGCATTAAGGGGTACTTATCCCCAATTGTCAAAAAATCAACCGCCAACAGGTGTCTTCATTGTCACCAGTTCTTCAGCCGCTGTCGGATGAATGGCCATGGTACGGTCAAAATCTTCCTTGGTCGCCCCCATTTTCAATGCCACACCTGCCAACTGGATCATTTCGCCCGCCGCATGTCCGACAATATGACATCCCAAAACTTTGCGGCTAGCCGTGCTGACGATCAGTTTCATTAGCATCCGTTCGGACTTGCCGGCAAGGATATGGGCCATTGGGCGAAAAGCCGCGCGATAGACTTCGATATCTTCGCTTTTGCGCGCCTCGTCCTCGCCCATACCGACAGTACCGATTTCCGGTTGAGTGAAAACAGCTGTCGCAATCAACTCATGATCCGGTTGCGTTGGTTTACCGTGAAACACAGTATCAACAAATGCCGACCCTTCAACTATTGCTACAGGCGTCAGATTTACCCGATCGGTCACATCACCCACTGCGTAGATCGACGGGATGTTGGTTTGAGAATATCCGTCGACCAAAACCTCACCTTTGCGGCCCAACTTCACACCTGCGTTTTCCAGCCCCATACCTTGCGTATTCGGCACGCGTCCTGTTGCATAAAGCACCTGATCGACAACCAGTGTCTTGCCATGTGTATTTGTGACAACCAGCCCTTCAGCTGTCTTTACAATCGATTGCACATCCGTTCCCACATGCAAATCCACGCCCTTTTCGCGTATTTCCTCGGCAACAAAGCCTTGCACTTCATGATCAAAGCCACGCAATATTTGCTCGCCACGATAATATTGCGATACTTCAGAGCCTAAGCCGTTCATTATACAGGCGAATTCACATGCAATATAACCACCCCCAACGACCAGAAACCGCTTTGGTTGTTCCTCTAGGTGAAAAATCTCGTTTGAACTGATAACAAATTCATGTCCTTCAATTTTCGGCACGAAAGGTGTGCCGCCCGTGGCCACTAGAATATGTTTCGCGGTAAAAGTTTCGCCCGTAGAAAGCTTTATTGTATGCGCATCCACCACCGTGGCGCGGGCTGCATACATATCAGCCCCGGCAGTGGTTAGGTTTTTTGCATATATCGCTTCAAGTCTGGTAATTTCCACATCCTTGGCCGCAATCAACTTGCGCCAATCAAAACTGACCTCACCCACAGACCAGCCATAACCTTTGGCATCCTCGAAGGCTTCAGAATAACTTGACGCATAAACCATCAATTTCTTCGGCACACAGCCGCGGATCACACAAGTGCCACCCATGCGGTATTCTTCAGCCAAACCAACCTTGGCGCCTGTGCCAGCCGCTAACCGGCCTGCGCGAACGCCGCCCGAACCACCACCAATAACAAATAAATCGTAGTCAAAGGGCATAACGCCTCCAAGTTCAATATTTATAAATCCAGAAACATATTGTCTTTCTGGACAATATCAATCTGTACAAATTCCACTGTACCAGTATTTATGTCGCGCACTTCCACACGACCATCCACATGTCCAATCACAACGGCGTCAGCAATATCCAGAAACAGGCCAGTTTCCACAACGCCTGGAATTTGGTTCAGAATCAAAGACAGCTCTCGTGGATTGCCGATACGCCCAAGATGCAGATCCAGAATATAATGTCCTTCATCTGTTACAAGAGCGGTTTCACCGTCCATCCGTAACGTCACAGACTGACCGCGCACATCCAGATTAGAAATTGCTTCCTCGATCAGACCTTTGGACGTGACCCAACCAAACCGCACGACCTCAACCGGCAACGGGAACCGCCCCAATACATCCACATCCTTGCTTGCATCCGCAATGACAACCACCCGATCCGATGCAGTAGCGACAATTTTTTCCTGCAACAATGCCCCGCCGCCACCTTTTATCAAATTCAACTGGGGGTCAAACTCATCAGCACCGTCAATTGTCAGGTCAAGCCATTTCACTTCGTCCATCGTGCGCACGGTAATGCCGCATTCAGCCGCCAATTCAGCGGTTTGGGCCGATGTGGCCACAGCCGTGATCTGCAGCCCGTTGTTACGCACTTCTTCACCCAGCAAGCGCACCAACCAGGCAGCAGTAGAACCGGTTCCCAGTCCCAGCCGCATCCCGGGTTGAACAAAATCCATCGCACGCTTTGCACAAATAAATTTTGCTTTTTGCGAAGGAGAAAGAGCGTCTGACATGTAAATCCTCAATATTGTATAGTATTTGTATAAATTGATTTAATGCATTCGACGAGAGCTAATCTTCTCCAAAATCAACTTTAGGCATAAATAATAATCGCTACGTGTTAAACTTGTTTTGAAATCGTCGCTTTTAGTGTTTTAGTTTTTGCAAAACCTGCCAGATTGCCGCCAATGACAAAGGAGTCGCGTAATGTTTCTTAGCATCTTTGAAGTGTTCAAAATCGGTATCGGCCCATCCAGCTCACACACAATGGGCCCGATGATTGCAGCAGAGCGTTTTTTGCGTACCTTAAAGAAGAAGAATATCACAGCCACCCATTTACGCTGCTCTTTGCACGGCTCACTTGCGTTTACCGGTAAAGGCCACCGCACCGACCAAGCTGTAATTCTTGGCCTTGACGGTTTCACCCCATCCAAGTTCAATGCAAAACTTGCCAAACAGTCCGAAACCCGGATAGCCGAACAAAAAACCGTACGCCCCAAAGGCCACCCAGTTTACCAATTCGATCCCGCAACAGATATGGTCTTTGATTATGACCGCATATTAGCAGACCACGCCAACGGCATGATCCTGATGGCCCTGAATGACGGCGTATTGGTTTACGAACAGATTTACTATTCCATCGGTGGCGGCTTTGTTCAAACACCCGAAGAAATGGCTGCAGATACAGATCCGACCGCACGCAAGCAAAAAGTACTATACCCGTTTCGATCCGCAAAAGAGATGCTGGCGATGGCCAATGCCTGCGGTAAATCCATTGCGGAATTGAAATGGGCCAATGAAACCATTCACGTGTCCCCCGAAAAATTAAATGCGAATATATACAAAATCTGGAACGTGATGAATGAATGCATTGACGCCGGTTTTGATGAAGAGGGTATATTGCCCGGTGGGTTGAACACCCGAAGGCGCGCCAAAGGCATTCACGATGAGCTACAAGACGAGCGCGGAAACAATATGGCCGCACCCCACATCATAAACGACTGGATTGCCGCTTATGCAATGTCGGTGAATGAACAAAATGCTGCAGGCGCGCGCGTTGTCACTGCCCCCACCAATGGGGCTGCCGGGGTAATTCCCGCGACTTTGCGCTATTATCTGGATCATGTGCCGGATGCGGATCCTAACAAGATCACCGATTTTCTACTGACCGCTGCTGCTATTGGGGCATTGATCAAATCAAACGCCTCTATATCCGGTGCAGAAGTGGGATGTCAGGGCGAGGTCGGTTCTGCCTCTGCTATGGCTGCCGCCGGTTTATGCGCGGTATTGGGCGGCACAAATGAACAGATTGAAAACGCCGCTGAAATAGCTTTGGAACATCACTTGGGCATGACCTGTGACCCTATCAAAGGTCTGGTGCAAGCCCCTTGTATTGAGCGCAACGGGCTTGGTGCGATCAAAGCTGTGTCGGCGGCTTCACTTTCGCTGCGCGGAGACGGCAAGCATCTGGTGTCATTGGACGCGTGTATTGAAACCATGCGCCAAACCGGTCTGGACATGAATTCAAAGTACAAAGAAACGTCACTTGGCGGATTGGCTGTGAACTTACCTGCCTGTTAAGGCGCGCTTGGCCGCATCTATATGCTTGAACGGCAGAATAACCACCGCATTGCCCTGATCGACCGTCAATGTAACGGATTTTCCGCTTGCCTTATTTGATGTACCTGTGCGCGTGGAAGGCGACAATTTCAAGTCATCAAGCGGCCATTTTAAGCCAGTGGACCGCATTTTCGTCTGGCTCATCGGAAAAACCGAAACCCTCGTGCCCTTGGGTAATTCAATTTCCAATGTCTTCGGACAGCAAAAACAAATATCCTGTTCACCGATCAGAATAACCGCTTTATCGGGATAACGTACCAATATGGATAGTGCCTGCATATCATGATCCAGACGCCCTCCCAGGAAGCCAAAACCCATATATAACGGGGCTTTAACAGAATAAAGGCATTTTTCAAAATCTGTTGTACTCTGCTCAGGCAAGTGGATAACCTGCCCGTCAAACTGTCCGGTAAAGCTATCCATGTCCCCGATAACTACTGCAGGTGTCAGTCCGAATTCCAAAGCTGTATTGGCGCCACCATCGGCACAAATCAGCGGTGCGAGCGAATCGACAAGAGTTTTCAAATGTGGCGAACGCACTTCCGCGTGCCCTAAAAGCGTCACAGTTTCGTCAAACTGCACAATGTGACTAGGATTTTGTAGATTGTTTCCCATATCAAACCAATGATTTAAATTTTTACTTAAGTTAGCAGGAAATATGGTGTTAATACTACTACAATCAGATAATTCTACTTATAATAATTCTATCGTCGTGGGGGCGTGTAATGAGTAAAATGAGTATATAATGGATTCGCACTCGAAAGTTATGACTGTCTCCTATGGTACATTCGCATGTACCCTAGATGGCTTTGATGACCCCTTCACAACAATGCAACTGGTTGCGGAGTATTTCCGCAAATTGTCTGCTGATGATCGCTACTTCGGTAGTGAGCCGCTACAGCCAGACGCATCGAAGCTGCATCAAATAGCAATGAGTGCGAATCCAAATCGAATTGATGCCGAAGTTGCTGATAACAGTGTTGTATTGCGGCAAGCGGATGTAATTGATGCCGATGATGATGCCGACACTATCCCCACGCAAACACCATCGCAAAAAGATGACATTTCCGCCCCAATAGATACACCTAGTGACGAAGGTGAAACTCCGACAGCTTTTTCATCTCGCCGCAAGTCGGTCGTAAAAGATGTCACATTTTCTGATACTGTCACTGACTCTCTAATTACGGCTTTTAATGAGAATGTTAATGACATCACAACTGCGGACGAACTTGCGCCGACTCTAGAAGAAGAAATCCCGTCAAAAACCGTTTCCGCAGCAGTCCAAGCCCTGAAAAGCGGAGAGTCTATTGACCGCTGGCTGGAAACCACAAACGAAATCATGTCAACACCAGAGCATGTTTCAAAAGCAAATGCTCTTGAACGTCTTAAAGCCGCCGTAGCAGCTACCGAAGCCGAGCGCACATCACGCTTGCAGACAATGACAACTGACCTTGTCATAGAAACCGGCGATCAGCGCCGCGACAACACAATCTCTTTCCGTCGTGAATTAGCCAAAGTGCGCAAAGCTTATGAACGTGAGACCAATATATTCGCGCGCCCGGCATCGCGCAAATCAAGCGTGTCCAACAACAACGGCAATTCCAGCCCTCTAATTTTGGATGTTAAACACCGCATTGCACGAACAGCGCCGGATGCAGATGCGGTACAAGCTGATCAGAATAAAAAAAAAGATGGGTTGAAGCTGGTTAAAGATACCAAAGCCACAACGCTCAAAACAGCTTCCGCCCCCATGACATCCAGACAAGACCTGCCAAGTTTCAGCGTATTTGCCAAAATTATGGGTGCCAGCACGTTGATAGAGCTATTGGAAGCGTCAGCCGCCTACATGACGCTGGTGCATGGCAAAGACCAATATTCCGGGAAACAAATAACGGCTAATCTTCCTACGCACATTAAGAAAGTCGTCAAAGTTGACGAATGCATGGGTGCATTGGAACGTTTAAGTAATCGTGGCTTTGTTCAGACGGATAACGATGGTCGCTACAAAATTTCCATGTCACGCAAAGCGGCTTATCAGAAAAAATATTTGGCGGGATAGCTTCAAACACTAATTGCTAGCATGTTTTTAGGCGTCGGGATCATCTTTTCCGACGCCTTTGAATATGAATTTGAACGGTATGGCCCAGGCAACACCCAAAACCAGATAGATCAACAATTCAACCAACATCGGTAAGCGTGGTATCGATGTCATTACAGTCGCGGCAACCACAATATAAAATGGCAACCAGATCAGCAGGACAACCAGAGACCAGCGGCGGCGGGCTTTATATGATAAGGCCATCAGTCAGCAAACGGATCAGTGACAAGAATGGTATCTTCGCGTTCCGGGCTGGTCGACAGTAAAGCCACAGGGCAATCAATCAGTTCCTCCACGCGGCGCACATATTTGATCGCTGCCGCCGGCAGGTCATTCCATGATCGTGCCCCTTCGGTACTTTCAGACCAACCGGGCATTTCCTCATAGATCGGGGTGCAACGCGCTTGTTCATCCGCCGCTGTTGGCAGGTAATCCAGCCGTTTTCCATCCAGATCATAAGCCACGCATATTTTCAGCGTTTCGAACCCATCCAGAACATCCAGCTTGGTAAACGCAATGCCGGATACACCCGATGTGGCGCAGGTTTGCTTGACCAGAACAGCATCAAACCAGCCACAACGGCGTTGCCGGCCTGTATTGGTGCCAAACTCGTGGCCGCGCTCGCCCAAACGTTGCCCGTCCGCATCATGCAGTTCTGCGGGGAACGGGCCTTCACCCACACGCGTCGTATAGGCTTTCACAATCCCCAAAACAAAATCAATCGCGTTTGGCCCAAGACCAACCCCCGTTGCCGCCTGCCCCGCAATCACATTGGATGAGGTCACAAACGGATAAGTGCCGAAGTCAATGTCCAAAAGTGCCCCTTGTGCCCCCTCAAACAGAATGCGTTTTCCGGCTTTGCGCTTTTCGTTCAAAACCTTCCAAACCGGTGCTGCATAAGGCAAAATCTGCGGTGCAATTTCTTGCAGCTTCGCCAGCAAGGCATCACGATCCACAGGTTCCATGCCCAGTCCACGACGCAAAGCATCATGATGCATCAACGCGCGATCAATGCGTAATTCAAGCGTCTTGGCATCCGCCAAATCCGCCACCCGTATGGCGCGCCGTCCAACCTTATCTTCATAAGCCGGCCCAATACCGCGCCCTGTGGTACCGATTTTAACCACACCATTTTGCGCCTCGCGTGCGCGATCCAATTCACCGTGGATTGGCAGAATAAGCGGCGTATTCTCGGCAATCATCAAGCTTTCAGGTGAAACCTCGACCCCTTGCTTGCGAATACCCTCTATTTCCCCGATCAGATGCCAAGGATCAAGAACAACCCCGTTGCCGATCACCGACAACTTGCCGCCGCGCACAATGCCCGAAGGCAGTGCAGCCAGCTTAAAAACCTCACCATCAATAACCAGCGTATGGCCTGCGTTATGGCCGCCTTGAAACCGTGCGATTACATCGGCGCGCTCTGACAGCCAATCCACGATTTTACCTTTACCCTCGTCACCCCACTGGGCGCCCACGACCACTACGTTTGCCATATTTGAAAAGACTCGCTTTTGATTAGAACCCTAGCGGGTATAACCGCCCCGCGCGGTTGGGGAAACCTAAAAAGTGTCGCGGCAAAAATTAAGGCGACCCGAAGGCCGCCTTAACTTAAATTTTATCGGTTTTTCGCAAACTTAATGCGTGAACTTTTTAATCTCACCGGCTTCTAGACGTTCTTTGTAAGAATTGAACTCTTTCTTCACAACACCCATCAAGCAATATAGCCCCGTGATGTTTACAACCGCCATCGCAAAGATCGCCGCGTCAGAGAAATCAATCACTGGGCCAAGGCTGGCCGCCGCACCAATCACGATGAAGATACAGAAGATAATTTTAAAAATCAGCTCTGCCGTTTTGCCTTCACCAAACAAATATGTCCATGCTTTCAGACCGTAGTATGACCATGAGATCATTGTTGAGAATGCGAACAAAACAACCGCAATCGCTAGAATGAACGGGAACCAGCTAAAGGCTGATGCAAATGCCGCTGATGTCAGTCCAACACCTGAAGTGCCACCGACAGTTGCAATAGCAGTACCACCTTCGTTTAGCATGTAGTTTCCAGTTGCAGGATCAACGATCAGTTGCCCGGAAATGGTGATCACCAAAGCTGTCATTGTACAAATAACAACTGTGTCGATGAACGGCTCCAGCAAAGATACGAAACCCTCGGTAATCGGCTCTTTGGTTTTCACCGCAGAGTGGGCAATCGCCGCAGAACCAACACCGGCCTCGTTTGAAAACGCCGCCCGCTTGAACCCTTGGATCAAAGCACCGACCATGCCGCCGGCAACACCCAAACCTGTAAAGGCACCGCCAAAAATCTGACCAAAAGCCCAACCGATTTTATCGTAGTTCATCAAGATAATGATCAACGCAGCACCAACATAAAGAATACCCATGAATGGTACCACTTTTTCTGTCACCCGCGCGATGGATTTCACACCACCAACGATCACAACAAAGACCACAGCTGCAAAGATAATACCTGTAATCCAACCAGGATAATCGCCAACGATACCGGCAATTTGCGCATGCGCCTGATTGGCTTGGAACATATTACCGCCACCCAGTGCACCTAGGATACAAAAGACCGAAAACAAAACCGCTAGAAATTTACCACCCGGCAAGCCACGCTCTTTAAAGCCTTTGGAAATGTAATACATCGGGCCACCTGAAACAGTGCCGTCTTCGTATTCATTGCGGTACTTCACCCCAAGCGTACACTCGGTGAACTTTGTAGCCATCCCCATCAGACCCGCTAAGATCATCCAGAAGGTAGCCCCCGGGCCACCGATGCCAACGGCCACGGCAACACCAGCGATGTTCCCTAAGCCAACTGTACCGGATAACGCCGTTGCTAATGCTTGGAAGTGACTGACCTCACCTGCATCATTCGGATCAGAGTAATCACCCTTAACCAAAGATATTGCGTGCTTGAAAAACTTCAGCTGCACGAATGAAAAGTAAAATGTGAAAATAGTAGCGGCAATAACCAACCACATCACGATCCATGGAAAACTTGTGCCGGGAATTGGCGCAAATATCAAACTTACAAACGGCCCGGTTGCCGCAGCAAATGCTGCATTAACTTTTGCATCCAGACTTTCCGCTTCTTGGGCAACAGCGGGCGACGCAAATGCGGCAACCGATCCCAATGTAATCAAATACTTATCTAAATTCTTCATAATCTTCCCCTTATCTAATTATCCAACGACTGTTACAGGCACTTCTGCATGCATCACCAGATTTGCTGTTGAACTGCCAAATATACGTTTCACAAGGCCATCTTCGGATGATCTGCTAACAATAATTTGATCAGCTTTTACTTCTATAGAAATTGCGTTCAACGTGTCCGCAACATGGCCATGACGCACCATGCCTTTGGATTTAAAGCCATCTTTGGTAAGAGCCTCAACAGCTGGATTAACAATCCTATCTAACGCGTGTGTAATTTCCTCTTCCCGTCTTTTATGGCGTTCTGCATTCTCTTCAGGTGTTTGAAACGAATACGGTGACCATTCGATGACATAGACAATCAAAAGACTGCAATCACCGATAAGGCCTGCCATACGTTTTGCATACGCAAGGGCACGATCCCCCGACCCCTCTCCGTCTAATCCTATTACCAATGTTGTTGTCATAATAATAACTCCTGTTGGTTCCCAGTCTAATCAATTTCACGAAAGGTTTTCCTTTCTGATCAGGGCATCGTTTGCTGGAACGGTTTCATTTTACACTTGCCCTACAACAAAAATTATAGTCATAATCACTGGTAATAGGGTCTATAATAAGCATATATTTAGACTTTCGCCCTTTTAACGGTAATAAAATAGGTAAAAAGACTAATGAGCAGGCAATTAGATATCATTGACAAACGTATACTTGATGAACTGCAGATGAATGGCAGGTTGTCTATTGTAGAACTGGCAAACAGGGTAAATTTAACCAAGACACCTTGCTCTGAACGGGTAAAGAGACTGGAAAAGTCAGGCGTGATTGAACACTATCGCGCCACGCTAAACCCTGATCTTATCGAAATGAAACAAGTCACGATTGTTCATATCACTTTAAATCAAACCAGTGATAACTCGTTCGAAGAGTTTAATAGGGCGGTTATCGACATCCCTGAAATTGAAAGCTGTGTGTTGATTGCAGGCCAGTTTGATTATGTTCTAAGGGTACGCACGCGCGATATTGCCCATTTCCGAGAGATTTTGGGCGAAGCCATCGGTAAATTGCCCGGGGTCAGGCAATCGAATTCATTTGCTGTGATGGAAACAGTTAAAGAAAGCCAATTCATTCAAATGATGCCAAAAGCACCGTAATTCAAATCACATGATTTTAACGCTTCGTATCACATTAAAATCCGCAATAGAAATAACCCATCGACAAGCCACGCTGCATATATTAGACACCGCCGAGTAGTATTTATCACAACAGGGCACCCCCATGGAAAACGTCGCACTTGTCATTCACCTGATCCTTGCTTTGGGCCTGATCGGCATTGTGCTGATCCAACGCTCTGAAGGCGGTGGACTGGGTATTGGCGGCGGCGGCGGTGGCGGCGCAGGGCGTTCTGGTCGGCCGGCATCAACACCAATGGCCAAGGTCACATGGTTTCTTGCCATCGGCTTTGTCATCACAAGCATATCATTAACCGTTATTGCTGCCCGCAACGCGACTTCTGATAGTGTAATCGAACGCTTGGGTTCACAAACACCAATAACATCAGATGAAGCAACGCCACCACCGGCCGGGCTTGAAGGCAATCTGTTACCACCTTCCACTTCTGATGCACCAGCGACCCCGCCCACAGCAGAGTAACCTGACGTAGCCCCCAATAAATAGTTGGGGTTTTCCAAAAACACACACGATATTGCGGTTCTGCCCTTGTCAGAATCGCACGGGTCGAGTATTAGTCAAACCCCGTGATATAGGCGTTTTTTGACTGCTCAACTGCGCCCAAATAACTTAAAAACCACGGGAGATGCCAAAAAATGGCACGATATATCTTTATTACAGGCGGCGTTGTTTCATCCCTTGGCAAAGGCCTTGCGTCCGCCGCTTTAGGTGCCCTTTTGCAGGCACGCGGTTATTCTGTACGTTTGCGCAAACTCGATCCCTATCTGAATGTCGACCCCGGCACCATGTCACCCTTTGAACACGGCGAGGTTTTTGTCACCGATGACGGCGCCGAAACCGATCTGGACCTTGGTCATTATGAACGTTTCACAGGTGTGGCCGCCCGCCAAACCGATTCCATTTCATCGGGCCGTGTCTACACCACAGTCTTGGAAAAAGAACGCCGGGGCGATTACTTGGGCAAAACCATCCAGGTAATCCCGCATGTGACCAACGAAATCAAAGACTTCATCAATATCGGCGATGATGAGGTCGACTTCATGCTATGCGAAATCGGCGGCACCGTCGGCGACATCGAAGGCCTGCCCTTCTTCGAAAGTATCCGTCAGTTCAGCCAGGACAAACCTCGTGGCCAATGCATATTCATGCACTTGACCTTGCTTCCTTATCTGAAAGCCAGCGGCGAACTGAAAACCAAGCCCACCCAACACTCGGTTAAAGAACTGCGTTCCATCGGCATCGCCCCAGACATCCTTGTCTGCCGTTCTGAAATGGACATACCCGAAAAAGAACGCGCCAAACTAGCCCTGTTTTGTAACGTGCGCCCCGAAAGCGTAATCGCCGCATATGACCTGAAAACCATCTACGATGCCCCTTTGGCCTACCATGAGGCTGGCATGGATCAAGCCGTGCTGGATGCATTCGGCATCTCGCCTGCCCCCAAACCGGATCTGTCCACATGGCAGGATGTATCAGACCGCATTCATCATCCCGACGGTGAAGTTAAAGTCGCCGTTGTCGGCAAGTACACCCAACTGGAAGACGCTTATAAATCCATCGGCGAGGCCTTAACCCACGGTGGCATGTTCAACCGTGTCAAAGTCAGAACTGAATGGATTGACGCCGAAGTTTTCGAAAATGGTGATGCTGCACCCCGTCTGGAAGGCTATGACGCCATCCTTGTACCAGGCGGCTTTGGCGAGCGCGGCACCGAAGGTAAAATAAAAGCAGCACAATTCGCCCGCGAACGTAAAATACCCTATCTAGGCATCTGCTTGGGTATGCAAATGGCCGTTATCGAGGCGGCACGTAATCTTGCGGGAATGAAAGACGCAGGGTCCGAAGAATTTGACCATGAAACAGGCGAGAAACGCTTCACGCCTGTGGTTTACCACCTGAAAGAATGGGTCGAAGGCAACCGCACCGTGGCGCGCGCCGTGACCGACGACAAAGGCGGCACCATGCGTTTGGGCGCATATAACGCCACGCTGACAGAAGGTTCCAAAGTCGCCGAGATTTACGACAGCACATCCATATCCGAACGCCACCGTCACCGTTACGAGGTCGACATCAAATACCGCGAAAAACTGGAAGAATGCGGGCTGATCTTTTCCGGCATGTCACCGGACGGCAAACTGCCCGAAATTGTCGAGGCCACCGATCACCCATGGTACATCGGCGTGCAATACCACCCCGAACTGAAGTCAAAACCCTTCGCGCCACACCCCCTGTTCAGGGATTTCGTGAAAGCAGCGGTTGAGCAAAGCAGGCTGGTTTAGGGCACCTCTATCACGACGAAAGGGCCCCCAAGTCTTCCAAATGGCCTAAATATCCAAAACCCGAAACGGTCATACGTGCTGTGCATGCCTTGAGCACGCCAATCACACGCCCGTACGGCTTACTTTTGAGCACCACACCCTAGTGCAAAAAGTCGGGATTTTGCGCCAGAACTTTCGCTTCATGCCCTTTCAGGCTGGTGCGCGCCGCAGCACCATAAGCGGCAATATCGGTGCGCAACTCGGGGAACAATGTATAAATCTCATCACGGGCATCATCGGCCAATGCTGACATGCCTTCTTCACCCGGATGGAAACTTTCAGATGCCGCACCATTGGCATAAACAATCTGATGTTTGTCAAACAGCATATGGAAATATTCCACATCGCCGCCTGCCTGCACATAGATAGTATCGTTATTTATCAAATGTTTGGCCGCCGCAAGCACTTCACGTTCGCCGAACAGCAGTTCGGGCTTCCAGCCTTCAACAACCATGCGGTGTTGTGGTGAAACCAGCAGGTCACGGTCGTTCGCCATAGCGCCAGCCTTGATCATGATCGGCGCAAGCTTATCCATCGCGGGAACTTTGCGCGACCCGATCCAGCGCAATTCCTGCAAGCCATTATCCTTAGTCAATACCATGTCGCCAACCGACAATTCTTCAATCACTATCTCGCCGGTATCTGTCTCAATCATTGTCCCGCGCGTAAAGCAAACGATCACATTTTCAATCTCAGAGAAATTCGTCGTAACCAGATCACCATCATCATCAGTATAGGTAAAATGCCCACTCTCATGCGACGGATCATCATAGGTGATATCACCTGAATTCAACAAACCGGCCGTAAACAGGTTTGTCAGATCTAAAACATCGCCAAACGGGTTTGGCGCACCGGGATAATTGTCATTGGTGGTGTCATCATTATCCGTTTGATTGGCTTCGCCTTTTTCACCACCGACAATGTTGATTGTTGTCGGGCCAGTTCCACTTGAATCATTCGCGCTAGCATCAATTGTGAAAACATCATCACCATGTCCACCAAAGGCATCGTCACCTGCACCCAGCTTGAAAAAGTCATCATCACGGCCGCCATAAAGCTCATCGGAACCATCGCCACCTTCCAGAGTGTCAGATGCATCCCCGCCATAAAGCGTGTCCTCACCATCACCACCGAATAGCGTGTCATCATCAATCCCGCCGTACAGCTTATCGTCGCCGACCTCGCCATAGAGAACATCGTTATCATCACCGCCATAGATCGTATCATCACCCAGACCGCCATAGACCAGATCATCACCGTCCCCCCCGTAAATTTCATCGCTGCCCTCACCGCCGATGATTGTGTCGTCGCCCGTGCCACCATCAATACTGTCGGCATCTATGCCACCGTCAATAAAATCATCGCCGGAACCACCATCGATTGTGTCCGCATCATCGCCGGTAAAGATTGTATCGTCGCCATCGCCACCATCCACACTATCCTTGTCGTTATCCGGATCAGTATCAGGCATAACAAACCCGGTGAAACCCAGATCGTATGCTGGCGTGGGGCCGGTGGAGCCCAGGCCAGATGTATCGATGACATCATCACCTGTACCGCCTGTTACCGTATCGCTGCCGGCACCCCCGATAATACTGTCGTCACCGCTTTCGCCAAAGATTTGGTCATCACCCACATTACCGGTTATCTCATCATCGCCGGAGCCGCCGAAAATTGTATCGTCACCTTCCCCGCCATCGATGCTGTCATCACCTGCATAGCCCGCAATAATATCATCATCACCATCCGCACCATCAATAGTGTCGCCATCGGCATCCACAAAGCCCACAAGCATGGTGTCGTCACCCGATGTGCCATCTACGGTGATGTTAGAATTCGTACCTGGGTCGTCAGCAATATCACCGATTGTCAGATTGCTGACACCGATCACACCAGTATGTGTTGCACCGTCATCACCTACCTGATGAATAATCTCGATACTCGCGATGGGGCCGTCTAGGGACACCGATACGGTATCAGCTGCACCGCTACCTTCAGCGCCAGTTGATGCATTGCCCTCAGAATCTATCGTAATCTCACCGTTTGGGCCCAAAATAATGGAATGGTGCGTTATATTTGAAATTGCCGAAGCCGGAATTGGCACGATGTTACCATCCGCGTCACGTGCAATCAGGGTGATCTGGTCATCCCAGGTCGTTGACGCCCCGGATGATGCATGCCCTTGGTCAATATCGAAAAGTTCAAAAGACACATCCTCGACAGAGTCGTCGAATGTGATCAGGGTGGATTTGTCACTTGTCAGATTTGAAGATTTCAGCGAACTGGTACCCTCAGTAGTACCTATTCGAAATGTGCTGTCAGATGCGATAGTCACGCCAAGCGTTTCCGTACCGTCACTTAATGTTCCAAAGCCATTGGTTGTACCAAAGACAGACCAATCCAATAAAAATACCATTTACGCTCTCCATCGCCCCAATGGGCTTACTCAATTAAACTTGTTACTCACGTTATTCTCACGAAGCCAACAGACATCATTCGCATTTGCGCCTCATAATTGACGCAAGTCACTCACAGTCTCGACACAATCAGCCTTATAAATGCCACATTTAATGTAGATGTAAAATATGTTTTTCCGTATATTGAAAATATGATATATAATGAAACAATAGGAGCATTGAGACGGTAAAGTTTCGCCGCAATACCACTTTAAAGATTGAATAAGATGGACGAAATTACCAATGCGTGTAGATAAGCCAGAAAACCAAAGCCAATCCCAAGGCTCTGCCGAACGTAGCTTACGTGTATTAGAGGTGATTCTTAAATACGGGCCAATAAAACCTGCGCAAATATGTCAAAAATCAGGCCTTGGGCGCAGTGCAGTTCACCGTGCTATCCACTTACTTGTCGATCAAGGCTGGGTGCGTCACAAACTGGGTGACAGGGCATGTATTGCAACTTACCAACTCGATCAGTTGGCAGTAGACGCAAACTATAGCCAACCGGTTCAGGATAAAATTTATCCCGTTTTAAAAGAGCTGTGCTCCGCACATTACTTGCATGGTGATATCGCTTTTCTGTTTAGTGGTGGCCATATGAAATTAGTAGAAAGTACGGAAAGTAAACTTGATACGAACATAGATCTGTCGCTGGTCACTTCTGATATAGCAACAGCGATTTTCAGCATCATGGCACCAGTGCAGATCACAAGGCTGACATCACAAGCATTAAACAACATTAATACCGACGAAAATGAGGAAATCGTATCCGGCAATCTGGCCAAGCGGATCATTCAGGCACGGCAAGACGGCAATATGGCCTGGTCTGCCAATAACTCTGCGGTATGCATCCCGTTTCAAGATGAAACCAAGCTTTTCGGTGCTGTGCGATTGCGCCAAAAAATCACAACAAGCACGGCTAAACAGATATTGTTGTTTGTCGCCTCGGAATTGCAACGAAGACTGCCAAACATTTTTAAATAACCAAAGGTTTACTATTTCTTATTCATAGACCATTGAACATATCAGTTCAAAAGACTAACGCTGTTTTATGATAAATACGATCTTGAAAATGTTTAAATCCGAAACCGTGCAAACCCTCAGTACGGATGACGCAAGTATCGCTCTTGCCGCCCTTATGGTGCGACTGGCGCGTACAGATGGCGATTACGCCGCCATTGAAATCTCAATGATAGACCGCATGTTGTCCAGACAGTTCAATCTGGATGAAACTGCGGCACAGGCTTTACGCATAACCGCCGAAGAATTGGAAAGCCAAGCACCCGATACGGTGCGCTTTACCCGCATTATCAAGGAATCGGTACAATATGAAGACCGGTCAGGTGTGGTCGAGGCACTTTGGTCCGTAGTTTTGGCCGATGGCCAACATAACGACGATGAACACGGATTTATGCGACTTGTTGCCAACCTGTTAGGCGTAAATGACCGCGACAGTGCTTTTGCGCGCCAGAACGCACAAAAGGCTATTGGTTAATTATCTATTTCTAGAAAAACGCCTGTAAACCAGTTTGCGCCCTACCCAAAATCAACGCATGAACATCATGCGCGCCCTCATAAGTATTTACGGTTTCAAGGTTCACCATATGGCGCATCACCTGAAATTCCTGACTAATGCCGTTGCCACCATGCATATCGCGTGACATCCGCGCAATATCCAGTGCCTTGCCACAGTTGTTACGCTTGATCATAGAAATCATTTCTGGTGCTGCTTTCGCCTGATCCATCAAACGGCCGACTTGTAATGCCGCCTGCAAACCAAGTGTTATGTCCGTCTGCATATCTGCCAGCTTTTTTTGGAATAGCTGGGTTTGCGCCAGCGGGCGTTTGAACTGGATACGATCAAGCCCATATTGACGCGATGCATGCCAACAGAACTCGGCCGAACCCATAACACCCCAAGCAATGCCGTAACGTGCGCGGTTCAAACAACCGAACGGGCCTTTCAAGCCTTCCACATGTGGTAGCAAAGCATCTTCACCTACTTCGACACCTTCCACTACGATCTCACCGGTAATGGATGCCCGCAAAGACAACTTGCCTTCGATTTTCGGCGTAGACAGACCCTTCATACCTTTTTCCAGCACAAACCCTTTGATTTTGCCGCCATGTTCCTCTGATTTTGCCCAAACCACAAACACATCCGCAATCGGCGCATTTGATATCCACATCTTAGATCCGCTGATTTTATAGCCGTTTGCCGTTTTCACAGCGCGGGTTTTCATCCCACCTGGGTCAGACCCCGCATCGGGTTCCGTCAACCCGAAACAACCAATCATTTCACCGGACGCCAGTTTTGGCAGGTATTTCATCCGCTGTTCTTCCGTCCCGTAAGCATAAATCGGATACATCACTAGGGATGATTGCACCGACATCATCGACCGATAGCCACTGTCCACACGCTCCACTTCACGCGCAACCAGCCCATACGTCACGTAACCCGCACCTATACCGCCGTATTCTTCCGGCAAAGTCGCCCCAAGAAGGCCCATTTCACCCATTTCACGGAAAATCGACGGATCGGTATCTTCGTTCGCGTAAGCTTCAATAATACGCGGTTGCAACTTGTCCTGCGCATAAGCGCGTGCCGCGTCACGGATCATGCGTTCCTCTTCAGTCAACTGGTCATCCAACATTAAAGGGTCTTCCCAGTTGAATGATCCCAGATCAGGTGCATCTTTCGGTTTAAGGCTAGGTTTATCAGCAGACATCGCAAACTCCATCTAAGCGGTTTCCCCAAGGCCTAAACAAGAACGCTATGGTCTGCAAGCTGTCCATTAAATAATTTGATCAAATTATTCTTGCGCCCCTCACCCCCTCTCTGATAGCCATGCATAACAACCAAATCAGGTGACAAATGAAGATCGGTATTTTGCAAACAGGTATGGCCCCCGTAGAGTTGGCAAGCAGCCACGGTGAATACCCTGAAATGTTTGAACAGTTTCTAGCGGGACACGGATTCGAATTTCAAAGCTACAACATCTTGAAGCATGATTTTCCGAAGTCCATTAATGAATCTGACGGCTGGTTGATCACAGGTTCCAGACACGGTGTCTATGAAGATCTGGACTGGATCGCACCGCTGGAAGAATTCGTGCGTGAAATCTACACCACCAAAATCCCCCTTGTGGGTGTCTGTTTCGGGCATCAAGTCATCGCACAAGCCTTGGGCGGCAAGGTCGAAAAATACACCGACGGCTGGTCAGTGGGTCATGCCGAATATGAAATGGAAGATTGCGAAGACCCGGTTCTGTTAAATGCGTGGCATCAGGATCAGGTCGTTGAATTGCCCGATGGTGCCCGTGTGATCGGTTCCAGTGACTTTTGCAAATACGCAATGCTGGCATATGGCGATAAGGTTCTAACCGTTCAACCCCATCCGGAATTCAGCGACCACTTTATTGAAGGACTGATTAAATACCGCGCCGTTGGCGTTGTTCCCAACGATCTGCTACAGGTCGCAACATCGCGTATGGGTGCACCAAAACAGGCGGAAATGATCGCTAATCTGTTTACCGATATATTCAAGCAGGCAAAAGCCTAAGGAGGCTCACATGAGCACGCAAAACGACTGGATCAAAAAACTACCACAAGCTGCGCAAGACTACGTCGAGGGGCGGAAACTGGAAGAGGTGGAGTGTATTATCTCGGATACCCCCGGTATCAGTCGCGGCAAGTGCATGCCCGCACGTAAATTTGCCAAAATGGATCAGATGTATATGCCTGATAGCATTTTTTATCAAACAGTTACAGGTAGTTATGTCGACATTGATGAGATGGAAAACCAGTATACAGAAGGTGATATGGTGCTGACCCCAGATTTTTCATCAGCCACAGCCGCACCTTGGACCGGTGATATAACCTTGCAAGTCATTCATAATGTTGAAGATTTGAACGGCGAGCCTGTGCAACTTGTGCCACGCAACGTCCTGAAACGCGTGCTGGCCCTATATGCGGCCGAAGGTTGGACCCCCGTGGTCGCCCCCGAAATGGAATTCTACCTTGTCGCGCGCAACACCGACCCCAACCACCCGATTGAGCCCCCTATGGGGCGCACTGGGCGCAAAGCGGCCAGCCAGCAAGCCTATTCGATGTCGGCAGTTGACGAATATGGCCCCGTGATAGATGACATCTATGATTTTTCCGAGGCGCAAGGTTTTGAAATTGATACTATTATTCAAGAAGGCGGCGCTGGGCAGATCGAGATCAACCTGCAACACGGTGACCCGCTGAAACTGGCGGATGAGGTGTTTTTCTTCAAGCGCCTGATCAAAGAAGCAGCATTGCGCCACGATTGTTTTGCCACGTTTATGGCCAAACCGATGGGCGATCAGCCGGGATCAGCGATGCACATCCACCACTCTATTCTGGACACCAAAACTGGTCAGAATATTTTTACGGGAAATGATGGCAAAGCAACAGAAGCCTTTACCCAATTCATCGCCGGCCTGCAAACCTACCTGCCTGCGGCCACCCCCTTCATCGCCCCGTATGTGAATTCATACCGCCGCTATGTCGCGCATCACTCGGCGCCGATTAATCTGGAATGGGCCGAAAACAACCGCACCACCGGTATTCGTGTGCCAATCTCGGGCCCTGCTGCGCGCCGTGTAGAAAACCGTGTTGCAGGAATGGATTGCAATCCATACATCGGTATCGCAGCCAGTTTGGCCTGTGGTTATCTGGGGTTAAAAAACAAACTGAAACCACGTGATGCCGCTTCGGGGGAAGCTTATGACGCAAAAAGAGATATCCCGCCCTCTATGTACGAAGCACTTTCTTTGCTGGATGGATGTCCAGAACT
Source organism: Amylibacter sp. (assembly GCA_965261565.1). Lineage (GTDB taxonomy): Bacteria > Pseudomonadota > Alphaproteobacteria > Rhodobacterales > Rhodobacteraceae > Amylibacter. Next base: position 2,690,500 of record OZ253460.1, read on the forward strand.
GGCCGAGATTATGGGCGAAGAGTTCACCATGGTCTACAAGGCCACGAAACGGATGGAATATGATGAGTTTCAGGAGGTTATCTCACCTTGGGAACGTGAACATTTACTGATGAATGTCTAATGAACCTGTTGCATGAAAATGATCGCTTGGGCCAATACCCCGACAGTTGGTATGCGGCTACGGCAAACAGTTTACCTGAATTTCCTACTCTAAAAGGTGATCAGGACGCTGATATTTGTATTATAGGCGCGGGCTATACTGGCCTGTCATCCGCGTTGCATCTTGCACAGGCTGGTTTCAACGTGACCATGCTGGAAGCCCACCGCGTTGGCTGGGGAGCATCTGGACGCAATGGTGGTCAATTGGGCAGCGGGCAGCGATGCGAACAAGACGCGCTGGAAAAAATGCTTGGGTTTGAACACGCCAAACGGCTTTGGGATATTGCCGAAGAGTCCAAGGATACGGTGCGTGAGCTGGTTAAAACCCACAACATTCAGTGCGATTTACGCGACGGTATCGCCCACACCGACTGGCACGCATCTGGTGTGCCGTCCGAACACGCATACGTCGAAAAACTGCAACGCGATTACGGTTACGACAAAATATCAACGCTTGATAAGGTGCAGGTACGCGAACTGGTAGGGTCTGAAGCTTATCACGGCGGCACGTTGGATATGGGCGCAGGTCATTTGCACCCACTAAACTTTGCGCTTGGGTTGGCGAAGGCCGCAATGGATGCGGGCGTCAATATCTATGAGAAATCCGAAGTGACAGGTGTTGAAAGCGGGGCTGCCCATAAAATCACCACAGCGGCAGGAACTGTGAATTCCGCGCATCTGATCTACGCCTGCAATGGATATTTAGGCCATTTGGAAGGCAAAGTGGCAGCCAAAGTCATGCCGATCAACAACTTCATCGTTGCCACTGAGCCCTTGGGGCAGAAAATGGCCGAAAGCCTGATTTCACAAGACGTTGGGATTGCTGATAGTAAGTTCGTTGTGAACTACTTCAGACGCAGTGCCGATAATCGTATGCTGTTCGGTGGCGGCGAAACTTATGGGTACCGTTTTCCTAAGGATATCAAAGCTTTGGTCAGAAAACCTATGCTGGAAGTTTATCCGCAACTGGCAGATGTTAAACTTGACTACGCATGGGGTGGCACCTTGGGGATCACAATGAACCGCATGCCCAGTTTTATGCGGCTTTCGCCGACATGTTACTCCCTATCCGGCTATTCGGGGCATGGCGTTGGCATGGCAACAATGGCAGGCAAAATCGTGGCGCGCACAATTCAGGGCCAAGCCGAACAGTTTGATACAATGGCAACCGTTCCCGCCCCGGGCTTTCCGGGTGGCGCGCATTTACGCTGGCCGGGATTGGTGTTGGCAATGACATGGTATTCAATGCGCGACCGTTTTGGTTTTTAACCGGAAACTATTGCTGACAGCACGACTATGATTTATATTATCAGAAACTAAGTTTCGGATAATACGAAAGAGTCGCCATGCAAAAACACGATCTTCACCAAGCTGAACCTATCCCGGAAGAGGCACGTGCAAGTATAGATATGCTACTGAGCTCAGGTGATCTGTTTCGCTACCATGCATCCGAAAATTCACCTGTTACCCTTTTAGAGCAAGAATTTGCAGCCATGCTGGGGGCTAAATATGCTCTTGCAGTCGCCTCTTGCTCGGCCGCCCTATTCCTTAGCTTAAAAGCCCTTGATCTGCCAATGGGTGCCAAGGTTTTAGTTCCCGCATTTACCTTTGCTGCAGTACCATCCGCCATTGTTCATGCCAATTGCACCCCTGTATTAGTCGAGGTGGGTGATAATTACCGCGTCAACATGGATGATTTTGAAGCCAAATGCACCGATGATATACAGGCGGTTCTGATCAGCCATATGCGCGGACATACCTCTGACATGGATCAGATAAAGGCATTATGTGATGCCAAAGATATACCCCTTATCGAAGACGCCGCACATTCGCTTGGCACAACCTGGAACGGGCAGAATATAGGGACCATTGGCAAGGTAGGTTGTTTCAGCTTTCAATCCTATAAATTGCTAAACGGTGGCGAAGGCGGCATTCTGATCACCGATGATGCCGATATTATAGCACGTTGTGTGATTATGTCCGGAGCGTATGAAAACAACTGGCAAAAACACGGGCTGGACTGCAATACATTTGCAAAGTACCAAAATGAGCTGCCCCTGTATAACACCCGGCTAAGCAACCTTTCCGCAGTCGTTATACGCCCGCAATTGCAACATATGCCCCGCCGGGTTCAAGATGGATTAAGAAACCATGATCTCATGGCAGGGCAATTGAATACGTCACCCAATATTAATGTCCCCAAGCCTTTGGGGCCTGAAAAACGTGCCCCAGACAGCATCCAGTTCAACTTAATCGGATTTAGCGACGTTGAGGCCCATAGCTTGATGCACGAAACAAAACAGCAAGGCATCAATGTCAGTATATTCGGACTTCATACCGGCAATGCACGGGCTTTTTGGAACTGGAGATTTCTGGGTGAAACACCGGACCTTCCCCAAACCAAATCCATGCTGATGCGGGCATGCGATTTAAGGCTGCCCGCCGGCCTGACAGAGGCACAGGTCAACAGCATAACAGACATTATTCTATCATCTGTAAAGCAAATCAAACACCCGAAAGCGGCGTGAGCACTACTCTAAAACGTATAGCTTGCCCTGCATCCAGGGAAACCTTTCAATACAGGGATCAACAACCATTGATCGCACCAAAGGGCGCATTTGTTGGGCTATATTATATGGAACTTTATCCAGAACACCTTTGCGGGCGATCAGCGATATGCTGCGCGATAACTCTTTGAATGGCAACGGAAAAATATCAACGTCATCGTGAAACCGCCGCGCACGCATGTATCCCAATGACGTAGTCACAGTCCAGCCGGAACCATCGGCAACCATGCACAGGATCGCATGATAACTGTCGAACTCAAATTTATTGGGCAGGTTTATGCGTTGGCGCGATAAATGTGCCTCTATTTGGCGCCCCATCATCTGAAGTGATGAATAGCGTATAAACGGAAGATTTAGGAGTTGCTCCATGACATCTTTTGATGGGTCTACCATACCTTTCGGAACCGCAATGATAAATGGTTCGGTTAAGATCGGATGCACTTCCATCCAATCCGCGGTAATATCCAGATCAGCGGCAACAATCACATCCATATGACGCGACTCCAGATCTGTTGCCAGATGATAACTGGAACCGCTTTCAAGAAGAAATTGGCAACCCGTCAACTTTTTAGAAAGACCTGCCATCAACATAGGTGTGACATCCGCATCAAAATCGTCAATCATCCCCAAACGCAACCGAATCATCTGGCTATAGTTGAATACCGCCAATTCTGCTTTGGCTTGGGTCGTTTCTGCCAATATGGTTTCCGCACGGCGTAAGAACAACGCCCCTGCCGAGGTCAGCTCCATCGGGCGCGACGACCGGTTCAACAGTAATACACCAAGGGCGGCTTCCAGATTGGTTAATTGTTGTGAAACCGACGAAGGGCTGGAATTCAGCCTTTTTGCGGCTAGAGAAATTGTACCCTCTTCGACTGCCGCAACAAATATTTCAATTGCCCAAAGTGTAAGTTTTCCTGGTATATCAACCATCTATCAGGCCTTTATCATCTAAATTACACAACATATAAGTTTCAAATATATGTTATATTTGAAGCCTATATAGTATAGGCAAATATACTTTGGCACAACAAAATCAACTTTTATATATGTTGGCTAGTTCCATGACTGTAAACGACGATTGACAAGAAGTCGCTTTTGGGATGAGCCTGCCCGTATGACACATGAAATACTAGTAATTGGCGCAGGCATAACCGGCGTCTCAATTGCGGAAAACCTGCGCCGTGCGGGACAATCCGTAACCATGATCGACCGCGTTGTTCCCGGCGACCCTAAACAGACATCCTATGGCAATGCAGGGCTGTTGGCACGCGCCGGTGTCGGCCCCGTTGCCGATCCATCCATATTGTTGGAGCTGCCCAAAATTCTGCTGGATCCAAATAGCCCGATTAAACTGCGCTGGTCATATCTTTTGCGCCTGATGCCATGGGCGATGTCAATGATGCGAAACGGTATGCAAGATCGCGCAAAGCGGATCATCCCCGCAATGAATACCCTGCTTTATGACACGGTCGAACAGCATTTAAACTTAGCCAAAGGCACCGAAGCTGAACAATATATCAAATTAGATGGCCTTACTTCAATTTACCGCAATAAATCTGATTTTCTGGCTGATAAGTTTATGAATGAAGCTAAAAAATCCGTAGGCATTGAATGGATTGAATATGACCGCAAAGCACTGTCGGACCGTGACCCGAAATTAAGTGCCGCCTATACATTCGGTGTTGAATACAAAGGTCAGGGCTGGATTACCGATCCTGCGGCTTATGTCGCAGCCCTTGCACGTCATTTTACCGAAAATGGCGGCAAATTCATAAGCCGTGAAGTGGTGGAAATCGGAACAGACCGGGTGATTTGCAAAGATGGTTCCGAAGTTTTCGCTAAAACAATCATTCTAGCCACAGGGGCCTGGTCAAAATCATTAGCTAAAACTTTTGGCCACAAAGTACCGCTGCAAGGTGAACGCGGTTATCATATCTTGCTGAAAAACCCCAGTCATGTACCAACGCAACCTTATCTGGTAAAAGATATCAGATGCGGCTTGACGCCGATGTTAAAGGGATTGCGATGTGCTGGAACCACTGAGTTTGCCCCTTTGGATTCAACGCCTTCGAAATCACCAACTGCATATCTGGAAAAAAACGTCAAACAAATCTACCCTGATCTGACATGGGAAGATACAAAAACATGGATGGGCAACCGTCCGACAACCGTGGATAGCTTGCCAATGATAGGGCGCACTAAATCCGCACCGAATGTGATCTATGCCTTTGGCGGGCAACATTTGGGGCTGACAATGGGGCCTAAGGTGGCGCAGATTATCCGCGACATCGTGCTGGACACACCAACAAACATTGATCTGTCGCCTTATGCTGTAAACAGGTTTAGCTAAAAACTATTGGATTTGAATTGCGCCCCGCGCATAAGTTACAGTATCAACTCCGCCATCATCATAAGTGATTTTCACTGTTATGGTCTTAACTGAATTCAGATTAAAACTATTGTAAATCTTCTGCCCACTAGGCAATGCCATCGGATTTGCCAACGTTTCGTCACATGGAATAAATGCCCAGTTCCGATCAACAGACGCCGAATTGATGCTATACTGGATTTTCGTCAATCCGCAGCGCCAGCTAAGCAGATGGCTGAAGTATACAAGATCTTGCCCCTCCCATTCACGTACCGCAACCCAGCTATTCTTGGTTGCGTCCAATATGGGGCGAATTTGCGCTGCATCAACCATTTGTGCATATCCGGCACAAGGTGAAGCTAAAACACCGACGGCTAAAACGCTCGCAAAACTATATTTCATAAACATTCCCCCGTATTCTACACTCTCAGCATTCCAATTTTTATTTCATATGTCTATATACTCTATAACATATTAAAATGACGGGCACCAAGTGGCGAATAAATTCAATGTTTTTGCAATTATACAAAGCGGGCGGCTACAATATGAAGCTATCGCATTTGCCGCTACGTTTCGCCATAAGCATCCAAATTTCAAAGGCCGTTTAATTTTTGGCGAGCCGCAATATACCGAAAACTGGAATACTGACCCAAGGATAGATCGCGAAGATGTTCGTCAGATACTAGAAGGGTTCGGCGTTGAAATTATTCCATTTGAAAACCGTATTTTCGGTAGCGACTACCCCTATGGAAATAAAATCCTTGGGCTAACCGCACTGCCCAAAGACGAGCCGTTTGTGTTTTTTGACACGGATACAATATTCACTGGCCGCCTGAACGAGATTGATTTTGATTTCAACCGCCCCTCTGCTTCAATGCGGCGCACAAACACTTGGCCGCAGATCGACCTTTATGGCCCGGGTTATGCCGCAACATGGAAATCACTTTATGATAAGTTCGGCCTTGATTTTGAAAGCTCGCTGGATATGTCGCAACCCGATGAATACTGGCAACGCTACATGTATTTCAACGCAGGTTGGTTTTTCTACAAATGCCCGCACACATTCGCTGATCTGTTTTTGCATTACGCCACCGAAATACTTCGCGACCCGCCGCAAGAGGCTTGCACACAGGAATTTGACCCGTGGCTGGATCAGGTGGCACTCCCGCTTGTGATCCGCAAACTTGGTGGCGGGCGCCCGACCCCGTCACAATTGAAACTTGACGGTGAAGTCGCGTGCCATTACCGCGCCCTACCCCTACTTTACGCCCGTGAAAGTGACGCGGCGATTGCAGCGCTGGAAAGTGCCGTCACACCCAATAAAATCAAAAAAGTTATCAAACGCTCCGAGGCATTCCGCAAGCTGGTATTCCAGAAAAAAGGCGAAGTGATCCGCGATATGTTCGACCGCGAAAACCTGCCACGCAAAGAACGCGCCATTCGCCAGCAGATCAAAAAGCGAAACCTTTGGTTGCGTTAAGACAGGTCTCCGCACGCATCCCTAACAAATTCTAAACCACCCCAAGTGTATAACACCCCTGCTAGCAAAAGTAGTTAACGGGTTTTCAAAGGACGGGTAACACCGTCAAATGCGAAAGCCACCGAAACTTAACAGTTAAGAACAGGTGCAAGGGTAAAGTCCTTGTTCGGCCATATAGCTACAAACGGCAGGCCTGCCTTTTTATACCTACAGACCCGAAACATATAAAAACCCCGCCACCAAGATACGGCGACGGGGCGATAGGCTTTTGCATGAAACCAAAACTTATTTCTTTTTGCTGCGTTCCTGTTTTTCAATAATACCTGACTTGCCTTCACGCCGCTCCAGTTCTTCCAGCACATCTTCCAGTGCCACACCGCGTGATGCCAGCATGATGAACAGGTGAAAGATCACATCTGCGGCTTCTTCTTTCAGGTTCTTCTTGTCGTTCTTGACAGCGGCAATAATCGCCTCAATTGCCTCTTCGCCGAACTTTTCGGCGCATTTTTCCGGCCCGCGTTTAAACAGCTTGGCCGCGTAGGATTTTTTCTCATCGGCACCTTTACGGCTTTCAATAGTGCGCGCAAGGCGGGTCAGGACGTTGGCCATGGGTACTCTCTTCTTTATTACAGTCTGACAGGCACACCGTTAGCGGCCATATATTCTTTGGCCTCTTTAATGGTGTATTCGCCGAAATGAAAGATCGAAGCTGCCAAAACCGCCGAGGCGTGACCTTGTTTCACACCGTCCACCAAGTGATCCAGCGTTCCCACCCCGCCAGAAGCGATAACGGGGATATGCACCGCATCGGCTATTGCACGGGTCAGAGGTAGATTATAACCGCTTTTGGTGCCGTCACGATCCATGCTTGTCAGCAAAATTTCCCCGGCACCTTTGCTTTCCATCAGCGTGGCAAATTCAATCGCGTCAATCCCCGTGGCTTGGCGTCCACCGTGGGTGAATATTTCCCACTTGCCGGGGGATACAGTTTTCGCATCTATCGCCACCACAATGCACTGACTGCCAAAACGGTTTGCACTATCCGACACAACATCAGGGTTTGCCACTGCCGCCGAATTAAAACTGACCTTGTCGGCACCCGCCAACAATAGATTACGCACATCGTCCGGCACCCGCACCCCGCCCCCGATGGTCAGCGGCATAAAGCACTGCTCGGCCGTGCGCCGTGCCACATCAAACATCGTGCCACGGTTTTCGATGGTGGCGGCAATATCAAGGAAGCACAACTCATCTGCACCCGCCGCATCATAGGCCTTGGCACTTTCCACAGGGTCGCCCGCGTCGATCAGATCAACGAAGTTTACACCTTTGACCACACGGCCGTCTTTGACGTCGAGGCAGGGGATAATACGGGTTTTAAGCATTTTATTTCTTTCGCCCTTTTATAATGTAAAAAACCCAAATTACTGCACCACCAATAGCAAGCCAAGGCAAAATAAATAAGCCTAGTATATATCCTAAGCCAACTGTATTTCTGGAAAGCCAAGGACCAAAATCAATTCCTGCAAAAATACAAGTTTGCTCACCTGCGCCAATTGATGTGCAATCAGCGATATTCACAATTAACAGGGCAAATAAAATTACCCCGATAAATATGATTAAAGGTGAAAAATAGAACCACAAAAAGAACTTCTTTGATTTATCCACTAGAGGTTCAACCTTTCAATAAAGCCGCAGCATCGACCACATTAATCATACCGTCATACAAGGCCCGCCCCGAAATAGCACCATCCAGCGGCGCACCACACTCTTTCAACGCCCGCAAATCAGCCATCGAAGATACCCCGCCCGACGCTATAACAGGGATCGAAACCGCATGAGCCAAGGCCGCCGTAGCCTCTACATTCGGGCCTTGCATCGCCCCGTCGCGGTTGATGTCGGTGTAGATGATCGCGGCCACGCCCGCGTCTTCAAACTGACGCGCCAAATCCGTGACGTTCACATCTGTTTTTTCGGCCCATCCGCGCGTTGCGACCATACCGTTACGCGCGTCAATGCCCACCGCCACATGGCCTTCAAACTTGCGTGCAGCCTCGCGTACCAGATCAGGGTTTTCCACCGCAACCGTACCCAAAATAACCCGTTGCAACCCCTTTTCCAGCCAACGTTCAATGGTGGCCAGATCGCGGATACCGCCGCCAAGTTGTGCCGGCACATCAACCGCATTCAGGATCGCTTCAACAGGGGCGGCGTTTACCGGCTCGCCGGCAAAGGCGCCATTGAGATCAACCAGATGCAACCATTCACAGCCCGCGTCAGCAAAGGCCAAGGCTTGCGCCGCAGGGTTATCGTTGAACACCGTCGCCTGATCCATCTCGCCCTTGTATAGCCGCACACAATTGCCGTCTTTAAGGTCTATCGCCGGATATAGGATCATCTGTTTTCGCCTGTTTAAATCGAGTCCCCCGCCTGATACCCGATAGGCAGGGTTTTGCAAAGCCGTGATGTAACCCAACGTCCCTCTTGACGTCACAAGGTGTAATTTTGCAGATTAAACTTGAATATGGGAGGATTATTCATGAAAAAACTGGCTTTGATCGCAACAGCGGTTCTGATCACGACACCTGTCATGGCGGCAGATGCAATTTTCGGCACCTGGAAGACCAAACCTGATGACAATGGGAATTACGGTCACGTTAATGTGGCACAATGTGGCGATACAATATGTGGCGTTTTAGTCAAATCATTTCACTCTGACGGCCAATCATATGTATCCGAAAGTGATGGCAAAAACATCATCTGGGACATGACCAATGAGGGTGGCGGCGCGTATGGCGGCGGTCAAATCTGGGCACCGGATCGCGACAAGACATACAAATCAAAAATGCAATTGAACGGCGATACACTGGGCGTAAAAGGCTGCATTGCCTTTATCTGCCGTGACGGCGGCACTTGGACACGCGTAAATTAAGTTACGGTTTCCACTGCAAAAAGTTGCCAATCAATCGCAAGCCGGTTGATTGGCTTTTTTCCGGGTGAAATTGCGTACCGATGATATTATCGTGCCCTACGGCAGCCGTAATCGCACCACCGTAATCCACCGTTGCCAGCAAGTCGTCCGCGTTTTCAGGCATCAGGTGATAGCCGTGCACGAAATACACGTGATCCCCTGCGGAAATCCCGTCAAACACAGGGTGTGGGGCGATATTATCCAGCGCGTTCCAGCCCATATGCGGAATTTTCAGGCTTTTATCACTTGGCGCAAGTTTAACAACCTCACCCTTGATCCAGTCAAACCCCTTGTGGTCACCATGCTCGCGCCCCCATGTGGCCATCATCTGCATACCCACACAAATCCCCATGAACGGCTTGCCCGAATTGACATGCTCGGCGCAAGCCCCGAACAGCCCATCAATTACACCCAGTTCACGGCGGCAATCGGCAAAAGCACCAACCCCCGGCAAAACCACACGGTCAGCGCGGCGCACCACATCGGGATCAGCCGAGACAACGACGTTGCCCGCATCAAGTTCCACCGCCATACGTTGAAAGCTTTTCTCGGCAGAGCGCAGATTACTTGAATTGTAATCGACAATAACAGTGGTCATTCGGACAAAGTACCTTTGGTCGACGGGATCGCATCCGCCTTGCGCGGGTCTGTTTCCAAGGCCACGCGCAATGCGCGCGCCACGGATTTAAACGCGGCTTCGGCAATGTGGTGGCTATTGAACCCGTCCAATGCCTCGACATGCAGTGTCAGCCCGCCTTGCATGGCAAAAGCTGTGAAAAACTCGCGTACCAGTTCGGTGTCAAACGACCCGATCTTGGCGGTTGGCATCTCAACATTCCAAACCAGATAAGGCCGCCCCGAAATATCCAAAGCACACCGCACCAGCGCGTCATCCATCGGCAACAGGCATGACCCGTACCGATTGATACCCTTTTTATCACCGACAGCCGCGGTCAAAGCCTTGCCAAGTGCAATACCCACATCTTCCACCGTGTGGTGGTCATCAATATGCAAATCACCCGAGGCGCGGACCTTCATGTCAATCAGCGCATGGCGCGACAACTGATCCAGCATATGGTCAAAAAAGCCCACACCGGTTTCATTGTCATAAATACCAGTACCATCAAGATTGATCTCGACGCTGATCTTGGTTTCCGCCGTATCCCGGCTGATTTTCGCTTTACGCATGGGTTTCGCCTAATGTTGCTTACACATGGGCCTTATAGGCAAAGCAGGATCACGTTTCCAGCCCTGATCTGGGTGGAATGTAGTGTGTGTGCTTTGTACGCACCGCTTGTTGGTGGCAACTGTAGGGCGGGCTTCAGCCCACGCGTTGCTACACTTAAATCAAACCCAAGAATGTTTATGGGTAAAAATTGTTAAGGTCTGGTTCGCTTATGTGTTCTGCGCGTGCTGAACGACTGCAATGCGGACAAAGCTGCCGTTGAACTATATGACAGGGCGGCTAATACCAAGCAGATGACATGGTTAGAATATATCACCAGATGTCTGGTAACGCGCCTTTTGATGGCGCCTCCAACCGCACCATCTCTATATGAAATTACTGCGAGATATTGGAGAGCAGATTTGGGTTAGTCACCAAATTCCTGACACCATGTGCGTGATCTTCATCAAAGATGTTGCCTGCTAGCCATGCTCCAACAGTTAGGATGTTCACTTTTGCCACCTGTGGCCTTACACTCCAAGTCGCTTGGTATGGTGAGCCGATTTCGTTGTATCCGGGGCCCGTGGTGGAACCGGCATATTGAATAGGTGTGCCGGTATTCGAAGGAATACCCACGGCTTGGTTCAAGCCATCGACGGCCTCAATCTTTACCAACTCACCAAAATCCAACGCATCAGGGTTATTCACCAAAACATATACTTGCGTTTCAACACGCAACTGCGGATTCACAACCGCCTCACTGAAGCAGGTTCCCAATGTTGGGCCAAGTGTGGCTTTGGCCGTCGAATACACATAGTGCACTTCAATGGTATCTCCGGGAACAAGGCTCCCGTGTTCAGTCACGCCAAATTCTTTTCCGGCGTCAGCCAATTCCGCTTCACTCAATTCGCCAGAGTATTTGAAGCCCGTCCCATAGCCGTGACCATCACCATTGCCTGCGAAAGTTGTGAACTCGCCACCCTTGTGTTCAGCATTTTCATGGAAGTGAATGTCGCAAAGGTCCATTTGTGCATACGCGGGCGCGAGCTTAAATGCACGGTGATTTTCACCTTTAACCAAATCAATATCGCGGGGCGACTGAGGGCCAAATCCAGCGTCCGTGGTGCTTATTGCTAGCATATGACGCTGTTCAGCAATGGTCTTGTCTGATACTTGATCATGACCGTCGGAAGCCGCGTTTACCGCACTGCTCAAAGTGAGCAATGAAACTACTGTCGCGCATAGGCATTGAATGGATTTTCCCATCGGCATTCTTCTTATATGTTATTAAAATTAGGCTAGATTAATCACATATGCCCATCCATGACAATATGGTTAAGATAGCATCAAATTTTATCGTGCTTCTTTCCAAAAACGAAGAAAGGGTTCTAAGCGGTCATCTGAAAGAAATCATCAAGTTTACACTGCTCAATTGTTGGTTAAATGGCAGCTATGCGGACAAAGCAATCGTTCAGCACCGCAGCCAAATTGACTGATCTTGGCTCTCACGGTTCAGCTGGTGTACGCAGGATCAAGATTTGAGTTGAAACAATCTATGTGAAACTTCCATGTGTCATTTTTCTGGCGTTTCAGGATCGACAGGAATTTACCGTCCGTCTGAGGTTGCGCATATTCTTCTGTGTAGTCGCATGTGTATCGACCTCTCGCAAAGGCAAAGTCCCCAAGCACATTGATTTCGTCCAGTTCGATAACGAAAGACGACACCATGTTTGGCACAAATCGCGGTGGCATGATTTCGCGCAAATCGTCTTTGGTCCGCGATGGAAACCCTGGAGGCATTTGTGTTCCCCCTTCATCCCAGATCGAAAGCCACAAATCCGCGTTGCCCGTTTCCCACGCCAAGGCGTAGTTGCGATAAATGTCTCTGTAAATTGCTTTGATTGCGTCCATAGTTGTTCCTTTCGCTGATCAGGCGATCATCCATCGGGGTACATGATGTCCACAACGGTGTTTGCTTGGCTATCAGGCTTATAGTGTCGAAGTATGGTCCTCGTAGATGCTTCTTGTCGAGATCCACTAATTGAGGTTACTGCCACGTTGCCAGCCAGTCAATCTCCTGTGCTAACCATTGGGTGGTTCAGAATACCAACGCCGCAGAAGAGCTCAAACCTACCCTTCCCCACAACGGCAACCCCACCTTTCAGCGGGATTGCCAATCATTAAACCTTAATCCTCATAATCTTCCATCGGTGGACAGGAACAGATCAGGTTGCGATCGCCATATGCGTTGTCCACGCGGTTTACCGGTGACCAGTATTTATCGACCTTGAAGGAACCGGGCGGAAAGCAGCCCTGTTCACGGCTATAGGGCCTGTCCCAGTCGCCCACCAAATCGCGCATTGTGTGGGGCGCATTACACAAGGGATTGTTATCCCTTGGCCATTTGCCATCTTCAATGTCTTGCGCTTCGGCGCGGATCGCCAACATGGCGTCACAGAAACGATCCAGTTCGGCCTTTGGTTCACTTTCAGTTGGTTCCACCATCAACGTGCCGGGCACAGGGAATGACATGGTTGGCGCGTGAAAACCGCAATCGACCAAACGCTTGGCGATGTCGTCAACGGTGACACCGCAACTGACCTCCAGGGGCCGTGTATCAACGATACATTCATGCGCCACGCGTCCGTTCGGGCCACGATAAAGGATCTCGTAAGCCCCTTCCAGACGTTTGGCGATATAGTTGGCGTTCAGGATGGCAGATTTGGTTGCCTGCGTCATGCCATCACCCCCCATCATCAAACAATAAGCCCATGAGATCGGCAAGATACTGGGGCTGCCATAAGGTGCAGCAGAAACCGCACCTTCTACACCACCGGTATGAAAGTGACCCGGTAGGTACTTGATAAGATGTTCTTTAACACCGATGGGCCCCATACCAGGGCCACCGCCGCCATGCGGGATGCAAAAGGTCTTGTGCAGGTTCAAATGCGATACATCACCGCCGATTTCACCCGGTTGCGAAACGCCGACCATCGCGTTCATATTGGCCCCGTCCATATAGACCTGCCCGCCATGATCATGCACGATTTGGCAGACCTCACGCACACCTTCTTCAAACACGCCGTGGGTGGATGGATAGGTGATCATGCAAGCTGCCAGATTTTCGGAATGCAGTTCGGCTTTGGCGCGGAAATCTTCAATATCAATGTCACCATTGACCGAGGATTTGACCACAACAACCTTGTAATTCACCATATGTGCCGACGCAGGGTTGGTGCCATGTGCGGATGTCGGGATCAAACAGATATTGCGATGTCCTTCACCATTTGCTTTATGATAAGCGGAAATGGTTAACAGCCCCGCATATTCACCTTGCGCGCCCGAGTTTGGTTGCATGGATATGCCATCATAACCCGTAATTTCGCATAGCTTGTCAGACAAGTCTTTGATTAAAAAGGTATAACCCGCAGCCTGGTCGACAGGCGCATAAGGATGCATATTGGCAAAGCCAAACCATGTGACAGGCATCATTTCAGCTGCTGAATTCAGCTTCATGGTACAAGACCCCAACGGGATCATCGCACGGTCAAGAGCCAAATCGCGGTCAGCCAGACGGCGCATATAGCGGGTCATTTCCGCTTCAGACCGGTTCATGTGGAAAATCGGATGGGTCATGTAATCGCTGGTGCGCGCCATGCCCTTTGGCAAACGATGCTCTGTATCCTTAGGGTACGCATTTGCAGCCAGTCCGAAAGCACGCCAAATCGCGTGTAGGGTTTTTTGTGCAGTCGACTCGTCCACCGACATGGCAACCTGTGTTGTTCCAACAGCACGGATGTTCACATCTTCCATGCGTGCCGCTTGTATCACCACCGATTGCAACGGGCCGACATCAACCGTAATCGTGTCGAAGAATTCAACAGGATCAACGGTAAAGCCCATTTTCTCAATACCGGTCGCAAGTAATGCCGTCATCATATGAATGCGCTGCGCAATAGCTTTCAGGCCCTCTGGCCCATGAAAAACACCATACATAGAAGCCATTACAGCCAGCAAGGCTTGCGCTGTACAAACGTTCGATGTGGCCTTTTCACGGCGGATATGCTGCTCGCGGGTTTGCAACGACAGGCGGTACGCCTGATTGCCGCGCGCATCAATGGAAACCCCGATCAAGCGACCCGGCATGGATCGTTTATGGGCTTCTTTTGTCGCCATATAAGCTGCGTGCGGGCCGCCGTACCCCATAGGCACACCAAACCGCTGGGTAGACCCCACCGCAATATCAGCACCCATTGCACCCGGCTCTTTTAACAATGTCAGGGCAAGCGGGTCAGCAGAGATAACTGCCGCTGCCTTGTTTTCATGCAAAGCGGCAATGATATCGGTGAAATCGCGCACATGCCCGTTAGTACCAGGATACTGGAAAATCGCTCCGAATACAGCACCGGCATCCAAATCATCGGGTGAGCCCACAATAATCTCTATTCCCAAAGGTTGCGCACGGGTTTGCATCACCGCAATGTTTTGCGGATGGCAATTTTCATCAACGAAAAAAGCTTTGGATTTGGATTTGGCAATGCGTTGCCCCATGGTCATCGCCTCGGCACAGGCTGTAGCCTCATCCAAAAGCGATGCGTTGGCAATTTCCATGCCCGTCAAATCCACCACCATCGTCTGGAAATTCAACAACGCTTCCAGACGCCCCTGACTGATTTCCGGCTGATACGGTGTATAGGCCGTGTACCACGCGGGGTTTTCTAGAATATTGCGCTGGATCGCCGGCGGTGTGACCGTTCCGTAATAGCCCTGACCGATCATCGAGGTCACGACCCGGTTCATCCGTCCCACATCACGCATATGCGCTAACATTTCGCGTTCAGACATCGGCGGCCAGTTCAGCGGCTGTTTCTGGCGAATGTTTTTGGGCACCGTCTGGTCCATCAAGTCGTCCAGCGATGTGGCCCCCACAACTTTTAACATTGCGTCGATTTCAGCCGCAGAAGGGCCGATATGACGCCGGTTGGCAAAGTCGTAAGGTTTGTAGTCGGTCAGCTTATAGGGCATGCGATTATCCTGCGTAATTTAAGCGATATGGGCTTTATAGGCGTCTTCATCCATCAACGCGTCCATTTCAGACGGGTCGCTGAGCTTCATCTTGAAAATCCAAGCACCTTCTTGCGGATCATCGTTGATCATGCCGGGGTTTTCGGTCAAAGCCTCGTTTACTTCGACAATTTCACCGTCCAAAGGGGCCAGAATGTCGGATGCGGCTTTCACGCTTTCGATCACTACAACATCGTCGTCTTTGGAAACTTCGGTTTCTGTTTCAGGCAGTTCGACAAAAACAATTTCACCCAGTGCTTCGGCGGCGTGTGCGGTAATACCTACAATAACAACGTCACCATCTTTGCGCAGCCATTCGTGTTCTTCAGTAAATTTCATCATTTCTCTCCTTCGTTAGATTTATCGTTTAAAGTTTGCTGGTGTGAACGGCATCGCCGCCACGGTTGCAGGCATGCGTTTACCGCGTACCTCCGCAAATATTTCTGTGCCGATTGTGGCCAGTTCTGTTGACACATAGCCCATAGCCACAGGGGCCTGAACAGTGGGGCCGAAGCCACCTGAGGTAATTTCTCCGATTGGATCAGTGGACGTTTCATCAGCAAACAAAACTGTGTGACCGCGCATCGGTGCACGCCCCGATGGCTGAATGCCAACCCGTTTGCGGCTTGCACCGTTTTCCATCTGCCCAAGGATCACATCCGCCCCCGGAAACCCGCCTGCGCGGTCGCCACCTGTGCGGCGGACCTTTTGAATGGCCCATAGCAAAGCCGCCTCAACAGGTGTAGTGCCAGTATCAATGTCATTGCCATATAGGCAAAGCCCGGCTTCCAGACGCAGACTGTCGCGCGCACCCAAACCAATGGGGGCGACCTCTTCCATACCCAACAAAGCTTCGGCTAAATCCGCCGCTTTATTGTTCGGAACCGAGATTTCATAACCATCTTCACCAGTGTATCCCGAACGTGATACCCAGCATTCTACGCCCATGATCTGCGTTGTCACAACATCCATAAACCGCATTGCGCCAACATCCACGGACAGGCGGGCAAGTGCTATTTCAGATGCAGGGCCCTGCAAAGCCAGCAAAGCGCGATCTTCGATCACTTCAATGTCGCAAGTATCCGACAGGTGCGCCCGCATATGGGCAATGTCAGCATCTTTGCACGCAGCATTAACCACTAAAAACAGATGGTCACCACGGTTGGCCACCATCAGATCATCCAGTATGCCGCCCGCGTCATTGGTAAAAAACGCATATCGCTGGCGGTTTTCTGCCACACCCGCAATACTCATCGGCATCAATGTTTCCAGTGCAAGTGCTGCATCCTTCGTATCGCCGGACTTGGCACGGATTATCACCTGCCCCATGTGGCTGACATCAAACAACCCCGATTGTTCACGCGTATGATTATGCTCTTTCATTACACCCATTGGATATTGCACAGGCATATCATACCCTGCAAAAGGCACCATTTTGCCCCCCAAAGACACGTGTAAATCGTAAAGCGGTGTTTTCAGTAAATCAGTCATGGCATCTACCCCTCTGGTATCGGCCGGAATTATCCCGGCACATCGACGCCCCCTCTGTCCCGTTTGCCTGAGATCGCTATCCCGTCGGCGGGCGCATCACACGCCACTCTCCAGAGTTCTAAAAACAACGGTCCGTTGTGCCTGAGAGTTTCCGAGGCGGTTGCTCCTTCGGCCCTGACATATCGCCAGTGTCTCCCGATGTTTTCAGACACCAACTTATGGGATGTTTTGGATTCGGACAAGTCTATAATATGTACGGCTGCATAAACGTTTTGGTGTTTGTGCAGGGTGTGGTTCACTGGAGTAATATTGCATAAATTGACGGATGTTCAAAAGATTTAGAAATGGCCGCTGTGCGGACAAAGCTGTCACTCGCTAATGAACGCTTATCGTGATAACTCTTTTTGCGATAACTCTCTATTAAGTGTTCTGGAAAACGAGAAACATGACCGATGCACCAAAGCTTGCAGCACTCGCCGTGATGATCCGAGGAAATCACGTGTTGCTCGTGAAGCGGAAAAATGAACCAGATGCAGGTCTTTGGGGGTTTCCTGGCGGTCATGTGGATCTTGGTGAGACAGCACTTGATGCCGCGACACGAGAGCTGCGGGAGGAAACGGGCGTGCTTGGCCGCCCATTACGCTACTTAACCAACATCGATGTGATCGTGAAAACCAGCGAGGGCCATGTGCAGTTCCACTTCCTGCTTGCTGCAGTGCTTTGCGCCTACTTGGAAGGCGAACCAATCGCAAATGATGATGTCAGTGAGGCGACTTGGGTATCAGTCAATGACCTTATGGCAGGGCAATTATTGTGCAGCCGCCACGTCGATGATGTAGTTCGCATAGCTATAGATCGGCAAAAGTAGCTTCAGTAATTAATCGGTCGCATTGGGCTCAATCCAGACATCCAACCATTTTAACCAGACAACCGCTTCTCTGCCTCGGCCCATCGTTAACCTTTAGCGCCTGTCCCGTTTCACGACGCAATACCGATGTAATACCGACGTGATACAGATACGGCGTTTCGGGCCACTTATGGGTTTTTTGTCAATTGTGTGAAAACCGCCTTGCAAATATTATTACCGATTATGGAAAAAAACTTCCGCGCCCCGCGTGGGTTGGGGTGGAAAGGATCTTTGATCTTTCCTGATGCTTTTTGTTTAAAATGGCGTTCATTCCCAAGGTTTGCCGCAATTGTTTTGGCATTCAAACCTTCAACAAAACTGCACCTATCGCCGTAGCTATCAAAAGCTTTCTTCAGGTTAGTTTGCGCCTGCACCCTTAATTCAGTTGACGATTTGCCATAAGGCGGCGCTGTGGTCAGAAACACGCAAGGAGTTTCTTCTGGTAATTGTTCTAACGCTTTGCGCACCGATACCTGCGCCAATTCTGGCGAGGCGGCCCATTCTTTCGCAGAGTTCCCCAAAAAAGATAAGACCAACAATTTAGGGTCATAATACCCGTCATGAAACACCGCTTCCAGCGGGGACAAATTTTCTTTACAAAACTGATACTGATGGCCTTGACCTATCTGTATGTATTTTTTTCTAGGCTGGTTAATACGTCCAAATGATGCGGCATTAACTTTCCATTTAGGATCAACGAAACAGACAGAACCTTTTGCTTCTTGCTTAGCTGACACCCAAGACGGCAAAGAGGTAGAACGCACACCAATCACACCTACCCGTCCCTTTCCCAGTTTTTTTAGTAATTCTATGTGTTCGGGTTGCGAAGCGCAGTGTCTTTTAAGGTTTTTGAAAAACCTAAGGTACGCAGGGCCCGAACCAAAGGTGATCTGAGAGTCGCCTAAAACCAGAATTTGGGGGTTATTTATTTTTGGAGCACCAAGTAATATCGAAGGAAATAAAACCTCAGCACAAAGGCTACTCACAAAAACAACAGCTGCAAATTTTATCTGGATGTGTTTAATCAACCTGTTAGCAGCTTTCATCACGGTTATTTTCATAAGGATAGGTTGAAAAATAACACTGAGGTGTACGTAAATGGTTTGGCATCCCAGACAGTATGAAACCGCATTTGTGCGCCTATACATCCTATCTGGGATAACCAATAGCTATCATTCAGTCAGATTAACTGCCCGCGCCGCCAAATCCGCCGCCGCCGCCATCCGCGCAGGCTGCCAAAAGCCCCAGAATGATTACACCTTTTATTACCAAGCCGGTTTTCCCGCTGGTTGTATTCAATAGTAAATCGATCATCTTTATCGTCTCCTTAACAGATAGTTCGATTTTCACTATGAACGATGCCTTGTAAAAAAGCAGTTCACATATCTGTCTGGAATTTCAAATCAAAGTGAGTTTTCGTAACATATGACAGCGGCAGTGCAGATACGTCTTAATACCCCTCCACTGAAGATCCCGTGCGCCGTAGATCAGTCGCCCCCAGCAGCACGCCAGTCTCCAAGTCAACCATGATCGATTGCACCGCCCCCATGGTGTGTTTGGTCACCACGTCATGCCCTTTGGCGCGTAAAATCGCTTTGGTGTCGGCACTGATGCCTTCTTCCACACGCAACTCGTCTGGTAGCCATTGATGGTGGATGCGCGGGGCCAGTGTGGCCTCGGCTATATTCATTTTATGGTCGATCACGTTCATTATAATCTGCAATGTGGTGGTGATAATCCGTGACCCACCGGGGCTGCCGGTGACCAGAAACACTTTGCCGTCTTTCATCACAATCGTCGGGCTCATTGACGATAGCGGCCGCTTGCCCGCCTGCACCGCATTGGCATCGCCACCGATCAACCCGTAGGCGTTGGCAACACCCGTCTTGGCGGAAAAGTCATCCATTTCATTGTTCATCAACACACCAGTTCCCGTGGCAACAATACCTGACCCATAAGAAAAGTTGATCGTGTAAGTATTGGACACCGCATTACCAAAACGATCCACAACCGAATAATGCGTGGTTTCGTTACTTTCGTACGGGGTCAATATACCAGCCTGCACGTTCACTGCGGGGCGTGCTTTACCAGCGTCAATCATATCCCTAATATCACCGGCATAGGCTTTATCCGTCAGTTCTTTCACCGGCACATCAACGAAATCCGCGTCCCCCAGATAGGTCGCGCGGTCCGCATAGGCCTGTTTCATCGCTTCGGCCATAAGGTGGATGCTCTGCGCCGAATTCGCGCCCAGATCAGCCATTGGATAGCCTTCCAGCGTATTGAGTATTTGTACGATGTGGGTGCCACCGGAACTTGGTGGCGGCATCGAGTGAATGTCATAGCCACGATATGTGCCGCTAACCGTATTGCGCGAAACGGATTTGTATGCGCCCATATCGGCCACCGTAATCAGGCCTTCCGCGGCCTGCACTGTCGCCGCGATCTTCTGTGCAACCTCACCTTTGTAAAATCCATCCGCACCTTTTTGCCTAATTAATTCAAGCGTATGCGCCAGATCGGGTTGCATGAATATCTCGCCCGGTTCATAAAAATCGCCATTCGGTTTATAGAAAATAGCAGCTGTCTGTGGCCATTTCTTCAAACGATCCTCAGCGCGTTTCAGATTGTTCGACAGGCTTTGCGTCACCACAATCCCGTCACGGGCCAGTTTGATCGCCGGGGCAATTACCTCTGCCAGAGACATCGAGCCATATTGCTGCAATGCCATTTCCATCCCCGCCACGGTCCCCGGCACTCCAATGGCCAACCCGTGAAACCGCGAGCGGTTTTTCACCGGCTCGCCTGCATCATCCAGATACATATCCTTGAACGCAGCAGAAGGTGCCATTTCTCTGTAATCTATCGCTTTTGTGCTGCCTGTCTGCGCGTCATGCACAATCATAAAACCGCCACCGCCCAAATTACCTGCACGCGGCAATGTCACTGCTAGGGCAAAACCCACGGCAACGCTGGCATCCACCGCATTGCCACCTGCCTGCAATATATCCAGCCCCACCCGCGCAGCTACTTTTTCTTGTGCTGCCACCATGCCGTTTTCAGCAACAACAGGGTGCACACGATCTAGGCCACTGTATATGGCTGCATTTTGCGCGATAGAACCCGTGCCGGACAATGCCAATGCACAGGCCGAAATCAGGGTCATAAATTTTCTTTTGGATAGGGTCATGGAAAAACTATAGGGTCAGAAAAACTTCTAGACCAGCCCATATCATCAAAGCAATTTGAACAACCCTAAAACCACCATGTAGCGGGCGGTTTTCGAAATTGCTACAAGGATTAGAAAATGTCCAAAATGCATCCGCATCACACCGGCTGCAAAAGTCAGCGGGTCGCCGATAATCGGCACCCAAGCCAGCAACAACGACCATCGCCCCCAATGGTTAAACCAACCCTGCGCTTTGACCAGTTCATCATGTGAGACAGGAAACCATTTGAGGCCCTGATACTGCAAAGCAAGCCGGCCCAACCCGTAGTTCAGCACAGACCCCAGTGTGTTCCCGATGCTTGCCACGATCAAAAGCAGTAAAATGGAATGTGTCGACAGTGCCGCCATTCCAAGCAGTGCCACTTCTGACCCGCCCGGAAGTAAAGTTGCGGCGGAAAATGCCAGTATAAACAAGCCGGCTAATTGCCAAATTGCATCAGACATTACACACGCGATAGCTGTTAAATATTTTGCAGATAAGCTTATACCTTAATGTGTTTTATTTATCATCACTCAAAACACTTGGTGTCAGTTTTTGCAACATAGATACCAAAACAAAACCAGAGCCTTCGAAAGTATCGAAAGCTCTGGTCGTAGATTGATATATATAAGCTTACTGTGTTAGCTTAAGCTTCTGAATAGATACCGCAATTGCCGAAAAAGCTGATGCGATATCCGTACTGTCTACATCGTAGTAGTTATTCAAAGAGGTGGCACAGTTCTGCAATAATGTCTGTGCTGCAGATGGCGCACTGAATGCGATTGTATAAACAACCACACCACGGTTCTTAGCGATTGTGCAAGAGTTGTTCATTTCGGTGTCTGCTTCTGAGGCAAGTGAATATATGTTCTCATAAGTAGAGGTAGACGTATTTGTTGTCCGGCCATACCCTTTTGGCGTAATTATTTCCCAAACCTGCGGCCATGCAAGCTGCACACGGTACCCAACACTACCTGGTAATGCGGCATTGTTTCCAGCCAGACTGTTAGATGTATCACCCTGAGAAGTGCCATCATTTACTTTATAATATGTAGTGTTATTCGGGCGGTAGATGTAGTAATTGGTCACATCTACATATTCGCAAACACTGCTGTACGAACCATCATCAACAAAATATTGTACTCTCCAGTTATCGGGGTCACCATAGCATTGCGCCTCATTTTCAAGAACGGTGTACATATTGGACGGACCAGAGCGGTAACCGTCGTACAGATCATAATGATCCCGATTATCGCCATCGGTCATCACAACCAGAACTTTCAGAACACCGGGTTCCTGATAGGCTGCAGGAATATCGGCAACATCACCACCGATGTCGGCACCAATAACAGATGCGGCCGGGTCAAGCAGGGCAACACCCCATTTTGTTCCGATGTGCGACGCGGTGGAACCGGCTGCTTGCAGTGAATTAATCTTGGCCTGCAGGTCGGTAACGGATGTTGAATACGGCATAATCTCGGCATAGCTATCAACACTGCACCGGCCAAAGTTCAGGCTGGACGCATCCGGATTATTCGGATCAAAGTCAGGGTCGAAATAACTGGAAGATGAATAAAACGGTAGCTGACGCTGGGTATCTGTCGTGGAAATTGCCGCTATATTATAGTCAGCATCGTCAAAGATCATACAACGCGTTTGTGTGGTCAAACCTTCTGTCGCATACAGATCCCACATGCTTTGCGGCACAGACACATTATACGCGTAAGGCACAATACTGATCGTTGTCTGGCTGTTGGTATCCGGTGTGATAACCGTATCAACGAATGTATTGGCAGCTGTCTTCAGGCTGTCGATTTTGGGTGAACCATCATTACCAGTCCAGCCCATAGAGCCTGAAATATCCAGCACTAGTGATATTTCGAGGTTAGGAATTTCTTCGGTTGCGCGGCTTGAAGCAACGACATCCATTGTATCGATACCAATAATACGCAGGAAATATGTGCTGATAGTTGCTGTAGCAGTCGCAGACACTCTGCGCCCTGTTAAGGTAACGTTTGTTTCTTCACCTAATGCTACGCTGAAAGTAGTCAACGTATCAACCTTACTCATATAGTCGTCAACAACCGCACCGGGCTCTTCCACCTGACGCATGGATGCCGCTGCAAGAACCGCGCGATCAAGGTTGAATTGTATACTGCTTCGCACGGCTTCAAAACGCACCAGGTCAATGGCGGCCCCACTGACCAGGATTAACGTTGTGAACATTCCAACCATGAAAACTGAGAAAGACCCCCGTTCATCACGATTAAAATTTGTAAATAACCTACTTAAACGAAAAAACATTTCCACCTCCGAATTATTTGACCGAGCAGCTTAAGGGCAGCTTAATCTTAAGGGCCATAATTCAAACAATATTCATCAATGAAGTGTCGAGAGTTTGGCAACTCTATGGCACATTTCATACATCACAGGATAAACTTGCCATAATTCACATTATAGATTTTAGTTGACTTATGGATGCAAGTATATGTTATTAAACATTTTTACACGATAATTTAAAAATAACCAATATTCAATTAAGGAGTAATTTAGGCAAAAATGGCGTCATCTCTCATATTATTTGCCTACACATTGTTCGCGAATCGCCAACAATGACAAATAATTAACGTATTATCTAAACGTAAAAGGTGTCTGTCTCTTTGTGATCAACTCTGCACATCAAATATATACCAAAAGCGCGTTTTATCATCTGTAAGAGGGCTCTTTTAAAACCCGCCCATCAAATGAAGCTTGTGGGAACACCTACGATAAAAGGCGGATCAACTAAATTATCAGGCCTTGCCCCGAAATTCAGTAAATCACGACGTCCATATATATCCGCAATTTCCTGTGCAAGCTGTTTGACCGAACGACCCTGCCCTGTGCAGATATTCGCAGCGCCTTCGGTTTGGCTAAAACTACCATCGACAATCATTTGCGCGGCGCGTTTGATCTCAATAAAATCACGTATCTGATTACCACTTGTCAAATCAGCGACTTGCCCCTGCTTCAGCATATCATGCAGATAGGGTACTAAACGTTTCGGATGTTCGCCCTCGCCATAGAGGTAAAACAGCCGGCACCAAAGGTATGAAACGCCTTCATGCACAAACCATTGTTGCAAAGTATGAAAGGCTGCGACTTTGGCAGCAGAGTATGGTGTTGTCGGTTCAAGTGGAGTTTCCAGCGACAAGGGGTTTTGGGATATTTCGTATTCAATACATGTACCCAATCCGACAAATCGTTTAACACCGATCTGTGTTGCGGCTTTGGCAAGTTGCAGCGTACCACAAAGGCAATCAATATTTTGGGAAGATGTCAGATATAGCCCCGGCTCTGCATACCAAGCCGCATGGATAACCGTATCAACATCTGCAAGCGCGCCTGACCACCAACCTGACGTCATGGCAAACAGGTCTTCGGTTTCGATAACACGCGTGCGATCAGTATCAATCACAATGCGATCTTGCCAGTCCGGACGCAGAACCAGAACAATATCATGGCCCTGCCCTTCCAGCAAATTCAGGATATGCCTACCGACAAAACCCGTGGCCCCTGTCAATAAAACACGCGCCACTAGATCACCTTTAAACTTGGAACGGCTGTAACGAATTTTGTGCCTTTGGCCGCAAGGTCAGCATTTTGCTTCATCACCTCTTCAGCAATGTTCCAGGGCAGGATTACCAGATAATCTGGGCGCCGTTCCTTGAGTGTTGCGGGTGGTAGTATCGGTATGTGGCTTGCAGGCATGTATTGTCCGATTTTTGCGTCGGCCGCATCACACACAAATGGCATAAGATCCGGGCGAATTCCTGCGTAGTTCATCAGTGTGTTGCCTTTGGCCGCAGCCCCGTAGCCTGCAACAGATTTGCCGCCTGCTTTTGCATCCAGCAAAAAACGCACAAAATCGTCTTTAACTGCATTTGCCTTTGCTTGGAACGCACTGTAAGTTTCTTCAGTTTGCAAGCCGGCCGCTTTTTCTGTTGCAAGCATGGTCTCAACGGCTTCTGTTTTAACGTGACCAGCACCTGATAAACAGCCATAAACCCGTAGACTGCCACCATGGGTTGGTAGTTCTTCCACATCAAAAACCCGCAACCCTGCATCTGCAAAAATCGCGCTCACAGCACAAAACGACAGATATGAGAAATGCTCATGGTAAACCGTATCAAACTGGTTTTGTGTAATAAGCTGCATCAAGTGCGGAAACTCGAAAGTGACCACACCATTTGGCTTTAGCAAAGCCGCGACACCTTGTGTGAAATCGTTGATATCAGGCACATGGGCGTAAACATTGTTACCCAGAACAAGATCAGCCTTTTCACCGGCATGCGCCATGTCTTCACCAACGGATTTGCCAAAAAACTGTTGGCGTACCGGCACACCGATTGCTTTTGCAGCATCAGCAGTGCTTTTGGTTGGTTCAATTCCCAGGCACGGCACATTGGCGGCGACAAAGTTTTTCAACAGATAGCCATCGTTTGATGCCAGCTCGACCACAAAACTATCGGCTGTAAGCCCCAAACGCTTTGTGATCATTTCACAATATGCGGCAGCATGTTTTAGCCAACCTTTGGAGGTGGATGAAAAATATGCGTAATCTTCACTGAATAAAGCATCTGCTTCTGCATAATCTTCGGTTTGAACCAACCAGCAATTGGTACATGTCAAAATCCGTAGTGGATATGTTATCTCTGGTTTACGCAAATCATCGTATTTTAAATACGCATTGGATGGAGGCGCATTTCCAAGATCAAGAAATTCAAGTTCCAGTTCGGTATTACAATGACGGCATTTCATATGATAATCGGTTCTATAGCTGCAAATAAAGGGTTATTTTGATCGCGGTCAGAAATCGAACTTATCGACAAAGGCCAAGCGATGGCAAGAGCGGGGTCGAATATGTTCACCGCCGCCTCATATTCCGGTTTATATGGTTCAGAATGACAATAATGCATTTCGACATCATCCGTCAGGGTTTGAAACCCGTGTGCGCAACCCGCAGGAATATAAACGGTTTCCAATGCATCACTATCCAGTAGAACACTGCAAACCTGACCAAAACTGGCCACGTCTTTTCGCAGATCAAGAAATACATCCAAAACACGCCCGTGCACGCAGCGCACCAGTTTCACTTCTGCATAAGGTGGGCGCTGAAAGTGCAACCCGCGCACGGTCCCCTTCACAGCATTGATCGAGGTGTTCATTTGCACCCACCCCGTGTTCAAACCCCGTTTGGCAAATTCTTCAGCGCAATAAACCCGCGCAAATGCGCCGCGACTGTCGCCCATTTTTCGGGGGGTAATTTTATAGGCCCCCTCTATGTTCAACGGTTCAAAATTCATGCGGCCTCATAGGCTTTGATTTGCTCGCGGGTAATGTCTAATGCTGCACGACCTGCAGCGGCTTCTTTATACCATATCATTGTATTGGCGACAGCTGCCTCAAAGTTCCACTTCGGTTGCCAGCCAAGTTTTGTTTGCGCTTGCCCTATAGCAAGCTTCAACAACCCCGCCTCATGCGGTGCTGCAGGATTGGCATTTGCATGATATACACCGGGCCAAGTTTTCAAAGCTGCCTGTATCACATCCTCTACCGTGCGATTATCACGTGGCTCAGGGCCGAAATTGAATGCAGAGGCCAAGGATTTATCCGTTGTCATCATCCGGGCCAATAGCATATAACCCGACAATGGTTCCAGTACGTGCTGCCATGGACGCACCGCGTTCGGATTACGGGTTTCAATGGATTTACCCTGCATCAGGGCGCGTGCAATATCCGGCAGCAGCCGGTTTTCGCACCAGTCACCACCACCGATCACATTACCGGCACGGGCCGAGGCAAGGGCTATGGGTAGATTTTCCTGCGCAAAAAGTGAACGGTAACTACCGACAACAAGTTCGGTTCCCGATTTGCTGGCACTATAGGGATCAATACCGCCCAAGCGGTCGGTTTCAGTGTAAGCGTGATCACTCTCGTTGTTATGATAAACCTTATCGGTTGTCACGACGACAACCGTGCAAGGATGTGCGGCCTGACGCAATGCTTCGAGTAAATGCGCCGTACCCATCACATTGGTATTCCATGTATTCAAGGTCTTATGGTAACTGCGCAAAACCAGCGATTGCGCTGCCAAATGAAATACAAAATCCGCCTTTATATCGGCTACATATGCCGCGAGCGTTTCCGCTTTGCAGATATCGCCGATATGGTGTTGGATTTTCTTTTCCAGTTGCAATTGGTCAAACAGTGATGGATTGGTATCAGGCTCCAGTGCATAGCCATAAACCTCTGCCCCCATCTGCTGTAACCACAAGGACATCCAACTGCCCTTAAAACCTGTGTGCCCAGTCAGCAAAACCCGTTTATTTTTCCAAAACGCGTTCAAGACCATATTTTCCAAGGCGCGCGACCTGTCGCCCAAAGCTCTTCAAGATGATTGCGGTCACGCAGTGTATCCATCGCAGCCCAAAATCCGCTATGTTTTCGGACGGCCAATCGACCGTCATTGGCCATTCCAATCAACGGTTCTTGCTCGAAGATTGTATTGTCATCTTCAATGCGATCAACGATTGAGGGTTCGCAAACCATGAAGCCACCACTGACCCATTGGCCGTCGCCTTTGGGTTTTTCAAGAAAACTTGAAACTTTATTGTCCGTTATCTCCAGCGATCCAAAGCGACCTGCTGGCTGCACAGCTGAAATGGTTGCTTCACAGTTTTGTTCGCGGTGAAAGCTGATCAGATCAGCAATATCGATGTTACTTACCCCGTCCCCGTAAGTCAGGCAAAACGTATCGTCCAGATATTCCCGCACCCGTTTAATACGGCCACCTGTCTGTGTCAGTTCACCGGTATCAACCAAAGTCACATTCCACGGTTCAGCCTAGGGCAATCGCATGAGTTTTATCCATCTATTATCTGGAAAAGAAAAACCTCGTCCCAAGCGGCCAAGTGTCGTTTTAGCCTGAGGCTTTGATTTCCTTTTACGGAGCGCAGCATGTTGCTGGCGGCGTGCTTGATCGTTGTAAAATTAGCAGGTGCGTTTCCTTTACGGATACGACACTCATCATCACGAAACACCATATCCATGACCCAGTGCAGCCCGTTTTCAATACCCCAGTGATCGCGGATAGCTTTTGCGTGGGTTTCGGCGTCACAGGTCATGGATGAGATGTAAAAGCGTGTCTCTGAACGGGTCTTATCTTGAAGTGTTGCGCTGTATTGGACCATCACGATGCTTTCCAATCCTGGCCAATTGTGCCGCGCCTTCAACCACTCAATATCCGAGCAAACAGTGACTTTTCTTATCTCAATACGGCCATGAGATTTTTCTACGGTTTCATGGT
The DNA here is from genome assembly GCA_965261565.1 of Amylibacter sp. Lineage (GTDB taxonomy): Bacteria > Pseudomonadota > Alphaproteobacteria > Rhodobacterales > Rhodobacteraceae > Amylibacter. The sequence continues at coordinate 2,719,232 of OZ253460.1, forward strand.
AAGTTACTGTTGTGTTTGCAAAATATACAGCGTCCTGTTCTTTCATAAACAATTCTGTGTCTTTGCGAAGGGCCCCTTGATTACCCTTTAAAGCCAAAACATAATCCGCTTGTTTGGTGATGATTTTATCGGCAATATCACGCTGACATCCCATAGCATCTATAGTGACAATGGCCCCCTTGAGCGTCAGGAGGTCTAACAGTTCTGGTATGGCCGTGATCTCGTTGGATTTGCCGTCCACCTGCCGTTGGGCAAGCGTCAGGTTCAACTCTGAACTCCATGCCGAGATCATGTGAATTGCAGCCTTGCTGCCAGCCTTATCCAAGCTGCGACGTGAGGTTTTACCATCTATCGCCACGACCCCGCTAAGGGTGCTGCTTAAGGAAGCGACCCAATCCATAAAGCAGGCCTGAAAATGATTGGCATCCAGTGCGGCATAGATGTTTCCCAGTTGATCATGTGAGGGTGTTCCGCCCGAAAATGGCAAGAATTTCCGTAAAAAAGCCAGTTTCTTTGTCCCAAACGCAGAAATAGCGACCCAGTCATTCGCCCCGGACAACACGGCACATAACGTCAAAAGCAAAATCTCGGCCAAAGGGTAAAGCAGCTTTGTTTGTTGTCGTGGGTCAGATAAAGTTGAAAAATGCGTAAGAAAATCAAGGGAGTGGCTGTCGGGTGCGTCAGTATTTGACATGGAAGGTGACCTCATTAAAATCTGAAAGATCACTTATTGAATCAACCTTTACCTCATTTGTCGCCTGCTAATTTATTCATGCGATTGCCCTGCGGTTCAGCCCGTTGATGGTGTACTTTCATTTCATTATTTGCCATATCGAAAGTGACGTCAGACATATGCAAAAAGTAATTGGCGAAATATTCCTTGATCTGATAACCGCGGTATCCACAGCAAATCACGAAATCATTCACACCGTGTGCGCTATATATCTTCATGATATGCCACAAGATCGGGCGACCACCGATTTCGATCATCGGTTTTGGCTTCATATGACTTTCTTCGCTGATGCGCGTTCCCAAGCCCCCCGCAAGAATTACCGCCTTCACCATCTAAATACACCTATGTTTTGTTGTCTTTATATGCGGATAACAAACCAACATGGTAAATGATAGTATTTTTCACGCTTTAAGGCTATTGAGGTTGCCAATAAACTTGACCTAAATTGGTTTTATTGAAATAGGGTCAAACAACAACAAACGTGGGATGTACCAAATGACTGATTTTGCAAATGAAGTAAAAGATCGTATCGCCAGCTACCCAGATGAAACCGATATGATAAAGGCGGCTGCGGATTTTTTGCAGGCATCCACACAACCTAAATACTAGACCCGATTCACAATAGGGTCGAATATTTTTAGACACAAGTATCCCCACCCGTTTTGTCAAACTGTTTTCAAATTCATATTTGCGAGTGCTCCGACATTCTTGGCAATCATGTTTTGTTGTTGGTTGTTGCGGTGAATATCCGAAAATATATTGAACTTTTTCATGCGGCCAATACCGTGCTCTACGCCAATGCGTAGTTTTGAATGCCATGTATTGTATTCTTGTTCTTCTTTCGTAAGTGGTTTTTTCTTTGATGTTTTCAGGGGGATTTCCAGTGATGTCCCCAGATATCCTAAATCCCCAAGGGTAAGTATATCAGGGGGCCTATCCACGCGGGTCTCATCATAAATACGCTTGTCATGTTTGCGCCCGTCATGGGCGCATCCAACAGCCAGTATACACTTCTTGTCATCTGTGATGATCTGGTGGGACGCCGTGTGCTTCTTTTTCTTGCCAGAATATTTTGCTTTTCGAGCCGAGGGCTTCCCGGGCCGTTGAACTGGACGCTCAGTACCATCAATCATCAGGTAAAGCAGATCAGCCTTTTCCACTTCCGACAACTTTACTTTACGTTCAGGCATCCGAAAATGGCCTGCCATCAACTCTGTCATGGCTTGAATGCGGCGGCAAACTGTCGGAGAGGATACATTGAATACAAGCCCCATAAAAGCATGGCTGGTATAGGTTCGGTAATACATCAGGCAGAGCAGAAGCTGTTCTGCGAACTCCAGGCGATAGTTCATCCCACCCCCAATCGCACGTTGCCTGTCTTTGCGGGACAGGCGTTTCTCCTCACTTTTCAACCAGATCGGATGAAGTGTCGCAACCAGGGCGTTGAAATCTGTAAGGCGGATGCCCGATAGTCGAAAAAACAATGCAGGTTGTGCACTTAAAATCTTCAAAGCTTTCATAAAATGATACCTCCAGGCACTTCCTCGCATAAAAATAACCTATTGTGAAGCAGGTCTACTGTTATAATTTTTCATGGCAAGATCGCCCGATCATTCAATACCCGCAAGATATTGTTGCAATGCAGGAATTGATTTGGGAAGTGAAGCCTGATTTGATTGTCGAAACCGGTATAGCGCATGGTGGTTCTCTGATATTCATGGCTTCTATTCTGGCAATGCTGGATATGAACGACGCGATTGAGACCGGCACAATACTAGATCCTGCAAAATCCAACCGCAAAGTTCTGGGCATTGATATCGATATTCGCGATCACAATCGCGCGGCGATTAAGGCACATCCGATGTATTCGCGCATTGAAATGATCCAAGGCTCCAGCATCGACGACGACATCGTGGCCCAAGTCAAACAAGTTGCCGGCCAGTATGAACGCATTATGGTCTGTCTGGACAGTAATCACACCCATGATCATGTGCGTGCCGAATTGGAAGCCTATGCACCGCTGACATCTGTAGGCAGTTATTGTGTCGTGTTCGATACACTTATCGAAGATATGCCGGTAGGTGAATATCCGGATCGTTCTTGGGGCCCGGGTGATAATCCGAAGACGGCAGTTTGGGACTATTTGAAAACCCATTCAGAGTTTGAGATTGATAAATCGATTGCCGACAAATTATTGATTACTGTGGCCCATGACGGTTTCCTGAAACGGGTATCTTAACACGGCATTACAATTGGCGCGTATAGGCTTTAGAGCGTTTTCGCGCACCCTTCCAAGCGCCTCCCCTAAGTTTGGCATTTTTCAATACCTCCCCGTATTGATCGCCTAGAATATCGTCATAAACGTGGGCAGCAGACAGGACTGTATTTTTGTTGTCTTTTGTTGCTGAAACACGAAAACTAGCTATTTGATTGGCAATACGAGCCAGCCGCTCACCGATTGTACGTTTTGGGATTGATGAGTCACTTTGTGCTGTTTTCAGTTGCGCCGTTGTAGCTGTTTTGGCAGCATAATTCTGCAATATATTATTTACAGTATCAGTAACTCCGCTTTGACGTCGCGCTTGGCTAATGACGTAACGATACCATCGCATGATATCAGGTATTTGTTCAGTATACCCCATACGCTCACGTACTGTTTCTAGTGTAGCCATGAATACAAGTGGTACGAACCGCGCGTTTTCCAGAATATCCAGATATGGATCTGTTTGGTTCTCTTGCTCAAATTGTTGCGCGGGTTTTGATCTGGGATCATTTTCGGCAAATCCCCTTTGCGCGCCACCATTGCTAGCTGGGCTATACCCGTTGATTGAGAACGGATGATCCGCATGCAAGAAATTACCACCAAGCATCGTGGCGCGATATTCAAAATTCACATCGGGAATGACGCTGTCAAAGTACAGACCCTTGGAAGGGGCAACTTTGTCAAGATAGGCCCGTGATACGCAACCGTGGTATATATTCGGGGTCACCGGAAATAAACGGTTTAGCTGACACCCCATCAAAGCATCAAGATTTCTTTTTTTCGGGTCGTACATATACGGCGCACCATATGCGCTATGTCGATAGAACCGCACCCCACCGGTTTTCTTGGCATACCCTTCGTCAGGCCAACCATAACTTGCGCGATTCCAGGACATACCGTCAGGGCGGTGGGTTTCCAACAATTGGCGCAGATATTTGAACTGGCCCGGAACAATTCCGTCGTCATCACCAAAAAAGATCACATATTCACCACGGCTTTGGTTCAATGCATGGTTGAAATTCTCGCGCATTGAAACACGTGCGCCTGTATTTACATAATGTATACGCGGATCATTAAAGCTTTGCACGACCGTTTCAGTATCGTCGCGGCTGGCATTATTGCAGACCACAATTTCTATTTCTTTGTCGTCTATATCCAAAGCAGTTTGAATTGAAAAACGCAGATACTCGGCGCGCTCACGCGTCGGTATTATAATGCTAATTTTCATCTATGACCCAACCCATGGAAACCCGTTGCAACTCAAAAGCATTTAAACCTCTGACACATAAAATGCAATCATTGTCAGCAGTGCATTAGTATAATGAAAAATGGTGGGCGACCCTGGAATCGAACCAGGCGTGGGTCACCCCGGGGGAGTTACAGTCCCCTGCCGCACCTTGCAGCCCGTCGCCCTTAAAGCGTTTTTAAACATCTTAAGCTCGGCCTGATTAGTCGCGGGAATTGGCTTCGTCAACCATAAAAAGCTTGTTGCGCCCACCTGATCGTGCCAAATGTGCAGCCAACTGGGAAAGAACCGTAAATGGCACCGCGAAAAGACAAAAAACCCGTGTGGGTGGTTGATAAGGAACGCAACAGACGTGCGAGTGCCGCTGAAACCGTTTGGTTGTTTGGCATTCATGCCGTGCGCGATGCATTGCTGAACCCGTCCCGGCAACGCTTGCGTCTGGTTGTAACAAAGAATGCCGCCGATAAGCTGGCCGATGCGATTGCCAAATCCGGTATAGACGCTGAAGTTCAGGATCCCCGCCGCTTTAACGTACCTATTGATCCGCAATCGGTACATCAGGGGGCGGCTTTGGAAGTGAAGCCACTGGATTGGGGAAATCTGTCCGAACAATGCGCGCCTCGCGGCGAACGCACTGTGGTGATTGTGTTGGACCGTGTGACAGACCCGCATAACGTGGGCGCAATCCTGCGTTCAGCCGAGGTGTTTGGGGCGCGTGCTGTCATCGCCACATTGCGCAATTCGGCACCCGAAACCGGGGCTTTGGCCAAAACCGCCAGTGGTGCATTGGAACGTCAGCCCTATTTACGGGTGCAAAATCTGGTAAAAACCCTAAAAACCCTGTCGGACATGGGGTACCGTTTGATCGCATTGGACGGTGAGGCAGATATTGATTTGCAAAACACGCTGGATGTGGAACCCAATACCCCCACTGCCCTTGTACTGGGCGCAGAAGGCCCCGGCCTACGCCAGTCTACAAAAGAAACTTGCGATGTGATTGCCAAAATCCCATTCCAACGCAGTTTTGGTTCATTAAATGTATCAAACGCGGCAGCCGTATCATTATATGCATTGTCTCAAACCAAAAGCGTTAAGTGACAAATTCTCACAATATTGCTAGGCGGCTTCCCATTTGTACAAATATACCTATCTTATTACAAAGAGCCACGATAGGAACATCTGATGCAATTCACACGACGCACTACACTGGCTGTGCTAGCAGCAATGTTGGCCACCCCTGCCCTTGCCGGAAAGCCACTGCAGTACTCTAAAGGCGGGTTGGCAATAGGTGGCTATGACCCTGTCGCCTATTTTACTGAAAGTGAAGCACGCAAAGGGTCAGCAGATCACAGTTTGTCTTGGAATGGTGCAACGTGGCAATTTAAATCGGCTGCGAATAAAGCTCTGTTTGAAGCAAACCCCGAGAAATATGCGCCGCAATACGGCGGTTATTGTGCTTATGCAATGGCCAGTGGTGATCTTGTTTCAATCAACCCCAAAGCCTGGGATGTCTACAAAGGCAAATTATATCTGAATTACAGTTCTGTTGTCTGGGCCATCTGGGGCCGTAATAGAAAAGGCTATATTTCAAGGGCAGACAAACGCTGGCTCAGTATTGTAAAAGGCTTAAGCTAAACAATATTTATCCATCTACTGTAAAATGCCAAAAGGTTTTGCCTTTTTGGACACATAGGTTTGCCTTTGGGTGCCAAATTACTCGAAAACGACCTCCCGAATAAAATTGTCAGATGATTGGATGGAGTCCATTTCATCTAGAGTTCCACCAATGGGAAAGACTGCTATTAGGCTTTCGGCGGTTTGTGAACAGCGACACCGACCATTACGAGGACCACACCGAGAACATCAACGCTGGTTGGTATCTGGCGCAGCACTATCACGCCGATAATCGTGGCCATCGCAGGTAACAGGGCCAAAAGAAAAGCGTAGCTGGAGCGTGGAAGGCGTGACATTGCGAGTTGATCACAGACATACGGGATTACCGATGAACAGATACCGACCCCGATACCTGCAAGAACCAAGAGTGGAGCACCAAAGGCTTCAAGGGCTTGAAGAAAGCCAATCGGCATAACGAACAAGAAGGCGATGGTCATGGCCGCTCCAAGTCTTTCAACGCCGCCAGAAGCGCCGCCTTCTGAAATTTTGTGTCCGAGAACGATGTAGAGAACGAAAAGCGACCCGTTCAATACCGCCCAGAACAACCCCAACAGATCAGATGTGAGCGCAGCACCGTCCGCAGTAAGTAGCGATGGAACGTCAATGAGCAATGCCACGCCAATGATTGCGAAGGCGAAGGCAAGATAGTTACGTCCCGTCCGCAACCCCCAAAGGGCAATCCCTATAGTTCCAACAAACTCAATGGCCGCAACCAACGCAATCGGAAGGCGGTCAAGGGCAAGATAAAATGCGCTGTTCATGACCGCGAGGCACCCGCCCAACGCCAGCAACAAGATGCGCTCACGGTTTGTCGAGTTCTGAAAGGTGCGCCAAGGTTTTGTGATCGGTGCAAAAATGAGCGCCGCAGAGGCAATGCGAAACCATGCAACGCCAAGCACGCCGATCACTGGGAACAGTAGGACGGCAAGTGATGGGCCGAGATAATGAAAGACAGCAGATACACCGAACCATGCGTGTGGCGGCACAGCTTCGGCAGTGCGTGTTAGACGTCCTGTGGAGATAGGGGTGGTGGGGGCTTGATTTTTCATATGAGCATAATACAAGGTTCATTTATATTTTATATGGATAAACATCATGATTGGAGTCGTTTTTATGTCTGAAAGTAAAGTAGAAACAGCAAATAGCCTTCTATCCAATGGTTCGCCATTAGATCTTATTGATAAAGCCATCTTGCGCGAACTGTCATCCGACGCTCGTATACCAAGAGCAGAGTTGGCGCGACGCGTGGGCCTTTCTGCACCGAGTGTCGGGGATCGTATACAGCGACTTGAAAATAATGGCGTGATCGTAGGTTACGGAGTGCGGATTGATCCTTCAAAATTGGGCTATGCGCTAACTGTTGTGATCCGCGCCAGGCCACTTCCTGGAGAAATGCAAAACATGATTGGTGCCATCAAAGCAACACCGCAAATCGTGTCCTGTGATCGTATTTCGGGTGATGATTGCTTTATCGCCCGCGCCCACGTTCGAGACGTTCTGGAAATGGAGGAGGTCATTGATAGGATCGTGCCATTTGGTGCGACAAACTCATCAATCGTCCAATCTGTGCCGATCCCACCCAGGATGGTTGAGCTTTGAGCTCGTCATGACACCCACGTTACAAAATTGGACTGCCGGAGTTTTGCTTGGTGTCTTGGGGATGTTGGGATTTAGCGGAACGCTTGTCGCAACGCGGGTTGCTGTCACTGATTTCACACCATTTGATATCACGTGTGCCCGCATCGTGATGGCAGGATTGTTGGGGATTGGAACGCTAACCGTAACGAATAGGTGGCGTTTGCCCAGACGGCAGTTGGTATTGCCTATTGCGATCATGGCTTTGGGTCTTGCTGTCGGTTATCCGTTTTTCCTAGCACTTGCGCTCAAATCCGTGCCTGCGGTGCATGGTGCAGTCGTGACTGGGTTGGCACCTGCCGCGACGGCAGTAATTGCTGTCCTGCGAACGGGAGAGAGACCTTCTGCCTTATTTTGGGGTGCATGCCTGATCGGCTTCGCGGCTGTACTTTATTTTGCTTATGACGCAGGTGCTGGGCATCTTAGTCTCGCTGATGGTTGGCTATTTTTGGGAATGCTCAGTCTTGGGGTTGCCTATGTAGAAGGTGGCCGCGTCTCGCGAGAGCTTGGAGGGACGATTACGCTTTGCTGGGCCATGATCTTCTTGATGCCCTTCGCCGCAGCAGCTCTCTTTTCGAGCGTGGGCGCGATTGACTTTGGCTCAGTCGCAACGACGAGTTGGATTTCTCTTATCTACCTTGGCGTCATCAGCATGTTTCTTGCGTCCGTTTTTTGGTATCGTGGTCTGGCCCTTGGCGGCATCGCAAGGATTGGTCAGATCAATTTGTTACTCCCTCTCACTGCATTGGCGTGGTCAGCAATATTTCTGGACGAAGAAATCACAACAACTGCCATTGTGTGTGCGATCATCGTTCTGGCTGCGATGATAACATGCTTAAAGACGCGCACTTGAGGTCGTGGTGAACGGCAGCTTAGTTATCCCGCGCAGCCGCCATTGACCACAATTTTCTGGATATCGGCTACCTAATGGTAACCCTATGTTCCCATAAAGGTAAGATAGGTGCGCCGTTCATTTTTCCGTTCTAATGAAATCAATCACTTAGCAGGCACAAAAAGGCAAAACCTTTTGGCGCGCCATATCTACACTTGAAATAAGCACTTGAGTGACTATCTGAATATTAGAAACAAAGGCTGGAACTCTTTGCTTCACAATACTGTCCCTCGTTCCATGACTGCGCTCAAAGGCAACTTTGGGCGCTTTTTTGTTAGGGTCAGATACTCTACTGAATCTCGTAAACAATCGTCACATGCGCACGCACACCCATCTCGCCTTGGGAAACCGGCACTGCGCTATCGGCCATCCCGGCCATTTCCATACGGGCCATATTTTGGTGCAAGGGTGCGGCACTAGCTTCTGAAATACGGATCACCGCACCCAGTTCAACACCTGACGCCTGTGCATAAAGTTCAGCTTTTATGCGCGCATCTGCTACAGCGCGTTTGCGGGCCTCATCTATGTGTGGTCGGGGTTTTTGAATGCCAAAGCTTATCTGGTTAATCCTGTTTGCCCCTGCCTGAGACAAAACATCCAGCACTGTTCCTACAGTGTCCAAGGCACGCACACGCACCTTTACCGTGTTCACCGCTTCATAACCGGTGATACGCGGTACATTATTCGATGTTGTACGGTTCCAACGTGGATTTAGTGACAATTGCGTCGTTTGAATATCACGCGCTTCAATACCGGCATCCTTTAACGCCTTATAGACCGATGCCATAGAGGCCGAATTGGCGCGCATTGCATCCGAGGCCTTTTCATTAATGTTACTTACGCCCAAAGTGACCATTGCCATATCAGGTACAACAAAGACCTCACCGACACCAATTAATGTCATACGACGATCAATCTCTTCAGCCGCAGATAAATTGGGGATGAGTATTAAAATAAGTGCTATAAAAACTTTGTGCATGTTCTATCCTTAAATTACATTGCTCTCTTAAATTTGCATACGATATGGACTATATTCAAGCTATCGCGTTAAAATAGCACATGAATATTATTTATTACAAAAAAACGTGGCTAGTTTCAAACAGGTAAAGTAATGATCAAAGAAATATGGAATTGCTCGAAAGCATGATGAAACAAGAACCAGAACCATTTGCCGTAGATTTGTCGAATGATGGGATTTTTCTTTGGCACCGGAAACCTGCCAAGAAATGGGAGTTTCTAGGCAGTGTGCCTTTGAACTCTGGCAATCTTCGTGAGCAGTTGGAAGATTTAAGTGTCATCGCTAAAAACACGGGCGCCCCATCAAATCACGCTATTGTCCGTATTCCGACAGCTGAAGTTAGAACCCTAATTATTGATCAAGTTACCTACACGGCAACAGACATGGAAACCCGGATAATAGAGGCGTTGGAAAACGCGTCCGGTGCATCAATAAAAACTCTGGCTTTTGATATTGACCGTCATGATAATGATACAAAGATCAATATCGCCTGGACACATCTGGCAGTCATTGAACAAGCATCGACATTTGTTCATCTCATCGGCTTTGAGCCCACACAGTATACAACAGACCTTGATGCCTCGGTTTTTCCACGAAATCCAAATTTGCAACCGGTAGATTTTCCCGAAGCATCTAGTGTTGATACAACAATTCAGCCTGCTGAATCATCAGAGCTTAACCCAGAACATAACGCGACATCTGATACACAACAGACCAAGCCCCAAAAGAGCGATATTGAACCAATATGGTTTGTTGCTCTGATATTTATAATTATTTTGATAATTGCCGCGATTTATTTCTGGCCAGATTATGACCTGTCAGGTATATTCGGGGCGAGTTTCGGGGCAGACCAGCGCATTTTCGCTATCGCAGAAGATGCAATCGCGATTCACTTTGTGTAAAGTAAAACTATCTTATAAATATGATGCCATACTGGGACTGAAAACCTGATCACCAAGGCTGAATATAACCCGATGACCACAGCAAGCGCAAAATATGCAGTCGACCTAGCCAATGACGGCGTAACTTTGTGGCATTGTGATGCGGATCAACCATGGCAATTACTGGGTCAGGTCGCTTTAAGCGATCAGGATTTTTCCAAAGCAATTGAACAGCTAAAAACTGAACACGGGCCAAATGTAAACAGCAAGTTCATAGCCCAAATACGCATCCCTCGATCAGAAATATTCGTATCTGATATTGATCTGGGTGACAGCAGTGAAGCCGATATTACCCCGAAAGTGCGTAATTTCCTTGCACAAAACACACCCTATTCTGCACAAGAATTGGTTTTTGATCTTGGCAAGAAAAACGGTGAAGATGTTTCTTACGTGTCAGCAATCGCCAGACAAACTATAGAAGAGGCAAAAGAGTTTATTATTGGGTGTGGCTTCGAAGCCGAATTTTACACAACAAAGCTTGATAGCTCTGACTTTCCCCAAAACCCGTGTTTTTACGACGCCGACGCACCTTCCCCCGATATTTCACCACCGCCACCACCCGTAAATTCCAGCATAAAAGCGAAACCTGCAATCGGCGGAAGTGATGCTTCATTTGATAACTCACAAACCGGGAATGCAAATACGAATTCTGCCTCACTTCCGGATGATGGCAACGGTAAAGACGTAAATACATTTGCAACCAAACGCAGCAAAATCCTAGTTGCAGATGAAAAGTCAAACAAAACAGCTGTTCCACCACCGCCTGCCCGCATTTCGATTGATGCTCCACGTGTGCAAACAACAGCATCGGTTAAGACCCCGATAGAAACACCGCAAGGCGGCGTAGCCAAAACTGATGCAAGTCGGTTTTTCAAGCTGCGCTATATAGGTTTCATCGCGGCACTGGGACTAATTGCGATCTTATTCTGGTTCTATTCAGCTTTGACTGAGGGCAAAGAAGAAATATCACTCTTGCAGCAAATCCCATCAACAGAACCATTTATAATAGCAGAACCCCAATTGCTAAAACATCTGGTATCTTCAGATAGGGCGCCAATATTTCAACAAAATACTGGCGGGGCAGATTTTCAGGATCCAGTTTTAAAAATCCCTAAATCCCTGGCCGAACCTACGTTATATACTGGCATTGAAAGCATTCAGAAATCCGCATTGCCTACAAAAGAAACACGTACTCCAGTTGCAAGTTTAGGGGCAATAATTGCTGAACCAGAAAAAGTTCCTGAAACACAAAACACAAATAATCAAGACAATGCACTAACGTCTGTTGAAACGAATGCGTTAACAGATGCCAAACCTGAAACCCCTGTGGAGGAAGAACCAGACCTTCTGGCCATGGCCGACCCAGAGCTTAAAAGCACATTACCAAAATCCCGCCCGCCATCTATTTCAGAAAAGGCAAAAGCAGCGGCTAGTTCATTACTGGCATTAGCAGATTCGGCACTAGCGAATATAAAACCCAAACGCCGCCCTGCAAATTTAAGCGTGCCAAAAAACGTAGCAGCACAGGAAAAAATTGATCCGCTGGAAATTGACGTTGCGGTTCAACAAGCAGTTAGTGAAACATTAAGACCCCGCTTACGCCCCAAAAGCCTTGGTAGGATTGTTGCCAAGGCCAATGCAAACTCTGAAACAACTCAAACGACCGCCTTGATATCCCCAGTCACATCAGATGTTGCGCGTGGCACATCAAAAACCAGCAGCCCATCGCCGGCCAACATCCAACAAGAAGCCACGGAACGGGCAAAAGTCAGTAAAAGCCACATGTCTTTAATCGGCGTTTTCGGTAAACCATCAGCCCGCCAGGCACTGTTACGTATGCCAAGCGGGCGCTTTGTGAAAGTAAAACCCGGCCAAAGGGTCAGTGGTTGGAAAGTGGCGGCAATCGGTGAAAGCTCTGTCCGGATTACCAAAGGTAGCCGTAATCAGGTTTTAAGGATGCCCAAGTAAGTTAAAGCAAAAATACTGCGGCAAGCCCTAGAAACGCGAAAAACCCTACAATATCAGTAACCGTAGTCACAAATGCCCCCGATGCCAGTGCCGGATCTATCCCGATTTTATCCAGGCTGATCGGCACCAGAACACCCGCCAAGCCTGCAACAACCAGATTGCCAATCATCGCAACCCCCAGAACAACGCCCAACATAGGTAAACCATACCAATAATATCCAACGACAGCAATAACACCCGCGAAAAGCAAGCCATTCAACACCCCAACACCCAACTCGCGCCGGATAACACGGCTTGCATTTGCCGGTGTTAGGTCCTTTGTCGCCATTGCACGCACAATTACCGTTAGGGTTTGCGTCCCCGCATTCCCCCCCATTGACGCCACAATCGGCATCAAAACAGCCAAGGCAACAAGTGCATCAATCGTATCGGCAAATTGCGCAATCACGATAGACGCAAGGATTGAGGTTAAAAGGTTTACAGCCAACCAAGGAAATCGCCGCCCTGTTGTTGACCAGATATTATCGATCAGGCTTTCGTCACCAACCCCGGCCAGACGTTTGATATCTTCTTCCGCATGATCATCCAGAACCTCCATTGCATCATCCATTGTGATGACGCCAACCAATCGGTTATCCGCATCCACAACAGGTGCGGACACCATATTATACTGGTTAAACGCATATGCGACATCTTCTTGAGATTGTAGCACCGGTATGGTGCGAAATTCTTCATCCATTATGTCGGTTAATTTCGTATCACGCGGTGACGACAGCAGGCTTGATAGCGGCACTTTACCCACAGGTGACAGCCTTGCATCGACCATCACCACATCATAAAATTGATCCGGTAAATCAGCTTCTTTGCGTAAATAATCAATAGCCTGACCAACAGTCCAAAAATCCGGTGCCATAACCAGTTCACGTTGCATCAAACGCCCGGCTGAATCCTCTGGGTATTGCAATGCCTGTTCAACCGCCACCCGGTCATTAGTGTCTAATGCACCAAGAATACGTTCCTGTTGCGGTACATCCAGATCTTCGATCAGATCGACAACATCATCCGTGTCCATATCTCTGACGGCTTCTGTGACGACCTCATCCGAAAGATCTTCGAACACATCATCAAGCAGGCCTTCATCAATTTCGGCTAGAACTTCCCCATCAAAGTCTTTACCCCAAAGGGCAGTAAACGCAGTTCTTTCTTTGGGGCTTATTTGTTCGTATAGGTCGGCAATGTCGGCCGCATGGAAAGGTTCCAGCAGTGCTACAAGCGCATCCCGATCACCGACTTCTACCGCGTCAAGCACAGCCTCAATAAGAGCACTATCAATCTCATAGGCGTGTTCGGATTGTTCTGCCTCTATAATCGCTTCGTCTGTCATTTGTGCCCCCTTAATCTTTACCTGTCGTCTTATAACAGCTCTTCACTTTACAACAGTATAAATACCAAAATTGAAAAAGGTTTACGCACAATGGCGGCTGACATATAATTTACCCAAATAAGCAGCGGCACGGCAATGAGCATTTCCAGTCATAAATTCAAATCACCCGCAGAACTGCGACAAGCAGCAATTCAAGTGCATCAAAAAAACGATCTGGATAAAGCCCAAAAACTGTACCAACTCTATCTGCGGAATAATCCTAAAGATGCCGCCATATGGTCTAACCTTGGTGCACTTTTGCGCAAACAGAAAAATTACAGAATGGCGGCAACAGTTCAAGCGCGCGCGCTTGAGTTGGAACCGAAAGCACCGTTAGTAATGAATAATGCCGCAAACGCCTTTTATGATGCGGGAGATATTCCGAAATCACTGGAACTACGAAAAGCAATCATAAAGCTGGAGCCAGAAAACCCGGATCATTATGCAAGCCTTGGAAAATGCTATCGCGGGGTTCACCAACTGGATAAAGCCCGCGATATACTTTCACAAGGTTTAGGATTGTTCCCGGAATTCGCCGAATTACATATCCAAATGGCATTCGTGCAACTGGCGATGGGGGATTACCCTGAAGGGTTTAAAAGTTTCAACTGGCGCTGGAAGGGTGATGAGTTAATTCTGCCTGAATACACATTCCCCCAATGGAAAGGTGAGCCTTTAAAGGGCAAAACCATTCTCATAATACCCGAACAAGGGTTTGGTGACACCATTCTTATGGCCCGTTTCCTGAAAGGCTTAAGGCAACTTGGTGCTAAAATAAAAATGGTGGTCAAACCACCTTTGCAACGGCTATTTACTAACCTTCAAAACGATGTGGAATTTATACAAACCAATACCGATATCGACGGGTGCGATTTCTGGGTGCCAATGATGGATTTACCGCTTTGTCTGAATGCTACACTTGAAACCACACCGAAGCCTGTTGATCTCTTCATTCCCCAAGACGCTATCAAGCGCGCTCGTAAAATTGTAGCTCCGTTTATCGACCGTTTCAAAATTGGGGTTATGTGGTCAGGCTCCGTTACATACCGCGCCAACCACAAACGTTCATTCAGTCACCAACGCTTTGTGGAACTCAGCGACATACCCTGCATACAAATGTTTTCGCTATACAAGGGGTCCTTGCAAAGTGACTTTGTACAAGATGGAACATCCGCAATAATAATAGACGCAGGCAGCAATGATCGCGATTTTGCAGACAGTGCCGCATTAATGCGTGAGCTGGATCTGGTGATTTCAATGGACAGTGCAATAGCACATGTCGCGGGTTCTCTGGGCATCGAGATATGGAACCTGCTGCATTCTGAATCATATTGGCTATACGAACCCTTCCCGGATCATACCCCATGGTATCCTTCCATGCGGCTGATCAAGCAAAAAAAATCAGGTGACTGGGATCAGGTTTTCGCAAGAGTGAAAACAGATGTGGTTGCAAAAATCAAAGATTGGAAAAAGCCATGAACAATATTCACATACCAATCTCACCGGGTGAATTATTGGATAAGTTGACAATTTTGCAAATTAAATCGGAAAATATTACCGATGCGTCGAAACTGGCTAATGTAAATATTGAACGTACTGCCTTGCAAAGCGTGGCAGATAAATACATCCCGAATACACCGGCATTACAAAGTATGACTGCCGCGTTACTTGCCGTAAACAAACTGCTTTGGGCAATTGAAGATGATATTCGAAATTGTGAACGCGAAAAGGATTTTGGTGACGGTTTTATAAGTCTTGCCCGTGCGGTTTATACCAATAATGACAGGCGTGCTGAAATTAAAAAGCAGATAAACCTGACGACGGGTTCTACATTAACTGAAGAAAAATCCTACATAGGTTTTTAACAAGGTTTCGCAAAGACCATTACCCACATTTTAGGCCCGGCGAAGCCCGCACCCACTTGTGTAGACTTACGGCTTAGGTTGTTCTTCTTATGTCCGGACGAATCCTGCCAGGCTTTCATTGCCTCTGCTGCGGACTTTTGCCCCCAAGCAATATTTTCGGCCGCATAACAGAATTTGTAACCCTGCCGCTTGATACGTTTACCGACCGTAGAGCCGTTCTTTCCAGTATGTGAAAAATAACTTTGTGCAACCATATCTTGCGCATGACTTTCGGCCGCTGCCATTAATGCAGGGGAAACGGCAAGAGGTTTGCGTCCCTTGCTTTCACGTATCTGATTAAGAAGCGCAATAAGATTATCTTCCTGCGGACTTGCATGCGCTGCACTTCCCAGCCCAAGCAAAGTAATAACAGTTACAGTCATTAATCTTGATCTAATAGATAGCATCTTATTTCACTCCTGCTTTAAGGCTTACATAAACTTGGCCGCTAGCCTGTTCTGATGCTCTACTATCTGCCCAAGCTCAACGCCTGTCAAATGACCGTTTCTCACAACGGCACGGCCTTCCACATAAAGGTCGCGTACCTGATGCGGCCCTGTCAAAACCAGCGCGGCCACAGGATCCCATGCCCCCGCAGTGGCAATACCGCTTGTCATATCCCAAATGGCGAAGTCAGCGCGCTTGCCCACTTCCAGCGACCCGCAATCATGCCGCCCTAATACCTGCGCGCCACCCAAAGTGGCAATTTCCAGCACTTCGCGTGCTGACATCGCATCAGCGCCGTTTTGCACCCTTTGCAAAAGCAACGCCTGGCGTGCTTCATCCAGCAAATGCCCAGCGTCATTGGATGCAGAACCATCCACACCCAAACCAACGTTAACACCGGCATCACGCATTGCCCGCACAGGTGCTATCCCAGACCCAAGACGACAGTTCGAGCACGGACAATGCGCCACACCGGTTCCAGATCGCGCAAACAGGTCAATTTCCTGCCCGTCCAATTTCACGCAATGCGCGTGCCAAACATCTTCACCGGTCCAACCCAGATCTTCGGCGTATTGTCCGGGGCGGCAACCAAATTTTTCAAGCGAATAGGCAATATCCTCATCATTTTCAGCCAGATGCGTATGCAGCATCACACCCTTATCTCTGGCCAGAAGTGCGCTGTCACGCATCAACTCCCGACTAACGGAAAACGGCGAACAAGGCGCGATCCCGACGCGGATCATTGCACCGTCATCGGCATCATGATGCGTATCTATCACGCGGATACAATCCTCCAGAATATCGGCCTCTTTTTCGCACATAACATCGGGCGGTAAACCGCCATCGCTTTCCCCGATACTCATCGATCCGCGCGTCGCGTGAAAACGAATACCAATAGTCTTAGCCGCATCAATGGTGTCTTCCAGGCGCACCCCTTTGGGGAAATGGTAAAGATGATCCGATGACAACGTACAACCAGACAACGCCAGCTCCGCCAAACCCACCTGCGCCAAAACAAACATTTCCTCTGGTCCGAATTTTTGCCATATCGGATAAAGTGATTGTAACCAACCAAACAGTAATGCGTCTTGCCCCCCGGGCACCACACGGGTCAATGTTTGTGACAAGTGGTGATGCGTATTCACAAGACCAGGCGTTACAACACAACCCTGCGCATTGATCACATAATCCCCGGTCAATCCATGACCAATAGCATCAATCACACCGCCGACAACGCGAATATCCGCATTTTTTAGCTCATCGCGCGCACCATTCATTGTGACCACAACATCGGCAGCTTTTATCACCAGTGATTTGTTCATTTTCAAATTCCACACTTAATCCTGCATAAAATTAGCAAAAAGCCCGGAAGCATACTATAACGGTTATTTTGAAACACTTCCCTGATTATTGCACAGACAAATAATTGTGACTTGCTTTTTCGTAATAAATAGGCTGATATCAGTTGCTTAGGAGAATTGAACAATGATGCCTCTTTCGCGCGACAGTTTTTTAGACACTTTTGGTGGTGTTTATGAGCATTCTAGCTGGATTGCGGAAATGCTTTTTGACAAGAAAACCCATCTGGAACTTGAAAAGCCCTCTGATCTTGCTGGGCCAATGGCCAAAATTGTTGAAACCGCACCACAAGAACTGCAAATAGCCCTGTTGCGTGCGCATCCAGATTTGGCGGGAAAGCTGGCAAAAACAGATGAGTTAACAACCGAAAGCAAATCAGAACAGAAAAATGCCGGCCTTGATCAATGTAATCCGGATGAATTAAAGGCATTTACAGAATTGAATGCCCAGTATCGTGAAAGGTTCGGATTTCCGTTCATTCTGGCTGTGCGCGGGCGTACCCTCACCGATATATTAGCCAATTTCCAAAAACGACTTTCAAATGATTTTGGTAGTGAATTTCGCGAAGCTTTGAACCAGGTTCACCAGATAGCTAAACTGCGATTGCAAGGTTTGGATGCCACTTAAGCCTAACTTAGCGTGAATTAGATGCTAAATTAATAGCATTCGATGCAACACGTTTGGCACGCTCTTTTCTTATCAAAATACGTGGCACAGTATTTGACCAGACCAACGCCATTTGCGCGTCACCCCTGGCTGTAATATCTGCATCAATTACAACCGGATAGATAGATAGTTTATGAACGGCATCAACACCACGTCGGCCTGCGTTTTCCTGCGCCAGTAAATCGGTTTGTTGATATGCTTCACCTGATAGCACCGGTCTGATTATTACGTCGGTGTAAGTTATTTTCTGACCCGTACGCAATACATCACGGCTTTTTTGCCGCGCAGAAGGTGTGTAACCACGGACACTGGCGGTTTTAGGGGGCACATTGGCAACATTATTAACGGGTTCTGCTTTTGCTGTTTTAATTTCAGGTGCGGCAGGCTTCGTTTCCGCCGGCACAGTTACATTTGCCGGCTTGATCAGGCGCGTTGCTGGTTTGCCGGAAATCGCCGATAATTGCGTAGGGCTTAACGAAGGTTTATTGTTTGTGCTGCAAAAGACCTGCCGCTGCCGGTTGACACGCGGCACCCACGTGATGCGTTCGCCAAACCCTGCGCGAATATACACGCAACCTTTCGAGTCCACATATTGCTTTCCGGTAAAACTTGCCGGCGGTCGCTCTGCAGGTCCGTTATCAGCTGTTAAAGTCTTTGCGCCTGCTGCACCGCCTAAGGTTATAACCCCTATGGCAAGTGCCATCATTTTGTTTTTTATCATCTCGTGCCCCCAAGATATGGACAAAATGACAAATATTCAGTGATTAGTAAAGATATTTTTAGAATATAGCGGGCTACAGGCAATTTTTGCCATTTTCCTTATTCGGCAATCTAGGAAATACAAATATTTCAGATTAGAAGAACATCTTAATAGTTTGTTCTTTTTCTATAAATCGTACTTGGAGCCACACCTAAAATATCAGCCGCCATCGGGACAGATCCGCCTTGGGAATGAATTGTAGCCTCAATGATCTTACGTTCCACCTCTTCAAGTGACATTCCGATAAGCTGCTGGATAGCATTACTGCTTCGCCCAGTTTCTTTTGCACCAGATTCCCCGCCATTCATATTCATGTCGGAAGTTATAAATTCTTTTGGCAGCATATCCAAATCGACAATGGTCCCATCATGGCTGGCCACGATCTTATGTAATAGATTTCCAAGCTGGTTCATATTTTCCGGCCAGTGATGGGATAGAAACAGTTCAGTTACTTCATCTGATAGTGTCATAAACGATTTATGTTCCGATCTGGAAAATTGCGACAACATAGTCTCGGCTATAAAAATTATATCATCGCCTATTTCACGCAACGACGGCACATCAACTGTAAGGATATGTAATTGGTAAAACATGTCTTCACTGATTTTACCTGTTTCCAACAACACATACGGATCTATACTGGTAGAACAAATAATTCGGGGAAAACTTCCTATCTCTTCATTTTGAAGCTTTTCGCCCAAACTGGCATTTCTCATAATATTTGATAACTTCGACTGTAACAAAGGAGCCAGCTCTGACACCTCATTAATATATAAACTACCACCATAAGCATTTTGGAAAGCGCTTTTATTTTTAATCACTTCAGATGCGTCAGAAGTATCAAAACCTCCAAACAATACTTTTTCCTGCTCGCTGGCAGATTGATCACTACCGCTGTATGTTATGAATGGGCGTGTGTTTGAATCGGCGTGATTATGTATTGCGCGTGCGCAGGTCTCTTTACTAATTCCACATTCTCCGGTCAAGAAAACCGGTGCAAATGATGGTGCAACACGTATGATCTTGCGATACATCTCCTGCATTACAGGCCCCCTACCTGTGAATCCATAAAAGCAACCCGCTTCCAGATTTACACCCGTTCTAATTTCAAAATTCGCCAATGCTGATGAAACGGTTGTCAATAACCGCTCGTCTGAAAACGGCTTTAGTAAAAAATCAAAAGCCCCTGCCCGCATGGCTTCCACAGCACGGTTCACTGAACCGTTTGACGTGATTACAATAATCTTGGCCTGAGGATTAATTCTAGCAAATGATTTTATGACATCAATTCCGTCGATATCTGGTAAAAACAAATCCATAATCACAACCTGAGCGCTGCTTTTGTGAAACAGCTCCAAACCTTCAGCACCAGTAGAGGCCACATCCACTGCATAGCCGGCATTTTTCAGATTGGCACTGTAAATCATCTGTAAAGTTGCGGTGTCTTCAATAAGCAATATCCTTTGCTTCATAATGTCTGCCCGCGTTGGATTTTATCAGTTTTCAGGAAGTCCAACCAAATATCCAACTGTGATACGATTGTCTTTACTTTATCATTTGGAAAATCCGTGCCCCCCGTCTTTTTGAAATCACTAATATTTCTTGCCAATAAGCATAGCTCATCAACACCGATAACATCTGCCAGTGATATCAAAATATGGCTGGGCTCATTCAGCAAATCGATAGCATTTGCTGACAGTGCAGCTTGCAATCCACGCCGTGCATTTTTCACGTCGATCATCAACTTATCAATTAAAACCAAAGACTGCGTGGGCCCAAGATTATCAAGAAGGGTCAAGTATTTTTCGTTTTGATAATTATCCGCCATTATTGCCGCTGCCCATAGCCAAATGACCGCAAAAGATCTGCGCCCAAATCTATTATACGCTTTATGGTAGGTTTTGCAAAATGCAAAGATACGGAACTGATGTTATTTCTGCGGGTATCCCAGCCCCATCAATGCTTCTGTAATTTCATCCAATATAGCAGGATCATCGATCGTTGCAGGCATCTTCCAGTTTTCCGCATCAGCAATATTCGCAATTGTACCACGTAAAATTTTACCGGAACGGGTTTTCGGCAGGCGATCAACCACGCAGGCCAGCTTGAATGCAGCCACGGGGCCAATGGTTTTTCGAACCAATTGCACACATTCCTTGACCACCTGATCATGGGGCTTCTCACACCCTGCATTCAGGCATAAAAACCCCATTGGCAGTTGCCCTTTCAACGTGTCTTTCACACCTAGAACCGCGCATTCTGCCACATCTGTATGATTTGCCAAAACCTCTTCCATTTGCCCGGTAGACAGGCGGTGACCTGCGACATTGATCACATCATCAGTGCGCGCCATGATATAAAGATAACCGTCATCATCCATATAACCTGCGTCCCCAGTTTCATAGTAACCGGGGAAGGCTTCTAGATACGACGACCGATAGCGTTCTTCTGCATTCCACAGCGTGGGCAAAGTGCCAGGCGGTAAAGGCAGCCTGATCACAATCGCACCCAACTCACCACGTGGCAATTCTTGCCCCGCATCGTCCAGAATATGCAAATCAAATCCTGGCAAAGGCACGGCGGGTGAGCCAAGTTTTACCGGCATCAATTCAATTCCGGCTGGGTTGCACACCGCAGGGTAACCGATTTCTGTTTGCCACCAGTGATCAATCACAGGCACGCCCAATTGGTCTTGCGCCCATATAATTGTGTCTGGATCAGCCCGTTCACCTGCCAAAAATAGATACTTCAAGCAGGATAAATCATACTTTTTAACGAATTCACCTTTAGGATCAATGCGTTTAATTGCGCGAAATGCTGTAGGGGCGGTAAAAAACGATTTTACCCCGTGTTCTTCGATCACCCGCCAGAAAGTGCCCGCATCAGGCGTACCGATCGGCTTGCCTTCAAACACAATCGTAGTGCTGCCGTTAATCAGCGGCCCGTAACAAATATAGGAGTGCCCTACGACCCAACCCACATCAGACGCCGCCCAGAACACATCACCGGGGGCGACATCATAAATGTTTTTCATCGTCCAACTTAGTGCCACGATATGCCCGCCAGTGGGGCGCACCACGCCCTTGGGTTGGCCGGTTGTACCTGACGTATAAAGAATATAAACAGGATCACCGCCGCCCATCGGTACACAAGGTGCAGGCGTCACACCTTGTTGGAAATCATGCCAGTCCAGATCGCGCCCCGCTACCACATCTGCGACCAGTTGTTCACGTTGTAAAATCACGCAAAAATCAACCTTATGCGCGGCCAGTTCTATCGCCCCGTCAATCAATGGTTTATAGGCAATCACCCCGCTGGGTTCGACCCCGCAAGACGCGGCAATAATCGCTTTGGGAGTTGCATCATCAATCCGTGTTGCCAACTCGGCCGAGGCAAATCCGCCAAACACAACCGAATGCACCGCCCCGATGCGCGTACAAGCCAGCATCGCGATTAAGGTTTCAGCTACCATCGGCATATAGATGATCACACGGTCGCCTTTTTCGATGCCCTGTGCTTGCAATGCACCACCTAAGGAAGCGACTTTTTCTTGTAACTGCGCATAAGTAATCTTGGCGGAATTCCCCGTGATCGGGCTGTCATAAATAATCGCTACGCGTTCGCCATTGCCCGCTTCGACATGGCGGTCAACTGCGTTGTAACAGGTGTTAATCTCGCCATCTTTGAACCATTCATAAATCGGCGCATTTTCATCGAACAAGGCTTTCGTTGGCGCTTTACTCCAAGAAACAGCTTTTGCCGCTTCCATCCAGTACGCTTCAGGATCAGACTGCCATGTTCTGTATACATCTTTATATGACATCGCCCTATTCCCCCACTTTCGTGCGTTTAACCAGTTCCAAGACTTCCTTAGCTGCTTCGGGTATATTAGTGCCCGGCCCGAATATCGCCCGCACACCCACTTGCCGTAAAAAGTTATAATCGTCAGGTGGTATTACCCCACCGCAAATGACGATAATATCACCACCACCTTTGTTTTTCAGCGCATGTACAAGTTGCGGGGCCAGCGTTGTGTGACCTGCGGCCTGAGATGAGATGCCAACCACATCAACACCTTTTTCGATCGCATCCATTGCCGCTTCTTCGGGCGTTTGAAACAGCGGCCCCATTTCAATATCGAACCCAATATCGGAAAATGCCGTGGCAATGACCTTGCCGCCCCGGTCATGCCCATCCTGACCCATTTTAACCACCATCATTGATGGTTTCTTACCGTATTTTACTGCAAAATCAGCAACTTCTACTTGAATATCTTGGAAAGCTTGATCCCCTTCATAGGCTGCCCCATACACCCCAGACAAAAGTTTCACCCTGGCTTTATGACGCCCAAAAGCGCGTTCCATCGCATCTGATATTTCACCGACAGTTGCCCGTGCGCGCGCGGCTTCTATTGCCAATTCAAGTAGATTGCCACCCTCGCGTGCGCCCTGCTCTAAGACAGTAAGAGCTTCTTCGCACGCAGCAGTATCCCGGCTTTTCCGGATAGTTTTCAACCGTGCGATTTGTGCATCCCGCACCGCTGAATTATCGATGTTGCGTACATCAATATCCGCATCTTCATCGGTTTGAAACTTGTTCACACCAACTATAATATCTTCGCCACGATCCACACGCGCCTGTTTCTCAGCCGCGGCACGTTCAATTTCCATCTTTGGCATGCCCTCTTCAACCGCTTTAGTCATGCCACCCAAATCATCAACCTGACCGATCAGTTCCCAAGCTTTATCTGCCAGTTCTTTCGTCAGGTTTTCCACGTAATAAGAACCTGCTAGCGGGTCGATGACATTGGTTACACCTGTTTCATTTTGCAAAATCAGTTGCGTATTGCGTGCCAGGCGTGCGGCCGCATCAGACGGCAGTGCAATCGCCTCATCGTAGCTGTTGGTGTGCAAGGATTGGGTGCCACCCAACACTGCCGACATCGCTTCATAGGCTGTGCGAATAGCATTGTTATAAGGGTCTTGTTCTTGCAAAGACACACCACTGGTTTGGCAATGGGTGCGCAGCATCAGGGATTTTTCGTCTTTCGCCCCGAACTCGGTCATAATGCGGTGCCACAATAACCGTGCCGCCCGCAATTTGGCTACTTCCATGAAAAAGTTCATGCCAATGGCGAAAAAGAACGACAGGCGTGGCGCGAACGCATCCACGTCCATGCCACGCGCCATTGCCGCGCGCACATATTCCTTGCCGTCCGCCAGTGTGAACCCCAGTTCCTGCACCAAGGTCGCCCCCGCTTCTTGCATGTGATAGCCGCTGATCGAGATCGAGTTGAATTTTGGCATTTCACGGCGGGTATAATCGATAATATCCGAGACAATCCGCATGGATGGCTCGGGCGGATAGATATATGTGTTGCGCACCATGAACTCTTTCAGCACATCATTTTGGATGGTGCCCGATAGCTTTGCGAGATCCACGCCCTGTTCTTCACCCGCTACAATAAAACTGGCCAACACGGGGATCACGGCGCCGTTCATCGTCATGGAAACACTGATTTTTTCCAGCGGAATGCCGTCAAACAGGATTTTCATATCCTCGACACTGTCGATGGCCACACCCGCTTTACCGACGTCGCCGACCACACGTTCATGATCACTGTCATAACCACGGTGCGTTGCCAGATCGAAAGCTACAGAAACCCCCTGCTGCCCGCTGGCCAGTCCTTTGCGGTAAAACGCATTGCTTTCTTCTGCTGTGGAAAAACCCGCATATTGGCGGATCGTCCAAGGACGCCCAGCATACATTGTGGCTTTCGGGCCGCGTGTAAAAGGGGCTGATCCCGGTGTTGAACCCAAATGATCCAAACCGTCCAGGTCATCCGAAGTATAAAGCGGCTTTACCGCGATGCCTTCGGGTGTATCCCATGTCAAATCATCCAGGGGCCGCCCGCGCAATTCTTTTTCCGCCAAGTTTTTCCAGGTCTTAAGGTCAGATACGCTCATAGCGCATACTCCTTTGTTTTATATATAAAATTCAGTCGCGAAATTCTTCGCGCCCCGGGATGCGCCCAAAAGCGATTTTGGCCCCGGTAAATGGCGTTATTTCGCGCGGGCGTTCGCCATAAATTAATGTATCCTGCCCATAACGTTGGTTGATCGCGTCGATCAGAACGCACAAGTCTTCGCGCGATGTGCGTTGTCCTGAACCTGTACGATCTTCGAACAAATCGGCGGTATGTCTGTACACAGGCACCAAACCGCCCAGCATTACGCTGGTCGAAATGGGTTGCGTGAAAACCAAGCCATCCCAGAAATCGCGAAACAGGGCCAGTAGCTGAAAGCTGTCTTGCGTCGCGCGTATCTTCTGCCCCAAAGCGCAGCGGCCTTTTTGCGCGCATTTCACCGAGATTTGTAAATAGGTGGCATATGCGTTTTCGCGCCGCAGCCGTGTAGCTGCCTTGATCAATAACCGCCGCGTTACCAGACGTGCAGCTTCGGCATTGCGATTGTTGTAAGACAGAACCTGTCCATGCCCTAAGGATCGCGCAGGCTTGGGGCTGGGTAGCGGAATATCTTCGCCTTGAAGCGCGCGAATAAATCGTTCGCCCTGCACCCCGCCCCAGATTTTGCGGGCGTGTTTGGGTGGCAGTGCGTAAAGCGCGGCTATCGTCGTAATATCCGCTGCATCCAGCCGCGCTTTTATCCCGCGACTGATACCCGGAATATCGCGTAATTTCAAATGGTTGATCTTGTTCGGTAAAACCTCTGGCAGCAACCATTCCAGCCCATCCGGTCTGCGTAATTCGCCCGCTAATTTGGCCAATAGCAGGCTGGACCCAAGCCCAATAGAACAACGCATCGCAGGACCAACTTGCCTGAAAATTTGCTGACGCATTTTTTCGGCCAAACCAAGGGCGATTTCCAACCGCCCTGCATCGCCTGACAACCTTATGGAAAACTCGTCCACAGAATGCGCGGCTTCGATCGGCAGCACTTGTTCTATCGCGCGTTTGATCCGGTGATGATAGGCCACATAAACGTCGTGACGCGCTGCGCGAAACTGCATACCGGGGATCATTTGACGTGCCTCTTGCATCCGCACCCCAAACTTCAATCCCTGATCTTTCGCTTCGTAGCTGGCGGCAATAATCGCCGCATTCGGCTGCATCGTTGTCACCACGCCAACGGGGCGTCCCCGCAATTTCGGATCTTCTTGTTGTTCCACACTGGCAAAATAGCTGTTCATATCGAGATAAAGCAGCCTTAATCGGGCTTTCGGCATCATTCATCACTTTAGATTGGGTAAATCCAAACTTAGAACAAATAGAGAACATATGAAAGCTTGAAATGAAGATTATTCAAACTCCATGATAACTTCATCAACGGCCAGACTGTCGCCAACACTTGCATTGATCTTGGATACAATGCCCTTTCTTTCTGCCCGCAGTACATTTTCCATCTTCATCGCTTCCACGGTGCAAAGTGCTTGGCCTTCCTGCACCTCATCGCCGGTTTCCACATTCACGTTGACGATCAAACCAGGCATCGGACACAGCAACATTTTGGATGTATCAGCGGGCTGTTTTTCCAACATGTACTCCGCCAATTCCGCACGGCGCGGTGTATGGATAACAACACTGGTATCTGCTCCGCGATAGCGCACTTGGAAGCCTGCACTGATCGGGGCCACTTTCAAAATCAAAGGTGTGTTATCGATCATAAAGGTTGCCAGCCGTTCGCCCGGCACCCAGTCACTGGTCACACGGAACTTTGTACCATCGGCAAAGGTAACATACGATCCCATGTGATCGGCATCGATGGATACATCAAACCGTGTGTTCTGGACTTTTATGACCCAGTTTTCCCCGACTTTGCGTTCATGATTGTCAATCCGCCCTGACACCCGTGCAAGACGGATTTCAGCCACACGGTACATTGCGGCACAGGCCGCAGAAATACGTTTTAGAACCAATTCATCCAGCTCAACCCCTAGAAAACCACCTACATATTCTTCTTCAATAAAGGCAGTCGTTATTTCCCCGCTGACAAAACGCGGATGATCCATTACCGCTGACAGAAACGGCAGGTTATGCCCGATCCCTTCAACCTCAAACCCGTCCAGCGCATTGCGCATCACTTCAATGGATTTCGCGCGATCCGGCGCCCATGAACATAGCTTCGCTATCATCGGATCATAGAACATTGAGATTTCTCCGCCCTCGTAAACCCCTGTGTCATTGCGCACGACCATGGTTTTTGTCGTTACTTCCGCAGGCGGGCGATAACGCGACAAACGGCCAATGGAAGGCAGAAAACCGCGATAGGGATCTTCGGCATAAAGCCGGCTTTCTATTGCCCAACCATTGATGCCGATATCCTTTTGCCCAAACGACAGTTTTTCGCCATAGGCCACACGGATCATCTGTTCAACCAGATCAATCCCCGTTATTAACTCGGTCACAGGATGTTCCACCTGCAAGCGCGTGTTCATTTCTAAAAAATAGAAGTTACGGTCGCCATCAACAATGAATTCTACCGTACCCGCACTGCAATAATCCACCGACCTAGCCAAAGCGACAGACTGTTTTCCCATGGCTTTACGGGTTTTCGCATCCAAAAACGGGCTTGGAGCCTCTTCAATAACCTTCTGATTACGTCGTTGAATGGAACATTCGCGTTCATTCAGATAAACGCAGTTGCCGTGTTTATCGCCCAGCACCTGAATTTCAATGTGGCGCGGTTGGGTGATGAACCTTTCAATGAAAATGCGATCGTCACCAAAACTGCTGGCCGCTTCGTTCTTGGACAGTTGAAACCCCTCGCGGGCCCCTTCATCATCCCAAGCCACCCGCATCCCCTTGCCACCGCCGCCAGCCGAGGCCTTGATCATCACCGGGTATCCGATTTCATTCGAGATTTTCACCGCTTCTTTCGCATCGGCGATTTCGCCCATATAACCGGGCACCGTGGTCACACCCGCCTCTGCGGCAAGTTTCTTGGATGTAATCTTGTCACCCATAGACGCAATCGCTCCTGCCGGCGGGCCAATAAAGGCGACCCCGGCTTTTTCCAAAGCCTGTGCAAACAACTTGTTTTCCGACAAAAAACCATAACCCGGATGCACCGCTTCCGCGCCGGTCTGCTGCACGGCATCCATCACCTTATCAATAACGATATAACTTTCCGCCGCCGGTGATGGGCCAATATGAACCGCTTCATCCGCCATTTCCACGTGCAACGCGTTTTTGTCTGCATCTGAATAGATAGCAACCGTTTTGATCCCCATCTTTTGAGCGGACTTGATCACACGGCAGGCGATTTCGCCGCGATTGGCGATGAGTATCTTTTTAAACATGGGTGGCACCATAATGTTTCAGGGATTGAATGGATGGTTTCGCGCAACCTACAAGCGGTGCGCCAAAAAAAGAGACCCTTGTGTAAAAACACAAGGGCCCTAGTAGAGGGGAAATGAAAGAGTTCGTCCACTTGGAGGGGCGGAAAATCTCTTGATTAGCTTCTGCTTTTGCAAGCGACGCGGCTAATCTAGGCGTCATTGAAGACCTGTAAGTGCTTCCTTGATTATTAAGGTAAACAGCTTTCACAGCAGTGCATATCAAAATGTTTGCATACCCTGCACTATGGGCAGAAAGTCGCCAAACCACATTTATGATGGGCGAAAACATGCCGATCATCTTTCAAAAACATCCGGAAAGCTGACCATAGCTCGCCCAACGTTGATTTTTAACAAAGATTTGTAGTCTTCAGGATCAAAGGAATCGTCTGCGGTCTCAACCTCACGGCCAAACAACCAACTTAAACGTCCCGCATCCAGGTTTCCGCGCTCGAATGGTTCTTCTCCAAAATGTTCCCATAATGCACGCATAAATCCTTCATCAGCCCGCCGATCCGCAGCTCTTCTATCTGCGTAGCGTTCACGTTTAACCAATTTGCTCGGGCCTTTTTTGCCGGCACGGCGAACAGTAAAATGAAAATCAGAACTGGGAAGTCGGGATGGAAAGCCGCGATGCTTTAGCATGAACACCCCCCGCACAACTTTAAGGGGGGGATGTCCGTAATTCCAATAAGGTTTGGATTTATATTATTATGCAGGCAGTTTTTGTGAAACTGGCTCAACCACAATTGGCTCTGGTTCTGGTGCCGGGCCGGCTGAAGATGATGAATTTGCGCAAGCAGAAAGTCCAAGAACCAAAAGCAAAGCGATTGATGTAATTGTTTTTGACATGTTTCGTTCCTAATTTTGTTGTTATCCCAGCAAATATTTACTTGGATCTTTCGTAGCTTAACAGATTCTTTTCGTAAAAAATAGAATGTAGACAAATAATTTGCACGAATACGGCGAAATACAGCCTGCCATGATATTTTCCCGTAAAAATATCCCATCTTGATATCCAATTTTGTCAAAAGCATCATATCCACCCTTACAATGGTAAATTGTCATGTTTGCGCCACGGATTTTTTACATCCTTTGATTTGAGGCTGGCAAAAGCCCGCGCCACGCGCATCCGTGTATTTTGCGGCATTATAACTTCGTCAATGAAACCATTTTCGGCCGCGACGAAAGGATTGGCAAACCTGTCTTCGTAATCATTCGCCAATGCGGCAATTTTTTCAGGATCACCCAGATCACTACGATGCAATATCTCAACCGCCCCTTTTGCGCCCATGACTGCAATTTCCGCTGTCGGCCACGCGTAATTCACATCCCCACCCAGATGTTTGGGCGACATCACACAATATGCCCCGCCATAAGCTTTACGCGTGATCACCGTTACACGCGGCACTGTTGCCTCGCCAAAGGCATAAAGCAGTTTTGCACCATGCTTGATCACACCGCCGTATTCCTGTGCCGTTCCGGGCAAAAAGCCGGGCACGTCTACCAAAGTCAGCAATGGTATTTCAAACGCATCACAAAAACGAACAAACCGCGCGGCTTTGCGCGACGCATTGATATCAAGACATCCGGCCAAAACCATTGGCTGATTTGCAACCACACCAACAGTTGATCCTTCAAGCCGGATAAACCCTGTCAGGATATTCTTGCCAAAATCTTTTTGTATTTCAAAAAAATCCGCTTCATCAGCCAACTTCAGCACCAGTTCTTTCATATCATATGGTGTATTGGCATTATCCGGAATAAGCGTGTCCAAAGACGGTTCTTTTCGCATATGCCCGTCAAAAAATGGCCGTGACGGTGGTTTTGACGTGTTGTTAAGGGGAAGAAAATCGAACAAACGGCGCACTTCCATCAGCGCTTCCATATCATTTTCATATGATCCATCAGCGACAGAGGATTTTGTGGAATGGGTTATTGCGCCGCCCAATTCTTCGGCAGTAACCACTTCATTTGTGACGGTTTTAACTACATCTGGCCCCGTCAGGAACATGTAAGAACTGTCGCGGACCATGAAAATAAAATCGGTTAGAGCCGGCGAATAAACCGCCCCACCGGCACTTGGCCCCATGATAACACTGATTTGCGGCACAACACCCGACGCTTTGATGTTATTATGGAAAACAGATGTATAGCCTGCCAATGATGCGACACCCTCTTGAATGCGCGCCCCTCCTGAGTCGCTTAGACCGATAATCGGCGCACCGTTACGCATCGCCATTTCCTGTATTTTACATATCTTTTTGGCATGTGTGACAGAAAGAGAACCGCCATAAACCGTAAAATCCTGACTGAATACATAGACCATACGGCCGTTAATAGTGCCCCAGCCTGTGACAACACCGTCGCCAGGAATATGTTCTCTATCCATGCCGAAATCCTGGCACTTATGCGTAACAAACATATCGTATTCTTCAAAAGATCCTTCATCCAACAAAACTTCAATGCGTTCACGTGCTGTTAGCTTGCCCTTTGAATGCTGCGCATCGATACGACGCTGCCCGCCACCTAATCGTGCAGCGGCCCGCCGGTCTTCTAATTGCTGAATAATATCTGTCACAAATCTCTCCCAAAACTTCATATCAGATTACACTATTCATCACAGTGGGGAAGGCAATTCTTGTTAATTTGCAAATTAATTTAATAGTTGATACTGTTAATTGTAAAATTGCAAAATATAATGGAAAGAACATGGCAAACACCAAACTCTACGCGGGGGTTAGCTTGCGTCAAATCCGTCAGGATTTCAATCTGACCCAAAAAGAGTTCGCTAACCGGCTGAACATTTCCCTTCCATATCTTAGTCAAATGGAAAACAATCATCGTCCGATTGCCGCATCCGTAATGCTAACTTTAGCACAAGAGTTTAGCTTTGATGTAACCAAATTATCCGATGGCGATACCCAACGGGTTGTAGCAGACATGAAAGAGGCGCTGGCGGACCCGATTTTTACCGATACGCAAACAAACCTTGCAGACTTACAATTGGCGGCATCGAATGCACCAACGCTTGCACGCGCATTCTTGAACCTACACCGAAGCTACCGTCAAACCCAAGAACGCCTTGCATCACTGGATGAGGCTTTGGGGCGTGAAGGCGGGTCCGTAAGCCTTTCTCCATGGGAAGAAGTGCGTGATTTCTTTCACTATTGCGACAATTATATTGATGTAATTGATAAATCTAGTGAAAATTTTTCCAATAAACTTACACATTTAGATCAACCGCTACATTCAGCAATGCAAGATTGGTTTTTGCGCAAACACCGCATCACTGTACAATTCAAAACCAGTGCAAACCTTAGAGAACTGGATACGAATATCCGCACCCTAACGCTCTCAAAAATAGCGTCTAGTGCATCACAGACATTTCAAATGGCCCATCAACTGGCATTGCTCGAACATAATGATCTGATCGAGGCAACGCTGGATATGGCCCGTTTCAGCACTCAGGAAGCGCGTGAAATATGTAAAATCGGTCTTGCCAACTACTTTGCAGGCGCCGCGGTTTTACCCTATGCGAAATTTTTACAGGCAGCACAGGAATGCCGCCATGATCTGGAACTATTATCATTGCGGTTTGGTGCTTCTTTCGAACAGGTAGCGCACCGGTTATCCACCATGCAACGTGTTGGCCTGAAAGGCATTCCGTTCTTTTTCGTACGTGTAGATCAGGCAGGCACCATCACCAAACGCCATTCAGCAACAACACTACAGTTTGCACGCTACGGTGGCGCGTGCCCGCTGTGGAATGTTCACCGCGCCTTTGAAACGCCAGGGCAATTTCTGCGTCAACTGGCACAAACCCCTGATGGGGCGCAGTATTTTTGCCTTGCACGCGATGTCTCTAAGCCCGCAGGTTCCTTTCATGCCCCAATACGGCGTTACGCCATTGGATTGGGTTGCGAAGTTAAACACGCAAATGCATTAGTGTATGCAGATGACTTGAACACAAAGCAAACTCAAACCTTTGAGCCTATTGGTATTTCTTGCAGAATTTGCGAACGTAAAGATTGCCATCAACGTTCGGTTCCGCCATTGGAAAGACGTCTTTCGGTTGATCATGACGCAAGGGGTGTTCTACCCTATTCATTATCTGAAAATTAACTGGACGCGGGCGACCGCCATGATAAGTCTGAATAACTTACCTATATAATTTTCAGGCTATTTCATGCGCCAACAGCATTATTTCAACCCGAACACAGCACCGCACATCACTACATTGGTGTTGATTGCCAGCCTTGGCTCGCTTTCGCTGACAATTTTTTTAGCGTCCCTACCCGAAATGGCACGTTTTTTTGACGTACCCTATTCTGTAATGCAACTTGCGATATCCGGGTACATTGCCCTGACATCCATTGCGCATTTGGTGCTTGGCCCAATCTCTGACCGTTATGGCAGGCGCCCTGTGATGTTAACCTCTATCATTCTGTTCATCGCAGCCAGTGTCGGCGCAACACTCACCACAAGTTTCGAGATCTTCATCACCTTTCGCGTATTGCAGTCCGTAATCGTCAGCGGTCTGGTTTTGTCGCGCACAATCGTCCGCGACCTTGTTGCCCGCGAAAAGGCAGCCAGCATGATTGGTTATGTCACAATGGGTATGGCCTTAGCCCCGATGCTGGCCCCCCCATTAGGCGGCTATCTTGCAGAACTTTTCGGCTGGCAATCCAATTTTCACTTCCTGTCCCTTTATAGCATTGTTGTCTTTGTTATTTGCTGGTTTGACCTTGGTGAAACCAACAAAAATAAAATGGCAAGCTTTGCCGTGCAATTCAAAGCATATCCCGATCTTTTTAAATCCCGGCGATTTTGGGGTTATGCATTGACGGCCGCATTCACAGCGGGAACCTTTTTTGCCTACTTGGGCGGCGCGCCCTTTGTAGGCAGCGAAATATACGGGCTTTCAAGTGCCCAGATCGGGGGATATCTTATCCTGACCCCGGTCGGATATATGATCGGTAACGGCTTATCCGGCCGGTACACAAACACTTACGGTATCTATAAAATGATGACTGTCGGCATTTCTATGACAATACTTGGGATGGTCGGGGCATTAATCTGCATACTTGCAGGATGGGAACATCCGCTGGCGTTCTTTACGTTCACTATCTCAATCGGTCTTGGCAACGGCATGACTTTACCCAGTGCCAATGCGGGCATGCTGGATGTACGCCCCGAGCTTGCAGGATCGGCATCAGGTCTGGGGGGTGCGTTAATGACACTGGGCGGGGCCACGTTCTCTGCGCTGTCAGGGGCATTGTTAACGGCTTCAAGCGGCCCGTTACCGTTGGTTCTGTGTATTTTACTTGCGGCAATTCTGGCCTTGCTTGCCGCCCTTTACACGATACGCATCGAAAAGCAGATGGTCTGATGTGGTTATTGCGTTTGATAAGCTGGGTTTTCATCCTGTATATCATCGCATTTGCCATAATCTGGTTTGCCCGCATATGGCTGATTTATCCGTTCAGCAGTATATATCAGACACCCGCAGATGCTGGTGAGCCACGCTTAAGCGAATACAAGCTAACAACCCCCGACAACCAAACCCTGATCATCTGGGTGCAACCTGCCAAGGGGCGCAAAGCCACAATCATGTATTTTCATGGCAATGCAGGCAATCTTGCTGGCCGCGCACAGCGGTTCAACCGCCTGATCAACCACGGTTACGGTGTTGTGGCGATGGCTTATCGCGGTTCAAGTGGCAGCACAGGGCGGCCTTCGGAAGATGTCATAAGTCAGGATGCTGTTTTGCTGCGGAACAACCTTGCCAAGGTTTTGGGATCCGAACCAAAAGGTAAAATCATCTATTACGGCGAAAGTCTGGGCACAGGTGTTGCAGTGAAATTGGCCACAACAAACCCGCCCGATGCATTGATACTGGAAGCCCCCTACACATCAATTCTGAACATCGCCGCAAGCCAGATGCCGATTTTTCCGGTTCATGCATTGTTGGATCAACGCTGGGAAACTGACCTTTATATCAAAGACGTAAACTGCCCGACACTGGTACTGCACGGCACAAATGACCGGGTCATCCCCTATGCGATGGGCAAGGCAGTTTTTGCCCTGTCGCCAGCAGAAAACAAAGTGATGAAAACACTGCAAAGCGGCGGCCATGCCGCGGCTTTTTCATCTGAAGGGCAAACAGCAATCTACCGGTTTATCGAAGGTTTGTGAAACAACACGAAAATTGCCCCGTCACCGTATCTGGTGGCGGGATTCATCCCAGAATGTGTTGGTATATTAGACCCGATTCACAATAGGGTCGAATATTTTTAGACACAAGTATCCCCACCCGTTTTGTCAAACTGTTTTCAAATTCATATTTGCGAGTGCTCCGACATTCTTGGCAATCATGTTTTGTTGTTGGTTGTTGCGGTGAATATCCGAAAATATATTGAACTTTTTCATGCGGCCAATACCGTGCTCTACGCCAATGCGTAGTTTTGAATGCCATGTATTGTATTCTTGTTCTTCTTTCGTAAGTGGTTTTTTCTTTGATGTTTTCAGGGGGATTTCCAGTGATGTCCCCAGATATCCTAAATCCCCAAGGGTAAGTATATCAGGGGGCCTATCCACGCGGGTCTCATCATAAATACGCTTGTCATGTTTGCGCCCGTCATGGGCGCATCCAACAGCCAGTATACACTTCTTGTCATCTGTGATGATCTGGTGGGACGCCGTGTGCTTCTTTTTCTTGCCAGAATATTTTGCTTTTCGAGCCGAGGGCTTCCCGGGCCGTTGAACTGGACGCTCAGTACCATCAATCATCAGGTAAAGCAGATCAGCCTTTTCCACTTCCGACAACTTTACTTTACGTTCAGGCATCCGAAAATGGCCTGCCATCAACTCTGTCATGGCTTGAATGCGGCGGCAAACTGTCGGAGAGGATACATTGAATACAAGCCCCATAAAAGCATGGCTGGTATAGGTTCGGTAATACATCAGGCAGAGCAGAAGCTGTTCTGCGAACTCCAGGCGATAGTTCATCCCACCCCCAATCGCACGTTGCCTGTCTTTGCGGGACAGGCGTTTCTCCTCACTTTTCAACCAGATCGGATGAAGTGTCGCAACCAGGGCGTTGAAATCTGTAAGGCGGATGCCCGATAGTCGAAAAAACAATGCAGGTTGTGCACTTAAAATCTTCAAAGCTTTCATAAAATGATACCTCCAGGCACTTCCTCGCATAAAAATAACCTATTGTGAAGCAGGTCTATTATAAAAAGGTGGGCCCACCATATGCGGTTATAGAGCCGAACAAAGGTTTTTACCCCTTGCACCTATTCTTACCGGTAACTTCGGTGGTTTCCGCATTTGGCGTTGCTATACGCCCTTTGAAAACCCGTTAACCACTTTTGCTAGCAGGGGTGTTATACACTTAACAGGGTTGAGAATGTGTTATGGTTGCACACGATGGCGCGTAGAGTGGCCCGAAACCTACCCTACCCGCGAAACCCTGTTGCCACAACGAACTTTTCAGAACTGTCCGACCGGCTGCTGGCAGGTTTTACATTAGCGACTTTGGTGAACTTCTCTTTCAGAAGTTTCTGTAAATCGCCCTCGGCACCGCCTGCAAGCACTTTGGCGACGAACGTGCCGCCCTCATCCAGTACATCAAACGCGAAATAGGCCGCGGCTTCACACAGGTTTATAATGCGCAAGTGATCGGTCTGTTTATGGCCTGAACTGGATGCCGCCATATCCGACATCACCACATCGGCCTTGCCGCCCAGCCATTCCTTGACCAGATCATCGGCACCTTCATCCAGAAAATCCAGCAGGCGTATGTCCGAACCCGGGATCGGATCGACCTCTTGCAGATCTATACCCAGAATTGCGCCGACATCTTTGCTTTTACGTGTTCCCAAGGCGTTGATGCGCGGTACGGCCACTTGTATCCAGCCACCTGGCGCACAACCGAGATCAACCACCCGTGCACCTGGCATCAGAAAACGAAATTTATCGTCCAATTCCATGATCTTATAGGCCGCACGCCCGCGATATCCGTCCTTTTTGGCACGTACCACATAAGGGTCATTCAATTGCCGATCCAACCACAGGGTTGACGACAGACGACGGCCCTTTGCGGATTTCACACGTGTCCGCAGATCGCGCAAACCGCGCCCCGATGAACCTTTTTCTTTTGCCATGATATAACCGTTCTACAATCTGCTTCAGCGTTTCTCGGCCATTTGCGAATACAGTAGCCCTTCGCGCAGACCGCGATCCGCCACTGTCAGCTTATCGGTCGGCCAAACCCGCAGTACACCTTGCAGGATGGCAGCGCCAGACATAATCAACTCGCATCTATCATTGCCGATACACGCCGCCTTGCGCCGCCCCGACATGCCAAGTCGCAGATATTCCTGCGTTACCTGTTCTACCTCATCGGCAGACATCGACACGCCATCAATCAAATCCCGCTCGTAACGTTTCAAACCTTTAAAAGAAGCTGCCACCGTTGTAACTGTTCCCGATGTGCCGATAATCTGGAAAGCACCACGCGCCACCGCATCAGAAAAATCAACGGTACGGCCAAATTCCGCCACTGCATCTTCGAAAGCACAGGACATCAAAGCAAACCGCGCGGTATCGCAATCCACATCATTAAACTGGTCGTTCAGTGTCGCCACACCCAAGGGCACTGAAATCCAGTCGATAATTTGTGCGCCACCCGGATGTGATCTGTTGGTTTTCGTGCAGGCGACTTTCAGATTGCGCATTGCACCCGACCGTTTTTCGGGGGCGACATCGGTCAGGTCAATCCAAGCCAGTTCGGTTGATCCGCCGCCAATATCGATGACCAGCAGCTGTTCAGTTTCAGGTGCCACGTGCGGGGCACAGCTGACAACGGCCAAACGCACTTCTTCCGCAGGGCGGATAATTTCCAGCTGCAATCCGGTTCTGGCCTTGACCAGTTGTACAAACATCTTGCCATTGCGTGCCCGTCGACATGCCTCGGTCGCCACAAGGCGTGCATTGGATACACCGTGGTTCTTCAGTTTCTTCTGGCAAATATGCAATGCCTGAATTGTACGATTGATCGCCGCGCGTGACAAAGTCCCGTATTCTTCCAGCCCTTTGCCCAAATGAACAGGCTTGGAGAATGCATCAATTACCACAAATTCCGTACCTTCTGGTCGTGCGATCAACATGCGACAAGAGTTTGTACCTAAGTCCAAAGCCGCATATAATTCACCTGAATTGGAAGTAATATTTACATCTTGACGCTTTTGCGTGCAAAAATTCGATTTTTTCGACCTTTCCGCTGGCATTCCGCGCTCCTAGGTAACATTATTATTAATGTTACGCGCGGTCAGGTTTTATTACAAGCCAGATTGCATTTATCATAAAACTTAAATCTGTCGCTTCTACAGGTATTGAAGTCGAAAAACGACGCTGGAATCAACCCAGACCACTATATTCGTGAAGTGTAAAAAGGAATTCAACATGCCAGACGTTACCATTGTATATTGGCGCGACATCCCAGCTCAGGTGATTGTGGGTAAAGGTCGTCGTGGAGCTAAGATTCAACTGCATGAGCGGTTTGAACAGGCAATAGATCGTTGTGCGATGAAAATCGACGCGAAAGACTCGGATGCATATCTGGCGGAATGGCGTAAAGCTGCCCCTTTTGCTGTTGAGGGTGAACAAGGTGCGGTGGCACAAGTCGAGGCTGACAAGCTGGAAGCGAATTACGACAAAGACAAAATAAAACAGCTGATCTCGAATGACGGCTGGGAAAAGTGACAAGGGTTATTCCCTTTTATGAAAGGTTACGGCAGATGGCTCTGTTGAATTTTGCACGCAAAAAAGATGTTGACACCATTAGCCCGCATCTTGAGGCTTTTCTGGATGGTTATTCCATCGAAGTAATGCCACGCACGGCTGAAAAGATTGACGATTTTCGTGATCTACTGCCCAAAGGCACCCGGGTTTATGTTGCCCATATCGAAGGCACGCCGATTGACGATATGGTTGCCACAGCCAAACGCATCAAGGCCGAAGGTTATGATGTGATGCCTCACTTCCCTGCGCGTATCATCAAGGATGAAGCCACGCTGAATGACTGGATTGCGCGTTATCAGGGCGAAGCAGATGTAAAGCAAGCACTGTTGCTGGCTGGTGGTGTGGATAAACCGCATGGGGATTATCATTGTTCCATGCAGCTTCTGGAAACCGGCCTTTTCGACAAAGCAGGTTTCACCAATCTGCATGTGGCAGGCCATCCCGAGGTCAATAAAGACATTGATCCCGATGGTGGACGCATGAATGTAAACGTGGCTTTGTCTTGGAAACAGGAGTTTTCCAAACGTACGGATGCGGATATGGCACTGGCCACGCAGTTCTGTTTTGAAAGCAGCCCTGTGATTGAATGGGCGGATAACCTTGTTGCTCAGGGTATTGATATTCCTGTGCATATCGGCATCGCTGGCCCTGCTAAATTGCAAACCATGATCAAGTTCGCCATCGCTTGCGGGGTCGGCCCTTCTTTGCGTGTCTTGCAAAAGCGCGCCAAGGATGTCTCTAAATTGTTACTGCCATTTGAACCAAATTCAATATTATCCGAACTGGCTGACCATAAAGCCGCACATCCCGACTTTAACATTGCAAAAGTTCACTTCTTCCCGCTTGGTGGCATCAAAACCAATGCCAACTGGGCCATAACACACGGCGGCAGCGCAGCTGTTCCCGCCGCACAATCCTAAAGGACGCATCCATGACACGCACGATTGTCGAAAGTAAAACAAAAACCGCGATTATCGGTTTTGACCAACCGTTTTGCGTGATTGGTGAACGCATCAACCCGACAGGGCGCAAAAAACTGGCCGCTGAACTGGAAGCGGGTGATTTTTCAACCGTTGAAGCCGATGCCGTAGCGCAAGTGTTGGCGGGTGCCACAATGCTGGATGTCAATGCAGGTGTGGTTTACAATTCAAACCCAAATCCGAATGAGACAGAGCCGCCGTTGATGACAAAGGTTCTGGAAATAGTTCAAGGTTTGGTGGATATTCCTTTGTGTATCGACAGCTCGGTTCCCGCAGCTCTTGAAGCGGGTCTGGCCGCCTGTGAAGGCCGCCCATTACTGAATTCCGTAACCGGTGAAGAGGATCGTTTAGAAGCCATTCTGCCACTGGTTAAAAAGTATAATGTGCCTGTTGTGGCTATTTCCAACGATGACACAGGTATTTCCGAAGATCCGGAAGTGCGGTTTGCTGTGGCCAAGAAGATCGTTGAACGCGCCGCCGACTTTGGTATCCCCGCCCATGACATCGTGGTTGATCCGCTGGTAATGCCTATCGGTGCTATGCGCACTGCAGGCTTGCAGGTCTTTGAATTAGTACGAAAATTGCGTATGGAACTGGGTGTGAACACCACATGTGGCGCCTCGAACATTTCGTTTGGCCTGCCAAACCGTCACGGCATAAACAACGCATTCTTGCCGATGGCAATGGCCGCTGGTATGACATCCGCGATTATGAATCCGCTGCAGCTGCCCATTGGTCCGAAGAAAATTCAGGAAAAAATGGAAGAGCTGGCCGCCGCCGGTATCATCGTACCCGCCGACATCGATCCCGAGGTTTTCGTGAACTTGATGGGCATGGGGTCTACCAAGCATAAATCAGGCTCTGAGATGACAGCCATTCGCGCCGCTAACTTCCTGACGGATAATGACCCGCACGGCGCTGCATGGATCCAGGCAAACCGCGCACCTGCCCCTGCTGGCAGTGAAGGCGCTGGGCGTCGCCGCGCAGGCGGACGACGTCGCGGCTAAGACACCCTCACGATCTGTTGTACCGGGGGGATAACCCTATCTTTCTGAACGCGTTTGTGTCCTTTTATTCCAATGAAGGACACAAGCCACAGACATATTGATTCTGCTGCGATACTACGCACGTTTGCCCGTTTAGGGCTTATCGTACTTGCTGTTTTTATCGTTCATCAATTGATCTCGTGGGTTTTGGCAGAAGCAGAAGCCACGCAAAACGGGCCCTTGATGATCGGTTTGGTGCTGGTCGTTCTTTGCACCTATATCATTTTGATATCGATCCCCTTTGTCCCGGGCATCGAAATTGCCCTATCCCTGATGATATTACGAGGCCCCGAAATTGTCATCTGGGTTTACGGGGCAACTGTTCTGGGCTTGTTTTTATCGTTCCTTGCGGGTCGATATTTATCATATGCATATCTTCACTCTGTGTTTCGAGATTTAAGGTTGAGGCGGGCCTGTGAATTGTTGAACACGGTAGAGCCTTTATCACGCAGCGAGCGGCTTGACTTGTTGAAGGATAAATTACCCCGCATATTGCGCCCGCTCCTGATCGAAGGCCGCTATGCGTTGATAGGTATTGTTCTAAACATTCCCGGCAATGCGCTGATCGGCGGGGGCGGAGGCATATTACTGGTTGCAGGTCTCAGCCGCATGTTCTCTACCTGCTGGATATTCGTCACTTTAATGATCGCTGTTGCCCCCATACCCATTGCCATTCTTGTCTTCGGCATCGACCCAATGGCGTTATTGCAAAACGGCTAGGCCTTGTCCTGAAATACGCAACACAGTATTTCGCAACAATAGATTGCAATTATCCGCACTGATGTCTTTTCTGGGTATAACGAAACTGGAGTAACCTCATGCCACAATCCTATAAAATACCTGACGCAGCATCGATCGGCCATGTCCATTTAAAAGTAGCTAACCTTGACCGCGCTTTGGCATTTTACCAAGGCGTTTTGGGCTTTGGCTTAATCAAACGCTTGGGTGATGAAGCTGCATTCATTTCCGCAGGTGGCTACCACCACCACATCGGGCTGAATACGTGGCACAGCAAAGATATGCCACCTGCCCCGGTTAATGCAGCCGGGCTTTATCATATTGCAATTTTGTACCCAACACGCAAAGATCTATCTGCCATTTTACGTCGCTTAATAGATGCAGGTGTAACACTTGAAGGATCAGCCGATCACGGCGTGTCAGAAGCTTTATACTTCAGCGACCCCGATCAGAACGGAATTGAGCTTTATTGGGATAAACCGAAATCTGACTGGCCACATTCCGAAGACGGCATGCTGACTATGATTAACAAACCTCTGGATACGGATGGGTTACTGGCTGAAACTGCCATTGATTAATGCAGGATTTGTAACAAATCTTATAAATTTCGGGTTTTCAATGAATTTCCTGTGATTGCACAGTCATTATGTGGACAATTGCAAGGCTGATTGTGATATTGCTGGCAGATAAACTAAATGGAGTAAATGATGAAGATTCTATTGTCAGCACTTGCTGTAACAACACTTTTTTCCAGTCAGATGGCTATCGCACAAGATGTTGCTGCCGGTGAAAAAATATTCAAAAAATGCAAAGCCTGTCACACGGTTGG
This sequence comes from Amylibacter sp., assembly GCA_965261565.1. GTDB lineage: Bacteria > Pseudomonadota > Alphaproteobacteria > Rhodobacterales > Rhodobacteraceae > Amylibacter. The sequence goes on from OZ253460.1 coordinate 2,760,918, forward strand.
TGAAAAAGCCAGAAACGGTGTCGGGCCTAATTTGAACGATGTGGTTGGGCGTGCTATTGGCAGTGCCGAAGGCTATAAATACTCCAAAACATTTAAAGCGGCTAATGCGGCAGGTCTTGTTTGGGATGAAGCCAGTATTGCAGAATATATCGCAAATCCAAAAGAATACATGAAAGCCGCATTGGATGACCCCAAAGCCAAACCAAAAATGGCGTTCAAACTAAAAGATGAACAACAACGTAAAGATGTTGCTGCCTATGTTGCCGGTTTTTCAACAGCACCCGCAGCGGAATAGCAGGTAAATCCAGCAATTTTAATAACTGCGCCTTATTTGCCGAATACTGGCATGAAAGGGGCGCAGTTACCCCTTTTCTATTCATCATATTCCTGCATATTACTATCAAAGACAGATACTAAATAGCGAAATGGGCACATGGCACAATCAAACGATCCGTTAGTGATTTTCACCCCTTCTGGCAAACGTGGTAATTTCCCTGTTGGCACCCCTATCCTTACAGTCGCCCGCAAGCTTGGTGTTGATCTGGACAGTGTCTGCGGTGGACGCGGCATATGTTCCAAATGTCAGGTGCAGCCATCATATGGCGAGTTTGCTAAACATGGGGTGACTGTCGCTGATAATGCCTTGTCGGACTGGAACGCGGTCGAAGAACGCTACAAATCCAAACGCGGCATGATTGAAGGCCGTCGTCTGGGGTGCCAGGCTAAGGTTCAGGGCGATGTGGTGATTGACGTGCCACCCGAAAGCCAAGTGCATAAACAGGTTGTGCGAAAACGCGCCGAAGCCCGCGACATCACGATGAACCCATCGACAAAACTATTTTATGTCGAAGTGCGCGAACCCGATATGCACGACCCGTCAGGCGATCTGGAACGGTTGGTCACCGCCCTGCGCCACGACTGGGATTTGCCTAAACTGGAAGTGGATTTTTCGGTTCTACCGATCCTGCAACCTGCCCTGCGCAAAGGCGCGTGGAAAGTCACATGTGCTGTACATCTTGGCGACCACACGGTCAGCCCGCGCATCGTACATGTCTGGCCAGGTTATTATGAAGGTGCTATTTACGGCATGGCTGTAGACCTCGGCTCGACCACGATTGCCGCCCACCTGTGTGATTTGCGTTCGGGCGAAGTGGTGGCCAGCGACGGTATTATGAACCCGCAAATCCGCTTTGGCGAAGACCTGATGTCGCGCGTTAGCTATTCAATGATGAACGAAGGCGGCGCACAAGAAATGACCACAGCGGTGCGTGACGGCATGAACGCGCTGTTTGTCCAGATCGCATCCGACGCCGAAATAGACCTGACCATGATCATGGATGCGGTATTTGTCTGTAACCCTGTTATGCACCATCTGTTTTTGGGCATTGACCCGTTCGAATTGGGTCAAGCCCCGTTTGCGCTGGCCACGTCGGACGCAATCACAACCCGTTCGCAAAGCCTGGATCTGAACATCCACCCGGCGGCGCGTGTTTACCTGCTGCCCTGCATCGCAGGTCACGTGGGTGCCGATGCCGCAGCCGTTACCTTATCCGAAGCCCCCGATAAATCAGAAGACTTGGTACTTTTGGTCGATGTCGGCACCAACGCCGAAATCCAGTTGGGCAATAAAGAAAAAGTTCTAGCCTGCTCATCCCCCACTGGCCCCGCTTTTGAAGGCGCACAAATTTCAAGCGGCCAACGTGCTGCCCCGGGTGCTATAGAGCATGTGGAAATTGACCCCATCACCAAAGAACCGCGTTTTCTGGTGATCGGCTCTGATCTGTGGTCGGATGAGGATGGCTTTGCAGAAAGCATCAAATCATCCGGCATCACTGGCATTTGCGGTTCCGGTATCATTGAAATGGTCGCGGAAATGCGCATCGCAGGCATCGTTGACGGGCCAGGCTTGATTGGTAGCCCTGAACAAACAGAAACCGACCGGTGTTTTCTCGATGGGCGCACGCATTCCTATCTGGTTTATGACGGCAGTGCCAACGACGGCCCGAAAATCACCGTGACCAACCGCGATATTCGCGAAATTCAGATGGCCAAAGCTGCACTTTATTCAGGTGCCCGCCTATTAATGGATAAATTCGAGGTCGACACGGTTGACCGCATCGTTCTGGCAGGCGCGTTTGGCGCCCATATCAGCCCGAAACACGCGATGGTGCTGGGCATGATCCCCGATTGCCCGCTGGACAAGGTCACATCGGCAGGCAACGCAGCAGGCACAGGGGCGCGCATAGCCCTGCTGAACACCGAAGCGCGCACCGAGATCGAAGAAACCGTGCGCAATATTCACAAGATCGAGACCGCCATCGAGCCGCGCTTTCAAGAACATTTCGTTAATGCATCAGCGATCCCGAACAGCGTTGAGAAGTTTCCGATATTGGAGACGGTTGTGACTCTACCGAACGTGAATTTCAACACCGGTGGGGATAGTGAGGGTGGTGGTAGAAGGCGGCGTAGGCGGGGTTAACTTCTTTTGTTACTGGAATAGTCCAATGTCCGCTGTGCGGACAAAGTTGCCATCCGGAACCTTGGGCCGTAGTGTCGTTATCCGAGCAATGTGGAAGAAGTTTTAATTCATCACCGTAGAGAATCCGTGGTATCGGTTATGGGTAAGCCCGATGTTGAGTGGGGTGGAATTGTTGACGACTTTATTGCCGGTAAAGGAGTGGTTGCCACAGAGCTTGACTGTTTCTGCGTGGATAATATCGCAGGATTTTCAGGCCAGTTCTCAACCCTTTCGCGGGCACGCTTTAATGCTTTGCTATTACTCATCACTTGTACTCCAATCCTCGGCGTTCTTGACATACAAACGTTAATGGCAATCTTGTCAGGGATAAGACTTTAAGATGTCGATAATGTGGAATTTAAAGTATTTCTAAATAACAGTGAATACCTATGTAGCCTAATTATTTGTCAAGCAATACAATGAACTTCGCACAATCTATAATAAAATTAGGGGAGCTATAGCCCCTTATGTATCTAAGCTTTGTTATCCTGCGCCCGATCCGACGTTTTGCAAGATGTCGGATCGGGAAGGTGTTCGCCGTTAGCCCCTTGTGGTTGGACCACGTAGCCTAGGTTGGCGACCCTTCTCTTTCTTCAAACTCGAACAGTTGATTGGGGCACATGACCCCGGAGCATAAGAAAGAGATTTAGATTATGACACATAATGAAGGTTTTGTCGGCTTGGATGTTGGCAAGTTTGAAATTTACGTATTTATTAGCAAAACTGGTTCTTGCTTTTTGGTTCCCAATACACCCTCTGGCCATGTCAGTCTGCAGAGTAAGCTGGGTGAGCCACAAGGCCAGATAATCGCATTGGAACCAACGGGTGGCTATGAATGGGCCGTATGGGAAGTACTGGATACTGCGGGTTACGATGTCAGGCAAGTTTCTGCGGCGCACGTGCGTGCATTTGCCCGCGCAACGGGGGCGTTAGCAAAGACGGATCCGATTGATGCACGCCTGATTGCAGAATTCATGGCGTTCCGTCCTCACTGTGGGCGAAGATTACCTGCGGAGAAACTACGCCATCTCAATGCCTTGAGCACAAAGCGTCGCCAGTTGGTGGAATTGCGCAAACGACTGAAGTGTCAAATTCAACAGCACCACGATGCTGAATTGGTGGGTTTGGACATAGAACTTCTCGACCTTCTGTCGCACCAGATCAAGGTACTGGACGATGCGGTGCAGACACAAATCAAAGCTGACCCACAGATGAAACAGCATGCTAAAATACTGCGCTCAATTCCAGGAATAGGTCCTGTGCTATGCGCCGTTCTAATTGGTGAAATGCCCGAACTGGGCACTATTAGCGATAAACAAATCGCAGCGTTGGCTGGCGTCGCACCGATAAATAATGACAGTGGCCGTTCCGACGGAAAAAGATCAATCAAAGGCGGCAGATACAATGTGCGTTGCCTTCTTTATCAGGCAGCATTGGTAGCATCGACACACAATCAGCATCTCAAAGTATTTGCCAAACGGTTAAAGGAAAAAGGGAAACCCCACAAAGTCATCTTGATCGCGGTTGCCCGAAAACTACTGGTGATCGCCAATGCTCTGGTGGCTAAAAACCAACTCTGGTGCTCAAATTAAATACAGTTGCTAACTTTGTTTAATCTGACACTCGGATCTACTACAAATGACGGCTTCCCCGCCCATAGCTACAGAATACTGCAACGGTTACATTGATCAATAAGGGCTCAAAGCGGTCTTTATATTAAACAAGCCTATTTATTGGGTCACCCTGAAATCAAGGCCCACACTACCCCCGCCAATGCGGGTTCAGCCACGCCCGTTTGCCCGCGTGATCGATTAGCGTCACCCGTAGCCAGTCAGAGCTTGCAACACGCGGCACTATTGGTACCCTTGTACGGGTCATTGAATTACCGTGCACTACAGTGGTGGCCGTGCCCTGCCCTTGTAATATGATCGATGCCAAGGAACTGCTTTCAACCTCAACATAGTCGTCGGTCCAGCGCACGTCCCTAAACTCTGGCCCTTGGGTCGCATAACTATGTCCGGCTTTCAGTGCCTCCAGCAAGGCTTCGGGGGTGTTTTCCGCCGCCTTGACCATAACCCATCCACCGAAATAGTCCGGCCCTTTGAAATGCGCGTCATCAGTAGCGCATAGGGACAGCTTGCGCCCCTCGGACAGCAGCATATCCAGCATATAAGTACCGTCAGGGCGGTCACTTTCCGTATGGCAACCGTGGTTGTATACCTCAACCGCGTGGGCCGCTTCAATGCTGCGAGCATCGTCTATCGTCATGCCTGACCACTGCGGATGGGCAATCGTCACATAGGCACCGGCGGCACGTGCACGGGCTGCTATTTCAGGCCCGATTTCCTGCCCTTTAACGGGTGTGAAGCTTGGTGAATGTGACGGCGTAAAATCAGCAGGCAGACCCACGGCCAGAATATGCCATATCTCACCGTTTTGCATCGCACCTGAATGCAATTCGGCACCAAGAATGGTGGTAAAACTATCATCGCGAAAGCCTGTTGTATCGGCAATCGGGTAATTGTACTGCCCGACGAAATGGTCGGTTAAAGCAATGAAATCATAACCTTCTGCCTTATAACGGCGACACACTTCCGCAGGGTCCAGAGCCCCGTCGGAAAGGTTTGAATGGGTATGCAGGTTGCCGCGGTAAAAACGGCCTTTGGCAGTGAACATGGTGTCGGTCATGGGAACCCCTTGTTGATGAACGAATCCGTATACAAGGTTACTATGATTGCATCCAATACCGATACTTGTCCTGTAGCGACAGAACTGTCGCAACGCGGTTGACCCTGCATGTTTCAAACGCTAGGCAGCAATGCAGGCGGGTATGGTGAAAAGGTATCACGCGAGCTTCCCAATCTACAGTTACGGGTAAGTTCTTCATTGCCATCTATTTTTTCAATATTAATCAACATCTTGAGTGATGAATAGAGACGCTAAAATATGTTATTTGGCAATAACGGGAACGTCTGGGGTTATTTTGCAAGCCACCCCCAGAATAATCCCCAGAATACGTTTCTTAAGTGTAAGCTTCAATATCTTTAGTCCAACTTCTGCTAAGCGAGACAAAGCGGCCGTTCGCCGATCATACATGGATAAACAAACGGGCAGATAATCTATCTAAGCCGCATGAATGTATCGGGATAATCCAGGACGATCCCAGCCCCGTCGATTTCCAACTCTGCTGTAAAATTTCGGAACAATCCTTCGTAGCGGTATAGCCTGCCAACTTCGAGGCAGGTGTATCGCTGTTCAGCGGGAGTAGGAATGAAGCCGTCCTCAATCTGACTGGGTAGCGGCACGTATGCCGCAAGAATTTCGCGGCTCTCGCCAACCGATAGGTCGAGACGTTTAATTGGAAGTGTGTTGGTCGCTGGTGTCACACCAATATCCACATCAATGCAACCGCTTAGGTGTTCCAAAGGCAACCCAGAAACAAGATCAAGCCAATTTCCGCAGCCATCTGCCTCAACATGCAAAACCGGACCGCTGGCATATCGGACGCGAACCTCTCTCGTACAGAACAATTCGTCCGTGCGAACGAAATAGAACGCACCATATCTCGCCCCTCTCCCCCCTACGACGGCACCGCTCAGGGTCATACCACCTTGGTTATAGTCGACAACGCAATGTTCCAATCCATCGCCATCCCAAGCCTGCCAACGCACGTCCATCATCATTATCGCCTTCGCACAATATTTTCCGACTGTCCTTTGTTTTGAGTCGAAACGCAACTATGGGCTCAAAGCAGAAGTTCGGTCGCTTGGTGTAACCTCAGGTGACGTGCTTTTGGATTAATCTGAAAAATCAAGCGACAGACAGATAGGCGCATTTGGCTAAGTGACTGATCCGCTGGGATGTGCTGCCGATCAGAATGCCGGTAACGATGCCCAGACCACGTCTACCGGTGACAATCAGATCGGCGTTACATTCTTCGGCGCAGTGTAAAATCTGGTCTGCTGAATTGCCGCGAACCAAATGGGTTTCAACTGATTTCAACCCGTATTCTTTTGCGGTGATTTCGCCCTCTTCCAGCACGCGCGCACCTGCTGCATCCGACTCGGTTTGCGCCGATGCGGATGCAACCCCGACGCCCATGTCATAGGCAACTATTTCCACCTGAATTGTGTAAACAAGATGCACATTGGCTTTGTATTTCTGCGCAAGATCACAGGCTAAACGCAGGCTGGTTTCGGATGCTTTAGAGCCGTCTAGACCCACAACAATTTTCTTAAACATAATGCAGTCCTCCTGTTTTGGTGATGGAGCCAGTATAACACAGATCGGGAAAAACTGCATTTCTGCACTATAATAGCTGGAATAGCTGGCAGGTATAAAAAGGGCCTGTTCTCCCGATGAATCTAACAAAGCGCAATGTAGCATAAGGGCTCTTAGCAGCCGTTCGGCTCCGTTTATGTTATGGTTATATGCCAATAAATCGTTTTGGGTAAGCTCAGTATTCTTCCAAGCGACACTTCTCAGAATGAGCCCCAGAATAATAGTTAACTAATTTATTTTATTTGATTATATAAAAACTTCCCAAGCTTAAGTTACGGGTTCAATTCCCGTTACCCGCTCCAGCCCCTACCGCTTCAACCCTTCGGCATCCAGCATAAAGCCCATGTGCTGATCTGCGGTTTTCAAACCACCCTCGCCCGTTTCCCAGCTGATTTCGTCGTCTTCGTTGGCATCAATCCCCTGAAAGGCGGCTTTCGTCAATCTGGCCATCTCTATTGCATGGGGTAATGCCTCTTTTCCACTGGCAGCAGCGATAATCGCATCGGCTTCGGCCAAGGCCAGATTTGTGCGATCAAGAGCATTGTTCAGGGATGTCACCACATGCATAGCATGGGTTTTAACAGCCTCGGATGCATCACCACTTTCACTGGCAAGAGTGATATGTTTAATTGATCCATTTGTTGCCCTGACCAACCCGTATCCCAAGCCCGGGCCGCCCGTTTCAAGCGTTGGATCAATCGCGTGGCGCACATGGCCCGCATGGATTTTCATCGCGACAAAATTACCAGCGGCATTCACTGCGTAATTCGCATGTGCCGCCGCAACCAGCGACTCTTTGAATGCGACGGGCAATAAACCCTGTTCATTGGGTGTATCTTCCCAACTGCTGACAACATGGCCGATGTGTGTATGGGCTTCACTAGCAGCAAGTACAGCCGAGTTACTGCTCATTAAAGCAAACACCAGTACGATAAATAGCCGGGTCATATTTGTAAAATTTTTCATAAAATCCTCCTGTAATATGTGATGGTTTTATTATGACATAGATGTGTTAACTGTTCAAATTCACCATACGCCACATCCGTTCGTTAAATTAAACACCCATAGTGTGATGCACCATCGCCAAGCTGTTTCCATGCAGAACACACCGGATCGGGGCTTCGGCTACAGGACCGCCCCCCTCTTCCGCCTCAATATATGCAGCCAGTTTTTCCGGCCCAGCAATCAGCAAATGAGCGTTTTTTGCCGCAGACAATACAGGTGCTGTCAACGTTAACCGCCGCTCTGGCTGGCTATCACTGTTGATGATCATCAAGGGCGGCGCATCCGCGGACAAAGCCGCCTCTAACTCGTCCGCATCGGGAAACAGGCTAGCAGTATGCATATCGGCCCCCATCCCGACAACCAGAACATCAATGGGCAAGTGGGGTCGATAGACCACCGTTGCGACCTGCAATGCCTCATCGGGGGATTGGTCCGCCGTGGCCATCGGCAATACCCGTGCCATTTCGGATGCATTCTGGCTTAGATAATGATCAACCATACGGTAATTTGACCGGAACGTATCTGTCGGCTGCAAACGCTCATCAGTCAATAATATGGTGACATTCTGCCAATCCAGTTCCATCAGGCTGAGACGTTCCAGAAATGGCGCAGGCGTCGTGCCACCGGGGACTGCCAATGTTGCTTTGCCTTTATCAGCCAAAACTACATCCAGTTGTTTGGCCACGATACGGGCCATCCCCATCATCAGGGTTTCGTAATCAGGGTAGTCCAGTAAAACGCTCATGATGTTATCTCACGCCAGCGTCGGCCATCTTTGTGTAACAGCATCAGACTGTCATCAGGCCCGTTACTGCCGGCATCATACTCAACCGGTTTCTGGGATTTATCTTCCCACAGCTTAACAATGGGGTCGACCCAGGCCCAAGCCGCCTCAACTTCGTCGCCACGCATAAACAATGTCTGATTGCCACGGATCACATCCATTATCAGGCGCTCATATGCATCGGGTATTCCCATGTCATCTTCCCCTAAAGCCTCGGCAAACGTCATATCCAGCGGCACTTCGGTCAGGCGCATGCCACCCGGCCCCGGTTCCTTGATCGTCATACTTAAATTGATGCCCTCGTCGGGCTGCAGACGGATCGTCAGTACATTGCCTTTCAAATCCTTGCTTTCCTGAAAAATGGAATGTGGTGGATCTTTGAACACGATGGCAATTTCAGACATCCGGTTGCGCAGTTTTTTGCCGGTACGTAAATAGAACGGCGTGCCGACCCAACGCCAGTTGGACAGGTTCACTTTCAACGCAATATAACTTTCCGTGTTACTGTCAGGATTGCCGCTCTCATCCTGGTAGCTCGTACCTTTTCCATCGGCGCGGTATTGACCTCTTATAACATCGGCTTCTTGAATAGGGTCCAATGCTTTGATTACTTTCAGTTTTTCATCACGCACAGAGGCTGCATCAAATACCGCAGGCGGTTCCATTGCCGTCAGGCACAACAACTGCATCAGATGATTTTGCAACATATCGCGCATGGCACCCGATTTGTCGTAATACGCCCCGCGCCCTTCTACCCCAAGACTTTCGGCCACGGTGATTTGCACATGATCAATATGCATTGAATTCCATAACGGCTCAAACAAAGCATTCGCAAAACGCAAGGCCATAAGATTCTGAACTGTTTCCTTACCCAGATAGTGATCAATGCGAAAAATCTGATCTTCACGAAAACTATGTGCCAACACAGCATTTAACACTTTTGCCGACGCCAAATCACGCCCGAAGGGTTTTTCCACAACAATACGCGTCTTATCATCGGTGATTTCATGCTTCAGCAATCGTTCTGCTAACGGTGCAAACAATGACGGCCCTACCGAGAAGTAAAATGCGTGTATAACATTTTTACGCAAACTGCCGGACAGTTCCTTCCAGCCATCGGTGCCCAGTGCATCAAGCTTGATGTAAGAAATCCGCTCCAGGAATGCGGTAATATTTTTCTCATTGCGCTTCTTGGACTTCACAAAATCCTCTAGCGCTTTCTTCACAAAATCCTTGAAATCCTGCTGATTGTAATCCGAACGGGCAGCGGCAATAATTCGGGCGCCTTCAGGCATTTGCCCCGCACACATGCGCCGGTAAAGCCCCGGTAAAATCTTCCGTTTTGCCAAATCCCCGGTGCCACCGATAATCACCAGATCGAAATCTTCTACAGGAATAGTTTGCGCAACCATCGGGCCGATCCTTCATATTTTTACGTAACTATTGCAAAGCCCTGCACCAGTCGCAAGGAAAACACACATCCTGCTGCAAACAATCACGAAAATGTGGGGTTTTACCAAAAACCTTCCCTAATAGCTGTTAAACGTGTAGCCAGACATAAATTCTGAACAGGCTTATACGTATGAACGACCAATCCTTTGACACTGGCACAGCCAAACCGCTTGGCAAGTTTGCACACCCCGACATAACGGCCAAGGGTGAAACGCGCGCCTCTGTGCCATTAATTGGTGCCACCACGCTTTGGTTTAACACGGGCACACTGTGTAATATCGAGTGTCTGAACTGCTATATCGAAAGCTCACCCACGAACGATGCTTTGGTCTATATCACCACCGCAGAGGTGGTGAATTACCTTGATCAGATCAAGACACGCAACTGGCCCACAACCGAGATCGGTTTTACCGGTGGCGAACCGTTCATGAACCCAGATATGATCGATATGACGCGTGCTTGCCTTGAGCGGGGTTACGATGTGCTGATCCTGACCAACGCCATGCTGCCGATGATGCGTAAATCTGTTAAGGCTGGATTGCTGGCATTGCAAGCCGCGTTTGGCGACAAGCTGACCCTACGCGTGTCCTTGGATCATTTCAAACCTGAATATCACGATAAGGAACGTGGCCGCGGGTCATACAATGTCACTATCAAAGGTATGCAATGGCTGCGCGACAACGATTTTAAGATGGCTGTGGCCGGGCGTACGGTTTGGGGTGATAGTGACACGCAAAGCCGTGCTGGTTATCAGGCCCTGTTCGCGGAACATGGTTTCAACATCGACGCCCACAACCCCGCCATGACGATCTTATTCCCCGAAATGGACGAAACTGTCGATGTGCCGGAAATCACCACCGCTTGCTGGGATATATTGGGCAAATCCCGCACGGACGTGATGTGTTCATCGTCCCGCATGGTGGTCAAACGCAAAGGTGCAGACAGACCTGCCGTGCTGGCCTGCACACTGCTGGCCTACAGCCCCGAGTTTGAGTTGGGCGAGACATTGGAACAGGCCGAAGGTGCGGTGAAACTGAACCACCCGCATTGCGCGAAGTTTTGTGTTTTGGGCGGAGCCAGTTGTTCGGGGTAAAGTTTTACCCATCATCGGGCTGATCGCTGTGCATGACTAATTATCGATATAATCAAACAGACTTACATTTGCCTTATTCAAAAAATGGATTTTCCCGCATATTTTTTCAAAAAGGAAAATTCTCTGGCCTATATCCATTTCCTTTAATTGTTCCATTGTGTATGTAGGAACACCAATATCATCCCAAGAATTTTCATATTTTTTAGAATTAACTAAATAACTAGTTTCTAATACTTCCTTCGAATTAATAACCTTCATTTTCGTTGGTAATAGTTCAATATTCCATGGAAATTTTTGAAGCGATAGCATTACTTGCCATGCAAATTGTCGATTCCCGCCATCATAAATTGATAAATGAGGAGTACCATCTGGATAATCTGGCTTATGCCAATAGTCGTTTATAAATGGTATTTCACATCTCATAAAAACAGTATGTTGAGCATTATTAAAAAAAATATCTGGTTTGGATAGAACAATTGGCTCAAGTTGAGCACCAATCCAATTCCGCGAACTTGGTTTTCGCTTATATGGCCCTCTTAATGTTATATGAGCCTTGCGGGCAAAATCAGGCTGTAAAACAAGCCTAGATAAATCAAATAATTGATCAATTCTCTGGTTAGAAAAAGATACGCCAAAAAAGTACATTATATCAGAAGATACCTTAAGTATCCTCGCTCCTCTGCAATATATTTTACAATGTAAAACATAGCACTCCCAAACTTATCCGCTCTTTCAAAAGCATCAGCTTTAACATCTTGATCTTTAAAAGCTTCGATTAACTTATTTTCTGGTAAGTTGGTTAATTCTAGAAACCAGCTGTACTCAGTATTAATTGTATCCATATACTGTTTCAAACACGGGTATCTCCCAACAACATCTGTCAGTCGTGCTCTAGGTGTTTTGGCTGCGAGATCAATTATTACATCTGGCCCCACATTTTGCTCATGGTCAATAATAGCTACTATACTACCAAAACAGGTTAGCATCCTGCTAAACTTTAACTTTAAGTTTTTTATTTTTTGCTTAATAGCTTTCTGATCGTCACGCTTGTTCCTTTTGTGTTCATAATTCAGGCAAAGTGTTTTCCAAAACCTCAATATATCATTTACCAAGAAAGTAGGGTTAAAGTTCTCTGGGTGATGCTTATAATCGCGAAAATATGCTTCAATAATTTCCCTTAAGACGCGGTCATAAGAAATACCCCCATAGACAGGTTTACTCTCAAGGAGCATTAACATTCGAGCCGTAAAGAAATTCAAATGGTCATCGTCCCTACCACCTAGTTCTTCCAAAATACGATTCTTTTCCAAGATTTTTAAGAATTCACCATCATTAGAAAATGTTGGAAAGCCTAAACTATCAGAAGCTTCGATAATCTTTGAGAATGCCCGCATGGATTTAATATTAGGTAATTCAAGTTCATTTAGATCGCCCTCGAGAACGAAAAATAAATCTATGTCAGAATACTCTGATGCTTCTTCTCTTGCATATGACCCAGAAACAAATACCGATAAATTTTCTAATTCTTTTAATTCGTCTATTTGGCGCAATTTCTTTTTAAAATCATCTATCCGTATTAAAGAATTCTTTTTTTTTAACTTTGCAATATCGTTCATAATCTACTCTTGATTTGTATAAATCAATTTATGCAGTTTTCTGTTCCCCAAGCAAATTATTTTCTTTCTATTGGGTTCTAAATATATAATCCCCTTTTCCCAACAATCACACTCCCGAACTTAACCACCGAACGACGGATCAAAGATAATGTGCTATTGGTGTTTAACTGAAACATTACGCTGTATCTGTCATTCGCGTAGTGTACAGCTTGTGTACGCCGATCATACGCCCATTTCACCGCGCCTTTAACGCATCTTCCAACACTGATTTGACCACGGTGATATCCACATCGCGGGTTACAAAGCTGTCACCGATGGCACGTGCCATAATAAACGCCAGCGTGCCGTCCTGTACCTTTTTGTCCTGCGCCATCAGTGCCAGTAACCCGTCTGCATCTGGTAAATCACCGGTGATATCTGATAGATCAACCTTCATCCCCATTGCTTTTAGATGCGCCCGCACACGGCTTGGGGCCTCTTGGCTACATAGCCCCAATCGCATTGAGGTTTCAAAAGCCAAAGCGCAGCCAATGGCGACACCTTCACCATGTAACAAACGGTTCGAATAGCCTGTTGCGGCCTCTAGCGCGTGACAAAACGTATGGCCTAAATTCAGTAAGGCACGGTCACCGTGTTCTTTTTCATCACGGGCCACAATATCCGCCTTCATCTGACACGACCGCTTCACAGCATAAATACGTTTTTCCATATCACCTGCCGCCATCGCAGGGCCGTTGTCCTCTAACCATTCAAAGAAAGACGCGTCCCCCAACATGCCGTATTTGACCACTTCACCGTAGCCGGCCAAAAAATCGCGCGATTTCATGGTGCCTAACACCTCGACATCGGCCAATACCAATTGCGGTTGATAGAAAGCACCCACCAGATTTTTGCCATGCGGTGAATTGATCCCGGTTTTGCCCCCGACCGAGCTATCCACTTGCGCCAAAAGTGATGTTGGTATCTGAATAAACCGCACACCACGGCGCAGGACTGCGGCCGAAAACCCTGCAAGATCACCGATAACACCGCCACCGAATGCGATCACGATATCATCACGCTCGATCTTTTCAGACAATAACCATTCTACAGTTTTTTCCAGCATTTTCCATGACTTGGTTGCCTCGCCCGCAGGTAGCTTCAATGTGGTTGAAGATATCCCTTCCGCTGCCAACCCCGCTTCTAATGTTGCCAAATGAAAGTCCGCTACGTTGTTATCCGTAATAACCGCAACATGGTTACGTTTTAAAAATGGCTTGATATAGCTACCCGTGTTGGGCAGCAGGTTCGGACCAATATGGATGTCATATGAACGATCGCCCAAATCAACACGTACAATTTCTTTTGCCATTTTTTATTCCTTTGTGACACCACTGTCGGGCGTATTGTATAAGGCCTGAACCGTTTTAGCCGTCATTTGATCCAAAGATAAATGCGGTTCGCCATCGACGGCAATATCCGCTTTTGCATAATGCTGTTCGCGTTGTTCTAGAAGTTCTGCAAGCTTGGCTTTGGGATCTGCGACCCGCAATAATGGCCGGGTATCTTTGTGTTTTACCCGCTCCCAAAGCAATTCCAGATCTGCACGCAACCACAATGCAAAACCTTTTTGTGCGATCAACGCTCTGTTTTCTTCAGACATATAAGCTCCGCCACCGGTGGATAATACACATGGCGGGCCATCCAGTAACCGATTCAGAATTTGTGTTTCTTTCTGGCGAAAGAACGACTCGCCATCCCGCTCAAAAATATCAGCAATGGGCATATTCGCGGCTTTTACAATTTCATCATCAGAATCAATGAACGCACAGCCCAATTCCTGTGCCAAAAGGCGCCCTACAGCGGTTTTCCCGGCCCCCATCAGTCCAACTAGGACAATGGTTTTGCTTAATCGACAACTCATTCAGCCCCCTTTTTGCTTCACAATATCTAATATAGGCAAAGTTTTGCTTTATCCCACCTGAAGAGATGACTTATATTATATTCGTGATAACATCCCCTTCAAACAAGACAAGGTGGAACACAGCACCAAAAGAGCAGTTAGGGTAAAAGATGGGTCGTTTATTGAAAATTTTGTTTTTTCTGATCATTTTTTGCCTGATCGGGTTGGCTGTCTATTCTTATTTCGGGGACCTATCGTCCCCCAATGTGGAAATCATCCAACCTGTGAAACAAGATGAAAGCTAAAGCTTTATTATTATTTGTAATATTTATGAGCGTATCCTCGGTTCAAGCAGACCCATTATCCGCTGTTGATTGGCTATCAAAGACTTTGGAAGCACCGCAGGAAGTAGCACCTGAAATACCTCGAACCGGCATTTCAATTGAGGCGATTGAGACTACAAAACTATCAGATGTTCAAAAGGATACGGTCGGGATTTTGCCAAGTTCAGTATCTGGCATTCCTTCAGATTTTTGGGGCGATAGCTCTGTTAACAGACTGGCTGCTTTCATTCGCAATGCCCCAACTGGTCAGTTACCGGAAATTACCGCCTTGTGGCACCGTATAGTCTTGGCGGAAATTGATCCATCTATTGGCATGGCAGAAGAAAACGCTTTGCTTTTAGCGCGTTTGGATATGCTTTTAACCGCAGGAAATCTTGATCCAGCGGAAGCCCTGTTAATAGCGGCTGATCCGAATAACCCGCAATTATTCCGCCGTTGGTTTGATGTCAGTATTCTAAGTCAGCGCGCAGCTAAAGCCTGTAAGCGCATGTTATCAACCCCCAGTTTTGCGCCAACACTGCAAGCAAGGGTGTTTTGCCTGGCCCGATCAGGCGACTGGCCCGCAGCCACAATCACCCTAAACACAGGCAAAGTATTAGGTGAGATTACGAAAGATGAGGCCATTTTGTTGGGAATGTTTCTTGATCCGGAATTTTATGAAGGTGAGCCCGATCCCCCGATCCCTGCAATATTGACACCTTTGACCTATATAATGCGCGAAGCACTGGCCCTGCCGCGCCCTGCACAAAGCCTGCCTTTGGCTTTTTTACATATGGATTTGCAGAATAAAGCGGGATGGAGACAACGCATTATATCGGCCGAAAGGCTTGCACGCGAACGTGCGATACCATCTGTAGCCCTGTTGGATTTATATCTAGAAGGCACAGCTTCTGCATCGGGTGGTGTTTGGGACAGAGTTAGGGCAGTACAAGACCTAGACGCCGCATTGAACAGTGACGATGATGATACATTGTCAGATGCATTGATAAATACCCATAGAGTGTTGGCTCGGCTGGGTTTGCAGTCAGCTTTATCTGACTGGTTTGCACCCGCCCTTGCAGGCCGGAAGCTTACGCTGAAAGCCAACCGGATAGGCTTGGAATTAGCCGTACTGAACCCCAATGCATATGATCTGGTATTTGATCTGGCTACAACCGGTCAAATTGAACAGTTTGTGGTTTCGGTCCTTAATGATCGTTTCAATGTACAATCAAAAGGCAATCTGCAGCTGGCCATTTACAATGCTTTAGCTGGTTTTTCACCCAAAACCGTATTGCACCAAACTGTTGATAATGGGCGCTTGGGGGAAGCTGTTTTATCGGCGCTTACTTTGCTACATGATGGACCTGCAACAGATGTTGGCGATATAGAAGTCGCCTTGTCTGTTCTTGCATACAGCGGTTTCAGGCCGGAAGCTAAAAGAATTGCGACGCAACTTCTTTTGCTTGGGGGCGACACATGACAACCCATTGGATAGACACGTTTTTAGAAGCCATTCAGGCAGAGCAAGATGCATCCGACAATACGGTTATGGCATATGCCAGAGACCTGCATGAGTTTGAAACTTTTGTAGCGAAAGCACAACGTAATTTCAAAGTAGCTTCACGCAATGATATAGAAGACTATCTTGTCTCACTTGAGACACGCGGCATGGCCGCATCAACCCGTGCGCGGCGTTTATCATCAGTGCGCCAGTTGTTTCGATTTGCCTTTGAGGAAGGTTGGCGCAAAGATGATCCATCATCTCAAATAAAAGGCCCCCGCAAAACCAGACATCTGCCAGATACACTGAGTGAAGATCAGGTTGACCGGATGCTGACTGCAGTTTTGCAAACAGGCCGTAACAAATCTGACAGAATACGTAATACATGTCTGATGCAGCTGCTATACGCTACGGGCATGCGGGTATCCGAACTTGTGTCCTTACCAATCGCCGCAGTGCGTGGCGATCCGGAAATGCTGTTTATCAAAGGGAAAGGTGGAAAAGAACGTATGGTTCCACTCTCGCCGCCGGCTAAAATGGCAACGGCTGCCTATTTGGTTGATCTTGATAAAATACAGGAATTGGCCCGGGAACAGGGTAAACCAGTTTCCAAGTTCCTGTTTCCGTCGAATGGAAAACTTGGGCATCTTACACGTATTAGGTTTTACACTTTGGTCAAGGAGATCGCTGTAAATGCAAATATTGACCCCAACACGGTCACCCCTCACACATTACGCCACGCTTTTGCCACGCATCTGTTGGCAGGTGGTGCAGATCTGCGTGTTATCCAAATGTTGCTTGGCCACGCTGATTTGGCAACCACCGAAGTTTACACACATGTTTTGGATGAAAAACTGAAGTCACTCGTTTTAAAACACCATCCTTTGGCGCAGGATTAGCGCCGCATTTCGGTTGGCAATGCATCCTGGCTTGGCCAGTAACCACTTCGTAAGCAATTGTGGTATCCTTGGGTCAGTTTAGCCTGTTTCATTGCGCAGATTGTTGCATCACTATCATATGATAATTCTTTGATAGTTAGCTCATTTCCGCGCAATAAACCAAAACTTGTCAGTCGGCTGCCATTATTACTTGGCATTCCAATCGCCCCGGTATTACTCCATGTTGTATCGCCGATCACCCGTTGCATCGGAATACCAGAATGGCCGGCAATCACATGGTGGATATGGCCCACCTGCCCGATAAGAGCGTTAACTTCTGCTGAAATTATCGCGTCTTCCGTTACAGGCCAGATAAAGCGCGAAATATCTGTCGCACCACCATGTATTACAGCATACCGTAAACTGTTATGTGTAAAAACAATACGTTCCGGCAATCTACCCATCCACAGTTTATTTTTGTCACTCACCTGTTTTACGGCATGTGCATACCAACTGCGGGACAAAATTGAACATTCCGTGTCATCATCAAATCCACAACCGCAATCTTGTGCGTTTTCGGCCAACTGAACCTCACAATTACCTGCCAACACTGGGCATGAGAATGCGCGTATTGCATTGACAGCAGCTTCCGCATCCGCGCAATACGCAACAATATCGCCTGTACAAATGCAGTTTTCAGCTGGGATATCATTCCGCTGCGCCACACCGATTAGTGCCTGAAGCGCTGCCAAGTTGGAATAAATGCCACCAAACAGCAGCATATCCCCCTGAATTTCACCTAAATCAGAGATTTTCATCGCTTAACATCCCTTGATGTGGCATCTGCTTAACCTCATAACTATGATACGCATGTAGATAAGGAAAACACGCCAAGATGGAAACCACAATGTTAGTCAGTACAGATTTGGATTTTACATTCTGGATCACAATATTCAGCATATTGGCACTTCTTATACTATCCGCATTCTTTTCAGGTTCTGAAACCGCATTAACCGCCGCCCGCCGCGGTAAGCTGCATAGGATGGCCGAACAGGGTTCGCACGGTGCCAAGCGCGCCCTAAAACTTACAGATAACAGTGAACGGCTTATTGGATCGGTGTTACTGGGTAATAATCTGGTTAATATTCTGGCGACCGCCCTTGCAACAAGCCTTTTTACCCGCCTATTCGGCGATAATGGCGTTGCATTAGCTACCCTTGTTATGACCCTATTGGTGTTAATATTCGCCGAAGTACTGCCCAAAACCTATGCAATTACAAATGCCGAAACCGCCGCTTCGAATGTATCTGCACCAATTCGTATACTTGTCATATTTCTATCGCCCATAGTCGCCGCAGTACGGTGGCTTGTGCGCAGTATACTAAGCGTTTGCGGTGTTAAGATGATCAGTAAAGCTGACACCGAGGAAGCCCAGGAGGAAATAGCAGGTGCAATTTCACTTGGGCATGCCGAAGGTAATTTTGAAAAAGATGATCGTGACCGGCTTTTGGGCGCGCTGGATTTGAAAGACCGCGAAGTTGAAGAGATTATGTTACACAGATCAGATATTGAGATGATCGACGCCGATGAAACGCCTCAAAACATTGTGCGTAAATGTCTAGACTCGGCATATACACGCATGCCTGTTTACAAGAATGATACAGAAAACATCGTGGGCGTCATTCATTCCAAAGATCTGTTGCGGGCTGTTGAAAAACTATTACGCAACAGAAATGACCGCCAAAAAGCCCTTGCCAAGTTAAATATCATGGATATCGCCATGAAGCCGTATTTTGTGCCGGAAACCACATCATTAGACGAGCAAATGCGCCAGTTTCTGCGTCGGCACACACATTTTGCTTTAGTCGTTGATGAATATGGCGCCCTGCAAGGCCTCATAACACTGGAAGATATTCTGGAAGAAATCGTAGGTGAGATCACAGACGAACATGATCAGGACGATGAGCTGGAACAAAAGCAAGATTCAACAGGCAATTATACTGTTGATGGTGCGGCAACGATCCGCGATTTGAACCGATCGTACGGATGGAGCCTGCCTGATGAAGAGGCCAACACCATTGCGGGTCTTGTTATTCATGACGCGCAGATGATCCCCAGCAAGGGGCAGGTATTCAGTTTTCACGGTTACCGTTTCCAAATTATGGATCGCGACCAGAACCGTGTCACCAAGCTGAAGATACGTCCGCTTTAAC
The DNA here is from genome assembly GCA_965261565.1 of Amylibacter sp. Taxonomy (GTDB): domain Bacteria; phylum Pseudomonadota; class Alphaproteobacteria; order Rhodobacterales; family Rhodobacteraceae; genus Amylibacter. The sequence goes on from OZ253460.1 coordinate 2,780,467, forward strand.
GGCCTTTGAACAGGCTACCCAGTATTCCGCGTATTAATGATTGGCCGGCTTTGCTGCCCAATTGTCGTGCAAAAGATTTGGCAAATGTTGTGCCAACACTATCGCGGCGCGATGAACGTTTACTTGTTGTTCGGCGACTATCAGTATCGTAACGGCGGGCAAGTTTCCGTGTTTTCTCTTCTTTTGTCTGCGCGACTTCTTCTTGCTCGGCGCGTTCGGCCTCTTGTGCCGCTACTTCTGCACGCTTGGAAAGCGTTTCAAATGCAGAAACCCGGTCAAGAGATGCTTCATATATACCAGCGACATGTGATTTTTTAATAATTGCCTGCCGTTCATCATTTGTGATCGGCCCTAACTGCGATGACGGCGGCCGGATTAGGGTTTGCTCAACTACAGAAGGCATCCCTTTTTTTTCTAAAGTGGATACCAGTGCTTCACCTGTACCCAGATTTGTGATGGTATCCGCCGTTTTGAAGCGCGGGTTGGTACGAAACGTGTCAGCCGCCATCAACAAAGCTTTGCGGTCCTTTGGGGTAAAAGCGCGCAATGCGTGTTGCACACGATTGCCTAACTGGCCCAGTATATCATTTGGAACATCGGTCGGGCTTTGGGTCACAAAGTAAATCCCAACGCCTTTGGAACGGATCAAACGCGCGACTTGCTCAACTTTTTTTATCAGAGCTTTAGGCGCGTCATCAAATAGCAAATGTGCCTCGTCGAAGAAAAACACAAATTTCGGTTTGTCGGGGTTTCCGACTTCCGGCAGGTCTTCAAATAATTCGGACAGCATCCAGAGCAAAAAAGTCGCGTATAAACGCGGTGATTGCATCAACTTGTCAGAGGCCAGAATGTTGATCCGCCCCAGCCCGCCGGGTGTTGTGGAAATCATATCTTCAAGATTCAGCGCAGGTTCACCAAAAAAATTCGCAGCACCTTCATTTTCCAGAACCAACAAGCTACGCTGGATAGCACCGATGGATGAAGTGGACACATTCCCGTAACGAAGGGATATATCATCAGAGTTTTCACCCAACCACAACAACATAGATCGCAGATCTTTCAGATCAAGCAGGGCAAGACCTTGTTCATCGGCAACCCGAAACGCAATGTTCATGACACCCTCTTGAACATCCGAAAGCTCCAGCAGACGTGACAATAAAAGCGGCCCCATTTCAGTAATAGTAGTTCGAACCGGATGCCCCTGTTCACCGAACAAATCCCAGAACGTAACGGGGAAACTTTCATATCCGAAGTCATCGAACTTTATTGTCTCAGCACGACTGACAAAAGAATCGTGGTATTTAAAATCCGGGCTACCTGCTTTGGCCATACCTGACAAATCGCCTTTGACATCCGACATGAACACAGGAACGCCCGCTTTGGAAAAGCTTTCCGCAAGGATTTGCAGTGTCACAGTTTTACCGGTACCCGTGGCCCCGGCGATCAATCCATGTCTATTGGCAAATTTCAGGATCAGGTTTTGAGCGTCACTGTAGCCTTCACCACCACCGCCGATAAATATACGATCATCTTCAGACATCCAGCAAACTCCCTTGTTCCTTAGTATCATAACTATATGGTATGAAAAACTATAAGACACAATGCTTACAGAGAACAGATTATACGGGTCAATATCTTAGTGGTTTTTTTGCCGTTGACTGATCATTTTCTAAATCATAAGGTTAGCCTACAATTCGGCCAGTCCGATGGGGAGAATGCCAAATGGCACAAAAGGGCACATCATCTGATGTGTCTTTTTTCTTGGCAAAACCCCGCTTAAATTGACTTCTCTGTGTTTTACAAGCTTTTTTACCTGACAAAGGTGTATTTCATCCTTATTAAACACAGACATGAATCGACATAGATGAGTTTTAAATGCAAAAAATACTTCTGACCACTTTGGTCGCCATTAACCTTAGCATAAGTTCTGCAAGTTTCTCACAAGAGACAAATACGACAGCAAGTGAACAACCTGCTGCAGAGACAAGTACTGAGGACGCGACAGTAAAAAGCGAAGATCAAACTTTTCCTGTATCCGAAGATCCAAAAAATAAAATTGGTGCCGAATACGTTGCTGAAGAACATGATGACTGGAAAATCGTTTGTATCAGTACCGGCGAAGGCAACAAACCAAATTGCCGCACATTCCAATTATTGAAGGATGAAAGTGGCGGGCCGGTTGCCGAACTTAGTATCCTTGCCCTTAGCGGAGACGGAAAAGCCGCTGCAGGCGTGAATTTTGTTACACCGCTCGGTACATTGCTTTCGGCACAGGTTGCCATGCGCGTGGATGCAGGTGAAGCAAAACGTTATCCCTTCGCTTGGTGCGAAAAACTGGGTTGTGTTACCCGTTTTGGCCTTACTAATGCTGAATTGGAAAACTTTAAAAAAGGCAATCAAGCAGTGATGACAATCGTTTCTGTGGGCGCACCAAAAAAGCCTATTGGACTTCCTGTTTCCCTAAAAGGCTTTACTGCTGCCTGGACCGCATTAGTTGCAATCGAAGCAAAATAAATACACATAGAAAATCCCGCGCATGGTGGGGTTTCCTATATTTTCTTCAATGCGATAACTGCATTTAACCCGCCAAATGCAAAGGCATTGCTTAAAGCCACTTTTATCGTTGCCTGACGCGCAGTATTTGGAACCACGTCAAGGTCACATTCCGGGTCATTTTGCGTATAGTTAATTGTAGGCGCAATCATACCGTCCTTTACAGCAGCAATCGTGGCTAACAATTCCACTCCACCTGTGCCACCGATTAAATGCCCGTGCATTGCTTTGGTAGAAGATACCATAACCCTGTCAGCCGCCGCCCCTAATGCATCGCGGACAGCTGCGCATTCGATTTTGTCATTCATTGTGGTTGCAGTACCATGCGCATTTATATAGCCGACATCATCAGGGCTAACCTTGGCATCACGCAATGCAAACCGAATGGCTGAAGCCGCGCCCTTTCGGTTTGGCATCACAATGTCGGATGCATCAGAGGTCATTGCGAAACCAATCACTTCAGCCAGAATTTCAGCCCCGCGGGCTTTTGCATGATGATAATCCTCAAACACAAACACGGCGGCACCTTCGCCCTGAACCATACCGTTACGTGTTGCACAGAACGGGCGGCAAGCATCCGGCGACATCACCCGCAAGCCTTCCCAAGCCTTTATACCACCAAAGCACAGCATGCTTTCACTACCCCCCGCCACCATCACCTGCGCCATACCTGATCGGATCATATGATAGGCCTGCCCCATTGCGTGATTGGACGAAGCGCAAGCACTTGCAACCGTAAAGCTTGGGCCCTGCAACCCGTAGGTTATCGATATATGACTAGCTGCCGCATTATTCATCAGACGCGGCACTACAAACGGATGAACCCGGTTCTTGCCTTCCTGATAAACTGCTCGGTAGTTATCATCCTGGGTTTGCAAGCCACCGCCAGCAGTTCCAAGAACAACACCGGTGTGCATAGCCAACTCTTCTGTAAAATCCAGCGCGCTTTGGTTGATTGCTTCTTTGGCCGCGATCAAAGCGAACTGGGTGAACGGGTCATAAAGACTGATCTCTGACCGATTGAAATGATCTTGCGCCGCGTAGCCTTTGATTTGACCACCAATTTGAATACTCAACCGATCAACATTGTCAAATTCAAGTGGGCCGATTGCACAGACGCCTTTCGACATCGCTTCCAGTGTCGAGGGTACATCCATTCCCAAAGCATTAACGGTTCCCTGCCCTGTGATAACGACGCGGTTCATGAAGGCTTCATAGTTTTTTGCCCGCTATCAGTCCTTCAACGGCTGAAACAATGGATCGGATGGATGAAATATCAAATGTAGATGCTTCAGGGGAATTTGCGTTGAAGGGTACCTGCACATTAAACTCTTCCTCAATCGCAAAAATGCATTCTACAATGCCCATCGAGTCGACGCCAAGCTCTTCCAGTGTCGCGTCCAGTGTTACATCGCTGGACTCCAGAAATGCCTGCTCTGCAACAATAGCAATGATTTTATCTTTTACGGACATGACAGCGGTTTGCCCCATATTTCTGTTATGGTCGTTCTACTTCTTATCATCATCCCTGAGAACTGCTTTTTTCATAAGAGCTTCCAGTTTGGCGACCTTCGCGACCAGTCGTGGCAGGCGCCTAATGGCTTTGTAAGATTCAATATTGGTTTCCATTTTAACCGCAGGATTTCCCATAATCAGCCGCTTTGGGGGTACATTCGAAGAAATACCGGATTTGCCCGCCGCTATTACATCCGAACCTATTGTTACATGATCAGCTACACCAACCTGGCCCGCCAAAACCACACGATCACCAATGACTACGCTTCCTGCAACACCAACATGGCCACATATTAGGCAATTCTCACCAACAGTAACATTATGGCCCAAATGCACAAGATTATCCAATTTGGTACCATTACCGATCGTTGTGTTAGAAACCGTACCACGGTCTATGGCACAGCCTGCGCCCACTTCAACACGGTCACCGATGACGACAGAACCCAGAGAATTGATCCGCGCAAATCCAGCGGTCTTGCTGGCATCTGTGATAGTTCCAGAATTACGTGCTTCTTCTACAGCACCAGGTTTTGGTGTGACAAAAGAAAATCCGTCAGCCCCGATCACGGCATTTGGTTGACAGGTAAAGCCGACACCAATTTGCACTCGCGCACCAACGCGAACCCCTTGATATAGCAATACATCCTTACCGATGCGTGCCCCTTTCGCAATTGAGCAGTGTGACGCAATCCGTGCATTGTCGCCGATTTCAACATCCGCGCCGATGACGACAAACGGGCCAATGGCCGGATTATTACCGATCCGCGCACTTGGATCAATAATTGCACTTGGGTGAATGCCTTTTTCAATATCAATTTCTTGCTCAAAAAACTTTGTAACACCCGATAAGACATAGCGCGATCTAGGGGCGAAGATAGCCGCCTTTAGCCCCAAAGCCTGCCAGTCAGCACCTTCCCACAGGATTGCCGCCCTTGCAGACCCTTTTTGCAAAGCCTCAGAGTAGCTTTCATCCATCGCCAAAGCCAGTTCATCGGTATTTGCTGATTGGGGCTCGTTTATAGTTGTGATCTCAAGCGATAAATCCCCTGCGGTTTCCGTGCCCAAAGCTGTCGCGATTTGTTTGATAGTATAGCGTGTCATATCTTGCCTTACATAAAAACGGGCGGCTGTTTATCCAGCCGCCCGTAAAAGTCTAACCAGTTAATGCGTTTTAGCTCTGAACCGACCGCAAGGAAACCCCAGCTTTTGAAAGCGCGTTGAAAACCTTTTTGTCGCGCCCGTATACATCAGGATAAAACGATGCTTTTGGCGCATCACCAAAGTACACAGTACGATAAGTCAGGTAGACAGGAACCGGCTTATCAAGATTAACATATTGTTCCTTTCCTGTATTCAGCCATGTAGAAAAGGCACCCTGAGGATTTGATGTTTGTTTTTCCAGTAGTTTATACGCGAAATCAAATGGCTTTTGTATGCGTACACAACCGTGGCTGAACGCACGTGTATCGCGTGCAAACAGGCTTTTGCTAGGTGTATCGTGCAAATATATATTGAATTTATTCGGGAACATAAATTTCACACGGCCCAAAGCGTTGCCCGCACTGGGGCGTTGTTTAATGCTGAACGGAAAATCTTTCTCGGTGTACTCATCCAAATCCAGATCCGCTGGGTTAACACGTTGTCCATTTCGGGCAAGCATCACCATATTGGTACGCGCGAAATAAGTGGGGTCTTTGCGTATGATCGGTAGATATTCCTTTCCGGCGATAGAGCTGGGAACATGCCAGGTCGGATTAACCACCATATGGGTCATCTCATCATAAAACTCTGGTGTGCGCCTGTCTTTAGCACGAGTACCGATGACGGCCCGCGTTTGAAAGGAAACCCGATTATTGTCATGCATGTAAACCGTATAAGAAGCTTGATTAACAAATATATTGCGCTTGCCACGTGGAAAATTCATCCAGCGCTCGCGTTCTAAGTTCACTAAAACTTTGATCAATTTTTGTTTGGGGCCTTGATTCAAACGGCCAATTGTGCCCGGACCCGCCACACCGTCCTGATTAAGCCCATTGGCTTTTTGAAAGCCGATCACACTAGTTTCTAGTTTATCATCAAATTTAGGTGCATTGCCAAGCTTTCCATAGCCCAAAGCCGTTAATCTCTGCCGCAAAAGGATAACAGAATTACCTGAGGAACCTTTTTTCAAAGTCCGCGATGGAATTTTCTGATTTGTGCTAGATGCACTAACTGCACGTTCCAACTTTTTCTTTTCGGCTAATAAATTCTTGTACTCCAAGGATTTTGGGGCCAGTGCGTCCAGAAAACGCGTAGGCGAACTTTTACTAAATGCGGTCAAAAGATTTTCATCACTGCGCCAAGGTCGGTCAATAGCCATCTCTTTATCGATTTTTCTAGGATTGATAGCACCCGAACTTATATCATGCGCATACTGCAGATATCTTTTTGTAGCCAATAATTCAGTTGCTGCTGATGTAGCTTTCTTACCATCCGCCTTAAAGGCCGCTTTCAGATTATCGATGTTATAACGCGATGTAGGAAGTCCGTGATCACCTGAAGATCTTAAAGCAGACATCAATGCTTTTCGGCGCGCTTTGTTTTTAGATCCAACCCATAGTGGTTGGTAGTTTGTAGATGCGTAGAATGCCTGAATACCTTTTGGGGCCTTGCCCGCATTTGTGACGGCATCATAAATCGCTACATTGGTAACAGCGGTTTGCGCTGATACGGCTGTAACAGCCAATGGCATGAGCATTGTTAAAATTATTAATAAAATCGCCCTACGGGCTGTGTTGCTGAATAAATAGACCTGCTTCACAATAGGTTATTTTTATGCGAGGAAGTGCCTGGAGGTATCATTTTATGAAAGCTTTGAAGATTTTAAGTGCACAACCTGCATTGTTTTTTCGACTATCGGGCATCCGCCTTACAGATTTCAACGCCCTGGTTGCGACACTTCATCCGATCTGGTTGAAAAGTGAGGAGAAACGCCTGTCCCGCAAAGACAGGCAACGTGCGATTGGGGGTGGGATGAACTATCGCCTGGAGTTCGCAGAACAGCTTCTGCTCTGCCTGATGTATTACCGAACCTATACCAGCCATGCTTTTATGGGGCTTGTATTCAATGTATCCTCTCCGACAGTTTGCCGCCGCATTCAAGCCATGACAGAGTTGATGGCAGGCCATTTTCGGATGCCTGAACGTAAAGTAAAGTTGTCGGAAGTGGAAAAGGCTGATCTGCTTTACCTGATGATTGATGGTACTGAGCGTCCAGTTCAACGGCCCGGGAAGCCCTCGGCTCGAAAAGCAAAATATTCTGGCAAGAAAAAGAAGCACACGGCGTCCCACCAGATCATCACAGATGACAAGAAGTGTATACTGGCTGTTGGATGCGCCCATGACGGGCGCAAACATGACAAGCGTATTTATGATGAGACCCGCGTGGATAGGCCCCCTGATATACTTACCCTTGGGGATTTAGGATATCTGGGGACATCACTGGAAATCCCCCTGAAAACATCAAAGAAAAAACCACTTACGAAAGAAGAACAAGAATACAATACATGGCATTCAAAACTACGCATTGGCGTAGAGCACGGTATTGGCCGCATGAAAAAGTTCAATATATTTTCGGATATTCACCGCAACAACCAACAACAAAACATGATTGCCAAGAATGTCGGAGCACTCGCAAATATGAATTTGAAAACAGTTTGACAAAACGGGTGGGGATACTTGTGTCTAAAAATATTCGACCCTATTGTGAATCGGGTCTAATACATTCGTGTCTCCCAAAAAACACACTAAGTCGATTGAACTCTTATCTTAACATCTTTTAACATTTTAACGAACTGTCCAATAAAATTTTCGGCAAATATTCGCTCAATAGGATCATATATACACCATAAGTTAAGAACAAAGAGGGATCATCCTGCTAAGGGTTGAAACTACACCTAACCCACGGTGATTCCTGCATATTTTTTCCTGCGGCAAACTTAACACTTGGAAAACGAATCACATTGTGGCATAAATTCGGAACCTGATGTGGAGGGGTTAGTCAGGTATGTATAAGTAGTGAGTAATAAAAAGCTCAAGTAAATGAGCGGCAAACTACAAGATGGACAGGCTATTTTATGACTAAATTGACAGGTAATGCGCTATCGCGCCGCAAACTTCTTGGTGCATTTGCTAGCATTTCAATGGTAGCTGCAGCTCCAGTCTATGCAGGGACAACAGGTTTTTTAAGAGGTGCCGGCAATATCCGCCGTATATCCTTACGTTCCGGCAGAACCGGTGAAAGTATCGATATCATTTACTGGATTGATGGTAAGTATATCAAGCCTGCTTTGGAAGAAATTAACTACTTCATGCGTGACTGGCGTGAAAACGCGGTCGCGAATATTGATCGTCGGCAGATAGATATTCTTGCAGCAGCACACCACATGTTGGAAACAAACGAACCCTTTCAAATGCTATCAGGCTACCGTACGCCACGCACCAATGCGATGCTGCGAAGCCGTAGTCGCCGGGTTGCAAAAAGCAGCTATCACATCAAAGGCATGGCAACCGATGTACGCTTGAAATCGCGCTCTGTCAGCCAAATGGCACGTGCTGCCACTGCCTTTCATGCAGGTGGCGTCGGGCGATACTCACGCAGTAATTTCGTCCACATGGATTGTGGCCCGATCCGTACATGGCGCTCATAATTCACCGATAGCCAAATATGGCCTATGATTACCCGTCCTTAACAAGGCGAGTTTGTTTCAGGCTCGAACTGTTCCGTCACCCACAACAATATATTTGAAGCTGGTCAGCTGTTCGGCACCGACCGGCCCGCGCGCATGCATTTTCCCGGTAGCAATTCCGATTTCAGCCCCCATGCCGAACTCGCCCCCATCGGCAAATTGCGTTGATGCGTTGCGCATCAGAATAGCACTGTCGACCCGCTGGAAAAACCGATCCGCTGTTGCGTCATCTTCGGTCATTATGCAATCCGTATGATTGGACCCATATTCGCCAATATGGGCAATCGCACCATCTACGCCGTCAACAATCTTTGCAGCGATAATCATATCCAGATATTCCTGTCCCCAATCGCTTGAAGTTGCAGGCGTAACACCCTGAATGGTTGCTATTGTATCGCTTCCACGAACATCAACCCCGGCATCCAGTAGATCCTGAATAAACGGTGCGCCATTTGCCTCGAAAAATTCGCGGTCAATCAGCAGGCATTCAGCAGAGCCGCATATCCCGGTACGCCGTGTTTTGGCATTCAGGATAACCCTGCTGGTCTTTTCCATATCAGCAGCCTTATCGACATAGATATGACAAATACCTTCAAGATGAGCAAAAACCGGAACGCGGGCATCTGATTGCACGCGCCCTACCAAGCCCTTGCCGCCACGTGGTACAATTACGTCAATATAATCTGTCATTGTTAGCATTTCACCCACAGCGGCACGGTCACGTGTCGGCACCAGCTGTATGGAATCTTCAGGTAATCCGGCAAATTTCAATCCCTTCACGAGACATTCATGAATAGCACTTGAGGAATGAAAGCTTTCAGAACCACCGCGCAAGATCACCGCATTTCCTGCTTTCAAGCATAATGCGCCCGCATCAGCCGTTACATTCGGACGGCTTTCATAAATCACACCGATCACCCCCAAAGGTGTACGCACACGTTTGATATGCAGTCCGGATGGTTGATCCCATTCAGACAATATCGCCCCTATGGGATCATCCTGCGCAGCAACTGCGCGCAGGCTATCTGCGATGCCCTGGATACGGGGTTCATCCAGCATCAAGCGATCCATCATGGCATCTGTCAGGCCCTTATCGCGCCCATAATCCATATCTTTTTGGTTGGCGACAATGATCTTGGCATGATTTGCCAAAATCGCGTCCGCTGCCGCTTCTAATGCTTTTTGTTTTGTCTCCGGCAGTGCAAATGCCAATTGCCCACTGGCCGCTTTGGCCTTTTTACCGATCTGATCCATGACTGCATGAATATCCATAGTACCTCACATCACCATATTATCGCGGTGCACCAGACAGGCACGGCCCGGATAGCCTAAAATTTCTTTGATTTCCGAGGTATGGTGCCCTGCAATCGCATTCACCTCATCGGCATCATAGTTAACCAATCCCTTGGCTATCTCATTGTTGTTCAGATCCAAGATTGAGATCATATCCCCGCGAATAAACCTGCCATTGCAATCTGCAACACCGGCCGGAAGCAACGACTTACCTTGCGTCAGAGCACGTGCCGCACCTGCATCCACGATTAAAACACCTTTGGGCTTCATTGCTGCAATCCACAGTTTGCGTGCGGTTTGTGGGTCACCTTCTGCGCGGAACCAACTGCATACAGCACCATCTGACAAAGCTTTAAGCGGTTGATCGACATCACCCAGCATTATTGCCATTGCACAACCGGATTGCATAGCAGTTTTAGCTGCCATGATTTTGGTTTTCATACCGCCACTGGCAGATAATGACAAAGCCCCGCCTGCCATTGCTTCTAGTTCCGGTGTAATTTTTTCAATGCGATCAATACGTTTTGCCGTTTCGTCAACTTTTGGATTGCCTGTATAAAACCCGTCAACATCGGATAATAAAATCAAAACATCTGCACCCGCCATGGCGGCGACCTGTGCTGCAAGTCTGTCATTGTCGCCAAAGCGGATTTCGTCGGTGGCAACAGTATCATTTTCATTGATAATCGGAACAACACCAAACCCAATAAGCGTGGTCAGTGTCGCGCGTGAATTCAGATAACGTCGCCGGTCTGTGCTATCTTCTAGTGTCAGCAGTACTTGAGCGGTTTTTATGCCATATGGCGTCAAAACCTCTTCATATGCACGTGCTAAACGGATTTGCCCAACGGCAGCAGCAGCCTGACTTTGCTCTAAGGTCAAAGCCCCATCCGGCAAACCCAAAACCTTGCGGCCCAATGCGATAGATCCCGATGAAACAAGCAAAACATCCTTGCCTGCTTGTTTCTGCGTATCCACATCACGCGCCAACCCCTTCAACCAATCCAGCCTTAATGCGCCGGTTTTTGCATCCACCAAAAGCGCCGAACCGATTTTTACGACAATGCGTTTAGCGGTATCTAAGGACACCATCCGACATCCTCCGCCTCTGATGTTTTTTCGGTCTTGTTACGCTGATCTATTGTGGTGCGAATTTCACGCAAAACATCTGTCAAACCATGCTGGGCCACACCCGATATCTGGTGCACTTCACCACCGACGTGCTGTTCCAGCTCATTGTGTAACTGCGCTTGTTCCACATCATCCATCGCGTCACATTTATTCAATGCCGTTATCCGTGGACGGGCCGCAAGATCACCGCCGTACATTTTCAACTCATTGATAATAGTTTGGTAATCTTCAATTACAGTTTCTGATGTACCATCGACCAAATGCAACAGGACTGCACAACGTTCAACATGGCCCAGAAAGCGGTCGCCGATACCTTTGCCCTCGTGCGCCCCGGCAATCAATCCTGGAATGTCGGCCATCACAAACTCGGTACCATCGACGCCAACAACCCCTAAGTTGGGAACCAAAGTGGTAAAAGGATAGTCCGCTATTTTAGGGCGTGCATTTGAGGTTGCCGCCAGAAACGTCGACTTGCCCGCATTTGGCAAGCCCAACAACCCCACGTCTGCAATCAGTTTCAGACGCAACCAAACCACCCGTTCAACCTCTGGCTGGCCGGGATTGGCACGGCGCGGTGCCTGATTGCGCGATGATTTAAAATGCAGATTGCCGAAACCGCCATTGCCACCCTCGGCCATCAAAAACCGCTGCCCTACTTCGGTCATATCGGCAATCATTGTTTCCTGATCCTCTTCCAGAACCTCGGTGCCCACTGGCACTTTCAAAATTATATCATCGCCGGTCTTACCGGTGCGCTGCTTCCCCATGCCCGGCCGTCCGTTCTGAGCAAAGAAATGCTGTTGATAACGAAAGTCAATCAACGTGTTTAGACCCTCAATTGTCTCGACCCACACATTGCCGCCGCCGCCGCCATTACCGCCATCCGGCCCGCCAAATTCGTGATGCGCCTCGCGCAGGAATGAAACACAACCATTGCCGCCGGCACCAGAGCGCAGATTGACTTTTGCTAGATCGAGAAATTTCATTTTATGCCCATCACTTTGTTTTTTGATCGATACCGAATGCCTGCTCTGATCACAAGCTTTTCAGCCAAAAGAAAAGGGCCGGCGCATCACGCCGACCCTTTTCAAAACTTATGTTTCGCTAAATCAGCTTATTCCGCAGCCTCGGCTGCCGGGAGTACTGATACAAATGTACGGCCCTTGAAACCCTTGTGGAATTTCACGTTGCCTTCAATCAGCGAAAATAATGTGTGGTCTTTACCTTGTCCCACGTTTGCACCCGGCCACCATTTATTGCCGCGTTGACGCGCAATGATGTTACCCGGAATGACCAATTCGCCACCGTATTTTTTTACACCTAAGCGACGTCCTGCGGAGTCGCGACCGTTACGGGATGAACCGCCTGCTTTTTTATGTGCCATATCGCTTGTCCTTACTTATCTGCGGCTTTTTTAGCGGGCGCTTTTTTCTTAGGCGCTGCTTTTTTAGCTGCTGGTTTTGCTTCAGCTTCAGCTTTAACTTTAGCTTCTTTTTTAGGAGCTGCTTTTTTCGCTGCCGGCTTTTTAGCCGCTGGTTTTTCTGCCGCGGCTTTCTTTGCTACTGGCTTCTTAGCAGGTTCAACACTCGGAATAAAGCCAGCACCGTTCAATGCAGCTGCAACACCGGATTTTTCGCCACCTTTGGATAGAATATCTGTCACGCGCAAAACGGTGATCTGTTGGCGATGACCCTTTTTGCGTTGTGAAGAGTGCTTACGACGACGTTTGACGTAGTTTATAAGCTTCGGACCTTTGCCCTGCTCTAGAATTTCAGCTTGTACAGCTGCACCCGCAACAGCAGGCGCACCGATCACTGGCTTATCGCCACCAACCATCAGAATTTCATTGAATTGAACTGTGTCACCGGCATTGCCTGTAACTTTTTCAATGCGAAGAATATCTCCGCTGGCAACTTTATACTGCTTACCACCAGTTTTTATAACCGCAAACATATGCGTTTCCTTTAGTATCCGCGCTCTGTGGCCTGACAAAATTCTATAAGAATTTCATATGTTTAGCGGAATTTCCGCGCCTCGAACAGCGCGCACCCTTTGGTGCGAGATGAATATTTACCTGAACAATAGACTCATTCAGATGGCGGCTTATCGTCAAATACCCCTTTAAAGTCAAGCGATTTGCCCTGTTTTTATACCCTAATTATATATTGGCACGCGTAGCCCGACATGCCAGATTGCCGTTGATAATTCAAAGGACAAACCCATGCCAGATAAATTGACACTTTCCGCCTATGAAACCCTTGTAGGCCAAATTATCGGTCATTCCAGTTGGGCCAGCGTAGACCAGAAAATGATTGACGGATTTTGTGATGTAACAGGCGATTACCAGTTTATCCACAATGACCCGAAACGCGCCAAAGACGACACGCCTTTTGGCGGCACTATCGCACATGGGTTCTTGACGCTTTCGCTGATCACACAGATGTACAAAAACCATGTGCCGCGCCTTGAAGGACATGAATTGATCATAAACTATGGGCTGGAACGCATCCGTTTCCTTAACCCTGTCCCAAGTGGTTGCGAAATTCGCGGCCAATTCACTCTTAAAAACCTGACGAAACGCCGCGAAGGGCAATATCTGGCTGAAAACGAGGTGCAGGTCGAGATTAAAGGCTGCGATAAACCCGCAATGATCGGGATATGGCTAACGTTATTGGTTGCGGGGGATTTGTGATTTTATGCCCTAGCGTTGCAGTGCGCGGTGGGCAGCCATGGTTGCTTCCACAACAGCCAGCATCGCGACAACAATTAACAACGGTGTTGTACCCACCTCAACAATCAGCCAACCCGCAATCAGCGGAAACCCGAATACGCCGATAAAGTAGGTCAGAGCAAACAACTGCAATGTTTGCGGGACCAAATCCGTCTCTGCATCATTGGCCGCCATCGCAACTAGAATAGGGTAAGAAACCCCGTAACCGATCCCGAACAAGATTGCGACAGTAATATATAACATTTGATTGCCGCCGATAACCATAAACAAAACAACGCTGCCAAACATGATATATTGCAAAATCGCAATGGTTCTGTAAGGCGCTTTTCCACCTTTGAAACGGCTAAGAACCACGCGAAAGACGATAACCGTAACTGTGTAAGCCAAAAAATAGGCAGCGTAATCCAATCCCCTATTTTCGGCAAACACGGTCTGAAAGTTGCTCATGCCTGCAAATACGGATGCGCCTAAGCACACCATAACAACAGGAACCAGCGCGCGGGATTTCAGGATAATCCTGATCGAAGATAAGGTTAAACTGGAACGGGGTTCACCCCCCGAAATAAATGCATACGCGCGTATTGGTTTGATAAGCACAAAGAATATCAAACCACTAATCGCACATAAAACGGCGGTAATAAAAAATGCATCCGCAACCGAAAACCCAGCTGCCAGCATTTGCGCCGACATAACCGGCGACAGGCCAAACCCAGCCATAACGAAAACGCTGAGCAAGGCAAAATATTGCACTCGTTCCTCTGCATTTATCAATCTTGTCAGTGTCACGGGGGCCAGTGAATAGGTTAACCCCCACCCCGATCCCAAAAAAATGCTGGCAAGGATTAAATTGATGCCAACAGATTTTGACAAACCATATAATAACAATGCAAGTGAAATTGAAAAACACCCCATACCAAGTGTCGCGACTCTACCGAAGTGATCGGATAAATGGCCCGAAAAATAGACAGTGACAAGCGTAGCTATAGTAGTGATAGCCAGCATAAAACCTACGCTTTTTTCATTCGCCCCAAAGCCTGCAAAAAGCTTTGGCAGCATAAAGGTCAACCCATAAGCACCAGCTTGTAAGAATACGGCTAAAAAGAACATGATAAAAACAACAGAGCGTGACATTAAGTTTTCCTGCATATGAACATTATTTATTTCAGTCATGCAGCACTTGTGTGATTTTACAAGCCGATACAGGATATCCCGAAAACATGAGAAACCGTTCGTTTTTTTCGAATGAAGCTGATGTGCGTGGGATAAGGAGGAAGTGGCGCGGTTGACGGGGCTCGAACCCGCGACCTCCGGCGTGACAGGCCGGCACTCTAACCAGCTGAGCTACAACCGCGCATTTCCTTACACCGAACGAAACGCTTGGTGTGAGGTGGCTTTTAGGGTCTAACATTGAATGCGTCAAGCGCGTTCGCACGACTAAAATCACTTTTTCCCAAAATACTGATTTGATGTTTTAGACGGCAAAAATCACATAGTGATAATCCACCTAGACATAAATCGAAATGCCTGCTTAGGGTGTATTTATGTCTAAATCAAAAGCATCCCTATTAATCCTGTTTGGCGGCACATGTATGAGCTTTGTCGGCCTTTTAATGCGCCTAATAGACAGTGCCGACGGCTTTCAAATTCTGGCCTATCGTTCCGTCGGCATTTCATTGGTCGTATTATTAGTGGCCTGCCTGAAACGCAAAGTAAGCCCGACCGATTTTCTACGGGCGCTTGACGCAAATGACCTGAAAATGGGTACGGCCTTGGCTATCGCATTTTCTTTCTATGTTTTTGCAATGCTCTACACCTCGGTCGCCTCGACCTTATTGATCTTAACAACCGTTCCATTCTTTACCGCCCTTTTGGCATGGTTCTTCCTGGGCGAGACCCCTGCCCGCTTGACGTGGGCTTGCATGATCGCTTCGGTTTTAGGCGTTGGTCTGATGGTCAGCGACGGGGTGGAACTGGGGCGCAGTCTGGGCAATTTATTCGCGCTAATCTCTGGGGTGTGTTTTGCAATCATGCTGGTATTCGCCCGTCACAGCAAACAGCCCGACCCTTTGGGTGGCACGTTTCTTGCTGGTATTATATCGGTTGTGATGGGTTTGGGGTTTTCCGCGACATTGGGCAACGGAGTGATCCTAACGCCCCATGACTTTGCAATCATTTTATTCATGGGGGCCTTCACCATCGGTTTAGGCATCGCTTTTGTTACATGGGGTACAAGCGTTGTTCTGGCGGCAGAAGCCAGCCTGCTGCTATTGATCGAAAGCCTTCTTGGCCCGGTCTGGGTATGGGTGTTTTTAAGCGAGGCAATGACCACCGTCGAAATCTTCGGCGGTGCCTTGGTCTTACTTTCCGTTGCGACTCTAGCCTTTTCACAAAAAGAAAAATCAATTCGCGCTTGATCATTTGACCAGCTAGTCAAATAATACACCCGAAGTAAGAAAGATAAAAATATGTCTCAACACCTGACCGTCGTTAACCACCCGCTTATCCAGCACAAGCTATCCATCATGCGTGACAAAAACACACCGTCCAATCAGTTTCGCCAACTGTTACGCGAAATCAGCCACTTGCTGGCCTATGAGGTCACCCGCGACTTGCCGATGACCACCAAGACTATCGACACGCCAATGACCACTATTGATGCGCCAAAATTAGACGGCAAAAAGCTGGCTTTGGTATCAATACTGCGCGCCGGCAACGGGTTGCTGGACGGGATGCTGGATCTGATCCCATCGGCCCGGGTTGGTTTTGTCGGGTTATACCGCGATGAAGAGACCCTGAAGCCTGTTAAATACTACTTCAAGGTGCCATCCGAGATCGACAAACGTCTGGTTATCGCAGTTGACCCTATGTTAGCCACAGGCAACTCATCAGCAGCAGCGATTGAGATGTTGAAAGAGGCTGGTGCCAAAAACATTATATTCCTGTGCCTGTTGGCCGCACCCGAAGGTGTTGCGCGGATGAAAGAAGCCCACCCCGATGTGCCTATCATCACCGCATCACTGGACGAGAAGTTAAATGAGGTCGGTTATATCGTGCCAGGTTTAGGCGATGCGGGGGACCGCATCTTCGGAACACAATAATTTACCTTGTTATAATGGTTTCTTTGCCCTCAATCAGGGCAAAGATACACCCTTGGGTAAACGGCAGCCGTTTAATGTCGTCATAGTTTAATCCGCAAACCAGCCCACGTAATACCATGCTGGTTATACCGTGCGTGAATATTACAGTCGGCCCTGCCAAACTTGCCAGAAACTTCTGACAGCGGATTTTCAGGCGATCATATCCCTCACCATCGATCGCGTTCAGCGATGCTTCGAAGATTGTTAGCCTATCGTTGAAAAGTTCAGGCCATTTAGCCGCGATCCGATCATGTTTCATGCCCGTCCAGACACCCGCACCAACTTCGGCTACCCTTGGATCATAAGCAACAGGTACATCAAACTCGCTCAATGCGATCTTCGCCGTCGCGCGCGCGCGCCCCTGTGGACTGCACACGACTTGCATCGTTGGGTGCGCTGCAAAAATATCCTTCAAGATCAGCCCTTGATCCCCCGCCTGCGCACGCCCCAATTCTGTCAGGTCAGAATTCATCTGCCCCTGACACCGCTTTTGCAAGTTCCATTTGGTCTGCCCGTGGCGCAGGATATAAATCGGAGGATAAGCAACCATTAACTCGGTTGTTCCGCCAAAAGTGTTTCCTGCCCATCTTTGATCACATAAATGCAACCTTGCTGATTATCCAACCATGTCAGTTCTTCATATGACAAGCCACATGCAATCTTGCGAAGAAATCGGATGGTCACGCCATGTGAAAAAACCACAGTCGGCCTGGTTAAACCACTTAAAAACCGATGGCAGCGTTCATACATATCATCATAGGTTTCGCCGTTTGGTGCCGATAAAAACATATCCATCGATGTCTGGCTTTCATTATAGATTTTAGGCCAACCAGATTCGATATCCAGTTTGGTGCAACCTTCCCAGTCACCTACGGAAATTTCTTTCAGATCCTCGTTGAAAATTGGATGACGGTTATGATCCGCCAAAGCGATTTGTGCCGTTTCACGTACCCGCCCCAGCGGGCTGCCGTAAATATCAATATCCGGGAACTGTTGAAAAACCTGCCCCAACAACCGCCCTTGCGATGCTGCATGACCGCGTCCAACACTAGTCAGATCAGAATTCTTCTGGCCCTGAAATCGTCCAGCGGAATTCCATTCGGTTTGGCCATGTCGAAGTAAAAATATCAGGGGAAGTTTCATTCTAGACCTATCTATAAGGAATGTGGTGGGTGATGAGAGGCTCGAACTCCCGACATCTTCGGTGTAAACGAAGCGCTCTACCAACTGAGCTAATCACCCGCTAAATTACAACATTTTTTCTACGGCATATTCATATACTCAATAGCAGCCAAAACATAATATTCAGAACTACATTTCGGTTTTTTTAATGTACGGTGAAAGAAACTGTCAACCCATTGAATAGGGCGTTGACCAAATAAACATTAGCGGTTTTATTCAAAACAAGGTTTGTAACATGGCGGGCATATTATATACCCGACAACAGATATAACTGGTGACGAATGGAACGATTTGATTTAGGCAGCCATACACGAAAAATAACCACAAAATCGGATGACGCCCAAAGAGTTTTCAATCTAGGTCTGAACTGGTGTTTCGGCTTTAATCAGGAAGAGGGCGTTGCTTGCTTTCAACGTGTTTTGGAACATGACTCGACTTGCGCTATCGCACATTGGGGTATCGCATATGCCGCAGGGCCATTTTATAATTTGCCATGGTGTGATTTAGGCGATGATGAAGCAGTTAAGATGACGCGCTTGTGTTATGATCATGCGCGGATAGCCAAAAAGATGTCGGTTGGCTGTACTGACGCAGAAATCGGCCTAATAGATGCATTGTTGCAAAGATTTCAAAAACCTTATCCTGTTGCACAAAGCGAATTCGATCAATGGGACGATGATTATGCGGATGCCATGCGTCAGGTTTATCATGCATATCCGGATGATTTCGACGTTATTGCGCTTTATGTAGAAGCAATAATGACCCGGACTCCGTGGCAATTGTGGAATGTCAAAACCGGCGAACCTACCAAAGGTGCAGATACGATTGAGGCACTGGAAGCTTGCGAACGGGCAATTGCAATGGCAGACCAACAAGGTATCCCCCAGCATCCGGCGATCCTACATTTGCATATTCACGTAACCGAAATGTCAAACACACCGGAACGTGCATTGCGTTCTGCTGATCTATTGTCAACCGCCTGCCCCGACGCGGGTCACATGAACCATATGCCGGGGCACACCTATGTTTTATGTGGCGAATATGAAAAAACCAAGATTGCTAGCGAACTGGCGATCCGTGCCGATGATATGTACGTGGACTATGCCGGCCCCTATAATTTTTACACCACCGCGCGTTGCCATGATTTGCATCTGATGATGTATACCTGCATGTTTCTTGGGCAGTACAAACCCGCGATAGAAGCCGCGAACAAGATCTGCGATACCCTGACAAAAGACGTTCTTTCAATGAGTGGTCAACCCCAGATGGCCGTCACGATGGAAGGTTATTACGCAATGAAGATGCATGTTTTGATACGATTTGGCCGTTGGCAGGATATTGTTGACACGCCAATGCCCGATGACCCAATTCTCTACTGTGTTTCAACTGCCATGCACAATTACGCCAAGGGGGTTGCCCATGCAGCATTGAAAAACTTTGAACAGGCTGATGAACAGCGTCGACAGTTTCATAAAGCACTCAAACGCATTCCTGAAAACCGCAAGTTCTTTAACAATACCGCTCTAATAAGCTTGGGTATTGGCGAAAAGATGCTGGATGGAGAGCTAGAGTATCACAAAGGCAATCATGAAAGTGCTTACGAACATCTGCGCGAAAGTGTGCGGCGCGACGATAATCTAGAATATTCCGAGCCTTGGGCATGGATGCATCCCCCCCGCCACGCACTGGCCGCCCTGTTGATGGAACAGGATCATTATGCTGAAGCCGAAGATGTTTACCGTGCCGATCTGGGCTTGAATGATACCTTGCAGCGCTGTGGCCAACATCCCCGAAATGTCTGGGCATTGCACGGGTTTGTTGAATGCTTACGCAATCGCGATGATACTGATGAATTGCCGGAATATGAGACGTTGCTGGCCGAAGCCCTGACCAAAACAGATATTTCAATCACCTCGTCTTGCCTGTGCCGCACCAATGTCGCATCCTGTTGTGACAAATAAAGGGTAAGTAAATGATAGCTAATCTGATGATGTATATACGACCCGAGTTGGATGATGCACATGACAACTACTGGGCTTTGATACGTCAAAACCTGGCCGAAGAAGGAATAGACAGCCCAGAAACGCTAAGTCAGGGTGCAGAAGAGTTTTCCGTCTGGAGCGATCCCGAATTGGTGCTTAGCCAGACTTGCGGCATGCCATACCGTACATGGCTGCATGGAAAAGTGACATTGATCGGAACTCCTGATTTTGACAACAAAGATTGCCCTGCCGGTTATTACCGCAGTGCTATAATTATAAAGGTAAGCGAAACGCGCAAAAATTTACCGGAGTTCAAAGACGCATGTTTTGCCTATAACCAGACATTTTCGCAATCCGGTTACGCCGCCCCCTATTGGCATCTAAAGCCGTTGGGCTTTTGGTTTCAAAACCAATTGCATGCCCATCAGCACATAGAGGCGGCCCGGGCTGTGGCAGAAGGACGTGCTGACATAGCCGCGATTGATTCAGTCACATGGCGGTTATTGAAGCAATATGAAGACTTCGCGGATAAATTACAGGTGTTAGAGTGGACAAAGCCAACACCTGCTTTACCCTATATTGCAGCTTTAAATGCTCCACGCGAAGCTACATTCAATGCGGTTTCTAAAGCAATTGACGCCCTAAGTTCAAAAGATCGTGCGCTGCTTGGGCTAAAACAGCTCGTCTATATCCCGCCAGACGCTTATCTTGCGATACAAAATCCTAATCACCCTTTGTGAAATATGCGATAAGTGCCAGTACACCAGCCACGAAGGACATGGTGATGGGGAACATCGTGAAGGCGCCGAATTTGAACCCCCAATACATCAAGGCCCCGGACATCAGCAAAATCGGCCCAGACCATAAAGGTCGGGCATGCGCCATGCCGCCACCTACAAGGGCCAACACCGGCCCTATCAAGCTTATAAACTGTGTTCTTTGCACATGGTCAACCTGTTCGGCCACATCGGGAATTTCACCGAACCATTCAATGAATTGCGTGTAACCATATCCGAAAAAACCGACAAGCATACCCCAAAGGCCAGCGATGATGCCAAGTATCAAAACGGTATTGCGCATATGCTATCCTATATATTGCCTGTAGGTGGAACTTGGGGGTTCGACAGTAGTAATTCAAGGTAGAAAAAGCCCACACGACTGTGCAGGCTTTATTGTAAAACTTTGAAAAAGTTTATTCGTCAGCTTCCAACACGCCATTGCGAAACAGCACACCCGCCATTGCCGCACCCACGATCGGGGCTACTATAAACAACCAAAGCTGTGACAGCGCGGCACCACCCTCGAACAAAGCCGGGCCAATAGAGCGAGCCGGATTAACCGAAGTGTTGGTTATGGGAATGCCGATCAAATGAATTGCCACCAGAGCCAAACCAATAGCAAGGCCAGCCATTGCAGATGGTGCCCCTTTTTGGGTTGCACCAAGGATCACAACCAAAAATAGAAATGTTGCTGTTGCCTCAAACACGAAACCCGCAGCCATTCCATAACCGTTTTGCATAGCATTACCAGCATAACCGCCAGTGTATG
The DNA here is from genome assembly GCA_965261565.1 of Amylibacter sp. Taxonomy (GTDB): domain Bacteria; phylum Pseudomonadota; class Alphaproteobacteria; order Rhodobacterales; family Rhodobacteraceae; genus Amylibacter. The sequence goes on from OZ253460.1 coordinate 2,802,266, forward strand.
CCTCGGCATTTCCATTTGCGATTACATACAAAAACCCAGTGGCCACGATAGCACCCGCAATTTGCGCAATTACATATTGGATCAGCTCAGATGCAGGCATACGCCCCGCAATAAAGACCCCGACAGAAACCGCCGGGTTGATATGGCACCCGGAAATCGGTCCGATACCGTAAGCGGCACCGATCAATGCCAGACCAAAGGCCAAAGCGATGCCTGTAAAACCAATGAAACTGCCAGCGAATATGGCGGCCCCGCAGGCCAAAAATACCAATGTGAATGTCCCAATGAACTCTGCTGTCATTTTTTTCATAAAATTTCCTCTGTTAATTTATTGAATACATGAAACCATAATCATTCAACTTCAAACCGCAAGCAAAGGTTGGAATTTGGCCTGTACATCCTTACGCCAACCTAAAGTCATAGTGCCGCCGGCAGCAATCACAGGGCGTTTCATCAAAGTTGGATGCTCTGATAGTAATTGCAATGCAGGTAGCTTACGTTCATCAATCGATAGGTTTCGCCAAGTTGTAGAGCGCGTATTGATAAGAGCATCGCCGAATTTACATAGTAGACCTGCTTCACAATAGGTTATTTTTATGCGAGGAAGTGCCTGGAGGTATCATTTTATGAAAGCTTTGAAGATTTTAAGTGCACAACCTGCATTGTTTTTTCGACTATCGGGCATCCGCCTTACAGATTTCAACGCCCTGGTTGCGACACTTCATCCGATCTGGTTGAAAAGTGAGGAGAAACGCCTGTCCCGCAAAGACAGGCAACGTGCGATTGGGGGTGGGATGAACTATCGCCTGGAGTTCGCAGAACAGCTTCTGCTCTGCCTGATGTATTACCGAACCTATACCAGCCATGCTTTTATGGGGCTTGTATTCAATGTATCCTCTCCGACAGTTTGCCGCCGCATTCAAGCCATGACAGAGTTGATGGCAGGCCATTTTCGGATGCCTGAACGTAAAGTAAAGTTGTCGGAAGTGGAAAAGGCTGATCTGCTTTACCTGATGATTGATGGTACTGAGCGTCCAGTTCAACGGCCCGGGAAGCCCTCGGCTCGAAAAGCAAAATATTCTGGCAAGAAAAAGAAGCACACGGCGTCCCACCAGATCATCACAGATGACAAGAAGTGTATACTGGCTGTTGGATGCGCCCATGACGGGCGCAAACATGACAAGCGTATTTATGATGAGACCCGCGTGGATAGGCCCCCTGATATACTTACCCTTGGGGATTTAGGATATCTGGGGACATCACTGGAAATCCCCCTGAAAACATCAAAGAAAAAACCACTTACGAAAGAAGAACAAGAATACAATACATGGCATTCAAAACTACGCATTGGCGTAGAGCACGGTATTGGCCGCATGAAAAAGTTCAATATATTTTCGGATATTCACCGCAACAACCAACAACAAAACATGATTGCCAAGAATGTCGGAGCACTCGCAAATATGAATTTGAAAACAGTTTGACAAAACGGGTGGGGATACTTGTGTCTAAAAATATTCGACCCTATTGTGAATCGGGTCTAGTAATTCAGCAAGGGTTTGCGCATCAATCCCGTCAGCGCGTACATCAACATAGTTTACTGTGTATCCTGCCCCTTGCAGCGTTTTCTGTGCTTTTTTGCAAGTATCACAAGACTTTAGCCCATATAAAGTCAATTCCATCATGGTCTCCATATTTTGCCGAAACAATAAGTTAATGAAGAAAGACTTGCAATTGGGTAAATAAACCCCTTTGTATTACCTGTGAAGCTTACTATTCACCATCTGCTGACTTCCTTTGTGATGCCTGCTGATACTGAACATTAAGGCACCACCACCACCCCACGGCATTCCGCGCGTGGATAGACTAAGGAGAAAACGGATGGCAACTGGCACCGTAAAATGGTTTAATTCAACAAAAGGCTACGGCTTTATTCAACCCGATGATGGCGGAAACGATGTATTTGTGCATGTAACAGCCGTTCAAGCAGCTGGTCTGCAAGGTTTGGATGACAACCAAAAAGTAACATTTGAGTTGGAAACCGGCCGCAACGGCAAAGATAACGCGATAAATATTGCGGTAGTTTAAAACTGTATTTGTTAGAAACTTGATCGGCGCCTGATTGGCGCCTTTCTTATTTGGGCTTGACGTAATGGGCAATATCCGAGTATGAGCCGCTTAATATATGATCACGAATGCAGTAGAGATGCTGTAATACATTAGTAGAATTCGAAGAATTAAGGGGCTTACGCGGGATGACCGTACGGCCTCAGCCTAACTCCTGAATATGGGCGGGCCTTTCAAAATTCCTAAACCTGATGCTTGAAAGTTCTGTATTAACGGCCCCGTAAGCCGCCTTGAGATATCAGATAGATCAAGGGCACAGCACGCAAACCACGGCATTCTGCGCGTGGAAATTTAGGAGATAACAGATGGCTAATGGCACTGTAAAATGGTTTAACCCAACTAAAGGCTTCGGCTTCATTCAACCAGACGATGGCGGAAGCGATGTATTCGTACACGTAACTGCTGTTCAGGCTGCAGGTTTGCAAGGCTTGGATGACAACCAAAAAGTATCTTACGAACTGGAAACAGGTCGTAACGGCAAAGAAAACGCAACAGACATTAAACTTGCGTAAACCTTTGTATTTATAAAGATTTTAACGGCGACCATGGGTCGCCGTTTTTGTTTTTCATAGCGTTTACGCCGGGTCATTTAAAACCGACCCGTTCATCAAATGCATTGGCATATTCCGGGTTATTCGCCCAGCCCTGCCCCGCGGCCAAAATACATGATACACCGTCCGCACGGCTGGCGATAATTGTCCAGCTACCGGTTTTTTGCGATGACCAGACCTCGATCACCTGAGTGGCTGATTGCATACCAACACCATTGCTGACTTCCCCATATTTATCAATAAGTTGCGCGATAACATTCGTGCGCGTATTACAAAGTGTCTGTGCCTGCGCGGGAAGCGAAGCAGTGGCGATCCCGAGCAGAACAGATGCGGTTAATATAGATTTTAACATCGTTATACTCCTTTCGGGTTATGCGGCTGTAGTGTGCCGCTTCTGTATGTCTAAAGTGTGACGTGAACGTCACATTTATGCAAAACAAGCTCGGTCACATGGTGGTGTGAAATATTTCACGCACATCGTAATTATTATATTGCACTTAATATCAATCATTTAACGTAATACATAATCCCACCTGGCGCAAAAAATATCACACAGCCGATTAAAATATATTCAATCATTGCGTGATTATGGGAGGCGCTACTAAAGTAGACCCGATTCACAATAGGGTCGAATATTTTTAGACACAAGTATCCCCACCCGTTTTGTCAAACTGTTTTCAAATTCATATTTGCGAGTGCTCCGACATTCTTGGCAATCATGTTTTGTTGTTGGTTGTTGCGGTGAATATCCGAAAATATATTGAACTTTTTCATGCGGCCAATACCGTGCTCTACGCCAATGCGTAGTTTTGAATGCCATGTATTGTATTCTTGTTCTTCTTTCGTAAGTGGTTTTTTCTTTGATGTTTTCAGGGGGATTTCCAGTGATGTCCCCAGATATCCTAAATCCCCAAGGGTAAGTATATCAGGGGGCCTATCCACGCGGGTCTCATCATAAATACGCTTGTCATGTTTGCGCCCGTCATGGGCGCATCCAACAGCCAGTATACACTTCTTGTCATCTGTGATGATCTGGTGGGACGCCGTGTGCTTCTTTTTCTTGCCAGAATATTTTGCTTTTCGAGCCGAGGGCTTCCCGGGCCGTTGAACTGGACGCTCAGTACCATCAATCATCAGGTAAAGCAGATCAGCCTTTTCCACTTCCGACAACTTTACTTTACGTTCAGGCATCCGAAAATGGCCTGCCATCAACTCTGTCATGGCTTGAATGCGGCGGCAAACTGTCGGAGAGGATACATTGAATACAAGCCCCATAAAAGCATGGCTGGTATAGGTTCGGTAATACATCAGGCAGAGCAGAAGCTGTTCTGCGAACTCCAGGCGATAGTTCATCCCACCCCCAATCGCACGTTGCCTGTCTTTGCGGGACAGGCGTTTCTCCTCACTTTTCAACCAGATCGGATGAAGTGTCGCAACCAGGGCGTTGAAATCTGTAAGGCGGATGCCCGATAGTCGAAAAAACAATGCAGGTTGTGCACTTAAAATCTTCAAAGCTTTCATAAAATGATACCTCCAGGCACTTCCTCGCATAAAAATAACCTATTGTGAAGCAGGTCTAGTGAAACAATGGGGGGGGGATGGGCCTTACGGTACCGCTGTCCGACCTTATGAGCCTGTCCTTCGTGCAAAGAGAAAGGACAGAAAATGCCAGAACTATTAGCAATATTATCAGCGTTTTATGGATGTCATGCCATGGTTGCAATACGTCCGCTATCTGATGAAGAAACCATGAATTGCATACAGGCCACGGCCACCGTGCAGGTTTATTTCCTGACCAGGGCAGAACTTGCGATGATGGCGGATATGCCGGAAACGAAACGCAAGGCGGGGCTGGATATAGCACTGCAACGCTTCAAAGCATGGGAAGCGGCCAACCCAAAGGCTGTGACAATTTTAAAGGGAATGCACAGCGAAAAGCCCAAAAAGAAAGAAACCGTAATCTGAAAAGGCCCGTATGATCGGCGTGCACAATGCGTACACTGCACATATGACAAATATCTGACATGGATATTTGGGCCATTTGGAAGGGTTTTGGGCTATGGGCGTGCCATCAGCCCACCGTCAACGACCAGTTCGGTGCCGGTGATAAAGCCGGCTTTGTCCGACAATAAAAACAGACAAGCGTTTGCCATATCGGTAACCTGCCCGACACGGCCCAATGGTACAATTTGGCTTAACCCCTCAACGGCATTTGCATTGTCATCCCAACGCGCCTGCATTGGGGATTGTGCGGGGCCGGGTAAAACCACATTGGATCGGATATTCGCCCCCGCCAACTGGATTGCCAGCGATTTCGACAGGGCTATTACCCCCGCTTTTGACGCCTGATAGGCATCTTGCGGTGCCGCGTCACCGCGCAAACACTGGATGGTGGAAAAATGCACCATTGCCCCGCCCCCTGCCACTTTCATGTGCGGAGCAATGTAACGGGTCGTATGCACCATGGATTTCAGGTTAATGCGAAACACTGTGTCCCAGACATCCATATCCATTTCCAGTGCTGATTTATCACGGTCAAACCACAACACGCCCGCGACATTGGCCAACAGATCAATGCCGCCGAACGCTTCAACCGTCTGGGCAACTGCGGTTTGCACCGCGGCATCGTCCGCCAGGTCGCATTGCAGATAAATGAAGTTGCCAGCCCCTGTCGGAATGCAATCTGGCTGCGGCTTTACATCAACCATCGCCACATTAGCCCCTTCAGCCATCAGATCAGAGGCGATCTGCAACCCCATACCGCCACCCGCACCGGTGACAAAGGCAGTTTTGGTCGAGAAGCTCATGGGCGGGGATTCCTTAAAGGTTAGGTGGATGGGGTATTTTAAGAGGTTTGTGGGGGATTGTCACGGTTTTGGGGCGGATGTAGATTTCAGCTTTTGAAATAATTTTTCAAAGTGCTAACTCACACTCAACAATTACATCCACGGAATATTCTTAAATAACGACACAATTAACTCAATAGCTAACCCGAATTGCTTTGGTAACAATTGCTTTAACTTAGATAAAGTATCAACAGTACGCCCTAGTGAAGCTAATACTGACATAGAGTAACGTACAAAAGTAACCGCTGTAGTCTTTGCTTTTCTCCAAAAACTTAAAAGCCTTCCTTCTGATATTTTTACATCAGATGTGGTACGAGAACTAGTTAATATCAAATCAAGTTCTTCAACCTGTTCTGCAAGGACTTCAGAAATTTCCTGATCTGGTGCAGGAATTCCGCTCCAATCAACAGATTTGATAGCCTTAACAGCATCATTTAAAGCAGTAAGAACTTTTTCAGGCGTTGCATCATCAGTTGCCTCAACAGCATCTACAGAGCGTTGTCGAGAGATAGTTGCAGCAAAATAATCCCTCATCAAATCCAGATGTTTATCTACCGCATTTCCCAAAGCCGTATGAAGGAGGTTTCCTAATGCGTATTCTATATCATCGTCCAATTTAGCAGTGTTGAGCATTGATCCTAAATCCCATAAGCGACCTGGTCTGAGTGTACCAACACCCTTATTCGCTTCCGCGATATATCTCTTTACGGTGTTCTTAACTGGGGTTGGAATATTCTTATTATCAGTTTCTAAATCATCCACTAAATCTGCAAGAGTATCGGTAACCTCCGATAACTTATTTTGGCGATCCATAAATTTATCGGGATCAGATATGTCAATATTATCATCTTTAAAAGGAACCATCTTCATCAAATTTGATAGATCATCAAATTTAAAGTCAGCAAGAGCACTTCTAATCGTCTTGGTATCTAATAGATCAAAAAGAGTTGCTTGATCTCGCGCTTTGACACTATCTTCCTTATGCTTCGAAATCGTTTTAAGTAAAGCGTCATTAATTGCCTTGATGTCTTTGGATTGCCAGAAATTTGGATTAATAATCGTTTTCTTAACTTCTAATACCAATGAACATAGTATCTGACTCATTTTCAGGGTTCCCTTGGCGCGGAATATGTGAATCAATGTCCCGACAAACATGGGGGATATTATGGGTGCAGCGATACCACTTCGAGATGACTTTGACGGCGACAGACTTCGCAGGCTGGCGCGGTCGAGCCGTGACAGCGATCAGACGCGCCGCCTTCTGGCACTGGCGTCAATTTATGACGGCGGTCGGCGGACCGCAGCGGCGCGGATCGGCGACGTGACACTACAGATTATTCGTGACTGGGTGATGCGGTTCAACGTGGACGGAGCAGACGGGTTGATCACGCGCCGGTCTGTCGGGCCAAAACCAAAGCTGACAGCAGAACACCGCTGGGCGCTTGCGGAGATGGTGGAGCGCGGCCCAACCCCCGCGATCCACGGCGTGGTGCGGTGGCGGCGCTGCGATCTGGCGCGCTGGCTCTGCGAAGAGTTTGGCGTTTCAATCGCCGAGGGCACGGTGGGGCGGGTTCTGCGCGAGATGGGTTACCGGAAGCTCTCCGCCCGTCCGCGCCACTACGCGCAGGACGGGGACGCGATTGTTGCGTTTAAAAAAACTTTCCCGCCGAGGTGGAAAAGATCAGGGCCGGTCTGGCCCCAGGCGTAGAAATCGAGCTCTGGTGGCAGGACGAAGCCAGGATAGGTCAAAAAAACAAGATCACGCGACGGTGGGCCAAACGTGGAACCCGACCCAGTGCGCCGCACGATCAGCGAACCCAATGAGCCTATATTTTTGGCGCGATCTGTCCAGCAAAAGGCAAGGGTGCCGGACTCGTCATGCCGTACTGCGACACACATGCAATGGACGCCCATCTCGCCATCATCAGTGGTGAAGTCGGCCCCGGTGCCCACGCTGTAATTCTCGTCGATCAGGCCGGGTGGCATACAACGCCCAATCTCGACGTTCCCGAGAACATCACCCTCCTGCCGCTGCCGCCCCGATCCCCGGAATTGAACCCCCATGAAAATATTTGGCAATTCATGCGCGATAACTGGCTCTCCAACCGTGTATTCAAAGACTACGACGACATTGTCACCCATTGCTGTGAGGCTTGGAACAAGCTCATGAACCAACCTTCGCGCATTCGATCAATCGGTATGCGAGATTGGGCCCATAGGTTGTAGGCCACGCTCGTTGGTATAAAGCTTCGTCAAAACCCCTCCCGTTAAGGCGACTCTCATACCATTCTGTCCAAACCACCCAATTATTTGGTGAATCTAAATGAAGTTTTTTCTGCTGTTCCCAAGACTTAGAAACCCATTGAGGAGTGACAGTTGTTGACCATAAATGCCGTTGAGAAATAAATTGCAATGATCTACCTGCGTCAATTGCGTCAGCATCTGCAGACAGTTCTTCCCACATCAAGTGTGCTGGTTCATCTGAGCTAACAAGGTTGCAAACTGATGCAACAATTTGATTGTTAAATTTTGCAAGATTTAGGCTACGATCATTTTGGCTTCGTGCAGAAAAGAAGGAACCAAATTGGGTCTTCGAATTAGATACATAAAATTTTTCAGATGCTTTCTTGCTCTCAATAATCTTCGGGTTTTTACTATCTGATGAATAATGTACCCAAGTGCTGAATAAATTCCACCACAACGGAAAGGATTTCCCAAGCTCTGAAGGCAGTAATTCTTTTTGTCTATAAAATTCCTGCCAAAATGGAATCATCCTAAGTGCAATCCGATTTGCGAATAATTCGCTAGTCGCGACTGGTTGTCTAAGCAACCATTCTTCGAGTAATATTGAATCACTTATACTTGCCAAACAACTATTCCTTTCAAAACCCCTTCAATCTCAATCCACCTTGGCCCATCGCTTTTGCGTTGGGCCGCGCCCACCCTAGTGTCGGGCGCTACACTTCAAATATTCCTCTACTACACATTTCGGGGCTTCGGCCCGTATCTCAGCCCCGCCGTTATGCTGCCATTCTGCCTGATCAAACTCTGGGAAGAACGTATCTGCATTTTCAACCACCAAATCCACCTCTGTCAGTAACAGACGATCGGCCACGGGCAGCAGGGTTTTGTAAATCAGGTTGCCACCGATGCCATAGATACGACGATAGCCTTGGTCTTCGGCGTATTTAATCGCGGCCTCTAATGAGGTGAATTCATGTTCTGCCCCGCAGCCTTTGGATGTGATCACCAAATTCAGGCGGCTTTTCAGCGGTTTGAACGGCAGGCTTTCCCATGTGTTGCGGCCCATGATGATGGCCCCGCCCAGGGTTTCACGTTGGAAGAACTTCAAATCCTCTGGTGCGTGCCAAGGAATGGTGTTGTCTTTGCCGATGGCCCCGTTACGGGCGCGTGCTGCGATGAGTGTGATCATGTTACACCGCCACGGGGGCTGAAATATGCGGGTGTGGGTCATATCCTGCAAATTCAAAATCATCATACTTGAAGTCAAAGATCGACGTAACTTTGCGTTTGATGATCAACCTTGGCAACGGGCGCAGATCGCGCGAAAGCTGCTTTTCAACCTGTTCCATATGGTTCGAATAGATATGTGCATCCCCCAACGTGTGCACAAAATCACCCGCCGTATAGCCCGTGACATGCGCCAGCATCTGCAACAGTAACGCATATGACGCGATGTTGAACGGAACACCCAGAAACATATCGGCCGAGCGTTGATAAAGCTGCAAGTGCATGGTATCGCCGATGATGCGCACCTGCCACATAGTGTGGCACGGCGGCAGGGCCATTTGCGCAATCTCGGCCGGGTTCCATGCCGACACAATCAGGCGGCGGCTGTCGGGTGTGGTTTTGATATTTTTAACCAGCTGTGTGATTTGATCTACCGGCCCATCTGCCCCCGGGAACGCCCGCCATTGTTTGCCGTAAACCGGTCCTAGGTCGCCATTTTCATCGGCCCATTCATCCCAGATCTTAACGCCGTTTTCCTTTAGGTAACGGATGTTTGTGTCGCCCGACAGGAACCAAAGCAGCTCATGTATGATCGAGCGCAAGTGAACCTTCTTGGTTGTCACCAAAGGAAAGCCGTCCGCCATCGGGTAGCGCATTTGCAACCCGAAATGCGCAATGGTTCCGGTGCCGGTACGATCAGTGGATTGCGCACCATTTTTCAGGATTTCACGCAAAGCGTCATGATATTGTTGCAAGTGGGCCCCCGTTTGTTACGGATAAAACGATTCAGGCACCACTATATCTAGCGATACCCGTTTCGTGAACTGCTATATGCAGGAAGTTCAGTCTTTTTTAATTTCATCCAAGTTTTGTCCTGCAAGCATTTTCAAAATATCTATGGCAGCTCGACCACGTTTTGGGATTCTTTAAGCCAAATAAACCACACGTGACAATGATCACTCTTTTTGTTCAAACACTTGCTATGATCACAACATTAAAGGACTCATGGAATATCCATCTTCCCGTTCCTTTGGCGGGTTGCTCTCTCCCGATAGGCAACCCGCCCTTTCAATACGTTAACCTACGGATTATGCGTTGCTTTCATCCAAGGTCATTGACAAATAGTAAATAACAGTTTCGGGAAATCAAAATTTACGCGTGGCTAAACCATAAAACTTTTTATTTCTTGTATTAGAAGTATTTGCAGACCATCATACACGGTAAGGTTGGGGGCCTTTAAATTTCTTTTACCGAAGCCTTGTATGCAGCAATATTCATTACCTTAACTCCAACTTTACAGGTGCTCGGTAAGCGCAGGAGGGAATAATGTCTAATACTGTCCTATTAGCAATTGATGGAAGCCCCGGAGGGGAGCGTGCACTTCAATATGCAAAAGATCGCGCCAAAGTAAGTGGTGCTAAAGTGCTTATAGTTTATGTAATTGAATGGTCACCATATTCTTTTAACACACCTGAAGAAAATGCTGAAAGGCACACCCGACGCGAGCAAGAAATAGACAAGGCCACTTCTACCATTGTAAATCCTGCAAGTGTCACGCTTAAAGCCGACGGTGTCGATTGTGAAACAATCGTTCGACACGGTCCGCCGGCTGAAACGCTGCTTAAATTAGCAAAAGACCAAGATGTTTCGCAAATTATTATTGGCCGCCGCGGGCAATCTGGCATCAAATCCCTGCTTTTCGGCAGTGTGGCTGGAAACCTTATTCAAACATCACCTGTTCCGGTTGTTGTTGTTCCATAATCGCTGATTTACAGAATTTCCAACCATTTAGGGGAATAAAATGTTTAGACTATTTATCTCACTTATAACACTCTTCGCACTCACATTACCTGCGCAGGCAGGTATAGATGATACAATTAACAGTATTACGGCACCTATTGCAGAACTGATAGGGCAATTGGTCTTCTTCAAAATCACAATGTTCGGGGCAAAACTGCCCTTGGTTGTTCTTTGGCTCGTTGTAGGTGCTGTGTTTTTCACTTTCTATATGGGATTTGTGAATATACGCGGCTTTAAACACGCGATTGAATTGGTGCGCGGCGATTACGCTGACCCAGACAGCCCCGGCGAGGTTTCTCACTTTCAGGCTTTAGCAACAGCTGTTTCTGGCACAGTTGGCATTGGTAACATCGGTGGCGTTGCAATTGCGGTAACCGTGGGCGGCGCTGGTGCCACCTTCTGGCTGATCGTGGCTGGCTTCTTGGGTATGTCCACAAAGTTTGTGGAATGTACTTTGGGAGTGAAATACCGCACCGAAAACCCAGATGGATCCGTTTCAGGCGGGCCAATGTATTATCTGCGCAAAGGCTTTGAAGAGCGCGGAATGGAAGGCTTTGGTAAGTTCATGGGTACCTTCTATGCAATAGGTATCTTCATCGGCGCCTTAGGCATCGGCAACATGTTCCAATCAAACCAAGCATATGTGCAGCTAAATACAGTTGCCGGTGGTGCATTAGACGGCCTAGGTTGGCTTGTTGGCTTGATCTTAGCTGCGGTTGTTTTTGCAGTGATAATCGGTGGTATTAAGTCCATTGCACGCGTGACAGAGAAAATTGTGCCATTCATGGCGATCTTCTACTGTCTATTCGCGATCATCGTGATTTTGATGAACTTCTCATCAATTCCACAAGCCATTGCTAATATTTTCACAGGTGCTTTCACTGGTGAAGGTGTTGCTGGTGGTGCACTTGGTGCCTTGATCATTGGCTTTCAACGTGCAGTGTTTTCGAATGAGGCTGGTATCGGTTCTGCTTCAATCGCACACGCAGCAGTTAGAACACCAGAGCCGGTAACCGAGGGCTATGTATCATTGTTGGAACCCTTCATCGATACCATCGTGATTTGTACAATCACTGCCCTAGTGATCGGTACAAGCCAAGTGGCAGATCCGAACTTCGCAGGCGATGCTACAGGTGTGGCCATGACTTCTGCCGCTTTTGAGCGTCAAATCAGTTGGTTCCCAATTCCACTGGCATTCGGGGCATTGCTGTTTGCCTTCTCAACCATGATTTCTTGGTCATATTACGGGTTGAAAGGTTGGACGTATCTGTTTGGTGAAAGCCAATTTGGGCAAACCATTTACAAGCTGATATTCTGTGCTTTCGTCGCATTGGGTTGCATGGTGCAACTTGGACCAATCTTGGACATTTCAGACGCATTGGTCTTCTTGATCTGTGTTCCGAATATCTTGGGTCTGTACTTCCTTGCACCGATCGTGAAACGCGAAATGCAATCTTACATGGCGCGATTGGACAGCGGTGAAATCAAGAAGTACAATAACTAAACATAAAAAGAACAATATCATGAAACACCCCTTGGATATCCTTGGGGTGTTTTGCCTTTAGATTAACTTGGCACCATTTTCCAAACAAGAGATCAGGCAGTGCTGGTTTTTTTTCCTAAACCGTGGCAAACAATCATTATGTTGAATATTCTGATCTTGAACGGCCCTAACCTGAATCTGCTTGGCACCCGCCAACCAGAGATTTATGGCACAACCACGCTTGATGATATTGAAGTGATGTGCGCAAAGAAAGCCGCCGAATTGGGTGTCACAGTCACCTGCCGCCAATCCAACCATGAAGGCGAACTGATCGACTGGATCCATGAAGCGCGCGGTGTGTTTGACGGGATTATCATCAATGCGGGGGCCTATACACATACCTCAATTGCGATTATGGACGCGGTTTCATCCGTCGAAATACCGACGCTTGAACTGCACCTTTCGGATATCCATAGCCGCGAGGAATTCCGCCATGTCAGCTATATCGGCAAAGTCGCATTTGACGCAATTATGGGTCATGGGGCGGATGGTTATCCAATGGCGATTGAACGAATGAAACAAAGACTTATGGCTTAATACTTGTGCTGGGCACCTTTTTATGGCCTATTTACAGGTGAAAACCCTAAAAATTTGGCAATGGCCCAACTATGAGGATTTTAGAATATGAATAGACTGTTTCTATCCAAGGTTAATTTATCACTTATTTCATTACTTATGATCTTTATCGTAAGCAGCTGTTCTGGAAAAAACAGTAATTATATGGAAGGCGCTGTCATAAAAGGCGGAACGACATACAATATAGGAACAGGTAGTTAGCACCGGCTATTAAAACAATATGCTGTATCGGGTTACACTTTGAAGGTTGCCAATTAATATAGCATCAGTAAATTCCGCAGTGATATGAATATGAAATGTATTATAGTATGATGCAGACAAAGCCTACATTGGTTAATTGTTGCTATGATCCACTTAGAAAATTTCATCTCCATGAACAGCCATAAAGATGGCATCCTGTTTTGAGGCACGAATGAATAAAGACCCTTATGCTGTCCTTGGTTTAAAGAAAACCGCTACTGATGCTGAAATCAAGAAAGCGTATCGTAAAATCGCGCGCACGCATCATCCCGATTTAAACCCGGACGATAGTGCCGCGGAAGAAAAATTCAAAGCCGCGTCCACTGCATATGATCTGTTGAAAGATACTGATACCCGCGCGCGCTTTGATCGTGGTGAAATAGACGCTACAGGTGCCGAAAAACAACCAGAACGTAAATTCTACCGTGACTATGCACAAGATCCCGGCAACCCCTATCAATCCAGTCCGCAGTATGAAGGTTTCGGCGATGCATCGAATATATTTGAAGAGATCCTGCGCCAGCGCGGTCATAGCGGGCAGCAATCTTCGACGCATGGTTTTAATATGCGCGGGCAAAATAGACGCTATGCCTTAGAGATACCGTTCATGGACTCGGTTCTGGGTGGAAAAACCCGCATCACCCTACCGGATGGCGGTATGCTGGATGTAAGAATTCCGCAAGGCACAACAGACGGGCAGACCATCCGCTTGCGCGGTAAAGGCGACCCAGGCTTTGAAGGCGGTCCTGCGGGCGATGCGCTTGTGACGTTGTCGGTGCGCCTGCACCCACTGTTCCGCCGCGAAGGCAATGATATTCTGATCACCCTGCCAATCACCTTGGATGAGGCGGTTCTTGGCGGCAAAGTGGAAGTTCCAACCATTGACGGCACGGTGAAACTGTCCATTCCAAAAGGCGCAAGCAGCGGTCAAACCTTGCGGATGCGCGGGCGCGGGGTGAAATCTGCAGGTAAAACTGCGGGAGACCAGCGTGTAGCACTACAGATCGTATCTCCGCCAAAAATCGACAATGAGCTGCATGATTTCATGGAAGAATGGCGCAAATCTAACACCTACGACCCACGCAAGGGAATGATGCAATGACCAGACAGTATTCAGAAGACGAAGCGATAGCCGCAGTAGCCACGTTAACGCACACCCAATTGGTCGGATTTGTCGAGGCCCAGATCATTGTCCCATTACACACAGAAAACGGCATTGTTTTCAGGCAAGTTGATCTGGTCAGGATGGAGCTGCTTTGCGAATTAACTGAACATTTCAGCTTGAATGATGACGCGCTAAGCATCATCATTTCCCTGATTGATAAATTGCACAGCACACGCGGTGAACTGGATTGTCTGTTGACGGCGATCAAGGATGAGTCCGGCGATGTGCGTGAACGGCTGGGCAATGCAATACTGACCATGCAAAAGGACGCATCATGAGCGCATATGTAATTGTAGACACAAAAATTAACGACCCTGAAGCATACGAGACCTATAAGGCCCAGGCAAAACCCATCGCCGAAAAATTCGGCGGCATTTATCGCACGCGCGGTGGTGATATGGATGTCCTTGAAGCTGATCTATGGACGCCCACCCGCATTGTCGTGGTCGAATTCCCCGACATGCAGGCAGCACGTGATTTTGCCAATAGCAATGAATACGGGCCTGTGAAAGCCATTCGTCATGCGAATGCGGACTGTACTTTAATTATTGTTGACGGGGTATAAAATAAAAAAGCCCCACGTGAACGTGAGGCTTTTCAAAGAATATTGGGACGTTTAGTGTAGTGATGCTACGCCCAGAGGCACAGTGAATTTGGCACACCAGATATAAACTTCATTGAAATGTGATAGATCCACACTCGCTGGAATTGCAAAGCTTTGTTTACCTTTCAGGTGTTTGAGGTTGCCAAGATAAGTGGCTTTTGAATATTTGCCGTCTTTGCCAAAACCAACACTTGGATCAGGTGCACCGTCCAGGCTGAAATTGTCTTCCAATGTGATTATATGGCTACCATCCGCCTGTTTTGAGATTGTATAATCCCCTGTTGTAACGTGATCACTGGCACCATGGAAGCTGCCTGTTTTGGTTTCTGCAAGTGCCGCATTTGCACCGAATGCCAAAAAAGCGACGGCAACAAATTGAAGAATAGTTTTGAACATGATGGGTATTCCTTTGATTTTGCGGGTATCCGCTGTTGGTTAATTTCAAACGTAATGAACATCACGTCTTTGTCTCTTAAACGTCCTATATAGTTAGGAACCGATTGGTACAAATCAAAGAGTTGTGAGTTATTGACATACAATCCCTAAATAATACTAATGTACAGAAGGACATAGTTATAATGGCAAGACCCCGCGAATTTGAAATAGAAATGGCAACCCAAAAAGCCATGAATGTTTTTTGGGAATATGGTTATGAGGGCACATCACTTCCCGATCTCTTGACGGGAATGGGGATTGCACGCGGTAGTTTTTACAAAGCGTTTAACGGCAAGAAGCCACTATTCATGTCGGCTCTGGATTTATATAATCGTGAAGCTATAGCACCTGCCGTGACCCTTTTATCGGGCCCGGATAATGTTGATGGGTGGGATCGCATCATGCTGCTGTTCAATAAAGTGACAGAAGCTGTGGCACGGGGTGACCGACGTGGATGTCTTGTTTGCACGGCAGCCGCCGGTCCTGCGGCATATGACCCAGACATTGCCAAGGCTGTAGGGCAAGCACTGGACAAAATGCGTAAAGGGTTTGAAACCGCATTGGGCGCATCCGCCGCACATTCCCATATGGATGAAATTATGCGTCGTGCTTATGCAGATATGTTAACCGCACAATATGTTGGCCTGCGCATACTGGCTCGATCTCAGGCACCATTGGTCACATTAGAAAGCAGTGTCAGTGCCATTGAAGGCTTAACCGATCTGATCGATTAACCCATCAAAAACAACTGTAAGTCTGCAACATTGGTACCGGTGGCCCCTGTCATCAACAGGTCATCCGACAGTTTCAAGGCGGCGTAACTGTCGTTGTTATCCAGTAGAGCGGTGATTTTACCGCCCGCCGCTGCAATGCGATCAAGCGTTTGACCATCCACCAAACCACCAGCCGCATCCGTAGGTCCATCGCGCCCGTCTGTGCCGCCGCTTAAGAACGCCCAGGTGCCTGTCAATCCTGCGCGTGTGGCTTTTTCAGCCACCAGCAGTGCAAGTTCCTGATTGCGTCCGCCCCTGCCGTTGCCAGTCAGATTAACCGTTGTCTCACCCCCATAGGCCAAGACGAACGGTACTTTGTGTTTTTTCACATCGGCCAAAATACGATCCGCTGCATCGTGGACATCACCGATAAGCGGCTCTTCAATCATAATCGCCCCTGCTTTTTCAGCCATTGCCGCAAGACTTTGGCTATTGGAACAGATCAACGTGGCATCCGGGTTAGGCAAGGATGCGCGTTCTTCAGCAGTTTCCAGATGATTGCGCACGGATACTGGCATTTTATCAAAGATACCTTTTTCAATCAGCAAATCACGTGCTTCCTTGATTGTACCTATTGGCCCTATACTTGGCCCGCTGCCAACAACCCGCAGATCGTCGCCAAGCACATCCGACAAGATGTAAGAGCGAACTTTGGCGAGTTTCGCATAGCGCAAAAAACCGCCACCTTTCAGGTTAGACAACGATTGGCGGATCAGGTTCATATTTGTGATGTCAAAGCCGCTAGCCAATAGCACCTCATTCACTTGCGCCTTTTCTTCAAGGTTGACGCCCATAACGGGTGAAGGTAGCAGTGCAGAGCTGCCACCACTGACCAAAGCCAGCACAACATCATCTTTGGTGGCCGTTTCCAGCAGAGCTATCACTTCACTTGCTGCCGCCTGCCCGTTGGCATCCGGCACGGGGTGCGCCGCGCCGAAAACGCGACAACCCTTAATCTTTGTCACATTTTCATAATTTGTTACAGCAATCGCTTCAACCGTTGCCCCTTGGGGCAAAGCATCCATCGCAGATTGCGCCATATTGCAGGCCGCTTTACCCACAGAAATAATAATGTATTTTCCGTCTTTTATTTTGGTTAATGGCTGTTTTACAAAGACTTGACCTAGTGTCATACTTGGGTCAGCGGCGGCAACTCCTGCCATAAAGGCGCAATTCGCCTTTGTCCTTAAATCTTTCAATACCATTCAGTCCTGCCTTAAATACCAAGTTGTCTACCCTTCTATAAACAACAATGCGGGGCTTTCCAGCAGGTTTTTCAATGCTTGCACAAACACCGCCGCATCATAGCCGTCAATTACTCGGTGATCGAATGAACAAGATATGTTCATCATTTTGCGTGGTTGGAACTGCTGCCCATCCCACATCGGGCGCATGGCCATTTTGTTAATACCCACAATGGCTACCTCAGGGTGATTGATAATCGGGGTCGAGGCGATGGCACCAAGTGCACCAAGCGAAGTAATGGTGATGGTAGATCCTGTCAGATCATCACGGGTTGCTTTGCTGTTTCGAGCCAGTTCAGACAGACGCGACATGTTCGTGGCACTGTCCCACAGGCTTTGGCTTTGCGCATTTTTAACCACGGGCACGCTTAATCCCGCAGGAGTTTGCGTAGCGATACCAATATGAACGCCGTTATGTTGCGAGATGATACTTGCAGCATCATCAAAATGTGCATTTATTTCAGGTTGGTCGCGCACCGCTTCCACAATAGCACGCATTACAAAGGGCAGGACTGTCAACTTGACGCGCGCGTCTTTGTATTTCGCATTCAGCTTTTGGCGCAAATCTTCGAGGCCAGTCATATCAACCTCTTCCACAATCGTGATATGGGGAATGCGTGATTTCGACAGGGTCATTTTTTCCGCGATTTTACGGCGCATCCCTGTGACTTTGATCTGTTTCACTTCAGTTGTTTGTGATTTTACAGATGCAACAGGGGATAAAAATTGATCTATATCTTCGTGCATTATCCGCCCACCTGGGCCTGTACCTATGATGTCCAGTAAACTGACGCCTGCCTCTTTTGCGCGTTTACGCACTGAAGGGCCTGCCTGCGGTTTTTCAATGGTGGGGGGCACGGTTTTCACGGTTTCAGCGATAACTTCGGGGGCAGCATCCTGCGCAACGTCACCCTTATCGCCCTTCCCTTGGACATCTAGCTTCACAAGTGGTGCACCGATCGCAATGGTGTCGCCCACTTCACCTGCCAACCACGTCACAGTGCCATCTTGTGCTGACGGGATTTCTATTGAAGCTTTATCAGTCATCACAACAGCTAGAACATCATCCTCTTTGACAACATCACCTATTTTGATAGTCCATTCGGTCAGTTCCGCTTCGGCAATGCCCTCGCCTACATCCGGTAATATAATAGTGCTGATGCCCATGTTAAATCTCCATTACTTTGCGTAGGTTTTCGGCCACACGTGCTGGCCCGGGAAAATAATCCCATTCCTGCGCATGAGGGTAAGGTGTATCCCAACCTGTCACGCGGGTTACGGGGGCTTCTAGATAGAAGAAACACGATGACTGCACCAAGGCACTTAATTCCGCTCCGAAACCGCAAGTTTTTGTGGCTTCATGCACAATCACACAGCGACCGGTCTTTTTAACCGAGGCCTCAATCGTCTCGATATCAAGCGGTACCATACTGCGCAGGTCAATGATTTCTGCATCAATCCCCGCTTCATTTACCGCCGCTTGTGCAACATGAACCATAGTTCCATATGTCAATATCGTAACCTCATTCCCCGTGCGCACAATTTCTGCCTTACCCAGAGGGATGGTGTAATAGCCTTCATCCACCTCGCCCATATCATGCTTTTTCCACGGCACGACCGGTTGGTCGTGATGGCCATCAAACGGGCCGTTATAAAGCCGTTTAGGTTCCAGAAAAATTACCGGATCGGGGTCTTCCACTGCGGCCAGTAATAAACCTTTTGCGTCGTGTGGATTCGACGGCATCACGGTTTTCAAACCAGCGACATGGGTAAACAATGCCTCAGGGCTTTGGGAATGGGTTTGGCCGCCGAATATACCACCGCCTGCAGGCATGCGGATCACCAGAGGGCATGTAAAATCACCACCAGAGCGGTGACGCAGTCGGGCCGCTTCACTAACGATTTGATCATATGCAGGGTACACATAATCGGCAAACTGGATTTCTACCACGGGTTTTAATCCATAAGCAGCCATGCCTATGGCAGAGCCGACAATGCCCAGCTCACTAATCGGCGTATCAAAACAACGGCTTTTTCCGTATTTTTCCTGCAAGCCTGCAGTGCAACGGAATACACCACCGAAAAACCCCACATCTTCGCCGAAAACCACGACTTTATCATCGCGTTCCATCGCCAGATCATGGGCGTTTTGGATGGCTTCTATCATTGTCATACGCATGGGCTTAATATCCCGCTTCTATACGTTGTTTCACAAGGTGTGGCGGCATTTCTGCATAGACCTCTTCAAAAATATCGCGTGATGACGAGGTTTTACCGGATGTTAACGTCCCGATAGCTTCTGCCGCTTTTTGCGCTTGGCGCACTTCATCCATTATTTGTGTTTCGGCTTGGGTGTGGCGTTCTTCCGACCATTCGCCAAGGGTTATCAGATGGGTTTTCAACCGCTCAATGGGGTCACCCAAAGGCCATGCAGAACTTTCACCCTTGGCGCGGTAACTGGACGGGTCATCGCTGGTGGAATGGCCGCCCGCGCGATAAGTGATATGCTCGATCAGGGTCGGGCCTAGTCCGGCGCGGGCGCGGTCTGCGGCCCATTTGGCGACCGCATGCACAGCAAGATAATCATTACCATCCACCCGCAAAGACGGGATGCCAAAACCGTGACCCCGCGCGGCAAAGGTAGCAGCTTCGCCCCGTGCCATACCTTGAAACGTTGATATAGCCCATTGATTATTAACAATATTCAAAACAACAGGTGCATGATATGTCGAGGCGAAAACCATAGCCGCATGAAAATCGCTGGCCGAGGTCGACCCATCGCCGATCCATGCAGTAGCAATTTTGGTATCCCCCGCAATGGCCGACGCCATGGCCCATCCGACCGCCTGAATATACTGCGTCCCCAGGTTGCCGGAGATCGAAAAAAATCCATGATCTTTTGCCGAATACATGATCGGCATCTGGCGGCCCTTATTGGGGTCGGCAGCGTTAGAATATATCTGGTTCATCATCATTTGCATCGGATAGCCAGCCGCGATCAGCAAGCCGCTTTGGCGGTAAGTGGGAAAGTTCATATCGCCGTCTTTCAAGGCCATCCGAAAAGCACATGATACCGCCTCTTCACCCAGTGATTGCATATAAAAACTGGTTTTGCCTTGCCGTTGCGCAATCAACATGCGCGCATCAAAAGCGCGTAACAACATCATGTGACGCAGCCCCGCTTTTAGCTGATCTACAGACAGGTTTTCAGCCCATGGACCAGCAGCTTCACCGTCTTTGTTCAGCACCCGCACAATCGAAAATGCCATATCGCGCATAGACTGCGCGCTGTCATCGGGTGCAGGTTTTCGCGCCTCTCCTGCTTTTGGAATAATAAAATCCGAAAAATCGGGTTTATCCCCTGGCCTGCACCCCGGTTCCGGCACATGTAGCGATAATGGTTGGGGATCTTTGTGCATAATGGTGCATTCCTTTAAGAATTATCTCGTGTAGGTATCTTACCATAAATACCTTTGCTAATTTTTTTGTTATTTCTTTAATTACTTACTGTTAAAGTATTATTTGCTTTATTATTGGTATTTTTAGAATTATATTTCTAGATATGGAAAATATTAAAGAAAAAAAACTTGATGCAATTGACGCAAAGATTCTTAAGAACCTTGTCGCCAATGCAAAAATATCCACCGCTGAACTGGCGCAATCAGTTGGCTTGTCGACCAGCCCTTGCTGGCAACGCGTACGACGGCTAGAAGCCGATGGTTTCATCAAAGGTTACGCCGCGAAACTGGATCAATATAAGCTGGGGGCCACCGAGATTGTTTTTGTCGAGGTATCCTTGGAACGCCACAATCAGGATGCGTTAGAGGCCTTTGGCCAGATTATCATAAAGCTTGAAGAAGTTCTTGAAGTGTTTCTAACATCCGGTGAGCATGATTACCTGTTAAAGGTCGCCGTCACAGGCACCCGTGGTTATGAACGTTTTTTAACAAACAAGCTTAGTAAAATTCCCGGCATCAGACAGACAAGATCAAGCTTTGCATTGCGGTGCTTGAAAGACGCAGATGTGTTTATTCCACAATAAATTTTATGCACTTATCAAAGATGCAAAAACAACCTGCCATGTGCGGCTGTATTCTGCTTGATACCGAGCGCCTTCAATGCTGTATAAACCATCGCCTGATTAGATGATATGACAGGTTTGCCCAACACAACCTCTATCCTTTTAATGACCTCAACCGCACGCAGATCTGTACATGCCATTACAATTGCATCTGCATCAGGATGATCAGCCAGAACGGCCAGATCAAAGACATCATCAGGTGTTAATGCGCCCTGCTCGTGGCTACTAAGTGCGCGGCCGATATCTGCGTGATTTACTGTCTCAAATCCTGCATCTGACAAAAACCGCACAGCTTTATCATTCACATCCCCGACATATGGCGAGGCAAAGCCGATTTTTGTGGCATTGATTGCCTGTAATGCTGTGATTAACGCTCCTGCGGCTGTAATGGCCTTGGCGCCTGACAGTGATTTTATTTGACTCACCAGCACCTGATCAAATTCCAACCCATGAGTTAACGTGGCGGATGTACATCCGTAAAGCACCAGATCGGGGCGCACACCGGCTATAAGATGCAATGCATCGTCTATGCTGGCCTCTCCCATACCCTGCATTTGGGATGAAGCAGGCACCTCATCTATTTCATACCCACCAATACGGGTAAAGTGCGCGGATATTTCTGGCGGCAACAGCCGCACCATATCAGCCTCTAGGTTGGTATTGGTAAATGGCACCAACACGCCAATCCGAATAATGTCACTCGATGCGCATTGCGTCATCCCAACAACATACCTTGGATGCTTGCAACGGCTTGCCCGCCGACCCACAGCTCTTTTATTTTACTATCCCGTACTATGATTTCACTGCAAATAAGACTGGGCCTGCCAATTTCACTGCCTTGTTCCGCCAGAATTCTATGTGACTGCGTAGGGATAAGCCCATGTTCAAGCAAATAGCCGGTTAGCGCTGCATTTGTGGTACCGGATGCCGGTACTTCATCTACGCCAAGTGCCGGGCAAAAATCCCGGATGTGTAGGGTATTTTCCGCATTATCGGTTTCCATTGAAAAGCAGGCGACTGTGTGAACATCACTTGCACGGCACACATCCCCAAGCTTTTGAAAGTCAGGTGTTAAACCTTGCACATCCGACAAGTCCGCAAGATGAACACATATATGTTTCAAACCCGCATCAGCAATGCCAATAGGTGCACGCACACCGATCGAAGATGATGGAAGACCAAGAGCCGCGGATAAAGCGTTCAAATCAACCGCATTATCATGTGCCGTGGGGGCGGAAAGCTGCATCATCACATTGGGTAATCCCCCGTCACATGCATTGATGCGCAATTTAATATCCCCTGCATTGGCTTTCATTGTATAGTCTGTAATCGCTTGATCTTGCGCATATAAATGCGTAAACAAACCGACTGCAACATGGCCACACATCGCGATCTCAGCACCCGGCATAAAAAACCTGACAGTGATTTCCGAACCATTTTGATCTGTGACAAAGCCGGTGACAGCAGCATTGATCTCTCGTGCGATGCTTTGCATTTGATCCGTTTGCAAAGCACCAGCATTCATCACAATACCCCCGATGTTACCACCAAACCGTTGGTTGGTGAAACAATCGTATATGACAAGCGGTAGTTGAGTTTTATTATCCGTATGCATAGTAATATTCCTTTGATTTTGTACGCATACTAACGCATTTTCATTCCTTCACTGCTTCCATTACGACATGCGTTGACGTACTTGCAACACAAGGTAAGGAGGATATTTTTTCCCCCAATGCCTTACGGTAAGCGGTGATGCTTTTTGTGCGCACTTTCAACAGGTAATCAAATTGGCCAGCGATCAGGTGGCATTGCTCAATTTCGGGTATTTGCATGACACCTTTGTTGAATGCATTAAGCGCCGCTTCGCGGGTATCGTTCATGCGCACTTCGGTAAATGCGATATGGCTACGGTCCAGAATTTCATGGTTCAGCACAGCCCTGAAACCAAGAATTGTCTTGTTTTCAATCATCTTTTTCAAACGTGCCTGACAGGGGGTCTTAGATAGACCAACCCGCTCTGACAGTTCTGAAATTGTCATCCTGCCATTTTTCTCAAGCATTTCAATTATCTGTGAATCAAATTTATCCATTTTCACTACCTAAAACATAATTATACGCTCTTTAGTGCGATTAGTAGCGTAATATAAGTAATATTCTCTATGTATACAAATTTTTAAGTGAATAAAACTTATCAATTTCAGTTATACTTTCACGATACCCCCGATTAGGAGATTTCCAATGGCATCGCTCTCTACGTTTCGCAAATCTATGCGCACCCATCACCTTGGCAATGAACAAGATTGCATTCATGCTTTAATAGAAACCGCAAACCTGACTGCAGATGCGCGCCATCAGACCGTTTTACGTGCAGCAGAAATAGTTGAAAACATCCGTGCTGAGAAAAGCCCGGGGCTTATGGAAGTGTTTTTGGCCGAATACGGGCTTTCTACCACAGAAGGCGTGGCATTGATGTGTTTAGCCGAGGCCCTGTTGCGGGTTCCTGACGCTAGAACAATGGATGACTTGATCGAGGATAAGCTGTCGACAAAAAGTTGGAACAGCCACATCGGGCACTCGGATAGCTCATTAGTAAATGCATCCACATGGGCGTTAATGTTAACTGGTAAAGTTTTGAATGCAAAAGAAGAAGCAGGCGTTACCCATTCAATGGGCCGCCTTGTAAAACGTGTAGGTGAGCCTGTTATCCGTCGTGCGGTGAAGGCCGCGATGAAGGAAATGGGCAACCAATTTGTTCTGGGGCAAACTATTCAAGAGGCTGTGAAGCGTGGGGCCAAACGGCAAACGCAAGGTTACACTCATTCGTATGATATGCTGGGTGAAGCTGCCCTGACCGACCGTGACGCACAAGGGTTTGTGAAATCTTATGCCGATGCGATTGCTTATCTAGCGACGCAATCCACAAGTGATGATGTGCGCAAAAATCCCAGCATCTCTATCAAACTGTCCGCCCTGCACCCGCGGTACGAGCTGGTACAAAAGGATCAGGTTATGGATGTGTTGGTCAAACGCACGCTTAAGCTGACATTACAGGCACGCACCGCCAATATGGGGCTGAATATCGACGCGGAAGAAGCCGATCGATTGGATCTATCACTGGATGCGATCGAAGCGGTGCTGTCCGACCCGCGCCTTGCTGGCTGGGACGGATTTGGTGTTGTGGTACAGGCCTATTCAAAACGCGCACCGTATGTTCTGGATTGGCTAAACGTATTGGCTGAAAAGCTGAACCGCAAGATTATGGTACGCTTGGTGAAAGGTGCCTATTGGGACACCGAGATTAAACGCGCACAAATTGACGGGCTGCCCGGTTTCCCCGTGTTTACAAAGAAAACCGCCACGGATATTTCCTATATAGGTTGTGCGCGCAAACTGCTGGATTTCAATGCGCGGATTTATCCACAATTCGCCACTCATAACGCGCATTCTGTACAATCCATTATGGATATGGCTACAGTAGATAATTCATATGAATTCCAGCGCTTACACGGTATGGGCGGCGGTTTATATGATCAAATCATTGGTAAAAACGATATCCGATGCCGCATCTATGCTCCTGTCGGCGTGCATGATGATTTACTGGCCTATCTGGTGCGTCGGTTGCTGGAAAACGGTGCGAACTCTTCGTTTGTGAACCAGATTGTTGACCATGACATCCCCGCACAAGAGGTCGTCAATGACCCTTATGATGTGTGGCTTGAAGTAAAGGATCATGCCAGTGCATCGGTACAGAAACCGGCAAACCTCTACCAACCAGAACGTGGCAATTCTTTGGGCTTTGATATTACAAGTGTGACTGATCTTGCACGTATGTTAGATGCGCGTGAAAGTTTTGCCAAAACCGAATGGACGGTAGCCGCACAACTTGCCAAAGGCAGGCCAACAGGTAAATCTCATGACGTTATTAATCCAGCAAATCACAAAGACATTGTGGGCCGCGTTACACTGGCCAGTGCGCAGGATACAAAAGTCGCCATAAAGGCGGCGAAACCTTGGAATGCATCACAGTCAGAGCGCGCCACCATCCTTAATCGCGCAGCTGATCTGTATGAGGAAAACTTTGCTGAACTGTTTGCGATTTTGGCGCGTGAAGCAGGTAAAACACTGAAGGACGCGATTGCTGAATTACGCGAAGCGGTTGATTTTATGCGGTATTATGCAGCGCAATCCGCAAATCATGCATCACGCGATCCACGCGGTATAATCGCCTGTATTTCTCCGTGGAATTTTCCCTTGGCAATTTTTTCGGGACAGATCGCAGCCGCCTTGTCAGCTGGTAATGCCGTGCTTGCCAAACCTGCTGAACCCACACCGATCATTGCCACCCGCGCAGTGGAATTACTGTATCAGGCAGGTGTTCCGCGTAGCGCTTTGCAACTGTTGATCGGCTCTGGCCGTGAGGTGGGCGCATTGATCGTTGCAGACCCAAATATCGGTGGTGTGTGCTTCACAGGCTCGACTGCCACTGCCCAACATATCAATAGATCCGTGGCTGAAACCGGCAAAGCCTCGGCCCCTTTGATAGCGGAAACTGGCGGGTTGAATGCGATGATCGTTGACAGTACCGCCCTGCCCGAACAAGCTGTGCGTGATATTGTAGACTCCAGCTTTCAATCTGCAGGTCAACGTTGCTCGGCCCTGCGTATGCTTTATTTGCAAGAAGATATTGCGCCTAAATTTCTTGAAATGCTTTATGGCGCGATGGACACGCAAATCGCGGGACAGCCATGGGATATCAAAACGGATATTGGCCCTGTGATTACACAAACAGCACTGAACGGAATTGAAGCGTATATAGCCATGGCTGCAAACGAAGGCCGTGTTCTACATCAAGTAAAAGTGCCAGAAGCAGGCACCTTTGCCAAACCCACCGCAATTAAAATCAAAGGCATTGCTGATCTGGAAGAAGAGATTTTCGGCCCTGTCCTGCATATCGCAACCTATAAGGCAAAAGATTTGGGCAAAGTCGTTGAGGCGATCAATGCCAGCCAATATGGCCTGACATTCGGAGTGCATTCACGGATTGATACATTTGTGAATAAGCTGTGTAACCGTCTGAACGTGGGCAATATTTATGTGAACCGCAACCAGATTGGTGCTGTTGTCGGCTCTCAACCTTTTGGTGGTGAAGGATTATCCGGTACAGGCCCAAAAGCGGGCGGGCCAGAATATCTGACACGGTTTGTAATACAAGATCAAGCAGACGCGTTTCCTTACACGGAAACGGTACTTGATTTCGATCAGATCCAAGACCGGTTAAACGAGATCAAACGCCCAGACCGCATCGCGTTGCATAGTACTATCTTACCTGGCCCAACGGGTGAGCTAAATCAATTATCCACATATGGGCGCGGTGTTGTATTATGCCTTGGGCCAACGTTGGAACAAGCGCGTGATCAAGCAAAGGATGCCCAAAAAGCTGGCTGCACAACGCTGATGATCGGGCCAGAGGCACAGCCTGAAGAAGGCTTGTCCGGCACCATGCCACTGGCATTCCTGGAAAATCTTACTGGCTTTGATGCTGTTGTTCTATGGGCAGAAGAAAACGCATTGCGCGATGCCCGTTTGGCCCTTGCAAAACGAACCGGTGCATTGCTACCGCTAATCGATGCACGCGATGTTACAGAGCGGTGCATATTAGAGCGGCATATCTGTATTGATACCACAGCGGCAGGTGGCAATGCAGCCCTGTTGGCAGCTGATAGTTAAACCCGCGCGGTTATAAACTGGGCAATCCATTCAGCAACGGTGCTACCATGAATAGGTTTTTGCAAAGAGCTTATGGCGGCATCCACATGGGTGCTTCCAATGCGTTCGCGCCTAGATCCATACAGGTCTTTCGCATATTCAGCCGTGTGTTCGGGATGGGCTTGCAAAGTCAGGATATTTTCACTGATCGTTGTTATTGCGTAGGGACAAAAATCTGAGCTGGCAAATACCGATGTATTCTTCGCGGGCTGAACAACCTGATCCATGTGGGACACCATTAACCCCACACGATCAATACAAGGCTTCATCCATTTGGCACATTGGGCTACATCATACTCATGCACTCCGATCCCCCAACCTTTATCAGATTGCTCAACCTTACCGCCAAATGTCTGATGCAGCAGCTGGTGCCCAAAACAAATTCCAACAATTGGGCGTTGCAATGAGGCGCCAATTAGGAATTTGGACAGTGATTTGATCCATGGGTCCGGATCCAGCACACTTGATGCACTTCCTGTGATAAGGTAAGCATTACAGGCATCAGGTGCAGGTGGAGTTTCACCATTATGGGCCTGATACGTATTATAGGAAAACGTACCGGATGTGGTTGATAACATACGTTTAAAACAATCGGCATATGATCCGTGCCTTTTAAACTCTGCGCTGCTTTCACCTGTTTCCAGTATGCCAATTTTAATACTTTGTGCCAATTGCACACCTTTCAGCCAGTTACGCCTGTAATTTTCTTCGTATTCATATCAAAGTTTCTGTTACTGCCAATAGTGCTTAGATGGTGTCATAAAACTGTTACAATCAACACATAAACAGATAATATACCTACTTAGGCAAAGAGTTGGATTAAATCCATGACCATAGGCGGCCCAAAAGTTCTGATTGTAGAAGACGAACCTTCGCAATTGGAACTGCTCAGTTATAACCTCGATGTCGAAGGCTATAGCGTTTATAAAGCCGAAACCGGTGAAGAAGGCCTGTTGATCCTGCAAGAGGTTGAAATTGATCTTATTTTGCTGGATTGGATGTTGCCACAAACATCCGGTCTGGAAATATGCCGCCAGATAAAGCGCGGTAAACGCACGAAATCCATTCCTGTGATCATGTTAACCGCACGTGGCGAAGAAGATGATAAAGTGCGCGGGCTGGATACTGGTGCGGATGATTACATCGTTAAGCCCTATTCGATCAAAGAGCTGCTGGCGCGGGTGCGTGCGGGCCTGCGCAGTGCCAAGGGCGGGCGTGGTATTAATCTGTTGACCTATGAACAAATCACTATGGATCTAAGCCGCCATGTGGTCAGTCTGGGCGACAAGGTCATTCACCTAGGCCCACTGGAGTTCAAACTTTTACGCATCCTGATCGAGGCGCCTGCCCGTGTGTTTTCCCGCGATCAATTACTGGAACGGGTCTGGAGCAACGCGTTAGAGGTTGAAACCCGCACCGTGGACGTACACATCGGGCGTTTGCGCAAGCAGCTTAATGCAGTGGCGGATTGCAATTATATCCGTACCGTGCGTGGGTTTGGTTATTCTTTAGATAATATGGCAGAGGGTTAAGGCCACTTTGCAACAGGTGGCATTGACATCAAAACGGCTGACGGATCATGTCCGGATTGCAAGCCGAAATGTGTCCCACGGTCGTAGACCAGATTAAATTCCACATAGCGGCCGCGTTTGATCAGTTGTACCTCTCTATCTGCATCCGTCCATGACTCATCGCGGCGTTTTCGGGTGATCGGCAAAAAGGCGTCCAGAAATGCGCGGCCTACATCCTGGGTGAAAGCAAAATCCGCATCCCAATCACCTGTCGCCAGATCATCGTAGAAGATACCGCCCACCCCGCGTGGTTCATCCCAGTGTTTGATGGTGAAATACTCATCAGCCCAATCTTTGAACTTCGGATAAAAGGCAGGATCATGTTGATCACAGGCTTTACGCAGGACATCATGGAAAAACGCGGTGTCTTCAGCCACTTCAACCATAGGCGTCAGATCAGCTCCACCCCCGAACCAACTGGCGCCCGGGGTCCAGAACATACGCGTATTCATATGTACGGTGGGTGTTTTTGGGCTGTTCATATGAGCCACAAGCGACACGCCAGAGGCCCAGAAAATCGGATTTTTTTCAAGTCCGGGGATGTCTTTGCGCGCCGCCATGGCCTTGCTCATCATCGGGCTAAGTGTGCCGTGAACAGTGGAAATATTGACGCCAACCTTTTCAAACAATCGCCCGCCGCGCATAACCGACATCAAACCGCCGCCGCCATCACCGTCTGTGCCGCGTTTGGTTTCACGTAACGCGAACCGCCCCGCAGGTTTATCTGCATGTGGCCCCGTAACCTGCTCATCTTCCAACTGTTCAAAGGCCGCGCAAATGTTGTTGCGCAATTCTTCAAACCAGTGTGATGCTGTATCTTTGCGGTTTTGGGCATCTATGGACATGCGGGGTTTCTCCGATTGTAGTAATTTAATACTGATTACTGAAATCAAATCGGTTTTGCCAGCAAGAAGAGGTGTAAATCACTGATATCTAAAATTTGGAAAAGATTATTAAACTGTATTCTTACCAGATTACATGTAGGCTATTTATTTATGGGGGCATCATGGCTGAGTATTTTGGAGACGACCACATCGTCGCGTTGCAAAAAGCAATATGCGCCCGCGCCGATACTTTTTCCAAGCAACCGCTTCTGGCCAATGGCGGCAGGATACTGAATATTCTTGATCCGGATGCCTATGGTTGGGATAATGTGCGCGCGGATGCTGAACGTGACGGGTTTATTGGCCTCACCATGGTTGATCGGGATAAAACACTTGCGCGACTGGCCAAAGAATTTGGTTCAGATATGGACTTCCCCTATTGGGAAGCCTTTACTGGATTGCCGCAGGATGTTGTCCCTGCTTGCAAGAAAATCGTTAGTGGTTATGCCCTGCCTGAAGGGTGGATACTGAACAGCCTAACCCATCCGGATGAAGCGACCATCGATCAGTCTCAACATCTTAATCAGGCTACCGGGGTTGCGCCGACGCCTGCCTATTATCTGCGCGGCGAACATTTGCCTTCTGTTCTTACCTGCCTGCGAGATACGCAAAACACGTTAATCGCCTGCGCCTCTGCCACAATGCGATATCATCCTGACGGACCTCTATCAGGATGGTTGTTTGCAGGGGCTGTTTCCGTCAGTCCCGACCACCGCCGAAAAGGTTTGGGCGTTATGGTAAACGCAAAACTTCTATGTGATAGCCACAAAGCATTCGGCTGGATCAACGCGTTGGAGCAGGCCAACGCCGATAATGCGGCGTCTGTCGGGATGATAACACGCTGCGGATTGCACCATATGCCCGGCATGGCGACCATTGTGGTCAATATGACAGGCAGTTATTTAACAAAATAGCGCTAATCGGGTCTTCAAATACGCCTTTGACCTAAGTTTCATTCGCTATTCTTTGCAAGATACGCAGCGCATCATCCTGTCGCCCGTCAGGGACAAACAAATGATCATGGTAAAATCCGGATACGGGATTTACCCCCATATTTGCGTTTGCAAGCTCAGTAGCTATGCGTGCAATGAAGCCAACCGCTTCAAGAGAAGAGTGAACTTCAAGAGTGATCATGCGGCACGGAAATTCATAATCCAGCGCTGCGGCCTCTGCTTCTTCTTTGGTTAGTATCAGGGTTGTCCCTTCTGCTTCCGTAAACATCATGCGCGGTTCTAACGTTGCTGGAACCGCGCGATCTTTCAGCGTTACAAAAACATATACGCCGTCAACAAGTGTTGCCGTCATAGAAGACAGCAGCACGTCTAAATTTACCTCACCTACCATTTATACCTCCTATTTAAGCGATCCCTTAACGCCCTTTCCAGACAGGGTCACGTTTTTCTGCGAAGGCTTTGGCCCCTTCCAACTGATCCTCTGATGTATATAGCGTTTTGACAGTCGGAAATTCACTGTGTGTCATCATTTTCAACGCATCATTGAATTTCATGTTTTCAGCTTCGCGCACAACCTCCTTAATCGCGGCATAAACCAGCGGCGGGCCGGATGCCAAAAGGGCAGCCATTTCGCGGGCCTTTGCCATCAAATCAGCAGCAGGGTGGATATGGTTGACGAAACCCCAACGTGCGGCTTCTTCGACGTCCAGCCACCGGCCAGTAAACAGCATTTCCATCGCGATATGATAGGGAATACGTTTGGGCAACTTCAGGGATGCCGCATCGGCCACGGTGCCAGAACGAATTTCGGGCAAAGCGAATGAGGCGTGATCAGCTGCAAGAATAATATCGCATGACAAGGCCAGTTCCAGCCCACCACCGCAGCAAATTCCGTTCACAGCGGCAATGACCGGTTTGTTCATCTCAGGCAGTTCCTGCAAACCGCCAAAACCGCCAATACCATAATCGCCATCAACTGCGTCACCGTCTGCGGCCGCTTTCAAATCCCAACCGGGGCAAAAGAACTTGTCGCCGGCACCCGTAACAATCGCCACCCGCAGGTCGGGATCATCGCGGAAATCTGCGAAAACATCACCCATGATACGGCTGGTGGCAAGGTCGATCGCATTGGCTTTCGGACGGTCAAGCGTGACTTCCAACACAGCGCCGTGACGTTGGATTTTAATCGGGTTATCCATCATTTTATTCTCCTGATCTGATCAAGGCATCTGCCGCAATCGCAGTTTGGGGTGTACATAAAAGCGGATTGATCTCAACCTCTTCTATACGCCCGGCATTTTCCATAACATAGCGTTGCACGGCCATGACCGCATCAACAATAGCATTTACGTTGGCGGCAGGTTGGCCGCGAAACCCTTGTAACAGTTTGGCAATGCGCAAATGTCCTATCGCTACTTCAACATCCTTGGCTGCGCTTGGTACCAACAATGATACGCTATCGGTCAGAAGTTCCGTCAAAACGCCTCCTGCTGCAATGGTTAACACATACCCATGCGCTGGATCGAGAACCACGCCAATAAGCAATTCCGCCACCGCATTTGCAACCATTTCCTCGATTAGAAAACTTTCGGTAGGCATGGACTTTGTCGCTTGTACAACATCAGCCTTGGATGCAAGGTTTAAAACCACGGCGCCCGCTTCTGATTTATGCGCAATACCCTGCCCCTTAACAACAACGGGGAAACCGATTTTGGCCGCGATTTCACCTGCCTCATTCGCGGAATGCGCGATAAAAGATTGCGGAGTAACAACGCCGTATTCGCGCAAGATCGCCTTTGCATCAGCCTCGGTCATTATTTTTGCGTTTTGTGCGGGCATTGGCTCCAACACAGGCGAGCGAGTGTCGTGATCGCGCCCACAAAAGACGGCCGCTTCAATCGCCGCCAGCGTTTCATCTAATCCGTAAAACGGTACAATGCCGCGCGCGATTAAATCAATCGCGACATCTTCAGGCAAATTATCAGGCAATGAAGCCGTAATCGCCATTGGGCGCCCTGAAGCTTTGCTGGCCGCTTCCACCCCATCAATCACCCCGTCCCATTCGGATAGGTTACAGCGATCACCCCTTGGAAAATCGCAGATCAAAACCCCAATGGCTAAATGCGGCTCCATCATTGCAGTGAAAGTTTTCGCCAAAGCAGCTGGATTACCCCAAATATAAGTATGGTAATCCAACGGGTTGGCAAGTTTTACCATAGGGCCAAGGGCGGTGCGCAAGTTATCACATTGGCTATGGGTCAAGTCAGGGAAGCTTATATCGCGACCCATGGCACTATCCGCCATCAAGCTTGCCTCACCACCTGAACATGACATAGAGGCGATTTTATTTGAGGCTAGAGGCCCAATAACATGTAAAAGTTTCAGACTTTCCAACAGTTCAGGCAAGGATGTCACCTGCGCCATTCCAAGCCGTCGAAACAGGGCCGAGGCCCCTGCATCACTACCCGCTAGTGAAGCCGTATGTGAAATCGTCGCTGCCTGCGCCTGATCGGACTTACCAACCTTCAACACAACAATCGGCTTGCCACATTCTCGTGCGCTATCAGCCAATGCTTCAAATCCACGCAAATCGTCAATACCTTCGACATGCAAACCAAGAGCGGTTACGCGCGGGTCTGTAAGTAATGCCACCCCTATGTCTGACAGCCCTGTTTGGGCTTGATTGCCTGCGGTCACCACATAGGCAATGGGTAATCCGCGCCGCTGCATGGTGATGTTAATCGCGATGTTTGATGATTGCGTAATGATCGCCACACCACTATCCACCCGCACCCCGCCGTGCTGGTCGGGCCACAAAAGTGCACCATCCAGATAGTTCACGAAACCATAACAGTTGGGGCCGATAATAGGCATATCGCCCGCAACTTTCAGCAGTTGCACTTGCAAATCTGCCCCGTTCGCATCTTCGCCCGTTGCTTCTAAAAATCCGCTGGCAAAGCATATTGCGCCGCCCGCCCCGATAGCTTGTAATTCACCCGCAGCTTGGATTGTTGCAAAGCGATTGATGCCGATAAAACTGGCATCCGGTGATACAGGCAGTTCAGGAATTGAACGAATGCAAGGGACACCAGCAATACTGTCTTTGGATGGGTGCACAGGGTAGATCGCCCCCGTAAAGCCTATTTCGAGGCATTTTATGATGACATTCTCACACCACGTTCCCCCGCCTATAACGGCGATAGATTTGGGGCGGAACAGGCGGTTTAATCCCATGTTCAAGCTCCCAAGGGGCGTAGCAAATCACGGCTGATAATGTGGCGTTGGATTTCAGATGTGCCATCCCAGATGCGTTCAACACGGGCATCGCGCCAGAAGCGTTCTATCGGAAAATCATCCATCAGCCCCATGCCGCCATAAATCTGCAAAGTAGCGTCGGTGACACGCGCCAACATTTCGGATGCGTACAGCTTGGCACTGGCAATTTCACGGTTGGCAGGCAGGCTTTGATCCAGTCGCCAAGCCGCAGCTAACGTTAACCAGTCGGCGGCATCAATTTCGGTGATCATATCGGCGATTTGAAAGCTAATGCCCTGAAATTTACCGATTTGTTGACCGAATTGTTTACGTTCAGCCGCATAACTCAAAGCATAGTCAAAGCAACGTCGCGCACGACCGACAGACATGGTGGCAACAGTGATGCGGGTGGCATATAGCCATTCGTTCATCACCGCAAAACCGCCATCGACCTCGCCCAAAACCTGGGCTTGTGGTAGTCTGCAATCATCAAAATCCAGAATGCAGTTCTTGTAGCCTTTGTGACTGACAGAATTATACCCGTCACGCACTTCAAACCCTTTGGTACCGCGATCCACCAAAAACGTGGTGATGCGTTTTTTAGGACCACGCGGAGTTTCATCCACACCTGTGGCAACAAAAACAATAAAGAAATCAGCGTGTTCCGCACCGGAAATAAAGTGCTTTGAGCCGTTTAAAATCCAGTCTTCCCCATCCTTGATCGCCGAACATTTCATGCCCCGCACATCACTACCCGCATCCGGCTCTGTCATTGCCAGTGCATCCATACGCTCGCCGCGCACCGCAGGCATAAGATAGCGTTCAATTTGATCACCCTTGCAAGCCATCAGAATGTTTTGCGGGCGGCCAAAGAAGTGGTTAAGCGCCATTGAACCGCGCCCAAGCTCGCGTTCCACAAGTGCGAAATCTACGTGGCTTAACCCTGCACACCCGACGCTTTCCGGGAAATTACAGGCGTAAAAGCCCAGATCGATGGTTTTGCGTTTAATTTCTGCGGCAATCTCTTTGGGCACACGCCCAGTACGTTCCACTTCTTGCTCATGCGGATAAATCTCGTTCTCGACGAAACTGCGCACAGTATTGACAATCATATCTTGTTCCTGGGTCAGTCCGAACTGCATCATTAGCCCCTTTTTTCGCGTGGATCAGGTAAGTTGGCTTGCGCTTTTGCCGCCGCTTCAATTTGTTTCATAACATCCGGTTCCGGATTGCAGGTACGTCGGGTTTTCAGACTGACATGCAGCATAAAATGATCGCCCGTTGCCAGAAGCGTGCCATCTTCGGCATACATACGGTGGTGAACCTTCAACTTTTTGCCTTCACCCAGAATGATCTGTGATTGTACTGTAATCCTTTGACCTGCGT
This sequence comes from Amylibacter sp., assembly GCA_965261565.1. Lineage (GTDB taxonomy): Bacteria > Pseudomonadota > Alphaproteobacteria > Rhodobacterales > Rhodobacteraceae > Amylibacter. The sequence continues at coordinate 2,837,534 of OZ253460.1, forward strand.
GGGCTTCGGCCAGATACTGACAACTAAGGTCGACAGTAAAATAGCTAAAACCGCTGGCTATATAGGCCGCATCCGCCCCCACAGAACCCATTACAACATCAACTGCTTCCGAGAATACTTCGGCATAACGGCTTTCGTTCATATGGCCATTATAATCTGTCCAATCCACGGGGATAACACGGTCAGCGCTTTGAATTGGCTTGGAAAAATCCGGAACTATCTTCTGGGTAATTTGCGCCTGATGTGCATTTATCAAAGCCCCCGCCGCACTATCTTGCCCCTTCAAAGCCCGCATCATCGCCACCAGATTATCATCCCGCAAGCGTTCCAATTCGCGGATAGATAAAGCCCCTGATTGCGCATCCGACTGATCCGCGATCATATCGGTCAGCTCTTCAGTCAGTTCCGGCACATCCATCAATTTCGTCCACGGCCATTTCAAGCACGGGCCAAATTGCGCGATGAAATGGCGCATACCCGCCTCGCCACCTGCAATGCGGTATGTTTCAAACAGGCCCATCTGCGCCCACCGCAAACCGAAACCATAGCGGATGGCGTCGTCAATTTCCTGCGTCGTAGCAATACCGTCCTTGATCAACCAAAGACCTTCACGCCAGACAGCTTCCAAAAAACGGTCGGCAATATGGGCATCAATTTCCTTACGCACATGCAGGGGATACATCCCCAGTGAGGTCAGTATTTCTTTTGCTTTTTCAACCGAATTCGCACCGGTTTTAGAAGATGGCACAACTTCAATGAGCGGCAGCAAATACACTGGATTAAACGGATGCGTGACCATCAGGGCCTCGGGGCGTTTCATACCTTCTTGCAGTTCCGAAGGTTTAAAACCAGACGTCGAAGAACCGAACACAGCATCATGCGGCGCGAAAGTCTCGATTTGCGCAAAAACCTTGTGCTTTATATCCAACCGCTCTGGCACGCTTTCCTGTACCCAAGCCGCGTTTTTAACGGCCTCTTCCAGCGTATCACAAAATGTCAGCGTGCCTTCGCGGGGCAATGCCACATCGTATAGCATCGGCAATGAGCGGCGCGCATTCGTCAACACCGCCCCTATTTTACGTGCCGCTTCAGGATCGGGATCAAATACATTCACGTCCCACCCGTTCAACAAGAACCGGGCAAGCCAGCCCCCGCCGATAACACCGCCACCAATGATCGCTGCTGTTTTTGTCATTTCGTTAGTTCCTATGTAATAGATTCAGTATGGCCATCTACAGGCATTGCTAGACCGGAAATTTTTGAGGCCCCAGGTGACGCCAGAAAAAGGGCCGCATCGGCAATATCATCTGCACTGACCCAGCTTTTCATTGAAACGCCTTTTACATAAATCTGGCGCACCTCTTCAATATCTTGATTTTTAGCCACCGCTTCATTTTGCAAAACCCGTTCCATACGATCACCTTCTACCGCACCGGGGCAGATGGCGTTTACACGTACGCCGTAAGGGCCAAGTTCACAGGCAAGCGTTTTCATCAAACCGATCACACCCCATTTTGCCGTCGCATAGGGGCTGCGCATCGGGTAGCCAAACATGCCTGCGGTTGATGACGTCAGGATAATAGATCCCGACTTTTGTGCTTTCATATGACGTGCTGCCCATTGGCACAGCAAAAATGCCCCATCCAGATTGGCCGAGATACAGGCCCGCCAATCTTTCAAATCCAAACTTTCAATCGCCCCTGCAGGGCCACCGGTGCCGGCATTTGCCAATGCCACATCAACGCCACCAAAGGCCGTATCAACATCCGCCAAAAACGCGGCCATGTCATCAACGTTTGTCACATTGGCCACGTGGCCGATGATCTCGGGCTGAACTTTCGCCAGTTCGGCAATGGCAGCGGTATCTATATCGCAAACCGCGACGCGCGCCCCCGCATTATGAAAGGCCAGTGCAAGGGCAAGCCCTATGCCCGCACCCCCTGCCGTTATTACCACCCTTTGTGGCGCGCTCATCTTGGTGCACGCTTTACCAGGTTCAGCTTTTCACGCACCGCTTGCGGCCCCATTACATTGGCCCCCATGGCTTCAATTATAGTTACGGCACGTGCAACCAACTGTTCATTGGTTGCCAGCTGACCCTTGGCCAGCCATAAGTTATCTTCCAGACCGACACGTACGTTACCACCCGCAAGAACGGCTGCAGCCACATAGGGCATTTCGTTGCGCCCAATGGAAAAAGCTGACCAGTTCCAATCGCTTGGCACATTATTGACCATTGCCATAAAGGTATTCAGATCATCGGGGGCGCCCCAAGGGACACCCATGCAAAGTTGCACCAGCGCTGGTGATTTCAGAATACCTTTATCCACCAGGTTCTTGGCTAACCATAGATGACCCGTGTCAAATGCCTCAATCTCTGGCTTGACTCCCAGCTCTTCCATCATGCTTCCCATCGCTTCCAGCATACCGGGCGTGTTGGTCATTACATAATCGGCCTCGGCAAAGTTCATCGTGCCGCAATCCAGTGTGCAAATCTCTGGCAAACAATCGGCGATATGGGCCACGCGTTCCTCGGCACTGGCCATGTCCGTGCCTGCCCCCAATGGCAAAGGTGCGTTAGGCGGGCCAAAGATCATATCGCCGCCCATGCCAGCAGTTAGGTTAAGAATCGCATCCACATTCGCATCCCGCACCCGGTCCGTCACTTCGCGAAACATCTTTGGATCACGCGATGGCACACCCGTTTCGGGGTCGCGCACATGACAATGCACGATTGCCGCCCCAGCTTTGGCCGCAGCAATAGCACTGTCGGCGATTTGTTTAGGCGAGCGCGGTACATGCGGGCTGCGGTCTTGGCTGCTGCCCGATCCTGTGACGGCGCAGGTGATAAAAACATTTTGGTTCATGGCTAAAGGCATGGGGTTTACTCCAGTTCAATTTTAAAAAAGTGAACACTGGATTGACGTAACGGGCCATACCGATATAGACAATAATCATGCCAATATGGACAAATATTCCTGAACAACCGATTAAGATCAGTTTTCTGTTGTTCGATCAGTTTTCCAACAACTCTTTAGGGAACTGCCTAGAGCCATTGCGTGCCTGTAATTCTTTCGTAAACACACCCATATTTCAGTGGCAATTTTTAACCGTTGACGGTCAATCTGTGCAATCTTCCAGCGGATTGCCAATCCTTCCGGATGGTGCCTTGCCTGATATGAAACGGTGCGATTATTTATTGGTAAACTCCAGCTACGGTTATGAAAAATATGATATAGCCAAAACGCGCATTGCATTACAAAAGGCCGCCAAGATAGCCCGTATTGTTGTTGGGCTGGATACCGGTGCATGGTTGTTGGCGGCAGCCGGTTTACTGGCAGGCAAGACCGCAACAATTCATTGGGATGTTCTTGAAAGTTTTACCGACAGGTTTCCATCTGTTAACGTTGAGCGTAAAAGGGTTGTCGAGGATAAGAATAGAATTTCTTGCGCTGGTGCAATGTCATCATTCGACTTATCTTTACATATAATCACCAAACACTTGGGAGAAGCTTCTAAAGTTGATTTAGAAGCCTTTTTTATGCACCAAGACACAGCCGTAATTGCACATAAGCCTCAACAGAACGCACGTGATCCATTACTTAACAAAGCCTTAGAGTTGATGCGCAACCATATGGAAACCCCGCTTTGCCGAACAGAAATGGCAAAACAATTATCGTGCCAACCAAAAACCTTGGATCGCCGCTCTGTCACTGAATTTGGGGTGCCCCTTGGGCAGGTTTATCGCCATATCCGCCTATCAACCGCGCAACAACTGGTAACCTCTACTCCTTTGAGTATTTTTGAGATATCTCTGCGGTGCGGTTTTCAAAATGCAAGTGCGATGACACGCGCTTATAAGGCACGTTTCGGGCTTACACCGACACAAAATCGTCATTCACCACCTACCAATAGTCGGTTTGGCCTTTAAATCTTCACATATTACGCTTATATTGGTTTTGTTCCTTCGGGGACTATGGTGATAAACGCGCATGTAATACACGGATCGGACCCGGGGGCGGTACCCGGCGACTCCACCAAAAATCCCTTCATTTGGGGGCGGTATGGGGTCGAAATAGGATCGACGGACGTCTAAAGATGTTAGCTTTTGCCCGGCAGACTGCCACCGTTATCGGCGTAAAATGTACAATTGCAAATGACAATCGTGCTCCGATGGCTTTGGCTGCGTAAGCAGTTCGAGCAATCGAAACTTAACTCCTTGCACTTAGCGGTGTAAGGCGGGGTTCGCAGGTACCTGGCAACAGAAACCTGCACCTTCATACATAATCTTATCGTCGTTTTTCACGCAATAATTGCATCAATATCTATATAGTATAGCATTCTGATATGTTTAATCTTTCCAACATAGGCAAGCGTGGCACCCTATTCAAAATGGCAGTAGCCCTGTTTTTAGCAACCTTGCCCACATCATCCATAGCAAAATCACAGTGTTCCATCGCACTTGTTCTAGCGCAAGATGTGTCTGGAAGCGTCGATTCGTCAGAATTTCATTTACAAAAAAACGGCTTGGCAAATGCGTTCAGAGATCCAGAAGTGATTGAGTTGATAAAATTATTGCCCGGCGGAATTTATGTTGCTGTGACACAATGGTCAGGTCATCATGACCAAAGGCTGGCAATTGACTGGACGCATATTTCAAACGCCTCAGATGCCAATAGCTTTGCAGAACAAATAGATAATGACAGACGTGTTCGCACAGGTTCATTAACGGCAATAGGTCAGGCATTATTACATGCAGATCATTTACTACGTAGCAAGATGTCAATTTGCAAACGTAAGGTAATCGACGTTAGCAGCGATGGCCGAAGTAATGCCGGCCCAGACGCAAAAATGATCGCAGATACGTTGGCGCAAAAAAGTATCACAATAAACGCCTTGGTAATCACCGGTCAAAATTCATCGCTTATCACGTACTTTCAGCAGAAAATCATCCGCGGCCCAGAAGCATTTGTACAACCCACTATTGGCTATCGTGACTATGCAAAAGCTATTAAACACAAATTATTACGTGAGTTAACACCAGCCTTAGCACAAAGCATACCGACTCAACCTATTGGTATAAATTTAAATAAGTTTGCTTCTATAATCAAATAAGACATTCTTCATTCATAAGGATAGCCCATTGCGCATACCCCTATTTAATAGCGGAAACTTCATTTCAACGAACATTCAACAACGTGTATAATGTGTAGAAACACTAAATCGATGTGCACTTCGCCAAATACGCTTTTATTCACTTGAACAAACGCTTATGCTGTTCTCAAGTAACACAGGCAGTCTAATGACCGATACGATCGACTATCCACAAATGATGCATGACGCCATGCGCGGACTTATGGCAACCCTTTTGCGTAACATCGGGGAAGAAGGTCAAATGCCCGGTGAACATCATTTTTTTATCTGCTTTGACACCACGCATCCGGGTGTGGATATCGCACCTTGGTTGCGCGAACGCTATCCGGAAGAGATGACAATTGTTATCCAGCATTGGTTTGACAATCTGGCCGTATTGGATGACCAGTTTTCCATAACACTTAATTTTAATAATAGCCCTGAACCGCTGGTTATACCATTTAGCGCAATCAAAACCTTTGTAGATCCTACTGTTGAATTTGGTTTGCGTTTCGATGACGACAATAGCGAAATTGATCAAGATTACAGCGAAGACGCCCCTGAAAGCCCGATGATGGCAATCGAGGAAGAAGAGGAAAGCATAGCCAAAGGCGATGCCGAAGTGATCTCATTGGACAATTTTCGCAAATAGCCTGCTGCTTAGCTTTAAAGTAAAAGCCGACACATCATGAAAATCCACAAACCTCCTGTGTGCTTCAACAGTATATCATTGGGTTTGAAGCCTTACTTTCACTATCATTTTGAATGTAAATCATAAAACACAGTGTTTTACATGAACAATACTCCGTAGAATGCCCCGTTTTCTTTGGTTTTTATTTGTCATGTACGATCTTGCCACCTATAAACGTATTAATACATAGGAGTCTGTTATGACGGATACACGCACCGAGACCGACAGCTTTGGACCTTTGGAAGTACCCGCCACCAAGTATTGGGGGGCACAAACGCAACGCAGCCTGATCAATTTTCCTATTGGTTGGGAAAAGCAGCCTGTTGCCATTGTGCGCGCTTTGGGCGTCATCAAAAAGGCATGCGCGCAAGCGAATTTGGAACTGCGGAATTTACCTGCCCAGATTGCGGGGGCTATCATTGAAGCCGCAGGTGAAGTGATTGAAGGCAAACATGATGACCATTTCCCCTTGGTGGTCTGGCAAACTGGCTCTGGCACCCAATCAAACATGAACGCAAATGAAGTTATTTCCAACCGCGCTATTGAAATGATGGGCGGTAAAATGGGATCAAAATCCCCGGTCCACCCAAACGATCACTGCAATATGTGCCAATCTTCGAATGATACATTCCCAACAGCAATGCATATTGCCACCGCAATGACCGCACATGACATATTGATACCCGGGTTGGAAAGACTACACACAGCATTATCTGCCAAAGCCGATGAATTCACAGACATCATTAAAATCGGGCGCACCCATACACAAGATGCAACTCCATTGACTTTAGGTCAGGAATTTGGTGGTTATGCCTTCCAGGTGGAACAGGGAATTTCCCGCGTCAAGCAGGCAATGCGAAACATTTATGCTCTGGCTCAAGGCGGTACCGCTGTTGGTACCGGATTAAATACGCCCATTGGTTGGGGTGAAAAAGTTGCGGCAAATATGGCCGAAATCACTGGCCTGCCTTTTGTCACTGCACCTAATAAATTCGAAGCCCTTGCAGCACATGACGCAATGGTTGAAATGTCGGGTGCGCTGAGAACAGTTGCCGCATCCCTGTTCAAGATAGCCAATGACATCCGCTTTCTAGGTTCTGGTCCCCGTTGTGGGTTAGGCGAACTGATTTTACCGGAAAATGAACCGGGATCGTCGATAATGCCGGGCAAAGTGAACCCGACCCAATGTGAAGCATTGACACAGGTATGTGCGCATGTGTTCGGTAATGACGCTGCCGTAGGGTTTGCAGGATCACAAGGGCATTTTGAGTTAAACGTATACAAACCAATGATGGCCTATAACGTGTTACAATCCATGCAACTGCTAGGGGATGCGTCAATTGCATTCACAGATAACTGCGTAGACGGTATTGAAGCCGACGAAGGCCGCATCAACACCCTGATGTGGGAGAGCCTGATGTTGGTTACAGCCCTTGCCCCTGAAATCGGTTATGACAATGCAACGAAAGTGGCAAAAACCGCTCATAAAAACCGCACCACACTGAAAGAAGAAGCCATTAACCTTGGATTTGTGGATGCGGAAACATTTGATCGTGTAGTTCAGCCAAAAGATATGATCGGGCCGAAATAACTGACCATCTATATAAATGCACTAAAGCAGCATTTATTGGATAGTGGCTTGCAAAACAACACGTATACAAGTCTTTACATAATCCACTTTCATATCATGCCATCATAACATACAATCCTAGGTATAATTACCCGCATTAAGCGGGAAGGTAAGAAATGGCGGGCATAAATAGGAAAACAATAGATGGCGACGCTGAACCTTCAAACATTTTGACGGGCGATGATCTTTGTACTGATAAAAGCCCCATCAAGTTACAAAATGATACGTATCTGACTTTACTTTTAACCGAGCGCGATAAACTGCTGAAAAGCGCGCCTTTGCATACAGATACGCTGCATAAAAACATAGTAAAATCTTCAAAGTTGCATCAGATAACAGAAAATGACGCCTATCTGGTGAAGCTTACACTTGAATACAAAAAACTTCTTGGGGCTAAAGCTTTGAACACACTCCATTACCAAAGCGGTGTTGGGCGCAATTCTAAAGTGCCAAAGCTTGATTTGGAGTCACACCAAATGGTGCAAAAAACACCACGTTCAAACACTGAAATGCCTATTGTACCAGTTATACCCTCCGTGGAATCCAAGAATCAGCAACAAAACTCGACTTTGTATTCCTTTGGCGAACCACCTGACGGCTGGATGCCGAAAGAGCAGATCATGTCAATCGTCCGTCAGATTGATAAGGCATATCGTGCAAAGTATATGGGGACACAAAGTGGTCACCTATAACGTACAGGGATGGGTTTGGGCCGGCCTTGGGGTGCCCACCACATTATTGCCGGTCACCATAAATGACGATGACCCCAATATGTCACCTTATTTCACCAATGACCTTAATGAAACCCTTACAATTGGTGGCACGACTTATACAAATCCACGGGGTGGTACTTACCAGCTGACATTTACAGATTCTGGTGGAACGTCCCACACGGAAGATCTATTATTATGGAGCACGGGTTCTAACTTTATATTCGTACCTTTGCCGGGATCATCCTTTGATAGCGGATCCACAATAACCGCACTTGGCGGCTGGCAGCAATGGACAACCGGTTTTGTATGGACAGATGTTGTGTGCTTTACAAAAGGCACGGAAATAGCCACACCAACGGGACCAAGGAATATCGAAGAGTTGGGAACGGGAGATTTGGTAATAACCCGTGACAACGGACTTCGACCAATCCGCTGGATTGGCCGCAAAGTTATTACAGGTGCTAGGCTTTTTGCAATGCCGCATCTGTCACCAGTTCTAATCAAGAAAGATGCCTTTGACACAGGAACGCCCCATAAGGACATGTGGCTTTCGCCACAACACAGGGTGCTTCGTAAAAACCACCTCTGTTCGCTTCAGTTTGGTAGCACAGAAGTTTTGGCACCAATTAAGGGACTCATCAATAACAACACTATTTTAACAGAAGCCAGCTTAAAAAATGTAGAGTATATTCACATCCTGTTTGATAGCCATGAAATCATTTATGCCGATGGTCTAGCCTGCGAAAGCTTCCATCCCGGCGAAATGGCACTATCTGCAATTGAAGACGCCGCACGCACAGAGCTTTTTGAAATATTCCCGGAACTACAATGCAATTTACAAAGCTATGAACCAAGTGCACGCCACTCTATTTCTGTATCAGAGGCTCAGTATTTGTTTGGAAAACCGCATTCGTCAGGTCAATTATATCATTAATATAGGTGAATAATTATCAGCAACAAATAGTATTTTGAAGTGCCGTCGCAATAGTGCAAATTACCTTACGCCTAATTTAAGAAACTTTCGGTATCATTTTTCACGCTCATTTACCCTAAGTTGTAACCGGTAATAAATCTAAACCAAAGCAGAGCACATTTAACGTAAATTACCACCCCATTGCTTTATAGTAATAGCAAGATATACCATAAAATACTCATATAAAAAAGGGAGTTATTGCAAGTAACACCACCATTACTTTACGTCTGCAAGTAAGAATAAATATACACTCAAAATGCTGATTTATTTCAAATTATAGAATAAACATCTTTGGAAAATTTGCTCTTTTAGTGTATACATTCACTATCAGTTAACCCGCAGAAAAAAGCGGGAAGGTGTAATGGTGAGTACAGGCGGTAAAACAGGCGCAGCAAAGCTTGGTTCATTGACGTTGTCAGTGGAGAGTTTGGTGCATTGTTTTCCAGAAAAATATAACACACAACCGCTTCCCGCCAAAACCAATAAATCAGACAGCTACGCACAAAGGCTTGAGCGAGAACATCAAAAGGTTTTAGGGTGCCCGCTAGAAAATGACCCGGAACATCCCAACAGATTCTTTGACCCACCGGTCGTACCTTTACTTAAGCTTGAAAAAGATCAGATCTTGGAAACAAGTTTGACAAGAACACAGCTCTGGAAAAGCCTAGACACCACAACCTCTGCCCCGGCCCAAGATGTAAAGCCGGTCGATGTTGCCTTGCAAAATGATATTGCCCCCTCCGCTGAAGTAAACTTATTTTCGGACCTATTCGAAGCATCGCCTGATGCCCGGTATTTGCCTTCTAAAACTGCCGATAACCCAAGTTACATAAACGTACCAACCAAAACGGTTGCACCGCGCGCCCTGCCCTTTTCAGAAAAAACCCATGTTCTTGTCAAAATCATAACACAAGACATTGCTCTGAATAAATCAGTAGCCCCGCCATCCGAAACCGAAAGTATCCGTTGGATGCAACGCGATGCTATAAAACATTATCTTTGCATCCAGAATATAGAAAACCGTCGTGCGGAAACGAAAGGTGCGACTTACAGGTCGTTTCAGCATGATGCCTAGCGTTATAATGAACAACCGCTATCAAATTGCAGGGGTTAAATAATGCCTCAGCAGTTCACCTCGATACGCGTAAACGGAGACCCCATAAATGGCGGCCCGCTGACAGCCGGCATCCTTGAAACTGTCATTATCCTTGATGATGATGTTTTTCTGGAGCCAAGCACGACAGATACCGGAACCCAATACTCCATAGGCGGTACAAACTTCACATCAACCGCTTGGCCCGGGTTTACAGGAACTGGTGTGGAAATATATTCCGCGACAGTAGGCGGATTACCTGTCACTTTTGGTTATCTAACTTCGTCGGCTGACGGTGTCGATGATGGTGTTGACCGGCTGGTTATTTTGTCAGGCACGATAAACCCCGGTGACAGCATCACCGGCATTACGATGATCAATGGCGGCAATACAAATATTACATATGCTTCAATTCCCAGTATTGTTTGTTTTACGCCGGGCACTCGGATAGCCACGCCGACCGGATCTGTGGCAATTGAAACCCTTCAAGTCGGTGACCTTGTAATTACGGCCGACAATGGCTTACAGGCTATTAGGTGGATCGGTACAAAACATGTGACAGGCGCACGGTTGCAAGCTCATCCGGATCTGCGCCCTATTCGCATTAAGGCGCACGCTTTCGGGGACAATCGGCCGGACCGGGATTTACTGGTTTCACCCCAACATCGCATGTTCCTGAAATCCAAACAGGCACAGCTTATGTTCGGCGAGGCCGAAATCTTAATGACAGCAAAATCACTTGTTAATGACATAACCATAATGGTGGATTACCACGCTACAGATGTTGATTATATCCATATTCTGTTTGATCGACACGAATTGGTACACGCAAATGGCAGTTGGTCTGAAAGCTTTCATCCGGGCGTAATGGGGTTAGACGCAATCGAAGAAAAATCCAAAGCAGAACTACTTGAGATATTCCCTGAATTGCGCGCCGACCCTTATTGCTTCGGCCCAAGCGCACGCCAATCTATAAGCGAATATGAAGCTGCGGTATTATTCAACAACATTTAATTTTTTATAATACATTTGGTTATATACACTAGTAGTCATAGTGACTACTTCAATAATGCATTGTAATTTACTGTTTCTTATCACTTTAATATTACACATACGGGATCAGATAGCACGGTATAATAAGTTGCAAAAATCATAGACTCTCTGTATCTTGTGTTTAATAAATCCTAACCCACAATAAGATGGGAAAGGGCATAAATATTCGGGCAGCATGAATCACGCACAATAAGATGTGGTTAACCTGTTCATAGCAGCGGTGTACGACAGGTAAATGCCACAAACATTTACATCATTTCAGGTCGATGGCGACCCATTAAATTCCAACAACCTAAATGTTGGCATTTCTGAAACTGTGACCGTTACTGATGATGACGACGATCTAGAGCCAAACACTCAGGACACTGGAAGTCAATTCAGTATTGGTGGTATCGACTTCACCTCTACAGCTTGGCCACAATTTGCGGGAACAGGCACTGGCGTTGAAATTTACACAGCAAGAGTTCAAGGCCAACCGGTAACATTTGCCTACCTTACCTCTGCTGGGGATGGCGTAGATGATGCAATAAACCGAATAGTCGTGCTTTCAGGCACGATATCCCAGGGCGACAGGCTTCGTAATATCAGGCTTGATAATGGCGGCGCTAATGACTCTATCCCCTATGACAGTATTCCAAGTATTATCTGCTTCACCCCCAGCACTTTGATCACAACACCGCGTGGCCCTGTGTTAGTGGAAGATTTACATGTAGATGATTTGGTCATAACAGCGGATAACGGACTGCAGGCGATCCGCTGGATTGGTCGTAAGCGCATAACAGGTGCGCGTTTATTGGCTTTCCCGAAACTGCGCCCAATTCGTATTCGCAAAGATGCTTTTGGCCCGGGCGCACCTAACCGCGATATGCATGTATCCCCGCAACATCGTATGCTTATCGATGCTGATCGCACCTTGATTGACCACGGAGAACGTGAGGTTTTGGCCCCAGCCAAAGGGTTGATAAATGATTACAGCGTCACTGTTGATTATAATGTTAAATACACTGATTACATTCACATCCTGTTTGATCGTCATGAAATTATTTTTGCAAACGGCACCCCGACAGAAAGTTTTCATCCCGGGCATATGGCAATGTCAGCCCTCGACGATGCACCACGCGATGAACTGTTTGAAATATTTCCTGAACTTCAACATGACACAAGTAAATATGGTCCCGCCGCCCGCAAAATTTTACAAGTTACAGAAACCATGGCTTTAGGCGATGAAGGCTTTTCACTTTTTGCCGATTAGGAGCGTATTATCGCAATAAAACCTCTTATTGATCAGCTTGACCTGGGCCGCCCGAAAAAACATTCACTTACATTACGCGGCCACAGGACCAGTGTGTCATTAGAAGACCCATTTTGGCAGGCGTTTATTCAAATTGCACAGAATGAAGATATACCTATCAACGAACTTGCCGCAAAAATTGATGCCACACGCCTAGTTGATGCTGGTTTGGCATCTGCGATCAGAGTATTTGTTCTGGCTTGGTATCAGAACCACGTTTTGTGAGTTTCAGATAGATCCCATCCTTCGCCCTGACCGTAAGATGCGCCACTGGAACCGGCGGCTTACCTGCTGGTTCAAACCTAAATGCACGCACTAGCACCGCAATCATCAGAACCCCTTCAATCATAGCAAACCCTGCACCCGGGCAAACCCGCTGACCGCTTGAAAACGGCATATATGCTTTGCGCGCACATTTTCTGGTTTCATCTGTATTCCAACGATCGGGATCAAACACATCTGGTCTGTCCCACAAACGCTCGTGGCGTTGGATATGCCACGGACTAAGAACGATCTGGCTACCTACATTAATTGCACGATTTCGAAACACTTCCGGTTGCAGTGTCTCACGGATCATCATCGGAACCGGCGGGTATAACCGCAAAGCTTCGCGAAAAACATTGCGGGTGTATGTCAATTTGGAAAGGTTGGAAAAACTGAAATCATCTAACGCAGAGACTTCATCAACAATACGCGCTTGCGCATCTTGATCGACTGCCAGCAAATAAAGCGTCCATGCTAAGGCACTGGCAGAAGTTTCGTGGCCCGCAAGAAAGAAAATCGCAACCTGGTCAACCATCTCGGACGCAGTGAATGCGGCGCCTGTAACAGGGTCTTTGGTAGTCATTATCTTCGTGGCCAAATCATCTGGGGCCGTGCCGGCATGAATTTCGGCAAACCTGTTTTCAGTTAACCGGATCAACAACGCACGAATGTCAGCACTGGTTTGCCGTGTGCGCCGCCCTTGCAATTTCGGGATCCACTGCGGAATTTTCAAAAAACTCGCAATATTCAACAAAGGTTGCGAACGCTGATAGTCACGAAACTTTTCAAACACTTGTTTGGCAATGTCGTCGGTGATCGGCATTGAAAACAACGTGCGAAAAATTATGTCGGCGGCTATTTGGCTGGCTTGTGCTTCTATTTCAACAATGCGGCCATCGGCAAAAGGTTGAAGACGCGTTACTGCTGCATTTCCTGCATCCAACATATGCGGGAAAACATTACGCAAACGGCCGCCTTCAAATGCAGGGTCAATAATCCGCCTTTGCCGCTTCCAAACCTCGCCATTGGTCACAAACACACTGTTACCCAACAAAGAATAGACCCGATTCACAATAGGGTCGAATATTTTTAGACACAAGTATCCCCACCCGTTTTTTCAAACTGTTTTCAAATTCATATTTGCGAGTGCTCCGACATTCTTGGCAATCATGTTTTGTTGACGGTATTGGCCGCATGAAAAAGTTCAATATATTTTCGGATATTCACCGCAACAACCAACAACAAAACATGATTGCCAAGAATGTCGGAGCACTCGCAAATATGAATTTGAAAACAGTTTGACAAAACGGGTGGGGATACTTGTGTCTAAAAATATTCGACCCTATTGTGAATCGGGTCTAATAAAGTGCGCCTTTGATAATCTCTGATTTAGGGAAATTGTCAGGATCTTTATTCAAGACATGCTCAACCAGTTCAGGGTCATTGATAAAATATGATTTATAAAACGGCAAACGGTACTCAGCCATCCAAGCACGATAAAGTTTTGCGGGTTGTGACGCAAAAATATCCTTTCTAAACAAATTGATATGGGTTAGTATCGAAACCTTATTCGCACGGGTCTCTGGTTTTGGTGGGATATAGTCCTTGCTCATTTCTCCGCCACCTGCGTGGTATATGGATTCACGGCACGGGTAATCACGGATGGGCTGGGGCTACGGTCCTTAAACCGTGTTTCCAGCGTCATCGGACCTGCGGTAATTTGAAAGTAATCATAATCCCTCGGATGATCAAAGTGGCACAGATATTGAAAATGAATACGGAAAAACTTTCGTTTGATACTTGCATAGTATTCTTTTGACAGGGTTTGGGAAAACGCAGCCGAGAACACCAAAGGCCATTTATGACCGGCTTCCGGCGCAACTCCGCTGACAGATGCGGGATCACATAAAGCAAAGGTACACCCGTCACCGGGGGCTGTAACGTCCACCCAAGTCAGCTCATTGCGCTGACATAGGTAATTCAAATCACGTCGCAATATCCACGCTTTTGGCAGGAAACTTACCATCGGCACAACATGGCCAAGCGTTAAGAACCCCAGTTTTGGTCCTTCTTCGGGCACCCCAAGTCGGCGGATCAGATCAGCAAGGATTGATATCGATAGATGAGCACCAGATGAATGACCGACAACCAAGATCTCGTCCACATCTTCACTAATAGCCGCGTGAATTCGGTCTGCAAATTCAACCATGCGCCCTTGTAATTCAGTTGGAATATCACCTTTATACTGGGCAGAAAACGCATAGTCATGCATCAGGTAATATGCATATATTTTATTGTCTTTTGATTTAAACCAGATCATCACAGCCGACAAAATACCAAATCCGGTAATAACCCCAACCGTCCAATGAACGAATTCCCCAACCTCCCGATAAGCCAAATATCCCAGTAACAACCCCAACATCAACTGCCCCAACAATACCACCACTGGATAAAGTGCTGCGATGACCGGCCCTTTTTGCAACTTCATCAGTGCAAGTAATGACCCGGTTGAGATATAGGTCCACGCAGTGCGTGCCAGCAACCAAAAGCTACCTGCAATACTGCGTTCCATTGATGCCTGAACAATATCCGACCACAACAGGAACTCGAATTCCGTATGGGTTTTTTGGCCTTCAATAGTGGTATCAACACTCCAGCCATAATTCTGCGCTTTGCCGCTCTTGCCTTTCAGGGTCAGATTATACTCTGATATCACCGCCTGTCTGGCCCCTTCCGTACGGTATAATTCACGGTAACGGCGCGGCAACATCGGGTCATAACCCGGAATGTAAAATACTATACGCTTTTTAACTTGTTGTGCCTGTTTTGGCATCACTGCACGCCTGCTTGTTTATTTTCAACAAACTATAGTCGGAGAATTCAGAAAAAGTAAGGTGGTTTAACCGACTGTAGCTAGGACGGGGAACATTTCCAACAACCAGAATGAAAAGCTGGAAAATGCGCCGGTTATCAGCATCACACCCACAAGAACCAGCAATCCGCCCATGATTTTCTCAATCCGCCCCATATGGCGTTTAAAGCGGTTCATTACCCCAATTGCCCGGTTAATGAAAATCGCAGCGATGATAAACGGTAAACCCAACCCAACGGCATAAGTTGCCAGTAACATTGTTCCGCGCGTGATCGATGCTTCTTGTGCCGCCATTGATAGAATAGCACCCAGTATAGGGCCGATGCACGGCGTCCAACCAAAAGCGAAGGCCAATCCCAGAATATATGCGCCAAAGGCACTGCCGCCACGATCGCCAGCATCAAGGCGTGCTTCTCTGTGTAAGAAGGGAATAGTTATAATACCAAGAAAATGAAGGCCAAAAACAATAATAACACCACCCGCAATTTGCCCCATAACCTCTTGATATTGCAACAATACACGGCCAAAAGCAGAAGCCGCAAAACCAAGAAATATGAAGACCGTAGAAAGGCCTAGCGCGAAGAATACAGCCGCGAATATAGCAGGTTTGTTTGATACCTTATCATCTGTCATCTCCGCCATGGATATACCGCCCATATAGGCCAGATAAGGCGGTACTATGGGCAAAACACACGGCGACAGAAAACTGATGACACCCGCTAAAAGGGCCACAAAGAGGGACGGCATCAAAGCCGCATCAAACAGGTCAATTCCAAACATGTGTCCCTTGTAACGGTATGATCCGCCCGCGTCACGCGGCAATAAATCACATATGCGTGGACTTTTGTAACACACCCGCTTATTTGCAAGTTTATGAAATGGGATGCCGAACTTGATGCAACAGGGCTTTTGTGCCCGCTGCCCGTGCTGAAGGCACGCAAACGCCTGATGGCGTTAAAATCAGGGCAGATTCTAAAAATGCAAACAACTGATCCGGCCGCAATTGTGGATGTCCCGCATTTTTGCACGGAACAGGGCCATAAACTACTGGATCAAACAGAAAGCGACGGCACACAGGTTTATTTTTTACAAAAAGCCTGATTGCCTTTGTTTTCCCTAGAAATCATAGCTATATCCGCTATTGTTGCAAAAATTGCATAGCTGAGGGCATCATGGACTGGGATAAATTACGCATTTTTCATGCGGTTGCCGATGCAGGCAGTCTAACCCATGCAGGAGACACCCTGCATCTATCACAATCCGCTGTCAGCCGCCAAATCCGCGCCTTGGAAGAAAGCCTGGACGTTATCCTGTTCCACCGCCATGCACGCCAGGGCAATCGCATGAATAAATTAGCAGGCGACAAATGAGGTAAAGGTTGATTCAATAAGTGATCTTTCAGATTTTAATGAGGTCACCTTCCATGTCAAATACTGACGCACCCGACAGCCACTCCCTTGATTTTCTTACGCATTTTTCAACTTTATCTGACCCACGACAACAAACAAAGCTGCTTTACCCTTTGGCCGAGATTTTGCTTTTGACGTTATGTGCCGTGTTGTCCGGGGCGAATGACTGGGTCGCTATTTCTGCGTTTGGGACAAAGAAACTGGCTTTTTTACGGAAATTCTTGCCATTTTCGGGCGGAACACCCTCACATGATCAACTGGGAAACATCTATGCCGCACTGGATGCCAATCATTTTCAGGCCTGCTTTATGGATTGGGTCGCTTCCTTAAGCAGCACCCTTAGCGGGGTCGTGGCGATAGATGGTAAAACCTCACGTCGCAGCTTGGATAAGGCTGGCAGCAAGGCTGCAATTCACATGATCTCGGCATGGAGTTCAGAGTTGAACCTGACGCTTGCCCAACGGCAGGTGGACGGCAAATCCAACGAGATCACGGCCATACCAGAACTGTTAGACCTCCTGACGCTCAAGGGGGCCATTGTCACTATAGATGCTATGGGATGTCAGCGTGATATTGCCGATAAAATCATCACCAAACAAGCGGATTATGTTTTGGCTTTAAAGGGTAATCAAGGGGCCCTTCGCAAAGACACAGAATTGTTTATGAAAGAACAGGACGCTGTATATTTTGCAAACACAACAGTAACTTACCATGAAACCGTAGAAAAATCTCATGGCCGTATTGAGATAAGAAAAGTCACTGTTTGCTCGGATATTGAGTGGTTGAAGGCGCGGCACAATTGGCCAGGATTGGAAAGCATCGTGATGGTCCAATACAGCGCAACACTTCAAGATAAGACCCGTTCAGAGACACGCTTTTACATCTCATCCATGACCTGTGACGCCGAAACCCACGCAAAAGCTATCCGCGATCACTGGGGTATTGAAAACGGGCTGCACTGGGTCATGGATATGGTGTTTCGTGATGATGAGTGTCGTATCCGTAAAGGAAACGCACCTGCTAATTTTACAACGATCAAGCACGCCGCCAGCAACATGCTGCGCTCCGTAAAAGGAAATCAAAGCCTCAGGCTAAAACGACACTTGGCCGCTTGGGACGAGGTTTTTCTTTTCCAGATAATAGATGGATAAAACTCATGCGATTGCCCTACCATGCACGCGGCTTGATCTTGACCGAACAAGGCGAGCTGTTGCATGATGCCACTTTAGACATGTCCAAAAAACTGGAAAGCGCAGAAGCCCGTATTCGCGATTCCGAGGATGAGGTCTTTGGCGAATTACGTGTCACCACGACCACAGGGTTTGGCACATTGTGGCTGGCCCCGCGTATTGGGAAATTATATGACAAATATCCGGATCTTAAAATTGATCTGGTTCTTGAAGAACGCGTCCTGGATTTGCCCATGCGCGAAGCGGATGTCGCGATCCGGATGAAAGAACCCAGCCAGGCTGATTTGGTACGCCGCCGGTTGATGACGGTAAATATGCGGTTTTATGCGACACAGAAATATCTGGATCAATTCGGCACACCACAAAAATTTGAAGACCTGAACAATCACAGAATTCTAAGCCAGAACCTGACTGCAAGACAGGTCAATGAAAGCGTGAAATGGCTAAGACCCTTGTTAAACGCCGATCACACGTCGCATTTGACCGTAAACCATTATTTCGGTGTGCTTCAGGCAACAGTTAATCACGTGGGCATCGGGGCCTTACCAGATTATGTCAGCCGTAAGTTCCCTGAACTAATACGCGTACTGCATGATGAGGAAAGTCAGGAGATACCGGTATTTTTAGCCTACCCAGAAGAACTGCGGCACTCTAAACGGGTTCAGGTATTTCGTGATTTCGTTGTTGAGGAAATACGTGAGTACAGAAAAGACCTGCACGATACAGCATGATTTCAATGGTTTAGCAGGAAACTTTATGATAGATTAATTGCTATGCATATAATGAATAGCGGGTATGCACAAAAAGCACCCAATCTACACTTGTTGTAAACCCTTTCCATATATAGATGAACAATCGAAGCAGCGCAGATGGGCAACACTGTTGCGTTCCTGCACTTCTTCATCTCCCTGTTGGACTTCAAGGCCGAGCTTTGCTCGGCCTCTTTTTTTGTGCCATCAAATATTGCCGTTCAGCTTCCACTTTTGACAGATCAATGGCCCGGTCATAAGCTATATCCGCCCTTTTAAAGTCCCCAAAACGCATAAGTACATCTGCAATGGCTGCATAGAACGGTTGATAATCTTTCAAATCACTCTCAATATCTTCCAGCAGTGCTAAAGCTGCCTCAACTTGCCCTGCAAATGACATTGCAACCGCTTGATTGAGTGCAACAACTGGAGATGGTTCCATACGCATCAAAATCGCATATAGCCCAGCGATTTGCGGCCAGTCGGTTTGATCTGCAGATTGTGCATCACAATGCACCCCATGAATAGCCGCTTGCAGCTGATACACACCAAGCTGGCCCATCGGCAAAACTTGCTCTAGTAGTTTGTGGCCCTCAGCAATCAGACCCAAATCCCACAAGCTGCGATCTTGCAGATGAAGCGGTGCAAACGCTGGCCCGCCTGCAAGCCGTGCCCCGCGCCTGGAATACGCGAATAATATCAATGCTAATAGCCCCATTGGCTCTGCTTTGCCAGGCGATAAATCAACCACCATACGCGCCAAAAACAATGCTTCTTCACACAGATCAACGCGCAACTGCATTTCACCCTGCGTGGCACTATAGCCTTCGTTATAGATCAGATAAACCACCTTAAGCACGGCTTGAATACGGTCATCGCGCTCAGTTTCGCTAGGTATTTCGAAAGGAATACCCGCCTGCTTTATCTTGTTTTTCGCTCGCGTAATTCTTTGCGCCATTGTGGGCGTTGTTACCAAGAATGCCCGCGCAATCTCCGACGTACTTAACCCGCCCAATGTGTGTAAGGTCAACGCAACCTGGGCAGAAGGGTTAAGTGCCGGATGGCAACAGGTAAAGATCAGCCGCAAGCGGTGGTCTGGAATATCATGCACGGCACCTTGCTCTGCACTTTTCTCGTCTTGCAACAAAGTCAACTGCGCTGCTTTTAGCGTAAAGTTTTTACTGCGCCGCAAACTATCAATGGCGCGGCGGCGCGCAACCGACAGCAACCATGCTTGAGGCGCGTCCGGCACGCCTGAGCAACCCCATTTCTGCAAAGCAATGGTTATAGCTTCCTGCAAACAATCTTCGGCCAACGCAAAATCCCGCAATGTGGTACTTAGGCTTGCCAAAAGCCGCCCCCGATCTGTACGCAAGACCGCATCAATAGCCCGATGCACTTCTGTGGGGGCGGATTTCATTACCTATTTAAACGTCATTATAGGACGCACTTCAATCGTACCATGTTTCGCCGAAGGGATCATTTTCGCATATTTGATAGCCTCATCCAAATTGGCGCAATCAAACATATAAAATCCACCCAACTGTTCTTTTGTTTCTGCAAACGGGCCATCGGTTAATTCAGTTTTTCCATCCCTGATGCGTACAGATGTAGCGGTTTCCACGGGTTGCAAAGGTTCACCCGCTACAAACACACCATCGGCTTTGTAGGTTTCATTAGCTTCCATGTAGCCCGCCATAAATGGACCCCACTCTTCAGAGCCGTATTCAGGGCCTGCCCCTTTGGCTGCATAGATTAGCGCAAGATATTTCATCAAATTTCCTTTCAATTACATCAGTATTTCATCTTCGCCTTCCGTTTTCAACGCAAAGACTTGATATATATAAGACGAACAGAGATGAGCGATTTAGACAGCCCCCTCAAAAAAACTTACGACAAGGCCAATCTGCACCCTATTTGTGGGTTTTCCCCAAGCCAAAGAACGCATAAAAGGCAAGCATAGAATCCTACTGTCGAGGACAACGCATGACCATCGAGCCAGAAATCACCGAAAGCTTAATTGCAGACCACGGCTTGGCACCGAATGAATATGCCGAGATTATCCGCCTGCTGAACCGCACCCCAAGCTATACAGAACTGGGTATTTTCAGTGCGATGTGGAACGAGCATTGTTCCTACAAATCCTCGAAAAAATGGTTGCGCACCCTGCCCACAACTGGCCCGCAAGTTATCTGCGGTCCGGGTGAAAATGCCGGTATCGTCGATATCGGTGATGGCGACGCACTGGTGTTCAAGATGGAAAGCCATAACCACCCGTCTTATATCGAACCCTATCAAGGGGCCGCCACTGGCATGGGCGGTATTTTGCGTGATGTGTTCACAATGGGCGCGCGCCCGATTGCGGCAATGAACTCGCTGTCTTTCGGCGAAGTTAACCATCCGAAGACCAAATCCCTAATCAACGGCGTTGTTGAAGGTATCGGCGGGTATGGTAACTGTTTTGGCGTACCGACCGTGGGTGGTGAAGTCCGGTTCCATGAAGCCTATAACGGCAACTGTCTGGTCAACGCTTTTGCCGCAGGTCTGGCAAAAACTGACAGCATTTTTTATTCGGCAGCATCCGGCATCGGTATGCCCGTGGTGTACTTGGGCGCCAAAACCGGCCGTGACGGGGTTGGCGGGGCAACAATGGCTTCGGCTGAATTTGACGACACTATTGAAGATAAACGCCCAACTGTGCAAGTTGGTGATCCGTTCACAGAAAAACGCCTGATGGAAGCCACGTTAGAGTTAATGCAGACAGGTGCTGTGATTTCCATTCAGGATATGGGGGCGGCTGGCCTCACCTGTTCTGCGGTTGAAATGGGCGACAAAGGCAATCTGGGGGTGAAGCTGAACCTTGAAGATGTGCCTATTCGCGCCGCTGATATGACCGCATATGAGATGATGCTTTCAGAAAGCCAAGAGCGCATGTTGATGGTGCTTAGACCTGAGCTGGAGCGCGAGGCCAAAGCCGTGTTCGAAAAATGGGATCTGGATTTTGCCATTGTCGGTGAAACCATCGCCGAAGATCGCTTTTTGGTGCTGCATCACGGCGAAGTTAAGGCTGATCTACCGTTAAAAGCCCTGTCTGGCACCGCCCCCGAATATGACCGCCCTTGGGTGGAAACACCTAAAGCCGCAGCCTTGGCAGATGCACCTGATGTGAATGCAGCGAAGGCTCTGTTAAAGCTGGTTGGCAGTCCGAACTATTCTTCCCGCCGTTGGGTCTATGAACAATACGACCAGATGGTTATGGCAGACACGGTAGTGCGCCCTGGCTCTGACGCGGGCGTCGTCCGTATTCACGGCACCGAAAAAGCTGTGGCGTTCACATCCGACGTAACCCCGCGCTATTGCAAAGCCAACCCTTATGAAGGCGGCAAACAAGCGGTGGCAGAAGCTTACAGAAATCTGTGCGCGACAGGTGCCAAACCATTGGCGACAACTGACAATATGAATTTTGGCAACCCTGAGAAACCTGTGATCATGGGCCAATTTGTTGGTTGCATCAAAGGTATCAGTGAGGCCGTAGCCGCACTTGATATGCCAATCGTTTCTGGCAATGTCTCACTTTACAATGAAACCGATGGTGAGGGTATATTACCAACGCCGACAATAGGTGCCGTTGGCATGCTGACATCTTTGGATCAGATAATCGGTATGCGACCAGATGAAAATGATACGCTTGTGTTAATCGGAAAGACCACGGGCCATCTGGGCCAGTCAGCCCTGTTGAAAGAACTGTTCGGGCGCGAAGACGGTGATGCACCGCATGTTGATTTGGCAGCAGAAAAAACAGCGGGCGAATTTGTGCGTGCAACGCATTCAGATGGGTTGATCACAGCAGCGCATGACTTGTCGGATGGCGGTTTAGCCCTTGGCGTGGCCGACATGGCAATAGCCGCAGGCGTTGGTGTAACAGTACAAGATGGTGACACCGGTTGGTTCTTCGGCGAAGATCAGGCGCGTTATTTGCTCGCAACACCGGATGCGGGTAAATTGCTTGCCGCAGCGAAAAAAGCCGGCATCGCAGCCACTGAAATCGGTGGATTTGGCGGCGCCGAGATTGCTCTTGGCAACAGCACCGTAAGTCTGGCCGATGTGAAAGCCGCATCCGATGCGGGTATTCCGAATATCGCGACGTAACCTTGCCCACAGCAGCGTAAACCCCTATCTATAGTACAACTACAAGGATTTAACCCCATGGACGCATCTGTTCTAGAAGACCTGCTACGTGAAGCCTTCCCCACTGCCGACATCATGGTTGACGGGGCTGATGGGGTCCATATGGCCGCACAAATCGTGGCCGAAGAGTTCAAAGGCAAAAATCGCGTAGCCCAGCAACGTATGGTTTACGCAGCCTTGAAAGGTAAAATGGACGGGCCTAACGGGGAGCTGCATGCGTTGGCTTTGACCACGAAGGTGAAGGAGTAATATGCCAGAAAATATCCCCATTATTGCAAATATATTTCTCAGCCTGTTATTACTAGTAATCTGCATTGTTACCATTGGAATACTCTGCCGCAAAATTTTCCCAAAACCAAAAAATCCGAAATTCAGATGGCAGGCGCAAACGGATTTCGATGTTGTTATAAACAATTATGCATCGCGTGATGGAACGTTTTCAAAAACTTTTCTTCGCCCAAAAGACCCACAAAAACAGGCAAAGTATTTTGTGCCTAAAGGTAAAAAGTAAATGCCAGATTTATGGGGTCTTGTCGGTGATATTTTTGGCTGGGCATTACTGCTTCTGTTTTTTGGCAGCATTTTCCTTGCGCTCAGATTTATTTATGACCTGTTTACACCACCAAAAAAATGGAATGCAGATGCTGATAAACACGTAACATCGGCAACTGTCTCTGGCGGAAGTCTGGGTGGAGCTTTTACAACAACGCATAGCATACCAAAAGATGCACAAGCCCAAGCTAAAATGCATATCCCCAAAGAATGATAAATGAAATCTGCGTGGGCGACATTTTCCACTATTACCTGCCTTATCTATTACCTAAACGGTTTTCACAGATTGTGTAAATATGACATACGGGGCTTGCGCAATGATGAAACTGCGCTAGATACGAAGACAACACAAAATTCAGCGATCCAAGGATAATTCTGATGACTGACGCAAACGCACAAATCAAAGAAACCGTTGAGGGCAACGATGTTGTCTTGTTTATGAAGGGCACATCCGAAATGCCGCAATGCGGGTTTTCATCCCGTGTGGCCGGTGTTTTGAACTACATGGGCATCGAATACAAAGATGTGAACGTTCTGGCAGATGAGGCCATCCGCCAAGGTGTGAAAGATTTTTCCGACTGGCCAACAGTTCCACAGCTTTACGTCAAAGGTGAATTTATCGGTGGCTGTGATATCATCACCGAAATGACCCTGTCAGGTGAGTTGGACACGATGCTGGAAGAAAACGGTGTGGCTTTTGATAAAGACGCCGCCGACAAAATTCGCGCATCAAACGCCTAATTTCAAAAGGTGCCCCTAGGCGGCACCTTTCTCTTCCAGTGTGACAACAATACGTTCCATTGCACCCAAAGCATAGGTTAGATTGGCTTCTTGTTTCGAGAATTCTTTGTCTTTGGAATCAATCGTTTTTTCTAATTCTTTTTCTTTACCCGCGAGCGCATCTTTGGCGGTCTTCAAATTTGCGTATGCAGCTTTCAGATCGCCTTTCAACTGGGCAATTTCCGCAGTCACTTCACTTGCCAACGGACCGCCTTCATTCGCCCTTCCCGCAGCTGCCAGCTGATCTTCCAGACTTGCGGTTTTATCGGCCAACATTAAGCCTGCCATCAGTAACATCCGGCTTTCGGGTATCCGGCCCATAGACCCTGCCAGTGCCTGCGCTTCTACATCCAGCAATGCGGCGGCAGATTGCAAGAACGGTTCTTCACCGTCTTTACAGACAACCTCAAAACTGCGTCCACCAATATGAATTGAAATTTCCGGCATCTATTTGCCCTCCACAAGAGGTTTCAGTTTTGAAAGAACGGTATTAACTTCCTTCAGATCAATCTCGCGCTGTACCTGCAACGCCTCTAGCTCGGTTTCCAACGCAGTATTCACATCTTCTGCGTTTACCGCATTGTCACCTATACCAGCACGAATTTGCCGTGAAGCGCCGCGTAAGCGCCGTATGCGCGTAAACAACTCTTGCACTTTATCCTCTGAAGTTTTTATCTTTTCATTTAGTTCTGACGTATCGGTTGCTTTATCTGATTTGGTTTCAGCGTTTTTCAATTTGCCTTCAAGATCGCTGATCTGTTTTAAAGCGGCTGTTTCAGCAGCCTTTGCCTGTGTAAGCGAATCTTGCAAATCCGAAGTTTCTTTTTGCGCAACGGTCTGCGTTTTCTTCAAATCCGCTAATGATTTTTTAGAATCATCCCCGCTTTCAGTCAGTTTTTTCAATTCTGCCTGCAGTGCATCATTATTTTCGGTTTTTTCGACACTAGCTGATTCCAGTTTTTCTATCTGCTTGGAAAGTTTAGCAATTTCATCAGCGCCGGCTTGTGCATCTGCACCTGTATCCAGATTTACCAGCGCACGTTTGAAACGCTTTTCTAAATTTATAACTGCACGCATCCTGGCCCTCACTCTGGAATTCAATCATTTGATTCGAAATCTTATTGCCACAATTATGCATTTTTCCCAATAAAAAACAATTCTATGCGGTTATTACTTCGTGTAATAGCATACATCCGCTTGACCCTTTCCAAATGCTTGGTATCACCAACACTATACCGCCATATCTTTTAGCTGCTACAAAGGGCCGTCTCCGTGAAATTATCAGACCTTAAATCCCAACATCCAAAGCATTTCAAAAAAGCCGCCGCAATTCGCATTATGTCCGCAGATGCCGTTCATGCGGCTGCATCCGGCCATCAGGGTATGCCAATTGGCATGGCAGATGTGGCTACGGTATTGTTCGAAAAACATCTGAAGTTTGATGCCAGCAATCCTCACTGGCCTGACCGTGACCGGTTTATTCTGTCTGCGGGCCACGGTTCCATGTTGCTATATGCCCTATTGCACCTCACCGGTTATAAAGACATGACAATCGGACAAATCAGCAATTTCCGCCAATCCGGCGCAATCACTGCGGGCCACCCAGAATATGGCCATGCGACAGGTATTGAAACAACAACCGGCCCGTTAGGTCAGGGCATATCCAATGCGGTTGGCTTTGCCATGGCTGAACAGGCCTTGCAGGCACGCTTCGGCAAAAAGGCCGTAAATCACTATACTTATGTAATCGCGGGCGACGGATGCTTGATGGAAGGTGTGAGCCAAGAAGCCATCGGCATTGCGGGCCATCAGCAATTAAGCAAACTGATTGTGATGTGGGACAATAACAACATTACCATCGATGGTACGCTGGAATTATCGGACAACACAGATCAGATGATGCGGTTCGAAGCGGCTGGTTGGTCAGTATTCGCCGTAGATGGCCATGATCCTGTTGCGATTGATCGTGCATTAGCAGAAGCCAAAAAATCTCCTAAGCCATCGATGATAGCTTGCAAAACCCACATAGCTTTAGGCGTAGAGGGTGTGCAAGACACTTCAGGCGGGCATGGTTATAACATAAAAGATCAGCAGCTTGTACAAATGCGCGAAACATATGACTGGCCATATCCTGCTTTTGAAATCCCCGGGGATATAAAAACCGCATGGGAAGCCATTGGTTCTAAAGGCACAGTCGCACGCAAAGCTTGGGAAACCACATTTGCATCCCTGTCAGGTGCAAAACAGGCTGAATTTAATCGCTGCCTTGCGGGGGAGCCATCCAAAAAACTATCTGCGGCGATCAAACGTTTAAAACGTGAGATTTCCGAAACACAGCCCAAAAAAGCCACACGTCAATCCAGCCAGATGGCTTTGGAAGTGATCAATCCGATCATGCAAGAGATGATAGGTGGTTCTGCCGATCTTACCGGTTCCAACAACACACTGACCAAGGATCTGGGCAGGTTCGACGCGGCTAATCGCGCAGGGCGACATGTTTATTGGGGTATCCGCGAACACGGCATGGCCGCAGCGATGAACGGCATGGTCCTGCACGGCGGTATTCGTCCCTATGGCGGTACTTTCATGTGTTTCACAGATTATGCGCGCCCTTCAATGCGTTTGGCTGCATTAATGAAAATACCAACAGTGTTCGTAATGACCCACGACAGTATAGGCTTGGGCGAAGACGGCCCGACGCATCAACCTGTGGAACATCTGGCAATCAGTCGTGCAACACCCAACACCAATGTGTTTCGTCCTGCCGACAGTGTGGAAACGGCCGAAGCATGGGAACTGGCCGTAACCTCGACCAAAACACCATCCGTGTTGTCCCTGACACGTCAGGGCCTGCCAACCGTGCGTACCAAGCACACCAATAAAAATATGACCGCGATGGGTGCCTATGTTCTGGCTGAAGCCGAGAACAAGCGCAAAGTCATCCTGCTTGCCACAGGTTCCGAAGTGGAAATAGCCATGCAAGCTAAAGTCAAGCTAGAAGCTGATGGTATCGGCACACGCGTCGTTTCCATGCCATGTTGGGAATTGTTTGAACAACAGGATGAAGCTTACCGACGCCGCATCCTGCCCCCCGGCCCTGTGCGTGTCGCCGTAGAAGCCGCGTCCCGTCAAGGTTGGGATCGTTGGTTGTGTGGCGAACGGGGTTCTTGGAAGAAAGCCGCCTTTGTCGGTATGGAATCATTTGGTGCCTCCGCACCAATTGATGAGCTGTATGAGCATTTTGGAATAACGGCAGATAAGGTGACAAAAGCTGCAAAAGCCCTGCTTTAGCCCCGATACAGTCACTTTATCGCTAACATTTCGCGCCATTTTGACGCCCAAGGTAAAAACCTTGGGCGTTATGCTTTTTATAAAGGCATTATACGACTAACTGTAGTGCAATTGAAAATTAGGCCAATACTTGGCTAAACGGAGATTATCCATGACTATTAAAGTTGCCATAAACGGGTTCGGGCGTATCGGCCGCTCCACACTTTCTGCCATTATCGAAAGTGGGCGTACAGACATAGAAGTTGTCGCTTTGAATGCCACTGGCCCTGTTGAATCTGCTGCCCATTTATTGAAATATGACAGTGTGCATGGACGCTTTTCAGGTAATGTCAGCATTGAAAACGGCGCGCTGAATGTGGGCCATGGGCCATTGCGGATGTTTTCCACCTACGAGCCCACAGAGCTGGATTGGGAAGGCATTGACGTGGTGCTGGAATGTTCCGGTAAATTCAATTCCAAAGACGCTTGTCAGGTGCATCTGGAACGTGGTGCCAAACGTGTCTTGATTTCGGCCCCCGGCAAAGGCGCCGACAAAACCGTTGTTTACGGTGTGAACCACGACACGCTGACATCAGACGATCTGATCGTATCAAACGCGTCTTGCACTACCAATTGTCTAGCCCCTGTCGCCAAAGTGCTGAACGATGCCATCGGTATCGAAAAAGGCATAATGACTACGATCCACGCATACACGGGCGATCAACCGACTTTGGACCGTCGCCATAAGGACCTCTACCGTGCACGTGCCGCGGCCATGTCTTTGATCCCGACTTCAACCGGCGCCGCAAAAGCTGTGGGGTTAGTGTTGCCGGAACTTGCCGGACGTCTGGATGGTTCCGCTATTCGTGTGCCAACGCCGAATGTTTCTGCGGTTGATCTGACATTCACAACACCGAAGGACACAACTGTCGAAGAGGTAAATGCCGCAATGAAAGCTGCGGCAATGGGATCAATGAAGGGTATATTGGAATATACAGACGAACCGCTTGTCTCTGTGGATTTCAACCACAACACATACTCATCAAATTTTGCCAGTGAGCAAACCAAGGTGATGGGGGGCAATATGGTGCGCATTCTATCCTGGTATGACAACGAGTGGGGCTTCTCTTGCCGAATGGCGGATACTGCCGTAGCTATAGGAAAGCTTATCTAAGTAACAAGGTGGCCCGCAACGTAGCGGGCCAAATTTATATGACAAACAAAACCGCTATCATTTTTGGCCTCTGCCTGCTGAGTGCAATTACATATGATTACATCAGGAATGATAGCGCCAATTTGATCTTTTTGGGCCAAGAAGGCCTGCGATTAATAGATTGGGTCGCTTTTTGGAGATAAGCTGATGGCTTGGAAAACACTTGATGATATGAATATGGACGGCAAGAATGTTCTGATCCGTGTAGATGTAAACGTGCCTGTTGATAACGGCAAAGTATTGGATGCCACGCGCCTTGACCGCATTGCGCCTACGGTTCTGGAAGTGCTGGCCAAGGGTGGAAAACCAATTTTGCTATCACATTTCGGCCGCCCGACACGCGGCTTTGATCTGACCCTCAGTACCCAACAAGTTGTCCCGGCTCTGGCGCAGGTATTGAACCGCCGCGTACATTTTGCCAGTTCGTGTATTGGCCAGGTTGCACGTGACAGTGTGGAAACATTGCCAGATGGTGATGTGTTACTGCTGGAAAATACCCGGTTTCACGCGGGTGAAATACGCAATGAACGCGGCTTTGCCAAAGATCTGGCCGCATTAGGTGATGCTTATGTCAATGATACGTTTTCTACAGCACACCGCATGCATGCATCTGTAGAAGCTATCGCCAGACTTTTACCCAGCTGTGCAGGTCGCCTGATGGAAGAAGAACTGAATGCGTTAACCTCAGCGCTATCAAACCCGGAACGCCCGGTTATGGCAATCATCGGCGGCTCGAAAGTATCCTCGAAACTTGAATTGCTGCGTCATATGATTGGCCCGATGGATCAGATCGTTATCGGTGGCGGCATGGCCAACACATTTTTGGCTGCTCAGGGCTATAATGTGGGTCAATCTTTATGTGAACATGATCTGCAAGACACAGCGCGCGCCATTTTAGCGGAAGCCAAGGCCGACAGTTGCGAAATAATACTGCCTGTGGATGTTGTCGTAGCAAGGGAATTCAAGGAATTTGCCAACAATCAAACTGTTGCCGCCAATGCCTGCCCACGCGACTCAATGATATTGGATGCAGGACCAAAGTCGATTGAAAGTATATGTAAACACCTTGATCAAGTCAAAACAGTGATCTGGAATGGCCCTCTTGGCGCTTTCGAACTTCCACCTTTTAACTCTGCAACCGATACCATTGCCCTAAAAGTAGCGGAATTGACGGAAGACGGACAAATACTTTCCGTTGCAGGCGGTGGAGATACTGTTGCAGCTTTGAAAAAATCTGGTGCAGCCGATAGTTTTTCATATATATCTACCGCAGGTGGTGCTTTTCTGGAATGGATGGAAGGGAAAACCCTACCGGGTGTTGCAGCACTTATCGACAGCACCCAAACCGCCTAAAACTTGATAAGCGAATATACATTAACACAAACCTATAACGGAACCGAACATGCCCAAGACTTCTCAGATACAACAAATGCAATCTGGCGCAGGTTTTATCGCCGCCCTAGATCAAAGTGGCGGCTCTACACCTAAAGCGTTGCTACTTTATGATGTATCTGAAGACGCATATAGTTCTGACAAAGAAATGTACGATCTTATTCACGCGATGCGGGCACGTATTGCAACAGCACCCGCCTTTACCGGAAACAAGGTTATAGGCGCAATTCTGTTTGAAATGACAATGGACCGCGAAATATGTGGAAAACCTTCGGCAACATACCTGTGGGAAGACCGAAATGTTGTACCTTTCCTTAAAATTGACAAAGGTCTGGAAGATGAAGCAGACGGCGTACGCCTGATGAAACCCATCACGGGATTGGACGCCACACTGAAACGCGCTGTTAATGCTGGTATATTCGGCACAAAGATGCGTTCCGCAATCGACGCAGCCTCCCCAACAGGTATTGCCGCGATTATTACCCAACAGTTCGAGTTGGGCCAACAAATCCTGTCACATGGCCTGATGCCCATTCTGGAACCGGAAGTAACCATTTCCATCAGTGATAAGGCTGAAGCAGAAGAATTACTGCTCGTTGAAATCACCAAGCACTTGGATGCACTGCCAGAAGACCAACAAATCATGCTTAAATTAAGCCTGCCGAATAAGCCAAACATCTATGAACCATTGGTGAACCACCCCCGTGTCATGCGTGTGGTTGCCTTGTCTGGTGGCTACAACCGGGATGAAGCCAACGAAAAGCTGGCACAAAACACTGGCATTATTGCAAGCTTCTCACGGGCCTTGAGTGAAGGGCTAAGTGTCGATCAAAGTGATGATGCATTCAACGCAATGATTTCAGATACAATCGACAGTATACGCGCAGCTTCAATGGCAGGTTAGGCCGCTAGGCCTAAAAAAACATCTTTTTTTTCAATTTTGGATTTAAGGGATTCACAAAACGAATCAGTTGTGCGATGATTCGAAATGAGTTCGGCACTAAAGATCGGACCATGAGGCAGAATGTATAAACAAAGTGGCAATTCAGGTGCCCTAAGTACGGGCATGTTTTTGGTATCGGCTTTATTGCTGATGGCATATTTCGGCTTTGCGGCTATCCAAGGTGATTTTGGTCATTTCAGGCGCAATCAGGTCAATGCACAGGCATATGAGTTGCAACAGGAATTGACACAACTTCAAGCAATTCGCAGTTATTTGGAAAATAAAACCCACAGACTGTCGGATCATTACCTTGATCTGGATCTTCTTGATGAACAAGCACGTAAGGTACTTGGTATGGCACGTGAAGATGAGATTATAATACGATAATACCAGTATCCCAAGACTGGAAATGGGCCGTATTGAAGTTAATCTTCTGCGGCTCATTTTATTTAAAAAAAGCACGTGCTTTTTGCGCGCAACTTCTTTATGATATAGTTTAACATTGAACTACTTTTATTTTGGAGGGACGCATGGCTGCCAAAAAACAGGCGCGCAAGACGAATACGTCAGGCGAAGAATTGCTGGAACACTACAAAAACATGCTGATGATCCGCCGCTTTGAAGAAAAAGCCGGCCAACTATACGGCATGGGCGTCATCGGCGGCTTTTGCCACCTTTATATTGGTCAAGAAGCCGTCGTTGTAGGTCTTGAAGCCGCAGCCAAAGAAGGTGACAGCCGCTTAACTTCTTACCGTGATCACGCCCACATGTTGGCCTGCGGCATGGATCCAAAAGGGGTCATGGCTGAACTTACGGGACGCGAAGGTGGCTACTCACGTGGCAAAGGCGGCTCAATGCATATGTTCTCGACCGAGAAAAAGTTCTACGGCGGCCACGGCATTGTTGCGGCCCAAGTGCCCATCGGTGCAGGGCTGGCATTTGCTGAACAATATAATGGTACAGACAATGTAAGCTTTACCTATTTCGGTGATGGAGCGGCCAACCAAGGCCAGGTGTATGAAGCCTTCAACATGGCCAGCCTGTGGAAGCTGCCGGTGATTTTTGTCATTGAAAACAATCAGTACGCGATGGGCACATCGCTGCAACGCGCGTCTTCCAGCCCTGAACTGCACACCCGTGGTGCAGCCTTTATGATTGAAAGCGAAGCCGTGGACGGTATGGATGTGCTGGCGGTAAAGGAAGCAGGCCAACGCGCTGTTGCCCACTGCCGCGCAGGCAAAGGCCCCTACATTTTAGGTGTCAAAACCTACAGATACCGTGGCCATTCCATGTCTGACCCCGCCAAATACCGTACCCGCGAAGAGGTCCAGAAAATGAAAGATGAACGCGATCCCATTGATCACGTGCGTGACATGCTAGAACAAGGCAAGCACGCAACAGCGGAAGAAATGAAAGCCATAGACAAGGACATCAAGAAAACCGTGTCAGAAGCCGCCGATTTCGCCCAAACCAGCCCTGAGCCGTCCATAGACGAGCTTTACACAGATATTTTGCGCTAAGGAAAAAACTCATGACAATTCAAATCCTTATGCCCGCCTTGTCGCCTACAATGGAAGAAGGCACATTGGCAAAATGGCTGGTTAAAGAAGGTGATACTGTTCAAAGCGGTGATATCATGGCCGAAATAGAAACCGACAAAGCCACAATGGAATTCGAAGCCGTAGACGAAGGCGTCATCGGTAAAATTTTAATCGCTGAAGGCACCGAAGGCGTCGCGGTAAATACCGCCATCGCCGTTCTGTTGGAAGACGGCGAAGACGCAAGTGCAGCAGAAACCGCAAGCGCGGCCCCAGCCCCGACGGCAGCCCCCGTTGAAAAAGCCGCAGTTACCCCCGCCAAAGCCATAACACCTGCGGATATTCCAATGGAAGACATTCCCGAAGGTACCACATTCACCAAAACCACCGTACGCGAAGCCCTACGCGATGCCATGGCTGAAGAAATGCGCAGCAATGAAAAAGTGTTTCTGATGGGCGAAGAAGTGGGCCAATACCAAGGGGCTTATAAGGTTTCCCAAGGCTTGTTGGATGAATTTGGCGAAAAACGCGTCATCGATACACCGATTACCGAACACGGCTTTACCGGCCTTGCAGTAGGTGCCGCATTTGGCGGTCTGAACCCCATTGTCGAGTTCATGACCTTCAACTTCGCCATGCAGGCAATGGATCATATTATCAACTCTGCGGCCAAAACACTTTACATGTCAGGTGGTCAAATGGGCTGCCCTATTGTGTTTCGCGGAACCAATGGTGCCGCAAGTCGCGTTGGCGCACAACACAGCCAATGCTACGCCGCATGGTACGCCCAAATCCCAGGCCTGAAAGTGGTCATGCCTTATTCCGCCGCAGATGCCAAAGGTCTGCTGAAATCAGCAATCCGTGATCCGAACCCGGTTATTTTTCTGGAAAATGAAATGATTTACGGCACCAGCTTTGACGTGCCTGACATCGATAATTTCACCATTCCCATTGGCAAAGCCAAAATCTGGCGCTCAGGTGAAGATGTGACTCTTGTCAGCTTCGGCATCGGTATGAAATACGCACTGGAAGCCGCTGATAAACTGGCCGAAGAAGGTATATCCTCTGAGGTCATAGATCTGCGATCTTTACGCCCGATAGATTACGACACGTTGATAAATTCCGTAAAGAAAACAAACCGCTGTGTGACGATTGAAGAAGGTTTCCCGGTTGCTTCTATCGGCAACCACCTGTCTGCCGTGATCATGGAACGCGCCTTTGATTACTTGGATGCCCCCGTGATCAACTGCACCGGCAAAGACGTGCCGATGCCTTATGCTGCCAACCTAGAAAAGCTTGCACTTGTGACCACCGACGAGGTTATCGCCGCTGTCAAGCAAGTCACGTATCGTTAGGAGAATTCAGATATGGCAATCCAAATCCTTATGCCTGCACTTTCCCCTACAATGGAGGAAGGCACACTTGCCAAATGGCTGGTTAAAGAAGGCGACACGGTTAATTCTGGTGACCTTTTAGCCGAAATAGAAACCGACAAGGCGACAATGGAATTTGAAGCCGTTGACGAGGGTGTTATTGGCAAAATTTTAGTCGCTGAAGGCACCGAAGGCGTGGCAGTAAACGCTCCTATCGCCATTCTTCTGGAAGAAGACGAAGATGCCACAGCCATGGAAAAAATAGGGGATGTCCCCGCGCTCTCAAAGGCAGAAGCAACAGCAAAACCAATGGCGGCAGAAGCTGCACCCGTCGTTGCTGCAACGGCTACCCCCACAAAATCAGGCGACCGCGTGTTTGCAACACCGCTTGCACGGCGCATTGCTGCCGACAAAGGTGTAAACCTGTCTGCCATTACAGGTTCAGGCCCACACGGCCGCATCATCAAAACGGATCTGGAAAGTGCCCCTGCCGCACCGATTGCAATAGCAAACCCACCTAAAACCGTGATTGCATCCTCTGCCACATCCGACAGCGTCAAAGCCATGTACCAAGATCGTACATATGAGGAAATTCCCCTAAACGGCATGCGCAAAATTATAGCGGCACGGCTGACAGAAGCGAAACAAACCATTCCGCATTTTTACCTGCGCCGCTCGATCCATCTGGACCGCTTAATGGAAGCCCGCAAAGAAATGAACGCTGCATTAGAAGCGGACGGCATAAAACTGTCCGTTAATGACTTCATCATCAAAGCCTGTGCTAAAGCCCTGCAAGACGTACCAGACTGTAATGCTGTCTGGGCCGAAGATCGGATTTTAAAACTTGACCCATCCGACGTCGCCGTGGCTGTAGCCATAGAAGGCGGTCTATTCACCCCAGTTTTACGCGATTCAGATAAAAAATCCATTTCTGAATTATCCAAAGAAATGAAAGACTTGGCTGGTCGTGCCCGCAATAAAAAACTTGCCCCACATGAATACCAAGGCGGTAGCTTTGCCATTTCCAACCTCGGCATGATGGGGATCGAGAACTTCGATGCCGTCATAAACCCACCCCATGGCTCAATCCTGGCCGTAGGTGCCGGTATGAAAAAACCAGTAATAGCAAATGACGGCAGCGTTAAAACCGCCATCGTGATGTCAGTTACGCTTTCGGTTGATCACAGGGTCATAGACGGCGCATTGGGCGCAGAATTCCTGGCCCGCATTGCTCTCTATCTGGAAAATCCAATAGTAATGTTTGCTTAACACTAAAAAAGCCCCAAAGCATAAAGCTTTGGGGCTTAGTGATTAATCTGCAATAGGACTACTTCGACAAAATCTGATCCATAGACTGCGCAGGTTGCGAACACCCCGCCTCGCCCACAATCTTCGCAGGAACCCCTGCAACAGTCTTGCATGGCGGCACTTCCTGCAAAACCACAGAGCCTGCCGCGATACGACTGCAATAACCCACTGTGATATTACCCAGAACCTTGGCACCCGCACCGATCAAAACACCGTTTTCGATGTTCGGGTGGCGAATGTCATCCTCTTTACCCGTACCACCCAAAGTGACCGAATGCAGCATTGACACATTATCACCCACACGCGCGGTTTCCCCGATCACAATCGAATGGGCATGGTCAATCATAATGCCTTTGCCAAGTTTTGCGGCCGGGTGAATATCAACACCAAATACCTCGGAGCTACGCATTTGCATGAAATAAGCCATCTCATTACGGCCCTGTTTCCATAAAAAATGCGCAACGCGGTAAGCTTGCAGTGCCTGAAAGCCCTTAAAAAACAACAATGGCTGCAACGGGCTGTGGCAAGCTGGGTCTCGTTCCAAAACTGCGGTTATATCAGCGCGCGCATCATCCCCCAAAGATGTATCGGCGGCATAAGCTCCATCCACAATTTCACGTAAAATTTGCGGTATCATTTCATCACTGGATAACTTTAAAGCAATCCTGTAACCTAATGTTTTCTCGAAACTATTATGATGTAGAACGCTAGAATGCACCATACCGGCCATAACTGGTTCTCGCTCAGCTAAATCCTTGGCATCACGGCGTATATGCTCCCATACGGGATCTATTTCTTGTAACTTTTCTGCGGTCTTGGACATGGGATAACCCTTTGTTTGTACCTTTTCACCTAAATGTAATACAGAATTGACAGCGTCAATACAAATCATGTCTAGTTATCTACATCATGACAAAAATTGAACTCAAACAATACGAAACCAGGTTACATGCTTTAATAACAGAGTTAGAGGCTATGGATAATGCTGCCGCAAGCAGTCGTTCCACAGTCGTACTAGATCAAACTTCAGTTGGGCGTTTATCACGTATGGATGCAATGCAACAACAGGCAATGGCGAATGCTACAAGCCAAAGGCGTCAAGCGGATATTGCCCAAGCCAAAACCGCTTTGAAACGCATTAAAGAGAATGAATTCGGTTATTGTGTTGAATGCGGGGATGACATCGCGCCAAAACGTCTAGCCCACAATCCAACTGTGGCCACATGCATTACTTGCGCAAAGGGCTAGCTACAGGCCCATCTATAACACGTTCAAAAATAATACGCAGACAATCGGCATAATTTTTATTAGATAAAAACGGCTCTGGTGACAGCTGCAAGCCATGACAAGCTGACGCCAGCTGACCATTGCCCAGTTCGTTGTGATAACGCCCGAACCTTTTGCGGTACTTGTCCGCTGCATGTGCCTGGTCAAAAATACGATCACATAAAACAGCTCTTTCATCTTGCCCAACACCTAGCAGAACACGCGCCACAGTCACGGCATCAATATGCAATATTGCCCGCACCTATACAGCAGCTGGTGGTGTTAAAATTGCCTGATGGATACAAAGCCGGATAACACCATCAACGAAATCTATTCCACCCTCTTGGCTGATCCGCAACGGGGTGTCTGCATAATATGCCTGCGGTTTACTGGTGACCCGTACATATGTATCATTCAAAGCCACACCCAATCCTGTTCCATATCGGGATTGCGATGTTTCGACACCCACCCTAAATGCCAAAGGCCCGTTTATCGCCTGAATAACCCGCCCGGACATCCCGAAAACCACAGCATTGTTGGGGATAACCACTGATGTCAGATTAAAGCTACCTGCCGTCAGGACGTGGTCGAATTCAATTGTATTGATGTCAATTGACCCCAAATCAGGGTTCACTACCACAGCAGTATTATCCCAACTCGCACCCACAAAACGCACCTCAGCTGCTTCATCCAACACCCATGCAATCCACCCATCTTGTGCAGGCGCGAAAACCCAACCACCATTTGAAAACAAGGCAACAGCCGTGTCTTGCCCAGCCCAGCCGCCACTTGCGCCCGCCGGAATTATATAGGCTTGCCCGTCAATGGGTGTTGCGGGTTCTGCCTGACTTCGGGATTGAACCCGAAGCTGTGCAAAATTATCCAACCGACTTAGTGCCTCATTCACAGTCACATGCTTTTGCGCTTGTGCCGCTTCCAATAAAGGTAATTTAAATTGATATGTTTCAGACATTTATCATCATCCTGTTATATGGTCCAATTCCGTATCTTTCCGAGATTTGCGCGATTTCAACGCTCAAAACACCACTAGCCCCATCTAGGGCAATATCATCTGCGTTATATATCCATGCAGGGGTTGCCGTTTCCGCTTCGCGCAACAAATTTGGACCATCCCAAACCTGTAAGTGATAACGCTCTATGTCTTCGCCCAAAGGCACTTCAAGCGATTGCCAACTATCCCCGTCAACGCGTGTACGCCTGACCCAACTTAACGCCACACCCCCTGCGCTGTCAGATTTGTTACGTAAATGCACTGGCGTGTATGGGCGCAGACCCACCCCGTCAAAACTATGTGAAACCTGCGTATATGCACTATCAGTAACCGACCTGTTCGCAGGTCCAACACGATAGTTACGCAAAAGCCCGCGTGCAGAATGGGCCAATTCAATCTGCTCGACACCTACCCCCAGAATGATAACTTCAGAACCCGCAGGCCATAAATCCGGGATCATCCATTCGGTTCCAACCTGACCGCGCAATAGCCCTGACAATCGATATAATCCGTCATCTTGCAACTCTGCCCCACTAAACTGGAAAACCTCCCAATTTCCCGTGGTCGTACGAATAGCCGCCGCATTACCCCCGTTCAGCACATCCAGCTCAGATCGTGCCTGAACATCATCCGAGAACTTTACCAATACGCCATGCCCACGATCCCAGCGCCCGGGCGCAGAGCGCAGCAAAGCATTCATCGTTACCCCAAATACCGCTGGTGTTTCCGTGCGCTTGTTCAGACTAAATCCATCTAAGCTGCTTGAACTATAAACCGTAACCCCGTTACCCCAAGGTGCCGCCGTTGCAGCAAAATGCGGTGCATGTTCCACTTCATCGCCAGTTAGCAGAGGTAGATCAAGAAAAACAAAATGTGGCGCAGTTGCTGCTGCAATAGACGCTGACTCACGCCCTGCAATATTGCCCGATAGCGCATCGAACACACCACGTTCAACACGTACACCCTCTACCAACCGCGCTCCAAAATCTTCAATGCGGTCAATACGATAAGTGTTAGGGCTTAGCCCGATCGTTACATAATCCCCCAACGCAATATCCAGATTTGAGGGTGGTAAGGCAAATTTGACCTCATCTTGTGCAGCGCGTGCTTCGGCAAATAATCGATTTGCAATATTCTGCCCAAAGCCACGCTCAATTACTAACGGCAACTGCAAAGAGGATGTCGCTTGCGAATTATCCCCTGTGAACCGCGCTTCAACCGAAGCCGCTTCATATTGCTGGTTTTGATCCCAAAACTGCACCCGCAACCGCCCGATACGTTCTGCATCCGGCGCACGCACCTTGGTCAGAACATCAACCTGATCTTCAACAACCGCTAACCCGCTTTCATCCAGATGCACCGCATCATCCGCATTGCGTGATTGGAAAACCAGCACACCACCATATTCGAAACTCGAAAACCCATAGGCG
Source organism: Amylibacter sp. (assembly GCA_965261565.1). GTDB lineage: Bacteria > Pseudomonadota > Alphaproteobacteria > Rhodobacterales > Rhodobacteraceae > Amylibacter. The sequence continues at coordinate 2,876,860 of OZ253460.1, forward strand.
ATCATCAGGCTCTGCAGACTTTGCCGGCCGGTTTCCACATCCCTAATGGCATAGCCCACCAGACTGCCGCGCAATGCGCTGACATCATATTCTAACACACCCGATATTTCGCAAATTTCCGCAACAACATCTGCCAGGCTTTGATCGGCGAACCGCCCCGAAATCCAATGCCCCCGCGCGAAATTAGCGCCGTCACTCCACAAACTTAAACGGTCTGGAAAATCAGGCCAGGGCCGCGCATCCCATGCCCAGACACTGGCATTTTCCATATCCACCATGGATGCATCGTAAAAATCAGATACAGGGTTATGTGCCGCATCATTCCAATACAAATGCATCGCTGCCAGATATTGCCGCTGCAGATAACTGTCAGGCCCGCCGTTCGAATAATATGGCGCATTCGATTCAGAAGATTTTGCATCCAAAAACACATTCGGCTGGTTTGTCCCTTTATCAATCGCAGGACAGCCAAATTCCGTAAACCAGATCGGTTTTGATTGTGGCACCCAACCCGTAGGGTTTGGGTCACGCACACCTGCCATACGGTTGTGATGCGCATTGCTCCACCAACCGGCAAAATCCTTGTAGCGATAAATCCAATCCTCGCCATAAGCTCCGTCCGTAATGGGCGAGCGCACCTGCGCATCGCGATCTTCTGCACTGGCATAAAACCAGTCATAACCCTCGCCACCTTCGATATTGCTTTGCAGATAATCCAGATCATAAATCGATCCCGCCACCCCCGCATCGACATGCCCCGGCGCATCGCGCCAATCTGACAAAGGCACATAATTATCAATACCCACGAAGTCGATGTCATCATCAGCCCAAAGCGGATCCAAATGAAAATACACATCCCCCGTGCCATCCTGCGGCTGATAACCAAAATACTCAGACCAATCCGCCGCATAACCGATCTTCACAGTTGCGCCCAAAATAGCGCGCACATCATTCGTCAACGCAATCAACTGTTCCACCACAGGAAAACTGCCCAACGCCCCGCGAATTTGCGTTAACCCGCGCAATTCCGACCCAATACAAAACGCATCCACCCCGCCAGCCAGCGCACAAAGATGCGCATAATGCAGGATAAAGCGCCGATAAGACCACTCCGCAGGGCCGGAATACACAATCGTTGTCCCATTCACCGCAAAATCAGAGACCGCCGCTGCACCAAAAAACTGATCGACCTCCAAAGCCGCCGCAGCAGTCCCGTCAGGTGACCCTGCAACATTTGGTGCAAGCGAGGTCGTAATTCGCCCCCGCCACGGAATGGCAGGTTGATCTGCCACCCCCGAATAAGGGTCAATCAACCCATTTCCCGCCTGTATATCCATCAGGATAAATGGATAAAACGTCACCCTTTTACCGCGTTCCCTCAACGCTTCAATACCTTCCAAAACGGACGCATCCGCAGGCGTGCCACCAAACACTGGCCGCCCGTCTTCTTGGCTGACCTGCAAAGCGGATGAGCGGGCAATCCCTGACACCACCCAAGGCATGGGTGAGCCGTCAAACTGCTTTTGCTCAACCAAGGGCCGTAGCTTATTCGCGCCGCAGCGCAAATCCGTGCCAAACCACGTCACAACCATTGATGCAGACACAGATGCAGGTAAATCTTCATCCAAATCATCCAAGGCGTGCACCACATTGGCAGCCCCCTGATTCGTATTCACATTCGCACTTTGCGCCGCACCAAAGCCAAACGGGTAATTCACAGGTGTGGTTGCCAGCGCATATTCCCCGGTACCGGGGATTAGACATACCGATTTGATCATTTTTGCAGGATCATCATCGCCCGCATTCGCAGGCTGTGCCGCGCGAAACACCTCAAAATTCAACTGCGGAATGCGATTACCAAACTGCTCAAGTGGCAAGTCTTCAATCACCACATAGGCCGTCCCACGAAACGCAGGCGTATTTTCCAACCCCTCTACCGCAACTATTACAGGATCAGGCAACTGATCTTGTGTGCCTTTATAAATCGTCAAGTTCAGATCCCCGGTAGCCACTTCAGCCCCGTCAGCCCAAACCCGCTTCACACGATCAATTTCACCTTCCCCCAAAGCAAAAGCCAAGCTGACAAAATAGCTATAACTTTGAGTCGTAACCGATGGCGAAGATGCTCCCTTACCACCCCCCGACGTACTAGTGGTCACAACTTCCTTAAATCGACTGGACCAAACCATCTGCCCGCCTATGCGCATCCGCCCCATAACCCGCGGAATAACGGCACCTTCTTGTGCGGACTGCACCCGAAAACTTTCAACCTTGCCGGCCTCCACCAGAGGGGCATCCTGCGCAAACAACCGCTGGTCAATCAAACCCCCTAATGAGGCCCCAACCGCGCGTCCGATCACAGCCCCCGTCAGCCCTAAAACAGTGCCGCCAACACCGCTACCTATTGCAGCCCCTGCGGCTGCCAATACAATCGTTGCCATTATGAACCCCTTTTAGGAAACTGAAACTGGGCCACAATTTTACGCGTCCAGGCATCCGTCAGTGGCGTCTCAATCACACCGCGCCCGCTGTACGCATGGATCACGGTTGCATAATTCGCCCCCATACCCGCCAAAACCCCCAGATGCTTGGCTACATGGCCTTTACGCATTCGAAACAACACCACCTGCCCACCCTTAATGGCATTCACAGGCACTACCTCCAAATTACGCATTGCAGCCGCCCACAGGCGTTCTTCGCGCCCCATCTCAGACCAATCAGGCGTGTATGACGGCACCACTTCGGGCTCAGCCCCCACAACTTCACGCCAAACACCACGTAACAACCCCAGACAATCGCAGCCCTGCCCGGTAACAGATGCCTGATGTCGATAAGGCGTGCCTATCCAGCTCCGCGCAACGCGGATTATTTTCTCTTCTCGTTTTGTCATATTTACTCCAAGCTACCGCCATCATTTTGCCCATCCCTAACCGGATAAGACAAAGCCCAATCATCGCCTGGCATCTGTGGAAAGCCTCTAAAGTTCAAAAGGTTGGAAAATTTGTTGATACAGATATCCTTGGTCTTGTCACAGCCCGCCGTCACCCGCACAATATCGCCCACAGCGATCGGATGGCGCAGATCTTCCCAGACCTCCAGCACACGGCGCAAACCCTTAGTCTGATCCACCTTGATAATCCGCTCAGCCCCCGCATTGGCACCGGTGACAAACATCACCTTACCTTGCAAAAACCAGCCATCATCATATGTGTCCAACCCCTTTATATGCAACACACGTTGCCCCACCATAAAGGTCAGCTCTGCCTCGCCGGTAAATGCAGGCCCCGACACATCAATGCCGCAACGTGTATCACCCAGCTGCGCATCGCATTGCCGCAAATAAGCCCGCCCGACAGGTTGGTTTAGCCCCTCGCTCAAAGATCGCAATTCCGCCTCAAAGGCCCCCGAGCCCCGCTTGATTTCACCCATAGAGCCGCGAAACACCAAAACCCTCTGTGCGACATCCTGCCAGTTCACCAGATACTGGACAATCTCGGCCCCGTCATAAAGCCCCTGCTCAATATCATCATCCGTCAATCCAATAGAACTCAACGCCCCCACAGCTTGTGAGTTGTCCACCGACAAGCCAGTCGAGCTTTGCAAAGCCGCCGCATCCATGCCGGTTGCGGGTTCAAACGTGATCCCATCAAAGTTCAACGGCGTATCATGATCCGTAAACCCCATCTTAATCCCGCCCGCACGTGTCAGCAGCCAACAACGGCTTAGGCTGGTCACACCGATTTTCATATGCGCCATTAACGCTTCTGGAATATCACGCATCAGACCCGCAGCTCCACCACAGGCACGTTGGGTATTTCGCCCGCCACAAAACTGGCATGGCTCATCTCCAAACGATCCGCGTCAAAGCGTACAGGCACGTCAAACTCATAGCCTGCCGTCACAATCGCCCCCTCACCAGGTGGCACATTAAACGTCACATACCCCGTAACCAGGTCAACAGTGTAATGCGTACCCTCTTCTTGTGCGTCACCCCCCACACCTATGACCACGGTATTGGCCACAGGTTTGCGAATATCGCGGTGGTAAACTTCATCGCCAGACCGATAAACTTTCCTTAACTGGAAACTATCTGTCACATCATCCCCAACGCCGATCTCCTGATCCAGAAAATCAACATCTAAAGATGGCAAACTGCTTTTGTAATCCGTCCAGTCCTTCCAGCGAAATCCAAACAAGGGCCCGCGCCGTGCCTCATAAAACGCAATTACTGCGTCCATATCGTCAAGCGAGCGCATGGAAACCCCCGCATCATACCGCCTGCGCGAATGCGCCCAAGGCGTGTTGCGTTCCTCAAATCCACTATTCAGCGTCACGATCTCCGTGCGCCGTTCCGGCCCTCCACTTGACCCGAAAGACAGAACTTCCGGGAATCTTTCCTCAATAAAACTCATGGTTTTCCGCTCCTCATTAATTATTCCGTTGCCCGCGCGAAATCGCGCGTTGAATTCCTGCCGCTATTTGGCTGTTAGACCGCTTGAACCCGGCCACATCAGGGGTTGATATATTCATATTCACCGTCACAGCACCGCCCCCGCCACCGCGTATCCCAAGACTGCCGTCAGCCCCACGTGCCAGCGGGATAATCGCCTCAGGCCCGGCTTCACCCATCAGACCTAAGCCACCACGCGTCATAAAATTAGCAGGACTATTGACAATGCCACCTTTGGCGAAAGGCGTCACACCTCCACCCGTAAAAACACCACCTTTCTCAAACGGTAAAATACCCCCGATCAGATTGGTCAGCCCCCCCGTCAAAGCACCTGAAATTGCATTCGTTACAGGGCGGATTGCACCATTCACCGTGGTGTTAATCATCGATTTGGCCACATCGCGCAAAACATCCGAAACCTTGGCGCCCTCAAGTATCAAATCCCCGAAAGCACCGCGCATATCGGCACTTAAAGATCGCGAAAAACCAGCCGCCTCACGCCCCGCACCCGAAATACCTGCCTGCATCCCCTCAAGTTCGCGTTGAAAGGCCGCGCTCATGTCTGTAGTTGCAGCAAGCCTGCTTTCCAACCCTTCCAGCTGCACTTCCAACTGGTCAATTTCTTCTTCAAAATCTGTCATACCTACTCCGTTTCAATATCAGGAAACTCAGCGCATAACCCTGCCAGTTCCGCCCGTGTCATCGCAACCGATCCACGCTCTTCCAATCCTGAAATAATTAAGAATTCCAATGGGGTTAGTCCCCAAAACTCTTCTGGTTTCAACCCCATTTGATGCAAGCCGACACGCATCATGGCAGGCCAGTCAAACCCGTTCATTCAACCAGGCTGAAAGCGGATTTCAGCAACTGCCCTGCAGATTGCGCAGCCTTGATCGGCCCGCCTTCAAGCTGGGCCGCCAGTATGTCCTTTTCAGTCCCTTGCCACCCTGCACCGCGCAGCCCTGCCACCAGTAATGCAACAATATCCAGCGTAGAGAATTCACCCTCTTCAAACCGTTGAATCAAAGTCATAAGACTGCCGCTTTCCAAGCCCGCTTCAAGTTCTGCCAACGCGCCCAAGGTCAAGCGCATGGGCAATGTATCTCCGTCAACCACAAGGTCGACATCACCACGGTATGGGTTAGCCATCAAAGGGCAGCAAACGTCAGGGCACCGGCAGATGTCAACGCCAGTTCATAAACCGCTTCGCCATCATATTTGCCGGAGTATTCAACAGACGTAATCTGGAACGGCCCCTCAATCGTGCCAAAGTCCGGGATAATCACTTGAAATCCCACAGATGTGCCATTGAAAAACAACTGCCGCGCCCGTTCATCCGTATCCTCATCACTAAACACACCCGAGCCCGAAATGCTGGCCGATCGCACACCGCCACCATCCAGCAGTTCTCGCCATCCTCCTGTACTGGCCAGTGACGTGACATCCACAGTTTCCGCGTTAAACGCAATACGGCTGGCCCGAAGCCCTGCAAGCGTTGCAAACAATCCCGAGCCATCCATATCTATCTTGATCAATAAATCTTTACCATTTTGAACTACCATAATATTTCCTTTTAAAACAAATTGTTAAACGTCTGAAACAAATGCGCGTAACGTCAAACTAATGACGCGCTGATCAGGGCTAATCCCCTTACGTGCCCGTGCAAATTTAAACTGTAAACCGGTCAGCACCCCGCGACTTAGGGCAAGGTTTGCATCAATCAAAGCATCACAAACTGTTGCAGCCAACGCCTTAGACGCCTGAAATCCTGCCACATCGTTGTGAATATCCACCGTTATATCATGTGCGGCACCCGCGCCGGTTTTACTTGAAAGATCACGCACCTTTTCCTCGCCCAAAGCGATGTACAAACTTGGCAGTGGTCCACTTGGCACCGCGTCATAAATATGATTGCCAACCAAAGTGTTTACACCTACATCTGCACTCAACGCTGTATAAATCGCGGCCTGTAATGCTTCAGAAACAGCATAACTCATGCCACCACCTCCACATGTGCCCAACATTCCAGATAATGTCCCGCGTCATCATGCGATGCCACCGCATCTATGACATATACATCTGCCCCGTCATTAAATCGTTGATCAGCGCGCGGGCGCATGTCAGAGCCAACAGGCGCTGCGCGCACAACAATACGGTAGCGCGCCACAGAAACCGGCGTACCGCTTACCGATTGAATGCGCCCCGCCCTTGCATCCACATTAGCCCATAAAGTGCCCAACGGCTGCCAGTTTTGCGCGACCCCGCCGGCCCCATCAGGGGTTTTAACCGCTTCTTCCAGCGCCAATTGCCGCGTTAATGCAATACAACCCATCTCAAAGCCCCCGCATCAAACGTAATGCCCGATATGGCTCGATTAAACTTAAAGCCGCTGCAGGCACCGCTTCATTTGTGCCTGTGCGATGTTCATATGCGTTCGACGCCACAATCAGCACCGCTTGCCCCAAATCACTTGGTACATTCGCCCATGCAGGCCCGAAGCCTGCGTCAAATACCACTTCGACAGCGCCGCCCACAGGCAGCTTCGGTAAAACTGCATTCGTGGCCTCAAGTGCGGGGCAAATATCATCAGGCACAAACCGAAAATCAGCCACATCTGCCAATTCTTCACCACCCGTCGCATCAATCAGCTTTATCTCTGACACATGCGACACAGGCCGCACCGGCAAAACTTGGCGCACCGCATCACGCCAACGCGTCAACTGCCATGAATATTGCTTTTGCAACAATACCCGCCCGCAACGCGCTTCAATGGTTGAAATTGCAGCCCGCAGATAGTTTTCCAGAAGCGTATCTTGCAGATCACTATCCGCAAACCCAGTACCAAGCTGCAAATGCGCTTTAAACTCGGCAATCGGCAGGGCCGCCGTATCAACAGATGTCATTTCCGTTAAAATCATAAAATTCTCCAGATGAAAGAAGGACGCCCCCCACATCGCTCGAACGGAGGGGAGCAGCTAGACGACACAAGAGGCGTCCAAAGCGCGGGGGCCATAACGCACCCCCGCTCATCCACCCCTGTTAAGGGGTGTCTGTTCTATTAAGCTGCAAATTTCAGCAGTTTGATCGCATTAAAATCACTCACATCACCGCCAACACGTTTTGTTGCATAGAATAAAACATTCGGTTTGGCACTGAACGGATCACGCAAAATACGTAGATCAGGGCGTTCAGCTACAGTATATCCCGCGTGAAAATCACCAAAGGCAATCGCAGGCGCCCATGTCGCAATGTCTGGCATATCCTCGGACACCAGCACTGGATAGCCCATCAATCGCGCGGGCTCACCCGCCGCCAGCCCGTCAGACCACAAGAAACGGCCATCCGCATCTTTCATCTTACGCACCGCACCTGCGGTTTTCGAATTCATCACAAAACTCGCATTGGCACGGTATCGTGCATCCAGCGCATAAACCAGATCCACAATCGCATCCGCCGGGTTAGTGGCAGCAAAATCACCGTCAACACCCGTCAGCACATGGCCCAGTTCACCCCAAATCGCCGACGCATTGTCAGCCGAAGGATAGGTCAAAAACCCTTTAGGTTTATCCACCCCATCACCGGATACAAACGCATTGCCTTCAGCGCGTGCAAACTTATCCGCAATACGTTCAGCCAACCAGCCCTCAACATCAAACGCACTGTCATCCAACAAACGTTGCGAAGCTTTTGGCAAGGCAGAAAGTTCGTGCAGGGCAATCGAAATACGCTCAACCTGCGGCGTGCTTGTTTCCACACTGTCCGCAACTTCCGTAGCCCAACCGGCACCTATATCGGTTGTATCAACCAGAACATCATAGGCCGTCGCCTCAATCGCCACCACATTTGCAATGGAACGGATAGAAGCCGCAGAATACAAAACACCCGCAATCTTATCCGCCGTTACAGGATCAACCAGATACCCACCATCCCCCGAAACAGCCGTGGACAATGCCTTGCCTTCCAGCTCCAACCCGCGCATCCCGTCATCATCGCCGGACCTTAAATAGGCCGCAAAAGCTTTTTGATGCGGGGCTTCAATCGGGGTTGCACCTGACAGCGCAGGTCGGTTCATGGTTTCAAGCGTTTTTCGTTCTAACATTGCTAATCTGTCTTCCTGTTTCTGTAATTTCGATTTCATTTCCATATTGAATTTTGAAAAATCCTGCACAAAACCAGTCATGGCACTTTTCACTTCCAAACCCGCAGGCTTGGCGCGCACCAAATGGTCCGCAGACGATTTCGTCTCTCGGTTACTCATCTATCAATCCTATTTTTAGATAAAATTTACTGTCCCGTTCAGGTCAGCATCTCAAGGCGCGCCACGTTCAATGCCGCCGCCAACTCATTTGCAAGTTCATCGTCCGATTTTTTGTCCGCTGTCACCCGCGCTTGGGGAAGCATTGGAAATGTTACCAATGATACCTCCCAAAGTTCCAATTCATGTAATAATCTTCCAGTATTATTCGATTTTTCTGCACATAATGTTCGATAACCAATAGAAAGGCCATCAATCGCACCCGCTTTTATCAAAGCCAAAGCCTCTGATCCGCCCTGAATCTCAGGCAGTAATCGCCCTTTAACAAACAAGCCGTTACCGTCTTCGTGGATCTCATCCCACACGCCAATGGGCTTGCTAGGATCGTGCTGCCATAGCATTTTAACTGACCTACCCTCAGCTATCAATCGCTGTAAACTAGCACGATAAGCCCCAGTCTGAACCACATCACCCGATTGATCGGCTTGCCCGAAAACAGATGCATAGCCCGATATTTCACAACCGTTCTCTAACGCCGCCGCCCCTTCAAACTTGGAGAATTTTGTTTCCAATTGATAGTTTTGATTTGTATAAAACATATAAATTCCTGTTATCTATTAGTCATTTCCAAAATAGTCAGCACACCGCGTATCAACACAAACCCCACCACACCGTAAAGTGCCAACCAAAGCCGCTTTTCCAACCGCTCCAGTGTCGCCTCGATTTGCCCCAACCGGCGTTCCAACCCCGACCAACGTTCATCCGTTACTTTTTCATGGGTCTCCAGACGCGCCGCCGCTGCGTCAAAAGGTTCATATAAAAACCGCGACCCTGCCGACCGCTCACGCATCGGCAACCGCAGGCAAGCCCAACATCACGCGCTTTTCCGTATCCGTCAGGAACGTGGCTGCCGAAATCCGTTTCCACTGCGTCTCACGTTCATGTGCAAGTGCAGGCACCCCATCAAGATCAGCCGACAGTTTAAAATCCGCCCCGTAATGCCCCGATAACCAGCCCGAAACCGACCCTGTCACCTTCCCAACCAGTGGTAAAACCGTCAGGCGATAAAACGCACGATTAGCTTCTTGATAATTCGAATAGGTATTGTCGCCCGGCAACCCCAACAGCATCGGCGGCACCCCAAACGCTAGCGCGACTTCACGCGCCGCACTATCCTTGGTTTTCTGAAACTCCATATCGGATGGCGAAAATCCCATAGGTTTCCAATCCAAGCCACCTTCCAACAACATCGGCCGGCCGGCATTGCGCGCGCCCTGATGATTACTTTCCAATTCGTCCACCAAACGGTCATATTGATCGCTGGCAAGCGTCCCTTGCCCGTCTAATCCTTTATAAACAATAGCCCCCGAAGGTCGTGCTGCATTGTCCAACAATGCCTTTGACCAGCGGTTCGCCGCAGTATGCACATCCAGGGCACCTGCCGCTGCCTGCATCGGTGACAGCCCGTAATGGTCATCTTGCGGATGAAACGATTTTACATGCGCAATAGGTGCCAAATCCCCACCCATATCAAACCGGTGTTTCTTAGCACCCACACTATATTCATAGGCCACAGGCCATCCGTCAGCCCCCGGAATCACCCGCATCCGATCAGACCGCAGCACATATAATTCCGCAGGCCCGCCATCAACATGTGCACCCGCCGCTTCAAAATACCCGTCCCCCGACAGAAGCAACTGCCCGTAAAAACTCTCTAGCAAATCCGCCCGCCCCTGTGCTGCATTTGGCCGCGCAATCAGACTTAATAATGGATGCATTTCATACCGCCGCTTTTCGTCCGACAACACCCAAGGCACCGCAGCTGCCGCCTCGGCAATCATCTTGACACAACGAAACCCCACAGGGTTTCCGGTAAAACCCGTACGCGTCAAAGACACCACATCGCGCGCCGACCACGCAGGCCGCCCGGCCCCGTGAAAAGCAATAACGGGGGCCGCACCCGAAGTTTTCGTCTCAGCCACAGGGGATTTCCCCCGCAAAAATTGCAGAACCATAAAGCTTGCTCCTAAAATGATTATTTATAAAAGTGCCCGCACCTGCGGACGTTGATAATTATGGGCCGCATCAACCATCAAATCGGTCAATGCCCAGACAAGTGCGTCCACCCGATCAGGGCTACCCTTACCGCTGAACCCTGCAAGGCTCATCTGACGCATTTGATCTTCCAGGTCGCGCAAACCACCCAGATGAAACACACGGCCCTGTTCATATAAAGCCGCCACAGGCTCGGCACGTGCCGATTTCCCACGAGATGCCCGCACCCCCTTATAGGGCAGCAGCCCGGAATGCTGGCGCAAAACCGCCTCAACCATCTCGCCACCCTGATTTACCTCCGCCACCACACGGTCAGCTTCAAATTCCTTCGCCGCCAGCACCACAGCCGCAGCCCACGCGTTCGGCGTCGCCGAATACATTGTCAAATCCGCCAAAATATAAGCCCGCCAACTCTGCGGCGGCCCCTGCATCACAACACCCGCCACAACAATGCCGCAGGCATCCGCTTTTTCCCCGCTTGTCGTCGGCGGATCCACTGCCACAACCACACGGTCAAGCTTCGGAACCATATCCGTACGGCATTCATCCAGCTCAGACACATGCCACAGGGCCCCATCCACATCTTCCAATAACTCGCCGTCCAACTCTTCCCGTCCCAAGCGCGTAGCACCATATTTCGCCGTCACCTGGTCTAAAAATGACTGCGCCAGATTTACCGCATTGGCCGAGGTCGGCGCAGTGGTCATAACCACATCGCGCCCTGCCAATATCTCATGCAATACCGCAACATTCTTTGGCGTTGTCGTCACCACTTGACGCGGATCATCGCCCAGTCGCAATGCAAACTGCAACATATCCCAGGCCTCACGCCCTTTTTTCCATTTCGCCAGCTCATCCACCCAGGCCCCGTCAAACTGTGGCCCGCGCAGGCACTCAGGGTCGCTGGCAGAATAACACGTCGCCACCGCCCCGTTAGGCCAAACCAGCCGTCTGCGCGTGGCTTCCCATTTGGGTCGCCGGTCAGGTGGACAGCAGGCTAAAATCCCGCTGTCACCAAACACCATAATGTCACGCACTTGGTCATAAGTTTCACCGACCAATGCAATCTGTTTACACTTACCATCATCCATCGGCCGTGCACCCTCAACTTGGGTACGCACCCATTCTGCACCGGCGCGGGTTTTCCCCGCGCCGCGCCCACCCAGAATGACCCAAGTGGCCCAACTGTCATTCGGGGCTATCTGATGTGGCAAAGCCCAAAATTCAAACATCCACGGCAGGGCTTTCAGCGCATTCGCACTTAAGCTTGATAAAAACGCTTCAGCCTCCGTCTCGCTCACGCAGGTTAGCAATTCGGCCAAGGATTTCTGCTCGTGCGTCGGCGGCGTCATGCGCACCTCCTTCGATGACGCCATTGATGGCTTCAAATTGTTTTGCATATTCCGCCTCTTGTTTGTTGGCATGGATCAAAGCCGCCTCATAATGGCACATCAACTTTGATACATTTGTTGGCAACTCACCTATGGTCAGATCTCCGCCTAAGCGATCAATCGTATTCACCAGGTTTTTTGCAAGTCTTTCATAGTTCTCTTGTGCAAACGCAACCCTATCGGCCTGTGCTTGCAATCCCTCAGGGATATCGTCAGTCATGTAGTATGGCTTCCTCTCGGGTTGTCCCGTCGAGCAGACATGCGAAAGCAGCGACCATCATAGTCACTGCTTACCCACTTCTTCCAGCTTGCCATAAGGTATACCTGTGACCGTTCGCAAAGTCAAGATTTTCAACTATAGGGTGAGCGATCTCAAGTTAAATACTTCATTAAATAATGCCGTAACACCTTGATAAATCTAATTATTACCAGCATCTTTCGCCGCTTTGCGCCGTTTTGCTTCAATCTTGCGCCACTTGATAACATTCGCATTATGCTTGCGTAAACTGTCCGCAAACACATGCCCACCTGTACCATCAGCCACAAAATACAGGTTATCAGTTTTCGCAGGGTTCATTACCGCCTCAATCGCTTTGCGACCGGGGTTGGCAATTGGCCCAGGTGGTAAAGCCGGAATGATATAAGTGTTATAAACAGTCTTCTTAGATAACTCACTTCTGCGCAAGCCACGCCCCAAAGGCGCCTTGCCCTCGGTAAGCCCGTAAATCACGGTAGGGTCGGTTTGCAGCTTCATACCCTTATTCAGACGATTAACAAACACACCCGCAACTTCAGCACGCTCATCTACTTGCCCGGTTTCCTTTTCCACAATGGACGCCAATGTCAAAGCTTCTAACGGAGATTTGAACGGCAGATCAGCAGCACGCCCAGCCCAGGCAGCTGCAAGTATATCACTTTGTGCCTCTACCATTTTGGCCATGATCTCACTGCGCAATGTACCCGCACGCACTTCAATCGTATCAGGTGCTAAACTGCCTTCATCAGGAGCTTCCAAAGCAGGCCCATCCAGAAAGTCCGCTGCATTCAGGGCTTCGGCAATCTGCCAGCTTGTAGCACCCTCAGGCACCGAAACCAGATACGAAATCGGCGTTTTTGCTTCTTTCAATTCCGAATAAACCGCAGGTAATGCTTCTCCTGCCACAAATGATGCCATGATTTTATTCTCGTCGTCACCTGCTGTGCGTTCCCGTAAAACCAACTCGGCAGGGCGGGCAATGTTCACATTATAGCGCGCCACATACCGGAAACTGCTGCGCCCGCCCTTGGTCACAATATCCAAGATATCCGAAATAGATGCCGAAGCAGGAATTTCATAGTTACCAAATTTTAGTTGGTTATTTTTATCTAAATATCTGGAGCCCAGCCGCATCACTGTACCGTTTCTAATTGCACCTTGTTCTAAAAGAGCATCAGATAGTGCCGGTACAGACCCACCGCGCGGCACTTCAACAAAAATCGCCTCTTGCAATGGCCCAGGCCTATAAAACTCGGCCTTGCTCCAATATACCAAACCAGCCACGCCGATCATCAAAATGATCAGTAGATTGAAAAAATTTGCCGCGAAATGCTTATTCATGCGCTCAACCGTCTACTTTGCCCATAACAAGTGACGCATTGGTGCCACCAAAACCAAACGAGTTTGACAAGACAACATTTATCTCGCGCTTCACAGCTTTGTTCGGTGCCAGATCCAGCTCGGTTTCCACATCCGGATTATCCAGATTTATCGTTGGCGGTGCAATTTGATCGCGCAAAGCCAGTATGCAGAAAATAGCTTCAACAGCCCCCGCAGCCCCCAGCAAATGCCCGATAGAAGATTTTGTAGAAGACATCGTCACATCTTTCGCCGCATTACCCAGCAAACGCGTTACCGCCCCCAACTCGATGGTATCGGCCATCGTCGACGTGCCGTGCGCATTGATATAATCAATATCAGACGGCATTAGTCCCGCCCGTTTCAAAGCTGCCGTCATCGCGCGAAAACCACCATCCCCGTCCGAAGAAGGTGCCGTGATATGATACGCATCCCCAGACAGGCCATAGCCCAGAATTTCCGCGTAAATCTTCGCGCCACGCGCCTTGGCATGCTCATATTCTTCCAGCACAACAACACCAGCCCCCTCACCCATCACAAAACCATCACGATCACGGTCATACGGACGTGACGCTTTTTCAGGGTCATCGCGATGTGATTTTGACAAAGCTTTACAAGCGTTAAACCCGGCAATACCGATCTCACAAATCGGGCTTTCCGTTCCGCCTGCAATCATCACATCCGCATCATCAAGCATAATCAATCGCGCCGCATCACCAATGGCATGCGCCCCTGATGAACAAGCCGTTACAACCGCATGGTTTGGCCCCTTAAAGCCATGACGAATGGCTATTTGCCCGGAAACCAGGTTAATCAGGGCACCCGGAATAAAAAACGGAGACACACGGCGCGGACCACGCTCTTTCAAAACAATAGCCGTCTCGGAAATAGATTTCAGACCACCAATACCAGAGCCGATCATAACACCAGTTCGCAACTGACCTTCTTCATCCTCAGGCGTCCAACCTGCATCCTGAACCGCCTGATCAGCCGCAGCCATGCCATACAGAATGAAATCATCTACTTTGCGCCGCTCTTTGGGTTCCATCCAGTCATCAGGGTTAAACGTGCCGTCTGTGCCATCCCCAAAAGGTATCTCACAGGCATAATTCGTACCCAGGTGATCCGCATCCCAGCGCGAAATTGTCCCTGCTGCGGATTTTCCAGCAAGCAATCGTTTCCATGTTTCTTCGACACCACACGCAAGCGGTGAGACCATTCCAAGTCCTGTGACAACAACGCGACGCATATTCCACCTCATAGTATTTCTTATCTTCAATGTACTGATTACCCTGCCGATCATATTTCAGCAAGCAATCAACCGCACATAGGCTAAAATTCGCAAAAAAAGACGCACTCCCCTGAAGGAATGCGCCTCAAAAGACCATAAAGTCTTTGAATTCTTTAGCCAGCTTCAGTGATGAATTTCACCGCGTCGCCAAATGACTGAATTGTTTCAGCTGCATCATCTGGAATTTCGATGCCGAACTCTTCTTCAAAAGCCATAACCAGCTCAACTGTATCCAGGCTATCTGCGCCCAGATCATCAATGAAAGATGCTGTTTCAGTTACTTTTGCTTCGTCAACACTCAGGTGTTCTACAACGATTTTCTTTACACGATCTGCGATGTCGCTCATGTTTCAGTCCTCATAATGCGGGGTATTCCCCTTGGTTTTTCATCAATACCCGTTTTCGGGTACAAATTTCGGTCATACTTCTATGGCCACGGTTCCAAAAGCGACGCCGCCTTTGGTTAATTCTGTGCCGCGCTATAGCATAAACAAACGCATTGGCAAATGTTTTCGCGTCGTAGGGGCAATATATTCAACAGAATTAATCCATGGCAAGCATATACACTTACTTGCATTTATGGAAACCCTTGTTAAAGGTTTTCAAAACGTATCCGGAGATATCACCCATGAAATATGAAGCCCTTGAACTCTTAATAGACGGAAAATGGACAACTGGCACATCCGACAGATCCCAAGATGTCATAAACCCTGCCACAGAAGAGGTTCTGGGCACACTCCCCCACGCCTCTACCGCTGATCTGGATGCAGCCCTTATCGCCGCTGACAAAGGTTTCCAAACATGGCGCGCCACATCCCCCATAGCCCGTCAAGTCATCATGAACAACGCTGCGGACTTAATGGAAGAACGCAAAGCGACCATTGCCCTGAACATCAGCCGCGACATGGGCAAGCCCGTGGGTGAAGCCAGCCTAGAGATGGATTTTGTCATCGGTTGCCTGCGGTGGGACGCCGAACAAGGCAAACGCGCCTATGGCCGTATCATTCCTGCACGTATTCCCGGCCAACGTCAGATGATGGTGCGTGAACCCGTAGGCCCGGTTGCGGCCTTTGTGGCATGGAATTTTCCTGCTTCCAACGTGATGCGAAAAATTGGTAACGCACTGGGTGCAGGCTGTTCCATCATCATGAAAGCCGATGAAGAAACCCCGTCTGCCGCCATCGCGATTGCACGTTGTTTTCAGGATGCAGGCCTGCCTGACGGTGTACTGAACCTTGTGTTCGGTGTACCTGCGGAAATATCCAGCTACCTGCTGGATAGCCCCATAATCAAAAAACTCAGCTTCACCGGCTCCACCCCCGTGGGTATGTTGCTGCAAGCCCAAGCCGCCAAACGCATGATCCGCTGCACGATGGAACTGGGCGGCCATGCGCCTGTGATGATCTTCGACGATGCAGACATCGCAATGGCTGCCAAAGTATGTGCTGCCACAAAATTCCGCAATGCGGGGCAAGTATGCATATCCCCTACACGGTTTTATGTTCAAAACGGCGTATATGACGAGTTCGCAGAAAGCTTTGCACGACACGCACAAGAAATGGTCGTGGGCGAAGGCATCAATGACGGCGTTCAAATAGGCCCCTTGATAGGCGCGCGTCGATTGGATGTGATGCAAGATTTAGTGGATGACGCGGTAAGCCATGGCGCAGAGTTGCTAACAGGTGGAGAACGCCTTGGTAACAAAGGATTTTTCTACAAACCTACGGTGCTAAAAGACGTACCTGAAGAGGCCAAAATAATGACCGAGGAACCCTTTGGCCCAGTAGCACCCGTGTCATCATTCACTGATTTTGATGAGGTAATTGAACGTGCAAACAAGCTGGAATACGGGCTGGCATCCTATGCGTTTACCACAAACGGCGACGTCGCAAACCGTTTGGGCGACCAGATTAACGCAGGCATGTTCGGGGTCAACCATTTCGGCATCGCCACCCCCGAAACACCGTTCGGCGGAGTTAACCATTCTGGCTATGGCTCAGAGGGCGGTGAAGAAGGCATTGCCGCGTATCAAAGGGTGAAGTTTATATCGGAGATTGGGGTTTAGGGGGTGTTTATAGGTTTAAGGATCATGACTTTTTTGAAAATTGTATAAGCTTTCATAAAAGCAAAGAAAATAAATGCAATCAAAACAGCAGATCCACGATATATGTTCGTTAAACCTGATAAATGCTGATATAAAACATACACAACTATTAAAGAGATGAATAACATAACCACATCAAAAATAAACCACGCAATCCATTTCTTGCTGAGTATGTTAACATTTTGGATTTGATAGTTTAATTTATAATTCATTTCAGTGATTTAATTTCTTTTTGAGCGTCAGGGCAATTCCTTACAGAATTGCCCTCAGGTTGTCGTTTTAGAATGCTACCTGCATTCTGACCGCAGTTTGTTTCGTAAATTGCGGTTAAATCATAGCCATCCCGCCGTTTACGTGCAGGGTTTGGCCAGTCACATAGCTGGCCTCTTCAGACGCAAGGTATGCCACGGCAGATGCAATCTCTTCAGGTGATCCCATCCGTCCCGCAGGGATATTGCCTGTCATCTTTTCCTTTACCGCATCGGGCAAATCAGCGGTCATCGCGGTTTCGATAAAGCCCGGGGCCACACAGTTGGCGGTAATACCGCGCGTGGCGATTTCCTGTGCATAGCTCTTTGTCATCCCGATTATGCCCGCTTTGGACGCCGCATAATTCACCTGCCCTGCATTACCTGTCACACCAACAATCGACGTGATGTTGATGATCCGCCCGAAGCGTTGTTTCATCATCGGACGCATCACAGATTTCATCAACCGCATGGTGGATGACAGGTTCACATCGATCACCTGCTGCCACTCTTCATCCGACATACGCATGAAGATATTGTCACGCGTGATGCCCGCGTTATTGACCAGAATATCCAAACCGCCCATTGCCTCGGACGCTTGGCCCGCAAGGGCCAGAACAGCGTCTTTGTCACTTAAATTGCATGGCGTGACAAAAGCCCGTTCGCCCAATTCGGCGGCCAATGCTTCCAACGGATCAACCCGCGTGCCAGATAGGGCCACAGTTGCCCCCTGCGCATAAAGCCCACGTGCAATCGCGCCCCCTATGCCGCCGGATGCGCCTGTTACTAATGCTTTTTTACCTGTTAAATCAAACATATATCTATCCTTTTAGCTCTGCCGCTATCGCGGCAACATCATCTGGGCCATTCACGGCCTTACATGTTATTTCACGATCAATGCGTCGTACCATGCCCGACAGGGCTTTACCCGCACCGATCTCGTAAATCTCGGTCACGCCTTGCGCAGACATATAAGAAACACTCTCACGCCAGCGCACTGCCCCCGTAACCTGACGCACCAGCAAGTCCACAATCGCGCTTGCGTCACTGTTGGCAGATGCCAGAACATTGGCCACTACAGGTACATTCGGTGCCGCAATCGTCACATCCGCCAAGGTCGCCGCCATTGCATCCGCCGCAGGTTGCATCAAAGCACAATGGAAAGGTGCTGATACAGGCAGAATAACCGCCCGTTTCGCGCCCTTGCCCTTGGCGATTTCGCAAGCGCGTTCAACAGCTGCCTTATGCCCTGATACAACCACCTGTCCCGGATCATTATCATTCGCCGCCTGACAAACTTCGCCTTGGGCCGCTTGTTCGGCCACTTCCTGTGCCGTTGCAAAATCTAGCCCCAGCAAGGCCGCCATTGCGCCCACGCCCACAGGCACCGCCGCTTGCATTGCACGGCCACGAATGCGCAGCAGGCGCGCGGTGTCGGCCAATGTTAAAGCCCCTGCCGCACATAGTGCTGAATATTCACCAAGCGAATGTCCTGCAACATATGAAGCTGTCGTAATCTCAACCCCTTCCGCTCTCAAAGCCGCCATTGCAGCCATAGATGTTGCCATCAAAGCGGGTTGTGCGTTTTCGGTTAGGGTAAGATCGGCAATATCCCCGCCCCAGATCAGACCGGACAGATCTTGACCCAAAGCCTCATCAACCTCATCGAAAACCGATTTAGCCGCGGGGTAAGCATCAGCTAACCCCTGTCCCATCCCGATAGTTTGGGCACCCTGGCCCGGAAATACAAATGCTCGCAACACTATGATCCTCCACTTTTATCATTCGTATTGCTGTAGCGTTTGTTGAACCCAACGTCCAGATTTCAAAAGTAGTTATATTTAAGGCTCACCCCAAATCCAAACAACATAGGCAATATAACCTTGCACATGCTAGATTGCGATGGTGTCAACTTTGTTATCAACATTCTGATGAAAGGTCGCGACTGTCGCGGCAGTGATTAATACGACCGCTGCGGTTAATACTACAAACTCAACGGTCACCGCACCGCATTTGTCTTTTCTTAGATACTGCATGAAATTGTTTATTAGATAGCTAAAACTGTACATTATTTACTCCATGACTAGATACACATACCAAAAAAACCACAATTGCTTACATACAATGCATGTCTTTCTTGACATAAATATATAACATGAACACGACTAAATATAGGCAAAATATACATCACTTCGTGGTAAAAGATGGCGTATTATCATCCGGAACGGGCACTATCCGCCCCGTAAACGACGATTATACCAACTTTGATTAACAATGAACCAAAACGGTGCAATTCAACTATCGACCCCTTGCATTCACGCACCATCGCAGTATAAGCCCCCAATCTTCCGCAAATATCTTTAACGCGGTCGCCTCTCGTATCTGGGCGCGGAAGTTCAGCCCTGATTTTGAAGCACGCTTGCAAATGGTGAATAATATGGCGCTCTACGAGCACACATTTATCGCGCGTCAGGATCTATCCAACGCGCAAGCCGAAGGTCTTATTGAACACTTCGGCGCTGTATTGACTGACAACGATGGTAAACTGGTTGATAGTGAATACTGGGGTCTAAAAACAATGGCCTACAAGATTAACAAAAACCGCAAAGGTCACTACGGATACATGAAATCCGATGCCCCTTCAGCGGCTGTACAAGAGATGGAACGCCTGA
Organism: Amylibacter sp.; assembly: GCA_965261565.1. Lineage (GTDB taxonomy): Bacteria > Pseudomonadota > Alphaproteobacteria > Rhodobacterales > Rhodobacteraceae > Amylibacter. The sequence goes on from OZ253460.1 coordinate 2,896,941, forward strand.
TGCGCCTGCACGATGATGTGATGCGTATCCTGACCATCAAAGTGGATGCGCATGAAGAAGGCCCATCCGTAGTCGTTCAGGCCAAATCGGCCAAAGAAGAACGCCGTAGAAACCGCTAGAAAGGACTTAACCCATGGCAAACAAACCATTTTTCCGTCGTCGCAAGTCCTGCCCGTTCTTAGGTGATAATGCACCCAAGATCGACTATAAGGACACGAAACTATTGCAGCGCTACATATCCGAGCGCGGCAAAATCGTTCCATCCCGTATCACCGCAGTCTCTGCCAAGAAACAACGCGAGCTGGCCAAAGCCATCAAACGCGCACGTTTTCTGGCCCTTCTGCCCTACGCTGTGAAGTAAGGAGAGAAACATGCAAGTTATCCTACTAGAACGCGTCGCAAAGCTTGGTCAAATGGGCGATGTTGTGAATGTAAAGCAAGGTTTTGGGCGCAATTTTCTGCTGCCACAAGGCAAAGCATTGCGTGCCACAGACGCCAACAAAGCGGTGTTTGAAGCACAAAAAGCACAACTGGAAGTCAACAATCTTGAAACCAAGAAAGAGGCCGATGCAGTGGCCGCTAAATTGGACGGTCAACAGTTCATCGTGATTCGCTCTGCGTCTGACGCTGGTTCGCTTTACGGCTCTGTAACCACACGTGACGCGGCAGATGCTGCAACCGAGGCTGGTTTTACAATCGACAAAAAGCAAATTGCTTTGGATCAACCTATCAAAGAGCTGGGCCTGCACGACATGAGCGTTGTGTTGCACCCGGAAGTGATCTGCACCATTCAAGTGAACGTAGCTCGTTCACAAGAAGAAGCAGACATTCAAGCATCAGGCAAATCCATTCAGGACTTGGCTGCAGAAGCTGAAGCTGAAGCAGAGTTTGAAATTGCCGAGCTGTTTGACGATATGGGCGCAGCCGCTGCCGAAGATTTCGGTGACGACGAAGCAGCAGCAGCCCCTGCCGCTACTGAAGAAGAAGCATCCGAAGACGCAACTAAAGCTTAAGCTTTTACGTCTGCAAACATTCTAAAGGCCTGCCGTTTCGGCGGGCCTTTTTCATTGCGAGTTTGAAAAAACATACTATCCTTAAAAATATTTCGAATAAAATATCCAGTTATTTGTCTACCAACTGTACACAATAAAAAATAAGGATTTCAAATGTCGTTCTATACACTTACAGCCGCAACACTTGCCCTAAGCTTATCTGCCACAACCGTATTCGCAGCCGGGGCGGACACAAGTGCACCGCCCACACCCACACAAACCACAAAGGAATGTAAAAAGAACAAAGTCTGGAGCGATACCAAAAAGCGTTGTGTCAGGATTAAACACAGCCAGCTTGATGACGGTGACATTTATAATAATGCCCGCGAACTGGCATATGCGGGACGGTTCGACGATGCATTGGAATTGCTAAACATGGCCGAAAACCCATCTGATCCACGCATTCTGAACTACAAAGCGTTTACCAACCGCAAATTGGGAAACACAGAGATCGCGATGGAATATTACCGTAAAGCCCTGCATACTGACCCTGATTATACCCTGGCAAGGTCGTATTTCGGGCAAGCCAAGATGCAAAACGGCGATGTAGATGGTGCTAAAGATCAATTGGCGCGGATAGAAGCCATCGATGGTACACAATCATGGGCCTATGAAAGCCTTGCGGCTGCAATTAAGGGCAAAAGCAGATACTAATTCACCCCATGAATGCTCATACATGATTAATAAGGCAGGGTTTTCCCCTATGCATGTATAAATATGCTAGGTTTATGAAAGAACCACAAACAGGCATAAGCAGATGATCGAAAATCCACTGATAAAAGACGAAAGTATTAATGTTCTTGGCGAAACTCTTCGCGCTTGCTCCAACGATCCGGTCACAGGTTTTTACCGTGATGGTTGTTGCAATACCGGGCCTGACGACAAAGGACAACATACGGTCTGTATTGAAGTCACTGCCGAATTCCTTGCTTTCTCCAAGATGCGCGGCAACGATTTATCCACGCCGCACCCCGAATTCGGCTTCCCGGGTCTAACCCCCGGTGATCGCTGGTGTCTGTGTGCCGAACGCTGGGCCGAGGCGGATGCCTATGAAGCTGCCCCGCATGTGATCCTGCAAAGCACCCATATCAATACGCTTGAGATAATTCCCCTTTCGGTATTGTGCGCCAAGGCTCTGGATATGAACTAAACAGCAAGAAACGGGCTGACATATACTATGACACCAGCCATTCAGGTTTCAAACAACCAATGGAACCATTATGCCCCTGATATTTAAAGCCATTCCTACAAAAGACGCCCGTAACATCCAAAATGATAAGCCTGACGCCAACGGACAAATACCCGAACCTGTGATCTCAGATGGTGAAGACAATCCTTGTCGCCATTGTCTGACCGAAATACCAAAGGGCGCGCCCATGCTAATCCTTGGATATCGCCCGTTCCCGACACTGCAGCCCTACGCCGAAGTCGGCCCGATCTTTTTATGTGCCAATAAATGTGAGCGCCATGAGGAAACTGGAACTCTTCCAAAGTTGTTTTGGAATTCTAAGCAAATGTTAATCCGCGGTTACAGCAAAGATGACCGTATTGTTTATGGGTCGGGTGCAGTGGTCAAAATTAGTGACCTTATCGATGCAATCAAATCCGGTTTTACCAATCCCAAGATAAAATATTTTCACATGCGGTCTGCAAGCAATAATTGCTTTCAGGCGAAGGTAAGCAATCGCGCCACATAACTCAGTTTCATATTTCCCGAAACCACAAAACAAATCTCCGAAGGTGGTAATTCTAACCTGACAAACCTCAAATTCCCTGCCATCGTTAAACTAGATTCTATTATACGGAGGTTCCCATGGACTATCTTTCTACTAATGACATCCAAGACATCGTTGAAACCGACCGCGAACACGTCTGGCATCACCTGATCCAGCATAAACCGTTCGAGACCAATGAGCCACGCATCATGGTCGAAGGTAAAGGCATGCGGGTTTGGGACCAGAATGGCAAAGAACACATTGATGCGGTGTCTGGTGGCGTTTGGACAGTCAACGTGGGCTACGGCCGTGAACGGATTGCCAATGCGGTACGTGACCAGCTGGTCAAACTAAACTATTTCGCCCAATCCGCAGGGTCCATTCCGGGTGCTATCTTTGCTGAAATGCTACTGGATAAAATGCCGGGCATGAAACGCGTTTACTATTCAAACTCTGGTTCTGAGGCCAATGAAAAAGTCTTCAAAATGGTACGTCAGATCAGCCATAGCAAATATGGTGGCAAGAAAAGTAAAATTCTTTATCGTCACCGCGATTATCATGGCACCACAATCACCACGTTGTCTGCGGGTGGCCAACAAGAACGTAACGCGCAATACGGGCCTTATACACCCGGCTTTGTGGAAGTGCCGCATTGCTTAGAGTACCGCAACCAGTTTGACACATCCGAAGATTATGGAGCGGCCTGCGTAAAAGCCACAGAAGAAGTGATCCTGCGCGAAGGCCCAGAAACCATTGGCCTGTTATGTTTGGAACCGATTACCGCAGGTGGCGGCGTTATCGTCCCGCCCAAAGGTTACTGGGAAGGCATTCAAGAGCTTTGCACCAAATACGAAATTCTGTTGCACATTGACGAAGTTGTTTGCGGCCTGGGCCGCACAGGCACTTGGTTCGGCTATCAGCACTTTGGCGTAAAGCCCGACTTTGTTACCATGGCCAAAGGTGTGGCATCCGGCTATGCCGCAATTTCCTGCACCGTCACAACCGAAGCCGTGTTTGATATGTTCAAAAACAACGCCTCTGACCCGCTGAACTATTTCCGTGACATATCCACCTTCGGCGGTTGTACCGCAGGGCCGGCAGCGGCAATTGAAAACATGAAGATCATCGAAGACGAAGGCCTTTTGGAAAACTGCACCAAAATGGGTGAATACTGTCTTGGTTTGCTGGAAAATCTAAAAACCAAACATGAAGTCATCGGCGAAGTGCGCGGCAAAGGTTTGTTCTTGGGGGTTGAGTTGGTCAAAGACCGTGACACTAAAGAACCCCTTGAAGAAAAACTGGTTCAAGCAGTTGTTGGTGACTGTATGGCCAACGGTGTGATCATTGGGGCTACCAACCGGTCGGTTCCAGGTTTCAATAACACGCTATGTCTGTCACCGGCCCTGATCTGTACCAAGGATGATCTGGACAAGATTGTAGGCGCGATAGATGCGGCCCTGACACGGGTATTTGCATAAATTATCTATGGTGTGGAGGGATAAATTTAGTTGCATATCAGCAACAATATGTCTCTCCACCACCCCGAATATCACCTTATTAGCCGCAGATAATACCAATTTAGGCATAAATGTGGCAATTTAATCTATCCACAATATCTGCCCTACGTCATACAGAAAACCACAAGATACCCGTTTAATACGCTGATTATAAGTATTATTTCCGAACCGGAAACACAGTGTTTTGGTATATAGTGAAGTTTTCTCTTCTTATTTTCGCCACAATTGCTAAACCTGTCTCAACAAATAAGAAAACAGGAAAACAACAAACCACATATGAAACAAATTTCCGCGTTTTAACCCGTGGATTGATACTACGCAAAATAATGGCATTAACAACCTTACGGACATAACCGGCCCACGTACCCTCCAAGTTTGATCGGCCGGACAAAGACCCTAAGGCAGTTGCTGCAAGACGTTACATAATGTCGCCCGCCACGGATTTGCACCTATCATCCACAACCGCGTCTACAGTTCTAGCTACAACAACAACTGTATTTGCAAAGCCGGACGCGGCGGTCATATCGGGAGAAGTGACCGCCAGCGCGCCGGCCTGAATTTGCCATAACCGGCATACGATATCACTGCCTGTGATACCTGTTGGGTCCATATGACCCACACTGCTTGTCATAAGGCCTGCTTGCCTTATGACGCCTCACCTTCGGCCAGAGATGCATCATGCTCTCTGGCCTTTTTTCTGTTGAACTATACCGCCTTATAGGACAACATTTGACTACATCACTGGACAACCGCATCATGCTTAAAAAAAGCGTTAAAACCATATTGAACGGCCTGTCCGTTGCCGTTTTCGTAATTGATGCGGATAAAATCATCCGGTTTGGAAATAATGCTGCCAAAACGCGTTTTGGCGCAAGTTTGGAAGATCAAAGTCTATCCAACATTATCCCTGCCAAGAAATGTATAAACGCGGCCAATCAGGTTTTGAACGACGAAATAGCCACCGTGACGCTGGAAATTACCTTTCAGGATGTCGTACCCACAACATTTCGTTTCATCATCACCAGACTTGACGCTGAACGGGTGGGGACTGATGCCCGTGCGATCATCAGCCTGGAGGATATCAGCCATATTCGTGAAGCCGAGCAGATGCGCATCGATTTTGTTGCCAATGTCAGCCACGAATTACGCTCGCCATTAACTTCACTTTCGGGATTTATTGAAACCCTTCAGGGCCCAGCAAAAAATGACAAAGAAGCTCATGAACGATTTCTTGCACTGATGTCAGGCGAAGCAGAGCGGATGAGCCGTCTGATCGGTGATTTGTTATCGCTTTCGAAACTACAAGCCCGCGAACGTGTCGCCCCAAACGAATCTATCGATATAGCGACCATTTTGCGCCGTGTGTCCGCATCACTTGAACCGCTTACAATGCGTGAACGAACAACTGTATCACTGAACATTTCATCCGATCTGCCGCATGTGATCGGTGATGCGGATGATTTGATCCAGGTGTTTCAGAACCTGATCGAAAACGGCATTAAATACAGTCACCAAAACAGCATCGTAGAGGTTATTGCCGAACGCGATCCCAGCCATGGCAACCAGTTGCGTATCTCGGTGCGGGATCACGGCGAAGGGCTGGATCCGGTACACATTCCACGCCTGACTGAACGGTTTTACCGCGTCGACAAGGGGCGTTCGCGCAAGATGGGCGGCACAGGGCTGGGGTTGGCCATTGTTAAACACATTCTGATCCGCCACCGCGCATATCTGCATATCGACAGCAAACCGGGTCTGGGCAGCACATTCTCTGTGTTCCTGCCCGTTGCCGACACATAGCCAGTTTACACTGGCAGCCCATATGCTTTGCAGCTATCTTGGTTAAAGACCATCGGGGACAGTTATGACAGAAAAGCCATATGTGATTTTAACAATGAAGTGGGGCACGCTTTACCCTGCCGACTATGTGAACGTTCTTTATAATGCTTGTTCCAGGTTTCTGAACCACCCGTTTCGCTTTGTCTGCATGACAGATGACGCCACAGGCATAATTGACGGGGTAGAAATTTTTCCTATCCCCGAAATGGAAATGGGCGAAAATCGTTTTGCCTTTGGCTGCTGGCCCAAAATATCCGTATTCAAGAAAGATTTGTTCGGACTGGAAGGCCGTGCAATGTTCATTGATCTGGATACCGTTATCGTCGGCGATATCACCTCGATGTTTAAAGCATCGGGCGGTGTTGTATTGATCCGCGAATGGCGCCGTTTGGTGGATTATTTCCGCAAACGCAAAGTCAACGGTATGACTTCTATTTTTGCCTTTACACTGGGTGCACAGTCACAAATCTATGATAAATTCATGGAAGACCCTGATTATGCCTATGAAAACTACCGGTCGGAGCAACGCTGGGTCACCGATTATGCAACCGATATGCAGTTTTGGGGGCCAAAACAAGTGGTTAGCTTCAAGCGTGACTTACTGGCCCCACCCCTGCTGAACCGCTTTATCCCGCCCAAAAACCCTGCCCCCGAAACCGCCGTCGTGGCCTTTCACGGTGTGCCGCGCCCAATTGATGTGGTTCCCGACAATAATGAACCGTGGGGAAAATGGTCACGCTGGGGCCGTGGCCCGGTTAAATTCGTGCGTGATTTCTGGATTGATAATGGCGGGACAGACCCGACCTGACGTGTATTGTAATAACCTGTTACTCTCATAACAAGACGTCGCTTAATCATCTGACATCTTCGGTTTTATCCCATCTTACAAACACATCACCAGATAAATTATGCGTAAAAGAGATTCTGTGCTATACTTGTACGGAAATTTTACGGGAGATACGTGATGATAATAAGCCCAAGTATTGAATTGCAAAATGGCCGTTGTGTCAGCCTGAATCGCGGCCGTCTGGACGAGCCGCACATTTGGCATGTCGACCCGCTGGAAACAGCCAAGAAATATGCTGAAAGTGGTGCAGAGTGGATTCATCTGACAGACTTTGACGCGATTGCGGGTGATGATTGCAATACCGATCTGGTGCAAGATATCATTCAACACTCTGGTACATCCATCCAGCTTGGCGGCGGCTTTCGCTCGCTACAGGGTATATCCGAATGGATTGACCGTGGTGCCAGTCGCATCGTGATCGGTACGTTAGCTGTGATAGCTCCGGATGTGGCGAAACAAGCCGCAAAGCTTTACCCCGATCAAATCGTCATTGCCGTGGATATTTTTGAGGGCCGTCTGATGTGTGACGGCTGGCGCAAACCCAGTGCGATTGAGCCTGAAAGCTTTATCAAAACCTTTGCAAAAGACCCGCTTGCAGCCATTATTGTGACCGACATCGATGCCGATATAGAAGAGTCTGAAAACAGCCTTGCGCTGGTTACAAAACTTGCAGCTATTTCCACGGCTCCTGTCTATGCACGTGGCCTGTCACATTCAATCGATGACATAGCGCGCCTTAAATATGTCCCGCATGTTGCAGGGGCAATCATTGGCCGTACGTTGTTCGATCACTCAGTTGATCTAAACGATGCTATTGCACTTGCAAATTTACCTTCGCAGACAGCTGCTTTTGTATAAACCCAAGCAGTAATTTATCTGAGTGCGTTCAAAACGGTAAAAAACCGTTCGATTTCGTGTTCGGTATTGTAGTAATGCGGCGCCATGCGCATCACCGTCGGCAAGTTTCTAGCCTCTGCATCCAGTCTTGTACTGAATGGCGTAGAAGCCCCGATAATAATGCCCTGTTTGTGTAATGCCGCAACAGTGGCATCCGCATCCAGCCCTGCAATGGTAAAGCTAACGATGCCGCATTGTTCTGACCCGATATCGCGAACCTGCCCGCCTTTGATGGCACCAAGCCCGTCCCTGCAAAATCCCGCTAAGTCCCAAACCCGCGTCCGGATAGCATCCATTCCAAGGGACGCAGCATAATCAACAGCCGCTCCCAGTCCCGCCCGTAACGCATAAGAGTTTTCCCATGTTTCAAAGCGGCGCGCATCATCACGCAGTTGATAAGTTTCGGTCGAAACCCAAGGCGCACCAAAATGGTCAATCATCATGGGTTCCAGCATATTCAACCATTTTTCAGCGACATATAAAAAACCTGTCCCACGCGGCCCCCGCAAAAACTTGCGGCCGGTGGCCGACAGAAAATCACAACCCAGTTCAGTCACATCCACAGGCATCTGCCCAACCGCCTGACATGCATCCAGCAGATAAGGAATGCGGTGTTTCTTGGCGATCTTGCCAACCGCTGCCGCAGGGTTCACCAACCCGCCATTGGTTGGCACCCATGTCATTGCAATCAGACCAACCCGTTCGTCTATCATGCTTTCCAGTGCGTCCAGATCAATCGCACCTGATGCATCGCTGGGCACCACATCAATCGTCAGCCTGTCTCGCTTTGCCCGCTGAAGAAATGCCACATAGTTGGCGGCATATTCCGCTTCACAGGTCAGAATCCGTGCGCCCTTTTCCAGCGGCAACGCATAAAACGCATGGCACCATGCCACAGTCGCGTTTTCCATCAACGCAATCTCGTGTCGGTTCGCTCCTATAAGCCCTGCTACACTCTCATAAACGCCGTCCAGAGCATCCGCCTGTGCAGCCTTCGCCTCATAGCCGCCGAAACGTGCTTCCAGATGAGTGTGGTTAATAATCGCATCAACAACACATTGTGGCATCAAAGCAGAGCCCGCTGCCAGAAGGTGAACGCCATGCGAAACACCCGGGGTTTCTGCGCGTATTCTGTCTATATTCAGTGTCATGCGTTTATATCCTGTTCTCGTTTTGGTGATGGTAGCCGCAAAGGCACCCCACTAAAACCAAAAACGCCCCGCGAATGCGAAGCGTTTTAAGGTTTGTGGTCGAGGCCACACTCACATTTAAAAGCTAAGATACTGTTTTATAGGGTAATTTTAAATATGATTTTAAGATATACCCCCAAATATACCCCTAAACAGTTGTAAGAATGGGTCTACTCTTGGAATAAATGCCTTTGAAACCCGACGAAAGCTTCCGCTACAGCCACGAGCCCACCCAGTTCCACAGCCCCTTCGGTCGCAGAGCGGTGATATTTCAACTCTAGCAGGTCTGGTAGTTTCTTGCGATCCAATTCACCAATCCCGTCGCTCACATAGGCATCCAGCACAAACTCCAGAAAAGCGGCAAGCTTGCCCTCATAGTCAGTTACAATTCTTTCCCGACCGCTTACCGCACGGCTTTCCCGTGTCACTGGATCAGAAGCATAGGCGATATAGGCCAGCACATCAAAAAGATCGCTTTTCTCGGCCTTCATAAGTTCCCTGATCTTGGTCAGTATATCGACGCCATAACCACGTTCAGATAGTTCAGCCAAAAGGGTCGCGCGGGTATCAGGCATACTCCACAGTTTTCGCAATTCGTCTTCGTCTTTAAACAATTCAGGCAATTCACCAAAAAGCTGTTCAATAAATTCAGTTGCAGACATTGGCTTCCCGTCGGCACTCCAGAAACTGGTACCAGTGATATTTTGTATCGAACGCGATTTCCCGTCCGCCAATTGTATTTCGATGGTTTCAGGCCGCCCAGACGGTTCATTGTCACCGCTTGGCTCTACAGTACCGTCTACCAGCGCACGTGGTTCCCTCGGGGCCGGTACGTCAACAATCACATCCGCAGGATCGCCATCCCATCCGGGGTCTTGGAAATTCTTATGCGCCATCACAAAATCATAGATCGTGAAATAATCCTTGCCCTGAAACGTCCGTGTGCCGCGCCCGATGATCTGCTTGAACTCTATCATTGAATTTACAGGTCGCATCAGAACGATATTACGCACGTTCTTTGCATCCACCCCGGTCGACAGCTTTTGCGATGTTGTGAGGATCGTAGGAATGGTCTTTTCGTTATCCTGAAACGCCGCCAAATCCTTTTCACCCAAGGCGCCATCATCAGCTGTCACACGGGCGCAGTAGTTCGGATGATCGCTGGATTTTTCCTGATTGATCAGATCACGTACTAGGCCTGCGTGTTTCTGGCTGGCGCAAAACACAATGGTTTTATCGTTTGGGTTAATCTCTGATAACAATGTACGCACGCGGTGTAACTCACGTTCGCGGATCACAATCTTGCGGTTGAAATCGCCCTCGGTAAATTCGTCACCTTCTTCAATATCCCCCGTTAGAACCGCATCATCACCCTCGAAAACATACTCGTCCATTGCTGATGCAATCTGGCGCACACGGAACGGGGTCAGGAACCCATCGTTGATGCCTTCTTTGAGAGAATATTGATACACTGGTTCGCCAAAATATCCGTAAGTATCGGCATTGTCCGTCCGCTTAGGTGTCGCCGTTAAACCTAACTGAACCGCAGGAGAAAACCGTTCTAATATACTCCGCCATGTACCTTCGTTATTAGCCCCGCCGCGATGACATTCATCAATTACGATAAAATCAAAGAAATCTGGTTCGTATTCTTCAAACGTGCGGTCTCCGCCTTCACCCGTCATAAAGGTTTGGAAAATCGTAAAGAATATGCTGCCATTCTTTGGCACACGTTTTTGTTTGCGTATTTCGTCTGGATCAATGCGCACCAAGGCGGCATCGGGAAACGCGCCGAAAGAATTGAATGCTTGATTTGCTAGAATGTTGCGATCTGCCAGAAACAGGATACGAGGGCGGCGGGTTGGTTTGCCTGTTCCGTTCCAACGTGCATGGAACAGCTTCCACGCCAACTGAAACGCTATGCTTGTTTTACCTGTTCCTGTTGCAAGGGTCAGCAATATACGCTTCTCATCCTGAGCAATCGCTTCTAGGGCCGCTGTGATTGCGTTGTGTTGGTAATAGCGCGACTCCCACTTACCACCACCCGTTTCAAACGGGATCGCCCCAAAACGGTCGCGCCATGCGTTGGCGACGGAATGCACACGGTTCCACAATGCATCTGGGCTGGGCACACAGTCCACATCCCGTTCCGCGCCAGTGCGCATGTTGATTTCGTACCATGTCAGGCCGTTGCTGGCATAGGCAAAGGGGGCGTTCAGGCGGGTGGCGTATTCTTTGGCTTGGGCCACACCAGCGGCGGTATCAACACCTGCTTTCTTGGCTTCCAAGACGGCCAGTTTTTGGTCGCGGTATAGGAACACGTAATCAGATGACATCGAGGTACCTCGCGTGCCGCCCGTTTGAATGCGCCCAGGGCAGATCACTTCACGTCTGACCTTGCTGCCATCAACCACGCCCCAACCAGCATCCCGTAATTTAGGATCAATCCTCTCGGCCCGTGTGTCGGCCTCTGTCTCGTTATGCGGCATGAAAACCCATCTTTTAATAATCCTGCGCTTTTAATTAATAAAACAAACCTATTTCACACCTAATACTTCTTCAAGGCCTGCCTTACCTTACGCGCCTCTTTCAATAATTCATCAAAATCACTTGGCGGATTACCATCCTCGAGCATCCCTTTGAACACGCGGTAGGCATCGGTTTTACTACCATAGGCCCGCAAAGTCTTATCATCATTCACCCAAGCATAAATGATAACCTTGGCGCGGGTATCAAACCTGAAAAACAACCTATATTGTTGGAAAAACTTCGCCCGAAACCAGTGCTTATTGTTGTCACCCAACGTGCCGCCCTGCCGATATAATGGTTGGTTTGGATCAGCGGGAATATTTTCAAAAGTCAGCTTTTGGATTGCCGCCAGTCGTTTTGTAGCATTCTTGGTTTTGTAACCTTTGAGATCTTTGGTACGCAACGCGTCAACCGTTTCAATCAAATCGTCCAGCTGAGCTATAAACAAAGGGTGGGTATAAAGCGTCCAGCCGTTTACTACCATGCCAGCGGGATCACCGCTCATTCATCATCCGCAGACAATGGCGCGTCCAGATCAACATCCATATCACCAACAAGATCGGTCAAACAAGCCTGCAATGCCCCGTCAAAGTGTTGCAGCCGTTCAGGGTGGGCGGTTATATCATCCGCAATGAACCCCAGAAATGCTGCAATCGCGGGATCGGCACCATCTGCCCTGACAGGTTCCAGATAAACCCGCCCGTCGGCCTGCGACGTATAGCGTAGCTGATCGCCTTTCTTTAATCCCAAGGATTTACGCACACCACTGGGAACCGTGGTTTGATAACGGTCGGTCAGTTTTGACACTTCTTGCAGCTTGGCAAACATTTTATTTTCCTGATACTTGTTTTGACAATCCTATTGGTAATGCAAATGCATTACCATGTCAATACACCAGCGTTTAAGAATTAAAACGACCTTAAATCAGGTGAGTTCACCTGCAAAGGCTTTTTGCAAGAGCGATTGACGCAGTTCGTCTAGGTCGGCGCGTTTGGATTGGTAGTGTGCTTTCAGTGAAATTGCTTTGATGTCCAATAGCTTCAATCTTTGGACTAATCCTTTTTGAGCTTCGATAGATTTTGGAACAGGAAAAGAAATGGTAATAAGTGTCTTAATCGGCAGTTGCGGTTGTGCGGCACCAGAGGTCTTTTCATTAATCTGCTCTTTGACAAATCGCGATCTAAGAACTTCAAACAAATATTCCGCTAAAACATTAGCTTCATTTGGGCGCAATATTAACATTCCAGAATTTATTCGAATTTCATCATAAGTAACTGTTTCATCAAATATCGCGATATTTCCAATAGTACCACGTGTAGTCAGCAAGACATCCCTTCGCTTTAATTTTCCTTTACGCAATGCAGTATCTTTTTCCTGATCTATAAACATACATGTTTCAAAATCGAAGCCATTAGGACGAACATTTTTTGTATTCAAAAACAAACAATATCCATTTTCATGAAAATCAGATTTCTTTGGATAATGAGAGCCGCGATCACCATCAACAATTTTTAAGAAAGCTTCATCCCCGAAGCTTTTCAGTTTCCATTCATTAATATTTGCATCAAATGCAGCATCCAAATAGCTCTCAAACAAGTCCCGCGCGTTTTGCAGGTTGGCTTCCACGTTGGCACGGGCGCGGGCAAGGCCGTCAAACGCCGCATCCAAAACCGCAACAATCCGCTTTTGTTCGTCTAGGGGTGGAAGTGGGATTGGAAATGACTTCAAAGCCCCAGAAGACAACTCTTTGAACGTAGCCCCCGTTCCAAGGTCATTCAGTTCAGGGATGTTTGCCCCAAGATAATAAAAGAGAAATTTCGTTTTCAAAACATCCGTTGGAGTTAACCCACGGCAACCTTGATTAAAAGCCATTGGGACGGTGTTTATGGCTAAATGCCCTATAGGTGCCCTAGTTGACATTATGACAGAATTTTCTGGAACCAACTTAGCTGAACATTTTGAAAGGCCAAGTTCACTAATCTTTCGCGGGGTTTCAGAAACCAACTCGCTTTCAAGTTTACCCATGTCCTTTGGTGTCAACCATTCAACATTACCACCCCAAAATTCCGTTGTTCCTGATTTTGGTGTTCCACCGTTTGTGATTATAGCAACTTGATCGAGCCGTTTAACCTCCCACCCCGCTATCACAGCATCCCCCTGATCTCGGCCAGTATCGCTGCGGTCTCATTATCACGCGCCAGCATATCTTCAATAATCGTATCAGGCGCACGCAGCGGTGGGGCCTCTGGCGTGTTGGGGTTTTTCACAGATAGATCACAGGTATCCGCATCCAGATCAGCCACATTTACTGTCCAGCTTTGGTCACTGTCCGCGTGTGATTTCTGCAAGTCAATGAAATCCGCCAAATCCGCGTCGTTCAATGGATTGGTTTTGCCCATGTTGCGGCCAACATCCAGTTGGTAATACCAGACTTTATCAGTCGCCACGCCCTTATCAAAAAACAACACCACGGTTTTAACACCCGCCCCCTGAAACGTACCGCTTGGGCAATCAAGGATGGTATGCAGATTGCAGGCTTCCAGCAACTCACGGCGCAGGGCAATGCTGGCGTTATCTGTATTACTCAGAAACGTATTCTTGATTACAATCGCACCGCGCCCACCTGCCCGAAGGCTTTTGATAAAATGTTGCAAGAACAAGTAAGCGGTTTCGCCAGTTTTGATCGGGAAGTTTTGCTGCACCTCTTTACGTTCCTTGCCGCCAAAGGGGGGATTGGCAAGGATGATGTCGTAGCGGTCTTTTTCCTCAATATCCGCGATATTTTCGCCCAGCGTGTTGGTGTGCAGAATGTTGGGGGCTTCAATACCGTGCAGGATCAGGTTCATAATCGCGATGACATAGGCCAGTGATTTCTTTTCCTTGCCGTAAAATGTCTTGGTTTGCAGGGTGTTCAGATCGGTGGTGGTGGTGGTGGCATCTTTGCGCAGAAAGTCATAAGCCTCGCACAAAAAGCCCGCCGACCCGACCGCACCATCATAGATGGTTTGCCCGATCTTGGGCTGCACCACTTGGATCATCGCGCGGATCAACGGGCGCGGTGTATAATACTCGCCACCATTGCGCCCGGCATTGCCCATATTCTTGATCTTGGCTTCATAAAGTTCGGATAGCTCGTGTTTATGTTCTTGGGTTTTGAAACTAAGCTGATCAATCAGATCGAGCGCATCACGCAGGGAATAGCCGCTGGCAAATTTGTTCTTTATCTCGGAAAAAATCTCGCCGATTTTATACTCAATCGTGTCAGAATTTTCGGCCCGCTGCCGGAACCCTTGCAGGTAGGGGAATAATTCGCGATCCACATAATTAATCAGATCGTCCCCTGTCATGGCTTTGTTATGATCAAAGCTGCCATCATCCTTTTTGGGTACCGCCCATGTTGACCAACGGTGTTCAGACACTAACAAATGGGTGTAATCCTTGCCCAATAAGATCGCCTCGCCTTGGCGGGCAGTTTCCAGATCATCAAGGTATTTCAGGAACAAGAGCCAAGAAGACTGTTCGGTGTAGTCCAGTTCCGAAGAACATCCCGCCTCTTTCCACAGCACATCATCAAGGTTTTTGAAAATCTGTACAAACATATGTATTCCCTAACATTTCCCCTTATTTAGTTCGGGGATTTATCCGAACTTAACGACTGGCGTTTATGGGCGCAAGCCGCGTTTACCTGCCCCTTGATCAACTCCCCCTGCCTTTGTGTCGAAACCGGCAGATATGCGGAAAAGGTCGTGACAATATTTTCATGACCAAGGTTTTGCGACCACGCCTTTTGCACGTCCAATGGCAATTCCCGGTCACTCATTTCCTGCACCAGTGTTTTGCGGAAACTATGGGCGGTATATTCGGGCAGTTGCACCACCCCAAAGGCGTTACGGATCACCGCATTGATTTTGGCGGCATTGGCATAGGTGGCGCGTGACAGGGTGGTAAAGCTAAACTGCCCGTCGATCAGGACACGTTCAGGCTTGGGAAACAACGCATCTTGCGGCCCGAACAGTTTTTCTTTGGTCAGGTAGTTCACCCACGCTTCAAAGCATTCGCGATATTCTGTGCCGGTTGGCAAAAACCAAGTGGATATGGTTTTGCCGTTTTTGGTATTCACATCCCGCCCGTCTTGGAAAACCAGCCCATCAAACAGATTGATATGTTTAATCTTAAGCGATGCCACGGCCCCGTCCCTTGCCCCTGTCAGCATGAGAAACGCAAACAGGGCCTTGTCCCGCTTTTCCAAGTCAGTGCCGTCAGGCATCGCCTGAAACGCATGAAAAGCCTGTAGCATTGTCGGATAAGGAATATCGCGCTGGGTATGGGCGATACGGGCGTTTTTGGCGTTGTTGTTGAAATACTTCACATCGGGGTAACTGATCACCTTTTTGAAGCCTTGCTGCCCAGCCAACCAATGGAAGAGCCCTTTGACCAGGCGCAAGGTCGCATCCGTCGTACTATAACTTAAAGGCTTTCCTGTTTTTGGGTGCCGTGCCTTTTCCAGATAGGTTTTGAACTTGCCCGCCTGATCGATATGGAACTTCTTGAACGGCTTGAATTTGGTACTGGTTTCAAATTTCACCAAGGCGGCTGCAACCTTATCAATCGATTTCTGATCCAGCCCTTCGGCCTGTATCAGATAAGTCATGTATTTGCGCTTGATCCGTTCGTTCTCTTCACAATATTTACGCATGGCTTTGCGTCCTTTCCGAAGTTATGTTTTAGCTTGGGCTTGGAAGGTTCCTTTAGGCTTGGCGATTGTCGTTTGTAGCAATATCCAAAATACGTGATAAATCAGGCAAACTGGCCTTACTTGTGAAACGGATACAGACGCCTTCACAAACCCCGCATAAAGCCTCCAGACGGCCCGTAGTCGTAGTTTTAGGAACATAGTCCGCCATCATCCCAAGCGGCTTTCTAGACTTACGACAAGACATACAATACAGTTCACCCAGCGCGGTTGGCTGCTTTGCGGCTTCTTGGCGTTTATTCAAAAATGCTTTCAGCTCGCAGCCAAGGATTAGCATTGGACGTTGTGCCGACAAGACAGGTAATCCATCTTTTATCCAGCCCCGAACAGTTTGGGGCGCAGCGTTCAACAAATCGACAACTTCACCTACTTCATAGCTTTGATGAATGCGTATCATTTGCGTTTTGAACCTTTTAGCCATCATCAGAGCTTTCAAACAAGGCGCGGATGTCTTTTGCCAACCAAACCGTCGTGCGCGGCCCCAGTTTTTGCGGCTTTGGAAACCGTCCATCTTTAACGCCCTGCCACCAAGTCGATTTGGAAACCGGGATCGGGCCGTTAGGGGCTAATATATGCGACAGACGCACAAAGCCTGTTTGGGGGAAATCTGGATAGTCCATTTTTGATCAACCTCGTTTAATTACGGTTGAGAAGGTTTTGCACTGTCCGTTATGAAATGTGTCGGAACAAGAAAAATCCTATCCTGACAAAATAACATATTGATTTCACTTCTTTTACCAAAAGATAATCGTTAACCGAATAACTTTCAATCGTCCTGCCATCCATCAGGCAAATGGCTGGCACCCAGTTTTAAGTATTTTCGAATCGTATCATCTGAAATTTCCAGCCCTAACTTTTCTACCATGTCCTGAATTTCCTTTGGGATTGGGCTTCGCAAGGCATCTGGAACGTATCCCAATTCTGAAATAGCCAAAGCCGTTAACAATTGGGCCAGTGATACTTTTTCCCGATGGTCAAGCTTTTCTGGTGCAGTTGCCAGCCCGACATCATAGCCCTGATCAGCAATTTCTTGAAATGAGGCTATGAACTCTGGAGCAACGTCCAACTTGACCCGCACAACCCATTCCCACAATTCTTCAAAGCGAACCTTGTGCCTTTCAAAATCATCATAAAGGTCGAAATTACCAAAATCACTAAAATTACTAAGTTGAAATTTGCATTTTATTTGTATGCGGCGTTTTTCGAAAAACTCCAGAACCCCGTTGGGGTCGGATTGCGACCATTCCGAGAACTGCTCCTCATTAAAAGATTCAGGCGCAAATCCGATTGTCAGGCATGTGGCTTCGATTAGAGACAAGGTGTCCATCCTTGCCCAATAATCAAAGTTGGCCTTGTGACCCTCGTTTCCAAAGCCCCCCTGAAACCAAAAGGGTTCGGTTTGAATAAGCCGTTTTATATCCGCATGCGGAAAGCCATGCCATGATTGCAAAAGCTTTGTGTTCAGCTTTCCTTGGGGACTTATAACCATATCCAGTTCCTCTGGCGTATGTTTGGCCAGCGTATTATGCACCGCTGCTTTTGTCCGCTCCAGTAATTCGGAATAGCGGTCAAATATTGCGGGGGCATAAGGCCCGACCGTGTCATGAATGATCGGCTTTTCCCAATCCAGCAGGTCGCCCAATCGTTTTTTCAGGACTTTCTTGACAATACGGTTTTTCTTGGTGTTTGTATGTTTGGTCATTCCCGGCTCGATCTGGACAGTATCAAACTACCCTGCCCGCAATTCATCCAACAATCCAGCCCACCACTCTGCCATGCGCACCCGTTCATCCCAATGCGCCCCCCGCGCATAGGCCCGCCGCACCACATTGCGTTCCACATGCGCCAAAGCCCGCTCTATTGCGTCAGGGTGCCAAAGACCGCTTTCGTTGGCAATTGTGGAAAACGTTGCCCGAAACCCGTGTGAGGTCATTTCCGCGCCCGTATACCCCATACGCCGCAAGGCAGCGTTCAGGGTGTTTTCACTAATCGGGCGTTGTGAAGATCGTAACGACGGGAACAGCAACACGCCCCAGCCCGTTAAGTCTTTCAACTCGGCCAGCAATTCCAAAGCCCTTGCAGGTAGGGGTACGATATGTGGCATACGCATTTTCATCCGTTTGGCCGGGATTGTCCAGATATGCGCATCAAAATCGAACTCTGCCCATTTTGCGCCGCGCAACTCTCCGGGGCGGGTTGCCATGATTGCGAGCAATTCCAAACCAATCCGCGTGGTCACTTGCCCTTCATACCCATCAATAGCCCGCATCAAACCGCCCAGCGCAACCTTGTCAGTTATGGCCGCACGGGATTTGACCTTATGACGGATCAGCGCATCGCGTAATGGATAGGTAGGGTCATTATCTACCAACCCGTTAGCAATCGCATAACGAAACACCGCGCCTATGGTTGAACGTAGGCGTTTTGCCGTTTCATAGTGACCTTTCGCCTCAACCTTCTTGAGTGTCTTTAGAACCATCGCCGCAGTTAGGTCAGTGATCGGTTTCTGGCCAAAATCCGTATTTGCCATAGCCAGAAAAGATGCCACTTTTTTCAGTGTTGCATCGGCTCGACCTTCAATCGTGATTTTGTTTAGATAATTTTCCGCGACAATTTCAAATGTATTCGCATGTTTTTGCTTTATCAGCGCGGCCTTTTCTTTCTTTACTTCATTGGGATCAATTTCCACGGCGACTTGCGCCCGGGCCTCATCCCGCATTTGACGGGCCTGCAGTAATGTAATTGCAGGATATGCCCCTAATGATAAAAGCCCTTCTTTGCCATGAAATCTATATTTAACCCGCCAAAGTCTGGAACCATTGGGATTTACCAAAACATATAAGCCATCGAAATCCGAAACTTTGTAAGGTTTATCCTTCGACTTTAGATTCTTGATCTTTAAATCCGTTAAGGGCATTGGGGGTATCGCCTTATTCTGTTTTACACGATACCCCCAATAATACCCCTATACTGTCAGGATACCCCCACACGGGGTTGGATTACATTGGACAATAACGTGCCTAAAACCCCTTATAACAAAGGAATTTTAGGATGTCATTGGATTTTAGAAAACAGTAGTATGGTACCCGAGGCCGGACTCGAACCGGCACGTCTTGCGACAGTAGATTTTGAATCTACCGCGTCTACCATTCCGCCACTCGGGCAAGTACACAAATGGGCGTTTAAACCGCCCCACTCTTTGCGTCAATCACGAATTGCCGCACAGAAATAAAACTTGCCTAATTCAACGCGGCAAATGTATCGCATTGATCCATACGCCCCGATTGATAGCCACGTGCAAACCACTTCTGGCGCTGTTCGGATGTACCATGTGTAAATGTATGGGGCATAGGGCGGCTTCCCGCATTACGTTGCAACGTGTCGTCACCGATTTGCTTGGCGGCATTGATTGCTTCGCGAATATCACCACCCTCGATCACGCCAAGTTGATTTTCTGCGAGCTGCGCCCAAACCCCCGCATAGCAGTCAGCCTGCAATTCGATCATTACTGACACGCGGTTACTATCGGTTTTGCTCATGGATTGGCGGGCTTTATTGGCCTTCCCCAATGTGCCCAACTCGTTTTGCACATGATGCGCTACTTCATGTGCCACAACATAGGCAGCTGCAAAATCACCTTTCGCACCTAATTTACGGGACAATGTCGTGAAAAACGCCGTGTCCAGATAGACTTTGCGATCAGCGGGACAAAAGAACGGCCCCGTAGCACCCGATGCGTTGCCACAGGGTGATGCTGTTACGCCTTTGAACAGTACAAGCGTGACAGGGCGGTATTGACGCCCCACTTGCGTGCGAAACACCTGATCCCATATTTGTTCTGTATAGCCCAGAGTTGCGCTGACGAACTTACCTTGCGTTTCATCCTCTTTGGTTAGCGTTGTCGAACCTGACGATACCGCATTGCCACCGCCCGCATTCAGCAAGGATGAGACATCCACATCGAAAAAAGCACCAATTGCCAAGACAACCAATATACCCACAATCCCCATCCCGCCGGTTTTGCCCTTGGACATCCGACGGCGGTCTTCAATATTGCGACTGCCCCGTGCGCTTCGCCATTTCATGTGCCTGCTCCCATTACTTACTAGATAATCTAAGGTCAGAACACAGCCAAAGTAAAATGGAAACTCAATAGGGCAAAGATTCGATGCCTTATTGTCGTTTTAACTTACAGATTTTTATTACTCATTTCACTGGCAATATGATCTGCCTGACGGATAGCCAGTGCCACAATTGTTAAGGTCGGATTTTCAGCTGCGCCCGTTGTGAACTGTGACCCGTCCGAGATGAATAGGTTTGCAATATCATGGGTTTGGCCCCATTTATTCACGACACCATCTTGTGCTTTTGCCGACATGCGATTAGTGCCCAAATTATGCGTAGATGGATAAGGTGGCGTCGGGAAAATCCGTGTAGCCCCAGCCGCATCATAGACCGCCTGCCCCTGCTTATAAGCATGTTCACGCATTGCTTTATCATTTGGATGATCCGTAAAATGCACGTTTGGTGCAGACAATCCATATTGATCTTTAAGATCTGAATTCAGCGTAATACGGTTGCTTTCTTGCGGCATATCTTCCCCAACAATCCACATGCCTGCCATATTTTCATAGCTGTCCAAAGCGGTTGAAAAACCACGGCCCCATGCGCCCGGATTCAAGAATGCAGCCATGAACGGCAAACCAAGCGATAGGGTCTCCAGCTCATACCCGCCAACAAAACCACGACTTGGGTCAAAACGCGCTTCATCTTGGATGATGCCTGCCATCGTTGTACCGCGCCACATTTTCACAGGCTTTTCAAACACCGCATAAACCGATCCTGTCATATGGCGCATATAGTTTTTTCCAACCATACCAGAGGAATTTGCTAGGCCATCAGGGAACATTGATGACGCGGAGTTCAGCAACATACGCGGGCTTTCAATCGAGTTGCCAGCCACGCAAACCACGCGCGCCTTTTGCATTTGCAAATTGCCGTCGGCATCGAAATACTCAACGCCTGTGACCTTGCCCGCGTCATTGTGCAAAATACGCGCCACATGGGATTTTTCACGCACTTCCAGATTTCCCGTGGCTTCACCCCGCGGAATATCTGTATATGCGGCAGACCATTTCGCCCCCCACTTACATCCTTGAAAGCAGAAACCGGTTTGTTGGCACATGATACGATCATCATAATCCGTGCTGTTAATCGCCATGCGCCCCGTGTGTACTTCCTTATACCCAAGGGCTTTAGCACCTTTTTCAAACACTTTATAATTATTACAACCCGGCAATCCAGGGCGACCGCCTGTACGCGTTACCCCCAGCTTATCTTCTGCTTTGGTATAGTACGGTTCCAAATCAGCCAATGTAATCGGCCAATCCAACAGGTTTGCACCTTCTACATCACCGTAAACGGTTTTGGCGCGAAACTCGTAGTCTTGAATACGTAAAGAGGCCCCAGCCCAGTGCGTAGTCGTACCGCCAACAGCTTTCACGATCCACGCAGGCAAACCGGAAAAATCTTTCGCCACACGCCAGTCACCGCTGGTGGACCGTGCATCGGTCCAGGCAAGTTGGCCAAAGCTGCCCCATTCATCATTGGTGTAATCATCAGGCAGATAGCGGCCACCGGCCTCTAACGCCACA
Source organism: Amylibacter sp. (assembly GCA_965261565.1). Taxonomy (GTDB): domain Bacteria; phylum Pseudomonadota; class Alphaproteobacteria; order Rhodobacterales; family Rhodobacteraceae; genus Amylibacter. The sequence goes on from OZ253460.1 coordinate 2,918,934, forward strand.
ACTTTCACACCTTTTTGCGCCAGCTCATTGGCCAGAACGCCACCACCGGCACCTGTACCGATTATCACAACTACACTGTCATCATTCATTTCAAAATTTGCCATTATATTGCTCCCTTACAACCAGTTGATGTCGTCAAAACCACGATTGATGTAACCGCCCTTGGAAAATGACTCGCCTTCATATCCAAAGATCGGCCAGACCTCTTTCTGGTTGTAAAGCCCTGTCACAAGGCCGCCGCGTACAGTTTGAAAAAACCCGCTGTCTTCGATCTGTTTCAGCAAAGCGACACGGTTGTCTTCCCATTTTGTTTCGCTGTAACTAGTAGCCCCTGCTGTCACAGCCAGCTTATCAAGCGCCGCCACGCCTTCCGAAACCATCGTTTTGTTGTCGTCACTGTCATAACCTTTGACTGCAATCACATAATATTCGTCGCCGACTTTATCGTGCGGGTAAATATCGCGGGCCATCTGGATCAATGTTGCCATCTGATGCGCAGTAATCGCTGTCACTTCGGTTGCCCAAGCTCCATTGGGTGCGGCAACAAAGCCCGCACCAACGGCGACCAATGCGCCAACGGATGCGGTACGCGACAGAAGCTCACGCCGCGTCATCGTGTTTCGGTTAGGTATTTTTGTCATTCTTTCCTCCATTTAGACAAATGGGCCGTCCACCTTAACGGTAACGCCCATGCCGCTGCATCACTTCAACCTCATAACCATCAGGGTCAGCCACGAAAAAGAACCGTGCCAACAACTCACCATTATTATTGAAATCAACCAGTTTGCGTGGCTTTAGCCCCGCATTTTCAAACCGTGCATGTTCGGCATCCAGATCATCAACAGCCACAGCAATATGGCCGTAACCGTTACCCAGATCATAAGTCTCACTTTGATCCTTGTTGATGGTCAGCTCCAACTCCATATCGTTTTCAGCGTTACGCATATAGACAAGAGTGAAACTGTCAAAATCCAGTCGCTCAGCCACTTCCAGACCAAACGCGGTTTTGTAAAACTCTACCGAGCGCGCCTCTTTAAGAACACGAACCATAGAATGTATAATTTTAGCCAAGTCTTCCTCCACAGTATTTATGTGTCTGTGAAGGATAGGAATAAATTATTCAGCACGGGTAGTATCTGGGTACTACATGCAAATTTTATTCTGCTGCAATTGCTCTTTGTAAATCAGTTTCATCCGCGTGGCCGATATGGATCAAGCAGGCACATCGTAATAACGAGGTGAAATTTGGTGCCTCACCACGTTGCTCCAGCACTTCAGAATGCAGTTGTGAGATGAACTTCGGGGTTGTCATATCCTGGCTTGTCGCAATCTCGTCCACGATCCGCCAGAAACTATGTTCCAGACGAATGCTGGTGCTTTGACCGTTCAGGCGAATACGCCTTGTTTTTGGTTTATAACGCTGGGGGTTTTGACCCGCAAAAATTTCACACATATTCAGACCTCCTTCGCTAAAATAGCTGATCAATATCACGTCATTCATTAAAACAGTTAGAAACAGCATAGTAATTTGCACTTAAACAGGCAAGTCGCTTCGTTTGAGGCCAACAAAACTCTTTAAAGAGACCTTGACCTGATACGCGACCCATGTTGCAAAGGCAAAAATCAAAAGGGCAATCCCCATGCTACGCAAGCTATACGACTGGACTTTTTCCCTTGCACAATCACGCTACGCGCTTTTAGCACTGGCATTTGTCGCCTTCATCGAAAGCTCGGTCTTTGCAATCCCGCCCGATGTTCTACTGATCCCATTGGTGTTGGCAGCACCGCAACGTGCCTGGTTGATTGCTGGTATTTGCACAATCGCAAGCGTTTTGGGCGGCGGGTTAGGATATTACATCGGGGCAGAATTATTTGATATTGTCGGCCAACCTCTATTGGAATTCTACGGCAAGATGGATCAATTCGACGCGTTCAAGGATCGCTTCAACACATACGGTCACTGGGCCGTACTTGTCGCAGGCGTCACCCCCTTCCCTTATAAAGTCATTACCATCACATCGGGCGCCACCGGCCTGCCTTTCGCCCAGTTTATAATCTGGTCACTGATCGCGCGCGCATTACGTTTCTTTATCGTTGCCGCCCTTCTGTGGAAATTTGGCACACCTATCAAGGATTTCATTGAAAAACGGCTGGGACTGGTCTTTACCGTATTCATTATTCTTCTAATCGGAACTTTCTACCTGGTGAAATATCTATGACCCGTAAAAACCTTATACTTTTTGCAACCCTTGGCTCTGTTGCACTTCTGGGCGGGGCCTTTGCCTTTCAGTTCATTGGTGGGATGCCGCCATGTAAAATGTGCTTGTGGCAACGCTGGCCCCATGCCGCTGCAATTGCAATCGGCATTCTGGGCTTTGCAACAGGCAAACGCGAACTGGCAATTGCAGGGATGTTGGCGGCCCTGACAACATCGGGTATCGGGTTCTATCACGCAGGTGTTGAACAAATGTGGTGGCAAGGCCCAACGACATGCACATCGGGTTCTATTGCAGGTCTGACAACCGATGATCTTCTGAACCAAATCATGAATGCACCGGTTGTGCGTTGTGATGAAATCCCTTGGTCATTATTTGGCATCAGCATGGCCGCTTGGAATGCCATTATATCATTTGCTCTTGCCGGGATTTGGTTGAAAGCTGCAAGCAGCAGGGACTGATTTTATATCAGGCATTTAAGGCAGGACGATGCTGCGCCTCAGGGGGGGAAGAGAAAACTACAGCATCTGCGCCACCAAGGCCAGTCCAAGGGGTGCAAAGTTGATAAACAACTTGTCCATGCTTTCTATATATGTGGACAAACTTGGATTTCCAGAGCCTAAAACCGGATCGGCGTAATTATGCCTCTAGCTCGGCATCCCAGTATAAATAGTCCATCCAGCTGTCGTGCATAAAGTTTGGCGGGAACTTGCGGCCCGCATTTTGCAATTCTGATGGGCTGGGTTCGTGTGGTGGCTTGCGCAAGTGCATATGGGCTTCTTTGACTGATTTAGCCCCTTTGCGCAGGTTGCACGGGCCGCAGGATGCAACCACATTCTGCCACGTGGTTTTACCGCCGCGCGCACGTGGCAACACATGATCAAATGTCATATCCCCCATTGAGCCACAATATTGGCAAGTAAACTCATCCCGCAAAAATAAATTAAACCTTGTGAACGCTGTGGCCTTAACCGGTTTCACGTAGTCCTTTAAAACAATCACCGATGGGATATTTATCTCAATGGACGGTGAATGCACGACTTGGTCGTATTCCGCTATTATTGTCACGCGGTCGCAATAAGCCGCTTTGACAGCGTCTTGCCAGCACCAAAGTGATAGTGGGAAATAGGAAAGCGGTCTGAAATCTGCATTCAAAACAAGTGATGGATAATCACGCAACCTGCCGGGGCTGCGTATGAAATTTTCAGAAAATACGGTATTCATACTGTAAAATGTTCCCTGTTCTGCTTTGTCGTTTCATTGACACCAGAACGGGACATCCCGTCCCAGTATAAGCACCACTATATAGAGGGGTTGGAGTCTGACAACCCCCTATATCGTGATATTTTATTTTGAAACAGAGGGTAACGTAGTAATGGCTTATTTCGTTTTACCCAGATTTTGAATTGAATTTCGTCCCAATACAATGCGCCGCTTAGCACCAGATGTAGTAACCTGGCTTTTAATTACGGGTTGGGGTGAAGTGTAACCTGTGGAAATTTGAGTGGCAGAAGGTGTTGACGGGTAGACCAGCATTGCGATGCGAAACACGCTAATAGCAATCATTGTCGAGGTTAAAGTGGTTTTCACAACCGATTTAAAAACCTCCATCGCCATCGAATTTGCCATTGAACACTCCGCATTACTGATACATTTCCATGACCAAGATACGGATTTTTATGGCGAAATTAGGACGGGTTACACATTTGCTAATTTCGCAGAAAGATAGTTCTTCCTACGAAATGCTATAAAGTCTTGATTAATCCATCGTTGGCGTGAATACGCTTGCACGAAGTGGGATATGCGGCAAACCGATGATACCGGCACGCGCCAAGTTATTTGATTTATTCATACCAAATTTATAACTAAATCCTAGGTTAAATGAAGTCTCTTTCAAATAATCGTTTTCGTTTTCCGCATCAAATAACGCGAACCGCATACCATAAGTTACAGCAAGGCGTTTACTGATAAACGGTAAATCTGTTTCGCCATGCAAGCTATATGTGCTGAAATCACCCGGCTCATCATCATCTTCATAACGATCAGATTTACCAACCTCGCCTTCTAGTGTAATCCTAGTACCGCGCATCCAGTCATAGACAACACCTAACCGTGCAAAAGACCCGCCGTCAAAACCATTACTGTTACTTGTGTTAAGTTGGTCACCACGTCCAATTTGGCCAAATACCGTTAGATATTCATTTACGTTGTAAATTGCTTCCAACCCGCCGAATGCGACTTTATAATCTTCATCACTATTAGAACTATCATTATGTGGCGCTGATCCATAACCCGCAAAACCGCCTAGCATAAGGTTTCCGCCACCAAAGCCACCAAGACTTCCAAAACTACTGGAATTCCCGCCAGAGCTTTGATCGCCAAAATCGAAATTGAATAAGTAGTGTGCACCAATCTGTATCTGATCTTCTATTTTGTTATTGTCAGAAACAAACTCTGGATAATGATCCGTACGGTACATGCCTTCAATGACCAGTTTTTGATTACTGGCAATATTAAATCCATAAGCCCCGTCCAAAGTTACAGAAGCTGCTCTTTCCGAGAAATTATCCTGTGGATTATTTGCTTGGTTTGTTCCGAAACTTAATCCAACATACCCCAAGCCATCAGCACGGGCAGAACCGGCCCCGATCATGATACCTATTACAACTGATAGACCTGTATTTTTATATCTGCACAAAGCCATTCTATTAACCCTCATTAACACTGCTCGTATATCGTCTTTATGGTATTCTGATTTAATATGAGCAAGATTAATTTTAAATTCTCTGGTTATTTATACGACTTGATTTTTATATGTTGTAGCCAAGGCACGTTAGTTGGTTATCCAGTTGAATATAGGCGTGATGATCATAAACTAGCCGCAATATACCAGCTATGAGGGTTACGACGCGCCGCCAAATACTTTGGATGTGAATTGTACCGCCAGTTCAAGCCCGTCGGGTGCAATTCCGTGTGCCATACCGTGTGACATATGGGTCTGCACATCAAACCCAGCCGCTTGCAACGCGGTTTCCGCCTTACCCATATCCGAGGGTGGCACAACCATATCCATGTCGCCATGTATCAGCAGAACAGGTGGTTTCGTCAGCACCTCGTCATGCAAGCGTTCAGGGGCCAGTAAACGCCCGGAAAACCCGACAATTCCTGCCAGTGGAACAGTCCGGCGTGGGCCCACGTGTAATGCCATCATTGTGCCTTGCGAAAAACCGACCAGAACGACACGGTCAGATGTAACGCATTCATCAACCATTAATGTATCAAGCCAACTTTGAAACTGCGCCACTGACTTAAGCATAATCTCACGCGCGAAATCTTCCGAAGTCATATCTATAGACGGGATCGGAAACCATTCGCGCCCCATCGGGTTCATCGTACATACATTGGGTGCATGCGGTGATATAAAGGTGGTATCAGGCAAATATTCCGCCATTGGACCCGACAATCCGATCAGATCATTACCATCAGCACCATAGCCGTGGATAAACACCACCAGACTGTCAGTTCGCCCTGATTTTGCGTTGCGTTTTTCCGCCTTCAAACTCATCCTTTGATCCCTTCACGCTGCTTTGCAACGCGGTAATAGGCCCATAACAATCGCGCCGCAACCGCCCGCCACGGCGCCCAAGCTTCGGCCATGACATGGAAGTTCTTTTCAGATGGTCGCGCATCTAGTTCAAACAACAGTTTTGCCGCCTCTTGCAAGGCCAGATCACCAACAGCAAACACATCCGCGCGACCCAGCGAAAACATCGCATATATTTCCGCGGTCCACCGACCTATGCCTTTTATTTCAATCAGTTGTGCAATCACATCGTCAGTAGGCAAACCACGTAAAGTGGTATAATCCAGACTGCTTTCCGCCAATGATTTCACATATTTAACTTTAGGTCGCGACAGACCAGCAGCGCGCAAATCTTGCGCATTTGCCGCTTGCACATCTTTCATAGAAACCAGTTCGGCCGCTTCTAGCCGCGCCCATATACTTCTTGCCGCAGCGACCGAAATTTGCTGGCTGACTATCGCATCCATCAAAGCACCGAATCCATCTGGTTTTAATCGCAAAGGCAAAGCCCCTGTCAATTTCAACGCAGCCGCAAAGCGCGGTTCAATCCCCGCCAGATACGCCGCCCCTTCGGCCACACAGGCGTCCGACCTGATAATCCGCTCTACCATCCTTGCGCCCGCACCCACTGAAGGGCTTTGTCCACACTGACTACCACATCCGCAGAGGGTAGTTTCGGGCGATTTATCATCACGACCGGCAAACCTAATGCACGGGCTGCATCCAGTTTAGATCGGCTTTTCCCGCCGCCAGCATTTTTCACCACCAGCCAGTTAATTGCATTTTCACGAAACAACGTGATTTCTTCATCTATGGAAAATGGCGGCGTTCCTACCAGATACGCGCCATTTTCGAACGGAAACGGTGATTTCGGTGGATCAATGACGCGCGCCAACAGCTTTCGACCTTGAAGGCAGGAAAACTCTGATAATGTTTGTCGTCCCGTCCCTAAAAACACCGCGACCCCATTGGGAATAATTGCAGATGTTTCAGCGGCACAATCAACGAAATACCATTGATCATCGGTTGTGGGTGTCCATTCGGGCCTTTGTAGAATCACATGTGGCAGGCCAAGTGTTTCACAAACCTCAGCCGCAGTATGTGTCATGTTTGCAGCAAAAGGGTGCGTGGCATCAACCACGCCCTTGATACCGTTCGCAACCAGATATTCCCGAAACCCCCGCGCGCCACCAAAGCCACCTTTACGCGTAACTGCAGGTAATTTTTCAGGATTGCGTGTTACACCTGCCAAAGAAGCGATAACATCAACACCCTGCAACTCTTCCAAAAGCGCCCTTGCATCTGAAGTGCCCGCTAATACCAGCAGCGTCATCCAGCTTGCCCCAAAATATTTCCGGTACGATCTATAACAACGATATCAATGTGTTCCACTTTATCCTTCAACCTTATTTTTACTTGTTCACGCGCCTGAATTGCTATAGCTTTAGCCAACCCGTTCCCTGCCCGCGTCACCGCCTCCAAAGCGGTATTTGCATCGCTAACATCCATCAATCCCAAAGACAGCGACAGCGCATTCATGGCCTTAAAATCCACTTGCGATCGCGACGAATGCAAATCAATCGCTCCTTGTGCAAGCTTGGTAATCTTGCCAATTCCGCCGCCGATGGTCACACGTTGAACCGGATGTTTTACCAGATACTTCAACATTCCGCCCGCAAAATCCCCCATATCCAGCATCGCGTGATCTGGCAAGCCGAACAGCCCCTGCACCACTTTTTCAGACGTTGCCCCAGTACAGCCAGCTACATGGGCCTGCCCACCGGCAACAGCTACGTCTATGCCGCGATGGATGGATGCAATCCAAGCCGCACAGGAAAACGGCCGCACAACACCCGTTGTGCCCAAAATAGACAAACCGCCCTTTATTCCAAGTCTTGGATTCCACGTCTTTTTCGCGATTTCCGCACCGTCGGGAATGCTAACCGTCACAGAAATTTCCGCGACCTGCCCGTAAAATACCGCTTGTTCTGCAATCACCATGGAAATCATGGAGCGCGGCACCGGATTTATCGCAGGCTCGCCCACATCAATCGGCAAGCCCGCTTTGGTCACGACCCCCACACCTTCACCGGCTTTAAAAACAATGCCGCCGTCACTTTTCGAAACCCGCGCAATGATCAACGCTCCATGTGTGACATCGGGATCATCGCCCGCATCCTTGGTTATCCCTACTTCCGCCCAACCATCGCCAAGCTCTTGATGGGCAAGCGGAAAAATTGGTGTTTCACCCCTCGGCAAGGTAATCCCGACTTCGTGTGGAAATCCTTCCCCCCACAGTGCATCCAACGCAGCTTTCGTCGCTGCGGTCGCACACGCGCCTGTGGTCCAGCCACGGCGCAAATCCCCTGTTGGTTTTCGGCTCATAGGCACGACTATAAGCACCAATTCACCTGACGCCAATCACCCAATTTACGTCGCCCAACCGCTTGGCAATATGCACACACTCAGCCATAACATCCCCATGACAGATACGAATCCCCTTCCATCAAACGACTGGCCCATATTGCAACCCGGTTGGGTTTGGCTGTGCGGCGCCGGCCCGGGTGATCCGGGCCTGCTGACACTTCATGCGCTTAACGCCTTACGGCAAGCCGATGTCATTATTTATGATGCCCTTGTCGACAGTCGCATTCTGGGTTGGGCACGCAAAGACGCCGAATTGATCTATGCAGGCAAGCGCGGCGGCAAACCTTCTGCCAAGCAGCGCGACATTTCACTTCAACTGGTCGAATTAGCCCAAGCCGGCAAACGCGTATTACGCTTGAAAGGCGGCGACCCCTTCGTATTCGGGCGTGGCGGCGAGGAAGCACAAACCCTAGTGCAACACGGCATTCCAATCCGCATCATCCCCGGTATTTCCGCAGGGATTGGTGGTTTAGCTTACGCAGGCATCCCTGTCACCCACCGTGATGTGAACCAGTCCGTTACCTTTATTACTGGTCACGACCAAAGTGGTAAAACACCTAGTGCTTTGAATTGGCAGGCCATTTCAGATGGCTCTCAAGTGTTGGTGATCTATATGGGTATGAAACACATCACCCCGATCAGCAAAGCATTGCTGAAAGCGGGCCGCCCATCTGATGAACCTGTTGCTGTCGTCACCCAAGCCACCACACCTGACCAAAAGGTGCTGGAAACCACCTTGGGAAATCTCGTTACAGACCTTAAAATGTCGGATCTTACACCACCTGCAATCATCTGCGTTGGCCGTTCGGTAAAAATGCGCCAGGTTCTGGATTGGCAATCGATGATCGCTGGCGCTGCCCCTCGCGATCTTGATCCCCTGGGTCGTGGCCGCCCAGCCGAGGCCCCATGAAAGGCCTGATCCTGACCGCCCCTAATTCCGGCGGTGGCAAAACAACCCTGACTTTGGGCATTCTACGTGCCCTGCGCAAACGCGGGGTAGCAATAAGGTCGGGAAAAAGCGGCCCTGATTATATCGACCCGCGTTTCCACGAAGCCGCCAGTGGTACACCTTGCGTCAATCTTGATGCATGGGCCATGTCGCCGGCCCGTATTTGTAATCTGGCAGCTGGTGATACCCCCATCTTGATAGAGGGTGCGATGGGTCTGTTTGACGGTGCGCCGCCCGACGGTAAAGGTGCCACAGCAGATTTGGCGCGTATCCTTGGCCTGCCTTGCGTGTTGATCTGTGATGTCTCTAAACAGTCCCAGTCAGTAGCGGCAGTTGTCGAAGGTTTTTCACGCCATGCACATGATGTAAATATTGTTGGCGTTATTCTGAACAAGGTTGGAAGCTCCAGACATGAAGCCATGTTACGCCGCGCGATGGAGCCAACTGGATTACCCGTCATAGGCGCTGTGTACAGAGATAGTAAATTGGAAACTCCATCGCGACATTTAGGACTGGTACAAGCATCAGAGCGCAGTGATCTTCGTGTTTTCTTGGATTATTCTGCTAATATTGTAGAGGATAGCATCGATATAGGACAGATAATATCACTATTACAACAATTACCAAAAACCCCTAGTAATCCGCGCATCTTGCCACCGCCCGCCCAATCCATCGCTATTGCATCCGATCAGGCTTTTGCTTTTGCTTATCCACACCTGCTGAATTCATGGCGCGACGACGGCGCGGAGCTATCGTTTTTCTCTCCGTTGGCAGATGAGGCCCCTGCCGCGTCAGATATTGTAATTTTGCCGGGCGGATACCCTGAATTACATGCAGGAAAGCTGGCTACAAATCAAAACTTCATCGCGGGCATGCACAAAGCCAAATCGGTTTACGGTGAATGCGGCGGCTACATGACCATGGGCGAAGGACTTATAGATGCAGATGGTATCCGCCATCTAATGCTTGGCCTGCTGCCGCTGGAAACCAGCTTTACCGAACGCAAACTGCATCTTGGCTACCGCAAGCTGCAACCACAGGGTGGCCCGTGGGAAATGCCCCTGAATGGCCACGAGTTTCACTACGCCACAACGCTGAAATCGGATGGCCAGCCGCTATTCGCAGCCACAGATGCCGAAGGTACAGCCCTGCCACCGATGGGCCTGATTAACGGCCCGCATTCGGGCAGTTTTGCACACATCATCGACCGGGCGGATCAGAGCTGAAGTGAAACTGGTACAATGTAATGATTGCAGGTAAACTTTAACTCAGATACGTCACTAACTATGACCCATTCAGACACTATCGCAAAACGCAACGTCACGATACTTGTCATCGCACAGGCCTTCCTTGGTGCGCAGATGCCGATTATGTTCGTGATCGGCGGCCTGGCTGGGCAATCGCTGGCCCCGAACGCGCTTTGGGCCACAATGCCTATATCCATGATCGTCTTTGGTTCCATGACCACAGCCCCTTGGATCAGTCATGTGATGCAACGTTTTGGCCGCCAAACCGGTTTCCTGATCGGTACATTCGCTGGTGCCATAGGGGCGGCTATCAGTGCATACGGGTTATATACCAGTTCGTTCACCTTATTCCTTTTGGGAAGCTATTGTTCAGGCATCTATATGTCTTCACAAGGTTTTTTTCGCTTCGCGGCGGCTGACACTGCATCAGAGGCCTTCCGCCCCAAGGCGATTTCCTATGTCATGGCAGGTGGTTTGGCCTCTGCCATTATCGGGCCGCAACTGGTCAAACTGACCGCTGACAGTTTCATTATCCCGTTCTTCGGCGGCTATATAGCTGTCTTGGGCATCAATCTTATCGGCTCGCTCCTGTTCTTTTTCCTAAAAATACCAACACCGGAAGCCCCAAGCCCTACTGCCCCCAAGGGCCGTACGCGCACGGAGTTGCTGAAAACACCGCGCATTGCGGTCTCCATCATTTGCGCCATGGTTTCATATTCGCTGATGAATCTGGTTATGACATCTACACCTCTGGCCGTGGTTGGATGCGGTTTTACCCAAAACAATGCTGCTGATGTTGTCATGGCCCATGTATTGGGCATGTATATCCCCAGCTTCTTCACCGGTTCCCTGATCGTCCGCTTCGGGGCCGAAAAGATCATCGCCCTTGGCTTGGTAATCCTTGCAAGTGCCGGGCTAGTGAATATGGCGGGGCTGGAGTTGTCAAACTTCTTCTGGGGCCTGATCCTGTTGGGTATCGGCTGGAATTTCGGCTTTATCGGAGCCACCACCATGCTGACAAGCAGTCACGCACCCGAAGAGCGCGGCCGCGTGCAGGGCATGAATGACTTTCTGGTCTTCGGCACTGTGACATTGGGCTCATTATCGTCAGGCTTTTTAATGAACGGATTTGGTGACAACCCGGCCGAAGGTTGGGCCGCGGTGAACATCGCGATGGTACCATTATTGTTGGCTGCAGGTATCGCTTTGGTCTGGCTGGTCAATCATAGTCGCCGCCAGTTGGCCTAAAAACTATCTGTTATGGATTTCCATAACAGCCTGACTTTTTTATTGAATTCAGCAGTTTCCAGGCCACCTGCGGCAACCAACTCGGGGCTGCGTGCCGCCAGTTTCAGCGTACGCTTTGCCATCCATCCAGCCCGCAAGGCCGCGCGGACGGGCTTTGGTATATCGTTAATTTCCAGTTTCATTAAAGCCCGTTCGGCCAATACGGAAACACCCTTTGCAGTACCGTTCACAAGCGGATACTTCTGCATATTTACCAATACGGGGATGGCGCGAAGCAAGGCGGCAACACCAGTTCCGAAGCCATAATCCATAACAGTTATGCGGTGTTTTTCATCCGCCCCCAGGGCTTGCGCTGCCAACCACATTAATCCTGCTGACGTATCTGAAATATACTGATCGAATGCGGCCTGATCTTTGTGCGGCTCCTTGTAAATATCCCACCGACGCGCTTCAATTAGCCGGTCAAACGCCACGCGATCCAACCCTTTATCCGCAATCAATGCCCCAAGCGGTGTCACCACCTCATGTCGGCGCACAGTACCGCCCGCATAAATTTCTTCAATTGCATCCGCCCACCATTGCAGGCGCATTTCCGCGATCATCGCTTCTTGCGTCACCCAAGGGGCGCGCACCACTTCCAGATTGAACGCGTAAAGGACAAATAGCGCATCACGGGTATCAGGCGGGGCTGTCATTGCCGACAAAAACCGATCGGGGTCGCCGCGCTCTACCAGTTCTGCACAGGCTTCAACGCTCATGCAGGTTTGACCCCGTCACGAATAAGCTTCCAGTTTATCGCGTCCAGCAGGGCTTCGAATGAGGCATCCACGATATTCGCGGACACGCCCACCGTTGACCAGTGCCGCCCCTGCCCGTCTTGACTATCGATGATCACGCGGGTCACCGCTTCGGTGCCGCCATTGGTAATACGCACCTTGAAATCGACCAACTTCATATCATCGATTGCAGTTTGATATGGCCCCAAATCTTTACCCAAAGCCCGAGACAAAGCATTTATCGGCCCGCTGTCCGTGCCGTTTTCATCCAAGCTTTGTGACACCGACATGACCTTCTGATCACCAATTTTTACGACCACCACGGCCTCGGAAATACTGACCGTTTTGTTGTACTTGTTTTTGCGCCGCTCCACTGTCACGCGGTAGCGTTTGATCTTGAAAAACGTCGGTAATGCGCCCAGAGCTTTGCGCGCCAGCAACTCGAATGATGCCTGTGCGCTGTCGTAAGCATAGCCCTGATCTTCGCGCTGTTTCACCTTGTCCAAAATCAAGCTTAAACGCGGATCACCCTTTTCCACCTCAATCCCGGCTTCGTGCAAACGGCGTAACAAATTGGATTGTCCCGCTTGATTTGACATCGGAATAATCCGTTTATTTCCAACCACTTCAGGATTGATATGTTCATAAGTTGTAGGGTCTTTCAGAATTGCAGAGGCATGTAACCCCGCCTTATGTGCAAATGCCGATGCCCCCACAAAGGCTGCTTGTTTTTGCGGCACACGGTTTAGGATGTCGTCCAGCATACGGCTGATAGCCGTCAGGTCGCGCAGCCCCTCAACCGTGACACCGGTTTGATAAAGGCTGGCATAGGGCTGTTTCAACAAAAGCGTTGGGATCAGTGTGGTCAGATTGGCATTACCACAGCGCTCGCCAAGGCCGTTCAGCGTGCCTTGAATTTGCCGCGCACCCGCATCGACCGCCGCCAATGAATTGGCCACCGCATGTTCGGTGTCGTTATGGGTGTGAATACCGATGTGATCGCCTGGAATGCCGGCCGCAATTGCCGCCTTCGTGGCCATATGCACCTGTGCAGGCAAAGCCCCGCCGTTGGTATCACACAAAACCACCCAGCGCGCGCCTGCGTCATATGCCGCTTTCGCTGCTTTCAGGGCATACTCAGGGTTGGAACGGTAACCGTCAAAGAAATGTTCGCAGTCAAACAGGGCTTCACGGCCTTGGTCGACAAGATGCTTGATCGAGGCTGAAATGTTTTCAATATTCTCATCCAGCGTGATGCCCAATGCGGTTTCCACATGGAAATCACTGGTCTTGCCGACCAGACAAACTGCGGGCGTATTGGCGTTCAAGACTGCTGCCAGCACATCATCATTGGCCGCAGACCGCCCTGCGCGTTTGGTCATACCGAACGCCGTGAAAGTGGCGTTAAGTTTCGGGGCCGCATCGAAAAAGTCGCTATCCGTAGGGTTGGCCCCCGGCCAGCCGCCTTCGACGTAATCGATGCCGAGCGCGTCTAGGGCGTTGGCGATACGCAGCTTGTCATCCACAGAAAAATCAACCCCTTGGGTTTGTTGGCCATCACGCAAGGTGGTGTCGAACAGGGAAAGACGTTCAACGGTCATGATGAAACTCCTTGGTCGTGGCGCTTGCGTCACGGCCAGCGCCCAAACCGCCCCCACGGGCGGGCGCTTCTCGCCCCCCCTCGGTTCGGGCACTGCCCTTTGATGTGAATTGAGAATACGATTGGAAGATCATTTGAGGGCCTCCAGTTTTGAAACATCTACATCCGTTGGAACTTCCCATTGAGCAGGTTTATCTTTTTGGTCATGAAGAATGACACCAGCATCTGTTAATAAATCTCGGATATTATCAGAAGTGGTAAAATCTTTTTGGAGTTTTGCATTATGCCTTTGCAAAACAGCATTTGCTATAATTTCCCGAATATCGTCGCTGATAATACCCCTATCGTCAGCACTCCTCGCCCAATCACCCATTTTAGTATCCAATAGCCCTAATAATTGAGCAGAAGCTTTTAGTGCAGAAAGGTCACGTTTAGAATAAAGTATTTGGCAGACAGTTAATGCCCCATGTGTATTCAAATCATCTGCTAGAGCGTTTATTACACCGTCAGATGGAATACCCACTTCAACACCTTCGGTCACTTTACGCCACTTCCTTAAAGTCGCCTCAGCCTCACGCGCCTTCTTATCCGTCCAATCCATCGGCTTAGAATAATGCGTCCTCAGAAACACAAACCGAATAACTTCCCCCGGATAGCCCTTGTCCAGCAACTCACGCACCGAAAAGAAGTTGCCCAAACTCTTGGACATTTTCTTACCCTCAACCTGCAACATCTCGTTATGCATCCAGACTTTCGCAAACGTATCTTCGCCACAGCAAGCACAGCTTTGCGCGATCTCATTTTCGTGGTGCGGGAATTGCAGATCAAGCCCGCCACCGTGAATGTCAAAGGTTTCACCAAACAAAGCCCGCGACATCGCAGAACACTCGATATGCCAACCTGGCCGACCGTAACCCCAAGGGCTGTCCCAGCCGGGTTGACCGCCACTGGAAGGTTTCCACAACACAAAATCCATCGGATTACGCTTGTATGGCGCCACTTCCACTCGTGCGCCTGCAATCATATCGTCTACTGAGCGACCCGACAAAGCACCGTAATGCTCATATGAATTTACATCAAACAACGCATGACCCTCGGCCTCATATGCGTGCCCCTTGGCGATCAACTCTTCTATCATCGCGATCATCTGCGGAATATATTCCGTGGCACGCGGTGCTTCATTAGGTGGCAAAGCGCCAAGCTCACCCATATCATCCAGAAACCACGCGATCGTCTCATCGGTTATATCACGAATAGACCGCCCGGTTTCTTCGGCCTTGGCGTTGATCTTATCGTCCACATCCGTGAAGTTCCGCGCGTAGGTCACATGATCTTTCCCGTACTCGTGCCGTAATAAACGATACAACACATCAAACACTACCACGGGGCGCGCATTGCCGATATGGGCGCGGTCATAAACCGTGGGGCCGCAAACATACATGCGCACGTTATTCGCGTCCAATGGGGTGAAAACCTCTTTGGTTTTGGTCTTGGTGTTATAAAGCTTTATTTCAGTCATAATCTCTCACACGGGTTATCCCCGCGGGCCTATCACTTACTTACTGTTTTGGAAATAAAAGAACGGCCCGCGTGATGTCTCAGCAGGTAATAATAATGCAGCAGATGATGCAATTTGTTCTCATAGGCGTATATTAGCAAAGCAGACCACAATAGCAAGCCTTAGGCCTTCTGGTTTTTTCTATGCTTAAAGTACGACCAGATAATAATCCCGAAATAAGCCAGATCAAGGGCTACAAGAGTGATCCAGGGATAGGTCAGCAACAAAGCGACCAGAACCCCGAAACCCACCATAATATAAGTAATCCGCCTGTGTCGTACCGTTGTGGTCTTAAATGAATAAGTCGGAACACGGCTAACCAGAAGCAACCCGACCCCTGCCATATAAAGTGCTATCAGCCCAGCATAAGACTGCACTTCGTTGGGCCAAAGAAACGACAAAAACATCGGCAATAAGACAAGCGCCGCGCCTGCGGGGGCCGGAACACCTGTGAAGTATTCGCCATTATCGTCAATTTCAGATTTGCTGTCCGCATTAAAACGCGCAAGGCGCATCACCATGCACACGGCAAAGAATAAAACCGCGATCCAGCCAGCACGTTTCAAATCCTGCAAAGCCCAAGCATATATCACCAACGCAGGCGCAATACCGAAATTGGCGAAATCTGCCAGACTGTCCAGTTCTGCCCCCAACTGGCTTTCAGATTTCATATAACGCGCGATACGCCCATCCAGCCCGTCCAGAATACAGGCCAGCAAGATCAGATAAACAGCGGCGGTAAAGCTGCCTTGAAAGGCAAAACGAATGGCCGTTAACCCCGCACAAATCGCCCCCACCGTAATCAGGTTGGGTAGCAAAGACATAAGCGGCAGTTCGCGTTCGGACCTTTCCTGATTTTCAGTGTTTTTTACAAGCTTGACCATATTTTTTTACTCTGCCCTTCCCAAACGCGGCGCATCCTTTAACGCAAGATCGGCCAAAACCGTTTCCCCTGCAACCATCGTCTGCCCCAAGGCCACCAGAGGGTTAACCCCATCAGGCAGATAAACATCCAGACGCGAACCAAAACGGATCAAACCGTACCGCTCACCCGTACGCAATGTCTGGTCCTTTTGCACAAAGCCCAAGATCCGCCGTGCCACCAGCCCCGCTATTTGCACAACAACCAATTGCCGCCCATCCGCCATCTCGATACACATCGAACTACGTTCATTATCCGCACTTGCTTTATCCAACGACGCGTTCAGAAACTTGCCCGGCCGATAAGCCAAAGCTTTGACTGTGCCGGCAATAGGGGCGCGATTTATATGGCAGTTAAATACCGACATAAACACAGAAACCCGCAACAGGGGTTCGGATCCTACCCCCAATTCCTCTGGCGGCACAGCCATTTCGATCAACGATACAATCCCGTCCGCAGGGCTGACAATTAGCCCGTCACCCGTGGGTACAGACCGTATCGGGTCGCGGAAAAAATAATAACACCAGATGGTCAGAATAACACCGATCCAGCCCAATATATCTGACATCCAAAACAGAACCAATGTAATCGCGGCAAAAATTCCGACAAACTTCAGCCCTTCTTTGTGCATAGGTTTCACAAAAGTGCTGAGCATACTAACTGACACTGTAATTTCCATCCTTAATATAAAAGCGACATAAATGACGCAAATGAACAAGCCTTCATCCATTATATAAGCCCAAATCAACACATGATTGATCTAAACTGGATAACGGCCCTGATAATCTACACCATCGGTGCAGGGCGCGGACGTGCGGCCCGTGGTTCGCCTGCTTTTTGCTGAAAATTCATCAATAATCAAGCAAATTTAAGGAAATCCACATGTCCGAAAACAAAACCCGCAGATCAGGCGGGCGCGCAGCGCGCCAAGCCATGCGTGCAGCCCCCCTCGCCGATAGCGTCCGCCCCATTCGTGCTGGTATGGAAGGCGGCACATATAAACCGCTTACAACACGCGATATGGAGCGTATCCATGAAGCAGCTCTCACAGCTCTTGAAACCATCGGTTTTGCCGATGCGCCCGCTTCAGGTGTAGAAATTTTAACCAAAGCGGGGGCGATTTTAGGCGATGACAACCGCTTGCGCTTCCCGCGCGCTTTGGTCGAAGATATGCTGGCCAAAACAGCAAAAGAGATCACACTTTACAGCCGTGATGGTAAAAACGATCTGGTGCTTTCAGGCAATCGCGTTCACTACGGCACTGCAGGGGCAGCGGTGCATCTGGTCGATGTAGAGCACAATGAATACCGCGAATGCACTATGCAGGACTTGCATAATGCCGCCAAAATAACCGACCGTCTGGACAATGTTCATTTCTTTCAACGGCCCATGGTTTGTCGTGATATTCCAGATAATTACGAAATGGACTTAAATACGATTTACGCGGCATGTTCTGGCACAACCAAGCATATTGGCACCAGCTTCACAGATCCATCCTATGTGCCTGGTGCATTGGATATGGTCTATCAGATTGCAGGCGGCGAAGACAAGTTCCGCGCCCGTCCTTTTATCTCAAACAGCAACTGTTTCGTTGTGCCACCAATGAAATTCGCCACCGAAGCCTGCGAAGTCATGGAACAGCTTATCCGTGGCGGCATGCCGATATTATTATTGTCGGCCGGTATGGCAGGTGCCACCGCCCCTTCCACCATTGCAGGTACGATTGTGCAGGCCACCGCTGAATGTCTTGCAGGCCTGATTTACGTCAACGCAATCAAACCGGGGCATCCCGCAGTCTTTGGCACCTGGCCCTTCGGCCTGGACCTGCGTACAGGGGCCATGACAGTGGGGTCTGGCGAACAAGCGCTTTTAACAGCGGGTTGCGCCCAGATGCACAAGTTCTACGGCGTGCCCGGCGGGGCTCCGGCAGGCGCATCCGACGCGAAAATGCCCGACATGCAAGCTGGCTGGGAACAAATGTGTTCAAATGTGATGGCGGGCCTTTCTGGTTTAAACATGGTCTATGAAGCCGCTGGTATGCACGCCTCGCTTCTGGGTTTCTGCCTTGAATCCTTGATCCTGTCTGATGATCTAATTGGCCAAGCCCAGCGTTGTGTGCGCGGTATCGAAGTTACCGATGAAACGATGGCTCTGGATCAGATAGCAGATGTCTGCCTGCGTGGCCCAGGGCACTATCTGGGCACAGATCAGACACTTGGCCGGATGGAGGCCGATCATGTCTATCCAACGCTGAGTGATCGGACATCTCCTAAAGAGTGGGTAGAGAAGGATAAACCAGATCTGATTGAAAACGCCATCAAGCTAAAGAATGAGATACTGGCGCAGAGATCCAACGCAAAATTTGATCCGGAACTTGATGCGGTATTGCGAAAGCATTTCGTGATACACTTAGGTCAGCAATAAGCCACTAAAACCCTATACAGCCCAACTTTTGCAAAGCCCATCCCCGCCCCCCAGAGGGGATGGCTTTGCATTCTTTGAATGCGCCCGATGGATGCAACCATTTCGATCCTATCAAATTTGAGTGGTTATCCCTCATATGCGTACTATCCACTACACCCGCGCGTCCATCTGCGCCCGGAACCTTGCTATAGCCTTATCTGACCACGCTTCGTCGCGGCGATAATATTTTTCGTACACAGGCAAGCCTTTTGCCAACGTCACCCACGGTTGTTTGCTTTCAGTGAATATATGCACCTCGGGCGAGCATTGATCAGGATTTTCCAATGTGCCGACTTTCACAAAGGAAAAATCAGTGCCCAGCCCCAGATAATTGGCCCAAAGTGCAACTTTGCATTCAGCACAGCGATGTACCCTTTGCCCCGTACCGCTTTCGCTTGGGATATCCACAGTTTCAACCGCGCCTTTGGTCAGCTTCACATATTTTGCCTCAATAAACGCATTCAAGGCAAAAGCCGAACCGCTTTCGCGCTGACACCAGCAGCAATGGCAGCAATGTACAATCAGCGGTTTTTCTGTCATCTCATAATGAGCTAACCCACAAGCGCAATGTCCTTTCATCATATTCCCCTTCTTTTTAAAATCTGCGTCAGGTGAACATCCGTGTTTGGAACCGGAAGCACAAGGGCCACGGTTAGCCTTTCCCTTCTACCTATTTACCTTTATCTAATCCCCATGACAAAAACTCCCGACATTCTAGACATCATAAAGACCCAAGACCTGATCGTTTTTGACGGAACGTGTGTGTTGTGTAACGGATTTATGAAATTCATTTTACGCTTTGATCGGCAAAAGCACTTCAAGTTCCTAACGGCACAGTCCGATATGGGGCAGATTTTGTATAAGCACCACGGGCTTGATCCAGCTGATTTTGAAACATTTCTAGTGTTTGTTGATGGTCAGCTAATAGAACAGTTAAACGGTGTTCTGGCGGTTTATACCCGCCTTGGCTGGCCGTGGAAAATCGCAGGTATTGCGCATATTCTACCTGGCTCTATCAAAAACTGGCTTTACGGTCTTGTTGCAAGAAACCGGTACAAAGTATTCGGGCAATATGATCAATGCATGATCCCGACACCGGAAATCAAAGCGCGGTTTTTAGACTAAAAACCCCGGCCGCACACCCATCATCTCCATCGCCAACAAATAAAATACCCACAACACATAAAGCAGACGCGCAGATTTAGTCTGCTCATCCGTCATCGCGTAACCCAAAATGCAATTCATTGACAAGAATACGTTTTCATTGCGCGTGGAATAGATAATTACCACAAACAGTAACAATGCATAATGGACCCAAATGCCCAATTTGGCGCGCATCAACAATAGAACCTCCATCAGGAACTGACTTACCAACGAAACATAGGTCAGCGTCATAATCAGCAAAGTGATCCCAGTGGGCACTACTAGTGAAACAGAATTGCCTGTAGACGGCGGCATTGTCCCAAGCGTGCGTATTGCCGCTTTATTCTCATGCACGATATTCAGCCACTCAGGGTAAACAACCGCGATCAAATGCTTGAACATCTGTCCGGTCAGGATGTAGTCGCCGATCAGATTACCGCTCATATAATAAGGCGACGCAAGTTTTTGCACCAAAGCCAAACCCATAAGTATAGTCAGGATGTACAATGCCATTTTTTGCATCAACACTTCATCATCAGATGATATGGAAATCAACAATGCCAAAGCAATGTATGCAATCATGAAGCCGTGATTGGCACTTATGTAAAAATTCACAAGCACATTGATAATCAACATTACTGACGCCAATAACAGCATCCAGATCCATGTACGTCGCGCGGTCGTCGCTACCATCAGCAACATTACCCATGGCATCGCAATTCTGAACATGGGTGGGATATAGTCTTTGGTTGTGAAAAACGTGAAAACGATTACCGAAAACAAGATCAGCAAAGTATGGAAATAATTTTCCGTGACAAAGCGCGAAACATCACCCAGAAGGCGTTTTTTTGACTGCGTTTCCATTTCAGATATGCCCCGCAGATGTATCCAGTACAATAACGCGTTTCAGGATGCCGGCCCTCATATCCTGAACATTATCGTAAACTCGCAGGCGAATATCTTCTGACCTGAACGTCTGGCCGTCTATGGGAGTGATACCGTTCGTAAAACTATTCAACCACCTGATGCGCGCCACACTTCCGATCAATGCGTTGGCCCTTTGGGTGTCGGGAAAGTATCGCAAACTTTCAGCCTGCGTTGATATTGTCTGCAAAGCAGCCCCCCCCCGCAAACTCACACCGTTGATCCATTCACGAAGCTGCCTGTTCTCGGGATAAATGCGTATTTCAACCGTCCCGCTGTCCCCTTGCAATTCCAGCCACACTGTTCGACCATCCACATGCGGCATTGTATACATACCAAACCCACCACCTTTCCAAGCGGTAAGTGCGGTCGTTTTATGGGTGTAGAACTGAAAAAATACATTACCGACAATTAAGACGATTAACATCATCGCCAATATTTTTGAATTTTTGCCAACTAAATTGATTATCCAATTCATCACTGATCTGCCCCGTATATGATGGTAATGGCAAAGTAACGCGGCTAATTCATATCGCCAAGCCTAGAAATGACTGATATTGTGATGATATGGCTAATCAAACAAAATTTGAGATACAAACAAGTGGTCAGGGCCTTTATGAATTCACTCTAAACGTTAGCCAATGGGTACAAGAGCAGAACCAGCCAATAGCTTTACTAACGCTATTTGTTCAACACACATCCTGTTCGTTGTTGATCCAGGAAAACGCCGATCCGGAAGTTCAAACCGATATGACCGCATTTTTCACACGCCTTGTGCCAAATAGTGATCACGCGTCCATGTCATACCTGACCCACACCTATGAAGGCCCCGATGATATGCCTGCGCATATCAAAGCGGCTTTGACACCTGTCTCGTTATCTATCCCCGTGGCAAGCGGCAAACTGGCTTTTGGTACATGGCAGGGGATTTATCTGTTTGAGCACCGTGATCACCCTCACACACGCCATGTTGTGGGGCATCTTAGCAGCTAAGATCAGGCCCTTTAGCGGCGTTTTTTGGAGAACCACAGCAAAACCCTTAACAAGATTGCCGTAACAAAAACTGGTATCCACAGATATCGAAGCTCAGACAGAATGACTTGCATTCCGCGCTGTGTGAAAAAGTTATCAATGCCGATAGGTGACACTTTGACTGGCCTCCATGGAAAGAAATACCGCGTTTCATCTAACGGCCACAATAAAGCAACACCCAGCCCACCATTGGTCATAGCATCCAACAACGGGTGCGATAACATCGATAAAAACAAAACACCCCAGACTAATGTAAATGATCGATGAAGACGCTTGTGAATTGGATATACCAATGTAGCGCAAGCGGCAGCAAATGCTATTGAATGGGTAAAGCCTCTGTGTCCAAAAGGGGATTGGTAGGGGATGCCAAATTTAAACGCGATGACGTCAAAATCTGGAATTATTGTAAATAAAATCCCCAAAATGCACAATTTCCAAGGTATATGCATTCGCCTGCCACCATAGATTTTAAGGCTGAGGGGGATAATTGCGTGGGTAAACAAAGACGCCATAAATAAATTCACTATCCGATCTGGATGGGTAAATTCGGCACGCTAACAAGTTCTTTTCGAATGTCAAATACGCAATGGCCCATAGTATTTCTACTACTAAGACTTGGCAGGCACACTATATTTAGATGCGAATCACTTTTCTCTACCCAAATGCTAGAGTTCTTTGTATACTTATCCACAATAATAAAAATAATATCGAGGTAGAGGCCCATGAGATGTCCGTTTTGCGGAAACACTGACACCCAAGTCAAAGATTCACGCCCGGCAGAGGATCACGCAGCGATCCGTCGCCGCCGTTTATGCCCCGCTTGTGCGGGACGTTTCACCACTTATGAACGCGTACAATTACGTGACTTGGTGATCATCAAGAAGAACGGCAAGCGCGAAGATTTTGACCGCGATAAGCTGGCCCGCTCGATCCGTATTGCCATGCAAAAACGCCCCATTGATCCTGATCGCGTTGAACAGATGATATCCGGCATTGTGCGCCGCTTGGAAAGCATGGGCGACAGCGACATAGACAGCGATAAAATCGGAGAGATCGTGATGGACAGTCTGGCACGGGTTGATACCGTAGCTTATGTGCGTTTCGCATCCGTATACAAAAACTTTCAGGAAGCTGATGACTTTGAAGATTTTGTACATGAATTGCGCCCGCCTGAAACAGATACCGATTAATGATGGAACAGCATTCGGCAGATGACCGCTGGATGCGCTTGGCCCTTGCATTGGGCGCACGTGGATTGGGAACAACTTGGCCTAACCCGGCCGTAGGGTGTGTCATTGTCAAGAACGGTCGCGTTTTAGGGCGCGGCTGGACCCAGACAGGCGGACGACCCCATGCGGAACGGATGGCTTTGGCGCAGGCAGGCACATCCGCCAAGGGCGCAACCGCCTACGTTACTTTAGAACCTTGCGCCCATACCGGTAAAACAGCACCCTGCGTGGATGCATTGATTGACGCAGGTATTGCTTGTGTTGTCGCCGCAACCGGTGACCCTGATCCTCGCGTTGCAGGCAAAGGGTTCGAAAAGCTTCGTACTGCGGGCGTTGCATTGCGTTCAGGTGTGTTGGAAGCCAAGGCAAAACAGGCCAATATCGGCTTTTTAACACGCGTAACGAAAAACCGCCCGGCAGTAACGCTAAAGCTAGCCAGCAGCCTGGACGGAAGGATCGCCACCGGCACAGGTGAAAGCCAATGGATAACCGATGCGGCGTCACGGGCCTATGTGCACTATCTTCGTGCAACACATGACGCAGTCATGGTTGGTAGCGGCACCAGTCTTGCAGATGACCCAAGCCTGACAGTCCGCTTGAACGGTTTGGATCATCGACACCCGGTAAGGGTTATTCTGGACAGCAAACTATCCACGCCAATTGAAAGTCAGTTAGGCCACAGCGCAAATGACATGCCGGTTTGGTTGTGCCACGGCCCAAATGCAGAGTGTGGAAGCTGGGGCCAAACCGGTGCCAAGTTAATAGAGTGCGCAAGCGGTAGCAACGGTCTGTCCCTAAAAGATGTGCTTGCCAAGCTCGCGGCAAAAGGCATCACACGGGTGTTTTGCGAAGGCGGTGGCAAACTGGCCGCATCACTTATCCACGAAGGGTACGTCGATCATTTGATCACATTCACCGCAGGCATTACAATCGGATCAGATGGAACGCCCAATTTGGCTGCACTCGGCGTTGAAACCTTAAAGCAAGCACCGCGATTTAAATTGCTATCACACCGGAAAATCGGCGGCGATTTAATGTCTCAATGGCGTCCGCTTTAGCGCCACAAATGCGCATAGCTGGCTAAAATACCCTGCAGTTTTGTCAAAAGACGTACTGATAATCCGGTTTTGACCTGCAACTGACCACGCTCATATCGCTCAAGAACGACCTCTATAGGGCAAGGTTTGCCAGTGATAGGGTCCCAATAACGCGGATAATCAACCAGACATGCATGAATAAGCGCATTAAGGCTGGGGCGGGCTTTACGACGGCTGATTTGACGCATTTTATCGTCGGTCAGACCCCACCCGCTATAAAACGGGCTGCCATAACAAGTCACAGTTTTGCCGCGCAACAAAGCTTCGAAACCAGCAAGTGACGTCATGGTGGCTACATGGTCGACCTGTTCCAACAAGGCCGCCATGTTGCTGCCAGCCGCGATAATATCTGCAAATTTAAATGCGTCTTCAATGTCGACAGCCCCTGCACGCAATCCTGCCTCTACATCAGGGTGTGGTTTGAAAACAATGTAGGCATCGGGGAAATTTTTACGCACGGCCTGCAATAAACCAAGATTGGTTTTAACCTGCCCCGCACCTTTCAGGATCGAAGCGTCGTCTTCGACCTGCCCCGGGATTAGAATTATCTTCTGGCCCGTAATAGCAGGTAATTTCAATGATGCCGCCGCCACATTATATTTGGTCATTTTTATTTCAACAATGCGGTTTCGGATATCGCCTGCGCGGGATAATTCCATATCTGACAGGCCCGCACTGTGGTTAATTAACCATTCCAATTGACTGGGGCGTGTTGGATCATAGTAGATCCCCCTGTCATCAAAGGCTAAAGATATCGGCGCAACCAATTGCGCCCCCAACCCGACAGAGCGCAGAAAACCATCTTCAACCCGGATCAATGACACATCTCTTAAGGCACAGTTATCTACAAGTTCGCTGGTTTCGTATCCGGCCCAAACCAAAACCTGCCCTTCTGCAATGCTTGCGGCATCAACAGCGGCCGCGATATCGTTGTGAAACAAAGGGGTATTATTATTGCCGGACAGATACTTACGCAAAAAACCGCGTTTCCATAGGCGCATGCCCAGACAGATCACCTGCACTTGATTATCCTGATACTGCCGTGCTTGGGCATGTAGAATATTTGATGCAGTTTTGAAATCCGTGGCACGCTCAAAATATGGATCATACCATTTGGCGTATTTCAAATATGCCGCCCAAAACACTTGTGCCGGGGATAAAACCACCTAGGGCAATCGCATGAGTTTTATCCATCTATTATCTGGAAAAGAAAAACCTCGTCCCAAGCGGCCAAGTGTCGTTTTAGCCTGAGGCTTTGATTTCCTTTTACGGAGCGCAGCATGTTGCTGGCGGCGTGCTTGATCGTTGTAAAATTAGCAGGTGCGTTTCCTTTACGGATACGACACTCATCATCACGAAACACCATATCCATGACCCAGTGCAGCCCGTTTTCAATACCCCAGTGATCGCGGATAGCTTTTGCGTGGGTTTCGGCGTCACAGGTCATGGATGAGATGTAAAAGCGTGTCTCTGAACGGGTCTTATCTTGAAGTGTTGCGCTGTATTGGACCATCACGATGCTTTCCAATCCTGGCCAATTGTGCCGCGCCTTCAACCACTCAATATCCGAGCAAACAGTGACTTTTCTTATCTCAATACGGCCATGAGATTTTTCTACGGTTTCATGGTAAGTTACTGTTGTGTTTGCAAAATATACAGCGTCCTGTTCTTTCATAAACAATTCTGTGTCTTTGCGAAGGGCCCCTTGATTACCCTTTAAAGCCAAAACATAATCCGCTTGTTTGGTGATGATTTTATCGGCAATATCACGCTGACATCCCATAGCATCTATAGTGACAATGGCCCCCTTGAGCGTCAGGAGGTCTAACAGTTCTGGTATGGCCGTGATCTCGTTGGATTTGCCGTCCACCTGCCGTTGGGCAAGCGTCAGGTTCAACTCTGAACTCCATGCCGAGATCATGTGAATTGCAGCCTTGCTGCCAGCCTTATCCAAGCTGCGACGTGAGGTTTTACCATCTATCGCCACGACCCCGCTAAGGGTGCTGCTTAAGGAAGCGACCCAATCCATAAAGCAGGCCTGAAAATGATTGGCATCCAGTGCGGCATAGATGTTTCCCAGTTGATCATGTGAGGGTGTTCCGCCCGAAAATGGCAAGAATTTCCGTAAAAAAGCCAGTTTCTTTGTCCCAAACGCAGAAATAGCGACCCAGTCATTCGCCCCGGACAACACGGCACATAACGTCAAAAGCAAAATCTCGGCCAAAGGGTAAAGCAGCTTTGTTTGTTGTCGTGGGTCAGATAAAGTTGAAAAATGCGTAAGAAAATCAAGGGAGTGGCTGTCGGGTGCGTCAGTATTTGACATGGAAGGTGACCTCATTAAAATCTGAAAGATCACTTATTGAATCAACCTTTACCTCATTTGTCGCCTGCTAATTTATTCATGCGATTGCCCTGTAAAACCACCCCTTTATCGCAAGCAGAGCAGCGATCATCTGTCAAACCCAACCCGGCATAAAAGGGTTTACCAAAAATGATTGGCCTGTGACCTGCAAATATGGCCTCCAGACCCATTTGTGAAGTTACACAGTAAACTTTCGACGCCTGTTCAAACAGGTCTTTTGGTGACAGCTTCCCCGTAATCAGCGCAACCTGTTTCCCACAATCTTCCTGCGTAAAATAATTATGCTTCTTTCCAGCCGACGTTTCGGGGTGGGTTTTTATAAGGATTTTCTTGCCCGGATTTTCCGCCATTGCGCGGGCCAACATTTTGGCAAAACTTGCCGCATTTGCGCCACCCATTGCAATAGATGCATCGTTTACTGTCTGGTCTATAACCAATACAAACCCATCAGGTAAATCTGATACGGAATGTGAAAAGTCATTGTATTTTGACAGTTTCAAACGGCTCATATGGGCCAATTGATCCGATGCATTTTTTAACTCCACACCCGTAAGTTTTGATGCTTCCTTTAACAATAAATCCAGCTCACTAGGCCGCGAAGTATCAAAATATATGCCGACAGTGTCTGTCACAAGGCCTATTGGGCTATCACCTTGACGACCCGTTAGAACTGACCGCAGAAAAGCGTCTTCAACTGTCACAAGCGTTCGTTTGAAATGGCGCGCAACAAACATGCCGCGTTTTGCAACCGGTCTGCGCCCCCAAGCCGCGACACTGTCAGTGTTGCGAAATGGCAAACCCGTTCTGATTTTATACCCATGGGCTTTCAAAATTTTGCGTATAGGGCGCTTAAACAGAAACCCAAGACTATAGACAAATAGGCGCGACTCATTGTTTTCTCGGGGCGCGCCTGAAGGTGTTTTCATCGTTTTAACCGTACTTTATGAACCAGACAGCGTTTCTATGGATGCTGCAGCACCGATTGTACCTGTCAGAACACTAAGGGATTTTGTCCATGCAACATACGGGGCTTCAGTGACGTAAATCGTATCGCCATCACGCACTTGAAAATCACGGCCAAGAAAAATGCCATTGGGTTCGGTCAAATTCAACACATAGGCAATTCGTTTTGGTGTTACAAAATCATCTCGTGCCAAAACCCGGTTCGCGTATTCAGCAGGTTCATCCCGAAAGATGAAGATACCTGTCGGGTCTGCCAGATTACTGTTAAGTCCGCCCATGAAAGCTATTGCTTCTAATGCGGAAATCTCGGGTGCCGGGAATTCAACAAGTGATTGTGCACCAGTGGCGCCAAGGGCGGTAAACCGACGTGTATCTTGTTGTATCAATATCCGGTCACCCGGACGCAAGGCAATATCCTGCTTGTTACTTGCATAAAGGTCAACCAACCAGACGGTCCCTTTATGTGATCCGCGAATGACTGTTACACGGGTATTTTCCGGGTCAGTTGTCACACCGCCCGCTTTTGCAATCATAGAGGACAATGTCGATGTTGATGCCTCAATCGGGTAAACACCCTGTGCCGATGATCCCAGGATTGAGATGGTAGAACCGTCACCGGGCAACCTGCGTACGATAACTTGTGGGTCGGGCGTTTGTGTATCCAATTTTTGCGTAATAATATCGCGCAATTTTTCAGGTGAATTTCCAGACGCCTTAATACGCCCAGCGTAAGGCACAAAAATAAACCCGGCCTGATCCACTTGAAGTTCTGTTAGGCTTGACGGAACCCCCGCAACACCCAACAGTCCCTCTTCCACGTTTTCATAAATTGTAAGGGACAGTATATCGCCTGCACGGATTGTATCGGCACCGATCCTACCAGCATTTTGAAAGCCCGCGTCGAAACCAACTGCCGGTGTTTGTTTTGTAGCGATAACAACCCTGTCATTGACAGATACGATAAAGGCATTGCCACCTTTTTGTACACTGCTGGAAAAGATTTCGTCTTTATTCGGGCCCGAACGTGGCAAACCACAGGCCGCAACTGTAAACACAATTGTGAACAGGGCCAGATTTCTGACCCAAATTTTACTGTGACGTGACATGTAACCTGCCCTTCTCGTCAAAACTGCCTCGGCTTTTGTGTAAATCTAATCAACTAAAGATATTTTTGCTAGTATTTGTTTACATTAAACTTTTCCAAGCACTGACTGTTGCACAGGGGCCGCGCTTGTTTGTTTCAATATCTTGTATGTATCTTGCTTATTCAGAACCAAATCCACAATCTGTAGTAGCAATCGCCGCCGACTGGTCCGCGCATAAAATCCACCTGGAACTTGTGACGTTGCTAAAAGATACTGCCGATAATCACGATATGCCGCTAAATCCGGCTTTTGGGGGTTGGCAAAGAATGCACCCAATTCCTGGTCTGAGATAAATTCGGGTTTATTATAAACGCTTTGCCCCATAGCTTTTAAAGGCAAACCACGCCAAAGTGCCTGCTGTGCCGCAGTTGAATTTATAGTTACAACACTTGATGCAAAATCCAGTATCTGTGCCAGTTTACCACCGCGAATATAGTGGATGCGCCCTATCACATTGAACTCTTTGGCCAATTCATCGGCGACCCGCGCCAATGGCTTGCGTTCATCTTCCAACGGATGGGCTTTAAATGCCAAATGATGGTGTTTAGGCGCAAATTTCGCAAAATTTTCAACGCACTCACGCATGAATTCATCCATACCCGCATAACGGCTATAGCGCCGGATAGATGCATCATGGCTTAATTGCAAAACACCCAGATGATAACTAACACCGCTTGCGATAAGCCGTTTAGTGCTGATCCTGCGCTGTATCGCGTGTGGAATGCGGTTCAGCAATTTCATGAAATGCAGGCGAAATTCGCTGCGCACAGAATTCCCTCTGTGTGGGATGTATTTCGGAAAATCGCGGTTTCTGAACATGACGTGCCAATGATAAATTGCACCTAAAAGAATGTGTTGCCGCATGTCACCCCACGTTGCCGGTGCCGACATCTGTTCTGCGACAACATTCTTCAGATCAGTGCGCATTTTCTGAATGGATGTATCGACAAGACAGGAATTCCCGTTAACACCATCACGCTCGTAGGTCGCCCAATATGGCCGAAGATAGCCTTCTTCCAAATAGTGCAAGGTTAGGCCTAACTTCTTGGCATATGCGACTGCAGCAATGTGAACTGGGCGGTTATCACCATATACCACAAGGTCTGTATAACCCTGCTTCAGAGTTTGCTGCGCAAAATCAGGCCATTCATCACAAGTTCCTGTAAAATCAGATCGTGTCGCGCGATTACGCCAAAAGAACCTGTCACCCGCATTGAAGCAAATTTTATGAACTGTTACCCCCCGCACCATAAGCCGTTTTGCAAAATGATACTGAAACGGGCCATGCGGGCCCTGTAAAAACAAAAACTTCCGATTAAGAGTGTCTGTTTCATTCATGGATCACCAAATCATTCATAATAACCAATCGACAGATGTATTGTGCAGTCAAAAGACAATTCCCGTGGCTATGGCTGGAATGTGTTGTTTGTCACAGCTATTGGAAACCCATGTCAAGACTTTACTATGACAATTGCACCTTATTGCCATTAATATATAGTGGTGTTTCATCCAATATAAAGGTATCGTGCGCAGAAATTAGCACCCAAAACCAAAGGCCGTATTATGCGTTCATTAATTGCACTTTTTTTCATACTTTTAGCAAATGCGGCAACGGCGCAAACCAATGATCCGATTGAAGAATATTATTATCCGAAAATTACCAGCCAAGAGATTTTCAGCCGTGTTTTACTGACAGCACCCGAGTCTGACAAAGACGTGCGCATAGGGTTTGCCACATCAATAACCCAAGCGCAGCTTGCCGCACCTGAAAGCCCAAGGTTTGTGATTTTTGCAAAAGGTGATGATGCTAAAAAACTGATCATAATTGCACTGGATGACAACATTTTCAAAACAATATACCGTGCCCGCGCATTGTTGGCACAACTGACATCAAACCTGCGTGGCAATAACTTTTTAGGAAAACAGGATTTAAAGGACGAAGGCACTTTTTATGATCTGTTGCAGCTTATGCGGTTTGAATCTCTTGTAATCTCAGATGGCGATACCTGGGCGCACAAGGTCGTTTTCGCACCTGAATAACAACACCGGCTATTTGACTCCTTTGTGCCTTGCGGTTAACGAAATGACAGAATAAATCCACATATCGCACGCGTAAGGATAAGCTATGTTCACTGGGATAATTACAGATATCGGCACAGTTTCAAAATTGGAACAACATGGTGATTTACGGGCACGTATCAACACGCATTACGATCATAACAGTATTGATATTGGTGCCTCGATTGCATGCAGTGGTGTGTGTCTGACAGTTATTGAAAAGGGCGCTGACAATGCACAGAACTGGTTTGATGTGGAAATATCCGCAGAGACGACCTCCAAGACCAATATCGGCGCCAAATGGCAATTGAGTGCTAAGATCAATCTGGAGCGCGCCCTGAAAGTTGGCGATGAGCTTGGCGGGCATATCGTGTCGGGCCATGTGGACGGGGTAGCACTTGTCACAACGATCACGGATGAGGGCGACAGCACGCGCGTAACTTTCGAAGCCCCAATGGCATTGGCCAAATTCATCGCACCCAAAGGATCGGTTGCCCTTAATGGTACATCACTGACGGTCAACAATGTGAACGGTGCCGGCTTTGACGTAAACTTCATCCCCCACACCAAAGCCGAAACAACTTGGGGCGATCTGGCCATTGGCGACCCGATCAATCTGGAAATAGACACACTGGCCCGTTATGTGGCGCGGTTGAACGAAATGCAGGGCAGTTAAATGACAACCATAATCTCGCCTATCGAAGATATCATAGATGACGCCCGCAACGGACGTATGTTCATTCTTGTTGACCACGAAGACCGCGAAAACGAAGGTGATCTTGTCATCCCCGCACAAATGGCAACACCGGAAGCGGTGAATTTCATGGCTACCCACGGGCGCGGGCTGATTTGCCTGACCCTTACCGGCGAACAGATCGATCGCCTTGGTGTACCAATGATGGCAAGCAGTAATTCATCACGGCACGAAACCCCGTTTACAGTTTCCATTGAAGCCCACGAGGGTGTGACAACAGGTATTTCCGCCCATGACCGCGCCCATACGGTTTCAGTGGCGATCAATCCGCAGGTGCGCACAGATGATATTGCAACACCCGGCCATATCTTTCCGCTACGTGCCCGTGAAGGTGGTGTCCTTGTCCGCGCCGGACACACAGAAGCCGCCGTTGATGTATCACGCCTTGCGGGGTTGAACCCTTCAGGTGTGATTTGCGAGATTATGAATGAAGACGGAACTATGGCTCGCCTGCCTGATCTGGTTGAATTTGCCCAAAAGCACGACCTAAAAATCGGCACAATTTCCGATCTAATTGCATATCGCTTACGCTATGATAATCTGGTGCGTGAAACCGACAGCCGCACAGTGACATCCGAATTTGGCGGTACCTGGCAATTACGGGTATTCACTGACCAAACCGACGGGGCAGAACATGCGGTTCTGATCAAGGGCGACATCACTACACCAGAGCCTGTTTTGGTGCGCACGCATGCCCAAAACCTGTATGAAGATGCATTTGGCCTTGGGCCTGATCGCTCAGACAAACTGTCTGCCGCTATGCATCAAATCGCTGATGTGGGCCGTGGCGTGGTTGTGGTCTTTCGAGATCTTGACAATGCGCTGCCCCATATGGATGAAACCCAGCCACGTACATTGCGTCATACAGGGCTTGGGGCACAAATCATGTCAACACTTGGCCTGACAAAAATTACTCTTCTTACCGATACACCGTTGCCAAAATTCATTGGACTGGATGCCTATCATCTGGAAATTGTCGGCACCCATCCACTAGGACAGGAATAAACCCATGGCCCAAAGCGAAAGCCACAACATCCTTCCCGCCCCGAAGTTCGAAGGTGATAAACCGCATCTGTTGATCGTAATATCACCATATTACAAAGATATTGCGGGTAATTTGCTTGCTGGCGCGAATGCAGCCATTAATGCCTCGGGGGCAACCTATGACGTGGCCGAAGTGCCTGGGGCCTTGGAAATTCCCACAGCTATTCGTTTAGCCAGCAACAGCAATACCTATCAAGGATATGTGGCTTTGGGCTGCATCATTCGCGGCGAAACCACACATTATGATACCGTTTGCAATGACAGTTCTCGCGGCTTGTCGTTGCTGGGCTTGGAAGGGCTTTGCATCGGCAACGGTATTCTGACGGTGGAAAATCGCGCTCAGGCCGATGTACGGGCCGATCATAAAGGACAAAACAAAGGTGGTGGGGCGGCCGATGCCGCTTTGCACTTGATTACGCTGAACAATCGCTTCAATAAGCCCACCAAAGGCATAGGCTTCAAACCCGCTTCCGAGCATATCATCATCGCAGGCGAAACAGACGGTAATAAAACGGCATGACCAAGCCAGACAGACAGCAAATGAAATCCGCCGCACGGCTTTATGCGGTGCAGGCCCTGTTCCAGATGGAAGCAGGCGATGCCACGCTAGAAGAAGTGCGTGAGCAGTTTTTGGATCACCGTTTCGGTGCCGAAACCGAAGAAGGCGCGTTTGCCCGAGGTAATGTGAGCCTGTTTGAAACACTCATTTATGAAGCCGTAAACAATCAAGCTAAAATCGACCAAATGACCGACCGCGCATTGGTTGCAAAGTGGCCGATTGACCGTATCGATTCAACCTTACGTGCATTATTTCGCGCAGCAGGCGCAGAACTTGTTGCAGGTAAAACACCGCCGAAAGTATCTATCAGCGAATTTGTTGATGTAGCCAAAGCATTTTACCCCGATGGACGCGAGCCCAGTTTTGTGAATGCCGTGCTTGATCACATGGCGCACGAAATACAACCAGAGGCTTTTGTATAATAATACTGAAGGACACTCGCATGGTCGTGAGTTGACATAAGGTAACACGATGTAAATGATACCTTATGAAATTGATTTCAGCATGCTTAATTCTATTTTTATGCCTAGGCCGAACGGCAGTCGCCGAGGCATTTGATTATGCCATCATCACTGATCAGTCCATGGTAGGCTTTACCTACCAATTCGGAGATGATGAGGTGATTGGGCAGTTCATAGATTATAGCGCCGCCATCTCAATCGATTTTGAACGCGCCGCGAACAGTATAGTTAACGTAACCTTAAACACAGACACCGCCAAAGCCGGCTTTATCTTTGCCACACAAGCATTGCGCTCTAAAAAAGTTTTATATTCTGCGCAATACCCCGATATTAAATTTGTTTCAAAATCAGTCAAAGCAAGTGGCCCCAATGCCACCATTACAGGCCTGGTTACTGTGCGAGGCATTACCAAGCCTTTGATATTAAACGCGCGATTATTTCGAGACCCCGGAACAAAATCCTCTGAACGTGATAATTTGCGCATCCGTATTACCGGCGCACTTAACCGGCATGACTTTGGAGCTAGCGGATATCCAAATGATGTCGGCGCCATATTAGCTATCAAAATTAATGCCCGTATCAAGCGCCAATAACATGCAATTTCGCAACACGCATACATCCTTCGGCATCATAGCAAAGATATTGCATTGGGGGTTGGCATTTGCCCTGTGGGGGATGTTTTTGTTCGGGCGCAATATTGCACAGATGAAACCTGCATTGGATAATATACATCTGTACGGCTGGCATAAATCCATTGGTATTTTGCTGCTTATGCTTATCTTATACAGGATTGTTTGGCGTTTTATCTCACCTCCGCCTGCAATCATAATCGGTGCAACGACAACAAAAATGCAGGTACTGTTGGCCCGTCTTGTACATTTCAGTCTTTATATTCTGATGCTTTCAACCCCTCTTCTTGGTTGGCTGGCAAGCTCAGCAACCGGCTTTGAGATAAGGTTCTTTGGAACCTTTAAAATCCCATTAATCACAGCCGAAGACCCTGCTCTTGAAGAATGGCTTTTCAACCTTCACGGAATATCCGCAATATTGTTGGTTGCCTTGTCTGTCTTACATCTTTTTGCAGCTCTGTTTCGTCATTTTATAAAAAAAGACAATACATTACGCCGCATGATCCGCTAGCGTCAAAGCGTGTCGAGAATTGACTAGACACTCACACAGAAACAACCAAACTGTCTTAAAACACAAAGCGATAGTTCATGCGATTACTTATCTCCTTCGCCGCCCTTATGATTTCTGTTATGCTTTTACAGCTCAGCACGGGGGCAATCTCACCGCTTGACGCACTTTCTGGCATACAGGAAGGTTTTTCCAAAACCCAGATCGGTTTATTGGGCTCTGCACATTTTTTCGGCTTTTTCATTGGCTGCTGGTGGGCACCCCGCCTGATCGGCACAGTTGGTCATTCACGTTCATTCGCCGTGTTTGCCGCGATGGGTACCATCGGTGCCATCGCGCATCCTATGTGGATCGATGTTACATTCTGGGTTGGCCTGCGCATCCTATCAGGCCTTTGCGTTGCAGGATGCTACACAGTTATTGAAGCATGGTTCCAAGCCAAATTAACCAATGACAACAGGGGCAAAGTCATGGGCGTTTATCGCGTCGTTGACATAGGTTCCTCTTCCCTTGCGCAGCTGATGATCGGATTTCTAGAACCCGGGGCATATGTATCTTACAATCTTCTGGCCATTATGGCCTGTGCCTGCATTCTGCCGCTAACATTAACCACATCAAAACAACCCAAGGCCCCGTCCCGCCCCCGGTTGCATCCGATCCGCACCGCGATCACTTCACCTTTGGGGGTTGCAGGTGTCATTGTTGCGGGGGTCTCATCATCCTCTTTTCGTATGGCCGGCCCGATCTACGGGCAAGACGTAGGCCTGACACCACTTCAGATTGGTCAATTTCTTGCATCAGTGCTAGTAGGTGGCGCCATCGTACAGATACCCATAGGCTGGCTAGCCGATAAATACGACCGCCGCTGGGTATTGCTTTGGCTGTCCGTGGCCAGCATCGCAATTTGCTTTGCCATAGCATGGGTCAATTCCAGCGACCCCACAACAATCTACGCAATGGCATTCTTGTTTGGATTGTTCACCTATCCGATTTTCTCGGTTTCTGTGGCCCACGCTAATGACTTCACCACGCCTGAACAACGCGTGGAGCTGAATGCATCCTTGATGTTCTGTTATGGTATAGGGGCCATTTTCAGTCCGTTGATTGCATCAGCCCTGATCCAGAATTACGGACCCGCTGCCTTGTTCAACTTCATCACAATCGCCCATGTTGGCTTACTCATCTTTGGCCTTATGCGTATGCGCGCGCGTCCAACGTCTGCAGACAAAACCAGCTACCGCTACACCCCGCGAACAACATTCACCGTTAACAAATTACTTAAACGCAAGAAACTCGACTAGCCCTTTGGCAATGCTTAGGGTACAGCAAAGCTGAAACCAACTTTCGGCTTAAACATGACACGTATCTTAATCACATCCGCCCTGCCCTATATTAACGGCATCAAACACTTGGGCAATCTTGTCGGCAGTCAGTTACCTTCCGATGTCTATGCCCGCTTCAACCGCGCTATGGGGCGTGAAGTGATGTTTATCTGTGCCACAGACGAACACGGCACACCTGCCGAATTGGCAGCGGCAAAAGCTGAGCAGGATGTGGCCGCGTTTTGCGCTGAAATGCATGAAGTGCAGGCGAGACTTGCAAAAGGGTTCGGGCTGTCTTTTGACTATTTTGGCCGTTCATCAAGCCCGCAAAACCATGCGCTGACCCAGCATTTTGCGGGTAAACTTGCGCAGAATGGCATGATCGAAGAGGTCAGTGAAAAACAGGTCTATTCCAACGCGGATGGGCGGTATTTGCCCGACCGCTATATCGAAGGCGAGTGCCCGAACTGTGGTTATGACGGTGCCCGCGGGGATCAATGTGAAAACTGCACCAAACAGTTGAACCCAACCGATCTGATCAACCCACGTTCGGCCATATCGGGATCAACCGATCTGGAAGTGCGCGAAACCAAACATCTTTATCTGAAGCAATCCAATATGCGCGATAAGCTAGACGCGTGGATCAACAGTAAAAAAAACTGGCCAATCCTGACCACTTCCATTGCCAAGAAATGGTTGCATGACGGTGACGGCCTGCGTGATCGTGGCATTACCCGCGATCTGGATTGGGGTATTCCCGTCAAGCGCGGTGATGCTGACTGGGAAGGCATGGCAGGCAAAGTTTTCTACGTCTGGTTCGATGCGCCTATCGAATATATCGCGGCCACCGCCGAATGGGCCGATGCGAACGGTTTGGACGCAGCCGCGTGGGAACGCTGGTGGCGCACAGACAAGGGCGCGGATGATGTGAAATATGTCCAGTTTATGGGTAAGGACAATGTCCCGTTTCACACCCTGTCTTTCCCCTGCACTATCATGGGGTCCGGTGAGCCGTGGAAGCTGGTGGATTACATCAAATCGTTTAACTACCTGAATTACGATGGCGGTCAGTTTTCCACCTCCAAGGGGCGTGGCGTATTTATGAACCAGGCGTTGGATATTCTGCCCTCTGACTATTGGCGATGGTGGTTGCTGACCCATGTTCCAGAAAGTTCCGACAGTGAGTTCACATGGGAGAATTTCCAAGCCACCGTGAACAAAGATCTCGCTGATGTGCTGGGCAATTTCGTATCGCGTATCACCAAATTTTGCCGTGCTAAATTCGGTGAAAAGGTGCCAGCAGGTGGCGTATATGGCCCAGCTGAACAGGCGGTGATTGCAGAAATAGCTAAGCGCTTGAAAGCGTATGAAAGCCATATGGAAGCGATAGAAATTCGCAAAGCCACCGCTGAATTACGCGCGATTTGGGCAGCGGGCAACGAATACCTGCAAAATGCGGCCCCTTGGGCAGTTTTCAAAACCGACCCTGATGCCGCCGCCGTAACCGTGCGTTTCGCCCTGAACCTGATCCCGCTTTATGCGGTTCTGTCAGAACCATTTATACCGGACGCCGCCGCATCAATGCTAAGTGCGATGAATACTAAAGCCACATGGCCAACGGATGTATCCACCGCATTGGAAGCATTGCCCGCAGGCCACGCTTTCACTGTGCCAGAGGTGATGTTCGCCAAAATCAGTGATGATGCGCGCGATGAAATGCAAGCGACATTTGCAGGGCAAAGCAACTAGAGTCCGGAAATATCAGGCTAATCCACCCATTCCCAAGGGCGGATGAAGCTGCCCAAAACCTTAGTCACATCTTTATCCTTGATGCTGTCATCCGCTTTCATCAGCTGCGCTACAAGTCCACGTTTTTTGCTTTCAACAACCTTGACAACGCTGACATCCAGTCCCGCATCCGTTAGGGCCGCATTATATATCCTTATTATTGCCGATTTACGTAGGTCGGGTTTGAAGATTTTTCCGACAGCCGTTTTCGGCAATTCATCCATAATTTCCATATACTTGGGAACAGCGGCACGCTCATGCACATGTTCCTTGACATAGGCCAACAGCTCTTCATGGGTAATAGATGCACCTTCAATCAGCTCCACGTAGGCACAAGGTAGCTCGCCCGCTTTAGCATCCGGTTGACCGATGGCACCGGCAAAGGCAACCTTTTCGTGCCCGGCCAAAGCCTCTTCTATCATAGCAGGATCAATGTTGTGACCACTGCGTATAATCAGATCTTTGGCACGCCCTGTAATCCACAGATAGCCGTCTTTATCTATCCGGCCCAGATCACCCGTGCGCAGGTATTTTTTCTTGGCATATAGCCCTTTGTTCTTATCCGCATCGGTATAGGTTGCCCCCACAACCACGCCCATATTCGAGACACAAATCTCGCCAACCTCATCGGTTTTCATCTCGGTTATGACATTGCCCGCATCATCGCAATCAAGAATTCTAACATCGGTATAGGGTAATGGAAAACCAACAGAGCCTACTTTGCGTAAACCTTCCGTCGGATTGGCCGCAACAAGGCAGGTTGCCTCTGACATGCCGTAACCTTCGATTATTTCTACACCTGTGGCTTTTTGAAACCGTTTAAACAGCTCCACTGGCAAAGGTGCCGACCCGCTGAAAGCCGCTTTCAAAGTGGATACATCCGCATCTACAGGCCGTTGCATCAATGCTGCCGCAGCCGTGGGAACTGTTACCACAAATGTACCACCCCAACGTTCAATCAGCTTCCAGAAATTATCAAATACACCTTCGCCACGATATCCGGCAGGCGTTGGCAGGATCATATGCGCACCTGATGATAGGCACCCAGCCCAAATTGGATAGGCTGCAAACACATGAAATAACGGCAATGGGCAGATGACATTATCATCAGCTGTGTATAGCAACGTGGACCCTATCCAGCCATTATATAAAACGCCTGAATGTTTGTGCTGTACAATCTTGGGCATACCCGTTGTACCGCCTGTGTGGAAATGCGCACAGAACCGGTCACCGGTTTCCGCAAACTCCAACGCATCATCACGCTGGGCTGCAAGGGCAGCATTAAAATCGATGATCTTGGCCTTATGCTTTACCGGATTTTTCGGCCGTATCAACGGTACAATCCAGCTTAAAGGCGGTGATAAATGAGGTAACAGATCTATTTCGATTACAGTTTCAACAGATGGGGTCAGTGCAACGGCCTCGGCGGCCAGTTGCGCCACTTCGGTTTTGGGAAAAGACTTAATCGTCACCAAAACCTTGGCTTTTGCATCACGCAGCAAGTCGGCAATTTGCTCTGGCTCAAGCGTCGGGTTAATCGGTGCGACAATGCCTGCCGTCATCCCGCCCATCAGTGTGATCAGAGTTTCGTGGGTGGTAGGCAAGAGGTAAGCCACGACATCATTTTTACCGATACCCAGTGAGCGAAATAAATTGGCGCATTGGGTGACACGCTTTGTTAAATCCGCCCAACTTAAGGTTACAGCCTTATCTTTTGGCCCGGATTTCAGCTGAAAACTAACCGCAGGTTTATCCGGATAAGCATCGCGAGTATCGCAAAGCTGTTCATAAACGGTTGTGGCCGTCCACCGATCTTCAATCGGCATTTCTTTTTCAAGCGCTTTAATATCGGCAAGTGTCGCAAATCTATGTGTCATTATTATCCTCCCAGATCTGCAGGCTCCCATCCGCAGAGTAAGAACAGAATGCGCGGGATTTCTCTATGGCGCAAGAATTACGATACGTCTGAACCAGAAAAGGGCAAGAAAACCTGCCCTTTTGAAAATTTGCAATCAAAAGTATTAACTTGGAATACGCAAAACCTGACCCGGATAAATTTTATCGGGATGTGTCAACATCGGTTTGTTGGCTTCAAAAATCTCGTTGTAACGGTTACCGTCACCCAAAGTCTTTTTTGAAATAGCCCAAAGCGTGTCACCTTTTTCTACAGTATGAAATGTTCCGCCACCGCCTGCATTATCTTCCACACCGGCAACACCTTCGACATTGCCGACCGCCAGAATAATCTTTTCTTTCATCTCTTGGCTGACCGCGTTACCGTCAACGGAAACAGTATCGCCTACAACACTTATCTCCAAACCAGTCGCATCCAACCCAAGATTTTCAATTTCACTTTTCAGAATTTCCGCATCCGGTTCTGCAGCTTCCGCTGCACCAAACAAAGATTTTCCAGCAGTTTTAATAAAATTCATAAGTCCCATAGTACCCTCCTAAATGGTTATTCAATGGCAAAGGGATTGCCATCCTAAAGCATTTGGGGGTTGCTTAAGCGATTTACAAGTGAGCCGAAATCAAACAACTATTCTGTGAATTGCAGCTTTGCAAGGCGGGCATATAGCCCCCCTTGTTTGACCAGTTGCGCATGTGTACCCGTGGCAACGACACAACCTTCGTCCATCACAACAATGCGGTCAGCCTTTTTCACCGTAGCCAATCTATGGGCCACGATCAATGTGGTACGGTCTTTGGCTAAACGTTCTACGGCTTTTTGCACTGCCAGTTCACTTTCCGCATCCAGCGCAGAGGTTGCTTCATCCAGCAACAAGACGGGCGCGTTACGCAATATGGCTCGCGCAATGGCAATGCGCTGTTTTTGCCCGCCCGACAGCATAACACCTCGTTCGCCGACAAAACTGTCATACCCATTTGGCAGCTTCATCAGAAACTCATGGGCAGCAGCTGCTTTTGCCGCTTCTATCACCTCTTCATCCGTGGCATTCGGGCGTCCAAAACGGATGTTCTCTTTGGCAGAGGTCGCAAAAATCACAGGATCCTGCGGCACATATGCCATTTCTTTACGGAACACATCACGGTTGATTTTTTTGATATCCACACCATCAAACAAAACCGTACCTGATGTTGGGTCAAAAAAGCGCAATACCATTTGGAACACTGTTGATTTCCCGGCACCGGACGGCCCAACCAAGGCAATAGTCTCGCCGGGTTTTATTGTCAGGTTCAAGTCCTTAAGGGCTGGCATATCGGGCCGTGACGGATAATTGAAATTAACCGCATCAAAATCAAGCGCGCCAAGAACCGGCTGTGCCATTGTCTGGGGTACATCAGGGTCGGTTACGAAATCTTCAGCATCAATTAACTCTGCCAATCGTTCGGTAGCCCCAGCCGCACGTTGCAATTCACCCCAAATCTCGGACAAAGCACCGACCGCACCGGCCACAAGGATCGCATAAATTACAAACTGCACCAAAGCCCCCGGCGACATCAGGTCGGCGCGGACATCGCGCGCACCCATCCAAAGCACACCCAGAACACCGGTAAACACCATGAAGATAACAATCACAGTCATAATTGCGCGTACGCCTATGCGCTTACGTGCCGCAACATATGCCTGTTCCGTCAGGCCTGAAAATCGCTCGCGGCTAGGGGCTTCATGGGTAAATGCCTGTACGGTTTGTG
Organism: Amylibacter sp.; assembly: GCA_965261565.1. Taxonomy (GTDB): domain Bacteria; phylum Pseudomonadota; class Alphaproteobacteria; order Rhodobacterales; family Rhodobacteraceae; genus Amylibacter. Next base: position 2,960,598 of record OZ253460.1, read on the forward strand.
CGGCAAGAAGCGTTTCAGATGCATTGCCCGCACTTTCTGCTATCTTATCCTGATTTTCGCGACTTAACCCGCGCACACGACGGCCAAGCACAATAATCGGGACAATAACCAAAGGCACAATCAATAGAACCAAACTGGTAAGTTTTACAGATGTTAACAGCATCAATGCGATGCCACCCAGAAAAATCAAAAGGTTGCGCAACGCAATCGATACAGAGCTACTGATCACTGACAGGATCAGCGTTGTATCCGTAGTGATACGTGAAATAACCTCGCCTGTCATAACCCGTTCATAAAACTGCGGGGACATACCTATCATCTTGTTATAAATAGATACTCTTATATCCGCTATGACCCGCTCACCCAAACGCGTTACAAAGTAATAACGACACCCCGTACCAACGGCCAAAAGCAGTGCAATCCCGATTGCGGCCCCAAAGTATTGATCCATTTGGGCCGCGCGATCCGCAGAAAACCCGTCAACAACACGGCGCACGGCAAGTGGCAGTATCAATGACAAGCTTGCAGTTGTCGTCAAGGCCAATATCGCCAAAACAATCAACATACGATACGGTTTTAGAAAAGGTATCAGCCCACGTAATGATCCAACTTTTTTAGATTTTTTGCGTTCTTCAAGGTCGTTCGGACTGTTAACTGATCTTCTCATGTGCCATCTTTCAAATGCTGTAAAGCATCGATAACAGGCCTATTCAAAAGTGCAAGTAAGCGTGGAGCGAACCCGCACCTTAAGCTTGGAAGACTACGATGGTAATTGTGTATTACGAAATAATAACAATATGTTAACTTGATAATTATATGTTTTTTATAGGTCATTTGTCGGAAGTGAAACTCTGGAGCGGGTAGCGGGAATCGAACCCGCGCCTTAAGCTTGGAAGGCTCTTATGATACCATTTCACCATACCCGCTCAGAGAGTTTACCTAGTATTTCATCGATGTAGGAGCGTCAAGCCTACCAATAGAAACTAGATGCAAAAAACGATATTATTTCCCAATGAACCCCTGTGTTCGAATTTGATTGATCAATGTATCTGCTGCCTAGTGTTACAAAAGAATGATGTAATATTTTTGACTCGTTCAATAAGGGCGGGAAGGAGACATTCGCTGCATACACGAATTCAAAGAAACCCCGCCAGAAGCAGACATTAGTTTACAGAGAAAGTGTCCAGCTTGCATGCACCTTTGACGCCAATTGGCGTTCGCCGACCAGTGATCGTTATCACTCTTCGCTGAGAGTGCCAGAGCGCTGGACCGTGTTCTTGTTTCGTGCTACTTTGAGCCCACCAACGTAATCTAGGATTCTCATCGGATTGTTGCTGCATCTTGAGTTGAGTACAAAAAATGCCACCAAATAAGGTATTATGGTGAGTTGGGGCGAAGTTTGAAATAGTAATTAAAAGAAGGATAGATACGTGGGCATTGAGCAGAAAATAACAGCGACGAAGCAAGCAGAAGAGTACCTCTCTGCCATGGCGAAAGCTCTGGAAATTCCCCAATCGCGATATGAACAAGCTGAACGCAGCTACAAATCGGTGGGAAGTTGGCTGGAACGAGACGCCTCTCAAGTACAGGGCTATGCTCCCGAAACTTATGTTCAGGGATCATTCAAGCTTGGCACCGCGACAAAGCCAGAAACGGCCGAAGAACAATATGATATTGATTGTGTGTGTAATCTGCGCAACGTCACGAAAATGAAGATGTCTCAGGCAGAACTGAAGGCTTTGATCGGAGATGAGCTCGAGCTCTACCGCAAATACAAAATTATGAACAAAGCGCTGCAAGAAGGACGTCGGTGTTGGACACTTGAATATGCCGATGAGGCGCAGTTTCATATGGATATTGTTCCCGCGATCCCAAATGAAGCTGATCAACGTGCCTTATTCGAAGCATACGGAATGGATGCGCAGTTTGCTGAAACTGCTATTGCGATCACCGACAATGAGGAAACAACGTACCATCATGTGGCGCAGGACTGGCCACGATCTAACCCGCGTGGGTATGCCGAATGGTTCAAGGCCCGTATGGGAGATGTGTTTGTGAAGGGGCGTCAACAGATCCTGAGTGAGATGCGCAGCAAAGGGGTGGTGGCCAGCGTAGAGGACATTCCTGTCTACCGGGTCCGCACTCCATTGCAATCCGCTATCATGATCTTGAAAAGACACCGCGACACGATGTTTGCAGATGATCCAACCGATAAACCGATTTCGATCATTCTGTCGACGTTGGCCGCCCATGCCTACAATGGGGAAACCACAATTGGGGCGGCATTAATGGCGATCTTGGTGGGGATGGAAGAACCGATCAAATATGACGGTGTAAAGTATATCATCGCAAACCCAACCGATGGGGCGGAAAATTTTGCAGATAAATGGGAAAAGAAACCAGAACGAAAAGACGCGTTTTATTCTTGGCTTGCGCAAGCTCGCGAAGATTTCTCGGCGGCTGCAAATCTCGTAGAGCATCGACGGATAGGTAGCGTGCTGTCGGATCGTATGGGATCGGCTCTAGCGGGGACAGTCACGGCTAGCGTTTTGGCCGCCGCAGCGGCTGCAGATGGTGCGGGGCACGGTTTGGTGCGCGATGCGAGTCAGGCGTCAAACGATGGGCCGCCGCAGGTATCATTCAGAGATGAGCCACGGGTGCCTGACACGCCTGACGGATTTGCATGAGCTGGTGGTTAACGCGCAGTTCTCGACTCGCATCAGAGAAAACGGCGGTTGCCCAACTTGAGGATACGTCTGAGTGGTTAACACTTCTCAAGTGGCGTGCAACGAGCGATCTTACAATGTGTCTGGATTTTGTGATCAATCATGATGGCATAGACTACGCTTTGGAAATGGACTATCCAAATGTGTTTCCTGACGCTCCGCCCATGATCTTTTCAAGTGATCGATCACGCATTTCAGGCCATCAATATGGTGCGGCTGGTGAGTTATGTCTGGAACACCGACCAGATAATTGGCATCCCAGCGTGACTGGTGCTGATATGATCTCAAGTGCATATCGCTTGTTGTCAGAAGAACATCCTGAGGGCGGGGCAGTTGTTCATGCACATTCGGCTCATGTCGGATCGCTTGGTCGAGATATACGAACTAAATTGTGTCGGTTGGTTTTGTCCGGCTCCGACAAATCGGCGCTAAACGATTTGACTGAACATGAGGTGACTAGGTTCAATCTGAAGGAAAGAACCGTAGCGAAAGTTTACATCGCTAGCATTGAGACGATCGGTCCAAAAGACGCACCACTTTGGCGCACGGATATTGGAGCGTCGTCAGGGGGTTTGAGCTGGGACAGTCTTGTCGTGCGAGCACCGAAATTTGAGACCTCAAATACCTTGAACGCTGACGGGCTGGCAAAGGTATTCGCCCTTATAGGTCTGATCGAATTGCGAAGCGTAACGGATATCGAAAGCGATACTGTGCCCGTGCTCATTGGGGATGCAGATGACTGGCAACTGTTGTGGTTTTTCACATCGAAAAATGAGCGTAAGATTGTCCGATATTCAACCTTGGAAATTCCACCTGACATGCAGCGACTTCCAACCGCTTATGAGAATTTAGCTGGCAAGAGGGTGGGACTTGTTGGTTGTGGGTCTGTTGGGTCAAAGGTGGCCGTGAGTTTGGCACGTAGTGGCGTTCAGAACTTTTTTCTCGTCGATGAAGATATTTTTTTTCCTGGCAATATTGTGCGCAATGAGCTCGCACTGGATGGGATTGGTGTTCACAAAGCAAATTTGCTGAAAGATAGGTTACTACAGATTTGTCCAAGTATTGATGCCAAGTTGCTGAGGTTGACACTTGGCGGCCAAGAAAGTGCGGCCTCAATGGCGGCAGCACTTGAGGAGCTGCAAAACTGTGATGTGATTGTTGATGCGACGGCTGATCCTGTTGCGTTTAACATGATCGCGTCAGCTGCAAAGCGTTCAAAGACGGCGATGATTTGGTGTCAGGTCTTTGCAGGGGGTATTGGTGGGTTTATTGCACGTGCGCGGCCTGACATCGACCCAATTCCGTCGGCAGCTCGTGACCAGATTCGTCAATGGTGTACGGATCAAGGTGTCGCGTGGACCGGTTGGCAGGGAGAAGACGCGCGAAGAAACTATGAGGGGCGTGCAGAAAGCGGCGCACCTCTGGTTGCTGATGATGCTGAGGTGTCGATTGTGGCTTACCACGCCACGCGGTTTGTCACTGACTATCTCGCGCAGCCTGAGAGAAGCATTTTTCCTATGTCTGCTTATATGATTGGCATGTCGTCTGAATGGGCATTCAACCAGCCTTTCGATACTGGCCCGATTGATCTACGCCCTGAGGGCGATTGGGGAGATGTCGTGGACCAAATTGATGCCGATGAGATGGTGGCTCTGTTCAAGGAACACGTGGTAATTGAAGAGACTGATGATGCATCTTCTGGTTCCTAAATCTATTCAAAGAAGATTGAAGCGCCACATGTTTTTTGCGGGACGGCGCGAGATCGGCGGCATCCTGATGGGTGAAATGGTCGGGGACCAACGATTTAGGATTGCTGATATTTCGGTGGATACGGTGTCGGGTTCGCAAGCGCACTTTGTTCGGGATGCGGAGCATCACGAACGCGAACTGTGTGCATTTTTTAAGCGAACAGGGGCTGACTACAAGCGGTTCAACTATCTTGGCGAATGGCATTCGCATCCCAGTTTTGAAGTTGCACCAAGTGGGCCCGATGTCCGGTCGATGCACAACTTGGTCGAGGGCTCTCGCGGTGTTGATTTTGCGATACTGTTTATCAGCCGCCTCAGGTGGTTGTGTCAGATGGAGGTTTCGGCCACACTCTTTGTAAAGGGGTATGGCGGCATTGGTGCTGAAGTTGAATTTGAATGATAAAAATTAGAGCGGGTATGGAATGCTAAAAAGGCTATTTGACTACGGTGTGCGCAAAGCAATCGATTGGTATTTTCGCGTCCGATCTGCTCAAACGATACTCCTAAAGAGTGGGACGACGCTTCTTTTGGCGGCCATCGTTGGAACTCCATTACTTATTTTTATTTTGAGATCGGTAATGAACCTAGGGCCAGACCAACTTCACGGATTTGTTGAGACTTTGGATGACCTGAAAATCTGGGTTGCGATTGTTGGGGCAATAATGATTGTATGCGGAATTATCCTGATTTTTTTAGGATGGTTTGAGGGCAAGGCGTCACGTAGCAGCATGCGAGTCATTGTCGTTGAGGCACGTGGGCTGCGTTTGGATAAGGGGACACCACTTCTTGCGGCCCTAGGCGACGAGTTCGCGGGGCAAAAAGTTGAAACGTTGATTGACCTATGCAATCGGGATGATGGAAAAGCTTTGGAACCAGACGTTGCAATCTCTGAGATTGAGACAGGATACAAGGCGGTTCAGCAAAACAAGAAATCGATGAACGCTGTAGCTTTGAAGGTTGTCTACGGTGGCCTCGCACCTGTTCCTTTCACGTTTTTGACGGGGGTTCTGTTCGATGATGAAGGTGAGATCATCACCTATGACTGGGACAGAACAGTTGATGGCTGGCGGGCTTTGTCGGATGACGATGATGCTGCTCAGTTTACGGTTGAAGGATTGGACGGAGAAATTGAAGGAACAGAGGCCGTTGTTGCTATCTCCTATTCTTATCCGGTGTCCGATGATGCGATTTCGAAGACGTTTGTGATGCCTGTTGTGCGTCTTACGTTAGATGGGTTGTCATCGGATTCACACTGGTCGCAGGCCAAACAGAGCCGTCTTGCGCAGCAATTCTTCGAGGTGGTAAAGCAACTGAGCGCAAAAGGGATAAAACGTATTCACTTGGTATTGGCGGCACCAAACAGCGTGGTATTCACGTTTGGCCGAAGATACGACAAAAGAAATCTACCTGCAGTGTCGGTCTACCAGTTCGAGGGAGGTGACGTTCCAACCTATCCATGGAGCATAGCAATGCCAGTGAGTGATACTGATCGGGCGAATGTATCTACGACACCAATCCGTAACGTGGAATAGGTTCGCACTTTAATCAATTCTGATAGTTCGTTTAATCCTTCTATGTTCTTTCCACTTTTGAATGTCGGCTTTCAAGAAGTTAGGTCGCAGCGACGGGTGGCGTGGTTAAAGTCCGCAAAGGGCCGGAAGCAGACTAGGTAACTAGGGCGGAAACCAGACCTTCATTGCATGTCTGGAAAGAGTAACACTCATTGGGACAAGCAGACATTGGTAGAATCGCATTTAAGCCTAAACTGGTGCCCGAATTATGATCGGACTGCAGCTGCAAATCAGAAGCTTCCGAGATCCTCTGGTCATGGCCACATAGAGGTCACGTGCAGTCAGCTGATCCGTATCAATGATCACGGATACGTCCGCTTCTAGACCTTTTAGGAGCAACGTGCTGCCGACGGCACGCCTTGGAAGCGAGCGCCCAAGCACGCGTGATTGTTCTCGCGCTTTGACAGCTATTTCGTAGAAATCATCTGGGTTTTGGCACGCATTGAAAGCCTGAATACAAGTGCGCAAGAGCGCAGGGCGTAGGTTGGTCACGCCTTGCTGTTTGTTTATCTCAACGAGTAAAGCCACGGCGTTCACGGAACTAGGTGCGTTGACGAAATTGATGGCTGTGGCTTCCGCCTCAGTCGGAGGGTTTCGCGCTGTACCTGCCTGTAATGATTTGACCCGTTGTTTAAGCTGAGCGGCTCCAACACCAGTCAAAGTGTCGCCAGCAAAATCAATAATATTATCCACGGCCTCAGGCGTGTGGAATTCGAAATTCTCAGAAAAACGAATGAAGTCTGTAAGGTCAGCATTTTCGACCACAACCGCGCCGTAAGCCCTGCTTGCAATTTGACGGTGACGTTGAGGGCGCGTGCTGTCGCAGACAATTAGGACACTGCCGCCCTTATTGGGTGGTCTGACATTGGAGGCCCGTGTCAGGTTTGCTATATCCGCTTCACCTGAGATTTGAACCCACTGAACTTCTGGCGGCGCTGTTTGCAAATCAATTGGTGTTCCAGCGCGCAGGGCTTCACGCACCCATAACAGCCATTTTCCAAAATCTTCGGTGCCTACATTTCTCCACCGCCATGGCGTGTCAAATCGTCCAATGGCCGGAAACCTAGCTTGCACATCCGTTTGCCAATTGACTAATACATTGGTGCCCCATCCAAAGATGGCCTGCATATCATCACCCAGAACGCAGGTTGGTAGAACCTCAGCAACCTTTGAGATCATGGCATGTTGCTCCAAGATGCAGTCTTGATACTCATCAACAATCAGGCGTGCATATGTTGCCTGCAGCACATCTCGCAGATGGTTGCCGTTAAAGATATTTTGAGCCCCTTCTCGGATTGCGGGGTAGTCTCGGCGAGGGTTTTTTAGGGCAAGAGTATTTGCAGGATGCCCGCTTCTTTGTGGGAACGTTCCTATCAAGCGCATTGCCCATCCGTCGATGGTTGTAATCCGGTAAGCTTTTCGCGGCACACCCATATACTGCAGGCGCGCCCTTAGAGCTGCCACGCCTGCATTGGTGTGGGTTAGAATGAGGACAGGTTTTACATCATCATGACGCAAAAGCGATGTTGCGATCAGATGGGTTTTACCGCACCCAGCAGGTGCGGCCACACTTCCAGATTGAACGTTGAGCAGATCAATATCAGCCATTTCGGGTTTGCGCCCAAATAAGAACCCCATTGATTTGCTGTTTTAACTCAGGAGTTAGCGCCCCAAAATTGGGCGCTATGATGTGCTGAGCAACATGTTCCATGTAGCGAACAGTCTTAAACCAGCCCTTTCCTAGCCCGGCAGCCGTTTTAATTACGGCTCTTTGATCCGCATCGATGGAGTGATCTGGAGAATGTAGCTGCGCCCTTAAGGCTTCCAGCGTTTGGGTGTTTTGTGAGGCCGTTTGAATATGAGCTGTGATCAGATCGATCCCGTGCTCCGATATAGCGTAATCGATCATCTGTAAAATGACAGCCTCTGATGCACCGCCGATCAATGCGGCTTCAATTGATTGCCCAGCATTCCAAGTAAATGTCGATCCATTTATTGCAACGTGCTCAGCCTGTTTGGCTGGAGTTGGCTGTAGGTCATCGTCACGAAACACAGCGGTTCTGTATCCAAGTTTCGCGAACTCTATTGCACGATCGTAGACGCGATCGGGGGAGCCGCCACCGCAGTCGACTAGAGCAGTTCCTGCCGCATAAATTGAAACTTTACCAATTGAGACCATGAATCGCTCGAACCCACGCATAAAGCCGATCTCGGTTGCTCCCTCGCAGATTAAGACAGCCGGCGCTAGAAATGCTTCAGGGAATGTCCGCAGTGTCCCTTGAGCGCTTGGTTGCACTGGGTATGGATGATGCTGCTGGCCCCAAAGTCTCACAACATAGAGCTGAGAATGATTGAGTTCTCGCAGGACGATTGGCGAGTGTGTTGTCGCAAAAACCTGTTGGGGCGGGGGCGTGGTTTTGGCCCCAAGTGACCCTAGGAGCCGAATGATGCGATGTGGCTCAAGGCCATTTTCGACCTCATCGACCAACAGGATTGATGATTTGTTGGCCACCTCTCTTTGGAGGCCTGCGATGAGTAATCTTGTGGATCCAAGGCCGAGGCCTCGTAGTGGAACGCCTTGCTCATTGTGCAGTGCAATTGAGCCGCCGCTCACAGATACAGAGTGGGTATCAAGCAATGCTTTGGCGTTTGCTCCAATGCGGATACCAAGATCACTTGCGGCTTTGTTGACGACGCCGAGCGCGTCGCCGAGCTGTTTTTCCGCCTCATCACCGAAGGATTTTCGAGCTTCGCGGGCAGCTGTTGTGAGGGCTTTGGACGCGTCAGGTCTTTCTTCGCTAAGCCGTGTGAGGACTGAGCCGCGCCGCCAAGCCAGATTATGGTCCGACATGGCCCCAAGACGGGTCGGGGCAAGGTTGACCCGGTCGGTCCAATTCAAATTGCGCTCGCTGCCTTTGGCGTCGGCACGTTCAGAAATCAGCTTCCACCGCAGCTCCAAATCGCCTTCGATCTTCAGATTGAGCGACAGTGCCGTTTCCAACCCATGCCCGGCCTCTTCTTCTATGGTTTTGGTTTCGCTGTTATAGCCGCGCAGGTAATCGCCATAGGCTTCATAGTTTCTCAGCCCATCACCAAGCTCTCCGAGGAGCAAGGTGATAGAGATGGGTTGTTCAACGTCCAACTGAAAAAAATCGGCATCTGAAATATTTGCTGATCTGCGCGCACCCAGACACAGATCAATGGCATCAAGAATTGTGCTTTTACCGGAATCGCCTTCTCCGATAAGGCAGTTCATGCCATCGCTTGGAAACCATTCGAGCTTTTTGATCGAACGGAAGTTCTCTATTTCGACTTTACGTATAATGGGCACGACCGGACCTCCTTTGGCACTTACGGCCGTTTTGCGTAAATATGCGAGACATCAGGTAGCGACTTTCACAGTTTGTTTTTCTGCCAGGTCGAAATCTTCTTCAAGGCCATCTAGCCCAAGATCGGGCTGTACGTGCGTTTCCGCCATCATGTCGTCGGGATCGGGTTTATCTGTTTTGACAGCGAATGTGAGGGACCGACCGGAAGAAATGACGTCTTTCATCCAATTTTCCAGCAACTCGGATTGGGGAATTGTGGTGCCGACCCATGCGCCTTTGATCATTGTAGCAAAGCTTGTGTTGTCGAAATAACGACCAACGTTTGAATAGGCGAGACGACGTCCACCTTTTGGGCCTTTTAAACAGTCATCGACTTCCAAGCGCTTCCAGTAGGACAGTGGAATACACATGCCTTTTGTTAGGCCTGTTGAATCTGGATCAAATTGGATGCGCGGGCAGAATTTCAGGAAGAATGGATCGCTGTTGAGACGAAAGTCGTTCACTGCGTTAGATGGTTTTGTTTTGGCCAGCTCTGTAAGAAAGGTGTCCATGCGTGCGATTTCTGCTGTGAGTTGCGTTTCGGGAAATCGAAAAATCGCCCCTTCTTTTTCATCGGGTTCCATGGCTTTGTATTGAACCATGATAAAAGCGTTGAAAGTTTCGTTGTAGTAGATGAGATCGCAGCCAGTTTGTTCTTCTAACGGCAGACGGTTTGCAAGAATGACGGTCAGGCGATTATCACCCTCTTCAAAGACAGCTGCTGATGCTACTTTGACGTCCTTGAGGCATTCATAGCCAGGTACATTCATCATGTCGTGAATGATCATGGGATCTTCTCGCAGGCGCGCTTGGGGCAAGCCTTCTAGGAAAGATTTCGGAGCGGCTTCCGTCTCAAGCGTCCATTCGGACAGCGCGCTACGGTCCATACCAGCCATGTTCAGGGCAGTTGCCACGCTTTCTTTTTGATAGGCAAGTGTGGTGCGTGTTTTCGTGCTGAGTTCAGAAATTCGTTGCCGAGTATTTTTTGAAAAGCGCTCGAGCGCAGATTTGGTTTCGGGGGCCAGACGGGCGACGAGATCGATGACTTCTTCGAAGGCACGCGGGGTCAACAGGCCCCCGTTTAGAAAGCGATCTTCCACCGGCTTCCTGTTTATTTTTGGTACACCCTCAATAATGTCAGTCACTGAGAGGCTTGTTGTCATTGCGATGATATCGGTGAGGTTGAGGCGGCTTTGGTCGGTGCCTGCATTCATGCCACGTCGCCCACGTGCAATGTGGGTTATGATGCCATTTGTGTTAATGACAAAACAAATCAGAGGTGAGGATCGACTATGGTCAAATTTGTTCACTGCTTCGGCAAAGTAATTCTGTTCGTTGAGGGTTGTACTAAAGACCTGTCGGCGGTCCTTGCTGAGGTGTACAATAAAGCCGTTTGCTTTGGCCATTTAAGAAATCCCAAGAATAAAAAAAGTAATCAAATTAGTATATTGAATAATAAACTTTAAGTTGAATTGCAAATATTGCTTTGAGTTTATCTCAACATAATAGGATAAACGCTATAGCCTTTGTTGAATACTCTCTAAATGTCCGCTCCGGCGAAACTGCGATGCGTCATCGAACTTGATATTAAATGTCCGCAATGGGCCGTTTGAGAACTAGGTAATCATCCACGACTTGATCACACCAGTCGGATGTCGTCGCGCGCGTTCGAGTAGAACCGCCTCGGCATTTAGGCGTTTAGCAAACTCAGTTTCGACTAGCGCTTTCGCTTCCGCAATTATTTCGGGCGTAACGGACTTCGCTATTTCAATAGGGACTTCTTCTGGGAGGTTATCGATAGTGGTGTATTCTAACTCTTCGATTAACCGGTCATGCATGTTGCCCAGCGTCTCAATCGTTGCGCCAGCGGCAAGGCTGAAAGGCAAACTGAAACTCTCTGGGATGCCCAACCGATTTTCAACTGTCTTGATAGTGATTTCAATAATTGCAGAAGCTACTAAGGCACTAGGTGCGAATGGTGCCAAAACGGGTTTTTGGGGTTTCTTCGGCATTTTTGCTCTGCGCCAATCCAAGTAGGGAATAAAAATAGATAACACCCACCGTAACCTATAGCTTAGAAAAAATACAGATCATGTTGAGTGTCCGCTTTGAAGAGCTGTACTGCAGCTTGGCCAGAGTGAGGTGAAAGGCAGCTATGGGCGGCGGTCTCAACTGATCGACGCAGCACATGCTTGAAAACACTCCGCTGGCGTTTCGTAGTCGAGCGTTTTTCACGATTGTTCGTTGAGCTGTCTGGCGACTACACTCAGCTTAGCTTGATAATGCATGGACAAATCCGTGCCCTTTGGGAAGTATAGACGTAATAATCGGTTTGTATTCTCGGTCGTTTGACATATGTCCTCAAAAAATCTGCACCCCGCAACTCTATTGACGAGAGCAAAACATTAATAGAAATTGCTTTGAAATTTAATAATTTACTGAGATAGTTTTATGCAAAATGACAAGATGAACCGTTCCATGGCAATTGTTGGGAAAGTCTACCAGCGCCTTTATGAAAGCGGACTCTCAAAGCAAATCTTGTCAATTGAGAGCATCAAAATAACAGAAACTGATTTGTTGCCCGAGAACCGAGAAGCTTGGTCTAAAGACAACCGCTTACTCACTGATATCGTGGAATGGTTGCATCAAGAAGGGGCCATTTCTCACTGAGTGAGCCTTCTGCCTTAGGACCACTATTCATATGTATTCAGGCTTGGTCCAAGAACGGGCGTCGCTGTGTTGGAGTTCTAGCAAGAGGATTGTTAGGCATTGTGAACGAAGGGATCGCTAAGCCCTTCCCGCGGCATCCAACAAGCCGTTGGAAATTGATGAAGCAACAGTAGTACACTATCCGTCGTTGTGATTAGATTTGGCTATATCCAACTCATCGACGGCCGTATTTATAGTGAGTGTGTATTAGTCTTTCTGATAGTAGTCGTTCATCAGTTGCTTTAAGCTCTAAGCTGACCTTCACTACATGATGGAAACTAAAAATTACTGTTAATGCGAATGTCTGCTCTCCGCCCAATTTCACCTTTCAGTGGGCAAAGGCGCATAATTGCGATTATGTAAGTTAAATTAGTCTACGCCACTTCGACGCCCGCCTACCCGCAGTTATTTCTTCCATAAACCTGAACTATTTTCCATCACGTTTCATCATTAAGAATACGGTATTGTACAAGCCTCTTACGTGCACCATCAACGGATAGAGTGCCGCGTGCACGATTTGCAAACTGTGTTACTAGCTGTATATTGTCCTCAGCATAACCTATTGAATTGTCGATACGGTCCAGCGAAACGTGGTTCTCCTGCTGACCGTCATCTTCATCCGCTCGTAGATCTGGGAGTTGTTTTCCAACTGCAGCGGCGAGGATTGGTTCGGCATCATATCGATTACCATTGCTTAGGCGAATATGCGTACCACTTTCAGAAAACCCGTATTTTCTAAGAAGCGGTCCGCTCCAAGTTTCTCGTATTCAGCTATGGCTGCTTCTATAACATCAGGTTCTGTTAAAAGGGATAATGACATAATATAAATCGCGCCTATTTATTTGCAAACAATAAACCACAGAAGCATTTGATCATAAAGAGTTTCATGCTTTGAATAAATACTTATTTTAGCCAGTTAATATATGTTACTTGCATATGCTAGTTAGGCCCAATCTCTACCGAGCTAGAACTCTTTAAGAAATACTGAAATAGTTGAGAACTTTACAGTAAAAAAAAGTCTAAGACTTTAGTTAATATTTGCCTGCAATTATGACGCAGTTTTTTCAAAGCGTACCCCTCCGGCTCTAACAAACGTCTTGCTAAAGCAAACGCTGAAGGAAAACACGTTGCAGCCCTACTCTGTTGCAACGCAAGAAGCGTAATTCAAGTATGAGATGCAATTTCTCAGTCATTCTTCGAAAACAAAATCAGATATGGCGATGCAAGAGGAGCAGCTTCATATTTGGCTGCTTGAGTTTTGATTTCTGCAATCAGTGCAGCTGAAAATTTGTTGGAAATGTTCTGAATGCGTGATTTTAGTGTCTCAACACGTGCACGATCGGTATCGGCACTCTCCCAGAAAGGTCGCACCACATTGCTTTTAACGCGGTTCGAGAAAAGTCGTTGGGCGATCAAAAGATCATGCAGGATAATTGCGTCACTTTCGTCATTCAGAGCCGTAAAAGCTACATTCCCAGCCTCTAGCTGGTCCGCCATTAACACGAACGCATTTGGGTCACCGAAAAACTTACCTATTTCTAGCAAGGAGCGCGCGGCCCGATCGGCTTCCTCTCGGCCGTATAACGATTCGTTTTCGAGTAAATTGGCGGCTGCATCAGTAATGCAACATCTGGCGATTGCGCCTAAGAACTTCTGATATAAAATTTCACCCTTTTCTCGCGATCCTACGACACCATCGCCATAGGTATATCTATAGCCTTTGTTATTAAATGCTATCGGGTAATGTGCCGCGAGAGCTTTATCCAGATCAACTTTTTCCCGCTTTAGGTATTCTTCGCGTTTCTCATCTGAAACCGGTGCGGTCATATCGTAAAGCCTTGCGTAAACCCGCGATCGCTGGAACAGCAATCTGGGCAATTCACCATTGGTACTGATAGCAGTGTCACATGCCCTAAGCGCGTCTTCCGTGCGGATATCTTTGAATGGGAGCCCTTGCTCGACAACTCTCAGAGGATCATAGACATGTGCAGAAAGCGTATCACACCGAGTGGCGATTGCATTGTCATATCGTGATATGTTTTGCACAACAAAGAGATTTGCAATATCTGCAGCAAAACGCACAAAATTTTCACTATCATATCCATTCTTTAATTCAACAATTTCAGTCTCGCGCAATTCCCGTAGAAAATGTACCGCAGCGACCAATGAATCACGCCGTTTATCCGCTTCTGCAATTACTTTTAAATTTATAATATTTTTGAAAACACTGAGCACAACATTCTCGCGACCTAGTTTTTGAGCACGCATCTCATCGGCCCGCGCGTCTTCATCTTTTAGCTGCAATCTGAGGATCGCCGCCCGAACGATCCAAAAGTAAGCAGATTCATCATCTAACTCAATAGCAGTCGATAGGCTGCCGTAAGCATCCTCCAATCTGTACATTCTCTTCAGGATTATACCTTTTGTATTGTGTAGGGCCGCCTGTTTCGGTTCTATTTCTAATGCTTGTTCGATAAATTTTATCGCTCTTGTATACTCATTCCGATCAGAGTGGATTAAAGCGAAGCCCCGGAGTGCGGATGCATTTCGTGGATCGTATTCAAGTGCTTTCTCAAAAGCTTTCGCCCCATCAAGCCCTCCACGCAGGTCAAACCCAGATTTACTATACTTTTTCGAGATTATTTCCGCGGCACTCGGATCAAGAATGAGCACACGTTCAAACCGTTCTTCTGCGACACTGTCCGAAACGGTACCAATGATCGTTGTACCTTCCACAAGTTGTTCTACAAAACTGCTTATGTAGTGGATGCCGTTTATCGGATCCAGTTTGATGGCGGCACTCAATTCCTCCTCTGTGTAATTGTTCTCACTGGAAAGGATGTTGGCGACTGCACGGGCAATGTAAGCATCAACCACAAACATGCGTAGCTCGTCAGCATTCTTCGGAGAGATACTAACCGAGATGTCCAGCACTTTTCGCACTTGATCGTATTTTTCATCCTCAATTAGGCTAATTGCAAGTTTGGCAACGCTCTCGGCATATTGTTTGCGGAACTTGCTCCTACTATTAGGGGAAACCTCCACCACCTTATCATAGAGTATTTTCGCCTTGCCATATTCGCCGTCTGATACATAAACCGCTTGCACCCTCATCAACGCATCGGCATAGCTCTGTTTGATTACATCCGATTGGCTCGGGGTGATCGATATGGCGTCATTGAACACCTTTTCGATTTTCACTTCATTACCTCCTATATTTATAATGTTATCCAAAACATTGATATACTCCCATGCAACGTCATTCTTCACTACTCCGTCAACGCTCAGTGCCTCCTTGAAAGATGTCTTTGCAGTACCAAAATTTGATCTCTTTAGCGCTATTCTTCCTTCAGAAAGGTAATATTGTGCGCTGTTTAACGGCCATATATCTTGCTTGGAGCAAAAAGCTGGATATTCACTTTGGAGATTGAAGCTGCGCCGCTGATAAGAGGTCAGACAACGTGGCAGTGTTAGCTTCGCATAGTCGACCAGCGCCTGAACTGATTTATATACACGACGTTGATGTATGACATTTCTACCAGAAAACAATAAGGATGCTCCATCCGGTGAAAACGCTAAATCGCTGCGATATTGTCCGTAAAAGCCACCTTTGACAGTATGTTTGACAGTATGATCGAGCTCAATACCAGTTTTTAGATCTATAACAAAAATATTGTTTGAGGCATCCTTTGCAGCAAAAATGCTTGCGTCATGCGAAAAGAGGAGCTTGTCGATCGCATCATCCCCTTCCAAATCATAGCTATTTAAAAGCTTTTCCGTCTCTACGTCCCATAGCTTCACCAACGCATCATCATGCCCGGTCAGCACAAATTTACCATCTTCTGTTATACTAGCACTCAATGCCATTGCATTGTCAGTGGAGGACGAACGCAACGGCTTGTTCGACCCGATTTTCCAGACATGGATACGCCCGTCCGATGTCACCGACTGAAATAGCGTTCCATCCTTGTTGAATTGCGCATGCAGGACGGGTTCATCATGCGTATGGATATGTAAAGGTATGGATCTGTTGAACGACCAAACATTGACAGTCCGATCCGACGATGCTGAGAGAATAAGGTCTGCACCCTCTTTAAATTTAAAGTCAACGCTGACAATATTTTTATCATGCCCGATTAATGTCTGATTTGGGGCTTCGCCTGCAACATCAAGGAGCAAAAGGCTATGATCTTCAGTTGACGCAATAATCTTTTTGCCGCCCTGACTTATCCAAAATCCGTCAACTTGTTTTTGCCCAGTTGTTTTTGGCCTAGTTGTTAAAGGCCTTAGTGACGCTGTACTATCAATTTCGTAAACGGAAAAAGTTTTATCGCCATCAAAAAATGCGACATAGCGCCCGTCGCTTGATCCAATGCTGTGTGTATACCAAAAATCAAACGCAGAGTCGAAGATATCATCATTTTCGAAATCCCATTTTCGGATGGTTCCATCAGTGGAAACTGTGATAGCAGCATAAATATTATCGCCAAAAAAAGCGCGGCTGATGGCACTGTCTCTCGGTGCGAATTCCTTCATTCTGCTCCCAATTGACCAGAGTTTAGCTGTTCCATTCGACATTGTAAGTAAAACTCGCCTATTGTCTTTCCTGTTGAATTCGACATGCTGTATCCGTTCACCAAGATTAATTTCATCGGCTATTATTTCACCAGTCTCAGTTTTGGCAATCTTCAAAGAACCATCATCAGTAGTGATTCCTATCAATTTGCCATCCGGTGAAAACCACATCCGCTTTGAAAGATTGGACTTAATGTCAATACTTTTAACGACCTTCTTCGATCTAACATCCAGAATATGAATGGATTCGTCTTCGCGAGTTCCGACGGCGAATCGCCCGTCGGACGAAAGCTCTACGTATGTATACGGATTGAGCTTGGTCCCATCGTTCCAATCTGGTCCTGATTGCAATTGCTCCGCGCCGTCTAATATACTGAATTGTTCAGAATTGTTCTTTGCCGCCTGTTCGAAAGTATGGAGTTTTCCGTTGCTAATCAACAAACCGTTACGACCATCAGCTGAAATTCGACCCAAGTCAATTTCCTGGCCAAATACCGAATTTGTGGAAACTTTCTTTGCAGTTTTGTAATCCCACTGCATCAACTCCCCGTCATGAAAAAGAATGGCGACTACAGATCTACCTGTCAGGAGTTGTATGTCTATAACGTCTTTGAAACCTCCGCCATATTGTTGCGCCAACTTTCCGGTCGAGACATCCCAAACATCCAGGTAGCCAAACTCTTCAGTGATCAAATACTCCCTGTCTGAGGAGAGAAGTATTCGGTCGTAATTCGAAATATTTGTACCAACAACAGTTTCTTCGATCTGTTCGTCTAGCGCCTGTCTTAGCATCCGACTTGATTCTTTGAAAACATCTGGATCTGGCACATCATCTCGACCCGATGTCAAATCAGGAAGGGATTCAAGGCTGAGCAATGCTGCGGTTACCGCGTCCCCATTACTGAGCATTTCCTTGGCAATATTTGACCGTGTTCGATCTACAATTTTAAGGGCGCTCTGCGCCTTGTCGCGTTGGATATTGGCATGATCTCGTTCAAATTCTGCGCTCTGCCATAAGTACCATGCAATCACCGAAAAGATCATCAGACCGGCAAATACGAATGCCCTAAACATGCGTAAAACCAGCCGGCTCCGATTGGCTACATCACGGCTTCTGAATACGATCGATTTAACTTCTTTGACACCAACCTTCGGGTTTGGATGCGGATACTTCCGAGCCCAAGCCATTGTAGGTCGCACCCTTTTCCACCATTTGACACTATCAATCGCATCAAACTCACCCAAAAGCGACTTTGGATTATCAAGGTGCTTTTGTGTTGCATCCTGCAACCGTTGATAGTTCCGCCCGTCTTGCGCCTCTTCACTGACCCAAATCTTAAGTTGCTTCCATTTTCTGAACAATGCTTCATGCGTAATGTCGATCTTCATCTTAGGCTGAAGCGGCGTGTTGATCGCCGGAAGCAGAAACGCGCATTCTTCCGCCCTGAACTTATCAAGGACCTTCACCACGGCATCTTGATTTAGCCCAATCAGCGTGACGAGCATGCTCAGTTTCATCGGCTGGCGAACCGTTCGACCATCACGGTCAATATTTGTTACCGACTTGAATACCTGCATTGCAATTGACTTTTGTACATCGTCAAGACCATCAAAAACCTCGTCAGCATGCTCAGAAATTGCTTCCTTCATACCCCCGATCGTATTGTAATGATCAATCTTAAGCTTCCTACCTGGCAAGGCAGTTCTCCAAGTCCGCATTAATGCATGCTGCATGACTGGAAGTTGATCGGTCTCGTGTCCGGAATCGTTCAATAAAAGCTGAACTAATGCTGGCGCGATCTCTCTACCAGAGATACGGATCGGTTCTGTAACAACGTCGCGCCTTTGATCACGAGTCAATTGCGGCGTAAGAAACTGGCTGTCATTAATTGCTTCCGCAAGACCCCGAAAGCTCGCGCACTCGCCGATGAATTCCGAACGCATTGTTAGCATTATATGATAGGGGCGATCTGATTTTTTCGACGCCGCCAGCAGTTGGTTGACGAAAAGCGCGCGCTCATCATACTCCCCTTGCCATTTCTTACTCCCGGCGCCATCAGTCCCTTCACTAGAATAATCCACACTGCCCGGTCGCTTGGGTTTCTGTTTTTTGGCACTGTCAGCTAAACTAGATTCAGTATCCTCATCGATATTTTGATATCGAAAAAGCTCCCCAAACTGGTCTACTATGACGATGATCTTGTCGCGCGGACCGAGCTCGAATTCGTCGAGCAAGAGCGAGAATGCATCGCGCGATCGGGTGAGCCGTGATTGGGCGCGATCCATGGCGAGATCTCTGCGCTTTTCATCGCCTGCTTCAGGATAGCGCACGCAGGCAATCGCTTTTGCGAGTTGCCTCAACGGTTCACCAAATGGACGCAATTTGATGACATGCCAGTGACCGTCTTGTGCGTTCTCTTCTAAATCCGTGAAAAGGCCCCGCAACCCGGCCTTAACGAGTGAAGATTTTCCACTCCCTGAAGTACCAACAACTGCAACGAAACGATTTAAAGTGAGCTTTTGATAGAGCTGGAGGATCTGGTTTTCGCGCCCAAAGAAATAGGCCCTATCCTCATATTCAAAGGGTCTCAAGCCCGGGAAGGGGTTATCCTTGTTGGCGTAAATCACGGGTCGACGTGTTTTTGAAGATGCTTACAAAACTGCTCGACAACATCACGTGGCGATGAGTCGGCTTCATTCAGAACAAGATCGGCCATCAACGTCTGAAATTGCGATTTCGCATCATCGACGCGGCCGGTCATTGCGACACAGACAGACCGGAACGCGGCGCTTCGGCCAAGTGACCGCCAATCGTTGAGTTCGAGTAAGCGGTTTTGTGTCCAAGCTTCAGTCGTCGCGCCATAGATGACAAATGCGTATTCGGCGCACTGGAAAAATTTATGCTCGACCAACGAGTTACCCAAATCTCTATCAGATTTTTCTGCTCGAAAGACTTCAAATCCTTCTTCGTAAAGGATCTCACGAACTTTGGCGGCCTCTTCGCGATCTGTTACATCATAGACGAGAAGGACGGACTTAATTTTTTCCTTACCTAATAGCACTCCACGAGACTGTCCGTTGATCTTATCGGCAAGTTGGTTTTTGAACAATTCCACAGATTCGCGCACATACTCGTCACTAGGTTTAAGTAGTTTGCCCTCCTCGATATCATGAAGTAGATCTTTCAGCTCAACTTCTTTCGGTATCGCACCCGGACTTGACCAGATCATTCGACAGAAATCATGCCTTTGGTCAGCCTGAGAACCGGCTCTGTTGAGTTGAAGTTGCACAATCGGCAATCCGGTTTTGCAATCCAGAGCTTACCTATTAAATATCAATACCTTAGGTGGAAAATGGTATCAAGACATATGCAGAACCCTAGGTGAACTTGATACCCGCCAAATTGGGGCTATTCTTGCGAGAATGACGCCAGTTCGGTGGCCCCGATGAGCCGCCATAGCTTTGATCCCAAGATCGCGACACAGGTTGGCTTGAACGCGGCGGTGATTTTTCAGAACATCACCTTTTGGATTGAGAAGAACCAAGCCAACCGGCGTAATTTGCGTGAAGATCGCTATTGGACCTACAATTCCATTTCGGCCTTTGCCGAGCTGTTTCCCTACCTGACAGAAAAACAAATCCGCACAGCGCTGGAAAAGCTTGTGAAATCGGGGCTGATCCTCAAGGGGAATTTTAGTGATGATCGCTATGACCGCACCTGTTGGTATGCGTTGGGCGACACCATTTGCCCAAATGGGCAAATCGATCTGACCGAGAGGGAAATTGATACATTTGCCCCTGAGGGCAAGCCGTCTGCCCCTGAGGGCAAATCTTATAAGAACAGATATAAACCAAATATAAAACCATCTCCTTCGCGTGGGGCAGTAACGGCGGATGATGTTTCTGAGAAAATTTTAGGAACCTATCCCGAAGACCGTCTGCGTCGCAAAGCCGATTGTTTGCAACTGATCCGTGTGGCGCTTGATGATGGTATTTGCCCAGACGAGATGCACGCAGCGGTTCAGGCATACGCTGCCGAAAGCGCCGGATTTACGCGTGCCAAGGTTTTCTTTTCGGACAATTGGTTCAAATCTGGGCGTTGGCTTGGATATCTCCAAGACATCCAAGGGACCAAAGAAATTGCAAAGACCAAAGAGGCCGAGATGCTGACAGGGCTGGCGGCATGGGTCACTGATTGCCATCCACTTTGCAGACATATGACGCCGAACCAGATCACGGCGCTATTGTCGGCAAAACTGGTCACACCAGCACAAATTCAAGCTTCTGGCCTCGTATCATGAGCGCAAATGATTCAACAAAAGTGCAAAGAGCAAGGTTACCCACCGATTACATCGGCGGGACTTGTGAGGGGCGGCAATCCTCCCCTTCAATCCCCAACCAGACGCCGCATCCGCGCGTTAAAGAGGGCCTTTCCGAAAGCGTGATCTTTCGATGCACGCCTGCGGAAAAGGCGGCACTTGTGGCCAAAGCGCGTGCGGCAGGCCTGCCCAATGCCACATTGATGCGTGAGGCCTTGGGGTTAACCGAGGCCCGACGGCGCAAGCCCGTGCCGCGTGTTGATCCGCAGCTGACTTTTGCGATTGCCCGTGTCGGCGGCAATCTCAATCAGCTGTCACGTTGGATCAATGGCGCGGTCAAATCTGGGCGTGCGAGCCAGATTGATGCGCTCAAAGTTGCGGCGCAGTTGGTGGTGATCGAGCGGCAGATGGCGCAGGTCATCGCCGTGCATTCGCAGCCCTCACATGGGGGCAGCGCATGATCATTTCGTTCTTTTCCACCGGCACGGGTGGCGGCGCGGCTCCAGTGGATTACCTGATTGCGCGCGAAGTCTTGGCCTATGACGAAAACCGCAATCTGATCCGTGACGATACCGGCCAGCCAGAAACTAAGATCCGCGACCCATTGCCCGAGGTGCTGCATGGAAATCCCGATTGCACCCGCGATCTGATCGACGCCAGCCAGAATAAATGGACCTACACGGCTGGCGTGATCAGCTTTACTGAGCGCGATGATCCCAGCGGCGACGCCCAGCAAGAGGCCATTGAGCAATTTGAGGCTCTGGCCTTTGCGGGGTTGGAACGCGACCAATACGATTGCCTTTGGGTACGCCACGTTCATGAGGGCAACGTCGAGCTGCATTTTTGTGCGCCACGTTTGGAACTCAGCACGGGAAAGGCGCTCAACATTGCACCGCCCGGTCATGAAACGGCGTTTGCAACGCTGCGCGACCAGTTGAACAAAACCCACAATTGGGCCGATCCGATGGAGCCAGACCGCGCCCGCGAATTCAAAATCGTGCGTGAAAGTACGGAGCGGGCCGAGGCGCGCGCGGTGATCGTCGGTGCGATCTATGACCAGATAGATGGAGGTCTGGTCACGGATCGCCCCTCAATGGTGGACTTCCTTGAGGATTCCGGTTTTGAAATCACCCGCCGCGCGGAAAAATCCATCAGCATTCGCGACCCAGAATTCCAAAAACCATTCAAACTAGAAGGGGGTCTCACCCATGAAAACTGGACCGCAGCCCGCCACGCAGAAATCGCGGCTGAGTATGAAACTGGCGCAGATGCAGAGCGACCAAGAAGACTTGATGGCATCCCACATGACCAGCTTTGTCGAGAGCTCGCAGGACATGTTGACCGACGCGCGACGTACAATCGAGAGCGATTTGGCCGAGATGGCGATGCGCACGCGCTCAGTGACCGCGCAACGCACGCAATGGATGCACCAACGCCTGCGGATCGCGCCTTGGGCCTTGCTGACAGCGAGCTTGATCGGGGTGGTGGCGTTGATCGCGATCAGCCTGACATGGACTTGGCAGATACAACGCATGGAGATGGCGGCTTTTGGTTTGAGGGCGGTGACACTGAACGACCAAACCTATCTGATCTTGGATCCAAGTCAGATCCGCATGGCCAGTTGCACGACGGCAGGCAGGCCAATCACCTGCCTGAGGGTGCTGAATTAGATGGAAACCCTGACAGCATTGGAACGCGAATTGCTCGCATCCGTGGAGCGGTTGGTGACGGCCTGCGAAGCCTCAGCGACGGAATTGCGCGCCTTGGAAGCGCGCTCAACGGAGGGGATCGAGAGCAAGCTGAATGGCTTGGCGCGCTGCGTGGCGCTGTTGATGAAATCACATCTCACATCAGTCGCCACATTGGCCGACTTGCTGAGAGAGGAGCAGACCTACGAGACGCTTCAAGAGGGCTTACAGGCCAGCTTGAGATTAGCGAGACACGCCGAGAAACAGCTGAACGAGATTTAGACGAACGAGAACAGGAACGTGGCCACAGCCACAGTCTTTAAACTGAAAAGGAAAACCAATGACATTCCCCCACGATCACTTCACCATGTCCTACGCACAATCCCGCGATTACGGCATCGATTACCGCGAATTTGAGAAGGTGGATTGCCTGCCGGAGGCCATCCCGCTGATCGCCATTGCGGGCGTATGGGGCGATTATAGCAATATTCGCTGCCTGTTCATCGATGCGGAGAGGAATGGCTATCGCCGCCATATCAACGGAAGAGCTGGCGAATACATCATCCGCGAATTGGACCTGAATGCCAAGGATCTGGAGGTGGGGCAGCGTGTATATGTTGCATCAGGCCCGTAGATTGGTCAGTTTTGCCATGCTGTAGCATGGCGTAATTGTGATACTTGCAATTATTAGCTATTGCTAATTAGAATATTTTGCCATATAAGGGCATTGCAGATTGTAACTATTCGCAATGCTATAGGGTGGCAATATGTCGGTATCAAATGTGAAGCAGCGCCAAGCGGAAGGCAAAATAAATCGAGCTTCCCAAGCGGAAAAGGCTTTAGTTAATCCGCTAGGGGGCTGGGTGGCTGCCTTTCAGGAGGCAATCGGTATGAGTACATCTGCGTTGGCAGATCGGGTAGGCATATCCCGCAACAATGTTTATAGCGCGATTAAAAATGAGCAAAGTGGCTCGATTTCACTGAACCAGCTTGAAAAGATGGCCGATGCAATGGGCGGAAAACTGGTCTATGCTATCATCCCGCGTCAGGGGGAGGTTGATGACATTATCATGGCTCAGGCTCGCAAAAAGGCCAAGCGTATCATCCAGCGCACGCGCGCGCATATGGCCCTTGAGGAGCAAATCGAAGGGCTGCGCAGTCAGGAAGAAATGATTGAGGAACTGGCCCGTGAAATTGCCCGTGAAATGCCGAGGGATTTTTGGAAATGACGCTGGAACTCCATGAACCTACCGGTGCAACGCCGCTCACACCCGACGAATTGCTTGGCCTCAAAGCCAAGCACATCTCCACACGCGGTGAATTGAATGAGCTGGAAGGCGAAAACATCATTGAGGGGTTAACGTGGTTGGATCGTCGCCCCAAATCTTTTGATGTTCTGACTGACGATGCGGCACGTCAGGTCCATAAACGGTTGTTTGGCGAGATCTGGGACTGGGCGGGTGTTTACCGTCTAACCGAGAAAAATATCGGCGTGCCTGTTTGGCATATTTCGACCGAGATGCGCACTTGCCTTGATGATGCCCGATACTGGCGTGAAAACGCCACCTACGACACACTGGAAGCCGCCGCGCGGTTTCATCACAAACTGGTCTGGATCCACCCGTTCGCAAACGGCAATGGTCGCTGGGCAAGAATTATGGCCGATACCTACCTTGCCAAAATTGATCCCGATATTTTCCTAGATTGGTCAGGCGGGGGAACCCTCGCCACCGACAGCGATCATCGTGGGCGATACATTGCTGCGCTGCGGGCTGCGGATGGGTATGACTTTGATCCGCTGATTGAGTTTGTGCATGGGATTACAGGATAACAGGAAAAGTACTCTGCTCAGGCTCTCGCTGAGACTCGCAACGTTGCAAGTCGCGGCATATGATCCCTTATGGGGAGAAATATATTTCCAGAAAACACTTTTAGAGATAATCTTTAAAAGGCAATTATCAGGATTTATTATATGAAAATTTCTTCATTTGCATTGAGAAATTATCGGCGGCTTGTGGATGTCAGTTTGGTGCTGGACAATGAGCAAACAGTACTTGTTGGGGCAAATAACAGCGGCAAAACTTCTTGTATAGCTGCGCTACATACATTTCTGAAAAGCCCTGACAATCTTAAAGTTCGCGATATTTCAATGCGAAATTGGAAAGAAGTTCAGAAACTAGGGGAAGTAGCGGAGGTAAATTTCCCCAAGGCTGAAGACCAGCAGGAATTGGTGACTGAACTGGCCAATTTTCTACCAAGTTTAGATATTGAAATAACCGCAGACGCCAGTGAAGCGTATAAAGTTCGTGATATCCTTCCTGATCTAGAGTGGCGTGGTGGTGTTCTGGCGGTTCGAATGACTTATGAACCGAAGGATGTGTTTAAGCTTCTTCGCGAATTTGTTGACGCAAGAAAGGTGGTTTCAGGACATAAAGGGGAGGCAAGTCTATGGCCGAAGAATCTGTGTGATTTTTTGGAGAAAGGCAAAAACTTCTCTGCGCACATTAACCAGAAGCATCACATTTTAAGCAAGGCTTCGGATGGCTCTGAGGGCGAGATTTTGCAGCCACTCAAAACGGGTGCTTTGAAAAAATTAATTCGAGTGAATGTAATTTCTGAGCAACGAGGATTAGGCGCAGAAGATACCAGCGATCAGAAAAGCCCGTATTCTGAAAAGCAACGTCTCAACAAGCTGCTACGGGAATATTATGAGCGCATTTTGAACCCCGAAGACTTTCCAGAAGATGGTGATCTTGATGTTTTGGAGCAGCAGCAGCGCTTGGAAGGGGAGTTTACTGAGAGACTGAATGAACAGTTTAAAGACCCTTTCGATGAGTTGCGGAAAATGGGTTATCCTGGCGTGGGCGGAAACCCAACCGTTGAAATTGCCGCAAAGATAAGCGGCCCAGATGCGCTACAAAAAGCGTCATCAGTTCGATATCGGCTCGGAGAAAATGAAGATGAGTTTCTACCTGAAAGCTATTTAGGTTTAGGATATCAAAACCTTATCTACCTAACATTCCGCCTATTGGAATTTCGTGACAAGTGGATGCGGGTTGGAAAAACGCTGGCATCCTCAGAAAGTTCTGAACATCAGATTGAGCCGATACATCTGGTTTTGCTTGAAGAACCTGAGGTCAACTTACATGCACAGGTTCAACAGGTATTCGTGTCGAAGGCATACCATACACTTCGAAATCATCCCGATCTAGGAGACAAAGCTGAATACCAGACCCAGCTAGTCATTAGCACCCACTCAAGCCATATTATTGATGACATAGACTTCAAGGATCTACGGTACTTTCGGAGAAGTGGTGGGAATGATGGTATTCCTATGGACCACACTTCCATAGCCAACATGTCAGAGCTTTTTGAGAACGCGAAAGGTGAACTGCAATTTGTGCGAAAACACCTCAAACTCACGCATTGTGATATCTTCTTTGCCGACGGCGTTATTTTTGTCGAAGGGCAAGCGGAGCGACTTCTTGTTCCAGAATTTATTTCCAAGAGTTTCCCTGAATTGTCGAGCAGATACATCTCAATGCTAGAAGTGAGTGGCGCGCATACCCACAAATACAAGGATTTGGTCGAGAAATTGGGTGTTGTTACCTTGATCTTAACGGATCTAGATTCAGTGAATAGTGATGGAAAATCATGTTTTCCTCAAAGGAATTCAGATCAAAAGAGTAACAACGATACATTGAGAATTTGGCACCCGAAAAAGGAGCCAATGGATGATCTGGTTTCTCTGCCTGACGGAGATCATGCTACCGATAGCGATGGGACGCCGCTATATGTGGCCTATCAGAAACCAGTGCAGATTTCGGATAAAGAGGTTTTGGCCCGCACGTTTGAGGATGCTTTGATATTGGCGAACTTTGAGAACGACTTCTTTCAAGAAAAGGAAAGAATCAAAGCCGCAAAAACTTCCTATGAAGACGGAACAAAATCACTAGAGGAATCCTTATACGACTATGTACGGACTCTGAAAAAAGGCGACTTTGCCTTCAATTGTCTATTCCATTTGGCTGCTGAGGAAAACAATAGCCTTAATCCTCCAGAGTACATGCGTAAGGGGCTTGAATGGCTCGAAGACCAGCTTAAGCCAGAAACAAAGGCTGTGACATGACACAAGATTTGTTTCTGGCAGAAACCAGACCGATTGATCATGATAATAAGGTAGACGCTGGCATCCGTGAATGCCTTCAGATCGGATCAGGAAAGAGCTTTATCACCTTCGCAGGCGCGGGATCGGGGAAAACATATTCACTCAAGGAAGCCTTGGACTTTTTGAAAGATCAGCATTCGACAGACTTCGCTCGTAGGGGCAAGAAAATTGCGGTAGTCACCTTTACGAATAACGCTGCTGATGAGATCAAAGACCGAATTGAGCAAAGTTCGATTTTCGCGATCTCGACGATCCATAGCTTTTGTTGGGCCGCAATTTCCGGTTTCAATGAAGACATTCGAAAATGGTATCAGGAGAAGATCCCTGCCGACCTGGCCGATCTGGAAGAGAAAGAACGCAAGGGGCGAGCAGGAAAAGCCTCTGAAGCGAGAAAGAGATCGATCATTCGCCTCAACGAAAAGTTGGAATGGTTGAGTGTGCCGCGCTCGTTCGTCTACGATCCAAATGGTGTCAATTCCTCCCAAAGCTCACTATCACACGCGGATGTTTTGAAAATTTTCTCAAATTTCCTTACGGCGAAACCAATGATGGCTGAAGTTATCGTGAATAAATTCCCGTTCATTTTCATTGATGAGAGTCAGGATACCAACAAAGAAGTAATCGGTGCGTTTTTCCAACTGCAAAAAGCAAAAGAAGATCAAGTAGTCATCGGCCTCATGGGGGATACCATGCAGCGCATTTTTGGTGGCGGCGAACCTGACCTTGGAAGAACGGAACTTGAGGGATGGGTACCATTCGACAAGGCAATGAACCACCGTTCCGCTAGGCGCATTGTGGGATTGGGTAATCAAATTCGCAATGAAGACGATGGTCGCAAACAATATGCCAGAGAAGGCGCATCAGAGGGTTTTGTGCGGTATTTTCTACTGCCCTACGGTGTCGCCGATAAAGACACTATCGAAGCCCAGATACGGGAAAGCATGGTGAGAGCAACGGGTGACCCCGCGTGGACCAATGCGGACGATGATGAAACGGCTATTCTGCTTCTGGAGCATAAAATGGCGGGGCGTCGTTTGGGATTTGCAGAACTCTGGGACAAGTTGGCAAAGTCCGACAAAATCAAGGATCGCATTTCGGAGGGAGATAATACCGAGTTGAACTTTTTCTCGAATGTTGTTTTCCCTCTGGCACAAGCCAGCTTGAACAAACATCGGGCCGAGCTGATGTCTGTCTTGAGAGAGCAGAAATCGCCGCTGTTAGAACCCGGTATTCTTGAAAGCAATCTGGAAGATCCGCTTGCTACTGCCCGGGCTGCGGAACATGCATTTCGAGATGTGATTGCAAAAGAGCAGGTAACTTTTCGCGAGGTGCTTGAAGCTATTGCTGAGTACAACTTTCTGCAAATTCCGACAAAATTACGATCCTTCGTAGCGCTTGCTGATAGCGATGAGGCAGGGAGTGCGGCAAATACGATCGAAGAAGAAGCTGACACTGAGGTCGAGGATCAAAAAACTGACGATGACGAAATCGAAGCGTGGGCAGCGGCGTTGGAAACCGAGTTTGATCAAATCCAGCACTACAAGCGATATATCGATGACGAGTCAATTTTTCGAACTCATCAAGGTGTAAAAGGTAATGAATTCAAGCGGGTCATGGTCGTCATGGATGATGATGAAGCTGGAGGTTTTCTGTTCTCGTATGAGCAATACTTTGGTGTGAAAGAGTTGTCAGCAGCAAGTCAGCAAAAGCAAGATGCAGGTGAAGAAACAGGTTTAAACCGAACCCGTCGGTTGTTTTATGTCACATCTACGCGGGCCAAGAACAGTCTGGCCCACGTGATCTATACTTCCGATGTCGCCGCTCTTCGGGAGAACCTTTTGTCGCGAAAGTTTGCTCAGGTTGAAGAAATAGCTGATTTCCAGATCTGAGATGTTCTCGTTGCTGAGGGCGGGCTGCTGTTCCATTGACACGAGGTG
This sequence comes from Amylibacter sp., assembly GCA_965261565.1. Taxonomy (GTDB): domain Bacteria; phylum Pseudomonadota; class Alphaproteobacteria; order Rhodobacterales; family Rhodobacteraceae; genus Amylibacter. Next base: position 2,989,407 of record OZ253460.1, read on the forward strand.
CGCAACCGTTGGTGTGTGAGGCTGGAAGAAAAAATCATGCCGCATACTTTTCTTCATCAATTTTTTCAGCTTGCCCCAAAGCCGCAAGGCTGTCGAGTAAGGGTTCGATTGTTGTTGTGCGAGCGTGCTTGAAACGGCGGGCGATTTGTTCGGGGGTGGCTTCACCCATATCGGCCAAAACTTCTCGCACTGCGGCGATCTGGTCAGGGAGAGCTTTCGGCCAAGGCGATTTTTCGATTTTGGCCTTGGATTCCACTGCCATTTCCGCCTGCTTACCTTTGGCTTCTTGATGACCTGTTGGGTTCTGATACTCGGGCCGCAGCCAGCGAATATGTCCGCGCGCTTCCTCTTCTGTGCGTTCTTTGTTGAGCGCGACAAGGTTGAAGAGGATATCTTCATCTGAGAGGTCTACAGACCAGCCATAGGCCTCGGCCACCGCAGCGTCGATCTGGTCGTGCAGGTCCTTGAGGATGCTGGTCATGCCCTGATCGTAAATCTCACGATCCTTGCCTTCGATAGTTTCTCCCGCGCGGAGTTTGTCCAGCACGTTGTACATCTGGGTCAGGGTCAGCTTGGGGTGCGCGGTCTGCCGGTGCTTACGGTGGGCGTCCAGCTCCTCACCCAAAGAACAGAGGTGGTTTCTTTGATCTGGGGTTAGGTCGGGGAAGGGGAATTTATTGAAACAGTCTGAGTGATTGTAGGTAGAATCATTCCCAACCCCAAGCCAAGCACCTGCAGCATTGGACCAAACAACATTGATCCGCGATGACAAAACCGACAAGTGTGCCCCTTCTTCCAAGGGAATTGCGACCAGCTTGGCATCAGGTAGTATCTGGCCTTCTAGAAAACTGAAAATCCGGTGCTTTGCCGTTCGGGTTGTAGCTATGTAGCGTGGTATCCCCTCAAGCGCGGGGCGCAATTCTCGCCTTGGCTCTCCAAACAACCACCAGTTTCGTTTATAAGTCTCTCTATTGTTTTGATCCCTTTCTGGTTTTACATTGTCGTAAACGTGTTGATAAACAGCTGGGAATTTCTTTCGAACATCGACTTCACTTAGGCCGAATAGGTCAATAACCATAACGCCTCGTGGTGTAGCAGTTAGGTCACGGCCATTTCGGTATTCGCGAATATGCTCTTTCAGCCCGGGCAAGTTTTCTCGTCCCAAGCCTTGCGCTTCTGTTTTCGAGACCACGAAACCCATCCCATGTAGCTGAACTCCGACGCTAGCCAGCCTCGAGTTTGACCTAAGTGATTTAGCACCGGCTACATCTGCTCCGATTTGCAGGTTAGCGAAGATAATACCGGTTTCTGGAGCAAGAGTGACCGGACGCCCCTCCGCCTCAGTGCTACCCTTTTGTTCATTGATGACCGACACTAAATTCCCAATGCGATTTCCTGCCGCGCCGACCGACATGGCAATTCGTACAGCGGCACCATCAATTGCATCGACCCAAGGGTGATCAGGAATAGCAAATGTAAGTGACAGAGGTTTTTTGGGGTCGCTTAGATGTGGAACAAGCAATTTTCGATTGAAGGCCTGCCGCAAGGAGTTGGTCGTGATCAACCCAAACCGACGTGTTCCCTTAGCAGGGCCATTCGAGGTGGCTGCTTTCCAATTCCGAGTTGCCAGAGCCGCCTTATCCCACCAGTACATTACAAAGTCTGCACTTTGAGGGATTTTAGGATACGCTTTTCTTAGCGCTTCTACATAACCTTCGCCTACAGCTTCACGAAGACGTTTATCTCCAATGAACGGCGGATTGCCGACGACAAAATCGGCGCGGGGCCAGACTGTGGCTTTGGGTTTTGCATAATCATAGATCTGCACCCGAGCGGCGGGATCGGGTACTTCCTCGCCAGTGACCGGATGGCGCATGGTGGTCACACCATCCCAGCGGGTGATGGGTTGGTCGTCCTCATCAATGCGTGGGGTCCGATCCTCCCACTCCAACACTGCATCAGCGTTGGCGATGTTTTTGAAATCGCGCAGAACCGGTTCGGACGGGGCCGCCGTGCCGTGGGTGCGGAAATGCCATTGCAAATATCCAATCCAGAGCACTAGTTCGGCTACATTCGCGGCCCATGTGTTCAGCTCAATCCCCAGAAACTGATGTGGATCAACGGTGATTAGGGGCTTGGTATCGCCAAGTTCGACCATAAGCGATGTGACTTCACCCTCTAGTCGTTTCATCATTTCCAATGCGACATAGAGGAAGTTTCCAGATCCACAGGCTGGGTCGAGTACTTTTGTTTCACAAAGTTGCGCGTGAAAATCACGTACAAGCTTAACTGCGCCATCGCGTTTGCCATCTTCGGTTAGGCGTTGAACCGCAGTTTGAATATCGCGCCAATCATCTCGTAGTGGCTCTAGAATCGTTGGGGTTACCAGCCGTTCCACATAAGCGCGGGGCGTGTAGTGCGCGCCCAGTTTGTGCCGTTGCCGTTTATCGAGAGCGCGTTCCAGCAATGTGCCAAAAATCGCTGGTTCAACTTGTTTCCAGTCTGCATTGCCTGCTTCGATCAAGAGATCAAGTTGCAGATCATTCAGCGGGAGTGCTTTTGCATCTTTGAACAGGCCACCGTTGAAACGTTTCAGATCCTGCATCAACACCGGAGAGAAACCACCAGTGTTCATGGTTTCCCATAGACTCTTGAGGGTTGGTGCGGCGTGCTCTGGATGCCCCTTCAGCTCTTCCAGTTTCTTGGTGAAGCTGTGTAAAGGAATGAGTTCAACATCTTCGGCAAACATCGAAAACAGGCACCGCATAAGGAAGCGCGCCACGGCTTCACTATCATGGCCTTGCCCTTCGAAACTTTTGCCAAGGTCAGCAAGATGTTCTGCAATCTCGCGGGTGACCTCTGCGGCTTTCAACGACGGGTCAAGGCTGTATGGATCAGTCCAAATCGTGCGTAGAAGATCTAGGGTTTTTTCGTTTCGCAGATCTTCAAGGTGGATGCGGTAACGGCTGCCATCGGGGAATTGGTTGTAACCTTGCCCTTGTCCGGAAAAGTCGGAGTAAAGCTCAAACACATGACCGACATCCACGATCATTAAGAAAGGAGGCCAACCATCCTCTTTGGACACAGCGCGAGCGTAGTTGTCGGCCTGATTTCGTGCTTTCAGCATGGTGTCATCCCATGCTGCCGTGCCGCGTACACCATGGCCAGTGCGTTTTTGCTTTCGTTCTGTGGTGCCCTGAGCAAGATCTGCAGCACAGTTCTTTTTCTGGTTCACACCTTGCTTGGTTTCTAGAACGAAATGGCCACTGCGATACGCGTCGATGAAGCCTGTAGATCGCTTATGGGTATGGGTGAATGTAACAGGGCGCTCGAACCGGTAATGGTCATTACTGTCATCATCTGAGGCGGGGTTGGGACGCTCCACCTCTAAAAGTTCGGTTAGTTCAATAATAGACCTGCTTCACAATAGGTTATTTTTATGCGAGGAAGTGCCTGGAGGTATCATTTTATGAAAGCTTTGAAGATTTTAAGTGCACAACCTGCATTGTTTTTTCGACTATCGGGCATCCGCCTTACAGATTTCAACGCCCTGGTTGCGACACTTCATCCGATCTGGTTGAAAAGTGAGGAGAAACGCCTGTCCCGCAAAGACAGGCAACGTGCGATTGGGGGTGGGATGAACTATCGCCTGGAGTTCGCAGAACAGCTTCTGCTCTGCCTGATGTATTACCGAACCTATACCAGCCATGCTTTTATGGGGCTTGTATTCAATGTATCCTCTCCGACAGTTTGCCGCCGCATTCAAGCCATGACAGAGTTGATGGCAGGCCATTTTCGGATGCCTGAACGTAAAGTAAAGTTGTCGGAAGTGGAAAAGGCTGATCTGCTTTACCTGATGATTGATGGTACTGAGCGTCCAGTTCAACGGCCCGGGAAGCCCTCGGCTCGAAAAGCAAAATATTCTGGCAAGAAAAAGAAGCACACGGCGTCCCACCAGATCATCACAGATGACAAGAAGTGTATACTGGCTGTTGGATGCGCCCATGACGGGCGCAAACATGACAAGCGTATTTATGATGAGACCCGCGTGGATAGGCCCCCTGATATACTTACCCTTGGGGATTTAGGATATCTGGGGACATCACTGGAAATCCCCCTGAAAACATCAAAGAAAAAACCACTTACGAAAGAAGAACAAGAATACAATACATGGCATTCAAAACTACGCATTGGCGTAGAGCACGGTATTGGCCGCATGAAAAAGTTCAATATATTTTCGGATATTCACCGCAACAACCAACAACAAAACATGATTGCCAAGAATGTCGGAGCACTCGCAAATATGAATTTGAAAACAGTTTGACAAAACGGGTGGGGATACTTGTGTCTAAAAATATTCGACCCTATTGTGAATCGGGTCTAATGAACAGCTGATAGTTTGCATGTTCACTTCCGCCGGTGTCTTTCCAGCGGTCAATAAAGTTATCAATGTTTTGGATATCGGTCATGTGAAATCAATCTTGATTGAAAGTAATGCGGTCGTGTAAAAACAGATCAAAGCTTGCCATGTTGAGCATTTCTGCGGCGTTGTCTCGCTCTGAGGTGATGGATTTTTCAAATAGAGAAAATATTCCTACAATCGCCAAACCTAGCAACAACCAAGAGAAACTCCAAAATGAAGCAGAGCCATGCTTGAATACGGAATATGCAGTTGGACTAAGTGCGGTTAGCAACAAAATCGCGCTCGATATCCTGAAAGGCTTCAGTTTCCGTTCCGCAATAACGGCCGATTTTCTGTGCTGGTCGGCTAGGTTGTTCTCCCAGTTTAGATACTCATCTTCAATTTGGCCTCGAAGATAGTGACCGCAGCGGCAATACTCTCGGGATAAATACTCTAGCTGATCACATACACAACATCGGGCTGCATTAATCGTTCCCAAAGCGGGCCGTGACCCCTCTTTTGGATCTGTATGTTCTGTAAGACCTATGCCTTCAAGAAAATTATCAACATTCGAGGTCGCTGAAACTTTTCGCGGTTTAAGGGTCGGATTGCCTACGAACGGAATACTCTCGGTCATTATGCAACTAACCTTAAGACGCCATCAATGCGCCCAGTATCCAGTTCGCTCTTATGGCCCGCAGACGTATCCGCATTAAGGAACTCGGAAAACAGAAAATCAATAGCATCCCATTTTTTATCAGGGGTAACATTTAAATCACGTTCCCGGATGCGTTCTTCAACGGCTAGCCCAATCTTACGATAAGCCTGTGTGATTTCCTTATGTCGGCGAGAGCCTTCGTGTTCGAGATCTCCTTCGAGCATCCAGAGCGGGTCGACGTCAAATTCTTGAAAAATTTTCAAGAGTAATGTGCCAGTAACATCACGTTGTCCACGCTCGTAGTACTGATAAGCGCTCCGGCTGATTTCCAGTCGTTGCGCCATCTCTTCTTGGGATAAACTTTCATGCCTTCTTACCGCCGATAACCGAGTATTTAAGCCTGATACAGTCATGTCAACTCCGTTAATGGTTGCAATAACCACGATTGTGGTTAATTATGTGAAGTGCAAGTGCGAATCATGGTGATACGCTTACTTTTGATCTCTTTAGCGTACTTTTGTTTCGCTCTGAGTGCAAAAGTGAAATTTTCGCTTGTGAAATTTTCGGTTTGATTTGTGTGTGAGCCACGAATGAGGAAATCTATGTCGAAAACTCTCGAAACCCCTGCAGAACTGGCAGATCGCGTCGGCCTGCCTGTCACAAATATCAGGTATTTGATCCGTGAAGACATGTTGGAACATATCTTTACGGCACCTGGCAAACGTAACCCGAAAATACCGCATGGTGCATGGGAGAAATACGTCTCTGAATTTACGGTTAAGGCGCAACTGAAAGGGGCAAGAGAATGAGACCTCAAACGCTAATTATGGCCAGTGAAACAACAGCAGCTCGCCTCTTCGATTTGGATACACGGAAATTCAATAGACTGGTGGCGGAGGGCCATTTACCTCCGGGTTTTGAAATAGCCCCGGGTGTTCTGCGATGGGATACCGAAACGCTCAAAAAAATCGCCAATGGTGGCGGAACAGATGGATGGGGACAAATAAATTGGTGAAGAAGCAAAAAAAATATCTTTGGTGCCATCCATCAGGGCGCTGGTACGTCAGAAAATGCGTCAATGGGAAGATGATTTACCTTGGTCGCATAACGGCGGAAGAAGGCACTTCGGATTTTGACCGTCAATATTGGGAGATTGTAAGCGGGAAAAAGGCGGCGGCTAAAACTTCTTGGGGGGCACTGATCGCTGCGATGCGAGAAACGGACAAGTGGGCGAATTTCTCGCCCCGGTATCGCAAGGATCTGGAGCCTGTTTTCGATTATCTGGCTGAGAAGGTTGGCAAAGTTGACGTGGCACGTCTGACACAAGCCGATATTTATGATGCGATGGAACAGAACGGGCACCGGGTTCGGTTCGCAAACTATATTCCGACCGCGATTAGCATGTTGTCTAAGCTGGCAATCCGTAAGAGGTGGCGCAGGGATAATCCAGCTATAGATATTGAGCCGCTCAAGGTTCCGAAGGCGCGCAAAAAGCCGCATATACCTTGGGCTGACTGGGCCGTGGAGAAGATGCGGGAGGAAGGGGAGCCGCTGCCTCTGCTGATTTTTGAGATTGGTGTTGGTAGTGTGCAACGCCCCGGCGATTGGGTGGATTTTCAGTGGGGCGACTATGATGGTGAAACCCTCAAACTTCGACAGAACAAGACCGGCAAGCCTTTGCTTCTGCCGTGTACCGAGGCGCTAAAGAAGGCGTTAGATCAAACAAAGGCTGATCTGGGCTTCGCGCCGCACCCTTCGCGGCACATTCTGACACGAGCAGACGGCTCTGCCATGGACTACCATGCCATGGCGCGGGTGATGGTACGGGAGCGTAAGCGTCTGGGGTTGATGGCCTTTGACCAACACGCGTTACGCTATCGTGGTGTGATGAAATTGGCTTGGGCTGGCTGCACCGACGACGAGATTGCCAGCTTCAGCGGCCACACTTCCAAAGCTATGATCATCAAATATGCAGGCGAGGCACGGCAAATCATGCGGGCGCGTCAGGCCGCAGCAAAGCGCAAATGACCTACGAACAGAACAAGCACAGAACGTGAAACTGATACCTAAGGTGATACCCTATGAAAAAACAAAATCGTAAGTCATTGATTTTATTGGAGGCGAGTACCGGAATCGAACCGGTGTACACGGATTTGCCTTCCGGAATAAATCCGGAATTATCCCCGAGAAGGTGAATCGCGAAATCTGCCTGCGCAAGATCACCATCAATCCGTTCAATAGCTTTTTCTTCAGACCGCGGAATATGTTGATCTGGAAGAACAGATACTCCTCCGGCCACGAGATCCGCTCGGACGGTACGATAAACGGCGTCAAGATCGCTGCTGGTTTCTGCAAGATAGACAGTGGTTTTAGCGGCTTGGACACCCGCTTCCGTTGGTGCGTTCGCGATATGTTTACTAATGGCACATGCCAAATCAGATATCGCATCCCAAAATTCTTCTTTTTTGACAATCTTACCATCGCGAGTGATGAAACGTTTGACCCTTTCATCCTGACGATCAATTTTAAAAAAATTGAATCCAATCATTCTCGAAAAAAATTCTGGCAAGTGTTTCACAGTGCTTTCATCATCAATTGGTTGCTTTACAACCTTAATGACACGTTCGAGGTTGTTGCTTTGTTGTTCAGATGTTTCACCAATGAAACGATTGAGTTCTTTTATGCAATAGGGTCGTTTCGAATAGACAGGCGAAAGGATGGTAACCAGGACTTGAGATTCATCAATTGCAGCGAGTATTTTTTCGTCAAAAAATCCGTCTTTTTCCAAATCCCGTTTGTCGCGCCAGAATTTGAAGTCGAGAGCAAGTTCCTGAAGCTCCATTTCGAGCCCCTCAAAGAAACGATCTACCCACCCGAAAGACGCACCATGGATTTTCTGATTGTCTGTATGTGCATAGCTTATGAAAAGTTGAGTAGTCGGCATCACAACAACACTTTTTATAATTTTAGACAAATTAATAATAGTTTAATCACAGTATAGCACAATCTACAGAATTCTCCAAAAGATTGCATTCTGCACAGTAAATTGCCAAAGCGATATTGAAGCTAGCACACTCGAAATCTTTTCCACATAACCTAAAAGGGGGTTCCGCAAAGAGCGTTCTGAATAGCCCCTTATGTATCTAAGCTTTGTTATCCTGCGCCCGATCCGACGTTTTGCAAGATGTCGGATCGGGAAGGTGTTCGCCGTTAGCCCCTTGTGGTTGGACCACGTAGCCTAGGTTGGCGACCCTTCTCTTTCTTCAAACTCGAACAGTTGATTGGGGCACATGACCCCGGAGCATAAGAAAGAGATTTAGATTATGACACATAATGAAGGTTTTGTCGGCTTGGATGTTGGCAAGTTTGAAATTTACGTATTTATTAGCAAAACTGGTTCTTGCTTTTTGGTTCCCAATACACCCTCTGGCCATGTCAGTCTGCAGAGTAAGCTGGGTGAGCCACAAGGCCAGATAATCGCATTGGAACCAACGGGTGGCTATGAATGGGCCGTATGGGAAGTACTGGATACTGCGGGTTACGATGTCAGGCAAGTTTCTGCGGCGCACGTGCGTGCATTTGCCCGCGCAACGGGGGCGTTAGCAAAGACGGATCCGATTGATGCACGCCTGATTGCAGAATTCATGGCGTTCCGTCCTCACTGTGGGCGAAGATTACCTGCGGAGAAACTACGCCATCTCAATGCCTTGAGCACAAAGCGTCGCCAGTTGGTGGAATTGCGCAAACGACTGAAGTGTCAAATTCAACAGCACCACGATGCTGAATTGGTGGGTTTGGACATAGAACTTCTCGACCTTCTGTCGCACCAGATCAAGGTACTGGACGATGCGGTGCAGACACAAATCAAAGCTGACCCACAGATGAAACAGCATGCTAAAATACTGCGCTCAATTCCAGGAATAGGTCCTGTGCTATGCGCCGTTCTAATTGGTGAAATGCCCGAACTGGGCACTATTAGCGATAAACAAATCGCAGCGTTGGCTGGCGTCGCACCGATAAATAATGACAGTGGCCGTTCCGACGGAAAAAGATCAATCAAAGGCGGCAGATACAATGTGCGTTGCCTTCTTTATCAGGCAGCATTGGTAGCATCGACACACAATCAGCATCTCAAAGTATTTGCCAAACGGTTAAAGGAAAAAGGGAAACCCCACAAAGTCATCTTGATCGCGGTTGCCCGAAAACTACTGGTGATCGCCAATGCTCTGGTGGCTAAAAACCAACTCTGGTGCTCAAATTAAATACAGTTGCTAGTTTTCTAAACCCTTTATATAATCTCTATCCATTTCAGCCGTATGAGCCAATTCCTTTAAATAGAAGTCAAATGTATTTAGCATCATCTAATAAATTTCGGCCTCTAAATTTCAGAAATAATTTCCATGTCAATTTATTTCTCAGTGAAAATATGCTAACATTCAACATCCTTGGACTAATTTTAAATTATGGGCAACATCCTTCAAATTGCATACCAATCATCCATAATCTACCGAAAACGCGATTTGACTGTCGGGGGTTTGGTTGATGAATTGGTTTTGTACGAATTTCAAACCATAGAACGCTGCGAAACTTTTTGTCTATCAATTCCGGTGAATATTCAGCGATGAGAGTTACTTTGTTCACAGGTCACAGGATTGACGCATCAGATCGACAACAGGTGCGGTTTCCCGCATCTCAAGCCATCGACGCAGGAAAGGTAATTGAAGCTCGCCTTAGCGCCGATCACGCAGTGTGCTCAGCTGCCAATGGTGGCGACATTTTATTTTTGGAAGCCTGCCAAAAAAAATGTATTCCTTTTGATATCGTATTACCCTTTGCACCGGCAGATTTTGTAGAGAGATCCGTTGCATCGGAAGCGGCTGGAAATTGGATACAGCGTTTTTATGCTATCTGGCAAGCCACCCCGAAGGCCCACCAACACATCCTTCCCCCATCTGCCCCGTCCAACCCTTACGTAGCATGCAACAAGTTCATGCTAGAGTTGGCGTTGCAACTTGGACCTCCTTGCCAACTAATTGCCCTGTGGAACGTACAGCGTAGCAAAAAACCCGGTGGTACCGAGGATATGGTTCTCAGGGCAAAAAATATAGGATTTGAGATCGATATAATTAATCCGTTGAGTTTAAGGAAAGTGTAGAAATCGTCACATGTTTTGGATTAGAATTTGACTATAATGGAAACCAACATTCGCAATAAAATCCCACACACGTAGTGTGGAATGCGTGCAATAATCTTTCCGAAGATTAGTGGACTATTGTTTGTGGTACAATTACGATTCAACTTATTGTGAGCAGGGTTCAATGAAAAAAACCGATCATAAAAGACTTTTGGCATTAGATGGCGGCGGACTGATGGGCATTATTAGTCTTGGCATTTTAGCGGAGGTTGAAGCACAACTGCGCGCACATTACGGTGGCGATCCTGAATTTCGATTGCGCGATTTTTTCGACTTTATCGGCGGGACATCAACTGGAGCAATTATTGCAGCTGGACTAATGATGGGTCGGTCAGTCAAAGAAATACAAAACTTCTACGACAATGACGGTGCTGCAATGTTCGAGAAGGCGTCACTTCTAAAGATTATTCTTGCCGGCGGCGCTTATCGGTACAATGAGCTGAACCTGAGGAAATTATTGAAGATAGAATTTACGGGCAAGTCCATTCTTGAACTACAAAAATCCCATGACCTGCCCGTAGATAAACATCTGTTAATTGTAATGCGTAATGCCAGTACAGATAGTTGCTGGCCTCTTTGCACCAATCCAAAAGCTAAATACAATGGTGTAAACCGCAGCAATAACAATCTTAACGTGCCGCTTTGGCAATTGATCCGCGCAAGTACGGCCGCACCTTCGTATTTCAAACCCGAATTTGTGATGCTAGGCGACAAGGAATTCTCCTTTGTCGATGGAGGATTAACTCCTCATAATAACCCGGCTTTAAAAATGTATCAGATTGCAACTACTCCGCAATACAATATGAATTGGAATGATGGCGTTGATAATATGATGATACTGTCGATTGGAACAGGTTCTACTGATAACCCGGTTGCAAATCCAAGTAAGCGAGGCACATGGCTGGGAAAGCTTGCCATTTCTACACCGGAAGTCCTTATGGGAGGCATAAGTGTTGAAAACGATGTGGCTTGTCGTTCAATAGGTCTCTGCACTTATGGAGCAGAAATAGATCGAGAACTTGGCACTATGTCAGTTGAGAATCCCAAACAGGCCGCAAGACGTGCATTTACATATACCCGTTACGATGCCGACGTTTCCCCACAGGGCTTATTAGATCACGGAGTAAATTATTCAGGCAAGAAACTAACAATGGACAAAGTTGAACAAATGCCAGTTTTTAAAGAAATTGGTAATGCTTCAGCTAACCAAGTTGATGTGAAAGAACATTTCGGTGCGTTCTTGAGCTGAACAGATGTGACCCATTCATATCTAGGACCGGTTGATATGTTAAATGCTCCGCTTAACGGCGCGATATTCTTTGTATTTCTTGCTGCTATACCAATAGCCTTTGCGCTGAACATCGTCGTGCGCAGCCTTTATCGCAAGGCAATACAACGTGCGATGTTGCGCCACTCTGACATTTTGGAAGGTGAATTTCCGGAACCAGACCGAATTACGCACCAATCCCGAAACTTAGAGTTTGTAGAAATCCCCAAGTCCAAAAACCTCTTTCGATGGGCGTTATCTATGCGCTATCTTTTTGCCGGCTTTGCTCACGGATTCTCTGCATTAGTGGTATATTTTACGCTTGAAGAAATTGATTTTAACTGGTGGCGTGTATTAATTGTTGGAATGGTCTTATCTTGGCCAGTCATACCATTTTCACTCTATGTGGCCGGATCAAATAGACACATTATGTTTTTGGTAACATTGATTTGGACTGTGATGCTTTGGCTTGCAGAACCTGAAAGCTTTGGTTTGATATTGTGGCTTGTCGGCCCCGCGATTATATCGGCTTTAGTCCTTGCGAACAGGTTTTTTCGCACAACAGCTATCGTCATTTATCTAATTGCAATTGCTATAATACTTCCACTTTTGTTTTCGCTAGATATAGCCTTAGCGTTGGTTTTATCACTAGGTACGTTGGCGCTCCCAATCAGCATTTTCCTGGTGTTAACCTTTGGCGGATTGTTTGCATTAATTGTATCTCGGTTTTTTGGCTACATCACCAATCATGCAAGCGATTTGATGCTGCAAGCGGACGCCCTGTGGTTAATGTTAACTCTCTGGCAAATCATCCAGCTGTCGGGCTCACATAGCATTGGTTCTTTATTAATGGTGATACCATTTGTGGTGTATCGACTTGCATTTCTTATTCTCCCTTCAAAACAACCTAAGGACGCCCCTCCACTTCTTTTATTGCTTCGCGTATTTGGCCACCAAAAATCGCAGGAACAGCTTTCAGCGGGGCTACTAACAGATTGGCGACAAAAAGGCCCAGTTATGCTAATCGGGGCTGCAGATCTTGCGACTGAAACATTCGATCCCGCAGAACTTTCTGCATTTCTCAGCTGGTCTACGGACACATTATTCATAAAATCACCTGAAGAACTTGGTGCAGCCATAAATGAAGCCCAAACACCCGCTCATGACGGTCTCTATCAAATGCAAGACTATTACTGCCATGACAACAGCTGGCGCCCCACAGTCAAAATACTTATGGCACGTGCTTCTCAGGTCATTTTAGACCTTCGAGATTTTACTGGTGAAAGAACCGGCGTGAAGTATGAAATACAGCAATTAGTGAGGTTGGTTCCCACTGAAAACATACGCATCCTCTACGATACAATGGAAAACCTGGGCTTAGCAAAAGAGATGTTTAACTACGAATGGGCGAAGTTGGACACCACCTCATTGTCAGGCAATGCTACAGTTTATGTTCAAGCCGCATAGTAAATTTGGTGTCCCAACAGCACCATACCCTACCTCGTAAAACACCGGGTTTTTATGCAAATTCAACTTAAGTTTGAGCAATTCTCGGAGTGATCAAATCTTTGTGTCTTTGAATATTTCCACGAATTATGTTAATGATTAGGCATTGTTGCAAGAATATTTTCAGTTTTAGGGAATAACCAATGAGAATTTTAGTAACTATTTTTTTTGGCTTTACTGCTTGCAGCGCAATAGATGTAAGCAGCGAACTAAAGAACTTTGATACCTCAATGACTAATGTTAGTTCAGTAGTCTCCAAGGAAATAAAAGGTGATTTGGAAATAGAGCAAGCAAACTTACCACGACTTGCAGCCGTAAATAATGATACTTGGACAACTTCAGAGGCTTGTGATTTATTACGATCGCCTCGGTCAGAAGTTAAACTGTCAGACTGTAAAATTACGAAGGTAAGGTTGAACGACTCCGCATTTCCTGTTGGAAAAGCGGAAGCAGTAAATAGAAAGATAAATGGATTAAAAGACTATATTTCTGCGTTGAATTTACTTGCCTCTGCCCAGACCGAAGAAGGAATTGTCATCGCTTTAGCGGCTTTTGAAAGCTCGGCGGATAAATTAAATAAATCTGTTAATTCGACCGACCTCAACCAATTTGTGAAAGAGCTAGGCGAAAAAAAGGCGCAAGCTGAGGCCGCCATTCGGTTTAGCGTGAAGAATTTCCGCGCGCGCGCGATGAAGAAGACAGTCCTGAAATCACAACAAAATGTACTGGACATTATTTCCGAAACTAAAGCATTGCTAATTAAGTTGGATGTCGACCCAACCTATTTTCGTCTACAACGAGAATTGTCAGATGCCGATGATTCAGCCTCATTAGCTACATTAAATGGTTCTGTTACTGAAAAGGAAACGGCGTTTCGCGACTTAGAAATTAAATATGCATCGTTCATCGGGTACGCAAAGAAATCAATTTATACAAAGTTGGATTTAGTAGCACAATCCCATACGGCACTCGCTGGCCGATTGAAAACAAAGCCATCAATCGATGAGATAATTCAGTTTGTAGAGTCCCTCAAATCACTTTCAAGTAGCTTGGAGATATAGATATGCCAGAGATATCAGGACCATCCGGTAAGAAATTTGATTCTTTATATTTTTGGGTGCGAAAAGCTCGCACCTTGAACGAAAGAGAACTAAAAGCTGCAACGGCGTCTGGAGATACAGCACTTCGGGATAATCTGCTTCTAAAACGCCTTGAACTGAAAGCACAACTTTATCACATCATAGATTTGGAAATAGACTTTTTAGGGTCTAATACAAATCCCAGCACAGCTGAAAATGGTCTAGCTATCGCAGTAACCGAAACGAGACGCCTTGTTGGAAGGCTAAATTCAATTGCTAGAATATTAAATGCTGCAGCTGAAATTGCATCGATACTGGCACGTTTTGCCTCTCTACTTTGATCGGTTTGGTTAAGTCATGCCATTGTTTTGGTCACCTACTTACTGAAAGTTATACGCGTTCCTGTTGAAGTTAGTACAAATTCTTAACAGATAAATATATAGGATTTAAAAATGGCCAAAAAATTTGGATTTACGAGTTTTACAATCAGCCAATTTGAGAATTGGATTGCGAACATTTCTGTTGCGAGAACAGTAAGTAGGGTTCAAGAGCACCACACTTGGCGCCCCAATTATTCCAGCTTCAATGGTAGCAATCATTTTGAGTTACAAAGAAATATGAAACACCATCATGTTTCAAATAATGGTTGGAATGACATTGGGCAGCACTTTTCAATTTTTCCGGATGGTAGAATATTGACGGGGAGACCTTTAAATAAATCACCGGCTTGCATTTATGGTGCAAACTCCAGGTCAATTTGCATAGAATCTATTGGAGATTTTGATCTTGGAAAAGATTCTATGAACTCTGAGCAAAGCCAAGCAATTATTCGCACGACGGCGGCCCTTGTGAAACGCTTTAGTTCCATTAACGCAGACGATAAAGGTATCGTTTATCATCATTGGTTTGACTTAAGCACAGGCAAAAGAACTAATGGGAGTGGCAGTACAAAAAGTTGCCCAGGGACCAATTTTTTCGGAGGGAACAGCGTAGCCGATTTTAATGTAAATTTCCTTCCAAAAGTAGAAGCTGCTATTTCTGGCGCGGTCCCTACCCAGATGCCAAGTGTAGATAAATATGTTGTTGTGACTGCTGATTTTTTAAACATCAGAACTGGTCCAAATTCTAGTTTCTCACTTGTACAAGAACAAGGCCCAGCCGAAATGGGTGCAATCCTTCGGGTTTTTGTCATAGAATCAAATTGGTTTAAGGTGTCAAACTCAAAAGAAAATTGGGTTTATGGTCGCTACACATATGAAGTCACTCAAGGTACTGTCAATACTGATGAAACCAATTGTAGAAATGGCCCTGGATTAGAATTCGATGTGATGTCAATATACGATTCTGGAGATGCAGTCTTTATTCAGGACAGAAATGCAGGCTGGTTAAAAATTGATGCAGACGCATGGGTGCACGAATCTCTCGTCACCTAAACTTACATCAGGTTTGATAAACACATGTTACGATTTTACCAAATTCTGATAGCTTCGATACTAATTTCCTCGCGCGTTTTCGCGGGGGATGCATCTATCCTGAATATTTTGGGTTTTACGAAAAATGGGGAGATATTTGCGTTCGAAGAATATGGAACACAAGATGGTTCAGGATTCAAATTTTCAATTAGGCATTATATTAATACTGAAACTGGCCAATATCTAGATAATTATCCTAAACTCGAACTTTTAAGAGATCCAAGTAAAACTATCATCGAGGTGCGACTGGCTGGGCAAAAAAAATCTGAAGCACAAGTTGGCATATCAGATAATGAACTTCAACAACACGAAGGGTTGACCTTATTCTTCAATCCTATCACTGAGGAGATTTTCAATCCAAACTATATAAAGTTTCATACGTCCGCTACATTTTATCAGACCGAAAAGTTCTTAGAAATTGAGCTAATTGAGACACCAATTCCGATTAACCAATTCTGTGTTGGTCTGGTGGAAAGCATGAAAAGATTTGATCTAACACTTCATAGTTATCAAGGTGATATTATATCCAAACGCTTACTCGTAAATGAAGTTGCTAAGAACAACGATGGGTGTTCTGTCGGCTATAGATTAGGAGGGGCTCAATTTTATTCACCTGAGTACGGAATGCCAATACTTGCCATTCTCGTTTTAGTGGAGAAATTTGGTTTTGAAGGACGAGATCACCGTTGGCTTGCAGTAACTTCAAAGCTCGACAATAAATATAGATAAATACCCGGATGGCAGTTTGTTTACGACTACCTATCAAACTATAACACCGATGCTTTGGCAGATGAGCTGAACCTAGAAATTATAAAGCCATTGTGTACGGAAGAACAAAAAACCATCTCTTTGCGCTGAAGCAAACTGAATGCTTGTTGAGGCAGATGTAGCGCAGCAATATACACCTTCCAAGTCTGATGGATCACTTAATAGATAGCTCGCTGTACTAATGCACAAATATGTTAACAATCAACCAACAGCACCCTTTAAAAGTTACTCGCGCAAAATCTGATTATCAACACCTGTTTGCAGTGTTCGTTTCCTTGATCTTTGAGAAATCCGCCTTCTCTGTTCCGGACAACGAGATGCTTCATCGCGCAGTTTTTTCAGGCAGATCTCTGAAACCACAACAACAACCTCAAACTCAACTGTTTCAGAAACATAAAAATCCACCCGATATGGGGTGCGAATTACCCCCAAGCCGGATACGGTTAGGAAGGACCCACGAATGATTTGGAAGTAATTTGATCAACTCCCTGTTGCTTTAATTGCAACCTTCTATTGGAAGCCCATCCTAAATCACATTAATGGGAAAAGTGATCATTCGTCATCATGGAAACGAACGTCAACTGTGCGGACAAAGCTGCCATTAATATTTATTCACTTTTTGACACTATGGGCGGGTAGCGGACCTTCGCTGCGGATGCTAATATTTAAACCAATTTTCATAAAGCGGACATTCGCAGTAAGTTCGCGCGCGGCAGATCAGGCGGTGCGGAAGCCCTTGTAACCATTGTCTACGACTTCCTCGCATTTCTCTCGGTACTTCGGAAATCCACCAATATAGGGCATGAAGCCAACGGGTTTACCTTTGATGTTCTCGCCCGTGTACCAACTTGCGGATGATGAGCGAAGATGTGCTTCACCCACTTTGCGGTTGTGCTCCATCCATGAATTTTCGGCATCCAATTCAGCTTCGATCTCAACCTTGCCTCGCTCTCTCAGTGTACAGATGCAATCGGTGATCCACTCGCAGTGCTGTTCAATCGTCGGGATCATGTTGGTAAAGACTGACGGGCTGGCGGGGCCTGTCACCGTGAAGAGGTTTGGAAACCCGCTGATAGCAAGGCCTAAATAGGTTCGCGGCCCTTCTGCCCAGTGGTCACGTAGCCGCCGACCTTCACGCCCGCAGATGTTGGCACGCAACAGTGCCCCTGTCATGGCATCGAAACCAGTTGCATAGACGATGGTGTCGACCTCATAGGTTTTACTGCCTGTTTTTATGCCTTCAGGTGCGATTGACAGAGGATTATCCGAGATATCGACTAGGTGTACGTGTGGCAGGTTGTAGGTTTCGAAGTAGTCAATATCAACGCAAAGCCGTTTAGCCCCAAGGGTATTGGTTGGGCACAGGAGATTTGCAGTTGTGGGATCTTTGACTGTTTCGTGTATCTTTGTGCGCACAAACTTGGCGGCGATCTCGTTGGCCTTTTTGTCGAACATCGCGTCCCTGAAAGCGCCGTTGAAGAGAATGCCACCTTCGTCCCAGCGACGTTGGTATTCGTCCCATTGATCTTCATAAGTAGTGTCGGCTGCTTTGCCCATTGGCGCTCGGCCTGCAATGTTGGCAAAGCTTTCGGCTTGTTCTATGCGAAGGTTGGCGTATTGGGCTTTGACTTCGGCACGTTCAACATCATTGAGCTTTCGGTTTTTTGCGGGTACCGCGTAGTTGGGTGTGCGCTGAAAGATAATCAACTCCGCTGCTTGCTTCGCGATTTGTGGGATCGATTGGATTGCAGATGACCCTGTGCCGATCACCGCCACACGCTGACCAGTGAAGCCCACGGGTTCGTGTGGCCATTGACCCGTTTGGTAGGTCGGGCCTTGGAAACTGGCCATGCCTGGGAAGTCCACCTGATTAGGTACTGAAAGGCACCCCGTTGCCATAATGTAGAAACGCGTGCGCACAGTTTCACCCGTATCGCAGTTCAACACCCACTCTTGGGCGGCCTCATCATAGCGTGCACCGTTTACCTGCCGTCCAAAACAGATGTTACGACGGATTTTCAACCGATCCGCAATCTCGTTGGCATAGGCAAGGATCTCGGGTTGGGGGGCATATCGTTCCGACCAATTCCATTCTTGTTCAAGTTCGGGGAGGTACTTATGGCTGTATTGCATCGATTCTATATCGCATCGAGCACCCGGGTAGCGATTCCAATACCAAGTCCCCCCAACGCCGCCACCTTGTTCCAGTGCTACGGCGTCAAACCCGTTATCACGCATCAATTTAAGCAGGTACATGCCGGCGAAACCGGCACCAACAATGACCACTTCTGCCTGCTTAGGTACTTTGCTGCGACCCTTCTTTGTCATCTTCGACTCCCTTTGATTTTACGATTAGCTATAGCAAGCCAAAGATTTATTCCAGAATAGCCGCCAACCATCGGGATGAGATTCACACACGACTTAAAGGACTGCGGCAGTGTGCGAAGCTTTCCGCCAAGTTAGCCTCGCAGTTTGAAGCGCTCAGGTCTATTGAAAAATTTAGACGCTATAGGTTTGTCAACCAATCACGCTCTTTAGCGCATTGATAACGTCTAAGGCCGCACGCACCGAAATTTCTGATGGAATCAAGGCTGATATTCTCGCCTGCTCAGCTAAAGCTGACGATGTCCTGTATTGCTGCAGTTAGTAATCAAAGTAAGAGCACTTTGCTAGAAAGGCGACTTTGGGGAAGCTACACGACAACTGTGATAAACCCTATGAATGGCAGGTTTGGGCTGATAACGGACGGCGGTTATGGGCTGGTTCATTTACCAACCCGTATAAGTGGAGAAAATCACATCGATACAAATGTAAGCTATGTAAGTTATAAGTAGAAAATATTAATGTGCATCCACTTCTGGGCTCAAAGCTGCCATTGGTCACCACATAAGCATTATACGCAACGTGAGCAGTCGCTGTGCGGACAAACCTGCCGTTCGCAGTCACCCGTTTTTTAGCACGAAGGGCGGGAAGGAGACGTTCGTTGTGGGTGCTAATGTTTAAGTCGATTTCCACAAAGCGGACATTCGCATCAAGTGCATGCTTGGCAAGTCATCGTATGGCGGCTGTGCGGACAAAGTTACCATTAGAGTAAGGAAAAGATCAAAAGATCAAAAGATCTGAAAATCCAGAAACGCTGCTTGCAACACCAAAAACAAGCTGCATAATCAAGCCAAGAAAACGAACCAGAGCTTCCGTTAAATCAAACGCTCACGTGTCTAACTTTATTTGACGACGGACAAACGTCGCCAAAGAGGCCGTATGAATTTGTCGCTTACGTCTCATTGCGCATCTGATTTTGGCGAAGCGAGATTGCGTCTGGCATTGATGATTAAGGGGCATTCGATGATGTCTATTGGACACGCTTCAGCCTGTTCCTAAAATAGTGAGTGATGATATGAATTGGCGTACAAAACTACTTGACCCAGCACCGCTTGCCCGCCCGGGTTACAGGTCCCTTGCAACACCGGTCTTCCGGGGCTCCACCGTTGTGTTCGACAGCCAAGCTGATGTCACAGACGATTGGAAGCAATCTGAAAACGGCTACTCCTACGGCCTTTATGGCACCCCAACCACGTTGGAGCTTGCCGCGCGCTTGTCCAACCTAGAAGAATCGCGACACACTTTCATGGTACCCGGAGGGCAGGCAGCCATTGCACTAGTCTATCTGGCGTATTGCCAGGCCGGAAGCCATGCGCTGGTTCCCTACTCTGCATATGGGCCTAACCGGGAAATGGCAGATGGCCTATTGAAGGGGCTTTCGATAACGGTCGAACCTTATGATCCGATGATCGGGGCTGGTATCGCCAGCCTCATCCGCGACAACACTAGCCTGATTTGGTGTGAAAGCCCCGGGTCCGTCACCATGGAAATTCAGGATGTTCCCGCGATTGTGGCAGCATCCCACAAACGGGATGTGCCCGTCGCGCTGGATAACACCTATTCCGCAGGAGTCATGTTTGATGCATTCAAACACGGGGTCGATGTCAGCATTCAAGCGTTGACAAAATACGTTGGTGGTCACAGTGACATACTGCTGGGTTCCGTTTCCGCGCGCGATGATCGGGCCTATGCGACACTGGGGCCGATCTATCGTCAGCTAGGGCTGGCTGTTTCACCGGATGATTGCAGCCTCGCGCTGCGCGGCCTGCAAACTCTGGCCGTTCGGTTGGACCGGCTTGAGGCGTCAACACTGACTATTGCTGAATGGCTTTCTGGCAGACCCGAGGTTGAAGCGGTCTTTCATCCGGCATTGCCATCATGCCCTGGTCACGAGATATGGAAGCGGGATTTTACCGGCTCAGCCAGCGTGTTCTCTTTCCGCTTCGGACGCAAATTCACAGCGCAGCAGGTTACAGATTTTGTCGACGCGCTGAACATCTTCAAGATTGGACTCAGCTGGGGTGGCGTGACAAGCCTCGCCGTCGTTTACCCCGCGCTTGACAGGCCAAACGACGATCACGGAAACAGGTTGGTTCGGCTCAACGTGGGGCTTGAAGCCCCGGCTGATCTGATCGCCGATCTTGAATCCGCATTCGAACGCGACCGTGGGGGAAAATGAGACCCAATTTGCCACCCTGTTTCGTGGCTCAATGCCGCAAACACAGCATCGAAATGGGTGAGCATGACTGAAAGGGAAGTTTGGGCGGGAAACAGACCATTGCAGTACTTGGCCCAACGACAGGCGGTCAAGCAAAAGCAGACCTTCCAAAGACGGTAGATTTATATTTGCGTTTCTGATTTAAAATTCTGCTTCGAGCTTAAAGCGGTCTTGTTAGTTGGGCCGCGAAGCGTTGGCTTGTGCCAATCCGCTTAGGTTGACCACAAGCAGCTTAAACCGATACAGTTTCCGCTTTGGACTTCAGCCAGTTCACAAAGGCTTTGGCAGCAGGTCGACAATAATCTTGTGACGTATGGATGTAGTAGACACCGAAGAGAGGTTCGGAAAATAGCGCGATGACCTTTCCAGCTTCGAGATCCTCTTGGAAGAATGCGCGCGCAGTATAAGTAATACCATCGCCCCGGCGAACGGCTGCCATGATAAGGTTTCCTGGCATGTGATTTACGGTTAGCGGTCGGTCGGGGACCACACCGTGAAACGTGAACCATTCCGCAACTTCGTTTGTACCCAGTTCCTGAAGCCAAGGGAGGTCGACCAAAGAGGCTGGATCATTTAGGTCTCGATTGCCGATGAGCGAAGGCGCGCCAATCACAATCATGTCCGAGATCAACACGTGCTGGATATCAGAAACGGGCCGTCTCCTGTCATGATAGCGGATCGCCACGTCAATTCCGTCGGGCTTCAACTCCACAATTTCGGACGTCGGGTTGAGCATGAGCGTGACATCTGGGTTGTCACGTTGAAACTCCGCCATCCTTGGCATCAGCCATTCCACCGCAAATGCTGGAGACATCGTTACCTGTACGGGGCGGTTTGCTCGTCTTCAGATAGGTGCTCGACGCTTCGGCCTATGATTTCAAATCCAATGCCCAATTCACGGGCAAGTCGCGCCCCTGTACCTGTCAGCTTAATACTCCGCCCTAATCGTGTGACCAAGGCGACGCCTAGACGCTTTTCTAGCGCCTTCACTTGCTGGCTAACAGCGGCTTGCGTCACGTTGAGACGATCTGCCGCCAAGGTGTAACTACCAGTTTCAGCAACCGCAGAAAACGCACGAAGGGCGTTCAAAGGGGGGAGGTTCAACCAATCCATATAATAGAATTTCTAAAGTTTCAGTATAATTAATGAGTCGCATGAAGCAGTGAATAAGGCAATAGTGACAGTGTAATTAAAATTTTCGGTAGTAAATTGTTTCTAATGATCTGATAGAATTTGTTAACTATCGACTGAAAGAGGATGTGCAAACCATGGGAAAATTCGAAGGTGGATGTTATTGCGGCGCAATCCGCTATCAGATTTCCGGGCCACCGACGTGGTCTGGTTATTGCCATTGTCGGTCATGCCAAATAGCGCTCGGCGGCGCATTTGCCACTTGGTGCAAGGTTGCGGTTAAGGACTTCATAGTCACAAAAGGCAAGATTAAGGTTTTCCAGAAAACCCCAGGAATTAAACGGGGCTTTTGCGGGGATTGCGGGACAACGATGACCTATGCTGCCGAAAACGAAGTTGAAGGCCAGGACTTTAGTGCCGATGCGTGGTTCTCAGCGGCCACATTGGACGATCCATCGATTGCTGAACCCAAAGCCCATATCTACGTTTCCCACCAGCAGCCCTGGATCAAATTTGATGATGACCTCCCGACATTTCCGGAATTTTAGGTCATGCTGGGCACAAAACCTAGAAGGAGAGCAAAATGAGCACTGTATATTCATACGCCTGCAAAGATTGCGAGGGCATGGAAACGTGCCCGGGCAAGGTTGTCGTCGCGACAGAAGATGAACTGTGGAAACTTATGGAGCTTCATGCTGTCGTTGCCCATGGCGAAGATCCCAGCTCTTGGGATGATGAAACGCGGGGATATATAAAGACTCTCATAAAATCCAAATGATCGGCGGGCCACAGGTCAGATTGCTAAAGACTAGCTATGGCCGCTATGTTTGCTTCGATCAGTTGAATCCGCACCACATAGCCGACCTCTGGTTGATTTCATCCATGGCCTGCTTTCAGCCTTTCTATGTCATTCGTGGTGAACAGGACATCTGACACTAAGGGCGGAGAGCTGCCGTTCGTGATGGCTGAGAGATAATCACGAGCTTTTCTGAAAGCAGACATTCAACATGAGGCCAGAAAGGCCCCTTGGATTTCAAACGTATTGCCGCTAAAATAAGAACTTGGAACGGTACTAAAGCGGGACAAGACCAGTCTCGCACCAATCTATGCGATTAAACCGACCACACAATATACACGCCCGCGGCGAGCAACATGCCCATTCCAGTTATCCGGGACGTTTGCAATTTGATCGGCAACAGCTTTTCTACCAATATGAACACAGTTATACCAATGAACATAGTATCTGACTCATTTTCAGGGTTCCCTTGGCGCGGAATATGTGAATCAATGTCCCGACAAACATGGGGGATATTATGGGTGCAGCGATACCACTTCGAGATGACTTTGACGGCGACAGACTTCGCAGACTGGCGCGGTCGAGCCGTGACAGCGATCAGACGCGCCGCCTTCTGGCACTGGCGTCAATTTATGACGGCGGTCGGCGGACCGCAGCGGCGCGGATCGGCGACGTGACACTACAGATTATTCGTGACTGGGTGATGCGGTTCAACGTGGACGGAGCAGACGGGTTGATCACGCGCCGGTCTGTCGGGCCAAAACCAAAGCTGACAGCAGAACACCGCCGGGCGCTTGCGGAGATGGTGGAGCGCGGCCCAACCCCCGCGATCCACGGCGTGGTGCGGTGGCGGCGCTGCGATCTGGCGCGCTGGCTCTGCGAAGAGTTTGGCGTTTCAATCGCCGAGGGCACGGTGGGGCGGGTTCTGCGCGAGATGGGTTACCGGAAGCTCTCCGCCCGTCCGCGCCACTACGCGCAGGACGGGGACGCGATTGTTGCGTTTAAAAAAACTTTCCCGCCGAGGTGGAAAAGATCAGGGCCGGTCTGGCCCCAGGCGTAGAAATCGAGCTCTGGTGGCAGGACGAAGCCAGGATAGGTCAAAAAAACAAGATCACGCGACGGTGGGCCAAACGTGGAACCCGACCCAGTGCGCCGCACGATCAGCGAACCCAATGGGCCTATATTTTTGGCGCGATCTGTCCAGCAAAAGGCAAGGGTGCCGGACTCGTCATGCCGTACTGCGACACACATGCAATGGACGCCCATCTCGCCATCATCAGTGGTGAAGTCGGCCCCGGTGCCCACGCTGTAATTCTCGTCGATCAGGCCGGGTGGCATACAACGCCCAATCTCGACGTTCCCGAGAACATCACCCTCCTGCCGCTGCCGCCCCGATCCCCGGAACTGAACCCCCATGAAAATATTTGGCAATTCATGCGCGATAACTGGCTCTCCAACCGTGTATTCAAAGACTACGACGACATTGTCACCCATTGCTGTGAGGCTTGGAACAAGCTCATGAACCAACCTTCGCGCATTCGATCAATCGGTATGCGAGATTGGGCGCATAGGTTGTAGGCCACGCTCGTTGGTATTATTGCTAAAATCCATGCCAAGTTCATGACACCGGCCACAAACAATATTCCCATCAATGCCCAACAGCACCCTAAACAATAGAGCCCGTGTTTTAACCCAAGCCGCAAAGCGCCAATCTTCCCAGAGCGAAAATTCTGCGCCAAATAAAGTAACGGAGATTGGCAGTGCTTCAAACATGTGTCTTTCATGGGTGTCATTTGCCATGCCCCAGCCAGCAGCAAAATTCCGGCTCCGACCAGCGGGCTGTAAATCACCATTCCGGGTGTCAAATACGCCGCCTGATCTAACGTCCATTGCAGGAACGTAGCCGCGGCGGAAAACCCCGTCCAGGCCAGGATATATCCGCTTGCAAACCAGTATCCAGAAACAAATGGGCGGCCGCGTAGTTTTTGGCGTGCACTGATCTGTGTGAAAATCAAAACGGCGCGCATCGCTGTCGGTACCATCATGGCGATCATCATGATCGCCCACATGGCAAACATCATCCAGACGTCCGAAGCCGTCCAGGGTTTGACGCCCGTCGCCGACATATCGGAACTCATACCCGCCATTCTGGCCATGTCTCGCGCCATAATCACAAGGTACCACCAACAAACGGTTACCAGAATTGCCAGCGCCGAAACCAGCGCGATAAAATCGCGCCGGGCCAGCGTTCCTAGTTTAAGGATTTGAGGTTCCACGGGCTTGATCAAGCCGCGACCAGGCCGTTTTGATTGTAATGGTGCACATTGAACTGCGCATAAGTTCCTTCAAAAGCCATAGCGAGTTCTCCGGAAACTGAGGCGGTTCCAGCGCCAATTTCCGCATATGTGAATTCGAAGCTGCCGGATGGACGGCTGAGTGCAATATGAAACGGGTCGCCATTGAATGCGTTAATGATCGGAGTGCCAGACGCCTCAATCATTCCTGGCACATCCAAGCGAGCCGTGCGCGCCTCAATGTCAACCTCAAGATTTATGGGCGCGAATACAGGATCAAGAACTTCTGAGCAGGTGCTGTTGAAAACAGAGAAGTGATTTGATCCCGGTTCGCCAACCTCACCCAGTATGATCTTGCGCAGAGCTTCGCGTTGCGCGTCGTCAGCGCGTTCATCAATGATGATCAGCTCGCGGCCGTTGCCTTCTGCAATTTCTCCAGGCCAGATAATCATGAACGCCCAATTTAATCCGGCCAGAGAAACATCGTCATAATGTCCCTCAACCAAATGGCCGGCTTCCACAAATTGACAAAACCCGTTTGTAGACGGCAGGTTGAATTGGCAGCCGCAATTTGCGGCACAGTTACAGTTTCCAAAAGTGTGGCTCTTAATCATCCAATTGTTAGTCATGTAATTATCCTTTTCTGAGATTTAAATTGATGTGGCTAAGGGCCACTTTTGTGCTTGAGCTCTAGTTGACCCCAACAGCAGCGAAATAATTTGAATAGGCTTGCAAATGTTCATCGTGCACAAACGGATAGGTTCGTTTCACGTAGTCCAGATTGAATGCAGGCATGTCTTTCTTAAGAATCGCGTATTCGTGTTCGGCATCCTTCATGTCGCCTGCCGCCACAAGGGCAGCAATCAAGCGCTGGCGACCACGAGAATAGCTGGGATCTGCTTCCATTGATTTACGGGAATAGTCCACTGCTTCGCGAGCGTTACCGCTCAATAGCAGGCAGGTAGAAAGATCACCTTGGAGAACCGACATAGAAGGCGCGCGCGGATCAAGTGCCATCATAGTTTTGCATTGATCGACTGCCTCGCTAAATTTACCGCCAAATTCAAGGCTGCAAACCAGGTAGTGGCGGGTCAGAACGTCGGAGGGGTTCATCTCGAGTGATTTGCGCGCCGTGACTTCGGCGGCGGCTATTTCGTGCAGGCCAAATGTCTGAATGATCGAAACCGTTGCTATCGCGCGGTAGTTGGCAGCATCCATTTCCACGGCTTGATTTGCGCGGCGCATGGCCGCCTCGGCGGATTTGGCCGGGTCATTTGACCAACTGTTGATCGTGTTGTGCCAATGGCAGGTTGCAATTCCGCTGGCCGCATCGCTGGAATTGGGGTCACGTTCAAGGGCGTCGCGGTACATTGCCATGGCAATGACATTATCATCGGCGGATCCGTAGGCGTGGCCGTTTTTGAACTTGATGACACGGGCTTTGTGTAAAGTTTCCCAGATGTTCAGTTCGGACGGTTTTTTGCTATAAAGCCGTTTGCTTTCGGCGCGGCGAATTTCGGGTTCGACACGGCGGGCGATCTCGTCGCTGATCCGGTCCTGAATTTCAAAAATGTCGTTGGCCTGCCCATCGAAATTCTGCGACCATAATAATTGACCGCTTCCGGCATCGCTTAATTCTGCGGTCACGCGATAAAGCGGCCCGTTGCGGCGTACTGAACCGCCTATAATGTAGCGGGCGCCTGATTCACGTGACACCTCTTCGACTGAACGTGGTGTGGCACTTGAGTGGCCGCTGGTATAGCGCCCGATCACCGGGAACCAGCGCCAGACGGCAAGCCCGTTTACAACGTCCTCTGTGATGCCATCTGCGAAATACACATCGCTCTTGGTTTCACTCAGGCAACGAAATGGAAGCACCGCCAATGCTGCCCGGCCTTTGAATAATTTTCCCAACGGCGAAGCGGGAACTTTCGTTGCCTCGGGCTGGGCTCTTAGGACAATGTTTTGCCCGGAAATAAGTTTTTGATTGAGTTCAAGCATCTCCGAGGTCGGGGCTGCCCCGAGGTCAGCGTGCAACAAAGCAGCGTAGTCCGCAAATTTCGTCAACGCGGCTGTGCGGTCGCCGGACGCAGCCAGCGCTTCGATCATCAGACGGTGACTGACCTCGCGCAGAGGATCGATGCGTATGGCATGTTCCGACCATTTCACAGCCTGATCCGAATGACCGGAATTCATGTGGTGCTGCGCAAGGCGGATGGTGGTGCCCACTGCTTCGTTATCAAATGTGCGCCGTTCGACTTCTACCCAATCCTCAAACCCTTCTGATTTTGGATCGTGGCCAGCCATAAGCGGGCCCGTATAAAGCGCCGACGCTACCTCCAGTGCGGCTATTGTGTCGATAACAGCGTGCTTGCGAAACTTCAGTACATCGATGTTTAATTTTTCTGGTTTCAGCCGTATCGTACGTTTGTTGGAGCTTATGGCTTCGCCACCAAGAACACGGCGCATTTGCGATAATTCCTGGCGCAGGCTGGCGCGGGCCTGCTGTTCACCGCGATCTGACCATACGATACTAGCGGCTTTTTCGCGGGTAATCTCCTGGCCGTCACTAAGCGCCAGTAGACAAATTAGACTTTCCGATTTTCGACCCAAGCCGCGCAATGGCTTGCCATCACTCTGAAGAGCGCGAAACCCGCCGAAAAGTAGAAATGTAGTCAAAAAACGAATCCTCAATTTGCTGAAACTAGTGAAAAAGTAGCAGTAATTTTATTTTTTTACGTAAATTTTACGCTGGAACTCGAAAATAGCACGCTGGGGTTACACTGAAATTGCGGACATGTCGGATGTTGGATTCATCAAAACAAACCCAACAATGGAGACCAAAATGGATCATGCAACAGTAACCCAGACCTTTCCAATCAAAAACAATACATTCAACCTCATCCAGTAGTTGCTGCGATTCGAGCGGGCATATCGTGAAGCCCAGCAGTTGAAATCCACTGAGGATCACCACCTGATAGACATGGGGATCACTCGGCGCGAAGCAGACGCTGTATTCCTCATCAGGTAAAATGAGAACCGTTGGTACGCCGGGCGGGGAATGTCCAATATTCATGTCG
Source organism: Amylibacter sp. (assembly GCA_965261565.1). Classification (GTDB taxonomy): domain Bacteria; phylum Pseudomonadota; class Alphaproteobacteria; order Rhodobacterales; family Rhodobacteraceae; genus Amylibacter. The sequence continues at coordinate 3,017,654 of OZ253460.1, forward strand.
CAGTGCAAGAAAAGGGCACCATCTCAAAGACCGCAATGAGCCCGAATATACCAAGATGGATGCTGACTTGCATGGCTGCTTAAGTGACTTTGTACACATAGACCTGTGAGGTAACATCTGGCTCTATGAAATAATACGAGCGAAAAATCGGTGATTGATCAACTAGTTCCCAAGCTCCAGTTTTGGTAAGCGCATCAACCTTTTGCTTCAGTTCTTGTTCAGGGTACGTTTCTGCGCGTGTATTAAAAATGATGTGACCTCCCGGCTGGGTAATTCGAACAAACTCATCCATGCACTTTGGCGGAGCGTGGCCGGGGCCGAGTGATCCGAAACAAGTAACTGCGGCGAATGAATTATCACCTTCTGGAAGGACATCACCCAGATCATGCTCATAAAGCCGCTGATAAGATTTTTGAGGCTTGGCCAGTTCAAGCATGGCTGGCGACAGATCGGAACCAACAATACTCTTATACCCGATTAGGTCCAACATTCCGCCAATGATCCCCGTTCCACAAGCCGCATCGTATATTGGCCCTGCACTAAGGCTAACATGACGTGCTATCAATGAACATCCTATCCCCGGAACCCTATATCCGTTACCAAGGTTTTCAGCATCATAACCTTCCGCCCAACCTTCATAAGCAGAGCGCGTGGCTTCTGCGTCTTTCGCGTTATAGACGCTGCTTAAGTTCTCGTTGTCTTCGACCATTACAACCCTCCTAAGCCCCGTAATTGTAATGACCAGCACACTATATTATTTTTTAGAATTCTCATAATGATACGTTGAGGCCGTTCCATAGAACAGTCACTTTGCCCGCTCTGCAGAAGTTGATGTGCTACAGACACACGATTGTTGAGCAATGTCTGCTTTCGGGAAGTTACAACCTTGCCTATTAACTGCATTCGAATGGCAGCTCTAGGCCGTGAGCTGTCATTGGGATGTGATTTTGAATGTCTTAAATGGGTTCAAAGCGGACATTCGCAACCACATGAGCATCATATGCAACGTGAACGGCTGTTAATCGTATCTGCTAAAGGTTCAAGCAATGACGCCAACTTGCCAATCCAACCTGCCAATGTGGATCGGTCTAATCCCAGACCCTAATATGCAAAAAAATTGATCATCAACGCCTGATGCTATATTCGGTTTCCCCGAACTTTCGGGGCACTCCCCTTCTCTATTCTGCACATCGAGATACTTTAAAAAGTAATTCAACCGTTGAATTTAAGCTCAATCCTTCTCTCAGGTACTTATTTTCTATTCCCAACAATGTCTGCGCATCAACTTTCTGCAACAGCTCCCAACCCTTTTCGTCATTTTTGAAATGCTCAACAAACCTTCTATTCAAATGTGCAATATTCTTAGCATCTGACTTTTCATCAAAGCTATCTCTTTGCCTCTTTTCACTCATGAACTTCGCACAAGCTTTCTTACGCTCCTGTTCTTTCAAAGGTTCTTTCATTGGTTTGGCGGAAGATTTCTTCCGGTGTGATAAACACAATTTTACCGCTTGATCGTACTCATTTTTTCCGCTCGGTATATACAGATCATATTGGTTTGTACCGTTCCTACCTTTGCCACGACGCACACGGATGTATTTGTGTTCTTTCAAATTCTTTATGGCTGTGCGGATAGTTCTATCAGTGCGGTTCAAAGCATCCGCCAAAGTTGCTTCACTTGGAAAGCAGCGGCCAGTAATTGTATTGTGATGATACATCAACCTTGAAAAGACGCGGTAGCCAATATCGGATACATTTGGATCAATATTAACGAGTTCCAAAGCGTACCATTTATTGATAGGTATACCAGCCATAGCGAATTATCCCTGAACCGTATTGTTATCAATCCAAGCCTCAAGATCTTTCACACGATAGCGAACTAACCTACCGACCCGTACAAAATTCGGACCAGTGCCTTGCATCGTAGCGACTTCCAAAAACCGCTTCGTTATTCCAAAGCGACCTTCCACTTCTGTTCGGGATAGCAATCTATCTGAATTTGGTTCTTGCATTGTTTCGCTCCTGCAACGTTCTTGTTGCAGTGAGTATCACCAAGTTGCGCTATGAATAATATTGAGAGGGCACCAATTTGATCACCCTATTAATTATCTTGTTCGATTTCCAAAAGATCTGCTTTTGTAGCCCTAATTGAGTCAGGGATATTACCTGATACGCCTTTATGAATTCTAACTGATTGTTTCCAAATGTCTTTTGTTGCATTCTTCGTTAGACCGAATTTCCTCATCATGATGCTCGTGTAGTCTCCTTGGCTGGCCCTAACACCATTTGCATTAAGTTTTTTCCCCGCGCGTTCCAACCATCTGCACGCTTTTGAACGCTGGGCTGGCAATGTTTCTGGTGAGTGAAACCAAGTTTCAGGTAAATTACCGGAAAACACAAACACCAACTCGTCGTCTTTTCGGTATATTAAGGGTTTATCATCCCAAACAGATGGAAGTACTAGCGTTGCATCAAATGAGTTTTTAGTAACAGCTAAAACCCGCCCCGTTTGCAAACACTTAATGAGGGCCAGTTCCAATTTGTTTTTCACATTCTGCAATTGCACATAGAGCTGTGCCCAATCCTGCCCAACCTGAAAAAGATCATACCCTCTACTCCGGGCATCTAGATACATACCGCCGAGTGGTCGTTTCAGACAGACTACTCCCCTTTTAATCATTTCTTCGTCGTTGAGCTTTGTCACCACTGTTTGCTCAAAAAAATGCATCTTTTTGTGGAGCCAACAAGCCTCAATTTGATTTAGCATTGGTCCCAACGAAATCTCGTCCATTTTAAACGACGCCGGAAAAACTTTCCGAAGATTTGAAACACCTTCAATCCAATTGAGTCGTTTCTTTTCAACCATTGAGCGCAGAGAGCCTCCTGCAATGACCTCGTTTTGAAACTTTTGAAGACGAGTACCATCACACCACTCAGGCCCGATATGATCCAAGTTCTCAAGTTCCAAATCCAGTTTGTGCAGAATGTGAAACGGTGGGAAAGCTTGTATTTCTGCGAGTTCCGCCCGTCCTTTTTCAATATGTTCCAAGGCTTCTTCAGGATCACAGCTAAATGTATCTTTAGGATTAAACTCCTCGCTTTCGAAGGATAGGGTGCACAGCGCCTTCAAATTTACCGTTTTCGGATTTGAGAGATCAGGGTCAGAAAGGTTCATCCAGACATACCAGTTCTCTTTAATAATTCATCACACGCAATTTCCATCGAAGGTCTAAGCGCGTCAAGAGAAGGATGCGTATAGCGCCGTCCTGTTATTGAAAGCGGTGTATGATTTAGCAACCGCCCGACAATTTCCTCTAAAACCCCCACCTCCATAGCAACGGTAGCGAATGTTCTACGGTGTGCATGCGGGCTCCACTCAATTGGCGCTGGATTGGTTATATACCCTGTGATCGACTTCGGCGAAGGAAACACCCATTTACGTCGTAGATCCTTTAATGGTGTCAAAATTTCATGATGAATGGGAGTGATAGGCAGATCAAAGCTGCGGCCATTCTTTGTCATCGGGATATGAATGTAATCCTCATGTATATTTGTCCACTGAAGTGTAAGTGCTTCGGTTTTTCGCAGGCCAGTATAAAGCAATAACTCGAAGAAGACTTTATGGATTGGATTGTACAGTTCATCGATTGTTTTCTGCCAAAGTCCTAAATCTTCGATGATCCGCCCGTCTGGCCGTTCTTCAAACCATTCGATCGCCAGTGTCGGGCTTTCTGGCAAATCGTAGGTGCGGCGCGTATGGTTCCAAATAGATCGAAACCGGCGCAGCGTATGGTTTGCCGTAGAGGGAACTTTAGCCAACTCCTGATGGCGCCTGACCACCATTGATTTAGACACTTCATCGATCGGCAACTTCAACCAATCCTTTAAGTTCTTATTGAGCTGATCCCGGGTCGCGGATTTATACTGTTCTGAGCGGAGCTTTGGGCGCGCCAAGTAGGCCACCATCGCTTGCTCAAGTGTGGGTGCCCCGATCTGGATCATCTTCCCTGCCCCGCGGCTCATCTCAAGTGCCAGCCCCATTGCGGTTTGCCGCGCAGTCTGTGCCGCAATGATGGGATAGCGCCCGATCAGCACCCGTTTTGTTTTACCACCAACATCTTTTTGGTAATACCAAGTCTTGGCCTTTTTACCGACGTAGAGCACCAGACCCTTAATCTCAGAGTCCCAATACTTATCAGTTCCAGAATTTGTCTGTGAAATACGCTTAACGTAGGTTTCTGTGAGTTTCAAAATTTTGTCGGCTTTTTATAGGTAACGGTATGCACTTAAGTGCAACTCCACGTTAGCCGATGCAATATATAAGTCAATTAAAATAAGCTATTAGCTACTATATGATACTCCATGAAATTCACCACATGTCCTTGGAAGGCTCTTATGATACCATTTCACCATACCCGCTCAGAGAATTTACCTCCTATTTCAATAGCTGAATGTCGTCAAGAAGGTAGTTTAAATCCAAGAAGATTTATAATAGAATTATCAATCCCGTCGACAGCTCAAACCCCATACCAGACATCAGGGCGGTGTTGTCAGAGGAACTGACACCAGTCTCAAACTTCTCAACAAGCACATTTCTATGCCACACAAAGTTGGCGCCACTCAGTCAGAGCAGCGTTACGGGTTTGCTTGAAAACCTGTCGGGAATTTAGGTGTCTCTGGTGATTAAAGTGGTTGTAGTATTGGCTGTGTATCGAAGCGAATTTCTGCAGTGTTTTATGACTTCGAAACCGTTGTATTGCACGTTCCCGTCTTCGAAACGGCAGATGTGAATTCTCAACCTGATTGTTTAAATACTGCGTTGTATCATGGAGACTTAGCGCGCCGAGAATACGTAATGCTGCACTGCATGAACGCAGCTTATCTGTTACAATAAGATGTGATTTACCATATCTCTTCATCAGTTTACACAATACTTTCAATGCAGTGTGTTTATCACGCCGCTTTGAAACGTAGCATTCCAAAACTTCGCCTTCGTGGTCAATCGCACGCCAAAGATAAAATGTTCGACCATTAATCTTTACAAATACTTCATCTATATGCCAGCACCAGTTGGATTGGCACCCCGTCCTTTTCTTTCGGATGTCTTTCGCAAATTCAGGGCCAAATCTGTTCCACCAAAAGCGGATCGTTTCATGGCAAATATCAATCCCGCGTTCATGTAAAATGTCTTCAACTTGCCGCAAACTCAGCGGGTAGCGCACATAATACATCACAGCCAAGCGGATGATTTCAGGTGAAGTCTTGAAATATTTGAATGGATTCTTCATAGGCATTTTCAAAATTTATGCTGGGGAAATATTCAGATCAAGTTTCCTCTGACAATGCCCTGACAATCAATGCCGCGCAAATTCACGGGTAAAAGAGGGCTGCTGTAAGGCAAAGTAAATATTCGATGGAATTTGCTCTGATGACTAACTTCAGCCTATAATCTCGCGTTCCATAAACTATATGTCTGATATAACTACAGGATAGCAATCAATCAAAAAAAGTCTGAATTAGAATGCATATCAGTAGTCGGGTAATCACTTTCACTTAAAAAATCTCGAACTGTTTTATTTATGTAACGGCTATCAATTCTAAATACGCCACAGCGCTTCAAGGCTTCTCGCGCACTCGTACGCTCACTGACGCGTTGCCAAATAGTGCGTGATGAATACGGCATTAATCGCGGACGCCAGGCAACCCCCATTGTCATGCCGCGCAAATAAGAAATCTGTTGTCTGTGTGCAGGAAACAAGATTGTTTCAACCAAGCTCCCTTCATTCCCATGCTCGCTTTCAACTAGAAAAATACGGTTACTGCGATAACTAGCCAACCCATTAAATCGAACTCTAAAACGAATTGTTTCTTCTGGGTTTGTTCCCCGTTCTACTGAACGAGATATAACATAACCGTCTCTTTCATAGAGCAAAACCAGCCCTTTTAGGATTTTACCATCCCATGAAGGGGTGATAAAATGGCTGTAATAAACGCCCAAATACCTACGCATAGCAGCAAGGTTTCCGGGAAATGCCTGACTTAGTATATTAACAGGTGTCTGCGTCGATTTGTTTGAATTAATTGTGTGAAGCGTTTCAAATCTTTCACTATCCAAAAACAAATCGGCCTCTTTCAAACCAAAATAATTACAAATACGCCTTAAATTATATGCAGAAGGCATACCTTCACCGCTTAGATATCTGTTAAATTGTTGTCGATTAATCCCAACCTCACGGCAAACATGCGTGATTGATGGTTTTTCAGTACATAAATTGCGTAAATTTGAAGAAAAATCCGAACTCATGACTGTTTCTTTCGCTAGTTGACGCTACTTTGATACTAATAGCGTCTAGTAATGTAAACTAGTGAAATTGTGAATCATCAATCCATTTATATTCTAAACAGGTCAATTTTGAATAAAGCTACCCGCCGAATGAAAGCATACACATGTTAAAGAATACCAATATCATAGAGAATATGTGGATACCCTTAAGGGATGGTAGACGCTTGGCGGCAAAGATCTGGTTACCCAATGACGGCGCCCCTGCCCCTGCAATTCTAGAATATTTACCATACCGAAAGCGCGATGGAACCGCCCCAAGGGATGAAACAACACATCCAGTATTTGCTGATGCAGGTTATGCCTGTATCCGTGTTGATATTTCTGGAACTGGGGATTCAGACGGCGCGTTCGATGACGAGTATTCCGAACAGGAATTAAGCGATGGCGAAGAAATTCTAGAATGGATTGACAATCAAAATTGGTGTGACGGCACAATCGGAATGATTGGAATTTCATGGGGCGGATTTAATGGTTTGCAGCTTTCTTACCGTCAACCAGAAGCTCTAAAGGCAATTGTTACCGTAGCGTCGACTACTGACAGATATGCTGACGATATCCATTATATGGATGGTTGCCTGTTAACTGACAACTTTAACTGGTCATGTCAGATGTTTGCTTATCTTTCACGACCAGCTGATCCATTGCTACGCAAAGATTGGCACCAAGATTGGATTGAACGTATAGAAAAAATGCCCTTTATGGCTGCAGACTGGATGCGCCATCCAAACAGAGATGAATTTTGGAAACATGGGTCCGTTTGTGAGGATTGGTCGAAAATTGAAATTCCTGTTCTAGCAATCACGGGATGGGCTGACAGCTACGTAAATGCACCACCAGCTTTGGTTGAAAACCTGTCGTCCCCTGCCAAAGCCCTGATTGGTCCTTGGGAACATCGTTATGCGCATATTTCAAAAATTGACCCTGCCGACTTTCATTCCGAAGTTATCGGTTGGTTTGATCGGTGGTTAAAGGGTGAACAGAACGGCGCGGAAGATTTGCCAGACTATAGAACTTTCATGCAGGAACATTCAAACCCAACACCCACCAACGCCCCACGCAAGGGGCGTTGGATTGCTGAACAAACATGGCCTTCACCAAATATAACGCAAAAAGCCCTCTATTTAGGACAAAGCGCGCTTGATCAGGAGGCAGTAACTGGCACAAAAATCATAACAACACCTGCGCATGTGGGAACTACGGCGGGTTATTATTGCCCAGGTATGCGTATTGATAATGAGTTGGCTGGAGATCAGACAGAAGACGATGAAATGTCAGTTTGTTTTGATACATCCCCTTTGTTAGAACCTATGGAATTAATGGGGCGATGCTCATTAAAAATTTCATTCACAGTTGATAAACCAGTAGCACTGCTATGTGCGCGCATATGCGATGTTTCACCCGATAATATCTCACAGAGAATATCATATCGTTGCTTAAATCTAAACCATCATGACAACCATGAAACACCAACTGTGCTTGAACCTGGACAAGAATACCAAGCAGTTATTGAACTTAATGAATGTGCACATCGTCTGCGTAAAGGGCATAGATTGCGTTTGGCATTATCCACCGGTTATTGGCCAATTGTATGGCCGTCACCAGAGGCTGCAAATGTCACGATAAATCTAGAAAAATCCCATCTTTCCATTCCAGTACGAAACGTTACCGAGGAAATCAATCCAGCAGCACCTAGGAAACCACAAGATTTCCCTGCCCTGCAAGCAGAAGAATTACGCCCAGCCTCTGGAACGTCTGAAAGTGGCATACAAGATAATGGCCGATACCAATTGGAAACCTTTGATGATTATGGAAAAACCCGTGATCCATATCATGGCATGATTGCTGGCAGCCATGTTCATCAACACTATTCCATTCACCCAGATGCACCTGAAACAGCCCGCCAAGAAGCAATGTGGAGTTTTACATTTGAGCGGGGCGATTGGTCAGTGGAAATCAACACTGAAAGTGTCATGACGTGCAACAAAGATAGTTTCTTTTTGCGCCGTTTATTAACCGCAACAGAGAACAACTCTAAAACACCATTAATTACCCGCGAATGGTCTGAAACCATACCACGCGGTTTACTTTAATCGAACACAGTCTCATCAGGAGGAAAATATGAAACTGGAATATGCAAAAATAACGATGAACAGGCGCAGCGTTCTGCGTGGTGCTTCTGCACTTGGACTGGCGGCTGCTTTACCCGCTACTTTTGGCAGTCAAGCTTATGCGGCTGACGGCAATACTCTACGGGTGCGCAGCTATGGTGATATGTCTACGATGGACCCAGCACACAGTGTTGGTGTTGTGGATGAAGAAATTCATGGAGCAGTTTACAACAAACTAATCCAGTACAAACCCGGTAAAGAATGGGATTGGCAGCTAGATGCAGCCAGCATGGTTGAGCAAGTTGATCCAACTCATATCAAATTTGCACTACGCGATGATATCGGTTTTACCAATGGTTTTGGTGCGATGTCCGCGGAAGATGTGAAGTTTTCATATGAGCGCATCATTGACGAGGCAACTGCATCACCGAACAAACCTGACATGGGTTCACTCAGTCACGTTGAAGTGACTGGTGAGCGTGAAGGTACCATTGTTCTGAACGCGCCGTTTGCACCTCTTTGGTCCATTGCTTTGCCTTACATCACAGGCAACATTGTATCCAAAGGCGCTGTTGAAGCCGCTGGTGGACGTATTGGTACAGACCCAGTTGCGGAATCTGGCCCCTATTTACGTTCAAGCTGGTCACCGAAGTCAAAGACAACTTTGACACGTAACCCTGATTGGAAGGGCGATGCCCCTGCTTGGGATAACATCGAAATTCTACCAATTGACGATGAAAACACTGCTGAGATTGGTTTTGAAGCGGGTGAGATCGACTTTACACGTGTTTCACTAGGTTCAGTTGAGCGTTATCGCGAAGGTGTTCCTAATGGCGGAACACTAATCGAAAACCCATCGCTTTATTACATGTGGGTTGGTATGAATTTGGATCATCCAAAGCTGCAAAATAAAAAGCTACGCCAAGCAATCCAATATGCAATCGATGTACCATCAATTTTGGAAGCCGCTTACTTTGGGGCTGTAGAAGCTTCAACTGGTATCATTGCACCAGGTCTTGCAGGTAATCGTGCAAAAGGCTTAATCGCACCTGAAGCAGATTTTGCAAAAGCGGCACAGCTATTAGCTGAATCTGGTGAAACCAATGTGTCACTTACTTTGGATGTTATTAACAAAACGACATTCACGACAACGGCCCAGATCATTCAGGCAACGTTGGCATCAATAGGTATTGCTCTGGAAATTAATGTTCTTGAGTCTGGTGCGTTCTGGGAAAGTGGCAGCAATGAAAATCTGCAGCTGATCCTGAACCGTTACTCAATGACACCTGATCCTTATTACGCAACATCTTGGTTCACCACAGAACAAGCTGGTATTTGGAATTGGGAAAAATTCAGAAATGAAGAGTTCGATCAAATCCATAAAGCAGCAGCAGAAGAAACTGATGTTGCCAAACGTGCCGTAATGTATGAGCGCGCACAGGATTTGATGGAAGAAAGTGGTGCTTATCGGTTTATCACGCATGAAGCCTCACCCGTTGTGCACTCTGCAGGGGTTGTTCCTGCGCTGCGCCCAGATGGATTAGGCTTATATCGTTACTTCGGTAAATCGTAACACCCAGCGATTTGCAGGACTCCCCTCCTGCAAATCGCCTTTGAATTCCTAGGAGTGCCGTTATGGTAAAATATACAATAAAACGCTTTGGTCTTGCGGCACTCATTTTGCTGGTTGCGGTCACAGTCATGTTTTTAATGATACGCGCCGTACCTGGTGACCCTGTATCGATCATGCTTGGGCCACGCGCAACACCAGAATTGAAAGCCGCTTTGATCGCGCAAATGGGGTTGGATCAGCCTGTTTGGCGACAGCTTTTGATTTATCTGGGTGGATTGTTACGCGGCGATTTAGGTATTGATGTATTCACGCAACGCCCTGTAACAGACATTGTTTTCCAACAACTTCCATATACGCTGGAATTGATTTTGGTTTCTATTGGCTGGTCTGCAATGCTGGGTATCGCGATGGGGGCTTATGCAGCTGCTCATCCAAACACGATGATCGACCGAGTAACGGCCGCTATATCCGTCAGCTTTATTGCAGCCCCTGCCTTTGTGGTGGCCCTTCTAACGTTGCTGATCTTTGCAGTAAAATTGCAATGGTTTCCCGCCATCGGTGCTGGTGAAGGCTTTGCAGATCGTATGAGCCATCTGGTTTTACCTTCTATCGCCATTGGCCTATCGTGGGTTGGGTATATTGCCCGTCTGGTTCGCGCCTCAATGCTGGAGGTGATGGGCGAAAGCCATATTCGCACGGCACGGGCCTTTGGCTTGAGTGAGCGTCGTATCGTTGGAATTTACGCGCTGCGCATTGCCATTCTACCCGTTGTCACTGTGATCGGGGTCGGCATGGGGTTCTTATTATCCTCTGCCGTATTTACCGAGATCGTATTCGCCAGACCCGGCCTTGGGAAACTGGTGATCGACAGTATCACCACACGTAATTACCCCGTTGTAATGGGGTCAGTTCTTGTCTCAACAGCTTTATTCGTAATTTCAACCGCCCTTGCCGATCTGATCAACGCAATTCTTGATCCGCGCGCACGCGCTGATCTGTAAGGAGTGGAAAAAATGACAGTAGCCACAACAAATTCGCCAAAGTCACAATCTGAGTTGGCCATTATATTAAAAGGCGTCTGCAAAGATCCTTTAGGTTTAATGGGCCTGATTATCGTTGGCACCATTGTAATCAGCGCACTTCTTGCGACTTGGATTGTTCCCTACGATCCCATTGCGATGAACATCAAAGACAGAATGCAGGGGCCATCCTTTGCGCACCTGCTTGGAACAGATCAGTTAGGCCGTGACACATTCTCCCGTGTGATCATGGGTGGGCGGGTAGCGTTGAAAGTAGCGCTACCTGCTATCTTTGGGGCGATGGCCATTGGGCTGACACTGGGAATGATCGCAGGATACGGGCCAAAGTGGCTGGATAACCTGTTGATGTTGTTCTTTGATACCATTCGATCCTTTCCAACTGTGATGTTTGCCTTGGCTGTCGTTGCTTTGGTTGGCCCCAGCTTACAAACCGTTGTTATCGTTGTTATGGCAACCTCTATTCCAACTTATGGACGTGTGGCACGCACCCAAACACTAACATTGCGCAATTCAGAGTTTATTCTGGCGGAACGGTCAATGGGCGCAAAAATGTCCCGCATATTAGGCGTACACATGCTGCCCAATATCATTGGTGTTTTAGCCGTTTTAGCCGCGATGGACATCCCCGGTGTGATTGCGCTGGAAGCTGGGCTTTCATTCCTAGGTTTGGGTGTAAAGCCTCCGACCCCAAGCTGGGGCGCATTACTAAAGGACGGCTATGCATTGATCCGCCAAACACCATGGTTGGTGATTGCAGGTGGCCTGCCGATTATTCTGGCGACACTTGGCTTCACCTTCTTAGGCGAGTCTCTACGCGATGTCGTGGATCCAAAATTGAGGAAAAACAGATGAGCGAAGCATTATTAGAAATCGATAACCTATGTGTTGATTATGAAACCGTTCGGGGTGATCTAAAAGCTCTGCGTGATATTACCTTTAATATCAACAAGGGCGAAATTGTTGGCATTGTTGGCGAGTCAGGTTGTGGTAAATCCACGCTCATCTCTGCGATATTGCGATTGATTGCCCCCAACACGCGGTTTCGAAATGGTGAGATACGGTTCAAAGGCGAAGATCTGTTAACCGCATCAGAAAAGAAAATCCGCTCTTTGCGCGGGTCAGATATATCGATTGTGTTTCAGGATCCAATGCAAACGCATAATCCTGTGATTTCCATTGGCAATCAAATGGTTGATATTCAACATCGCTCTAAAACATCCAAAGCAGAAAAACGCGCTTATTCTACAAAAATGCTGGCAGCAGTTGGTATTCCCGACCCAGAAGCGCGTCTGGATCAATATCCGCATGAGTTTTCTGGTGGCATGCGCCAACGGATTGCGATTGCAATGGCATTAATGACGGAACCGGATTTACTGATTGCGGATGAGCCAACAACAGCATTGGATGCAACATTAGAAGTGCAAATCATCGAACGTTTGAAAGACCTGCAAAAAGATTTTGGTTGTTCCATTCTCTTTATTTCTCATCACCTAGGTGTGATCGCTGAACTTTGTGACCGTGTTGTTGTGATGTATGCAGGTGCTGTGGTTGAAAGCGGTACTGTCCGCGAAGTTTTCCACGACCCAAAGCATCCCTACACAAAGCGTCTGATCGAATGTGATCCTGGACATATTAAAGAACGTGCGCGGGTATTGCCGACGATCCCTGGTGAAGTTCCAGATTTAGCAGACCTACCTGATGGGTGCATCTTCCGAGATCGTTGTCTTCAAGCTATGGATCGTTGCGCAACGGTTCCCCCGCTTACAGATATCACCGAAAGCCAGCGGGCTGCTTGCTGGTTAAATCATACGGAGGCTGCGGAATGACTGCAATATTAGAGGTAAAAGGCCTGCAAACCAGTTATGGTAATGTGAATGTATTGGCTGGTGTCGATTTTACGGTAGAGCCCGGCGAAACTTACGCGATGGTCGGGGAAAGTGGATCGGGGAAAACCACTGTGATCCGTGCGATTGCTGGACTTGCGCCCGCACAGGCAGGGTCGATCAAGTTTGATGGGAAAGAAATCCGAGGCATTGGCGAGGCTGCAATGCGCCCCTTGCGCAAAGATATTGCGATGATGTTCCAAGACCCAACTGGGTCGCTGTCGCCACGCTTAACAATCCGCAACCTGATTACCGAGCCCTATAAAATCCAAGGCATGAAAGATCGCGATTTGGATGCAGAAGCTAAACGCCTGCTGGAGATGGTGAACTTACCCAGCCATTTCGCTGATCGTTATCCATATCAACTGTCTGGTGGTCAGGCTCGTCGTGTCGGCGTGGCCCGCGCCCTTGCATTGGAGCCAAAACTGATTTTAGCCGATGAACCAACTGCTGGTTTGGATGTGTCGGTTCAGGGTGAATTGTTGAACCTTTTGAATGACCTGCGCGAGCGATTGGGGCTTTCAATGGTTATTATCACGCATAATTTGAATGTTGTACGTCACGTGGCCGATAGAATGGGTATCCTCTATATGGGGCGCTTGGTGGAAGAAGGCACAACTGAAGACATCTTCAAATCCCCCCGCCATCCCTACACCAATTGTCTGCTGTCAGCGAACCCAGAACCTGATCCCGATGCACGTTTGGAACGTATTGCCCTGACGGGTGAACCACCAAGCCTGTTGAACCGTCCAAAAGGATGTGAGTTTCGTGAACGCTGCCCAATGGCCAGTGAAATCTGTACAAACACACCCATTTGGGAAACCGCCAAAGGTCACGGCATTCGCTGCCTGACACCGCTCTGATATTATGAATATGAAAGATCACAATATGACGAATACCGTTAAGTTTTATTTCAACGGTCCAATCCTAACGATGGATACTCACAACACTATTGCAGAAGCGATCATCACTAAGGGCGATACAATATCGGCTGTTGGTCAGTATAGTGACTTACTCTCCAGTGTCCCAAGTGACGCTGAGCACATAGACTTGCACGGCAAAACCCTGATGCCTGCCTTTATTGACCCACACGGACATTTTCCAGACTCTGGGTTTATAAAACTGTTCAGAGTTAATCTTGCACCACATCCGCTTGGGGACTGCAATGATCTGGATACTGCATTTCATAGATTAAAGGCAAAATGCAAAAGCACCCCCAAAGGCGAATGGGTTATGGGCGCGATGTTTGACAATACGGCCATTGTTGAAAAACGTATGCCGACCCGTACCGAACTAGATGTTATATCAACAGAACACCCTATTTGGGTCATGCACACTTCAGGGCATAATGGCGTGGCAAATACTATGGCCCTGGCAGAATACGGTGTTACAAAGGACACTCCTAACCCCTTAGGCGGGTGCTATCATCGCGATCCAGACACGGGTGAATTGACGGGCCTTATTGAAGGCATTTCCGCTATGGGGGAAATGGGGGACACAAATTTCCTGATAGATCGGGAAAAATTTTCAAAAGGTTTCAATGTCTGCCGTGATGAATATCTAAGCTACGGCGTCACCATGGCGCAAAACGCTTGGGCATCAAAGGATATGTTGGATAATTTCGCCAGTGTGGCCCAAGATGGCGACCCCGGCATTGATGTCGTTGTTTTACCCATTGGGGAATTGGAACCCGAGTTATCCACTGTAAATGATGCATTAAACTGGCCAGATAATCCCCATATAACACTTGGCCCACGCAAACTGTTTTCGGATGGGTCATTCCAACTGAAAACAGCTTATTTATCCGAACCGTATTATAATCCGAATAATGCCAACACTGATACTTATGGGGTTCCTTACAATGCGCCAGAGGTGCTTACCGCACAGGTCAAAAAACTACACGGTATGGGGTTTCAAGTTCACTGCCATGCAAATGGGGATGCAGGGGCAGACTTATTTTTGGATGCTGTTGAAGCGGCTTTAGATATTCACCCTCGCGGCGACCATCGCCATACAATTATACACGGTCAGGCTTTGCGCGATGACCAATTACAACGCATGGCAAAACTGGGCGTAACTGTCAGTTTCTTTCCTGCGCATATCTACTTTTGGGGAGATCGTCACTATGACACGTTTCTTGGCCCAGAACGTGCAGAACGCATTTCCCCCGCAAAATCAGCTGAAAAATATGGCGTTCGTTACACCATTCACAATGATGCATCTGTCACCCCTACACGCCCTATTCATCTGGCACATTGTGCCATCAATAGGTTAACACTATCGGGCCGTATTCTTGGCGAACAACAGAAAGTATCTGCACTTTCTGCACTGCGTGCACAAACAATTGATGCAGCTTGGCAAGTGTTTCAAGAGGATAAAAGAGGATCACTTGAAAAGGGTAAGCTGGCGGATATGATCATATTATCAGGCAACCCATTATCGCACCTTGAAAAAATCGAAGATATCAAAGTATTGACGACAATACGACATGGAAGTGACGTTTAACACGTTTGGTCGCGCAGGTGCATGGTGCCATTTTCCCAGAATAATCTGGTTTTCTCTTTACATAAAAAAGCAAGGCCCTTGGGCCTTGCAGTATAATCCGTCGTTCTTATGAAGCGGCAGGGAGATGGAATTTATGTTAATTCGGCCACGGCAGTGAATAGGTTTTCACGTTGGTAAAAAACTTCATCGCTTCGGTCACACCTTCTTTGACCGCGTTGCCGCTGTCTTTGATGCCCCCAAAAGGCGATGTCTCAATCCGGTAGCCGGGTTGCTCCCAGATGTTGCATGTGCCCACATCCAGACCGTTGATATATGCAATCGCACGGTTCAGATCGTTGGTGCACACACCTGAAGACAAGCCAAAATCCGTTGAGTTGGAAATCGCCATAACCTCTTGGTCATTATCAGGAACGCGTACGATTGGCACAATCGGGCCAAAGGTTTCTTCCATCACCAATTCGCTGTCATGGGGCACATGATCCACCACGATCGGTGGTAGCAATGCGCCCTGACGGCCTGGATGATAGAGGATTTTAGCACCTTCTTTTTCGGCTTGGAATACACGGTTTTCAAACAGCTCAGCGGCTTGCGCATGGATCACACAGCCCAATTCAGTTTCAGGATCTTGCGGATCACCAAACTTGATCGCCTTGGCTTTTTCCAAAACCATTGGGACGAACTTGTCTGCCACGCTTTCCTGAACCAAAATACGCTTGATCGCAGTACAACGTTGACCAGAGTTACCCGTGGCACCAGCCACAGCAATGGTTGCTGCTTTCTCAAGGTCAGCATCTGATAGATCATTACAAACGATCAACGGATCATTGCCACCCAGTTCCAACGCTTGGCGCGTATAGGAAGCCTTTGATGCGATTAATTTGCCGACCGGCACACCGCCCGTAAAGGTGATGATGTCGATGTTTTCATTGGTGATCATTTCATCACCGATGTCTTGTGGCATGCCAGTAACAACCTGAAGCATCTCTGGTGGCAAGCCCGCTTCATAAAGAATGTCGGCCAGTGCAATCGCAGTTAATGGCGTCAATTCAGTTGGCTTAACAACCATACAGTTGTTGGTCGCAATTGACGGTGCAATCTTGTGGCTAACCATGTTCAACGGGTGGTTAAACGGTGTGATCGCAGAAATTGCATTAACAGGCTCACGCTTGGTAAAGATTTTACGTTCTTTGCCGTTGTGTGTCAGATCACACGAGAAAATCTCGCCGTCATCGTTTAGAACCTGATGCGATGCGAACTGGTACACGTCTTGTGCACGTTTGGTTTCATAGATCGCATGCTGATGACAGATGCCCAACTCAAGCGTCAGCCATTTGGCCAGATACTCGCGCTTTTCACCGATCAGCTCGCCCGTGCGTTGCAGGATTTTGCTGCGCTCATAACGCGACAGCTTAGACTTGTAAGCCGCCGCAATTTCAAACGCTTTGCGCGCGTGTTCGGCTGTGCCCGCAGGCACAGTTCCGATCACTTCATCGGTATAGGGGTATTTTACTTCCACGACAGCGTCGGTAAAAACTACTTCACCGCCGATGCGCATACCCTCGTGTCTGATGTCTGTTGTGCTAGACATGGTTTCAGTATCCTTCATCAAAGAGCGGCTGCTTTTGTTGCTACGAAGAACGCGTCGAAGTTGCGCAAATCAGGGGCTGCATCCAGCTCTAGTTTGCGGTTCACAATGAAGGGAACAGTTTGCTCATGCAAGCCGCCATGTGAACGCAAAGGATCTTTCAAAGCGGCCAGATCGTGGCGATGCTCAGAAGTACCAATGGTGATGTTTTCACCAGAGGTCAGAACGATGTCACCGATACGGTCTGCGGGCAGACCAAAGCGGCCACAAGCCTCTTCACGTCCACAAACAAACTCGATGCCGTCGATTTTAGCCAGACGGTCGATGATGTCCTGACGATCCGTGTCCACGGGCAAATACATGGTTGCAAAAGAACCAAGTGCGCCGTGGTGAACTACATAAGGATCAGTAATGGGCAGGATCACACGGGCCACAGCCTCACCCAGCCATTCGTCCATGACATCTTGAATATAGACCACATTCGGAGTGCCATCTGCATGGTGCTTCGGTTTCATGCCGTGGTCGCCAGTGATTACGATCGCTGCACCCATTTCGTCCAACTGACCAAGGTACTTGTCAAAATTCTCATAAAAAGAATTCGCAACTGGAGCGCCCGGTGCGTGTTTGTGTTGGATAAAGTCGGTTGTGGTCAGATACATCACATCTGGCTTCCATTCTGCCAGAAGCTTTACGCCCGCTGCAAAAACAAATTCCGACAGTTCAGCAGAATAAACCTCTGGCACATCCATGCCTGTCCATTTGCTGCCGTTTTCAATACCGTGTTCAGCCACAGTTGTTGTGTCGGAACATTCAGCAGAAAAACAAATCGCCGTATCAGTGTCAAACGTCAGCTTGGCACCAAGTAATGCACGTAATTTGTCTTTGGCAGTTACAACAGCAACCCGTGCGCCTGCTTCCTGGAATTTGTGAAAGATGGTTGGTGCGCGCAAGAAGCGCACATCATTCATCATCACTTCGGTTTTTGTTTCCGGATCATACAGGTAGTTCCCGCAAATCCCGTGCACCGCTGGTGGGCGGCCGGTAGCAATCGACAGGTTGTTCGGGTTGGTAAAAGACGGCACCACAGAATGCGCCAAACGCACAGTGCCGGTTTCTTTGATGCGCTTCAAATTCGGCATCAAGCCCGCGCCAATTGCTTCGTCCAGATAAGCCGGCTCACAACCATCAAGGCAGATCGCAATCGCACAGGTCTTCGGTGCAGCATAAGTTCGGTCGTTTACGACCACAGGAGATAAGTTAGACATAGTCAGTTCCTTTATAGGTTCCCCGTATTTAGTCGGGGGTTTATTATAATTTTAAGTGGGGGAGGCGAAAAGTTACGCCCTTGGTTATTTTGCGCGGTTCGCCTTTTCTCTGAGCCAGCCAGAGATAAATTCTGCAATCAGTACCATTGCAATAATCGACAGGATGATGGCCGCAACACGGTGATTTTCGAGCTGTTGAACATTTCGCTTAAGATACCACCCCATTCCGCCGCCGCCGAAAAAGCCAACAACTGTTGCGGCCCTAAAAGCAACATCCCAAGTATAAATTGCGATCCCAGTGAAGGCCACGCGCACTTGTGGGACAACAGCGAATATAAATATCTGAAACGGATTAGCCCCTGCGGAACGCATCGCCTCTACTGGCCCCATATCAACCGCTTCAATCTCATCCGAGAACAGTTTGCCTGCAAAGCCGATGCAGAACATGGTCAACGCACTGACACCTGCAAGCATCCCAAAGCCCAAGACGGACACAAAAAGAATTGTCCAGATGGTTTCGTGGATAGCCCGGCAGGATACGACACCAAATCGTCCGAGTGGGAACAAAATGCGTCGGTTGGGCGAAACGTTATGCGCTGAAAACCATGCCAAGGGAATGGCAAGTAACACCCCGCCAATGCCGCCCAAGAATGACATTTGTAATGTGTCGAGGATAGCCTCTAAATACCCCGTGTCAGTGACATAGAGCAGATCAGGTGGGTAGTAGCGGTCGGAGACAACATTCACCAAGCCACCCAAGGCACCGAACATCAAATACACATCAACATTCATGAAGTTCAGAGAATACCCCAGAAACACCAGAATAATCAGGAGTGTCCCATGTTTATAAAGTGTTTCGGGAAATTTGTAGCGTGACCATGTAACGGTATTACCAGAGGTCATTTTGGCGGGTTTTGTGTTTGTATCTATCATAGCCATGTCCTTAGGTTACCGCTTTGCGAAGGTAGTGAGAGATTACCTCGCCTAATATGATCAGCATCAAAATCGCTAAGATTACCATCGTGACCCCCCCGTAGTTGAAACTGTTCATTTGACGGAAGAAGAGCAAACCAAGACCCCCTGCCCCAACAAGCCCCATAACGGCAGAGCGGCGGATGTTGATATCCCATTCAAAGATGACAGTTGCCAATACCACGGGATAAATTTGCGGAAGAATACCGTAGTACATCACTTGAAAGTCATTGCCACCGACGGCTCTGATGGCTTCCACTGGTTTTGCATCGATATTTTCAATAGCTTCCGCAGTGATTTTTGAAATAAACCCAACAGATCGCATCGCGATGGCTAAAATTCCAGGTAACGCACCCAAACCAACAGCACTCACAAAGATTAGAGCCCATACAATTTCATGTACCGAGCGGCTAAGCACCATCAGGAAGCGGCCAAGCGGGTATAATATGTGTTTGCTTGGTGTTACATTTTTAGCACCAAGCCATGCTACTGGTAGTGAAAAACAACACCCCAGAACCGTGCCAACACAGGCCATCATAAATGTTTCTATCGTAGGAATGATCAGCTCAGAGAGCAGGCCAAAATCTAGTTGGAAATAACGCGCAACAGATGCAAGAACACCACGCCTACCGCCAATGCGGGACCAGTCAGTATCTTCAATGATGGTTCCATTGATGCACCAAAATGTGAAAAGAATGAAGCCGCCATAGATAAGGGCTGATTTGATGTGACGTTTTTTGCGCAATTCCTTTTGCAAATCCAGGCCACTAATTTGTGTATCAACTAATGTCATAGCTTAAAGCACTTCCATTTCGTAGATTTCTTCAAGATTTTCATCCCGCAGGGTTTCGGTCGCTCCATCAAACTTTTTAAGCCCGTCTTGTAGGCCTATAATTCTGTTGCAGAATTCTTTCGCCAATTGTACGTCATGGATATTACACAAAGCGGGTACACCCAGTTCTTTGGCAATCTCGCGCAGCAATCCCATAACTTCGCGCGAAATTTTTGGGTCTAGCGCTGATGTAGGTTCATCCAGCAACAATAACTTTGGTTGTTGCATCAAGGCACGTGCAATTCCCACCCTTTGGCGTTGTCCGCCGCTTAATTCATCAGCGCGTTTATTAACATGATCACTTAATCCTACGCGGTCAAGAAAGTGCAATGCTTGATCAATATCTTTTTTAGGGAAGTGCCTGAAAAGGCTACGTAAATTCCCAGTATACCCAAGACGACCAGATAATACATTGTCCATTACAGACATGCGATTTATCAGATTAAACTCTTGGAATATCATTCCAACATCGCGGCGCATTTTGCGTAAATCACGTGCATTTAAACTGCGCACATCTTGGTTTAAAAATGTTATTGTGCCTTCCGTTGGCTCAACCAAGCGGTTGATACAGCGAATAAGCGTTGATTTGCCTGCGCCACTAGGGCCAATCATGGCTAGGAAATCATCGCCTTGAACTTCAAAGTCAATCCCTTTTAGTATTTCGGGCCCTTTGGCCGAATACCGGATTTTTAGATTTTTAACTGATAGAACCGACATGCCTTACCTCCATTAAACCCTGCAATTACCAACGTAATTGCAGGGTCGATGTCTTGTGTTTGATCGTAGTTTTATTGAGCCGCTTTTTTAGCGTCTTTAGCAGCTTTCAGGTCTCGAATGATATTATAGTCATCATCTGTCATTGAAACAAATTTGCTGGCATTCACGTTTTTCAAATATTCACGACCAGTTTCGCTTTGATCCAAAGTCAAAAATGCTTGTTTAATTTGGCCAACCAATTCATCACATAGCTTTCCGCTAACAACAAACGGGTCTTGTGGGATCACTGGTGAGGTCCATAAAACGGTATAGTCATCCATTTTAGCAAGCCCACGATCCAGCACATTGTCAATCCGGTGCGTTGCCACAAATGCCGCATCAACCTGACCTTCAAAGACTGAGATTGCAGACAGATCATGCCCACCTGTGTAAACAACACGGGAGAAGTAATCTTCCAGTTCTGAACCGATAACTTTCGTGAATGACACGCGTGGCAATAAGTTGCCAGATGTGCTGGCTGGATCCGTCAAACCAATCACTGTCCCTTTTAGATCTTCGATACTTTTGATACCTGAATCTGAACGTGTAACCAGAATAGCCTTATATCCTGGGCCCTCTTCTTGGAAGTGGCCTTTGTGTTTCGCATATGTTGCAAAAACCAGCAAAGATGGATCGCGTTCATGTGCAATAACGTATGAATAGGGGCCGTGCATACCGATGTCGACCCAACCACCCAACATCGCTTCGACCACTGATGCGTATGATGTTGGCAGATAGAACTCGACGTTTTTACCAGTTGCTTCACGCAGCTGCGCCACAAGGGGTTCGTATAACGATAACTCTTGCGTTGTTTCCTCTGTTGGGATCATCGAGAAGCGCAGTGCTTCAGGGTTTTTACACTCTTCCGCTTGCGCTACTCCAAACGTGGCCATGACGCTGAAAGCAGCCCCCCCAAGTATGGTTTTTGTTTTTGTCCAATTATTCATGTTTTCCTCCGTTGGTTAATTCTTATGTAGCAAGAACTACATTTATCAGCCTGTTTTATGCTGGTGCTAATTTGATGACACCGTGTTGATTAGCTGCTATTTTAAAGCTCTCTTTGGAACCTATAAAATTCTTTCCACGCTCCCCCGCGAACGCCTCATTGATAATTTTAGAACACGCATCCTGAGGGACGCCGTGATCTGCAAAAGTCATACCGACACCAAGCCCAGTCAAGAATGCTGTAAGATCATCCGCCCCTTTGGATAAATCTTCACCAAACACCTCTTTCAAGCTGTCTTCGCGAAAACCGCCAACACCAATGACAGTACGTAGTACGGTTGGAAGTGTAAAAGAACACGCAATCCCATGCGGGACACCCCAACCAAGTGTAATTGGGTAAGAAATATTATGGGCAATAGCTGTCTTTGTGTTGGAAAAAGCAAGGCCAGCACTTAGGGATGCCATGGCTATTTCTGTTCTCAAATGTAAGTTTCCAAGATCACGTAAAAGCATTGGAAAGTTTTCAATAATAGATTTTGCCGCCGCCGCCGCGTGGCGCGCCGACACAGGGTTGGCGTTTAAATTCCAAATACTTTCTAATGAATGCGATAATGCATCAAGGCCCGTAACCAAGGTCAGCCCATGCGGCTTGCCCAACATGAGTTTCGGATCAATTAATGCAGTTTCAGGGTATAAGTTGGGGTGTGCCAATGAAAACTTACGATCCCCGACTTCATCCCAGACGGTCGCCCAACTTGTGACCTCACTGCCAGTGCCCGCGGTTGTTGGCACAGCAATAATTGGCGTGCCCGACAAATCATCAGAACCTTCCTTGGTTTCAAGAAACTTACGCACCTTTTCAAAATCGCCGTTTGCAGCTGCAAATACCTTTGCGGAATCAATGACCGAGCCACCACCAAGTGCCACAATAACTTCCAACTTGTCCGCAATCGCTCCAAACCGAGCAGATTGTTTAGCAAGCAAACGGTAATCTGGATTGGGGGCAATATCATCAATGACAATTAGAGGTTTACCTGCTTTATCAGCCAATGCAGCCTGTAATGTCGGGAAAGGCGCATCTGGATAGGTGACGATTGCATAACGACGCCCCCCTATCAATTTAGCCAGAGTATCAAACCGATCCACCCCAAATTCAATATTAACCGGATTACGATACGTCCACATTATAACAAACTCCCTTAGTACATATTTGTACAAATACACCTCATTTGTTGACATCATGCCGAACTCCGATCTATACGACAAATAGATAGTTTTAATACTAGATATAGACTGAGTATATGATACATACAGAACTACGCGCGTTCCATTTTGTTGCGAAATTTGGTGGTTTTTCCGCAGCTGCAAAAATGATGAACATCAGTCAGCCCACATTATCAACACAAGTCAAAGCCCTAGAGAACCGCTATGAGGTTGAATTGTTTAGCCGAATAGGGCGTAAAGCACGTCTTACACTTGCTGGCGAAGAATTGTTAAAAACCACAACGCGCTGGAAACAAATGGAGACCGAAGCCGAAGATTTACTTAATTCCTTAAAAGGATTGCATACAGGCGTATTGCGTATTGCCGCAGTTGGCCCGTTCCATGCCACGGATATAATTGTTGCTTATAAATCTAAATACCCTGGAATTGATGTCACAGTTCAATTCGGTAACTCACAACGCTGCTTTGAAAGATTGATAGCGATGGAAACAGATGTTGGTGTTATTGCAGAAGTTGATGCCGATTCTAGGGTCAGCACGATACCATACAGCGCGCATAAGGTTGTCGTTTTCGTAAATTCATCACACCCCTTTTTTGACCGGGATAGTATTTCCATACAAGAGCTTGCGAAACAAAAGGTAGTCCAACGTGAGCATGGTTCAACAACACGTAGTGCGATGGAACGCGCTCTAATTGCAAACGATGTGGAAATCGACCCGGTTATGGAGATAGGTAGCCGGGAAGGTATTTGGAAAGCGGTCGAACAAGGCCTTGGTATCGGATTTGTTGCCGATTTTGAATTCACGCCTCATCCCAACCTAAAAGCAATCCCGATACATGATGCTGACATCTCAACCCGCTACTTTCTCGCGTTTCTCAATGATCGTCAGCAATCGCGACTAGTACAGTCTTTTTGCAAAGTTGCCATGGAGAAGCGAGGTATAACAATAGAGCCGCATTGAGTTTAATTATTTGTAACGATTTGTCCAAAAACTGAGCAGTATTTTGTATACATACAAATCTTTATAGACGCCATTTCAATCTAATTTTTGCACTTGTATTTACCATGTAGGTAGTAGTGTGCTCGTGAGATGTTTCTATAATCTCAATGCGCCCGCAGCTTGATCCATTGAATGCCAGCTTTCATGACATTAGTATGGCAATTCCCACCTTTCTTTAAAGGCTGCTTCCCGCCCATAGTTACCAAGTCTGCTTCCGGCCCAAAGCTGCGGTTCGCGGTTCTCTGAGTTGAGTATTAATATTCCACGTAGCGGA
Source organism: Amylibacter sp. (assembly GCA_965261565.1). Classification (GTDB taxonomy): domain Bacteria; phylum Pseudomonadota; class Alphaproteobacteria; order Rhodobacterales; family Rhodobacteraceae; genus Amylibacter. Next base: position 3,041,960 of record OZ253460.1, read on the forward strand.
CATTCGGTGGAGTCACATCATTTGCAAGAAATGTCGGGCAGCTACAGGAGACAAAACTGCCGTTCGATTACAGCCGCGCAACTTCCGCTTCCGACCCATAGACTGTGATATTCGTCACTTTATGAATTCTAGTTGGCTGGTATTGTGCGAATATCATTTGGTGAAAATGTTGTCTCCTTTCGCTACATGCGCGTAGACTAAATTGTCTTGAGACATCGATCGGCACCCATGCTTATATTTTAAATGGAAATCACGTTTTGTCAGATTGCGGATTATTTATTGAGACTGAATAGAAGGAAATTCAACTAAAAAAGGAAAAATCATGAGCACAGATATTCACACTCAGGACTATTTAATACACGCGGTTAGAGACGAATATACAGACAGGTTTCTATATTCTATGGCGGAAGAGCCAGATCGAACTATAGCGGCCCTGACCAATAGTGCCGTGCAAGAAGTGATAGCGCTGGCGGATGACGCAGATAATCTTGTCATCAAGTATTCAATGGTACAAACAAAGGCGACAACGGAGCCTGAAGTACTAAAAATCTCTTTGGTCAGATCGGATCGTGGGTTGTTCATTCAGCGTTTAGATTTGGCGAGCGGCAAGGTCGTGTCCGACATCGAATTGCCTAAAATGCAGCAACATGGCGGCAACGATGATCCGGTCCACGATACAATTAACAAATGTATCGAGGTCTATGTAGAAACAGACGAATACAAAGGCCTACAGTCTGAGGCAAATAAAACCTGCGAGACACAATATACGCATGTGCACTGCTGTTTAACCGACGGATTATGTTACAGTGTTGTCCTTATCATCAGGCCAGTTGTGTGGCGGTGTAAGCGAGCGATCGCGTTGACCCCAGCAGATGTTTTTGCGCCCATAAATTCATAGGATCAATCATGGATATTGGAGACGCAAAAATTGGTACCGTTTTGTCCATTCATTTGATCGCAGAGTATCTACGTGGATTGCAAAGAATTGGCACAATTCCAGCCAGCTTTGTCACTATTAACAGTGGTGTGGAGTTTACTGTCACACTGGGGTCGCTTGAATATGAAATGGTCCAGTCTGCGAATGCAGCGCCTTATACCCGACTGCATATTACCGGCAGTGTCGCATCCCAGAACCCGCCGTTGGTTTTGCCGCTGGATACTTGGGTCAGGCTGGTGCCAGAGTTGCAGACAAATGGCGGCCAGCCTGCCGAGGCCCCAACGCTTGGCTTTCGTTATGATGGTGTGGACGTGGCACCAGCAGCACCGTTGACAGCAGCGATGATTGATCAGTTATTTGCAGCAGGGCCAGTTGCGACTATTTTCACCGCGCTCAACATACCATTGCTTGAACCCTTGATCGAAGGTGCAGGCGACGCGTTGTTTCCCGATCCCGCAATCACACCGCCCGCGGCGGGATTATGGGCGGTTGCCATATCCTTGATGCCTGGTGATTTGGGCCAAAATACCACGGATGCGTTGGGTATATTTATTAATTTGCCCGGCGAGGATGCAAACCCGAATGAAACTGCCAGCTTTCTGCCAATTCTGACAGAATTTGGTCTTGTTTATGGGCGTGGATTTCTGAATGCGAGGTTTGCCGCGTTGAACATAACCGGGACGGTTGTCGACGGCGCGACAATTACAGATTTTACAATGGAAATGGGTGATACTGATATTCGCGTCAACGGATCGGCGACTAAAGATGTTGCCGATATCGAATTTTCCGGACCGATGACTGCACAGTTGTTGCGAGGATCAACACAGTTTTTTGTTGATGCCAGCGGTATAGATGTTGATGTCGATCTGCCTTGGTGGGTGGATATATTTTTCTTTTTCGCAGGGCCAGGTGGTATTTTAAGTTTGGGTTTGATCCCGATTTTCGGCGGTTTGGCATTTGAGGCCTTTAAGGATAAAACGGTCAGTGAGGCCCTGGCAGAAGTTGACGCCGCATCTGGAATTGTTAAGTCCAGTATTGGGGGCACGTTTGCAAGGAGCATAACAAACCTTGCGCAGGCCTTGTCCAATCTGGGTAGTTTGGACGAGTTACAACCAGCTCTTACACCCGAAGGTAGCTTGGTTGAAAATGGTAATATTGCTGTTTATGCGCAAGCATTTGTAAACCCGATTACCGAAGACATCAGCGATGGTACATTTTCGACGCGGGCAAATCGTTTGTTAGAGCTACAACTGAATAGCGGGCGGTGGTTTACTACATCCGAGATGGCCCGGATTGTTGATCTTGGACTCATCACAACACCTGGATACCGCGCAGTCGCACCGCATTTGCGGCAGGGCCAGCCAGTACGAGGATATATGCAAGACGAGCCTGATTTATCCAAAGCAGACAACTTGTTAACCCGCTTTGGAATCTAGAAGTAAACAAGCACTGATAAGATGTCGAGCATGACAATGAAATGTTGTGAACGGCCCAAAGCTACTGTCTACATCTTGAAAGCCCGCTGCAATGCAGCCTTCGCTGTGCAGACATTAGTTTGCTGAATCTGCCACTAGACGGGTGTTTGCTGTCCATCTAACGACTCGTGTTAGACTGGGCTGCCAATATCGTATTGGCGATGGGGTGGGTATAGCAGATCGGAGGAACCACCATGACAACAGTAAACTTACCTGCCATTCGCGCCCATCGCCCGGCTTGGAATAAGGGACGAATTATCGGCCAGAAAAAATCTCTACTGCCCAAACATGTTTGGGCCATCCGCGTTCGCCTGTAAATCGCCAACAACCACCGTGGTCTGGCTTTGTTTAACCTGGCCATCGATAGCAAACTTCGCGGTTGTGATTTGGTCACACTCAAGGTTGCTGATGTATTCACAGCTGGTGAAGTAAAAGATCGGGCATGAATATTTCTGACCTGACCGTTTCTACGGACGGTTGCTCATTTCGACTCAGCAGTTTTCTCGGCTTGTGCGCGAATGGGTTAAGTCGATCAGACTGGAACCGAGCGCTTATGGTACGCACTCCATGCGGCGCACTAAGGGTTCTCAAGTCTACAAGAAAACTGGCAACCTTCGTGCGGTTCAACTGCCAAGATGGACAGCACAGTCAGATATCTTGGTGTCGAATTGGAAGGCGCTTTGGCAATCTCAGAAACCGTTGAAATCTAACTAGATGGGCCGGCTTTACGGCCGTCCTCCACTGAAATATGCAATTTTGTTATACTTTCCAATTCAATGTTGCAGGATCTGGCTAAGAAAGTTCTGGGTCCTTGAGTTTTGCGGATTATCGAAAAAACTGTGGGGGTCACTCTCTTCAATAATGGCACCCTCATCCATGAACACAACTCGGTCAGCAACTGCTTTAGCGAAGCCCATTTCATGAGTCACACAAACCATCGTCATGCCGTCATTGGCCAACTCAATCATCGTATCGAGAACTTCGGCAACCATTTCGGGATCAAGTGCTGAGGTTGGTTCGTCAAACAGCATCACTTTCGGTTTCATACACAATGAGCGTGCTATTGCGACACGTTGTTGTTGACCGCCGGATAGTTGCCCAGGAAATTTTTCCGCCTGCTCAGGGATACGCACACGTTCGAGGAACTTCATAGCGGTTTTGCGTGCTTCATCTTCCTTGACGCCACGTACCCACATCGGCCCGGCCATCAGGTTTTCCAAAACACTCATATGTGGAAACAAGTTGAAATGCTGGAACACCATGCCCACGTCCATGCGCACTTCGTCGACGTTTTTCATCTTTTCGTGCATTTCAACGCCGTTGACGATGATCTTGCCTTCCTGGTGTGCCTCAAGCCAGTTCAGGGTACGGATCATTGTGGATTTTCCAGATCCAGAAGGCCCGCAAACCACGATTTTATCGCCTTTGTTGACCGTGAAATCGATGTCTGTAAGTGCCTTAAAGTCGCCGTACCACTTGTTGACACCGATCATTTGAATAATAGGTTCTGACATGGGTGGCCTCCTTAATGGCTTATGGTACGATAATGGCGTTCGATGCGGCTCTGGATCACTTCCAGACACATTGACAAACACCAGTAGATTAACGCGGCGGTGATAAGCATTTCCATATGTTTGAAATCCTTGTTGCCCAATGTGCGCGCCAGGAACATCAATTCCCAAACCCCGATGACGGATACCAATGAGCTGTCTTTAAGCATAGCGATGAACTGGTTTCCGGTGGGTGGAATGATCAAAGGCATGGCTTGTGGCAGGATAATGCGGCGCATGGTCAGTCCGAATTTGAAACCCATAGAACGTGACGCTTCCCATTGGCCTTTGTTGATCGACTGGATGCCCGCGCGGAAAATCTCGGTCATATATGCGCCATAACACAAGGTCAGGGCTAAAACACCGGCAGGAACCGCATCTATTACATAACCCAGTTGCGGCAAGCCAAGATAGATTAGATAGACCTGCATGAGCAAGGGTAACCCACGAAAGAATGATGTGTAAAAGCTGGCAATCGCATTGGCAAATCCGTTTGAAGATAGCTTGGCTACCGCCCCGAAAATAGCCACAATAGAGGCCAAGGTGATAGAGATGGCCGAGATGTAAAGCGTGGTAAACACCCCTTGCGAAATCATGAACCATACCTTGGATCGGATAAATGCAAAATCCAGCCCGAAACTGTAAAAGAAACTCAGGAATAACAACAGTAACTCGATCCAGACCACGGCAATCTGAAGCCGGAACGATAAGAAGCCGATTAAAACGATATTGGCCGTAAAAATCATCGACATGACCATTCCGATGGCCAGATTGCCAAACAGGCCAGACTCGGTTGGCTCGCCTATGGCGGGGCGCATGAATTCACCAAATATGGTATCGTTCAGACCCATAAAGCCGAAAATAACAAAGCCGACCGCGAACATAATCGCCATAACTTTGGGTTTGTGTACCGCCGGATCGGGTACCACTGTATCTGCAAATAGCATGTTGTTTTCCCTATTTCGCAACCCGGCCCAATTGTTTTTGGGCCGGGTCATTTTTTAGAACATCCCAACCTTGGTCGGTTGCGGTGTAGCCGGGTGATTAACTACCGGTGGACGAATAATCGATCCCGTACCATTTCTCAGACATGGCCGAGAGCGTTCCGTCCGCCTTCATATCAGCTAGCATTGCGGCCAGTTTGTCGTTGAATTCCGCATCACCACGGTCAATCGCCAGTGCCAGCGGCTCATAGAATACCGGATCACCCAGCACCCGTAATGGGTAGTTGGCCTCTATCGCCGAAAGGATGGCTGGCAAAGAGCCGATCATGCCGTTCAGACGGACCCCGTCACCCAGACGGAGGTCGTCCATCGCCGCAGTGCTGTCTTTGTAAGATTTGTTTTCAACCTTTAACTGATATTCAAAAGCTGGCACGCCTTCGGCATCAATTTGCAAATCATGCTGCAGATACAACTCGAACGTTGTCGCAGTGCCTGCACCCACATCTTTTCCGTTCAGATCAGAGATCTTTTGAAATGGGCTGTCCTTATGCACGGCGATTGACGCAGGCGTGAAGTAATATACCCCCGGAAAGGCCAGCACTTCGGCGCGCGATTTGGTTGGTGTCATTGACCCGACAGACAAATCCCAGCGGCCATTCCAGCGGCCGGCTGTGATAATGTCCCATGACGGTGTTACGAATTCAACTTCGACACCCAGACGTTTGGCAATCTCGCGGGCCACATCCACGTCAAACCCATCCATTTTATTATCGTCATTAATAAACGATTGGGGGGCCCAGTTTGCATCGGTTGCAACTTTTAAAATGCCTGCCGCCATGACGCGGTCAAGTGCCTCTCCTGCGAACGACATGCTGGTGGATAGTGCCAATGCAGCCGTTGTGGCGAGCGTAAATATTCGTCGGTTAAGTTTCATAGTAGTCTCCCTTGCTTGGATTGTTGCCAAATCTGGTTTGGCGCGATTTCCCGATTTTCACGGTATTCAGTTTACCTCTTCTCATAAGTGTACCGCCAAGCGGTACGCTTCTAACAAAGCAGCGTGGATCGAGCGCGATGTTACTGCATCGCCCAAGCGATGCAACGTGTAATTTTGATTTTGGTGTTGTGGTTGCGGGGCCCAGTTGGCCATTGCATCCACATCGGTGATGCCTTTGTTAGCGGCACCTTCGCGCAGCTCAAAAAACACCTCGGCAAGTGGGTCTGTACCAGTTTCCAACACGACCTGATCAGTTATGATCTCTTGTGTCTGGCCGGTCAGCTCATGGGTCAACGTTGCCATCAAACGGTTACCGTCTTTGCGCACTGCGCTGAGCTTCAGATAGGCAAGCGTATTGACACCCTGTGCCGCCAGCCGTTTGTGGAAAACGATCCGGTCAGGATAGCCCATTTCGGTGGCGGAATGGGCGTCTATGGTCGCCAGTGTCACGCGGCGGCCATTTGCCGACAACATATCTGCTGTTGCAACCGGTTCGTGACGCCCGGTATGATCGCAAACCAGAACTTCCTGCTCGGCTTGCACATCGCCTGACAATATATCCCAACTGGATATGGCCAAATCTGCCCCGGGCAGGTTTTGATCTGCGGGCATGCCTCCGGTTGCAACAAACACATGGTCGGGGTTTTCTGCCAAAACATCCGCCGCCTCTGCATAGACATTGCAACGTATATCGACGCCCAGCTTGTCCAGTTCAGCCTCGCGCCAATCAACGATCTGAATCAAATCCTTGCGCCATGTGGTTTTCGCTGCCAGTTGGATCTGACCTCCCAATTTTGGCGCGGCTTCAAACAGAACCACCTTGTGCCCACGTTCAGCAGCCACCCGTGCGGTCTCCATTCCGGCAGGACCACCGCCAACAACAACCACTTTTTTACCCGGCGTGGCACTGACAGACACCTCCATTGGCAACAGTGTTTCTCGGCCAGAGGCGGGATTGTGGATGCAATGGATTTTTTTGTAGATACAGTGAGATGCACCGATGCAAGGGCGGATGCGATCCTCTTCGCCGCGCATGATTTTGTTGACGATCTGCGGGTCAGCAATATGGGCACGAGTCATGGCGACCATATCCAGCACGCCCTCACGAATGGCATGGCGAGCATTGGCGACATCTGTCACCCGCGCCGCATGGAAAACAGGCACGCCAATCTCGCGCCGGAAAGCGCCGACTGCCTCAAGGTAGGGTGCCAACGGGCGACTCATTCCCGGCATATTTTCCTCAACTAGTGTGATCTCGGTGTCCATCCGGCCAACCATGCAATTAAAGAAATCTACCGCACCTTCGCGCTTCAGAATTTCAGCGATCTGCATGACCTCATCGAACCTCAACCCGCCGGGGCCCTCGTCCAATGTCAGTCGCATACCTACAACAAAATTATCGCCCACTTGCCGACGGATTTCTTCATGCACCATCAGGGCAAACCGCGTACGGCTTTCGATACTGCCACCATATCTATCGCTGCGTATATTTGTTCTAGGCGAAAAGAACTGACCGATCAGATGACCACCGGCCAATGTTTCTAACCCGTCCAACCCGCCCTCGACGCAGCGTCGTGCCGCCTGTCCAAAGGCTTTGATGACGCGATCAATATCATATTGATCCATCTCACGTGGATAGTTACGGTGCAGATCTTCACGTACCGCAGAAGGTGCGATTGTCGGCAACCATTCCGCCGCCTGCGCATCGCCACGTCGCCCCATGTGAGTGATCTGGCACATCAAAGCCGCGCCATGTTGGTGGATACGCTCTGAAAACTCTTGGAAATAGGGGATGATCTTGTCAGTTCCAGCATTCAACTGGCGGAATACCGATGGTGAATCAGGTGCGATGTTAGAGCTACCACCAAACATAGTCAGCGCCAAACCACCCTTGGCCTTTTCTTCATGATATCGCTGATACCGCAGATCAGGCATGTTTTTATCGTCCATGCCCGAAGCATGCGAGGTGCTCATAACCCGGTTCTTCAATGTTAGCCCACGGATCGTTAGCGGCTGTAACAACGGATCTTTGGTTATGACTTTTTGTTCCATCATACCCCTCACGCAAAACTATCCGGCAACACGGCACGGCGTTCATTCACGAAAGCATTCAGGGCAGCGTCAATTTCCGGATCAAGCTCTGGTGCCTCATATTTTGCCAACATATCGTAACGTCGTTTAGTCGCACGCTCTGCTGCATCCAAACCACCCGCAGCAGTCCATTGTTCAAATGAATCGCCGTCGGCATTTGAAGGTTGGTAAAATACGGTTTTGTATCGTGCCATCGTATGCGCACATGACAGGAAATTGCCTGCCGGACCCACTTCGGCAATTGCATCAAACGCCAATGCATCCGGACTGGTATCAACGCCTGACATCATCCTTGAGGTCGCGCCAAGCATATCGCAATCAATCAAGAATTTGTCAAAATTGGCAACCAGCCCGGCCTCAAGAGTGCCGGTGGCATGAATCAAAAAGTTCACCCCTGAAAGCATGGCATACATAACATAAAGCGCACCTTCCCAGCCTGATTGGGCATCAGGCAGTTTGGAATTCGAGGATGATCCGCCGCACCGATAAGGCACACCTAGACGTCGTGCCAACTGTCCGGCTATCAACATTGATTTCCATGTTTCATCATAACGGATCGGGCTGCCCGAGCGCATTGACATGCCCAACATCATAAAGCCGAACATGACGGGCGCGCCGGGGCGCACTAGCTGGGTTATCGCCATGCCCACCAGTGTTTCAGCCAAGGATTGCGCGACCAGGCCTGCAACTGTTGTCGGGCTTGATGCGCCCGCAATCATGAATGGCGTGATGACAGTGGCTTGATTTGCCGCCGCATAAACATGTGCGGCATCCAGCATGGTTTCGTCCAGTACCAACGGTGAGTTGCAGTTGATCAACGCCGAGACGACACAATTATTATCCATGAATTCCTTGCCAAATACGATTTCACACATCTTGATCGTGTCTTCGGCGCGATCTTTTGAGGTCACGGCCCCCATAAAACACTTATCCGACAGCACTAGGTGGCCATAATTCATGTCCAGATGGCGTTTGGGCACAGGAACATCAGTCGGTTCGCAAATGGGGCCGCCTGTGTGGTGCAATTCGGGGCTCATATGTGCCAAGCGCACAAAATTGTTGAAATCTTCCAGTGTGCCGTAACGCCGTTCAATATCAGTGGCAGCCACAAATGGCGGGCCATAGACTGGTACCAGAACCAATGCATCACCGCCGATTTTGACGGACCTTTCCGAATTTCGGGCGTGTTGAATAAACTCGGACGGGGCATTATCCATCACCAGTTTACGGCAAAACCCGCGCTCAAACGTCACCCGTTCGCCATCAATTTTACACCCTGCTTCTCGAAATAATTTCAGGCTCGGCTCATGCCGCACTTCGACACCTATTTTTTCCAGTATATCCTCAGCAGCCTCTTCGATTGCAGTGATCTGTTCTTCGTTCAGAATATTGTAAACGGGCGCTGTTCTTGTAATATAAGGCGGCAGTGATGCGTAGGCTTTTTTTCTACGACGACGGGGCTCAGTCAATTTGATCATCCAATTGTTAAGAGATTCGTTACCATGGAATAGATCATGTGTTCCCGCGTAAAAGAATATTGATTATTTTCATGATACGGATAACCTACAGTTATGACCTTACGTAAAAAACTCCCTTCGGCACAGTCACTATTCGTATTTGAAAGTGCGGCACGGACGCTAAATTTTACTGATGCTGGTATTATTTTGAACGTGACACAACCGGCCATCAGTAAAAATATCGCGGCATTAGAAGCGCACCTTGGAACGCGCCTGTTTTTGCGTGAAAAATCAGGGCTGACGTTAACTTCGGATGGAGATACCCTTTATCGCGCGGTCCAACTGTCGTTTACCACACTTGAGGTTGCGGTTGATCAGATTTCACATAGCACACCGCAGAAAAACGTTCTGACACTGTCACTTTCGACATCTTTCGCTGCCCATTGGCTCATACCTCAAATGCAAGAGTTCCGTCGGAATTTCCCTAATGTCACTCTAAATTATCAGTTGACTGGCGGTGAAGTAACAGGTGCTTTGGGTGCTTGTGATCTGGGTCTACGCCTTGAAAGCAATGTGGCACCGGAGGATCATGCAGTGCCCTTCGGGCCTGAATGGCTCGTGGCCGTTGCATCACCCGAATATGTTAAGAAAAATGGGATGCTTGATGCACCCCATGCCGATGGCGTGCATTCTTTGGTCAAACTTGATAGCCCCAGAATATCATGGCAAAATTTTCTCAATATCACTTCCCAGTCGATTGAGTCGTCCCTGCCAGAGATCCGCGTGCCTGATTATTCAGTTGTTTTGCAGACGGCTTTGAACGGGCGCGGCGTTGCGCTTGGCTATGTATCGTCTTGCAGTTATTTGCTGCGTGAAGGGCTATTGATACCCGTGCTCAGCAGGACACTGAAAACGAATAAGAAGTATTGCGTGGTCACAAACCCGAACTCACACAATTTGCAACTTACTGAGGAAGTGTGCCACTGGGTCTGCAAGCAATCGTCAAAGATTTTGGCCGATATTGCGATGAACTTTCCTGAGTATGATGTCGTTACGTCTGAACTAGGTTAGCCCGCTGTCGTTTGTTTTAGTTTATGAAAAGGCTCTTATGATACCATTTCACCATACCCGCTCACTGATTTTACGTCCTATTTCAACAGCGCATGATCGTCAAGAAGCAAGGAACGCAAATTGTTGCAAAGCCCGGTAAACTGGGCCAGTCTTGTGCTAGACAACCGTTATTGGGGGTACCATGTCAGAACTTTGGAAAATTTCAGCTGCTGAAATCGCAGGCTATGTTAAAACAAAGAAACTTACTGCCGTAGAAATCACAACTGCGCATCTTGAGCGTTTGAACGCGGTTAATCCGACCCTAAATGCCGTAGTACAGCAATTCCCCGATGAGGCCCTAAGTGCGGCACGCACTGTTGACGCACAAATCGCCAATGGTCAGGATCCCGGCCCGCTTTGCGGCGTGCCTGTCACAATCAAGGTTAACGCTGATCAAGCAGGTCATGCCACGACCAACGGGTTGAAAATGCTAAAAGATATGGTTGCCACATCCGACAGTCCCGTAGTGTCAAACATCAAAAAAGCCGGCGGTATTATCGTTGGGCGTACCAATACGCCCGCATTTTCGCTGCGCTGGTTTACCAATAACGATCTACATGGCCAGACATTGAACCCCCATAACAAAGATATAACTCCGGGTGGATCGTCAGGGGGTGCCGCCGCTGCCGTGGCCAGTGGCATCTGCGCCATTGGCCACGGCACTGACATTGGCGGCTCTATCCGCTACCCGGCTTATGCCTGCGGATTGCACGGGTTACGCCCGACATTGGGCCGTATTCCTGCCTATAACTCATCAGGTGCCGAACGCCATATCGGGGCACAGCTTATGGCCGTTTCAGGCCCGATTGCACGCACAATGGATGATATCGCTTTAGCGCTCAAAGCCATGTCCACACCTGACCCGCGCGATCCATGGTCGGTTCCCGCCCCTATAGATCAAGGTGCTTTTTCGAAACGTGTGGCCCTGAGCATTGCACCCGATGGTATGCCCGTTGTACCCGAGGTTAAAGATGCCCTGTTAAACGCGGCCAACAGGCTAGAGGCCGACGGCTGGACAGTTGAAGAAATTCCTTGCCCGCCGATGCGCGAAGCGGCTGATTTGAATGCGAAGTTATGGATGGCCGAAATGCGTTACGGTGCCAAAGAAATGATCGCCAAAGAGGCCGAAGCGGATTCCATGTACATTTTTAACCAGATGACGCGCCGCTCTCCCGACATCGATATGCACGGGCTGCTGAACGCACTTCAATCACGTGCAGGGCTGATACGAGAATGGTCATTATTTCTGCAAAAACATCCAGTTATACTATGTCCCGTGTCAGGACAATTACCCTTCCCGCAACAGTATGATGTCAGTTCTGAACAGAATTTCGATACTGCAATGGCAGCACAATTACCACAGCTTGCAATCCCTTTGCTTGGCTTGCCCGGGCTAACAGTTTCAACGGGATTTGCAGGCAAAACACCTATTGGTGTGCAACTTATTGCAGACCGCTATCGCGAGGATATTCTGCTGGCAGCGGGTGCTTCAATAGAAAGCGGCGGGCATACGCCCCGCGTTATCGACCCGCAGTTTTAACAGTTTCCTCAATCGCACTTTCAACAATTGTTAACGCCGCATCCAGATCATCGTGTGCAATGGTCAGTGGCGGTGACAGGGTCAGAACACAGCCTTGGCTGATCTTGAAGCTCAGCCCCTTTTCCAAACATTTATAATAGATAATTTCTGCCAGTTCGGGGGCTGTTTTGCCCAACTTGTCAGAGGTAATTTCAACCCCGAACATCAACCCTCGCCCACGAACATCGTCCACAATCGGGCAGTTTTCGCCAAACGCCTGAAGCCGCGCCATTGCATAGGCACCAAGTTTGGCAGAGCGCTCCACCAAGCCTTCTTCTTCAATAATTTCCAGTGTTGTCAAAGCCGCGCGCGTTGTCACAGGGTTTTTTTCATGGGTGTAATGCCCGATGGCAAAATCGCCGCAAACATCCAGATGCTCGCGCGCAATGCAAGCCGCGATGGGCAAGATACCCCCGCCCAAAGATTTACCGAGGGTTACAATATCAGGGATAATTTCATCATGTTCAAAGGCAAACATCCTGCCAGTTTTGCCAAGCCCTGTTGGGATTTCGTCCATGATCAGCAAAGCGCCGTGGCGGTTACAGGCTTCGCGTATTTGTTTCCAAAACCCGGGTGGCGGCACGCTAGGCACCGCACGCATCGGTTCGGCTATTACAGCGGATACATCACCCTCTCGTTCCAGCACATATTCGACCATGTTGGCACAAGCCTGCCCACAAGCCACCAAATCTGTTTGGTTATAAGCGTACAGGCAATCATAAGGTGCCACATGTTCAGTGCCAGGCAAAAGCGGCCCTGCGATATGTGAACGAAACGTTGCTTCACCACCCACGCTTGCAGCCCCAAAGCCTGCCCCGTGGAACGCATCCCAAAATGAAATTGTCTTGAACCGTCCCGTTGCGGCCCGCGCAATTTTCAGCGCAACTTCATTAGCGTCCGACCCACCCGTGGTGAACAACACCTTATTCAGATCACCAGGCGCAACCGCCGCCAGCTTTTCGGCCAGTGCCACGGCGGGTTCATTGGTAAAACGCCGTGGCGCAAACGGCAGGTCATCCAGTTGCGCCTTGATTGCGGCAATCAATTTGGGATGGCCATACCCGATATGATGTACAGAATTGCCGTGAAAATCCATATAACGGCGACCATCAAGGTCTTCGATCCAGATACCTTCCGCTTTTGCAATCGTGCTGACGCAGGGGCTGGACAAGCTTTGATGCAAAAACGCATTTGCATCACGTTGCAAAAGCGGTTCGGATTTCACCCCACTGGTTTTTTCCGACCACAGTTTACGGGCCTTAGATGTATTGGATTCGCCTTCGGTATGAAGCATTTTTGCAGACATTTTCATGGGCCTCTATCTAAAATAAACAACCCGTGATATTTCGGATTTTGTTAGATTTATCACCTTCATACCTGTTAGAAAAATTAATAATGCTTTTCCGATTATAATATTAATTATATAACCCATGCACCACTACTTAGATCAGATTGTATAGCGCTTTTATCGTGTTGCGGCGATACTGCGACTTCATACAAACAAGGCTTTCATCACACCGTGTAGTTCGCCCGCTTAAGGCGATTTTTTGTATGCGCGGATCACTGCCCACCTCTTTGTCGAAAACAAATCCAACGCCCATACCACTTGCGGCCGCTTCAATAATTGCATCCCGACTGCTGAATTGTATCATTGATGTCGGGGTAATACGCGCCCTGTTAAACCATTCTTCCATGGTTTTTTGTGTATATGACCCGTCACCCCGTATCAAAATGGTTTGATTTATCATGTCATCGGGTCGCAGATTTTGTCTTTTCGCAAAAGCATGGGTCTTGGGGACAACCACAACCAATTCTTGTTGCAAATAGAGACGGGAAAAAAACCGGTCATTGCCAATCGGGCCATCCAAAAGCGCCACATCCACCCGATTTTGCAACAATGCTGCACTGACCTCTTCATAGTTCCCCAATTCAAGCGACAAATTAACGTTAGGGTACATGTCCCGGTACTGTTTAATCAGCGGCATAATCAACTGCGGACTACCCGCTGCCAACCTGATCGAGCCGTCAAGTACCTCGGATTGGCGCGACAACAGATCATCAACTTCGGTTTCAAGAATGTGAATAGACTGGGTTATCTGGAAAACATCCAGACCCAGTTTGGTTAGGGTCGCGCCATCTTTGGTGCGCATGAACAAAACCACAGCATATAAATCCTCTAACGAACGCACTTGTAGCGTTATCGCGGGTTGTGTCACGCCAAGGTTGCTGGCCGCTTTTTGAAAGCTGCCGTCACGCGCTACCGCATTAAAGGCGCGTATTTGCGCATAGGTTAATTTCAAAATCACATCCTAGATTTGATTGATGAATACTATTTATAATAAATCTTATATAAGGCTATGTAAAATTAATTTTATTGAACCCAGTATTTTGATAATCTGCAAATGTAGACCGCAAATTAAAAGAAGGCTAAACAAATGGATAAACCCGTAAAGATTGTACGCACGGATAAAGAGCTGGAATGCCCACATCTGGATAAAGCTTTGCGCAAAACAGGGGCAAATCTGGTTTTATTGCCGGATGATGTATCCGAACAGGAACTTCTGGCCCAAACCCGCGACGCTGATCTGATTTTGATGTGCTACACACCGATTACTGCCCAAGTAATCAAACATGCCACACGGCTGAAAGGCATTGTAAAATACGGTGTTGGCATTGATGCCATTGATATTGATACGGCACGAAAACACAAAATACCTGTAGTTAATATCCCCGAATACGCCGAAGAAACCGTCGCCGAAGGTGCCTTTGCCCTGATGATCGCCTTGGCTAAAAAGCTGGTACCGATGCAAACAGCCATGCAAGACCAAGGCTGGGCCTGGCCCACAGAACGTTGGATAGGGTCCGATATTTCAGGCAAAACCATCGGCCTGATCGGGGTCGGAAAAATTGGCAAAAGCATGGCACGTATGGCAGGTCTTGGCTTTGGCGCCAAGGTTATCGGATACAGCCCGCACACATCGAAAGAGGACATGGCAAAGGTTGGTGTGCAAAAATACGATAACCTGCGTGAAATGATCAAGGAATGCGATTTTGTCTCTGTGCATTGCGTCTTGAACAAGGAAACACATCATTTGATCGGTGCCGAAGAATTACACGCGATGAAACCCTCTGCAATGCTGATCAATGTGTCGCGCGGGGCGATTGTGGATGAGGTGGCTTTGGTGCAGGCCCTGAAAGACAAAACAATAGCGGGTGCTGCTTTGGATGTTTACAGCCAGGAACCGCTTAACCGCGCAGATCACCCAATGCGCGCGTTGTTTGACATGGACAATGTTATTCTGTCACCGCACCTGACGTTTTACACACACGAGGCGATGCAGCGGCTTGAACAGGATACCCTTGCGCGGTGTTTAGAGATATTGCGCGGTGAACCGACGTTGATAAAATCTGGCGATCCACGTCTTGTGGCACAAGAATACGGCGTCACCTTTTCAGAGTGATTATCTCTTTACATAAAAAAGCAAGGCCCTTGGGCCTTGCAGTATAATCCGTCGTTCTTATGAAGCGGCAGGGAGATGGAATTTATGTTAATTCGGCCACGGCAGTGAATAGGTTTTCACGTTGGTAAAAAACTTCATCGCTTCGGTCACACCTTCTTTGACCGCGTTGCCGCTGTCTTTGATGCCCCCAAAAGGCGATGTCTCAATCCGGTAGCCGGGTTGCTCCCAGATGTTGCATGTGCCCACATCCAGACCGTTGATATATGCAATCGCACGGTTCAGATCGTTGGTGCACACACCTGAAGACAAGCCAAAATCCGTTGAGTTGGAAATCGCCATAACCTCTTGGTCATTATCAGGAACGCGTACGATTGGCACAATCGGGCCAAAGGTTTCTTCCATCACCAATTCGCTGTCATGGGGCACATGATCCACCACGATCGGTGGTAGCAATGCGCCCTGACGGCCTGGATGATAGAGGATTTTAGCACCTTCTTTTTCGGCTTGGAATACACGGTTTTCAAACAGCTCAGCGGCTTGCGCATGGATCACACAGCCCAATTCAGTTTCAGGATCTTGCGGATCACCAAACTTGATCGCCTTGGCTTTTTCCAAAACCATTGGGACGAACTTGTCTGCCACGCTTTCCTGAACCAAAATACGCTTGATCGCAGTACAACGTTGACCAGAGTTACCCGTGGCACCAGCCACAGCAATGGTTGCTGCTTTCTCAAGGTCAGCATCTGATAGATCATTACAAACGATCAACGGATCATTGCCACCCAGTTCCAACGCTTGGCGCGTATAGGAAGCCTTTGATGCGATTAATTTGCCGACCGGCACACCGCCCGTAAAGGTGATGATGTCGATGTTTTCATTGGTGATCATTTCATCACCGATGTCTTGTGGCATGCCAGTAACAACCTGAAGCATCTCTGGTGGCAAGCCCGCTTCATAAAGAATGTCGGCCAGTGCAATCGCAGTTAATGGCGTCAATTCAGTTGGCTTAACAACCATACAGTTGTTGGTCGCAATTGACGGTGCAATCTTGTGGCTAACCATGTTCAACGGGTGGTTAAACGGTGTGATCGCAGAAATTGCATTAACAGGCTCACGCTTGGTAAAGATTTTACGTTCTTTGCCGTTGTGTGTCAGATCACACGAGAAAATCTCGCCGTCATCGTTTAGAACCTGATGCGATGCGAACTGGTACACGTCTTGTGCACGTTTGGTTTCATAGATCGCATGCTGATGACAGATGCCCAACTCAAGCGTCAGCCATTTGGCCAGATACTCGCGCTTTTCACCGATCAGCTCGCCCGTGCGTTGCAGGATTTTGCTGCGCTCATAACGCGACAGCTTAGACTTGTAAGCCGCCGCAATTTCAAACGCTTTGCGCGCGTGTTCGGCTGTGCCCGCAGGCACAGTTCCGATCACTTCATCGGTATAGGGGTATTTTACTTCCACGACAGCGTCGGTAAAAACTACTTCACCGCCGATGCGCATACCCTCGTGTCTGATGTCTGTTGTGCTAGACATGGTTTCAGTATCCTTCATCAAAGAGCGGCTGCTTTTGTTGCTACGAAGAACGCGTCGAAGTTGCGCAAATCAGGGGCTGCATCCAGCTCTAGTTTGCGGTTCACAATGAAGGGAACAGTTTGCTCATGCAAGCCGCCATGTGAACGCAAAGGATCTTTCAAAGCGGCCAGATCGTGGCGATGCTCAGAAGTACCAATGGTGATGTTTTCACCAGAGGTCAGAACGATGTCACCGATACGGTCTGCGGGCAGACCAAAGCGGCCACAAGCCTCTTCACGTCCACAAACAAACTCGATGCCGTCGATTTTAGCCAGACGGTCGATGATGTCCTGACGATCCGTGTCCACGGGCAAATACATGGTTGCAAAAGAACCAAGTGCGCCGTGGTGAACTACATAAGGATCAGTAATGGGCAGGATCACACGGGCCACAGCCTCACCCAGCCATTCGTCCATGACATCTTGAATATAGACCACATTCGGAGTGCCATCTGCATGGTGCTTCGGTTTCATGCCGTGGTCGCCAGTGATTACGATCGCTGCACCCATTTCGTCCAACTGACCAAGGTACTTGTCAAAATTCTCATAAAAAGAATTCGCAACTGGAGCGCCCGGTGCGTGTTTGTGTTGGATAAAGTCGGTTGTGGTCAGATACATCACATCTGGCTTCCATTCTGCCAGAAGCTTTACGCCCGCTGCAAAAACAAATTCCGACAGTTCAGCAGAATAAACCTCTGGCACATCCATGCCTGTCCATTTGCTGCCGTTTTCAATACCGTGTTCAGCCACAGTTGTTGTGTCGGAACATTCAGCAGAAAAACAAATCGCCGTATCAGTGTCAAACGTCAGCTTGGCACCAAGTAATGCACGTAATTTGTCTTTGGCAGTTACAACAGCAACCCGTGCGCCTGCTTCCTGGAATTTGTGAAAGATGGTTGGTGCGCGCAAGAAGCGCACATCATTCATCATCACTTCGGTTTTTGTTTCCGGATCATACAGGTAGTTCCCGCAAATCCCGTGCACCGCTGGTGGGCGGCCGGTAGCAATCGACAGGTTGTTCGGGTTGGTAAAAGACGGCACCACAGAATGCGCCAAACGCACAGTGCCGGTTTCTTTGATGCGCTTCAAATTCGGCATCAAGCCCGCGCCAATTGCTTCGTCCAGATAAGCCGGCTCACAACCATCAAGGCAGATCGCAATCGCACAGGTCTTCGGTGCAGCATAAGTTCGGTCGTTTACGACCACAGGAGATAAGTTAGACATAGTCAGTTCCTTTTAAATCTTAGGCGGCCAGTTTGGCGCGCTCAATGAGGGCTATTTCGGGAGGGGCGGCATCTGCCACACCCATATCGGCTAGTGTATCTTTTGCCGCTTTAACCACACGACGCATAATATGTTCATCCATCTGGCCAATGCAGCCAACACGGAAACTGTCCACAACGGTCAGTTTTCCGGGGTAGATGATAAAGCCCTTTATTTTCATTGAATTATAGAATTCACTGAACACAAACTTTTCATCCGCAGGGCAGAAAAATGTCACGATAATCGGTGACAACCAACGATCTTGCAAAAGTGTCTCAAACCCCAGATCACGCATGCCATCAACCATCACATCACGGTTGCGCGTATAACGCGCCCCGCGTCCTGCAACACCGCCTTCAGCTGCGTGAGCTTTCAGTGCCACAAGAAAAGCTGCTACAACATGGGTCGGTGGGGTAAAGCGCCACTGGCCTGTTTTATTCATCGTGGCCCATTGCGCGTGAATGTCCAAACTAAGTGAATGGCAATTACCCTTGGCCGCTTCCAAAGCGTCTTTGCGGGCAACCACAAATCCAAACCCGGGCACACCTTCGATACATTTATTGGCAGAAGACACCATCGCTTCATATTTCAGATCTTCAAAATCCAGTTCGACCGCGCCAAAGGCACTCATACTGTCGATCAGAAACTTGCGCCCCGCACTGTGAACCGCATCCGCAATCTCTTGCACGGGGTTCAGGATACCGGAACTGGTTTCGCAATGTGCCACAATAACATGCGTGATGCTTGGGTCAGCCGCTAAAGCCGCTGCAACCTCATCACCGCGCGGTGGCATATAATCACCTTTATCGATCAGTGTAAGATCCAGACCGATGCGTTCAACCGTTTCTGCCGACCGTTTACCGTATGCCCCGTTTGCTAAAACCAACACATGGCCGCCTTTTGGCACAAACGTTCCGATCATTGCCTCGACTGCAAATGTCCCGCTACCTTGTATAGGTACGCAATCCAGCTTCCCGTTGGTATCTCCGGTCAAAGCCAGTAAACCTTCGCGTAATTCAACAGTCATTGCGCGAAAATCATCATCCCAGCTACCCCAGTCACGCAGCATCGCTTCTTTAACTTCATAAGATGTGGTCAGTGGCCCTGGCGTTAATAAAAACGGCTCACCTAGACGTGGGGCGGGTATTTTTGATGTGTCAGACATGCGTGGTATCACTTTCTTTCAAACCATCTTTAAAGCCTGTTTTGAACTAAGAATTATTATTTGTAAAATCGTTAAAATATATTGTTATATCGATAAAACCTATAGATAAATCCATACGTCACAAGCAAATCCGCGCCTTTCATTATGTCGCTACATTCAGTGGATTTTCCCGCACGATCGAGGCATGACACCTCACTCAACCTGCCATTTCCCATCAGGTAGAAAGCTAGAGGAGCAATATGATGTTCTTCTGTTCAACCGCCAAAAGAAGCAGGTGGCTCTGACAGCACAAGGCAAAAAGCTATATGAAATCACCAAGCAGTGCACCAGAGCTTACCAATACATAAAGGCCAACCGATATTGTCGCCGTGCCAATAAAATAATGCAGACCATTATTCAGGCGGGTCAACGCACGCGCGGGGATCAAAACCAGTGACATCAGGAATGAAGCACCTGCCATGCCCAGAATAGAGCCCACTCCGAAAACAGCGATGTAAAACAGGCCCAAAGGGGCCGAGTTCAAAGTTGCTGCCGTAGTCAGAATAATCGCAGCAGATCCTGCAAGCCCATGCATAACCCCGACAAAAAGCGTACGCCATGCCGACCGGTCAGGATGCGCATGTCTGTGCTTTTCCGGAGTGTGTGGTGCGGTCTCATTCTGGTGGCTGTGAATGTGAATATGCTCAACGCCGTCTTTATGACTGTGACGGTGAAAATGTACGCGATCGCGGCGCAGGCGGTAAATCACATGCGCACCAAGCCCGATCAGCATCACCCCAATCAGCATTTCGATCCCGATGGCAACCTGTGCCGATAGCGTGGTTTTAAACAACAATGCCACCCCGCCCACAGCCAGCAGAACCAGCGTATGGCCCAAACCCCAAATCGCCCCGTGGCGTATAATATCGCGGCGTGAGGATTTATCGCTGATCAGCGTCGAAACGGCGGCCATATGGTCAGGCTCGAACGCATGGCCCGCACCGACGATAAACCCTAGAACTCCGATAGAAATCACAGCAAATGCCTTTTTTCAGAACCCGCGCACATGCGCCCCTATAAATTCGCATTAATCTTTCATCGGGGCCCGGTCAATCAGGAAAATCAAAGCCTCACCGTTTATGGTATTAAACCTGCCAGTTCGGCCCCCATACGCCCCAGTTCATCCGAGCATTTCGCTCCGCGCCCGCAACCTGCAACAGCCACAGTAATGCGATCCGATTGTCGTGTGATAACCGGTCGATTATCTGCAGTAAACGTCGTCACACAGGCTTCTGTGTGCATTGCTTGATATCGCAGACCTGGGATAATTTCTACTAGCATCGATTTCAGATACATCCCGACTTCATCCGAACCACCACTTTTAAACCACGCCTTTATTGCATCAGTACTTTCCAATTTTTTATCAACCTGGTCACCGCCGATTTTTATGTAAATTTTCCCGTTCGGATAACGAATTGGTGGCAGGATATATGGATCACGACCATCGGCAAAACACATCACCAAAGAGGGCATGTTTGACAAACGTGTAGCCTCTTTCGCATCAATCTCAAAAAAAGCGACTGTACGAGCATGAACGTCAAGTGGCAGCGGGTCAGGCAAGATCATGTTGGTAAACCCACCGGTCGCAACCAACACCTGATCCGCACTGATCTCATCCCTGTCCGTTGTTATGGTAATCCCTGTTGTTGTTTCGCTCAATCCAAGCACAACCGCATCAACCAACTGTGCCCCAGCCCGCGTTGCCACTTTTGTTTGTGCCTGAACCAAATTACGTGGACTGATATAACCTGCCGCCTTCGGTTCGTACAAAGCCTGAATATCATCGGGAAAACTGAAGTAGGGAAAGGCTTGTTCCAGAGCTCTGCCAGAAAAATGATCACAAGGGATATTCCGCGCCTTTTCAATGCGCTCAACGCGCTGAATATAATTACCTTTTTTCGGCCCTGCGATCATCGCACCACACTCAGTGAAAAATGACACCCCGCTTTGCGCCTCTATATCTCTGTAGCGCGCGATTGAAATCGCACTGACCTGTGACCAATACAAGTCGGGATCCAACGCCCGTGTTATGCGCCCTTCATCATAATGGCTGCCAAAAACACCGGTGTGGCTGACCTTATCCACCGGTTCTGACGGACCGATCAATGTAACCTGATGGCCCGCACGCATCAGGTGACGCGCCGCTGCCGCCCCGATCAACCCACGTCCGATAACAGCAATGTGGGTCATACCAATTTCCCTGCCAAACGATCCAGCATTTTCAGACATTCATCCAGTTGAGTGATTTCAACATATTCATCAGGCTTATGCGCCTGTTCAATCGATCCAGGCCCGCAGAGTGCCGCACTGATGCCCGCACGTTTGTAAAGCCCGGCTTCGGTGCCGAATGACACGACATCAGTAGAATTACGCCCTGTCAGTTCTCGAATGATCTTGACCGCTTCGCTGTCTTTTTCAGGCTCCAGTCCGGTAACTTCACTACAAAAAATCTCTTTTATATCGGCCTTGGGCGATTTTGCCTGCATCTCGGGCAGCAAGACCGTATCGACAAAATCTTGCATAGCACCACGCAGGTAATTATGGTCGGATTGCTGTATCACACGCATTTCCCATTCCACCAACGCCTTGTTTGGAATGACGTTATGGGCAACGCCAGAATGCAGGCCGCAAATCGAACTGGTACTAAAAGGCGGATCAAATGCCGTATTTTTAGGTGCACGCGCAGGCAATTCTTCACGCACTTCCATCAAACGCGTAATAAAACGGCTGGCGTATTCCAACGCGTTCACAGACAGGTGCGGCAGGCTGGAATGGCCCTCGACCCCGGTAAATTCAGTCGTATATTCACAACATCCTTTGTGGCCATCGATAATACGCATTGAAGTGGGCTCACCTACAATACAAATCGAAGGTTTCAACCCATCTTTTATCAATTTATCCACCAGCACCTGCGCCCCCATGCAGCCGGTTTCCTCATCATACGTAAAGGCAAAATGGATTGGGCGTTTCAGGTTCTGTTTGGCATAATCACGTGCGGTCACAATACTGGCCGCAACGAATCCCTTCATGTCACAAGTTCCACGCCCGTAAAGCCGCCCGCCTTCTTTGCGCATGATAAATGGGTCAGATGACCAGTCCTGCCCTGCCACAGGAACCACATCCGTATGGCCAGACAGAATAATACCCCCATCTCCTTCGGGGCCCAGAGTGGCAAACAGGTTGGCTTTCCCGGCGACCGCCGATGTCAGTTCGCACCGCGCACCCAATTCGGTCAGATAATCCTGTATATAAGTGATGCAGTCCATATTGCTGTCGCTAGAAATCGTCGGAAATCCGATCAAACGATCTAGTACATCTATGGTCTCGTTCAGACGTTGCATATTAATCTTTCACAAACAGTTTGCGCGGTACATTTGCAAGCGGTTCTGCCTCGCCGCTTTCACGGATACGCAGGGTTTCCGTTATTTCCAGACCCCAATCAGCCATCCAAAGGGCAGGCATGAAATGGAATGTCATATTCGGCTTAAATACAGTTTCATCATTCGGGCGAATGGAATAGGTGCGCTCACCCCAGTCAGGCGGATAAGACAGGCCGATGGGATAGCCGCAGCGTCCTTCTCGTTCAATACCGTGTTTGCCTAGGACCTTATAAAATGCACGGGCTACATCGCCTGTCGTGTTGCCCACTTTAGCCGCACTGATCCCCGCTTCAATGCCTTCCAGCACCACGCTTTCCGCAAATTTCACATCCTTTGGTGGCTTACCCAGCCAAATGGTGCGACTTAAAGGCACGTGGTAACGCCGGTGACAGCCCGCAATTTCAAAAAAAGTACCGGAATTGTTTGGAATAGGTTTGTCGTTCCATGTCAGATGTGCCGCAGCCGCTTCGTCACCTGTGGGCAACAGAGGACAAATCGCGGGGTAATCGCCGCCAAAGGCCACACCGTCCAGTTCCGAGCCCCACATAGCCGTATGGTAAATATCAGCCACAACTTCGTTCTTGCGCTTGCCTGGCTCAAACACTTCCCTAACTTTAGCATGCATATTTTCCACAATGCGGGCCGCACGGCGCATATAGACCAATTCCTGATCAGTTTTCACTGCACGTTGCCAATTGACCAGATTCGTCGCATCCTTGAAATTCCCGCCCAGTTCCGCACTTAAAACCTGATGCGCACGTGCAGAGTAATAATAATTCTCCATTTCGACGCCCAAACGCAGACCTGCCCAACCACGATCACGGATCAGGTTTGCAAGATGTTGCATCGCATGGCGTTCAGTAGACATCACATAATCGTCGCTATAGCCGGCGATGTTATTCATATCCATATAACAGGTCTTACCGGCACCGATTGCATCCATGGCGCGACCCCAGAATACAGGTTCCCCCGCTGGGCCTATTAATATCCCCTGATGCACATAAAAACTCCAGCCGTCGTAACCTGTCAGCCATGCCATATTACTGGGGTCGCAGGTGAACAACAGCTCTATTCCCGCAGCATCCATCGCGTGACGGGTTTTTTCTAAACGTTGCGCATATTCTGCACGCGTAAAGGACAATTCAACATCTGGCACAAGCGACTCCCTAAAGTTTTAAAGTCGAACCTACGCGGGAATATAGATAGGTCAAATAAAAAAGGGCGACCCATACGGATCGCCCTAATGTTAAAATCTGTCAGGCTTAATCGGCAGTTAGTGCATCAATTGCAGCTTTAGCGGCATCTGCTGCGGCTTTTGCTTCATCTGCAGCAGTTTCTGCTGCTGTTTTAGCTACCGGATCGGCAACGGCCTCTTCGGCTGCGGCCTCTTCTGTTGCGGCCTCTGCTTCAGCGGCGGCTTCTTCTGCAGTTTTTGCAGCGGCTTCTTCGGCGGCTTTATCGGCTGCAGCTGCGGCTTCCTCAGCAGCTTTATCGGCTGCGGCTTTTGCTTCCTGTGCAGCTTTTTCTGCTGCGGCCTCGGCTTCAGCGGCAGCTTTTTCGGCAGCTTCCTGCGCAGCTTTGGCTTCCATCTGAACTTTTTCGGCAGCTTCTTTAGCTTCTTGCTCAGCGCGTTGTTGCTCGGTGTATAAATATATACCCCCTGCAACGGCTACCAACACAACCAAAGTAATTATTTTTTTCATAACCGTCTCTCCATGTTTCGGTTTTAGGTCTCATCAGACAGTGTCCATGTGCAACTTGGTGGCTTAAATTGCAAGGGTATTGTCTTATTTGGCTGTCAATACGGCGATTTTCCGTAATTTCCGCAAAAAACTTCAAAACCACGCTTGACCTTAACACGCGCGACAGACAGACACAGGTTAAGACTTGATCAGAATGCCCTGACGCATTAGATTTTGCCAAAAGAAATCAAAGAAGGATTTGGAACCATAGCCCGAAGACCACACCAAGCGCCCCCAACGCGCGAAACCGGACCCCGCGTGAATGAACGCATTACCTCAGATGAAATTCGATTAATCGGTGCTGAAGGCGAAAATGTTGGTGTTGTGACACCCGCGCGCGGCATGGAACTGGCTGACGAAGCTGGTCTCGATCTGGTTGAAATCTCACCGAATGCCAACCCACCTGTCTGCAAGGTGATGGATTTCGGCAAGTATAAATATGAGCAACAAAAACGCGAAGCCGAAGCGCGCAAAAAGCAAAAGATTATTGAGATCAAAGAGATCAAGTTTCGCCCCAATACGGACACACATGATTATGATGTCAAAATGCGCAATGTTTACAAATTTCTGGACAACGGTGATAAAGTGAAGATCACCATGCGTTTTCGCGGCCGTGAAATGGCACACCAGAATTTGGGTATGCAACTGTTGATGCGCGTAAAAGAAGATGTGCTTACAGCTGAAGCGGGGCAGATTGAAAATCACCCGAAGCTTGAAGGCCGCCAAATGTCGATGATGATCGGGCCGGTTACCAAGTAACACCACATCAACTAAGATTATTAAGCGCGGGTTAATGCCGCGCTTTTTTTATGACTTACATATATTATTGAAGTTTTCGCGCAGCAAGTATGGGCCCGTAATCCACCACTTGTACAATCACCGCAGCAGAGGTTCCTTCTGCAACGGCATGATCAATTTGCCAGTCTTTTTGACCGTTCCATTGACCTATGCGCTCCCAAGAGGTCACGACATTTGTATGGGTAAGCGTCAAGCCTCTATTTTCACCGGATTTGATTTCAGATACTTGTTCAGGCTTGTACTGCACATAATAAACATCGGCATTTGCCACATATTCATCACGCGGATTGATGTTAACACGAAATGTTTCGTTCTGTTTTTCAACATTTAAATGCACTTTGTCAGCTTGTGCCGCCAACTTTACAAGATGTTGTTGTACTTTACGAAACTTGGCACCGGCAACATATGACTGACCCTGAAAGATCATTTGCGGTGTGACCAAACGATACCGGCTATCCAGAGCCATATTGTAATATTCTTGACGCTTGGTGAATTTCGCCATCGAAAATCTGTCTTTCCAACCCAGATAATCCCAATAATCAACATGCAGGGCAAGCGCCAGAATATCGTCACGCTTCGATAATTCGGTCAGCATTTTATCCGCAGGGGGGCAAGAAGAACAACCTTCTGATGTATATAATTCCACAACAATTAACTGGTCGTTGTCGCCTGCATAGGCAATTGTTCCAAACATTGCCAACACCATAGAGGCGATTATATTACGCATAAAAGGTACCCTTTTTCTTCTTATATGAATCATAACTACGCCAGCCAAACTTAAAAATCCAATAAAGTGTTTGCGATGAAACGTTACAGAAATGCCTATCTGCACGAATAGTGTTGCGGTTTTTTGAACTTCGGGCATTACAGAGTTTATGGACACAACAATATTGATCGCCACCGCCGCATTCTTTGCAGGCATCCTGAACGCCATCGCAGGTGGCGGCACCTTCTTGACCTTTCCTGCATTGGTCTTTGCTGGCGTCCCACCGATTGTTGCCAATGCCACAAGTGCAATCGCGGTTTTTCCGGGTTATTTGTCTTCCGCTGCGGGTTTCCGTGCAGATATTGCTACCATCAACCGCCAGAAATTGATCCACCAATGTGCGCTTTCGCTTGTTGGCGGGCTGATCGGCGCACTTCTGTTGCTAGTTTCATCAAATGATTTTTTCACCATAATCGTGCCGTTCCTGCTTCTGGCCTCTACTGCCATATTCGCCTTTCAGGATCGTATCCTCGCATGGGGCAAAGGTGGTGGCGTTGAACTCACTCCCTACGGGGCATTCGGTACGTTGGCCGTTTCCATATACGGTGGTTACTTTAATGGAGGCTTGGGCATTGTCCTGCTGGCCCTATACGCCCTGTGGGGTCTGACCAGTATTAACCTGATGAATGGGTTGAAAAACGGTATATCCTTTGTGATCTCGGCCATATCCGTCCTAACCTTCGCGCTGGCAGGCTTGATTGTGTGGCCATCCGCCATCATTATGATGATAGCCAATATCCTGGGCGGTTATATCGGTGCCAAAATCGCCAAACGGCTAAGTAAATCGGTGGTACGAAGCATAATCATCGCAGTCGGTTTGGTGATGAGTGGCGTGTTTTTCTATCGGTTGATAGGCTAAAATTCCACCTACAAAATGGTATAAATACCCCCCGCGCGGAACGCAGTAAAAAGGCGATCCAAAGACCGCCCTTTTCAAAATTATTTAGCCAGATCTTAAGCAGATTTCGCAAGATTACGCAGCACATAATGCAACACACCACCGTGCTCGATATACTCGATTTCAACAGCTGTATCGATACGGCATTTAAGCATGATCTCTTTCACATCACCATTGGGATATGTGATCGAACAAGGCACCTCTGACAACGGTACAAGATCGCCCTCTAGCCCAGTGATTGATACGGTTTCATCGCCCTTTAACCCCAAAGACTTGCGCGTATCGCCATTTGTGAACTCAAACGGGATAACCCCCATACCCACAAGGTTGGAACGGTGGATGCGTTCAAAGTTTTCTGCAATAACCGCCTTCACACCCAGCAAAGCGGTGCCTTTTGCAGCCCAGTCACGCGAAGAACCCGCACCGTACTGAATCCCGCCAAATACCACCAACGGGGTGCCTGACGCCTGATAGGCCATCGCCGCATCATAGATCGACATCTCTTTACCATCCGGCCCTTTGGAATAACCGCCCTCGGTGCCTGCCAGCATCTCGTTCTTGATGCGGATATTGGCGAATGTGCCACGCATCATCACCTCGTGATTGCCGCGCCGTGAGCCATAAGAGTTGAACGCGCTGACAGGCACTTGCCGGTCGGTCAGATACTGCCCCGCAGGTGAGGTTTGCGCAAAAGACCCGGCGGGTGAAATATGGTCGGTAGTGATCATATCGCCCAGAAGGGCCAACACTTTCGCGCTCTTAACATCCGAAATCACACCCGGTTCCGCACTCATCCCCTGAAAGTATGGTGGGTTTTGAATGTATGTGGATGTCGGCGGCCAGTCGTATGTCATTGCATCGGTGGTTTCCACCGCCTGCCACTTTTCGTCACCTTTGAACACATCGGCATATTTCGACACAAATGCTTCGCGGGTCACTGTCTGTTCAACTAATTCAGCGATTTCCTGTGTTGTTGGCCAAATATCTTTCAGGTAAACATCGTTACCGTCTTTATCCGTACCGATGACATCCGCTGCCAGATTGATGTCCAAGGTGCCAGCAATCGCATAGGCTACAACCAGTGGCGGAGATGCCAGATAGTTGGCGCGAACATCAGGTGAAATGCGGCCTTCAAAGTTGCGGTTGCCCGACAATACGGACGTTGCCACCAGATCACCTTCGGCGATCGCGGCTGACAGCTCTTTTTGGATAGGGCCGGAATTGCCGATACAAGTCGTACAACCGTAACCAACCAAATTAAAGCCCAGCGCATCCAGATCCTTTTGCAGATCAGCCGCTTCCAGATAGGCCGAAACCACTTGTGACCCGGGGGCCAATGAGGTTTTCACCCAAGGTTGCCGTGTCAATCCCAAGGCGGCCGCTTTACGCGCCACCAGCCCCGCACCGATCATCACGTAAGGGTTTGATGTGTTGGTGCAAGACG
The DNA here is from genome assembly GCA_965261565.1 of Amylibacter sp. GTDB lineage: Bacteria > Pseudomonadota > Alphaproteobacteria > Rhodobacterales > Rhodobacteraceae > Amylibacter. Next base: position 3,070,630 of record OZ253460.1, read on the forward strand.
TGATGGATGCAATCACAACCTTACCGCTTTCCATCGTGTAATTTTCGCCTTCCACGGCTACTTCTTTACCCATAGGACGCTTGAAGGTTTGTTCCATCTCTTTGCGAAACGCGTTTTGACCTTCAGTCAAAGCCACATAGTCCTGTGGCCGTTTCGGGCCTGAAATCGCCGGCACAATCGTGCCCATATCCAAATGCAACGTGTCAGTGTAAACAGGCGCATAATCCGCATCACGCCAGAAACCGTTTTCCTTGGCATAAGTCTCAACCAACGCAACACGATCCTCATCACGGCCGGTATTGCGCAGGTAACGCAAAGTTTCGTCATCGATTGGGAAAAAGCCACAAGTCGCACCGTATTCAGGCGCCATATTTGCAATCGTCGCACGATCCGCCAGCGGCAGTACGTCCAGCCCTTTACCATAAAATTCCACAAACTTGCCAACCACGCCTTTTTCGCGTAGCAATTCCACCACTTTCAGAACCAAGTCAGTACCCGTGGTGCCTTCGACCATCTTGCCGGTCAACTCAAAGCCAATCACTTCAGGGATCAGCATGGAAATCGGTTGACCCAACATTGCCGCCTCGGCCTCAATCCCGCCAACGCCCCAACCTAAAACGGCAACACCATTAACCATAGTCGTATGGCTGTCTGTACCAACCAGCGTATCAGGATAAGCCACCTCGACACCGTTTTGATCCGTATCTTTCCACACTGTTTGGCTAAGATATTCAAGGTTCACCTGATGACAAATACCCGTGCCCGGTGGCACCACGCGGAAATTGTTAAACGCGTTCTGGCCCCATTTCAGAAAGGTATAGCGTTCAAGGTTACGCTCATATTCGCGTTCCACATTCATTTGAAACGCCCGTGGATTGCCGAATTCGTCAATCATGACCGAGTGATCGATGACCAAATCAACCGGGCTAAGCGGATTGATCTTTTCCGCGTCACCACCCAAGGCCACCAGCCCGTCACGCATCGCCGCCAGATCGACCACCGCAGGTACACCGGTGAAATCCTGCATCAGCACTCGCGCCGGGCGATATGCAATCTCTCGCGGGTTCTTACCGCCTTTTTCGGCCCATTCTGCAAACGCCTTAATGTCGTCTGTGGATACTGTGCGCCCGCCGTCTTCGAACCGCAGCATATTTTCCAGAACCACTTTCAAGGCGGCTGGCAGTTTCGAGAAATCACCCAAACCCGCAGCTGTTGCCGCTGGAATAGAGTAATAGTCAACGCTTGTGTCGCCGACGGTTAAGGATTTACGCGTTTTGTTGCTGTCTGTGCCTACGGTTACAGTCATATCAACCTCCGATGGGTGTGTTTTATGGAATTAAAGGGCTTTTGCACCATCTTGCCGAGTCTCGCAAGAGTTAATTGTATGCAATGGTATGCAATTTAATGTGACGTGTGAAATTTTCTAGGCCCACAGACATTTTCCAACTCACGAAATGATCTGAATAATCACAGAGAACAGCGGAATATTATCCATGCCCTGTGCAAGTTCCTTTTGTACTGACAATTGTCAGATACATCGGCCCCTAATTTACACGCGTGATAATTTTATTATTCTTACGGATATAGGTATACTTGAAAGTTACACCATTCAATTCTGTCTTTCTGGTACTTGTTAAATTTTCAACATATTGCTATTTAATCCATTAATTAAGTACGCGAAGAATTCTATTTATTCCGCCAATCCCGTCAATCCATAATTCAGCACGTCTGCCAATTAAACAAACACTCTGCCCTGTGCAAAAGGTGCCAAAGATTGTATTTCCTCTTTGATCCAATCCCGAAAAACCACAACATTCGGTGCATTCTCTGCCCCCAAAGGACAAACCAAGCGGTAGTAATGCCCTCGAAGGACAGTCTGTCTTAAGGGCATCACCAATCGACCACTGGTTAAATAAGGCTCAGCCAAAGATACTCGCCCCAGAACAACACCGCCCCCGTTTGCAGCATAATTCAAAGCAGAATCCGGGGTTGAGAAATATGGGCCGCCACCTTTTGGCACAGTAACATCCGTTGCTTTGCACCAATCATCCCACCGCTCAAGAAGGGACAGAACTTCATTACTGCCTTGTCCGATAATGGTTTGGGAATATATATCTTGCGGTGCTTTAATTTCACCTGCCAGCTCAGGCGCAATCATGGGTGTCGCCCAGTCCTGAAACAAGATTTCAGAGAAAAATCCTTTGTCAGTACCCTCAACAACCGGACCAAAGCGGATTGCCAGATCGATGCCATCCCTTTGAAAATTCAGCAGTTTCAGGCTAGCAGTCAAACGCAATTCCAACTCTGGGTTTGCCGTTACAAATCTGGACATTCTAGGCGCGAGCCAAACTGTCATAAACGCTGGCCCCGCTGTAACCGTCAAATATCCCTGATCCAGCTTTCGCAATGCCGCCCCCCATGCATTTTGTAATATATCAAATCCCTCCGACAGGTTTGCGGCCAACACAGTGCCCACCTCAGTCAATTCAACTTTGCGGTTGAGGCGTATAAAAACGGGCGCACCAAGATGTGTTTCCAATGATTTTATCTGAAAGCTCAACGCCGCTGGTGTGACATACAATTCCGCCGCAGCCCCTGCAAAACTCATATGCCTTGCCGCCGCTTCAAATGCACGCAAAGCCGTTAAGGGCGGCAATCTATTTTCATTGTTCAATTAAGTTTTCCTTGTGTGAGGTAAAGAAACTCTCGTTTGTCGTTAGCATATATCCCTAATATACAAGGTATATGAAGAGTTTCAACCGCTGGAAAGGGCATTGCTATGCATAAATATATTGAACCGCATGAGTTAGAAAAAGCTGTAAGGCGTGCACATAAAATCCGCAGTATCGCCGTACACGCAAGCCTATTTGCCGGACGCCGTCGCCTATCCGAATTGTTCCACCTGTATAATCCGCAGAAACGTTTCCGTCGGTAATCCTTTACAGACACCGGAACAAGAAAAGGGCCGCAAGATTTCGCGGCCCTTTTTTCAACCCAATCACGATCCGTTTATGTAACACCGCACGCATGTTTATCGCTTTCGCAACTATCCCAAGTGTATAACTCTCCCGACGTCAAAAGCGGTTCACGGGTTTTCAAAGGGCGGGTAACAACGCCGATGAGAAAGCCTCCAAAACCTTAACAGTTAAGTAGACCTGCTTCACAATAGGTTATTTTTATGCGAGGAAGTGCCTGGAGGTATCATTTTATGAAAGCTTTGAAGATTTTAAGTGCACAACCTGCATTGTTTTTTCGACTATCGGGCATCCGCCTTACAGATTTCAACGCCCTGGTTGCGACACTTCATCCGATCTGGTTGAAAAGTGAGGAGAAACGCCTGTCCCGCAAAGACAGGCAACGTGCGATTGGGGGTGGGATGAACTATCGCCTGGAGTTCGCAGAACAGCTTCTGCTCTGCCTGATGTATTACCGAACCTATACCAGCCATGCTTTTATGGGGCTTGTATTCAATGTATCCTCTCCGACAGTTTGCCGCCGCATTCAAGCCATGACAGAGTTGATGGCAGGCCATTTTCGGATGCCTGAACGTAAAGTAAAGTTGTCGGAAGTGGAAAAGGCTGATCTGCTTTACCTGATGATTGATGGTACTGAGCGTCCAGTTCAACGGCCCGGGAAGCCCTCGGCTCGAAAAGCAAAATATTCTGGCAAGAAAAAGAAGCACACGGCGTCCCACCAGATCATCACAGATGACAAGAAGTGTATACTGGCTGTTGGATGCGCCCATGACGGGCGCAAACATGACAAGCGTATTTATGATGAGACCCGCGTGGATAGGCCCCCTGATATACTTACCCTTGGGGATTTAGGATATCTGGGGACATCACTGGAAATCCCCCTGAAAACATCAAAGAAAAAACCACTTACGAAAGAAGAACAAGAATACAATACATGGCATTCAAAACTACGCATTGGCGTAGAGCACGGTATTGGCCGCATGAAAAAGTTCAATATATTTTCGGATATTCACCGCAACAACCAACAACAAAACATGATTGCCAAGAATGTCGGAGCACTCGCAAATATGAATTTGAAAACAGTTTGACAAAACGGGTGGGGATACTTGTGTCTAAAAATATTCGACCCTATTGTGAATCGGGTCTAGTAAAGCGTTTCGGCTTTTGTCGAAACGCTTTAGGTGCAAGGGGGCCACAACCCTTGTCCGGCACTATAACCGCATACGGCGGGCCCGCCTTTCTTCTTGCAACCAGAGTTTAACAATAGATAAACCCCAATGCAGAAATAATAGCGATAGGGCGATAAGCCATGGGCGGTGCCTTCCCATCCTAACCGCTTTGCGCTATCCATCCCCCATGACGCTGAAAGCTACAAATATCTGTTGCACTCGTGGTCCCCGCCAGGTTCTGGAAGGGGTCAGTTTCACCCTGACATCAGGCGATTGCATGATCTTGCGCGGCCCTAACGGTGTGGGTAAATCCACATTACTGCGCGTACTTGCAGGTCTTAGCCAACCTGCAAATGGAACATTGGTACTGGATCATGATAAAATCGCCTATTCCGGCCATCTGGACGCCGTGAAATTTCAGCTGACCGTCGCTGAAAACCTAAGCTTCTGGGCAGGGGTTTATAGCACCAACATGACCGAAGAGGTGATCACCCGCTTCGGTTTGAGCCAACTCAAAGACCGGCTTGCCGCTAACCTGTCCGCAGGGCAGAAACGCCGATTGGGGCTTGCTCGCATGACACTATCAGCGCGTAATATTTGGCTGATGGACGAGCCCACGACATCACTGGACGCGGAACACACAGCGCTGATTACCGCGAGTATTTCCGAACACTGCGCCAATGGCGGCATCGCTATTCTGTCCACACATCTTGATCTGGACATCCCGACCGCCAGAACACTTGATCTGGCGCAATTCACCCCGGCCGAAACCGCAGATACCTCCATATTCCTGGAAGGGACATTTTAGATGCTGGCCTTGTTCCTGCGCGATCTGAAACTGGCCTTCCGTTCCGGCGGCGGCTTCGGCCTGGCACTGGCATTTTTCCTGATCGTCACCATGTTTGTCCCCTTCGGCGTCGGTTCCGACCTGACCCTGCTGGCGCGCATAGCACCCGGCATCTTGTGGATCGGCGCGCTTTTGGCCTGCCTGTTATCACTCGATCGCATTTTCCAGCTGGATTTTGAAGACGGTACACTGGATGTACTGGCCACCTCACCGCTACCCCTTTCAGGCATCGCAGGCGCCAAGGCCGCAGCCCATTGGGTCACAACAGGTCTGCCGATAACCCTTGCTGCTGTGCCACTGGGCTACCTGCTGAACCTGCCCGAACCTGCTTATCTCTGGCTGGTCGCAAGCCTTGCTGCCGGCACCCCAGCATTATCATTTATTGGTGCATTTGGCGCGGCCATTACCGTCGGCATCAAACGCGGCGGGCTGCTTCTATCGCTGCTAGTGCTGCCTCTGTACATCCCGACCCTGATCTTCGGCGCCGTGACCGTCACCAAATCCGTAGACGGTTTAGACCCGCTACCCAGCCTGATCCTGTTGGTGGGTCTTACCCTGTTCAGCATCGTCCTGATGCCCTTTACCAGCGCATTGGCGTTAAAGGCTAATCTTAGTGGATAATTCAATACTGCGTATTATTATCAGCCCTACACACTGTAATCCGGGCGGATAAGCTTACCCACCCGGATCTCTCGTTCTCAAATGGTTTTACCGTGAATAACTCTATTTTTCGGCATCTAACTCACTTTCGACATCAGGTATATTTTCAGACTCTGGTTTATTTTCTGACGGATCAGCAGCTTCCAATAACGAACCGTTTGCAACATCGGCCAGACCGTTTTCCATGCTGATCCCCAGCTCTTCACCCAGCTTTTTCATCGCAGGCATTTGCAATGCCATGCCCATGATAGAATCCAGTGCTTGGTTTACAGGTGTACCATTGCCATTACTATCACCACCGCCTTGGCCGCCTAAACCCGTGACCTGATGGATTTTGATCGAATCAATTTTCTCAGCCGGTTTCACCATTTCCGCGATAATCGCAGGCATGGCTTCAAGACGCGCAAGATCGACTTTCATTTTGACGATCTGCTCGCTCAAAGCATTTTCCGCGTCGGCTATCGCACGGCTACCTTCTGCTTCGGCCAGCATATCGGCTTTCTTGGCTTCCGCACGAATGGTAATAGAACCCGCTTCGGCCTGTGCTTGCTCTAATACCGCCGCAGCCCTATCGTTGGCTGCATCTTTTTCGGCTTCGGCGGCCACACGAATGCGTGTGGCTTGGCGTTCTGCCTCTTTTGTGGCCTCAATCAGTGCAATCTGTTTTGCCCTCTCAGCCGAAGCAACAGCACGGGCAGTTTCAATAGCCTCTTCAGCCTTTTTGGCGTCCGCACGCGCATTATCCGCATTAGCACGCGCATGGCTTTCCTCTTCGGATTTCTTTGCAATGATGATTTTGCGTTCCTGATCCGCCACTTCTACTTCGCGTTCTTTGGCAATCTCAGCATCACGGATAAACCGTTCACGTTCAATTTCAGAAGTACGAATTGCACGTTCTTTTTCAATTCGTGCCTGCTCTTTAGCCTGATCAGCAGCTTCCTGATTACGCGCAATCGCAGCTTCCTGATCGGCTTGCAATATTTCGATTTCCTTGGTCATGGCAATCTCGGCTTGGCGCTGATCCCGCTCGATCTCATATTTCAACCGTTCAGCTTCCATCTGCGCACGGCGCACCGCCACATCGGCCTCTGCCGTGATCTGTGCGCGTTCTTTCTTCGATGTTGCAATCACCTCTGCCAGTTTACGCATACCAACCGCGTTAAAGGCGTTGTTTTCATCCAGTGCTTCAAACGATGTCTGATCCAATGCGGTCAATGATACCGCTTCAAGTTCCAGACCGTTTTTCAACAAGTCTTCAGAGATAGCATTTTGCACTTCTTGCACAAATTCCGAACGGTTTTCATGCAACTCGTCCATCGTCATACGCGCCGCAACTGAGCGCAAGCCATCAATAAGCTTACCTTCAATCATCTCGCGCAGCTGATCCACATGAAAAGTGCGATCGCCCAAGGTTTGTGCCGCCCGTGAAATACCGTCTTCGGTGGCATTAACCGAGACATAAAACTCAACCCCCACATCAACCCGCATACGGTCTTTGGTAATAAGAGAGCCGTCGCCTGTGCGGTGAACCTCAAGGCGCAGGGTTTTCATGTTCACATGTGATATTTCATGTAGAAATGGAATGGCAACTGTACCACCATCCATGATCACCTTCTTGCCGCCGGAACCGGTCTTAACGATACTGACCTCTCGGGTTGTGCGTTGGTATAACCTTGCCATAATGACGCCGATAAATATAAACAAAACAATAATAATCGCTGCATTAATTAATAGTGTTTGAAATCCCATAGTATTCTCCATTTAGTGAAAAGATGTGTAATGTTTGTATTTCTAAGTGATGTCGATGGCGTAGAATGTGCCATCTTTTTTGCGGATCACATGAATTGAACAACCCTGTTTGAGTTCTTCATTATCGTCAAAAGGTTCAACCCGCAGATAGTGCGTATTGCCATGCCTGTCTTTGATCTTGGCTTCCGCAGGTTTTCCACGCCTTGCCGTGCCTTGGCTGATAACTCCGTGATGCCCGCCCAAAAACCGCGTGCGCATGGCAGTGCTTTCTGTCTTTGGCATGATACCCGCAACAAGACCTGAAATCACACGTGCCGTTGCAAGTGCGGGCACAAGCGCAATTAAGCTTGCAATACTACTGGGTAAAAGCATTGCGAATATTGCAAAAACGATATTCTGCAGCGTCAACCCAGCCAATCCGAATATGGTCAGAAACGAAACCAGCCAAATCAGAACAGGCACCTGCGTCACCCCAAGCCAGCCCAAAATATTAGAAGGGGCTGCAATTACATCTGTGCCTAAATCCAAATCCGCATCCAGATCAAAATCTGCGTCTATATCAAAATCAACATCAGGCGCATCGCTGCCAATCGCCAGAATACTACCGCCAAATATCAAAGATACTATTTCTACAAGAAACAGGCCGAATACGACCGCTAGTGATATCGAAAATGGGTAAGAATTTTGTAATAAAAATATTTCTGTCATATGTTCTCCGTTAAGTTGTATATAAGGCTATATTATGTTTTTTAAAGAGCTCTGGCGTCAAATTTACAGTTAATTCAACTAATTCCAAACTATCTGCAAAGCAATTAGCAAATAATTCTCATCCTAACCCACCTGCGTCAACTCCTCCATTGCTCCGCCCCCAAAAACAGCTAAAACACCCATATGTCATTTTGGGAATACGCAAATCCAGTTAAGTTCATGTGGCTCTCAGGCCGCCTGATACCGATCCTGTCTGTTCTGACTGCATTGTGCCTGACAACGGGTATCCTTTGGGGTTTTTTTGGAACACCCGACGATTATAAACAAGGCTCCACCGTCAAGATTATCTTCATTCACGTACCGGCCGCCACAATGGCCGTTAGCGCGTGGTTTATGATGCTGGTAACTTCTTTGGTTTGGCTGATCCGCCGGCATCATGTTTCTGCACTAGCAGCCAAAGCCGCGGCTCCGATTGGTCTGACTTTGACCCTGATCGCTTTGGGTACAGGGGCGATATGGGGCAAACCGATGTGGGGCACTTATTGGGCATGGGATCCGCGCCTGACAAGTTTCTTGATCCTCGCAGTTTTCTATTTGGGATATATCGCGCTGTGGAATGCTATTGAAGATACGGACGTTGCCGCTGACCTGACCGCAATCCTGTGCATGGTCGGCAGTGTCTTCGCATTTCTATCCCGCTATGCGGTGAATTTCTGGAACCAGGGACTTCACCAAAGCGCATCAATTGCGGTGAATAAAGAACAGCATGTGGACAACGCCTATATCTACCCGTTGTTCCTATGCTTTGCAGGGTTCTTCCTGCTGTTCGTGACCCTTGTACTGGTGCGCACCCGTACCGAAATCCGTCTGCGCCGTGCCGCTGCGTTGCAAGTAAGGAACATATGATGCCTGATCTGGGAAAATACGCCGATACAGTCATTCTGGCCTATATTGTATCATTCGCGCTTCTGATCGGCCTTGTCGCCCAGACATGGGTGCAAAGCCGCCGTGCAAAACGATTGCTGGACGCAGAGGAAGCTAACCGTGGCAAGTAGAATTTCCCCGTGGGTTGCGGCCCCGCCGCTGATCTTTGCAGCCCTTGCCGCCCTGTTCGCATTCGGGCTGAACCGCGATAACGTCGATAATCTGCCCAGCACCATGATCGGGCGTGATGCGCCCCTGTTAACAACCACTCAGCTGGGTGATCTGCCTGAACTGACCGCCGCAGACCTGAAGGCAGATGGCATCAAACTGATCAACTTCTGGGCCAGTTGGTGTGGCCCATGCCGCGCTGAACACCCGACTTTGCAGGCATTGGCGGATGAAGGGGTAATGATCCACGGCATCAACTATAAAGACCAGTTGTCCAACGCCTTGGGCTTTCTTGATGAACTGGGAAACCCATACGCCAAACTTGCCAAAGACGAAGGCCGTACAGGTCTGGACTGGGGCATGTACGGCGTCCCCGAAACCTTTATCATCGACGGGGACGGCAAGGTATTGTTCCGTCATGCGGGGCCGATCACAAAGCGTGTTCTGGAAAAAATAATCCGCCCCATTCTAAACGGCCGGTAGGGTGGGCTTCAGCCCTCCGCCCTAAAACCAACGCAAAAAAATGGCCCGAACAGAGCGGGCCATCTTAACTATAATAAGGCTTAAATTACTGACGAATACCTTCTGTATTAATGGTTAATACAACTTCCTGATCACCAAGCGGACCAGTCATATCATAATCACTTAACTTAACCGTTGTTGTGCCATTAAAGCCCGCACGATAATTGCCCCACGGGTCTTCGCCTTCAGCTATAAATACCGTATCAAGAGCGACGGATTTTGTGATACCTTTGATGGTCAGATCACCTGTTATCACGGCGGTCTTATCGCCTGTAATCTTAATGCCAGTGCTGACAAAGCTGGCGGTTGCGTTATTGGCCTCGTCAAAGAAATCCGCACTGCGTAAATGATTATCACGTACACCGTGGTTGGTGTTAATGGAAGCAATCACTATTTCAATATTTACTGATGCGACCTCTGGGTTGGTGGCATCAAATTCAAAGCTACCCGTGAACTTATCAAACCGCCCGTAAACGAAAGAAAAACCCAAATGGTTAACCTTGAAATTAATCGAGGAATGCCCTTCATCGGTATCAATCTTATAGCTTTCCGCAAATGCGCCCGTGCCCAGTGTCAGGGCCAAAGCGGCAGTTATCAGTAGTTTCTTAAACATGTGTTTCTCCTAATGTTTATGGTTTGAAGATGTTATTCTTTCGGGCCTTTGGTCATGCTGACCAAAACCCTGTCTTTCTTGATGAAGTGATGAAACAGTGCGGCTCCCGCATGCAACACCGCCAAGGCAATGGTCAGATACGCCAGTATCCAGTGCAGTTTGCCCGCCAGCTTTTCCAAACCTTTCTGGGTGTAAACCGAAGGTATATCAAACAGGCTGAAGTAATGGATCACGCGGCCATCAAGCGTGGAAATAAAATAGCCCGCAATCATCACCGACAGGATCAATGCGTAAAACCCCCAGTGCAGCAGGGTTGATCCTTTATGCTCCAAAGCACTCAGCCCCGCATGTTGCGGCGATGGGTTGGCAAGTTTCCAGATAAAGCGGAACACCAGCAATGCAAACAGGGTCAGGCCAATACTTTGATGCAGTTCGGGGGCGGTTTTGTAATAGGGGCTGTAATAGGTCAGCGTGCGCATCCAGTAGCCCAAGCCAAACAGGCCGATAATGCAGATCGCCATCAGCCAGTGCAACAGACGTGCAATGGATCCGTATCCGGTTTTTGTATTGCGATATGGCATCAACTCGGGCTCCGTTCGATAAAGCTTAGGCTACATGATACCAGCTATCAAAGGGAACCGTATGAGATCACAAATCTGTGTTCTGCTTTTTGGAACAATAGCGCCAACATGAATGTTGTGGCGCGCATTGACCTTATCCGTTTATGCTATCAATAACAAAGTGAGGCGGCTTATGACTGATAATGGATTGCAATTTAGACCGTATGATCCCGATTATATAACGAAAGTTGAAACCAGTTTTGCCAAACAGAACGCCATGCACACGCTTGGTCTCCAGTTGATAGACGTGCAAGCGGGTGCACTTGTACTTGAAATGCCCTATAACAAAGAGCTAACCCAGCAAAACGGATTTATCCATGCAGGTATCATCACCACAGCCCTTGATAGTGCTTGTGGCTATGCCGCTTTTTCCCTGATGAAACCAGAGGCCGCGGTTCTGACTGTAGAGTTCAAAACAAACCTGCTTGCCCCGGCCGAAGGTGAGCGCTTCATCTTTCGCGCCGAAGTTTTAAAGCCCGGTCGCACCTTAACCATCAGCGAAGCCAAGGCATATGCCGTCAAGGATGACCGCGAAAAACTGATAGCATCGATGACGGCAACGCTTATGGCAGTTTATAATCGTTAGATTGTTTAGTGGTTTATGACAATTGTTCCAAGCGTTCGCGATATAATGCACGCGCCCGCTCGTATCGCGGAAAAACCCGTTCTTTGACAATCTTTGACGCCTGTTCAGGCCGCCCAGATTGAAACGGGGGTGCAGGATCATATTCAATACTTAACTGGGCAGCTTCCGCCAGTTCATTACCACCTAGTTCCGCCAAGATCGTAAATCCAAAATCAATACCCGAGGTCACACCTCCCGCCGTAATCACATTGCCATCCTGAACAACACGCTGGTTTTCATAGGTCGCCCCAACAATGGAAAGTAGTTCGGTATAGCCCCAATGGGTCGTGGCTTTACGCCCCTGCAACAAGCCAGCCGCCCCCAGCAAAAATGCACCTGTACAAACAGATGTGACATAACGTGCGCCCTGCCCTTGCATTTGAATAAATGCAATTGTTTCGGCATCCAGCAAAGCATCGGGAACCCCTGCACCACCTGGAACACAGATCAGATCCAGTTGAGGGCAGTCTTTAAAAGTTACAGTCGGCACCAGATCCAGACCACAGTCACTTGGCACAGCGACCTTCGATTTAGCGACAATATGCATGGTCGCATTTGGTATAAATGACATCACCTGAAGTGGGCCAGTAAAATCAAGCTGTGTTAGATTGGGAAATATCACAAATCCAGTGTTAAACATCGCCATTTATCCTACTATTTTATCAAGTTGGGGCGCACCCCTTTCCACTATTCTTATCGTAATAAACACCAGAATACGACCTTACAGTTTCGCGTATATTGCCAAAGTCTGTTTCACCGCCCTCGCCGCCTCTTGCCCTTTTTTCATAAAATGCTCTGTGAAAAATGCAATCAAGTCAGGGGTTTCCTGAAAGTTATGCGGCGTCAGCGATACCGAAAACATCGGCACACCGGTTTCCATTTGCCCTTGCATCAATGCGTCCACAACGGTGGCAGAAACAAACTCGTGGTGATAAATGCCGCCATCCACCACAAACGCGGCGGCAACGATGGCGTCATATTTACCTGTTTGGGCCAGTTTTTTCGCCAGAAGCGGCATCTCAAATGCGCCCGGAACATCAAAACTGTCTACGTTTGCATCACCGATTTCCTGCTGGAACCCTTCCAGCGACCGGTCAACAATTTGCGCGTGCCACTGCGCTTTGATAAAGGCGATATTTACGGGTTTTGTCATGGCTCTAAGTCCTTTCTGCTACAACAAGACCCAGAGCGTTCGGAAACGCACGGGCATCCCGCACGCATCCATTCTCTACCATCCAGACTATCACTGTCGGCCCCCGAATTTCACGGGTGTCTGCTGACCTTTGCATGTGCAAAGCGCTCGCGGGCTATCACCGCCGGTGGGGAATTGCACCCCGCCCTGAGAATGATTTCAAGCTAAGGGATTCGGCGATTGTTGGAAAGACGAAACACGACTAGAATTGCAAAAATTAAGACGGGAATCGAAGCATGACAGAAACCATCACTATAACCCGCCCCGACGACTGGCATCTGCATCTGCGCGATGACGCTATGTTGCAGGCAGTGTTGCCTGAAACCGCACGGCACTTTGGCCGCGCGATCATCATGCCCAACCTGGTGCCCCCTGTGGTGACCGCCGCCGATGCCTCTGCATACTTGAAACGCATTGCCGCAGCTTTGCCGAAAGGTGCTGACTTTCAACCACTTATGACACTTTACCTGACAGATAAAACCGATGCAGAGGACGTGGCTGCGGCCCATGCGAGCGGTTTGATCACAGCGGTGAAGCTTTATCCCGCAGGGGCCACCACCAATTCCGATTCTGGCGTCACTGACATTAAATACGTCATGTCGGTGCTGGAAAAAATGGCTGAAATTGGCTGCCCTTTATGTATCCACGGCGAAGTGACCGGTGCGGATATCGATATTTTCGACCGCGAGGCCGTGTTTATCGACACCGTGCTTGACCCTTTGCGCCGTGCATTGCCCGAGCTGAAGGTCATTTCAGAACATATCACGACAAAAACCGCTGCCGATTATGTGATGGCGGCTGATAAAAACCTTGCCGCAACAATCACCACGCATCACCTGATTATCAACCGCAATCATATCTTTGTGGGTGGCATCAAACCGCATTATTTCTGCCTGCCGATTGCCAAGCGCGAGCATCACCGCCTTGCCCTGCGCAAAGCCGCCACAAGTGGTGATGCACGGTTCTTTCTGGGCACAGATAGTGCGCCGCATACCGATCCGAATAAGGAAAGTGCTTGCGGTTGCGCGGGGGTGTTTTCTGCCACAAACACAATGTCTTGCCTGGCACATGTGTTTGAAGAAGATGGCGCGCTTGACCATCTGGAAGGTTTCACATCACTTAATGGCCCAGCTTACTACGGATTGGCACCGAACAAGGATACGCTAACGTTGGTGAAATCCTTAACGCCTGTCGATTACCCTGTCAGTATCGAAACCAGAGAAGGCCCCGTGACAGTATTTAACCCCGGCTATCCGTTGCACTGGCGTGTTGTCTGAAAAAGCCCGGCCGCATGGCAGCCGGGTAAGTTTCACCTGAAATTACGGCTCAAACCTTGGAGGGGCTCGGACCATGAGGCAGTTCACAAAGCGACAATTCAAGCTGTCAAATATACATATCAGACAGAAATGCGAATCGTTGCTTTACACCGCACATATAGCATAAATTGTGGTTGTGATAAAGTTATACACAGGATATTGTGGATAGTTTGGCATATATTCGCCTTGAAAAGGCTCATTAATATCAGGTGTAGAGTACCGCTTTCCGAATGGTAAACTACGCTTACAGCTATAATATCCACAGGTTATCCACAAGATTTCCAGATTGCGGTATTCGATCCTTTCAACGTATAACAACCTGATAAAGGGACAAACATAAAATGAGCAGTATAGCGGCCGTGAAAGACACCAACGACACCACTCAGGACAACGAAAAACAACCGTCACCGCACAATATTGAGGCTGAACAAGCCTTATTGGGGGCATTGCTGGTCAATAACGATGTTTATGACCGTGTTGCGGCAATCGTTAATGAAGTGCACTTCTTTGATCCCGTTCACGGGCGTATTTTTGAGATAGCGGCCCAACGCATTCAAAAGAATGCTTTAGCCTCACCCGTGACACTAAAAGCGTTCATGGAAGATGATGAAGGGCTGGCCGAGCTTGGCGGACCTGCCTACCTTGCGCGGCTTGCTGGTGCTTCCGTTTCGGTTTTTGCCGCACGCGATTACGCGCAAATGATTTACGATCTGGCAATCCGGCGCGACCTGATGGCGATCGGTGAAGAGATTACAGACAAAGCCCAGCGCATGGAGGTCAGCAACGAACCTGCGGAACAGATCGTCGAGGCTGAACAGCGGCTTTATGCTTTATCGGAACAAGGTCAGGTCGATAGCGGATTTCAAAGCTTCCTGAAAGCCGTGACCGATGCGGTGAACATAGCCAATGCCGCTTACCAGCGCGATGGCGGCATGGCAGGCACATCCACCGGCCTGTCCGATATGGATAAAAAGCTGGGTGGTTTGCACCCGTCCGATTTGTTGATCCTGGCGGGCCGCCCTTCGATGGGCAAAACCGCACTGGCCACAAATATCGCTTATAATATTGCAAAAAATTACAAAAAGGGCACAAAGCCCGATGGTTCTATCGGTGCGGTGCAAGGCGGTGTCGTCGGATTTTACTCACTAGAGATGTCATCAGAACAACTTGCATCACGTATCCTGTCGGAAGCCGCAGAAATTGAATCCCAGCGCATCCGCAGCGGTGATATGTCTGAAGAAGAGTTTCGCCGCTTGGTGGAAGCCGCAAAAACACTTGAAAGTTGCCCCTTGTTTATCGACGACACCGCGGCCCTGCCGATCAGCCAACTGGCCGCACGCGCACGGCGGTTGAAACGCACACATGGGCTGGACGTTTTGATCGTGGACTATCTGCAATTGGTGCGCCCTGCGTCCGCCAAAGACAGCCGTGTAAATGAGGTATCCGAGATCACCCAAGGGCTGAAAGCTATCGCCAAGGAATTGAACATACCGGTGATTGCCCTGTCACAGCTTTCGCGCCAAGTGGAAAACCGCGAAGATAAGCGCCCGCAACTGTCTGACTTGCGCGAGTCTGGTTCAATCGAGCAAGATGCGGACATCGTGATGTTCGTGTATCGTGGTGAGTATTATAAAGAACGTGAAAAGCCAGCCGACCATGAGGCCGATAAAATGATGTCATGGCAGGCTGAAATGGAAGAATTACACGGCAAGGCTGAAGTGATCATCGGCAAACAGCGCCACGGGCCCATCGGCACCGTTTCACTGGCCTTTGAAGGTAGATACACGCGGTTCACCGATCTGGCACCGTCGCGTTACGGTGGCCATAATGATCAGGAATTTTAAACGGCGGCATTTCTTGGGCGCAATGGCAGGGGTTGCATGTATGGTTAAGTCTGGATTTGCCGCGTCTGGTACGGGGTTGCCTGCGGGCTATATCGTGCCTGCGGAAGAACTTTCGCATACGCGCACATTCATGCAGTGGCCAAACAACCGCAAGGTTTACCGCGACCGTGGTTTTTTGCGTATGACACAGCAAACGATAGCCGACATTGCCAATACAATCGTAGAGTTTGAGCCTGTAGTCATGCTGGCGGACAAAGCAGAACACGGGCGTATACGCAAGCTAATTTCCGAAAGCATCGAGCTTTGGGACATCCCGACAGAAGACTTGTGGTGCCGCGATGCAGGGCCCTTGTTTGCAGTACATAAGACCAAAGGGTTGGCGATCAGTAATCTGAAATTCAATGGCTGGGGTGGAAAACAAGTGCACACCCAAGACAGCCAGATTGCGACACGTGTAGCTAAAAGACTGGGGGTGCCGATCTATGACAGTGGCTTGCAAGGCGAGGCAGGTGGGGTAGAACAAGACGGGCATGGCACGCTGATGGCGCATGAAAGCTCATGGGTAATCAACAACCGAAACCCTATATCTAAAGCCGAAGTGGAACAACGTTTGCTCGCGGCCTTTGGTGCTTCCAACATGGTTTGGGCCAAGGGTGTTAAGGGGCAAGATATTACCGATTACCATATAGATAGCCTTGCACGGTTTGTGGGTAAAAATCATGTCTTAATTCAATTGCCAGATGCCCCCGATCCAGCTGACCCGTGGTCAATTGCAGCCTTTAAAACTTATGATGCCCTGAACGCCGCGAAGCTGCGCATAACTGTCATCGCAGAACCCATCACCCCACGCATCAAATCTTATGATTTTGTTGCGGCTTACGCGAATTACTATGTCTGCAACGGTGCCGTGATTGCAGCTGAGTTCGGCGACACTACAACCGATGCAATTGCCAAAACAGCTTTGCAAGATCTTTATCCCGACCGCGAAATCATCACCCTGAACGTCGACACGTTGGGTGAACTGGGCGGCGGTATTCACTGTGCCACACAACAACAACCCTTTGTCTAAATCTGCTAGACCCAGCAGAATTTCACTGTTAACGTTTGTTTTATGAATACATGTGATCAAAATCTTGTAGTGCTGGAACGCCACGCCTACCATCGCAGAAAGCGTTTTGAAGGATAGCTGGGCACCGACCCAGACCAATCCATATTTATCTAACAAAACGCGAGAAATTCCATGTCCGAATTCACCGAAATTCCTGTACTTGATGTCAGCCCTATATTTGACGGCACCGATGCAGACAAAACCAAACTGGTTACTGATTTCAAACATGCTTACAGCACCACAGGCTTTGGCTACATCATCAACCACGGCATTGACCCCGCTTTACTGGACGCAGTCTTTGCCGCCTCCGCCCGGTTTCATGCTTTGCCCATGGCCACAAAAATGGCGGTAAAGCTGAACCATTTACATCGCGGCTATATCCGGATCAACACCTCTACGGATGTCAATTCCAAGCTGGCAGATGTAAAAAAACCGAACCAATCCGCCAGTTTCATGGTGATGCGTGAAGATGCGCGTGAAATTCCCGATCAATTCCTGTCCGGTCCCAATCAATGGCCTGAATTGAACGGCTTTCGCACTGCCCTTGAAACCTATTCCAAAGTCATGTCTGATTTAGGCAATAGGCTGATGCACATAGCCCTGTTGGCAGCAGGCGCCAATCCACAGGATTTTATGGCAGCTTTTGATACACCCACAACGTGGTTGCGTTTACTGCATTATCCACCCACATCCCCGCTATCGCCCGATGATCTTTATGGATCAGCCCCGCACACGGATTTTGGGTGTCTGACATTGCTTGCACAAGATGATGTCGGCGGTTTGCAGGTCAAAACGCCTGCTGGGAATTGGGTGGATGCGCCACGCATCAAAGGTTCTTTTGTGGTCAATGTCGGCGATATGCTGCATCGTTTGTCAAACGGGCGGTTGTTATCAACCCCGCACCGCGTGATCAACCGATCTGGCCGTGAGCGCTATTCATGCCCATTTTTTTACGACCCGCATGTCACGGCTGGCATTGCACCTTTGGCAGGGACAGGTACGCCCAAGTTTGATCCAATCAATTTCGGTAATTTCTTACGAGGGGAATTGCAAGCAGGCTACGATCAGCATAAAGCTGCACCATAGGGTGCAACACGTGCCTGAACTGAAGCCATAAGGGCCACTATATGACCGCAGCAACCCTGACTATTGATCTAAACGCGATTGTTGCCAACTGGCGGGCACTGGATGCGCTTTCTTCCCCTGATGTGGAAACCGCCGCAGTGGTCAAGGCGGATGGATACGGGTTGGGTGCAGGGCCGGTCGCCGCAACTTTGGCCAAAGCGGGCGTGCGCAGTTTTTTTGTGGCATTGGCCGAAGAAGGCGTCACGATACGCAAGGTTGTCGGCAACGATCCCACAATTTATGTGTTTTCGGGGCTGATGGCGACGGATGCCGCCCTGATCCGCGACTATAATCTTATCCCGATATTAAATTCGCCCGGGCAGTTGGTGAAATTCCGGATGGGAATGCCGGATGCAGCTTTCGGCGTACAGATTGACACTGGTATGAACCGTTTGGGGTTAGAGCCTGCAGATTTCATGATGGTACGTGAAAAAGCATTGAGCGCTTCATTGATTATAAGTCATCTGGCTTGTGCCGACGAACCGAACCACCTGCAGAATGCGGCACAATTGCAGTGTTTCAACCATCTGACCAAAGGCATGTCCGTGCGCCGTTCTCTGGCTGCCACAGGTGGTATATTGTTAGGATCAGGTTATCATTTTGATCTTTGCCGCCCCGGTGTGGGGCTCTATGGCGGTGAACCTTTTCAAAAAGCCAATCCCGTTGTCACTGTCTCGATCCCCGTGATCCAGACCCGCAATGTTGCTGTTGGCGAAACTGTTGGCTATTCCGCTGCATGGGCTGCACAACGCCCATCAAAGGTTGCAACAGTTGCAGCCGGCTATGCTGACGGGTTAATCCGCGCAATGGGCGCAGGCCGCACGATGCTTTGGGCAGGCAATAGACCCTGCCCCGTAATCGGCCGCGTTTCGATGGATTTGATCACTGTTGATGTCACTGATCTACCTAATGTGCCAAAAAGTCTGGAAATACTCAACGCACACCAAACAGTTGATAAACTGGCAGACAGTGCCGGTACAATCGGGTATGAAATTCTGACCAACCTTGGCGCAAGGTACAAAAGAGACTATGTAGGCGGATAATGGTAATGATACAGGCAATTGACGGAATTCTGGCGCGGATCGGGCGATCAACGCTGGCAATGTTTGAAAGCATTGGACGGTTGGTAATTTTTGCCGGCATTACGATTAGCCATATCGTCCGCCCTCCATTTTATTTCAACGCTTTTGCACAGCAGTTAATGAACATCGGGTTTTATTCCCTGCCAGTGGTTGGCCTAACCGCCCTATTCACAGGTGGTGCATTGGCATTGCAGATTTATTCAGGCGGGGCACGTTTCAGTGCCGAAGCGATTGTGCCCGCTATTGTAGCCATCGGGATAACACGCGAACTGGGTCCTGTACTGGGTGGTTTGATGGTTGCGGGACGTGTATCCACATCCATTGCAGCAGAGCTTGGAACCATGCGCGTCACCGAACAAATCGATGCGTTAACGACCCTGTCCACCAACCCGATGAAATATCTGGTCACACCGCGCGTTTTAGCCGCCACAATCATGCTGCCGGTTCTGGTTTTCATTGGCGACACCATTGGCATTATGGGCGGATATCTGGTGGGTACGCACAGGTTGGATTTCAACTCTGCGACGTACTTGAAAAACACTTGGGATATTTTACAGTTCGACGATATTTCATCCGGCCTGATCAAAGCTGCAGTCTTTGGCTTTATCATAGCCCTGATCGGCTGCTATAGCGGCTATCATTCTGGACGCGGTGCACAAGGCGTGGGTACGGCCACAAAAACCGCCGTTGTAACCGCATCGGTTCTGATATTCGCCGCCAATTACATACTTACGGAAATGTTGTTCTAATCATGATCAAAATCACCGATCTTCACAAAGCCTTTGGTAATAATGTCGTTTTAAACGGGGTGGACCTGCATATTAAAAAGGCCAGCTCGATGGTGATCATCGGCGGTTCTGGTACAGGTAAATCAGTACTGTTGAAGTGTGTTTTAGGGTTGATCGAACCTGACAGCGGCACAATTGTAGTGAACGGCGTTGATACCAAGACAGGTGACCGCGAGGCATTTCTGGATCAGTTCGGTATGTTGTTTCAGGGTGGCGCGCTGTTTGACAGCTTGCCTGTGTGGCAGAACGTGGCCTTCCGCCTATTACAGGGCAAGCACCGCCTTTCAAAAGCGGATGCGCATGATATTGCCATCGAAAAGCTGCGCCGCGTCGGATTGAAATCCAACATCGCAGATCTTTTCCCCGCCGAACTGTCGGGCGGCATGCAAAAACGTGTGGGCCTTGCACGCGCCATTGCCGCCGAACCGCAGATCATCTTTTTCGACGAACCCACCACGGGGCTGGACCCGATCATGTCAGGCGTCATTAACGAACTGATCCGCGAGATCGTGGTTGAAATGGGCGCGACCGCGATGACCATCACCCACGACATGAGTTCGGTGCGTGCAATAGCCGACGATGTGGCGATGATCCATAACGGGTTGGTGCAATGGACAGGCCATGTGGGCGATATTGACAACAGTGGCGATCCCTATCTGGATCAGTTCATCAATGCACGGGCCAAGGGGCCGATTGAGGCGGTTCGGTAGGAATGGGTAAACTTAACAAGGATATAGTCCCATGAAAATCGCCACGGCAACCTACCCTATCGACTGGCATGATAACTGGGCCTCGTACGAGGAAAAAATCACACGTTGGGTCACTGAGGCCGCGCAAAACGGGGCAGATTTGCTGGTTTTTCCCGAATACGGTGCGATGGAACTTGCGTCTTTGGCTGGGTCAAATGTAGCAGGTGACATCGAGCAATCCATGCAGGCGGTTGATGCACTTTTACCCAAGGCCAACGCGCTTTATGCGCGGCTATCTACAGAACATAACGTGCATATTCTCGGGGCCAGCGCACCTTGTTATGCTGGTAATGCGCGACCGTCCAACAGGGCAATGTTCTTTACTCCCTCTGGGGCGCAAGCCTATCAGGACAAACAAATCATGACGCGATTTGAACGCGATCCAATGGATGTACATCCCAACGGGCCTTTGACTGTATTCGATACCGCTTTGGGCAAAATCGGCGTAATTATCTGTTATGATAGCGAATTTCCCGGGCTTGCACGCGCGCTTGTAGAAGCAGGTGTTGAAATCCTGCTGGCGCCCTCGTGTACCAGCTCTTTGGCAGGCTACTGGCGGGTACGTATCGGGGCGATGGCGCGTGCGCTGGAAAGCCAGTGTGTTGTGGTGCATTCGCCCACAACGGGGGATGCTGCGTGGAACCCCACAGTTGACGCAAACATCGGGGCGGCGGCCATTTACGGCCCGCCCGATATGGGTTTTCCCGATACGGGTGTGCTGGCCGAGGGTGTGTTGAATGAACCCGCATGGGTCTATGCCGATGTGTCGCTGGATGCAGTTCGTGCAGTGCGGGCTGACGGTCGGGTGTTGAATGTGAAGCACTGGGAAGAACAGGTGGGGCCGGTTGCAGATGTAACTACAGTTGCTGTGGATTAATGCTTTGCTTCGCCTCCTGAACCTCTCCCTTCTCATCCTGTTCCCCATCGCATGGTTTGCTCCTTTGATGCGGGCGGGTCTGTTACCGTTTTTCTCACTTGATGAAATCTCGATTGTCACTGGGATTACCGATCTTTGGAGCAAAGACATGTTTCTGGCCTTGCTGGTCGGCTTTTTTGCTTTGGTAGCCCCCATGCTGAAAGTTACGGGAACCGCGCTGATCCAGTTCGGCATGGTAAGCAATAAAGCCCTACCGCTTTTATCCATCCTTGGTAAACTCGCAATGGCGGATGTGTTTCTGATCGCGATATATATCGTAGTTGCCAAAGGGGTTGGCGTGGGGCGTCTGGAAACAGCCTGGGGGCTTTATTTGTTCACTTTTTGCGTATTGTTATCCTATGCCATCACTTTGATGTCTAAACCAAAAGCTTAATCCTTGCCGATTTGCCCTGACCCCGTTAAACCCTTCCCCAATGGCCAAGCAAAGCACATCTTTTACCTGCATGAAATGCGGTGCCGCCCACAAAAAATGGGCCGGCCGGTGTGATGCATGTGGCGAATGGAACTCCATCGCCGAAGAAGCCCCGTTGGCTGCTGGCCCTTCGGGAAAAACCCTTGGGGCAAACAAAGGCCGCAAAGTTGCTTTGGGTGATCTGTCCGAAATAGACAAACCCCTGCCCCGCATGGCCAGTGGCATTGACGAATTTGACCGCGTTTTGGGCGGCGGCATGGTTCCTGCCAGTGCAATTCTGGTGGGCGGCGACCCTGGTATCGGCAAATCAACGCTGCTGTTGCAGGCCGCTGCCAGTTTTGCCCGCGCGGGCAAAAAGGCGATTTATGTGTCGGGCGAAGAGGCCCCTTCCCAGATACGGATGCGCGCACAGCGTTTGGGGCTGACAGATGCGCCGGTAAAGCTGGCTGCAGAAACCAACCTGCGCGATATTATCACCACTTTAGAGGCGGAACGCCCTGACGTGGCGATCATCGATTCCGTGCAAACCATGTGGGCCGATAATGTGACCAGCGCACCGGGGTCAGTTTCACAGGTACGCGCCACAGCACACGAACTTGTGACCTTCGCCAAACGGCGCGGCGTGGCCGTGATATTGGTCGGACATGTCACCAAAGACGGCCAGATCGCTGGGCCGCGTGTGGTCGAACATATGGTCGACACAGTGGTTTATTTTGAAGGCGAGCGCGGGCACCAATTCCGGATATTACGTGCGGTGAAAAACCGCTTTGGCCCTGCCGATGAAATCGGCGTGTTCGAAATGACAGGCGAAGGTTTGCAACAGGTCACCAACCCATCGGCCTTGTTTCTGTCAGATCGTGAAAATCAGGCGTCCGGTTCGGTAGTTTTTGCTGGCATGGAAGGTACACGCCCTGTTCTGGTTGAAATTCAAGCACTTGTGGCGCAATCTTCACTTGCTTCACCGCGCCGAAATGTGGTGGGCTGGGACAGCAGCCGCTTATCTATGATCCTTGCAGTACTGGAATCGCGCTGCGGTATCGGCTTTGGCAATATGGACGTTTATCTGAATATCGCAGGCGGGATGCGTATTTCCGAACCCGCCGCCGATCTTGCTGTAGCGGCCGCTTTGATATCGGCAAGACAGGATTTAAGTATACAAAAAGACACCGTGATCTTCGGCGAAATCAGCCTGTCGGGTGCCTTGCGCCCGATTTCGCAAGCAGATAACCGCCTTAAAGAAGCCAAAAAGCTAGGT
This sequence comes from Amylibacter sp., assembly GCA_965261565.1. Classification (GTDB taxonomy): domain Bacteria; phylum Pseudomonadota; class Alphaproteobacteria; order Rhodobacterales; family Rhodobacteraceae; genus Amylibacter. The sequence continues at coordinate 3,094,018 of OZ253460.1, forward strand.
TTTAGTGCCGCATATGCGCCTTCTAGGATGAAACTTGCTGGCGAATCTGGCATGAAAGTGCAAACAATAGACGACGTAGGCGGTTTCATTGCTGCATGCTTTGGCAAAATAGACGCCTGAAGGGGAAAATAATGGACGGATTTACACTGGTAGATGGAGTAGTCGCTTTTGTAATTTTTGTGTCAGCGATACTGGCATACTCACGCGGATTGGTTCGCGAAATATTGTCGATCGCAGGATGGGTAATAGCGGCCCTTGTTGCCTTTACCTTTGCGCCACAAGCCGAACCACTTATACGAGAGATACCGTATCTTGGCGATTTCATCACCTCTTGCCAGTTAGGTATTATTGCTGGCTTTGCTGCGGTCTTTGCCGTTGCGCTGATTGTCACGTCCATTTTTACACCTATTTTTTCCGGTCTTGTACAAAAGTCTGCGATCGGAGGATTGGATCAAGGTTTAGGCTTTGCCTTTGGTGCAATTCGGGGGATTGTTTTGATTCTGGTAGGTCTGGTTATCTATGATTATATCGGCACTACGGAAGAGATGATCGAAAATTCAAAAACAAAAGAACTTTTAACGGCCAGCAAAGAACAGATGCAAACCATGATCCCGACCGAAGCACCACAATGGATTGTTGATCGTTATGAAGAGCTTACAGGAAGCTGTGAAGCACCCGGCGGCTCATCCACATCGGGCAGCACCGGCGCTACCGCAAACTAGGATCAAATAGAGTGGAACAGTTAATGACAAACACACAGTTTCCACAGTATAGAGACCTCATCTTGTCACTGCATGAGTCGGACAACCTATGCTAAGCCAAACAAAACCCTTTCTCGCCCATCCGTTTGATGATGATAAACTAAAAGAAGAGTGCGGGATTTACGGGGTTTTAGGCGTACCCGAAGCTGCCAATTTTGTCGCCCTTGGCCTGCACGCCCTGCAACATCGCGGGCAAGAAGCCGGTGGTATTGTTTCTTATGACAAAGAGGCTGGTTTTAACAACGTGCGCCGTTTTGGTTATGTCCGTGACAATTTCACTAAGCAATCATTAATGAAGACCTTGCCCGGTGAAGTTTCAATCGGCCATGTACGCTATTCTACTGCGGGCAACAAAGGGCAGACTGCTGCGCGTGATGTACAGCCTTTCTTTGGCGAGTTTTCCATGGGCGGGGCGGCAATAGCCCATAACGGTAATCTGACCAACGCCGAAGAGCTACGAAAAGAGCTGATCAGTCGCGGTTCGATATTCCAATCGTCATCTGACAGTGAATGTATCATTCACCTGATGGCCCGCTCAATGCAGCCCAATATTCCCGAAAGATTAAAAGATGCAGCGCGCCGTGTTGAAGGCGCGTTTTCGATTGTGGCGATGACACGTTCCAAACTGATCGGTGTACGCGATGCTTTAGGCGTTCGCCCGCTTGTGTTAGGCCAGTTGGGTGATGGCTGGGTGTTAAGCTCGGAAACATGCGCTTTGGACATTATCGGTGCAAAGTTCATCCGCGAAATAGAGCCGGGTGAAATGGTTGTGATAACAAGCAAGGGCATTGAAAGTTCCTTCCCGTTTGAACCCAAAAAACCGCGGCCCTGCATATTCGAACGGGTTTATTTTTCCCGCCCTGACAGTATTCTGGACGGCCAGTCGGTTTATGAAACGCGACGTCGCATTGGTGTGGAACTAGCCAAAGAGGCCCCGGTTGAGGCTGATATGGTTTGCCCCGTGCCTGATAGCGGCACACCGGCGGCCATCGGTTATGCGCAGGAAAGCGGCATTCCTTATGCGATGGGAATTATTCGGAATTCCTATATGGGTCGCACGTTTATTGAACCAACCGAACAGATCCGTAACATGGGTGTGTTATTAAAGCTGAATGTGAACCGTGCCCTGATCGAAGGCAAACGCATTATTCTGGTCGATGACAGTGTCGTGCGCGGTACTACAAGTCGTAAGATAAAAGAAATGGTACTGGATGCAGGTGCCGCCGAAGTGCACTTTCGCATAGCGTCCCCTCCAACCGCATGGCCGTGTTTTTACGGGGTGGATACACCGCAACGTGAAAAGCTGCTCGCGTCAAGCATGACCGAAGATGAGATGCGCAAACATCTGGGGGTTTCCAGCCTGCGTTTTGTGACGCTTGATGGCCTCTATCGCGCTTGCGGCATTGACACCGGGCGCAGTGAATCCTGTCCGGAATATTGTGACGCCTGCTTTTCAGGTGATTATCCCGTGAAGCCAATGGATCAGATCAAGCACGGCTTCAAGATCAAAGAGCTTGCTTGAATATGGGTGCATTTGACGGGCAAATTGCCCTGGTCACCGGGGCCACACGCGGGTTCGGCTATGCGGCATCGGTTGCTTTAGCCGGGGGTGGTGCCGAAATTATTGCGGTGGGCCGCACCACGGGCGCACTAGAAGAATTGGATGATGCGGTCAAAGCCGTTGGCGGCAGCACAACATTGGTACCACTTGATATTACGGATGATGCTGGTCTGCAACGTCTGTGCCTATCGATCTTTGAACGGTGGGGTGGTCTTGATCTGTGGCTGCACTGTGCTGTCCACGCGGCACCTTTGTCACCAACCGCTCACGTATCCGAAAATGATCTGGACAAGTCCATTGCAGTGAATATCCGTGCAAGCCAGCGCTTGATCACAATGGTGGAGCCTTTACTGAAAGCCAAAGACGGCACCGCGGTTCATCTGGATGACCCACAAGCCGGAAAGAAGTTTTTTGCATCATACGGCACGACGAAAGCCGCGCAAAAAGCCCTGTTTGACGGCTGGGCAGCGGAAAACATCTCTGTCGGGCCGCGCGTTCTAAGCTATAGCCCTGCCCCGATGCCCACTGCGACCCGCGCTCGGTTTTATCCGGGCGAAGACAAAAATGCTTTAAGCCCAACCGCGACAGAAGCCGCGCAATTTGTGAACTGGCTTAAAAAATAAAATCATCCGCTGCAAAATCATAATTGTGCAAAGGCGCGGTATCTATGGTTGCAACCCTGATCTCTTCTGAACCTGCAAGAATGACGGCGCCGAATGACCGACTGGTGATATTCAGATCATCCAGATTTGTGACCGTTGCAAGCAAGGACAGATCAATGACATCAACGCCGATTTCATAATCGCGGATCAGATCCAGTGTGTTATCCACCTCAAACCGGAATATATCCGCACCCGCCCCGCCAAATAAATGATCGCGACCGATGCCATCCACCAGCAAATCGTTGCCATTACCGCCATAAATTCTGTCGCTGCCGCCCATACCGAAAAGCGTGTCGTCCTGCGAATTGCCGTTCAGGGTCTCATGCGCTTCATTGCCGATGATTGTCAGCCCGGTATTATCTATATCTATTCGGATTTGGGTAAACCCGTTTTCAACCCCGCTGCTGACAAACGCATGAATATCGCTGCCCAATATGGCAACCTCTATGTCGGTGATATTATTCAGCGTGGTATCAAAATCATCCACCAACACAGCCAATACTGACAGGGTTCCACGTTCTGATACTTCCAGCAGGGTCAATCCATCGTCCGACCCGGATGCAAGCACAAAACTGCGACCGCCATGGGTGAAACTTTCCAGAACATCAATGTTGTCAAATCGTGTGTCTATGCCATCAATAACATGATCAACCTCGGCCAATGTGCCACCGGTACCGACCGCATACACCGTAATGCTGTCGGTTCCCGCAGAACCCATCAGCAAATAAGTCTGGCCGTTTGCCACAACAGTTTCAAGGGCTTGTGGCAAGCTGAAACCAGATGCATCCGAAGGCGCGACACTGTCGATCAATTGCAATGTGCCATTGGCACCAATGCTGAAGCTGTTCAGGCCCGCATCAAATGCGGAAGCGGTAAAAAGATAAGTTTCCGCCCCAACAGAAACGGATGCAAACGCTGCGACATCATCGAAAAAATCAAAGCTATTGCCAGCATATTGCACCTGGTTGCTGAATGTATCACCCGGTTGCATCCAGTAGCTTGCGACCCCGGCAACACCGCGTTCCACCGTATATAGATAGGTTTTTCCCGCTACAATCACACTATGCGTCACTGCAAGATTACCGATATTTGCAGCCCCCGAGGTTTGCCGCAACGGGGTAGAGATACTGCCTGTGTCGTCAATAAGATATGTAGCCGCCTCATCGTCGAAACGCGCCGATGGCAGCATGGTAATAACCCCGTTCACATCTGTGATATTCAACTGGTCAACAGCGAATGTTCCGGACACCGTGCTGAAGGATACGGTATCAACCAAGGCAGGTGATAAACTATCACTGACTGCAAAACTGGTGATTGCACCATCGGCTTCGGCCGCGACAAACAGAAAACTTTGCCCGTTAATGGAAACTATCTCCAGATCGGAAGCCCCGGTCAGTTCCAAAATACTGTCGTCCACGACAGAAGATAAAATTGTAAAATCAGTCACTTGAACACTCCTGAAATCAGAATGTCTCTAGTGGATTAACAGAGGCCTAAATCAGTCGAAATTCGATCAGGTATTATGTAGAAAATGCAATACATCTCCGTCTTGCACGATGTATGTTTTGCCTTCCGCACGCATTTTACCTGCGGTTTTGCTGCCTTGTTCACCATCATTCTCAACGTAATCATCGTAAGCGATAGTTTCAGCGCGGATAAAGCCGCGTTCAAAATCACCATGAATAACACCCGCCGCTTTCGGCGCGGATGTGCCTTCGGCGATGGTCCAGGCACGCGCTTCCATCGGACCTACAGTAAAATAAGTTTGCAGGTTCAAAAGCTCATAACCCGCACGGATCAAACGGTTCAGGCCCGCCTCTTTCAAACCCAGCTCTTCCAGAAACATCTGCGCTTCTTCATCTTCCAACTGGCTGATCTCTTCCTCAATCGCCGCTGAAATCACAACGCTTGCAGCACCCTGTGCCGCCGCCATTTCAGCCACACGGACTGAATGCGCATTACCTTCACCGGCATTTTCTTCTTCGACATTACACACGTAAACAATTTTCTTTGATGTCAGCAGACCCAGCATTTTCCAGGTTTTTTCTTCATCCTCGGCAATGTCTACAGTCCGTGCAGGCTGGCCCGTTTCAATCACCGCCTTGGCGCGTTCCAGCAAATCGTTTTGCATCACCGCTTCTTTATCAGCACCTTTAAGCTTGCGCACTAAACCCGTCATGCGTTTTTCGATATTCTCAAGATCGGCAAACATCAGTTCGGTTTCGATAATATCCGCGTCCGCCACCGGATCAACACGACCGTCCACGTGGGTGACATCATCATCTTCAAAGCAACGCAGCACATGGGCGATGGCATCACATTCGCGGATGGTAGCCAGAAATTTGTTGCCAAGCCCCTCACCTTTAGAAGCCCCCTTAACCAGGCCCGCAATATCCACAAAAGTCATGCGGGTTGGAATGATTTTGCCGGAGCTGGCAATTTTCGCCAACACGTCAAGACGCGTGTCAGGCACGGATACCTCACCTACATTAGGTTCAATCGTGCAAAAAGGAAAGTTCGCCGCTTGGGCTGCCGCCGTTTTGGTTAGCGCGTTGAACAGCGTGGATTTGCCCACGTTCGGTAAACCGACAATACCCGTTTTAAAACCCATGATGCACCTTGATAGCTATTGTTAAACTCGCCTGCATCTACGCAAAATGCAGGCGAAGGGCAACGCTAATTATCAGTCAGTTATCAAACGGGTTTCGCCTGCAACCTGAATAGGTTGTCCCATACCCTTTGTCGGGGTCACTTTTAGGCGCGAAGCCACACCCATATCAGCGCCTTGATAGATTGTGAACGATTGATCTACGCCCTTAGCATCACGCATATACCCTGCCAATGCTGCGGCCGCCGCACCTGTTGCGGGGTCTTCATATACGCCATGGCCCGCAAAAGGGTTGCGGCTATGGATTACATTTGGGCTTTCTTGCCAAACTAGATTAATTGTCACCAGCTCAAACCCCTGCATCAATGCGGCACCTGTATCAAAATCATACGCCATAGCCTGCAAAAGCTTATGATGCTTCAAGGGGATCAATAAATGTCGCGCACCGCCATTAATTATGGTTATATCCAGATCATCTGCTAGATCACTTTCAGCCCAGCCAAATAATGCCAAAGCCTGTGTACGCAACTTATGATCAGGGGCTTCGTATTTTGTATTTGGCGATGTCAGCTTAGCTGACCAGTTGCCGTTTTCTTCAAACGCATCAACCGAGATTTTTGCGTCATTCAACTGAAGTTGGTACGTTCCTGCCCCTTTTGCAGCACCCAGAGCTGCACCCAATGCTATTGTTGCATGGCCGCAGAATGCAACTTCGGCCTCTGGTGCAAAATAACGAACCCGTAAATCATTTTTTTGAGGGGCGGCAAAGACGGTTTCTGAATATCCGAGTTTTGCAGCAACAGCCTGCATCTCTTCATCTTTTGGCAACACGTCAGACAATACTACTCCTGCTGGATTTCCACCCGCACCATCTAGCGAAAATGCTGCGATTTTTTGAATATCCATTTTATTTTCCTTTTTTGATTTATTTTCATTTAAATCACACAATATAAAACAACAAGTGATGATTTGTTATGTTATCATCACATATAATGATGTATTGAAAAGATTTTCATCTACCCCATTGAACTTTTTGCAAAGCACGGGCAAACCACACAAAGCAATATAAGGGGCCGACCATGACACGTATCGACGATAAATTTGCAGAACTGAAAGCCGCGAAAAAATCCGCGTTTGTGTCTTATATCATGGCAGGTGACCCTGATTATGACACATCGCTTGCGGTGATGAAGGGCATGCCGGCGGCAGGTGTGGACATCATCGAGATGGGCTTGCCATTTACTGATCCCATGGCAGATGGCCCTACCATTCAGCTGGCTGCAGGCCGCGCGTTGGATGCGGGCATGACGCTGAAGAAAACGCTGGCAATGGCCGCCGCGTTTCGCGAAACTGATGATACCACCCCTATAGTGTTGATGGGCTATTACAATCCGATTTATTCGATGGGTGTGGAAACTTTCATCGCCGATGCGGTTGCGTCAGGCATCGACGGGCTGATCATCGTTGATCTACCGCCTGAAGAAGATGACGAGCTGTGCATCCCGGCCAATGCCGCAGGCCTGAACTTTATCCGTCTGGCGACACCAACTACGGATGATCGCCGCTTGCCCAAAGTGCTGCAAAACACATCCGGCTTTATCTATTACGTAGCCATTACCGGGATCACCGGTTCCGGCTCTGCCTCTACCGAAAAAGTCGGGGCCGAGGTCGCACGGATCAAAAAATCCACCGACCTGCCGATTTGCGTGGGCTTTGGTATTAACACACCTGCAGACGCTGAAGGCATGGCGCGGGTTGCTGACGGTGCCGTGGTTGGCTCTGCTATAGTGTCAAAACTGGGTGCTGGTGACAGTGTGGAAGATATCCTCGCGTTTGTCGCCGAACTGGCTGCGGGGGCGCATCGGGCATAACAAATTTAACTGCGACTAGGCCCTAATGTAGCGATTATATCTTTTAAAAACTTAAATACTTTAAGTCACAAGTTTTTCTACTTATATCTTTGTTATGAATGAAAATGCATTAATCATTTTGCTTGGGATGTCGGGGTTACTTTTATCCCTTACTATGATCATACTATATAATGCTGGTGTTAGATGTAAAAAATGGAAGTTCTACACAATAGACCCTACTTTCATTGATCTATATCTGAATGTAAAACGCATCTATAGAGGTGTCGAAACAGCCAATCGAAACATCACAATATTTGGCATGCGCCGTTTCTTTATCTGTTTAGCGCTCATCTTCTTCATAATGTTTCTTATGGTTTCCTTTGCTGCAGTTGACACGTTACTGGAAATTAAAGGTTATATTTAAATTCAACTTTTCCTTTTGAAAATGAAGAGCCTACGGTCAGAACAACACAAAAAGCGACAATCTGGGTCACTGACCTTACCAATTTGCGCATTTTCCATATTGTCACACAGCCCGTCACTTTTGTAAAACAGGGCAACCGCATCCCTAAAGGACAGCCCCCATGCCCATCATCACCAATATCGACGATCTGAAAACCATCTATAAACGGCGCACGCCAAAGATGTTTTATGAATATGCCGAAACGGGATCTTGGACGCAGCAGACTTTTCACGACAATGTCAGCGATTTTGCCAAAATACGCCTGCGCCAGCGGGTGGCGGTGGATATGACCAACCGCTCTACGGCCGCGCAGATGATTGGGCAGGATGTGACCATGCCGGTGGCCCTTGCGCCCATCGGAATGTGTGGCATGCAAAGTGCTGATGGTGAGATCAAGGCGGCGCGCGCCGCCGAAGCCTACGGGGTGCCGTTTACCTTGTCCACTATGTCGATCTGTTCCATTGAAGACGTTGCGGCCCACACCACAAAACCGTTCTGGTTCCAGATTTATGCACTGCGCGACGATGATTTCAACCAACGCCTGCTGGACCGCGCGCGCGCAGCGGGGTGTTCGGCACTGGTGATCACGGCTGATTTGCAAATACTCGGCCAACGCCACCGCGACTTAAAGAACGGCTTGTCCGCCCCACCCAAACTGACCCCGCGCTCTATTGCCAATATGATGACCAAAGTGCATTGGGGTCTGGGTATGTTGGGCACCAAACGGCGTTTCTTTGGTAATATCGTGGGCCACGCAAAAGACGTGAAAGACCCCTCTTCGCTTTCATCATGGACTGCAGAACAGTTCGACCCGGCACTGGACTGGAAAAAAATCGAAAAGCTGATAAAAATGTGGGGTGGCAAGGTTATCATCAAAGGTATTTTGGATGTTGAAGACGCCAAACGGGCCGCACAAACCGGTGCTGACGCGATTATCGTATCCAACCACGGCGGACGACAACAAGACGGGGCCGTTTCATCCATTCGCATGTTGTCCGATATTCTGGAAGCGGTTGGCGACAAGATCGAGGTCCATATGGATGGTGGTATCCGGTCGGGCCAAGATGTATTGAAAGCCACCGCACTGGGGGCCAAGGGCACTTATATCGGGCGGCCTTTTTTGTACGGGCTGGGCGCGATGGGGCAACAAGGTGTGACCAAAGCATTGGAAATTATTCACAAGGAACTGGATTTTTCCATGGCCCTAGGCGGCCATCGCGCGTTATCCAATGTCAGCCGAAATGACCTGTTGATCCCGAAGGATTTCAACGCATCTGACGCTTATAGTGGGTAACACTGCACACCGGCTATTGTTGACAAAATCGAAACAATCATTATAAACTGCCTCCATTGTTAACTTTCTTTGGGGGAAAGTTTATGTCTACTGCCGTAGGACGCGCAGCGTCTTTCACAACCAATGCTTACTACCGCATACTGGAAGCTTATTACAGTATGCTGGAAAAAACCGTTGTTCTGTTTTTGGATAAAGACCAAAAATAAACTAATTCAGCGGCTTTAAGCGCTATTTTCTCTTTCCATTCTCTGCTTTCGCGGGTATGAGGCGCATTCATGCGGCACTGCACCCTTGGAGGAGGCCGCTTTATACATTTTTAGGAGAATTCAAATGGCTGGAAAAATACCAGATTTCAATGCCACAGTACGCGCGGGGACAGGCAAGGGGGCCGCTCGCCAAGCACGCCGTGAAGGACTAGTACCGGGTGTGGTTTATGGTGGAGAATTAGACCCACAACCGATCAACGTCGAATTTAAGGTTTTGTTCAAAGCCCTTAAAGCGGGTCGTTTCATGTCCACACTGTTCAATCTGAAAGTTGAAGGTAAAGACGACGTACGCGTGATTTGCCGTAACGTTCAACGCGATGTTGTCAAAGACCTACCGCGCCATGTCGACTTTTTGCGCCTGCACCGCAACACACGGATCAACCTGTTCATTCCTATTGAGTTTATCAACGAAGAGACATCTGTTGGCCTGAAAAAAGGCGGCACGGTAACAACTGTGCGTAACGAGGTTGAACTGAAAGTGACCGCGGATAATATCCCTGAAAGCCTGATTGTTGATCTGGAAAATCTGGATATTGGCGACATTGTTCATATTTCTGATATCGATCTGCCAAAAGGCTCACGCCCGATGATCACCGACCGTGATTTCGTGATTGCCAATATCACTGAACCATCCGCACTGAAATCAGGGGATGATGAGGATGAAGATGAAGTCGTAGAAGGCGAAACAGAAGAGACTGAAGAAGGCGAAGAAGCCGCAACTGAAGAGTAACTTCAAAGCTATATTACGTTTTATTGAAACGCCCGCGCATCATGCGACGGGCGTTTTTTCTGCCAAAACATACAATTGCCCCACGCGATCCACGCGGTAAATAAGAGAACCCCATATCCGACAAATGATCGAACAGGTTCTTTATTGTATTTTGGTCATACAGTTTCGGATGCAGCTCCACGATAATCAACCGCACACAGGCCGGTAAAAAAACCTTTTGAAACATTTCGGCTTCGACACCTTCTGTGTCGCAGATTATGACCGTTGGTTTGAACCCTGTAACAAGCTTCAGCAACGGCATCGCCGATACAATCATTTCACAACAATTTTCAGCATTGTTTTTATGAAGTGAGCCAGCCCAAAAACCTCTGGATTTGTAGAACCGGATATACCCTGCGGTTTTATGCGCAACCACAGCTGCATGTATCAGCTGCGCGCCCTTCACACCGTTTGCAGTAAGATTGCCCAAAATCTCGCAACCCAGATCGGCATTTGCCTCAACAATCATCAGATTTTCACCGCCAACGATTTTCCCTGCAACAACACCAGTGCATCCGATGCCGCCACCCAGATCCAAAACTCGGTCCTGTGGCATCACATGCAAGCCAATCGCCGTGCGTTCAGCATTTTCATACCGCCCCGACATTAACGCCTGTTCAATATTAGCTGTCAGATGCACAGAGCGTACAGCGATATTCATGCCATCGAACGTAAACACCTGTTTCATACCCGCTAATCTTTTCGTTTGTTGAAAAAAGCTTTGCCACGCAATAAACAAGAAATAATTACCTAAATGTGAGATGCATAAAAATGAAACTATTTATCGGCCTCGGGAACCCTGGTGCAAAATACGCGATGAACCGTCATAACATCGGTTTCATGGCCATGGACCAGATAGCTTCCAGCCACGGCTTTGCCCCGTGGCGCAAGAAATTTCAAGGTCAGGTATCCGAAGGCATTTTAAGCGGTGAAAAGGTGATCTTGCTGAAACCCGAAACGTTCATGAACCTCAGCGGTCAATCCGTGAGCGAAGCTTTACGATTTTACAAGTTGACCATAAGCGATGTGACCGTGTTTCACGACGAGTTGGATTTGGCCCCCGGAAAGCTGCGCGTCAAACAAGGTGGCGGACATGCAGGGCACAACGGTTTGCGGTCAATTCATCAGCACCTGTCACCTGACTACCGGCGTGTGCGTTTGGGTATCGGGCATCCCGGGCGCAAGGAACTGGTGTCAGGGTATGTTTTGCATGATTTCCCGAAGGCGGATTTAAACTGGCTGGATGATCTCATGCGCGGTATTGGCGATGGTGTTGCACATCTGGCTGCGGGGCACGCGGATAAGTTTATGAATGCCGTCGCCTTGCGCAAGGCACCAGAGCGCGAACGCAAACCGGTCCCGCAAAAGCCAAAAGCGGTTAAACCCGCAGAACTTGTACCTGTTGATACCCGCACAGCTTTGCAAAAATTGGCGGATAAATTCAGATGAATGTACTGGAAAGTTTTCTGGAACAGGCACAAGCATGCGAAAATCTTGGTTCACCCTTTACTGCAGGTTTATTACGCTTATTCGCGGATAATCTAACAGAGAACACGACTGTCGGCGCAAAGGTTCTAAATTGGCAAAACGACCCCAGCTATCGCACCGATGCACTTGGTTTGCGTCTGGCAGGGGCATTACATGCGCTGGTTTTACAAAAAACCTGCCCTGCTCTTATGGCATGCTACCCGCCAAGTAACGCTACACCAAAGCAGCTATGGGATGCGCTTGAAACCGCTTTTTCATCCCATGAAGTACACATTTTGAACTGGCTTGACCTACCACCCCAAACCAATGAGGTACGCCGCAGTGCAGCACTTATCCCTGCGTGCCTTAGCTTGCAAAGCCACTTTGGTTTGCCACTGGTTCTGTCAGAGCTTGGCGCCAGTGCGGGGTTGAACCTGCATTGGGATCAATTTCGCCTGACACTTCACGGTACAGAATTTTGCAATGCCGCCTCACCTGTTCATTTGACACCTGACTGGTCCGGCCCCTTGCCACCACAAATCGCCCCACAAGTGATCCGCAAAGCGGGGTGTGATTTGAACCCGCTTGACCCAGCACAAGATGCATTGCGATTACGCGCCTATATATGGCCCGATCAGGCAAAGCGTGTTGCCCGCACCAAAGCAGCTATAACAATTGCACAAAACACCCCTGCCCGTGTAGATAAGTCGGATGTACAGAACTGGTTGCAACACCGGCTTGCAACACGGCATTCAGGTGCCGTTCATGTAATCTACCACACAATCGCGTGGCAATATTTTCCACCCGATGTGCAGAAGGCTTGTGAAGCTTTGATCCGTACAGCAGGCAGGGCTGCAACTGCAGATGCGCCAATTGCCTGGGTTAGTATGGAGGCCGATGATGATCCCGATGGGGCAGGTTTGCGCGTAACATGCTGGCCGGGCGGCAAAACGCAGGCTGTTGGTCGTGCAGATTTTCACGGCCGCTGGATTCGCTGGATAGGACTGAAGTAACAAATTAGAACGATTCTAAGCTTACTTGACTTCCCTTGCCCGCACGCGCATATTTAGGATAACCAAAAAAGGATAAATCCGATGTTTATTCAAACAGAATCCACACCGAACCCGGCCACGTTGAAATTCTTACCGGGTCAAGCGGTTATGCAAACTGGCACGGCTGACTTTCCAACCTCTGAAGCGGCAAGCAATTCACCTTTGGCCTTGCGTATTTTTGCAGTTGAAGGTGTTACAGCCGTGTTTTTCGGCCCCGATTTTATCACTGTGACCAAAGAAGGCCCGATTGACTGGAACCACATCAAGCCCGCAATACTGGGCGCGGTTATGGAACATTTCCAATCAGGTGAACCTGTGATGCAGGGCGAAGGTCTGGCTGCCGCAGGTCACGCGGAACATAGCGGTGATGATGCAGATATTGTGAACCAAATCAAAGAGTTGTTGGATACACGTGTGCGCCCGGCTGTTGCACAAGACGGCGGTGATATCACCTTCCACGGCTTTGATCACGGTGTGGTTTATCTACATATGCAAGGGGCATGTGCGGGGTGCCCATCATCTACCATCACTCTGAAAATGGGTATCGAGAACCTGTTACGCCACTATATCCCCGAAGTGACCGAGGTGCGCCCTGTTGCCGCCTAAGCCACTGATTTTAGCATTTGATACATCGGCTGCGCATTGCGCGGCCGCTTTGCTGTTTGGGGATAAGGTTTTATGCGAGCGGCTGGAACCGATGCATAAGGGGCAGGCCGAACGGTTATTTCCGCTTCTGGAAGAGGTTTTGGCCGAGAACAACAAAACCTGGTCTGATCTAAATGCAATCGGGGTCTGTGTTGGCCCCGGAAATTTTACAGGCGTACGCATTTCAGTGGCATCCGCACGCGGGTTGGCTTTGTCGCTTGGCATTCCTGCCATCGGGATCTCAAAGCTGGAAGCCATGGCTTACAACACCAAGGGGCGTGTCAGTTCTATTCTAGATGCACGCCGTGATCGTGTTTATATGCAATCGTTCGAAAATGGCCTGGCCTTGGATGCACCGCGTATGGTGGCGTTAGTGGATATTTATGACCATTTGGATAAGGATGAAGCCGTACACGTAATTGCAGATGAAGCACTGGACTTGCCAAATACACAAGCAGTTGAACAGCTTGTAGTGGCAATGGGGCATATTGCAAGCCAACGTTTCGACCATGAACAACCCCGCCCTGCCCCTTTGTACTTGCGTCCGGCAGATGCCGCATTGCCAAGTGATCCACCTGTGGTGATTTTACCGTGACAGCAGATCAGCTGGCTGCGATACATGCCAAATGTTTCACCCAACCGCGCCCATGGTCGAAGCAAGAGTTTGCGCAGTTAATAGAAAATGATGCGGTATTCTTATGTACAAACAAATTCGGTTTTGCATTGGGGCGCATAGCCGGGCCCGAGGTTGAACTTTTAACCATTGCCGTAGACCCCGATTATCACCGCCAAGGTCTGGCGCATCATCTGCTGAATGAATTTGAAACCCGGGCAAAAGCAAGCAGCGCGACGGATGCTTTTCTGGAAGTTGCAGAAACGAACAAAGCCGCGATTGCGCTTTATCGGCACTTTGGATTCACTGAAGTCGGGTTCCGTAAAGATTACTACGGCGGCCCGACGGGTAGCCATATCGCAGCGATTGTCATGCGAAAGTCTTTTTAGCCACGCCCGACAAAAGGCATTTTATTGGCCATTATTGTCATCGACAATACATTCGTATCCAAAGCTAGGCTGGCCATATGAAACACAGCGTTTGCAGCATCACCCACATCCATGGTTTCCATAGGACCGTCTGCATTTTTTATCAGGTTTTCAACAAGTTTCGTGCGGGCATTGCCAATGTCAATCTGCCCGCAACAGATATTCAAATCACGCCCGTCAAGCGCAATTGACTTGGTCAATCCCGTGATGGCGTGTTTGGTAGCAGTGTAAGCGGCAGAGTTTATACGCGGGGTCACAGCGGAAATTGAACCGTTGTTGATAATACGCCCGCCAGCTTTCACCATATGGCGAAAAGCTTCGCGGGCACATAAAAACATTCCGGTCAGGTTCACATCAACCGAAGTTTGCCAGCTTTCCAGTGTAACCTGATCAAAACGACCCGATACCGGAAATATTCCTGCATTGTTGAACAAAACATCTATTGCGCCAAAATGATCGACCGCGTGTCTAAAACCCATTTGCACATCCGCCTCATTGGTGACGTCGCAAACAATTGGCAATGCTGTTGCGCGACCATCCGCAATGGCTTCCAGCCTGTCAATACGCCGCGCAAGCAAGATTACGTTCCAACCTTCGGTCAGAAATTTTTGTGCAGTCGCAGCTCCGATCCCGCTGCTGGCCCCTGTGACTAGTATTGTCTTTGCCATTTCAGTCTCCAAACTCTTGCGTGACATAACACTTGCGTGCCAAACTATAGTTTAGACATGCAAAATGGAACTCAACAATGACCAATTCAGATAAATCGTACTTTCAGCCCGTCTCCGGTATGGAGCTGCCGCGTTTTGCCGGTATTCCCTCATTCATGCGCCTGCCTGTAGTTGACTTGGATGATCCGAAAATCAGTGACGTTGATATTGGCCTGATTGGTGTGCCTTGGGATGCAGGCACCACCAACCGGCCCGGCCCCCGTCACGGGCCAAGACAGTTGCGCGATTACTCTACGATGATCAGATCCACCAATGCGGCAACCGGCATTAAACCGTTTGAGATGGTCAATTGTGCCGATCTAGGCGATGTCGGGGGCAATCCGGCTGATCTGCATGATGCAATGGACAAGATCACCGCATATTACACGCAAGTGAAAGACAAGGGTATTATCCCGATGACAGCGGGTGGTGATCATCTGACCTCATTGCCGGTACTGCGTGCAATGGCGGCTGACGGTCCATTGGGTATGATCCATTTCGATGCACATACAGATCTGTTCAAAGATTACTTTGGTGGCTTCAAATACACCCACGGCACCCCGTTTCGCCGTGCGATTGAAGAAGGGCTGCTTGATCCAAAGCGTGTCATCCAGATCGGTATTCGTGGCACATCTTATGGCGGCGAGGATATAGAGTTCGGCCGCGCCAATGGCGTGACCATCATCGAAATAGAAGAATTCTTTGCGCGTGGCATCAAAGATGTGATGGCGCAGGCGCGTGATATTGTTGGCGACCAACCGACCTATTGTTCTTTCGATATCGACTTTGTTGACCCCGCCTACGCACCCGGAACAGGCACACCCGAAATTGGCGGGCCGACCAGCTTTCAGGCACAACAGGTGATCCGCGAAATGGCTGGCGTAAACCTGATCGGGGCTGACCTAGTAGAGGTCTCGCCACCTTTTGACCCATCGGGGGGCACTGCTTGGCTGGGCGTATCCCTGATATTCGAACTGTTGTGTATGTTGGCCACATCTATTGAAAATAGGGCAACAAAATAAGCCTCCACATCCCTTGTCGAAAAACAGACAATCGCCTATCAATAGAAAACACCGCACAAAAAAAGATGCGGAACAGATGTATTTATAGGGAACCCACCGTATGGAGCCAATTAGCCTTACGTTTGAAATGATGGTTGTGCTGGGTTTGCTGGCTTTCACGATTTTTCTGTTTGTGTCTGAGATTATCCGTGTCGATATTGCCGGTGTTCTTGTGATGGTAATCCTTGGTGGATTAAGTTACATGCCGGGGCTAGGCGATTTAGCAGACGTGAACCATCTGTTCGACGGCTTCGCCTCAAATGCCGTGATTTCAATTATCGCAGTGATGATCATCGGGGCAGGCTTGGACAAAACCGGTCTGATGAATCAAGTTGCAGCTGTTATCCTTAAATTTGGAGGCTCAACCGAAGCGCGCGTTGTACCTATTATATCTGGTACAGTCGGTATTATTTCCAGTTTTCTGCAAAATGTAGGCGCTGCAGCACTATTCCTGCCGGTAGTTGCACGGATCTCATCGCGCACCGAAATCCCTTTGGGCCGTCTACTTATGCCAATGGGGTTTTGCGCCATTTTAGGCGGGACAATGACAATGGTCGGCTCTTCCCCTCTGATCTTGTTGAATGATCTGTTAATTACGGCGAACAAAGACTTACCACCGGATGCACAAATGGCCCCTTTCAGCCTGTTTTCGGTTGCCCCTATCGGAGCCGCTCTGATCGTATCAGGGATAGTTTATTTTGTGGTTTTTGGTCGCTGGGTTTTACCTAAAACAACTGCAAGATCCGATGCAAGCTCTGCTCAATCCATCAAAGATTACCTGAAACGGCTATACGGGCTGAAGGCAGACATCGTTGAGATTGAAATTCCGGAAGGAAATATCTTAATCGGTGAGACATTGGGTGAAATAATGGACGCCCACCACATGTCTATTATCGGTACATATTATAACGGGCAGCGCTGGCTTGCCCCCCTTGTCACAACTGAAATTCAGACGCCCTGCCGTTTGGCAGTTCTGGGCCGCAAGAAAGTCATCCAAGAATTTGCCGATATTTATGATCTTAACATCCTGCCGGCTCTTGAAATTTTCCGTGAAGATTACTCTGCCACGAAATCCGGTGTGGCCGAGATCGTCATCCCGCCTGATAGCGGTGTTATCGGAAAATCAGCACGTGAAGTCCGCCTGCGCGGTACATATGGCTTGAACCTGTTGGCCATTCACCGTGGTGACGAAACCCTCAGCCGTGTTGAAACGAAAGAACATATCGCTTGTCTGTTAGGGCAGGAACCGTTTCACGCTGGTGACACACTGGTCGTTCATGCCCAATGGGAAAACCTGGCGCGCACATCAAAAGATCGCGATTTTGTGGTTGTGACTTCAGATTACCCGCAAGAGGAGTTACGCCCGCATAAGGTTGGCTGGGCTTTATTTTTCTTTGCCATAGCTTTAACCCTTATCCTGTTTACAGACGTACGCCTGTCACTTGCCCTGTTGGTTGGTGCGGTCGGGATGATCCTGTCTAGAGTTATCTCGATAGACGAAGCATATGGCGCAGTTGGCTGGAACACCGTGTTTCTGCTGGCCAGCCTGATCCCGCTGGGGCATGCGGTGCAATCAAGTGGCACCGCCGAATGGATCGCACAACAAGTACTTACATTACTGGATGGCTGGCCCATATGGGCTTTACAAACAGGCGTTGCGGTGCTTGCAACCATCTTCACCTTGATCATGTCCAACGTGGGCGCGACAGTGCTGCTAGTACCCCTGGCCGTATCCATCGCGGTAGCATCAGGCGGAGACCCCGCGATATTCGCGATGACCGTTGCCATCTCCACATCCAATTCATTCCTGATCCCGACGCACCAAGTCAACGCCCTGATCATGGGGCCTGCCGGATATAGGGTGAAAGACTTCGTCAAAACCGGCGGTATTATGACGATCATATTCCTGGTGGTTTCAATGCTGATGATGAATGTGGTATTTGGGTAGTGTGAGCTTAAGCCCACGCGTTGCCACGATTACACCAAACAAAAAGGACGGTTATATAAACCGAGAATCGCAATGGCGCATTTGGGTTTAAGGTTGTTGACGTGGGCTGAAGCCCACCCTACGCTTACAGGTAACAGATAAAATAATAGTTACAGGTAAAGGCGCATGTCTAATGGTCAGTAAAATGTCCAAAATAAAAATTGTTCACAGTCTTGTTTCGGCGATATTTTCGATAACTGTTTTGGGTTCTTCAACTGTTATGGCCGCAAACAACAACGGCACGTTTTTGATTGCAAAGCGTGTGACCACAAGCCCTCCTGGTGCGTCTGGCCTTTGCGACAAATACCAGTGGGCCTGCACTAGTACCGGGTATCCCGGGGTCAGTGGTCGTGCCGCTTTACATTTGGCTAAATCGATAAACTCTCAAGTCAACCGCCAGACAGACCAGATCGAAGATCGGGCACAGTACGGTCAACAAGAATATTGGACCTTGCCAACTTCGCGGGGTGGTGACTGTGAAGATATGGTACTTCTTAAGAAAAAGAAACTTCTGGAAAAGGGGCTAGCGTCTGAAACTCTTTTGATTGCGACAGTTCTTGACCTCAACCGGAACAGTCATGCCGTCTTGGTTCTTAGAACCAAACAAGGGGATTTTGTTCTCGATAGCCTGCGAGATAAGGTCATTCCTTGGCGAAGCACCGGATACACATTCCTGAAGATGCAAAACCCTAAGTCTTTGCGTAGATGGGACGCAGTACTTGCCGGAGGGTTGATTAAGGACCGACCCACAGGTTCAAAGTAAAGCAAGATCAACCATCAAGGCCAAGAAAATAAGGGCTGAATAAGCAACTCTCTATTTAGCAGTTCATGAAAGAAACGGTTCGTTCACGTTACCTTCATCATGCTTCCGTTTCAGCTGGTGCCACCGCTGCCACCACCACTACTGCCGCCACTGCCCTCGCCGCCGCCGTCTGGACCTTCATAAGTGCCGCCTGCTACTGCTGCAGTTGCAGCTTCTGTCAAGCTTAACGCGGCTTCCGGGCAGGCGATCAACATACGTTCTAGAATTTCACCAAAATCTGGATGCTTTATTGTTTTTTTGATCACAGCTTCCGGCACCGTGTTTATTTCGCAGAGGTTATATGCAGCACTTGCCGTTGTGGTAGAACCAACAGTTCCGATTGCAATGCTTGTTGCTGTTATTGTTAATTTTAGTAGATTTACACAATTCATAATCGTTACTCCATACAAAGTTTACGGCCCTACGACGGGCAAAGCCATCAGTACATTTAACAAACCAAACAGGTATAGAAATAACACTGTTATGGAAGTATTCTTGATCGGGTTCGTATTTACCTGACGATAGATAATTCACTCAAGGTCGACAGAACCTCTTCAAATAGTAACTTCTCATTGTCAGATTTAAGATGTTCAGGCCAATCAATTTGAGGGCCTTGACTACGTTTTGATTTATGCATTTTCTCAAACATTATATACACTCACACTCTTTAAACTTACTACATTTGTGTTCAAACCCTGCTGAACACGTGTCATTACTATGTTGCGATTGTGTCGAAAGTATGACGCTTATACTAAATTAACCGTTCTAGTTAAATGAAGATCTTCATATAAAGCTATGAAAGGTATGCAAAATAATAATTTTATTGTGCCAGCCAGTGTAGCAACTGTCTGTCAGCGGTCATAAGATGAAAGTCATTTGTGACAATCTCAATGCCAGTCTTGGAGAATAGGACGCTGCAGAAGTGTTCAGCAAATTCACAACGGCTACAGGGTTGGTGTTGAATATCTGCTTTGAGCCCAAAATGACAAAGATTGCGGCCACCCAAAATCACGCGGATTATTTGGAGTCATCTGTTTAGCAGCACCCAAACTGAAAGCTGTGGGTACGGTTTCGCCGCCAGACTATGCAATGTATTCGAAGAGTTATAAATGAAGCTCCCCGCCTCGTGGTCATTCCAATTTTCATCTTTCTGACGCCAAAACCCACCGGTCATCGCGAGGTAAATCTCTTCGGGTGCGTGACGATGAGCCGGATAGACAATATCCGAGTTCAAAATGGAAATACCGACCTGAACGTCTTTGCGCACTTCAATCCCATTCGGACCAACGAGATAGCTTTCTGCATAATCACTCGGCATTTCAAATCCGGGTGCCATATTTTCAGCTTTGATCCAATGTAACATGGTTTCTAAGTTCATAAGATCACGTGTAAACGCTGAAGAATACTTAGGCCCTTGCAAGGCCATATCGGCGGCAGGTTTTAGAAAATTTACGGCTGGCTGGAATTGTGGGGTAGTTGCCACTGTCGGCACATGCGGAACCGCCAGCTTGTCAAACGCTTCATTAAGTATCGTACTCGCTTGATGATTCCGTGGTACGATAACCTGAAAAGCTGACTTTAGAGTTTGTAGTGCTTGTTCCAAAGCTGGATGCCGCTGGTTCATATCTTCTCCTTCATAACTTTCTTGTAGTTGGGCTCAATGAGGGCAAAGAACTACAACCTTCTTTTTAGTTGAATGTTAACCTTGCATACAATCAGCTACTAGAGAAATATGCTGAAACAAAACTTTATTTCAAAAAGCTCCCAAGGTCGGCTTTGTCCGCATAGCGGCCATAGAACAAACAACTAAGCAGCTGAAACTTGATAATTTCTGTCAGATGACGGCTTTGAGCCATTTTACAACCTTCAACTTCTCGCAACAATCCATGATGCACGCTACTTTCGTTTCAGGTTGATGATTTGAGAACTTCAGCCAAAATACTGTACCCTAAGGCATCAACCAATCGAACCACGCTTCATGTGGCCTGCTACAAGCCCGTGGCTAAGACCATCTTTGCATAGCGTCGATATACAATACCTGCGGGGTCGCGTTGGTTGCTAGAGCGCACGGGTAGTCGTCTTACCCAGGCCAGAGCGCTGTTTGAGGATGGAACTGCGACCAGGCAAACCAGAACGCCTGATGGCTACCTAGATCGGAACCGTCTGCATCCACAGCCCTTATGCCACCGGCATCAAGTTCCAATCGGATATTCTCAAAAGCGATCTCATCGCCTTTTTTCAATGCCACAAATGCTGTGCTTCGCTGAAATGCCACCGGCTTGCCCGATGCTGTGACAACGCCAATGATGTCTTCATGAACGGGCAATCGTGGGTCGACATCGCCGACCGGAAATATCGGACCATTGGCATCCCGGCCATTGCGAAAATCAGGATCTCGGCCAAGTGCGTACGACTCGAGCAGCACCGTCGTCTCCGGGTGTTCTTTCTTCCACGTGCCCCAATCGGTTGTGACGACAGTGGCTTGTTTCAGTTGAAGGTTCTTCTTTGCAAGCGGCCCCGTTACAGCTTTGCCCAGAAATGTATCAAACACCGAAAATGTAGTGATGTCGTACATCACTTTATTGGACCGAATTAACAGCCCTGACGTGCGTAGTATTGGCCGGTCAATTCCCTTTGGCAGTTGATCGGTGTAGTAAGCCTGCGCAGCGCCGCACAAAGTGCAATAGGGTATTCCAAGGTCTCTTCCGCCCAATGTGTCGTTCACCATCTCGCGAACTTCCATAATGCGTCGCGGATAGGCCCGATATTCACCGTTTACCGTAATACCAAAAACGATATCATCGTCTTTAAGCCACGTGGCGTCTTTTACATTGCTGACTTCGGGGTTGTCCGCTGCGGGAATGCAATTACACGCTTCATCTGTCGTATCGTAGGCGCGATCATCAATATGCACCCCGCCCCATGAAACGAGCCTCCAGTCGATATTGCCTTCAACAAAGATCTTATCCCAGCCGGGGATAATATTTGTAAAAATAGCGCGCTTCACCCGTAAATAATCAGGGGGCGCCGGAATATCCCATGCAATAAGATGATCGGTCACGGCCCCCCAGCTATTTTCGTTTTGAAGGTTTTTACCCAGCAAATCGGAAGCAGCGCCTGCAAGTGCCGCGTTCAATTCACGCCCGGTGGCAAAGCGCATCAAATCGCTGATAATCCAGACAATCCGAGGGTCTTTTGACTCGGCAATTGCAACCAAAGCCTGCGTCTGTTCTTTCCCCCAGGTGGATTGCGCCATACTTTCAACAAAGGCCACCTGCACAGCAGACTGCAGCGCCTTGGACAACGGGCCTTCCGGTACTGCAGGGGGTTTGCCGTATTGTTCAATCACGTAGACCGGCAACGGCACCGCTTCTTGGGCCCGCAGAGTATCACACCAGAACAGAAAAAGCGTTACCAACGACGCACTTATAAAGATGCGGGATTTAGAGTTAATTGCCGATACCATAATAGGGCCTTTCGTGTACCTATTTCATCCTAAGACACACAAGTCGCCAAAGAATTCGCCTGTGCAACCAGCAGCGCACTGCTCAGACAGACCAAACCTCAAATGTGAAACGGCGCGCCACGGTACCATACATAAGGCATAAACTTGCTGTGCTGCCAATCACAACTACATCAGCATTCCGTGAACATTGGTGGTGGGATGACGTGAAACAGATTTGTCTGTCCATTCCCAAGCAAAGCTCAGCGCCATAGCACGTCAATTAAATGAGCGACCACGAAAGACCTTGCAATATCAAACGCCAGCTGAAAAGTTTGCACAGTGTGTTGTGTCGATCAGTTGAACTCACCGCCCTTTGCTGACATCGGAAGGCGACTACCGATTCATTCAATACCTATTGGGAAAACCGAGGGTGACGCGGCTGACGTTGTACTAAAGTGGGTCTTCTCGCCGTCATGCTGACGTGTGTCCACAATCAACCGATAAACCACAAAAATTCCCAACGAAAACAAAACTAAACCAATAAATATAAACAGTCCCCCGGTGCGCCCACCTGCCATAAACGAAGATGCAGTCAAGGGCCCTGTGGCTGCGCCGATTGAATAGCACAAGAGGAGGCCACCGCTAGTTTCAACCATACGAGAGTTCGGAACGTTATCGTTGGTGTGCGATATACATAGAGCATAAATAGGGATCATTAGAGCGCCGTGAATTGCAGCTACGACGAAAGTCGCCAACCCGGATGGGAGAACGCCAAAGCCGATTATCAATCCGGTAATGACAGTACCAAAAGACAAAGCAGCAATCACTATCCGGCGGTCAATTTTGTCCGAAATCCATCCCAACGGCCATTGCGAAAGAGTCCCACCAAAAACAAATGCCGCCATCAAAATCGTAATATCTGCTATAACCATGCCTCGCCCCTGAGCGAAGGCTGGTCCAAGAGTCCAAAAAGCGCCTTCGACGACCCCAGCTAACAAACATCCTATTACACCGACTGGGGATGCTTTATAAAGGTTGCGCAAATTCAACCGAGCTGATGGTATTGGCGTGGGTGACAGTATTGGTGTCAAGCTAAGTGGTACAATGGACAGACAAATTAAGATTGCCACAACAATAAATAATGTGGGTTCTCGTGTATCGTAGGAATTTACCAGCAATTGCCCGACCATCGTCACAATATTGGTCACGATTATATAGGTTGATAGTATGCGACCCCGATTTGCGTTAGAAGAGCTATCGTTCAGCCAACTTTCGACCACGATATAGAGAACGGCCAGACAGATGCCGCTAACAATCCGCATGGCTCCCCAGAACAATGCGTCGATATACAGTGGGAAGGCTAGGAATGTGACTGTCAACACAGCGGTTAACCCAGCAAAGGCGCGCACATGGCCCACATTCATAATGAGCTTAGGGCCAATGAAACAACCTATTGCAAAGCCACCAAAATAGGCGGTTCCAAGCAATCCAATCAATGTGGTGGAATATCCTTCCAGACCGGCACGGATAGGCAAGAGGGTTTGAAATAATCCATTACCTGCAAAGAGCAATGCCGCACAGATCAAAATTGTCACTACTGACCCAAACGCGGTGGTTGAAGATGAACTGGTCATGCCGTTTTACCTCCCCGCTCTGCTTAGGACAAAATCATAGTGCTGACTTATTGCCCAAATAGGTAGCATATTTCAAGAGCAATTGGTCAAACTATCAAACGGCACCTAGACAGCCGGTTTTGCAGAATAGACGCCCGAGCTTGTGGAAGATGTTTGTTGGCTTGAATTGCAAACCTTCCTGAATGCTAAAATAACCTACTGGGAAGATAAGGTGATTTACCGGACAGGTTTTTGTGTACAACCATAGTGTTTTGTATGAACTAGGAGTGGCAGCTTTGCCCGCATTGCGCATTATTCATTTTACTGGTCTTGCGCTTGGAATACAAGGAAATCGCATTTGGACGAAAACGAACCGTTTCATATGCAAACAACCCTATAAACGACATTGAATTTCAATTAATACCGCTAATGTACAAGTGCGCTGACACCGTTGTGTGGTTATACTGTGAAAACAATCGAGAATGGGAGTTCACGATGAAACTCGTTACATACAACATCCAATATTCAAAAGGCAAAGATGGCGCGTTTGACCTTGAACGCATTGCGGATGCAGTGCGCGGGGCCGATATTATTGGCCTGCAAGAGGTAACGCGCAATATGCAAGGTGTACCTGACGCTGATCAACCCGCAAGGATCGCGGAATTATTACCAGAATATTTTTGGTCCTACGCTTCACCAATTGATGTTGATCTTGGTTCAAAGATTGAAAACGGGCGGGCGGTTTCTAAACGCGTTGAGTTTGGCAATATGTTGCTTTCCCGTTGGCCGATTTCATCGACAAGAGCACTGGTATTACCACGCGTTGGAAATGTCGATAAATTCGATATGCAAAACGGTGCGTTAGAGGCGTTTATTGATGCGCCAAAAAGCCCGATCCGAATTTATGTGACCCATCTAAATCATTTGCGCGGCGCAACCCGCCATAAGCAACTCGATTGGTTGGTGCCAAAACTTTTCGCAATTGCCAGCGAAGGCGGCGGTGTCATGGGAACGACCTGGATGGGCATTCCGGTTCCCCCGACACCCAAAAGCTTCATTGTACTGGGTGATTTTAATCTTTCGCCGACGTGTGAGGAATATGACCGGATTGTTGGAAAATTAGACTATTACCATGGACGTGTGACGACCAATGAACATTGGGTCGACAGTTGGACGCGATGCGGGAACGATGAAGAAAATAGCATAACCTGGTTCAACGAAGAGGACGATTCCAAAACCGGCCTTCGGCTGGATTACGGGTTTGTCAGCCCTGATCTGGCGAACAAGATCAAGAGTGTTAGAATTGATCAGGCCTGTGCCGCATCAGATCACCAACCCTATTGGCTGGAAATGGATTTATAGCTGCTTCCAAACGTAAACTTGAGTTGCCCCAAAGATGCCAAAGTGAATATTACTCCAACGACAACTTTGTCCACATAGCTGCCATCTAACAAATAATTGAACAGCTGAAACTTGATAATTTCTGTCAGATGGCCGCTTCGAGCCCAAAGCAGACTTACTGTAAAATTGCCTTAAGTGTGAAATCAACCGCATCATGAATTTGTTTCACAAGGTCAACCTTTCCCACCCCTTTTAGGTCAACTGAATCCGCCACAACTGATATCTTACTGTCGATTGGAAACCAAACTTTACAATGAACCTGCTCGTCTTTACTTTCGTCACCCCAACACACAAAGCCGTCCCTCATATCGCCGCCTGTAAGTACGTTAGGATCATCAACATGTTGGAACCAAGAGGCCATTGTGCGAATTAACAGTTCAGGTTTCTCCGTGAAATCCAGTGAACGCACTTGCTGATAATTAGCTTCAGCAAGTCCGGCACAAATATTCTCTACACTGTGCTATCCTTCTGTACAGCGCTGCTTTAAATGCTCAAAAACAGTATAGGGGTAAAATTTCAATCTATGGGCTGGCAAAGGTATTGTGCCGTCATTCGAAATGCGACAAGCAATCTTAAGGCTCTCTTTGTGCTTAATAGATGTTGAGTAGCGCAGCATCATTGGGTCAAATTCATTTGTCTGTGAAACATGAAAATGAGCAGTAAAATCAGGACGCAGAAAATAGGCGTGTGTCCCCATAATCACTGAAATCCCTTCATTCGCACAGGCGGTGTCTGGAGTGGTTTGCCGTTCAAATGCGAGTGAAGATAGTACAAGTGCCGGGAATATTGCTAAAAACAAACTCATGATGGCGCCTGGTTTCCAATTGGGTAATCGTGGTATTAACCGTACGAGAAAAGGCAAAATGAAGTTCACAATAACGACCCAAAATGCACTTACTGCTAAAAGCACGATGAGCCCGACGAAAAAGATGGCCTGACTTATTGGCTGGTAATTAGTTACGCTCATCATCCATATGTAAAAGGAGGCGCATACAATGATTGGAATGATTAAGCCGACAATAATTGGAATTGTGAGAACCATTTTCCCCTTCAGCGCAATCGAATAGGACGCGGCGCAAATGGAGAACAACAGCGTGATTTGTAAAGATTCTATAAAATTTGTGCTAAGTGGAAACATGATCAATATCTATTACTTTATACAATGTAATGTGCATCGTACTGTATCTTGCATTGGGTGTTAAGCCTTAACCTCGCACCCCGCAGAGGGCAGCTTTGCCCCGCATAACTGCCATCTAACAAACAATTGAACAGCTGAAACTTGATAATTTCTGTCAGATGGCCGCTTTAAGCTCTCACTCCCCATTTATTGTCGTGTGGCGAGTACAATTCGTCACTCAATAACTGCAAATTCGGACTTCAGGATGGCTTCAGCGTATTCCTCTATTGCCGTACTGTCGAAAACAACACCACCGCCAACATTGAATTTTACTGTACCATCTGCGCGGCACATCAAGGTCCGAATGGAAACGTTGAATTCCATTGCCCCATCCGGTGCAATCCAACCGATCGAGCCGCAATAAGCTTCCCGCGGCCCAGCCTCTAGCGCATGCAATATCTGCATAGCACGAATTTTTGGTGCACCTGTAATAGATCCGCACGGAAACAGCGCCGTAAACAGTTCTTTGATTGCGGTGCCTGCACGTACCTTAGATGTGATCCGAGAGGTCATTTGGTGCAGGGTAGCATAACTCTCAACCGTAAAAAGTTCGGGAACCTTTACGGTACCAATCTCGGATACCCGGCTCATATCATTGCGCAGGAGATCGACAATCATCAGGTTCTCGGCACGGTTTTTTTCGGATGTTTGCAGCGCATCGCGTTGGGCATCATCCTCTAGCCGCGTTTTGCCACGAGGGGCTGTCCCTTTCATTGGTTTAGTTGTCAGTCGTCCGTCGGCTGTCAAAGAAAAAAACAGCTCTGGTGAGCGGGACAATAGTGCGGTTCCGCCCAAATCAACCAATGCGCCATGCGGGACGGTTTGTCTTTCGCGCAAGTGCTGGTAAAGTGCTGCAATTGATCCCGTGGCGCAGGATGTCATAGGGAATGTCAGGTTGGCTTGATAGATATCACCCGATGAAATGTAGTCGTGGACCGTTTTAAACGCTTTAGAATACTGTGCAAAATCCGATTGCCGTTGTGGAACGGT
Source organism: Amylibacter sp. (assembly GCA_965261565.1). Classification (GTDB taxonomy): domain Bacteria; phylum Pseudomonadota; class Alphaproteobacteria; order Rhodobacterales; family Rhodobacteraceae; genus Amylibacter. The sequence continues at coordinate 3,121,640 of OZ253460.1, forward strand.
AAGCGTCGCGACTTGCGTGTGTTCCATCGGTTTCTGGCGTTGAGGTTCGTCGAAAACGCCAAAGTGCAAGAGCGGCATTGCTCGTTGTGGCGGGAGCAAGTCTTTCAACTTTTCGCACAATACATAGCCAAGCTCATAGGTCGCAAAGCCTGCCAACCAAAACCCACTCGATTGCGCAAGTTGTAGGTCATCAAAAGCCTTTGGTACGTCTTCAGGTGTTTTCGCTGAAATAAGCTTGCGGGGATTTAAAAAGTCGGTGCCTGATTTAAATGGCCCGCGATCAAATTGAACTCGATAGTTGTTCATTGCAATCAGAAGTCAGCCGCAAAACGAAGCTCTCTCAATGGTCTGACGACATCGATCGTGGTCTGATAAATTGGGTCTGCCTTATATGCCTGTAAAGCGGCTTCATCCTTGAACTCGGCATAGACAACGACATCAATCTCGCACGAAAGCGTATCGGCCATTGTGTTCTCGACAACTTCGAAAGTAGAGGCATGCGGGATGTCCTTCAAGCGTGAAAGACCTTCAACGATCCTCGTCAAATCTCTCTTATCTTTGGCGCTAAAAAACACAACATGTCTCAGGTAGCTTCTGTTTAGCACTGCTTTACCCCCCGTTTCAGAGGCTATATCCGGCATTTCGGTGCGATTTACAACAGACTACTGTTAAATTTTGCATGGAAGATCTTTGATCCATTAATTCCGAAAACCATCGACACAATTCGCTACGGGGCACCCCACCAGTCGTAAAAATGATGTCAACAATGTCCCGCATAACTGCCATCTAACAAATAATTGAGCAGCTGAACCTTGAATACTTTTTTCAGGTGACCGCCTTGCGGGTTTTTTGACGTTCGCGACCATGCCGGGAAGCACGCGAACGGGCCAAAACTGTTCCACGTTTCTTAGCGAAAGCAGAAATTTGACGTATAGTATCACCACCAAGCGGATGGTATCAGGAGGTGTCTTAAAATAGTGGAAGGTGTTGCTTTCTGTCATTCTAAAGGCTACTTCGCCCACCTGCCCGCTTCAACTAAGTTTCCTATGACTATGGCGGCCAGCAAATTATCCTTTGAATGATAGCCTATTACGCAACTCCTCCATTTGTTTCTTTCGCAGCTCCGCTTGATTTTTTACGCGTGTCGTAAAACGCTCGGGCAAATTAATAGCCTGCTTGCCAAGAAACATTTTACAAGAATCATCACCAATGATCCACGCGTATTTTACCCATGTCTGAAAACCACAAATATCTCGAATAGAAATATATTTTTTATTATGATCTACTTTATCTGCTCGCGCTATTTTCATCTCGGAGTAAAACTTTGATTCTGACCGGTCCCAAGATTCCGGTCTATCAAACGAACGATGAGCACCATCATCTGAGTACTTGAAACCTGGATATTTGAGACTATACTCCGAACACCCATGAGAAATCCCACTTAGAACACCAGATACCCCAAATTTCTGCAAGGCCTGTCGAAATTCCTTTAAGCAAAGTTTTACCTCATCCTCAGATTCACAAAAAATATAACCTTTATACGGGTATTGGATATCTTCGCGCAATTCGATCATGCATTTTCTAAGATTATCTCTAGGTAATTTTAACTCACGCAAGATAGAATATACCTGTATAAGTACCGTCAAGTTTTGTGGTAAGATTTGAACCTTATAACAATCGTAGCAAATACGTGGAATCACCCCTTCTTTTTTGAACAATGACAGCCGCAAATTACACAGCGCTATTTCACCATGAACATAGTGAAACTTTCCCATAAACAATTGAGCTTCCGAGGCTTGAGGTCGCACATTCATAGAGTTGAGGCAAGTTAACCATTCTTTATAGTGCAGGGCCATTTTCTCATGATTCAATAAATCAGTAGCCCAACTAAACTTTTGATACTGAGCGGCAATCTCTCGCTGACAGTCGGTGAACGCACCGATACCTTGTTTGCATGGTATATAGTAGTCTAAAATTCCGACTAACTTTTGGGCGGCACCTCTATCACTAGGATGATCAATTACCCATTGTTCAAGTTTTTTAACTACTACATCGCGATCCGCATTGCTCGCGGAAACTGAAATTGACTGGTGTGTCTTATTGAACATCCGGATTTTATCACAGGCTTGATGCAGAGATGCTATACTTTTGAGGATTGCAGTTCAACCCAAAAGAAACAAGGTAGAGGCCTTTTGATGCTGCTTTGCAGGGGCTACACGAGGCCTTTTACCATTAGCAGTATGAGTGATAAATTCTCAAACCACCTATTGTTATAATAAATATATCAATGGCTTATGGCTGTAAATGGCGGTACTTTCAGACAAATCAGAACTGGTCTCAGTTTACTGCATAATGCATGAACCTTCGCAGAACAAAGTTGGCGCCACCTGGTGGGAGCGGCAGTGCAGTTGAGCTGGAAATGATATAGTTTGTGGAGATTGTGTTCCTTATTAAAGTGGTTGTAGACTGAAGAATAGGCGGTAATGAATTTCTGTAAACTTCGCATTCGGTAAAAGCACAACATCGCTCTTTCTCTTCGCCAAAAACGCAGGCGTGAATTCTCCACCCAATTGTTTCGCCAACGCCCACTTTGGGTAAGTCGCGCTGAGGCAGCAAGAATTCACGTCAACGGCAGCTTCGCCCCCGCAAAGTTGACATTCGTTAGAGATACCTTTTAAACCAAACCACCCACACATCTGCCCCGTTCTCAGATCCCGACGTCCACGGGTAGACAAGACATGCTAGTGTTGTGAGTGTGGCAAAAAACTGCCGTAACTGACCTTGAAACTGCAAACTTATTTTGATTAAAAAATACAACTGTTATTTTCAATAAATATATTAATTACAACATCTTAACATAGCGTCCCAACTGGGATATCACGCTGACAGCCACTGCATTCAAGTCTCTACAGGCTCCACTGTCAATTCCAACGCAGGCGGTGGCACGTCTTTCAAATCACTCACATCCAACGGCGCGTCAGGCTTGCCCAAACGATAGCGTGTCACCCAGTGCAATCGCTTTTCGGCGCGCGTGATAGCCACATAGGCCAGACGTTTCCACATCGGAATGCCCGCCTCCATCCGCCCTGCCCGCGATGCCGCATAAATGTCGGGCGCAAACACCTGAACTTCCGGCCATTGTGACCCTTGGGCTTTGTGGATGGTACAGGCCGCCCCGTGCAAAAAACTGGCCCCCATACGCGCGGCATAGGGAATGAACGGTTCTTCTTGATCAGGGGATTCAATTTTGATGATGGTGGCGGCTGATACATAAGGATCAACCGCGCCCATCACATTCAGCCGCGAAAAGCCGGGCTTGCGCCCTTCGCCTAGATAGACCACCTGTGCGCCTTTGATCAGGCCACGCGCTTCCAGATCAAGCCGTTTTTTTCGGTGTTTGGCCGGCAGTTCAATCCCGTCACAGATCAACGGTTCACCCGGCAGCAACATATCTGTGGGTGCGCCATATGCGCCGCGAAATGCCTGTATCAGACGGATACGGGTAGCGTTGCGCCAACACAGAACCGGGGAGCGCGCCATCATACTTGCTTCGACACGCGGGGCGATGACCACACGATCATCTTTCGCTGCAGCCTGTTCAATCATCCGCTCGAAGGTTTCAAAACTCAGATCGGGATCAGACAATGCATGCGCCAAATCAAGGATAGGGCTGTCCTGTTCCTGCCTGTGCACACGTTTCAGAACCAGCGTGTGTTTATCGTTGACCTTTTCAAACGCCATCGACCCAGATTGCCCCACAGGGGCCAGTTGGGCCGGATCGCCAAACAGGATCAACGTCGTGAAAATATCACAGAGGTCTTCAAACTGTTTGTCATCCAACATCGACGACTCATCAATAAAACCGATATCCAAAGGCTCTTCGCGCCGTTTCCACCCAATAATAAAATCGGAACCGCGCACGCCTGCGGTAGCCAAAGCCCCGGGAATAGATTTGTTGGTCTTGTAGAATAACGCGGCACGATCAAGGGCGGCTTCGGTGATACCTTCAATTTCAGGTTTCTCACCATTACCTGCCAGCCATTCCGCAATTCTCTCATATTCCGGGTCATAAAGCGGCGTATATAAAATACGGTGGATCGTGGTCGCGGCAACCCCGTGATTACGCAAAACACTGGCGGCCTTGTTGGTGGGAGCAAGTATCGCCAAGGTGCGGCGGTCTTTGCGCGGCTTGCCTTCGTAATCACCGGAAATAATATCGACACCGGCCTCACTCAACGCTTCGCCCAGTTTTGCAAGCAGCATTGTCTTGCCCGAACCCGCCTTGCCAAGCACAGCAAAGACTTGTGCCTTATCACTTTCGGGCAACAAGGTTGCATTATCTATATCCACACCAGCACGTTTTAACGCAGTACTAATAGTGTCATAGGCAAGTGCCTGATCTTCGGAAAATTGCATGCCTGCGGGATTCTCTTTTAGGGTTTATCCCAGTGTATTCCTATGTGCATTACAAGGCCAGAAAATTAGGGCCAAATTTATACGACAAAAGCAGGCTGTAAATATTCAGGCGTGTCATCCGTACGGTAATCGACACTTTCAATCGGTTCATCATCCGGCGTCATTTCAGACGCAGCGATATAGATTGTATCATCCAACTGGGCCACAAGTTTACCCATGCGATTATCTTTGGCGAATTTACGCAGATCCGCGAGCACATTAATCATCCAGTATTCAGTCATTTCCGCCCCCGCGGTACTAATTATCACTATATAATTACAACCTATACTTGTTATAAATGGTTAATGAATGGTTAATATCCACACGAACCGGCTCATATGGTTGCGCGTTCTATAAATTTTAATCTATTGTTTTAATGGTATTAATTAAAAAAATAGGAGGTTACGCATAGGATATGCCCTATGTATCAACAAGGCAAAGTATATTTTGCCTTGTTGATTGATCACGTTAAAGTTGCGCTAAGATTTAAATATTTAAACCACAAGGCATGGAATGATCTGTTTCTTACGCGAAACAATGCCAGGCAGAACAACTGCATCGCCTGTTACCGTAGCATCGAAAGATTTTTCGGCAATTTGTTTGATCGTATCATTCGGAATTAAAAGCGTGGCTTCTTCGTTTAGAATATCAACAACAAACAGCAATACATGATCAACACTGTCTTCAGCCGCGACACTGACCATGGCATCCATCAGGCTGGTTTTACGTGCCATCACTGTTTCAGGGCTTGTGGTTTCCAGAACGGATACACGCATTTTCGTGCCACCTACTTCGAACTGCTTACTGTCCAGTCGCAACAACTCTGCATCTGAAAAATGCGAAACATCCGATTTAGCGGCAAACATCTCGGCTGCATAAGCAGAGATATCCAAATCCAGTTCAGCGGCCAGTGCGTGCGCTATTTCAACATCTACATCTGTAGTAGTCGGGCTGCGGAATTCCAGTGTATCAGACAGAATGCACGACAGGATCATACCTTTTATCGCATCAGGTGCCGTTGCCAAGTCTTCGCCCATCATATTGGCCATGACAGTGGCGGTTGAGGCCACAGGCTCAATGGTGATGTTAATCGGCTGTTTGGTTTTCAAACCACCGACCAGCATGTGATGGTCGATAATTTCGATAATAGTGGCATCATTGATATGTTCGGGCAGTTCTGCCGGGTTGTTGGTGTCAACAATCACGACCATATCGTCCGCACCAACATCTTCTAGAAGTGCTGGCGTATCGTAACCCCAGCGCTTCAGTACGAACGCAGCTTCCGTATTAGGTTTGCCCAATACATAAGGTGTGGCTTCCAGATCTTTGGTGCTTAAAAACCAGCTCCAGATGATTGCGGAACCGGTTGCGTCTGTATCAGGGGCTTTGTGCCCGAAAACTTTAATCATGTCTCTGCCATTTGCTTGGAATTTCGCGGCCCTTATAGGCCTGCGTAAAGGCGGTGTCACCCCTATAACAGAAGGCGCTAGCCAAGATGGGCAATCGCATTGGAATAATAGCTCAGCAATTCCACCTCATCGGGCTGCAATTGGTATTTTCCATCCTTCAGATTAATTATTTTCCGCAGTACCAACATCCGCAAACCGACCTCGACCGCATATTCAAAATTCTTGTGCGGAAGGTGCATGTAGGCCCCTTTGTCCAGCAGCCTTTGTAAATTTGTATTACACTTATTAATAATAGCTTCTTTGCCAAGCGGTGTTTTCTGATTAGTCAGGAACACCCGCGCGACAAGTGAAACCGGCAGGATCGGGATCACCGCGCCCACTTTTGACATCAACTCTTTGCCAAGTGCCTTGGTCATCGCCTCATGTTTGCGATGCCCGTGGGTTTTCAGAAACTCTTTAAAGGACACAGGCGCACCGAAACTGACGCTGGCATAGCCAAAGCGATAATACTTACCTGCCAGGCGCAAACGGATTTGCCGCCCCATGAAACGCAGGAAGGCACGAAATTTAACCAACCCACTGGTTCTGACACCCTTTTCAGAAGCCAGCAGAACCCGGTCTTCCAAAACCCGATCATAGTTCACCCCGACAGGAACAAAATGGATGTCACGGCTGGTCTTAAGGTCAAAATCCGCTACCATATAGCTAAGCAAACCCAGCTTTGCCGGCTTCAGCTTACCGTCGCGCGACAGGCCACCTTCGGGAAATACCGCTTGGGTCACACCTGCGGCTGTTGCCATTTGTACATAGCGTGCCAAAACGCGGCGATATAGCTGATTGCGGGATTTACGGCGGATAAAATAAGCCCCCAAACTGCTGATCAATTGCTTAAGCGGCCAAACCCGCGCCCATTCACCTACCGCGTATGACAAGGCAGAACGTGATGCCGCCAGATATGTCACCAATATATAATCCATGTTGGAACGGTGATTCATCACAAACACCACCGTTGCTTCCGGATCAATATCTTTCAGGGCTTTTTCATCCACATAACCCAATCGCACACGGTACAAAGACCGTGACAACCAACGGGCGATTTTAATTGCAATGCTGAAATACCAGGTTGCCGAAAAAGACGGTACAATTTCGCGGGCATAACGATGCGCCATTTGTTCAACCACCGGGTATGGTATCTGTTCAGTTTGGGCATGTTCGACAATCGCTTCGATCACCTGCGGATCATAAGCCAACCTGTCAATCATCACCCGTCTTCTGGTCAACTTGAAAGGCTGGATTTTCAATTGTAGCTTCTCGTTCAAAACCGTGATGGCCTTGTTCATCCGGCGGCGCAGGTACCAACGCACCGTTGGCATCAGGATGCGATCCAAAAGCCCGATCATGGCCAATATGCCTGCCAGCCAAACCGTCCATGTGGGTATTTCTATTGTTTCGAACATTCGCACAGCGTATCAGGAAAAAGGAAATACCAAAGCAGAAAGAACAACGATCCATGAAGTATCGCAAACTAGGGGCAAACGGCGCGAAAATCAGTGCAATCGGACTAGGATGCATGAGTTTTGCCGGTTTTTTCGGACCGACGGACAATAAGACCAGCTTTGCCTGTTTGGATGCTGCGATTGATATGGGCATTGATTTTCTGGATACGGCCGATGTTTACGGCATGGGCAAGTCTGAAACCGTGCTTGGCGCATACATCAAGAACCACCCGAACACGTTCAAAATCGCCACCAAATGCGGGATTGTGGTAAATCCACGTGGATATGACAACTCTGATGCATATATACGCAACGCACTGGCGGGCTCGTTTGAGCGGCTTGGCGTGGATCACGTTGACCTTTATTACATCCACCGCCGCGATCAGAATGTACCTATCGAGGATGTCGCCATGACGATGGGCAAGTTGATTAACGAAGGCAAAATCAGCGGTTGGGGCCTGTCAGAGGTTTCCCCCACAACCATTCGCCGCGCCCATGCCGTGACACCCCTGACGGCGGTGCAAAGCGAATATTCACTGTGGACACGTATGCCCGAGCTGGGGGTTCTACAGACCTGTGAAGAGCTGGATATAACCTTTGTGCCGTTCTCACCCGTAGCCCGTGGAATGTTCGCCCAAAACCTCCCCGTGTTAAGCACCCTTCCCGAGGTAGATTTTCGCCTGCGCATTCCGCGCTTTCAAGAGCCCAACTATACCGATAACTGCCGCATCATCGATGGCTTCAAATCCTATTGCGCCGATATGGGCTGGACCGTATCCGCTGCGGCCCTTGCCTGGATACTGGACCGAAACGACACGATGGTCCCGATCCCTGCCACCCGCTATGCAAAACACTTGAAAGAATGGTCGCAAGCTACTGAAATTACACTCACAAGTGATGACCGCGCAGAGATAAATCGTTTACTGCCAATAGGCTTTGCGTATGGTGATCGCTATGATGAGGCTCAATGGAACGGGCCAGAGAAATACAGCTAACCCTTGGTAAACGCCAACAGATTGGTTAGCTTATCCGCGGACACTAGCAAGCCACCGCAATCGCTTTCGGCCCCTGACGGACCTGTACGACAGTAGTCATAAGCCCCCATATCCAGGTTCAGGGCCATAAACGGGTTTAGCGCATCCTGTACTTGCTGTGCGGCATCATAAAGCGTTTCTGATTGATCGGTTTCCCATACTCCGAAACTGCCATCCTGAAAGGTCACGAATAACCGCCGTTTGAACGATGGCGCGCCTTCTACATCCTGCAAATCTAGTGCCCCGGCAAATATCAACAGGTGCGATTGCAATACCGTTACACCCCGGTCTTTTGCCTTGGCGATAAACCCATCACGGCCCGGTTTATCCTTTAGATCAAACTCATCGCCGCCAATGATAACATTTTTCGCATGGAACAGGTTTGGCACGCCGTTCTGATCGATAATCAGCACGCCGTCCCAGTTTTGGTACCTTCTAGAAACAACCTGACCCGACTGAATAACCAATCCTTCGATGCCGAAACGGTCACCGCTGGAATAGGTGCCTGTCACGGTCAGCAAGTGGTTATTGTCAGTTTGCACTTCATCAGGCAGCACACGCAAACGCACCGCCATGTCAGTTTGGCATGAATGTATCAAAACCGATGGGGGTAGCGTGCAATCTTGCGCAAAAACCGCCGCCACCAAAGTAAGGTTAAGGCCGATTGCCATTATAAACCGCTGCATAAGTTGAAAAGCCACGCGAACTCTCCTGCTATTCCCGCAAACTCTGCCAGATATTACCCGCCTTGCCAAACCCCAAAAATGTCACGGTCGGTCAAAAATTGCTTACCGCACCCCGTGACTGCCAGAATAACCGTTCAAGGCGGGCGGCTGCCAGCCTTTCAGCGCATCAGGCGCGGGCCGGTAAATCTCGACCTTCAGCGGATAACACTTGGCCGTATCACTGGAATGCGTCGTGCTGCAATCCCCGCCGGGGCAAGCAGATATGCCGCCCAATAGATCAATTTCAGCGAAAAATTCGATATAATCATCCGGTTGCACCGGGCTGGCTTTCATAAAATATTGCTTCGTGTCGGGCATAAACCCCGTACACATAAAAACGTTCAGCACATCATGCACCAGCGGTTCCGCTTCTAGCAAAGAAATCCCGCGATCCGCTGCCAAGGCGCGGGTCAGGTTGGAATGGCAGCAATGGTGATAATCGGTGCCGTTTAACACATCGTTGGTGTACGGGTCACACCGTGTGCCAATTACATCATGCACCGATGCGCCATATTCATCCCAGCCGTACCAATCAAGCGTGTCGTATGTAACCGTAGCCATCGGGCGCATGGCAGGGAAACTAGACCACATCCGGTCCCCCGTACTGATATGGGTGCCGTGCAGGGCGCGGGTTTTACCTGAATAGAACTTCTCGTGCAAATCATGTGCATTCCACAGGTTCATATCCCCCACCTGTGGGCCATCTATGCTGACAACGCGAAAGAAATGGCCCTTTGGCACATGAAAACAACCGCCTTCGCGCGGCGGCACAATAACCGTATCGATCAGGGTCAAAGTTTCGCGTGCCGCCGCATAAAGCCCAATATCGGGCTTGGGTAGCGTATCAATCGGATAGCACACGGTTGGCATTATTTTGCGCAAAGCGTCGGCATTCGCGGGGGCGGGGTTTTCAGGTTTATATTTCATAGGGACATCTTTGGCATATTACCGATACGGGTCAAGCATTGAAGAAAACCTGACGTAACGGACAGGTTTCAAACTGTTGACCAAACCCGCAACATTCTTCATCTTGCAACTATTCATTAGGGGATTTTAAATGGGTGAAGAAGGTTTCATATTATTGGCAGTCCTGATCGGGGCCTATATCCTTATAATGCCGTTGGTCGCTTTTATCATAGCCAAAGGTGCATCCGCGAAGCTTAAAAGCCTGCAAGCCGAAGTCGAGCTTCTAAAAATACAGGCCGAGGTTAAAAACAGGGTCGCACCCGAACCAAAAGTGCAAAAAGCCGCCACACAAACCAAGGTTGCGGCATCCACCATTGACGCACCCACAAAGGCCCAAGTTCCCTGGACACCACCTGAATTAAAAACGGCCACACAACCGCCGTCCAAGCCACCCGAACCCAAAGGCCCGACGTTCTTTGACCGCATGGCAGATAATTTCAAAACAAACTGGATCATCTGGCTGGCTGGCATTTCCCTTGCATTGGGCGGCCTGTTCATCGTGCAATACGGGATGGAGCGCGGCTTTTTGGGGCCAAAAGCACGTGTTATCAGTGCCTTGTGTTTTGGATCCGCGTTACTTGGTGCAGCGGAATTTCTGCGCCGCAAACCCAATATGGGCATGCAAGGCTGGTTTACAGTACCTGTGGCCCTTGCCGCAAGCGGCATCGCTTCCTTGTTCGGTGCTGTGGTCTCGGCCCATATCCTATACGACCTGACCAGCCCGCTAGTTGGCTTTACCTCAATGGTCTTCGTGTCATTCATAGCCATTGGCGCGGGCCTGATTTACGGCCCTGTGCTAGCGGTTATAGGCATCCTTGGCGCATTCATATCACCCGTTATTGTTTCAACAGGTGAAGGTCATGCGATCATGTATCTTTACTTCTTGTCAGTATTAATCGCAGCCTTGACTGTCGAATGCATGCGCCGCTGGATATGGCTGTCGGCCCTTGCGGTTGTCTTTACGTTAATCGCAGGTTTTGGTCTGAATGACGCAATCCCGAATCAATCTTATCTGGTGGCTTATGTCATCGCTATAATTGTGGCCGTCACCACAATTCCTGCCTTTGGGATATGGCCAAGATGGGATCATACAGCAGTAATAAACGAAAAAACCCTGGGAAATATAACCACCCATTATCCTACAATTTTGACAGTTCTAAGTGCCGCCGCGGGGACTGCGCTGCTTTGCCTTACGGCCTATGACAGTCTGGTTCTGTGGCAAGCCGTCCTTCTGGCATTCCTCGGCCTGACTGCATGGGCTATATTCTGGTGCAACCGCGCCCAAAACCTTGACCAACTGGCCGTTCTGTTCACCGGTGGCCTGTTCTTTATTGCCACAGCCGGCAGCCCATTAATGCGTTATGATCGGGATATTGACCCAATACCGTATTTCACATTCGTCAGCATAATTTCCGCCATCGCAGCCATCCTGTTTATGGTCGCTGCCTTCTGGCGCACACCGCGATCAGTGCGACCGCTCTACTGGGTCGCCTGCGGGTCCATTGCACCCGTACTGACATATTTTCTGACTTACGCGAATTGGCACCGCATCACCCCGATCAGTGAAACTATTTGGGCCTTTATTGCCATCCTTCTAGCAGCCGTCCTGGCATGTGCTGCGCTTTTAATGCTGCGCAGCCATATCCGCCAACGTCGCACCGCGTCTGATCTGTTCTTTGCCGGTATGTTGATTACAACATCATTTGCGGCTTACCTGACCATAGACACCAACTATCTGGCCCACGTCGCCGCCCTGTTATCACTTGCCGCCCTTACACTTGTGATCCGCTTCAAATACCGTTGGACTGGCTATCTGATCTGGGCCTTTGTGGCAGCAAGCACAAGTCTGGTCGTGTTCGATCTGCTACCGGTTTATTCACTGCAAAAGCCGGTGTTCTGGGTCATTGCAATATTCGGCGTTGTCGCAGCCTTACTTGCAGCCGGCTATATGACGGCAAAAGCGGCAAACTTGCCGAACCGCGTGATCCTTTATGAAACCGCCACGCTCCTGACAGTCGCACTATTGACTTGCGCCCTGATTGCAAGAATTGCTTCAGGCGGGCATTGGAGCTTTGACCATATGGTTCTCGGGTTATATGCCACCATCTGGATTATGATGGCAGGTGTGCAATTCAGACGCATGATTATAGACGACCGGCTGACACGGGTGCGCCTGTATCTGGGATATGGTTACGGCATCCTAGGGCTTGGTGCATTGGCGGCTGCTGTCTTACTGTCACCGTTATTTGACAGCCGTGTCAAAGGCATCTTCCCCATCGATACGGTTATGGTCGCATACGCCCTGCCCGCACTTGCGGCCTATGGGCTATATCACTTTAAGCTGTTACCCAAATTCATCACCCGCAAAATCGCCCTTGGCTTTACTGCGCTTATGGCAGGGTTCATCGCAATACAGGAAATACGCCGTTTCTGGCATGGCTCCAACATACGGCTTTATAAAGGGACAGAGGTCGGTGAACTTTACACATACACCGTGGTTCTGCTGACCGCGACCGTGATCACAGTGATACTGGCAATCACACGCAAAAACCCAAGCTTACGCAAAATCGGCCTGGGCTTAGCCGCGCTGACCGCTGCAAAAGTGTTTCTGTGGGATACAGCCGGGATGCAGGGTCTTGCACGCGCCACCGTCTTTATCGCCCTTGGACTGACACTGGCAGGTGTTGGCTGGTTACTGCAAATACCGCAAAATGAAGACAATAAAGATGTATAAGACCTGCTTCACAATAGGTTATTTTTATGCGAGGAAGTGCCTGGAGGTATCATTTTATGAAAGCTTTGAAGATTTTAAGTGCACAACCTGCATTGTTTTTTCGACTATCGGGCATCCGCCTTACAGATTTCAACGCCCTGGTTGCGACACTTCATCCGATCTGGTTGAAAAGTGAGGAGAAACGCCTGTCCCGCAAAGACAGGCAACGTGCGATTGGGGGTGGGATGAACTATCGCCTGGAGTTCGCAGAACAGCTTCTGCTCTGCCTGATGTATTACCGAACCTATACCAGCCATGCTTTTATGGGGCTTGTATTCAATGTATCCTCTCCGACAGTTTGCCGCCGCATTCAAGCCATGACAGAGTTGATGGCAGGCCATTTTCGGATGCCTGAACGTAAAGTAAAGTTGTCGGAAGTGGAAAAGGCTGATCTGCTTTACCTGATGATTGATGGTACTGAGCGTCCAGTTCAACGGCCCGGGAAGCCCTCGGCTCGAAAAGCAAAATATTCTGGCAAGAAAAAGAAGCACACGGCGTCCCACCAGATCATCACAGATGACAAGAAGTGTATACTGGCTGTTGGATGCGCCCATGACGGGCGCAAACATGACAAGCGTATTTATGATGAGACCCGCGTGGATAGGCCCCCTGATATACTTACCCTTGGGGATTTAGGATATCTGGGGACATCACTGGAAATCCCCCTGAAAACATCAAAGAAAAAACCACTTACGAAAGAAGAACAAGAATACAATACATGGCATTCAAAACTACGCATTGGCGTAGAGCACGGTATTGGCCGCATGAAAAAGTTCAATATATTTTCGGATATTCACCGCAACAACCAACAACAAAACATGATTGCCAAGAATGTCGGAGCACTCGCAAATATGAATTTGAAAACAGTTTGACAAAACGGGTGGGGATACTTGTGTCTAAAAATATTCGACCCTATTGTGAATCGGGTCTATAGTATGAATTATAATGATGAAATATGACAACGACAGACCTTGAAACAGCATAGTTCAGTCATAATTAGGTGCTATTAAGACATCGCAATAATCATCTGATCATAGGTACGCATGCCTGACTTATTCATATCCGAAGTAAGATACCTGGGTGGTCCGCCAGTGGATTTCATTGAAATCGCGGTGACCATAGGGACCGATGTCTCGAATATTCAGGTTGTGATATACAATGCAAACGGCACAATCCGGTCAACAAACTCACTGGGCTCCATCGTCAGCACATTGGATGGAAAAGACGTATACGTCATAGACTTGGCGACAACCGCAACGTTCACCGGTCTGGGCAAGGGCAATGCGGTTGCCCTTGTCGATAACGGTGTTGTCGAGAGCTTTATCTCATTTGACGATCGCCCGCCCGTCACCGCAACTGAAGGTCCGGCCAATGGCATGACCTCGACCCAAATAGGTCAGGCCGGTGGTGGCGAGTCACTGGAAACGGATGATGGCGGGGCCACCTATTTCACCCAGACAAGCCCGAACAGCGGCACAATTCCCTGCTTTACCCCCGGCACTCATATTGCAACACCAATTGGTGATCGGTTGGTCGAGGATTTGGCAGCGGGCGATCTGGTCATAACCCGCGATCACGGGTTACAGGCCATTCGCTGGGTCGGACAAAAAGACATTTCAGGCGCCCGATTATACGCAAACCCGCAAATATATCCGGTTCAGATAAAAAAAGATGCCTTGGGACCGGAACGCCCATGCCGTGATATGATGGTTTCACCGCAGCACCGGATTGTTATCGATGATCATACCGCCGACAAAATGTATGGCAGCCGGCAAGTTCTGGTTCCTGCAATTGCATTGGATGCCAATAACAAAATTGCACAGGCGGATGTCAAAAGCACAACATATATCCACCTGCTTTTCGATCACCATGAGATTATTTTTGCCGACGGCATTGAAACCGAAAGTTTTCACCCCAACAGGATGATCATGAACGGGCTTGACCGGAAAGTTCAGGAAGAGATTTATACGGTTTTTCCAGAGCTGCAATCAGGCGTTATCGCTTCGGGTTTCGGGCCGGCGGCCATGCCGGCCTTAAGTGTGTCCGAAGGGCGACACTTGGCGCAATCTATCTGGGGTGGCAGTCAAATCGACTATCATATGGATATGGTTTCGTAGAAAAGCGGCCAAAAGCCTCTTTCGCATTCAAAGACCGAAACCGCCGATCACATCGTGCGTTCAACCATCATTTTCTTGATCTCGGCAATCGCCAGCGCAGGGTTTAAACTCTTGGGGCAGGTTTTGGCGCAGTTCATGATGGTGTGACAGCGGTACAGTTTGAACGGGTCCTGTAACTCGTCCAGACGTTCGCCCGTAGCTTCATCCCTGCTGTCGATTATCCAGCGGTAGGCGTGCAGCAATGCCGCTGGGCCCAAGTAGCGTTCGCTGTTCCACCAGTATGACGGGCAAGAGGTCGAACAACAGGCGCACATCACGCATTCATAAAGCCCATCAAGTTTCTTGCGATCTTCAATCGACTGCCGCCATTCTTTTGCAGGCTTGTTGGTCTTGGTTTCCAGCCACGGCATGATTGATGCGTGTTGCGCATAGAAATGCGTCAGATCAGGGATCAGATCCTTAACGACCGGCATATGCGGCAGCGGGTATATTTTCACATCACCCGAAACCTCATCCATACCGTAGATACAAGCCAGCGTGTTGATGCCGTCGATGTTCATCGCACAAGAGCCACAAATGCCTTCACGGCAGGAACGGCGGAAGGTCAACGTGGGGTCAATCTCGTTCTTGATCTTGATCAGAGCGTCCAGAAACATCGGGCCGCAAGTATCTAGGTCAACGAAATATGTATCAACACGCGGATTGTCACCGGTGTCAGGGTCATAACGGTAGATGGAAAACTTGCGCAGGTTCGTCGCACCTTCGGGCTTCGGCCAGGTTTTGCCCACCGTCATGCGGGAATTTTTTGGAAGGGTTAGTTCTACCATAATCTTTGTCCTTTGCCTTACACCGCTATAATTTCAACGGTTGCGTTGGTTTTTCGCCTGATCTGTCGACAACACATGTTTCATATACTTCATTGGGGCTGCGGCCTTTTAGATAGTCCCCCGACAATTCAATACCGATGCCGCCATGCACACGGTTGCCGTAGTAACCACCCGTCCCTACACCAACGCCGACGCGCACATCGGGTTTTATCGCGGAACGTGCCCGATACGTACATTCTGCCATAGCCTCTTCCACCGACACAGGTTTTGGGTCAGTACAGGCCGACAGGCCCATAACGGACGCCAATACCAAATATGTCGTATGCGATAGCTGCATTAATATACGCGTTTTTTCGGTGCTATTTTTTTCAGATCTATACCGCCATCTTTTTGTGCGGTCAGTGGTTTCAAGTGAACATCGCGATAGCTTAGCTTCACCTTATGTCCGTCCACACGTGACAGGCTGTGCTTGCGCCAGTTCTTGTCATCACGATCCGGATAGTCCTCATGCGCATGCGCCCCGCGGCTTTCCTTGCGCGCTTCGGCGGCCGTAATTGTGGCCATCGCGTTTGGCATCAGGTTCGCCAACTCTAGCGTTTCCATCAAATCAGAGTTCCAGATCAGGCTGCGATCGGTTACTTTCAGATCATCCACTTTCTTAGCTACGGCCTGCATTTTTTTACAGCCCTCAGCCAATGTTTTATCGGTACGAAAAACGGCTGCATCTTCTTGCATGGTTTTTTGCATCTCTGTACGCAGATCAGCGGTAGCTATACTGCCATCCGCATGACGCAATCCGTCAAAACGCGACATGGAAGCTTCAACCGATTTTTCATTCAAGGTCTCATTGGGGGCTTTCGCATCTACAATTTCGCCTGCTCGAATAGCTGCTGCACGGCCAAACACCACCAGATCAATCAAACTGTTTGAGCCCAAACGGTTGGCCCCGTGTACCGATGCGCAACCCGCTTCGCCAATGGCCATCAACCCTGGCACCACACGATCCTGATCCTTGGCGGTCGGGTTTAACACCTCGCCCAGATAGTTCGTAGGGATACCGCCCATATTGTAATGCACAGTCGGCAGTACAGGGATCGGTTCTTTGGTCAGGTCAACACCTGCAAAAATCCGCGCACTTTCAGAAATGCCCGGCAAACGCAGGTCAAGCGTTTCAGGCGGCAGATGGTTTAGGTGCAAGTGAATATGGTCTTTCTCAGGCCCCATTCCACGGCCTTCTCGGATTTCCATGGTCATACAGCGTGACACCACATCGCGGGATGCGAGGTCTTTATAGGTCGGCGCGTAACGCTCCATAAAGCGTTCACCTTCCGAATTGGTCAGGTAACCGCCTTCGCCACGCGCGCCTTCCGTGATCAGACAACCTGACCCGTAGATCCCCGTTGGGTGGAATTGTACAAATTCCATATCCTGCAAAGGCAGCCCAGCGCGTGCAACCATACCGCCGCCGTCACCCGTACAGGTGTGGGCCGATGTGGCACTAAAGAACGCACGGCCATACCCCCCGGTTGCCAGAACAACCATCTTGGCGTTAAAGCGGTGAATAGTGCCGTCATCCAGTTTCCACGCAATGATACCCTGACAACGACCATCTTCGGTCATAATCAGATCGGTTGCGAAATATTCAATGTAGAATTCCGCATTGTTTTTCAGCGATTGCCCGTAAAGCGTGTGCAAAATCGCGTGCCCTGTGCGGTCGGCAGCCGCACATGTGCGCTGCACAGACGGGCCTTCACCGAATTTTGTTGTGTGCCCACCAAAGGGACGTTGGTAAATCTTGCCTTCTTCCGTGCGGGAAAACGGCACCCCGTAATGGTCCAGCTCATAGACCGCTTTTGGTGCTTCGCGCACCAGATATTCCATTGCGTCCAGATCACCCAGCCAGTCAGAGCCTTTGACTGTATCATACAAGTGCCACTGCCAATGATCGTTTGGTGTTGTGCCCACATCCATATTACATAAAGACGCGGCAATACCGCCTTGGGCCGCAACCGTATGGGACCGTGTCGGGAAAACCTTGGTCACACAGGCGGTTTTCAACCCCTGTTCAGCCATGCCTAGAGTGGCGCGCAGTCCGGCACCGCCGGCCCCCACCACAATAACATCATAGTCGTGATCGATATATTCGTAAGCAGTCATCTTGATAGTCTCCGATCAGGCGCCAAAGGCGATTTTGGCCACAGCGAATGCGCCCGCAAACCCCATGCCCCAGCATAGAAGTTTTGTTGAAACCAGCAGCACCACCAACATGGCTTTGCCGTGTACGTAATCCACGATCACCTCTTGCAGGCCCCCTGCAAGGTGGACAAAAGCGATCATGATGAAAAGGGTGGTCGTAATAGCCGTGAACGGGCTTTGGAATGCGGCCAGCAGTTCAGCGTGCGTGCCACCGATCAACGGGGCCACTTTCCAGATGAAACATAAGGTCAACGGAATTAGTGCTACGGATGTCAAACGCCCGATCCACCACTCATGCGTGCCTTCTTTGGCCGTGCCCAGCCCCTTAACGCGGCCCATGTCAGTTTTATAAGTCATCCGTCCGCCCCTAGAATGTAGACAAGCAAATGATGCTTGCCGCTGTTAACACCAGACTTAGAACAATAACCGCCCAACCCCAGAAATCCACCGATTTAATTTCGTAGCCATAGCCAAAATCCATCACCAAGTGGCGGATACCAGCCAGGAAATGAAACCATAAAGCCCAGAGTGATCCAAACATCACCAACAAGCCCAACCATGAGGTCAACAATCCATTCACAAAATCGAAATACGAAGCGGATGTTGCGGCAGCCAGCAACCACCAGACAATCAATACCGCGGCCAGCGACATTGCGACGCCGGTGACACGGTTGATTATCGATGTGATCGAGTTTATTTGCGGGCGGTAAATACTAATATGGGGTGATAACGGACGCTTGTCCCTGTTCATATCAACCATGAATATCCCTCTCGTTGGCTTTAAAGCTATGGGTTTATTATACTAGACCCGATTCACAATAGGGTCGAATATTTTTAGACACAAGTATCCCCACCCGTTTTGTCAAACTGTTTTCAAATTCATATTTGCGAGTGCTCCGACATTCTTGGCAATCATGTTTTGTTGTTGGTTGTTGCGGTGAATATCCGAAAATATATTGAACTTTTTCATGCGGCCAATACCGTGCTCTACGCCAATGCGTAGTTTTGAATGCCATGTATTGTATTCTTGTTCTTCTTTCGTAAGTGGTTTTTTCTTTGATGTTTTCAGGGGGATTTCCAGTGATGTCCCCAGATATCCTAAATCCCCAAGGGTAAGTATATCAGGGGGCCTATCCACGCGGGTCTCATCATAAATACGCTTGTCATGTTTGCGCCCGTCATGGGCGCATCCAACAGCCAGTATACACTTCTTGTCATCTGTGATGATCTGGTGGGACGCCGTGTGCTTCTTTTTCTTGCCAGAATATTTTGCTTTTCGAGCCGAGGGCTTCCCGGGCCGTTGAACTGGACGCTCAGTACCATCAATCATCAGGTAAAGCAGATCAGCCTTTTCCACTTCCGACAACTTTACTTTACGTTCAGGCATCCGAAAATGGCCTGCCATCAACTCTGTCATGGCTTGAATGCGGCGGCAAACTGTCGGAGAGGATACATTGAATACAAGCCCCATAAAAGCATGGCTGGTATAGGTTCGGTAATACATCAGGCAGAGCAGAAGCTGTTCTGCGAACTCCAGGCGATAGTTCATCCCACCCCCAATCGCACGTTGCCTGTCTTTGCGGGACAGGCGTTTCTCCTCACTTTTCAACCAGATCGGATGAAGTGTCGCAACCAGGGCGTTGAAATCTGTAAGGCGGATGCCCGATAGTCGAAAAAACAATGCAGGTTGTGCACTTAAAATCTTCAAAGCTTTCATAAAATGATACCTCCAGGCACTTCCTCGCATAAAAATAACCTATTGTGAAGCAGGTCTACTAAAGTTTCTAAGAGTCACAGGGTCACTGATAGAAAAATTGGTGAATATTACCTGTAAAATGTCGCATATATGCATTATTTTACATTTGCGATCACAATTTTATTGCTTGTGGTCACAAATCTCCAAGCAATAAGTTACGAGAATACTCTTCATCCACGTCCTTCACAACAGCCTGGCCACAGCGCATAGACCCACGGGCGGCGTCATATGCGTAATTAGAGCTGCCATGCAGCTCCCACCCCTTGGAAAGTGCTTCGGTGACTTTATGACAATAATCTCTCGTATCATCACCGGTTATCAAGCGGTATATTTTCATGCGTAGCTCCCTGAAAATGGATTGTACCCTAATAATATATGAATACCAGCAATCACAGTGAACACCACTGCAGAGATCACAAGCAGCCGGATATCGCCAATTGCCGGTCCGGCAGCGGGGCGCGTCCACGGTCCTTCAGTACGATTTATCAAAACCATTGAAATCAGCGCCCAAACCCCGAGCCCGCCAAACAGGATGATCGAGGCCATATCCCCGTTCACCAACAAATGCGCGATGGCCCAGACAATAACGCCTGTCAGCATCGGATGCCGCAACCATGTTTTCATCCGCCCTTTGGATGATCCCGCACCTAAACAGATAACTGCGGCGACCATCAACAGATTATTCAGATGTCCTGCCCCGCTGAAAGGCGTGTATACTGGGGTAATTTCAGAGCCCCGGTAGCCGACAACCATCAGACCAAGCGAAATAAATATCAGCCCGGCAATAAGCCCGCGCGCGGGCGCTTTCCCCATATGTGTATCCATCGCCGTGCGAAGATTAGGTACCAAACGCTTTACCCAGTGCGCATCAATCCAAAGAAAGACACCAAACAGCAATATCCCTAAATACATCTATCCACCTTTTGTTTGTTTAACCGCGGCAGCTATTTCAAGCAGCTTGTGCGCAGTTTCCACATGCAGCCCTTCTACGAGTTCGCCATCCACAACTGCAACCCCTTTTCCAAGCGCTTTGGCCTCTGTAAAAGCTGCAATCTGTTTTTTAGCAAGTGCAATTTCCTGCTCATCTGGCCCGAACGCTGCATTGCAAGGCGCAATCTGTGACGGATGGATCAATGATTTTCCGTCAAAACCCAATGCTCGACCATGTGCACAATTGGCTTCAAAACCCTGCGCATCTTTGAACTGTTTATAAATTCCGGCAATGCAAATCAGCCCATAAGCCCGTGCCGCAAGAATACATAACCCATAGCTGGTCAGCAAAGCTTCCTGACCAGCCGATTCTCTGGCCTGAATATCTTTCAACAGATCATTCGGCCCCACAATCATGCCCGCCAATCTTGGGGATGCATTGCAAATCTCGCGTAAGTTCATCACCCCTAAAGCGGTTTCAATCATAATCCAGATTTGTGTGTCTTTAGCATTAGGCTCGGTATCCAAAATCTGTGTCACCGCCTGTATGTCTGCAGCGCAGTTAACTTTCGGGATCACAATAGCACCAATACCTGCCTTTGCTAACGTACTGACATCGCTGTTGAAATATTCCGTATCAATACTGTTGACCCGAACCATCCGCAGCAGAGCGGCAAAACCACCTGTCGCCAAAACACTGATAGCAGTATCACGGGCTTTCGCTTTATGCTCAGGCGTAATCGAATCCTCCAGATCCAGAATTATACCGTCACAATCCAGTTCTTTAGATTTTTCCACTGCACGCGCATTCAACGCAGGCACAAATAACAGGGAACGGGTGAAGATCATATTATCAACCTTTTGATATCTGCCCTTACATTGGCAAATTCACAGCGAATTGCAACACCACCCGCGCGATCCGTTAACCTTATGTTACCCGTTCAGACCAAATCATTCAGACCATAAACAGCTGGTAAGAAAGGTCTGAAATGTTGGAATACAAACAAAATATGTTGCTTGCTTTATCCGTGGGGATCGTCGGGATCACTTTTGCAATGAATACTGCATCCGCGAACCCTGCTAATTGCGCCAAACGCACCGTCATGGTCGAAAAATTGAATGAACGTTTTGGTGAAAGCCGCCAAAGTGTAGGATTGACACCAGGTGGGCAGGCCATCGAGGTTTTCGCACATCCAGGCACCGGCACATGGACAATTCTTATGACACTTCCCAATGGGACCAGTTGCATGATGGCATCTGGGCACGCCTATCAAGCCATAAATGACCCTGCCGGTCAGGGCGTATAAGCCCGCAAATAGTCGCGGATAAAATAAAACCCGACAATGTGACTTGCTCTTCGTGCACAGAAACGCTACCCAATCTTCGATGAAAACCCATAGGAGAGATGGACATGGCAAGAGCGAAAATCGCGTTGATCGGTTCAGGAATGATTGGCGGAACACTGGCGCATCTAGCAGCTTTGAAAGAGCTGGGTGATATTGTTCTGTTTGATATTGCAGACGGAATTCCCCAAGGCAAAGCACTGGATATATCCGAAGCGTCCCCGGTTGATAAGTACGACGCCGCGATTTCAGGCACCACCGATTACGCCGATATTGCTGATGCGGACGTTTGTATCGTAACCGCAGGTGTTGCCCGTAAACCGGGTATGAGCCGCGATGATTTGCTGGGTATCAATCTAAAGGTAATGAAATCCGTAGGTGAAGGCATAGCCAAACATGCACCGAACGCATTTGTGATCTGTATCACCAACCCGCTTGATGCAATGGTCTGGGCTTTGCAGAAATTCTCGGGCCTACCTGCAAACATGGTTTGCGGCATGGCCGGTGTTCTGGATAGCGCACGTTTCCGCCACTTCCTGGCTGAAGAGTTTGATGTGTCGGTCAAAGACGTCACTGCATTCGTGCTGGGTGGCCACGGCGACACAATGGTACCACTTGCCCGTTATTCAACAGTTGCAGGCATTCCATTACCTGACCTGATTAATATGGGTTGGACAACCCAGGAAAAACTGGATGCCATCATTCAGCGCACACGCGATGGCGGTGCCGAAATCGTTGGCTTGCTGAAAACTGGCTCTGCATATTATGCGCCCGCAGGTTCCGCGATTGAAATGGCCGAAGCTTATCTGGGTGATCAAAAACGCCTATTGCCATGTGCCGCAGCCCTTACAGGCCAATTCGGCAAGTCCGACATGTATGTTGGTGTTCCAACAGTGATAGGCGCAGGCGGGATTGAACGCATTGCAGAAATCAAACTGTCAAAAGACGAACAAGCCATGTTCGACAACTCTGTCGAAGCGGTTGAGGGTCTTATGGATGCCTGCAAAGCGATCGACGGCTCCTTGGGTTAACCAACAAAGACATACCTGACAACTCAACATGCCCGCGTTTTTGCCGGCATGTTGTTTACAGTACATCATCTTAATACCCACCATGATAAATAAGTACTGTCACATTTTTAAATCAATGAAAATTATTCACCCATATACAATATATCTGTATTAAGTTTGCTTATGACGGGTTTGTGATGTATTTATCGGTTAACTTATTGTGAATAATCACAGCATAATTGGGGTGTGTTTTGATCCAGCAACCAACTGTTACTATTGGTGTTCCTGTTCACAATGGCGCAAAGCTATTGCATAATTGTCTTGAGAGCCTGCGAACACAGACATTTACCAACTTCAATGTTATTATTTTTGAAAACCGGTCAACCGACACTTCTTTGGAAATCGCGCAAAGCTTTGTTGATATTGATGACCGATTCAGTATCTGCCCAAGTGATACATTTCTGGATTGTGCGGATAATTTCCGACGCGCAATACAAAAATGTTCAACTGATAGTGAGTATTTTTTATTACGCGCCCATGATGACATTACAAATCCTGAATATATTCAGGTTCTGGTCGATGCACTAGAGCAGGACAAAGATAAATTACTGGCAGTTGGTCGGGTTTTTTCTGTCGAAAACGGAAGAATGAAGCAGGAACGGTTAAAAGAATGGGTCGTCAATAAAGGCTATTACACATCATGTTGGCGCTGTATTTGCAGTGTAACATTTCCCGCATCATGGTATTATGGGCTGTACCGCGGGAAACCGGCCGCGGAAATTCTAATTGATTCACTCGACAACTTTCCAAGCCTGTGGGCTGGTGACCGGCTTGCAGTAATGCGGTTGTTGACACAAGGTTATATTGCATACAGGCCAGAAGCGGTGTTTTATCTTACACCGGGTTCTGCCTCTGCATCTAATTATATGGCCAAAACAGCAAAAGAAAAGATACGCCACCGTATGATTTACGCACGCATGTTATATTATTGTAAATATTCCAGAAGACCAAAATCTCTTTTACACAACCTTAACTATTCTGCATTGTGTTTTAGAACAGCGCGAAAGCATACATTTTATAGAACCAGCGATATTCTAAAAACATTTTTCAGGGAAAAATTTATCAAATCAGGCTAATATCTGCTGTTAGTATCCATCACCAGCAACCCTTATAATATTTTATTCCCATGAAACTTTGCTTTGGGGTTTTCAATATGCGATTATTGCGACCACATAAAATAACTGTGTGATCACAAAGTCAACCTAATTACAATAATTTACAGCTTTTCGGCTTTTTCCCTTCTTTCCCAGTAAAACCTCTGTAACAATAAGCCGACGAATTCATCAAGAAGGACACATCCATGAATATCAAACCAAGGCTTACTGCGCCAATATGGTGCCAATGTATCTGATAGCCACATCGTAATGAATGCCGCTGAAGCCAAAGCCAGCGAAATGGGTGGTCTCCTATGGGTTGTCAAAGCGCAAATCTACGTAGGTGGGCGCAGCAAAGATTGCTTAGCTGTGTCTGAAGCGGTTGATGCTTCAAACGACATCTATGTTAGTAAAATCGATTTACGGGCAACAGGATTATGGCACAAACTGTGACACCTAAAACCATCAAAAACATATGACACTTAAACTGCCAGCAAGTGAAATACAGTGCTTCGACAATATTTTGGTGGTTCCATACAAGCATGGCGCACCAAAAAAACCGGGTATTACCTCTATAGGCGTATTTGATTCATTAGGTCAATCTGTACCCAATTGTGAAATGGGAACACAATCGCGGCAAAGCTCATCAGATATAAATTTATTCAAGGAATCCATTAGCAAGGCCGATCATGTAGACGGTAACTGGCTGTTTTGTGGATTGAATTCAGGGCAATTTGGCCATGTTATCACACGTGGAATTGGGCGGCTTTGGGCACACCAATTCTTGCCAGAAGGGACGAAATTAGCATTTGCAGCACATCACTTAAACAATTCACAAGACCAAATGATCAATTCCATTACGAGTCTATTAAAAGTGGCAACCCCACAATTATCAGTCCAAAGGCCAACAATCTTTGAAAGAATGCATGTAGCACCAGACCTATTCAGTGAGATATTGAAGGGGATTGCTGATCCTGCATATGCGGACTGGTTCAAAAATCAGTTAACATTGGGCAACAGAACAGGTCGACGGATCTATGTAACGCGCAGCAGTTTGGGTCCTAGACACGGTCGGGTTTTATGTGAAGATATCTTAGAACAAAACCTCACCACAGCAGGATTCGAAATCGTTTCCCCTGAGAAATTATCGTTAAAGGATCAAATTCAGACATATCACGAAGCTGATGTTATTATTGCAATGGAAAGTTCTGCATTACATGTTATTCCCTTAATACTAGATAATGAAGCACAGCTCATAGTTATTCAACGCCGTCCCGATGTACCTATACTAATACGCAACCAAATCGATAGTTTTTCCAACTCACATGTTGATTATATCAATTGCCTGCATCGCGAATACTGGCCCGAAATTAGAGCGGATAATTCTTGTATTGTGGAGCTTGATTTTGACCAGTTAAGATCTGAATTAATTACCGCTGGCGTTTTAAAGATAACAGATGAATGGATTGTGCCATCAAATAAACAATTAAAAGAATCTTTATATCTAGGGCAACAGGATAATGTTGTATTTATGAATATTGAACAACGTAAAAATTTCCTGAAGAAAATACGCACACGGCGGAGGAAGCAAAGTTTGCAAAATGAAATGAACGAACAAATGATAAAAATTGATGGGCTTCGTTATATAAGGCTGCTCAAAAGAATACATATGCTTCACAAGCCAAATTGGTATCTTGAAGTCGGGACTTTCAGCGGCAAAAGCCTACAGCTAGCTGAATGCAATATCGTTTCTGTGGATCCAAATTTTAAAATTTCCAACCCAGTTATCAATTCCACGGGCCAGCAAATGCATTTCTTTCAAAAAACAAGTGATGATTTTTTCGCTCTTCCTTTCCTAAAGGATAATAAAATTAAATTTGACTTCGCTTTTTTGGATGGCCTGCATCATTTCGAAGTCTTACTTCGTGACTTCATAAACACAGAAAAGCACATGTCTAAGCGCGGCATAATTACACTACATGACTGTTGTCCGAGCACTCAAAAAATGGCTGAACGGGAGTTCCATACCGGGTATTGGACTGGAGATGTATGGAAAACATTGCTAATACTATTGAAATATCGTCCTGATCTGGACATACAGGTTACCAATGCTGCACCTACCGGCCTTGTGGTCATAAGTAATCTAAGCCCCAAGAACTCGATATTGGAAAATGTATATGATGAGGTCATTTCAAACTATTTAAATATGGAACTCGTTGATCTACCAAAGGGAATTCATAGCTTGTATGAAAATTTTGAACTGAAACCTGCAGCAAGTGTACTCTCGCACTTACAAAATAAGAAAATAGAAAAATAGTGTGAGTCGCTAATAGGATAAGAAATCTGATGTCTTTGTGATCACATAAAATATTCGTGTGATCACAAACTTGTGGAATCCAAAGGAATATGCGTTTTATTCAACTTTTCCCTTCTTTCCCTGTAAAACCTCTGTAACAGTGAACCGACGAATTCACCAAGAGGGACACATCCATGAACATTCATGAATATCAAGCCAAGGGATTACTGCGCCAATATGGTGCCAATGTATCTGATGGCCGCATCGTAATGAACGCAGCTGAAGCTAAAGCCAAAGCCAGCGAAATGGGTGGCCCCTTATGGGTTGTCAAAGCACAGATCCACGCAGGTGGGCGCGGCAAGGGCCACTTCATGGAACCTGAAGCGGGTGAAGCAGGTGGTGTACGTCTGGCACATTCCGTAGAAGAAGCTGCTGAAGAAGCCCAAAAAATGCTGGGCCGCACATTGGTCACCCACCAGACCGGCCCTGTAGGCAAACAGGTGAACCGTGTTTATCTGGAAGACGGCGCAGATATTGAAAAAGAATTCTATCTTGCCGTATTACTGGACCGTGAAACATCGCGCGTATCCTTCGTGGCCTCAACCGAAGGCGGTATGAATATTGAAGAAGTGGCCGCCGAAACCCCCGAAAAGATCGTCAGCTTCACAGTAGACCCCGCCACAGGCTTTTCAGGCTACCACGGTCGCCGCGTCGCCTTTGCCCTTGGTCTTGAAGGCAAACAGATCAAACAATGTGTTCAACTCATAGCACTTCTGTATAAAATGTTCATCGACAAAGATATGGACATGCTCGAGATTAACCCGCTGATCATCACCAAAGCCGGTGATTTGAAATGCCTTGATGCCAAGATGGCGTTTGACGGCAACGCGCTGTATCGCCAGCCCGACATCATGGAACTGCGCGACGAAACCGAAGAAGACGCCAAAGAACTGGAAGCCAGCAAATACGACCTGAACTACATTGCCCTAGACGGTGAAATCGGCTGTATGGTCAATGGCGCAGGCCTTGCGATGGCAACAATGGACATCATCAAACTTTACGGCTCAGATCCTGCCAACTTCTTGGATGTCGGCGGTGGTGCGACCAAGGAAAAAGTCACCGAAGCTTTCAAGATCATCACCTCCGACCCGCAGGTCAAAGGCATCCTGGTCAACATCTTCGGTGGCATCATGCGCTGCGATGTCATCGCCGAAGGCGTAGTAGCAGCGGTCAAAGACGTCGGCCTACAAGTACCATTGGTGGTACGTCTTGAAGGCACCAAAGTGGCCGAAGGCAAGAAGATCATTAATGAAAGCGGCCTGAACGTGATTGTCGGTGACAACCTGGGCGACGCCGCCAAGAAGATTGTGAAAGCTGTGAAAGGTTAATGCAATCATGACCGCAGCCCATACACCCCAACGCGCCTGCCCGAATTACACCGCAGACAAGGCAACGCCATTGCCGGCATATTCGCTCGCAGAATGGCGCGTTGTGGAATGCACCCACTGCACAATGGTCTATTTGCAGAACCCGATCGACTATGTCGCATTGGAAGAGGATTTTGCCTGGGAAAAAACCTATGCGGAACTGGATCAGACCCGCAATCACAAGAAATCATGGATCAAACGCGCAGCACGCCAAATCCGTATCCTGAATTACCGCTTGAAACCTGACGCGAATGAACGCTTCCTGAAATTATTGGGCCCGGGCAATGTTCTGGACATCGGTTGCGGCGATTCCCTACGCTGGCGCGCACCTTTCGTGCCATTTGGCATCGAAATATCGAAAGCCATGCAAAAAACCCAAGATGCAAAAATGCGCGCCTTGGGTGGCGAATGTGTGCTGGGGGCAGGTGCCGAAGCAATCTGGGATTTTCCCGAAGATAAATTCAACAGCATCATGATGCACTCTTATCTGGAACATGAGGTACAGGTTGCCAAAATTCTGGATGGTGCCATGCGCTGCTTGAAACCAGGCGGTAAAATCTACGTACGCGTACCGAATTATAACGCGCTTAACCGACGAGTCTCCGGTGCCAAATGGCCCGGTTTTCGCTACCCCGACCACGTTAATTATTTCACCGTGAAAACGCTAAAGGCGGTCGTCGCCAATGCAGGTTTTGATTTCAAACTCGTGAACCGTCACAAAATATGGCTGGATGATAACATTCTGGCCCTTCTCAGCAAACCAACCACCCCGTAAGGATCCAACGCTTATGTCAGTACTTATTAACAAACAAACCAAAGTCATCTGCCAGGGCCTGACAGGGTCACAAGGCACGTTTCACTCTGAGCAGGCCATTGAATACGGCACCAACATGGTCGGCGGAGTCACACCCGGCAAAGGTGGCCAAAACCACATCGGCCTGCCCGTGTTCAACTCGGTTCACGAAGCCCGCCACGTAACCGGCGCCAACGCCACTGTGATTTATGTACCACCCCCCTTCGCCGCTGACGGTATTCTGGAAGCGATTGATGCGGAAATGGAACTGATCGTGGCCATCACCGAAGGCATTCCCGTGTTGGACATGATGAAAGTTAAACGCGCGCTGGATGGTTCAAAATCCCGCCTGATCGGCCCGAACTGCCCCGGCATCATCACACCGGGCGCCTGTAAAATCGGCATTATGCCGGGCCACATCCATAAGGCAGGCACCTGCGGCGTGGTTTCACGTTCCGGCACACTGACCTATGAGGCGGTGAAACAAACCACCGACCTTGGCCTTGGCCAGTCCACCGCCATCGGCATCGGCGGCGACCCGATCAAGGGCACCGAACATATCGATTGTCTAGAAATGTTCATGGCCGACCCCGACACCCATTCGATCATCATGCTGGGCGAAATCGGCGGCACAGCAGAAGAAGACGCCGCCCAGTTCATTATTGATGAGGCCAAAGCAGGCCGCAAAAAACCCATCGCAGGCTTTATCGCCGGCATCACCGCCCCCCCCGGCCGTCGCATGGGCCACGCGGGTGCCATCGTGGCAGGCGGCAAAGGTGACGCTGCCAGCAAAATCGAAGCAATGAAAGCCGCAGGAATTGTGGTGGCGGATAGCCCCGCAACACTGGGCGAGGCTGTTATGAAGGCGATTGGGTAAATGAAAACTAATATTCATTTATCTTCTGTGATTTGGGGGGTGGCTTGCATATTTTTCGCAAGCGGCCCCGCCTCATCCGCGAGTGATAATATGGATATATATTCCACCTTAGATGTATGTGCCGAAAAAGCGAACAATATCAATGATATTGTAGACAAGTTAATTATAAATGGATGGCAAGCCATACCAAATGATGAAATTTCAGATCAAACTGTAAATAACTTATCTTGGATATATATGGGTATTCATTTACAAGGAGATCCATCCCTTGCACAAATTACGCAACAAGCTCATCTCCAGCAACGAACTGTACGTGGCATTATTCGAAAAAAAGATATTCCATCAGCCAAAACCCGTTTCTTCGTAAAAGATACGCAAAAATCTCCCGAGGCAATGATTGTCAATTGGGTTCATACATACCCACATGTGGCATGGGTGGAATGCAATTTATCACTTAATTCTTCGACCCCGCCAGCATGGGCAGATAACGTTGCAAATTATTTGCAAATAAACCCATCAGAGCTTCCTGTTTTCTTTGGAACACCCTCTTATTTCAACGAGGGCAATGTAAAAACCCAAGTGTATATCAACTTAATAAACACTCAAAAGCTACGAAATCAATCAGTACCAAACGCAACCGTTTCATCGACGGTTAAAATGAGCTCCACATTTCCTTACAAAGAGGTAACACCATGACCGACCAATCCTCGAACACTCAACTTCACGCATCCTCCTTTCTGCAAGGCCATAATGCGGAATATATCGAACAGCTTCACGCCAATTACGTGAAGGATCCTGCTTCGGTTGATGAAAGCTGGATCGCGTTTTTCAAAGAGCTTGGCGATGATAATACATCGATCACCAAAGCGGCCGAAGGTGCATCTTGGGGCCGAGATGACTGGCCACCTATCCCCAACGATGATCTGACCGCTGCTTTGGACGGGCAATGGGCCGCTGATCCTGAAACCGCGATCAAAGCCAAAGCCTCATCGGCAGGCGTCGGCCTGACCCACGACCAAATCCAACGCGCGGTACTGGATAGTATCCGCGCCCTGATGATCATCCGCGCCCACCGTATCCGTGGCCACTTGGCGGCTGATCTTGACCCGCTGAAGATGAAGAAATCAGAACCGCATCCCGAACTTGATCCAAAATTCTACGGCTTCAATGAAATCGATATGGATCGTCCGATCTTTCTGGACAATGTGCTGGGGATGCAGACCGCCACCATGCGCACGATTATCGCCAAGCTGCGCAAAACCTATTGCGGCACGTTCGCACTGCAATACATGCATATTTCCAACCCGGAACAGGCATCTTGGCTGAAAGAACGTATCGAGGATTACGATAAAGAACACTTTTTCACCAAAGAAGGCCGCAAAGCGATCTTGCGCAAAATGGTCGAAGCCGAGGGCTTTGAAAAATTCTGCCACGTCAAATATTCCGGCACCAAACGTTTCGGTCTGGACGGCGGCGAAGCACTGATCCCGGCAATGGAACAAATTATCAAGCGCGGCGGGGCTTTGGGTGTAAAAGACATCATTATCGGCATGCCGCACCGGGGTCGTTTAAGTGTGTTGTCAAACGTGATGGGCAAACCATACCGCGCGATCTTCAACGAATTTTTCGGCGGCAGCTATAAACCTGACGAAGTCGAAGGTTCGGGCGATGTGAAATACCATCTGGGTGCCTCATCGGATCGTGAATTCGACGGCAACAATGTGCATTTGTCGCTCACCGCCAACCCATCCCATCTGGAAGCGGTGAACCCCGTTGTTCTGGGCAAAGCCCGCGCCAAGGGCGACCAAATGGGCCGTGATCGCGGGGCGGTTCTACCCATGCTGTTGCATGGGGATGCGGCTTTTGCGGGCCAAGGCGTGATTTCCGAATGTTTTGGCTTATCGGGCCTCAAGGGCCATATCACCGGCGGGACCATCCATATCGTTGTAAACAACCAGATCGGTTTTACCACAGCCCCGCATGACAGCCGTTCATCACCGTATCCCACGGATATTGCAATGATGGTGGAAGCACCGATTTTTCACGTCAACGGCGACGATCCCGAAGCGGTGGTGCATGCCGCCAAAATCGCCACCGAGTTTCGTCAGAAATTCCGTAAAGACGTGGTTTTGGATATTTTCTGCTATCGCCGTTTCGGTCATAACGAGGGCGATGAACCAATGTTCACCCAGCCCCAAATGTACACCAAGATCAAGACCCACAAAACCTCGTTGGCGATTTATACCGAACGCCTGATCAAAGACGGGCTGATCCCCGAAGGTGAAATCGAAGACATCAAAGCTGCGTTTCAGGCCAAGCTGAATGAAGAGTTTGAAGCCGGCAAAAACTATAAACCCAACAAGGCCGACTGGCTGGACGGCAAGTGGAAACATCTGGAAAGCAAAGACCCCGAATACCAGCGCGGCAAGACCCATATTTCAAAAGCCCGCTTTAACGAGGTAGGCGCCGCCCTAACCAAGCTGCCCGAGGACTGGACACCACACAAAACCATATTGCGGATACTCGCCGCCAAGGCCGAGATGATCAATTCAGGCAAAGGCATCGATTGGGCCACCGCCGAAGCGCTTGCATTCGGATCACTTCAGGTCGAAGGTTTCCCTGTACGGCTTTCGGGTCAAGATTGCACACGCGGTACTTTCAGCCACCGCCATTCAGGTATTCTGGATCAAAAAACATCCGAAAAATACTACCCGCTGAACAACATCCGCGCAGAACAGGCACCATACGAGGTGATCGATAGCATGCTGTCCGAATATGCGGTATTGGGCTACGAATACGGCTACACTCTGGCCGAACCCAACGCCCTGACACTGTGGGAAGCCCAGTTCGGTGACTTTACCAACGGCGCCCAGATCATGATCGACCAGTTCATCAGCTCTGGCGAAAGTAAATGGCTGCGCATGTCGGGTCTTGTGATGTTGCTGCCCCACGGCATGGAAGGCCAAGGGCCGGAACACTCTTCCGCCCGCCCCGAACGCTTCTTGCAAATGTGCGCTGAAGACAACTGGGTGATCGCCAACGTGACAACACCGGCAAATTACTTCCACATCCTGCGCCGCCAGTTGCACCGCACCTATCGTAAACCGCTTGTGATCATGTCGCCAAAATCACTGCTGCGCCACAAAATGGCCGTCAGCACAATGGATGAATTCATCGGCACAACCAGCTTCCACCGCATACTTTGGGACGATGCCCAAATGGGCAATTCCGACACCAAACTAGTGGCCGACAGCAAAATCAAACGCGTGGTGATGTGTTCCGGTAAAGTCTATTTCGACCTGCTGGCCGAACGCGATGCACGCGGCATCACCGACATTTACCTGATGCGCCTTGAACAGCTTTACCCGCATCCCGAAGAGTCTATGTCGGAAGAGTTGAAGCGTTTCAAGAACGCCGACTTCATCTGGTGTCAGGAAGAGCCGCAAAACCAAGGCTACTGGACATTCATCAACCCGCATATCGAAAATGTCCTGACCGACATTGGTATCAAAAACTCACGGCCCGCCTATGTCGGCCGCGCCGCGGCCGCGGCCCCGGCTACAGGCCTGGCAAGCAACCACAAACTACAACAAGACGCGCTGGTAAATGATGCGCTGACCCTTGGAGGAAAATAAAATGACCGAAGTACGTGTACCTACCCTTGGCGAAAGTGTCACCGAAGCCACTGTTGCAACATGGTTCAAAAAAACCGGCGACAACGTTGCCGTCGACGAAATGATCTGCGAGCTGGAAACTGACAAAGTCACTGTCGAAGTCCCTTCCCCCATCGCAGGCACTTTAACCGAAATAGTCGCCGCCGAAGGCGATACAGTCGGCGTTAATGCTTTACTTGCCAACATATCCGAAGGTGATGTAGCACCCGCACCTGTTGCCGCAGTAACAGCAGAACCGCCAAAGGTTGCCCCCGCAACCTCTGATGCGGGCCAATCTATCGACGTCATGGTCCCCACTCTGGGTGAAAGTGTCACCGAAGCTACCGTCGGCACCTGGGAAAAGAAAGTCGGCGATACTGTCAAAGCTGACGAAATGCTGGTAGAACTGGAAACCGACAAAGTCAGCGTAGAAGTCCCTTCGCCCGCATCCGGCACCATCACTGAAATTCTTGCAGCAGACGGCGCCACCGTGGCCGCAGGCGGCAAGCTTGCCGTGATCTCTGGTACGGCCTCATCCGCAGCGATAACCCCAGCAACTGCTGCACCTGCAGCGGTCACGCCGGACGCCACTAAAAACGCACCTGCCGCAGAAAAGCTGATGGCAGAAAATAACCTGACCGCTGATCAGGTCGCCGGCACCGGCAAAGACGGCCGCGTGATGAAAGAAGACGTAACCGCCGCAATCGCAGCACCAGCGGCACCCATTGCACCAGCCGCAGCCCCTGCCCCCGCAGCTGTAGCCCCGCGCGCACCCGTTGCCGCAGAGCAAGCCGCCCGGGAAGAGCGCGTAAAAATGACCAGACTGCGCCAAACCATCGCGCGCCGTTTGAAAGAAAGCCAAAATACCGCCGCCATGCTGACCACGTATAACGAGGTCGACATGTCCGCCGTCATGGCCCTGCGCACGCAATACAAAGATGCCTTCCTCAAGAAACACGGCGTCAAACTGGGCTTCATGTCATTCTTTACCAAAGCCTGCTGCCACGCACTGAACGAAGTCCCCGAAGTAAACGCCGAAATAGACGGCACCGATGTGGTCTATAAAAACTACGTCAACATGGGCATCGCTGCAGGCACGCCCACAGGCCTTGTTGTGCCGGTAATCCGCGACGCCGATCAAATGTCGTTTGCCACTATCGAAAAATCCATTGCCGAAAAAGGTGCGCGTGCGCGTGACGGCAAGCTCAGCATGGCCGAAATGCAAGGCGGTACTTTCACCATCTCGAACGGCGGCGTTTACGGGTCGTTAATGTCATCACCGATCCTGAACCCACCGCAATCGGGCATCTTGGGCATGCACACCATCCAGAAACGCGCCGTGGTGGTCAACGACGAGATCGTCATCCGTCCGATGATGTATCTGGCACTAAGCTACGACCACCGCATCGTTGACGGCAAAGGTGCTGTGACCTTCCTTGTGCGCGTGAAAGAGGCACTGGAAGATCCGCGTCGGTTGTTGATGGATTTGTAGAGCGGCAACATGAACTTAGCTCTGTTCGCAATAAAATTACAGTTAGGCTTAATCGCAACAATGATTAGACCCGATTCACAATAGGGTCGAATATTTTTAGACACAAGTATCCCCACCCGTTTTGTCAAACTGTTTTCAAATTCATATTTGCGAGTGCTCCGACATTCTTGGCAATCATGTTTTGTTGTTGGTTGTTGCGGTGAATATCCGAAAATATATTGAACTTTTTCATGCGGCCAATACCGTGCTCTACGCCAATGCGTAGTTTTGAATGCCATGTATTGTATTCTTGTTCTTCTTTCGTAAGTGGTTTTTTCTTTGATGTTTTCAGGGGGATTTCCAGTGATGTCCCCAGATATCCTAAATCCCCAAGGGTAAGTATATCAGGGGGCCTATCCACGCGGGTCTCATCATAAATACGCTTGTCATGTTTGCGCCCGTCATGGGCGCATCCAACAGCCAGTATACACTTCTTGTCATCTGTGATGATCTGGTGGGACGCCGTGTGCTTCTTTTTCTTGCCAGAATATTTTGCTTTTCGAGCCGAGGGCTTCCCGGGCCGTTGAACTGGACGCTCAGTACCATCAATCATCAGGTAAAGCAGATCAGCCTTTTCCACTTCCGACAACTTTACTTTACGTTCAGGCATCCGAAAATGGCCTGCCATCAACTCTGTCATGGCTTGAATGCGGCGGCAAACTGTCGGAGAGGATACATTGAATACAAGCCCCATAAAAGCATGGCTGGTATAGGTTCGGTAATACATCAGGCAGAGCAGAAGCTGTTCTGCGAACTCCAGGCGATAGTTCATCCCACCCCCAATCGCACGTTGCCTGTCTTTGCGGGACAGGCGTTTCTCCTCACTTTTCAACCAGATCGGATGAAGTGTCGCAACCAGGGCGTTGAAATCTGTAAGGCGGATGCCCGATAGTCGAAAAAACAATGCAGGTTGTGCACTTAAAATCTTCAAAGCTTTCATAAAATGATACCTCCAGGCACTTCCTCGCATAAAAATAACCTATTGTGAAGCAGGTCTATTATCATATTTTGCGGTTTTGCTTTACTGACAGATGTACCATTTGGATATTTAATTGGCACCATTCTTTTAGATTTTATAGTGTTTGGGACGTTATTTTTGTTTATCCAGAAGCAACATAATTGGGCCGCGATAGTATATATTTTATTTGCTATATTCTCATACTTCAGACTTATAACATCAAATATAGATATTTATTCAATTCTAGCTTTTATAGATGTAGTATTATCACTTACTGCAATCTATGGGATTTTCTCTTGGTGGAGAAATACGTCGGCCACTTCATGACCACCTTCAATCAAATCGCCCCTACACCGTCTGAAGGCATGAACAGAAAAACTACGGTGACCTTCCTAAGCCACGTGATAGTCCTTGGAATATCCGCACCGGTTATTAATAGAATTGTGAGCATAAAATGAATCTAAAGGAATGGCGCACAGTACACCCGAAACGGCGGTTTTATTCTGAATTAATTCTGTGGTTAATTATGGTGGCTGTCCTGATATACGACTTAAACAGCAGTTCTTCAGATGGTGAACCCAGAAATATCTTGTTAACTCTCTTTGCCGCCTTTGGATGGCTATTACCAACATTTCGCCTATGGCAATGGTGGCAGTATAATAAGAATACGAAATGATCACCTTCGACCATATCGCCATTGCAGCCAATACACTCGCCGAGGGTGCCACCTACATGCGCAACCTCACAGGGTTAACCTTTCCCAAAGGCGGCGCACATCCCGATATGGCTACCCACAACCTTGTCACCGCCCTAGGCCCCGATACTTTCGCCGAAGTGATCAGCGTCAACCCAGATGCCACACCACCCAACCGCCCGCGCTGGTTTGAGTTGGACAACCCTGTGGCTCAAGCCAAATTCCCCCGCACCCAAGCATGGCTGTTGCGCACCGACGATATAGACAGTTGCATCCGCAAAGCTGCCGCCCTTGGCATCGATCTTGGAACCGCGACCCCGTTCAAACGTGACGCCCTGCGCTGGCGTTTCACTGTCACCACTGACGGTTCCATCCCATTAGACGGGGCCGCGCCGCTTTTATTGCAATGGGACGAAACGGGCCCGAACCATCCTGCAAGCCGTATGACTGACCTTGGCTTGCGTATGGACAGCCTCACCATCGACACCCCCCATGCCGACCGTTTGATAGAACTGCTGGAAACCCTCGGCCTGCAAAAAACACCCGAAATTCGACAATCGCAAACCACCAAAATCAACGCAGTGTTTTCATCCGAACCGATAGAGGCCAAGCATGACTGTTGAGCTCACCGCCCTTGCCCTAGCCGGCCTGCTGCAAGTCATCCAGATGACCTTGCACATTATCGCCCATGATTCGCAGGTCGGTATCAAAGCTGGACTTAGTTCACGTGATAAACCGATCACGCTTACAGGCGCCGCAGCGCGTCTGCAACGCGCCTATAACAACCACTTCGAAAGCTTGGTTATCTTCACCATCGCGGTGATTGTAGTTACCCTGTCCAACCAGTCTACCCCGCTGACGCAAAACTGCGCTTGGGCCTATATCGTCGCCCGCGCGCTATACATCCCCGCCTATGTCTTTGGCCTGACCCCATGGCGCTCGATTATCTGGACGGTTGGCATCGGCGCGGCTACACTCATGTTATTGGCAGCCCTGTTATGATCTTTCCAAATGGTCAAAATATTCTCGCCGAAGGCAAAAAAGTTAACAAACGGCAACCGATGCGATTGCCATACGGGTTCCATACGGGTTCCATACACATTCCATACCGCCAATTCGGCGCAATCATGAAAGGTTAACACCCATGTCAGACTATGATGTTATCGTAATAGGCGGCGGCCCCGGCGGCTATGTCTGCGCCATACGCTGCGCCCAGCTGGGCCTGAATGTCGCCTGTGTAGAAGGCCGCGAAACCCTTGGCGGCACCTGTCTGAATGTGGGCTGTATCCCGTCAAAAGCCCTGCTGCACGCCAGCCATTGCTACCATGATGCAACGCATAATTTCACCAAAATGGGCCTGATGGGCAAATCCCCTTCTGTCGATTTTGGCAAGATGCTGGAATATAAGGACAGCGTCATTGAACAAAACACCAAGGGCATAGAATTTCTGTTTAAAAAGAATAAGATAGACTGGATAAAAGGCTGGGGCGCTATCTCTGGAGCGGGGCAAGTTACCGTTGGGGACGAGGTTCATAATGCCAAGAACATTGTCATCGCAACCGGTTCTGAAGCCTCTTCGTTGAAAGGCGTGGAAGTCGACGAAAAAACCATTGTGACATCCACAGGTGCACTGGAATTGTCCAAGGTCCCCAAAAGTCTTGTCGTAATCGGCGCAGGCGTGATCGGTCTGGAAATGGGCAGCGTTTACGCGCGTTTAGGCGCAGAAGTGACAGTGGTGGAATTCCTCGACCACATCACCCCTGGCATGGACAGCGATCTGGCGAAGACATTCCAGAGATCCCTGAAAAAACAAGGCCTTAAGTTCGTCATGGGTGCTGCAGTACAATCTACAACAACCAAAAACGGCAAGGCCACAGTGACCTATAAACTGCGCAAAAACGATAAAGAGGCCACGCTTGACGCCGATGTTGTATTGCTTGCCACAGGCCGCAAGCCATTCATGGATGGGCTTGGATTTGAAGCCTTGGGCGGAAAAATATCTCCCCGCGGGCAGATCGAAACCGATGATCACTGGCGCACCAGTATCGCAGGCGTTTACGCCATTGGTGACGTAATCGACGGCCCGATGCTGGCCCACAAAGCCGAAGACGAAGGCATGGCCGTCGCAGACGTAATTGCAGGCAACCACGGTCACGTGAATTACGGCGTAATTCCGGGCGTGATCTACACTGCACCCGAAGTTGCCAATGTGGGGCAAACCGAAGAACAACTGAAAGAAGCCGGCATTGATTACAAGGTCGGCAAGTTCAGCTTTATGGGTAATGGGCGGGCCAAAGCCGTGTTCCAGGGCGAAGGGTTTGTCAAAATTCTCGCCGATGCCAAAACCGATAGAATCCTCGGTTGCCACATCATGGGCCCCGCCGCAGGTGAACTTATTCACGAGATTTGTGTGGGCATGGAATTCGGCGCATCAGCGCAAGACATTGCATTGACATGCCACGCACACCCGACATTCTCGGAAGCTGTACGCGAAGCTGCCCTAGCTTGCGGCGATGGTGCTATACACGCTTAAATTATTGTATCTAAAGAAAAAACTTCCTGACAAAAGGCACTACACTTTGTCAGGAAGTTAGATAACGGCTTCGGATTGGGATATATGAAGCCTAGGCCAGCTAAAAAGCCAACCTTTCGTATATATCATCTATAAATCACTTTGGTGCACATTATTACTAAACTGTTTTCACACGTGCGTGATGTAATTAGTGTCTACAAATTAAAACTCCCTGACAGACTGCTCATGTTCTGTCAGGGAGCTATCATTTGGCCCCTATTGAGGGGGGGAGAGGCCAGAACCGGCAGGGGATGCCGGTCACGATATACCTATAACGTAAGACACAGGGCTTTCCGTCGCAATGGGGCGTCACTCATTTGTGAGCATGCGTAATCCTTGCGTGACATCGGCACGAATTGCCAACCGCAACCCTTCCTCGTCACCTGCCTTAAGGGCTGC
Source organism: Amylibacter sp. (assembly GCA_965261565.1). Classification (GTDB taxonomy): domain Bacteria; phylum Pseudomonadota; class Alphaproteobacteria; order Rhodobacterales; family Rhodobacteraceae; genus Amylibacter. Next base: position 3,161,031 of record OZ253460.1, read on the forward strand.
AATTACTTTTAAATGATTGTCAGATGCCTCACGGCGTTGCGCTTTCATGTATAAGACTGTCATTGTCGGGCTCAATTGTAACCAGACCGTTTCAACCATTGCAAGCATCGCTGGTGCTTGCGCGCGCAAATACAAGGTTCGATGAAATTCCAGATTTGACCGAATATAAGCCACAGGGTCATTTTTGACGATTGCCTGCGATACCACGCCGTTTATTGTATATAACCGTTCTATCAGAGCCATGTGCGCTCTTGGTTGGGCGCGGCTGGCCAGTTCGGGTTCAAGCAATGCCCTGATTGATGCAAGTTCTTCTATTCTGTCTGTTGATAAAAGCGGGGCCGTAACACGCCCTGTTGAAGACACCGATAATGCACCTTCAGCGGATAGCCTGCGTACTGCCTCACGTGAAGGCGTCATACTAACCCCGTAGGTTTCGGCGATGCCGCGAATGGTCAGCGGCATGCCTGCATCGATCTCGCCATGCATTATCCGGCTGCGCAAAGACCGGTAAACCCGCTCGTGTTGCGATACTGTCTTATCCGAGGTGCGTTGTGAGTTGAGCATATGGACTTGTGATCACAAAAAACCGTTACGTCAAGGCCTTAAAACTGATAGCGATGTAATATACTTCCGTTATTCTTCAACCAGCCTCGCTTTGCTTTATAATCAGGGTAAATACCTGCGACCAGCGCCCAATATGCATCCGAGTGGTTCATCTCAATCAAATGACACACTTCATGCGCTGCCACATAGGCCTGTACCTCACGCGGGGCCATAATAAGGCGCCATGAATACATAAGGTTACCATCAGAGGTACACGACCCCCAGCGCGATCGCGTATCGCGCAATGTCACCCGACCTATAGGGCGCTCCAGTATATCTGCATAATGCACCGAGGCCGCAACCAAACGTTCACGCGCCATTGTTTTGAAATAGGCGCGTAGCTTGGCTGCCAATTTATCTGCGTTTCCCGGCACATGTATAATTCCGCCTTCGAACCGAACCGTCCTGCCAGTGCTTTGTTCAATTCGCCTGTATTCTCCGTCAAATAAAACAGACCCACCAAAAATAAGCGGCAAAGGTTTTAACTGTTTGGCCAAGTGTTTGCGCATCCAGCCCTCTTGTTCACGGGCAAAGTTCATTGCCTCGGCCATTGCGGCATATCTAGGTACGGTCAGGCTGATGGTTCCATCTTTATTGGATATTCGCAGCGAATAACGGCGCGCACGCGCGGAACGCTTTATTTTAACGGGAATCGGTGGATCTCCAATTTCAATCTGCTCTGCCATAAGGTTTAGCTTATGCAAATAATCCACCGGTTCAAACCACGTTTTGCATATGAGCACAAAGTTTATCGATTCAGCCTTTGACAAGCATCAAAGGTTATGGCACTTGGCAGCACAGATTCCAATAATGACCTGAAAAGGGGATTTAAAATGGCTGAAGAAGCTTGGGGGGTGAAACGTCTCTGTCCGGAAACCGGTAAGCGTTTTTACGACCTGAACAAAAATCCAATCGTCAGTCCCTATACTGACACCGAATATGAGTTGTCTTTCTTTTCTACGGAAAAGTCAAAAACATCTATGACCGACAAGGCTGACAAAGCCAATGTGGCCAAAGCCACAGAAGACGATCTAACCGATGAGGCGGATGTTCTCGACGACGACGAGAGTGATATCGATGTGGATGTAGATCTGGGCGATGATGTTTTAGATGACAGTGACGATGACGACACCGTCCCGCTGGAAGAAATAGCAGATGTTGCTGCACCAAGCGACGACAGTTAAATGAATTTCCGCTTGCGCTGGCAGGCGGGGTTTCATAAATAACCCAAGCGCAGAGAGTTCTGCGCATAAGGGGCCTTAGCTCAGCTGGGAGAGCGCCTCGCTGGCAGCGAGGAGGTCAGGAGTTCGATCCTCCTAGGCTCCACCAATTTCTTCTATATATTTAGTAATATTTTCAATGAGTTAAGAGGTATGTACTTACCTCTTATGGCCGCGGTCACCGTTCGCGAAGAGGTCCGTGGTCACCAACGGGTCACCAGGTGAAGTGACTAATTGATGGTGTAAATGTATTTTAAATCGCATGTGAGCGGAATGCTTAGGTTCACTGCTGGGTAGACCGATGGCAACTATGCGGGGTGAGCTGCCGTTCGAAATGGAGTATTGATTGTCCGCTTCGGGAAATTGACGTCACCAAATGAGTGTCGTTGTAGTATGACACTTATTATTGCAGTGCTGAGCAGACCCGAACTGAAGTGAGTTATTCTGAGTTGAAGGTATAGAAATAAGGGCTTTTATAGGGTGTGACAGAAAAATTGCCGAATTGTTTTCTGTCTTTCAGTAAAGGCTAAAATGGCCCTTAAGTGGGTTTTAAAACACTTTTAGCCGCCTTCCATAAATGATCGTTAAAGAAGCCTTAAAGCCTTGTTTAAAAGGGTGTGAAGGTGATTGGCCGCTTGAAATGATAATTCCGAACCTGCAACTGGTGTTGCAAGTTCCATTTTTAGTTGCATGTTTGAAAAAGCCTATGCTTTGTTGGCTCGATTGAACGTCGCGTTAAATTAGGGTGCATCCGAACCTGCAACCGATTTTCAGCTTATTTGACAAATCCGTAATGTTTGGCGGTGCGTTTTACTGAGCTGCAATGTGCAGTCGTCGCACTTTCTGACATGCCATGGAGATTATACTCTGCCCCTTGTGTCATCATGTTCAGGCTACTGGCAAATCCCATATCACTTGGGTCGGTATTTTCTTCTATCCATTTTCCAATCGCATCCTGATCATAGCTCAGGCTACATTTTTGTTCGGCGGCTAGGATAGAGCCTAGATTGGTTGCAGCTTCCAAGCTTTGCAATGATTGGGCCTGTGCCGAGATCGGCAATGCCAGAAGAGCAGTTGTCATAAATAATTTCATGTTAATATCCGTATTTTAATTTCAATTCATTATATCATATCGTGGATAATATACACCTCACCCGACCTATAATCCTAAAATCCTCTTGGCTTGGATTGGTTAAAATTTTGCTTTCATAATGTGGATTGTCTGAAACGATCACAATGGATTGTAGATTGTCTTTCGCATCCTTGATAGGGAGTAATCTTTTAATAATTGCCTGACCATCTAAACTACAAGCGTAAACCTTATTCTTTATAGGGTGAAGCTCGGCCATATGAACCAAAGCTAGGGAACCGTTTGCTATTGTCGGCTCCATACTGTCACCCTTAACTTTTACCAGTCCTGATAATTGGGCGTTTATCTGGTGTTTTAACAACCAGCTTCTTGAAAACGCCATTTTACCGTCAGCTTCTTCGGAGGTCGGTATAAGACCCACTCCAGCCGAAACATTCACATCATATCGGTCAACAAATGCGAATTCATCATCACCCATTTTAACATCGCCGGGTGAAGGGTGATGTGGGTCAGGTGTTAAGAACTCTCGTGGTGGCCCGATGTATAATTCCAACCCCAATAGGTCGCAAATCTCTTTTGCACGGGTGATCCTTGGTATCGCACGCTTATTATCATCTCTTATGACACTGCGGATTGCATCGACAGGTAGACCGCCCGCCTTTTCAACAGCAAATGCGTTCTGATCTAATTCAGCAAGTTTATTTTTCACTGCTTCGACAAAGGTGTTTTCGAGTGCTTCCATGATTCGGGAGAATGCCCGAAAAATAAGCATTTGACAATCGGGATAAACCCAGTAATAAGATTAGGGATAAACCCAGTTAAGAGGTCGGGATGAACACACAGGACATTATAAAGATAGCAGAAACATATAGCAGCCATACAGGTCTCACCCTTTCTACTATAGGCTCATATTCTGTACGCGATGGAAAATTCTTTTTGCGGTTATCAAAAGGTGGAAGTTGTACGCTTAAAACAGCCGCCCGCATCTTCCTATATTTTGCTGATAATTGGCCTGAAGACTTAGCTTGGCCGAAAGGCATCACACGCCCCGACCCAACCAAAAAGAAGGTAGCGTGATGAAACAAAGCATCACCCATAGCAATCCCTATCGTCAGTTCGCTGACACTGCTGATGATAGGCTGGACAGCGGAATAACCACCTCCCGAGGTTTCCGCTGTCCAACAATTCTGGAATTCCCACAGGAAAGATATCTGCTATCTGCCCGTAGGGAAACCCCCGACCGTTTGCGTAGCGCATTCCGCAATGGTTGGGGGCGTATCAAGGTGTGGAACACCGTAATCGACAACAGTTTGTTTGGTGACATTCTTGGCATAATCGCACTGATAATTATTTTGTGTGTCGGGTTTGTGTCTGTGGGGATTGTTTGATGCGTGATGCAAGATTGATTGAAACCACAGAGCTCTTAATTTCTGACATTGATACGAAGGGTCGTTTGCGACCTGTATCAGATGCCGCAGTTCAAAGTCTGGTTGTGTCGATTGAACAGCTTGGTCAAATGAAAGATGAAATTCATGTCCGCAAAGTTGCACACCAAAAAGGCAAGTTGTACCTTATAGCGGGTGGCCACCGTGTAGCGGCTGCACTTGCTATGGGTTGGAAAACAATCCCTGCAAAGGTGTGGGATTGTACGGACGATTGGGCTGCGCTGTTAGAAATCGACGATAACCTTGCCCATGCAGAATTGAACGCGTTGGAATTGGCAACATTCTTGGCAAAACGCAAAAGCATTTATGAGAAAATGCACCCTGAAACCAAAGCTGGTATAGCAGGCGCAAAAAGTCGTTGGGATGCAACGGACATGATGTCCTTTGCAAAGAGTACCGCAGAAAAGCGCGATCTAACGGAACGCCATATTCGTCGGCTTGTTGCGATTGGCGAAGCTTTATCGACTTACGAAATCAATGCGCTGCGAGCGATGCCAAAACCCGTCACTCTGAAGGATTTACAAGTTCTCGCTAAAATCAAAGAAGATCATGTTCGTGTAGATGTTATTGACCGTCTAAAACATGGCACTGCAAAAAATGCGACCGAAGCTTTGAGTGCTATGTCGCCGAAAAACCCCAAACACAAAGACCCTATAGACGAAGCACATATGAAGCTTTTCGACCTATGGAAGCGCAGTTCGAAAGCAGCAAAGAAACGGTTTGTCCGCGATTTCGAACAAGAGATCACAGTATTGATTGCAGAGTTGGGAGTATCAGATGCAAAGCACTGAGCCCGATAAAACTTGGTGGACAACGCAAGAGATTGCGGATGCGAAATTGGTTGATCTGGCGCAGACACGGCAAGGCGTAGATAAGTATTCAAAGCAATGTGCTTGGCGCGAACAGCCAGAACTTGCGCGCAAGCGTCAGGGCCGTGGTGGCGGTTGGGAATACAACTGGCAATTATTCCCATTGGCGGCCCGTCGATATCTGTTGGCGCAGGCTTCAACCCATGTTGAACCGATTATAAAACCCGTCCTTTTGCGTGATGAGGCGTGGGCATGGTTTGACAATCTATCAGAGACAATAAAGCAAAAATCGCAACACCGTTTAAGTGTTATTCAAAGGGTCTTTGAGCTGGAGCAATTGGGCCAGAACCGTTTCACATCGGTTGCAATGATTGCAGGTACTGCAGGCGTATCAGATCGCACCATATGGAACTGGTTATCCATGATTGAAATGGTGCAGGTTGAAGATTATCTACCCTACCTTGCACCCCGCCATAAGGCGGCGAAACGGAACGATCCGAAAGCCAAGTTCAGTCCTGAGTTTATGGACCGTTTAAAAGCGGATTACTTGCGCCTATCAGGCCCGACTTTTACGTCCAGCTATCGCCGCGTCATTAGGTTATGCACCAAAAACAACTGGAAATCCTTACCTGAACGCACGGCGCGCCGCCGTTTTAATCAGATCGTGCCACGCGTCAGTCAGATATTTGCGCGTGAAGGCTTGGCGGGGTTGCAACGTTGCTATCCACCGCAAAAGCGCGACCGCAGCGCCATGATTGCTATGGAAGGCGTGAACGCCGATTGTCATAAGTTTGATGTGTTTGTGAAATGGCCAGATGGCACAATAAACCGCCCTCAGATCATCGTATTTCAAGACCTGTATTCCAATAAGATGTTAAGCTGGCGCGTTGATCACACGCCAAATAAAGTGATGGTAATGGCCGCTTTCGGTGAAATGATCGAAGACTACGGCATTCCTAGGCATTGCTTGTTTGATAATGGTCGTGAATTTGCCAACAAGTGGCTGACGGGCGGTACAAAGACCCGGTTCAGATATAAAATTCGTGAGGATGATCCTTTGGGCGTTCTGCCTCAGCTTGGCATCAAAGTGCATTGGGCAACACCGGCCCACGGGCAAGCAAAACCGATTGAACGCGGGTTTAGAGATTGGGCTGAAGACATTGCCAAAGACCCGCGTTTTGATGGGGCTTACACAGGCAACCGACCTGATGCCAAGCCAGAGAATTATCAATCTCATGCCGTGCCGATCGAACAGTTTTTGCAAGTGCTTGCAGAAGGCATTGAAGAACACAATGCGCGCCTTGGCCGCCTAACGGATAATGCCCTTGGTCGCAGCTTTGATGAGACCTTCAATGAAAGCTACGCATCGGTTCCCATCCAGAAAGCAACAGACGAACAACGTCGCCTTTGGCTGATGGGCCAAGAAGTTAAAACCATGAACCAACAGCACGGCTTGGTGAGCATTCATCAAAACAGATACTGGTCTGACTGGATGAGCGAATGCGCAGGTCAAAAGGTTATCATACGATTTGATCCCGAAGATTTACATGCGGGCGTTTACCTATACGAGCTGTCCGGCGAGTTCATGGGATATGCCGAATGCAAAGAAAAGTCCGGCTTCTTCAGTCTGGAAGATGCGCAGGAAACTGCACGGCAGACAAGCAAATTCAAGCGTATGCACAGGAAGCTTCTTAAAGAAACCCGCACCATGGATGTCGGCGAACTTGCAGCTGAGTTAGACGCATTGCCACGCAGGCCGTCACCTATGGTTGACGCCAAAGTGGTCAGCGCACCTTTTGGCAAAGGCGACAAGAAACCCTTGGTCGCAGCGCTTCAATATCAGGACAAGCAAACGGCGGCTGAAAAGGCCGAACACAAGGTGTTCATGGCAGATTTCAGCGCATCAAAACCTAAAGCAGAACCCGTTGAAGAAACCGCGCGGCAAACCTTCATGCGCGCTCTTGAACTGGAACGCAAAGCAGATGCCGGTGAACGGATTGGTGAAGCCGAAGCGGCTTGGCTGAAAGGCTATCAAACCACGGCGGAATATTGTGGTGAGCGGATAGTTTATGAGGATTTCGGGGGGCAATCATACTCTTGATTTAAGTGCCGCCGCAATGGGTTCGAGCCAGAGCGACGGCGAAACAAACGGGGTCTAAACCCCAAGTGAGTGAGGACAAAATGGCAGAAAATAAACAACTTTACAACTCCGTCGCGCCGCTTCGCAATGTTAGTGCCTTGGTGGCTCTGATTAAGCGTGTGGAAGGCCGCACAATAGGCTTGCCCGGGTTGGCAACATTTTATGGCCCGTCTGGGTTCGGAAAGACCACGGCCGCCACATATGCCGCCAATCGGTTTGATGCGTACCATATAGAAATCCGCAGTGCCTGGACGAAAAAGAATTTCTGCGAAGGGCTGTTAAAAGAAATGGGGATCGCACCCGCCAAAACCATTGCTTACATGGTGGACCAGGTATCCGAAGAATTAGCTTTGTCAGGTAAAATTCTGCTTATTGATGAAGCTGATTATTTGATCCGCCGCAACATGATCGAACTGGTGCGCGACATATACGAAAGTTCGGGATCAGCCGTCATACTTATCGGTGAAGAAAGCCTGCCGCAAAAGCTTCAGAAATGGGAGCGCGTTCATGGGCGCATGCTGGACTGGGTAGCAGCTCTACCAGCTTGCCTTGATGATATTGATCACCTTGCGCAACTTCATTGCAACGATTTAACCTTGGAAGCTGATTTTAAGAACCACCTTTTAAAAGCGTCAAAGCATTCAATACGCCGTGTGGTTGTGAACTTGGAACACGTCAAAGAATTTGCGTCAAAGAAGGGTGTAACGACGATAGATATGGCGGCTTGGGGTAAGCGCGTGTTCTTCGCTTGCAGCGCACCGGCACCGCGGAGGGGACTGGCATGAGGACCCGCAAGCCTATCGACCAGTTGAGCAAAACCAACAAGCCTTTTGGGCAAGATGGCGTCTGGGTGGAAATCCGTAACCTAAATGTATTCACTATTGCCCAAATTATTGAAGCGACCAAAATAAACCGCAAAACAATCTCTGATTATATTAACAGGCTTGTTGCAGGTGGTTACGTCGAAAAACACGATAGATTTGAGGACACAAAGATGTTCATTCTTGTCCGTGATGCAGGAGTTCACGCGCCTCGGATAAAAAAGGACGGGACACCTGTCACAATGGGCAGTGGAACCAAAAATATGTGGCGGTCGATGCGTATGCTTAAGACCTTCACGCCGTGTGATCTAGCCTTGCATTCCACAACGGATACAGTGGTTGTTGAAGAAGAAACCGCCAGAAAATATTGTGGTATGCTGTTGAAAGCCAAGTATTTGCGGGTGCTTAAAAAAGCTGTCCCGGGCAAATGTCGGGCGACTTATAGATTTGTGCGTAATACAGGGCCAAAACCACCACAAATTCAGAACGTGAAACAGGTCTTTGATCCGAATTTGAATGAAGTCACTTATTATCCGGTGGCTCGGTTATGAGCGATGCTATTCAAACGGCGCAAGACGCATGGGGTAAAGCCATACCCGACTGGGTACAGCGTCTTGCAGAGGAATGTCAGTCCAGTTCACAAGTCAAAGCGGCAAAGCAGATCAAACGGTCGGCTGCACTGGTTAATCAGGTTCTTAAAAACAAATATAAGGGCGATTTAAAAGCCGTTGAAGATTGTATTCGTGGCGTATTCATGAATGGCACAATCACATGCCCGGCCTTGGGTGAAATTCCAGCGAACGAATGCCATGATTGGCGTAAAAAATCGCGCAAGTTCGCAGGCGTCAACACCTTGCGGGTGCGGATGTATCGCGCCTGCACATCCTGTCCCATCAATGTGAAGGGAGCTTGAAATGACCTTTGAATTTGATGAGGTTGTATTCTTCAAAAGGCTTCGTGCGCTTATCCGATCCAAGGATGAAAAGTCCGATGTGCTGGCGGCCAAATGCAATATGCCGCTAGGCTCATTCAATGGGTATTTGTACAGCCAGAACCTGCCAACTGCGGGCAAGCTTGCGCAGTTGTGCCATGGTTTGGAAACTACTGCCGACTGGTTGTTGTTCGGTGAGCCGATCTCGGGCGAGACCGCCAAGGCCATACTTAAACCCCCTCACCAACCGATAGATGGAGATAACGCATTATGAACGCACAACCAGTACAAACCCCGAATGGCCGCACAGAAATCGATGGCAAAACCTATATGGGTGATGGCAAAGGCGGCTATCAGCCGATTGAAACCATCAAGCCGCAATACCTTCTTGAAGATGAAACCGTGCGCAAAATATTGGGCTATGCCATTGATCTATCGGATCAGGTGAAACGGTTCAAAGAGCACACTTTTGACGACATCGGCGCGCATGAAGCCATTCTTGCGCAGGAATACGAAACACGGCTTGGCGGCAAAAAAGGCAACATGACCCTGCAATCAGTGGATGGATTGTACAAGGTCCAGGTGCAGGTTGCCGATTACTTTGATTTTGGGCCAGAACTGCAAATTGCTAAAACACTGGTCGACGAATGCTTGAATGAATGGGCATCTGATGCAGTACCAGAACTGCGCACATTGGTGACTAATGCGTTTCGTACAGACAAAGCCGGTCAGATCAACCGATCTGAAATATTCATGCTGTTGCGGCTGGATATATCGGATGCACGTTGGCAACAAGCCATGCGCGCTATCCGTGATGCCATGCGCGTTGTCGGGTCTAAAACCTATGTGCGGTGCTACCAACGCGTCAGCCATGATGCCCAGTGGCGGTCTGTGGCTATCGATCTGGCGAAGGTGTGAAAGCAGGTTCAAAATGACTGATCGCACCCTACAAAAGAAAATCCATGTTGCCTGCCGTGATTTGGGCCTCGATGCGGCCGCGCGTCACGATGTGCAACTGGCGGCCTGCGGTAAAACTTCCATGCGAGATATGTCGGATGCCGACCTGACGCTGGTTATCAATCACCTGAAGGCTCGTGGTTGGAAACCCACACAGGCGAAGCCGCACAATTACCGCAAATCTGCCCCCCGCGCCGATCTGCGGTTTGTGCATGTCTTGTGGCGGTTGCTTGGTGATGCAGGTGCGCTAAAGCAACCTGACCGTGCCGGTCTGAATGCGTTCGTGCGCAAGCAGTTTGAAAGTAAATGGGCTAGTGTGCCTATCGACATAGATACATTGCGCGATCACACCCAAATAAACGCGGTTGTAAGTGCCCTTAAAGCGTGGTGTCGGCGTGAAGGGATCAAGCTAAAGAAATGAGCGGCAAAAAGCCATATCTTCCAGGTGTGTTATCTCTGATTGCTGAAGAAATCAGCGAAGAAGTCGCAATCAAACTGGCCAAGGCCAAAGGTGGTCGGCCTGTCTACATACCTGACGCACCAAAAGCTCAACACGGTTTGTCAAAAATTGTTGGTCTGGAAAATGCCATTTTGATTTCCACCCTTTTAGGCAAGGGTGAAGTCGTTATTCCATATGGTGATATGGGCGGCGAAGCTGGGCGGCGCGAGCGCATCAAGGCTTTGCGCAAACAAGGTTTAAGCGGTGCCGAAATTGCCGCAGAGGTTGACGTACACATACGAACTGTGGAACGTGTGATCGCAAGACTTTCGGATAATAGACAACCCAAACTCCCATTTTAATCTGAATAATTACATGACACCAGCATCTGTCAGGGGTCCATCCTTACACGCTTGAGGGTAGTTTCGTTTTAACAACGGAGCACTCCCCCCAATGCCTAAATTAATCATGCCCCATTATACTAATGTCCGCCCCAATTGGTGGCCGTGGACATACTTTGCGCCGCATGAGCTGGCATCCAAGGGCAACGGTGCGGTGCAGGTTGAGTATGCTTTTTTAGATTGCCTTCAATCGCTTCGTATTGAATGGGACGAGCCGATGATTATGAACAGCGTTTACCGTGACCCTGTTCACAACGCCCGCGTTGGCGGTGCAAAACTATCCCAGCACAAAAAAGGCACCGCAGGTGACGTGCGGACATCCGGTTGGGATTTAAAGAAGAAGTACCGCTTTAAAGAGATGGCCCTAAAGCACGGTTTCACCGGCTTTGGTGGCTACAACACATTCATTCACATTGACATTGGACGCCCCCGTAAGTGGGGCCAAACATGGGCGTGGCCCAAATCCTACGGAGGAAAATAACATGGCTGGTATTATTTCATTGATTGCGGGTGCCTTAACGGGTGGCGGCTTTAGCTTGTTCACAAAAGGGATTGATATGTTCGACCGTCACTTGCGTGACAAACGGGAGCTGAAATCCCGACAAGCGGATTACGCACATGAACTGGTGCTACTGTCCAAGCAAGATGAGTTGGCCGCTGCCGAACGTGAGAGCGAACGGGAAATCGCAGTGGTTAATAGTCAGACTGCGACATTGACTGCATCCTACCAGCATGATGCATCTTACGGCCCGGTCAGCAAGACAGTCAGCAATATACTGCGGTTTTTCCGTCCGGCCTTAACGCTCTTGCTGTTGATTGTTTCTGTCTGGGGCGTCCACAAATTGATTGCTTCAGGTAATGCGGATGCGGCCTTGATTGCCACTTCGGTGGACTCGCTTCTTTATCTGACAACGCTGGCAATATCGTGGTGGTTTGGTGATCGCGGGTTTGAAAAACGCGCGACTGGGCTGCAATAAATAAAGCCGTCAATCCTATCAATTTCAATCGGAAATAATAATGACACCGGATCAAATAGAATTTTGGATAAAAGTGGCAACCTTTGCAATCTCAATTTGTGCAATGGTTGTTGCTGTCTTCAAAACCAGACGGCACGACATTGATGATGCTTTTAAGGCGGGGTCAAAGCGTATGGATGCACATGATCTGCGCATTCAGGCGCTGGAACAATCTGTCAAAGACCTGCCTGATAAAGACGATGTGCATCAAATGGAACTGACACTTAAGGAAATTGGCGGCGACATGAAAGCAATCCGTGCCACGATGCGCGGCATGTCGGAAAGCATGACCCGGACTGAGCGCATCGTTGGACGGCACGAAGATCATTTATTGGACAAGGCTAAAAATAATGACTGACTATACAAAAACAATTTCAAAACACCGCCGCTTAACGATCCTTCGGTTTCTATCGGACAGCCCAGAATATACCAGCAATGGTTCCATTCTGGTTGAGGTCTGCAATAATTTCGGCGTTACATCCAGCCATGACCAAGTAACGGGCGAACTGGCATGGTTGCGGGAAAACGGAATGGCCACAATCGATGAAGCTGCTGGCTTCACTGTGGCAACGGCTACTAAGCACGGGGTGGACATTGCACAAGGCCGTGCGCGTCATGCCGGCGTAAAACGCCCTGGTCCAGAGGGCTAACCAATGCCACCACGTAGCAAAGTTGAGATGTTGCCAGCCGACCAACGTGATTGGTTGAAAACCGCCCTGAAAGAGAGCGGGTTTTCCGGTTATGAAGAAATCGCGGATCAGTTGAACGACAAGCTTGATGAAGCTGGAATTTCAATGCGCATCCACCGGGCAAGCGTTCAGCGGTTCGGGCAGGAATATCAAACCTTTGTTAAGTACCAGGAAGAAGCCAGCGCATGGGCTGCCGAGTGGATGCAGGATCAGGGGCTTGAAGACGAAGCCAAACGTCACAGTGTTCTGTTTCAGATGCTGACATCCCTTGCCTTCAAGGCGATGAAAGACCGTATGGGCAGTGGTAATGGTGTGGATCCAAAAGAATTGCATTTCTTGGGTAAGATGATGAAAGACATTATGGCATCCAGCGGCATTCGTGAAAATATGCTTAAAGATCACAAAAAAGCACAAGGTGCTAAACTTGATCAGGCTGTTGAAGCCGGTGACATCGACAAAGCTGCCGCACAAAAAGCCCGTGAGATCATGGGGTTTGCTTGATGGCTGATCCTCACAAATTTTACGGCACACATTATGGCTTTCAGGTGCATGTCGATTTCCACTTGGGGCATCTGTGGGTGATGCACGATGGCACTGTGACTTGGGACCAGATGCAGGCAATTAAGAACTTGGTCTGGGGTGACGATGCACGCGCAATCGAAGTTTATCCGCCCGAATGCGATGTGGTGAATACTGTAAATTGTCGTCACTTATGGCGGCTTGGCGAAACTGATTTCACACCTGATCTTCTTGGTCATACCTCGGACATAGATAGTCTTGAAGTGAGGTATGCGAAGGCTTGGTCAGAAGCAAATGGGACTGGTTGATGGCTGTTCAACCCGTCATAGATTTCCTGTCATACCAAAAGGCCTGGATACAGGATCAATCACGTTACAAAATCGGTATGTTCACGCGGCGCGGGGGCAAAACCTTTGGTGCCAGTGGTGAGATTGTAGATGACTGCGTTCAAGCCGAAATTGATAGCCGCAAGGTTCGTTGGACAATTCTGTCACGATCTGAAGCGACCGCCAAAGAAGCGATTGAAGATGCCTTAAAGCCGATGACAGAGGCTTATTACGCGGCCTATTCAACACTTGCCAGAAAAGGGCAGCCAGAATTTACTGAAGAAGATTTCCATGTGCCGGCACACCAGAAAACCGTCATTCAAAACGGTGCCCAATATCAGGTTCATGTGGAGGCGGCCACCTATAAAGCTCAGGAAGTACGTTTTCCCGGTGGGTCACGGGTAACGGCAATTTCGGCGTCACCAGATGCGGCGCGGGGTTTCGGTGGCAATATGCTATTTGACGAGTTCGGGTTTCATGCGGACAGCCGGCGCATTTGGGGGTCAGCCTTTCCCGTTGCCGCAAGGGGTGGTCACAAAATTCGTGTAATCTCCACCCCGAACGGCAAAGGTAACAAATTCTATGAATTGATGACCACAGAAAACAACGGTTGGTCGAAGCACCATGTGGATATTTACGAGGCGGTTAAACAAGGGCTTGATGTTGATATTGATGCGTTGCGCAAAGGCATGGCAGATGAAGATGCTTGGGCGCAAGAATTTGAGCTGAAATGGTTGGATGCCGCATCGAGCTGGTTGGATTATGATCTGATTTCATCCTGTGAAAGCCCTTATGCTGGCCGCCCGTCTGAATACAAAGGTGGGATGTGTTTTGTTGGTGTTGATATTGCCGCGCGCAATGACCTGTTCGTGATTTGGGTTAAAGAGCTGGTTAACGGCATCCTTGTTACCCGTGAAATTATTGCCAAACGTCGCATCACATTTGCCGAGCAAGACCGCTTGTTGGCAGATGTCTTTCGACGTTACCGCGTTGTGCGTTGTCGGATGGATCAAACGGGTATGGGTGAAAAGCCCGTGGAAGATGCAAAGCGCAATCACGGTGAAGATCGGGTTGAAGGTGTTCTGTTTACGAATGCTGCAAAGTTGGACATGGCTACGAGCTTCAAAGAAAGCTTTCAGGATAAGAAGATGCAAATACCGGCGGGCGATCCAAAGCTACGTGCCGACCTTCATGCCATCAAATCAGTTTCGGGCCCCACCGGCATTCGCCGCTTGGTGGCGGATACAGACACGGATGGTCACGCGGATCGGTTCTGGGCCGGCGCAATGGCGGTGTCAGCTGCCGAGATGGAATATCAGCCCTATGATTACAGGCCCGTTCCTCAAGGCGGTGGTCGAGATGTAACGCGCGAAATCAATTTAACGGGCGGCTTTAATGCACGCAAAGGAGTGTGGTGATGAATTATCAACTGGTGGACCAGTTTGGACAGCCCGTTCACAGACAAGAGCTGACTAAGCTACAAGCTGAGCCCGGGATAACGGGTGTACGCAGTGCATTCGCGCAATCCGTGGCAAGCGGGATCACACCTGTTCAACTGGCCCGCATTCTGATGTCTGCGGCTGAAGGCGATCTGGATGCCTATCTGGTGTTGGCCGAAGAGATGGAAGAAAAAGACCCGCATTACGCATCCGTTTTAGGGGTTCGAAAACGGGCAGTTTCAGGTGTCACACCAATTGTAGAGCCCGCTTCCGAAGATGCAAAAGACACCAAGATTGCAGATGCCGTGCGAGACAACATTGCCGAACATGACGGTTTTCCCGATCTGGTTGAAGACATGCTAGATGCCTTGGGTAAAGGTTTTTCGGTTGTGGAAATCGACTGGAAAAAAACCGCACGGGTCTGGACGCCGCAGGAGTTCATCTTTCGGGACCCGCGGTTCTTTAAATTCGACCGCGATACCGGGCGTGAAATCCGCCTGATCGATGAGCGTGATATTGTTGATGGTATCGCATTGGAGCCGTTCAAGTTCATTCGTCACAAAGCCAAGATCAAATCCGGCATTGCTGCGCGAGGCGGTCTTGCCCGGTTGGTGGCCTTTAGCTGGATTTGCAAGGCTTACGACACCAAAGACTGGATGGCTTTCGTCGAAACCTACGGTCTGCCATTGCGTCTTGGCCGCTATGGGCCAGAGGCCACGAAATCGGATGTTGAAAAGTTGTTTATGGCAGTGGCCAATATCGGCACAGACGCGGCGGCCGTTTTACCGCGTAGCATGTCGATTGATTTTGAAGAAATTTCCAGCGGTACAGGAAACGAGGTCTTTGAAAACTTGGCGCGTTGGGTGGATGAGCAGATTTCAAAGGCAGTGCTGGGCCAAACCATGACGTCTGACAGTGGATCAAGCCAGGCACAGGCCAACGTTCACAATGAAGTGCGGCATGATATTGCTGTATCGGACGCACGGTCGCTAACAGGATCGGTGAACCGTGATCTTGTCATTCCCTATGTGGATTTGAATTTCGGTGTGCAAACGCGTTATCCCAAATTGAAAATCATTATCGAAGAACCTGAAGATGTCGACATGATCTTGATGAATGTCGATCGAATGGCCCAACGTGGTGTAAGGTTCAAGCAATCCGAAATTCGCCAGAAAATGCGGTTCACCGACCCTGACGATGATGATGAAATCATTGGCGGCCCCGCAGCCCCTGCGAAAAACAGCACGGCTTTGAACCGTTCCGAGGATGGTATAGAGGTCTTTGCAGATTTGGATGCATTGGAAATCGCGCTGAATGAAGACTGGGAAGAAGTTCTGGATGAAACACTGAAACCGATACAGG
Source organism: Amylibacter sp. (assembly GCA_965261565.1). Classification (GTDB taxonomy): domain Bacteria; phylum Pseudomonadota; class Alphaproteobacteria; order Rhodobacterales; family Rhodobacteraceae; genus Amylibacter. Next base: position 3,177,238 of record OZ253460.1, read on the forward strand.
ATTTGTTGGCCGATGCGGGATCATATGAAGAAGCCCGAAACCGTTTGGCTGATGCATTGCCTGAAATGGGCAGTGCTAAAATGATTGAAGGGCTTGTAAAAGCCGCCTTTAAAGCCCGTGGCCTTGGCGATGTAAGTGATGGCTGAATTCAGCGATAAGCCAGACTATGCGTTTAACCCAGGGCCGCCGCCGGAAGCGTCTGCATATTTTCGCAATAAAGACATTCGACCCAGTTTTTCGTGGGAGGATGTAGAGCCGTCCGAACATGCAACGTCATTCGCAGTTGCCAAGGCAATGAACATTGATGTGCTGGAAACGATACAAGGCGCCCTTCAACAAGCTCTTGATGAAGGCATACCTTACGAAAAGTTTGCGCGTGAGCTGAAACCGCGTTTGCGAAAACTTGGCTGGTGGGGTGTAAAAGAAGCCGCCGATCCGTTGGGTGAAGTGCGCAAAGTGCAACTTGGTTCCCCGCGCCGGTTAAGAACAATCTACCGCGCCAATATCCGCACGGCGCGCGCCGTGGGCCAATGGGATCGCATCCAGCGCACCAAACGGGCTTTGCCCTATCTGGTCTATTTGTTGGGGCCTAGTGAACGGCACCGCCCGCATCATGCATCCAAAGCAGGTTTGGTTCTGCCTGTGGATGATCCATTTTGGGCCGCTTGGTATCCGCCTAATGGCTGGAGTTGCAAATGCCATGTGCGACAGGTCACAAGGCGCGAAGCTGAAGAACGCGGGATTTCGGATACACCCCATGTGCCAATGCGCGATGTCTTCAACAAACGCACGGGCGAGATTAAACGCATACCGTCAGGCATCGATGCGGGATGGGAACAAAACCCCGGGCTTTTGCGGCAAAAGAATATGGAACGGTTTTTGGCAAGCAAACTGGACGCCGCCGATCCAAGCATTGCGCGCGCGGCCGCAAAGGATATGGCCTCCAGTTGGCGACTGCGGCGGATCCATGAAGGAACCGCCAAAGGATCCGTACCGATTGCCATGGCACCCAAGGAATTGGCCGAAAGGCTTGGGGCCAAAACGCGCGTTGTACAATATTCAGATTACACGGCGGAAAAGAACCGTGACAGGCATCCCGAAGCAACACCAAATGATTTTGTGCTAATTGATGAAATTCTCCATGAGGGCAAAATTTACAAACGTGTAGATGATGCAGGTCTGGCCATTGTTAAAAGAATCGACGGCCGCTTGTGGGTTGCTGCCGTTAAAACGACAAAAAACAAGCGTGAAATTTACCTGACAACCTATTACAAGGCGTCATCGCGTTACGCCAAGAAGCATTACATTCCTGAATTCGAGATTGAAAGGTAAGGTAGCGTCAGCAAGGTCGTAAACTCTTGTCGATCACAATGCCGGCCAAGCGAAATGGCTCAGTCGCATCTTCAATATAGGGTATTACTCAGCATTTTTTAACTAGGGTCAGGACCTGTAAACGAGCAAGTGTCGAATTTCTGCTTTGAGCCCAATCTGACCAGTGTATTGCAAAAGAACGGCAATACATTTAGAGATAACACTCATTACCAATACCGGAATTCATCACTAGGCTTCTGGAGATTGAACGTAAATTTCTGGAAACTGCCAAATGAAAAAATTCCTAATATTTATAATTGTCAATTTATTTTGGACACTGTTAGCTGCCCCAGCTATAACAGCATGGCTGAAAGACAAAGAGTGGGCTTCGTCGGCTTCACGCATATTGGACTACATCTATAACTTCGTAGTTCATCTTTTGGGTGAAGCAGCCTTTCCATGGGTGTCCGGCACGCTTCTTGGGATTACAATAGGCGTGTTTCTTCACAAACTCCTAATTTGGGCGGGCGCTGCATTGTCCAATACAGAAAAGCAGTTCAATAAGCTGAAATCTCTATCGACGGATGTATTGATCGACATAAATAGTCGTAGCGGTCTAAGTGGTAGTCGTGAACCAGTAGACCAACTCCAAGCAAACGTTCAACGGCTTTTCTCAGAACTGGTAAAGCTTCGTGTTGCCATTCCAAATTTGACGAATCCCACGCAAGAAAATTCTATCGACATGGTAGAGGCCTATATCAACTATATCAGTCCCTTCTTAGAGGATAGAGACATAACCACTCTTCAGAGTAGGGCAAAACAGTGGCTAGATAACCGTTCGTAATTGCTTTTTCCGGAAGCCTACTTGAGCTGACGGGTAGTGTCTCGAAAGTGGTAGAAATTGATTTTGGCGCCAGTTGATGGTACTCTATACAGTATCTCTCACGGCAGCTTTGTCCGCTGAACTACCGTTTGCATCTTCTAACCTCGACAGGGTGAGACAGATGTCTGCTTTGAGCCCTTTTCTACCAAATTGAGTATGTTGTTACTTGAATAGGCTTCTAATCAGATATTAGGATGATATTGACCCAAAGCGAGTTTTTGGGAATATCCCAAGAGTGCTAATATAAGCTCTGTAAAGTATAAGGGTAACTTAATATGATAAAGAACATAAACTTAAAATTTGGAAGCGCACCAAGCTTAGAACATGCGTCAATAGCAGCAACACCTGTAACAGTGTTCGTGGGGCCGAATAATTCAGGAAAAAGTAAAATTTTAGAAGAGGTATTCCAATTTTGTAATTCGGGCCAAAAAAATGCGAATTCTCTTATACTAGAAAATATAGAATTTGAGGATTTCGACGCAGCTAAAGCCTCACAAGAAGTTGAGGCTATAACTTTGAAGCCTCATATGGGAGAGGCAGTGCAACAAGGAAATGTTATCGTAGGGAAAAAGCAATTTAGAGATCAAGTTCCATTACAGCAATTATTAACAGCTCTACAAAACCCGAACGCCAGTACTAATGTATTCTGCCAATGGTATTTGAAAAGTAATGTAACAATATTAGATGGTAAAAGCAGAATAAATCTCACAAACGAACAAGCCGCAGGAGATTTTCAACAATCACCTCAAACTAGCTTTCAAACTTTGTTTCGTAATGATAAGAAACGAAAGGAAGTTAGAAGAATAATACATGATGCTTTTGGTGTGCATTTCACTATTGACCCTACGAAACTTGGCGTACTTAGATTAAAACTTTCACCTGTAGAGCCTAAAAATAATATTGAAGAATGTGGAATACACGAAGAAGCCATCCAATTTCAATCTAAAGCACTTGACATTAACGCAGCTAGCGATGGTGTAAAAGCCTTCACAGGAATGATTACAGAAATTATTGCAGGTGATCCTAAAATCCTTTTAATTGATGAACCAGAAGCCTTCTTGCATCCGTCTCTTTCTCATAAATTAGGCAAAGAAATAGCAACGGCTACCGCGGGAACAAATAAAAGAGTATTTGTTTCAACCCACAGCTCAAATTTTGTTATGGGCTGTATACAATCTGGGGTGCCTGTAAATATTGTTAGACTTACTTACAAACATAAAATTGCAACAGCTAGAATATTACCAAATAATGATGTTTTAAAACTTATGAGGGATCCGCTTCTTAGATCTACGGGGGTATTGGAAGGGTTATTCTACGAAAATGTGGTTGTTACGGAGGGGGATACTGATAGAGCGTTCTACCAAGAAATTAACGAGAGATTATTACAGTTTAAACCTGCATGGGGCATACCAAATTGTCTTTTCCTGAATGCCCAAAATAAGCAGACTATCCGAAAAATTATAAAGCCTCTTAGAGAGCTCGGTATTCCGGCGGCAGGTATTGTAGATATTGATGTTCTAAAAGAAGGTGGGCAAGTATGGACAAGGTTTTTAAAGAGTGGTTTTGTCCCTGATGTTTCTCATAGCCCCATATCTGAGCAAAGAAAGGCATTAAATACGAAACTCATGTCTACAGGGAAAAATATGAAGATCGATGGTGGGGTCAATTTGTTTGAAAAAGATGATAAGGAAGCGGCCAATAATCTATTCGATCAGTTAGACCAATATGGGTTATTTGCTGTACGGGCTGGTGAAGTGGAATTATGGCTTAAAACACTAAATATTGACGGTCATGGAGCAGGCTGGCTTATAAAGGTGTTTGAAAAAATGGGCGACAATCCAAGCAACCAATCATATTTAAAACCTGGAACAACGGATGTTTGGAAATTTATAAAATCGCTCAAAAAATGGTTTGATGATCCGAAAAGAAAAGGAATTCCGTCGTAGGAGGAACGAGTCTCACAAATGTCAGTTTTTTGGCACAAAACAGACCCACCAATCGTGTCGCAGAATAAATATCCATCTGATAGTTGGATGGCAACTTTGTCCGCACTGCAGACCTTCGCCAAATGAGAATTTTATAGGTCCTGACCTTAGAATACGGATAGATATTCGTGCAGACGGCAAAAATAGCACGCTTTTGCATACAATCACAGCTCCTGAAATACAATTTTACCAAGGTCATCTACTGATGATTGGAATATCCGAATTTCCGGGTTTCGAAGTTTAGCAAGCGCGGTAATTTGCATTTTATCTGCTTTGGCCATTTTTTTCCCAAGGTACAACTCAGACACCTCCTCAGGGTGGTACAAAAGCGTATTATAGTCGGCTTCCGTTGGCCCAAGCGGGACTGCCAATCTGTATTCTTTCTCAAACTCAAATTCTAAAGTTTTAGCGTAGATGATCTTGTCCAATATCATTCTATACTTTTCACCTTGATCACCGAAAAGACCATCTTCAAAAAACTCTCTGACGCTTTGATATAATGTTGGCCTTGCTTGCACATAGTCAATTTTTCGGAATAATTTAAACTTAGAATCTTTAGCCTCGTTTGGAGTAATTCTAATAACAACCCCAGTGTGATTAGCGGCATAACTTTTCCACATTCGAAGAGAAGCCTTATTGTCCGTAACACAAAGCACCCTGTAGCCTTGTAGAAAATCGTTCAAGTCATCCAGAAATTCATCCGCTGTCATATTCATTTTCTGTAAGTCGTAGATATCATCGGCTTTGTCATCTTTTGTCTCATTTTCGATTATATTAACGGCGTCTGGGTTAGCGCGAAATACCTTTTGCATTTCGGAAACCATAGTACGTTGCATTACATTTGAGCATGTTGGCTTACGGTCTAGGTTTTCAAAAATAATACGAGCTATTCCTATATCTACCATTTGTTCTGCTGCAACTTCGATACTTACAGGAAATATATTTTCAATTGTCATGTCCATGTCATCATCAAAATCAGAAGGCTTGGCATGACGAAAGGTACAGTTTCCAAGTGTGAGCTTGGCACCTTCGGGGTTCAAGAATTTATATAACGGTGGAAGTGGCATATTTATAAAACTCCAAATAATTTAACTGAATTTGCTCCGTAAAAACCGAAAGACTACTTATATTTTACATTACTGCAATTGCTACTTTTTGGCCATGACACCCGCCTTAATCCGTGCCGAGTACAAATCACATGCTGCGCTCAAAGCAGACTTCGCCGTTAAAAGGGGGTTAAAAGGGTCTGTGCCGCTCTTGTTAAAATTTACGATACATCGTAGCGTTCGCCCAAGAAACACACCCAGCGGCCAAATTTAAGCCCGCGCCATTCCTGAACATTCCCAACAGTTTGCATCCGACAGGTGTCGGGGTTCTATCAATGTGCTTGGATGGGCATTGTCGGCCCATGACAAAGACCAATTTCATTCAAACCGTAGCCCTTGCGCTTAACTCTGAAGGCGATGCTGTTCCCGCGTGGATACAGTTGACCCCTGAAGGACCGAATATTGCCGGTCGTGATGGCCGCAAATGGATTTTGCCAAATCCTGAAGCTGTTGTTGCTGCGTTTAACAACAATGGCGCAGACTTACCTGTCGACTTTGAACATGCAACCCAGATCAAGGGGCCAAAAGGTGAAGCAGCACCCGCAATCGGCTGGATCAAAGATTTGGAAGTGCGGAACAGCGCAGTCTGGGCGCGGGTCGAATGGAATGAGGCAGGTCAAAGTGCAATCACATCCAAAGGATACCGTTATGTAAGTCCCGTGTTCACATTTGCAAAAGCCACAGGTGACATTCTGAAAATGATCTCTGCGGGCTTGACCAACCAACCCAATTTGAAACTTGCCGCCCTGAACCATGAGGGCGCACCAGAGGAGACAGCCATGAATACTGCAATTTTAAAGGCACTTGGTCTTAAGGATAACGCATCGGAAACCGATGTACTTGCCGCGATCAACACCATGCAATCGGATCATGCAACCGCATTGAACAATGCCGCGATCCCTGATCCGGGTAAGTTCGTGCCAAAGGCCGATCACGATTTGGCCCTGAACCGCATTTCTACATTCGAGAAAGCGAAAAAAGAGACTGAAGAGGTCGCAATCAATACGGCAGTTGATGCCGCGATTGAAGGCGGCAAGGTTGCGCCTGCATCCCGTGATTATCATATCGCTGCCTGTAAACAGGACGGCGGGTTGAAACGCTTTCAAACGATGGTTGGGGCTTCCCCTGAAATCGCCGGCAAGTCCGATCTCGACAAAAAAGACCCCGCTAAAAACAAAACCCAGCTTAGCGATGAAGAAGTCGCCGTGTGCAAGCAGTTGGGCATGACTGAAGAAGAATTTGCAACCGCGAAGAACGAGGAGTAACCCCAATGATTGTAACAGCAGCATCCGTTGCCGCCCTTCAGGTCGGCTTTAAGAAGAACTTTCAAGATGCGTTTACAGCCACGCGCCCCGAAAGCGATTTCATCAAGGTGGCAACCGTCATCACGTCGACCTCAAAGTCGGAAACTTACGGTTGGCTTGGTAAATTCCCCAAAATGCGCGAATGGGTTGGTGACCGTGTCATCAAGAATATGGCCGCACATGGTTATTCAATCGTGAACATGGATTTTGAGGCGACCGTAGATGTGGATCGCAATGACATCGAAGACGACAATCTGGGCGTCTATAATCCATTGATGCAGGAAATGGGTGTCAGTGCAGCGCAACAACCCGACGATCTGACATTTGGCCTGCTTGGCAGCGGTGCAACTGAGCTTTGTTATGACGGTCAGTATTTCTTCGACACGGATCACCCATCATTTGACAAGGATGGCAATGCAGCCGTGGCATCGAATATCGACACCAGCGGTGCGGTTGGAAATCCATATTGGTATTTGCTTGACGTTTCGCGCCCATTGAAACCACTCATTTATCAAGAGCGCAAGAAGGCGCAGTTTGTTGCAAAAACCGATCCCAATACATCCGACACGGTTTTTATGAGCAAGAAGTTCATCTATGGTGCTGATGCCCGGTGCAATGTTGGATTTGGTTTGTGGCAAATGGCTTATGCGTCAAACGCCACATTGAACGGTGACAACCTGGATGCGGCGATTGAACAGATGCGTTCCTTGCTGGATAGCAACGGCCGTCCACTGGGCATCAAACCTTCCCTTCTTGTTGTCGGGCCGAAGCTGCGCTCGGCTGCCAATAAAACTGTCAAGGTGATGTTGGGCGAAGGTGGCGCATCCAATGCCAACTATGAGGCCGTCGACGTTCTCGATACGCCTTGGTTGGCCGCTTAATCAGATTAGTGCGGGGTAGAGCAGAGGTCAGCTCGTCGGTCTCATAATCCGAAGGTCGCAAGTTCAAATCTTGCCCCCGCTACCATAACTTTAAACGAGGTTTAAAACGATGTTTATACATATCAGATCAACCCAGAAAAATGGCTTTTGGCGGTGCGGGGTGTTTCACAACTTTGAGGGAAAATCCCACTCACAGGATGCCTTCACTGAAAAACAGTGGGAAACCCTGAAGAACGAGCCGATGCTGAAATTGTCTGAAGGCAAGGCCGAAGTGGTTGCACCTTCCAATGATGCCGAACTGGTCACGCGTGTTGCCGAGGCTGTCAAAACCTTGACGCATGAGGATTTCGGCAAAAATGGAAAACCTAAGATCGGGGCACTGCGCGTACTTTTGGACGAGGATAAGGCCGCCATTACCACTGATGTGCTGGATGAAGCATGGGCCATACTGGCCGACGAAGGTTTCACGGCACCTGAAGCTTAACAATACCAGGGCGATGAAGTTGCCGTTTTCCGGGGCAACGACAGTCTAGCCCGATGGGAAAGCCCCGGACCTATTATGAAAGAACAGCATGGCCTACGCTACACAAGCTGACATCGTTACAATATATTCCGAAGACGCGCTTTATGTGGCCGACCGGGATGGTGATGGCGTGGTTGATGCAGCCGCGGTAGACCGTGCGCTGGCGTCCGCTTCGGATGAGATCGACAGTTATCTGGGTGTGCGGTTTGCAGTTCCTTTTTCCGAGCCTTCGAATGTTCTGACGCAGCATTGCGTTGATATTGCCGTTTATCGTCTGGCCCAGACCCGCGACGTTCTGACTGAAGAACTGCGCAAACGGTACGAAGACGTAATCAAGCACCTGGTGCGGATCGCAGACGGTAAAGCCACATTGCCAACGCCTGTTGCCGATGGCAACGCTGATGCCGATCCGCAGTTTGTTGCAGCGCAGCCTATTGTGCAAACCGGTCCCGAAAAACTGTTCACCCGTCCCAAAACGCAGGGGTTCTAAGCCATGTCAGGTGCAACAATATCCCTAACTCCGGTCGGGCTGGATCAGGCTATCGCCAAAATGCAGGCTTTGACCGCTTTTGAAGTGGCTGAGCTGGTCGATGATGCCGGTGGTATTCTGGAAAGTTCTACCAAGCGGCGCATTGGTGAAGAAAAAACAGCCCCAGACGGCACACCGTGGCCTGAATGGTCAGATGAGTATGCCGCCACGCGCGGTGCGCAACATTCTTTGTTGGTGGGTGAAAACAACCTTTTGGAAAGTGTGCAAAGCTATTCAACAGGTGATGACGCAATCATTGGTTCAAATCTTGTTTATGCAGCACGCCGTCACTTTGGTGGTGAAGAGCTTGGCTACGCCGATCCGGGGCGTCCATATCTCGGCATGTCAGGGCGAGACGAGCTTGACATAAATGATCTCGTCATTGGGCGTTTGGGAGATTTGTTGCAATGACTGTCGATCCGAACCTACTTTCCAACCTGCCACAACTGATCTGTGATCAGATTAAGGTTATTTTACCAGACCTGAAGGAATGCCAACCCAAGGCTGGGCGGTTCAACCTTGAAGAGTTGAAAAAGGCAGGCATCAAAGCACCGGCTGTTCTGGTTTCAAACCTTGGTGCAAAGCAAGGTCGGAACTTTTCAGGTGGGGCCCATGAATTCATGCTTTCAATGGCTGCATTTGTTGTGACCAAAAACAGCAAGGGTCTGGATCGGGATATTGCCGCTGCAAATATCTGCCAAGTGTTACTGCCACTAGTTGCAGAAAATGACTGGGGTAATGATCAACACGGCAATGCGCGTGATGTTGCAATGCAAAGCTTGGTGTCAGTGAAGTCGCGAAACGTTGGTGCATCACTTTGGGTGGTCACTTGGACACAGCCAGTCTCATTTTACGCGCCCGAAATAACAGAGCCGATCACACTTGAGCTTTATGTGGGCCAATCCCCAGACATCGGCACGGAAAACACTGACGACTACGAACAAATCGGGGAGCAAGGCTAATGGGTTTTGAAGCCTCTGAAGCGGACCGCCGCATTGCCAATATTATTTCTGTCGGCCGTGTTGTTGCAATTAACCCGGGCAGTTCATCGGCCAAGGTGAAAATTGGCGATCTGACCACACCGTTAATTCAGGTGAACGCTTTGCGCGCGGGTGTCATTCAATTTTGGTGGATGCCCAGTGTTGGCGAACAGGTGCTGGTTGCCGCACCTTCAGGTGATATGGCGCAGGCCGTGATTATTGCGTCTCTTTTTGCAGGCAATGCGCCAAGTGCAGACCCCGATGTTCCGATGATCAATCTGCAAGGTGGCAAGATGATCATCGATGGCAATCTGGAAATCACTGAAAACCTGAAAGTCGGCGGGAACGTTCTTGTTGAAGGAACAACCACATCGACAGGCAATTTTGAAACCTCGGCCGATGTAACGGCAGACGGCGTCAGCCTTGTTCATCATACGCACCCTGGCATTCAGCCAGGCGGGGCAAGCACGGGAGAACCAAACCATGAATGACGTAAAAACCTATATTGTGAATGCAAACGGCTGGGTGGCAGGTAAATATCGAAAAGCCGGTGACCCAGTATCACTGACCGCCCGCCAAGCTCAGTATGAAAATGTCACGTTGGCAACAGACGATGGCCCAGAGGTAAAGCTGGTTGGCTCACTGGATGACCCACTTGTCAAATCTACTGGCATTACGACCAAAGAAAAATCTGAAACCGCCAAACGCAAGCCCCGCAAAAAATGATGGGCATTAACAGGCATACGGGTCGGGCGATCAGCGGGGATGCACATTTGATGCAATCCATTGCCGATATCCTGAGCACTCCCAAAGGCACGCGTGTGATGCGCCGTGACTATGGGTCTAATTTGCCTGATCTTATTGATCAGCCGATCAATGCTTTCACCTTGATTGATGTTTATCAGGCCACGGCTGAAGCCCTGAACCTATGGGAACCGCGCATTGTTGTTGAACGGGTTCAGGTTTTACGCTCATCCGCAGGTTTTGCTGAGATTGAGCTGACATATAAAGACGCTGAAACCCAAACCGGCAACATCGCGAATATTGAGGTGACCGTATGAGCAGGTTCACCGCGATTGATCTATCAAAACTACCGCATCCTGAAGTTATCAAGATCGTTGGCTTTGAAGTGTTGCTTGAAGAGATGAAAGTATATGCAATCGGTGTTGCACCGGAGTTGGCAACATTCCTGGCACTTGAAAGCGAACCGTCAACAAAACTTTTGCAGGATATGGCTTATCACCGGGCGTTGGATCGCTCAGAATTCAATGATGGTGCCAAGGCAGTTATGCCGGCACTGTCCACAGGCACGAACCTTGATAATCTCGCCGCCTACTGGGCTGTCGAGCGTCTTGTGGTGCAAGAGGCGGATGATACGGTTTCGCCACCATTGCCGAAAATCCTTGAAGGTGATGAAGAATTCAGAACACGTATGCAGCTTTCATTGGAAGGCCACACCACCGCCGGATCACGCGCATCATATGTTTTCTGGGGGTTATCAGCTTCGCCACAAGTGAAAGATGTCGATGCTTACAGCACTAATCCAGGTGATACGATTGTCACAATTCTAACCCACGACAATACGGGTTTGGCCAGTCAGGCCTTGCTTGATGATATTACAGGGGTTTTTGATGGTGTACGCCCGCTTTGTGCGAATGTGACTGTTCAATCAGCAGAGATCATTCCACTGACCATAGAGGCGGTGATCACGGTTTACGAAGGTCCTGGTGCATCGGCAGTTTTAACCGCGGCAAAAGACGCTTTGGTGCAGTATTTAGATGATCACCATAGGCTTGGTCACGATATTACGATCTCAGGCATTCATGCGGCTTTGCATGTGGATGGTGCTGTTCATAATGTTAATCTGATCAGCCCTGCCAATGACGTGATCATCACGGGTACCCAAGCCGCTTACTGCAATATTGAAACAGATATGTTGGTAACTTTGGGAGGCGTCGATGTTTGATCAGTCTATTCTGCCACCAACCAGCACACCTATTGAACTGGCTTTTGAGTTGGCCATTGCCAAAACTCGCCCGGACTTGTCTGCAATCCCCACTTTGATGAACCCCGACACATGCCCCGAGCATTTATTGATCTGGTTGGCTTGGGCGTTTTCCGTCGATGAATGGGATGATGATTGGGATGGTGAGACCAAACGTGAGGTGATCCGCCAGTCTGTAAACATCCAACGCATGAAAGGCACTTTAACGGCCGTTAAAGAAGCATTGCGCGCGGGTGGATATGGAACGGCCACAATCACTGAAGGCCCACAACGATTTCATGCGGATGGCATTTTGTTTGCAGATGGGGCTGAATTTGCAGGCTTGGAAGATCACTGGGCTGAGTATCGCGTTATTTTGGAAAATCCGATTGCCGTAGACGAAGCCCCTCATGTGCGCCGTTTGCTGGAACGTACAGCCCCGGTTCACTGCCACCTGAAAGAGCTTACTTTTGAACTGGCCGCATATCGCGCCAATGGCGTGATTTATGCCGATGGAACCTATACCGCAGGAGTAATAATATAATGCCCGATAACATCCCGGAAATCCCCGCCGATTACGCAAACTGGGTTCCACAAGTGCCAGCGATCCTGACCAGTGATCGCTTGCTTGGTGATACGCTTGAAGCGGCGGAAGTTACAGGTCCATTGAATGCCGGCCGCAAGGCACTGACTTTGCGCACACTCTTTTTGAAAACCGCAGTTGAGGCCTTGCAGGTCAGCCTTGGCGGGCTGAACTTTGCAACGCAGGCCGACATTGATGCGGCGATTAGTGCGGTCGTGAATACATCGCCTGCCACTTTGGACACGCTTAACGAGCTGGCCGCTGCCCTTGGCGATGATCCGAATTTTGCAACAACGATGACTGCATTAATTGGCACAAAGTTGAATGCCAACACCTTCACGGGTGCGGCCATTCTGGCACTTTTACTTTCCGTTGATGGCGTAGGCTCTGGCCTTGATGCAGATAAGCTGGATGGTAATGAAGCCACAGCTTTTGCCACAGCGGCACAGGGGGCAAAGGCTGACGCGGCTTTACCAGCGGCGAATGTATTAGACGAAGATACCTTTGCAACTAACAGTCCGACCAAGCCAGCCTCACAGCAATCAACCAAAGTCTATATCGCTGCCGAACTTGCAACAGCCATTGCCAATTTGGTTGCGGCGTCCCCCGGTACGCTGGACACATTGAACGAGTTGGCGGCAGCTCTTGGTGATGACCCGAACTTTGCCGCTACTATGACTGCATTGATTGGCACAAAGTTGAATGCATCGACCTATACAGCCGCAGATATTTTGGCGAAGCTGGTTGCACTTGGCCTTCTCACCAATCTGAATGCGGATATGCTGGATGGAAAACATGCATCCGAATTTGTATTGCAGACCAACTTACACAACACGCTCATTGTTCGTGACGAGAAAGCAAATAATGTTAACGGGCAAACAATCACAGCAGGCATTTGGAATGTTCGGCATCTGAATAGCACAGTTGAAAACACGCTTTCAGGATCGTCGTTGTCAGGAAATCAGGTCACGCTTCCGGCAGGTAAGCGGTCTTGGTGCATAGATGTACCCGCTTTTGGTATCAACAACTATAAAACGCAGCTTTGGGATGTCACAAACGGCGTGGGTCTGGATATTGGTATACAAGGTAATGCGCATTCGAGTTTGTACGCAACCACCATCTCGAAAATCATAGGATCAGAAACATTTGCAGGCCCAACTGTTGTTGAGATCAGGCATACGTCTGTAACAACAAATGCGGCAGGTGGCGGCGATGGCCGCAAAGGTGGTGCGGCTGATACACTACCAAACATTTTTACAATCGCGCAATTTTGGTAAGCAGGAGAGGGAACTATGCCTATTTTTAAATATTCCGATGGAGTGGTTACGCAGGTTTGGCGTGACGTTCATACGCTAGAAGAATTTAACAACAAGTACTCTGGTATTTCTGATGTAGAGGAAGGGGATGCTGTTTTTGGTCAACACTGGGATGGTACAAACCTGACCGACCCACCTGTCGAAATTACAAGCGGTATGATCAATTCAGAACGTGACCGCCGCATAGATGCAGGCTTTACGTTTGATGGCCATGTGTTCCAGGCCGACGATGTCTCTCTGCGCAAAATCAGTGGTGCGGCTACAGGTGCTATCATTGCGAAAGGCCTAGGTGCTGATCCGGCATCGGCAAATTGGGCAGCGGATGGTTCGGAGTTTAGCTGGGTCTCGGCTGACAATACCATCATTCCAATGTCACCGGACGAGATGCTTGCATTCGGCATGACCGCTTTGGCCCATGTGGACGCACACACCAAGGCGGCGCGTGTTTTGAAAGGCACACTGCCGGCTGATTATGCGTCTGCTGCCCATTGGCCAGCTGGGGTTTAGACAATGAACTTCCACGCAATCAATCAACTTGAAACCATAACCAAAGGAGGCTCCAATGCCTGAACAGTTTCTACATGGGGTCGAAGTCATCCAAATCGATGATGGCATTCGACCAATTCGCACCGTCAAAAGCTCAGTGATCGGCATTGTCGGCACGGCGCCTGATGCAGATGTCGCCCTTTTCCCGATCAACACGCCATTGCTTATAGAAGGCCCGCGTAAAGCTGCCCTATTGGGCAATACAGGTACGTTGAAAGATGCGTATGAAGCCATTTACGCCCAGGGCGCGAATGTTGCTGTCATGATCCGTGTTGATGAAGGCGTGGATGCGGCAACTACGCTGGCAAATATTGTCGGTGATGCAACGCAAGGTTCTGGCCTATGGGGGTTATTGAACGCACAAAGCATGTTGGATTTGACCCCGCGCATTCTGGCAGTGCCAGGCTTTACTTCGACAACACCGGGTGACCCTGCAAACCCTGTAACTACGGGGCTGATTTCTGTTGCCGAACGCATTCGCGCCGTGGTTATCGCGGACGGTCCAAACACCAATGAAACAGATGCCAAAGCTGATCGGCTAAACTGGGGTTCTGATCGGTTGTTCATTATTGACCCCGCAGTGACGGTTTTTGACATTGATACGGCGGATTATCAAACGCGGCCGGCATCTGCCTACATTGCAGGCCTGATCGCCAAGCGCGACATTGAAAAAGGCTTTTGGTGGTCACCGTCCAATCAGGTAATCAATAGCATTTCAGGCACGGCGCGCCCTGTTGGGTTCCACCTGTCTTCAACAGAAACCGAGGCCAACCGCATGAACGAGGCCGAAGTTGCAACAATCGTGCGACGTGACGGTTTTCGTCTTTGGGGTAATCGCGGCACCAGCCCGGATGCACAATGGGCCTTCCTGTCAGTGCGCCGCACCGCAGACATCATCTATGAAAGCATTGAACGCGCGCATCTTTGGGCCATGGATCGCCCGATGTCAGCACAGTTGTTCTTGGATATTCGCGATGGTGTGCAAGCCTTTGGTCAAGGGATGGTCAACCAAGGTGCGCTTTTGGGTTTCAACACATGGATTGATCCTGAGTTGAACACCGAGGCCACTTTGAAGGCCGGCAAGCTTTACATCGACTTTGACTTTGAACCGCCTGCACCGCTTGAGCATTTGATTTTCCGCGCACACCGCGAGGGCAAATATTATGACGAGCTGATCCAAAGCGTAAGCAACGCAGCTTAATTAGAAAGGAATATCACCATGTACCCACGTACAATAAGAGACTTTGTCGGCTTTGTTGATGGTGTCGGCTATGCTGGCAAAATTCTCGAAGCTAAGTTGCCTGAATTGAAACTTTTGATCGCCAACCACCGCGCAGGTGGCATGGATGCCCCAGCCCCGCAAGATATGGGCATGGAAGCCATGCAGGCCGAGATCACTTCAGCCGAATGGACTGAAGAGTTGATCACGCTGATAGGCACACGCAAACGTCTGGTTTTGCGTCCAGCCGCGAAGGGGCAGCAAGATTTTAGTGCTGACGGCTTTATTGCAACCCTTGGCGGGTTGTGGAGTTCAACTAAGTTCGCTGATTTAAAGCCCGGCTCTGACGTGCCGGTAACATTGATGCTTGAAGCTGACTATTTCCGTTTGGAGAAAAACGGAGAAGTGCTGATCGAGATTGATGTTGAAGCCTACAAGCGCGTGATCAATGGCGTCGATCAACTGACTGAAATTCGTCAGGCAATGGGCTTTTAAGTCTCTGCATTAAGCCCAACCCAATACAGGGCTTAATGCGCCATGAAATCAATTTAACCCATCTTAAAACAGGATTTAACCCATGTCTAAAGTGACCAAACTTAACGCTGTAACCCTGTCCAAACCTGTTAAAATCGACGGCAAGGATGTATCTGAAATTACGCTTCGTAAACCGAATACCGGCGAACTTCGCGGCCTGAAACTGGTTGATATTTTGCAGATGGATGTGAACTCTCATTTGGAATTGTTGCCGCGCATCACACAACCGCATTTATCAGCCCAACAGATTGCAGCTTTAGATCCAACCGATTTCACGGATTTGGTGAGTAAAACTCTGCTTTTTTTCGTGAAGCCGAAGCAACTGGAAGGGCAAGTTCTGGAAATGATCCCAGAATAAAGCTGCCCAATGATGTTGAAGAAGCGATGGCCGACATTTCCACCGTTTTACATATTCGGCTTAATGAAATGGATAGCATGTCGCTTGAAGAATTGGCCCGCTGGCATGAGCGCGCCCGCGTAAGGTCAGAACAACAGGAAAGCTAAAACTCAATGGCCACCGGTGATCTAAACATTGCAATGATCCTGAAGTTCGTTGACCAGCTCACCGGACCTGCAAAGCCTGCCTTGTCTACCCTTAAAAAGTTCGGCATTGCGTCTGAAGCCGCGGGTCGTAAAGGCGTTGACTGGTCAAACCAACAGTTAGCGGCCAACAATGCCAGACGCAGTGCGCTACGTGGTGAAATACTGGAAACCGCAGGGCTTGGGTTTGCACTTTTCCAAGCCCTTAAACCCGCTGTACAGTTTGAAAGCGCAATGGCCAGTGTGTCCAAGGTCATTGATTTTGATAAGCCCGATGGGTTGAAGCTACTGGGCGATGACATTCTGGCCCTTACAACGGATGGCCGCATTCCCATGGCCGCCGAAGGCATTGCGGAAATTATCGAAGCCGCGGGTCAGGCTGGTGTTGTTGACAGTGCCTTGCCAGATGATGAAGAGCGCAGGCAATTACTCAAGTTCGCTGAAGATGCCGCCAAGATGGGGGTGGCCTTTGATATCTCAGCCGAGGCATCGGGTGAAGCGATGGCACAGTGGCGCAAAGCTTTGGGCTTGACCCAAGAAGAGGCTCTTAGCCTTGGCGATGCGATCAACCATCTTTCCAATAATATGAATGCCAAAGCACCAGCAATCGTTGACATCATTCGCAGACAAGGGGCGGTAGCAATGTCGGCAGGTCTTGCCGAAACCGAGGTGGCCGCACTGGCGGCGGCAATTCTGTCGGGTGGTGCGTCTCAGGAAGTGGCTGCAACAGGTTTGAAAAACTTCACAAACGCTTTGACCAAGGGCGAAGCGATGACCAAAAAGCAACGCGCGGTGATGCGCGATTTGGGCATTGATGCAGTCGAGTTGGCCAAATTGATGCAGGTCGACGCCAAAGGCGGGATCATGTCAGTTGTTGAGGCATTGGCAAAGCTTCCGGAACACACGAAAAGTGCCGCCATTGGTCAGTTGTTCGGTGAAGAGGCCAAGGGTGCTATCATGCCACTGTTGCGCAATATCGATCTGCTTCGGGAAGGCTTTGGTTTGGTAGCGGACGAGACCGGCTTTGCGGGGGCAATGCTGAGGGAATATGAAAAACAAGCGGCAACCACAGCCAATTCATTGATTGTCACCAAAAGCTTTCTCACGGCCCTTGCGGTAACGGCGGGATCGATTGTTTTACCTGAACTCAACAACCTTTTGGCAGTCATTCAGCCGATCATAAAAGCCATGTCCGACTGGGCGGCCGCGAACCCGGAATTGATTGGAATGCTGGCAAGAGCTACGGCAGGATTACTGGCATTCAAGATCGGTTCTTTGGCTTTGCGTTGGGCTTTGTTCTCAGCACTCACACCCATTTTGCATATGATTAAGTTTGTGTCTTACCTACCAGTTGTTATGGGTGGCGGCGTTCGCGCTTTTGGTGTGCTCGGCCGTATTCTCTCATGGGTTGCGCGGGGCCCCATCAAAATGTTGCTTATGGGAATACGTGCGATCGGATTGGCAGTGATGGCAAACCCGATCAGCCTGTTGGTTGCAGCCGTCTTGGCACTTGCTTATGTCATTTATGATAACTGGGGTGCGATTGTCGAATTCTTCAAAACTAAAATTGAAGATGTGCGCGCCGCCTTTGATCAGGGTTTGCTGAACGGTGTGCTGAAGCTTCTCGCAGAATTTAATCCTTTCATTCTTATGCATGAGGGGATCACAGCCCTTGTTGATTACATTTTAACCTCGTTTGTTGACATTGATCTTGTTCAAACAGGCAAAGACATGATCCAGGGGCTTTGGGATGGTGCGGGATCGCTGGTCGTAACAATGGTGTCAGCAATTAAAGCCAAGCTTTCGGGCATTATGCCGGACTGGATGAAATCAGCATGGAATTGGGTTGCAAACGGATCTGATCAGGATGCATCTCAGCCCAAGCGCGATAGCGGCGGGCCGGTACGCGCAGGTCAGCCTTATTGGGTGGGTGAGCGGGCCGCAGAGTTGTTTGTGCCGGGCGTTTCAGGTTCAATCCTGTCATCACGTTCGGTTAAGGCTGCGATGGCCGCCAGTGCCATGGCTACAACAGCTATTGCCGCACCCAGTCAGGCAGAAATAGCCAGAACAGTTGATCAGCGTCCTGCCATATCAGCATCCGCATTCGCACCGCAATCCAGCAAGAAAATCGACATAGGCCAGATTGTGATCCATGCGGCACCGGGCATGGATGTGGAAGAAGTGGCTATGGAAGTTAAGCGCCAGCTTGAAGCATTGATGGACACGTCAGGTGATTTGCATGATGGGGGTGGTTTCTGATGAGTGTAATCAGCATGGTTATGATGGCCTTGGGCACGTTTCGTTTTGGCATAACGGGGGGTGCTCATCAAAAGTTATCACGGACAGCTTCCTATCGCTGGCACAAGGTCAACAGAACAGGGCGCAGTCCTGCCTTGCAATATCTTGGCCCCGATACCCAAGAGATTACATTGGAAGGGGTTATTTATCCGCATTTCAAAGGTGGCTTGCGCCAGATCGATCTGATGCGCCTTCAGGCAGGGCTTGGCATACCAATGATGCTGACCGATGGAATGGGCTACCCGTTTCGCCGTTGGGTGATCGTAAGTGTCGATGAAACCAAGACCCTGTTCATGGCGGATGGCGCACCGCGCCAGATTGATTTCTCGATTAAGCTTAAAGCTTATGGGGAGGATTTCTTGTGAACCAATACCGCGCCAAACAAGGCGACATGATCGATGCCATTTGCAAGAATTACTACGGCAATGAAGATATGCTTGAAAAGGTCTATGACGCAAACCCCGGGCTTGCCGCCTTGGGGCCAATCTTGCCGATGGGTACGATTGTGATTTTGCCCGAGATCAGCACTCAGAGCGTCAAACAACCCATTCGGCTTTGGAGTAAATCCAGTGCAGGTTGATTTTAAAGTTGTCGCCGATGGCAAGGATATAACCGCCCTCATTAAAGACCGTTTAATAAGCATTTCAATCGTTGATGAAGCGGGTATGAAATCCGACACGGCGACATTGGTTATCGATGATCGTGACTACCGCATCGAACTGCCTGAAGCCGGTGCCGAATTAGAGATTTGGCTTGGCTTCAAAGAGACGGAGCTGATCTCAATGGGCAAGTATACTGTGGATGATATAAGCGGTTCCGGCCCCGTCGACAAAATGACCATCACGGCCAAAGCCGCTGACATGCTCAAGGCAATAAAATCACCAAAAACCCGCAACTGGGATGATGTCACATTGGGCGATATTGTTTCAAAGATTGCAGGCGAACATGATTTGGATGTGGCCGTAAGCGAAAACCTGAAGGGGCATTTATACAAGTACCTGGCGCAAACCTCTGAAAGTGATCTGAACCTGCTAACACGGCTGGCAAAAGAACTGGACGCCACGGCAAAACCAAGTGGCAATACTTTGGTTTTTGTTGAACGCGGCAAGGGCAAGACGGCCGCAGGCGATGATATTCCGATTATCAAACTGGCGCGCCAAGACCTTAAGTCGTGGTCATGGAAAGTGTCCGGGCGCGGCAAGTATAAAACGGCCATTGCTGAATGGTCTGAATTGGGAACAGCCGCCGTCCACAAGATCAAAGAAGGCAGTGGTGAGCCGACCTTGAAACTGCGCCACCGCTATGCCACAGCCGATGAAGCGACCCGTGCAGCAAAGGGTGCTTTAAGCCGTTCAAAACGCGCCAGCAGTACGCTCAGTGCTTCACTGGGCGGGTTCTGGGGTGACCTTTTTGCCGAAGGCATTGCTGAACTTGATGGCGTCAAATCGGAACTGACGGGTGAGTGGTCAATCACGCGTGTAGAACACCGTCTGCAAAACACCCTGACTACAAGGTTCGATGCAGAACGGGACAATGCGGCATGAGCAGTTTCACTGATCCGATTGTAGTTGCGGCCGTGCCTTGCAAAGATCGGCCACTATCGTGGAAGCCGCCCGCATGGGTGTCACAAAAATGGGTTATTCAAAAGGGCTTCACCTATGCCGTTGGTTGCGAAGAGAACCCTAAAGAACTGATCACGGTGCCAAAGGGTTTTGTCTTTAATGGTCATTCCGTGCCGGTGGTTTTCCTATGGCTGTTTCCCCGTGCTCATCCGATTTACCTCCAAGCGGCCGCATTGCACGACTGGCTTTATTCGGATGTGACACGCCTTGGAACACGCCGCCATGCTGATGCCATCTACTATGAGGCTTTGCAGGTTCTGACCATTCCCAAATTCTGGGCGTGGTGCATGTGGGCTGGGGTGCGATTAGGTGGATGGTTTGCGTGGCATAAGCGACGCATATTTAAAAATACCCGTTAATACGGGAGGCTAAAGGCTGCTTCAACAGCCCTTAACACGGGGGTTATTTTTGACAACAACCCCGCCGACTAAACTTAGATTATAGCCGCTCCCTTCCTACGCGTAGGAGTGGCATTCATGAAGTGATTCTATACGATGCCGCAAGTCGAAATTCGTTGCCATGGCTGTGACAGGCTGTTATTCAAAATGGAAGAGGACGCACTGCAAGGTGCGGTTTCTATCAAATGCACCAGATGCAAATCATTCAATCAACTGAGGCCCACCAAGAGCCCTTTATCTAAGCGACAAGATCGCGATGAAAAGGAAAATCAGTGTGGCTCTTTGTCCCCCAAACGAACTTGAAGAAATTCGCGGAATTAGTCTTTGCGCCGGTGTCGGCGGATTGGATCTCGGATTGCATATCGTGGAACCCAACTATCGAACTGTGTGTTATGTCGAACGCAACGGTTACGCTGCGGCCGCTCTCGTGGCACGGATGGCGGACGCGTCCTTGGCTCAGGCTCCTATCTGGGACGATCTGCGAACCTTTGACGGCCGACCGTGGCGCGGCCGCGTTCATCTCGTTACTGCCGGTTATCCCTGTCAGCCATTTACCTTGTCGGGAAACCGCAAAGGCAAAGATGATCCCCGCCACCTTTGGCCTGAAGTTGCGCGGATCGTTGGCGAAATCCAACCCCAGCGCGTCTTCTTTGAAAATGTCCCCGGGCATCTGTCCCTTGGCCTGCAAGACGTCACCGACGACCTTCAGGCAATGGGCTACCGGGTTGCAGCGCGCGTCGTATCAGCGGCGGAAGTTGGCGCAAGTCACACCCGTGAGCGGGTCTTCATTCTGGGCCACGCCGACAGTCAAATCGAGCGGCAATCGGGCCTGTATGCTGATCAGTCCACTGGGGATAGCGTACAAGACGGATCAGAACCAAACGGGCACCCAGATCGGATTGAAGAACCAAGCCCTATCCTGGACACTGCTTTGGGACGTGCTGGCGGCCGTGGGCTGGAAGGGTACAACATTCCGTTCTTCGCACCCAAATCGGACAGTATTGCTGAATGGCGAAAAGCACTCAAAGAACGCCCTGACCTTAAACCCTGCCTTCACCGACTGGATGATGGGCTGGCCTGTGGGGTGGACCGATCCGCTGCGGCCGGTAACGGGGTGGTCTCACTGGCTGCGGCGTGCGCGTGGGTTGCTTTGAATGCGGAGTTAAGGGACCTCTAAGGTCAGTTTGTTAGGCAGAATAATGGTTGGCATCAATGATTAGTAGTAGCAAAGGTTAGATTACTGACCTTTACTACAGGCGCATGGTAGACGGTTTGATCCATAAACTGGACGTTGAGGCGCCCGACCAAATTGTTAATTAACCACGGCTTTCCAGCTCTCGTACTGCTACTGTTTTTGCAATCCGACTTGGCATGGAAGCTCCCAAGTCAAGCCAATGAACGCTGTTATAAAAACGATGCCCATTATCATCGGCATACTGGTTTAACAGTGACGTGATGCGCGATTTAGTAAGTGACTGAACACATCGAAGGGCAAAAATGATCCGAGTTTCTTCTTCTTTTTGTTCCAGCTCACGCAGAATAATATCATTGCTCAAATCTTTAAAGACCTTGTTCGGAAGCCTTTTAAGCAAAAAATTTCTAACGGTGATATCCATATCAAGATCCAACAGGTCAGCAATTCTTTGCTTGCCCAACGCGAATATTGCATCGGCTTTTTGTAAAGGAAGTTGTGTTCTGTTGATGCTAAGTAAAACACTACGATCGCTCGGGTGGCCCCCTAACTTTTTGATACGTTCAATATCTTGCCAGTCGCCAAAGCGGGCCAAATAGCTCAAAACAGCTTCACTAGCATCGATTTTATATTGATCGACTGTACGTCTGACCAGAGCCAAGTCTGAATATTTCTTAAGCTCGCAGAGTGCGGCAAGAGTGTTGCTACAAAGCATCGGTCGAATAAACGACCCCAGTTCTTCACTTTTTGCGATTACCTTGTCGTTTGCCCCAAGTTGTGATTTGGCCAATTCTATTTTTACTGCGAAACGGGCTTGGAAACCATCAGAGAGATTTTCCCTCATCTCTGCTTGCGTTGCCGCTTTGAACTTCGAGTAAAGAACTGACAGCTCCTGATCCATAAAAATACCTGCATCTTCAACCTTCTTTCTCAACTCACCTATACTGAGTTCAAAAAGCCTGTTTGTTTGATAACGGTCGAAAAATGTAGTGTCGGTTTCCTTGCCGCTCAGCAAGCCGAAACCGAAAGTTTGCTTTTTAGCTGTCAAAACAGTCTTTAGAATCTCATCATCAAGCGGGTGGTCCAGTTTTTTCAAGATCTCCGCCGCGACCAGACGGATTTCATGGTTATTGTCAGTCAACAAAGTACTGGCCACGTCCACAGAGATTTCGCTACGTGCCGACAGTATCTGAGCAGAACGGAGGCGAACGTCGTCAGGTTTGGCTGAAAGGCACAAGGAAAGAGTGTCTGTTGCAATCGATTGTGGACTATTGAAAAGTTTCTCGACCACCCTGCTTTCAATAATGTTGACTTCGTTTTCGCACGCCCGTTTCAGGGCTGCATCAATATTTGTTCGCGAAAGGACACCAACAATTGCGCCTTCAACCTTGTTCCTGCGTTGCGGCGAGCAATCCAAAGATGCCTCTTCAATGTGAGAAATGTCGCTGAACTCACCGTTTGACGTAAGGAAGGAAATAGCCGCATCAAAGACTTGATTCTCGGTATCCTCTTTAAACCAAGAGGTTAGAACTCCATTTTTGTTAAAGGCACCATCATGGGTTGGGATCGGTTGCTGTAGCAATTCCAAAATACGGATGGCATTCTTTTGTTCGCTAACACTTCCAACAGTTGCCAATATTCTTAGGTGATAGAACGGGTTTTCTCCAAGTTCTCCCTTTGCAATCCAGTTCCATAGCGGCACATTTTGATGATTAAAAGCAATGACACCACAATCGATAAGTGCTTGGATTTCCTGCCCAGAAAGAGGCGCCTTTCTATGGTGTTGGAAAATTAAATTTGCATCATGAGTTTCGAGATAAGCATCGTCATTTCCAAACCTTGAAAGGGTAGTAGCAATCAGTCGAAAACGAGCTATCTCTTGGGCACTCGTGCATTCCAAAGCTGAGGGCCGTTGAGTTATCTCGGTCAGAAATTCCTGGGCTTTTTTATCGATCAGCCATCCATCTTGAGATTGCGTTTCGTTTGAGCGAGATTGGTTGATTGGCGTCTTATCCGATTGCCCGACCTGACTATTTTCTTGCAAAATATTTTTTGTTTCGCGCCAACCTAATTCTTCTAACTTCTCACGAACCACATCTTTAAAAGTCTGAACATCAGTGAAGGGTTTGAAAAATATTTCCTTTTCATCGATGCACTTCTGTCGAAAATCAAGAACTTTTTTGATTTCCTCTCCCGGCTCCATTCCGGTTGGAACCTCGACCTCTTTGAAATAGACTGCCATATCTTTCATACGGCCATTTTCTATTCGCTCCTTGGATCTTTCGTACTCCTCTTCAAATCCAGAGGTATAACCAGAAGGATCGGTGCTTGGCCTAGACCCCCATTTGTCCCATAAGACACCAATGAAGTAGTCGCATCTATCTAGATCTTCATTAATCTTGGTTTGAGGTCGCACAAAGCCCGGAACGGCGTTTTCCCATCCTAATAGCTTGAAAAGGCAACCCCAGCGTTCCGAGTGACTTCTATTTACGCTTTCAATTACTTCATGAGCAGCTCGTCGCTCGTCATCCAAACCACCGGGTGAGCCGATGAACACACGAATTATCCTCAAACTATCCGACAAAAATAGTACCTCTGCATTAAATGAAATTAAGATAACCAATTTGATGTAGAGTCGCTAGAAGATAATGCACCTTGTTTTTTGTGCGGCGTAGTTAGGAATACGATCCTTTCACAAACGCGCCACGCATTTGTCCAAAGGCGCTAAGGTTGGCTTTGGGAAAGTTGCACCGCAGCAATGGTTAGTTTGGTGACGGCAGATTTGGGCTATTCGATTTACCACACCAAAACCAAAACGCCTGCTGCAAATATCCTTGTCATTTCCTGAAAGAATTCATGTCGAGCTACAGTCGTCCAAAAAACCGCAGCAACACTGTTCAAACTGGTACAGCAGTCGGCTTGTCTTTCAGTAAGAATACCAAGATACCAGCGAAAACGGCAAGCCATACGGATGACCACCAGACCCAATCATATTGGGCATAAAGATCGTAAAGTACCCCACCGGAATAGGCACCAATAGCCGCGCCTATTTGATGGCCAGCCGAGATTAGACCAAACGCCAATCCCATAACGCCTTTGCCGATATGACTGGCCACCAGACTGGCCGTTACCGGCACGGTTGAATAATCAACCAGGCCAAAGAGGATCGAAAAGAACAGAAGTGTTTCAAAGCTGGCTCCAACGTTTAGCAGGATGATGAAGGTCAACCCGCGTATGAGGTATATGCCGCCTAGTAGAAGAGGCCGGTTCATCCGATCCGTCAGCCAACCGGCGAGGATCATCCCGACTAGGTTGATGGCCGATAAAAGCCCATAGGCTGTAGCAGACGGTATCGGGCCAAAACCGCAGAACGATGCATAGGGTAGAAAATGTGTCTCTATTACTCCTGAGGTCGTGTAGCCACAAATGAAGTAACTCCAGAACAAAATTTGAAACGTTGGCAGTTTCAGGATTCTGTTCAGATCCTGCCAAAGGCCAGTTTTGGAAATGTTGGCGTCTGGTCCTGCAAGTGCTGTTTGCGTATGTTTCGGAAACCATCTGTGGATGCAGGCCATTATGACGAGAGTCCCAAGCCCAAGGGCTACGAACGCCATGCGCCAGTCATATGCACTGATAAGCAATGCTAGAAGTGGGACAAACACAAACTGACCGCCAGTGGAACCGGAAGTCGCGATGCCTGTCGCAAGCCCTTTGTTCTTAGTCACCTCCTGCTCAACTGCCGTGGAGACGACATGTGTCGCAACCAGTCCAAACCCAACCGCCGCGATCCCGCTAAACGCAAGAAAAAAGGCAATCGGATTGGATGTTCCGGCAATCAGAAAGCACCCTGCTGCGAGGGCCGCCAATCCGATCAAGAGAATGGCGCGTGCGCCCTGCTTATCGACTAGTCGTCCCGCGAAAGGGGCAATGCCAGCCATTACCAGCAATGCCACAGCCGCTGCACCTGACGTGAAGCTGCGGGTCCAACCCAGTTCCTGCTCCAGCACAGGCATCACCAACCCAAGGGCGGCACGCGCAGAAAAGGTGAGAGCAAGCGCAACGAATGATAGTCCAATGATAAAATGGGGTCTGTGATTCTGAGAAATGCCTGGCACCTGAAACCGCTTTTGAATTTGTTAAGTCAGATCCGATTATACATCAAAGCTTTTGGCGTAAATGACAGTATGCGATTAAAAACAGCCAAAGCCGACATTCGCCGGTGCGCAGAAAACTGTACTAAGGGCACGAAGCTGACATTCGCGTTAGCCATGCATCGCGCATTCAATCTGGTGAATAGAGTTAAGAAACCTATCTGTTTTCAAGGAAATGGTAAGCCTCAAGAATAGCCGTGGTCAGCCCATCAAAAAAGCCCGGTACACTGACGTCTATCAAGCCTGCAGGTGGGTGCGCTTCATCGGCGATGATGTCTTCGGTTGATTTCACAACAAAAAGAGAGTTTGGGGCATTGAGCAACTCCCGATAACTCGCGCCTTTTCCATGCTTTAGCACGTTGATAGCTAGATAATATTGGTGGAATCTATCGGCGAGGTCATTTTGACGCGATGCCAACAGTAATGATGTCAATTTGCGTGAAAACGGGCCCCGTTTAAAGTGGTGCTGCATCCGCGCTTCGAATAGAGAGAAGATATCAACCGCCGTCAATTCAAGCGCAACGGTTGCTGCGCGAAGTTCTTCAACTTGGGCGTCGGACCCGTTCTGCCCGCCCATAAGTTTCAGAATTTTTGAAACGCGATCTTCGGACGTCTTTGCATTGGCCTGAGCCGCCGCAACCAGTTCAAGTACGCTCGGTGAAGCTCCCATCATTCATTCTCCTTAAGATACCACCTCCCATAAAGCTATGCGGCTAGGAATGATAGGGCGGGATGATTGCGAGGCCGATGTCCGCTCTGCGGGCAAAGCTACCGCTGGCTAGCTACGGTTTCAGCGCAATAGTGTAGCCACTCAGCAATAGCACTGAGTTTGGCTTGGGAATGTACTGATAAGTCTGTTCCACGAGGCAAATACTAGCGCAAGAGTCGCCCGTCGCGCCTGAGTCATCACATCAACTTAAGAGCGATATAGGGGCCAATAGCGAAAACCACCGTCATAATTTTGTAATTCCCCAACCAAGTGTAATAGGCCAATTTCAGATCTTTTTCATCTATTCCAAACATACGCTGATGAACGCTAATCACCCAGGATTGCATTCCCATCATAACCAAAGTCGCAATAGCTAAGTAGGCTATGTTGATCACAGCAATCCAGCCAAAAAATGTGGTAAGCGCTTCTACGGTCATACTGGTTCTCCTAGTGCTTGCCGACATGCCCCAAATAGAATGCCGTTGTTGGCATGGTGCACCAATTGAGCATTACCGACAAGCCATTAAAATAGCGCGCAACGATACCCATAACGTCGAAATATGCTTGCACAAGTATCCAGTAGTTTGGGCTCTAAGCAGATATTGATCTAAAAATTTAACAGCGAAATCTTATTAAACTCCAGTTAAAAAATCGGTAGTCATTCTTGTCTTTGTGCGGCCTAAACTTATCAACTATTGCTTCCTGCTTGTTCTCAAAAATCACACCCAACAGGTCATTTTTAATAGTTTGCCAAATCTCTTCGATTTCGCCCCAACCCTGGCTTCCCGTTTTGGGTTCCTCTACTGCGTCAAAATAATATGGCATTGGGATTCCTCATGTACAGAGAGATTAGTGGTTTTTGACAGTCTTCACCAAAACCCAATCATAATCAAAGCCTGATTGCCGGTGACGATGGTGACGGCGATTTATTCGGGTGATTATCCAATTACCGTATTCGTACTTTCCATCCTGTTCGATAGACCAGTTGATGTAGGTGATTTCGATACCGGTTAAACGTTCCACTTTTGTTTTATCCGCTTCAACCTCTTCGCCCGTGGCCCGGTCGACCAATGAATAAATGCACATGGTGATAGCCCTTTTGAAGTTCGAAAACTCCAAAAAAACATGGACGAGATTTGGGCACAATTATTGGTGTAGCTGGGATTGGCGAAATTCTCCATCGATGAAAACAGTCATTCGTAATCACATTCCGATGACAGTTCACGGCCCTAACTTACCGTTCATTGGGCTAGTCACAGATGCGGTGTGGCTTCCTCAAAGCCGCCATTCATAGTAGTTGGATACCTCGATTAGGTTCGCGTCAGGATCACGTAAATAAATTGAGCGGATTTTTCCTTCAGCACCTGTTCTATCGACAGGTCCTTCCTCAATCGTTATTGCCATTGTACTGGCGCCATCAGCACGACCATGCTTTATGATCGCTCCGACATAATGATAAGGTAGAAAAACCAATGACCGAACGTTACGAGCGCCACCGCCAAGCCTGGACAAATGAGGAAATTCAAAAGCTGCATATGCTGGTGACAAAGGGGATGAGCTTAAAGGCTATTGCCAAAGCACTCATGCGTTCTGAGGAATCGACCAAGAATAAAGCAAAACAAGATAAGCTGAAAATTCGAAAAATGCGCTGATTCCCTGTGCACGGTTCATCATAAAAATGGCTTTCGGGCTAGTGTCCGCCTGATTGATACCTTAAGCCGACCTCGGTGCTCTTTTGACGATAATGTCGCCGTTAACGTCAGCAATGGGGAACAAAAAAGCTGCCGTTGGAATGCAACATCGACTTCCGGCCCATAGCTGCCTTTTGCTGCATATATTAATCCGGCGTCGTAGCTTCCCAAGAACGGTCATTCGTGATTGGCGCAACACGCATATTTAAACTGGCAGACCAGCGCAGTGCCGCGGCAAGATCTCGGCGTTTTTCTAAATATTCCATATCCAAATCCATTTTCTATCGTAAGGATTTTAGTTGTTTCGTGGTCAAATACGACCACGATCAGCTGGAAGATTAATTCATGAGTTCAACCCAATAGGGTTTATGATCTGATCCGCTGGCTTTTTGGTCCACCCAGGCCCGTTTAACCTTTGAGGAGTAATCCGAACTTAGAAAACAATAATCCAGACGCACTGGATAGCCTGGGGCGCGGTCTGGTGGGTCAGGCCACCAAGTCATCGCGCCCTCGCCAATTTGTTCTTTAGCAACAGCCCAACTGTCTACAAAGCTATCCGAATGGGGCATACGTAACTGGGTCGGTGGGTCTATTTCACCTACAAATCTGTTATATTCTGCGCCATCTGGAAGCGAGTTGAAATCACCCATCATTATAGTCTTAGCTGGCATAGGTGGAGGATTTGCGCCATTTGACCAATCCATGTTAAGGAAGTTTTCATATTCGCTGGGGTCATCGAGAGGCCCGGTTCCAGTCCATGTTCCACCGCGATGCTGTGCATTTCGATGCAGTTCCAGTAAATGATCTATTTGCATAAGGCGTTCTCGTAAAGAAACCGCCGAAAGATGAAGGGAATACGCTCGAACTGCCCCTGATGGCACATCAATCACACATTCAAGTGCGCCCGTATCCATATTAAGGTTCTGTGTGGTGGCTATTTTTGGTAAAATGATTGCCCGGGACGAGATAATGGGCCAACGTGAAAGCAACATCGTACCAAATTGCCGGCGTCTGTTTAAGACATTGCCATCTTCATTGCGAACACTGGCGTCCATGTCATAGGCTGGGCAATAAGACCAGTAAAAACCCTTTAGCTTCTTCGCAATGATTTCAACTTGATCGACCATATCACTACGCCGCCAAAAGCGTTCTACCTCTTGCAGCCCAATGATATCGGCTTCGCGAACAGCATCGGCAATACGATCATAATTATATACACCATCCATTCCCAGAGCGTAGCGTATATTGTATGTGACTATTTTCATTTAATTCCAACTTTGAATACAAAATAAAAAGCGCTGGTATCTTTCAACCAGCGCTTTTCATCGGGAGTAAAGTATTATTGGACGTTTTGAATTACAGGGAGTAATTACGCCGCCCGCAAGAATACTTTTCTACACATCATTGCGCCAAGCAAACTCTGGCCATTCATATCCACCAAGGTTACCCAGAGGCATACGACTGATGCCTTCGATTTTGTCAGATATCGCATCTATGAAGTTAACATGTGCCGGAATGATCATGCCGCTTTCGTTGCTGATAAGCGTTTGCATTTCACAATACATTTCATGGCGTAGTGTCGCATCTGTAACTGCACGCGACTCGACCAACAGTTGCCCCATACGCTCATTCGACCACAGCGTGTCATTCCACGGCGCAGTAGGTGCAAATGCCAGGTTCATCATCATATTTGCTGTCGGGCGCATGTTCCACGAGGTCACGTTCATTGGTGTTTTCATCCAAACAGAACCCCAGTAACCGTCATTCGGTACTTTGTTGATGTTCAGATTCAGACCGATTTTCTGTGCTTCGCGCTGCATCAGAAGAACAGTATCCGTTATTCCTGGTTGCACTTCCGCTACCTGGATTGTTGCCTCGGTCACGCCAGATTTTTGCAGGTGGAACTTTGCTTTGTCCAAATCATGATCACGGATTGGCAGTTCATTACAGAAATCTGCGCCGTATGCCGCATTGATCGGATTGTCATTGCCGACTGTCCCATGTCCTTTCAGGATGGAACGTAATATTTTTTCACGACGTTGGATATATTTCATCGCTAAGACAAAATCAGGATTATTGCCAGGTGCTGAATTAGACATGATGCAAATGCCGCTATATGCGCCCGATGCAACAGACCAAATACCTACGCCTGGTGCGGCTTCAATTTGCGGGATAGCTTTCGGATCAAGAGACATCATTAAGTCAATATCACCAGCAATCACCGCACTTGTACGGGCCACTTTATCTGTGATCGCAAAGATCTCAATCTCATCCGCATTCGCACCTTCACGCCAATAGTCTTCGTTGCGTGTATGTAAGGATCGTACGCCTGGGTTGAATTCTTTTAGCGTATACGGCCCTGTACCGACTGGATTTTGAAAATCAGTGGTGCCATCTTTGATGATTTTAAACTGTGGTGTGCCCAGAATTTTCGGTAAATCACCATTTGGCCCTACCATCACAGCTTTTACAGTATGGTTGTCAACTTTCACCCATTCAGTAACATCTGCCACAAGCGTTTTCGCCGTGGATGTAGATATATCACCGTAGTGGCGACCCATTGAATAGATAACATCATCTGCCGTAAATGCCCTGCCGTCATGGAATTTCACGCCCTTGCGCAGCTTGAAAGTCCATTCGGTATTGTCACTATTTGCAGAAAATTCTTCCGCTAGTTCTGGACGTACAGACATATCTTCATTGAACTGAACCAAACCGTTGTAGTGCGAACGACCACGCGTGTAGTCGATTGTTGATGTGTTCAACCCTGGATCAAGCGTATCTGATGGACCATGAAGGTCGGCTGCAAAAGAAATCCGGCCGCCTTTTTTCGGAGTTGCAGCCATTGCAGTTGTGGCTGAAGTCACGATGGAACCAGCAGCGGCAATCGTCGCAACACCAGCAATAAGCCATCCCATAACATCACGGCGCGTAGCACCACGACTTAGTCTTGTTTTGACCGCTTCACGGTCCGCCCCTGAAAGTTCGTCAATTTTTGGTAGATGTAGATTTAATTTGGTCACTTTTTATTCTCCCTGATATATATTTTTATTCGTTTTTTTATAGCACAGTTTGCACCTAGTGCCCAATCTACGCACTTTGTGAATCATGTTAATGCAGCCTTAGCAAAAATCTATAATTTAAATGGATATGCTGTCTATATCCATTAATACTACATTGACCATACCACTGAGTATTTGATTCGGAGTAATTATGGCTAAGAGAACAGGTCACGGCGCACCGCTACCATTTATTAAATTGCATCATGATGGCGACAGCCCATTATATATGCAAATTGTCCAACAGTTGCGTAAAATGGTTTTGGTGGGCGAGTTGAAAGCTGGTCAGCGACTTCCTGCAACAAGGGTTATGATGCGCGAATTAGATGTTTCGCGTAGTACTGTCGTTACTGCCTTTGAGCAGCTTGTTGCAGAGGGATACTTAGTTAGCAGGGTCGGCACAGGTACTTTTGTTGACATGAATGTACAAGCACCCAAAACAATTGCTAGTTCATTGAAAATAGAAAAACCCAAAGTTGAAGAATATTTATCAAATTCAATTTCAAAACGTGGGAAAACCATTCTTTCAGGTATTTCTTCATCTGAATTACATCCGACCAAACCCCGCGCATTCACACCCAACGTACCGGCACTTGATTTGTTTCCACATAAAATCTGGAGCCGCTTGGAAAATAAAGTTCGTAATTCTAAACGCCAGGATTTAATGCATTATGGCGATCCTGGCGGATATATTCCTTTGCGTGAGGCTGTGGCGGAGTATGTATTCAATTATCGAGGGATTAGGTGTGATCCACTACAAGTCATTGTTACCACTGGAACACAAAGATCATTACATCTGATTACCACGCTATTATCCGATTTAGGGGATAAAGTGCTGATCGAAGACCCCGCAAGCCCTATTGTGCAACAAGCATTCAGATCGCAAGGGGCAATCCTGTGTCCAATTCCTGTAGATCATGCTGGGATTGATGCAAACAAACTTAATGTCAAAAACATGGCAGCAAAACTAGCCTATATGACCCCATCCTGCCAGTATCCCATGGGCGTAACAATGCCGATTGCACGAAGATTGGATTGGCTGACTTGGGCTAATCAAAACGTGGCATGGATTATCGAGGATGATGAAGATAGTGAATTCCGCTTCTTAAATCGAGCTATTCCAGCAATGGCAAGTCTGGATCAACATAGCCGTGTAATTTATACTTGGAGCCTTAGTAATATTTTATTTCCCTCATTGCGTCTTGGCATCATGATTGTTCCGCCAGAGTTTATTGAGCCGTTTGAAACAGCGAATGGTCTCATAGACCGCGGCCCCAATACTTGGTCGCAAGCGGTTTTATGTGAGTTCATTCAAGGTGGCTATCTGGCAAGCCATATTCGACAAATGCGCAGTGCGTATTCCCGGAGGCGGGAAGTTTTGCTAAATGAATTGGATAAAAATGCCAAGAGGCTAATAGAGCCTATAGCTACTGAAAGTGGACTTAGAATAATTGCACATCTTCCAACTGGAATATGTGATCAGCAAGCTGAAAGTATATTGGACAAAGCTGGCATCAGTAGCTATGCGCTTTCACGTTATTGTCAGGAACGTAGGGATTTAAATGGGTTGCTTTTGGGGTATTCCTGCACGCCAGAGCGTGAAATTCCCGAATGTGCTAACACACTTATTCGTACCTTGCGCAGCTTAACTGGCCAAAGGAATTAATGTAGACGCCATATGGGGTGCAATTTTTAAGCTGTCACCACATGATACGATGTTGTCTATTTTTTATCCATAGCATTCGATGAAGTACCGTGGATCCCAACATGTACCAGTGGTGTCCTTGAGGTAGAAGCTTTCGTTGGTCGTGCCTACGAAGATCACCTGGCGCGGCCAGCTTTCCCGAAAGTGAGCATACGGCCCTTAGTCCTTGAGACAATTTTCACTTGAGCTATCTCAAACAAGGAACATATTCTTGTATTCTTCGCGAAGCAGGTTCTTTTGCACCTTACCCATGGTATTTCGCGGCAACTCATCTACGACAATCAGCTTACGGGGGTGTTTGAACCGCGCCAGTACTTCAGCAATCGCTTTCTCGATCTTGGATGTGTCTGGTTCCTGAGATGGTTTACGCACTAAAATACCAAGTGGCGTTTCGCCAAAATCAGGATGTTGTACTCCGATGACTGCACTTTCAAAGACCCCCATTTGGTCATCCAAAAGTAATTCAATCTCTTTTGGGTAAATGTTGAAACCACCTGAAATGATCAAATCTTTATCCCGTCCGATTATTTGAACATATCCATCTTTATCAATCATCCCCAAATCACCAGTTATAAAGAAACCATTATCGCGCAGTTCTTCTTTGGTTTTTCCCGGCATGTTCCAATACCCTTTGAAAACATTAGGGCCGCGCACCTCCAGCA
The DNA here is from genome assembly GCA_965261565.1 of Amylibacter sp. GTDB lineage: Bacteria > Pseudomonadota > Alphaproteobacteria > Rhodobacterales > Rhodobacteraceae > Amylibacter. The sequence goes on from OZ253460.1 coordinate 3,210,949, forward strand.
TTCCAATTTCGTCAACCTCTAGTTCGCCGCCTGTTTCTGGGTCCGTAATCTTTAACTCTATGCCGGGTAACGGATGGCCAACTGTTCCCGCCCTGCGGTCTCCTGTGTATGGGTTTGACGTATTCATATTGGTTTCGGTCATTCCATAGCGCTCCAAAATCCGATGACCAGTGCGCTGTTCAAATTCAACATGTGTTTCGGCCAAAAGTGGCGCGCTGCCGGAAATGAACAGGCGCATAGTCTTAACCAGTTCTTTATCAAAACTAGGTTCCGACAGCAGCCGCGTATAAAACGTAGGAACCCCCATCAAGGCCGTCGCATTAGGAATGTTATCTAGAACTGTCTTTCCTTCGAATTTAGGCATCATAAGCATGGATGCCCCAGACACCAGTGCCACATTGATTGCAACAAACAGGCCATGCGTATGGAAGATCGGCAACGCATGCAACAGGACATCTTTATCAGTAAACTGCCAGTATTCCGCCAACGTAATTGCGTTGGATAACAAATTGTTTTGGGTAAGCATCGCGCCTTTGGATCTACCGGTAGTACCTGATGTATAAAGGAATGCAGCCAAGTCATCACTGCTTGTTTCAACGGTTTGGAACGTATTTTCCTGCATTTTGGCTAATTCAGTTAATGAGCCTGATCCGTCTTCGTTCAACGTTTCCAACTTTGCGCTAGCCTTTTGGGCGATTGGTTTAAGGGCTTCTTCTTTACGGCTATCGCACACAAAAACTTTCGCCCCGCTGTCTTCCACAAAATAACTCACTTCGTTTGCTGTGTAAGCTGTATTCAGAGGTAAGAAAACCAACCCAGCCTGTGCACAGGCCGCATAGACGCAAATGGATTCGACAGATTTTTCAACCTGCACAGCAACCCGATCTCCTTTCGTCAATCCGAGATTTGTTAGTGCGTTTGCCAATTTTGCAGCCATAGCCACTAAACCTCCATGGGTGATCACCTTGCCATCTGTCGTTTTTATAAAAGGTGTTTTGGCATCCGCATATTTTCCAAAAAGCGTATCGTACAGAGGATTGGTCATCGTTCTTTCCTTAAAGTTTAGCTTTGATCGCTGCTTTGCTCAGAGCGGCAGATTCAGCAGAGCACGCGATTTTCTTTTCCGAGGCAAAGCCTTCGTGATTGATTGAAATAAGAGACAAATCGTAGAGATAGTTCACCATTGCGCCCAAGGATTGTTTCTTGCCTTTATCCGAGATGTCCGCGTTCTCGTGAACCGCATGCACCGAAGCACCATTACCAAGATGAAAACGCGCCACAGGGTCGGATGGCCATCCATCGGTTCGTTTTGCACTTAAAAGGTAGTACGCGGCTAATCTTTGAATATCATCTGGATTGTAATCCGTTTCTATACGGTCAGTATCTTTCAGCCATTTGCCAAAGCCAGGAATTGGAGACAGTGTGACGAACGTCTTTAGATTTGTCAGTTCACTGGACAGATCAGCAACAACTTGCTTAATCAGCGAGTTCCCAAACGAAATACCTGCAAGCCCTGATTGACAATTGGAAATTGAATAAAAGACTGCTGTGTCAGCTTGGGTTGGATCAACCACATCTCGTTTTTCGCTTAACACGGTCTGAATAGAGTTTGGCACACCTTGTGTCAAAGCAACTTCAACGAATATGAGTGGCTCGTCCGGCATCGCGGGATGAAAAAAGGCAAAACAACGTCGATCGTTAGGTTCCAAACGGCTACGTAAATCTGTCCAACTGGTGATCTCATGCACGGCTTCGTATTGAATTATTTTCTGCAATACATCTGCGGGACTTTTCCAACTGATCGGCCTTAAGACAAGGAATCCACGATTGAACCAAGACGCAAACAGATGGCGAAAATCAAGATCAACGGCCGCAAGTTTTTGATCATTATTTAGAAACTTCAAAAGATCTTTACGCATCGCGACTAATCGGCCTGTTGCAGCAGGGACCTGATTTAAGCTTCGAACAAGTTCTTGGCGCCTAGGCTCGGCGGCTTCCATAAAGGCGCGATAACTTGCTTTGGTTTTCTTTTTTTCATAATCCAATATAGTTCTGCGGATGGCTCCCGGATCAACATCTAACTCAGTTGATAGATATTGGAAAAAGCTTTTTTTCTGCGCATCACTCATGTTGTAGTAACGATCCAGAATTTTACGGGCAAGTGTTGTACCAGAAACCTCACCACTGCTACCAAGTAAGGTATCAATCAGTTCAAAGATGTTGCGTTCATCCTGATCTTTGGTTGATGCCCATATCTGCGGCCGTTCAAAAACAGCCGTAAGGATGTTTGCGAATTTACTCAAAACCCCACTCCCATAACAGCATCTGGCAACGATGTTGCAAGGCCTGGGAATAGGCATAACAAGAAGATTGCCAAGACCATACAGGCAACAAAAGGCAGTGAACCTGTCAGAATGGTCTTCAATGGGATATCGGGCGCGATACCGTTGATAACATAGAGGTTTAGACCAACGGGTGGAGATATTAGACCAATCTCCATATTGATTGTCAGAACAACCGCAAACCAGATGGGATCAAAACCAGCTATGGTTATAATGGGCAACAAAATCGGTGCCGCCATCAGGATCACCGCAACTGGGGGTAAAAAGAATCCTGCGATCAACAAAAAGATGTTTATGGCGATCATCAGCACCCATCGATTCACATCAAGGGTTCCAATCCATTCCGCAATAGACTGAGTGATATATAAACTGGACAACATGTAAGAGAATACGCCAGCGGCCGCGATGATAAACAAGATCATTACGCTTTCTTTGGTGCTATCACGTAGCACCTGCCATAGTAATCTTGGGTGCCATAATTTGTAGATGACCATCGCAATCAGAAGGCACAATAAAGCACCAACAGCGGCGGTTTCAGAAGGCGTAGCTATGCCACCGTACATGGCATAAAGCACACCCAATATAATCAAAAGAAATGGTATAACCCGTGGCAAAATTTCAAACTTTTCCCGCCAACTATAGCTGCGTGAGGCCAACAGTTTGGTATCACCGTATTTCCAAGTGGAATACAAAGACCATGCCATAAATAAGCTGACCAACAGAAGCCCGGGGAATACACCCGCTAGAAAAAGACGCCCTATGGAAGTTTCTGTCGCGATACCATAAACGATCATCGTAACCGATGGGGGGATAAGTATTCCAAGAGTACCGCCAGCGGCAATTGATCCTGCTGCCACCCCATCTGGATAACCACGCTTACGCATTTCAGGTATACCCATCTTACCGATCGCTGCACAAGTTGCAGGGCTTGACCCTGACATGGCTGCAAACAAAGCACACGCGCCCAGATTGGAAATAACCAATCCGCCCGGAATGCGGGTTAACCAACGTTCTAAAGCTTCATAGAGGTCCGCACCTGCACGTGTAGATGCAATAGAAGATCCCATAATTATAAACATAGGGATGGATAACAATGCAAAGCTATCCAACTTACCAAACAGAATCTCGGGCATAAGTTCCAATGACCGCACACCGTCAAAAGCAATCAGAAAACCAGCTGAGACAATCAGCAATCCGATGGCAACGGAAACACCAGAAAAGAGAACAACAATAGTAGAAATCGCTACAAATGCACCTAGAATAAGCGGATCCATTAAATTTCCTCCAGACCGAAAGGTGGATCTATTTTCAAGATCACCGCAATCAAATCAGCAATAAGTTGTAGTAGAAGAAGAGCAAATCCAACGGGAAGCGCCAGATATGGTATCCAAAGGCGCACAGCCCAAATAGTGTCAGATGTCCAGCCTTTTGCCCAGGCTATGTGCCAGTAATCATAACCATAGTAGAGCATGATTGCGACAATCGTTATGGACATACTCAGCGTCAAGATACTTAGATAAAACCGCGCTCGACTGCCTAACATTAACGGGATTAAATCAACGTTAACATGCCCCCTCATATGTTGAACATACGGCAATCCAGTCAGAGTGGCAGTTATCATAAGGTAAATTACCAATTCGGTTTGCCATACAGTAGATGCATTCAAAACAAATCGAACGAAAATCATCTGGCAGGTTATGAAAACCGCAGAGAGGATCATTGCTGCTGAACACCAACCTGCAAAAGTTGAAATAGCCGCCACCACACGCAGAAAACCATTGTTTCCTACTTTTGCAGCCACAACTGAGCTGGAACTCGCCATGAGTAATTCCTTTTATTAGGTAGTAAGGGCAGCAAGACAGTTTTTTGCCGCCCCTAAGATTACTCTACAGCTAAAGCCAAATCGAGTAATTTTTGCCCGTCGGGAACATCTGCAACAAACTTCGCAAAGGATGTTTTTTTAGCGACTGCCTGCCATGCGGCAAAATCTTCGGGCGTCATGGTTGCAATTTCAACACCTGCAGTTTTGAAGACATCAACAGAAGCCGCGTCTTGCTTCTTAGCTTCTTCTAGGTAAAATGCTTGTGCTTTAGCTGACGCAGCCTTCAATGCGGCTTGTTGTGCATCATTTAGACTATCAAACTTTGCTTTGTTCATCAGCAATGGCTGATACATGAACCAAAGAGCAACATCACCAGCTGGGGTGTAACATTTCACTTGCTCATAAATACGATATGAAACGAAAGAAGATGAAGACGTGTTAGCCGCATTCAAAACACCAGTCTGCATTGCATTGTAAATCTCGGACGATGCCATCGATGCAATGGATGCACCGGCACCTGCCAACATTTGTTCAAACGCTTTACCTGCTGCACGTGTTTGCAATCCTTTCACATCATCTGGTTTTGTGATGCATTTATCTTTACCAACAAAACCACCAGCAAGGTATCCGTGCACAAGAACCATCACATCGTCTTCTGCCATTTTTTCTTCTAATGCGGCCATAAAGGGTGACGCGCTTAAGCGAGCGGCATGATCATGATTTTTAACCAAACCCGGCATCAATGTTAGATTGAAAGCAGGTTGCTGGCCCCCAGCATAGCTAAGCGGCAGTACGGACATATCAAGTTGACCACGGCTAAGTGGTTTATATTGCTCACGTGGCTTGAAAAGCGATTTTGAGCCGAAAATCTTTATTTCTAAATCGACATTTGCTGCTGCTACATCGTCAGCAACCATTTGTGCCACTTTGTGGCGCACATCTTTGTTTGACCACTGATGAGACAGACGTAATTCTTCAGCACTTGCTGAAATTCCTCCTGTAAACAGTGCGAGTGCCGCTGCTGCGGACATTAATTTAGTTTTCATTGGTTCCTCCCAAAACGAAAAACATCCAGAGCGATTCTGGAAACTATTATACAATTAAGTATATATTGCATTTTATGTCAATTAAATTGTATACAATTTATTAACTATTGCACAAAATTACAGTACTAGTTATGATTTGAGAATGAAAAAAAACCGCGCAGATCAAATCGCCGATGAGCTTCAGGATCTTGTTTTTGCAGGGTCTTTCCAAGACGGAGAGCGTCTGGATGAAATTAAATTAGCTGAAAAATTTGGTGTGTCCAGAACACCTTTACGAGAGGCTCTTAAAAAACTAGCGATTTCAGGAATAGTCGAACAAATACCTAACCGTGGTGTTTTTGTACGCCAACCAGGCCCTATTGAGCTTTTGGAAATGTTCGAGGTTATGTCAGAGTTTGAGGCACTCTGCGGAAAGCTCGCGGCCAACCGTATTTCGGAAGACGCTTTGGGAAAGCTTAAGGACGCAAATATAAAATGCCGAAAAGCTAAAGAAACCGCTGATCCGGATGAATACTATCTAGAGAATGAACGTTTTCATCAAATTATTTACAACCAATCTGGTAATGCATTCTTAGAACAGGAAGCCCTCAGGCTACAAAAACGATTGCAACCTTTTCGCCGCATTCAACTTCGGTTTCGTGGGCGGATTGAACAATCCATGTCGGAACACGAGAAGATAGTGGAAGCACTGTCAAATGGTGACGTGCGCACTGCCGAAACAACGCTAAGAAAGCACGTAGCAGTTCAGGGAGACAAATTTCACCAACTGGTCGCAAGTTTTGGAACATCGGCGAAGTAAGAGACCCATCAACTGAAATCTCAAAAACCAATCTAGATATGATGTGAGTTGTATAGTTTCATATTATCCGTCGTCGTGTAAATTGAGCGCACGAATGTTTGGTATAGTTTTATCTCTGGTTCGTTTTATTGTTTTTATTGCCAGCCATGTCAAACCTAAGCCGCTTTGTTAGGCAGTAGAATGAAAGGCCACGCAAAACGCTGACCTACGAAACACGAGCCGAACCGCTCCCCAATGGCTTACTCCAACCAATTGAAATTGCATAATTTAATGGACGGTTGGTATATTTCACAAGGACAGGCTAACATCATCACCCAAACCAAAAAATGAAGAATACAATAAAGTTTGAGCATCCTTTAAATTAATGTCAAATTAACCGGTCCAACCCAACCCAGTAGCGACGCAATTCATAGTTTGCAGCAATAATGGCGATACGGTTGCATCTGTTCCAAGCTTTCTATGCTTTTGTAAGAGCGAAAGTTGTAAAAGATGCGATTGCTTTAAAAGCTCTCTTTTTTGCAAGCTTTGTGATTTTAATATCGGAAAGCGTTCTGCGGTTTCTGATTGCTGGCTGAGCCATAAAACGGTTTTTCGGGTAAGATGGTATTCTTTCTCGATTTTCTCAAATATGGTTTTGCCTGTTGTCTTATTCTGAACCAATTCAGAATAAGACTTTGCGATTTCTATATCAGCAAGATGAATGGATTTTTCAACTTCATCTACAATAAGTCTAAAGATACGGGAATTTTCCCACATATCTTGCAGCATGCTTTCACCTGCTACGCCGCGGTATTTGCGGAATGCCTCAAGAGCTGTGCCAAATCCATACCAACCGGTAATCATATGGCGATTTTGCGACCATGCAAAAACCCAAGGAATTGCGCGCAAATCTGATAAAGTTGAAGCCCCAAATCGCGCTTGGGGGCGCGAACCGATGTTAAGCTGGGCCAGTTCTTTTACAGGGCTGGCTTCTTCGAAATATTGTATGAAACCAGTGCTGTTTAATAAGTTTGTATAATGAGCCATAGATACACCTGATAAAGCCTCCATCGCTTCGTCAAATTCTGGCGTCGCATTCAATTCTGGTTCGTTTTTAGAATAGGCTTGGTGGAATAATACGGAAGATGCCAAGAGTTCCATTTGGTGGATTGCAGTACCACGGTTTGCGAATTTCGCAGAAACAACTTCACCCTGTTCTGTGATCCTGAATGATCCATTAATACTATCAGCAGGTTGTGCTGCTATGGCCCGCCCTGTAGGGGCACCGCCGCGACTTACCGAGCCACCTCGGCCGTGAAAAAAGCTGACATCAAAGCCGACTTTGCGCGTTGCTTTTACAATTTCTTTTTGTGCCTTGTTCGTTTCCCAAGTTGAACACAAAAAACCTCCGTCTTTATTTGAGTCAGAATATCCAAGCATGACTTCTTGGTACATTCCTGTGTCTTTGACTGAGCGACGCACAATAGGTTCATTCAAATATTCAGATAAAATGCTTGGTGCTGCTCGTAGATCGCCAATGGTTTCAAAAAGAGGGACTACTTTTAGGGTGATCGTTTCCCCGCCAGGTAAACCTTCAGTGAAACCTGCATATCTGGCAAGAAGTAAGACACCCAATAAATCATCGGTTGAACGTGTCATTGAAAGGATGAAGGGGCCAATACAAAGGGGATCTAGACCATTCTTTTCGGCTTTTATAAGAGAGAGAAGCGACAGCGTTTCCTGTGCCATATCTGACATGGGATAAGCGTTTTGATTGAATGTTTTAGCCTTCTTTAATTCAGACCTTATGCGGTTTGACCATTTTGGTGTTCCATAGCTTTCGGTTGATAATCCTAAGTGCGTCCAAATTTCTGCAATTACGGCAGTTGTCACGTCGCTATTTTGACGAATATCAAGGGTCATTGTTCTGAACCCAAATGCAGCTGCAAGTGCCTGTATTGGGCGAATAAGCTTAATGGATATGTCTTCTGCAACAGAGGATAAGATGGTATCAATTTGATCTATATCTTTTACGAATTCAGATAATGAACTGTAAGCTTCTGCTCCATTCTTTGGGTCGCTAAGTGCTTCTAAGCGATATCCAACAGCAGTTAAGGCTTTTCTAAAGATCTCGCCTTCATTCCGTCTATCAATTGTACGCTTCATATTTGAACATGCGACAATGGCATCTAATTCATCCAGAGATTTTTGTTTAAAATCATGCTGATGCAAACTGATTGAAATGGACGTTATGGCTTCATCTATTTTAGTTTGTAAATTGCATATTGCGGTGTTTCTGTTCGTATTGATAGCATCTTTTGTAACGTTAACAGTTACGTTTGGATTGCCATCACGATCACCGCCGACCCAAGAATGGAACCTGATTGATGGGTGTATTTTTTGCGGGTGTTCCGTGGCTTTACTTAAAGCGAGTTCAAATTTATTGATAACATCTGGAAGGGCAGGAAAGATAGCATTTTTAAAAAAGCGCGTCGCCCAGTTCACTTCTTCCATTGTGGTCGGTCTTTGTAATCGCAGTTCACCTGTTAGCCATAAAAGATCGATTTCATTGTATAAGTTTTGAACATGAGTTGTACGTTCTTGTGGAGTCCAACGATTGGATTCTAATTTTACGATGTGCCGATAAATACGACGATGAATATCAAGGACTGTTTCGCGTTTACCTTCTGTAGGGTGGGCCGTTATTGTTGGCGCTATTGTTGTAGAATATACAGCGTTTGATATATCTTTTGCATCGATACCAACCTCTTTAAGACGAACAAATGTGTTAGCAAACGATCCTTTTACAGATTCTGGACCATCAATTGTTTCGACTTTGCGCCGAACGCGAACCATTATGTTTTCTTCAGCAATACGTAACAAATGAAACCAAATATTGGTGGCTTGTAGAAAGTCACGATTCATCGCCTCATTCTCAGTTTGCGCGTTTTCGGGGGCAGTTATGAAAGTCGAAATATTTGGCGCACGCTGATTAATCACATTACATAGAATATCCCAAAGAAACTGTTTTAACCAGTTACCGTAGTTCTCATCTTGTTTTACGTTTGTTAATGGAATTTCAATCTGTGCTAGCAGATTTCCCGGGGTTGGGGTATTGGTTTGCTTTGCCATTGTGATTAGGCTTTCTATTTCTCATCAGAAGGTTTTCTTCTGTAGGTTAGATCAACCAACCCTAAATCATGCCTGCATGGCAATATGCTACTGCATAAGTTAGTGGAAACTTCGAATACTGGTCAATCGTCTTGATAATATTGTGTTTCGGACTGGATTGCTGGGAAAAATCCAGCCCGAAGTGCCCCTATACCATAACACGGGCTATGGTTTCACCAATCGTAGAGGGATGTTCTGCCACTGTCACACCTGCGGCAGAAAGGATTTCAACCTTTTCGCTGGCACTTTCACCAAAGGCCGAAATGATCGCACCTGCATGGCCCATTGTACGACCCTTGGGAGCGGTCAGCCCTGCCACGTAAGCCACAACAGGCTTAGTGATGTGGCCACGGATATACTCAGCCGCTTCTGCCTCTTGCGGCCCGCCGATTTCACCGATCAAGGCAATCACTTTGGTGTCGGGATCGTTCTCGAACAGCTCTAGAATATCGCGGAAAGATGAACCGTTTATCGGATCCCCGCCGATGCCGACAGAGGTTGAAATCCCGATACCAAGATCCTTAAGCTGTGATGCTGCTTCATAGCCAAGCGTGCCTGAACGGCCAACGATGCCAACAGGGCCTTTCATGTAGATATGGGGCGGCATAATGCCCAGAAAGCTTTTGCCTGGTGAGATCGTGCCGGCGCAATTAGGGCCAGTCAGTACCATGCGCTTTTCAGCTTTGTAGCGTTTCATATAACGTTTCACCCGGATCATATCCTGTGCTGGAATACCGTCGGTGATGCAAACACAATATTTAATACCCGCGTCGGCGGCTTCCATAATACTGTCTGCGGCAAAGGGTGGCGGTACAAAAACCAGGCTGGCTTCGGCCCCCGTGGCAGCAACTGCTTCTTTCACAGTATTGAACACCGGCACATCTTCAATGATCGCACCACCTTTACCCGGGGTGACACCTGCCACGACATTGGTGCCGTAGTCGATCATTTCCTTGGTGTGAAACTGGGCCGATCGGCCTGTGATACCTTGCACTAAAACCTTGGTTTCTTTGTGTAATAATATGCTCATTAGACTGCTTTCAGTGTATTGTTGCTGGTTTGATCGCTTTTCCATGCGGCGACCGTACGGTCAGCCGCTTCTTTCAACGTGGCGGCGCGAATGATCGGCAGGCCACTTTCGGCAAGGATTTTCTGACCTTCTTCAACATTTGTACCCGACAGGCGCACAATAATCGGAATATCTAATGGTTCTTCACGTAGGGCCAGCACCACGCCCTCAGCAACCCAGTCGCAGCGGTTGATACCTGCAAAAATATTGACCAGAATGGCTTCCACTTTGGCGTCTGATTTCACCAGGCGAAAAGCCTTGGCCACACGATCAGGGGTGGCTCCACCGCCAATATCCAGAAAGTTCGCGGGTTCGCCACCGGCTTGTTTGATCGTGTCCATCGTCGCCATCGCAAGACCGGCGCCATTGACGATACAACCAATATTACCGTCCAGACCGACATAGCTTAATCCGCGGTCAGCCGCATGGCTTTCGCGTGGATCTTCCTGGCTTTTGTCGCGTAGTTCGGCCACGTTTGAACGGCGGAACAAAGCGTTGTCATCAAAGGTCATTTTAGCGTCGAGCGCAATAATCCTGTTGTCGGTTGTTACTACCAATGGGTTGATCTCGACCATGGTTGCATCCAGATCGCGAAACGCACGGTAACAGCCCTTCAGGGTGCGGACCATATGCTGGATCGACGCCGGTTCTATACCCAGTTTAAAGGCAATTTCACGGGCCTGAAAATCAGCCAAGCCACCTGCGGGGTCAATCGTGGCACGAATAATGCTATCGGGTTTATTTTCGGAGATATCTTCGATTTCCATACCGCCCTCGGCCGAGGCCACTATCATGATACGCTGGGTTGTGCGGTCCAGCACAAAGCCTAGATAAATTTCGCGTGTGATCGGAACAGCGGCTTCGACGTAAAGGCGATAAACCCCTTTGCCTTCCGGCCCAGTTTGGTGTGTGACCATTTTACTACCCAGCATTTCAGATGCCGCATCCAAAATCTCCTCGTCCGTGGTGCAAAGTTTCACACCACCTGCTTTGCCGCGCCCACCTGCGTGTATCTGGGCTTTGACAATCCATTTATCACCCCCCATTTCACGGGCGCGATAAGCGGCTTGTTCAGGGCTGTAAGCCAGCCCACCAGCAGGAACCGTGACACCGAAATTACTGAGTATCTCTTTGGCTTGATATTCGTGAATATCCATAGTGCTATCTTTCTATTCTGCTGCTATTTGTTGTGAATAATACACGTCCAGCTGATTGGTGACTGTAGCCATATCCAGACCAGCCCCCATATCATTCATGGCTTCTGCGTAGCGTGTGACAATCTCTGTGATCGCTGTGCGTGACAGCTGGTTCAGGATACCTACTCGTATTTGTACAGGCGATGACAGTGTTGGCCAGATGCCAAACCCTTTGGTGCGACATGCCTGCACAAGTTCCATTTCACGCCCTGCCAGATTTTCAGGCAGGTTTAGTACCACAAGGCTAGTCATGTTCGATGTCACTTCACACCCCATGGCTGTTACCGCTGCACTCAAGGCGCGTTCGTGGAATTCATAGTCTTTTGCACGCTGTGCCAAGCCCTCTTCCAAGGTAATGCGCAGGGCTTCGTGGAATGCAGCGATTGCATAGCCGGAATGGGTGCGGTGGTATGTGCCTTTTTCCACATCCTTGCCATCAATGATGCCCCAATGACGCGCTTCCAAGATCGGGTGATGCACATATGTATAACAACCGGTTAGTTTCAGTGACGCGATATAACGGTCACTGAAAGATACCGGAGCATAGGTCATCGGCAGGCATAGAACACCTTTTTGCGGGCAGGATGCCCAACCGTCGACACCAGCATAATCATCGATCGCGAAATCTGTCACACCTAATGAGGATACCGCATCCACCAAACCCATTGCGCCGTGTTTCAGACAAGCGTCAGAAAAACCGCTAATATCGTTGATCCGGCCTGATCCTGTTTCCCAATGTGCCATAAAGGCCCATTTCGGTTTGTGTTCAGCCAAAGCGGCGTCAATCATTTCACCAGTTACGGACTGGCCGTGGGGCACCGTGATCACAGTCACACTGGCAGCTTTAGGGCTTGCAGCGTTTGCTGCAAGTTCTGCGGTGGTGGATGCCTTCATGTGCAGGGTCATCACGTCAATGCCGGAAAACGTCCCGTTGGTGAACGCCACAACACTGTCGCCGGGCATCACCGCACTGAACATGCAATCAAGGCCACTGAAACCAGAACCACCAACACCGAATGTATGCACGTTTTGGGTGCCGAACAGGTCCCGCAGCATAAATTTGCATTCAATCATACCGCGCAGGACATCGCCTTGCATGTGGTCTGCCATACCGGCGTTTACAAAACTGTCCAGAACACGCTGATCGGTGTTACCTGGTCCTGGGCCTGCTGCAAGCGTATCGGGGATTTCAAGTTTGGGAAAAATGGTATTTGCGTTCATTGGTCGTGGCCTCATATGTTGATCAGAAAGGTTTGGACATCACTCTTTGGCTAGAAAAGCAAAGTTGTCGGTTTTCCACAACATGCATAACTACCGTATTGGGATGCCCTAAAGGATAGCAAAAATACTATACTTTTAGGTTGATTACTGTTAGTATACAAAAATATACCATAAAAATGGGTAGGTAACGTCGCTATCTGCAACTGAAGAGTCTGATTTGAATGTCTGAAAAATTACGCAATCCCATTGAAGTGGTTTTGGCCGATCCGAATCCATTGATCCTGTCAGCAATGTCTGAAAAGTTCTCTGCCGACCCGCGATTCTCATTAGTGTCGACAGTTGTGAATGCAGAAAGCTTCATATCGACCGTGATGCGCCTGCCAGTAGATTTGGGAATTGTTTGCTGGAGTCTGCCGCAACTGGGCGGCGAAAAAGTGATCGAGGTTTTACGGGATCATCCGACGGCCCCCAAAATTCTGATTTATTCTCAGAATACCTCCAACGATGTTCCGCGACGTGCCATGATGGCGGGGGCGGCCGGATATTGCGCTAAAGATCAAACCGTTGAAGAGTTGATGACCACATCCGTATCCGTGGCGCAAGGTAAAATGGTTTTCCCGTTCATGGACATCCGTGAGCTACAGGCAGACCCATTATTCCTGCTGACAAAACGCGAAAAAATCATGCTGCAATCATTGGCAAACGGCATGACGAATAAAGAGCTGGCCGAACACTTCAAAATATCTGTCAATACGGTCAAATTTCACCTGTCAAATTTGTACGAGAAACTGGAAGTGCGCAGCCGCGCCCAAGCCATCGCATTTTATTATTCCAGACGCCTGGATCAAGTCAAGGAACCCGAGGGCGGCAGTATACTGCGCACGCAATGACTGCGCGTAAACGTCGCAGATAAACCTCATTGACAGAATCCCCAAAACGCCCCTTTCAATGCAACCCCTAAGAAGAGATGATTATCATAGGGATCAAAAACATGAGCTTTCACACCATCGAACCAGCCCAAGCACGCTTGAACAGAAGCGAATTAGCCGTGCCCGGAAGTCAACCTCAACTATTTGAAAAAGCTGCACAATCTGACGTAGATATCATCTTTCTCGACATGGAAGATGCTGTAGCACCAGACGATAAAGAACAGGCGCGAAAAAACATAATTGAGGCCTTGAATGACATCGATTGGGGAACCAAAACCATGTCGATCCGGATCAACGGATTGGATACACACTACATGTACCGCGATGTTGTGGACGTGGTTGAGCAGGCAGGTAGCCGCCTTGATCTGATCATGATCCCCAAAGTTGGCACCGCCGCAGACGTCTATGCAATTGACATGCTGGTGACCCAAATCGAGGATGCAAAAGGGTTGAAAAAACGCATCGGTTTCGAGCACATAATCGAGACCGCTTTGGGCATGCAAAACGTACACGAAATAGCAAGCGCATCGAAGCGAAATGAAAGCTTGCATTTCGGGGTTGCCGACTACGCTGCCAGTACCCGTGCGCGCACCACCGTGATCGGCGGCGTAAACCAGGATTATGCGGTTTTGACCGATGCCGCGGCAGACGGTTCACGTGATATTCATTGGGGTGATATGTGGCATTATGCATTGACCAGAATGGTGGTTGCAGCACGTGCAAACGGCTTGCGCCCGGTCGACGGCCCGTTTGGTGATTTCAACGATACAGACGGCTATATAGCGGCGGCAAAACGGGCAGCCGTGTTGGGTTGCGAAGGCAAATGGGCCATTCACCCCAGCCAAATCGCGTTGGCAAATCAGGTGATGAGCCCGTCTGACGCGGAAGTCGACAAAGCCAACCGTATCCTGAAAGCAATGCAGCAAGCTGCTACAGAGGGTAAGGGGGCAGTTTCTTTGGATGGTCGATTGATCGATTATGCCTCTATCAGGCAGGCCGAGGTTTTGGTAGAGAAGGCCAACCAAATCGCAAATAATTAGATAAGATTGGACTACGGCAGTTGGATTTATATGACCATAAATAAAGATGTGTCATGCCTAGCTGAAAGGGTTTTCCCTTAGATAGGTTAGTAATTTTTTCTCATACTGGAATGGCGATGATCTATTGCCATTCGCCAGCTCGGCAAACCCAACTCACACAAGATACGTTTGGGGCCAAGGTCAACCGCACCAGCGATGCCATTTCCAACATTGAGCACAGCAAGAGCATACCCACAATCGAGATGTTCAGGACATTATCGGAAACGCTTGCGATACCGTGTATGATTTCTTCCCAACAGGCGCATTGGACGAGAATATCAACCGAAACTGGTTAAAGTTGGAAGCTGAAGCCACATCGATGGTACGTGGATTAACCGATGTCCAGACATGTAGCATTGGCGCAGATCAGGGCGTTGAGGAAGCTTTGATAGGCTTTCTGACCAAACCAATCCCTGTTTACAGGCTTGCCAACCTGCTCGATCGTCCATTCGATATAAACGATCTCGGCGCCAGTTAACTGTTCACGATTGAACTATTCACTTCAACTTCTTCGCCTGTTGCCCGGTCGACCAATGAATACGTGCGCACGAGAGTTGTTCTTTTGAAGTTCAAAACCCCAAAAAACATAGCGTAAAACCAGCACAATTATTAGCAATCGGCCCAAATATGTAAATTTCTTCTGACCCTCATAAAAATTCACAACCACACCCCTATGGCCACTCACAGCCCTAAGCGGGCTTTTGGTTGAGCGTATCATAGTTGCAGTGCTGTACCCCTAAAGCTGCCATTCTGGCGCAACACAAGACTTCACTGGGTCAAACTTTGCAGTGCAGACAAAGCTGACACCTTTGCAAGATCGTCAGATGTGCGGAGATCCTTTAGCCGCACGGCCCCGCCCCGGCGATAACTACTCTTTTTACAGAATGCCCTTCCAAATTTCAGTGTTAATTTCTCGCCGCGCTGGATGCTTGCCAGTCAGGTTCAAACCCCAAAACGATTGTGTCCGGTGCAATCGCAGGGTTGAATAATTGATTATGTGCCATAGTTGCCTGATAAAGTGGGTTATGTACCGCCAGCCGCCAAACTTTGCATTTCAGATCAAACCTCTGCGCATAAGCTTCAAAGGTCAGTGTGCAGTTTTTTGCTTTGTGCAGCTTTTCCGCACCTTTTGAGTCGCCCAGAAAGGTTGCCGTTAAAATGTCGGAAAACTCATGTTGTTTTTGATAATAGGTCGACGATAAAAACTGCAATGCCTGTTCGCGCCGTTGAGCAGGATCGTGCGTTTTACGCGCCATATGCTGCAATTCTGCGGTCAACGAATAGGCAGGTGCTTTGTTCATAACCGTAATGATATGCCCCATCGGTGTCGTATCACCTGCGATCAAAACTTCAGGCGATATAGCATCATCAGGCCGCCCATGATTATCACGCATCGCCAATTGGCGCACACGGCATTGCCATTTCATAAACTGCTGACGCAGCGGGTGATCAGAGGTACTGATACCCAAGACTGATGCGGCAACACTCATGTTATGTTCCTATGCACAAAATCCACCATTAAAACTTCATATACGCTTTTCGAAGAGTCGCCAGCGGATGTTTATCGGACATTTGAAACTTCACCAGCAATTCACGCGCAATCATATCGCGGTCTTGTTGGTTGTCGGGCAGTTTGATGCTGTCCGGAATACGCACCCAACCATTGGCATTACGGTCAAACACGGCAGGCATGCTTTCTTCATACCCCATGTGAATGTCTTCCAGCCAATTCAAATCATCCCATCCCATCACTTCCATATATTTTGTCAGAAACGGCGTGATGCGCTTGTAATCAGGCACAAGATTAACGTCATAACGATAACCGATGTGCTGCCCAATTTCCTTTTCGCGTTCACTTTCCAGCCCTTTGGCATCTTTCACAAACTGATCGACGTCAGTGATTTCAGAGCCTCTGTATTGTGTTCCAGCCATATTTTTCTCCTTTTAAAAGGCGTGCGGGATCAAACCCGCACCGCCCCTTACAAATGATGATAATCTTTGATGCCAACGGTGTAATTGGTACCTGCCAACGGAACGCCTGCCATAGCAGAGGCTTCCATTGTGAGGGCGGCCAAATCTTCCGGCTCCAGCGAATGAACGTGGGTTTTGCCACAGGCACGTGCAAACAACTGGGCTTCAATCGTAAGCGTGTGCAGGAAGTTATAAACCCGTTCCGCCGCCTCATCAGGATCAAGTCGTTCGCGCAGTGCCGGATCTTGCGTTGCAACACCAACTGGACAACGGCCCGTGTGGCAGTGGTAGCAATGGCCCGGTTCGGCCCCGACTTCTTCAGGATAATTCGCTTCGGGAATGTCCTTGTTGCAGTTCAAAGCCATCATCGCGGAATGCCCGATAGCAATCGCATCGGCACCCAGTGCTATCGCCTTGGCAACATCGGCCCCATTACGAATGCCGCCTGCATAAACCAAGCTGATTTCGCCACTTTTGCCGAGATCATCGATGGCTTTGCGCGCCTGGCGAATACCCGCCATGCCTGGCACACCGGTTTCTTCGGTTGCCAAGTGCGGCCCCGCGCCAGTGGAACCTTCCATGCCATCAATATAGATGCTGTCAGGGTCACATTTCACTGCCATGCGCACGTCATCGTATACCCGTGCCGCACCCAGTTTCAGTTGGATCGGAATTTGCCAATCCGTGGCTTCACGAATTTCGCGGATTTTCAGTGCCAGATCATCTGGCCCTAACCAGTCAGGGTGACGTGCAGGGGAACGCTGATCAATACCCGCAGGCAGGCTGCGCATTTCAGCGACCTGATCGGTCACTTTTTGACCCATCAAATGCCCGCCAAGGCCCACTTTACAACCCTGCCCGATAAAGAACTCTACCCCGTCAGCCAGAACTAGATGGTTCGGGTTAAAGCCGTAGCGCGATTGAATACACTGGTAGAACCATTTCGAGCTGAAACGCCTCTCATCAGGGATCATCCCGCCTTCGCCGGAACAGGTTGCCGTGCCTGCCATTGTGGCTCCACGTGCAAGCGCTGTTTTGGCTTCATAGGACAAAGCGCCAAAGCTCATGCCCGTGATATAGATCGGAATGTCCAACACCAGCGGGCGTTTTGCACGCGGGCCGATAATGGTTTTGGTTTCGCACTTCTCGCGGTAACCTTCGATCACAAAACGGGTCAAAGTGCCAGGCAGGAATGTCAGATCGTCCCAATGCGGAATTTTCTTGAACAAAGACATCCCGCGCATCCGGTAGCGGCCAAGTTCGGCCTTTACGTGAATGTCGTCAATAACGCGCGGTGGAAAAATGAAGCTGTCGCCGATACGGCTTGTATCGCGGTCCAGCGGTTTCTTTTTGGGCATGTCGCCATCAGCCATAGTTCAGGTCCTTTCAGGTGACTTTTACAGAATAATTTTCTTTTCATGCGGTTCCAGGTTGTCGTAGTTCCACAACTGTTTCCCCGCGACGATCTTGGTGAAGTGATCAACGCCTTTGTCGGGCATCAATCCGTATTGCGTCAGCTTGCGCGTCAGCCATGCTTTATCGACATCTGTCAGTTCTGCTTCAACTGCATCAACCCCGCAGGATTGAATATCTCCGCCAACATAAATTGTGCCGTCATACATGCTGTCGCCCAGATTTTTACCCGCATTGCCGCAAAAAACCATACGCCCGCGCTGCATCATAAATCCAGACAATGCGCCAGTATCACCACCTACGATGATTGAGCCGCCTTTCATGTCAATGCCTGTACGCGAACCCACGGAACCGCGACAAACCAAATCGCCACCGCGCAGTGCCGCCCCAAAAGTAGAGCCTGCATTCTTTTCAATAATCACAGTGCCTGACATCATGTTTTCAGCACATGACCAGCCAACACGGCCTGTAATGCGCACGCTCGGCCCATCAATTAGGCCAACACCGAAATAACCAGTAGAGCCTTCGATGATCAGGTTCAGTTTACTAAGAATACCCACCCCAAGCGAATGTTTGCCGCGTGGGTTTTTCAGAACAATCGTGCCATAACCTTCGGCCATACGCGCACGAATTGCATTGTTCACCTCGGTGGTATCCAACTCATCCGTATCAATTTCAATACGTTTGTTGAAATCAACTTCCGGTGCCCAAGGATAGGTAAACCGTTCATCTTCGTCAGGGTCAAATTCGATATAAAGCGATTTGCCCGTCAGCTCTTCTGTGGTCATTCCCAGCGCTTTTACCCGCTCTTCCTGAGTCATCTTTTTTAGGTCAGTGTCGCTTAAGCCTGCCATACTCGTACCTCCTCGTCATAAGGGTCAGTTGTGTCAATTTCTTGTGGCAGGATCGCCCGGATAGCCACTTCTTCAGAAGCCATCACGATCAGATCATCGCTTTCATACAAAACCAGTGGTTTTGCAGCCATGGTGTCTTTTGCCATGCCCAGCTGATCTTTCGTCGCCACCAGATATGTGAACACGCCATCGATTTCTTCAATGGAATTACGCAAGCTGTCTTCCAACTTCATGCCGTTTGACAGATTATGCGCGGTATAAACCGCCAGCAACTCACTGTCACAATCAGACATAAACCGATGCCCTTTACGTTCCATTGCACGACGCATCAGCCAGTAGTTGGTGATCTGCCCGTTGTGAACCACGCTCACGTCATTATAGGGAAACGCCCAGTATGGGTGGGCTGAACGGATATCCACATCCGACTCAGTTGCCATGCGCGTGTGACCGATACCGTGGGTGCCGTTGAAATTGTTCAAACCGTATAAAGCTGCCACATCTGCGGCATCGCCCAGATCTTTGATTAACTCCAGCCCGTTACCCATAGACAGGATTTCAACGCCTTCGGTTTCTTCGATTTGGGCGGCCATTTCTTCCGTGTCGCCATTATGGGTCAGCACATAACGCAATGAATATTCAGTGGCGGCTTCCATTGATTTAATCTTGGCACCATTTTCCACCAAAATCTCTTCCACTTCAATAATCCGATCTTCGATCACCTTATGAATGCCACGGCCCTTGGTCATGTCTTCAGCTTCAGCCACTTTCAGGCGCATGATATAATCGCCCTCAGTCGGTTCGCCGTACAATGCGTAACCGGTCGAGTCTGGCCCGCGATGTTTAAGGGCCTGTAACATTGCGGTCATTTCGCCGCCAACGTTAGAGCTTTTGCCCCGATGAATTAGTCCTACAATTCCGCACATGTTTGATGCGCCTCCCTGTCGTTAAAATATGGGTTGGTTGAAATGCCCTATGGCAGGCATTCCATATAAGTTTCGTTGTCCCACTCGGTCACGGTAGACATAAAGCGGGCTTCTTCATCACGTTTGTATTCATCAAACAGACGGTGCATTTCACCCGGCATGCCGCGTTTAACAACTTCGCTGCCATCCAGATGATCCAGTGCTTCGCCCAGCGACATCGGTAGTTTCTTGACCACTTTACCGTCCTTGATTGCATCATAAATGTTGCGCTCTTCCGGCTCACCGGGATCAAGTTTATTGTCGATGCCGTCATCCATTGCGGCCAGCAATGTTGTGCCCATCAGATACGGGTTCACCATGCTGTCAACCGAGCGATACTCAAACCGTCCCGGTGCAGAAACCCGCAAGCCGGTTGTGCGGTTCTGAAAACCCCAGTCGGCAAAGACCGGCGCCCAAAAGCCCGTATCCCAAAGCCTACGATACGAATTCACAGTGGAACACCCAACAGCCGTCAAAGCTTGCAAGTGATGCACAACGCCACCGATTGCCTCAAGGCCCTCTGCCCCAGGCATTTGCGGATCGTCGTCATCAGGCATAAACGTATTTTCGCCGCCCTTCACATACATGTAATTGTCGGCCATGCCCGGCAGGTTATCGGGGTCGTTGCCGCATTTGACAAACTCATCCTCACCACCGCGCCACAGGCTCATATTATGGTGACAACCATTGGCTGACACACCCATAAAAGGTTTCGACATAAAGCAGGCAAAAATACCGTTTTCGCGGGCGACTTGCGCACAAATTTGGCGGTAAGTGGTTAGACGGTCAGCATTGCGCAGCACATCGTCATACATCCAGTTCAGTTCCAACTGCCCCGGCGCATCCTCGTGATCACCTTGGATCATATCCAGACCCATCGCACGGCAATAGCGGATAACTTGCATAGAAACAGGGCGCAGGCTTTCGAACTGATCGATGTGATAACAATACGGTTTGGAATAACCATCACGCGGCTTGCCGTCTTCATCATACTTCAGCCACATCATTTCAGGCTCTGTCCCGATCCGCAGACTGCGGCCATGCTTGGCCTTGAAATCCTCATGCATACGGCGCAGGTTGCCACGACCATCAGAAGTCAGAAATCCCCCCGGATTTTCCTTTTCTTCGCGGTTGCGGAAAAGCGTACAATAGAAACGACCAATTTCCTTGGCCCAAGGCAACTGCATGAAAGTTTCGGGTTCAGGAATACCGACCATTTCTGCAGATTCAGGCCCATAGCCTAGATAGTTGCCAGACCGATCCGTAAACAGGTTTACGGTAGCACCATAAACAAGTTGGAAACCTTTCATCGCAACGGTTTCCCAGTGATCTGCGGGAATACCCTTACCCATGATTTTACCCGTAACAGAAACGAATTGCAGATAGAGATATTCAATGCCCATCTCATCAATCATTTTGCGGACTTCTTTGATTTTTTCAGCACGTCCCGGTGCCTCGACAAAGCGTTCAAGATCAGTTTCAGCCATTATTCTCTCCCTTTATATTCAGTTCAGTTTAGGGCGCGTCCGCCCCAGTTTAATATGTCAGCTCCATGGATAGGGGCTATTGGATACCGGATGTAGATTGCCTTTTTCAAAGCGATCAAAACGAAATGGTTCCAGTAATTCTTGTGTTTCGCCCAGCACTTCATCGGCGATCAGATGCCCGACCCCCAGCATTTTCCAGCCGTGGTTACTGTCGGCAATCAACGTGGCATTGCCGCAAAAATGATCAAACACAGGGAAACTGTCTGCGGTGAAACATCCGATCCCACCTGATGCTTCACGGTGGTATTTCGGCATACTGCCTTCAAAGCGTTTATGGCAATGTGCCAATGCGGAAACCCACATATGGGCAAACCCCTCCGAGGCTACAAACTCTGGTGACGAAGGCCCGTATGGATCTATTGCAACCTTGTTAACAGGTGTGTCGACCTTATAAGGGGATGCCCCACCCTGAATGCCACCGAAATGCCAGTCGGGTTTGTAATAGATACCCCACATTTCGTCTGTAATCAGTGAGCCATCCACATCCGACATCAATGGTGCATCCGTATCCACATGGATCACGGGTGGCACCTTGCCGTCATTGGTTTGTAAAACCTCAGGCGGCAGTTGCAAAACACCTTCTTCCAACTGCCAGAACCGCCACATATCAATACCGTCATGTGACACACCATCAGCGCCTTTTACGGTAATCTGATCTGGCATTCCCAGCATTTTCCAGAAATCCCGCGCCCAAGGCCCCGGGGCCACGATCAACTTATCACAGCTGATAGTGCCTTTAGTTGTATCAACCGACGCAATGCTGTCAGAACCGCTTTCACTGTTCAGCCCTTTTACTTCCACACCCGTGATGATCCGCACACCGCGTTCTTCAACCTTCTTGGCCAGACCGTACATGGATTTCGTGTTGTTGGAATAGCCGCCACGCTTTTCATGCAAAACCGAGGTAATGCCCTTGGCCTGCCAATCATCAAACATATCACGCATATAAACGTCCGAGGCTTTCGCACCCTCTATAAAGGTACTTTCATACCCGATAGCCTGTTGTTGTTCATAGATAGAGGCCACATCCTCGCGCATAGAATCGCTGGATATTTGCATGTAACCAACAGAGTGGTAACTTAGTCCTTCGGGGTCACTTTCCCAAACACCCACGGAATGCGCCATCAGGCGACGCATTGCAGGTTGGAAATAATTGTTGCGCACGACACCGCAGGCAATACCGGATGCGCCTGCGGCAATGCCAGATTTTTCCAGCACGATGATACGGCCTTCTACCGTTTCACCCTTCTCGATTAAACGGTCCGCTAATCTCCACGCTGTGGACAGGCCATGAATACCTGCACCAATAATCAGGAAATCAGCATGTGTCGGAAAAGCCATTTAATTACCCTTGCTACATTCGTCAGAGATAGAATCTCTTCGCTAGGATTTCAGGATTGTTCAGGTTTAACCAAAAAGCAACCTTTTTTATGCCAATTATACACTTTGGACTAGTAATATATCTATAATTGGTATAATATTGGATCAATATAGGAGATTATTGTGAAACCAGGCAAAAAAAATGGTGCTGCCGATATCGCGGCTTTGATTCGGCGTGACATAGCAAATGGCACATTACAACCGCATGACCGCCTGGCATCAGAACGGGTGTTGGCAGAAAACTATAATGTCGCTCGCGGTACAGTGCGCGAAGCTTTGAATATGTTGTCCGAAGAAACCCTGGTGGAAATCCGTCGTGGCAGCGGCACCTATGTTGTGCAACCGCAAGTCGTGCAAATCCCGCCATCTATCGAACACGCCAGCCCGCTGGAACTAATGGATGCGCGTTTTGCATTAGAGCCGCATATCTGTCGTCTTGCAGTGATGAATGGACGGCGTAAAGATTTCGATGCATTGGAAGCCCTTTGCGATGAAATGGATAGCGTTGGTGAAGATGGATCGGGCTTTTCCGAAGCCGATACCAACTTTCACCGTACATTGGTTCAATGCACCCGCAACAGTCTGCTGATTTGGATCATTGACCAAATCACATCTGTGCGCAGCCAAGGTGAATGGACAAGAATGCGCCGCCTTACATTGGGCAAAGGAATTATATCACAATACAACACTCAGCATCGTCAGATATTAGAGGCCATCCGCAGTCGTGAACCCGAACGCGCGGCCAACATGATGAAAGAACATCTGGAAACCGCCCGTTTGTCGCTGACACGGGCAGCCGACACCTAAGCCTGTGCTGATGTTTGCATCCAGTTGATATAAATCCGTTCCGCAATTTCATTAAACGCACTCATCTGCGCATTACAGTCTTGTTCAAACTTAACGGCACCGCCCTCACCCATTGCTGCATCCAGACTTTTAGCATATTCTGGAATTCCTGCCCAATTGGCTACTGTATCCGGCTCAATTTCCACATGAAACTGAAACGAATAAGCCCGTGGGCCCCAACTCATCGCCTGCACAGCACAATCTGGTGAAGTTGCCAGACAATGCGCACCTCCCGGCATTTCGCTCACCTCGGCACTGTGCCATTGCAGGCAGGGGAATTTATCAGGCACCCCATCCAGAAACACACCAGACGCCCCCGCTTCGGTTAACTGCACATCAAACACACCAATTTCAGGTCGCTCTGATTTTCCGACAGCTCCACCAAGGGCTTCGGCCAATAATTGATGTCCAAGGCAAAGCCCCAAATAGGGCATCCCCAAATCTGCCACTGCTTTTCGGATTAAAACCTTTTCATCTTTCAGCCATGGATGCGCATCTTCCTGCCAAACATCCATTGGCCCACCCATAACCCACAAACCGTCATAACCGCTTAGATCACTAGGCAAAGCCTCTCCTTCATCCAGTTCAATTGCATCCCAACTATGCCCGTCCTCTGTTAGGAAACGGCGGAGAATTCCTGGATGCTCCATTCGCGCGTGTTGTAATACCAATAAATGCATTTGTGTCTCCTTAATATGAGTGCGACAAAAGCACCTTATATTTGATTTGGCAACGATGTTGTCTGATCATGCAACCAATCTCTACCCACCAGTTATAGGAATAAATGCTTACCCCTATAAAAGTGTTTTGTAATAAGGCACCCATTCCTTCATCGAAAGACGATTGATCGTACTTCGCAGATCAACCGGATACTGGTGTTCCTGACAGAACATTAAACGGCTTGTAAGACAGCATGGGTAGCCAAACCAATTTCGACAAACTCTATACCATAAAGCGCATTTTCGATGACACTATTCTAGTCAAAATATTAAGGTGATAAACATAATACGTGTCGCTTAAACATTGGCGGCAATTCACTTTTTCATGTATATTTATATTCAGGCACTGTTTTAAGTGAAAAACTGTTTGCTTTTTGATTGGATTTGTTTTTAATTGACCCGTCAATCAACAAAACGATACTTTATGGGAGAACATTATGATTACCTTTAAATCAACCGCGGCCAGCATTCTCGTGCTTGCCTCTTTTACTGGTGCTGCACAAGCTGACTGTGGCAAAGTTACCTTCTCGGATGTCGGTTGGACCGATATCACGGCAACAACTGCAACAACCAGTATTGTGCTGGAAGCTTTGGGTTATGAAACCGATATCAAAGTTCTGTCAGTACCTGTTACTTATGTTTCTCTGGAACAGGGTGATGTAGATGTATTCCTTGGCAACTGGATGCCGACAATGGAAGGTGACATTGCAAAATACCGCGAAGCTGGAACAGTAGACACGGTGCGCGCTAACTTGAACGGTACCGCATATACACTTGCAACCAATGCAGCAGGCGCGAAGCTGGGCATCAAAACATTCGCCGATATCGCCGCCAATGCGGATGCGCTTGAAGGCAAAGTATATGGCATCGAGGCCGGCAATGATGGCAACCGCATCGTGATGGATCTTATTTCAGCTGATACCTTTGGCCTAAGTGCTGTTGAAATGGTGGAAAGTTCCGAGCAAGGCATGCTGGCACAGGTTGACCGCGCCAGCCGCAAAGACAAACCTGTTGTATTCCTTGGCTGGGCACCGCATCCGATGAACTCAAACTTTAAGGTCACTTATCTGACTGGTGGCGAAGAATGGTTCGGGGCCGAAGGTGACGTTTATACCAACACGCGTGCGGGTTATGCAGCGGAATGTCCCAATGTAGGTGCTTTCCTTGGCAACCTGAGCTTCACATTGGCAATGGAAAACCAGATCATGGGCGCAATCCTTGATGGTGGCGAAGACGCAAATGATGCGGCATCTGCATGGCTGAAAGCCAACCCTGATGCGATAAGCCCATGGCTGGAAGGTGTCACAACCAAAGACGGTGGCGATGCAATGGCTGCGGTTTCCACCGCATTGGGCTTGTAAATAAAATAAAATTGGCCCTGATTAACATCGGGGCCAATTCTTTATCTAAAAACATAATCTAGGGGGCAGATATGGAATGGTTGACAGAGACCAAGATCCCAATCGGAAAAACCGCGAAATCCGGTTTTGAATGGCTCCGCGACAATGCCGAATGGTTCTTTGAAAGTTTTGAGGACGGGTTAAGCTGGTTGATCGAGGCAGTCCTATTCATCCTGAACTATCCCAACCCTCTTATCATAGTCGCCGTGTTTGTAGCCCTCACATGGGTTTTGCAACGCAACTGGAAAACCTGCCTGCTAATTTTATTCGGCTTTCTGTTCATCATAAATCAGGGCTATTGGGAGGAA
This sequence comes from Amylibacter sp., assembly GCA_965261565.1. Lineage (GTDB taxonomy): Bacteria > Pseudomonadota > Alphaproteobacteria > Rhodobacterales > Rhodobacteraceae > Amylibacter. Next base: position 3,237,002 of record OZ253460.1, read on the forward strand.
ACCATGGAAAGCCTGACATTGGTAGCTTTCGCTTGCCTTACCTGCATGGCTATTGGCGTCCCCATAGGCATTGCTGCCGCACACCGCCCCAGGCTTTATAGTGCGATGAGCCCCGTGCTTGATTTGATGCAGACCTTGCCCACATTTGTCTACCTAATCCCGATGATCGTTTTCTTCGGCATTGGCATGGTTCCGGGATTGGTAGCCACTGTGATCTTTGTGGTTCCCGCACCGATCCGCCTAACTTACCTTGGCATCAGTGCCACACCCAAACCGCTACTGGAAGCAGCCGAGGCATTTGGTGCCACCCCGCAACAAACTTTGTGGAAAGTCGAACTGCCCTATGCCCTGCCGCAAATCATGGCAGGTCTGAACCAGACCATTATGTTGTCGCTGTCGATGGTTGTCATCGCGGCGCTAGTGGGTGCCGACGGGCTTGGCGTGCCGGTGGTGCGTGCCCTTAGTCAAGTAAACGCAGCCCTTGGGTTTGAAAGCGGGCTGGTCATTGTGGTGGTCGCCATTATGCTTGACCGGATGCTGCGCGTGGAGCGTAAATCATGAATGTCGCAGTAGAATTTGACAATGTTTCAATCGTTTTCGGTGACAGCCCGCAAAAAGCTCTGCCTTTGATGGACAAGGGACAGGAACGCGGTGAAATCCAGAAAGAAACCGGCCAGATACTGGGTGTGCATGATTGCTCACTCACTGTTGCCGAGGGTGAAATCCTTGTTTTGATGGGCCTTTCGGGCTCCGGAAAATCCACGCTATTACGTGCGGTTAACGGGCTTAATCCGGTGGCGCGCGGTGCCGTACATGTAAACAATGGTGACACAATGGTTAATATTACTGATGCACCACCCGCCACTCTGCGTCACATGCGCCAACATCGCGTTGCGATGGTGTTTCAGCAATTCGGCCTGTTACCGTGGCGCACAGTGCGTGAAAACACCGGGCTTGGGCTAGAACTGGGCGGGATGTCGCGTGTAGAGCGCAACGCAAAAATCGATGAACAGCTTGCACTGGTTGGTCTGTCAGACTGGGCAGAACGCAAAGTCGGCGAGTTGTCAGGTGGTATGCAGCAACGTGTCGGGCTGGCCCGTGCCTTCGCGACCGAGGCCCCTATCCTGTTGATGGACGAACCGTTCTCCGCCCTTGACCCACTGATCCGCACCAAGCTTCAGGACGAGCTGCTGGATTTGCAACGCAACCTTCAGCGCACAATCATATTCGTCAGCCACGATCTGGATGAAGCTTTCAAACTTGGCGACAGAATTGCAATCATGGAAGGCGGGCGCATCGTGCAATGCGGCACACCGCAAGAAATTTATACAAACCCCGCCAATGAATACGTCGCCGATTTCGTCGCCCATATGAACCCTTTGGGCGTGCTTTGCGCCCGCGATATTGTCGAAGATACCGATAGCAGCCCGTCTGTCACGGTTGACCCTGATACAGACATCCGCGAAGTTATGAAGTTAATTCGGGATACAGGACAGCCCGTTGGCGTGGTTGATAACGGTAAATTGGTAGGTCAAGTAACCGAAGAACGCATTCTTGCAAAATTACTTGATCCACGGGGATAGACCCTTACCTATGGGCTATCTCAGCCCAAATAGGCAAATGATCAGACGCTCTACGGGCCTTGCCTTTGTCCATGACGCCGGCATCTTTAACATACAGGTCTTTTGACAATGCAAAGCGGTCCAGTTTTGCAACAGGCCAAGTTGCATGGAAACTTTTGCCGGGTGCCAAAAAGTCAAATTCACCAGTAAGCCTCCCTAACCCCTTTGTCTGTGACCATTCATTAAAATCACCCATGACAACGGTCGGTTGGCGCGGCCTGTTTGCCAAAGCGCCCAGAAGGTACTTCAGTTGCTCTTTTCTGTTGCCGCGTATCAACCCCAAATGAACAGCAACCAGACTTATGGGCACACCGCCATCAACAGCCGCGTTCAAAATAATTGCTCCACGCGGCTCAAGTCCCGGCAGGTTCAGACACTCAACATCCGCAATGACCGTATCAGGCTTCGCCAATAAAGCGTTCCCGTGCCAACCCAGACTGGGGCCAGACAGGCCCAGATCCAACGGCACCATTCCGGTAATATTTTCTATCTGGTCAAATGGCAGTGTCGCAGGTCGTTGACCAAGTCGCCGATCAACTTCTTGCAAAGCTATAATATCAGCGGTGATCGCACTGATCACCGACAGGATACGCACCGGATCACGCCTGCGATCCAAACCGACGCATTTGCGAATATTATAACTGGCTATTTTCAGAGGCTTGTTCCAACATCTCGAAAATTTTGTCCCGTTCCGATAATACCAATAATAATACCAGATCATCAGCTTGCAACTTATCCAACACTTTTGCCGTGCCATCCAATGGTGATGCCGCATGGATAACCTGCTCCGGTGCCATCCCCTGTTTCATACATTCATCGGCAATAAGTGTAGTGATCTCTCCCAACTCGCGTCCACGCAGATATTCAGATAGCTCAACCGCAACCACATAGTCGGGCTTCAGTTCAAGTGCCGTTGCCGTGACATCGCGGATATCCTGATCCGAACGATCCCCAGCATGGCTTAGCATAATGAAACGACGTTTAGCAGGAATTGCGGCCATCGCCCCGGTGACCGCAGCTATCGAGTGCGGATTATGGGCAAAATCCACATAAATCCGCGCACCGTTGACGTGAAATTCGTTACACCGCCCCGGATTGTCTTTCGGATCATTCTGAAAACCGGAAAGCCCTGCACAAATTGCCTTATCGGACAAGCCCATTGCACGCGATATGCATAGAGCACCAAGCGCGTTCAGCACGTTATAGCGGGCAGCACCGCCCATAGTTAACGGGACATCAGAAACATCAATCACCTTGATTGTTTCGGTTCCATCAAAATAACAAAGCGCGGTATCTTGCAACCACGCGCATGGCCTGCCCGTTGATTGTGCGTTCCTGATTTGCACCGAATGCGGATCAAGCGAAAACCAGCAAATATTTGCAGGGGTTCGTGCCGCCTGCGCCACCACATATGGATCATCCGCATTCAACACCAGAACACCATCATCAGCCAATGTCCTGAAAACCGCGAACTTTGCCACTGCCAGATCTTCTACCGTATTCACCCCGTATTGCCCCAGATGATCTGCAGCCACATTAGTCACCAAAGCCGCCCGCGCCCGCCTTAACGGCAAACCGCGGCGCAAAATTCCACCGCGCGCCACCTCCAGATAGGCGATTTCCAGTCGTGAGTCGCGTAACAGCATCCGCGCGCCGCCAGGGCCGGAATAATCCCCCCGATCCAAAATATCGTCTCCGACACGTACAAAATCGGTCGATGTCAATCCCGCAATTTTACCCGTTGCTTTAGCAATTGCCGCACATAACCGTGTTGTCGTTGTTTTACCGTTTGTACCCGTGATCAAGGCAACAGGAATGTCATACAATTGATCCCAAGGAACATTGTCAAGTGCAGGAAGCTGGGACACAGGCCAAGTCACAGAACCAACACCATGCCCTACCGACAGATCATCATCATCTGTCAACACATCCACCATATGATCATTGGTCGCTTCAATCAAAGCAATCAATGCCGGGTTTTCTTCCCGCACCATCACAGATTTCAAATCATCGATCATCGTTACAAAATCACCATGCGGCTGATCTAAAAGCGATGCGGCACAAAAATGCCATGCAGTCTGAGCAACAAAAATAGCCGAATAAAGCTGATCCATAGGGGCGGAAATCGCCAAATTAACACCACCGCCAAAGCACCGCGCAATAGATTTTTGCTCAGCCCATCCAATAGCATCCAAAACACACCGTGAATAATGCTGCCACAGCCGCGTTATTTCTTTGTCGTCGTATCCCTCATAGAAAACATCCAGAACGGCACCGGGATAATCCCAAAGCATATTCGGGCCTGTTAAGCGGCGGGTGTCGTCCAGAACCAAGTTATCAGCTGACGCGATGGGAATAGACAGAGCATCTTCGATATCCTCAATGGTATCAACCATAACTCGTGCCCCTAGTCACTTTCCTCATCGGTATTGCGCGCCAGCCGCACACCGCGTTCGTCACGAATAAGCGTTTCGCCCTCACCAACGATATCCTTCAATTTGATAATTTCGTCCTCTTCTTTTTGCGCTGTGGCTTTGGGTTCGGGTTTATCTTCATTGTTGAAATAGATAATCTGTTTCCAACACCGCGCACTGTCATCCCCGAACACAACAAGCAAATCACCATCTTTCGCCATGCCCATCGCATGCTCTATGGCCTCTACTTCGGATGGAATTATCGTAATGGCATCCTTATCGACACCGCGTTTCACAAAGCCCTCCCGCAGCATTTTGGGGATTTCATCATGGCCGCGATTGCGACGGTTATCATCTGCCTTGCAGATATAATGATCGAAATGCCCCGCCAGAATTTCAGTTGCTTCAAAAACATCTTCATCACGACGGTTCCCCGGCACAGCCACAACCGCTAAACGACGCCCTGTCACATCAAGACGATCCACCAGATCGGCAATGGCATGGAAAGCCGCAGGGTTATGGGCATAATCAAGGATCACTTTGAAAGCATGCTCATCAAACACATTCATACGGCCCGGAGCCTGGAAGAAACTGGTATCAAAGGTACGCAACCCGTGGCGGATATTGTCCAGATCCACCCCGAAACTATAGGCCATGCCCGTGGCAAACATAGCGTTTTGCACGTTGAACATCGCCTTGCCTTCCATCGTTGCAGGCACCAGATGCGACCACAGAACCGGCATATGCGTGCCGTTGTCATAGATCGTGATCATGTCACCGTTCATGCCTTTTTCCAGCACAACAGCGCGGCCACCCGCACGGATATGCTCTTTGACCAACCCGTGCTCGGAATTCATCGTGACATAACAGATATTTTCCGCATGGGAAAAATCCGCCATGCGCAGACAGTGATCATCATCAGCATTCAGCACCACTGTATCTGTCGCAGACTCGACCACCACGCGCTTAACCACAGCCAACTCATCAACAGTATTAACTCCGCCAAGCCCAAGGTGATCAGATGTCACATTCAGACAAGCCGCCACATCTGACCGCTGATATCCCAAACCGCTGCGCAACAACCCGCCGCGTGCAGTTTCCATCACTGCAAAATCCACCGATGGATCACGCAGCACAATCTGTGCCGATGTCGGGCCTGTCATGTCGCCCTTCACGCTTAGCTTGCCGTCCACATAAACCCCGTCGGTCGAAGTCATACCGACAACGCTACCGCTGGTTTTCATGATATGGCCCAGCATGCGCGAGGTGGTGGTTTTCCCGTTGGTACCGGTAATGGCCGCAATCGGAATACGGGTTTCCGACCCCACAGGAAACAGCATATCGATAACTTTTCCCGACACATCGCGCGGTGTACCTTCTGAAGGTGCGACGTGCATCCGGAATCCAGGGGCTGCGTTCACTTCAACAATCGCACCACCAATCTCTTTATATGATTGGGTAATGTCATCGATCAGAAAGTCCACTCCACCCACATCTAGGCCAACAGCTTTGATCGCACGTTCAGCCATATCGCGATTATCAGGATGGACTGAATCCGTCATATCAATAGCTGTACCACCCGTGGAAAGGTTGGCCGTAGAACGTAGATACAGTGCCTCCCCTGCAGGCAATACCGTTTCAGGTGTAACACCCTCTTCTTCCATCAGGCGCTTGGCCTGCGCATCCAGCTCCAGATTGGTCAGAACTTTTTCATGACCAATGCCGCGTCTTGGGTCACTGTTGACCTCATCAATCAGCTGTTCAACCGTGCTTTTCCCGTCACCGATCACATGGCCCGGAACCCGTTTGGCGACGGCCACCAACTCGTTGTTAACCACAAGCATTCTGTGATCAAATCCTGTTACAAAGCTTTCCACCAATATCGAGCGACCATTGCCATGTTCACAGGCTTCGTCAAAAGCGGTTTCAATCTGGTTATCTTCAGTCAGATTGATCGAAACACCGCGCCCGTGATTGGCATCCAGAGGTTTCAAAACCACAGGGCCGCCAATTGAACGTGCGGCACGCACCGCAGCCTTTTTGTTATAAACCATACGCTGTTGCGGCACTGGCAGGCCCAAATCGTTCAACAAGTTATGGGTATCTTCCTTGTCACAGGATATTTCAACCGCGATATGGCGGGTTTCAGATGTGATGGTGGCTTGAATGCGTTGCTGGTATTTACCGTGCCCGAATTGCACCAGCGAATAATCGTTCAGGCGGATCCATGGAATATCACGTTCTTCTGCGGCCTTGACTAACGATCCGGTCGAGGGGCCAAACTCGCGTTTTTGGGCTTGCAGCACATAGTCTTTCAGTTCCTCGTCCCACGCGAAGTCAGGATCAAATTTATAATCAACCTGTTCTTGCAATGTCTTTGGCAAAAGATGCATCAGCAAACGCAGGGCTAGCTTGCCAGCATCCAGACCCACATCGCGCTGACGGTAGGCGTAAACCATATTATACTGGCCATGCTCGCCTGTACCTCTTGTCCTTCCGAAACTCACATCTGTTCCGGCAACACCCTGTATCTCAAGCGCGCAATGCTCCATCACATGCCCCAACCACGTGCCTTCGTCTTCACGCAAACGGCGGATGAAACCACCGGGTTCACGGTAAGAACACCCATGTTCAGCCAGACCGGGAAGTGCTTCTACCAATGCATCAATGAATTCTGTTCCAATCTTTGCAGAGGGCCAGTCCTCTAGCACGCCCAAATCAACCACATGGCGGATAACCGGAAAACTTGCCCAGACATTCGGGCCGACGAACACATTGGTGGAAACGATTTTCATTTAAGCAATACTCCCGGTTTGTTTATTTTATTTAGCACCCTTAACTGTAGCCGCAGGCAGGCTGCAAAAGCCAGTATTTTTATCAGGCGGATAGGCATGGCGGTTATTCAGATCATAACGACAGCCCTCGCCCATAACATCCAGTTTCAATCCCAACAGACTAAGCGGTTCACCCGAACTGGCCTGCCACATTGACGAATAGCTCAACGCACTGGCATCAACCACTGTTACAGTCCCGCTACCGACAACCTCAAACACATTGTCCGGGCCGATAAAAGCAGCAGTATCCTCATCAACACCTAACCCGATCAGAAACGGATTATAGGAAGATGCAGACAACAACCGCCCCAGTCGGTTTCGCTGAGTGAAATGCTGATCGATAATCACCGCATTGGTCAGGCCCATCCCCGGCGCAAGGTTTACCGCATCCTCTGTAGGTGATGCATTGCTCGGTCCACCCGCAATCATATGTTCCGACATGATAGAAGCCCCGGCGGATGTTCCGGCCACGGGAACACCTGCCGCATTTTGGCGGCGGATTTTCTGGGCGACAAGCGTGCCGCCAAGAATGGTCGACAAGCGCAGCTGGTTGCCGCCCGTCATAAAAATTCCTGTGGCTCGATCCAGCATTTCGGCAAAACTGGGATTGTCACAATCCGCACGGCTGGTAATCGGTAAAAACTCCACTTGTCCCGCCCCCAGCTCGCGGAAAATATCATTGTAATCCGGCCCCGTGCTTTCCACTTGTGATGCCGTCGGGATAACAACAATATCGGCATCAGCACCGCCTGACAATTCAACAAACCGGCGATGGATCTGCATTTCCTTGACCCGATCCTCACCCCCGCCAATGGGGATGATAAAGCCACGGTCTTGATTGTCATTTACTAAAGCTGGGCACATTTTAATCTATCCGTCATCAGAGTAATTCGTAACTAATTGCACTCTGCTTAATGAGCGTACCTAGCTAATTCTGTCGTGCATATTAATCTGTTGCTACAAGGGGTTGCAAGCGCTGTATTTGCGCAGTTTAGCTATTCTGACCCGAAGCCATTGATTGCATCAATAATCCGCGAAAAACTATCCCGTGCCCGACCGACCGTATGCCGCGCCCGCAGATACCCATGCACCAACCCCATTTCTTTAATCCATGCCGCCTGACCACCAGCCTGTTGAATAGCATGGCAATAATCTTCGGCATCATCACATAGCGGGTCGCATTCGGCTGATATGGCAACGGTTGGCGGCAGGCCTGAAAAATCAGTGTCTGACAAAGGCAGATATGTTGCGTCACCGGACACATCCATCCCACTGGCCCTTATATCAATGTAAAATACGATATCATCGTAAGTTAATAGCGGCGCATTGGCCTGGATGATATACGACCCGCTGTTCTTTATCTCACCCAGCGCAGGATAGATCAGCACCTGCCCTGCTATATTCGGTTCAATGTGGCGGGTGCTATGTGCAACCGCTGCGGCCAAGGTACCGCCTGCACTGTCACCGACCAGAACCAACGGTTTATTATATTCCCGCCCTGCCCAGTGAAACGCCTTCATGCAATCATTATAAGCCGCAGGATGAGCGTGCTCAGGGGACAACCGATAATCCACCGATACAACGGCAAACCCGGTCTGCTCACAAATCTCCGCGCAAATATCATCATGGCTGTCCAGACCACCCACTACAAAACCACCGCCATGAAAATACAGCACCACCGCAGTCACGTCGCCGCTGGATTTTTCGTAACAACGTACCGGCACGCCATCAGCATTGTAGTCTTGTGCTGTAACATTTTCAGGGTAATCGCATCGAAGAGCGCGGCATAACCTATCATAAACTTCTCTTTGGCCAGCAATACTCATGTTGATCGCGTCCGGCGGATAATAAGTTTCGGTTTTGCGAATGAAATCCCAAGTTTCCGCATTAATCAGCTTTGAATAATCAACCTCGGTCAATGCGGTATTTTCAACATGCCCTGTCATGATATGCGTCCAATAACGGGCATTATCCCCCGACCATGTAAGGCATCAAAACAACCTCGCTGTCTGCGTCTATTCTTGTGAACCAAGCATCTCGGTAAATTTTACCATCAAGCGCCAGCGATACCCCGCGCTTGATCTGTGGTTTCAGGCCCGGATACTCCAAGGCCAGTTGATCCAGCAACTGTTTAAAATTGCCGGCTTCAACTTCAACCTCGGCCTGTCCATCCGTGGCCGTGCGTAAAGATCCCCATATGGCGACCTTAACCATAACTAGCCTTTGGCATTCAGGGTTTTTAGCACCCGTGGCGGTGACATTGGCAATTCATCCATACGCAGCCCGATGGCCCGCGAAACCGCGTTTGATATCGCCGCAAGCGGTGGCACAATCGGGGTTTCACCTACCCCGCGCACCCCGTAAGGGTGGCCGGGGTTCGGGATTTCCAGAATAACCGTGTCGATATTCGGCAGATCAGAGGCCACCGGAATGCGGTAATCCAACAGACCGGGGTTTTGCAAACGTCCGTCTGCCCCGTAAATATACTCCTCGTTCAGCGCCCAGCCGATGCCCTGCACTGCCCCGCCCTGCATTTGGCCCTCAACATAATCGGGATGCACAGCCTTGCCTGCGTCTTGAAACACAGTATAGCGCAGAATTTCGGTTGCACCGGTTTCGGGATCAACCTCAACATCCACCAGATGCACGCCGAAACTGACACCTGCACCATCCGCATTCACCTCATGGTGACCCGCTATAGGCCCGCCGGTTTGTGCCGAAATCGCTGCGATTTCCTCTATCGACATCGGGTCGAACGTGCCAGCATTCGGGCCTGATGGCTTGGCATAGCCGTCTTCCCAGTATACCGCATCCTCATCAATGCCCCAGATTTTTGCAACACGTGCGCACATGATCTTGATCGCTTCACGCGCCGCTTTGATCGTCGCCAAGCCAACCGCAAAAGTCACACGGCTGCCGTCTGTCACATCGTTATGGCCCAATGAATTGGTATCCGCCACAATCGTGCGCACCTTTTCATAGGGAATGCCCAGTTCTTCTGCTGCCATCAGACTGATAGATGCACGAGAGCCACCGATATCGGGATTACCTTCGGTAATACCCACAGTGCCGTCAAAGTTCAGGTTCATAGAAACACTGGTGTTACCGCCAAAGTTAAACCAGAATCCGCAAGACAGGCCACGCCCCTGATTGGGACCAAGGGGGGCCACATAGTGCGGATGGCCCTTAGCCGCTTCCAGCGTTGCCTCAAGCCCGATGTCATCAAAAGTCGGGCCATAAGACGATTTTGTACCTTTGTGAGCTGCATTTTTCAACCGTACATCAAGTGGATCTAAACCCAATTCCTGACACAGCTCGTCGACCACGCTTTCAACCGCATATATCGCCATCGGCGCACCCGGGGCACGATATGCCGCCTCTTTCGGGCGGTTGGTCAATGCACTCCAGCCAATGGTTTGCACAGCTTCCAGATCATAGGCGGCAAAAGCACTTTGCGCACCAAACTGAACCGTGCCGCATGGATACGCCCCGCCCTGATAGCGAAATGTTGCATGTGCGGCTGTGATACGACCGTCCTTGGTCATGCCGATCTTAACATCCGTAGACGATGATACCGTCGGGCCGGATGCACGAAACACGTCTTCGCGCGGCATCACGATTTTCACCGGACGTCCGGATTTACGCGATAGTGCCAGTGCAGTCGGTTCTATAAACACCGTGGTTTTACCGCCAAAGCCACCACCGATTTCAGAGGCAGTTACCCGTAACTGGCTGGTCTCCATTCCCATAATGCCCGCGCAAAGCTCGCGCACATAGTAATGCCCTTGCGTACAACACCAAAGCTCGCCCTTACCATCAATACCCATTGACGCAAGACAGGCGTGCGGTTCGATATAACCCTGATGGGTCGCAGCGGTTTTGAAACTGCGCTCCACAATCTTGTCCGCCTTGGCAAAACCCGCATCCATATCCCCATGACCAAACTCAAAATGATGGGTCACATTTTCGGACATACCCTTGGGCAGATCATCTATAGCACGGCCCGCCGAAACAATAGGCGCGCCAGCCTGCATTGCATCATCAACGTCCGTGACATGCGGCAAAACCTCATAATCAACCTTGATCAGCTTCATCGCTTTTTTGGCAATCGTCAAACTTGTTGCCGCAACTGCCGCCACCGCGTGCCCGTCGTAAAGCACTTTTTCGCCTGCCATACAGTTGTCCTGCACATCACGCACATCTTCACTAGCCTCGCCAAAATCCTTTGACGTTATAACAGCCTTAACGCCGCTTAATGCTTCGGCAGCGGACGTATCAATTGATTTAATCCGCGCATGGGCATGCGGGCTACGCAGGATATGACCAAACAGCATGCCGGGGGCGGTTGCATCCGCGCCGTACATCGCGCGACCCGTGACCTTGTCGATCCCGTCAGGGCGTGGGGGTCGTGTACCAACTTGCTTGAAAACCCGTTTTTTGTTCTCGTCCAATGGCATCTTATGCACCCCTCATTTCAGCAGCGGCAGATTGAACCGCTTTGATAATTTTATCGTAACCGGTACAGCGGCACAGATTGCCGGCCAGCCAATAACGCACCTCAGTATCCGTCGGGTTCGGGTTTTTCTCCAGCAAGGCTTTCGCCGCAACCAGAATTCCCGGGGTGCAAACCCCGCATTGCAAAGCCGCCTGATCAATAAAGTGCTGCTGCAACGGGTGCAGTTTATCGCCCTCTGCCATGCCTTCAATAGTCTCAACTTCGGCCCCGTCAGTCTCGGCACCCAGCACAAGACATGAACAGACAAGACGCCCGTCCACCATGACACTACAAGCTCCGCAATCACCCGTACCGCAACCTTCTTTGGCACCGGTCAGTGCAAGACGGCTGCGTAGGACATCCAGAAGCGACTCGTCAGGTGCACAGATAAATTCGGTTGGGTCACCGTTTATTGTGGTGGATACATGTATATTCTTCATTTCCGGCCTCCAGCACGTTCATAGGCAATCAAAGCTGCGCGTTTTGCTAAAACACCAGCGGTTTGGGTGCGAAACTCAATCGTTCCGCGTTTATCGTCAATCGGGTTGCAGGCAGCCGAACAGGCCGCAGCCAACGCCTCGAGCGAGGCATCATCCAGCTTGGTTCCGACAATACAGTCCGCAGCCGCTTCAACCAACAGAACCGTCGGTGCAACCGCCCCAAGCGAGACACGCGCGGCAATACAGGTACCATCCGCATCCAGTTCCAGACTGACACCGGCTGCGGAAACCGCAATATCCATTTCAGTGCGCGGTATAAACCGCAAATATGCGTCCGATGCACGTTCAGGGCGTGAAGGCAGGAAGATCGAGGTGATAAACTCGCCCTTTGCCAGTGATATTTTCCCAGGCGAAACCGGAATATCGATCACCGGACAATCACGTTTACCGTCAGGTCCGGCGATACGCGCAATTGCACCCGCCGCAATCAACCCCGGAACACTGTCCGCGGCAGGTGATCCGTTACACAGGTTCCCCACCATTGTAGCGCGGCCTTGCACTTGTGTAGACCCGATCAGTTCGAACCCTTCAACCACACCAGGCCAAAGTGCCATAACACCCTCATGCTCTCCAAGCTGGGCACCTGAAACAGCAGCACCAATACGATAGCCACCGTCCTCGGCCACGATATCCTTGATGCCGTCAAGGTATTTGATGTCAACGATAAGGTCAGGCTCTAGCATTCCCGCCTTAAGCTGGACAAGAACATCCGTACCGCCCGCCAGAATGCGGGCAACGCCAGCTTCCTCATGCAGTAATTTCACGGCCTCAGCCACATTTTCCGGTTTCTCATATCGCATTGCTTCGCATCCCAATCCAAATCAGATATTAAGGTAATTTAAACGCAACTTAGTCAGGTAAACACAAAAATTGCAATACTTTGGCAACATCTTTTTTCTGTTACCGACGATGAAAATCTTACTAATATATGCGAAGGAAGTTTCTATCCTTGCATAGACGGTGAAACGTGCCATGATCAACCTCATGTCAGTTGATCAAATTTTATTATTCAGTCTTTTCGGTGGTGTATTCACCATGTTGTTATGGGGTAAATGGCGTTACGACCTCGTTGCATTTACCGCACTTTTGATCGCACTGGTTCTGGGTTTGGTTTCTACCGACCAGGCATTTTCCGGATTTGGTCACCCCGCAACCGTCATTGTCGCCCTTGTGCTGGTAATCTCTCGCGGATTGCAAAACTCGGGTGCGATCAACCTGATCACAAAACGCCTGATAGATACCGGCCGCGCGGTCAGCGGGCACATCACGGTGATGAGTGCGGTTGGTGCCATCTTGTCCGCATTCATGAACAATGTCGCGGCTATGGCGCTTCTCATGCCTGTCGATATTCAGGCGGCAGCCAAAGCAGGACGCTCTGTCAGGGCAACATTGATGCCGCTGTCGTTTGCAACGATTTTAGGCGGTATGGCAACCTTGATAGGCACTCCGCCCAACATCATCATCGCATCTTTTCGCGAACGCGCCGTGGGCGAGCCGTTCTCGATGTTCGATTTCGCTCCTGTTGGCTTGACGGTTGCCGTTGTCGGTATACTGTTCGTTGCCACCATCGGCTGGCGGCTGATGCCCAAAGACGATGACACGACAAGCGCGCAATCAGCCAAGGTCGATCTGGATAAATACGTAGCCGAGCTGGTTGTGCCGGAAAAATCCAAGGCAATCGGACAAATGGTACGTGACCTTTATCCCAATGCCGATGAAGACGATGTGGCGATCCTCGGCGTTATCCGCAATGGCACCAGAATGGGCGGCTTTGGCGCACGTACTGTCATTCGTGCAAACGATCTGTTGATCGTTCAGGCCCGTGCCGAAGACATTGACCAGTTTCGCGGGGCGGCTGATCTAGAGTTTTTTGGCGAACAACCTACAGGCGACGCCATAACCGGTGGTCTGGAATTGATCGAGGTTGTTGTGCCGTCCGATGCCCGCATCGTTGGTCGCTCCGCCATATCGCTGCGGCTTCGCGCCCGTCGCGGTGTTGCCCTTCTTGGCATTTCCCGTCAGGGCAAACGCTTCAAAAACCGCGTCCGCCACGAAAATATCCGCGCTGGTGATGTCTTGTTACTGCTCGGCCCTGCGGATGCCTTATCCGATGTTGTGATCTGGCTGGGGGTTTTGCCGCTGGCCGAACGCGGCCTGAACGTCACCCAACATGACCGTGCATGGCTGGCAATCGGTATCTTTGCCGCCGCCATTGCCATCTCGGCCTTTGGCCTGCTTTATCTGGCCACCGCATTGGCTATTGTCGTTGTGCTTTATGTTGGCCTGAATATCGTTCCCATCCGCAGCGTCTACGACCATATCGAATGGCCGGTGATCGTGCTGCTTGGCAGCATGATCCCCTTGGGCGTTGCCCTTGAAAATTCCGGCGGCACCGAAATGATCGCAACCGGCATCACCGACATCACAGCAGGGTTGCCAGCATGGGCGGTTCTGACCGTTTTGATGGTTGTGGTCATGACGCTCTCGGATGTGTTGAACAATACCGCGACAGCCGTTATCGGCGGGCCGATCGCAGTTGATGTTGCAACCAAACTTAACGTTAACCCCGACCCGTTCCTGATGGCCGTTGCTATTGCCGCATCCTGCGCCTTCCTCACTCCCATCGGCCATAAAAACAACACGTTGATCATGGGCCCGGGCGGTTACAGCTTTGGAGATTATTGGCGCACCGGCCTACCGCTTGAAATCATTGTGGTCGCAGTTGCCGTACCGATGATACTCATAGTGTTTCCACTGACGCCTTAAGGATTGTACGGCCATGACTCAGCATTACAATGACAACAATGCCGTCGATCTGACACTCGTCATTGCTCTGGATGTGTCCTACAGCGTTGACGTTGCCGAATATGATCTGATGAACAAAGGGCTTGCCTTCGCATTAGATAGCCAAGAGGTGGAAGATGCCCTACTATCTGGGCCACTGGGTGCCATTCAGGTCTGCATTGTCCAGTGGTCCGGCTTTCAGGAACAGGATATCAAGATAAAATGGACACGCATTGCCAGCCGGGGCGACTTGGCCGCCCTCGCGCGTAAGGCCCATGTAATGACCCGACGATATACGGGCGGTGCCACGGATATCAGCGGTGCTCTGGATTATTGTTGGAAGTTAATAAAAACCGCCCCGGCCCCAAGCGGCAGACAGGTTATCGATCTGGCAGCAGACGGTACCAATAACGTGAATTTCCCGCCCAATATCGAACGCGATCTTATCGTGGCCGACGGCATCACCATCAACGGGCTTGCGATCACCAACGAAGTGGATAATCTGGTCGGTTACTTTGAAAATGTGATCATCGGCGGCAGTGGTGCTTTCGTCGAAGTCGCGGCAGAATATACAGATTTCGAAGATGCAATGCGCCGTAAACTGGCACGCGAAATGCAGGCATTGCTGTTTTAAATCACACGGACGCTTCCAACAGATGTTGCGAGTAAGGATGCACCGCCTGCATATTGCGCAAAGCATCGACTCCCATAATTTCGACAATCTCGCCATCTTTCATCACAGCTAATTGGTCACACATATGACCTACGACCGATAGATCATGCGACACCATCACGTATGTAAGCCCATGTTCAACCCGTAAATCTGCCAGCAGGTTCAGAATTTCTGCCTGTACCGACACATCCAGCGCCGAAGTTGGCTCATCCAGCAGCAAAATTTCCGGCTCAGGGGCCAAAGCGCGTGCAATTGCAACCCGTTGGCGTTGCCCGCCAGATAGTTGGTGCGGATACCGAAAACGGAACTTGCCACCCAGCCCCACATCGTCCAGTAATTTAACCACGCGATTGTCAATATCACTAAAGCCGTGCAGCTGCAGGGTTTCCCCCAGCACCTGATCCACCGAATGACGCGGATGTAACGATGCATAAGGGTCTTGAAACACCATTTGCACCTTTTTGTAAAACGTCTTTTCACGACGCCCTTCAATCCGTTTGCCATCAACCGTGATCTGACCAGTCCAGTCAGGTGCAAGCCCGGTGATTGCTCGCAGAATTGTCGACTTACCGGAACCGCTTTCGCCCACCAAACCAAAACTGTCACCACGTTTCACCGCAAACGTAGCCTCCTTGACCGCATCAACGCGGTCACGGCCGACCCCGAACCAGACATTCAGGTTTTCAACATTAATCATCGTCATATCCGGCCACTCACACTTGGGGCTTCCGCCCATGCGGGATCACGTTGCAACACTTTCAAGCGGTCGCAAGGTTCATCAAGGCGGGGCAATGAATTCAGCAATCCTTGGGTGTATGGGTGCTTGGCTTCGCGCAACTTATCCGCGTCGCAAACTTCTACGACCCGTCCCGCATACATGATCAAAACGCGGTCACAGAAATCCGCGACAAGGTTCAGATCGTGGCTGATAAAAATCAACCCCATACCGCGTTCTTTCACCAGATTGTCCATGATATCCAACACTTGTCGTTGCACGGATACATCCAAGGCCGAGGTCGGCTCATCCGCGATCAAAATTTGCGGGTTTGGGATCAACATCATCGCAATCATGATCCTCTGCCCCATACCGCCCGACATCTCATGCGGATAGGCCCGCATCACACGTTCAGGGTTCCGGATTGAAACCGCTTCCAGCATTTCTATCGCCTTGGCAAAGGCGGCTTTCTTGCTTGCTGAATTATGCAGCTGATACGCCTCCATAATCTGCTCGCCAATGGTCATCACAGGGTTTAGCGAAAACTTTGGATCCTGCATCACCATTGAAATCCGCTGCCCGCGCACCGCCTGCATTTCCTTTTCAGACTTCTGCATCAAGTTCTCGCCTTCCAGCGATATTTGATCAGCCGTCATAATCCCCGGTGGACGGATCAGGCGCAGAATAGATCGGCCCGTCAGCGATTTTCCAGAACCGCTTTCGCCGACAATCCCCAAACGTTCTTTGCCAAGCGTAAACGAAACGCCGCGCACCGCATCAAACACGCCGTGGCGAGACGGGAACTTCACCCATAGGTTTTCAACATCCAGCAGCGTCATTTCTCGGCATCCTTTGGATCAAGTACATCGCGCAGCCCGTCGCCCAGCAGGTTAAACGCCAGCGACACTGTAAAGATTGCCAGCCCTGGCACTGTGGCCACCCACCAGCTATCCAGAATAAATCGCCGCCCTTCAGAAATCATCGCACCCCATTCGGGGCTGGGTGGTTGTGCGCCAAGACCTAGAAAACCAAGGCCCGCCGCCGCCAGAATAATACCCGCCATATCCAGCGTAACACGCACAATCAGTGAAGATATGCACAAAGGCCAGATGTGTTTGGTGATAATCCGCATGGGCCCCGCACCTTGCAACTGAATGGCACTGATATAATCGCTTGAGCGTATCGTCAGAGTTTCAGCGCGCGCCATCCGCGCATAAGGCGGCCACGCGGTCAATGAGATCGCCAGCACCGCATTTTCAATCCCCGCTCCCAAGGCGGCAACGAAAGCCAGCGCCAAAACCAGACGCGGAAACGCCAGAAAAATATCCGTGATCCGCATCAGGACCGTATCCGTCCAACCACCGACATAGCCCGCAACCGTCCCCACCAACAGCCCCGTTATGGGGGCAATCAGCGCAACAAGACCGACAATAAACAGCGTAATCCGCGAACCATATATTAGACGGCTTAGAATATCGCGTCCCAGACTATCCGTCCCCAATATATGCCCGTCAGAATTCAAGCCCTGCAATCGATTGGACAGCGTTTGTTCAAACGGATCATGCGGGGCCAACATGGGGGCCGCAACCGCGACAAAGACCAAAAAGATCAATATCCACAGCCCGATCATCGCCATCGTATTCGATCTGAACGACAGCCAACCTTGATAAGCGGCGGCAAATTTCGCATGTCTGCGCGATGTCGGCGTATCGGTCAGTAACCACGCGCGTAAACTTTGCGTCTCGCTCATATTCAACCTCTATTTCGCACGTGGATCAAAGACCTTGTATAATAGGTCAGAGAAAATATTCAGCAGTACAAACACAAGTCCCACAACCACTGTGCCGCCCAGCACCGCGTTCATATCCGCAGATAACAGGGCCGTTGTGATGTATTGTCCGATACCCGGCCATGAAAAAATAATCTCGGTCAAAACCGAACCTTCCAGCAGGTTCGCATAACTCAAAGCAATCACCGTGACCAGTTGTACACGGATATTTTTGAACGCGTGTCGCCAAATCACTGCGAATTCAGACATGCCCTTGACCCGCGCGGTCACGATATATTCCGCACTCAACTGTTCCAGCATGAAAGACCGTGTCATTCGGCTGATATAGGCCAAGCTGTAATAACCCAGAATAGAGGCGGGCAGCACAATATGACTGAACGCATCCTTGAACACTTCCCAATTACCATCCAGAATACTGTCAATCAGGATCATCCCTGTCACCGACGGTACTATATCCACATAGAAAATACCCACACGGCCCGGCCCCCCGACCCAGCCCAAAATGCCGTAAAATACCAACAAGCCCATCAGGCCCAGCCAGAAGATCGGCATTGAATAACCCACTAGGGCCACAACACGGGCAATCTGATCAATCCATGACCCACGTTTAACAGCGGCAATCACGCCCAAAGGCACGCCCAGCAGAATGCCCATCGTCACCCCAAGGGTGGCCAGTTCTATCGTGGCCGGAAACACCCGTTTGATGTCATCCACCACAGGGCGTGCATTCAGCAACGAGTCGCCAAAATCGCCGTGCAGCACATCCCAGACGTAGTAAAAAAATTGCACCAGTATGGGGCGGTCAAGGCCCAGTTGTTGATAAGCTGCATCATAGGTCGATTTTGACGCCTGCTCGCCGACAATGGCCAGAACAGGGTCGATCGGCATCACACGACCGATGATGAAGGTTATAAACATCAGACCCAACATTGTCACAGCAATCGAACCGATCGTGCGCAATGTGGTCAGTATCCAAGGCGGAAAGGACGCGGTACCGCGCCCTTTCCCGTTATCATTGGCCATCGCCATTATTTGGTCACAGGCCAGTAAGAAACAGCTGTGATCGCACCACCTAGATTAAGGTGTTGCACACCTTCACTACGACCAGTTTGCTCAATCTTCTGGAACATCACTGAAAAAGGTGAGATGTCACGGAATTCAGCCTGAATGTCTTGATACATCTTCGCCCTCACATCACGATCACCTTCAACAACAGCGGCGTCAACCTTCGCAGTCAGACCACCTGTATCCCACGCATTACGCCAAGCCAACAAACCGGTTGCTTTGGCCTCATCCGTGTTCACAGGGTTATATGCAAATGTACCCGCATTTGTATGGGGATCAGGATAATCCGGACCCCATGCGCCCATGTATACATCCAGCTCACGTGCGCGGTAACGACCCAGAATTTGCTTGGCCGTACCCACTGTGATGTTCAGCTTGATACCCGCTTGTGCCCAGATATTTTGCAAGGATTGTGTGATTTCTACACGTTCTTGGGCTTCACGCACACCGACTTCCAGTTCCATCCCTGAAACACCGGCTTCAGCCAACAAAGCTTTGGCTTTCTCGATATTCAGGCTGAACGGATTTTCATCCACAGCACCCAGATAAGTTGCCGGCAAAAAGTTTTGGTGGATCACATACTGTCCCTTAAGGAAACTGTCTTGCATGCCCTTATAGTCAATCAAATACTTGATTGCCTGACGCACCTTCGGCTTCGATAGTTCAGGATGCTTCTGGTTTAATGAGATATACATCAAACGGCCACGCAACTCGTCATCCACTGCCACACCAGCCGCACCGCGCACACCAGAAATATCTTCAGGGTTCAGGTTGCGCGCCACATCAATGTCGCCACGTTCCAGCATCAAGCGTTGTGTGGCACTTTCCTGCACGTGTTGTACAACCACACGCTCCATTGCAGGTGCACCCTGATAAAAATCAGCATTTGATTTCAGTGTCACGCTTTCATTTGGCTTCCAAGCGACCAATGAATAGGCACCCGATCCCGCTGAATTTGTTTTCAGCCAAGTGTTGCCCATATCACCATCAACTTCATTGGCCATAACAGTTTCTTTATCAACGATACCGCCGATAGTTGATGTCAAGCAGTTCAACACAAAAGACGTCGCATAGCGCTTGTCAGTGGTAATAGAAACCGTATTGCCATCAACCTTGATTGTGTCATTGGCATTCTCGGCCGTAAAGCCGAACTGTGTCAGAATGAACGATGGTGTTTTGTTCAGGATAACCGCACGGCGCAATGAAAAAGCTGCGTCTTCCGCGCGCACCGGATTGCCTGAGTGAAACTGTACGCCTTCACGCATGGTGAACGTGATGGTCATGCCATCCTCGGAAACAGTCCAGCTTTCCGCCAGATCAGGGCCATAGCCCGCATCCAGGTTCAGTGGATCAAAATTGACCAGCTTGCCGTAAATGTTACGGCTTACGTCTGAACCCGCAAACTCAAAGCTTTCCGCAGGATCAAGCGTTGTGATGTCATCAATGCGGTTCGCAATCACCAGCATATTTGCCGGCGTTTCAGCAAATGCCGCAATCGATGTTACACTGACAGCAAGGCCGATCGCCGTACCCATCAGTAATTTGTTAAATGCATTCATAGTTAGAACCTCTCCTTATTGGTTTCATGTTATACTGCGCCCATACACACGGGATTATTCCCCCCATGTTTTTTGCAAAACCCGCAGCCAGTTTTCGTGGCAAAGCTTGGCCATTAATGCATCGTCAAACCCATGCTCCACCATCGCCTGTCTTAATTTGGGCAGATCAGCTACAGTCGTTACATCCTGTGGCACAATCGCTCCATCGTAATCCGAGCCAAGACCCACACGGTCTTCACCCAAATGTTCAATTAAATAGTCCAGATGCCGTAGCATCTGAGAAAGCGGTACATCCGCAATCATACGTCCGTCATCGCGTAAAAATGCGGCGGCAAAATTCAGCCCCACCATACCGTCACTTTCGCGAATAGCAGCCAGTTGCTTGTCGGTCAGGTTGCGCGAATGCGGGCAAATCGTATGCACATTGGAATGCGTAGCAACCAAGGGTGCGTCCGAATGGCGTGCCACATCCCAAAAACCAGCCTCATTAAGGTGGGATAAATCAACCATAACACCCAACTCATTGCAACGTTTCACCAACCTTAAACCATGATCAGTCAGCCCGTCTCCAATATCAGGGTTACTGGGGTAGCGAAATGGAACCCCGTGACCAAAAATAGTCTCACGACTCCACACGGGGCCTAATGATCGCAAGCCTGCTTGATAAAGCACTTCCAGAGTGTGCAGATCAGGATCAATAGCCTCAGCACCCTCAATATGAAAGATTGCAGCCATAATTCCCGCCGCCATCGCTGCGCGAATATCGGCCACGCTGCGGCACACTTTCAATGCACCGCGCTTTTCCAGATCAAACAGAATTGCCGCCTGCGACATCGCAACAGGCAGAGCATCTTCCCAGTCTATGGGTTCAGGCAAAGGCAAATCATAAGCAGGCTGGATCATCGCATCAATTTTTTCATCCAAATCAATTGGGGATGGGATGTAAACCGCGAAAAAACCACCCGAAAAACCACCCACCTTAGCACGAACAAGATCAATCGCGCCGTCGCGCCCTGTCAGAAATGTATCAGCCGCATTCAAGCCACCCGCGCGATAAAGCCGCAAAAGAACATCGTTATGTCCGTCAAAAATACCAGGTGTTAAAAAAGCAGCCATTAGTCCCCCACTAAAACTTAAGTTGGTAGCCTACATCAGATTAGCTCATGGACAAGTCGAAACTATATGAGATATAATCATATCTCTATGAAGATTCCGCAAAGGATACGGTACCCATGTCCGCCAAATCTTGGCACAGCCTACCTGAATACCAAGCCTTGCGTGCCTTAATGCAAGACGGCACCACAACAGCGGCCGCCGAACACTTGGGTTTATCGCAATCCGCTATCAGTCGTTCCATTTCCAGCCTAGAGGCCCGCACTGGCCGTATGCTGTTCGAACGCGAGGCAGGCCGTTTGCGCCCCACCGCCGAAGCCGTACGCCTAAATCGCCGCCTCGATCCTCTTTTTGCCGCATTAGACCGCATAGACGGCCCCACCGTCCCCGTGCAAGAAACCTTACGGATCATCGCGCCACCCACCTATGCGCACAGGTTTTTGGTCACACACATCAGCAGTTTTCTAAAAGCAAACCCGCATTTTTATGTCAGTATGGAAGTCAACACTTCGGATGAGGTTATTCGCGGCATTTTGGATGATCGGTTTGATCTAGGCGTCACAGGCGTAGAACTTAGCCGCGACGGCATTAAACTGTCACCATACCGCATATCTAACGCGGTCTGCGCCATGGCCTCTGATCATCCGCTTGCAAAATACACAGTCATCACCCCGAATGACCTGCACACCCAAGCATTTATCGCGCTAACATATCGCCACGCCAGACGCACCCAGCTTGATAAAATCCTGAAACAATCACGCAGCAATCCGCGTATCGTGGCCGAAGTATCCACATCATTCGCAGCCGTTGACATGGCCAAAGAGGGCTTGGGACTAACCGTCATTAACCCCTTTCCAGTCTATCATTACCGCTCAGACGACCTGGTCTTCCGCCCTTTTGCATCGCAAATCGAATACCGCAGTTACTTCGCCACATCCGCCCAGCGCCCCTTACCAAGGGTCGCCCGCGCGTTCATCCGCCACCTGCGGCTGCACACCCCTGCGGATCCGTTTTCGCGCAAAGGTTAGGGACAGACCTCGGATTTACTGGAACCCAACATACGACAGTGCCGTATCCGCATACTTGCTACCCTTAAAAACATCATCAATCGTCAGCTTGGCCCATGTTACATTGACCTGCTTTGGAAACTTAAAACTTTGCGTCGCCATCGTATCTCGCAAACTAGCCCGAAACCGTACACCGGTTGACAATTCAACCGTCAGTTTTGCCACGCGACTGTTGGATCGAAAGGTTTTCTCGGTGCGCGTATACCCATTGTTAAACGTGATGCTCGAAACAGGTTTTTCCGAACCAAAGTCAAACAGCAGCCATTCACCTATTCCGTAATCTGGCTTATCTTCCACCCAAGCCGCACCATCCTTGCGCATAAGGTTTTCCATCCGGTAATTATACTTCCCTACCCCTTGAGGGGCTAACATCGAAGACGCACAAATGCGGCCCGAAACCACAGCATCACACTGCGCAGATGCATTCAACGGCAGCGGATTATGACCGGACGCTTGCACTGCGACTTTGGGCGGTTGCGATTGTATCATAACAGTGTCTGCTGGCTTGGATAAAAGAGCGGAAAAACTTTCATGCTCCATCAAAGAAAAAACCGAAATACCACGGTTAAAAGAGGTCTGCGAATCCTGTGTCAGCCCACCTTGGTTGTGCAATGCCACCACCTCAAAATTCAGATTGAATATCAATGAACCCGAACTGCCCCCTAATGTATCGCAACGGTGTCGGAAATAAACCTGCGCATAGGGTTCGGGCGCATAAGCCTTGCAGCGAAACCGTGTTAGCCGCTTGGGCATGCCCGCAGGATGGTGGATGATAAACAACGACTGGTTGGCTTTGGCCTTTTGCGGTTGTAATTTAAAATAGCCAAATTTGTCGCCCGGATTATCCTGCACCCGTAACAGTGCAAAATCCTTATCATAGCTTGCCGCTATAGGCGTTACATCCACCTCATAACTTGGCGCATCGTCTTGGTCTTCACGTAGGTAATCAAACACGGCAATGGATCGTATCACTTTCACGTCCTTTTCCATGCCCGGGATGCAGTGATAATTGGTCAGTAAAATATCCACCGCGATCAGATTAGCAGTGCAGGTAGAAACATACCGCTCCCCACTATCATCTTCCAGCAGCATATCCAACCGCGCAATGGGCGCCCCGAATTGGCGATAACGATCATCTGCATTGAATTCTGAAATCGGCTCAAAGGCACCACCCTTCTGGGCCGTAATAAGCGCATCATTACCGCCCGTGGTTTGGTTGGGAACCAATAACAACTGGCCAAAACTACGCGCTGGAAACTTGAATTCAGTCGCATGGCTTGCCCCGGCCGCAAAAATGGTCAAACCCACGATTATCCGTAAAGCTCTTAAACCAAAATAAAGCATACTCCCCCCATTCAGCAGTGCTATTGTCCTATCCAATCACATTAATGCATTGCAAACAAGAAATGCGCCACGCATGAAACGTGGCGCATTTCTTCAAAGCTTATATTGCAGATCAGTTCAGTGCTGCATCCGTAATCTCATGCGTCCATGCACCCTCTGGCTGCTTGGTAATCACAGGATCCGAACCGCCACCCAACAGGCTGTCCACAGTCCTTTGAAAATCCGCCGGATCAAGTGCGCCGTTGGAACCCGCAGTCAACTTGGCGATCTCGCCCATCATACGCTTCTGGTGCTTCTCGGTTTGTGCACCTGACGCATCATTGTCCAGCACGATACCGGCCGCTTCATCAGGATTTTCCTCGGCCCATTTCCAGCCTTTCATCGATGCACGTACAAAACGTACCATCTTATCCTTGAACGCCGCATCTTTCAGGTTTTCACCCAAAACATACATACCGTCCTCAAGTGTGGCCACGCCTTGATCTTCGTATTTGAACACCACCAGATCATCCGCAGTTAGCCCCGCGTCAATAATCTGCCAATATTCATTATAGGTCATGGTTGATACGCAAGCTGCTTGACCTTGCAGGATAGGATCCACATTGAAGCCTTGCTTCAGAACCGTCACGCCACCGTCAGAGCCATCTGTTTTCAGCCCCAATTTGCTCATCCAGCTCAGGAACGGGTATTCGTTGCCAAAGAACCAAACTCCCAAAGTTTTGCCGGCAAAATCCGCAGGCGATGAAATGCCCGCATCCTTACGACACGTCAGCATCATGCCCGATGTCTTGAACGGTTGTGCGATGTTCACCAGATCAAGGCCCTTTTCGCGTGACGCCAGTGCAGACGGCATCCAGTCCAGAACCACATCGGCCCCGCCACCCGCAATCACTTGTGCAGGCGCAATATCAGGACCACCTGGCTTGATCGTCACATTCAGGTCTTCATCCTTATAAAAACCCTTGTCCAAAGCCACATAGTAACCCGCAAACTGCGCTTGGGTCACCCATTTCAGTTGTAAGCTGACATCGTCAGCCGCTTGGGCAATCGAAGACCCCAGTGCCAGAACACCCGCAAGTGCCGTTGTTAGTAATCTGTTCATCATTATTCTCCCTTGTTGAACTTAAGTTTCATTTTTATCTGCGTTGCGATGGATGCCAGAAGGTAACACCCTTCTCGATCAATGCCACCGTCCCGTAAAATGCCGACCCCGCAAGGGCCGCCACTGTAATTTCCGCCCAGACCATATCCAGTGCCAAACGGCCCACTTCGGTTGAGATGCGAAACCCCATACCTTTGATAGGCGAGCCAAAGAACTCTGCCACAATCGCCCCGATCAGCGCAAGTGTCGAACATATTTTCAGCCCGTTAAAGATAAACGGCATCGCCGCAGGCAGCCGCAGCTTTCTCAGGCCTTGCCAGTAACTGGCCCCATAAGTCTGCATCAAATCACGCTGCATATGATCAGAGGCTTTCAGCCCCTCAACCGTGTTCACCAGCATCGGGAAAAACACCATTACCACCACAACAGCCGCCTTTGACTGCCAGTCAAACCCGAACCACATCACTAGTATCGGCGCCATGCCCACAATCGGTAAAGCGGCCACAAAATTGCCCACAGGTAAAAGCCCGCGTTGCAAGAAAGGTGATCGATCCACTGCAATCGCAGTTAAAAACGCAGCCCCGCAACCGATGATATAGCCGGACAATGCCCCCTTCACAAAGGTCTGTACAAAATCCACCCAAAGGATCGGCAGACTGTTCGCGAAGCGTACGCCAATGGCAGAGGGTGGCGGCAATAATATAGGGCTTATTTCAAGCCCGCGCACAATACCTTCCCACAAAACCAAAAGTGTAATACCAAAGATGAACGGCACCAAAAGTGAAATCATCCGCGTTTGCGGGCCTTTGGAAAGCTTCACATTCAAAGCCCACATTGCGACCCAAAACACCAATGCCATTACAATCCAGATCATCGCAACATCCCCATCCGCTTCAGGGTGATATTCTGCAACAACCCGATCAACGCCACCAATGCAGCGGCCAGTATCGCCGCCGAAATCAGCGCACTCCATATCTGAATGGTTTGCCCGTAATAACTACCCGCTAACAGGCGCGCGCCCAACCCGGCCACGGCCCCTGTCGGCAATTCACCCACAATCGCCCCCACCAATGAGGCCGCCATCGCGATCTTCAGAGACGGAAACAGATAGGGCATAGAACTGGGCAAACGCAGTTTCCAAAACATCGTCGGCTTCAACGCACTCCAAGTACGCATCTGATCCATCTGCATAGCATCAGGCGACCGCAACCCTTTCACCATGCCCACGACCACAGGGAAAAACGACAGGTACATTGAAATAAACGCTTTGGGTAAAAGCCCCGATATACCCACCGCATTCAGCACCACAATAATCATCGGGGCCACTGCCAAAATAGGAATGGTCTGGCTGGTAATCACCCAAGGCATCACCGACATATCCATCGCACGGCTATGCACAATCCCCACCGCCAGCAAAATTCCGAAACCCGTCCCCATGGCGAACCCTAACAAGGTCGCCGACAGGGTGATCCAGCCATGCCAGATCAACGACCGTTTCGAGGTAATTTTCTTCAGCACAGTAGTTTTGTAAATCTCTGCCGCCACCTGATGCGGTGCGGGCAACAGCGGCTTTTTCTGTGCCATGGTGTCTGACACCATTTCAGAAAAACTCAAAGTCATATCCACCCGTTTCGCCTTGTCATAGGCCCAAGGCGCATTCAACGCCACAGCCGCCCCGTACCAGATTAAAAAAATTGCACCAACCACCGTCAGAACGGGTAAAAATGATCTCATATCCCCGCCTCCAGCTGCAAATTCGTTAACAGGCAAAATACCGATGTAATACCGACGCAATACAGACGTGATACAGACAGCGTATTTTGCCCGGCGTTAACCATTTGAGTGCCCTTCAAGCAACCCGTCACGTACGCGATGCGCAATCTCGATAAACTCCGGCGTGTCGCGGATTTCCAACGGCCGTTCCTTTGGCAAAGTACTTTCAATCACATCCGCAATACGGCCCGGACGCGGTGACATCACCACGATTTTCGTCGACAGATAAACCGCCTCGGGAATGGAATGCGTCACAAAACAAATCGTCTTATGCGTTCGCGCCCAAAGTGCCAGTAGTTGCTCGTTCAAATGGTCGCGCACAATCTCGTCCAAAGCCCCGAAAGGCTCGTCCATCAGCAAAATATCGGCGTCAAAAGCCAAAGCCCGCGCAATGCTTGCACGTTGCTGCATACCGCCTGACAGTTGCCACGGGAATTTCCGCTCGAAGCCACCCAGCTCCACCAGTTCCAGCACCTTGGAAACCCGCGCGTTTTGATCATCCTTGGAATAGCCCATGATCTCTAGCGGTAGTTTGATATTACCGCCAATAGTGCGCCAGGGATACAAGCCCGCCGCCTGAAAAACATACCCATATGCCCGCGCCATCCGCGCCTCATGCGGGCTGACACCGTTCACTGTGCATGCCCCGCCCGTAGGCTGTTCCAGATCGGCCATCACGCGCAAAAGCGTGGTTTTACCGCAACCCGAAGGCCCGATAAAAGATACAAAATCACCCTTTTCAATCGTTAGGTTGATGTCTTTTAACGCGTGCACGGGCCCGTCGTTTGTTTCAAACGTCAGGTCTAAGCCTTTGGTTTCTATGATGACTTCATTGTTCACGAAATTAACCTTTAAATCCCGGCAGGAATGTTCATCGGATCACGTTCCACTTTGCGCGGGCTGTTCAACTCTTTCCATTTTCTTAAAGCTGCATGCGCCGACGGGAACGCAGGGCGTGGCACAAAGCGGCCGCGGCCCGGTTGCGGTTGGCTGTTTTTGCCCCATGCCCAGATCACCTCACCACGCGACAATGTATAACGCGCGTTGGCAGTAACCTCAAAACCTTCAAACACATTATAGTCCAGAACCGAATGGTGATTGCTGGGCGAAATGGTCTTGGAAATCTTCGGATCCCACACCACAATGTCCGCATCCGCCCCTTCCACAATAGCACCCTTTTTCGGGTAGATGTTCAGGATTTTTGCGACGTTTGTACTGGTCACAGCAACGAATTCACTGGGCGTCAAACGCCCGGTTTCCACGCCTTCCGTCCAAAGCACAGACAGCCGTTCTTCCAGCCCGTTTGAGCCATTGGGGATCAGGCAGAAATTATCGCGGCCTGCACGTTTTTGCTCAGTATTGAACGCCGCATGATCCGTGGCCACAACCTGCAAACTACCCGATTGCAAACCTGCCCAAAGACTGGCCTGATGTTCCTTGGCCCTAAAGGGTGGCGACATCACACGCCGCGCCGCATGATCCCAGTCTTTGTTAAAATATTCCGATTCATCCAATGTTAAGAATTGTATGAGAGGTTCACCATAAACCCGCATTCCCTTTTGCCGTGCGCGGCGAATTGCTTCATGTGCCTGCTCACAAGAAACATGCACAATATAAAGCGGAACACCTGCGGCATCGGCAATAGTAATCGCACGGTTTGCCGCTTCACCTTCCAGTTCGGGCGGGCGCGAATACGCATGACCCTCTGGCCCCGTGATGCCTTCAGACATGTATTTTTTCTGAAGCAAATCAACAAGATCACCGTTTTCAGCATGCACCATCGGCAGCGCACCCAGTTCTTTACAACGCTCAAAAGACGCAAACATTTCGTCGTCTTCCACCATCAAAGCGCCCTTATAGGCCATGAAGTGTTTGAACGAGTTTACCCCCATCTTCACCGCATCTTCCATCTCGCGGTGAATGTCTTCATTCCAACCCGTAATCGCCATGTGGTAACCCACATCCGAACAGATTTGCGGCGCTGATTTACGGTGCCATTCATTGATCGCGTTCTTGATAGACCCATCCGCCCCCGGCAGACAGAAATCCACAATCATCGTCGTACCACCCGTGGCGGCCGCCCAAGTACCACTCTCAAAAGTCTCTGCCGCCGTGGTGCCCATAAAGGGCATTTCCAAATGCGTATGCGGGTCAATCCCGCCCGGGATCACATAGGCACCTTCGGCATCAATATACTCATCACCCGTCAGGTTTTCACCGATCTGTTTGATGATCTCGCCGTCGATTAGAACATCTGCTTTCCAAGCACGATCCGCGGTACAAACTGTACCGTTTTTGATAACTTTGGTCATAACCTAATATCTCCTTTATGGGCGCAAGCTGGCCAGTTTCAGGCCAAAGCCGATAAACACAAAACCCGTAACCGCTTTTATCCAACGCTGAACAGGGCCAGAACGTGCAAATTGCGTAACGCGGTCTAACAGCAAAACCATGCTGGAAAACCACACCAAATTAATCACCGAATGCAATGCAACCAATATGAAACCATACAAGATTGCACTGTCACCTGATTGAATAAACTGCGGGAATGCTGCTAGATAAAACATCGATACTTTTGGATTTAACGCATTGGTCAAAAAGCCTTCGAAATACGCCGTTCTAAGTGAACGCTTTCTTTTGGCAGGAGCCACATCAACCATAGCGCCCGTGTTTTTCCACGCCGCATAAAGCGATTTTAAGCCAATCCAACACAGATAGGCTGCACCGATCAATTTCACGACCATAAAAGCAACCGGGGATTGCAGTAACAAAATCGAAATACCAAAAATTGACAAGGCACCATGCATGAAAAATGCAGGGACAAAGGCAAACACATTAGCAAACCCTGCCGCCCGACCAGAGGTTGGAACCGTCTTTGCAACCAAAGCCCCATTTGGCCCCGGTGAAATCACCAACAAGCTTGCCAAAAGCGTAAAGCTTAAAATTATCGTCATATCCATGTTTTCACTCCACAATCCCCGCTGTTTCCACAACCGCCTGCATCAACACATCAGCGCCTGCTGTGGCCCACTCTTTTGATATATCCTCGGCCTCATTATGCGATAACCCGTCCACACAAGGGCACATCACCATCGCAGTCGGTGCAACCCCGTTGATCCAACAGGCGTCATGTCCCGCACCAGAGATCAGGTCCATATGGCTATAGCCCATGCGTTCGGCGGCATTGCGGATAGCCGAAACACAGCCTTCGTCAAATTCCACAGGATCAAAGCCGCCGGTTTTTTCAAATGCAATACCCAGCCCCATTTGCCCTGCGATTGCCGAAGCAATCTCGCGCAGTTTATTTTCCATATCTTTTATAACTTGCAAATCAGGTGATCGAAAATCGACGGTAAACACCGCTTTACCGGGGATCACATTGCGTGAATTCGGATAGATATCGATATGGCCCGCCGCGCCCACAGCATGTGGCGCGTGCGACAGGGCAATTTGTTCAACCGCCTCTAAAATCCGCGCCATGCCAAGGCCCGCATTCTTGCGCATCGGCATCGGCGTTGATCCCGTATGGCTGTCGCGGCCCGTGATCGTCACTTGCGTCCAGCTCAGCCCTTGGCCGTGTGTAACCACGCCAATGTCCTTACCTTCCATCTCTAAGATCGGCCCTTGTTCAATATGCAGCTCAAAGAACGCATGCATTTTACGCGCACCCACGTCTTCATCACCACGCCAGCCAATGCGGGCCAGCTCATCGCCGAATTTCTTACCGTCCGCATCTTCACGGTCGTAAGCCCAATCCTGCGTATGCACACCACCAAAAACACCTGATGCCAGCATGGCAGGGGCAAATCGCGTACCTTCTTCATTGGTCCAGTTTGTCGCCACAATGGGATGTTTGGTCTTGATATCCATATCGTTCAAAGTGCGCAGAATTTCCAAGCCGCCAAGCACACCCAAAACCCCGTCATATTTACCGCCCGTGGGCTGCGTATCAAGATGCGAGCCCACATAAACCGGCAGCGCATCAGGATCAGTGCCTTCACGACGGGCAAACATATTGCCCATCTGGTCCAGCCCCATGGAACACCCCGCCGCCTCGCACCATTGTTGGAAAAGCGCGCGGCCCTCGGCGTCTTCATCAGTCAGTGTTTGACGGTTGTTACCGCCCGCCACACCGGGGCCGATTTTGGCCATATCCATCAGGCTGTCCCATAGGCGGTCGCCGTTGATCCGCAGGTTGCTTACAGGTGTTGTCATCTTGCTATCTCCCAATCAGCGCGGCAAAACTTGCCATTGTAATTTTCTGACCATATGGTCAAAACTATGAACGTGGTAGGGCCTGCTGGTCAAGGCCATTATATAATAAAAAGGGGCAGTAAATGGCGCGCGCAGCATCGACCAAAGGGCCGACCCGTATTCAACGGGAAAAGACCGAAGAAATACTGGAAGCCGCATTAGAAGTTTTCGCAACTCACGGTTATCGCGGTGCAACGATCGATCAGATTGCATTGCAATCGGGCCTCTCAAAACCCAATATCCTGTATTATTTCGACGGCAAACAAGCCATTCACGCAGAGCTGTTAAGCCGCTTGTTAACCACATGGTTGGAACCGTTGAAACATTTGGGTGACAGCGACAATCCCGTCGACGAAATATGCGCATATGTTGTACGCAAGCTGGCCATGTCGCGCGATTATTCACGCGAAAGCCGCCTGTTTGCCAATGAAATCATCCAAGGTGCACCGCGCATTCTGACCGAGCTTGAAGGGCAGTTGAAAACCCTAACGGACGAAAAATCCGCGTTGATCCAAAGCTGGTGTGATGCAGGATTAATCAAACCCGTAGACCCCTATCATTTAATCTTTTCGATCTGGGCAACAACCCAGCATTACGCGGATTTTGACGTACAAGTGCGTGCGGTTCTATCTGAAAAAGCGGATAGTCGTTTTGATCAAGCCTCCGCCTTTCTGGACAATATGTACCGCGCAACGTTGACACCCTGAGCTTACTCCGCCGCTGTAGCAGACGGGTTGTTCGGATGTGTTGTCCAGTCGGCTTTAACATCGGATACAACGTTGCCTGTGCGCGGGTCAGTCATACCCGCTTGCATAGCATCCATACTGATGCAGTTTTCAACCGGACAGACATTAACGCATAAATTACACGCCACGCATTCATCGTCATTGACACTGAACACACGGTCATCATCCATCAAAATCGCCTGATGCGATGTGTCTTCACAAACCGCATAACAACGACCGCATTTGATACACAGATCCTGATCAATTTTCGCTTTGGCGATATAGTTCAGGTTCAGATGCTGCCAGTCAGATGTGTTTGGCACAGCACGCCCGACAATGTCGGCCACATCCGTGATCTGTTTTTCATCCATCCACTGACTTAACCCGCTGATCATTTCTTCCACCACCTTGAAGCCGTATGTCATCGCGGCGGTACAAACCTGCACGTTGCCCGCCCCCATAACCATAAATTCTGCCGCATCGCGCCATGTGGTCACCCCGCCAATGCCCGAAATAGGCAGGTTCGCCGTTGCAGGATCACGGGCGATTTCCGCCACCATGTTCAGCGCAATCGGTTTCACTGCGGGACCACAATAGCCGCCATGCGCGCCCTTGCCGTCGATGGTAGGTTCAGGTGCGAAAATATCCAGATCAACGGAAGTAATTGAATTAATTGTGTTTATCAAACTTACCGCATCGGCCCCGCCCGCTAACGCCGCTTGTGCGGGTTTGCGCACGTCTGT
Source organism: Amylibacter sp. (assembly GCA_965261565.1). Classification (GTDB taxonomy): domain Bacteria; phylum Pseudomonadota; class Alphaproteobacteria; order Rhodobacterales; family Rhodobacteraceae; genus Amylibacter. The sequence goes on from OZ253460.1 coordinate 3,269,573, forward strand.
TATGTTCGGGGTCAATTTCACGATGCAGGGCATCCGTGAATATTGCTTGCACCAACGTGTCACCATTTCGATATATTCAGGAACTTGGCCCACGGCCGATCCCATACCGCGCTCGGCCATGCCATGCGGACAGCCGAAATTCAGCTCTATCCCGTCGGCACCAGTGTCTTCCACTTCCGCCAAAATAGCCTTCCATGCCTGCTCTTCACAAGGCACCATCAAGGAAACGACCAGCGCGCGATCAGGATAATCCCGCTTCACCGCCTTGATCTCATGCAGGTTCACTTCCAGCGGACGATCAGTGATCAGCTCGATGTTGTTCAGCCCTAATAATCGCCGATCAGCGCCCCAAATTGCACCGTAACGCGGGCCGTTCACGTTGACCACAGGCGGCCCAGCTTCGCCCAGCGTTTTCCAGACAACGCCACCCCAGCCGGCCTCAAAGGCACGCCGAACATTGTATTCTTTATCCGTCGGTGGCGCCGAAGCCAGCCAGAACGGGTTAGGAGATTTAATTCCAATAAAATTGCTAGTCAGGTCTGCCATTGTGTGGCTCCTTTTATCTGTTTGCTCAGCCTATCAAGCCAGCATGAATATCCATTGCAGCATCACGGCCTTCGGCCACCGCGGTGACCGTCAGATCATCGCCGCCAGAGGCACAATCGCCACCAGCCCAGACGCCGTCCACAGAACTGCGCCCCGCACCAGACACCTTGATCTTGCCGCCATCGGTTTTCAGCGTGGCAGGCGCATCTTGCAAGGTTTGACCGATGGCCTTGAATACCTGATCTGCCTGCAAACGAAATATCTCTCCCGTTTGGGCCAATTTACCACCAACCGTTTCGGTATATGCAAATTCAACACCAGCGGCAGCACCATTACCCGTAACCCCCACCGGTTGCGCGTTATAAATGATCCGAACGCCTTTTGAAGTTGCCAGATCTTGCTCAAAAACAGATGCGCCCATCCGCTCTTTGCCGCGTCGGTAAACCATTGTCACATCCAGTGCCCCAAGCAGCTTGGCCTGCACTGCCGCATCAACAGCGGTCATGCCACCGCCGATCACAACAATACGTTTGCCGATCGGTAATTTTGCTAAATCTGTGGCTTGGCGCAAATCGGAAATAAACGAAACCGCATCCAGCACATTGTCCTTGTCTTCCCCGTCTGCCCGTAAAGCGTTTACACCGCCTAGCCCAATTCCCAGAAAGACCGCATCATAATCCACCTGTAACTGTTCCAGCGTGATGTCAGCACCTAGCATTTTATCATAGCGCACATTGATGCCACCAATGGACAGTAACCAGTCCAATTCCTTTTGTGCGAAACCATCAACAGATTTATAACTCGCGATACCAAACTCGTTTAAGCCGCCACCTTTGGGACGGGCATCGAGCAAGGTTACATCATGGCCCAACACCGCCAAACGGTGTGCACAAGACAGGCCCGCAGGCCCTGCCCCAACCACGGCTACAGCTTTGCCGGTTGATGCGGCCCGCTTGAAAGGTTGGCTGCCGCGGGCCATCGCGGCATCTGTGGCGTAGCGTTGCAAGCGGCCTATTTCAACCGGTTTACCCTCTGCTGTTTCGCGCACACAAACTTCTTCACACAAGGTCTCTGTCGGGCAAACGCGTGCGCACATGCCGCCCAGAATGTTTTGTGAAAAGATCGTATTGGCCGATGCATCAGGCGTGCCTGTTGCTATTTGGCGGATAAAAAGCGGGATGTCGATGCTTGTGGGGCATGCCTCCATGCATGGCGCATCATAGCAGAAATAACAACGGTCTGCCGCTACCAATGCTTCGTGATCATCCAGTTTAGGATGAAGATCAGAGAAATTATCTTTCAGAGCTGTGTTATCCAAACGCCCTGGAACGATCCCATCTGTGGCTACTGAGTTCGGCATAGCTGCCCCCGTTTTGCTACAATTTGTGGAATCATACTGACACAGGTTAAAAAGTTTATCAAATGGTAAATTTTCTTAATTACATTATGGGCAAGGCATTATATCATCCGGTATAATCTCAGATGCATTTATAGCCGCTTTCACGTCCATCCATGCGAGTGTACCGAAATCCGTAATCAAAGCGGTTTTAATCCCCGCTCCGCGCGCCCCAAGTATATCTGTGTGCAAACTATCCCCGACCATAACCGTGCGATCGAAATTAATACCATCACCAAGCTGATCAAAAACATGCTCGAAAATGTTTAAAAACGGTTTACCGAAAAATTACGGTGCAACACCTGTGGCATCCGCCAGATGATGGGCATAATATCCAGATTGATAAAACACCCCACCGTTATGCGGGGCAGCTATATCCGGGTTGCCAATAAATACCGGCCTTGGATTACAGCGCAAAGACCCAGCTATCACCCGCCACGAACAATCTCCGTCATCAGATAATAGCACCGCGCACCTTGGCAGAGACCCACTCACTGACGATCACTGTCAACAAGATCACCAGCAGGATCACAGACACTTGCGTCCAAGCCAAAGTATCAATCGAGCCGCTAAGTTGCAGACCAATACCGCCCGCACCCACATAGCCCAAAATGGTGCTTTCGCGGATATTGATATCCCAGCGGAACACACCGATCCCTGCCAAAGTCGGCAAGATTTGTGGTATGATGCCAAACACCATTTGCTGGGCCTTGCTGGCCCCTGTTGCCTCTATTGCCTCTACTTGGGTGTGATCAATTTCCTCAATCCCCTCATAAAGCAGCTTGGCACAGAACCCGATGGAACGCAGCCCGATGGCAATGGTGCCGGCCAGAACACCGGGACCAAAGATAAACACCAGCATTAAAGCCCAGATCAGTGAGTTTACTGAGCGTGATGACACGATAATAAAAATCGCGACTGCACGCACAATCGGGTGCGGTGTGGTGTTATGAGCGGCCGCAAATGCCACAGGCACTGCAATCACCAAAGCGATCACCGTTCCAAGCGTCGCAATATTCAGCGTATCCCAAATAGGTATCCATAGCTGTGACATATAGCTGAACTTCGGTGGTACCATACGCCTAGCAATATCCGCCATTTGTTGTGGGGCATCTTGCACAAAGAACCAAATGGTCTTATCAGAAATCCCTTTCCAAGCATAAGCGATAATCGTCAGCGCGATAATCCAGAAGAACCACCTGATATATTGTTCTTTAGGTGTGCGTCTTTTCCATGCGGGACCGTCAGGCGTCTCTATTAAGGGCATGTTATTGCACCAACTTTCTAAGGTAGCCGGATGTATATTCAAGCACCATAACGATACCGATGATAATCAGCAAAATGGCCGCAGCAGTATCAAATTCATAGCGATCAAAGGCCGTGTTCAACGTGGCACCAATACCGCCGCCGCCCACGATGCCCACAACCGCACTTTCGCGAAAATTAATATCCAAGCGGTACACGGATAGCCCGATCATACGTGGCATAACCTGTGGCTGGATCGCATAATTAATCCATTGCGGCCAACTGGAACCCGTGGCCTTGACCGCTTCGGCCTGTGTCGGATTGATGTTCTCAATATCTTCCGCCAAAAGCTTTGCATAAAACCCTATGGTGCCAATAGACAGTGCGACAAAGCCCGCGAATGGGCCAAAGCCGAAGAACTTCACTGCAAAGATCGCAAGGATAATCTCCGGGAATGTCCGCGACCCACCGATTATGGATCTACAAGTAAGATATACCCATTTCGGTGCCAGGTTTTTAGCTGCTCCCAACCCGATTGGGATCGACAAAGCAATACCCGCAACGGTGGAAATAATCGCCATCCAGATACTTTCAAAGATACCATCCCAGACAACCCCAAGATTGTCAGAAAAGTTAGGTGGGAAAAATGCGCCCAGAAACCGTTTGCCGCGTGGCAAGCCTTCTGCTGCGCGTTTCCAGTCTACATCCATCGAGCCAAAGGCAAGGGCCAGATAAATCAGGCTGCCGATGATAATCGACCAACGTAATACAGGGCTTTTTATGAAGGGCGGTTTTTTCCAATTTGATGGAAAGTCGGTGCTGGCACTGTTCATTTGGCAGCCTCTTTTGCATCGCTTTCCTCATCTTCATCGACCTCGTCAATCGTCGCTTCCCAGTCTTCTTCGCCGTAAATTTCGGTCAAAACCGCAGGTTTCAAACCTTCCGGTTTACCATCATAAACGATCTCGCCCAGTTTCAGGCCAACAACCCGCTGTGAATACATTTGCGCCAGCAAAACATCGTGAATGTTAATAATCGCCGCCAAGCCACGCTCTTTGCAAAGCTCGTTGATCAGGCGCATAATCTGGCGTGATGTTTTGGGGTCAAGGCTGGCAGTAGGCTCATCCACTAGAAGCAAATCAGGGTCTTGGATCAATGCACGGCAGATACCGACACGCTGACGTTGCCCGCCAGAAAGTTCATCCGCGCGCTTATCCGCCATATGCATCAAGCCGACACGGTCCAGCAAACGATACGCTTCTTGTACATCCTTTTTGGGAAATTTACGGAAACAACTGGCCCAGAAACCGACGTAGCCCAAACGGCCGGACAGTACATTTTCCATTACAGTCAGACGTTCTACTAGTGCATATTCCTGAAAGATCATCCCCATACGGCGGCGCGCCTTGCGCAACTGGCCCGATGACAACGATGTAATATTATCATCCCCCAGATGAACCGTACCTTCGGTCGGTTCCACAAGGCGGTTCACACATCTAATCAAGGTGGATTTACCAGCACCCGATGGACCGATAAGGGCAATCACTTGCCCGTCAGGGATTTCCAAATCAACGCCTTTAAGCGCATAATCACCGGTTTTATAGCGTTTTTTTAGCCTTTCAAGACGTAGCATGCTTTCCCCAATTATATATTATTGTTCTAAATATTGTCCTAAAGAATACGAGGGCAGATCATCTGATCCGCCCTCGTGTAGGTATTTTTATAACTTATTTACAGTCGTAGCTTACGCCATTGGCCGCATCAATCTGACGAATCACAGCCCAGTCAAATTTATGCGTGATGCCGATAAAACGATCTGCTTTTTTGAACTCGGCTTTGAAGTTCTCATCCCACTGGTATGTCCAGAAAGCTTCTTGAACTTTTGCAACAATCGCAGGGTGCAGGTTATGTGCATAACCGTAACCCGTTGTCGGGAATGTTTGTGATTTATAGATGGTACGAATTTTACCCTCTTCAACTACACCGCGGCGGATCATGCGCAGCAAAACAGAATTGGCAATCGCGGCCACTTCATAGTCACCATTTGCAACTCCCAAGATCGAATTGTCGTGCTTGCCCGAAAATGCCGGTGTAAAATCTGTTTCAGCGATTAAACCGAACTCACCCTTCAGGATGGCTGATGGTGCTTTAAAGCCAGAGTTTGATGTCGGTGCAGTAAAGGCCATTGTTTTACCTTTAATGTCAGCAGGTGATTGCATTGGCGAGTCTGCTGGAACGATAATTTCCATTTCATAGCCAAATGAACCATCGTTTTTCGCCATCATACCGAACGGTACAAAACCGGCACAACTAACAGCAATCGGGTTAGAGCCTGTGTTAAAGCCGGCAACATGCAGACGACCGGAACGCATAGCTTCCAACTGTGCGGCGTTTGACTGAACCGGGAAAAACACAACTTTGCGGCCTGTTACGGCTTCCATGTGTTTTACAAAGCCGTCCCAGATGTTTGCATACACAGCCGGGTCCTCAACAGGTGTATATGTGAAAATAATTGTATCGGGTTCAACCCAATCGCTTTCATTCAGTGGCAGATCAGCAGTTTGGTCAAAGTTACGATCGCAATAAGCGGCGTCCAATGTACCACGGTTACATTCTTCCTGAGCAGAGGCTGTATTTGGTGTAGACACCATCAATGTCAGCAGCAAAGCCGCCGAAAGAATTTTCGGTAATTTCGTTAGTATTGTCATATTTTTTCTCCCATTATCCGTGGAAGCGTAACCGAATGTTTTGGAAAATCAAAAGGATTCTTTTTAAACTCTTCCATGAAGAATACTTACATTAGTAATTCTACTAAACTTTTAGTTTGACATGTGTGCGTATTTGGGCTGACTATGCTCCAGTCGGCGTAAGCTGGCACGTCAAATTATAAGGGAGGATAAAAGATGCGTAAGTATTTACTTTCCGCAGCTGCGGTCATTGCCGTTGTCGCGGGTTCCACAACAGCCATGGCCGATGAGGCCTCAGCTCAAAAATGGATCAATCAGGAATTCCAGCCATCATCACTCAGCAAAGATGATCAAATGGCTGAAATGAAATGGTTCATCGATGCGGCAAAACCTTTTGCCGGCATGGAGATTAATGTACTTTCCGAAGGCATTCCGACGCATTCATACGAGTCTGAAGTGCTGACCAAAGCCTTTGAAGAAATCACTGGTATTAAAGTCAACCATCAGATCCTTGGCGAAGGTGAAGTTGTGCAAGCCGTGCAAACCCAAATGCAAACCGGCCGCAATCTTTATGATGCTTATGTCAACGACAGCGATCTGATCGGCACCCACTCACGCCTACAACTGGCCTATAACCTGACCGACTGGATGGCAGGTGCGGGTTCAGATGTAACCAACCCCAATCTGGATCTGGGTGATTTTATCGGCACCCAGTTTACTACAGGGCCTGATGGCGATCTGTATCAGTTGCCCGACCAACAATTCGCCAATTTATACTGGTTTCGCAAAGACTGGTTTGATCGCGATGACCTGAAAACCGCTTTCAAAGCCAAATACGGTTATGATTTAGGCGTGCCCGTCAACTGGTCAGCTTATGAAGACATCGCCGAGTTCTTTTCCAAGGACGTCAAAGAAATTGATGGCACAGAGATTTACGGCCATATGGATTACGGTAAACGCGCGCCCGATCTGGGCTGGCGCATGACCGATGCATGGCTTTCTATGGCTGGTACCGGTTCCAAAGGTGAGCCAAACGGTATTCCCATCGATGAATGGGGTATCCGTATGGAAGCGGGTTCTTGTAACCCATCAGGCGCATCTGTCAGCCGGGGTGGCGCAGCAAACGGACCAGCAGCAGTTTATGCCATTCGTAAATGGGATGAATGGTTGCGAGCTTATGCACCACCCGGTGCGGCTTCTTTTGACTTCTATCAGTCATTGCCGGCCCTTAGCCAAGGCAACGTGGCCCAGCAGATTTTCTGGTACACCGCCTTTACCGCAGACATGGTGAAACCGAAGTCTGAAGGTAATAACACTGTGGATGACAACGGCGCACCGCTTTGGCGCATGGCCCCGTCCCCGCATGGTCCCTATTGGCAAGAAGGCCAAAAGGTCGGTTATCAGGACGTGGGTTCCTGGACAATTCTGAAATCCACACCGGAAGATCGCGCGAAAGCGGCATGGTTATACGCACAATTCGCTGTGTCAAAAACTGTGGATGTGAAAAAATCACATGTCGGTCTGACCTTCATCCGCAACAGTACCGTAAACCACGCATCGTTCACCGAACGCGCGCCGAAACTGGGTGGTCTGGTCGAGTTTTACCGCTCACCTGACCGCGTTGCATGGTCACCAACTGGGATTAACGTGCCTGATTATCCGAAGCTGGCACAAATCTGGTGGCAGCAAATCGGTGATGTGAACTCCGGTGCTTTCACACCACAAGAAGCGATGGATCGTCTGGCGGGCGAAATGGACATCACAATGGCGCGTATGCAAGCTGTTGATGAGGCCGCCAATGTTTACGGCGGTTGTGGCCCGCGTCTAAACGAAGAAAAAGATGCTGCATACTGGTATGAAAATGGCGGTGCAAAACCCCCGTTGGACAATGAAAAACCACAAGGTGTGACCGTCAACTACGACGAACTTGTGGCCCGCTGGGCCGCACAATAACCTTTCCCTGATGAGTCTGTTTTTTCAGACTTACCTCGCCGGGGCTTTCGGGCCCCGGCATTTTACACGCGGGGTTCCATCGCCCCGCTAGAAAAGTACCCGAATGACAGTTGAACTGAAAAATATCACCAAACGCGTCGGCGCGATTACCCACATCAAAGAAACCAGTTTGATGCTTGAACCGGGTCATTTCAACGTGCTGTTGGGCCAGACAGGTGCGGGTAAAACATCCCTGATCAAAACCATGGCAGGCCTTGATCCCATCGCCAGCGGCCAGATATTTATGGACGGTGAGGATGTGACGAAACTCTCGACCCAAAAACGCAATATATCACTGGTTCACCAGTTTTTCGTCAACTACCCGCATATGACTGTCTTCGACAACATCGCCTCACCGCTGAAAGTCGCAGGCATGGCCAAATCTGAAATTCAAGGCCGTGTGGAAGAGGCCGCTGACATCCTGCAACTGCGCCCCATGCTACACCGCCGCCCGCATGAGCTATCGGGCGGCCAGCAACAACGCACCGCACTAGCGCGTGCCATCGCCAAGGAAAGTCGCGCGGTATTTCTGGACGAACCACTGGCGAACCTTGACTATAAACTACGTGAAGAATTGCGCGAGCAACTGCCCGAATTATTCGCAGGGCGCGGCGCAGTCGTGGTTTACGCCACGTCCGAGCCGGAAGAAGCCTTGCTACTTGGTGGCTATACCGCCCTGATGGATGATGGCCAAGTCACACAGTTCGGCCCCACCGCAGAAATCTACCGCAATCCGCATAATCTGGCATCAGCCCAAGTGTTTTCCAGCCCACCGATCAATGCGGCCACCATCACCAAGAAAGGTGGCACAGCCATACTTGATGCGGCTACCTCTTGGCCGCTTGCGGGGATTGCGGCAAATCTTCAAGATGGTCCATATACCGTGGCCATCCGCCCGCATCATGTCACGCCAAACCAAACAGATAAGGCCTGCGTTACCTTGGCAGGCACAGTTCTGGTAACAGAATTAAGCGGCTCTGAAAGCAGTGCGCATTTTGATATGGGCGACAATGTTTGGGTCTCATTGGCCCACGGAACGCATCCCTATGAAATCGGCGCGGCCCGTGACTTTTATATGAATCCAGGCAACTGTTATTACTTCGCGCCCGACGGCGCGCTAGTGGCGTAGGGGACAGGTCATGGCAAAAATCACCCTATCTAAACTGCGACACAGTTATTACCCGGATCCCAAAACCCCTGAAGATTATGCCTTGAAGAAAATCGACCTTGATTGGGAAGACGGCGGCGCATACGCACTGTTAGGCCCGTCCGGCTGTGGGAAATCGACCTTGCTGAATATCATTTCAGGTCTGTTGGACCCGTCCGAAGGCCGTATTCTGTTTGACGGAAAAGATGTGACCGACCTTCCGCCTGATCAGCGCAATATCGCGCAAGTTTTTCAGTTTCCGGTGATCTATGACACCATGACCGTCTATAACAACCTTGCCTTTCCGCTGCGCAATCGCGGTATAGATGAGCCAACGGTAAAGGCGCGCGTCTCAGAAATAGCCGAAATGCTTGAACTCACTGACTTACTGCATACCCGCGCGGCAGCCCTATCACCAGATAACAAACAAAAAATATCCATGGGGCGCGGATTGGTACGCAAAGACGTGAATGTGGTGATGTTCGATGAACCGCTTACCGTCATCGATCCGCATCTGAAATGGAAGCTGCGTTCCAAGCTGAAAGAGCTGCACCATAAGGTACGCGCCACAATGATCTACGTCACCCATGACCAAACCGAAGCCCTGACATTCGCAGATCAGGTAGTGGTGATGAACGACGGCGAGATTGTCCAAATTGGAACACCAATAGAGTTGTTCGAACGCCCGGCACATACATTCGTCGGCCATTTCATCGGCTCACCAGGCATGAACGTGCTACCGTGTGAGGTTCAACAAGGCGGTGCCTTTTTCCAAGGTGAGCAGATACAGCTTGAGGGTAAAATGACAGGCGGCGAGCAAGGCAATACCGAGATCGGGATCCGCCCCGAGTATGTATCCTTAAGCACTCAGGGGCTGGAAGCAACAATCCGGAAAGTATCGGACGTGGGACGGCACAACGTGATTGACGCCATGATCGGCGACACCTCTATCAAAGCCGTGGTCAACGGCGCGGTTCCTGCACAGGGTGAAACCATTCACTTGTCATTCAACCCCAACAAAACCCGTCTCTACCGCGACGGCTGGATTGCCACTGAAGCGGGGGCAAACTCATGAAAACCCAATACCAAAAAGCCTGGTTTTTTGTTTTTCCCGTCCTGCTGTTGGTCGCATTCAACGCGCTGATCCCGATGATGACAGTTGTCAATTATTCGGTACAGGAAACCTTTGGCAACAACGTGTTTTTCTGGGAAGGTCTGGGCTGGTTCGAAAAGCTGCTGCATTCTGAACGATTTCACGCCGCCTTGGGGCGCCAGTTCTTGTTCACCGCCCTGATCCTGGCAATCGAAGTCCCTTTGGGCATAATCATCGCCCTGTCTATGCCACGCCAAGGCTTCTGGGTGCCGATTTGCCTTGTCACCATGGCCCTGCCGATGCTGATCCCGTGGAACGTGGTGGGCGCGATGTGGAACATCTTCACCCTGCCCGACATCGGCCTTTTGGGCTATCTGATGAACCACACGCTTGGTATTCCTTATGACATGACACAAAACCCGTTTGCCGCATGGGCCACGATCATCACCATGGATGTCTGGCACTGGACGTCACTTGTGGTGCTTCTCAGTTACGCTGGGCTAGTATCTATACCAGATGCCTACTATCAAGCCGCTAAAATCGACGGCGCATCCAGCTGGGCAGTTTTCCGTTACATCCAACTGCCCAAAATGAAACAGGTTTTGACCATTGCGATTTTGTTGCGCTTCATGGACAGTTTCAACATCTACACCGAAGTGTTCGTCCTAACTGGCGGTGGCCCCGGAAACTCGACAACCTTACTCTCTATCGACCTTGTAAAAATCGCGCTTGGCCAGTTTGACCTAGGGCCGGCAGCCGCGATGTCACTCATCTACTTTGCAATCACCCTTTTGGTCAGTTGGTTGTTCTACACGCTGATGACCAAAGACGATACGGAATAACTCTATGCGCAAACGATCCCTTATCCCGCTGATATACATCCTGTTCCTGATGTTACCGATTTACTGGTTGGTAGCGATGAGCTTCAAAACCACAGGCGAAATCCTGTCAGGGTTTTCACTGTTCCCGCAAACATGGACGTTTGACAATTACCGCGTTATCTTCACCGACCCCACATGGTACTGGGGCTATATCAACTCAATCCTCTATGTGACGCTGAACACCGTCATATCGCTTACTGTCGCCCTGCCCGCAGCTTACGCATTTTCCCGCTACCGCTTTTTGGGCGACAAACAACTGTTCTTCTGGCTTTTGACAAACCGCATGGCCCCCGCTGCGGTTTTCGCCCTGCCCTTCTTCCAGCTTTATTCCGCTGTCGGTTTGTTTGACACTTACCTTGCTGTGGCCCTTGCCCATTGCCTGTTCAACATCCCGCTGGCGGTTTGGATCTTGGAAGGGTTCATGGGTGGTGTGCCCAAAGAACTGGATGAAACCGCCTATGTTGACGGCTATTCTTTCCCGCGTTTTTTCACCACAATCTTCTTGCCTTCCATAAAAGCAGGCGTTGGTGTCGCCGCATTCTTTTGCTTCATGTTTTCATGGGTCGAGCTGCTTCTGGCCAAAACCCTGACAGCGGTTTACGCCAAACCTATCGCGGCCACGATGACCAAAACCGCATCTTCCGCAGGCTATGAATTGGGCTTGTTGGCCGCCGCAGGCACCCTGACCATTATCCCCGGTGCCATCGTGATCTATTTTGTACGCAACCACATCGCCAAGGGCTTTGCCCTGGGAAGGGTATGATGCTGGGATGGATGGCATGGACATGGCCGACTGCATTGGTCTTTATCGGAATATTCTCCGCAATCGGTGTCTTGACAATACTCGAGATCAAATATCCGGGTGGCGCAGAACGAAAAGGTATTTTAGGCCTGACGACCACGCGTGGTGACCGCTTGTTTATCTCGCTTTTGGGTACGGTTTATATCTTTCTTGCTTGGCTTGGCCTGATGGGTATGCCGCTTTGGGCACCGCTTGGACTGGCCGTAGCTTGGGGCGTATTTTGTTTCTGGAAAGTATAAACTTACTTGTGACTTGGAATAACGGCAGTTTTAGTATTTAATAAGCTTATAAACTAGCTTCGGACAGAGTATCTATGAGACAGAAAAAGAAGAATGAACTGCTGACAGAAGTTGAACTGGAGTTCATGTCTCACCTATGGAAACTGGGTCAGGGAACTGTGCGCGATGTGCTTGCCAATCTCGCTGAAGGCCGCAATCTGGCCTATACTTCCGCGGCCACAATATTACGGATTTTGGAACAGAAGGAATTTGTGGTAAGTACAAAAGTGGGTAAGACTTTCGTCTACCAGCCCACCATTAAAAAAGATGCCTATCAGTCAAGGTCGCTTAAGAACCTGTCTGAAAAGCTATTTGACGACACGCCCGTATCACTGGTTGCACGCCTTGTGGATGATGCAGGAATGTCCGAAGAAGCACTGGAGGAAATTCGAGCTCTGCTGGATAAGAGGTTGAAAAATGATACTGACTGATGCTGTACTGAACGCCTACATAAACGCAAACATTATGCTGATCTTTGCTTTTGGCTTGTGGTCACTTGCCAAGTATACCACGCAAAAACTCAACACCCAGCTTCCCTACATTCTGCAATTACGCCTGCTGAATGGCATATTCCTAGCCATAGTACTCAGCCCGATCGCGATTGCGGCACTGACAGCGTCAATCCATCTTGGACTGCTTTCACCAGAATTCTCAATGCGCGTTTCCGACTTTGCAGTGGCCCAATACCTCAATGGCAGCATTGAAATGAAGGCCGTTGAATTTGAACGTATCATGGGCATGCGCAATGAGGTCACGCAAAGCATTCTAAATCTGGAAACACCTGTTGGAATGTTCATCGCTGGACTGTTTTTAGCCGGTTTTATAACCCTTCTGAGCCGCTCAATCATAAATATTTTCAAACTCCGCACCATATTAAGGTCCAGTTATGCATGGCGCCAATGCGGTAGCTTGAAGATCTTGTTAAGTGATAAAACATTCATCCCTTTTTCTACCCGCAGTCTGAAAACCCGATATGTGGTCATTCCTTCGGGCATGCTTGTAGAAAACAACGATCTGAAAATGGCACTGGCACATGAATTCCAGCATATTCGCCAAGGTGATGTGGAATGGGCCTTTGCGCTAGAGGCCCTGCGCCCATTCTTCTTCTGGAACCCGGCTTTCTATTTCTGGAAGCGTCAGGTTCAGCACTTGCGTGAACTGGCCTGTGACCAGCAACTGGTATCCAGCAGAAAATTTGATGCAAAAGCCTATTGCGAGTGCTTGTTGAAAGTCTGCAGAAACAGCATCCGCAAAGACGATAGCTACTCAATCGCCCTACCATCTGTGCCTTTTGTACAAGTCGATAGAACCCCGTTCAGTATCAATGCCGCGACTGCCCTAAAACAACGCATAGTCGCCATTGTTGAACCTGCAGCGGCACCGGTTTCGCGCAAAGCCTTTGCCTGTCTGCTAATCCCCGCAATGGTAATGGTGATGCTTGCATCATTAACCATTCAGTCCCCAAGTGACTGGAGCCAAGATCGTTTGATGTTGTCTACCATTGTAAATCTGGAACGACTGGAAGTCCGGAATACTTTGGGGCAATAATCTGGTTCTTCACAGAGCTAATCGCGCCAATTCGGTTTTCAAAGGTTTGGCCGAAAAGTCCAAAAATGTCCGCAACTTTGGCGCAATCATCCTGCTTTGCGGAAACACCAGATGAACCGGCACTTCCTGTGGCACGAAATCCAGCAAGATGGGCACCAGTTTTCCAGTTTTAATCATATCCACAACAACATATGACATCATCATCGTGATCCCTTCACCTGCCACCGCTGCTTCAATCGCGGCCATAGCATCGTTGACCATCAGGCGCGGTGCAAGAGTGACATGCCCCTTACCCGCCTTGGTTTTATAATGCCATTCCTGACTGGCCTGAATATTCGAAAACCCAATCATGGAATGTAGTTTCAACTCTTGTGGATGCTCCGGGCAGCCGCGCCGCGCCAGATAATCCGGACTGGCCACAAAGATACGTCGCACTACCCCCACGCGGCGCGCAATCAGACTGGAAGGCACCAGATCACCAATACGCACAGCCACATCAATACCTTCATCAACCAGATTAACCACCCTGTCCAAGCTTAAAACAGTTGCTGTAATCTTAGGCTGTGTTTGCAAAAACTGACGTACCATTGGCGAAATCACAAACCGCGCGAACGTTACAGACGCCGAAATCGTCAGATGCCCTTGCGGCACTCCCGTCTCGCCACTGGCATTCTTTTCGGCACTGTCTATTTCTGAAAGCAGCCGCTGTGCACTTTCCAAAAACCGCGCACCCGCATCGGTCAGATGCAAGCGTCGCGTAGTGCGTGTCAAAAGTATTGTACCAAGCCTTTGTTCCAGCGATGATACGGCTCGCGTGACCGCAGGTGGCGACATACGCATCCGCTCTGCCGCTTTATTGAAACTGCCCATTTCATTGACAGAGACAAAAACTTCCATTTCCAGCAGGCGATCCATCATTATTCCTATTTTCGTAATAGTATATTCAATATTAAACATATTATTCAACTAAATAAATTAATCTATACAGAATTCAAACAAACGCAGGCCATCGCCTGACACATATAAAAAGGATACTTCAATGACACCCTTCAAATTCAAACAAGCCTTTGGTGCAGCGTTCCTTGCATTTGGCCTGATCTCTTCACCCATCGTGACTTCCACGCAGGCACATGCCACATCCATCCAAACAGATGCTACAATTCATTATAAAACTGCTGAAATCGATGGTCTGGAAATATTCTACCGTGAAGCAGGCCCCAAAGACGCACCCACTTTGCTGCTGTTACACGGCTTCCCGACGTCATCACAACAATACCGCAATCTGATCCCCGCGTTGGCCGATAAATACCACATCATCGCCCCCGATTATCCAGGATTTGGCCGTAGCGCTATGCCATCACGTGAAGATTTCGAATATTCTTTCGCCTCATACGCAAGCTTAATGGAAAGCTTCACCCAGAAACTGAAACTGGATAGCTATTCACTATATGTGATGGATTATGGCGCACCCGTCGGTTACCGTTTGGCTCTGAAAGCCCCTGAAAAAATCAATGCGCTGATCATCCAGAACGGCAATGCGTATGATGAAGGCCTGCTTGAATTCTGGGATGTGTTCAAAACCTATTGGTCTGATAATACGACAGAAAATCGTGAAAAGCTACGCGGTTTCCTAGAAGTAGGCGCCACAGAATGGCAATACACGCACGGTGTTCCAACCGAAAATGCAAACCTTGTCAGTCCGGACGCATGGATGCTGGATCAGGCTTATCTTGATCGCCCCGGCAATCAGGAAATTCAGCTGGATCTATTCTATGATTACCGCACCAATGTTGACCTGTACCCTGAGTTTCAGGAATACTTCCGCACATACCAGCCACCAACCTTGATTGTCTGGGGTGAAAACGATGTGATCTTTCCTGGCGCAGGTGCCGCACCTTATCAGCGTGATCTGCCAAAAGCAGAGCTTCACATGTTGGATGCAGGCCACTTCGCACTGGAAACAAACGGACCAGAAATTGCTGATAAAATTCACAACTTTCTGGGTCGCTCTTTAAGCAACTAACCTCCCCAAGGGCGCAACTCCTCCCGTTGCGCCCTTCACAACCAAAGGATACCCCCATGTCACAACGCCCCCCATTGCCGCCTTTCACAAAAGAAACCGCAATCCAGAAAGTCCGCGCCGCAGAAGATGGCTGGAACGGTCAGAACCCTGACAAAATCGCTTTGGCATACACGCCGGACAGCCTCTGGCGCAATCGCAATGATTTCCCCAAAGGCCGCGCCGAAATCATCGCTTTTCTGACCAAAAAATGGCAACGCGAACAAGATTACCGTCTGATCAAAGAACTTTGGGCCTACACAGACAACCGCATCGCTGTACGCTTTGCTTATGAATGGCGCAATGCGGCAGGCGAATGGTTCCGGTCCTACGGGAATGAGAACTGGGAGTTTGATGAAAACGGCCTGATGAGATTCCGTTTTGCCAGCATCAACGACCTTGCAATTACCAAGGCCGAGCGCAAATTCAAATGGCCTACAGGCCCACGGCCCACAGACCACCCCAGCCTAACTGCCCTGGGATTATAGGAGACGATCATGGCCCATAAATTTGCAGATATTATGTTCACCGACACGGTTAAATCGATACAATCCGATCTTGGCAGCCGTAAAATGTACACCCGGATGGAAGAAGGCGCAGAGGATTACAATGATCTGATCGGTCCTAACGAGGCCGCCTTCATTTCAGCCCGCGACAGCCTTTATATAGCCAGCGTCAGCGAAACCGGCTGGCCTTATGTGCAGCATCGTGGCGGACCTGCGGGGTTTGTCAAAATACTGGATGAAAAAACCCTTGCAATGCCCGACTTTCGCGGCAATCGCCAATATGTAAGCGTCGGCAACCTGACAATAGATGACCGCGTATCGTTGTTTTTCATGGATTATCCCAACAAAACCCGCCTGAAACTTCTGGGGCGAGTAGAACTGGTGGGCTTGGATAGACCCAAGATCATAGAAAAGCTGAAAATGCCAGATTATCGCGGCCATATCGAACGTGGGTTTGTCATCAAAGTGGAAGCTTTCGACTGGAACTGCCCGCAACACATCACGGAACGTTACACCCTGCCCGATATTGAAAAGTCAGTTTCAGCACTTCAGGACAGAATTGTTGAACTGGAAACCCAGCTCGCAGACTTAAAACCGCAATGACAGGCACGACATACCACCGTCCAGTTTGGCACATTCCGTGTTGTTAATTTCACGCACCTCAAAACCCGCATCGCACAATCGCTTTGCGGTTTTTGGAAACCCTGCGGCCATCAGCACAAACTGATTATAGCGAATTGCATTCGCAGCCGCCTCTTCGCCATCTGCCGTATGGATCACATTATAGCCTTCAAAACATCCTGATGCGTCCAGCCGTTTGGTCGCCAAAATCGTTCCCCCATCCAACAACGAACAGTCAGTTTTGAAATGCAAAACCCCTTCAGGCGTGAACACTTCGCGCACCTTATACCCCCAGCGTTCAACAAGGCCTTGCAATTCTGTCACCCCCGCCGCATCGGTCCGATCAGACCGTCCTACAAGAATTTCATTGGGCGTTGTAAGAATGTCGCCACCTTCAATAAATCCGGGGCCATTAATATCCAACACCACATCATAGAACGCACGTAAAACTGGGGCCATACCGTCCACCTCGCCTGCCCTAGGCGGCGCACCGGGCCGCATCATAATCGCACCTTCGGGCAGACAAAGGGCCGTGTCTTCGACAAACACCGCATCGGGATAAGCCTCCAACGGCGGCAGCTCCACAACCTCGGCACCCGTTTCACGCAAAACCGCTACATAATGCGCATGATCATCCAGCATTTGCGCCAGATCAGGTGTGCCAATGTCAGCTGCCCGCAATCCATTTATAATACTGGCACTGGGTTTGCGGGTGACCGCACGGGTAAATTCAAATGTATGTTCAGTCATAGTATCCTCTAAGCTTTAATCTCGATCATCATCGGGCCATCTTGCGGCCTAGCAACACGCAACGCGTCTGCCAAACCTTCATTGGTCATCTCACAGAGATGGAACGGTATACCGCAAGCCTTTGCAATATATTCAAACTTCGGTGGGGTCGGATCACATCCAACTACCGTCACCCCCGCACGCGCCATAGAAGTTTCGATCTCTTGATACCCGTGATTGTTCCAAACGATGAAAAGTATCGGCAGTTTTTCGTCCACTGCTACCATTATTTCTGGCATCGTAAACTGTGCGCCGCCATCACCGACCAGACAAACCACCTGTGCTGTTGGATCCGCCAATGCCGCCCCGATACAGGCAGGAATGGAAAAACCCAGCGCACCAAAGCCGGTGGCCGCATTGAACCAACCCCCCGCGCGATCATGGTCATAATATAGATTGCCCGCATATATCACTTGCGTACTGTCACCGATCAAAAACGCGTTTGGCATGGCGCCTTGAATGGTCTCCAATAGCCCTACTTGCACCCGGTACTCATCCCCGATCTCATCCCATGCCTCACGTCTGGCTGCATCGGCGCGGTATGCACCGTTATTTTGCGCAATATCATCACCCAAAGCCCGTAGTAAATCCGGCAAAACCTCTTCAACCCGCCCGCAAATAGGATGATCTACAGGGTGCCGCGCCAGTTGGTCGGCGGATATATCCACACGGATCAATTTTGCCATCACAGGCGGGCAAGGCGTGCCGTACATACCGTAATCCGTTGGCCCAAACTCGGTTCCCAAAGCCAGAACAACATCCGCCGCCTCAATCAGCTTGTTTACCGATTTCAAGCTGGGGCTTGCAGGAACGCAAAGTGGTGCCCCATGCAACATTCCCCGCCCGTTCACCGTTTCCACCACAGGCGCATCCAGCCGTTCGGCAAGCGCGCGCAGATCACTTTCCGCCCAACGCGCTCCACCACCAGCTATAATAACAGGAGACTTGGCCGCTCTAAGAACCGACGACACCTCAATCATATCCACCACTGCTTTCGCAGGGGAAACGATCGCAGCTTTACCAGCAACCGTATAAGGCAGCTTCATCACATTCGTCGGCACCTCAATATGTACAGGGCCGCCACGATGGTTTTCAAACAGATCATAAGCCTGATCCAATACAGGCGTTAGATCAGCGTCCACGCCCAATTGCGTCGAGGCCAAAGCCATCGTCGCCGCCATTTCCTGTTGCGCGGGCAACTCATGCAAACATCCCAGACCGCGCCCCAAAGTATCCGTCGCATTCACACCTGAGATCACCAGCATCGGGCTACTATCCGCCCGCGCCTGTGCCATTGGTGTAAACGCATTCACCAAACCCGGCCCAGTGATCAAAAATGCCACCCCGGGCTTACCTGAAACCCGCGCATAGCCATCCGCCATAAAGCCTGCACCTTGTTCATGGCGCGCCGTGATGTGGCGTATGTTCGACCCCGCCAGACCGCGATACAACTCGACCGTGTGCACACCCGGTATCCCGAATACAATGTCCACACCGCGCTCTTCCAGCTGCGCAACCAGCGCTTCCCCGATAGTTGTCATGATGCTTCTTTCATTTTATTCAATGTGTTGGCGTGCTCTGCAATCCGTTCGCAAGCCCGCAAAGTAGTTTCGTCATCGACCGTCAGGGCAACACGCACCCAGCCAGTTATACAATCACCAAAAGAGGCCCCCGGCATCACCGCGACACCACTGTTTTCCAGCAAATCCAACGCGTATTCATTACTGTTCATACCCAAGGACGACACATCAATCAGCGCAAACATCCCCGCTTCAGGCTGGCTTACCTTCAGCCCTGCAACCCCGTCCAGCCCATCAAACATCAAGCCTGCACGTCTGGCAAATCTGCGCCGCATACCAACGGCCACATCCGACGGGTTTGATATCGCTTCTGCTGTCATATCCGCAATAAACGGCTGATTGCCGAACAGTATGGTTTCAGCTACCGAAAGCAACCGCTCGATGAAATCAGAAGAACCAACGCACCAACCGCTGCGAAACCCCGGTGACGCATGGGATTTGGAAATAGAAGATACGACAACCACGCGTTCCGCCAACGCTTCAAAGGCCAGGGGTGACACGAATGTAGCCGCATCAAACACCAGTTCTTCATAGACCTCATCCGCGACAATCCACAGATCATGCTTGATCGCTAACGCGCCAATTGCGACAATATCCTCCGCTGTCAGGATCGCACCCGACGGGTTATGTGGGCTGTTCAGCAATATCACACGGCTTTGTGGAGTGATCCTTGCCGCAATATCCTCCGCCGCAAGGCGAAATCCGTTTTCTGCCCTGATCGGCACCGGCACCATCGTCGCACCACACGCTGCAATCACGCCTTCGTAAGTTGCATACATCGGATCACCAACCAGCACTTCGTCACCTGCCTGTGCAATTCCTTGCATAGCAACATAAAGTGCCGATTGTGTGCCCGGCAGGCAGATGAACTGGTCAGGTGCAATCACCCGTCCCGTACTTTGCGTATACCGTTTAGAAAGGGCTTGCAAAAGGTTCGGCTCACCGCGTCCGTTCGAATACCGCGTCCGCCCATTTTCCATCGCTGTAACCGCTGTCTTTATCAACGCCGCAGGCGGCGGCACATCGGGTTCGCCAATGGTCATCTTGATAATATCACGCCCCTCAGCCTGCATTTTTAGCGCACGCAAATGCACCGCCCATTTTTCGCTACCCAAACCGGCAAGCCGTTCAGTTATTTCAGCAAACCGCATCATGTTTCCTCCAGTTTAATTCCAAGGATTGCGCCTATTGAGGACAACCCGATCGCAGGTAATTCGCCTGCTTCAAACGTGTCTGGCAACGCACTACCCTCCAGCCACAATCCATCCAGAATCGCGTTGCAGGCAATTGCGAACTTGCGCAAAACCGCCTTGCTCTTGGGCCGTCCCAATTCTATAAACGCTTCACCTATCAACACCTGCAACTGGTCACGAAACTGAGAATAGGTCTTCTCGTGGATCGCCCGCATTGCCGCATCTCTTTGAACAGATTGGATAAAACCGGCCCATAACGCCATTGCACGCGGGTCGGTAACCGGTGGCGAAACCGAGACTCTGACAAGGGTCGCAAGGCGCGCTACAGCACCGGGCAATTCTTGCTCAAGCGGCGAATATGCAGCATAGCGCATCGTTGTCATATGCCGTTCATAAGCCGCGCCTATCAGGTCTTCTTTGGTGTTGAAATAATGCCGGATCAATCCCGGTGTTACCCCCGCCTCCATCGCAATATTTCGCACGGTCGCAACTTCAGGCCCGCCCGAAGCGATCAACGACAACGTCGCCTCGATCAGATCGTTCTGACGCTGATCAGAGCTTTCTCGTTTAAAACTTTTTCGCGAATCTACCATTTGGATTTCTTCTTATTATACACTTGAATAATTTCATAAAATATCGCACAGTACAACCAGAATCTTAAGGTGTTAGCGATGTCTAAAAACAATAAATATTCTGCCCTGTTTGAGTCAATAAAAATCGGACCCGTCACCGCCCCAAACCGTTTCTATCAGGTTCCCCATTGTTGCGGAATGGGCCATGTCAGACCGCAAACCCCTTGCAATAGCGAACGCCATGCCGATCCTGACACCAGACGACATTATGGTGGTCAAAGCCCAAAAGGCACGGTTGTGATCTATGACGACGACCAGATATATATCGGTGGGGTTCTGGCCGCAGCTGGCCACAAGGTGATTTTCGCCACCCCCGCCAATATGGTGTCACCCTATACGGAACTAACCTTAGAGCAAAAACGCATCCAGAAAAGCCTGATTGAACGCCAGGTTAATATATTAACAGGTCAGGAACTTGCCGGCATCAGTGATACAGGCTGCAAACTGTCTTGCGTCTATTCAGGACAACTACAGGAAATTGAATGCAGTTCTGTCCTGTTGGCCACGAACGCATCCGCCACAACACACTCTATAATACGCTGAAAGCAGATGAAGCATCGTTTCAGACATTGGAATTGATCGGCGACGCCGCAGCCCCCGGCCTGATTGCAGGCGCTGTTTATGCAGGCCACATGGCGGCTAGACACTTTGAAAAAGACCCCGAAGAAGTCGCCCAGCAATTTTTCAGGCGTGAAATGGTTTCATTGCAATAATTCCGCATGAAACCTCACATGGTCTTCCATGAAGCTTTGAATGAAGAAATAACTGTGATCGTAACCGCTTTGCATCCGCAAGCGCGCTGCCTGTTTACGCGCGATAATCGCCTCCGCCAACGCTTGTGGTCTCAACAGATCGTAGAAGTTATCTGCCGTGCCCTGATCAATAAGAACGGGGTTATGAAACCCGTGTTCTGCCATCAGCAGTGATGTATCATGTGCAGCCCATTGCCCTTCATCCGCCCCCAGATAAGCCCCCAACTGCTTACGCCCCCAATCAGACGCGGTGGGGTTTGTAATCGGTGCAAAGGCAGATACAGATTTAAACTGTTCAGGCAAAGTCATTGCAATCGTAAGCGCACCGTGACCACCCATAGAATGCCCTGTAATGCCTTGTATTTCTTCTAAAATAGAAAATTCAGCTGCCACCAGTTTTGGTAATTCTTCGGTCACATATGTCCACATATTGAAATGCGGCGCCCAAGGTTTCTGGATCGCGTCCACATAAAACCCAGCCCCTTGGCCCAGATCATATGCGTCATCATCCGCAACCCCTTCACCGCGCGGCGAAGTATCGGGAAACACCAAAGCCACCCCATATTTAGCCGCCCAACCCTGCGCGCCAGCCTTGGTCATCGCGTTATCATGGGTGCATGTCAAACCTGATAAAAACCACAGCACAGGTACTTTTTTCAGCTTTGCTTGCGGTGGCAGATAAACCGCAAATGTCATGTCGCACTGACAAGCTACTGATGCGTGTTTATAAACGCCTTGAACTCCGCCAAAACAGGTGTTTTCTGATACGATTTCCATGTACTTCTCCAAAGACAGCAGACAGCCCAAACGGCATTCTTTGTATTCTATCTATCAGCAATTAAATCTTGGGCAAGATATTCCGCAACCTCCAGCGCACCTTCCAGAAAACCACCGAACTGTACGGCGACTTCGGTTGATCCCATACGCAAACGTTTACCCCAAAGCCCTGACAATGCAGCAGGCAAACCATAATCTGGGTGGACTTCCAATGGGATTAAATCCAAATCAGATGCCGTTTCCACCCGCTGCGCCCAATCCTGATAAAACACCTGTTTCGGTGAAGCCGCCTGCGCGCCGAAAAGCCTCACCAACTGCTTAACAGCAGCAACTTTCACCGCCTCATCCTGCCCGTGGCGCACATTCGCAGGCACGCCGACAAACCCAAACAAGGCACCAAGACCGGTTTTAGGATCCGTTGCATCATGAATTTCCACCAATGGCCCATGCCTACTCATCGCATCACCCGAAAGGCCGCTTTCCTGCCAAAACGGATGATCATACACGGCCACAAACTTTGCCTGCCCACCCATCCATGTGGGAATAGAACGCATCGCATCAAACGTGCCCGCGGGAAGTGCCGGCTCATATGTCAGACCTGCGGCCACACGCGGCGGCATCGCCAAGACCACGCGCTTACCCTTAATGATTTCACCGCCTTGCAATTCTACTGCAACACCCGACTTATCACGGAGTGTAGTAACAACCGCATCGGTCATGATCTTGTCCCGATCAAGCCCGCGCGCCAAGCTGTCGATCAATGCAAAAACCCCACCCTGAATACGGTATGACCCTTCCATTGACGAAAAGCCTTGCCCGCGCTGCACAACCCCGCTCTCATCTTCAAAACTCAGCGTGCCTTTCGAATACTGATCAAACACAGCTATCCCGAACCGCTTAACTATGGCCGCCATACGCGACTGCCCCAGCCAGAACCATGACGGCCCAAGATCAAAGCAAGCCGCATCCACTTGCGCCACCTTAATACGGCCGCCAAGTTTTGAACGCGCCTCCAGCAGACAGTAATCCACACCCGCACTGTGCAGATGATCCGCAAGGGCTAGCCCTGACAGGCCGCCCCCGACAATAATAATATCAGTATTCATAGGCTTAGAAGTTCTCACTTTGTGGGCGCAAATCAACTTCATGTGTCCACGCAGATGCAGGCTGATGTGCAAGCTGCCAATAAGCGTCGGCAATATCTTCGGGGCGCATCATTTGCGCAGGGTCAAGATCAAACTTGGAGCGTGCCCGTTTGGTGTCAATAATCCCGTCCAGAATGGCGTGAATAACATGTATACCGCTGGGCTGAAATTCCCGCGCCATCGACTGGGTCAACCCGCGCAACGCAAACTTGGCCGAAGCCAAAGCCGCGAACTTTGCGCCCCCGCGTAAACTAGCCGTGGCACCAGAAACAATAAATGCACCGCCACCACCGCGCACCATCGGTTGCAAAACCGATTGCCCCAAATGCAAAGCTGTCAGAACCATCGCCCGCCAGCTGGCCTCAAACTCATCCGCGTTCAATTCCAAAAGCGGCTGAATGACAAGGTTAGAGGGGTTGTGAACCACGATTTTGGGTGGCCCGTACTGCTTTATTAAATCAGATATAACACCCTTGGTCACCCCGGCTTCACTCAGATCGCACTTACGGATATCCAGACCTGTTCCGCCTTCGGGCAGGTTGCGCACAAGTCCAACAGCATGCATCCCGCCCTCTTCAAAACGGCGCAGCAAAGCATGGCCCAATCCCGGGCCGGCACCTGCTACAATCGCGAACTTCTTTTCTGTCATGCCTTCACACCTTTGGCGGTTTTGCATGGGCTAAATGCCCCGTTTTCATCCAGACCTTAGCACCATCGGAACCGGCAACCGCAGACAATTTGCTGTGAACAGGCAGCCGTAGCCACGAATGCCGGCGCAGATTATCACCGTCTTCGGAAAACCCACCGTCCAGCACCAGAAACTCACCGCCTTGTGGCAGGTCAATTTCAATCTCAGCACCCGCATCCCACGTTTCCATAGTCACGGTTTCATCTACATCACTGAACAAGGGCATCACCGACACGCCATCGCGGCCTGCCGCATCAACAGAGGTGTTTTTATTCATGTCGATCATCACTTGGGTACGATCACCCATATCAAACTGCCAGAGCTTCACAAAAATAACACAGCCCTCATCTGACCCGGGCGTGTGGCTGGATGTCGGCGGATTGCGGATATAACTGCCCGCAGGAAAATCGCCATGTTCATCCTGAAACACCCCGTCCAACACGATAAATTCCTCGCCACCTGTATGGGTGTGGGCCGAAAATTTGCTGCCGGCCGCATAACGTACGATCGTCGTGGCGCGTGCCACCTCGTCACCGACCCGGTCAAGCATCCGCCGGTCTACACCCGCCATAGGTGAGGCCAGCCAGTCGATCTGATCGGAATGTACCATTACACGTTTGTCAAAATCAGAGTTCAAGTTCATTTTATGTCCTATATGCTAATAGTTTATCCGCCTTTTTCAAATGTAGATTATACTTATAACAACAATTGACAATGCAACTTTTTTCCCATGTCTATGTATACAAAACAATATTCTAGAGGGCACATAATGGACAAGCATGTCACCACCCATCAGGCCGCTGATGACCAGCGCAATGAGACGATCAAAATTTATGTGAACGATCAAATCGTGCCGCGTGCACAAGCAGTAGTTTCAGTTTATGACAGCGGCTTTATGCTGGGTGATGGGGTTTGGGAAGGCTTGCGGCTTTATAACGGCATCTGGGCTTTTCTGGACGATCACATGGACCGCCTGTTTGAAGCCGCCAAAGCGATTGATTTGGACATCGGAATGAACCGCGCAGGCGTCATTGCAGCCCTTGAAGCCACACGTAATGCCAATGACATGACCACTGACGTACACGCCCGTCTTATGGTGACGCGCGGTGTAAAGGTCAAACCGTTTCAACACCCTTCCCTGTCGCAATCCGGCCCGACCGTAGTGATCATCTGCGAACACTCAAAACCATCCCTGCCCCGCCCTATCCGTTTGGCCACCGTGCCGCATGTGCGCGGCCTGCCGATGACCCAAGACCCGAAATTGAACTCGCATTCCAAGTTGAACTGCATTCTGGCCTGCATCGCCGCCGAAAAAGCAGGTGCTGATGAAGCTTTGATGCTGGACATCAACGGCTTTGTGAATACCACCAATGCCTGCAACTTTTTCATCGTCAAAAAGGGCGTGGTTTGGACAAGTACTGGGGATTATTGCATGAACGGCATCACCCGCCAAAAGGTGATTGATCTTTGCCGCGCCAATGGCATTGAATGCCATGAACGCAATTATTCACTGGTCGATACCTATAGTGCGGATGAGGCCTTTCTAACTGGCACTTTCGGCGCGCAAACCCCTGTTTCTGAAATCGACGGGCGCAAAATCGGTGAAACCGAACTTGGCCCAGTCACAAAGCGCATACGCGCCCTTTATGCAGATCTGATCGCGGCTAAAACAGCATGACCCGTATTGCCATGTGGTCTGGGCCACGCAACCTGTCTACCGCCATGATGTACTCTTTTGGCGCACGTAAGGATTGTGCGATTTGGGATGAGCCATATTATGCGGCGTACTTGCTAGAAACCGGCCTGGATCATCCGATGCGTGATGAAATACTGGCAAAATGGCCACATGACTCCAAAGATATCTCCGCACGTCTTATCGGTGATACCCCGCAAGGCAAATCGGTATTTTACCAAAAACACATGACCCAGCATATGCTTCCCTCATTTGACCGCAGTTGGATGAATGACGTCACCAATATCTTCCTTATCCGCCATCCCGCAAGGGTCATTGCCAGCTATCACGCCAAACGTGAAAGCCCAAACTTGGCCGACATCGGCTTTCAGGAACAAGCCGAGCTGTTTGATCAGGTTGCACAGCAATCAGGGACTGCCCCTGTTGTCATCGACAGTGCTGATATCCGCGCCAATCCCGATACCATGTTGCGGGCCTTATGCGAAACGATAAACCTGCCTTTTGACCCTGCGATGCTAAACTGGCCGAAAGGCGGCCACCCGAATGATGGCCCATGGGCGCCACATTGGTATCCTGCAGTCTGGAACAGTACAGGGTTTGCCGGTGATGAAGGGCCTTTGCCCGAAGTAGAGGGTGCTTTAAAAGATGTGCTGGCAAGTGCCATGCCATTTTACAATCAACTGGAAACCGTTAAAGTACATGTTTAGGGTATTCACCCGCGATACATCCAACTGAAAGCTGATTAATGAGCACAACACTGCAAAATCAAGTGTTATCAAAAATACGGGAACAGTATTCACACCTGCCCCCGACCCTGCAGCTTGCGGCAAAATATATTATCGATCACCCTGCCGATTTCGGCATTGACCCGATTAGAACCACGGCTGAAAAAACCGGTGTCAGCACTTATTCACTCGTCCGCTTGTCCAAAGAGATGGGTTTTCCGGGGTTCGAAGAATTCCGGGCCCCCTTCAGACGTGCTTTGCGCAGCACCGCAAAAGCAATCGTAAATACCGATTGGGTGAATGATTTATCAGCGCAGGGGCCAACGGGCCATATACTTGCCGACTCTGCCGAAAACGCGATGTCTATCCTCAAGCATAGCTTGCACAATATGACACCGGAAGTTTCTGAAAAATTTGTGTCTGTACTGACAAACGCACGCACAGTTTATGTCACAGCAACCAGCACCAGCTATACTTTGGCCAGTTACTTTCAGCACATCGCAAGACTGGCTCTGCCCAACGTACAGTTTATTCCGCGCGATATGGCAAATCCCATCGTCGATTTGAACTTTGCCGATGACAGGGATGTTTTGCTGGCCATAACCGTTAGCCCATACAGCCAAGTCACTATAAACGCCTGTAAGTTTGCCCGTGAAAAAGGTCTTAAGCTATTGATTATAACAGATTCTGACCTTCCGCTGTCAGAACTTTCCCCAGAAGCGGTTCTGACAGCGGAAATGGAAAGCCCATATGTTTTTGCTTGTTATCTGGGTATAATCGCTATCTTGGAAAGCCTGTTGCACCTCTTGGTTATTGAAGGCGGTGAAGTGGCTGCGGAAAAAATTAAATCCTACCGCAGCCTGAAAGCCAAAATAGACGGAACCTCGCCGTTCTGATCTGAATTTACAGACCCAGTCCCTTATAGCTGTCTGCAATGCGCCCCAACGACACTAAGTAAGCCGCCGTACGCAGACTGTCCACATCATCGCGTGAATGCCAGACTGTCTGCATCGACTGGTAAGCCGCGCGCATGGTGTCTTCCAGACCCGAGCGCACCAGTTCCAATTCACCGGCACCTTGGAAGAATTTGGTCTTGAAGTCATCCGAAACAGGCTTGCCTACCAAGCGTTCCATTTCCTGGATCAACAGGATATTGTTAGCTTCTTCCTTGCGCCGCTGCATACGGCCAAAACGGATATGGCTCAGGTTTTTTACCCATTCGAAATAGGACACCGTCACACCGCCTGCGTTGGCATACATATCCGGGATAATAACCACGCCGGCTTTGCGCAGGATTTCATCCGCACCGGCAGTAACCGGGCCGTTTGCAGCCTCGATAATAAGCTTGGCCGATATGCGTTCCGCATTTGACAGGTTTATCACACCCTCCATCGCGGCAGGAACCAGAATATCGCAGTCTTTTTCCAAGACCGCAGCACTGTTTTCTTCGTAAGTGCCACCGGAAAAGCCTTTCACGCCGCCATTGGCACGAATATGACCTGAAAGCTCTTCGATATTTATACCTTTGTCATTGATGATTGCACCGTCGCGCTCAAGTACCGCCGTAATCACACAGCCATCTTCTTCGGACAGGAATTTGGCTGCGTGGTAACCCACGTTACCCAAACCCTGAACAATGACACGCTTGCCATCAAGCGTGCCACTCAGATTGGCGACTTTTATATCATCGGGGTGGCGAAAAAATTCTTGCAATGCGTATTGGCAACCTCTGCCGGTCGCTTCAGTCCGTCCAGCAATACCACCTTTATTTAAGGGTTTACCTGTCACACAGGCTTCAGAGTTTAACTCTGTCGTATTCATACGGCTGAACTGGTCAGCGATCCATGCCATTTCACGCTCGCCCGTCCCCATGTCAGGGGCAGGTACGTTTTGTGACGGGTGGATCAAGTCACGCTTTATCAGCTCATAGGCAAAGCGGCGAGTGATGCGTTCCAACTCATCAACTTCCCAAGCATTCGGGTCGATAGTCAAACCACCTTTGGAGCCACCAAACGGGGTTTCCACCAAAGCGCATTTATAGCTCATCAACGCGGCAAGCGCTTCAACCTCGTCCTGATTAACCGACAAGGCGAAACGAATGCCGCCTTTCACCGGTTCCTTATGCTCGGAATGAACGGCACGATAGCCCGTGAAAGTATGAATATCACCGCGCAACTTTACCCCGAAACGCACTGTGTATGTCGAGTTGCAAACTCGTATCTTTTCTTGCAGCCCCGGCGATAAATCCATCAGGTTAACGGCTTTTTCTAGCATCATATCAACGGATTGGCGGAAGGATGGCTCTATTGTGCGTGGCATATTTATTTCCCCATTTCTAATTAAATTAGTTTAATTTTAACGCGACTCATATCCAAACATACATCTTGTTATTAATTTGTCTAATTATAACACATGTATTCTTTGGGCATCTAAATCTGCGCCCATTAATTAGATGCGTTTATCGCACGGGCATTTCAACATTCTTCGGGACCCTTGCTGCACTGAAACAAAATATAATTGCCGTTGTTTTGCTTCCGTGTGTATATGGTCGACATAAAGACCCAAAACTCTACAAATAAAATATTTTATATTTGTTTTTATTTCTTTAAATTATAACATATGTTATATACGTAGAGACCTACAGCAGAAAACTATCAATAAACATTGGGAAAAACAGTTAGAATCATGCCAAAGCGAAACTTGATGGTTGCACCCAACGGGGCCAGAAAACAGAAATCTGATCACCCTATGCTACCTATAGCCATCCCCGACATTACGCAAACAGCTTACGATTGCTTTCAGGCGGGTGCCGACAGTCTGCATCTGCATATACGCACAAAAAGCGGGGCGCACAGCCTTGACCCTGTGCTTTACAAAGAAACCATAAGTGCCGTGTCAGACAAGGTTCCTGATATGCCGATCCAAATCACAACCGAAGGTGTGGGTATTTTTGACGTCGCCACTCAATTTCACTGCATCAAATCACTCATACCCGCAGCTGCCAGCATATCTATCCGTGAAATGGCCCGTGACACATCGCTGGCTACACATGTTTACGGGTTTTGTGCAGAAGCAAAAACTGCAGTCCAACACATCTTGTATGATGTAAATGATATTGCATTGTTGCGCCAATGGTATGCCAATTCATGGATACCAGCCGATATGACATCTGTGATTTACGTGTTGGGCCAATACCAGCCGATGCAGCCGGCCCGACCCGAAAACCTGAACAGCTTTCTTACTGCCTCTGACGGTCTAAATCTGGACTGGATGATTTGCGCCTTTGGCCAACATGAACTAGCCTGTGCCAAAGCCGCCTTGCATATGGGCGGCGACATTCGTATCGGTTTTGAAAACAACATTCAATTACCAGATGGCAGCCCCGCTAATAACAACGCACAAACCGTGGCTATGGCCGCAGCACTGATCAAGGATATGACCCATGACTAAGATTTTCCCCCGCCACAGCAAATGGCAAACCCCGGTCGCGGTTGGCGGTGAAGGTTGCTATCTGATCGATGCCACAGGCAAACGCTACCTGAACGTCGGCGATGCCGCAGTGTCATGCCTTGGCCACGGTGATGCGGAAGTTACCCAAGCAATCAAGGATCAACTGGACAAACTGGCCTTTGGCCACTCTGGCTTCCTGACCTCGGAACCGGCCGAAGAACTGGCAGAATTGTTGATAAAACACGCACCAGACGGCATAGATAAAGTCTATCTGGTATCAGGTGGCTCCGAAGCGGTCGAAGCCGCAATAAAGCTATCGCGCCAGTATTTTCTGGAAAAAGGCGAACCACAAAGACAACACCTGATTGCACGCCGTCAAAGCTACCACGGCAACACACTGGGTGCACTTGCCGCGGGTGGCAACCAATGGCGGCGCAAACAGTTTGATCCGCTTTTGATGAACGTCAGCCACATCGCCCCCTGCTATGAATATGTTGACAGGAATGCGGATGAAACACCCGAAGAATACGGCCTGCGCGCAGCGCAAGAGCTGGAAGATGAAATCATCCGCCTTGGCCCCAAAACCGTCATGGCCTTTATCGCCGAACCCGTGGTCGGTGCCACAATGGGGGCGGTACCTGCATCACCCGGTTACTACAAACGTATCCGCGAAATATGCGATCAATACGGCGTGTTGCTGATCTTGGATGAGGTCATGTGCGGCATGGGGCGTACCGGCCATCTGTTCGCCTGTCAGGCCGAGGGTATCAGCCCCGACATCCTGTGCATCGCCAAAGGGCTGGGTGCGGGATATCAACCCATCGGTGCGATGCTTTGTTCTGCCGGTATTTATGCGGCCATTGAAACGGGCAGCGGGTTCTTCCAACATGGTCATACCTATCTTGGCCACCCCGTGGCCGCCGCCGCTGGTCTGGCTGTGGTCAAGGCCCTGTTGGGGCGCGACCTGATCACACAATCCCGCGAAAAAGGTGCACGGTTGAAAGATATGCTAACCCAAAGGTTCGGCCAGCACGCCCATATCGGTGATATTCGCGGACGCGGGCTGTTTCTGGCGCTTGAAATTGTCGAAGACCGGGAAACAAAAACACCCTTTGATCCTGCCCTGAAACTTGCGGCAAAATTCAAAAGGCAAGCCTTTGAAAACGGCCTGATCTGCTATCCGATGTCCGGCACCCGCGACGGCGCGATCGGCGACCACATCCTGCTGGCCCCACCGTTCATTATATCGGATGCCGAAATGGACGAAGTGGTGGACAAGCTGGACAAGACGTTTGCGGAAATCCTGCCCTAACACCTGTAGGCTGGGCTAAAACCCACGCGTTACCACGTCTATATCAATCATAAATCTAGCTTAGTAAAACATTATATCGACAAAAAATAAAATTATAAATCAATATCAAATACTTAACCCTATGTCCCACCTGGGACATCGGATTTTTGACCAATTGCAACGGGCCGTCGATCACCCGAACCTGCCGGGTGATACACTTAGAAATTCAGCGATACATCACGGTGATTGGATGCGCATGAAGCAAGAAACAGGGCTTGTTCCCGGGTGAATTTCGACTGTTGTTTCAGACCCAAAGTTGTACGCAGGCTTTCCAGATATGTCGACAATTTCGGGGCGATTTCAGCCTCGGCTTTTGCCCGCCATTCCAGCTGGCCGTTATAAAGCGCAATCGCCTTGTCCAGCTGTGCTTGGGCTTTTTCCTTGTCAGGTGTTTTCGATTTCACCGCACGCCGGGCCTTTGAAATCGCAGATTTCACATCCCCCGCACCGGCCACATCGGAAAACATCCTTGCAAGCGCTGCCAAAGGTTCAACCGCATCACTGGGTGCATTGTCAGCAACCAAAGCTTTTGAACCCATCAGCGCGTCTTGAATAGCACGGAATTTGTCGCCGCTTTCCAGTATATCCAAGGTTTCGGTTACAGGCGCATAAGATTGTTCTGACAAGCGGTTGAACACCGCATACGCTTTGGTTTCGGCTTTGCTGATCTCTTGATAGGCTTTGTGGACGTCATCCCAGTCAGATGAAATTTGCGCCAGAAGCGCTTCTTTATCGGCTGTTAAATCAGCGATTTCAGCTTTCAGAGCGGCCACTTTCGGGCTGTCTTCTGCCAAATCGCTAATCCGTTCCTGCAAAGCTTTAATAGATCGCTCAGTGGTTGCCGCATCACGCTCTATATCACGCACTGTTTGGTGAACAGGGCGGTAATCCACCGACGCTGCAAGCACATCCGCCGCCGCCTGTTCCGCCAGCTTCAGCTGGGCAATTGCCTCGGCGACTTTGGCAAAGCTGTCTTGTGTCGCTTTGGCCATATCATCGGGTAAGATACTTAAATCAGTTTTGCCCGCTATGTCGGCACTCGCCAATAAACCCGGCCCTGTAGTCGCGATTTCCTGACTAATAAACTGATCCACGCAATAGCCCAGTTTAGGATTGCGCGGGGGTGGCGCATTATCGGACAGCAGCGACACGCGGTTCGGTAGATAGTTCACAAGTTGCGGAGAGCTTCCAACAATACCAAGTGCGATAAGTTGCAAACCGATAAAAGGTATAACACCTTTGTACATCTGAATGGTTTTCACAGCCGCAGGAGCTACACCGCGCAGATAGAACAATGCAAAGCCAAAGGGCGGGGTCAGGAACGAGGTTTGAATATTCAGACCGATCATCACGCCCAGCCAGACGGCTGTGACATTAGCGCCGGGGTCAGCTAACAAAATCGGTGCCACGATGGGCACCACAACCACAGCAATTTCAATGAAGTCCAGAAAAAAGCCCATAAAAAAGATCACGGCCATAACGATAATAAACTTCAGCCAGAAACCACCCGGCATGCCTTCCAGAAAATCTTTTACCAGATGCTCGCCACCAAATGCGCGAAACGCAGCCGTCAAGATTGCGGCACCCAGAAGGATAATAAACACAAGGGCCGTGGCTTTGGCAGTTTCGCGCATCACACCTTGTAATGTATCATCTACTTTAAAGGCCCGGATCGCACTCCAGACAAGCGCGCTGATCAAGCCAAACGAGCCAAGAACCGCAAGACCAACACCCAATGCATCAGTACTGGTTTTGATATTTTTGATATTCGTGTTGAAGTTCGCCATCACAAAGCCGATGACCAACAAGCTTATGATTGCAAGGATGGCGGGGTAATATGTGCCTTTTCTTCCTTCATTCAACCTATAACCTGCCATCACAAGCGCACCTGCGGCACCAATGGCACCAGCTTGGTTTACCGTAGCAATGCCACCGATAATTGAACCCAAAACCAGAAAAATCAAAGCCAGCGGCGGGATCAAGGTCAGAAATACGTTGGCGACAAATTCTGTATCATACTTACCTTCATAACGCACAGGCGGTGCCATTTTAGGGCGGATCATCGCAATGATCAGGATAAATGCCATGTAAAGCCCAACCAAAACCAGACCGGGCACAAGCGCACCCAAGAACATCTCGCCGGCACTAGTAGACACCACTTCAAAGGCAGACGGCATCGACAATTCGCCGGTGGTTGCCTTGTACATAGCTTTGCGTAGTGTTCCCGCCTGATCGGCGGCACTGGCCAACTGGTCGGCCAGAATAATCAGAACGATAGAGGGCGGAATGATCTGGCCCAACGTACCTGATGCGGCAATCGTACCTGTAGCCAGTGAATTGGAATAGCCATTGCGCATCATCGCCGGTAGAGAGATCAGGCCCATGGCCACCACGGTTGCACCCACGATGCCGGTTGTTGCAGCCAGCAATGCGCCCACAAACACCACGGATATACCCAAACCACCGGGAACCGGGCCAAACAGGTTGGCCATTGTAATCAGCAGATCTTCGGCGATTTTCGAACGTTGCAGCATAATGCCCATGAAGATGAACAAGGGGATCGCGATCAGCGTGTCGCGTTCAGGTTCCCAATAGACCCCGCGCAGATTTGTCACCCCCGCTGACAACCATTGCTTAGCCCCGCCCTGGGCAAAATACGCATCCGCGCTGCCTTCGAACAAAAGACCGCAACCAGCAGCAATCAAAATCGTAGCAATCGAGGATCCCGGCAGGGCAAAAGCCACTGGAAAACCGGAACCAAGTGCCGCAGCCATCAAGACGACAAGAAGAAGTAGAAAATACAGTTCCATTATTATACAGCCTCCGCGCTGCCGTCGTGATCTACGTGACCGGGGTCACCGCGATAATCCGCAATTGCTGCCATGAAGTAGCTGACAAACTGGATCATCATGGATATGGCAAATATGCCCAAGAAACCGGCCATCATGTATTTCACATACATACCAAAGCCTGATTGGGTGACTTCAAAATTTATCAGCGGACTGTTGATGATCGAGCTTTTAGAGCCCATGCCCACAATCAGGATCGTCCAACAAAGGGCGATACCCATGAAAATAGAGCCAAACGCATTAACCCAGCCTTTGGTTTTATTGCGAAAGCCAGCGTAGAAAATATCAACCCGCACATGGCCTTCTTCAGCCAGAGTATAAGCACTGGCAAACAGGAATAACGCCCCGTACCAGTAACGCACCAAGTCTGCCATGAAGGCTTGTTCGTATGAGAATATAAAGCGCAGGAATACAATCAGTAGTTCGGCTACAACAACCATCAGGGTCAGCCATTCAACACCAAGAATACGACTGCGCATCGCGGATAAAATACCCAAAACCATGAGAGGCACATGAACAAAGGTGCCGCGAAACTGCGGTCTGCCCAGATTTTTGGTCATTTGCTCTCCAACTACGCTTTCCAACAGGCTTTCTACCCGCAGAAATGAGATCACCATATCGATCAGCCCCACATAGAGGACGATAAAAAAACAGGCCCGAATGAAAAATGTGTTCATATTGGATATGCGATTGCTGTCATCACGCAGGGATATGCCAGCACGCTGGCGCACCAGCAAGAATGCACCAATAATTGCAAAGGGGTAAAGTGCGGCCTGCACCAAAGCTAATGCATTGCCTGAAACAGAGGCCCCGGGCAATCCGCCCCAAAATGTCAGGAAATTGTTTGCAAGGTAGGCAAACATTACAAACAGGATAGACCATCCTATCGTTCGGGTGATATTGGGTAGCGGGCCTTTTTCAGGTTCCATTCCGCCCAAATCAGACGCAGTTTCTGACGATGTCATGCGTGTCTCCCCCACGGCATATCAGGCTGACAGGCCCTGAACTTTGTAATTCTATAAAGAGGCCGAGACGCACATGTCGTCTCGGCCTATTATCGTTTAATTTTGGATTAACCGTTGATGACGCGGTTACGTTTTTGAACGTAAGACATGTCAGACAAAGCAGTCCAAGACCCGATTTCAGCACGTGCAGCAGCAACAGCATCCATGGTTTTCTTGGCCAATGGGCTATGATCACGGGCTTCTTCCATGACTTCCGCCGCAGCTTCACCAAACGCATCATAAACATCGTCATTGAACTCGCGTACTTGTACGCCATGCTCATTAACCAGTTTGTTCAGATAGGCACCGTTATTGGCATTTGTTTCTGCCATTGTACGTGCGTTTTCCTCGTTTGCAGCTGCTTGGATAATTGCCTGATGGTTCTTAGACAAGCCACCCCAGAATTCACCATTCATACCCAAAGCAAGCTGTGCGCCCGGCTCGTGCATACCTGGGAAATAATAGTATTTCGCAGCTTCATAGAACTTCATGAAGTAGTCATTATACGGGCCAACCCACTCAGTTGCATCAATCGCACCTGATGTAAGGTTTTCGTAAATCTGACCACCCGGAAGTGATACAGGGGATGCGCCCAATTTAGCCAGAACGTCGCCGCCCAGACCCGGTATACGCATTTTCAAACCTTTGAAGTCGTCACCAGAGTTGATTTCTTTGTTAAACCAACCACCCATTTGACACCCTGTGTTACCACAAGCAAAGTTCTTCAGGCCAAACTCGCCTGCAACTTCATCCCACAGTTCCTGACCACCGCCATATTTGATCCATGCGTCCATTTCTGTGTATGTAAGACCAAACGGAATAGATGTGTAAGCTGCCCATGCAGGGTGCTTGCCTTTCCAGTAGTAGTCGGCAGCGATATAGGCCTGTGCGTTGCCTGATGCCACTTCGTCAAAGCTGTCAAACGCGCCGACGCGTTCGCCAGCGGCAAAGTATTTCACATCAATTTCACCGTCTGTCAGCTCTGTGATGCGTGCTGCTAGACGTTGTGCAGGCAAACCCAGACCCGGGAAATCACGTGGCCATGTGGACACGATAACCATTTCTTTTTTACCTTGCGCAACCGAAGGTGCGGCCAGCGTTGTAGCGGCGCCAGCTATTGCTGCACCGGTTAAAAACTTACGACGTTCCATGTATTTCCTCCCAAATGGATACAGATCGCCACTATGCAGTAGCGATATTGTTCCTGTCTAGTTCTATGGTGCGCGGATGACAACACGCAGTACTACGCGCGTATATCCGTATTACTACTGAGCCCTGTTAACTTTCAGTCCTTGGTGTAATGCTATATTCAACCGCGCCAAAGGGGACTTCAGATGAATTACAAAACAAAGTTGATCTTTATTGCATTGTTGCCGATCATATTAATTTCAGTGGCAACTATCTTTGTTGTGAATATCCAATCGACCCGGCTGGCTGCATCTCAGGGTGAGATCGTTGAAAAGATGTATCTTACTCTGAAGCGAAAAGAACTGGAAAACTATATCCAACTTGCACGCGGTGCGATCACGCCGATGTATAATTCAACCTTGAAAACCAAACGCCAGGCCCAGCGCGAGGCCACAGATGTATTGCGTAAAATGTCTTATGGTGAAGATAATTATTTCTTTGCTTACAACAACGAAGGCAAAAACATCGTAAACCCGCGTCTGACCTATTTTGTTGGCAATAATTGGTATGGGCTAAAAAACGTAGAAGGCAAAAACATTATCCGCGACATGATCAAGATTGGTCAGGAAGGTGGCGGATTTTATGAGCATGTCTGGCTGAAGCCATCGTCAGGTAATTATGTGAACAAACTAGCCTTTTCGACTTACTTCCCGAAATGGGACTGGATGCTGGGCACAGGTATCTATTTGGATGATGTGGCCGAAAAGGTGAATGTGGTTCAGACAGAGTTGCAAAATTCGATCCGTCAAACACGTTTTGTACTACTGCTTTTAACCATCGGGGCTATTGGTGTTACCACAATCATTCTGGCAAGCCTGCAATTATCCGAGCAACGGCTGGCGGACGCCAAGCTGAAAAATCTGACAGCCCGGATTGTCGACATTCAGGAAGACGAGCGCAAACGGGTCTCACGCGAATTACACGACAGTATCAGCCAACTGCTGGTTTCTGCGAAATACGGCATAGAAAGCGCGCTTGGGCATACCCGGAAAGGTTCAAAAATCAGTCAACCGATTGAGAAATCAATCACCGTATTGGATGAAGCAATATCCGAGGTACGGCGCATTTCAATGGATCTGCGGCCATCCATTCTGGATGACATCGGGCTTGCAGCCGCAATTAAGGGTTTGGGGGCAGAATTCAGCGCGCATAGTGACTTCACTGTATTTGTAGATGCCGAACCTGTGCAGGACTTGTTATCCGAAGAGGCCAAAACCGCACTTTACAGGGTTGTACAAGAGTCGCTGACAAATGCAGTTAAACATTCTGACGCTGGTAACGTTTCAATTATATTAAAAAAAACCAACGCCAAAATCCAGTTGGATATCAAAGACGATGGGCGCGGAGCCCCGTTGGGCATTCGCTTTCTGCAAGAGACCACAGGGCATGGGCTGCGCAATATGCAAGAACGGATTGACAGTTTTGGCGGTAAAATTCAATTCAAGGACGTCAAGCCATCCGGTTTTGGTGTTCGTGTAAGTTTGCCGATTGAAAATGAAAGGGCCTCCAAATGAAGACCAACCCACA
Organism: Amylibacter sp.; assembly: GCA_965261565.1. Classification (GTDB taxonomy): domain Bacteria; phylum Pseudomonadota; class Alphaproteobacteria; order Rhodobacterales; family Rhodobacteraceae; genus Amylibacter. The sequence goes on from OZ253460.1 coordinate 3,307,717, forward strand.
TATTAAAATTATCATTGTTGATGATCACGACCTGCTGCGTGAAGGCATAAGTGCACGTCTGTCCGATGTCGGGTATATTGAGATAATTGCCGAAGGCCGCAATGGGCGTGAGGCGCTTGATCTGTGCAAACGCCTGCACCCTGACGTATTGCTGATGGATATATCCATGCCACTTATGAACGGGCTGGAGGCGGCAAAACTGATCATGGAACTGGGCTTGAAAACCCGCATCCTGTTTCTGTCGATCTATGATGATAACGAATACATACAAGAAGCATTGCGCATCGGGGCCAGCGGTTTTGTGTTAAAGGATGTGTCCAAGCCGGAAATGCTGAATGCAATTAAATCCGTGGCTGAAGGAGCAACCTATCTGGGGCCGAAAGTGGCCGCATCTCTACAAAAAAGTGTTGATAAACAGGCACACAGCACAAACACCTACGGCTTGACCAACCGCGAAAGACAGGTGCTGGCCCTGATTGCGGCAGGGCATCTGAACAAAGAAATCGCGTATCGGTTGAACATCAGCATCCGCACGGTAGAAAGCCACCGTTCCTCTATTCGGGATAAAACCGGAGGGGGGAATGCGGCGGCTTTGTCCAAAATCGCACGGGACCTGGGGTTGTAATCCAACAAGTCCCCTTGCCCCCTGCCCGCATCCCGCGTAATAGACACGCGTAAGAACACTTGGGGTTTGGGATTAAGATATGTCCGTCATTGTAATGAAATTTGGTGGCACCTCTGTGGCTGATCTGGATAAGATCGCCAATGCGGCTGGTAAGGTTAAGCAAGAGGTAGCGAACGGTCACAATGTCATCGTGATCGTGTCTGCCATGTCGGGGAAAACCAATGAACTTGTAGGCTGGGTCAAGGATAGTGCTCCTACTACAGGTCTATATGAAAAAGCTGAATACGATTCCGTGGTCTCTTCGGGCGAAAACGTTACATCTGGCCTGATGGCCTTGCGTTTGCAGGAAATGGGCGTACTCGCGCGCAGCTGGCAAGGCTGGCAGGTGCCCGTAAAATGTACGGGTCACCATGAAGGGGCGCGGATTGATGCGATTTCAAGTGAAAACATCGAGGCGTCTTTCGCGGACGGGATCAAAGTTGCGGTCATCGCGGGCTTTCAAGGCGTGATGGACGACGGACGCGTTGCCACGTTGGGACGTGGTGGATCCGACACCACCGCAGTTGCCTTTGCTGCCGCTTTCACGGCAGAACGCTGCGACATCTACACAGATGTAGACGGGATATATACAACCGATCCACGTATAGTGGGCGATGCCCGTAAACTGGAAAAAATATCCTATGAGGAAATGCTGGAACTGGCATCATTAGGCGCAAAAGTGCTACAAACCCGTTCGGTGGAACTGGCCCGTAGCTACCGTGTGCGTTTGCGGGTATTATCCAGTTTTGAAGAAGACATATCAGATAAAGTAGGCACGTTGGTGTGCCGGGAAGAGGACATTGTGGAAAATATTCGTGTGGTAAAAGGTGTGGCTTATTCACGTGATGAAGCCAAAATGACACTGGTATCCGTGGCCGACCGCCCGGGCGTCGCCGCTGCCATCTTCCGCCCGCTTGCCGATGCAGGTGTGAATGTCGATATGATCGTGCAAAACATCTCGGATGATGGACGCACAGATATGACATTTTCCTGCCCTACGGATCAGATTGCGTTGGCCGAAAACGCGCTTAATCAGGCTCAGAATGACGGTGAGTTGAATTACAAGGATCTGATAAACGACCCGAACGTGGCCAAAATCTCTATTGTCGGGAACGGTATGCGCTCGCAAGCAGGTGTTGCAGGCAAAATGTTTGGTATTCTGGCTGATGAAGGCGTCAACATTCAGGTCATTACAACCTCTGAGATAAAAATATCTGTACTGGTCGACCGGAAATATATGGAATTAGCGGTTCGCGCGTTGCATGATGCTTTCGAATTAGAAAAAGCAGCGTAAGAGATTTCATGGTCCAAAAAAGCGGCGCTACATCAAGAACACTTCTGCAAAGTTTGCGTGATACGCTGGCGGAAGATGGTGACGGTCAGGAACGGTTGGATCACATAACCCAGCTTGTATCCAAAAGCATGGAGGCGCAGGTCTGTTCAATCTACTTACGTCGTGACCGCCAGACATTGGAATTATGCGCGACTGAAGGTCTGAATAAATCTGCTGTACACCAGACCCGCATGCGTATCGGTGAAGGTCTGGTTGGACGCGTGGCAAAACAAGCCACGCCGATCAACACTGAGAATGCCCCGCAAACCAAAGGGTTTCAATATATGCCCGAAACGGGTGAGGAACTATTTTCCTCATTCTTGGGCGTACCGATACAACGTTTAGGCGAGATATTGGGGGTTCTTGTCGTCCAGAACAAAGAACTGCGCAAGTATGACGATGATGAAATCTATGCTTTGGAAGTTGTCGCGATGGTTATCGCGGAAATGAAAGAACTTGGCGCTTTCACCGGTGAAGGTGAAGCCATGACTGCCCCCCACCAAAGGGCACATCTGTTCAAAGGCGGCTCTGCACAAGAAGGGGCTGCACGCGGTGTTGTTCTACTGCATAACCCCAAGATCGTGATAACAAATCCGATCGCGGATGACCCCGACGTAGAGAAGCAACGCCTGGGTCAAGCAATCGATCAGTTGCGCCTGAATGTCGACGATTTGCTGAATGCCAGCCGCTCTGGAGACAAGGAACAGCAAGAAGTGATGGAAGCGTATCGCATGTTCGCCAATTCACGCGGCTGGGTAACACGGCTTGAAGCCAGTATCGACAGTGGATTATCTGCAGAAGTGGCCGTTGAAAAAGAACAGTCTGCCACGCGTGCACGTATGTCACGTGCGCCTGACCCTTATCTGCGCGAGCGCCTGCACGACCTGAATGATCTGTCCAACCGTCTGTTACGGTTGCTGACAGGTCAGGGTCGGTCTGCCAAAGACAAAGTCCCTGAAAACGCCGTATTGGTCGCAAGTAACATTGGCCCCGCAGAATTACTGGAATATGGTAAGAACATCAAAGGTTTGGTACTGGAAAACGGCTCGGTCGGATCGCACGCGACAATTATTGCCCGTGCATGGGCCATTCCGATGGTTATTCACGCCGAGAATATCACCCGCGAGGCCCTGAACAGTGACGAGATACTCGTCGACGGCGACCAAGGTGTGGTGCATTTGCGCCCTGACGAGACTGTTGTCGGTGCCTTCAAAGACAAGATCGCTATGCTGGCTGAAGCCCAGCAGAAATATGCCGCCATTCGGGATGAACCGGCTGAAACACTGGACGGTGTGCATATCGGCCTGCAAATGAACGCCGGCTTGATGGCTGATTTACCAAGTCTTAAGGGTTCAGGGGCCGAAGGCGTCGGACTGTTCCGAACCGAGTTGCAATTTCTGTTGCGCAATTCGATGCCAAAACGTTCGGATCTGGCCGAACTGTACGGGCGCGTATTCGCTGCGGCAGACGGCAAGCCGGTAATTTTCCGTACTTTAGACATTGGCTCTGATAAAGTGTTGCCTTACTTGCGTGCCGAGGATGAGCCAAATCCTGCGATGGGATGGCGAGCGATACGCGTGGGGCTGGATAAACCAGGTGTGATGCGCATGCAATTGCAAGCGTTTATTCGCGCTGCTAACGGCCGACCTTTGCGGATAATGTTCCCGTTTATTGCGCAATTTGACGAATTTCGCGATGCCAAGACCATGCTCGGAAAGGTTCTACGTAACGAAGAACAGCTGGGTCATGTGATGCCCTCAGACGTGAAAGTCGGGGCCATGCTAGAAACCCCCAGCTTGGCATTCGCACCTGACCAGTTTTTCGAGATGTGCGATTTCATTTCCATCGGTGGCAATGATCTGAAGCAATTCTTTTATGCTGCAGACCGCGAAAACGAACGTGTGCGCCGCCGTTATGATACGCTAAACGTCAGTTTCTTGACATTTATAGAGCAAATTGCCGCCAGATGTGATCTGTTTGAAACCCCCGTCAGCTTTTGCGGAGAAGACGCGGGCCGACCAGTTGAAGCCCTGTGTTTTGTTGCCATGGGGCTGCGCAATCTATCAATGCGCCCCGCCTCTATCGGCCCAGTCAAACACATACTGCGCAAAACCAATCTGGAAGAGGCCCGCGACGTGATCAATGAAGCGCGTGCATCAGGTGAGCAATCAGTGCGCGGTGCTGTGATGAAGTGGCTGAACGGGCGGTGAAGTGCCGATGACACACTTCATATGATCCATTCGCCACCGATAAATATGTAAAACACAACGGCCTTCAATCCCGACGCCGTTATCTGATGACAAGGTTTTCCGTATCTGTTGGGTATATACTATAAGAAGGCGGCGCCACCATTGCGGTTGAATAGCCGAACAAGGGTTGATGACCCCTGCACCTGTTTTCACTTGTAAATTTCGGTGGCCTTCGCATTTGGCGTTGTTACCCGCCCTTTAAAGATCCGTTAACCACTTTTCGACGTCGAGGCTGTTATACACAGGGTTCAGTTTCAAACAAGTAAAGCATGTGTTCGGTCGGGGATTGCAGTAATGGCTAGAAGAAATCCCAGAGTATTTTGAATGTAACCTTGATATTCTTTATGTGTACGAGCATTGTAGCCACCTTAAGGGGGCGTGTTGTCAACATTCAGGCTCGAATGAAATTATTGAAAGGGTTTTCAAATGATCAAAAAACTAATTGTTGCCGTGGATGGCTCCGGGCACTCGATGAAGGCCGTTGATTATGCCGCGTCAATTGCTGCCGCGATGAATGCGCAGGTTATTGTCCTTTACGTATTGAAAACCCACGAGTTGCCAAAAGGCTTGGCAAACTATGCAAATATCGAACACATTCAGGGCGGCGATGAAGCTGTTTTGCAAAGAGCCGCAAATGATCTGGTCAGTGAAGCCAAGGATCGCGCAACCAAGAACGGTGCGAATGATGTTACCGGTGAAGTTATAGACGGCCCAGTTGCCCGTACGGTTATAGCACGGGCCAAACATCATAAAGTCGACATGATCGTGATCGGGTCACGCGGCATGGGCAATATTGAAGCTACGTTACGGGGCGGCGTTTCACACCGTGTCGAACTATTGGCTAATTGCCCGGTTCTAACTGTTAGATAATAGTTTGGTCGGGGTGGACAATACTGCCCGCCCTGCCTTCCTTATTTATCCTTATGCGCTTTTACATAGGCCGCGGCTTCTTTCTGGGTCTCGAAAATATGTGGCGATATTTTACGACTTTTCAAATCCTGCCCCATTTTTTGACGTAAGAATGCCGATGTCGAATAACGGGTGGCAGTGTGGTAATATTTGGTTTCCAGCGCACTTAGCATATCGGCAAATCTAGCGGACAACCGCGGAGAGATTGTGACGCCGTCGTAGTTGGATATCACATCAACCTTGCGGCCAATTGCGTCAAAGAATGTTTCTAGCTTACTTTGCATGGATGAAAGGTCGTCCACCGTTTCAATGCTTAGCCCACTGATATTGGCAAACACAGTGTTTTCATCCTCGTCATAATGCAATCGCGCATCCCAGTTCATTGCCAGCATTGTCTGTTTCAGACGCATGCGGCTTTCTGTAAAGATAGCAGGATTCATCAGTTGTGGGTTGTTGACAACCGGCTTGTACGCCATGTGCGCAAGAATGTCTTTTTCGATGTTGACACCGGGGGCTACTTCAATCAATTCCAAGCCATTTTCGGTCAACCTGAAGACACACCGTTCTGTCACATATAGAACATCTTGACCTTGAGATGCGGCATATCTTCCATTAAATGTTATTTGTTCAACATCTTTGATAAACTTAGAGATCGCGCCCTCATTCTCTATTTTCAGTGCATTATCCTGTGCTGAAACCTTTAAACCCTTAGCTGTAAACGTGCCGACAAAAACCAGTTTTCGGGCGTTCTGAGAGATATTGATAAACCCCCCGGCACCGGCAAAACGATCCTTAAAACAGCTGACGTTGACGTTGCCGTATTGATCCACTTCCGCCATGCCCAAACAGGCCATATCCAATCCACCACCGTCATAGAAATCAAATTGCTGGTTGGTTTGAATGATGCTTTCAGCGTTTATTGCAGCGCCAAAATCAAGCCCTGACTGCGGCACGCCGCCCAATACACCCGCCTCGGTTGTCAGCATGATATGATCAAGCAGGCCCTCTTCGTTAGCAACTGTTCCCACACCTTCAGGCATGCCAATACCAAGGTTCACGACCCCGTTGATCGGCAGCTCCATCGTGGCACGACGCGCAATGAATTTGCGCATATCAAAACCCATGGGCGGCAGTTCGTCCACGATCCCGCGAAGACGGCCGCTAAAGGCATGGTCGTATTGTGTGGTGTAAGTTTGACGATGCTCGTCCGCACAGCTGATCACAACACAATCAACAAGATTACCCGGAATAATCACATCTTTGGGGGCCAGAGATCCGTGGGCGGCCACGCGTTCCACTTGCGCGACCACCACGCCGCCACTGTTTTTGGCAGCCATCGCGATAGACAGCATATCCAACGTCAAAGCTTCGCGTTCCATGGTGATATTGCCGAACTTGTCGGCTGTGGTGCCACGGATCAGGGCCACGTCAATGGGGATGGCGCGGTAAAACAACCATTCTTTACCGTCTATGTCTTTCAGTTCCACTAGTTTTTCTGTGGAAATCGGGTTGATTGCACCTCCATCATAACGCGGATCGACAAATGTGTTCAGGCCGACCTTGGAAAACATGCCGGGCTTGCCTGCGGCAATATCGCGGTAAAGTTGCGAGATGCAACCCAAAGGCAGGTTGTAAGCGGCGATTTTGTTTTGCATTGCCATTGCACCGAGTTTTGGAACCAGTGACCAGTGGCCACCGATAGCACGCTTGATCAGCCCCTCTTTGGCAATACGGTTGAGGCCCGCTTCCTTGCCGTCACCCGGGGCAGCGGCAAACAGAAGCGACAGATCACGCGGAGATTGATCGGCATCGAACCGTTCTTCGATCCCGCGCAACAGACATTCGGGTGTACCTATACCGACGAAGCCCGACACACAAACCGTATCATTGTCACCGATCAGTGCAATGGCATCTTCCAGATTTACGATTTTATCAACCATTGTGGCCCCCGTTTATTTTATCTTGGTGTTTTGCGTATCTTTCAACCAGTTTGACAGGCCCGAAGCGACAACGCCCTGGGCCTTACGGCTAACGAAAACGCCAACATGGCCGCCTGAAAACCCGATTTCATTATAGAGTTTCGGGCGCACAAATTTACCGAGTGCCTTGGTACAACTGATAGGCACGATATGATCTTGCTCGGCATAGATGTTTAGTACCGGACATGAAATATGACCTAGATTAACCAGCCGGCCGCCCAGTTCCAGCGTTCCGGCTGTCAAACGGTTTTCACGATAGAGCCAGTTAAACCACTGTTTTGCCGCCGCCCCCGGATGATCAGGACGATCTGCAATCCATTTTTCCATGCGTAGAAAATTCAATGTCGCCGCCTCATCGCCTTCAAGCCGCGCCAACCCCAAATTGTATTTAGTCATGCTGGCCATGGGCGTGAGAGACGAGAAAATCGCACCGGTTAAAGCGCCGGGCATATTGCCGTGAACGTCAATAATCTCATTGACCTCGGCCTCGGTCATGTTTTGCGCCCATTTATTCAGAAAACCTTCGCCGCGCCAGAAATTATCTTGATCACCTATAAAATCGATGGGCGTGATAGCCAATGCCAGACCAGTAAACAACTCTGGCTCTAGCGCGGCAAGACAGGCAGCAAAAGTACCACCTTCACAAATACCGAACATAGAAACCGGTTTGCCGCCATTTTTGCCAATCATGTAATCAACGCAATCGCGCAGATAACCATTGATGTAATCATCCAGCGTCAAAAACTGATCAGCACGTGTGGGGTTGCCCCAGTCAACCACATACACGTCGATACCCTCATTCAGAAGATTGCGGACAAGTGAGCGATCATCTTGAAGGTCGATCATGGTCTGACGGCCAAACAAGCCGTAACAGATTATCACGGGTGGCGTATTGGCCTTAGTTTTCACCAAGGGGTGGTAGCGCGACAGAGTCACCTTATCAACGCTGAAGACCACATCCGCAGGTGTTTCAGCGATCTGAACATCCGCCTGGCTGATCTTGGACATGGTGTTGTTGGATTTCACCGCCCGAACGCCTTCGTCCATCATCTGTTGCCATGCAACACGGTAGGCTTCGGTGAACTCAGCGTTCATCAGGTCTGCGCTTGCCATAATCCGATCACCCCATCTTGCGTTTCAAATCACGAATTTCGCGTCGCAAGTCGGTCACGGTTCGGGTTAGGTCGTCAATTTCCGTACGTGTCGGCATCTGGTAGGTTTCTGCCCACTTTTGTGCCGCTTCGGCTTGACGTTTCTTCAGCCGTGTAGCCGTCCCCATCATTTTCTTCTGTGCATCCATGAAGTCCTGGCTGGCCTGCGTGTCCAATAATTCCTTGTTGGCGATTTTCAGCCATGCATCCAGTGCTTCTTTCACCTTGCCTGATTTCAGATCATCCAGACTGAAAGCTTTCGAGTATTCCGCATAACTGCGTAGCCATGCTTCGTGCATGATCTTGGCGAATGCAGCAGTGGCTTCCTGAAACTCAACGGTTTCGGCCCAGGCTGTAGCCATATCTGCTTGCGGCGTCACCAGATCGGCAAATTGCGGTGCGTTGGCTATATTTTGCAGAATGGTTTTCAACTGATCAGGGCTTTGTGCCATCCACGTGCTGGGATCAAACAAACTGAACATCGCATCACGGCTTTTGGTGAACATGTCAGAGGTGCCCGAAGCCATAGCACTGGCAGGGTCCCAAGTAGGTGCCCATGCTTTGACAAAGCCCTGCCAGGCATCAAAACCCTGAGGCATCATGTTTGTGGGCTTAGGCGTAAAACCCTGTGCCATGGATTTGGCGAAACCATCCGCTAAATCCTGTTGTGCATTGAAAAAAGCATCCTGACCATCCTGCCAGAACTTGAACATATCATTCATTGTATCTTTTGCATCGGCCATTTTGCATATTCCTTATAAGGCTGCGGTGTAGATCGCCAGAGCGGCATCATAGGTCATTTCGCGTGGGTTGTTCACCAAAAGGCGGGTTTGTTTCATTCCGTCTTCGGCTAGCATCGGCAGGTCGTTATGGTTGACACCGACCGCACGCAGGGTGGATTTCATGCCCAGTTCCGGCCCTAGGTCTTTGAAACCCTGTACCATGCCTTCGCAAATCACTTGATTGGATTTGCCCGCGAGTTCCGGAAAGATGATCGGGGCTATTTCGGCGTATTGCGATGCGGCCAATTCATCCGCCATATTGAACTCCAGCACATGCGGCAGAACAATGGCATTCGACAGGCCGTGGGGAACGTGGAAGTGACCACCCAACGGATAGGCCAGCGCGTGAACGGCGGCCACGGGTGCGTTGGCAAATGCCATGCCTGCAAGCATCGAACCAAGCAACATGTCGGAACGCGCAGTGCGGTCTTCCCCGTTTGTGCAGGCGGTACGGATGGCCCCGCCCAACAGTTCCAGTGCCTGCCTTGCCAGCGTGTCGGATAAAATGTTTTTCGCGTGTTTGGTTGTGTATGCCTCAATCGCATGTACCATCGCGTCAATACCAGTGGCCGCTGTGATATGCGCGGGCAAGCCAACGGTTAGTTCAGCGTCCAGAATGGCCCAATCAGGTAAAAGAACGGGTGACACCACGCCTTTTTTCTCGGATGTGCGTGTGGTGACTATTGAAATCGGTGTCACCTCAGAACCAGTGCCTGCTGTTGTCGGGGCCAGAACCAACGGTAAGCGACCGCCTTTGACCATGCCGACACCATACATGTCATCCAGATCTTGCGGTGCATCGGGTTGCGACAGGATCGAAATCAGTTTTGCAGTGTCCAGGGACGAACCACCACCAACGGATACAACACCGTCAATGCCTTGGGCTTTGGCCTCATCCACGGCCTTGCGGATCATTGCTTCAGGCGGATCGGCAACAACGTCGTCAATGATATGCACTTCAACACCAGAAGCTTTCAAACCATCAAGGCACGCCTCAGCAAGACCCAATTTCAGGATCATCGCGTCGGTCACAAAAGCAACTTTTTTACACCCCATATCAACCATGATCTGGCCGATTTTAGACGTGGCACCAACTTCCGACAGGATCGAGCTGGTAGTTTGGAACTTAAAAGGTTTCATAAATATATATCCTTATTCATCAAATGGAGATGAAAGTGCTTTAAGACGCGCGGTCAGTTTCATATTCTCGGAATAATCTACTGGGCAATCGATGATTGAAACAGTGCCGTCATTCATAGCCGTCTCAATAACAGATTGCAGGTCTTCGGTTTTTTCAACGCGGTACCCTTTGGCACCAAAGCTTTCAGCAAATTTCACAAAATCAGGGTTGTTCACGTCAATGCTGGCTGAACGGCCATATTCGCGCAATTGATGCCATTCGATCAGACCGTATTTATTATCGTTGAAGATAATCACAGTGATGTTCAGACCCAAGCGCAAAGCCGTTTCGATTTCCTGACTGTTCATCATAAAGCCGCTGTCGCCAGCCACTGCCAGAATATTTTTTTCTGGATAGACCAGTTTGGCTGCAATCGCGCCCGGCAATGCAATCGCCATAGACGCAAACCCGTTTGAAATGATGCATGTGTTTGGCTGTTCCGCTTGGAACATACGGGCCATCCACATTTTATGGGCACCCACATCAGAGATAACGATATCTTCATCATTCATCGCAGCCCGCAGATCACAAATGATCTTTTGTGGTTTTGGCGGGTAGCTGTTGTCGTTTGCATGTGCATTCAACTCTGTCACGATACTGCCGTGCAGTTTTGCAACCTTGTTGTCGGAATGGCGATCGCATCTGTCAGCCAGACGCTGCAAGCTGTCTTTGATGTCACCGATCATACCAATTTCAGGAATGTAATGTGTATCCACTTCCGCAGGGCTGGCATCGACATTCACGATTTTAATATCAGCGTTCGGGTTCCAGTGACTGGGTGCATATTCCACCATATCCAAACCAACGCAGATGACCAAATCAGACTCTTCAATCCCAAAGGCAACCAGATCATGGGCTTTCAGACCCACTGTGCCAATAGACAGATCATGCGAAGACGGCATTGCGCCTTTGGCCATGAATGTTGTTGCAACAGGTGCGTTTGCAGCCTCGGCAAAAGCAACCAGTTCTTTGCAAGCATCAAAACGAATAACGCCGTTACCAGCAATGATAACAGGGTTTTTAGCTTCATTTAGCAATTCAATGACCGCTTTACCTACACCAACGGGTGCAACAGGTGCTTGTGGGGCCTGAACTTTTAGCGGTAGGATTTCGTCGATCATCATGTCACCGACATTTTCAGGGAAATCAATAAAGGCACCGCCCGGCTTTTCGGCTTGGGCAAATTTGAAAGCCTTGCGCACAACTTCTGGAACAATTTCGGGCATCAAAACTTGGACAGAGTATTTTGAAATTGGTGCGAATAAGTTCACCAGGTCCAAAATTTGGTGACTTTCCTTATGAAGACGTGTTGTAGAGCCCTGCCCTGCAATCGCAACAATAGGCGCGCGATCCATATTCGCATCGGCAAAACCTGTTACAAGGTTTGTAGCCCCTGGGCCCAATGTTGACATACAGACACCAGCGCGGCCTGTCAGACGTCCATATACATCCGCCATAAATGCTGCACCTTGCTCGTGGCGTGTCGTGACGAAGTTAATAGGGCTGTCTAACAATGCGTCCATCACGGCGATGTTTTCTTCACCAGGAATGCCGAAAATGTATTCGACACCTTCATTTTCCAGGCACTTCACCAGCAGCTTCGCTGCTTTTATTTTTGTTGTTTGCGTCATCTGTTCCTCCAATGACCGATGCAGAACCGCGTTTGTGCGGGTTCCATTCCTGTTCAATTCTTAACTTACCAGTAAACACACGGGTTTAAAGGCGTATTACATAAAATCCCTTTGCAAACCCGATAGATATGACCATTTCAGGCGATACCCCCAAGTGCTAAAGTTGCAATATACACAAATTGTGCATCGCACAATACTTATTATTGTGCGATGCACAATTTTTTTCATTTTTTCTTTATAGATCAGTTCTGTTTGTGTTTGTTTCATAAACACGAAACCAAAGGCGCCTATGTATAGGTGTCAAATACCTCCACAGATTGCGCTATTGCGCGCATAAAGCTGCGCATTGTGCGATGCACACAAATATTTTGCGCAGTGCATCATTTTTTTGTTGCAATGCACAAAGGGAATCGCTATACGCATATTCAGAAACAACGCGAACATCTGCTCGCACCCGCAAAAACGAACGCTGGCGCTTCTCCCCGTCAGCAAAATCTTAAAGGAAAAAGAAAATGGCTAAAACAACACAAGCAACCGAAGCATTGGCAACAGCAACAACAGAAGCTCTTGTAAAAACACAAGAAGTTTTCACAAAGTCTACAGAGACTTCAGAAAAAGTTGCTGAAAACCTGATCGATTACAACACTGCAATCATCAAGAGCGGCGAAGCACTGGTTAAAAAAGCATACGATAACTACCTTGCAAACGTTGCAGCAACTTTTGACGGTGCAAAAGCCCTGACAAAAACATCTGACGTAGCTGAATTTTACAAAGTGGCCTCTTCAAACTACGCCGCTGCTGCTGAAAAACTAACAGCACAAGGTAAAGAATTGGCAGAGCTGTCTTCAAAAGCTATAAAAGACAATACTGACACTGCAAAAAAACTTTATTCAAAAGCATTTGCTGCTTAAGTAAAGTTTAAGATCTCTCTTTAGAAACGCCGTAAGCTTTGCTTGCGGCGTTTTTTTGCATTAGTTGGTTGCGCTGCACAAACAAACTGCCTAACACTGTTAAAACCTTGGAAACGCAACCTGATTGAAGGGGCAGTATGTCAGAAAAACCTGAAAAACCGGACAACACGACGAATGCCAGCAAGGTAGTGATCAAAAAATATGCTAACCGCCGCCTGTATAATACTGCGACCAGCAAATATATTGTCCTTGCAGATGTCATCACATTGATCAACGACAGCACTGAGTTTGTAATTGAAGACGCAAAATCCGGCGTAGATATTACCCGCGAAATTCTAAACCAGATTATCTTTGAACAGGAAACCCGCCCCGCCGAGTTTCTGTTTCCGCTGGAATTCCAAAAGCAACTGATCCGCATGTATGGTGACAGTTACGGCAAGGTGTTTCCTGATTTCCTTACCCAGTCCATTGGGTATTTTAATTCCGAACGCAATAAGATGCAGGATATGTTCCAGGGAATGATGGGGAACGATGCTGGCGCATTTTTTACGCAGGCACAGGAAATGGCCCGCAAAAATATGGAAATGTTCCAAAAAAGCTGGGATGTTTTCGGGGTTATGAACCCTGACAACGATACAGATAAAAAAACCGCGCACAAAGCATCCAAAAATGAAGAGCTGGACGATATTCAAAAGCAAATCGACGCTCTGCAAACCCGCCTTAAATCTATCAAGTAACTCTGTAAAATGTCCGCTATGAAAATATCCACCAAACAATCCATTAAAGCTTATACGACACATCATTTTTTAGGTCTGGGGTTTCATGGCTTTCACCGTATCCACTATATGGAATGGGGGCCGCCGGTGAAAGGCACACGCAAAGAAACGCTTGTTTGTGTGCATGGTGTCACCCGAAACGCCCATGATTTCGACTATTTCGCTGAACGTATGTGCGACAAATATCGCATAATTTGCCCTGACATTGTCGGGCGTGGTGAAAGCGATCACCTGCCCGAGCATCAAGGTTACGATTACCTGCAATATAATGCGGACATGAACGCGCTTCTGGCCCGTTTGAATGAAACTGAGGTGGATTGGCTTGGATCATCCATGGGAGGGATCATCGGTATGGTTTTGGCGTCTGTTGCACAATCACCCATCCGGCGGCTTATCATCAATGACATCGGGCCGGACATCAGCCGAGATGCCTTGACGCGCATAGGCGATTATATTGGGCGTTCAGGTGATTTCGACACCAAAGAAGATGCCGAAGAGTATCTGCGTGGGATTTATGCGGAATTTGGCCCGATGAGCGATGATGACTGGCTGCAAATGGTGCATTATTCCACACGCCGCACCAAAACCGGTAAATTTCGTTTAAAAATGGATCCCGCTGTGGGTGATGCATTTCGGGATGATATTTCACTGTTTGATGTTGATATGTGGGATACTTGGGAAAAAATCACCTGCCCTGTATTGATCCTGCGCGGCAAGAACTCGTCGTTTTTAAGTGAGGACACAGCGCAAAAGATGCTGACATGCGGACCTGATGCAACTTTGGTGGAATTTGACGATGTGGGTCACACCCCGACTTTGCGAAATGACGAACAAGTCTCGGTTATCCGTAATTGGATGGCAGAAAATTAACAACTTTCCAGCCCTGAAACAAATTATTGTTCAAATTTTATTTATTTTCAAACAAAAAATAGCCTTACCAGTGCAGGTGTAGCAAATTTATTAATATCCTTCTTATATTCATTTGGCTCACAGATACCCGATCCTATCCGTGATTCCGAAGGGGCTTATAATGGAAACAATTGTTAAATTTCTTACTGCTTACCGCATCATCAGAATATATAAATTTTCTATTATAACTGCCGTGGCACTTAGTTGCATTTTTCAATCCCCTGCAATTGCACAGATTAATCTGACTTTTGGAACTTACGCAGCCGATAAACCAACAGAAACTGTACGAAAATTCATACCCTTTCTGGATTATCTGGCGAAAGAAATGAGTTTGGCACTGGGTGAACCGGTTACGATTAAAATCAGAATAGCCTCGCAATATTCGTATGGAATTTCTGATCTTACAGAGGGTCGTGTTGATTTTGCCCGGTTTGGTCCTGCCTCATACGTCACAGCAAAAGAACAAAACCCAGACATTCAGATTATTGCTATGGAAACAAAAAATGGCAAAAAAACATTCAAAGGTATTATCGCCGTAAATTCTGAAAGTAATATTAACACTTTGCCTGACCTAAAAGGATACAGCTTTGCTTTTGGTGATAAGCTATCCACAATCGGGCGTTATCTTGCACAGGCGCAATTACTGGAAGCTGGGATTTCCGGTGAAGATCTGGAGAGCTTTGCCTATCTCGGGCGACATGACAAGGTCGGTGCCGCAATAGGGAATAAAGACTATGACGCTGGCGCACTGAAGGAAAGCACTTACAAAAAAATGCGTGCCAGGAATACCCCGATTAAGGCCATTTTCTCATTTGACAATGTCACCAAGCCCTGGATCGCGAGAGCAGGTTTAACACCACGTATATATGCGGCACTAAACACGACTATGCTTAAAGCCAGTGATCAGGGCGCACTGAAAAACATCTCAAAATCAGGTTTTCTATCAGGTGAAGATAGTGATTTCGATATTATACGGTCAGCAATGACACGTAGTGAACAGTTTAATTAATTCTTTGATCCATATGAAAACAGTCCGTCTTTCAGTGCAAATTGCATTCTCATTACTTACAATTGCTATCCTTGTGGGCATCGGTATTGGTGAAGTTGAACGACGTTTTGAAACAAAACGTCTTAATGAGGGGCTACAGGAACAGGCCGATTTAACAATATCACTTATTAGCGGGCTTCTAATTGAATCGATTTTAATAAGGGATATACCCGTCATTAATACGGCCCTTGAAGAGGCCGTCACACGAAATCCGAAGCTATTGGCAATAACAGTTTATGACGGAAATGGTAATAATATTTCATATTATGAACATGATGATGCACCTCTAATACAGGATACCCGAAAGTATACCCAGGATATTTTGTACGAAAATGAAAAGTTCGGTTCAATGGACGTTATTTGGTCTACAGTTCAAGGCCAAAAGATGATTGCAAAGAATGTAAACATGGCAAGATTTAAAACATTTGTTACATTGACTATCATTTCTTTGCTTTTTTTAAGCCTTGTTTCAAAGTTGGCTATGAAGCCTTTAAGCATTGTTCATGATCGCATGACGCATACCATCAATAGAAATTCATCCCATGTGGACCAATTGCCAAGTTTTGCATCAATCGAATTTCAAGCATTGGACAACAGCGTCACAACACTGGAAATTGCTTTATCAGAACGCGATCAACGAGAACAAGATCTTCGCGTAGCCAGCGATGTAGCAGCAAGAGCAAGTAAAGCAAAGTCGGAATTTCTGGCGAATATGAGTCATGAAATAAGAACCCCGATGAACGGGGTTATTGGCATGGCGGAACTCATTCTGGAAACTGATCTTGATCGGGATCAAAGGATTTATGCCGAAACAATTTCCAAATCTGGTGCTGCTCTACTAACAATTATCAACGATATTTTGGATTTTTCAAAAATTGAAGCTGGCAAATTAGAACTTGATCCTATGCCTTTTGATTTTAACAAAGCATTAGAAGATGTGGTTGCATTGGTCGCGGCCAAGGCCAGCCAGAAAAATGTTGAAGTAAGCCTACGCTTTGATCCGCGCTTGCCAAATGGGTATATGGGCGACGTTGGACGTATACGCCAAATCATGACAAATATTGTTGGAAACGCTGCCAAATTTACACTAGACGGTTATGTACTAGTGAATGTTAGCGGTGTGCAACAATCTGGTTCGGTAAAATTTCAGATTGATATTGAAGACACCGGCATAGGCATACCTCTCGATAAATTAAATAGTATTTTTAATGAATTCGAACAGGTTGAAGGTGCAGCAAACCGAAATTTTGAAGGTACGGGCTTGGGATTGGCGATATCCTCACGCTTGATTAAATTGATGGACGGTAAGATTTTTGCCAAATCAGAGGTGGGACAAGGCTCTGTCTTTACTCTCCAATTCAGCTTGCCGATATCTTCTGACATACCGAATGAATATGATGACCAGGAAATTGACATAACCGGTAAAACGGCACTTATTGTTGATGATCTGTCAGTAAATTTAAACATATTGTCAGAACGATTGCGCAGTTGGGGTGTGGAATGCCAGACCGCCTTATCGGGAAGTACCGCATTGCAATGTTTGAATGATGCGCAACTTGCCGGTAAAATCATTGACTTTGCCATTCTGGATTACCAAATGCCCGAAATGCATGGTTCAATGCTGGTTGAACACATACGCGAAGATAGGCGTTATGATGAACTTCCTATTATAATGCTGTCTTCCGTTGATCAAGGTATCGACTTAGCAACGAAAAAACGCCTCCGCATCGCTGATACATTGCTAAAGCCTGCGCGCGCGCAAATATTACGAAATGCAGTTGTGTCCGCATTGAAAATAGAACCGCAGCTTATAAGACCAAATTCGGCCGTCGCTAAAGAAAATAACCCTAGCGAAGATATGCAATCAATGAACATATTGGTAGCGGAGGATAACAAAACAAATCAACTGGTTTTAAAAACGATGCTTAAAACAACAAAAGCCCGGCTTACAATAACCCAAAATGGGCGTGAGGCAGTTGATGCATTTATTGATCTGAAACCTGATATAATCCTGATGGACATGTCTATGCCGGAAATGGATGGGCTGGAAGCAACACGCAAAATCCGTAAGATTGAAAAGACCAGAGGATTATCACAAACACCGGTGATTGCTTTGACAGCCAATGCAATGAAGGGTGACAAGGACCGGTGTATAAACGCGGGAATGAATGATTACCTAAGTAAGCCCATACGCAAAGAAAATCTGTTAAAGACCCTGAAGAAATGGAGCTGCGAAGATAACATCGCAGTGCGCCAATCACCAGCTGCAAAAAAAACAGCGTCTTGATATTTATATCGCCATTGCATTTGAAGAGGCGTTATTCGTTACATGGCCATACGGTTCAATCAGGCCAGATTTTAATATCTTTATACAATCACCATTTTTTAACCCATCCAAGCCTGTACACCCTACGATCATCGGGATGTTGTGCTCACGCGCGACAATCGCCATATGACTCAACCAACCACCCACCTCACAAACCACTGCATTTGATTGCAACACATACGGTAGCCAAACCGGATTCATCATTTTGCAAACCAGAATATCCCCGGCCTTGAAACCATCAAGCTGTTCGTGATCTATATTATCTGCTTCAAAGGCAAGGTAAACATTCCCAGCCATTTCTTGCCCCCCGGAAACAAAAATGCCCTGCATATCCCCCGTTTGCGGTTCAAAACGCGATGTTGCGTTGGAAAGCAACTCGCAATCATGTAGCGACAATGCAGCTTTAGAAGGAGCGGATTTTTTTATCAACCTTGTATTTTCATATCGGAAAGTAGCAATTTGTTTCAGCATTGGTAATTTTTTTTCATTACAACCTACAAGTTCATCATAAGTCAAATAAAACACAAGGTTATCATTGCCAAATTTGCCATCAATTTCCAGCAATATCTTACGCAAGACCGCTAATATACGAAGTGATTCATGTTTTGCGTATTCTTTCAGATCCTGAAAGCGCAAAGCCAGATCAATGATATCAGGTAAGTTTGATATTTCTGAACCTATTATCTCTTTATGAGGAGGCTGAAACGAATGCACGGTAGGTGATGCAAGCTTCCAAAGTGCTTCCGGTGTTTCATAATATCTGGGTGTCGATAACTCGTAATCAAACAATGCCCTGTGCCCCATCATTTGCATCAAATATTCTTTTCTTTGTTCATCAGGCAGACCATTGGCTATTGCGATCATGCGATTTGGTGAATGTGCCATAGGGGCGTGCATAACGTGCAATGGATTTACCCCAATACACCTACATTCGGTTTCTGCGGCATGACATAAAAAACTGGCAAGGATATTGACCTGTTCAGCAACCACATAAATTTCATCAATAAAAAAGCGCGTCAACTTTTCGACACACTGCAATTGGTCTTCCAAACCGAGCTTGGAAAAGTCCATCGCCGTCCAATATGCCATTTTCTTATGCAAAGCAGGAATAATTTGATTGTGAAAATTATCTTCAACTTCCACACAGCGTTTTTCCAGACTGCGTTCAACAGTTTTTGGCAAATGTAATGCGGCACCAGACTTCAGGGCAAGATCAGAATAAACTTTTCCAAATAATTGAAACAAATGGCCATTTGAATTCTCTGGCATCCTATAATTCAGTCCAAGCGCGCGACAAGCCTGCCCCACACTTCCGCCTTGTGTCCATAATGAAGACATGATGGAAAAAGAAAGGGGCGTCGGGCGCGGTAAAACCTCTGACATTTCATCCTGTTTCAAGATAGGGCCTTTTAAGGTTGATTGACCATATACATCGAAGAACTTTTCCCATTCTTTCTGCCGCGCCTGTTCTTTTTCTGATCCAGTGTTCATGGTGGTAATATCGCGACTTTGCACAAGGAAATATTTACCATCTTTGTAAGCCCATTCAATATCCTGCGGGCAGCCAAATAATCTTTCCACGTTTTGCCCTGCTTGTAAGAGCGCGATTATGTTTATTGGCGCGTCCCTTTTATCACAACTTTCATGGGTATATTTACCAAATCGCATACTAAGCGGTGTGATCCGACCAGATACAAGTTCGTCAGCTGTTCCTTTAGCCATTTCCAATAACATTTGCCCAGGTGCCATCGGGTCCTGGGTAAATAATACACCTGAGTATTGCGCATCTATCATTTGTTGGATTAAAATATTTCCGCGATGACCTTTACCGCCACCAGCTCGATACACACCTGCACGATTAGACTGGAATGATTTCAAAACATATTCAAATGCATCTTGTAGGCCTGAACGGTCAACGTTCAGAACGCTATCGAAAACACCTGCAAAACTGTGATCTATGCCATCTTCATCTGACCCTGAGCTACGTACAACACATGTTTTCTGGTCGATTAAGCGCCACAATTTATCAAAAAATTTGGTTTTTTGACGCTCTGACATCGCACAATATTTATTCAATATAGTATTTTCGACGACAACACCCTGTGGGACGTTAAAATCGGCGTTCTCAAGTACTGCCAAACGGTAAGATTTATTACCGCAATCGGTCAATAACTCCGCATAATTCAACGGGATTATTCCGTTTAATATGTGCCGTACCTTAAACCGTCTGATCGCTTGATGAATAGTATCTTTTAAACGTCCCACATCTCCGGTGACAAAAACACGCTGCATCAATAACAGGGCCAGACTGAAATTCAGATAAATGCTGCCTGCTGCGGAAAGCTGAAAAATCATTGCGAATAGTACCGGCACAACCAACCCCCAAGATATTATGCGGCGTTTCAATGTGCTGGCTATTGTTATTTGCATATAAACGCCCGCGAGTATGCAGAACGTTACAGGAAACAGATAGGTAGAGTCCGGTGCACCTAATGCAGGCAACCACAAAAAAGTTGTATTGGTTGAGGGGGCCGATTTTTCAATGGCGCTAAGGCCAAGCATCATAAGGGGCAGAAATAATAACGCAGTCAGATTACGCAATGGCGTTAAGCCCAGATTTTTATGATAAGCTTGCACAGCACTTGCCCGCCGGGCAGGGTCATGTTTTAATTTTTTCTTTAATGCGTTCAATTTGTCTTTATGCGCTGCCAAAACAATTTGATCTTTTTCGGATTTCAAAGTTATCGGAAGAACCATTACGCGTGAAACAAGTGACAGCATTACGATACCCAGTATGAAATGGGATTTATCTGCGATGAGTAACAACCAGCCCGCTAGGATATCTATGGCACGATTCCATAAGGTTTCATTCCGATTTTCCAGCCATTTCTGGATATGGGGCTTTACTGGTGGTGCTATGAAATAATCCCATGGCGTAGTATAGCGTCCAAGATAATCAATGCCGCGTTCTGCCATTTCCAGGCCCAGAACCTGCCCCATAAAACAACTGCGGCGATCATAACATGCCACCAATGTTGGTTTGTTTTTCAGCATGGACAAAGCTTCATTCAATTCACTGGTCGGCATCGCCCGTAATGGAATGTTTATCGCATTCGGCAAATGGTTGACGGCAAAATCTTTCGGGTAGCGCGTGTCCACGATTTGCAAATTCGTGTCTTTTGTTAATTTTACAAATTGTGCGGTACTTATCAAAGTTCCTTTATTTTTGTATTCAGGGATAGCGCGCAGATCTGACAAACTCCGGACTGAACTGTCGGTAAACTGTCGTCCTTCAACAATCCATTTTTCCAATCCGCCAGCAATAAACCTGCAATCTATACCTATCGCGGCCAATCGCGCGCATGTTTCTGAGCTGCGGTTTCCGTTATGGCACATCAATACGACATTTTTACCCTTCAAATTTATTCCTGATGTTGCAATATCGGGAAACCTAATGTGGCGCGCGCCCGGCATTGTTCCCATTGAAAACTCAGCGTCTTCGCGGACATCAAGTAGAATGGTTTCGCGGGGTTTATCGGTTCCTTGAAGAAGCTCTTCTACTTGTGCAGTAGATATACTTAAGTCACTGATTTTCTGAGCCGCCAAACTGGTTTCCTGTAGATTTTCATCCTGTATTTTTGTTCCAGCAAAAGATGCAGGACGCGTTAAGGTGTTTTGCAACCGGACCTGTTCTTTTATATCAATCTGACCATATTGATATAAAATGTAACCAATAGATGCAGACAGCATCAGCAAAAGAATAATCACAGCATTTACCAGATATTTGCTTTGAACGGCTCCTTTATTACTTTTCAGGCCAAATTTAGCACCAAAAGCTGCGACAGCACCTGATACCATGGCAAAACCAACCGCGAACAGCTGTGTAAGAGATGAAGCCGATCCAATAATTAATTCCGGTGATGGAATTGCAAATGCGGGATATGTGGAAAACCCGTATATACCCAAGACTATCAATCCAATTGATTTTGGTAAAATAGCCTTATTCCAAAGTGGTTTCACAATGTTCATTTTTTTCATCCCCGGTTGCGAATGGCCTAGGCCAATGGTTTAAGAAAAACCAAACGCAAACATGGGGTGAATTGGTAAACAGAAAGTTAATAGACCTTGTAGGGTAAAGTATTAGTGTACTTAATTTGGGTTCTCGTCATCATCCAACAGGATACGCGCCGCATTCCCTTCCGGATCATCAAACTGTTTCGATTTTATAGCCCAGAAAAAAGCCGCTAGGCCAATGCCGCCCAGAAACAGGGAAATCGGGATCAGATATACCAAAACTGACATCAGCGTCCCCTTGTTATGCGCAAAGCATTCAAAGAGACACATATCGATGACCCGGACATTGCCAAGGCTGCCAATAATGGTGTTGCAAGGCCGACAAGTGCAATAGGCACAGCTATCAGGTTATACCCCGCAGCAATGGCAAAGTTTTCCAACATACGGCGTTTTGCCGATTTTGCTAGGGTCATACATTCATCAACCAACGTTAAATCATCTTTGAAAAGCACAAGATCAGATGCCGCGCGGGCGGCATCAATTGCCTGTGCGGGTGACATAGAAACATGCGCTGCGGCAAGTGCAGCTGTGTCATTTAAACCGTCACCAACCATAAGCACATGCGCGCCATAAGACTGTACAATAGCCAGTTTCTCTTCGGGCAAAACACCCCCTATAGCCTGTGAAATATCAAGTTTTTCTGCCAGACGGTCTGTTGCTGATTGCGTATCACCCGACAACATCACAATCTTAAGACCCCTTGCTTTCAGGCGTGCAACAGCACTTTTGCTACTGGGTTTAATGCAGTCCTCAAACAAAAAAACCACGGGTTTTTGATTGCCCACTTGAAACCAGGTCTGAACGAACCCTTCAACCGGCTCACAGCCAATCCATTCAGCCCGCCCAAGGCGAATGCGTATATCGCCTGATTTAGCCTCTAACCCTTTCGCGGGATGCTCAACCACAGCGCTGATTTTCAGCATATCCCGCTCTGTGGAAAGTTTAGCTACGGCTTTGGAAAGCGGGTGTTCTGAATAATTTGCAAGGCTTGCAGCAAGTTTCAACACTTCCCCTTCCGGGGCTTGCATAACCGTCATCTGGCCAGTTGTCAGCGTCCCGGTTTTATCGAAAATCACAGTATCAACATCAACCAAGCGTTCAAGTGCGGCCCCGTCACGGATCAAAACACCCGCACGATATAACCGCCCGCTAGCCGCAGTCATAACCGCTGGCACAGCAAGACCCAAAGCACATGGGCAAGTAATGATTAATACTGCCGTCGCTATTCCAATGGCAAGACGGGTATCGCCCGTATAAAATTGCCAGAATAAAAATGCAGAAAACGCCAGCAGATGGACTAATGGCGCATAGATTTGTGCGGCCTTATCGGCCAAAGTAGTGTATTTCGTCTTTGTCGCTTCTGCAGTGGCCACAAGGGCGGTAATTTCCGCGAGTTTAGTGCCTTGCCCAAGTTGGGTGATATTCATTTCAAAAGGCGCACCCAGATTAAGTGTACCACTGTAAACTCGATCACTTTGTTTGATTACAGACGGCATAGTTTCGCCCGTGAGTAAGGACATATCCAGCTCACTTTCGCCTTTGGCCACGATGCCATCAACAGGTATCCTTACGCCGCGTCGCACTAAAACCCGGTCACCGATATTTAGAGTTTCCACAGCAACGGTTTCAACCTGCCCGTCACGCATAACTTGCGCGCGCTGCACTTCCAAAGCCGTTAACTCAACTGCAGCAGAGCGTGCCTTGGCACGGGTTTGGTGGTCTAAATAACGCCCCGCCAACAGGAAAAATGTCAGCGATAATGCAGCATCGAAATAAGCATGTTCACCGCTTTGCGAAACTTCATAAAGTGACAGGCCGGAAGCCATTAAAATTGCCAGACTAATCGGAACATCCATATTCAGACGACGCACTTTTATGGCAGACCATGCATTCTTGAAAAATGGTTGAGCCGTATAAGCGACTGTCGGCAGGGCGATTGCCGCTGAGACCCAATGAAGAAAATCCCGTGTCACACCTTCCGCGCCTGCCCAAACGGAAACTGACAACAGCATCACATTCATCGCGGCAAAGCCTGCAATACCCAGCCGGATCAGCAGACCGCGTGCAACATCGTCCGGTTTCTGGTTTATAATTTTCTCGTCCAGTAGATGCGCTTCAAAACCCAGATTGGAAAGTTTATCAAGAACCGCATCTTCAATATCGACATTTCCGCTAAACTGAACATGCAGGCGCTTCAATGACAGGTTAACCCGCGCATGAGAAACACCGTCAAGCACTTGCAATCCGCGTTCTATTTTACCGATACAACCTGCACAATGTACTGTAGGTACGGATATATCCAGCGAGCGTTCGGCATTAGTAGTTTGCTCAATCCTATCAAGCGGAACTGCCGCACATGCAGGACAAGCGGCGGAAGTCATGATGCAGGCCTTAGATACAGTGACATCGTGCGCGTAAATGCGGTACCATCCAGCGAGACTGCAGATATGCGTGCCTGCCAGTTTCCAGCAGGCAAATCTATCTGACCAACATAATTATGCCCGTCAAATTGCAAAGACACGTCCTGATCGTACTTTTTAGAAGTCGCATGTCTGATCACAAGTGAAATATTTGGAGTTACAACAGAGCCACCACCCGCCTCGGTCAACTTCAGAATTACTTGCCCGTCTTTGTATGATATGGTTGACGTCCAGTTTAATCTGAGTTGGGCTTCACGGCGATCTTCAAATGTCAGGCTTTCAATATAAGGTGCACGTGTTTCCAACCCCGGAAACGTACCCACGGCACTATAAGCCAATGCAAGATTGACCCCAATGATAACAGCAAATGCACCGCAAAAGATCATCGCAACATGGCGCCCGGTCAGCTCTTTTGTTTTTTTAGATGCGGTCATTTTTCTTTTCCAGAAAACACAGTGTCAGCATAGCTACGCTCGCCAGTACTACGTTCGTCAACCCAGAACCGCACAGGGGAAGTGTCTTGGTGGGCTGCTGCATCTTCCGGTTTGGCAAAGATATAGACCCGCTGGTGTGTGCTATTATTTGCAGGCACCGTTACATTCAGCTGCTCAGTACCTTCCAAATCCATTTGCAAAGGATCTTCAGTTTTGATAGAGATGTAAAACACCAGATCCTCGCCTGTTTGGTTGCTGAGTTTCAAATCGTATGCATTGCGTATTGTGCCATCCGACAAAGTCACAAAACGAGGGTTTCGATCAGGTTTTACACTCACGCCTAAATCCGAACGGATGAACAGGGCCACAACCAGTCCAACCCCGATTAAAGACCAAAGGCCAAAGTAGACGAAATTACGCAGGCGCAGAATATGGCTCCAAACCGATCTTGGTGGATTTCCTGCCCGTTCCAACGGCTCATCACTGATGGCACAATAATCAATCAGGCCGCGTGGCCGCCCGATTTTTTCCATCATGTTGTCACAGGCATCAATGCACAAAGCGCAGGTGATACATTCGACTTGCTGGCCATCGCGAATATCTATGCCTTGCGGGCATACGGTTACGCAGGCCATGCAATCAATACAATCACCTTCGGCTTTGCCCAATTTACCACGCGGTTCGCCCCGCCAATCTCGGTAAGCAACGGTCAGGGAGTATTCATCCATCATCGCTGCCTGAATGCGCGGCCATGGGCACATATAGGTGCAAACTTGTTCGCGTAGAAAACCGCCAAACATGAATGTTGTAACGGTCATTACAGCGATGGTCGCATAGGCTATAAAAGCGGCTTGACCAGTTATCAAATCATTCAGTAACGTTGGTGCATCGGCAAAGTAGAACACCCATGCTCCACCCGTTGATATCCCTATCAACAGCCATAAGAACCATTTGGTTAAACGCAGTCGGGCTTTGCGAAAGCTCCATTTTTCGCGCAACAATCGGATGCGTTCATTGCGATCACCTTCGACCCAGCGCTCAACCAGAATGAATAAATCAGTCCATACAGTTTGCGGGCATGCATAACCGCACCAGACACGGCCGAGTGCTGCGGTAAA
This sequence comes from Amylibacter sp., assembly GCA_965261565.1. Classification (GTDB taxonomy): domain Bacteria; phylum Pseudomonadota; class Alphaproteobacteria; order Rhodobacterales; family Rhodobacteraceae; genus Amylibacter. Next base: position 3,333,611 of record OZ253460.1, read on the forward strand.
CAAAAACAAACCCAAGCCTGCCATAATAAGTAGACCTAAAACAAAATAAAATTCATGCGGCCATATTTCAATCCAAAAAAAATAAAACCGCGCATTTGCGAGATCAATCAAAACGGCTTGATCCGGAAGATTAGACCCTCTGTCCCAGCGCAACCATGGTGTGATATAATAAATGCTAAGGGTGAACCCCATCAGCCACCATTTCAGCCTGCGAAACCACCCAGAGACCCGTTGCGGGAAAACCGGTTCACGGGCTTCAAATAATTTTGGTGGTTCTGCCAAATTAGAAGTCATATCTTTTCCGATTATTGTTTGCACTATACGCGCTTATAGTCAGTATTCCATTCAATCAGATCACAAACCAAAAATGACACCAACCCCGATCTGAACAGGACTAAGGCTGGTGTCTGAACCCCATCTTATAGGGCTCTATTCCCCGCCACCTAGTTGGTGAACGTAGAATGCCACTTGTTTAATCTGTGCATCTGTAATGCGGCCTTGCCAAGCAGGCATAACACCAAAGCGGCTGTTGGTTATCGTTTGCGTGATGGTGTCCAGATCACCGCCATAAAGCCAAAGCGCATCCGTCAGATCTGGCGCGCCTTGTTCGCGGTCGCCAGTTGCTGTTTCACCGTGGCACGCTGTGCAGTTTTCTTCAAACAGCGGTTTGCCGACGGCGGCAAGTGCCGTATCATGTTCCTGATTGGATAATTGTAATACATAATTTGCCAATGCACCGATGTCTTCACTTTCCATAAACTCACCGAATTTAGGCATTTCAGAGTACCGGGTATCCTCATCTGTGTCATTACGGATGCCATGGCGGATGGTTGTTTCTATTGTCGCGATATCGCCGCCCCATAACCAGAAATCATCCTGAAGGTTGGGGTAGCCTTTAGCGCCTTGCGCTCCCGCACCATGGCACTGTGCACAATAGGTCAGAAAGACCGCGCGCCCCCCAGCAGTTGCGAAACGTGATAAATCGGCGTCAGCACCGATATCTTCCATAGATGTTGCAAGCAACTTTGCTTCAATCACAGCATTTTTTTCATTGACGGCTGCAATATGTTGACTGACTTCATCGCGAGAAGAATAACCCAAAAGGCCGGGCGTCGCCCCTTTCAGAAGCGGTATTGCTGGGTATGCGATCATATAGCCGAACGAAAAAATGATGCACAGATAGAACGTGTACAACCACCAGCGCGGCATAGGTTTGTCATACTCGCGAATTCCATCCCATTCATGGCCCGTTGTTGGATAGTCCTCGTCACGCATTTTAGTTTTCTTACTCATGACGAACCCTCCGACGGTTGTTCAGATTTAGGGTTGGATTTTTTGTGTTTGGTTTTGCCAGGCTTATCTTCCCGAAACGGAATCATGGAGGCATCTTCGTGTTGTTGCTTAGCACCCGGGCGAAACAACATCAGGATGGCACCGATGAAGAAAGCCATCATGGCCAAAAGGCCCCAGCTATCCGCTATTTCACGCATGACTGAATAGGTATCCATAGCATTCCTCCTATCGGCTTGCGTCTGGTTGGAAGGTTGAAAAATCCACCAAAGTGCCAAGCATTTGCAAATAAGCAATCAGCGCATCCATTTCGGTCAGTTCTTCCTGCCCGTCAAAGTTGCGCACTTGCGCTTTGGGGTATCGTGCGGCCATTTCTTCCCAGTCGCCATCGGGATCAGCCTGTACTTCCATATCGCTTTCAGCCAGCGCGATCATTTCATCCGTATAGGGAACACCTACGCGGCTGTTCGCAACCAAAACAGCTTGTATGCGTTCCGGTTTCAGTTCTGTTTCCTTTAAGAATCCGTAGGTCGGCATTATACTTTCAGGCACAACTGAACGTGGGTCAGTCAGGTGATCCACATGCCATTCGTCGGAATAGCGCGCACCCACACGGGCCAGATCAGGTCCTGTGCGTTTTGACCCCCACTGGAACGGATGGTCATAGATGCTTTCCACAGCCAGCGAATAGTGCCCGTAGCGTTCAACCTCGTCACGCAATGGGCGGATCATCTGGCTGTGGCAAAGGTAGCAACCTTCACGGATATAAATATTGCGCCCCGCCAGTTCCAGCGGTGTATACGGACGCATCCCTTCTACTTTCTCAATTGTGTTTTCAAGATAGAACAGAGGTGCAATTTCAACGGCACCGCCAATGGCGACCACGCCGAGACTTAGAACCAGCAGAAGTGTTGCGTTGGTTTCGATTTTCTTGTGGTGTTTCAGGAATGACATTATTTTACTCCTTATTCCGCAGGCACAGCAAGTGCTGCACTTGCTTTGCGTTCGCCTGCCCCTGTGGCGGTCAGCCACAGGTTCACACACATGATAATCGCACCAGCAAGATACAGAAGCCCGCCAGTTCCGCGTACAATGTACATCGGGAACTTGGCCGCGACCGTGTCTGCGAAAGAGTTCACAAGGAAACCTTGCGGATCAACCTCACGCCACATCAAACCTTCCATGATGCCAGCAACCCAAAGTGATGAGGCGTAGAAAACGATACCGATTGTGGCCAGCCAGAAGTGCCAGTTAACCATGCTCAGACTATACAGGCGCTCGCGGCCCCACAGACGTGGCGTCAGATAGTAGAGCGCCCCGAACGTGATCATACCGTTCCAACCAAGCGCGCCGGAATGTACGTGACCAATAGTCCATTCGGTATAGTGTGACAAAGAGTTAACAACCTTGATCGACATCATCGGTCCTTCAAATGTGGACATACCGTAGAACGCAAGGCTGATCACCATCATCCGTAAAATTGGATCGGTGCGTAATTTATCCCATGCGCCGTTCAGCGTCATCAGGCCGTTGATCATACCGCCCCAGCTTGGCATCCATAGCATAATAGAAAAGGTCATTCCTAAGGTTTGCGCCCAGTCGGGCAAAGCCGTGTAATGCAAGTGGTGTGGACCGGCCCAAATATAAAGGAAGATCAAAGACCAGAAGTGGATAATCGATAACTTGTAACTGAATACGGGGCGTTCAGCCTGCTTGGGTATGAAGTAGTACATCATGCCCAAAAAACCGGCTGTCAGGAAAAAGCCAACCGCATTGTGGCCATACCACCATTGGGTCAGCGCGTCCTGCACCCCGGAAAACAGCTGTACGGATTTTGATCCGAAGAGGGATACAGGCACCGCCAGATTGTTAACTAGGTGCAGCATCGCGATAGTCACGATGAACGACAGGAAGAACCAGTTGGCCACATAGATATGCGGCTCTTTTCGCTTGATAATTGTCCCCATGAACACGGCCAGATATGCAAGCCAGACGATGGTCAGCCAGATGTCGATATACCATTCAGGCTCTGCGTATTCCTTGGACTGTGTGGCACCTAGCAAATAGCCGGTTGCCGCCATTACGATGAACAGCTGATAACCCCAGAACACAAACCAACTAAGATTGCCGCCCCACAGGCGCGCGGCAGAGGTGCGCTGCACGACATAGAAGGATGTGGCGATCAATGCGTTGCCGCCAAAAGCGAAGATCACAGCCGATGTGTGCAAAGGTCGTACCCGCCCGAATGTAGTAAATGGAAGATCAAAGTTAAGTACTGGAAAGGCCAGCTGGAAAGCGATATAGACGCCAACAAGAAAACCGACGACACCCCAGAACGCTGTGGCGATTACACCCGCCCTGATAACATCATCCTGATAACCCGTTTCGGTTAACGGTTTTACATCACCAAAGCACCGTACTTCTCTTATGAATAGAAAGAACGAAACCGCCATTATGATCAATGCATGTAATATATAGGCCGCGTCTTGGCCAAAATTTGCAGCAATAGCGGCAAACACCGTAATGAATGCCAATACGATTAATCTTAGAATATCCATTTCTTGACCTTTTGCTGTCCTGTCCTAGCAATACTAATGCACGAGTGGACATGCAACAGTCTTTGATCTGCATCAATGTTTTCCCAGCGCTTGCCACCTATAAATAAAAGGAATCAAGACAGGAGTTCACCCATGTCATATAGATCTATATTGACGATCTGGGACGGTAAGGATAGCAGCGTTGCATCTTTGCGAAAAGCGATCAGTCTGACATTAGATGCAGGCGGTCATCTGCATATCATATGCCCAGCGTATATAACAATATTACAGACGCAAACGTATCCATATACTGGGTTTCCTGCCGAATTAAAGGAAGAGGAGCGTGACCGCGCGAAGAAAACTGTAGACAAACTTGTTAAGGAAGCAAAAAAATTCGCGCAAGAGGAATTGATATTCTACAGCATTGAAACGGCTGTTATTAACCGTGATCAACTTGCCAGTTTAATGTCCCAAACAGCTAAATTCTGCGATCTGGCTGTTTTACCGCGCCCATTCGGCCCTGAACGCACTGAAACAGACGAAAAGATAACAGAAAGTACTCTTTTAACATCAGAATGCCCGGTCTTAGTCATTCCGGATGAAGACCCAGGTCATCGCGAAGCAAAAGCCGCTATTGCTTGGGATGGCAGCAATCATGCTTTGCGGGCTGTACGTGCAGCAATTCCATTACTTAAACAAGCTACCAAAGTAGACGTTGTGATTATTGCCAATACAAGGCGTACAGAAATAGAAGCAGAAGTATCAAGTGATATTGCAACTTTTTTAGCGCGACATCGCATTAAAGTTGAAGTAAATATTTTACCGCACTCAGCAGCTAAAATATCTGATGTCATCCGTTCTCATGCAAATGATATAGGCGCCAATTTGATTGTAATGGGCGGTTACGGGCACTCTCCTATGCGTGAGTTCCTGTTTGGCGGGCCAACACGAAATATGTTGCAAGACTGCAGGGTGCCAATTTTTATGGCACATTAGGCCTATTTTCCCCTAGGCCAGAAACCCGCCGTCTGCATCATCGCCCGTCTCTGCCAAGAGACGGGCAAAATCATTCACAATGACATGACGTTTTTTCTCTAATTTGATTACGCCGTCTTTTTGCAGCGCATTGATTTGACGGCTGACCGTTTCCAACGTAAGCCCCAAGTACTCTGACATTGCCTCACGCGTTAAACTAAGATCAAATGAAATATTGTTTTTTTGCATACTAGAATCGACATTTTGGCGCCTTGCGATAATTGTCAATAAACTTGCAATTTTCTCACGGGCAGTTTTACGCCCCAGTAACAACATCCATTCACGGGCAGCATCCAATTCGTCCAATGCCATTTCCAACATACGTTCGCGTAAATGTGGTATCTCTTTCAGCAATTTCTCAAACGGTTTACGTTCAAATCTGCATAAGGTAACATCCGTCGTGGCTTCAACATCAAAAGCAGAATAAGCCCGCCCTGGACGTCCGACAAAATCGCTTGGCAATAACAGACCGACCATTTGCTTACGGCCATCTTCCATGGTTTGCGAAAGCCGGGCAACACCTGTTACGACAGATCCTACAAAGATCATTTGATCACCGGCAAATGTAATAGGATCGCCAGCCGCATAGGTTTTATAAGATTTCATTGCCTCAAGCCGCATCATTTCAGATTTTTCACAATATGCACAAACAGCTCGATGTTTGATCGGACATTCATTGCAATCAACGCTTGCAAGTGTGAGTTTTGGCGTAATATTCTTCATTTCCCCTAAAGATCAAAAAAATTGACTTAGATCAAGGTCCCATAATTGACGCATGCTATGAATTCTTATGACATATGATCCAGATTTAGCGCATTTAGGTGTTTATGATGCCCGGGCGCCACGTTACACAAGTTACCCGACTGCAGTTCAGTTCACGTCTGGTATTGGCGCAGATTTTACTACGGCGGAACTTGCAGCCCTTCCCGTTGATAAGCCCGTATCCGTTTACATCCATATCCCGTTTTGTGAGCGCCTATGCTGGTTTTGTGCTTGCCGCACACAAGGCACAAAATCAGCTTCACCTGTCGCGGCTTATCTGGAACACGTGATTGCGGAAATTAATCTGGTTGCAAAGAAATTACCAAAAGGCATCAAGGCAAGCCGTGTCCATTGGGGTGGCGGAACGCCAACGATATTAACACCAGAGCAGATAAAATGCCTAGTAGCCGCACTGGAGTTAAAAATTCCACGCACAAAAGAGGTGCAGTTTTCGGTTGAGATTGACCCTACATTGGTCAATCAAGCCAAGATAGACGCATTGGTGGCAGCCGGCATGAACCGTGCAAGCATCGGTGTACAAGATTTTGCGATTAATGTTCAAACTGCCATTGGTCGCAAGCAAAGTTTTGAAACCACTAAAAGATGCGTAGAGATGCTACGCCGCGCAAAAGTCAAATCACTGAATATGGACATTCTTTACGGACTCCCGCATCAGACTGAAGTCAGTGTATTGGATACCATTCACAAAGTGCGGGCCCTGTCACCTGACCGCATTGCGCTTTACGGATATGCCCACGTGCCATGGATGGCCAAACGCCAGCAATTAATCGATGAAACGGCCTTGCCAAATGGTGAAATACGTCATGATTTATTTCAGGCTATGGCGGCAGAGCTGGAAAGCAATGGTGATTATAATCCTGTTGGAATAGACCACTTTGCAAGACCCACGGACAGTATGGCCAAAGCACAAAACAAAGGTCGTTTGCGACGGAATTTTCAAGGTTACACAACCGATGATATGGATACATTGATAGGGTTTGGTGCCAGTTCAATTTCCAAGTACCCCAATGGGTTCGCCCAAAATCAGGCTAAATCTTCTGATTATACGCTCGCCATAAAAAGTGGACAGCTTGCAACGTATCGTGGTGTTGAAACCACGTACGAAGATCGTTTGATCGCACGGGCGATCGAGATGATCATGTGTAATTTTTCCATTGATTATCCAACCTTGATTAATGAATTCGGCAGTGACCTGTCTTGTTTAAACAAAGCGGTACTGACATTGCAAAAAGACTATAAAGATATTGTGGAGTTTTCAAAATCAGGGCTTGAGATCGTAAAACACAAACGCAGTGTCGCGCGCCTTATTGCCAAAGCTTTCGACCAATACATCGACGATAATGCAAAATTCAGCGCGGTAAGTTAAAGCTTATACTTGCAAAAACGGTTTTATCCGGCGCAAGCGCAAAGCATTTGTCAGGACAAAAACGCTGGACAAAGCCATCGCCCCCGCTGCCAGAACGGGCGACAGCAACACTCCGTTTACGGGATAAAGTACGCCTGCTGCAACGGGTATCAACAACGTATTATATCCAAAGGCCCAAAATAAGTTCTGGCGGATATTTTGCATTGTGCGCTGACTGATATCAAAGGCGTTAACAACGCCCTTAAGATCACCGGACATCAGCACAACATCGGCGGCTTCAATCGCCACATCTGTACCGGTTCCGATTGCAATACCCACATCAGCTACGGCAAGAGCGGGCGCATCATTAATACCGTCGCCGACAAAGGCCAGCTTGCCCCCATCTGATTGCAAAGCCTTTAACGTGTCAATTTTTCCTGCCGGTAGAACTTCCGCCACCACATGATCTATGCCTAAATCATTAGCAATAGCATTTGCAGTCCCTTGGTTGTCACCTGTGACCATCGCCACTTTCAGGCCCAAGTCATGCAAGGCGGCAATGGCGCCCGGAGTGGTTTTCTTGATTGGATCTGCCACAGCAATCACAGCGGCTATTCGACCGTCAATCGCAGCGTAAAGTGGTGTTTTGCCCTTTTCCCCCAAGGTTGTACCAGTGATTTCAAGCGGGCCTAACGCCACATTTTCACGCACCATAAAGCGATCCGCACCTATGAGAACAGCCTTTCCCTCTACGCGTGCTTGAACACCGTAACCTGTTTGCGATGAAAAATCCTGAATGTCGGGAATATCAATCCCCTTATCTTTAGCGGCACGAACAATCGCTTCGGCAATCGGATGTTCGGATTTTGCTTCGACAGCCGCGACAAGGCGCAATACCACATCTTGATCTAATCCGTCCGCGACAATCAGATCAGTCAGTTCGGGGTGACCTTCGGTAAGCGTGCCTGTTTTATCGACCGCAACGACTGTGACCTCTTGCAGCATTTGCAAAGCTTGTCCTTTTCTAAACAAAACTCCCATTTCAGCAGCTCGTCCCGTACCAACCATGATCGATGTAGGTGTTGCTAACCCCATCGCGCATGGGCAAGCGATAATCAACACTGACACCCCTGCCACAAGAGCAAAGCCAAGAGCGGGGTCGGGCCCGAAAGCAAGCCAGACAATTACTGTGATTAAAGCCGCGATCAAAACCGCTGGTACAAACCAAGCCGTGATTTTATCGACAAGGCCCTGTATCGGTAGTTTCGCGCCCTGTGCCTGTTCAACCATGCGGATAATTTGCGCAAGCATGGTGTCATTGCCGACTTTAGTTGCGCGAAAAGTAATCGCACCCGTACCATTCACAGTGCCGCCAACGATATCCGCGCCTTTGGTTTTCTCTACCGGAACAGGTTCACCCGTGATCATGCTTTCATCCACGTAAGACGCCCCTGATAAGACTGAACCGTCGACTGCTATTTTTTCACCGGGGCGAACATGGATTATGTCATTAAGGACGATTTTATCTATTGCAAGTTCTATGACCTTTCCGATGCGTTCCACATGCGCTATTTTTGGCTGAAGCCCTACCAACTTGCGAATGGCCTGTCCTGTGCGCCCCTTTGCGCGGGCTTCCAGAAAACGCCCCAGTAAAATAAGAACAACTATCACTGCTGCTGCTTCATAATATACATTCGCAGTGCCTTCAGGCAGCAGTTGCGGCGCGAATGTTGCCGCTAGTGAAAATCCGTAAGCTGCCGATGTACCTAAGGCTACCAGTGAATTCATGTCCGGTGCGCCTTTGAAAAGTGCTGGAAATCCTTTGGTGTAGAACCGCAAACCCGGACCGAACAACACAATGGTTGTCAGCGCAAATTGCAACAGGCGGCTGTTTTGTATCCCGATGGTGCTATTGATAAAACCTTGCAGCGCAGGAAAAATATGGCCACCCATTTCTACCGCGAATACTGGGAACGCCAATATTGCTGCCAATAATGTAAGTCGCCCAAGGATCGCGATCTCTTGTGCTTTGCGATCGGTCTTATCAGCATGATCCTGCTTTTCCGCTTTAGCGGGGTATCCCGCCCGTGTGGCAATTTCAGCGATTTCAGTGGGGCTCGTGACGCCCACCACATAACGTACCAATGCTGCCTCGGACGCAAGATTGACAGTTGCATCCAGTACCCCTGCCCCTGTTTTCAAGGCCTTTTCAACCCTTCCCACGCAAGATGCGCAAGACATGTTTTCAATGTCCAGCGTTACCTCTTCTGATACCGCAGGATAGCCCGCATCCGACAATGCTTGCACTATAGTCATAACGGTAGCGGGGCCATTGTAGCTGACCTGCACAGTTTCATTGGCCAGATTGACGGATGCTTTTGCGATTTCTGGAACCGCAAGCAATGCTTTTTCGACCCGTCCGACACAGGATGCGCAAGACATGCCTTCGATCTGGAATGTGTTGGTTATTTGGGCATTCATCATCTTCACTCGATTAGTAGTTCCGGTTTAATCTACCTGATAATGCCTCCAGCAACTGGAAGGTCAAGCAGTTAAATTACTCGAAAGAAAATCAATCGAACGTTGACAGGATAATGACTATTCAGCACTGTCGCCAGATGGATTCAGATAATAACATTGCTGAAAGATTGGCAAACCGATTGCGCAATGCGCGCAAAAGCAAAGGCTTGAGTTTGGAAGCAATGGCCAAGTTGTCTGGCGTTTCAAGATCAATGCTATCACAAATCGAACGCGGTGAAAGCAGTCCGACAGTCGCGACACTTTGGAGTTTGACCCGCGCGCTGCAAGTGGATTTTGCTGGTCTTCTGGATGATGCAGGTGCTGACAGCACAATCAAGGATGTGATGCGCGCGAACCGCACTCCGACCATTGATAGTCAAGGTGAAGGTTGCCGTATCCGTATACTCAGCCCGCCTGATCAGGCCGGAAAACTGGAAGTTTATGAAATCCAACTGGCTGCCAATGGTGCGCTAATCAGTGACCCGCACAGTATGGGTTGCCGCGAACTGTTAACGGTACTGGAAGGGTCGATGAAGGTGACCGCCGGTGATGAAGATGTTGATCTTAACGTAGGCGATACGGTGCGTTATGCCGCGGATTGCAACCATGCGATTAAAGCTTCAACTACGCCCGCCAAAGCGTTGCTGATTGTTTATAACTCTTAATTTCCTATATATAGGATTTTTTGTCTTATATATTGACTATTTCCGTAAAAACGGAATACTGGATGAAAACCTAAGGATTCTGTTATGACAAAAACATTTCTCAACCACATCTCTGACAGCTTGAGCGAAATTGACTGTGACGGGCTTTATAAGCGCGAACGTCAGATAACCTCGCCACAGGCTGGGCGAATAGACGTCCAGTATGAAGGCAGGCAACATGCCCGTGTCGTCAATCTGTGCGCCAACAATTACCTTGGCCTGGCAAATCACCCGCGCCTGATCAACGCCGCCAAAGGTGCTTTTGATGCTTATGGATTTGGCATGGCGAGTGTGCGTTTCATTTGCGGCACGCAGGATTTGCACCGCAAGCTGGAGGAGAAATTGGCCGTATTCCTTGGTAAAGATGATGCGATATTATTCGCCGCCTGTTTTGATGCCAACGGCGGCTTGTTTGAACCGCTGTTGACCGACGAAGACGCGATTATCTCAGACGCTCTTAATCACGCATCAATTATTGACGGCATTCGTTTATGTAAAGCCAAGCGGTATCGTTATGCGAATTCCGACATGGTTGAACTTGAAAAGCGGCTGGTTGAAGCTAAGGAAGCGGGTGCGCGATTCATTATGATTGCCACAGACGGTGTGTTCTCTATGGACGGGCATTTGGCAAAGTTACCCGAAATTACTGCGCTGGCAGAACGTTATGATGCCATCGTTATGGTGGATGATTGCCACGCAACAGGATTCATGGGGCCGCTGGGGCGCGGCACGCCTGCGCATTTTGATGTCGTCGACGGGGTCGACATCATGACAGGTACGCTTGGCAAAGCACTTGGCGGAGCAATCGGTGGTTATATTGCCGGGCCGCAACCTGTTATTGATCTATTACGGCAGCGGGCACGGCCTTATCTGTTTTCGAATTCACTTCCCCCTGCGATTGTAGCTGCTGGGCTTGAGGCCCTTGATCTAGTGCAGGAAAGCGATGATCTGCGAGCGAAGCTATTTGAAAACACTGCATACTGGCGGACGGGTCTGGATACATTGGGGTTTGATTTGGTTCCCGGCGAGCACCCGATCGTGCCGGTTATGCTGGGGGATGCTTCTTTGGCGCAAGAAATGGCGACGCAATTATTCGAAGAAGGTGTTTTCGTGGCTGGTTTCTTCTTTCCTGTCGTTCCTAAAGGATCGGCACGCATCCGCACACAAATGAATGCGGCCCTTAGCCGGGATGACCTTGTATTTGCGCTGGACGCATTTGGGAAGGTTGGCAAGTCCGTGGGGGTGATCAAATGATTAAAAGACCCAATGGCATGAAAGCACTGGTAAAGGCAAAACCCGCGAAAGGCTTGTGGATGCAAAACGAACCTGTGCCAGAAATAGGTGCAGATGATGTTTTGATAAAGATCAAGAAAACCGGCATTTGCGGCACGGATATACACATTTGGAACTGGGATGAATGGTCACAAAAAACCATCCCAGTACCACTGATAACTGGGCATGAATTTGCAGGCGTCATTGTCGAGTTGGGGGCAAATGTTACTGATCTTTCCATTGGGCAACGGGTTTCCGGCGAAGGTCATCTTATCGGCAAAACCAGCCGGGCCAGCCGGGCCGGTAAGTTTCATCTGGACCCTGAAACACGTGGTATCGGAGTAAATGAACCGGGAGCTTTTGCCGAATTTCTACGCTTGCCCGCATTTAATGTTGTTCCCCTACCCGATGACATCAGTGATGATATAGGTGCCATTCTCGACCCGCTTGGAAATGCGGTCCATACCGCCCTTTCATTTGATCTGGTCGGCGAGGACGTTTTGATCACTGGGGCCGGCCCCATCGGGATCATGGCTGCAGCCGTTGCCAAGCATATCGGGGGGCGCCATGTGGTGATAACTGACATCAATCAGGATCGCCTGGATCTGGCGAATCGGGTTGCTGATGTCACCGCCGTGAACGTTCAAAATACCGATCTGAACGAAATTACATCAGCCTTGGGTATTGTCGAGGGTTTTGACGTGGGGTTGGAAATGAGCGGATCACAAGTAGCACTTGATCAAATGATCAGTGCCTTGGTTATGGGGGGGCGCATCGCAATGTTGGGCATTCCACCGGGTAAGTCCTCCGTTGACTGGTCGTCAATTGTATTAAAATCTATTACCATCAAAGGTGTTTATGGGCGCGAAATATTCGAAACTTGGTATAAAATGTTAGCGATGCTGCAGAACGGGCTAGATATTAATGCAGTTATTACACATCATTTCAAAGCGGATGATTTCAAAAATGGTTTTGCCACTATGGCATCCGGGCAAAGCGGAAAAGTTGTACTGGACTGGTCTTAATTCCAGAAGAGCGCAGCAATGGTCTATACATTTGGATAATCAAAAAAACTATGGAATTATTGCGAACGCATGAAAATATATTGACAGACCAAAGACTCTTGTCCAATCTTCTTCAATCGGCCGTTCGCATTTGTTTGTTTCGCATTTGTTTGTGACGATTGTTAGAGGGAGAGAATATCAGATATTACAAAACTGTTACAAATCTGTAATGTAGTTTGTATAAACTGATTCCATATTAAAATGGATGCTTCAATCTTATAGCACTCAGGCTGATTTCAGCCTGGCTTTAAAGAATAATGGAATAACAACTGGGAGAATATATAATGAAAACACTAACCTTATCAGGTGTCGCATGGCTGACACTGTCAGGTGCTGCCCTTGCGGGTACATGCCCGGCAGCAACGGTCGCCGACATGGCAGGCATTGAAAGTGGAGCTTTTCCACAAGTATTTGAACTTGCTGAATATCAATCTCTGGGCAACTGTACTATGGAATTTTCCGCTAACCCTGCGATCGGTGATCTGAATGCACGTATTCGCGGCAACGGAGAACTACCAGCACTTGCAGACCGACTGCCATCTGAGCCACTGATTATGACGCCTTACGATTCTGTTGGCAAATACGGCGGCACATTCGATGCGCTTTCAAATGCAACCGAGTCTGGTACATCAGACTTTATGTCTATACGCCACGTGAACTTGGTGCGTTATTCAGACGATTTGACAACCATCGTGCCAAACGTTGCTAAAAGCTGGGAATGGAACGCTGATTTCACACAGCTGACTTTCCACCTGCGTAAAGGCCACAAATGGTCAGATGGCGCACCGTTTGGTGCCCGTGATGTGAAGTTCTGGTATGACAACCTGGCGGTTGACAGCAATGTACGTGAAAAGCCAAAGGATTATGTTTTGGTTGCCGGTGAAAAAATGAACCTTGTGGTTGTAGATGAGCAAACTATCCAGTTCAACCTGCCTTCACCAAAACCGGGTCTGTTGTCACACTTTGCCAACCACTATGCGCAAGGCTTCCAGCCCATGCATTTTTTGGGTAAATATCACCCAGCTATAGATGCAGATGCAGACGCAAATGCACAGGCCATGGGATTTGAAAACGGTTATGCAGCGGTTGCCGCTTACTATGGCAGCTCTGACTGGATGGACACACCGACACCGATGTTGACTAATGCTGACAAACTAGCGGCTATGCCTGCTGATACGGTGCCGACATTGGAAAGCCACATCATTATCGCTGAAAGCACGGAAGGCCGCCACTTGGTTGCTAACCCGTATTTCTTTCAGGTTGATACTGCGGGTAACCAATTGCCATACATCAATGAGCAAGACGAGTTGTTTGTCGGTGAAAGCGAAGTACGTTTGCTGAAACTGGTCAACTCTGAAGTTGATTATAAAGCACAGTCACTGAACCTTGATTATGCGCCATTGTTGATGGAAAATCAGGAAAAAGGCAACTTTAGTGTTGACCTGAAGCCTGAAGTTGCATTTGGCGTTTTTGCGTTTAACGTAAACTCCGAGAACCCTGAGAAGCGTAAAGTGTTCGGTGATATACGGTTCCGTCAGGCGATGTCTGTTGCGATGAACCGTGACGAAATGAACGAAGTTGTTTATTTCGGCCTTGGTAAACCAGCGCAGTATGTAGCTTTCTCACCATCACCTTCGTTTGTAAGCGAAGAGATGGATACCTATTTGACCGAGTTCGATGCGGCAAAAGCCAATGCATTGCTTGATGAAATCGGTATGGTCGACACAGATGGCGACGGTATGCGTGAGTTGCCAAATGGCGAAACACTGGTTCTGAACCTTCAGGTTGCAACACAGGGGATTTCAGTGAAACTGGTCGAACTTGTTGGCCAAAACTGGAAAGACGTTGGCATCAACAACACGGTTAAAGAAGTGACAACGGATGAATTTCGTTCAGCACAGTCTTCTAACAAGCTTGATGTTATGATGTATGCTAAAGGTCAACCATTGGCTGTTATACTAGGCAACGCGGAAGTCTTCCAACCACCGTTTGATAACTACTTCAACGTGCGCAACGGTATACTTTGGGCTGAATATCTTGACCAAAATGGTGCGTCTGGTGTGAAACCACCAGAGTATGTCTACGAAATGATGAAAGACATCGACGCATTCCAAGGCGCTGTTGCCGGTTCTGATGAATCAAATGCAATTGGTGCGCGTCTGGTAGAGAATATGGCAAAGAGCCTGCTGTTCATCGGTACTGTGAAAGCGGTTGCACCGATCTATCACAACAATGCACTGAAGAACTTCACTGAGTTCAAGACGCAGTCATATGCTTACTACCGGTCATATCCTTACCGCCCGACACAGTGGTACCTAGACGAATAATCTGTCTTTAAGTTACTGACCTAAAAACCTTGGGCGATTTCGATTGCCCAAGGTTACAAAATCAAAAAAATAGCCATCTAAATTCCAGGGGGGATTAACGTAGCAATGTTAGAATTTTCCAAATTTGTTGTGGTTCGGGCGGTGTTGGCAATCTTCACACTCGTGCTAGTCTCTTTCATTGTTTTTTCCTTGATGGAATTGGTGCCCGGCGATTGCGCCGAGCGTTACCTGGCCTTCAAAAACTCTCAAGGGGCTGTGATCTCTGCTGCTGATATACAGGCAGAACGTGTCCGGCTTGGCCTTGACCAACCTTACATTCAACGTTGGGGAAGCTGGATCATCAATGCCTTCCAAGGCGAATACGGTGATAGTTGTATCCTTCGTTTGAACATCAACCAGCTTCTGGGTGAGAAATTCTGGTTAAGCTTGGGTCTGTGTTTATCCGCGCTGATCTTAGCCTACATGATTGCGATCCCGGTTGGCATTCTGGCTGCAACTTCAAAAAATGCTATTTTGAACAACAGCCTGCGTCTGGTTAGCTACCTGGGTCTGGCCCTACCGAACTTTCTGCTGGCTTTGATGATCATGTTGTTCTCGACCGTAATGTTCGGGGACAGTCTGACGGGGCTATTTTCGAAAGAGTTCCGGGATGCTGCATGGTCGTATGAACGCGTCAAGGATTTCCTTGGCCACGTCTGGCTACCCATCTTTATTCTGGGCTGGTCTGCGACCGCGTTTGCAATCCAAACAGTACGCGCCCTGATGTCTGATGAAATTGGTAAGTTGTATGTAACAGCCGCCGCTGCACGCGGTGTATCCGGTAGACGCTTACTAATGCGCTACCCTGCACGCCACGCACTAAGCCCCATCATCAACTCACTGGGGTTCGATTTGAACCGTATCTTCAACGAGCTGCCTATCGTGGCCCTGATCCTGACATTGACCGAAGCCGGATCCCTATTGATCGAAGCTTTAGCGCGATCAAACGATCAGCAGTTAGCGGGGGCGATCATTTTCTTGCTGACCGCAAGTATTGTCAGCATTAACTTTATTACTGACATCATCCTCGCCCTTACCGATCCACGCGTTCGTCGCAGTATTGTAGGATAAGTGATATGACCGATACAACAAACATAGATACCGCTGCCGACCAAAAACTGAAAGAGGCGTATTTCACCGCTTCGCAAAGCCAACTAATCTGGCAGCGGTTCAAGAAAAACAAATCCGCCCTTGCGGGTGCCTGGGTTCTGATCTTTCTGATCCTGTCAGGAATATTCGCACCATTCCTGACACCTTATGACGCCACCATTGCGGGGCGGGATAAGGAATATCTGAACGGTGCGCCGCAAGTGCCGTCGTTTTGTGACGACAACGGATGTTCTATGCGCCCGTTTATTTATACAACAGAGCGCAGTCGTTCTGCTGCAACTAATTTTCGCTGGGTGACAGAAACCGATACCAGTCTTGAGGGGCGCCGCTATGTTGAGTTTTTCAGCAAAGGTGTTCCATACACGTTTGTGGGTCTGAATTTTGAAACCCATTTATTTGGTGTCGACAAAGGCATGATCCATATTTTTGGCACAGACTCGACAGGTAAGGATATTTATTCCCGCACCCTGACCGCGATTAACACTTCAATGGCGGTGGGAACGATCGGGGTGGTTATTGCTTTCCTTCTGGCTTTGGCAATAGGGGGGATTGCCGGATATTACGGTGGCTGGATAGATTCTGGCCTGCAAATGATAACTGATACAGTACGCACCATCCCCAGTATTCCACTGTTCATGGCCTTGGCCGCCTTTATACCAGACACATGGAGCGCGGAGGCGAGGTTCTTTTTCATCTCGATGGTCTTGGGGCTGATCGGCTGGCCGACATTAGCCCGACGAATACGAACGCACTTGCTGACGGAACGCAATCAGGAATATGTGCTTGCCGCACAACTCTGTGGTGCAAAACCTTCACATATTATTCGGCGCCATTTGCTGCCAAGCTTTACCAGCTATATCATCGTCGATCTGGTAATTTCCTTCCCCTATATGATCTTATCCGAAACCGCACTTAGCTTTATCGGGCTGGGATTGAAAGACCCCGTAAACTCACTGGGGGTGATGTTGCAAAACGTGACCAGTGCTGATGTTCTGCTGAACTATCAGTGGTATTTCATCCCGGTGATCTTCTTTATTGTACTTGTGTTGGCCTTTGTGTTCGTCGGTGACGGATTACGTGATGCTGCCGACCCTTATTCGGATAGCAGCAAATGACCCGACTTCTTGATGTAGAAAACCTAACCCTTCAGTTCGATACGGACGAGGGGCGGATCACCGCAGTTGATAATGTATCGTTCACACTGGAAGCAGGCGAGGTCATGGGCCTAGTGGGCGAAAGTGGATCGGGCAAATCAGTTACTGCTAAATCTTTGATGAAACTGAACCCATCAAACGCAATATATAGTGACGACACCAAAGTCACTTTGCATCTGGAAGATCGCTCTATTGACGTAATGTCATTGCAAACCTCTACTGATCTGAAAGTGATCCGTGGCGGGGCTATTTCTATGATTTTCCAAGAACCGATGGCCAGTTTCGCTCCCGCGATCACCATCGGGGATCAGATGGTCGAACAGTTACAGATCCATACAGATATGAATGCAAAACGCGCGAAAGAGGTTTCCATTGAAATGCTGGACCGCGTGGGTATCTCCGACGCAAGCGAGCGGTTCAGACAATACGCGTTCGAATTATCGGGCGGAATGCGTCAACGCGCAATGATCGCGATGGCCCTTTCAACCAAACCCAAATTGTTGATCGCGGATGAGCCAACAACCGCGCTGGATGTGACCATTCAAGCGCAGGTGATTGATTTGATGAAAGATCTTGTCACTGAATTTGGCATGGGGATTGTTTTTATCACCCACGATCTGGGTGTAATTGCGCAAACGGCTGATAAGGTAGCCGTGATGTATCTGGGCCGCCTTGTGGAACAGGGTCTTGTGCGCGATGTCATTCGTAATCCATCACACCCCTATACCAAGGGTCTGATTGCAGCACTGCCAAGTCTTGATGATTTGGACAATCCATTAACCGCTATCCCCGGTGATATTCCATCGCCACTGGAACGACCATCTGGATGTGTGTTCAGCACACGGTGTTCTTCGATAGTAGGCGATGTTTGCTCGACCAACGTACCAAGTTTCAGTGAGGTCACAAAAGGGCATAATGTTGCGTGCCATATTTACGATGAGGGAGCTTCAAAATGAGTGACGATGTACTAATAGAAGCCCGTGATCTTTCAGTTCACTACCCATTGCGTGGCAAGAGCCTGTTTGGCCCAAAACCTGTGGTCAAAGCAGTTGAAAGTGTCAATCTGGACATAGCAAAAGGTAGTTTTTTCGGCCTTGTAGGCGAAAGTGGCTCCGGCAAGACCACGTTGGGCAAAGCATTATTGCAAGCCGCCCCGATCTCTCGTGGCACCGTTGCTTATAATGACGGCGAAGCAAGTTTTGACCTGACAAGTCTTTCACCAAGCGAGTTGAATGAATACCGCAAACGTGCACAGCTGATCTTTCAAGACCCTTATGCTGCTCTAAGCCCGCGCATGACCGTGCGCGATATTATTGCCGAGCCGGTTGAGGTGATGGGCCTGACATCATCACGCGAAGAAACCGATAAATGGGTGCGTGAGATAGCTGCTAAATGCCGTTTGAACCTAGAGCATCTGCGCCGTTTCCCACACGCATTTTCAGGCGGCCAAAGGCAACGGATTTCTATTGCACGTGCGCTGGTATCTAATCCGAATTTTGTTGTGGCCGATGAAAGTGTGGCTGCGCTAGATGTGTCTATTCAGGCTGATGTTCTGAACCTGTTGAAAGAAATTCAACAGGAAATGGGGCTGACGTTCCTGTTTATTAGTCATGATTTAAGTGTGGTAGCGCATATCTGTGACCACGTGGCCGTGATGTATTTGGGCCGTTTGGTGGAAACCGCGCCAACACGCGAGTTGTTTGCAAATCCACGACACCCCTATACCAAGGCACTGTTATCCGCGATCCCGTCACTTGACCCGGATGATCGAGGTAAAGCGCAAAAACTGGAAGGCGAAATTCCGTCCCCCACCAACCAACCATCGGGCTGTAAATTCCACACACGTTGTCCTTTTGTAACGGATCACTGTCGTAAGGTAGAACCGATATTACAACATTCCAGCCACGGGCATGAAGTAGCCTGCCACCGCTGGGAAGAATTGATGACCCCGTAAACTTTAGAGGTACACACATGAAATGGTTGAAAGAATCTTCTGCTATCAGGTTTCTAAGATATGTCATGGACTGGACTGCCCATCGTGACACAATTAAAACCCTTGATATTCTAACAGACAAAGAACTGAACGATATCGGTCTGACCCGTGGTGGTATCTCTGATCTTATCTATCGCAGTCAGACAAGCCGGAACTGATCAAGGCGTAAAGCCCACCGCACCATCTGGCGTAATCCTGACGTCTGCCAACGTCCGATCCGCGTATTTCATGCGGTGGCTTAATAGTTTCTGCGTCATGCGCAGCAATGTCGGTGCATGGGCGGGATCATTTGCAAGGTCGTTAAGTTCCGTAGGGTCAGCCTTCAGATCAAACAGTAAAGGCGGCAAGCCGCCGTTGAAATGTATCAATTTGAAGCATTCTTCACGCAGAATGGCCAGATTTGCTTCATGGGTTGAGACCCCGGCGGCCTGCTGCCAAATGGTCATCTGGTCCGGCTCACTGAAATCAAGCTCCAGATGAACGCAGTCGCGCCATTTCGCAGGCGTTTTACCTTCTAGGAAAGGTCTTAGTGAAACACCGTCCATACCCACCGGGATAATTTGCCCGATCAAATCTAGAATTGTCGGGGTGACGTCTATGGACTCGGTAAATGCCTGTACAGTACCCCCGTGTTGTGCACTATTTTGTGGGTCACGAATGATCAACGGGATATGATACGCCGCTTCATAGGGGTTCTGTTTACCCCATAAGTGATGTTCGCCCAGCATTTCTCCATGGTCTGCCACCAAAACAACCAAAGTGTCTTCATACTGGCCGGTATTCTTCAGAAACTGGATGATACGCCCGAAATGAGTATCCACCTCGGTTGCCAGCCCCATATAAATCGCGCGCAACATTTGCACATCATTATTGTTTTCATTGTCCAGTGGTTCAAGGCCGCGCACAATTGTATTAATCGTCGGGTGTTGTACTGCACCTGCCATATATGGGTGCAAAGCCGCTTGTTCGACCTCTGTGGACAAGCGTGCGGGCCTGGGCAGCGTGTCAGGGTTATACATCTTGTTGTAAGGCTCTGGAGCAACCAGGGGGGGATGCGGTCGGATATAAGTTGCAAGCGCAAACCAGCCCTGATCAGTGCGCACAGACAGGTCGTGAAGAAGTGAATTGGTCAAAAAAGCGGTGTCACTGTCCTCGGCTTTATAAAACGGCGGATCATCCGGGCGCGGAGCTCTGTTTGGATCAGGGGAAATGGCATCATAAAAACGTGCATAATCAGGCAGATTATACCCTTGGGATTTCAGATAGGCCCGCCAAGGATAGCTTTGCATAAACCGCATTTCCAACACTTCTCTGAACCCGGGTAAAACATTTTCCTCAGTTTTCAGATCTGGGTCGTTCGGGTGATGTGTACGCGGATCAAAACTGGTATCGGTATAGCCGTATAACATGGGGTCATAACCCGATTTTCGTGCTTCAAGCGCTATATTTGTTATGCTGTTCGATAAAGGTGTACCATTGCGAATAGAACGATGGTTCATAGCATATTTACCCGTCAGGATACTAGCGCGCGACGGGCCACACGGATTTGTGACAGAGTAATGTTTTGCAAACGTCACCGCCTCTTTCCGAAATGCCTGAATGTTAGGTAAATCGATATACTCGGCAAGTGTTCCGTCAAGACAATCGGCACGAAGCTGATCAATTACAATAAAGAGGACTTTACGATTTTGAGACATTTACTACAATCCTTGAAATAACGTCACTGACCATGTTAGCGCCACCAAAAGCATAGTTTGCCGAAACGTCAATCGTTATTTAACTACATCGGTAGCTTGTGTATTGATATGTAACTTCAGGCGCAATTACAAAAACGAGTCTATCGGTAGCAAGCGCATGAATTGTGTACTTATCCTGCGAAACAAGCTGGCATAAGGCTCTTTATAGAAGACTACGGGTGCGCCATCTTCAACACTGGTCCAACGCAAATGGCCGTTGCCTTTATCATCATCAACAAGCTCAACACGAAATGCGGCTTGATCGATGTTATCATCAAATAATTTCACTGCGTTCCCGGCTATTCCAGCATCTTCGAACACAATCCCGATTTCTGTATTTAGATTAAGGGATCGTTGATCGAAATTAAACGATCCGACATACATCACCTGCCCGTCTATCATCATCGTTTTCGCATGTAAGCTGGATTTATTGAGCCCGTGCAACCATTTGAACCTTGCACCTTCATATTTTTTAATCTGCTCGTTCAGTTCATATAGTTCTACCCCACACCGTAATAACTGCTTTCTGTAGCGTATATACCCGGTATGAACAGCAGCCACATCATTGGATGATAGCGAATTTGTCAAAATCCGGACACGCACGCCTTTTGCTACCAATTTACAAATTTCATCTGCACCACGCTGCCCCGGGACAAAATATGGCGATACAAGCGTGAAATCCTCTTTGGTCTGCGCAATATATGGGGTCAATTGCGAGAACATCAAATCGTCTTTCCAGGTTTTATAAATTTTCGATAATTTCTCGGCGCTATCATGGATTATGGCCGCTTTGGAGAAACTGAGAACTACTGTGTTCTCACGTAAAGCATTGGCAAGCGGCGAGGTTAATACAGCATTCCGGTAAGCTTTTGTATCTGGTGATAAATTTTTCTTTTCAAGGTTGTTGTATAAAATCTCAAGCGCATCAGTTTTTGGTACTTTGCCCGCGACACCTGCAAGCAATGTGGAAATAGGAAAGGAATGACGGCTATTCCAGTATTCATCAAACTGTGCAGAGACTGTTGGCACAGCACTACCTATTGCCAATGCATCAAGATCAGAGAATGCCAACTCTGAAGTGGCATCGAAGTATTCATCCCCGATATTGCGCCCGCCAAGAATAGTGACTTGATTGTCTGCGGTAAAAGTTTTGGAATGCATGCGGTGATTTATGCGCATTAAGTCAGTGATAAATTGCAATTTTTTTGAATGGCCGCGCACAAACGGATTATACAGGCGTACTGAAATATTCGGATGGGTGGCCAATGTTACCCATGTACGGTCACCGTCTTCACCGTAGATATCATCAATCAGTAAACGCACACGTACGCCACGTTCCGCCGCATCCAACAATTCTTTGATTAACAAACTGCCAACAATATCTTGATGGAACATGTAATATTGCACATCAAGACTAATCTGGGCCTCACGGGCCAACATTGCCCGTGCCACAAATGCATCAAGCCCATTTTCAAGTAATAGAACACCTGACTTATCAGGGTTCTGTGCCAATATAAGAGCAAATGTTTTACCAAATTCGCTGGATGTGCCATCATCAATAACAGTAGAGTTTTTCCGCAAACTATTGTCAGGCAGATTAACCATCAGCCCCCATATAATCAAAGCAGTGCCGGCAAGAGCTAACACTATGAAAATATTTAAAATCATACCGCGTCTCCGCACCTTATTTACCAATGGTTTTCTCCATGCTTGCCGCATTACAGTACATTATTTTTGAGTTATGATATAGTTGATTGGGATGGTATACTTCCACAACGAAACCTTTGCGGAATAGAGACAAAAAGCTGGATCAGTTTATTAGAAAACCTTTCCATTATAACGCGGAACCAAGGCCTTTTCTCAAGGGGCACAACATGCTTATCGCACATATCAGCGACACCCACATTACGGAACCGAACCTGAAAACCTATGCGGATTGCACCCATGGCCAAAAACCTGGCCCACTGCATCAAACATACCCACCTGCTGACACACAGCTACTGGTGCGGAACAGTTGCAACCACCGCACCCAGTATGGGGGATGCAGTTGAACCTCGATTTGACACAGGTGGCAACATCACAGTTTTTATTATCCAAGCCCGCCTATCGGCTACACCATTGGGCACCAGATCAGGTACTGGTCACACATGCAGTAGAAGTAGGTAAACTAGATGGGCCATACAATTTCACCCAAATCTAACTGACTAAATATTTCTGTAAAAAATAGAAAAATAAACCGGAATATAAATATCTTATCAGATGCTACTGTATATAAACTGAAAAGTGGTGCCCCACACGGACTCGAACCGCGGACCTATTGATTACAAACCGCTTAAAGGGCATTTCGCCCACTTTCGCCACACCTCGCCACATTGACATAAATGACTGATAATAAACATTTTATATTGACGCGGGCCACACTCTTCTATCATCACTGACGCTATAAAACGCTGCACGATGCTTCCGATATGCTTCCGGATCTGCGGCCCAAAGCGAAAATGATAGATGCCAAGACTGACAAAACGGATTGTAGACAACTTGAACGCCGAAGCCAAAGAACGCATTCTTTGGGATGACGAATTGGGCGGGTTTGGCATTCGGATCTATCCAACAGGGCGCAAGGTTTATGTCGTCCAATATCGCGCAAATGGGCGCACGAGACGCAAGAACCTTGGCTTGCACGGCATCCTGACAGCCGATGAAGCTAGAAAGGATGCTAAGCTAATCCAAGCCGATGTTGCGCGTGGCGCGGACCCCTCAGCGGATCGCAAGGCAAGATTGCGAAGCCCAACCGTAAAGGAACTTGGCGAAAGATTTATGACCGATCATGTAGCGTTACATCTCAAACCATCTACGCAAAGTGGATACAAAAGCCTTTTGCGAAAAACCGTTTATCCCATCCTTGGCGGTATCAAAGTATCAGAACTGACCTTTGACGACATTGCCGCTTTTCACCTTAAAAAACGCGACACACCCTATCAAGCGAACCGATGCGTCATGGTACTGGCAAAAATGCTGAACCTTGCAGAAGATTGGGGTTATAGGCCCATGCATTCGAACCCATGCAAACGGATTAAGAAATACCCCGAACTGGAAAAGAAACGGTACTTGGATGAAGCCGAACAAGAACGCCTTGGCGACGTTCTGTCTTCGATGTTGCAAACCGGTGAAATCACCATGCATGTATTCGCGGCGTTTTACCTTTTGCTTTTGACAGGATGTCGTCTTGGCGAAATCAATAAACTGAAATGGAATTACGTCACCAGCACCCACTTGGAATTGCCGGACAGTAAAACAGGACGGCGTCGTATTCCACTGCCCCGAGAGGCGCGGAACTTGCTGAACAAATTGGAGCGGCGCGAGGGCAATCCTTATGTCATTATTGGCGACCATCCGGCGGGCTACTACAATGACCTACAAAAGCCTTGGCGCAAGATTAGAAGCCGTGCCGAGCTTGGCGATGTACGGTTACACGACTTGCGGCACACCTATGCATCTGTCGCCGTGATGAATGGGATCGATCCATTTATGCTGAAAGAGATTTTGGGTCATAAGAATTTAAGTACGACTTTACGTTATGCACATTTATCTGACGATGCCGTACAAAAAGCGGCTGGGCAGATTGCGAATAGGCTTGCAGCGTCTTTAGGAAGTATGGCGTAGTTTAATCAAAAGAAAATGCAAAGATTATCCAAATGCCAAAACCAATAGCTGATTTAAACAATCCTAATTCTCCCGGAATAAGTTTAGCTGAGATCAAATCGCTAATATCACGCGATCTAGTTGATGAAATGCAAACAAAATTTGGTTTGATTGGAAAATACTCCCAGATCAATTTATCAATGTCGAAAGTTCTATATCGTTATCAGAGTGCAGTTTTCGGTGCACAAGATCCACCAGTGTCACCCCAAACAAAGCAAATAGACAGATTAGACAAAGCCATAGTCCGAACTTTGACTGCATTTGAGGCGATTTCAAAAGACAACAGATATAATATCAACGAAGAAACTTTATACCGAGATCCATTCAATTCTCGTTTTCTATTTGATGAACAACTGGAGTACTGGGAAAAAAACGAAAACTCAACGGAAATGGCGATTAATAAACTAGCGCAGATATCTTTCGCAATTAGCAAGATTAAAGCTAAGAAAGAGGCGGAAGTGCCGGTTTATACACACACAATAAACACTCCTTTAGACCACCTCATTCAAGACCTGATGTCCGATTTTGAGAGTGGAACTAACGGAAAAGCTCGATGCTATCACAATGATGTAACCGGCCAGTATCAAGGAAATTACTTTGAATTCATCGTATTCATCTTAAGCCTCTTTGCACCCAAGAGTTATCATAGCGACGTTGCTTTAGGCGAACGTATCAAACGTGCTTTGGCCAAAGCTCTACGTTAAGAACACCCAATTCCAAAAACTGACTTCAACTGTTCTTTGTTTCATCGAACACTACGCTGCATAGTCCTCAACAGCACATATGAGGATTAAACATGCACACAAAACTCCAAACCCAAGGCCATTCTACTCTAGTAGACGAACGCGAAGCCGCGTCCATCTTATGCTACTCAGTTCGCGCCCTGCAAAATTGGCGTCATCGTGGCGGTGGCCCCGACTTTGTAAAAGTATCGGCCCGTTCAATTCGGTATCGACGCACTGATCTAGATATATGGATCAATTCGCGCACCGTCTCGAACACATCACAAACACACTAATTCAGTTTTGCCTCTGAGGGCTTGGCAGCACCTCGGAGGATTTTGGGGCCGAAAGGCTTTCAAAGGGGCGCGAGGTTTCGCACTTCGCGCCTTTCCTATGTCTGCCGTCAACTTCCTTGAAAGGAAATACCATGAGTAAACAACCAGCCTTCAAATTTCGACTTGGACTTATCACAGCAACTATATGGGACAATGACGGTTTCTATTCCGCCGATATGACCCGTTCGTACAAAAACGCAGACGGCGAATGGCAGAACACGACCAGCTTCGCCCACGCAGACCTTCTTAACTTATCAAAATGCGCAGATCGCGCTGAAAACTGGATCGCGAGACAATCAAATGCAGCAAATTAATTCATCAAACTTCGACCCAATTCGGCCCCAAAATATAAGCTGCCCTGCCAGCGGCACTTATTCGGACAAATCAGAACCAGTTGAAAGCGAATGTTCGCAAAGGGGGGTGATTGTAGCACCCCCCTCTGGAAATACAGACAATCCCGATAACCTGACCGTTTTGCACCGTGGCTTTGATACCGTTGCACTTTCGATCCAGTCAAACATCAGTCCCGAACTGTTCCAGTTCTTAGAAACCGAAAAGGAGCGTGCCGAACAAGAAAAACGCGATGTTCTAATTGAATACAATGGCGTTCAATTGCACCTCAAAGCTCATGGCGGTAATGGCTATAAGTTCATCGCCAGCGGTGGCCCTGATGGGGCAACATGGTTCTTCAAGAAACCAAACTCTAAAGACAAGTGGGGCATTCGCCTGTCTTTTGGGTCATTCTTTCTGGCTATGCATGGCCTAGGAGCCGCAAAGAGTCACTGTGAGCATGTCTTGGGCTGCTTAGGGGTGAAATATAGGCCAGAAGATGTTAGCATCGCCCGTGTGGACGTTTGTGTCGATCTTCTTGCGCCAAACTTTGAATTAATCCCAGATCATTTTGTGATGCACAGTGCCACGGGGCGACGTGATTATGTAACGAATGAAGACTATTCCGTAAATGGAAAGTCTGGGCGCGTCACATCGGTCACAATCGGAAGCCCGAGAAACCGACAAGTTATCGTATACGACAAACGTGCAGAAGTGATTGCGCATTCTAAAAGCTATTGGTGGGACATTTGGAACGATACGTTACGTAGGCAAGGGCGCAAATCAGATGTGTTATATCATAACGTTATGTCACCAAATGCAGGTGATGCTGAAAGCAATCGGGTTTGGCGTGTTGAAATTAGAGCTGGCAAAGACCTGTTAAAAGATCGTTGGGGCATCAGAACTTGGGAGCAGCTTTTTGATTGCTTCGGCGACCTATGCACCGAGGCGGGCGAGCTTGTGCGATACACAATACCAGCCATGGGCGATGTTAATCGCGCACGCTGGCCCAATCATCCACTTTGGGAAATTGCATGTGCTGAAATTAATGACGGACTGTTTGAAATGCGAAGCGGTTTAGCTCCCAACCCAATGAAAGAGGTTCAGCGTGCCGAGCACATCAATCTTATCTATCGTAACGTATTAGGGTGCAGTATTACTCTTGCGGCTTTGAATGGGAAACCCTTTGACAAATTGCCAGAGGTTTTTTCTGATCTAACAGAGCAGATGAAGGCAAGTGTGAAAGGTGACCCCGTGAAAACCAGCAAACAATTACAAGATGCATCCGAACGATACATATTCATACAAGCACCACAGAAACCGTATACGTAACGTTACGTATACGAAACCCTAAAAACCTTCCTATGTACTAAGATACGTTACGTAGGAAGGTAGGCCGTGCATCTTTGGGCGGGAAGCGGACCATCGCTGCGGTTACGAGGCAATGTGCTAATTCCTAAAAACCGACCTTCAGAGTTTGCGACGGACAGATTGCGAGTTTTGGCTTTTGTTTAGGGATGGAGCTGTCGTTTATTTGAGGCTTCGCTAATAAAAATGAGATACTAAGATCGAAACTTGCATGCGGGTTTCATAAAATACTTAACGCTTGCATTTCATAAAATCGTTACCTGCCTGAAAAATAGTTGTCACAAACACGACCTAAGTGTGGCGCATCCGAAAGGAATCGGATCGTTTTAACAAATCAGAGGTCGAACATATGTTCACGAAAACTCTTTCACTTACGGCTGTTGCGCTGGCAACAGTCACCGCCGCGCCAGCGTTTGCTGACCGCGATCAGCTAAAGATCGTTGGATCTTCAACCGTATTTCCGTTTGCCACAACAGTTGCAGAACGCTTTGGTAAAAATACAGATTTCAAAACGCCAGTTGTTGAATCAACCGGATCAGGTGGTGGTTTGAAACTATTTTGCGCGGGCGTTGGCGAAGCTTATCCTGATATCACCAACGCATCACGGCGTATTAAATCTTCTGAAATTGAAAGATGTGCCGCTAATGGTATCACTGACATTGTGGAAGCTAAAATCGGTTATGACGGGATCGTCTTTGCAAATTCAAAAGCATCAGCACAATTCGAAGTAACCTTGGCCGATCTGTTTTTGGCTTTGGCAAAAGATGTGCCAACAGATGTAGATGGTGAAGTCGAGCCAAACCCTTACACAACATGGGATCAGGTTAATGCGTCACTTCCATCTGTAAAAATTGAAGTGATGGGCCCGCCACCAACATCTGGTACACGTGATGCGTTTGTTGAATTGGCAATGGAGGGTGGTTGTAAAACTTTCCCTTGGATCAAAGCCTTCAAGAAGGAAGACAAGAAAGCCTATAAGTCATTGTGCCACACAATCCGCGAAGACGGTGCTTATATTGAAGCGGGTGAGAACGATAATTTGATCGTGCAAAAACTGGCGGCAAATCCAAGCGCATTCGGCATATTCGGTTACAGCTTTCTTGAGCAGAACACAGATACCGTTCAGGGTTCCATCATCAACGGCGTAGCACCTGAATTTGAAGCTATTGCAGAAGGAGGTTACCCCGTGTCACGGTCTTTGTATTTCTATGTGAAAAAAGATCACGTTGGCTTAATTCCAGGCATCACTGAATTTCTGGCAGAGTTCACATCAGAAAATGCTTGGGGCGAAGATGGCTATCTGGCTGACAAGGGCCTGATCCCGATGACAAATGCTGAGCGCACTGAGTGGGCGGAAAAAGTCAACGGTCTTAACAATCTTGCGATGTAAGTAAACCACCATCTAGTGAATGCGAAAGGGGCGGAAACGCCCCTTTTTTAATGTCAGATTGTATTTTTTAAAACTGTTACGCAGCATCCATCTTATCGTTACAAAAACTGCGTATTTCCAGAACATCCGAAAGATTCGAACTCATTCATAATCTGGAAAATGCCCTATGCTGCCCGAAAATACCACGGCTTCAAACAGTTTTAACATCACGGCGGGAAACCGATCAAAATTGGTGGAAACCGTTGTGAAACTTACCATGATCCTATGTGCGACTGTGGCTATTGCCGTGACAATCGGGATTGTTCTGTCGCTCATTTTTGAAGCCTTGGAGTTTTTTCAAAAAATACCCTTACGTGAGTTTTTATTCTCTATCGAATGGTCGCCACAAACCGCGTTACGCAGCGATCAGGTTGCGGCTGAAGGCAAGTTCGGTGTGATCCCGCTATTCACAGGCACCTTGCTGATTTCAGCGATTGCAATGCTTGTAGCCACACCGCTGGGCTTGGCATCTGCTGTGTTTTTGGCAGAATACGCTTCAAAAAATACCCGTGACTGGGTCAAACCAATGTTGGAAATTCTAGCAGGTATTCCAACTGTTGTTTACGGCTTTTTCGCCGCCCTGACCGTAGCGCCTTTCATTCGCATGACAGGCGGCAATATGGGGTTAGAGGTGTCTTCGGAAAGTGCGTTGGCAGCGGGCTTGGTGATGGGGATCATGATTGTGCCCTTGATCTCTTCATTGTCGGACGACGTGATTAATGCGGTTCCCCAAGCGATGCGGGACGCTTCACTTGGGATGGGTGCCACCCATTCAGAAACCGTCAAACAGGTGATCCTGCCTGCGGCCCTACCGGGTATTGCCGGCAGCTTGTTGTTGGCCGCATCACGCGCCATTGGTGAGACCATGATCGTTGTGATGGCCGCAGGTCTTGCAGCTAATTTGACCGCCAATCCATTAGAAGCCGTAACAACCATAACCGCACAGATTGTGGCCTTGCTTACGGGTGATCAAGAATTTGACAGTGCCAAAACCCTGTCTGCATTCGCGTTGGGGCTATTGTTGTTCATCGTCACATTGGCACTGAACTATCTTAGCTTGCGGATCGTTAAAAAGTATCGGGAACAATATGACTAATCCAGACGCAAATTTTCTGAAGGGGCAAAAGCACCTGATCCGCCGCTACCGCGTCGAACAACGGTTTCAGTGGATGGGGCGTATCGCAATTGCGATATCTCTGACATTCCTAGTGTTCATGGTCTCATCTATATTCTGGCAAGGCAAAGGCGCGTTAATAACAACAAAGATCGCATTAACCGTTGATCTTTCAACAGAAATGATCGACCCCGCTAATATCAAAGGTGCCAGTTTTGACAAAATCATCAAATTGGCCCTGCGCGCAGAATTTCCGAAAGCCACAAAGCGCAAACAAAAGAAAAAGCTTTATGGATTGGTCAGCTCTGACGCGGGCTTTCAATTGCGGGATCAAATACTGGAAGACCCAGCACTATTGGGCGCAGATCAGACCATTTGGGTCAGCGCATCGGATGATGTAGATATGCTGATGAAAGGCCATATTGATCGCGACAAACCACAATACAGTCGCCGTCTGGACGATCAACAAATCAACTGGATAGATGCACTATCGGCAAAACAGGTATTCAATACTGGCTTTTTCATCAATGGGGATAGTCGAGAACCCGAATTGGCAGGTATTTTAAGCGCCTTGGTTGGCTCTGCTTTATCGTTGTTGATTTGCTTCGCCCTATCATTTCCAATTGGCATTATGTCGGCGATATATTTAGAAGAATTTGCCAAGAAAGGTCGGTGGTCTGATCTGATTGAGATCAACATCAACAATCTGGCGGCAGTTCCATCTATTGTTTTTGGCCTGCTCGGCCTGTCTATTTTTCTGAATATTTTCGGACTTCCACGCTCATCCCCCTTGGTTGGCGGCATGGTGCTGTCACTGATGACCCTACCGACCATTATTATTGCCGCACGCGCCAGCCTGCGGGCGGTACCGCCTTCCATTCGTGAAGCCGCCCTTGGCATGGGGGCCAGCCCTGTGCAGGCGACTTTTCATCATGTAGCACCACTTGCAATGCCCGGGTTTCTAACAGGAACAATCGTTGGCATGGCGCAGGCACTAGGTGAAACCGCACCACTTTTGATGATCGGTATGGTGGCCTTCATTGTTGATATCCCCAGCAGCATTCTGGAACCAGCTACCGCCCTGCCTGTGCAAATATTCCTGTGGGCAGACAGCCCAGAGCGGGCTTTTCTGGAAAAAACCTCTGCCGCAATAATCGTGCTTTTGGTCTTTCTTGTCCTGATGAACATTATCGCGATTATTCTACGCAAAATATACGAAATAAGGTTTTAGATATGCAAAAAACACCCCTAATTACGGCCAAAGACGTGGATGTTTTCTACGGTGCCAAGCAGGCTTTGGATAAAATCACGCTTGATATTCCAGAACATAAAGTCACGTCCTTGATCGGCCCGTCTGGTTGCGGCAAGACAACATTTCTGCGCTGTATCAACCGGATGAATGACCTTGTCGGTATTTGCCGTGTCAAAGGTCAGATCGAGATTATGGGGCAAGACATTTATGCCTCAGAGGTTGATGTGGTCGCTTTGCGCGCGCATGTCGGTATGGTGTTTCAAAAGCCTAACCCGTTTCCAAAATCCATTTTTGATAACGTCGCCTATGGACCGAAAATACACGGCTTGACCAAGACAAAAGACGACATAGAAGAAGTGGTTGAATGGTCTTTGCGCAAAGCCGGGCTTTGGGAAGAAGTTAAAGATCGTTTATATGAAACCGGCACGGGTCTGTCAGGCGGGCAACAACAACGCTTGTGTATTGCCCGCGCCATTGCGGTGAAACCAAAGGTAATCTTGATGGATGAACCTTGCTCGGCACTTGATCCGATTGCTACTGCAATCATCGAAGAATTAATTGATGAATTACGCAAAAAATTCACCATCATCATTGTGACCCACTCGATGCAACAAGCCGCGCGCGTTTCCCAACGTACTGCGTTTTTTCATATGGGTAATCTGGTGGAAAGCGGGGCGACAAAGACGCTTTTTACTTCGCCCCAAGATGAACGCACACAAAACTATATCACTGGACGGATCGGATAGAAAATCATCATGGAAAACACCCATATTGTTACGCGGTTTGACAAAGACCTGAATGAGATCGAAACCCTGTTGGTGACAATGGCCGATATGGTTGCAACGCAGATCAAGCAATCTGCCCAGGCATTGCAAAACGGTGACGCAGAATTGGCCAAGGCTGTGTCCAAGGGAGATAGTGCCATTAACAAGCTGGAAGAACGCATTGATAAAAAAGCCATCCGCCTGATTGCCTTGCGCCAACCTATGGCCGAAGATTTGCGCAGTGCGATCACAACCCTGAAAGTTTCAACCAGCCTAGAACGCATGGGCGATTATGCCAAAACCCTGTCGTACCGTGTGCATCAGGTTGATAATTTTACAGCCATAAAGCCCGTCTTGCGCAGTATTGTCGAAATGTCTGATAAAGTAGCCGCCATGCTGGATATGGTCATGGAAGCGTACGTCAACCGCGACCTGGAAAAGGCGCAAAAAGCGCGGGAAGCAGATCAAGAGATCAACGACAAAACGGATGCTTTGTTTCGC
The DNA here is from genome assembly GCA_965261565.1 of Amylibacter sp. Taxonomy (GTDB): domain Bacteria; phylum Pseudomonadota; class Alphaproteobacteria; order Rhodobacterales; family Rhodobacteraceae; genus Amylibacter. Next base: position 3,366,037 of record OZ253460.1, read on the forward strand.
GAACTTCTGACCTATATGATGGAAAACCCGCGTAACATTGAACCCTGCACACATCTGTTGTTCATCTCGAAAAACCTTGAACGCTCAGGTGATCAGGTGACCAATATTGCAGAACAAGTGCATTATCTGGTTACAGGTGAATTATTGGAGGAATAGTTTAAGAGTGTAGCGGAGCTTGCGCATTCATGCACCATTAAACTTGTTGGGTAATGTCTGCTTTTGGCAAGTCACCACTGCAATTGCCTATTCTTATTAGACCCGATTCACAATAGGGTCGAATATTTTTAGACACAAGTATCCCCACCCGTTTTGTCAAACTGTTTTCAAATTCATATTTGCGAGTGCTCCGACATTCTTGGCAATCATGTTTTGTTGTTGGTTGTTGCGGTGAATATCCGAAAATATATTGAACTTTTTCATGCGGCCAATACCGTGCTCTACGCCAATGCGTAGTTTTGAATGCCATGTATTGTATTCTTGTTCTTCTTTCGTAAGTGGTTTTTTCTTTGATGTTTTCAGGGGGATTTCCAGTGATGTCCCCAGATATCCTAAATCCCCAAGGGTAAGTATATCAGGGGGCCTATCCACGCGGGTCTCATCATAAATACGCTTGTCATGTTTGCGCCCGTCATGGGCGCATCCAACAGCCAGTATACACTTCTTGTCATCTGTGATGATCTGGTGGGACGCCGTGTGCTTCTTTTTCTTGCCAGAATATTTTGCTTTTCGAGCCGAGGGCTTCCCGGGCCGTTGAACTGGACGCTCAGTACCATCAATCATCAGGTAAAGCAGATCAGCCTTTTCCACTTCCGACAACTTTACTTTACGTTCAGGCATCCGAAAATGGCCTGCCATCAACTCTGTCATGGCTTGAATGCGGCGGCAAACTGTCGGAGAGGATACATTGAATACAAGCCCCATAAAAGCATGGCTGGTATAGGTTCGGTAATACATCAGGCAGAGCAGAAGCTGTTCTGCGAACTCCAGGCGATAGTTCATCCCACCCCCAATCGCACGTTGCCTGTCTTTGCGGGACAGGCGTTTCTCCTCACTTTTCAACCAGATCGGATGAAGTGTCGCAACCAGGGCGTTGAAATCTGTAAGGCGGATGCCCGATAGTCGAAAAAACAATGCAGGTTGTGCACTTAAAATCTTCAAAGCTTTCATAAAATGATACCTCCAGGCACTTCCTCGCATAAAAATAACCTATTGTGAAGCAGGTCTATTATATGTCCGCTAAGGGCCGTTACCGTTGCTTCATATGTCCAGAATCATTTCATACTAAATATAAACTGTGTCGTCGAAACAACACTGTCAAAGTTAGTAAAACTGCTTCCGATATGCTTCCGAATTTCAGACATTGATTTGGTGTAATTTTACAAACCACTTAACCGATTGATTTATAATGAAAAATGGTGCCCCCACACGGACTCGAACCGCGGACCTATTGATTACAAATCAATTGCTCTACCAGCTGAGCTATAGGGGCACTTTGGGTGCGTTTAACTGAGAATACGGCTCGTTTGCAAGTGTCTTTTTGCTAAAAAGACAAACTTTGGTGTTTATTCGTTATCAGAATAACTTTGGGATGTTTTAGATACGATTATTACCGCGAGCAAGCTGACAAGTATCACAACAATAGAACTGGGGGATGCGCCATTTATATCCTCCAATGAAGCATAACCGTATATATGGGTGGCCAGCGTATCAAAGCCAAATGGGCGCAATAATAGCGTCGCTGGCAGTTCTTTGGAGCTATCAACGAAAATCAACAGCCCGGCCATCAGTAAAGAGCCACGTATCAATGGATAATGTACACGTTTAAGCGTTCCGCCTGCAGTTTGCCCCAAAGACCGTGATGCCATACTCATACCCGGCGTGATCCGACCAAGAGCACCGTCGATTGCGGCAAATGCAATAGCAAAAAACCGCACACAATAGGCGAAAATGACCGCTGTGGCAGTCCCGGTTATCAGCAGACCTATATCTATACCAGTAAACGCCTCAATTTGGTCAGCGATCATATTGTCAAAAGCCGCCATAGGGATCAATATGCCTAGTCCGATTACCGCACCTGGGGCGGCATAGCCTATTGCTGTTACAGGCAGTAAAAATCGCGCCCATTTTACGCGCGACAGCCTTACGGCATAGATCAGAATAACGCCGCCCAGTACTGTCAGGATCGCGGCAATCGTGCCGACCCATATTGTGGTGAATGTCGCCAGCCAAAGGTCAGAGCGCAACCACAGGCCGGGGTTTTTCAATGCATGGCTCAGCATGATTGAAAAAGGCATCAGAAATCCTATACCGATCATTAAGCAGCACAGAACGAGGGCGGCAAAGCCTGCTTTTCTTGATAATCGCTCACGTATGGGTGGGCGTATGCTTTTTGAGAACTGGTGAAATTTACTTTGCTTGCGCCCAGCGCGCTCCAGCATCAGTAAAATCAATATTAAAGCCAGCATGACAGTGGCAATTTGAGCCGCCCCGCCACTATTAGAGGCCTCTAACCAAACTGTGAAGATACCCGTTGTAAGTGTTTGTACGGCGAAAAACTCTACTGCACCAAAATCATTAAGTGTTTCCATCATCACAATCGCAATACCGACGACAACTGCGGGTCGCGCAAGCGGCAATCCCACTTTCCAAAAGCTTGCCCATGGCCCACAACCCAGTGCGCGCGCGGTTTCAAGAGCACTGGGTGATTGCTCACGAAAGGCAGAACGCGCCATCAGATACACATATGGATAAAGCGAGAATGAGAACACGATAATTGCGGCACCCCGTGACCGGGTCTCCGGAAACCAATAGTCAGAGGCCGACACAAAGCCGAAAACTTCACGTAGCATTGTTTGAAACGGCCCTGCATACTCCCAAAAATCCACCAGAGCATAAGCACCAATGTAAGTTGGGATGGACAAAGGCAGTAAAAGCGCCCACTCAAGTTGCCTTCGGCCTGTAAATTCCTTCATTGCAACCAACCATGCTGCGGACACACCCATACAGCCTGCAAGTATGCCAGTTGCAACCATCAGAACAAGGCTGTTTAATAGATAGCGTGGCAACGTCGTTTGAATTAAATGTGGCCAAATGTTTTCACTCGGGTAAAAAGCAAGATATATGACAGCCAAAATCGGAATCAAAATAATCGCAGCTATGACACAGGCAGCAAAAGACAAAACGCCAATACGACTCTTGCGCATCCACTTAGATTTATATGTTGATGTAGCAACCATTGATTTGCGCATAAAGCAAAGCTATTTTGCTGTCCAGAACGAGGTTGCGCTTTCTACCGTTACAATCGGACAAAATTAATGGATATAAGGGTTTATGTAGGTCCACACAGAACAGCCAGCAAGCATCTGGCGTCAGTGTTATATAATAATGCAGAGCTGTTGGATCAGGTCGGTACAGTATTTCATTCCAGCCCCCGGAACACATTACGGCACATAAACAATGCCATAAAAGCAATTGCAAACGGTGGTGATGAACTGGATATAAGGGATCAGCTTATGCATGCCTTAACCTATGGGCGTGATATCAAAAGGCTACTTCTTGTGAACCCGAATGTTGTCGGCAATGTCGCACGACCATTTGGAAAAGAATTGTTTTATCCGCGTACATCGGGGCTTATCCATCAGCTTCAAAGATTATTCGATGGCCATCAATTGCAGTTTTTCTCATCAACAAGAAATCCGGCGACATTCTTGCCGTCATGCTATGCACAAAGTCTGTTGGCTGCGTCATTCACAAGTTACAATGATTATTTGGCAGATGTGAATTTAAACAATTTAAAATGGTCACCCTTTTTGCAAAGACTGCAAGGTAAACAAAATGATATACGTTTAACGGTATGGCGCTTCGAAGATTACCCTTATATTTGGCGCGATGTGGCACAGGCTTTCTCAGGCATTCAGAATAGTCAGGAATTACGGGGCGATTCTACACGTATAAATGCAAGTCTTACTTTGAACGGTGCGCAGTTATTAAACAAATATGTTGCAGAGCGGCCACCGCGTACCAGAGAAGATTTTGAAAGTACCACAGCGACATTTCTGAAAAAATTCCCCAGCTCTCCGAATGAAATTGTTAGGCCGGATTGGCCGTCGGATCTGATCCAAAAGCTAATAGATAACTACGAAGATGACTGGTACTATATTGAACGCATGGAAGGTGTCAAAACTGTTCAACCACGCCAATTTGGTTAATATAACACTACATGCCAAGTGCTTCGCGATACAGTTCCAGAATCGCTTCTTCTTCTGATATTTCCTGTGGGTCTTTTTTACGCATGGTCACTAACTTGCGCATTATCTTTGTATCATAACCACGCGATTTAGCTTCTGCCATCACTTCTTTTTGCTGATCGGCAATGTCTTTCTTTTCAGCATCCAATCGCTCAACTCTTTCGATAAAAGAGCGCAACTCATCAGCGGCAACGCGGTAAGACCCCGGGGCATTTGTATCGTTCATTTTAGAATCCTTTTATCAAATAGAGCCCCTTGATTATCCAAGTGCCACGCGCCCCACAAGGCATCTTGCCGATTTTTTCCAAACCGTTTACATCCACCTAAACAGGAGGCGACTATGGACAGCTTGATAAGTGTGGGCGTGGCAATAACAGGCCTTGGGTTGATCGGCCTGATCTATTGCATCGCAAAAGCATTCAAAGCGCGTAAATCGGGTTTGGAAGGCGATGAGTTGACAGCGCAACTAAAAAGCCTTGTCGCGATCAACATGGCATCTTTCTTTTTATCCGCAATTGGTTTGCTTGTCGTTGTCGTAGGCACGTTACTTTAGGTCTTCATAGTCACCGAGTGAATAGCGCGGCGGATCATTGTTAGGTTTTCCGGTTCGGAAAAACTATGGTTTGCACCCTTTACCAATGTTAGACGCGCATCATCGCCATCGACATGATCTAGCAACCGCAAGGCAACAGAAATTCCCACATCCGTATCATCTGTACCGTGTAAAAAACGAGTTGGGAACGGTAGTTTCAGTGGCGATCGCAATACCAGTTGATTACGCCCATCTTCGATCAGTTTCTTGGTGATGATATATGGTTCATCCGAATAATCGCTTTCCAGCGCCAACTGCCCGTTTTTCATGATTGCGGCTTTCTGCGATTCAGAGAACCCGCCCCACATACTGTCTTCAGTAAAATCCGGGGCTGCTGCAATTCCTATTAACCCGGCAATCCTCTGTGGAATACGCTTTGCCATCAATAAAGCAATCCAGCCACCCATCGAAGATCCCACCAATATTTGCGGCCCTGTACTCAATGCCATAATTACCTGCTGTGCATCATTGGCCCATTCGCCGATGCAACCATCGCGAAACGCCCCCGAAGACAGGCCATGGCCAGAGTAATCAAAGCGCAAAAATGCGCGCCCTTGCTGTTTTGCCCAGCTTTCCAAGTATGTAGCCTTAGTACCCTCCATGTCCGACATGAAACCGCCCAGAAACACCACAGCTGGCTTTGCGCCATCGGTTTTATGGTAGGCAATTTTGCGTCCGTTATCGGTTTCGAAAAAGTCAGGTTCTGACATTGGAAATCTCCAAATCTTGAAGGTGGGTGGGCATTAAACTACTAAACTAGTTTTCTAGTTTACCTACCATATGGAAATCATCAATAACATCACAAACAGTTGACAAATCAACCTGATCTGGCAAAACCCCAATACATACCGCAACCGGGCGTTTCGTAGGCGCCAAAACGACGAGGAAACAGCGCAATGGCTGACATTACCCTTACTCTACCCGACGGCAATCAACGCAACTACCACGCAGGCATTACCGGTCTTGAGGTGGCAAAAGATATTTCCACATCTCTTGGCAAAAAAGCCATCAGCTGTAGCGTAAATAATGAACACCGTGATCTGTCACGGCCCATTGAAACGGATGCAAGCTTTGCCATCCACACCATGCAGGATGATGCCCAAGCCCTGGAATTGATCCGCCATGACTGCGCCCATATCATGGCACGTGCGGTACAGGAAATATGGCCGGATGTGAAAGTTACCATTGGGCCTGTGATCGATAATGGTTGGTATTACGATTTTGACCGCGATCAGCCCTTTTCGTCCGAAGATCTTGTTACCATCGAAAAGAAGATGCGCGAAATTATCAATAAACGTGACCTTGTACGCACTGAAACATGGGATCGCGCACGTGCGATCAAGTTTTATGAAGACAATAACGAGCCTTATAAAGTCGAGCTGATCGGCATGATCCCCGAAGGGGAAGACCTGCGGATGTATTGGCATGGGGATTGGCAGGACCTGTGCCGTGGGCCGCATTTGGTACACACAGGCCAAGTGCCTGCGGATAGTTTCAAACTGATGTCGGTGGCCGGTGCTTATTGGCGTGGGGACAGTAACAATCAGATGTTGCAACGCATCTACGGCGTTGGGTTCAGGAACAAAGATGACCTGAAAGCCCATCTATATATGCTGGAACAGGCAGCATTACGTGACCACCGCAAACTGGGTCGAGAAATGGATTTATTCCACATTCAGGAAGAGGCGCCCGGCATGGTATTCTGGCACCCCAACGGCTGGACCTTATATCGTGTTTTGCAGGACTATATGCGCCGCCGTCAAATTGCGGATGGTTATCAGGAAATCAACACGCCGCAAATTGTTGACCGCAAATTATGGGAAGCTTCCGGCCACTGGGAAAAATATCGCGAGAACATGTTCATCACCGAAATCGACGAAGAACATGCAAATGAAAAGCGGGTAAACGCCCTGAAACCAATGAACTGTCCGTGCCATGTTCAAGTCTATAATCAGGGCTTGAAAAGCTATCGCGATCTGCCTTTGCGACTAGCCGAATTTGGCTCTTGTCATCGTTATGAAAGTTCGGGCTCGATGCACGGTTTGATGCGGGTACGCGGGTTTACACAGGACGATGCGCATATCTTTTGTACAGAAGATCAGATCGCGTCTGAAACCAAGAAATTTATTGAACTTTTATCCAGTGTATACAGTGATTTAGGGTTCGAAAACTTCGACATTAAGTTTTCCACAAGGCCGGATGTACGTGCAGGTTCCGACGCGGTTTGGGACAAGGCGGAAGCGGCCCTAGAAAGTGCCATTAAGAAGCTAGATCTGCCTTATGAAATCGATGAGGGCGAAGGTGCTTTTTACGGCCCGAAACTGGACTTCAAACTGACCGATGCTATCGGCCGTGAATGGCAGCTTGGCACGCTACAAGCCGACTTTGTTCTACCGGATCGGCTGGACGCAGAGTATGTCGGCGAAGATGGTGCAAAACACCGCCCCGTCATGCTGCACCGCGCCACACTTGGGTCGTTCGAACGCTTCCTTGGCGTGTTGATCGAAAACTACGCGGGCCGCTTCCCGTTGTGGCTGGCACCACGTCAGGTGGTTGTGGCTTCGATCGTTTCGGATGCCAATAATTATGTGGCTGAAACGGTTGAAAAACTAAAAGCTGCGGGCATTCGTGCTGAGGCGGATATGCGCAATGAAAAGATCAATTACAAAGTGCGTGAACACTCGCTGGGCAAAGTGCCTGTAATTCTTGCCGTCGGTATGCGCGAGGTAGATGAGGGCACAGTCTCTGTGCGCCGCTTAGGTGATAAGCGAACATCGGTGCAGGATCTGGATGCAGCAATCGCGGAGCTGAAGACCGAGGCCACGCCGCCGGATTTACGTTAAAAAGCAGCGTGTGAACGGAGTGCAGAAAGTATGCACCGCGCGTATGACAAATGTCGGATTGGATATTTAGGCCATTTGGGATGGATAGGCACAACATCGGACCTGTAATCCGTTGCATAAAATCCTACATACAACATTCTATATCGCCTAATTTTTGACATAATCCCAAACCAACCTGGTTGGTATAATAAAATGACCTGCAAGAATGTGGGCAAACCTGAAAGAGCAGACCAATGGCAGTTAAAGGCAACCTCCCGCCGGATAGCCCATCTATGAGCGCATCACTGACGCGGGATGAAAGCAAGACAGAAACAGTATCGGCAAAGCCGCATCGCATGAAGCACACGGATGACGACAAAGTCAAACGCAAAAAAAATGATAAGTTGCAGGATGCTTCAAAAATTTTCAAGGGTCTGCAAGCACTTTACAGTTAAACTATAATCCCTGTACCGGCCTACCCGTCCACATCCATTGGTGGATGGGTCAACATTGCGTCGATTTTCTTGAATGCTGCCCCAAGCGTATCTATCGGGATATTACAATTGACAGATATCCGAACAGCGTGCGGGATTGGCATATTATTCATGGCAAACTCATCAGCCGCGCGTACTACTATATTTTCCCGTTCGCAAGCACTGGCAAATGATGATCCCCGCCAACCGCGCGGCAATCTAAGCCATATGAATGGGACATCTCTACGCCATGATATATCCCACTTCCCCATTAAATTAACGGTGAACTCCACACGCTCGCTGACAGTTTCCAGCACGCGGGCCCGAATGTTTGCGGCATCTCCGGAAACCAGTAACGCCTCCACAATATCGACCACTGCGCGTGACACGCCAAAGCTGGCGGTCTGCATCAATCGCGATGCGGTTGCGGTTTTTTCGGATGGGCATAGCAGGTAACCAAAACGCAAACCTGCGGATACGGATTTAGAAATTGACGACAGATACCAAGCCCGTTCAGGGCATATGTTGGTGAAACTAGGCAGCTTAGCAGGACCAATGCCCCAACAATCATCTTCAATAATCTGAAAATCAAATTTTCGGGCTAGATCAGCAATGGCGATGCGCCGATCCAGCGGCATTTCCCCTGTGGTGGGATTTAAGACATTGGCGGACGTAAATAAGGCTTTGAAAGGTTTGCGCCGATAGGCTGCTTCCAGAGCATCAGGCATAGCGCCGAATTCATCGGTTTCGATACCGACCAATTCAGCACGACGGCTTTGCACCGCATAGCGTATACCAGGATAAGTCAGCGCATCAATGGCTATGGGCCCAAGTCCATCTGCCAAAATTGCAGCCGTCGCCAGTGAAATCGCGTTTTGCCCGCCGTTGGTGACAATCAGGTTTTCTGGCCTTGCCTGAATGTTGGAATATTCCATCCATTTCATAAGATGCGGATAGATCGCATAGCGACCTTCGCGTTCGGGGTACTCAATATATTGGTCAACCTTGGTTTGCGCCACATGCATCATCGCGCGCTTGATTGCATCCCCCTGCCCGACGTTTGTGGTGTTGGTGTTGCGCAAGTTTATTTTTTGTTCCGGAATGGCGTTATAATGTCGCTCAATTTCCGGTACTTCGCTATTTTGCTTGGCAATAAATGTACCGCGCCCCACAGTTGCCTGCAATATGCCCTCGGCAATGCCTGTCTGATAAGCCCGCGCTATGGTGCCAGGGGTGACATGAATTTCCCAGGCCAGATCACGCACCGGTGGTAGTTTATCGCCCGGCTGCAAGCTGCCCTTGGCTATATCTGCATGCAGAGCGGCAACAACTGCTTTGTATTTAGGCCCGTCATAGTCAGACAAGGTTGGCTGCCAAATTGTACCCATTACAATATTCCTATAGCGTTACAATGCGAATCTTTGTATCACACAATTACCAGTACAATATAAATTGTACCATAACAATATAGAAAGTAAGGAAAATGACTTATATTCACGCACATACAGCAAAAATCGCATTAAACTTAGGCAAACGGGAGCAATTTCCGCTGGTATCCCTATGGGCAATTCAAGTGGCTAATACGATTGTGACGTGGCAAGATCGGTACAATACCCGCCGCCCTTTAAGTACAATGCCTTATACACAACTGGAAGACATTGGCGTGACGCCAGAACAAGCCAAGCTGGAAGCAGCCAAACCGTTCTGGCGTTCTTAGATAACGCGGTTTTATACAGATTATCCGCGTAAGCGTTCGCCTTTGGGATCAAAGGCGGGCGCGCCTAGCATGACCGCGCGGTGTGGTTTGCCCAAGATAGCAATGTCAAATTCCGCACCCACTTTGGCGTGTTCGGTCTTGATAAAGCAAAGTGCTACGGATTTTTCGACCGTAAACCCATAGGCACCGGAGCTGACACGGCCTACGGGTGTACCGTCTGGTAGAAAGATCGGCTCGCCGCCAGATGCATCCGCATTATCGACCTCTACGACCAAGCTGACCAACAATTCGCGTGGCGGTTTGTCTTTAATTTTAGCGTAGGCTTCTTTACCCAGAAATCCCGGTTTGTCCATTTTGATCAAGCGATCAAGCCCGACTTCCTGTGGCCAGTATTCAGGGGAATATTCACGTGACCAACTGCCGTAACCTTTTTCAATGCGCAGTGATCCCAATGAGCGCACACCAATAGGGCGAGCACCCAGATCGGCACCGGTTTCAAACAAGGCTTCATAAAGCTTCAACTGTTGATCAGTCGGTACGTAAACTTCCCAACCCAAATCGCCTGTGAAGGACACGCGGATAGCGATGGCTTCAATTCCTGCAATGGTAATTTGCCTGGAGCGCATGAATTTCCAACTATCATTTGACAGATCGGCTTGGGTCATGCGCGACAGTAATTCGCGCGATTTTGGGCCCGCAATGTTAAACCCGCAATAGGCTTCGGTGACACTTTCAAAGCTGACCGTGTCAGGACGATCAACTGCTTTGAAGTAGCGCTGATGATAACGTTCGGCGATGCCCGACCCGACCATGAAGAAGTGATCTTCATCCAGCTTGGTCACAGTGAAATCGCCCGCGATACCGCCGCGCACACCCAAAAGCGGGGTAAGACACGAACGCCCCACTTCTTTGGGGATATGGTTGGCGATGATTTTGTCCAGCCATGCAGCTGCCCCTGCGCCTTTGATCTCATATTTACCAAAGTTAGACACATCAATGACACCCACATCACGGCGCAAGGCACGGCATTCTTCACCCACCGGTTCAAACCAGTCTTGGCGGGTAAATCCGTAGTTTTCCCGACCCTTGACACCTTCACCCGCGAACCAAAGCGGGTGTTCCCAACCGTAGTTCAAACCGAACACGGCCCCCATTGATTTTTGTTTTTCGTAAACAGGACGCAGGCGGGTTTGGCGACCTGCATCACGTTCTTCATAAGGGTAGTGGATGGCGAAACGTTTAGCGTATTGATCCGCAACCTTTTCCATGGTGAATTTCTTGTCGGCCCAATGGCCAAAACGCGCGATGTCCCATGGGAACATGTCAAGCTCTGGCTCACCTTCGATAATCCATTGCGCGGTCATCAGGCCTAAACCACCTGATTGTGAAAAGCCGGGGATGATGCCGCAGCAGGTGAAATAGTTTTGCAATTCGGGCACCGGGCCATAAAGTGCAGAACTGTCAGGTGACCAGATCATCGGGCCGTTGATTACCCGTTTGATGCCAGCTTCGGCGGCAACAGGCACACGTTCCATCGCGCGCATTACATTGTCCATGATACGATCCAAGTCGTCTGCGAATAGCTCATGGCCAAAGCCTTGTGGCGTACCTTCTTCGGCCCAGAACTTCAGGTTCTTTTCATAGGCACCGATCAACAAGCCCTGACCCTCTTGGCGCATATAATATTCGCCGTCACGATCTGCGACTGAAGCCAAACGGAAATCAAGTGCTTCAATTTCGGGAATAGACTCAGTGACAAAATACTGATGTTCGGTCGGTTGCAGCGGCATTTTGAAACCTGCCATTGCCGCCACTTCACGCGCCCATAGGCCCGCAGCATTGATCACCCAACCAGTGTGGATATTGCCCTTTTCGGTTTCGACAATCCAACTGCCGTCAGGCTGCGCAACCGTACCTGTCACAGGTGTAAAGCGGTGGATTTCCGCACCCATTTGGCGAGCGCCTGCAGCATAGGCCATAGTCACGCCAGACGGATCAACATTGCCGCCGTCGGGTTCATACATCACGCAACGGATACCGTCGAAATTGATCAACGGGTTCTTTTGCAGAGCCTCTTCCACGGATATTTCATAGAAATCCACACCGAAATATTTCGCCTTAGCGGCCTGAATACGCAACTGATGTTCACGTTCTTCGGTTTGCGCCAGATAAAGCGACCCCGGTTGAAAAATCCCGCAGCCCTGCCCGGTTTCTTTTTCCAGATCCTTATACAGGTTCATCGTGTAATATTGCAGCTTCGAGATGTTATTATTGTCATGTAGTCCGTGCAAGCCAGCTGCCGCATGCCAAGTTGACCCCGAGGTCAGCTCATCACGTTCTAATAGCACCACATCCGTCCAGCCCAGTTTGGCAAGATGATAAAGAATGGAACAGCCAACCAGACCGCCGCCGATGACAACCGCTTGTGCATGTGATTTCATGATTTTATTCCTCTCGCCCGTAAGAGACTAGAACTTTGTGAATTTCGCAGGCTTTCGAGACGCCCGCCTCAAGTGCGAAAATATAGGCGTGGGTCAGGTAAAAACAACCTGCATCCACATCATTTGCGTCAATACACGACAAACCCGCTTTTTGGTAAAGCGTCACAAGCCCATCCAGATCATGTTCTGCATGGGCTTGTAAAAGGGCTGCATCTAAAGCTTCAAGGTTCACTCGGCTGCCACCTGACGACCCATATTAATCTGTGTTGCCACCCATTCGTGGAACATGTGGGTCGGGCTATCCATTACGGGGGCGAATTTTCCACCGTCAAAAAAGATGCCGTGGCGGCCTTTTTGCATGCCTTCAACAACGAATACATCTTCAAGGAAAACGCCTTTCCATTGTTCAGAGTTCTTTGCGCGTAGGCTTGCATATGCGTCCCCTAATGCTGCATTATTCGCGTAGAATATTTCAACATGTTCAACAGTTTTATCTAAAGATACTGGCTCTAGAAGGATCGCATAAGTGTGGTCGCGCTGAGCCGCCAGCAATACATTGGGGTAAAGGGCCACATACTCACCGCCCGTATCCCATTTATCTGCAAGGTTTTTGAAATCAGGGAACACTTGCCCGCCCTCGCCCTGTAGCTGACGATACACAAGCGTGCCTTGGCCTGAATATTTCAGGCGTTCTTCCAGATGATAGTGATCTTCCAGACGTGAATAGCTGTTCAGGCCCGGATGTATCCATGGCAAGTGATAACTTTCGCAATAGTTTTCGACCGCAAGCTTCCAGTTGCAATCCACTTCCAGCTTGAATGAACTGTCTTCACCGCTGTGCAACATCGGTTGTTCGAAATCTTTCCAGCGTTCCAGCAAGTCTGCATGTACTTCTTCAAACGGAGCAGCCGTGCCTGAAACATTGGCAAACACCACCCCCATGTAGACATGGCTGCTGATTTCGAACAGGCCAAGCTCATTTCGTTTGATATCTTCGTGTATATTCACCCCCGGCCCGCCTGCATGCGGAGTGGAGCGTAACGCACCATCCAAACCGTAACACCAAGAATGGTATGGGCAACGGATACTACCGCGAATATTGCCTTTTTCCTTGACCAAAATCATTCCGCGATGGCGGCATGTGTTTTGGTAAACCCGAACATCACCATCCTGATCACGTAAAATCAGGATCGGCATGTCCAGAAACTCAACTGGCATAGCATCACCATTCTCGGGAACATCTTTTGCAAAACCAACCCCGGACCAGTTATTGAACAAAACTGATTGGCGCTCTTCTTCAAAGATTCCATCATCAATGTAATGCGCATTCGGTAACCCACGCGCAACGTTTACGGGTTTGATTACTTCGGATAGATCAGTATTCTTAGACTCAGTCATTGGACGCCTCCTTATTTCGGTGTACTTTTCACTTCACAGCAGTAACTGCAATGTTGAAAGGTTTCTCTTTCAGATGAATTCAATTCACTCTAAATTATTGATCAACCAATTGCTGAAACTTTTAATTTCCGGACGATCCCGGGCGCCCTTTTTAAAAGTCAGATAGAAGGCGCCCGGGGCTTGAATTTGGTGGGGAGAAAAAGTCACGAGCTTACCCACTTCCAGCAAAGGCTGCACCAGACGTTTCCATCCTAGAACAATGCCAACGCCATCTTGGGCCAGTTGCAATGCGATGGTGTAATTATTCACCCGCTGGCCTATCTTAAGCGGCCCTTCATATCCCAGGATTTCGAACCAGTTAGGCCAGTTTGTCCAACTTGTTTCAGCGGCATCCATATGTATAAGAGGTGCTTGGGCTAAATCAGCTAATTCATGGGGATATTGATCAGCAAACTCAGGATTGCAAAGCGGTGTAAGCGTATCCCCGAACAACCTGATTGCTTCCTCATTAGGTGCTTTCAACGCATACTCTATGATTAAATCCGCTTGTATGGGGCGTATAAAGGGTCTGTCACGCACATGTTGGCTGATGGTTATGTCACCACTTTCACGCCAGAACCTTGCAACGCGCGGTGTGAGCCAAAGGGTGGAAACCGCGGTCGTTGCACCAATAGTTAATTGCGGACTGGCATGTTTAATGCGCAACCTTTCCACAACGCTTGATAAAGCAGCAAAGCTAGCGCCCAAAGCCGCATTCAATTCTTGCCCGTCCGGTGTGAGTTGCACATGACGGTGGCCACGTTCAAACAGGCGCAAACCCAGATGTTGTTCAAGCGCTTTTATCTGGTGGCTGATAGCACTGGTGGTGACATTCAATTCAGCCGCAGCGGCCTTGAAAGAGCCCTGTCTGGCAGCACATTCGAATGTGGACAGCATTTTAAGGGATGGCAGGTTATAATGCGTCTGAGCCATAGGAGCATTTCCGTTGATTTAATTTCATGTTAATTGATACGATTTCCATTGTTTTTGCAATACTGTCGTACTGGCGGGCCTGCCCCGCCTGTTGACATTCACAATATCACACGGCATCTGGCATTTATGATGATTTATAAAATCTTTCGAAATGATGAATGGGTGAAATTTCAGGCAGCTGGTGAAACGCAAGGCGCGCCTATTGACCTTCAGGATGGTTTTATACACTTCTCCACGGCCCATCAGGCGGCCGAGACAGCTGCCAAGCATTTTTCTGACGCAGAAGGATTAATGCTTTTGGCGTGCGAAGCAGATAAATTCGGCAATGAACTGAAATGGGAAACCTCACGGGGTGGGGACTTATTTCCACATCTGTTCAATATATTGAAAATAACAGACGTCACATGGGCAAAACCCCTTCCCTGCGTTAACGGCCAACATAATTTTCCCGTGGCAATGCAATGACCATGATTGAAAAAATCGGATTGGCAGCAGTCAACAAGATGGACCCTGAGTTGGGCCATAAACTGGCACTTAAATCACTAAATATGGGGCTTATCAGCGGCAAAGGCCCGTATACGACATCAAGATTACGCACAACTCTTGCGGGGCTGGATTTGCCCAACCCGATTGGCCTGGCTGCAGGGTTTGATAAAAATGCACAGGCTATCGCACCGTTATTGAAAACGGGTTTCGGATTTATCGAAGTGGGGGCTGCCACACCGCTACAACAGGACGGTAACCCGAAACCGCGCTTGTTTCGACTTACGCAAGATCGCGCCTCAATCAATCGATTTGGCTTTAATAACGATGGCATGCAGGCCATTGCAGAGCGTCTATCGCAACGTCCAGGCAATGGCGTTGTAGGTTTGAATTTGGGGGCAAATAAAACAAGTTCACATCGCGCGATTGATTATGTGAAAGTGCTGGAAACATGTGGACCGTTTGTTGATTTTGCGACGATCAATGTATCATCCCCCAACACTGAGAAACTGCGTGATCTACAGGGCCGCAGCGCATTGAGCGCACTCGTTACAGGTGTGATGGAAACCCGCGATTTGCTGAAGGTTAAAATTCCGGTTTTTCTGAAAGTCGCGCCCGATCTGACGCCTAAGGATATTGAAGACATTTCATACGTCGCGCGCATGTCGCGGATTGACGCGGTGATCGCAACCAATACCACGGTCACACGCGACGGCCTGCACAGTGAACATGCGCATGAAACAGGCGGCTTATCTGGTGCGCCGTTGTTTGAGATGTCAACGCAGGTTCTGGCGCAGTTTGCCACACACTTAGACGAAGAGGTTCCGCTGATCGGGGTCGGTGGCATTGGTAATGCACAACAGGCATATGCCAAGATCAAGGCAGGTGCCACAGCGGTGCAGTTATATACGGCCCTTGTTTATGACGGGTTTTCTTTGGTCAACAAAATCGCACGCGACTTGGATATTTTGTTGGAAAAAGACGGCTTCGATCATATTTCGCAGGCAGTGGGCATTGAAAAGGATAAATACGTATGACCCAACCCACTATCTGGCATAATCCACGGTGTTCAAAATCACGGCAGACTTTGCAGTTATTACAGGACAAGGGCTTTGATCCTGTGATTGTGGATTACGTGAATATTGCCCCCTCGAAGGCCAAGATAGTTGCTGCACTTGATATGCTGGGTATTGATGCGGTGGCTTTGATGCGCACCAGTGATGCGCGGTTCAAGGAGGCGGGTCTTACGAAAGATGATGCAGCGGATGATCTGGTTGATGCGATGGTGGCACAGCCAATCCTGATCGAGCGGCCTGTAGTGATCCATAACGGCAAAGCTGCCCTTGGTCGCCCGCCAGAAGCCGTATTGGAGATTGTGGAAGATGCTTAAGGTTTGGGGGCGCAAATCATCATCAAACGTTCAGGCACTCATGTGGTGTATTGGTGAACTAGACCTTGAGTACGAACGGTACGATGCAGGGTTTAGCTATGGCAAAACCGACACTGCAGAATTTATAGCGATGAACCCAAATCAGACCGTTCCTGTATTGCAAGACGGGGGAAATACGCCGCTTTGGGAAACGGGGGCTATTCTAAGGTATCTTGCCAATCATTATGCAAACGATGCCTTTTGGCCAAAAGAAATTCTGGCCCATAGCGAAGTTGATAGATGGGCTGAATGGGCAAAACTCAATATAGCCCTTGGCTTCACCGTTCCGGTGTTCTGGAAAGTTGTCAGGACAGCCCCAAGTGATCAAGACCCCGCTGCCATTCAAGCAGCAGTTACATCCCTTGAAAATAAACTGCACATTGCAGAACAGCAACTGGCAATGACGGATTATCTAGCGGGTAACAACTTTACCCTTGCCGATATTCAGTTTGGTCATTTGTTATTCAGATATTATGACATTGATATACAAAGGGCGGAATTCCCAGCCCTTGTTGCTTATTATGGTAAACTAACAAAAAGACCGGCCTATCAGGAACACGTCATGATTAGTTACGATGAATTACGCGTAATCTAGGGTTGGGGCTGTTCAACAGACGCTTCCAAGGCAGGGTATTTCCAGCCCAGCGTCACGCCGCGCGCTAGATAGAAAATAAGCAAGCTTAGCCATAACCCGTGATTGCCGAGCGGTTCCAGCAACAGCCATAGGCTGGTGATGTATACACCCACCGAGATCAGCATCATGTTACGCAAATCGCGGGTCTGGGTGGCACCGATGAAAATACCGTCCAGCATCCATGAGGCGGCACCGATGAGAGGTGCCAGAACCATCCACGGTAGATATTGCAAGGCTTCGGCGCGTACATCAGGGGCTGTGGTCATGATATTGATGCCCCAGCCGCCGATAGCCCAAAACAGTACGGACATGCAGGCGACGATAATTACACCCCAAAAGCTGGATAGGTAAACGCTTCGTTTAAATGCCGCGTGATTACGCGCCCCCAGCGCCTGACCTACCAAAGCTTCTACCGAAAAAGCGAACCCGTCCAGTGCGTAAGCTGTGATGTGCAAGAACTGCAGCAAAACCTCATTGGCCGCCAGCGTCACATCGCCAAGCCCTGCCCCGATGAAAAGAAACGTCATAAAGGCTGCCTGTAACAGAACCGAGCGCAGCATGATGTCGCCGTTCACAGCCGCCATACGCCATAATCTGACACGATCAAAAACCTGTGCCCAATTGCGCCACAACCCGTTAGCGAAACCGAAACGTGTTAGCCACAGGCCCAGAATAAGGCCGCTCCACTCGGATAGGAAAGTGGCAATGGCAACACCTTCCACACCCCAGTTGAATTGCAGTACAAACAGCAAATCCAAACCGATGTTCAAACCGTTCATCCACAGCTGAAGGAGCAGAATGGCTTTGGTGCGTTCATGCGCAATCAGCCAGCCAGTTATACCGTATAGGGCAATGGCTGCTGGGGCTGAAAAGATGCGTATTTGCATGTAGGAATGCGCAAGCCCTTCTACTTCTGGCGATGCGGGGGCGATTTTGAATGCGGCCCAGAACATAGGTATTTGCAAAGCGACAATCACCACCCCTGCGCTGATCCCGATTATAAGAGAACGGGTTAAAAGGGCAGCAGTTTCGTTTGCGTCTTTAGCCCCGATGGCCTGCGCGGTCATCCCCGTGGTCCCCATGCGCAAGAAGCCAAACAGCCAATAAAGACTAGACAAAATAATGGCCCCAATGCCCACAGCCCCAATCGGGGCGGCCGTTCCCAGCTGCCCGATCACGCCTGTATCCACCGCCCCCAGAATAGGGATCGTGGCGTTGGCCAGCACTATGGGAACAGCAATCTTCAGAACGCGTTTATGGGTCAGGCTTTCAGCCATCTTTGGATGGCATCAGGAAGTGGCCGGTTCCTTGCGCCACCAGCTTGCTACGGTTATCTTGCCACGCTTCCACATGCACAGACGCATAACGCCGCCCTGAGCGGTTTATACGCGCGCGCGCATAAACATCCCGCGGAAGACCAACGCTAAGATAGTCTGTCGTGAAATCGATGGTTTTGGGGAATTTGGGCAGTGGCAGGGCGGCAATCTCCGCGCCACTGAGCCGTTCCATTTCCATCTTGGCCCAGATATCCGCCCAAGCGAGTTCTATTATTGCAGCCGTTTCCAGAAATGCGGCAGTAGCCCCACCATGAATAGCAGGCACAGTCGGATTACCGATCAACATGTCAGAATAGTTCATCGTCGCGGTCAGTTCATCGCCCCGCCGTTGAAAACCAATGCCCATGAAATTGATATAAGGTACGGATTCCACAAGGCGCAGCAAGGCCCCGTCACGGCGTTCTTTTATCACCTGCATCGGTTCCGGTTTTTGCCGCATCACGCCTGTCCCTTGGTTTTGTGTTGAAAGGAAAATGCCCCTGTTGCCGTAGCAACCGGTTCTTCTTTTCGGTCACCGGCCCATGCGGTGACACGCACAAACGCCACGGTTCGGGTCACGTGAAAGCAATGGGATTGCGCAGATATGCGCTCACCCGGTTTGGCCGGACGCATATAATCAATGCGCAAATCAAGTGTTACGGATGGCCCCGCATTTTCAGGATGCATAAAAACTGACGCACCACCGCAAGTATCCATCAGGGCCGACACTGCACCACCATGAATTACCCCCGTTTCGGGATCACCGATCAAGCGCTTATCGTATGGCATCGATATCACTGCCTGCGCATTTTCAAGCAAATCCATCCGCATATTCAAAGCTTTGCAATGCGGTAAGAAGGTTGCAAAATGCTGGGCGGTATCACTGAGTTCAGTCATTCAGAGCGCTTTCATCAAAGAATTTCACACTCTTTTATTATTTCCCTTGCAATACCACGTGCAAGCGTTAAATGTGCGAATGAGAATAATTCGCAATAACAATTAGGATGCCACATGTCCATGTCAACCGACACTACCCAAAGCATAACCAACCTCGCGGGCAAAGCGATTTTCGGACTGCCAGCAAAATTGGGCCCGATGCGCACCAACCGTTCCCTGCTAGCCCTTATCTTACTGGCTTTAGCCGCAGCGCCCGGGTTATTGGGTGAAACCACACGTGGGGCATTGGAAGATGCCTATATCGGGGTTTCGGTGTTTGTTGCAGCAACCTTGATCCTGTTTTACGGGGCAGAGAAACTTTTCGGTTTTGATCTGGGGCAGGTATTC
This sequence comes from Amylibacter sp., assembly GCA_965261565.1. GTDB lineage: Bacteria > Pseudomonadota > Alphaproteobacteria > Rhodobacterales > Rhodobacteraceae > Amylibacter. The sequence goes on from OZ253460.1 coordinate 3,385,845, forward strand.
CGGAATGCCCGCATAACACAAGTACCACTAGCCGCACTATTGGGGGCCACACCCGGGTGTGGCGGTGCCGTCGTTGTTGTTGCAGCATTTTCAGCAGGTAACGTCAGCATGGGTGCCGTTGTTGCAGCTTTGACCGCAACCATGGGGGATGCTGCATTTTTGTTGATTGCCAAACGACCGGATGCCGCAATTATTCTATTACCCGTATCCTTTGGGGTGGGTATACTATCTGGGTATATCGTTGATATGTTTGATAAAAACAAGTATGAAGCCAGTGGCAGTTTACTGATAATACCTTTTATTGGCAAAATCCGCAAACGCGATTACATTTATTTGGCACTAGCCCTACCCGGTTTGGTTATTGGTGTACTGGCTTTGGCACAAATCCCGCTTGAAGGGCAAATTTCCCAATATGTAACAGCCCTAGCCCTGATTGGTATCGCTATAAGCATGTTGATATGGGCCGCCTCACCACTACAAGCAATGAGCAACAGCAAAGATGGCGCGGTAACGCGCATGGCAGAGGAAACCAGTTTTATCACCGCTTGGGTGATCCTTGCATTCCTGATGTTTGAGTACCTGATCAATTTTACCGGGCTTGATCTGAAAGCGATGTTCAACACTGCAGGCGTGCTGTTACCTATCATAGCAATTCTAGTTGGCTTTATCCCAGGATGCGGCCCGCAAATTCTGGTCACCACATTCTACATTAACGGCCTGATCCCGTTTGCGGCATTGATTGGCAATTCGATCTCTAACGATGGTGATGCCTTGTTCCCAGCAATTGCCCTGAACCCGCGTGCTGCATTCTTAGCAACCGCTTATAGTGCCATCCCTGCGGTTATTGTGGCCTATGCTTTCTATTTTCTTGCACCAAATTTCCTGTAAAACTTGAATTATCGGATAAACTCAATAAACTCCGCTCAAACACGGAGGCCTAATGGACGATCAAGGCAAACTGACACTCAAGGAAATGTGTGCAAAGTTCGACGTGACACCCCGTACTTTGCGCTATTACGAATATATTGAGCTGTTACAACCTGAAAAACAGGGGCGGACACGCCTATTTAGCATCAAAGAAATGGCCCGTTTGGAATTGATCCTACGCGGCCGCAGGTTTGGCTTTACATTAGAAGAAATTCGCCAATGGCTAGAGCTATATAACCAGGATCCAAACAATAAAACCCAAATGGAAGCTTGGTTGAAATTGTCTGAAAGCCAAATCAAAGAACTTGAATACAGAAAGCTTCAGCTTGAAGAAACAATTGAGGAACTCAACAGTTTGCGCAAACAAACACAGGCATCCCTTTTAAAGTGACGTTACGTAAGTTGGCAGGAATTCTTTTTTACCTTGAAGCGATTAATATACCTACTTAGATGCCTTGCATCAAAACACGGGTAATCTATTATGGATACACTATTAACAATTCGCCAGATGTGCGATGAATTCCAAGTCACCGCAAGAACTTTGCGTTTCTATGAAGACAAAGAACTTATCAACCCGATCAGAAAAGGCCAAAAGCGGCTTTATACAAAACGCGAGCTAACCCGCGTAAAGTTGATCTTACGCGGCAAGCGGTTTGGATTTTCACTAGAGGAAATCCGCGAACTATTGGGCCTTTACTATTTAGAGGACCAGCAACAAACCCAAATCCAACGTACATACGATCTGGGAAACCGTCGCCTTCATGAGATGGAAGATCAACGAAAAGAACTAGATGCAGCCATAATAGAGTTGAAAGAACGTTTGCACGCCGGCCTTGAATGGCTTCAGACAAAAAAAGAACACCAACGTTTGGAAGCTTAAAACAGGCCTAAATGGGCTGGTACTTAAAAACTGTAGTTAAATTTCTCGATATCTTCGGCAAACACAGAACCGATGACATCCTTACTTTGCGTATCATAATAACCGGCATAATCCATATCCCGATCAGACCGGTTATCATGAGGCAAAATCGCCAGTTTCATATCCAAACGTTGCTCTAGCAATCTTATATCCTGCTGCAAAAATTCCAGTCTTAGGTAGAGATCACAACGATCTGCACCATTGCGATCTGATACATAATACTTAGCCGCATCATTATGCAGGCTTCGGCGCGTCATAGGGTCAGATAAAAACTCTGGAAAACTATTTTCATGAGCGCATTTTACAGCAGGATGATCAAATTTTTGAGATTTCAGCCAATGGTAATACGACACCAAACGATCCCAGGGATTGCGTACAATTGTGAATACGGAATAACTTTCAATCTGTTCTTGCGAGACAAGACCGTAAATATCCGTCAATCGTGAATGCTTCCACAAAGACCCTGATGTTTTTATACTCTTATAGCGCTTACGTCTGTTTTTAGCTTTAGGCGTATCCCCGATTAAAACATCATCCTTCATCGCCTTAGCTTCCAAAAACAAGCTTAAAGACGTACCCCCTGTTTTGGGAATATGAACAAATATATACTTGCGTCCGTGCGAAATAATCATAAGCAAAACTAACGTACAAAGCCATTGATCTCAACCGTCAAAACAGTACTGGCGAGATGGTGTTTTTCTGGCTATACTGTACAGAACAATAAGACCGCAAAAGGTCAGACAGGCGATGACTGCACTGGAAAAATTTGAACGGCTGGAAAGCCTTGGGCTTTGGAAGGAAGACGAAACCTCACAAAAGAAAGAGGTTATTGTATCCTTCGGCAAGGCCAGCCTTGTAATGTCCGACAACAAAGATACGCCACTGACCCACTGGGCGCTTGGTGCGGTCGCAATAACCACGACTAACCATGACAAAGTAATTTATACACCAGATAAAAATGGGTTTGAAACACTGGAGATCAGTGACCCAACAATGAACCGTGCAATTAAAAAGATACGAAAATCAATTCACCGACCCAGAACACATCGCGGCCGCATACGCATTCTTTCAACCGTCTTAACTATTATTTGTCTAAGCTTGTTGACAGCATTCTGGTTACCAAAGGCACTTGCTGATTATGCTGTGGACGTTGTCAGTGATGCCAAAGCCCGTGAAATAGGTGCTGATTTGATGCCGCATATCAACCAATATGCAGGTTTACCGTGCAATTCACCTACGGCAAACCCTGTCATTCAAAAACTAGAAAACCGCTTGATTGGCTCAAATAAAAAGGTAATTATAAGATTGGGGCTTGAAAATGAATGAGGAATATCATATACTTAGGTTAAAAGGAGGACAACCTATGAACTTAATTACAATCATTGAAAAGTTTCCCGACCAAGCCGCCTGTATTGCGCATCTTGAACAAATCCGATGGGGAGACGAAGCCCACTGCCCGCATTGCGGTGGGTTTCATGTTGCCAGAAAAAAAGAGAATAATCGCGTTGGCCGATGGAATTGCCACGATTGCAGGAATAGTTTTAATGTCCTGCAAGGAACCGTATTTCAGCAAACAAAGATACAACTCCAAAAGTGGTTCTTGGCGATTGCTTTGATGGTAAATGCGAAAAAAAGCCTGTCCAGTTGCCAACTGGCGCGAGACATAGATGCAACTCAAGCCTCATGCTGGTATATGCAACAGCGTATCCGGGCAGCAATGGCTAACGAGGAACGCAGTTTTCTTGCAGGAATTGTTGAAATTGATGAAACCTATCTTGGGGGTAAACCACGCCGCAATAAGCGGGACGATGACAATCCACCCAAGCGCGGACGTGGCACCAAGAAAACACCAGTCATAGGTGCGGTAGAGCGCGGTGGAAGGGTTGTTGCACAGGTTGCCAGCGATCTGACTGGCAAGGGCATACTGCGCTTTATTAAAAGCACGATTGATACGAAAGAAACCATTTTGGTTACAGACGAGTTCAGTGCCTACAATGCCGTTGATGTAGTTATGGCGCGTGTGAGTATAAACCACAGCAAACAATATGTTGATGGTGATGTACATACCAATACCATTGAAGGTTTTTGGTCACACCTTAAACGTGCGTTACTTGGGCAACACCATCACTATTCAAAAGCCTATACGCCGCTTTACGTTGCTGAGGCCTGTTGGAAGTACAATAGGCGAGGTCTCAACAATGGGTTCAGCGCGTTTCTGTTAACTTCTATGAACATTGCACAATGAACAAGCCTATTTTATATTACCTATGCGAATATAATTGTGGTCGTGGTTATCGCTCTTCAAGAACCATCTGTGCCACACCTGAAACCCTAAACGCGGTTCTGGCCGCACGATGTATGGGTGAATGGACAATTTCTGCACCATCAAGCAGACCACCTTATTATCGTCCTCTGCATGAAAAACTAGCGCGTGATGGCTGCACTCTGGAAGTACTGCATTATGCCCTGTTTATAGGTGAACTGGCTATTAAGTCTGGCGCGGCAACAGTAAGCGAAATTATAGGGGATCGCGGCCTTATTCACGAGATGACACATATTATGCAGTTTCCCGATGAGCCTCTTAATCCATCCTTGAAATATCTGGTGGATATGACCCTCAAAATCGAGAAGGCAATCCCTGGACATCCTCTTACGTCTCGTCTCTCACGGGAGCGTCTGGGGCATTCTTCCTGACGCTTTCGATACCGTTTTTAGCTGAATCTTTTGTCGTGTAACGCTCGGAAGTTGCGATAGTCTCGCCATTTGCGGCATGTAGATTGAACATGAACTGCCCATCACTGGTGTTTTTTAGTGTAAAGTATCCAATAGACATGATGTTTCCTTTATTTATCGGTGGTGTAAATTTCAATTTCCAACTTTTCAAAGAAGTATTTCAGCGACCAGTACATATAATATGGGAGAAAAAGACCTAAGGTAATTATAGACAAAACCAAGAGGCCTATTGCTGTGAAAAAATACCCCCAAAAGGTACCGGTAAAAATTATGCGCCCTTTTGTCATGATTTATTCCTTGATCCTTCATGATACATGATACATGCGCAGATAATACCAATGGGACCAAGCAGAAAGCCAAGCCAGCCTCCCAGTGGCCTTCCTAAGATGGTATACCCCAACCATGCACAAATCCCCGCCCCAAATAAGCCGGCGATAAATAGTAGGCTTGTATCGTTATAATGTACCATTTTAAGTTCCAGTTTTATGTTATAAGATAGAGCTATGCGACTTGGCGATTCCAGTCAAGCCCCAATCTTATAATTGCCAATAAAAATACGCTATATATTGCTGACTTAGGGGCGCGTTACTCGATACATCTACCGGGTGGCATTATTCTGGCGAACCGTACTTTGGTTGAAGACTTCCCTGACCCAGAAGCTTTAGCGGGGTTTGTGCTGTTGGAACGTGCATTACAAAAGGATAGTCCGGCTTTGCACATCTTGTTCCTTGAAGCAGGCCCGATCACCACGTTATCATTTCTAATTACCGGAAATATAGATAGCGAAGTTTTGGGTGTATTCGCAAAAAACCAACTTACAAAACCTATGGCTTTACCCAAACAGGGAACTTTATTGGACTTATTCCAAGCTGCCGGAATCTCCGCCGCTCCATTGGCAAAAACTTTAGACAACAAACAGTTACTGGGCAATATTCCTATCGCAGAAAAATACAATCCGATTTTAACCGACCCGCAATGGTTGGCTTTACAGACTATTTGCGGAGATTAAACATCCACAAGAATACCATTTTCAAGCTGCACAACACGGTCCATTTGTTTGGCCAGTTCCAAATTGTGTGTTGCAATCAAAGCAGATAACCCCGTTTCACGTACCAGCTCCATCAATGCGCCAAACACAGTGTCAGATGTTGCAGGATCAAGATTTCCGGTAGGCTCATCTGCCAGCAAAAGTTTGGGTTTATTCGCCAAGGCACGACAGAAAGCAACACGTTGCTGTTCACCGCCAGACAACTCTGACGGGCGGTGGCTTATACGGTCTTGCAGCCCTATTTTACCCAACAGGTTTAATGCATGTTCTTTTGCCTGAAGTTTTGGAACACCATTGGCTAGTTGCGGCAGAACCACATTTTCCTGAGCAGAAAACTCCTGCAATAAATGATGGAACTGATAGATAAACCCAACATCCTGGCGCCGTGTTCTGGTGCGTCGCCGGTCTGACTTGCCGGACTGATCTTGTCCCGATATGGCCACCGCGCCACTATCCGGTGTATCCAGCAGGCCCGCAATATGAAGCAGCGTTGATTTGCCCGCCCCTGATGGCGCTATAAGACCAACAACTTCACCTGGCTTGATTGTCAGGTTAGCACCAGACAGCACCACAATCTCGGTTGGCTTTCCAATGTGATAGGCTTTTGAAATGCCCGATAATTTCAGTACATCACTCATTTCGCAAAGCCTCGACAGGGTCCATGCGCGCTGCACGGCGAGCCGGAAATATTGTGACAGTAAAAGATAGGCCAAGCGATAAAACCACAGCACTTAGAACATCACCTATTACCAGTTTGGCAGGCAGATTAGACAACAGCCTTGTTTCAGGGTCCCAGACCCCACCACCTGCAATATTATTCACCAGATCGAAAATCGGGTCTATATAGATCGCAAACAGGCATCCCATGATCACGCCTATAATCGTACCCACAACACCGATGGAGGCACCGCATATAAAGAATACGCGCAAAATCGAACCTTCCGTCAGGCCCATCGTTCGTAATATCCCCACATCACGTGTTTTGTTTTTAACCAGCATAATCAAACCCGAAACGATATTCATCGATGCCAGCAAAACCAGAATAGACAGGATCACGAACATGATATTGTCTTCCATTTTCAGGGCATTCAGGAACGCGCCGCTTGATTGCTGCCATGTCCACGTCAGACTGCGTGGCCCGGCTGCCTGCATCAGACTGCCTGTAATATCATCAACGCGGTCGGGGTTGGCAACCATCACTTCAAATTGATCCACCTGCCCTTCGCGATTGAAAAAGGTTTGGGCATCTACCAGCGGCATATACAGACGGGTGCTGTCGATGTCATAGCGCCCGACCTGAAAAATATAGACAACGTCATAACTACTTACACGCGGGCTAGTGCCAAAAGCGGTTTTCAAACCATCAGGAGAGATAAGCGTGATCTTGTCACCTATGCCCAAGCCCAATGCCCGGGCAACACCGGAACCGATAGCCACACCCTTGTTGAAATCATCAATCTCGCCAAATCGCACTTCAGGATTGGCAATCAAGGTCAGTGACTTCAAATCTTTCAACGTTTCGCCAAACACCTCTACACCTGTGTTCGACCCGCTACCGGACGCCATCACCTGTGCCTTCACGATAGGGGCCGCCCGTAGAACCCCCGGAATTTTCTCTATCTTTTTTTGCTTTGCACCATAGTCGGAAAACGTCCGTATGGTGACACCTTGCGGATCAAGATGTGGCGATACATAAACCGACGTATGCGCATTAGCACCCAATATAGTATTGGTAAATTCAATACGAAATCCTGAGCGCACCGCCAAAGTCGCAATCAATGCAAACACAGCCAATGCGATACCTATCAGTGATATCCAAGTCATCACACTGATCCCGCCTTCGCGGCGTTTGGCACGAATGTAGCGCCATGCGATCATCCACTCAAAGGCTGCGAAAGGTTTTGTTGTTCGATTGTTCATGCTTCAACCTGTTTTATTGAACGGCGGATCAAACGTAGCAACCCTGATAACAGTCCATACCCCAAAAGGAACCCGATACCGACAAACCCTGCCCCTTCAATTGTCAAAGGCACCGCAGGTTTGAAGTCCTTTACCGTACCATTCGCGATTTCACCGTCGCGCATTCGTGTCACATAGGCAAGTCTGCTAAACGCATTGGCATTTTCCAAGCGGGAATAATCCGAAGAAAGCTTTTCAAAGCGGTGAAATGTACGTTTCATATCGGCTTGCCGCGCCTCTAAAAAGTCACTGCCTATCATCACATCCAAAGCCTGTTCACGCGTATAACCCGATGCATTTGCGGATTTGTCGAAATCAGCAACGACAGTTGTCAATTCATCCAAAGCTCCACCCATGCGTTGTACATATTGCGATGAGTATTCCGGAAACTGCGAAAATACAGCGCCTGCCAGAATTCCCCCCGTCAATTTGATCAGGCTGACCACTTACAGGCTCGCGTATGTTTTCGCCAAGGCTTCTAATGTCATCTCAGGTGTCATTTCTTCGCTGACACCCGTCTTGCGCGAGGTCAATTCAACCACACCGTTTTTCAATCCGCGTGGTCCTACAGTTATCCTCCATGGAATACCAATCAAATCCATCGAGGCAAATTTGCCGCCAGCACGTTCTTTGCGGTCGTCATAGATCGGATCAAGTCCCAGCGCGGTGGCAGATTTATACAAAGCTTCACAAGCCGCATCGGCTTCGTCATCGCCTTGCTTAAGATTAACAATACCCACTCCGAACGGTGTCACACCTTCTGGCCAGATAATCCCCTTATCATCATGGCTGGCTTCAATTATCGCACCCAACAGGCGTGATACACCGATCCCGTGTGAACCCATATGCACAGGCACAGGCTTACCGGTTTCATCCATGACTTTAGCCCCTAAAGGGTCTGAATATGTTGTGCCGAAGTAAAATATCTGCCCGACTTCAATGCCGCGTGCACTGCGTTGCCTATCCTTTGGCACTTTGGCGAACAAAGCTTCGTCATGGGTTTCGTCGGTGCGTGCGTAAAGCGATGTGAATTCTTCCAATACACCCTGACACTGGGCTTTGTTGCTGAAATCAATATCACGTTCACCCATGCGAATATTTGTTACCGCTGAATCATAAAAAACCTCGCTTTCACCTGTTTCAGCCAGAACAAGGAATTCATGCGTATAATCACCGCCAATCGGGCCACTGTCAGCACGCATCGGGATTGCCTGCAACCCCATGCGCTCATAGGTACGCAGATAGCTGACCAGATGACGGTTGTATGCGTGTAAGGCGTCTTCTTTGGTTAGGTCAAAATTATATCCGTCTTTCATGTAAAACTCGCGGCCCCGCATCACACCAAAACGCGGGCGTATTTCATCGCGGAATTTCCACTGGATCTGGTACAGCGTTAAAGGCAGGTCCTTATAGCTACTCACGTGGCTGCGGAAAATATCCGTGACCATTTCTTCTGCGGTTGGTGAGAACAACATATCACGCCCATGCCGGTCTTTCATCCGCAACATTTCTTCACCGTAGCCGTCATAACGTCCGCTTTCGCGCCACAGGTCGGCTGGTTGCAGTGTCGGCATAAGAATTGCAATGTGGCCCGCGCGCGCCTGTTCTTCATGCACAATATTTTCCAGTTTGCGTAGAACCTTGAAGCCCATAGGTAACCAGGAATAAATCCCAGAGGCCGCTTGTTTGATCATGCCTGCACGCAACATCAAGCGGTGACTGACAATCTGCGCATCCGCAGGGTTTTCTTTCAGGACGGGCAAAAAGTAACGTGACATACGCATGTTGGCAGAACTCCGGTAGTGGGTTTTATTCTTCTTTAATTCTCTATGGGAATTATCGACGAAGGGCAATTATGAAACTTAGACCCAAGACCCATTATTCCACACGCATTTTTGCGACCTTGCCAATGGCTTTGGCCAGTGACAGCAATCGCTGCTCTACAACTTCGCCCATCAGACCGGCACTTTGTTCATCAAGCACTAATTCCAAATAATCACCCTTAACACGTAATTGCCCCATATGCGCCACATCCGGCCCTCCGAGCATTGCGCCCAACCGCATGGCACGGCCCAAAACCTCGGCTTGTGTTTGATCTGTATCCGACAACAAATCATTCAACTCATCCAATTTATCGACCCGGGGTTTATTTTTATATCGGTGGATCAATGCCACAGCCAGAAAAATACGGTCCTGATGATCCAAGCCGGCCAGATTAGACCTTGTTGCGTATTCAAAACTTGCCTCAGCGCGATAACTTGGATGTGCAGCCCATGTAACATCATGCAATAAACACGCAGCCCATATTATGCGTTTGCGCTTCTGATCTTGAGCCGAAAACAGTGGTAAAACCCAAGCATATAATGTTGTTCCAAAGTCTTTGAAACGCGCATTGGAAGCCTCAAGATACTGACATGCCTCGATCAAAGGGTCGCGTTTTTGTATCCGCACGGGCATATTTTCATATAAGACACCTTCACGTATACCAAAGGATGAAATGACAATCCGTTTCGGTTTCATTTTATCGAGCAAACCCAGCAATACCTGCGCCACGACAGGCAAATATGTCAAACGATCAGATGGTACGACCCCTTTTGCCGCAATTTCTTCCGAGCTTGTGCTAAGTATCCAGCGCAACAGCCCGCTGAAATCCTTCGCTGGCAAACAGTATTCGTTTAATACATCTAGCGGATATGCCTTTAGAGCCATATCAAGGCTAGCAATCGCGCGAATTGTGCCACCGATCATATAGAGCGTATCTTGCGGTTTGAAATCTTTGGTTAAGCCTTTCAGTTGATCCTCAATTTCTGCAGAAAGCGCATCACCGCCCCCTTCAAAGTTCTGAAACTGCAGCGGGCCCAAACTGGATGTTTTGGATAATTGAACTTTACCCTCTTCGATATGCGCCAATTCCATTGAAGAGCCACCCATATCGCAAACCAGACCTTGGGCCTCAGATCTGCAATAGAATATACCTTGTGCAGATAAAGCGCCCTCTTCGATCCCTGTAACCACCCGTAATTTCAGGTTGGTTTCCAACAGAACTTCGTCACAAAAACCCGCTCCGTCACGTGCATTTCTGACCGCAGCGGTTGCTACCGAATAAATTTGGGTGGCCCCCATGCGTTCCGCTATACCAACAAACCGCCTGATGGCCGCAAGCGCGCGTTTACGGCCTGCTTTGTGCAAAACCCCGGTTTCAGCCAATCCGCGCCCCAATCCGCACACCACTTTTTCATTGAAGAACTGCAATGGTGCGCGCAAGGCACCAAAATAGACCACCAACCGTACCGAGTTAGACCCTACATCGATCACGGCGGCCATCTTAGGCTCAGCTATCATAACCATGTGCCAATTCCGGTACATCCTTGGCACCAACGGAACCGCGCCCTGAAAGGGACGGATGCTCCATAAAGAAGCGATGGCAATCAAATTGCCGTTCACCACCGGCATCGTTCTTCAGATAGGTGCCATCCGCTTGCAGCACCCATGAGTTACGTTGATCCGCCAGATTGGCGGCCATGACCTGACTCATGATCTGGGCATGAACAGTTTTATTGGTAATCTCGACCATAGATTCGACCCTTTTATTCATATTGCGGTACATCCAATCAGCCGAGCCTAGAAACGTGCGCGCTTTCGCCGAAGGAAGTCCGTACCCATTGCCGAAACAAACTATGCGCGCGTGTTCCAAGTACCGCCCCACAATGGATTTCACCCGAATATTTTCTGACAGGCCCTTTACCCCGGGTCGCAAGGCGCATATCCCGCGAATAACCAGATCAATTTTCGCACCCGCCTGCGAAGCCGCGTAAAGTGCATCAATAATTTCATCTTCGACCAAAGAATTCATCTTGGCCCATATACAACCATCAGCGCCAAACCTTGCTTCCCTTTCGATCCGTTTAATCAATTTTTGTTTTAGCGTGCCCGGTGAGATCGATAAGTTTTCCAATCCACGCGGCTCAATTCCACCCGAGACATAGTTGAAAAACTTGGTTGCGTCCCGGGCAATAGATTTACTGCATGTAAACAAAGACAGATCAGTATATACTTTTGCATTTAATGGGTGGTAATTCCCGGTTCCAACATGGTTGTACGCAATAAGATCATCACCTTCCTGGCGTAAAACAGTAGACGCTTTCGCATGCGTTTTTAAATTAGGCACCCCGTAAACCACCTGCACGCCGGCCTGTTCCAATAGTTGCGACTGGCGCATATTAGCCGCTTCATCAAAGCGTGCCTTCAGTTCAACCATTGCAGTAACATTTTTACCAGCGCGCGCCGCTTCTATCAAAGCTTCGACAATCGGAGATTCAAACGTTGTACGGTACACGGTTTGCTTGATCGCCAGAACATAAGGGTCACGTGCCGCCTGGCGCAGAAAATCGATCACAATATCAAAAGATTCGTAAGGATGGTGCAGCAGCATGTCTTTTTGCCTGATAGCGGCAAAAATATCCCCCCTGAAATCACGCACACGTTCCGGTTGGCGTGGCTTATAGTCTGCCCATAATAAATCCGGATGACGCTTTGTAATAAAATCAGAGTAATCCGCCAGATTCAAAACACCGTTTACAGTCACTATGGCGTCTTCGCTTGTGCCGCAGCCGTTTTGCACCACTTTACGCAGCTTAGTAGCTTTATTGTCAGACATAAACAACCTGATCACCCCACCGCGTGATCTTTGCTGCAATGCTGTTTCAAACTCCCCGAACAGATCATCTGCATCTTCATGAATTTCAATATTACTGTCACGCAGCAACCGAAATACGCAATGCTCCAATACCGCACATTTCGGAAACAGCATTTCCAAAAACATGTCCAGAATATCCTCGATTAGAATAAAGCGTGTTTTACTATCTTCAAACGGTTCCAGCATGTAAGCCGCTTTGACGTGAATTGGCACAGGCAACAGCACATCTATAGGCTCAGTCGCCTTGGGGCGCATTAATCTATATGCCATAGTCAGCGTGGCGTTTGGCACAAACGGGAATGGGTGCTTAGCATCAACCCGCATTGGCCGTAGCAACGGCAAGACGCTGTCCAGGTATTTCTTCTCAAGCCAATCACGCTCAGCATCTGATAGATCGGTTGGCCTTACCCGTTCAATACCGTTTGCTACCAACGTTGCTTCTAAATCACGCCAACTTGTTTGTTGCCGTTGCATCATCGCGTCAATAACATCGGCAAATTCAACCAGCTGCTGTTCAGGGGTGCGTCCATCAAGCGTGCGCTTGAAGTTTTCGGAATGCACCAAACGTTCGATGCCAGCGACCCTGACGACAAAAAACTCATCAAGGTTTTTAGCCGAAATCGATAACATCCGCAGACGTTCCAATAGTGGCATTGTATCATCTTCGGAAACCTCTAATACACGCGTATTAAAGGTCAACCATGACAATTCACGATTGAGAAATCTGTCTGGCCCATCGCAGTTTCCAAGATTCAACGCAGACAGTGAAACCGAAGTCTTATTTAAAAAGTCTGCATCTACCATCTAATTGTCCCGCGCCAATAATTCTTCTATAACCCGCCCAACCAAACGCTTGGTGACAGGTTTTTGCCCTTTTAAAGAGGCCCTGTCCACTGCCCGCGCCAATTCGCCCGCAAAAGCAAATGAACGATCCATGCGTTTAACGATGTACCCGATCAAAGATGGCTCAAGCATAAGCTGCCTGTCGGAAAACAATTTGATCAGTAATACGGATAGTAGCGCATCATCAGGTGCTGTTAAATTGACAAGTTGTGTTCCTGACAAACGGCTTGCAAGATCTGGCAGGTTAATAGTCCATGAAGCTATACTATCCACACCTGTAATCAAGATCGGATGTTGGGCCTCTTGCATCAGATTGTGTAAATGGAACAGGGCTGCTTCCCCATGTTCATTTTGTGCCAGTAAATCAACGTCCTCAACAACGACAGGTTGCTCAGCCAAGGTTTCAAGCCGTTCATAGGCAAGAACTTTGGCATTGACCACAATAGCCCCCGCATCTTCGGCCCAAATATTTGCCAAATGTGATTTTCCCGATCCTTTGGGGCCACATAAAACCAATTTTCCCAATGGCCAGTTTTGCCAATCTTCAATAGTTCGAACCGCCACATCATTTGATGGGGAAACAAAAAAATCCTCACGGCCAAAGGCGGTCTTCGGCGGCAGATCAAAAATTAATTGTTCGGACATCTTAATTACTTTGCTTTGGATTTAGTCTTCGATTGGGTCTTAACATGTTGCGTACCTTTATAAAGCTTACCCTGCAAATATTGCCCTATACCGAAACGGAAGAAAACACCCAGACAAGCAGCAACCGGAACCGCCACCAACATGCCCGCAAACCCCATAAGGCTTCCGAAAGCAGATAAGGCAAACATCAGCCAAACTGGGTGCAGTCCGATTGAGCCGCCTACCAGTTTAGGAGTCAGAAAATTGCCCTCAACCATTTGTCCGGTCACAAAGATAATCGCGACAACGGCAATCCATATCGGCGCCCCCCAAAATTGAAATAATGCAAGACCAATCGCCAAAAAACCGCCGATTAAAGAACCTACGTATGGGATAAAAGTCAACAATCCAGCTATCAGGCCAACGATCAGACCGAATTCCAACCCAACCAGCATCAACGTGATTGCATAGAACGTGCCCAAGATCATGCAAACCGAAAACTGTCCACGCACAAATCCCGCCAGAACTGTATCCACATCACGGGCCAATCCGCGTAATGTATCAAGATGATCACGCGGCAACCAGCTGTCAATCACCGCAATCATTCGATCCCAATCCAGCAGCATATAAAATGCCACGACAGGTGCTACGACGATGAAAATCACAGCATCAATAATGGAAAATGCCGATGCAAGAATGGCATTTACAAACGCTCCGGCTTTGCCTTGCATCGTTTCGCCAAAAGATTGCAACGCATGATTAACCGACGAACTTTCATCCAGAAGTTCCGGATAGCGTTCAGCCAGGAAATTTTGCAGCTGGATAAAATATGACGGTGTTGCTTTCACCAAAGCCACAAGTTGTTCGACCAACAGCGGCACCAGTAAAATCATCAATAATATTGCAAGTATCAAGGCAACAAATGTAATTAACACAGTCGCCATCGCGCGGCTAAGCCCCATTCTTTCCAAACGATCCGCGATGGGATCCATAAAATAGGCAATCGCCATACCTGTAACAAATGGCAATATCACATTTCCAAGCCCCCAAAGGGCCAGCAAGAATATCGCCACACCGATGCCCCAGTAACTGGCTTGTTGTCTAATTGTCAGTGCCATATATCTACCTTAAACAAATTGTTCCCGTATCAACCGCTCTTCCAGCCCATGCCCGGGGTCGAATAATATACGGTGCGATACATTTGGCTCATTGAAAATTTCAACCCACACAACATTCAACGCCTCTTTTCCATCAGCGACAGCCGAAACTGGCCGTTTATCCGCTTCAAGCACATCAAAACGCACCTTTGCCGACATCGGCAACAAGGCCCCGCGCCAACGACGCGGGCGAAAAGCAGCCACTGCCGTTAACGCCAAAATATCAGCACCAATAGGTAAAATAGGTCCGTGTGCAGAATAATTATACGCCGTTGAACCCGCAGGTGTCGAGACCAATGCACCGTCACACACGAGTTCGGTCATCCGTTCACGACCATCTACCGAAATACGTAATTTTGCAGCTTGTCTGCCTTGGCGTAGCAAAGAAACTTCATTGATAGCAAGAGCTTCAATATTGCGGCCGTTCACACAATGTGCTTGCATTTTCAGCGGATGAATCACTGCCTCTTCCGCTTCAGCCAACCGCGCCAACAGATCATCTTGGGTAAAAGCATTCATCAAAAAACCGACCGAGCCGCGATTCATACCATAGACAGGTGTTGAAAGATGTTGTGTATCATGCAGTGTTTCCAACATCAGACCATCCCCGCCCAAGGCCACAATGACATCAGCGTCTTGCAATGAAACATTGCCATATTTCGCAGTTAAAATGTCTAGTGATTCTTTGGCCTGATCGGCATTAGACGCCACAAAACCCAATTTTTTGCTGCTCATGTGCCATCCAACCCTTCTTTTGCGCGCTTAGCAAGATATACGCCGTACATGATGCCGCGCGTGTCGCATTACACCTTACATAAACAAATACTTTCGAATAGGACAGTCCCAGATTTAGACGACTTTTAGGAGCAACCGCTATGACAACAACACGTGACGCAGGATTTTTCACTGAAGAGCTCTCTTCCCGCGATCCTGAAATATTCGGTGCGATTACGGATGAATTAGGCCGCCAGCGCGATGAGATCGAACTGATTGCCTCAGAAAACATTGTGTCACGCGCCGTAATGCAGGCCCAAGGCTCGGTGATGACCAACAAATATGCCGAAGGTTATCCAGGACGGCGTTATTATGGCGGATGCCAATATGTGGATGTGGCTGAAAATCTGGCGATTGATCGCGCCAAACAGCTATTTGGTTGTGAGTTTGCCAATGTGCAACCCAATTCCGGTTCACAAGCAAACCAAGGTGTGATGCAGGCCCTGATCAAGCCGGGCGATACCATTTTAGGCATGAACCTTGCCTCTGGCGGTCACTTGACCCACGGTGCGGCCCCAAACCAATCCGGCAAATGGTTTAATGCGGTTCAATACGGCGTGCGCAAACAAGACAATCTGATAGATTATGATGAGATCGCGGCACTGGCCAAAGAACATCAGCCCAAAATGATCATTGCTGGCGGCTCTGCTATCCCACGTCAAATTGATTTCGCCAAGTTTCGCGAAATTGCCGACAGTGTAGGCGCTATTTTGCACGTCGATATGGCCCACTTTGCCGGTCTTGTAGCTGCAGGTGAACACCCCAGCCCGTTCCCATATGCAGATGTTGCAACCACAACCACGCATAAAACCTTGCGCGGCCCACGTGGTGGCATGATCCTGACCAATGACGAAGCGATTGCGAAGAAAGTTAATTCAGCAATTTTTCCCGGCATTCAAGGCGGCCCGCTGATGCATGTGATCGCAGCCAAAGCCGTGGCGTTTGGTGAAGCTTTGCGCCCCGAGTTCAAAACCTATCAAAAACAGGTTCGCGCTAATGCTGTGGCCTTGGCTGATCAGTTGATGAAGGGCGGTCTTGATATCGTATCTGGGGGTACTGACACTCACCTGATGCTGGTTGATTTGCGTCCCAAAGGCGTGAAAGGCAACGTGGCCGACAAGGCTTTGGGTCGTGCCCACATCACTTGTAACAAAAACGGCATCCCGTTTGACCCTGAAAAACCAATGGTCACATCAGGTCTGCGCCTTGGCACCCCTGCCGGTACAACACGCGGTTTTGGTGAAGCCGAATTTCGCGATATCGCCGATATGATCATCGAAGTGATTGACGGTATAGCCGCCAACGGTGAAGATGGTAACGGCGCGGTAGAAGCAGCAGTGAAAGCCAAAGCCGAAGCACTTTGCGCACGGTTCCCGATTTACGACCTGCTGTAAGGCAACACTACAAGAATGCGACAACCGCGCAAGGTAGACACCTTGCGCGGTTTTTTTGTGACCGCTATGAAGGGCGCATGTTTATGTCACTGGAAAATCTGAACTATGCACTGTTTACGCTGATAAATGCGGCACCTGAAGCATCCATACAAACTATATCCCTTGCTGTGTTCCTAGCCGATAAATTAGTGTTTGGTGTTGCCCTTTGGATGATGTTTGCGTGGATACGCAAATCAGTATCTTTCAGATTTGCGCTTATTGATGTTATATTCACAGCCATTCTTGCACTTATAATCAGTTGGGTCATCGGGGTTATTTGGTATCATCCGCGCCCGTTTGAAGCTGGGCTTGGGCAGAAATTCATGGAACACGCAACCGATAGCTCTTTTCCCAGTGATCACGCCACACTACTGTTCTCTGTGGCACTACCACTCATGGCGCAAACAGTCAGCCGCACTTGGGGCATCGTGGTCTTTGGTCTGGCCCTGTCGGTGGCATGGGCGCGGGTCTACCTAGGCATTCACTTTCCGTTCGATATGATAGGTGCCCTTGCCGTGGCCGTGATCAGCACGGCTGTAATCCGCACTGTTAGCTCAAAGCTACACTCCAGCATATACGCTCCGCTTTGCGATTTTTACGAATGGCTGATTTCTACCCTGCACCTGCCCGCCAAAATATTTCCGCGCGAATAGCTTCTGCTTATATGCATCTACTGCTTGCGTGGCTTTTTACAGGTCGCTACAAGAATATCATCAATGGTGCCGGAAAATATGAACAACCGCTTTAAAATGTACTTTACTCTTATTTTTACTGCAACCTCTCTTGCGGCTTGCAGTGTAAAAGATGCTGTGCCCCAGTTTGAATATCCCGTCTACACACCTGATAAGGAGTGGCCGGAACTTACTTCTACGGAAGATTTGGAAAATGCGGCCGATGTTGATGTTGAAGACACAATTAAAGAAGTTGAACGCCTGAAACGTTTGGCTATCTAACGCATTGCCCCTATCGGGTTGTTACGCTAACAAATATCACAAATAATCGGAGCAACTAATTCATGTCAAACGCATTAAGGCTTGGGATTGCAGGGCTGGGCACAGTCGGTGTTGGTGCAATCAAAATCGTACAGGAACATGCTGCCATGCTAGAGGCACGCTCTGGTCGTCCCATCAGTATATCGGCAATATCCGCACGCTCAAAGGCAAAAGACCGCGGTGTCGATGTGTCGGGCTATGCATGGGAAGACGATCCGGCGGACCTTGCCAAGCGCGACGATGTCGATGTGTTTGTCGAGCTCATCGGAGGGGATAATGGTCCGGCAAAAGCAGCTGTTGAAGCCGCTATTGCCACAGGTAAACATGTTGTGACTGCAAATAAGGCGATGCTGGCCCTTCACGGCCAGGAACTCGCCCTGGCGGCCGAAGCCTCTGGCATAAATCTACGGTTTGAAGCGGCGGTTGCAGGCGGCATTCCTATTATCAAGACTCTGACAGAAGGCCTTGCCGCCAATAAGATCAACCGCATTATGGGTGTGATGAATGGCACTTGTAACTACATTCTGACACGGATGGAAAGTGCTGGGTTGTCCTATGAAGAAGTCTTTAAGGAAGCTGATAATTTGGGTTTTCTGGAAGCGGACCCCAATCTGGATGTAGGGGGTATTGATGCCGCTCACAAACTGGTGCTGCTATCCTCTATTGCCTTTGGCACTCAGGTGAATTTCGCAGGTGCTGATTTGGAAGGTATCGGACAGATCACAATTCAGGACATTGATCACGCGCGTGATATGGGGTTCCGCATCAAGCTGTTGGGGGTAACCCAAATGACAGATGCCGGGCTGGAACAGTCCATGCGGCCCTCGCTAGTTCCTGCCAGCTCACCCTTGGCGCAGCTTGAGGGTGGCACGAATATGATTGTCGTAGAAGGCGATGCAGTCGGTCAGGTCGTGCTGCGCGGCGCAGGAGCCGGCGAAGGCCCGACCGCAAGTGCGGTAATGGGCGATGTGATGGATATTGCGCGTGGACTGAAACTACCCGTGTTTGGTCAGCCTGCCAATACGCTGAAACCCGCAAAAGCGGCGAAAGCCAGCAACGCATCAGCCTTCTCATTGCGCTTGAATTTAAAAGACGTCCCCGGTGTTATGGCGCAAATCTCTACCGCTTTGGCAGATGCGGGTGTCTCCATAGACCGTATGCGCCAGTTCAGCCATGACGATATATCCGCACCTGTGATGATCGTCACCCATCCAACCAAACGCGATGCAGTTGAAACAGCCTTTGCGAGTATTGCCGGATTGAATGTCACGACCCAAGCCCCGTTGATGCTTAGTATTGTAGATGCCTGACACAGCATTCCTCGGGGTTGAGACTTCTGCTTCGGGCCGCAGGTGGGTCGGGCTAAATGCAGCCCAAGACCGTCATGCACAAGCGATTGCACAACAGACAGGCTTGCCGGAAATCGTCGCAAGAACGCTCGCCCGTCGCGGCGTGCCAACAGAAGAAGCGCAAGCCTTTTTAACACCGTCTTTGCGCGATCTGATGCCCAATCCTTCCATCTTGAAAGATATGGATAAAGCCGCTGAGCGCATCACACAGGCTATTGATAGAAAACATAAAATAGCGATCTTTGCCGATTACGATGTTGATGGTGCCACCTCTGCGGCTTTGTTGGTCACATGGCTGCGTGATTTCAATACCGCCGCTACACTTTATGTGCCTGACCGCATAGACGAAGGGTATGGGCCCAATGATGCGGCCATGCAAATGCTGGCCCGCGATCACGACCTGATAATCTGTGTCGATTGCGGAACCTTGTCACATGATCCCATCAACGCGATCAAAGGCACTGATGTTATCGTACTTGATCACCATATGGGTGGTGAAACCCTGCCAGACGCATTGGCAGTTGTAAATCCAAACCGGCAGGATGAAAACACCGAGTACGGTTATCTTTGTGCTGCAGGCGTGGTGTTTCTTACTCTTGCGGCTTGTAACCGTATTTTCAAAGCGGCAGGTAAATCTATTCCAAACCTGATGAACGCTCTTGACCTTGCCGCATTGGGTACAGTGGCCGATGTAGCACCCCTGATCGGTTTTAACCGCGCATTGGTGCGTCAAGGCCTTGCCATCATGGGTGCGCGCCAACGTCCGGGCCTTGTCGCTCTTGCCGATGCCGCCAAAATGAGCTCTGCCCCCACCGCCTATCATCTTGGCTTTTTGCTGGGCCCGCGCATCAATGCAGGCGGGCGTGTCGGCAAAGCTGATCTTGGCGCACGGCTTTTGTCTACGACGAATATGGATGAGGCCCGTTCTATTGCTGATCGACTTAACCAGTTGAACGACGAACGGCGTGAAATTGAAGCGCATGTGCAACTGCAAGCCATGGAGCAGGCTGAAGAGCGCGGCTTTGACAGACCGCTGATCTGGGCTGCAGGGAATGGCTGGCACCCGGGCGTCGTCGGCATCGTAGCATCCCGCCTGAAAGAGGCCTGCAACCGGCCTGCAATTGTCATAGGCCTGGACGGGGATGAAGGCAAAGGCTCGGGCCGTTCGGTCACAGGCATTGATCTGGGATCAGCCGTAGCCACATGCACACGCGAAGGCGTGTTGCTGAAAGGCGGCGGTCATACCATGGCCGCAGGCCTGACCGTAGCCACTGAAAATTTGGAAGCTGCAATGGAACGCCTGTCGGAACTTCTTGAAAAGCAGGGCGCAGGGGATATTGGCCCCAAAGACCTGTTACTGGACGGCGCCATTGCGCCCTCTGCCATCACACCCGAACTGATCGAACAACTGGAAACTGCAGGACCGTTTGGCGCAGGCGCCCCCGCGCCGCGCTTTGCGCTGCCTGCCCAGCGCATCGTATTTGCAAAACGCGCAGGCGAGTCGCATTTGCGACTAACCTTGCAGGGCGAAAACGGTAGCAGGATAGACGCAATATGCTTTCGTGCTTATGATGGACCGATGGGGACATTACTGGAAAACCACAATGGACGGTTATTCCATTGCGCAGGACGGTTGGAAATTGACGATTGGGGCGGGCGCAGGCGGGTAAAATTACGGTTAGAGGATGTGGCCGAGGCTTTGTAGAAAACTTTCACTTCTACATCAAAATCCTCTTGCCAGTCGCGAAACTTCGCACTAAACACCGCATCACAGTGAGTGGTCCCTTCGTCTATCGGTTAGGACATCTGGTTTTCAACCAGGAAAGAGGGGTTCAACTCCCCTAGGGACTACCACTGATAACTTTCCCCAAAATTGTCTGAACTGTTTTGATTAAGGAAACGCCTTAACCTTATGGATAATTACGACAACGCCATTGATTACCATTGCTTTCGTTTTGTTTAATTATATCCGAATCAATATTGTATAGTTGGTGAAGTAGTGGAACGAAATGAGATCAAGAAGTCGCTGCTATTGTCGGTAAATTGTAAAATACAATAAAATATAAGAAGATACAGGGGCGACCTAAGTTTGGTCACGGGAGCCGCCCCTGTGATTATAAAACCCGCAATCAAATATGACTATTTAGCCCCATAGGCGCTAATGCCAGACAGATTACAACTACTGAGTTCGCCAAGCATTCGAGCGTTTCAGGATCATGCGCGACCCAAACAGGTGTAATAGCCGTGCACCTGCATTGGTGTAGAAGATCATCATGCCCATAGCTGCGGCGGGAGCAATGTCACCCGCATCATCCATGTTAAGAACTGCGACTGACGCCAAAGCCGTGTCTGTTGAATAGAGAAATACAACCGCCGACACTGTCGTCATGGCGTTCACAAACAGATAAATCGAGATGTTCAAAATTGCTGGCATACAAACCGGCACAGTAACGCGTCCAAACAACTTGAAGAATGGTTGTTTCAAGGATGCTGCAACGCTTTCAAATTCCGGATCCATCTGTTTCAGCGCAGTGAGTGCCGTCAGGTGGGATACTGTATAAAAGTGTGTCACCGCTGACACCACAAGTATCGCCATCGTGCCATAAATGAAGTTCAGCGGGTTGGCAGGGTTATTGAAGAAAAAGATATAGGCAAGACCCAGAACCATCCCGGGGATCGCCATCGGCAACATTGCCAGCATCTGGAACAAGGCGCGACTTTTGTGGAAGTCTTTGGTTTTCTCAACCACATAGGCACCCATGAACACAACGATTGTCCCAAAAAATGCGGTCAACAGGCCAAGCTTGATAGAGTTGCT
Organism: Amylibacter sp.; assembly: GCA_965261565.1. GTDB lineage: Bacteria > Pseudomonadota > Alphaproteobacteria > Rhodobacterales > Rhodobacteraceae > Amylibacter. The sequence goes on from OZ253460.1 coordinate 3,408,117, forward strand.
GTAAGCTGCCCAACCACCGCCATCCATTTTGTCAAAGGCGTAGTTATTCAATGACAGGCTTAGATCGTAAGGCCAGAATTTGACCAAGGCCGCATACTGACAGATGCCGATGATGCCTAATATAAAAACAGCGACGAAACTACAGTAGATAAGCCAGCCCGTATCAGCCTTTGCGTTCGGTTTTGGTTCAAACACAATGGAGCGGGCAGATATACCGGCCACCTGCTTTTTCTGATTATAACGATCAATAGCGAAGGCAAGGATGGCAGGCAAGAGAAGCACAACCGAAACAACCGCGCCCATTTCAAAGTTTTGCTGCCCGATCACCTGTTTGTAAATGTCCACCGCCAACACATTGAATTGACCCCCGATCACTTTCGGCAAACCGAAATCTGTTATCACCAGATTGAAAACAACAAAAGCCGCCGAAATCAGACCATATCGCGCACTGGGAATCGTTACCGTCCAGAAAGTGCGCCATTTGCTGGCGCGCAACGCTGTTGCCGCCTCATAAAGCCGTCCATCCGATATCGACAAGGCCGTACCGATTATCAGCATTGCATGCGGGAAGGTAAAAAATACCGAACCCACTACAATCCCAATGGGGCCGTAAATGCTGTGCCCCAGTAAGAAGGCTTTCAAGATGCCCTGATTGCCGAACAGATAGATTAATGCAATCCCGGGTAACAGCGAAGGCACCAAAATCGGGGCCATTGCAACGAGCCTGAAAAACCCTTTGTATTTCATACAACTGCGGCTGAGCGCATAGGCAAACCAGAATGCCAGAGATACGGTAATTATCGTCGATAGAACTGCAATGAAAACCGAATTTCCAATGGACCTGAACAATGCAGGTGTGGAAAAATACCGTGTGAAATTCGATAAACCCGAACCCTTGCCAGGCCGTATGACAACCCGTCTGAAATTATTGCTATCCACCTCGACCACTTCGGTTCCGGCATGCCGTTCCGATCCCACCAAAAAGACCGCAGTTTCATCATTGCCGGAAATCCGGTAAAGCACTGGGCTTTTGAAACTGAAATCGGGGAAGAGCTTTGTGGGGGCAAGTCTGCTGCCACTTTTCGCCGCGAGATCGCCGCTGTCAAATGCACCCACCTGCTCATTCAACGCGCGCATAGTCATCGCGGGGGTGTTGAAATTTCCGCTTTCATCACTGACCTGTATGCTGAACTGATCAAGGTTGAACTGATAGGTTGAAAATGCTTTTGACAGCATCGCATATAAAGGAAAGGCAAGTGTGATCACTAGGTAAAGTGCGATAACCAACATAAAGCCGCGTTGTACCATTGAATCGCGACTAACTTTTTCACGAATTTTTGGTCCGGGAACTAATTCTGCCACGCTCATGTCGATGCTTCCTTGGCACTTGCGAAAACTTTGAGGTTTTCGGGTGGAATTTCAATGGTCAACTTCCCGCCTGTTGCCAGTGCCAACCGGCGCACAGCATTGATTGAAAAATCCGCTATCAATTCAAGATTACCCAAGCCCTGATCGCGAAGACTGGTGCGCCAAAAAGAGCCCAGAAACTCCATTTCCTCGATGGTAACCTCAAAGGTGTTTTCCGGAGTATAAATTATATCAGGTGCACCAGGAGATCTGGCCCCATCCCCGTGTGGTACGACATCTTCGGGCCGAAACACCAAAGTTGCAGTAGCACCGGATGCAAAGCCAGTGGTATCGCACAATAGTGTTTTGCTGCCTACTTTAACTTTGCCATTTTCAATGGTGTTTGCTGGCAACTTATTTGTTTCACCGATGAAATCCGCCACAAACAGTGATGCAGGGCTGGTATAAATTTCCGTAGGCGTTCCAACTTGTTCGATGACCCCATGGTTCATCACCACGATGCGGTCGGCCATGGACAACGCTTCTTCTTGGTCATGGGTCACCATGACTGTAGTAACACTGAGTTTTCTTTGCAGCTCTTTCATTTCATGGCGCAGGTGGACACGAACTTTGGCATCAAGCGCAGACAATGGCTCATCCAGCAAAAGCAATCCCGGAGAGGTCGCAATCGCGCGCGCTAGGGCGATACGCTGTTGTTGGCCACCGGACAGTTGTGCCGGATATTTGTCGACCTGATCCAACAAACCAACCAAGTTCAGAAGTTCTGTTACTCGTTCCGTCGTTGTTTTTTTATCCTTACCCGCATTCTCTAAACCAAAAGCAATATTTTCTTTGACGGTCAAATTAGGAAATAGCGCATAAGACTGGAACACAATCCCGAAATCTCGTTCCGCAGCTGGAAGGTTCGACACGTCTTTTCCGTCTTGAAAGACCGATCCCGAGGTTTGTATATCCAAACCCGCAATCGCACGTAAAAGCGTTGTTTTTCCGCAACCAGATGGGCCTAAGAAACACAGAAACTCACCTTCTATCACATCAAGTGAAATATCCCGTAGTGCTACAAATACACCAAAAGATTTCCAGAGATCTCGTATTTTTAAATAAGTGTTCATCATTTACCCACTATAGCAGCATAGCGCAGATTCTTATCGCGCCTTTAGTTAACTTGGAAGTTCTTGTCAGATAATGTGAGTTCGGCAAATAATGCCGAACTCTTTTTGGTAGTTATCAGTCTTTAGGATCTGATTTACCGTCATATTGAGCTTGCCATTTTTCTAGGATAGCTGCACGATTGTTAGCCGCAAATTCAAAATCATTATCGATCATTGCTTCGGTTAAGCCTTCTGGGAAATGCTCAACTGGTTTTGCAACACCCGGGTAGGCAACAACTGCATAACCTACGTTATACATCTCGTTGGCACCTTTAGTGATGGACCAGTCTACCAGAGTTTTCGCGGCATCGATACTGTCAGTGCCAGCAACAATTGCTGTGGCTTCCATATCCCAACCAACGCCTTCTGATGGTACGATAATTTCAAGTGGTGCGCCGGCTGCTTTGGATTTCGCCCCGCGGAATGCAAAGGAAATACCGATTGGAATTTCTCCAGATGCTGCAAGCTTACACGGCGCAGAACCTGAATGGGTATAGCGCGCAATATTCTTATGCAAGCCGTCCATATACTCCCAGCCGCCATCTTCACCGAAGATCTGCAGCCAGCTTGAAACATCCAAGAAGCCCGTTCCTGAAGAGTTCGGGTTTGGCATGATCAGGTGACCTTCATAAACCGGGTCAAGCAGATCTTTCCAGCTTGTTGGGACAGGTAAACCCGCTTTTTCTGATTCAACCGTGTTGTAGCAGACTGATGCAACCCATGCATCCATCCCAACCCATGAAGGTGGCGTGCTTTTGTCGACAAATTTTGGGTCGAGGTTCTCAACACCAGCCGGTTTATATGCTTCCAGCATGCCTTCTGATTTGAACAGCAACAACGATGTTGCAGCTAATCCCCAAATCACATCAGCCTGCGGATTGTCTTTTTCCGCCAAAAGTTTCGCGGTGATCACGCCGGTTGAATCGCGTACCCAGTTGATTTTGATATCTGGGTGATCTGCATTGAACATTTCCGCATAGCGCTTCAAGTCTTCCGCTTCAACCGCAGTATAGACAGTTAGTTCTTCGGCCAGCGCGCCACTGGCAACACTGAGTGCTAGCAACGACGACAAAAGTAATTTTTTCGTCTTAATCATAATTTTCTCCCTGGTTATGATAACGGGTGGGCGAGTCCCACTTTCGTTATGAACTTAACATATTATGACATTCCTGTAACAACAAAATCTATTATTCTTATTAATGTATAAGCTGAACTAATATGTTAATATTCCGACCCATAATAACAACGTTACGAGGCATGTAATTATACATTCTTGAAGAGGACTATATTATTTGTAAAATCGTTGAAATATATTATTTTCACTTACCGTTAACTTCAATGCGATCTATCAGTTTCGTTTCCAACATTTCGTTATTCCGATACAGGGTCGGATAGGCCACTGACGCAAACAGAGAGTTTATATCCTTTAGCGCATTCAAAACTTCCAAGTGGATATCGCTGGTATCGAAACTCATTTCTTCACCAGAACTAAGCCTTTTTAAATGGCGTTTCCTGCTATTTCTAATGACCCTCGAAAGGTTGTTTTTCTCTTCCACCAAAATACGAGCAGACTCAATGTCCTCGGAAATCAGGACGTTCAGGGCTAACTGGATATTGGACACAATTTTCAAATGTAACTTGGTTAACTCACTCCAACCGTTATTGGAAAACCTAAGGTGTTTATTTAACTTTTCATGCGCAAGAGGAAGCAAAATTTTTACCACCCGGTCTCCTGCAGCTTCAAGGTTAATCGAAAAATCTGCCAGCTCTCGCGCCTGTTTCGCTTCCTTTTTTGATAATTCGGCCTGGCTCATCTTGGCAGTATACCTTCGAATGTCATCAAAGGCCTTATTTACCTCAACTTCCAAAGCTTCAATATTGTGTCTTTGTTTTTCATTTTCCGTAGAAAACTCACCCAATGCAGGAATAACCATCGCCTGTACCATTCCACCCATTCGCAAAGCTTCACGCGTAATGCAGGCAAGTGCTAGGCTTGGTGTTCCAATTACAGATGTATCTAGTGCCGAGCGTGGTAGTAGGTTATCGCCAATTCCTGCACTTGGGGTTTCGGGCAGAAGTTGGGTCGTCAATTTTTCGGACAACCCTAGAACACAAAGACCCAAAGTAAGAACCGCACCGTTGAAAACAAGATGGGCCGTTACAAGTATTTGGCCTGGTTGGCTGGTGCGGTTCTCAATGAGCTGCGGAAAGGTCATCAGCAAAGCCAGCCCCACCACCGCTCCCAGCCCGCGAATAACAACATTTGCAAAAACGATGCGCCGGTTTTCGCGCTCCACATTACGTGTCAGCCAAATCGGTAACAATGCGCCACCCAGATTGGCCCCAAGAACTATTGCGACACCTACATTTATAGAAATCACATTTTCGATTGCCAATGCCACACACAGCAAAATGGCGGCAACGCTAGAGTGCATGATAAAGGCAAATATAACGCCCAGCACAAATGCCGTGACTATTTCCTTTTGCAGGAGCCCTGCAACGACGGGAACCAGGGTGCTGCTGCTTATCGGGGCCGACGCCTGGGAAATCATACCCAGGGAAATCAAAATAAAGGCAATTCCCAAAAGAATTCTGCCGATCTGCCTGCGTTGATCACCGTCAAATGTCAAAAACATCCAGCCGCCCAGCGACAGCAGGATCGGGATCAACCAATCCAGCTTGAATGTTAGGATTTGAACAACAAGGGCCGAGCCCAGATCAGCACCCAGTATAATAGCCAATCCGCTGATATAGGTCATAATTCCGCTGGAGACAAAACCCACTGTAAGGATAGCAGTCGCCGTTGCACTTTGTAGTAAGATTGCAATTCCGACGCCCGTTAGGGCCGAAGCTACCCTGCCTCTCTTTTCACCAACAAGCAGGCGGCGCAGACTAGGCCCCGATACCCGCTCGACCCCCGTTCTTACCATACGCACTGCGTATAAAAGCAGAAACGTAGCGCCAGCAAGCTGGATAAAAAATAATGGGAGCGTCATCTATGGATGGACTTTCGTCAGTATTATTCAGATCAAACCAGATGTCTTTTTCCACTATGGTATAAAAAAATCAAATCGTTATATTCAATCCATGTATAAACTATACTTATGGAGTAAAAATGCGATACGTCCAAATCCGAGCATTTCATTTTGTTGCACTAAACGGCGGCTTCTCGCGCGCTGCAGAAGCTCTCTTCCTTACCCAACCCGCAATTTCAGATCAGGTCAGAAAGCTTGAAGAGGAATATGATGTTCTACTGTTCAGCCGGCGAAAAAAACAGGTAGGATTGACCAGCCAAGGCGAGAAATTATTCGAGATCACCAAGCGATTGTTTGAAGTTGAAGGTCAGGCATTGGATTTTTTGTCTGAGAACAAGGCTTTCACTACGGGTACACTGAGGATAAAAGCAGACTCTGCCTATCACGTCCTTGGAACTCTTGCCAAATTTCGCGAACGGTTCCCAGAGATTAAAATTGAAATAAAAACTGGGAATTCCCATGACGTTATTCAAGATTTACTGTCTTACGACGCCGATATAGGCGTTTTAGGGACCATTCCAGAACACCCAAGCATTCAAGTGGTAAAATTAGGTAAATGCCCAATCATTGCATTTACATCGAAGTCCAACCCAATTGCAAAACACAAATCTCTTTCCATTCAGCAGCTTTCAGAGTTGCCATTGGTTTTACGCGAAGCTGGGTCCAGAACTCGCCAGAAACTTGAAATGGCAGCGGCATCTGTGGGCGTAACTTTAACGCCCGCAATTGAAGCAGAGGGTCGTGAAGCAGTGCAGGAAATTGTGGGATCAGGAGCGGGTGTTGGGTTTGTATCACAAAAAGAGTTTTCGCACAGAGATGGCCTTACTCCGATCGAAATTACAGGGATATCCATTGAAATGGAAGAAGCCGTCGTAAACCTGAAAGAACGAAGCGGTGGCAAATTGATCCGCACATTTGTCACAATGGTTCAGGACTCCCTCTCTGCAGGCGGATTGGCATAATTCACCATCATGATTATTTCATGCGTAGAGCAGCTATTACACGATTAATAGAAAAGAGCTCGGAACTACAACTGATTTACCCCCCAATTACTGGAAACTATTTCAACAAGCCCAAATCTGCAGCCCGTTGTACTGCTTCCGCGCTGGTGCGTGTTCCAAGTAGGTCTTTGACGGCAGCCAGCCGTGACTTCACAGTCACAATCGGGATATCAAGAGTGGCCGATGCATCTTCAATACGCCCGCCATTTGCCAGTTCATTCAGCAATATTTTTTGATTATCCGAAATCTTGATTGCCGAAATATCTTCTTTGTGTAGCATTAGCAGGATTTCACGGATCTCACTAATCTCAGTATCTGAAAATTCTCGGTCCGAGCGTGAAAATCCGGCTATTGAATGCTTGCCTCTAGCTTCGACCGAAGCGACAAATCCATAATTAAGGCCAAAAGATTTCGCATCTGTGAATACACCCTTTGTATCCATTTCCGTTAAATCGCTCCATCTGCGCGTTCCATTATTTTGAAAGCCCCACATGACAACCGGATCGTTTAAAAAGAAACCATTCTTTTCATAGTGATTAACCCATGCAACCGGATATGTTTCCAACTGTAATTTTGGCGCATTATATTCAATATGCAAACCGATTGCATATCCTGTAGGTGATTTACCTTTAAGGACTTCCAGCCAATGGTTGATCCCTTCCATTTTCTGCATTCAAACTGTCGCTTTACTTGTTATACTAAACTTATACTTGCAATTAGTACTTATTTTACAATTATTGTCACTATCATAATCATTAGCTTATACGCTACTGTGCATTTCAGATGACTTTAAAGTATAGAATCGACGAAATATCGTGGTTGGCACCTGCCGGATTGCAGGTTTCATTACGCATCAGGTTTGTTTCAGCAACAAACACATTCAACACATATCCAACAAAATGGATTCAGAAGTATACCGAACTAGGCCTTATGATGCATGACCCGTGCATGAAATGGGTTTATGAAAACACCGGTATGTGCAGGTGGAGCTCGCTTACAGATCGAGATACACACAACATATTTCACATGGCTGAAAGCTACGGAATAAACTTTGGAGCCGCCATTTCCTGTCAGACTGAAACCGATGCAGGTAATAGAAGTATTGCAACATTTGGCCGGTCAGACCGCGAATTTGAAGATGCGGAGTTAATCCATTTGTACAAGTTCATAAAGTCCCTTCACGATGCCGCTGCACCCCCAACAAATATTACAAATGCCGAAATAGAGGCATTACAACTTTTAAAACGCGGTCTGATTATCAAAGAGGTCGCAGCAGAACTGAACATCAGTGAAAATGCCGTCAAACAACGTATGAGCAATGCACGGCGAAAGTTCGGGGCTAAAACCACCATTCATGCGGCATCACTTGCACAGCAATTTGGCCTTATTTAATCAAAAGTGCTATTTTAGCTAGCTGTTTTTAATCTACCTATACTTTAGTATATACCGAAAAGTACAATTTTAAAGTTTTATTGAATCTCCAATCAAAAAGGAGATTACAATGCACTTTGTTACTTTTGACTTCAAAAACTTCCATAAATTCGGCTCTACTTTCTATGATTACTTGGCATTACGTAAAAAGTATTTTGTCGATGAACTAAACTGGGATATCGTTCATGATGATCACGTAGAGATGGATCAATATGATAATCCGCTTGCTCATTATTCTGTGGTGATAAAAGACGGTAAAATTGTCGGCGGCACCCGAACAGCACCCACTTCTGCCAAATGGGGTGATGCGACTTATATGTTGAAAGATGTGGCTTCGGGCAAGCTTCCCAACATACCTGCGCAAATTTATACTGATAATTATGAAACCGACCGGGTTTGGGAATGCACCAGGCTAGTGGTATCAAATGAACTGAATGGCATGCGTGAAAAGCTGGCTTGCCTGTCGCTAATCTTTGACGGGGTTATCAAAGAAACCGAGCCCCTAGGTGCGAAGCATCTGATAGGATTATCTCAACATACATTCCCAAGAATATTCCGTTCGTTCGGATATGATTGCAGGCAGATAAGCGAGCCTTATGTCTGCCCGGAGGACGGCCGCAAGTATGCGGTACTCATGATGCCCACGGCCAAAGGCTTTGTTGAAGAAAAAGAGGCCGCTTAGTTTTTTCATATGAGGTTGTATTTATAGCAACCGTGATTCATTTTACGTGAGTAAAAACTATCTGCGAATGGCTGAGCTGGGAACGGCTTGGCCAATCGCGGACCAGTTCACACTGGCACGTGCAATCTTCGTGTCACTCCAGGTTTTCAGAACAATCTCGAAACCCTCTGATGTCACCGCTTCGGGCACCAGCGAAAACCGAAGGTTTTGCGCATTGGAGCTATCCATGCCCGTTATGCCCAACGTAATATGTGGCGGCCTTTGAAAACCGATAGAGAAATTAATGCGCAGCGAACTTCGCGGTCGCCGTCATCAGCCCACATTGGGCCGTTGTCATCCACGTGATTAAACAACTCGCCTGCAGCAGTAATAATCTGCATTCCCACCAGAGGTGATGTCGTTTGCTGCCTAATTATGTCCACGCTCAACACAATCCCGTTTCATCTGCTTTATGTGCTACTATACGGAAACATAAAAAGATAAACAGATATAATAAACGAAGTAACTTTTAAATATCAATGTTTCAATAGGTATTCAAAAGCAGTGCCACAGGACGACTAATGTACAGTTTTTTACTACAAGCTACTATCTATCTGGCCGCAGCAGTCATTACTGTTCCGGTTGCCAAACGTTTGGGTCTGGGTTCTGTTCTGGGCTATCTTATTGCAGGCATTCTTATCGGCCCGGTTCTGGGTCTGATCGGATCAGAGGCGCAGGATTTACGCCATTTCGCCGAATTTGGTGTGGTGATGATGTTATTCCTCGTCGGCTTGGAACTAGAGCCAATGGCACTTTGGAACATGCGGGCCCGCCTGATCGGTCTGGGCGGCACGCAAGTCGTTGTCACTACAGCAGCGATTACGTCAGCCGCAGTCGCTTTGGGCCAGCCCTGGACGGTTGCGCTTGCAATCGGTCTTGCATTTTCGCTGTCGTCCACCGCCATCGTTATCCAGACCCTGAACGAAAAAGGCCTGATGCACACACTTGGCGGGCGTTCAGCTTTTTCAGTACTTCTAACCCAGGACATTGCCGTCATTCCGATGTTGGCCCTTATCCCGCTTCTGGCCATGCAGGGGTTATATAATACGGCCGGAGCAGGTCTTAACTACAGTGATGAGATGAGCTTTGTTTCCGGGCTTTCCGGATGGGGGGTCACCATTGTAACAATAGCCGCCGTCGCTATCGTCATACTTGCTGGCATGTACCTGACCCGTCCCGTATTCCGCTTTATCGCCCAAAGCCGTCTGCGTGAAATGTTCACCGCAGTTGCCCTGCTGCTGGTTGTGGGCATCGCCCTTTTGATGACCCTTGTTGGCCTGTCACCGGCACTGGGTACATTTCTGGCCGGTGTGGTACTGGCCAACTCTGAATTCCGTCACGAATTAGAGTCTGACATACAACCTTTCAAAGGTCTGCTTTTGGGCCTATTTTTCATTACGGTCGGTGCCGGCATCAACTTTCACATCCTGTTTGGCAACTTCTTCGATATTATTGGCCTGACCCTCGGCGTCATGTTTATCAAAGCCAGCATACTGTTAATTCTGGCGTATCTATTCAGATTCCGGGGCCGCGACAGGCTGCTTTATATCTTAAGTCTTTCACAGGCCGGTGAATTCGGCTTCGTAATGTTAAGCAGCACAGTGAAAAACAATGTCATACCTACAGCCACTTCGGAAACGCTAGCACTGATTATCGCCCTTTCGATGCTTCTGACCCCAGCTCTGTTCATTTTGTACGAGCATCTCGCAAAACGTAAAATTGAGCATGCCGTCAGCCGCGAACATGACAATATCGATGAGCAAGGTAAGGTTATCATCGTCGGCATCGGTCGTTTCGGGCAGATCGTCAATCGAATGGCTCTGGCTGCAGGGATCAAAACAGTTGTCATCGACCATCATGTCGATCAAATCGACCAAATGCGCAAATTCGGGGTCAAAGGCTATTTCGGCGACCCCACCCGACCTGAACTAATGCACGCCGCTGGCTTGCAGGACGCCGCTGTTCTCATCGTTGCCATTGATGATAAAAAAGCCTCGGTTAAGCTGGTTGAAAACGCCCGTAAATCCCGTCCTGAATTGCACATCATTGCGCGCGCCTATGACCGTAACCATACATATCAATTATACCGCGCAGGGGCGAATGATATCGTGCGCGAAACCTTTGACAGCGCAGTCCGTGTCAGCAAATACATGCTGCAAGAGCTGGGGTGGTCCGGCTTTGACACCGAAAACGCCGCCGATGCGTTTGTAGCCTCTGACCGCGGTGCTTTACGCGAACTGTCCGAATTATGGGACCCGAAAATCAAACTTGAAGACAACAAAGCTTACGTGGAACGTGCCCTCGCCATCAACAAAGAGTTCAACACGGGTTTCCTGGCAAATCTGGCCAAAATTGTTGAACAGGACGTCAAAGAGGAAGAAGAACTGCGGGCAGAGGCAGATGAATAACGTTAGTGATACTTACTTCATATAAAACCCGTATTGCACGGGGATATGTGCCTTCACATCCACACCCAATTCCTGTGCAGCGTGCATTGCCCAATAGGGATCGCGCATCATGCTACGCGCCAGCAAAACCATATCCGCTGCCCCCTCTGCGATCAGTGCCTCGGCCTGTTTTGCTTCGGTAATAACCCCCACTGCCATCGTGGAAATACCCGCTTCGGCCCGCAGTTGCCCGCCTAGCGTAACCTGATCCGCTGTCCGCGATCCGATTGAGGCCCGCGCGGTAGGTGTCGCACCACCACCCGAACAATCAACGAAGTCCACGCCACGCTCCTTAAGCCATTTCGCCATCTGAATATTGTCCGCAATCGTCAAGCCACCTTCGGTCCAATCGGAAACCGACAGGCGCACCGACAAGGGCAGGTTTTCGGGCCAAACCGCGCGCACCGCATCCACTGTTTCCAACATCATCCGCGCGCGATTGCGCAGCTCGCCACCATATTGATCGTTCCGCGTATTGACCAAGGGCGTAAAGAAACTATGTAGTAAATAACCATGCGCCCCGTGGATTTCCAACAGCTTGTAGCCCGCCACCAGCGCACGTTTTGCAGCTGCCACAAACAACCCCTGCATTTCAGCGATATCAGCCACCGACATTTGTGTTGGCGTTTTCCATAACCGCGTACCATCGGGGTCAAATGCCGCACCACATGGGCCTACAATCGGCCACCCGCCTTCGTCGTCCTTCAAATGTGCACCACCATCCCAAGGCTTCGCGGCAGACGCTTTACGCCCTGCATGGCCGATTTGCAGGCCGGGAACGGCACCCATTTCAGCAATGAAACGATTAATCGAAGTCGCGGCTTCCGTCTGTTCATCATTCCACAATCCCGTACAGCCGGGTGTAATTCGTCCATCAGCGCGCACCGCCGTGGCTTCGGCAATCACCAACCCAGCACCCCCTGCGGCCCGCGCACCCAGATGTATCTTGTGCCAGTCGTTCATCACCCCGTTGATGGCTGAATATTGGCACATAGGCGAGACCCCGATGCGGTTGCGAAAAGTGACATCTTTAACGGTAAGCGGTGAGAAAAGAACTGACATAACGTATAATTCCTAATGATTGAGTTACCGCCAGATAATCAGCCATATCGGAAAGGTTCAAGACCAAAGAATGCACAGCCCGAAGGCAAAAACGCCTATGCGCTACCCCACTGCTATACGCGGACGCCCCGAAGCAATCGCGGTCAGTTCCGCTTCAATAAACACATCACGGCTTTCAATCTTTGCCATACGAATATCGTGATCCATTCGCACGCGAATACCTTGTGCCCCTGCATCACGTGCACCGGATATTGCCTGTTCTTTCAGATGCGCTTCCAGAGCGGCTACGGCAACATCCTGATCGGTATAATCTTGCGGCCCGGCTTCGAAATGCACCCGGAACTGTCCTTCTCCAGGTGACGTAATCTGCCCTGATGCCCGCATCGATATTTGCCCGACAACTGCCCCGATTGCATTGGCAACACCAGCATATTTCGGCACTACAACCTTTGTGTTCAATCGCTTGCCAACCGCCCCGTAATAGCTGTGCGCTGACGCGCCCAGACCAATAAGTGGCAGGTTCAGCCCGACATCAATTGCCATCAATCCGCGATGATGCACCATTCCTTGCTTGGTCAAGACATGCCGAGCCAGGTCTTTTGCGGGCAAGCCAAAATCAAAACTGTCCTCGGAAAAAGCCGTTTCAAGCAGGGCTTCGGCGGTTTGTTCAGTCAACTGGTCTACGATCATTTGCGCCAAATCAGCTGCCCCGCGCGCCAAACGGTTGCCACTACCTGTGCGCTGCCGTGAAAACAACTCTAGCGCTTTTTCGGCCGCATCCCCGTCCCATACATCCAAACGCCCCATTACATGCGCCGCATCAGAGGCCGTGATACCCGACATCATCACCAAGCCACGCCCTACAAGCGCCTGTAATGTACCCAGTTCCATGCGATTATGCACAATCTTACTCATCGGCCAGGCTTGATCGCCAATGCGCTCTACCAAAATGGCTTCACGCTCAGCCAACCCACCCATTGAGACATCGGCCCGTTTGATCGCCAGCACAAACCGCCCGTCATATTCACCTATCGTACTACTGGCCGATTGTGCATCCATGGCAGCATGCACCATTTCAGGCCAATCCATTGCCAGCAAAGACACCGGCATTACCCGACGCGGCCCCAGCGTCATTGCTGCAGTCAAGCCATCTGTTGAGATATGCACCTGACTGTCACCACCCAACCCGCTTGTTCGCATTGCAACCGCTTCAACCATTGTGCGGAATTCGCCAACACGCGCCCCAAGCGGATCAATAATCGGCCGCCCGTCGCGCAAAACTGCAACATCCGTGGTGGTGCCGCCGATGTCGGACACGATCGCATCCGCCTCATCTGTAAGCCAACGCGCACCCACAATGGATGCCGCAGGGCCGGACAGAATGGTTTCAATCGGTGAAACCCGTGCTTGATCGGCCGAGATTAATGCGCCATCACCGCGCACGACCATAAACGGCGCATCAATTGATTTGGCAACCAGCAACCTTTCAACCGCACTGATCAGATGATCAATCATGCCTATCAGGCGTGCATTCAACAAGGCAATTATAAGATTGGGGCTTGACTGGAATCGCCAAGTCGCATAGCTCTATCTTATAACATAAAACTGGAACTTAAAATGGTACATTATAACGATACAAGCCTACTATTTATCGCCGGCTTATTTGGGGCGGGGATTTGTGCATGGTTGGGGTATACCATCTTAGGAAGGCCACTGGGAGGCTGGCTTGGCTTTCTGCTTGGTCCCATTGGTATTATCTGCGCATGTATCATGTATCATGAAGGATCAAGGAATAAATCATGACAAAAGGGCGCATAATTTTTACCGGTACCTTTTGGGGGTATTTTTTCACAGCAATAGGCCTCTTGGTTTTGTCTATAATTACCTTAGGTCTTTTTCTCCCATATTATATGTACTGGTCGCTGAAATACTTCTTTGAAAAGTTGGAAATTGAAATTTACACCACCGATAAATAAAGGAAACATCATGTCTATTGGATACTTTACACTAAAAAACACCAGTGATGGGCAGTTCATGTTCAATCTACATGCCGCAAATGGCGAGACTATCGCAACTTCCGAGCGTTACACGACAAAAGATTCAGCTAAAAACGGTATCGAAAGCGTCAGGAAGAATGCCCCAGACGCTCCCGTGAGAGACGAGACGTAAGAGGATGTCCAGGGATTGCCTTCTCGATTTTGAGGGTCATATCCACCAGATATTTCAAGGATGGATTAAGAGGCTCATCGGGAAACTGCATAATATGTGTCATCTCGTGAATAAGGCCGCGATCCCCTATAATTTCGCTTACTGTTGCCGCGCCAGACTTAATAGCCAGTTCACCTATAAACAGGGCATAATGCAGTACTTCCAGAGTGCAGCCATCACGCGCTAGTTTTTCATGCAGAGGACGATAATAAGGTGGTCTGCTTGATGGTGCAGAAATTGTCCATTCACCCATACATCGTGCGGCCAGAACCGCGTTTAGGGTTTCAGGTGTGGCACAGATGGTTCTTGAAGAGCGATAACCACGACCACAATTATATTCGCATAGGTAATATAAAATAGGCTTGTTCATTGTGCAATGTTCATAGAAGTTAACAGAAACGCGCTGAACCCATTGTTGAGACCTCGCCTATTGTACTTCCAACAGGCCTCAGCAACGTAAAGCGGCGTATAGGCTTTTGAATAGTGATGGTGTTGCCCAAGTAACGCACGTTTAAGGTGTGACCAAAAACCTTCAATGGTATTGGTATGTACATCACCATCAACATATTGTTTGCTGTGGTTTATACTCACACGCGCCATAACTACATCAACGGCATTGTAGGCACTGAACTCGTCTGTAACCAAAATGGTTTCTTTCGTATCAATCGTGCTTTTAATAAAGCGCAGTATGCCCTTGCCAGTAAGATCGCTGGCAACCTGTGCAACAACCCTTCCACCGCGCTCTACCGCACCTATGACTGGTGTTTTCTTGGTGCCACGTCCGCGCTTGGGTGGATTGTCATCGTCCCGCTTATTGCGGCGTGGTTTACCCCCAAGATAGGTTTCATCAATTTCAACAATTCCTGCAAGAAAACTGCGTTCCTCGTTAGCCATTGCTGCCCGGATACGCTGTTGCATATACCAGCATGAGGCTTGAGTTGCATCTATGTCTCGCGCCAGTTGGCAACTGGACAGGCTTTTTTTCGCATTTACCATCAAAGCAATCGCCAAGAACCACTTTTGGAGTTGTATCTTTGTTTGCTGAAATACGGTTCCTTGCAGGACATTAAAACTATTCCTGCAATCGTGGCAATTCCATCGGCCAACGCGATTATTCTCTTTTTTTCTGGCAACATGAAACCCACCGCAATGCGGGCAGTGGGCTTCGTCTCCCCATCGGATTTGTTCAAGATGCGCAATACAGGCGGCTTGGTCGGGAAACTTTTCAATGATTGTAATTAAGTTCATAGGTTGTCCTCCTTTTAACCTAAGTATATGATATTCCTCATTCATTTTCAAGCCCCAATCTTATAATTACCTTCAACAAAGCCGTCATCGCCCGTTTCGGTCCGTTTAGCTTGGCACTTAAATCATGCGAACAAGACACTGGCTTGCCCGTCATTTCGCGAATAATATCGCGCACTCGGATTTCGTGGGCAGGATTGCGCGTGGCAAACTGGCTGGCAACCGCAAACCCCGTAACGGTCTTACCGTGCACCGCCAATTCCGCGCGCAATGTCACCTCGTCCAGCGTCTCGCCCTCTCCGCCCGTGTGATCGTGCCCGCCTGCCAGAGTAATCACAGGATCGCCCTTTAGGGCCTCTTCCAGCCCCTGCCGCGCCAAATCACGCTTGGAAAACCCTATAAACACCAAACCGACACGCCCGCCCTGCCCTTCGACCAACGCATTCGTCGCCAGTGTTGTCGATAGTGATACCATTGCTATATCGGCTGCACTTATACCGCTTTCAGCCATCACAGCATCAATGGCAGCCCCCACGCCAACTGCCAGATCATGGCGCGTTGTCAACGCCTTGGCACTGGCAACAACGTGTGTCTCATCTTCGATCAGAACCGCATCCGTATAGGTGCCGCCCGTATCCACGCCTAGCATCAGAGCCATGATGTACCTCATTCCGTTCAAACGTTTGCGTAACAAGGTACGGCCCTTCTGTCACGACTGAAAACGACACGTAACGTCACAGCTTTTGTTACATCGCGACATCCTATAAGGTTTTTACAGATAATAACCCTAAAGCAGGAAACCATCATGCCAAACACAGCTCTTATCACAGGTGCTTCCGCAGGTATCGGCGCTGAATTTGCCCGTTACCACGCATCTCTTGACGGTGATCTTGTCATTACTGCACGGCGCAAAGCTTCACTGAACACTTTAAAGAAAGAGCTTGAGGCCGCCCATGGTATAAAAGTGCATGTCATAACTGCCGATCTTGGTGCCTCTGATGGTGCAAAATCACTTTATGATGCCGTCAAAAAAGCCAATATACAAATTGACATCCTGATCAATAATGCAGGTTTCGGTGAACAGGGCCTACATACGGACCACGACCTTTCCCGAGAACTGGGCATGATCGATCTGAATGTCAAAAGCCTGGTCGAACTGACCCACAGCTTTGCCCGTGATATGATTGCCCAAGGTGGCGGCAAAATCCTGAACGTGGGTTCCACCGCAGGCATGATGCCCGGACCCAATCAAGCGGTTTATTTTGCTACAAAAGCTTTCGTGAACTCATACAGCCAGGCCATCGACGAAGAACTGCGCGATAAAGGCATCACCTGCACGGTTCTGGTGCCGGGCTATGTTGAAACCGAGTTTGCGGCAGTTGCGGGCCTTGAAGGTACATCTCTGGCAAAAGGCGGTGCCACTGCAAGCTCTGTTGCCAAGGTTGGATATCAGGCGATGTTAAAGGGCAAACTTGTCGCCTTTAACGAATTGAAGCTCAACTTTGCCCTGAACTGGATTATTCCGTTCGTGCCTCGCCGAATAGTATTGCGCATCGTGAAATCCTTGCAAGCTAAATAACAGTAGCAGGGTATCGTTATTTAAACAGGTTTTTCAAAGCCTTACCAACATCATCACCCAGCTCTTCATCAATTTTCTTCTTGATAGCGTCTTCCTGTTTCTTCAATTCTTCACCTGCCAGAAGATCAACCAAACCGGCCATATCCGGCTTGAATGACAAATTGCTCCATGGCCCTGAAATCACGACAGGAACCGAAATCTGCGCATCTTCAGACAGAGTTGATGGTGTCACAGTATAGCTCATGTTCTGGTCACCGACATTGATCCGCCCCTTGCCTTCTGCCTTGAACAGCGGGCTGGCAAGTAGCATATCCACATTCTGCAACACACCATCAACCATTGTAAACGTGCCCGTAAGACTGGTGAATTCAGTTGCCCCTTCAAATCCACCAAAGGCTTGTTTCAGGTTGCGCATCATCGCCGCCAGATCAATGCCCTTGAAACTGCCATTATCAATTCGCAAATTCCCGTTACCCGACAGGCTGTGCATAATCTGGAACAGACTACCGCCTGTGCCAGACATTTTCATAGATGTATTGCCCGAACCAGTCAGTTTGTGCATGTCCAAAAACCGCGCCAACAACGGTTCAAGCTGCACACCTTTAGCCGTGATATCCGATGTGAACGACACGGCGTTTCCGCCGGTGAAGCCAACCACCCCTGTGATTGCCCCATCGAATGCCCGCACTTCCCGCAAAGTCAACTTCACCGCACCACTGCGCAGGCGCAGTTTGACATCAGTGCGGCCCAGTTCGCTGACACCCAGATTTACTGATTTGGCCACAAGATTGATGTCTGCATCAATCGCATCCAATCCGGTAATCCTTATGGGTTCCTTGCTCCAGCCGCCTGAGCCACCGGAAGTCCCTGATCCGCCTGAGCCTTCAGACTCGCTTCCACCAGAGGCAAACGCCGAGAAATCCAAAGCTCCGGCGGTTAAGTTCGCCGCAATATAAGGCAGCTTATTAAAGGCTATTTCCACCTGCCCCTGAAAAACATTCTGATCCAGCCCGAACGTCGCCTTTGTCAGCGTATTCTTGCCATCACGTACTTTCACAACACCTTTAATCTTCGCCGTTTGCCCAGTGCCTTTGGGAAAACCAACCTCCTGCCCTACAGCCTTAAGCGTCATAGGCAGGTTGCTTGCGTTAAAATCTACCGTGCCATCAGCATTACCGGTTTTCCCATTCACTAATCCTGACCAAGCAAAGGTAAACGCATCACGCCCCGTAACATTCAAAACCGCCTCAACGCGCAAGGTTTCCGCCCAGTTTTCAGGGCCGGTTATCTCAAATTGCGCATCGATAGGTAATCCGTTCATGGTCACAGCACCATCCCCGATCACACTTAGTCCGGCATCTGACGCCATAATCGTCCCTTGTGATGACAAGCTTGAAACACCCTTTAATGCTTCAGGCAAAACACCGCCGGTTATCTTGGACAATGCTGCGATATCAGGTAAATCGACATTAAACTGCCCATTGATCAGCGGTGCGCTTTCTGCAGCCAACTTTACCTGACCTTCCATGCCAGCTTTCAGTCCGCCCATTTCAATGGATCCCACCAAATTTGTAACCTGCCCGCCCAATAGCTTATCAATATCCGCCACCGACAAATTGACCTCGGCAGTACGCCCATCCCAAAGTGCGGCACCTGCAATGTTTGCCGCACCTGCTTTGGGCAATGCAAACTCAACATTAATTTCCTTGATTTCAACATTTTGCCCCGAGACAGCATCAAGGTAGGTCACGGCTCCGTCACTGATCACCCCTTTATCCAGTGTGAATTCACTCTTGGCTTCAGCCTCGGCACTACTTGTCGTTGTCGCTCCGGTATCAGGTGTACTGGCCAGTTCCCAGTTTGCAACGCCATCTTCGCGCCGTTCCAGATTAATCACAGGCGTATCCAGAACAAGCTGTTTAACTTCAAGGCTACCGCCCAATAATGCCGTCAAACCAACCCCGACAGAAGCACCTTGCGCAGAAATCATATATGGTTCTTTCGCCCAATCTGCGTTCGAGATTGTCAAAGGTCCGGTTTTCACACCTAAAACAGGAAATATCGTCGGCTTGAACCCATCCGACAATGTCAACGTGCGCCCAGTGGCTTTTTCCAGCTGCTCTGATGCCAGTTCACCGATCTTTTCCGCAGGCAGCAAAAATATCAACCCGATTGCCGCTACCAACAGAACCACCAAAACCATTATGACCCGTTTTACCCAGCGCATATCGTATCTCCTATTAAATTGACCTGAAATATCACTTAGGTATCCTCATACCTATTCACAATATATACAAGTATGAATATTCCGATGACACAGACCACAGCCAAAGGCCCACCCATGACCCGAACACTACTTCTCGATATCAATAAAAAGATCGCCACTGTCACCCTGAACCGCCCCACCAAGAAAAACGCCATGTCATTTGAAATGATGACTGAACTGGTAGAGGCCGCTAAAACGCTCGCCACAACAGACGGTTTGCGGGCGGTGATATTAACAGGTGCGGGGAATTGTTTTTGCGCAGGCATTGATCTGGAAAACCTGATGAGCATCGCACCACGCATGGACGAGGTGCGCAACCAAATCCTGAACCCGCCAAAGGGCGAGACATCCAATGACTTTCAGGCGCCAATTACAATCTGGTCAACCCTGAACGTGCCTGTCATCGCCGCACTTGAGGGCGTGGCGTTCGGTGCAGGCGCACAACTTGCACTGGGCGCGGATTTCCGCATTGCCGCACCAGATACCAAATTTTCGATCATGGAAGCCAAATGGGGCCTGATCCCCGATATGGGAATAAGTCAATCCCTGCCCAAACTCGTCCGCGCCGACATCGCGATGGATCTGATCATGACAGGCCGCATACTGGACGCGCCTGATGCCCAAAACATCGGCCTGATCACCCGCCTAGCGGATGACCCATTGACCGAGGCGATGGCACTGGCCCAAACCCTTTGCGCAAAATCCCCCGATGCGCTGAAAGCTGCCAAAAAACTGGTGAACGGCACATGGGGGTGTGGTGACGCGGGCCTAAAACTGGAAGCGGAACTGCAAGCCGCCATCATCGGGCAGCCAAATCAGATGGAAATGGTCATGGCCGTGATGGGCAAGCGGGAACCGAAGTTTAAGTAATGGCGTTAATCATTTAGTTTATCAGCTAGCATTTTAGCCATCTGGTCTAATGCTTCGTGACCAGGGTTTGGTAAACCTTTAAATGTTAATTCTTCATCTTCAATGTATCGCCGAGACGTAATGTCTTGCTTTTCGTGAAGAGGAACAAGATGCGCATGAGCGTGTGCTATATCCCCACCCGTAAATAGAAACCCTACTCTATCAACTTTGAGGACTATCTTTTGAACACGGGCAAGCTTTTGCCCTAATTTTAAAATCTCATTTGCGATTGGTATTGGAAGATCATCAAAGTATTCATAATGTGAAACTGGAATAACCTGTATATGGCCTGGCCTGATAGGCCCCCTATCCATAAATGCAACAATCAATTCGTTCCTAAAGACTTCATGTACAGATAATTCTGAGCGGGCTATCTGACAAAACTTACATGTTTCCATAATTAGTGAGTCTCCAATAAATACATTATATTTAAAAAGCATATTAAAAATAAATTAATTTGGCCATCGGCCATATTGCGTAACGCCATGTATGTGGATAATATACGCAGTTAAATCTTCTTCTCGCTTTGATTGCATCGCATCATCTACATCCGACGATGCCCCGCCCAACGTTCATTCAGCGATAAACCCATAGCCCCGCATCAATCAGCAAACACATGTGGATTTTTGCATCTGCACGCGATATTGCATGCCAATAACCCAGAACCCATCAAACCTGCGCCCTGATCTTGTACCCAATTGCTGTTAAGGTCTGTTGACCTGCTTGTCTTCGCAGGCAAACGGGCTTAACCCCAGCCAGCTTTGCATATTTGCCGCTACATCAGCATCCCCATGTATAAACAACTGACCATCCTCTATGGCGCGGGCAACAGAACCAAGCCCCATCCAGATCGCGGTGATCGTGCGCAGATCAACTTTAACATACAGATCCACGTCAAACCCCGGATCAATAGAACATAAATCCACCCCGTCTTTGGGATCACTAATGATCCAGTACTTTTTATACGGCAGCTGGTCTTCCCCGATCATAAACTGAATTGTCAGTTTGCGATTGGGCAATTCCATCACCCGCAAATTCCGTCGCATATCCCACATCAGCAGGCTGGGATCGGTGTTCTTCAAGCTCGGTACTGCTTCCACCCAGCGCTGCCCCCAAATGCCGATTGCCATTATAACGGGCTTCAGTTCTTCACCCGATTTTGTCAGTGTATATTCGTAGATCTCAGGGCGTTTTTGCACCAAACGCCGCGCGACCACGCCCTGCACCTCCAGCTCTTTCAACCGCTTCGACAATAAAGCGGGCGACATGCGTGGCACGCCGCGACGCAAATCGTTAAACCGTGTTGATCCGGCACATAATTCGCGCAGCAATACAATCGTCCAGCGACTTCCCAGAATTTCCGCCGCCATCGCAACGGGGCAAAACTGGTGATAGGTTGATGTTGTCATAAGATACCCCCTGTCCCGCAGTATGCAGCCTTAGCCACGAATAGCCAGTTCAGAAACTGTACCGGGTCAGTACAGTTTCTGAACCAGACAAACCTACCGCGCCTTGTTAGGCAGGTTAAATCAAACCAAGGAAGGACAGAATAATGCACAGATTTGTAATAGAACGCGACATCCCCGACATCGGCACAATGAGTTCAGATGAACTCAGCGGTGCGGCCAATACCTCTAACACAGCACTTGCAAAGTTGGCCCCGAAAGTTCAGTGGGAACATTCCTATGTCGCCGACAACAAAACCTTTTGTATCTATCTGGCGAAAGACGAGACAGCGATAAATGAACATGCCGCGCTGTCGGGCTTCCCGGCCAATAAAATCACCCGTATCAACGGCATGATCGACCCCACAACGGGCAAGTAACTGCCGTTTGCATACCCCGCCCAATTCGCTATATGCGGGGTATGACCCAGAACCCACCCAACTTGCGCCCCGATCTTGCGCCCCGCGCGCGTATCACTGAACCAACCCGTGACGGCC
Source organism: Amylibacter sp. (assembly GCA_965261565.1). Taxonomy (GTDB): domain Bacteria; phylum Pseudomonadota; class Alphaproteobacteria; order Rhodobacterales; family Rhodobacteraceae; genus Amylibacter. The sequence goes on from OZ253460.1 coordinate 3,430,482, forward strand.
AGCCGCAGATCGGCATGGTGTCGCTTGGCTGTCCCAAGGCGTTGGTTGACAGTGAACGTATACTGACCCGTCTGCGTGCCGAAGGTTACGCGATCAGCCCCGACTATGCAGGGGCGGATGCGGTGATTGTGAACACTTGCGGGTTTCTTGACAGTGCCAAGGCCGAAAGTCTGGATGCTATTGGCGAGGCTCTGTCGGAAAACGGCAAGGTTATCGTCACTGGGTGTCTGGGGGCCGAGCCTGATTATATCCGCGAACATCACCCGCAAATTCTGGCGGTCACAGGCCCGCAGCAATATGAGCAGGTGCTGGACGCGGTACATAAATCCGTACCCCCCAGCCCCGATCCGTTTATCGATCTTTTGCCCGCCACAGGTGTGAGCCTGACGCCGCGCCATTTCAGCTATCTGAAAATCTCGGAAGGCTGTAATCACAAATGCAAGTTTTGTATCATTCCCGACATGCGCGGGCGGCTTCAATCACGCCCTGCGCACGCCGTAATCCGTGAAGCATCGAAGCTGGTGGATGCAGGCGTCAAGGAACTGTTGGTGATCTCGCAAGATACCTCTGCTTATGGACTGGACATCAAACATGCCACCGCGCGTGACCACCGTGCCCATATCGTTGATCTGGCCCGCGATTTGGGGCAATTGGGTGCATGGGTGCGGCTGCACTACGTCTACCCCTACCCGTTTGTGCGTGATCTGATCCCGTTGATGGCAGACCCTGATAGTGGTATTTTACCTTATATGGACATCCCGTTCCAACACTCGCACCCCGATGTTTTAAAACGTATGGCGCGGCCTGCGAAGTCGGCGAATACACTTGCCGAGATCGAAGCTTGGCGCAATGTTTGTCCTGACATCACGCTGCGATCCACATTCATCGTGGGCTACCCCGGTGAGACCGAGGCCGAGTTTCAACATCTGCTAGACTGGATGGATGAAGCGCAGCTGGACCGTGTCGGATGTTTTCAATATGAAAACGTCGCGGGGGCGCGGTCAAACGCACTACCGGGTCATGTGGCGGCGGATGTTAAACAAGATCGCTGGAACCGTTTCATGGAAAAAGCGCAGGCGATTTCGGCGGCTAAACTGGAAGCGAAAATCGGGCAGCGGATGGATGTGATCGTGGATGAGATCGACGTGGACGGGGCCACTTGCCGCACTCAAGCGGATGCACCCGAAATCGACGGAAACCTGTTCATCGATGAAGGGTTCGAAGGGTTGAAAGTTGGCGATATTATCAGCGTCGAAGTCGATGAAGCAAGTGAGTATGATTTGTGGGGTCGCGTTTAAGATCAGCCATGTCCCAGTTGGGACACCCCCTTAACTATTTGATGTTATTATGTATAAAAAATAAACCTGCGCGTCGACGCCCATAATTTGCATCTTGACGCCCAATCGGTTAGGTATCGCGCTCGCCGAAAACGTTTCAGCTTCATTGAAACATTTTAATCAAACGAAAGCACACCACTTTCACAGACCACCCCATGCTTGGAGCATCCATTGTCAACCACAACCCTAGACCCAATCGACCATTTCGCAACAACCGCACCCACATTCGGTGGCCGCCTTCAGGCCGCCCGCAATGCCAAAGGCCTGACCGTCGCCAGATTGGGTGAAAAACTTGGCGTAGAAGCCGCCAAAGTCGACATTTGGGAAAGTGATACTGAGGCCCCCCGCTCAAATCGCATCCCGACGCTGGCGGGTATGTTGAACGTCTCTATCATCTGGCTGATGACCGGCGAAAGCAACGGCACCACCCACATCGCAGAAACCCATGCGCGCCCTACGATTATCAACGACACCTTGGGTGAGATTGCCCAGCTGAAAGCGACATTGCTGGATGCGTATGACAAGCTGGAGAGCTTAGAGCAAAGGTTGCAAGCGGAGGGCTGAAGGTGAGATCGAAGGGTAACCGTTCTTTGATGATGGGTTGAATGAGAGTGAAATTATAAACGTTGAAGTTGATGGAGCTTCCGAGTACCATTTGTGGGTAAGGTAATTTAAACAAACTTTCAGAAGAAATAATTTGAAGTATAGCGATAAAGCCTCATTTTGCGAAAATGAAAAAAGGATTGTTAAAGCCTTACTAAATAATGGTGAGCGCAATCAAGATGTTCAATCACTAGTTAATATGAATAGGAAATCGACCGTAAACTTTGCGCGAATTTCAGAAGTAAAAGCTAATTCCAAAATCATCCCCGCAGATCAAGAAGAAGTCAAATTTTATAAAAAATACAGACATAGCTTTGATCCAATAACTGGGCTGAATCATTATGACGACGAGAAATTAATCAGAGCTCGTGAGGCAATGCTTCTTGCAGTTCATATCTTTAATAGCCCCACCTTGTTATTCAAAACTGAAGTATTTTCGATGCTAGCAAATGTTGCATGGACGTACATACTTCACGTCTATTATGAAGAAAAAGGTGTAAAAACAATCAACGCAGGTGGTTATGGGTTACTACTTAGCGAAATGTTAAAGCGAGGTGATTGCCCTCTAACAAAAGAAACAATTGCAAATTTAGAGGCATTAAAAGAAATTCGTGACGCTGTAGTTCATACTTTTTTCTCTAAAGCGGATCAGAAATTTTCCAGCATTTATCAAGCAACTTGTTTAAACTTTGATCGGGCATTATGCCAACTTTTCAGCGAGCGTGTTTCTCTTAAAAATGAACTATCTTTCTCTCTACAATTCGCGAAGATGGACTTCGAACAACTATCACAACTCACAGAGTACGATATTCCAGAAAACATTAAGACACTTTCAAAATCGTTAGACAAAAAGTTTGAAAATTACCAAGATAGCGTCGAATATCAATTCGCAGTAAATTATGAGTTTGTTTCAGCAACAAAAGCAAATGCACATGTGAACTTTAAGAACAATGCTGAAGATTTCGATGGGCCTATTAGCAATGCACTAGTAAAAAAAGTAGTATCCGATGATGGCTGGCCTCATCGCGCGAGTATAGCTGCTAAGTTAATTGAAAAAAAGTCTGGCAAAGCGTTTTCAGTAAATAACCATACAAGCGCTTGGCGTTATTTTGATGTACGCCCACCTACAAAAGCTAAATCTCCAGTAAATACAAAAAAGGAATATTGCATTTATCATAAGGCACACAAAGATTAGACCCGATTCACAATAGGGTCGAATATTTTTAGACACAAGTATCCCCACCCGTTTTGTCAAACTGTTTTCAAATTCATATTTGCGAGTGCTCCGACATTCTTGGCAATCATGTTTTGTTGTTGGTTGTTGCGGTGAATATCCGAAAATATATTGAACTTTTTCATGCGGCCAATACCGTGCTCTACGCCAATGCGTAGTTTTGAATGCCATGTATTGTATTCTTGTTCTTCTTTCGTAAGTGGTTTTTTCTTTGATGTTTTCAGGGGGATTTCCAGTGATGTCCCCAGATATCCTAAATCCCCAAGGGTAAGTATATCAGGGGGCCTATCCACGCGGGTCTCATCATAAATACGCTTGTCATGTTTGCGCCCGTCATGGGCGCATCCAACAGCCAGTATACACTTCTTGTCATCTGTGATGATCTGGTGGGACGCCGTGTGCTTCTTTTTCTTGCCAGAATATTTTGCTTTTCGAGCCGAGGGCTTCCCGGGCCGTTGAACTGGACGCTCAGTACCATCAATCATCAGGTAAAGCAGATCAGCCTTTTCCACTTCCGACAACTTTACTTTACGTTCAGGCATCCGAAAATGGCCTGCCATCAACTCTGTCATGGCTTGAATGCGGCGGCAAACTGTCGGAGAGGATACATTGAATACAAGCCCCATAAAAGCATGGCTGGTATAGGTTCGGTAATACATCAGGCAGAGCAGAAGCTGTTCTGCGAACTCCAGGCGATAGTTCATCCCACCCCCAATCGCACGTTGCCTGTCTTTGCGGGACAGGCGTTTCTCCTCACTTTTCAACCAGATCGGATGAAGTGTCGCAACCAGGGCGTTGAAATCTGTAAGGCGGATGCCCGATAGTCGAAAAAACAATGCAGGTTGTGCACTTAAAATCTTCAAAGCTTTCATAAAATGATACCTCCAGGCACTTCCTCGCATAAAAATAACCTATTGTGAAGCAGGTCTATTATACTTATTCTGATAGTTGGGTAACTATGGTTTCTGCATTCATCCAAAGCGACACTGATTTTTGTAAGTTAAAAAAGAAATAAAAACCTAGCGCCCGAGACTAGGGTGGGCGCAATGCGCCCTCCCGTGGGGGAGGATCGGGCGCGGGCCGCTTGCGCGACCCTAGATGGGCAAAATCTGTGTGCTTTTCTTGTGGCGAAACCGATAAATTCAATGAACCAGAACACCCCAACATCAAAAACTTGTCATTTCGTCAAAAATTTACCACAATAACATTATAACGTCATATAAAGTGTATAAAGTAGTGTCATGTAGAGTAACGAGGTAACCCAATGGATAGTGCATTCATTAACCCATCACATCATCAAGTCGCTTACGCCTTACCGGTCATTGAAACTGATGTGCCAGCGTCACAAAAACCCTATATTTATCCCGATTATTCCAATGCAGAACGTCTGGCCGACGGGTTGGTTCATTTTATCGGCGTCAGCGGCGCGCTGATCGCAAGCATTGCCCTGATCACGCTGGTCAGCGGCCCGGGCAGCCTGTCTGATCTGATTGCTACATGGGTTTACGCCGCGATGATATTAATAGCCTTTGTCGCATCCGCCACTTACCACATGACACCGCGCGAAGATTTGCGCCCCACATTGCGCCGCTTTGACCATGCCGCGATCTTTTTAAAAATCGCCGGCACTTACACGCCGCTGGTGGTGTTGATCGGCAGTAATTTCAGCTTTCTTATTCTGGGTCTGGTCTGGGCTGTAGCACTTTACGGTGTTTCACGGCGCCTGTTCTACTGGAGCGAGCCCGGCATGGGATCAACCATATTATATCTGGGTCTTGGCTGGGCAAGCCTTGCACTGGCGTGGCCCATGACCCAAACCATACCTGCCCTTAGTTTCTGGTTGGTGATCCTAGGTGGCGTGACCTACACGGCCGGTGTGATTTTTTACAAATGGGAAAGCCTGCGGTTTTCAAACGCCATTTGGCATGGGTTTGTCGTGGCCGCATCGGCCTGCCATTTCTTTGCAATCTATTTTGGCGAGCTGGCAAAACAGGGCAATAATCCGTTTTAGGAAAACAATCCTGTCCAGCGATAAATCACCGCCAAGGGGGCTTCGGCAAAGCTTTGCCTGTTCGTATGATTTCAGCCAAAACCTGCTTACACAATTCAGACATTTAAGCTGATAAATGCGCAGATATTGCGCGAAGCGGATGACCAATTGTGCCCTGTCCCCTCATCCGTAACACTGACATCAGAAGCGGCGATCGCTTCCGGTTTCGGGGTTACCCCAAGCCTAACATACAGGAGAATAACAATGAAAAAATCTATCGTAACATTGACCGCCATGCTGTTTGCAACATCAAGCTTTGCTGCTGATTTCAACACTATGGATGCAGACTCTGACGGCGTGATTTCCGAAGTGGAATTTGTAGCGGCTTACCCGCAAACCAGTGAAGCTGCCCTAGCTGCCGCCGACGTTGATAAAAGCGGCGCATTGGACGAGGCCGAGGTCGCCGCTGCCATTTCAGCCGGTGTTTTGCCAGCCGAATAATATTCCCCCGGCCCCTGCCGTCTGCATCGGCGGGGGCAACCATAAAACTTGATCCGAACCTGAACATATCAGGTATCAGTAATAAGCACCCCGGAATTTGCCGGCAGGTAAGTTGCCGCAATTGCACCGGCTTTTTTCTGTGCCGCAGTGAATTCCGCACTGGTAAAGCCACGCACCGTTTTAAGGTTCGTGACAGTGCCCGATGCACCCGCAACCAACAGTCCCGCGATAACATCGTGGCCGTCTTTTGCCTCTGATATCATCAGAAAATCGGTTTCGCCCGTGGTCATGTAATAACTGATGACCTTGCCGCCCGCAGCCTCGATCAGGGCCGTGACAGCGGCCTGGCGGTCGGACGGGTGTGCTACCATCCCCTTCATCGCGTCATTTGTGTAGTTACCCGTTACAATAAAATGTGGCATATCTTGTTCCCCCTATTAAAGCTTCAAACGCTCCCGCCATCCGCTTAAATGAAAATCGAACCAAATATTATGAGTGTGTTGTGAATATCATATTTCCGGCACTTTTACCATTGCGACCATATTTGCCGCAAAACCAGTATCTATTCCAGATAGGCCTGCACACAGGTTTTCACATGCCGAAACCGATCCCCACCCAAATGCACACCGCCGTACCAGCGGGTGACGACAATGACGTGATCGCGTAATTCTGCACGCTCCAGCATTTGCAATATCAAGGCGCCTGCTCCACTTTCACCGTCATCGTTTTTGACCTGTTCGCCATCCGCGAAAATTACCGCCCAGGTGTTGTGGGTTGCTTTAGCGAACTTTTTCTTGCGTTTCAGTTGCTTGATAAAACCCGCTGCTTCATCGCGGTTGGTGACGGCCCTGCCACTGACTGCGTATTTCGAGCCTTTATCGGTCAGGACATGTTCTATTTGTTTCATCTACCCTTCATAGCCGATCATTGGGGGATTGAACCAGCCGCAATAATCGAATATGCCCCTGTTACCGGTCGCAGCCTACCCGGACAAAACAAGGACTTGAAGACATGAAAACAATTGTGATCTGCTCTGGCGGATTGGACAGTGTTTCGCTTGCACATAAAGTTGCATCCGAAAACACATTGCACAGCCTGTTATCCTTTGATTACGGTCAAAGACACCGCAAGGAACTAGATTTCGCGGCAAATTGCGCTGCCCGTTTAGGTGTGCCGCATCAAATTATCGATATTCGTGCAATCGGCGCCAGCCTGACAGGCTCGGCCCTGACCGATGATATAGACGTCCCCGACGGGCATTACGCCGAGGACAGCATGAAAATCACCGTGGTGCCGAACCGCAATGCCATTATGTTATCCATTGCGTTTGGGGTGGCTGCGGCCCAAAATGCAGATGCCGTTGCCGCAGCTGTGCATGGCGGTGATCATTTCATCTATCCGGACTGTCGGCCTGCATTTATTGACGCCTTTCAACAAATGCAAAATCAAGCACTAGACGGTTACGCAAGCGTTCAACTTTACACCCCGTTCGTGAACGGTTCCAAAGCTGATATCGTCACAGCAGGGGTTGCCCATAACACACCGTTTATCGATACATGGTCGTGCTATAAAGGTGGTGAGCAGCACTGCGGACGCTGTGGCACATGCGTCGAGCGCCGTGAAGCCTTTGATCTTGCGGGTATTGCCGATCCAACCATCTATGCTGATCCGGATTTCTGGGTTCAGGCCACGGCGAAAGGGGCAGGAAAATGACTTACCGGATCACCAAAGAGTTTCACTTTTCCGCCTCGCACCAGCTAAAAAACCTGCCTGACAGCCACCAGTGTGCGCGCCTGCACGGCCACAATTATATTGTAAAGGTAGAGCTTGCGTCGCAGACCCTGAACAACCATGGGTTTGTGCGCGACTATAACGAAATGTCCCCTTTGAAACAGTATATCGATGAAAAGCTGGATCACCGCCATCTGAACGATGTGCTTGGCGATGATATGGTCACCGCGGAACGGCTTGCCAAGCATCTATACGATTGGTGCAAATCCCGCCTACCCGAAACGGCGGCGGTAAGCGTCAGCGAAACCCCCAAAACATGGGCAGAGTATAGACCATGACCACCCTGCGTATCAGCGAGATTTTCGGGCCGACCATTCAGGGCGAAGGCGCATTGATCGGCCTGCCCACGGTTTTCGTGCGCACAGGTGGTTGCGATTACCGCTGTTCATGGTGCGATAGCCTGCACGCCGTCGATACTGAATACCGCGACCAATGGTTAGCCATGACAACGGATGCGGTCTGGGGCAAAATCACTGAACTTTCGCACAGCAAACCGATTATGGTCACATTGTCAGGCGGCAACCCTGCAATCCAGCCCTTTGGCGCATTGATCAAACGTGGCCATGATGCAGGTTATCAATTCGCATTGGAAACCCAGGGTTCTGTTTCAAAGCCGTGGTTTGCTGGTCTCGACATGCTTGTGCTTAGCCCCAAACCACCCTCCAGCGATATGGCAACGGATTGGGGCATGTTTGACGATTGCCTGCAAGCGGCAGGAGCAGGCCCGAAGACCGTATTGAAAATTGTGGTCGATAATGATGTCGATTACCAGTTTGCCAAAGACACCGCCAAACGCTACCCGCATTTGCCGGTCTATCTGCAGCCCTGCAATGATACACCGCCGCCCGCAGATGAATTTGACGCGCCAATAAGCCAAGATCAGGTGACAGATAAAATGCTTTGGTTGATCGATAGAACCGTAGAAGATCAGTGGTTTAGCGCACATGTACTGCCCCAGCTGCATGTTATCCTATGGGGAAACAAACGTGGTGTCTAACGACGTACAAAAGGAATAAATCACATGACAAAAGATGACATTTACAGCAATCTAAAACAGCTTGGCAACACCACGGTATTGCCCGAAAACCCGGAAGCCGCCGAATTGGAACGTGTACCGAACCCGCAAGCAGGCACGGCCTATTGCGTGCGCTTCACCGCACCCGAATTCACCTCGCTTTGCCCGATGACAGGCCAACCTGATTTTGCCCATCTGGTGATTGATTACGTGCCAAACGAATGGTTGGTCGAAAGCAAATCGTTGAAATTATACTTGGGGTCTTTTCGCAATCACGGTGCGTTTCACGAAGATTGCACCGTTTCCATCGCCAAACGTCTGGTTGACTTACTAAATCCGGAATGGCTGCGCATCGGCGGTTACTGGTATCCGCGCGGCGGCATACCCATCGATGTGTTCTACCAGACAGGGGCCACACCCGAAAACGTCTGGGTACCCGATCAGGGCGTGCCAACTTATCGAGGGCGCGGGTAATTTACGGGCTTCACAGATGGTAAATTTCAGCGTTAAGTAACCTTGAAAGATTGCGTGTATGGCAATTACGCCTGCCAGTCGAAAAGAGGTGTTCCGATGGCTGAAAGAAAGAAAAGACGTGGGCGCGAAAGCCGCCTTGAAAACCCTGTTTCCCTTGACCGGTCCTTGAAATACCGCCAGTTGCGCCACCCCTTTGCGCCACAAGAGTTTTTTAGCGAAGACATGATCAACAATATCCATGAAATGGCTCTTAAGGTGTTGGAAGAGTTGGGAATGAAGGTTCTATTGGATGAGGCCCGCCAGCTATATAAAGCAGGTGGCGCCATCGTGGATGAGACCGATCTGATGGTGCGCATCGGGCGCGATATGGTTGAAGCGGCCCTAAAAACGGCACCTAAATCCATTCCGATCAAAGCTATTAACTCCGCGCGTTGCCAGCAGTTTGAACTGGGTACTTTGATGTTCGGGCCGGGTGCCGGGTGCCCCAATGTGACCGATATGAAACGTGGGCGTCATCCAGGTTCATTAAGCGTTTTTGAAGAAACGCTGAAACTACAACAAAGCTATAACGTTATCCACCAGCTTGGCCCCGCGACCGAACCGCAGGATATATCACCACATCTGCGCCATTACGCCACAATGAACGCGCAAATGACCCTGACAGATAAACCAATGTTCGTTTATGCACGCGGTCAAAAACAGGTAGAACAATGCTTTGAAATGATCCGCATCGGCTTTAACCTATCGGATGAAGAGTTTGCCAGCGGCACTTGGGCCAATACGGTGATCAATACCAACTCACCGCGTATGCTGGATATTCCCATGGCCCAAGGCATCATGGATTATGCCCGCGCGGGGCAAATGAGCATCATCACACCATTTTGTCTGGCAGGTGCCATGGCCCCTATCACGGTGGAAGGCGCACTTGTGTTGCAACATGCCGAAGGGCTGGCAGGAATCACGCTGGCGCAGCTTAGCAAATCAGGTGCGCCTGTGGCTTATGGCGGTTTTGGCTCTAACGTGAACATGAAATCGGGTGCGCCTGCCTTTGGTACGCCTGAGCAAATCAAGATGACACTGGGCACGGGGCAACTGGCGCGCCTGATCGGGCTGCCTTGGCGTTCGGCGGGTGGTTCCGCTTCCAATGTGGCGGATATGCAGGCAGGATTAGAGAATAATATGGCAATGTGGGCAACGATTATGGCAGGGGCCACGGTGGTAAAACACGCCGCAGGCTGGTTGGAAGGCGGGCTGACTTTCGGGTTTGAGAAGTTCATCAATGATGTCGAGGCTTTGCAAACATTCGCAGAACTGTGCCAGGCACCTGAAGAGGGTGAAAATGCGCTGGCATGGTCTGCAATAGAAGAAGTGGCTCCCGGCGGGCATTTCTTTGATACGGGTCAAACCATGCGCCGTTACAAAGATGCGTTTTATGACCCCATCGTGGCTGATCTGTCTAACTTCGGGGCATGGTCGGAAGCAGGCGCAAAAACCTCAACCGAGCGGGCTTATACGGTCTGGAATGAAGTTTTATCCAATTACGCGCCACCCGAAGGCACCGAAGAAATCAAGGATCGGCTTGCACCCTATATAGAGGCGCAAACCCGCGCAGGCGGCGCGCCACCTGTTGCGTGACGGGTTCTTGTATTCTATGGTTCGGGCCTATTGAATTATAAGGAAAAATCATGAATATTTTAAAGTTATCGGCCCTTGCCCTTGCTCTTTCCGCGACACAGGCCTTTGCCGCCGACCTGATCACCAAGCCAAGCGTGCATTCGGTCAGCGATACCATTGACCGCCTTGCAGCCGCAGTAGAAGGGGCCGGTGCTAAAGTGTTTGCGCGTATTGACCACGCCAAAGGTGCCACCAAAGTTGGTATGGATTTGCGCCCAACCCAAATGTTGATGTTCGGAAATCCTAAACTTGGCACCCCCGCATTACAGGCGGGCCAAACTGCGGGGCTAGACCTGCCCTTGCGCGTGGTTGCTTATGAAGATGCGGACGGTAAGGTTTTTGTCGCTTATCACGACCCAAGTGAATTATCGGAAGATCACGGCGTTCCTGCCGATGCTGAAGTGCTGAAAAAAATGACAGGGGCCTTGGACAAGCTGACAAACAAGGCGGTTAGCGAATAAAACGCAACTCTATTCTCATAATAGCGGATACAATTTATCCGTTATTAAAACTATAGGGCATCAACAAACCCTTAGTCCAATATCTCGAATGCCTGATCCATCTTATTTGGGAAAAGCTCTGGATCCATAATTGTGCTGTCATCCACATAATTCTGGAAATGTACAGCGCAATTAACCCCGTCCGACATTATTACAGCGTATTGGGCAGGCGTTGTATAGCAGGCTTGTTGCCCAGTACGCCCGCGCAGGAAGGGTTCGACCCTATGCTGATTGCCCGAAATTGTCGCACAAGGATAACCACCCCAACTGCCAGCAGACGTGATGTGACAGTGCCCAGCAAGAACCTGAATAATGTCGGCACCACTATCGTGAAGCACCTTCAACAGCTTTTCAGGTTCGGCCAAGCGGTAAGTATCCACGGGCATTTGCAGCGCACAGGGGTTGTGATGTAGCACTATGATGACTTTCAGGCCAAGCACCTTTGCTTCGGCCAAACGATCTGCGGTCCATGAAAGCCGTTTTTCGCACAGGCCACTGCGCAGCACACCCGGCTCTGAGGTGTCCAGCATAAGAATTCGATGGTCTTTGATGTCATCATAACCCTGCACAAAACGGTTCTCATCAAGCATAGGGTTTTCGGCATGTTCCAGATAGATATTCCGGTCATCATGGTTACCCAGCATCACCCGTTGCGGTGAATTGTTACCGGCGCGGATTTCGTCAAACAGCGCATAGGCCCCCGCATCCGATTTTTCTGTAAGATCGCCTGCAAAAATACATAAATCGGCATCATTATGCAGCATATTGACGGTTTCAATCGCGGCTTCAAAACGTGGAGCCGTATCCAGACCGCGTCTAACCTCACCTTTGGGCAAAAGGTGAATGTCACTCATGATCACGAGTTTCAGCAGGCGGTCAGTGTAGGTACTCATTGTTAGTCCTTTTTCGGATTACCCGCACTTCGAATGCCCGCAATCACCGCAGGTCATACAGCCCTCAACCATGCGCATTCCGTACTGCCCGCAAGCGGGGCACGCGGGGCCGCGCGGGCGTTCGCCTATGGCAATGGCTTCGGACTTGGGATCCGATTTCAAGTGGGTGCCTTCGCCGGCAATAAATCCGATCCGTATCATATGCTGTTCGATCACACCGCCGATCGCAGCAAGGATTGACGGGATATATTTGCCCTGCACCCATGCGCCACCGCGCGGGTCAAACACCGCTTTCAATTCTTCGACAACAAAGGATACGTCACCCCCACGGCGGAACACGGCTGAAATCATCCGCGTCAGTGCCAAAATCCATGCATAATGTTCCATATTTTTGGAATTGATGAACACCTCAAACGGGCGACGTATATTGTTTTCAATCACGTCATTGATGGTGATATAGATGGCATGCTCGCTTTCGGGCCACTTGATTTTGTACGTGTGCCCTTCCAGCGCGTCAGGACGGCTAAGGGGTTCTGACAGGTAAACCACATCGGCACCTTTATCAATTTCGGGTGACGCTTCGGTGGTTTCCGATACGGTCAAAACCGAACCGGTTACATCATTCGGGCGATATGTCGTGCACCCTTTACAACCCTGATCCCACGCCGCCATATAGACCTGTTTGAAATCGTCAAAACTGATGTCTTCGGGGCAGTTGATTGTTTTGGAGATTGAGCTGTCGATCCATTTTTGCGCGGATGATTGCATACGCACATGATCCAGTGGCGCCAGGGTTTGGGCGTTTACAAAGTAGTCAGGCAGGGCCTTGTCCCCAAACTTTTCGCGCCACATATCAACTGCATAATCCACCACCTCTTCTTCAGTACGCGAGCCGTCTTTTTGCAAGACTTTGCGAGTATAGGAATAAGCGAAAACCGGTTCAATGCCGCTTGATACGTTGCCGGCATAAAGGCTGATTGTTCCCGTGGGCGCGATGGATGTCAGTAGCGCGTTGCGAATGCCATTTTTGGCAATGGCATCGCGTACATCCGCATCCATATCCAACATGGTTTCAGAGGCAAGGAACGCATCCGTATCCAACAGCGGAAACGCACCTTTTTCCGCCGCCAAATCGCTGGATGCCAAATAGGCAGCACGCGCGATTTGTTTCATCCAAGCTTCAGTACGTGTTGCCGCTTCTTCAGAACCATACCGCTCACCCACCATCAACAGCGCATCCGCAAGGCCTGTAACACCCAGCCCGATACGCCGCTTGGCACGGGCTTCTTGCGCTTGGGCATCCAGTGGAAAACGGGACGCATCCACCACATTATCCATCATCCGCACAGCGGTGTGCACAAGATCATCCAATGTTGCAGCATCCAGATCAGCCCCGTCTTCAAACGGGTTATTCACAAGACGCGCCAGATTGATTGACCCCAGCAAACACGCGCCATAAGGCGGCAAGGGCTGTTCGCCACACGGGTTGGTCGCAGCAATGGTTTCGCAATAATGCAGGTTGTTCTTCTTGTTGATACGGTCAATGAAGATCACACCGGGTTCAGCATAATCATAGGTTGCCTGCATGATCTTATTCCACAACTCCAGTGCCTTAACGGTTTTGTAAACTGTACCATCAAACACCAAATCCCAAGTGGCATCGGTTTTTACCGCGTCCATAAAGTCATCTGTGACCAGCACCGATAGGTTGAACATACGCAACCGCGCACCATCTTGTTTGGCTTCAATAAACTGGTCAATATCAGGGTGATCGCAGCGCATTGTCGCCATCATCGCCCCCCGGCGAGAGCCTGCCGACATGATGGTGCGGCACATCGCATCCCACACATCCATGAAAGATAGCGGCCCGCTTGCATCCGCGGCCACACCTTTGACCGGTGCCCCTTTAGGGCGCAGGGTGGAAAAGTCATAGCCGATACCGCCGCCCTGTTGCATGGTTATTGCAGCTTCTTTCAGCATATCAAAAATGCCGCCCATGCTATCTGGCACTGTGCCCATAACAAAGCAGTTGAACAAGGTCACCGAGCGTTTCGTGCCGGCCCCTGCAATAATGCGCCCTGCAGGCAGAAACTTGAAATCTTCCAATGCGTTATAGAACTTATCCGCCCATAGATCAGGTTGTTTTTCAACGCTCGCCAAGGCATCCGCGATACGTTTCCATGTATCCTCAACACCGTGATCCAACGGTGTGCCGTTGGCATCCTTAAAACGGTATTTCATATCCCAAATTTGCTCGGCGATAGGGGCAGCAAAACGGCTCATGGCGACAATCTTTCGAATCTTGTGATAGAGAACATAAGGTAAACGATTTACATTTCTTAATCCAATGCTAATTTCACCCCATGAGTGGAAAAATCAATATCATCAAGTTAAGCGTTGGCAGTGAAAGCGTTGAAACCCTAACCCAATGGCAGGCCGAACGCCGCGCCCAAATGAACCGCGATCATTCCCTGCACGTCACCCGCATGTGGCCACGGCGAGAAGCGGAAGTTTTCAATGGCGGATCAATGTATTGGGTTATCAAAGGCTTCATGCAGGCTCGTCAGGAAATCATCGGGTTCGAAGAGGTTATCGGCGATGACGGCATACGTCGCTGCGGCATCATGCTGGCGCCTGCGTTGATCCGCACCACTGTTGTCAAACGCCGCCCGTTTCAAGGCTGGCGGTATTTAACACCTGAAGATGCGCCCAAAGACCTGCCAGTGGGGCGCACTACGGACGACAAACTACCAAAAGAGCTGGAAATCGCATTGGCTGATTTGGGCCTGCTTTAGTTCACCAAGTGATTATCTATCAAACGCGCACGGCCGACATGTGCTGCCGCAAATATCCGGCAAGACCGCCCTTCGGCCGTGTCAATCAGTTCCAGCGTTTCAGCATCACGGCAATCGACATAATCCACTTGTGAAAACCCGGCTTTCAGCAGTGCTTTCGCCGTTTTCATGCATTCATCTATGGCAAAGCCGCCCGCCGCGATATCATAAGCCGCTTTCTTCAAAACCACGTTCAGTTTGCGCGCAATATCAATTTCTTCTTGCGACAAATATCCATTGCGCGATGATAAGGCCAAACCGTAGTCATCACGGACAGTCGGCACGCCGCGTATTTCCGTATCAATATCCAGATCACGCGCCAGTCGTTTGATCACCGCAAGTTGCTGCCAGTCTTTTTCCCCGAAAAACGCCACGTCCGCATGGGCCTGGTTCAACAGTTTCGCCACCACTTGCGAAACCCCATCCATATGCCCGAGTCGCGCCACGCCGCACAGGCAATCGGTTAACCCGTCAACGATCACACGGGTTGAAAACCCTTCAGGGTACATTTCGGAAACGGACGGGATAAACATCGCGTGCCCCCCCGCTTCAGCCACCATTAAACTGTCGGATTTTTCGGTTTGCGGATAACTGCCCAAATCCTCGTGCGCGCCGAACTGTGTTGGGTTGACAAAAATTGTCGTAATCACACGGTCGCATTGATCCAAAGCCGCTTTCACAAGTGCCAGATGCCCCGCGTGTAAACCACCCATCGTCGGCACCAACCCAACGCACAGCCCATCCGTTTTCCAAGCAGTGACTTGGGTGCGCATGTCCTGAATGGTGAGAAAGGTTAGTATTGTCATGCTTTCAACCCTGACAAATCCCAACCTGTTTTTGCAGCCATATCATCAAGTGCTACCAAAGCCGCCCTAGACCAGTCCGCAGATCGGCTGGCGAAAACGCAGGCCTGTGATTGCAGAATCAACCCGTCGGTTAGTATTTTCAAATGGTTGGCATCCAATGTTGCCCCCGAAGATGTAATATCCGCCACGGCTTCCGCAGTCAGATTTTTGACCACGCCTTCGGTCGCCCCTTGACTATCCACCAATTGATAATCCGCTACGCCGCGTGACCGTAAGAAACCCCGCACCAGATTATGGTATTTCGTCGCAATCCGCAAACGATACCCGTGATTGGCGCGAAACTGTGCCGCAACCCCGTCCAAATCTTCAATACAATCCACATCAATCCAGGCTTTGGGCACTGCGATAATCAGATCGGCCTGCCCGAAACCCAGTTCTTGCAAATTGACCACTACGCGTTCCCAAAGCGGTAGTTTTTCATGAATCAAATCCGCTCCAGTCACGCCCAGATGAATACGCCCCGCTTTCAGTTCCCGTGGGATTTCACCCGCTGACAGCATCACCAACTCAACCCCGTTGACACCCGAAACTACACCCGAATATTCACGGTTATTACCGGTGCGGGACACCGCTATACCGTGCCCGGCGAACCATTCGATGGTCTTTTCCTGTAATCGCCCCTTTGAGGGGACGCCAAGTTTCAAAGCACTCATGCCCCACCCCCATTGACCGCAGCCAAAGCATCGGGGCGTATAACACCCCCAACGGCAGGAATAGACCGCCCCTGACCCAACACTTGTGTCATAGCGTCATAACGTCCGCCACTTGAAATCGGATTTTCACCGTCAAAAAAGCCAAACACGAACCCGTCGTAATATTCCAGCGATGTCAGGCCGAAATTAGCCTCGAACGGTAATGTATCAACATCCACATCTTTGTCCGCCAACGCGTTCAGACGCGCCTCCAGTCGGTCAACCGCAACCGAAAAACCATCCAGACGATCCTGCACCGTGCGTAAAGAATGCAACGCTTCAGACGCCACACCTTGAACCGCCAGTAGGTTTTCCAGAACTTCTACCTCAGCTGCAAGGATCGGTGTGGTTGCGGCATCGTCTTGCAAACTTGCAACCCGCGCCAGAACTTCGTCCTTACTGCGCAGACCCAACAATGGCCCGGCTGCTTTGAGAACTTTTGAGACACTCTTGGTTTCAACGTTTTCAATCATCGCAACACGCGTTGGCAGGTTCGCAACCTTGCCACTGTACATGTCCAACAGTTGGCGAAACCTGTCGGGCCGCCATATTTGCCGTTTCAACCGCTCTTTACGCCGCGCGGTGGTGCTCAGCCCTTCAATCGCACCAGCCAACAGGCCAACATCACCTGTGGCCATACGCAATTCGTAAGGTTTCAAAATCTCGTGGAATAGTGCAAATACTTCCGCGTCCGACGCTGCCGGGTCATGCCGGTCAAACAACTCAAACCCCACTTGCAAATATTCCTTGGCACGCCCAGCACCCGGCTCCTGTTTACGCCAGACAGGCCCGTTATATGTATAACGTGCAGGTTCAGCCCCATCCTTCATGTGCATCTGCACCACAGGCACGGTAAAGTCGGGCCGCAGCATCAGTTCACCATCCACAGGGTCATCCGTTACATAAGCCCGCCCGCGAATATCCTCGCCGTAAAGATCCAGTAAAACCTCGGCCGGTTGTAGTGCTTCGGCCTCAACCGGGACGGCACCCGCCCCGATAAAGGCGTTTGACAGGATGCCTGCCAGCGTTTTCACCGCAACAGGTGACATCAGCCCAAACCTTCTGCGCGTGCGATCATCTTGCGCACTTCCGCCACCAGATCACCGCGTTTGATCTCGATCTGTGCTGGTTGGGCTTTCCATTCTTCAGCCGTTTCAATCTCGGCAGACAGGCGCGCACCTAATGCCAAATCTTTGATCTGCACCACGCCCGCGTCTTTTTCATTACCACCTTCGATCACCGCCACAGGGCTTTCGCGTTTGTCGGCATATTTCAACTGGTTGCCGAAGTTTTTGGGATTACCCAGATACACTTCGGCGCGGATACCCGCATTACGCAATTCCGCCACCATTTCCTGATAATCACCCATACGGTCACGATCCATCACAGTAACTACAACCGGCCCTTTGGATTGCGAGCTGATCCGGCCCTTTTCACGCAAGGCTGCAAGCAAGCGGTCAACCCCGATGGAAACACCCGTTGCAGGCACTTCCTGGCCAGTAAAGCGTTTGACTAGATCATCATACCGTCCGCCACCCGCGACAGAACCAAACTGGCGTTTACGCCCCTTAGCGTCAAGAATTTCAAACGTGAGTTCCGCCTCATAAACTGGACCTGTGTAGTAGCCAAGGCCACGCACGACTGATGGGTCTATCTCAATACGGTCGGAACCATAACCACCCGCGGCCATCAAATTACCGATAGTTTCCAGTTCACTGATACCGTCAAGGCCAATTGTTGATCCACCAACCGCATTTCGCAAATTCGCCAATGTTCCTGCTGTATCACTCGCTTTCGAGGTCAAAAACGCAATCACAGGTTCAGCCTGATCGGCTGACAATCCAACACCATCTATGTAAGCACCTGAGGCATCCAGCCGTCCCTTGGTCAGCAATTCGCGCACACCTGCCGCACCCACTTTGTCGAACTTATCGATGGTCCGTAATACAGCATCACGATCAGTGCCAGTGTCTTCTGAAAGCCCCATACTTTCCAAAACACCATTCAGCACCTTACGATTATTAACTCGCACAACATAATCCCCGCGCGGAATGCCAACGTTTTCCAAAGTATCGGACAGCATCGCGCAAATCTCGGCATCCGCCGCAACGCTTGCCGCCCCAACTGTATCCGCATCACACTGGTAAAACTGCCGATACCGCCCCGGTCCCGGCTTTTCATTGCGCCAAACAGGGCCCATCGCGTAACGGCGATAGGGCGTGGGCAAGTCATTGCGGTGTTGGGCGTAGACGCGGGCAAGCGGTGCGGTCAAATCATAGCGCAAAGCCATCCAAGCGTCGTCTTCATCCTGCCACGCGAACACGCCTGCATTGGGGCGTTCCACATCAGGCAGGAAGCTGCCCAAAGCCTCGACTGTTTCCACGGCAGAGCTTTCCAGCGCGTCAAACCCGTAACGATGATACACTTCGGCAATTTCAGCCAGCATCGCATTACGCTCTGCCACTTCCGCGCCGAAATAGTCGCGAAACCCCTTTGGCGGTAACGCCTTGGGCCTTACAGGTTTTTTCTTTTTATCTTTGGCCATCACCGGGCACTCCTTCGCTTGGCCGCACATCTAACGGATTGCGCCCAAGGGGGCAAGTTTGTAAGACGGGTTTATGAACGATCAAAACCGTATAACCGAACTGGAAATTCAACTGTCCCACGTCACGCGGACGGCTGAGGAATTGTCTGAGATTGTGGCGGATCAGGCAAACCGTCTGGAACAAGCCGAAAAGCGTATCCGGATGTTGATGCAACGTGCCGCCGAGGCCGAGGCGCAAGCCATGTCCGGCATCGCGGTCGGCGACAACCCCCCACCCCATTGGTAAGAATGATATGACACACCCCGTTAGCCGTTTCCCCACCCCTGAAATCAGCGACATGCCCGAAGACATCCGCAAACGTATCTTAGCCGTGCAGGAAAAAGCAGGTTTTGTGCCGAATGTATTCCTGACATTCGCGCACCGCCCTGACGAGTTTCGTGCGTTCTTTGCCTATCACGATGCGCTGATGGATAAGGAAAGCGGCCTGACACAAGCCGACCGCGAAATGATTATCGTCGCCACATCGAACGAGAACGGCTGTTTATATTGCGTTGTCGCCCACGGTGCGGTGCTGCGCATCCGCGCTAAAAACGCTTTGATTGCCGATCAGGTGGCGGTGAATTACCGCAAGGCGGATATTACACCGCGCCAAAAGGCGATGCTGGATTTTGCGATGAAGGTTTGTGTGCATAGTAACGAGGTCGGGCAGGATGATTACGACACGCTTTATACCTACGGATTTTCGGATGAGGATATCTGGGACATCGGTGCCATCACCGCGTTTTTCGGGCTAAGTAACCGTATGGTGAATGTCACAGGCATGCGCCCGAATAACGAGTTTTTCGGCATGGCGCGAGATATATAGACCACGCCCCACCCAGACTAATCGTTGCAAAAGCCCCTTTCACAACATAAGGGCTGCGCCTGACCCTAGGGTGGGTGCGAATGCGCCCTCCCGTGGGGAGGGTCGGGCACGGCCCGCGTCTATCGACGAGGGCCATGATGGGGGGTAGTTTGCATATTACATTAACAACCTTTGATTCCTCCAAATACAAGACCACTCGAATACAGCTTTGGAAGCAAGTCATGTGCCATCAAACACTAGGAAACGTGAATGGTTGCACATAACCTTTAATATGTTCTGGTCGTGATAACTCGGCTGAAAGGAATGTAATTATTTCAATCACTTTATCCAATGCAAATTTAGTAAAATCATCGCTAAATATTTTATACTCATTTCTCTCAGCTAAATCTTTTACATCATTCTGGATATGCACCTTATTTCTATACTTTCTCAGCAAGTGAATACCTTCATATATATCTTCACCAAGTCCATCGAGTAATTTATATTTCCTAAAAGCATCAGTAATGGTGGCAAGCTTGTCATATTTCTTGTCTTTTATTTGTTTTTGATCTTCATCTGAAATTCTTGGAACGCCTTCTCTATTGAATTCTTGCGCTCTAAATATAATTTCACTCATACAAGCTTCCAATATTGAAACTGCTTGTAGAACAATAACTTTATTTAACTTACCAGTTTTGTTTGCATCCACTAACTCACATAGTATCTCACAGTTACAAGCTATGTTATCTCCAACTTTAAAATCTCCAATAAAGTTTGCTTCAATTTCAATAGTTTTCATTCCTAAACCCTAAAACTCTTCAACCAACTGCACGCCCTGAATATGCTTCAAAGCACCCTTCACCTGCGGGTTCAGCGGGTATTCATCCTTAAGCGCTATTTCGACCTCACCTGGTAAATCAGGATGTATCAGCACCAGATGTACCGGGCCACGGCCGCGGGGGCCTGCACCTTTTGACACCTCATCCAGCCGTGTCGCAATCGATCCCACGGCGGACTGATCATTCACATAAATCTTCAGCCCCATCGCCGCGGCATCGGCCACGGCACCGTCTACGGCTTGCACGCCTTGGGCCAGCAATTTCAACTGATCCGCTTCCAGTTCGGCCTTTACCATCAAAACAACATTTTGCCCCGGCTCCAGCAGATCGCGGAACTTTTCCAGCGTGTCTGAAAACACAGTGACCTCATATAATCCTGTTGGATCAGATAGTTGCACGAATGCAAAGCGGTTACCACGCGCCGATTTGCGTTCCTGTTTACCCGCAACCGAACCTGCGATTTTCGCCACCACCGTGCCGCCTGCCGCCTTTTGGTGCAGCTCATCTAGCGTCAGCACATTTTTGCGTTTCAACGCCCCTGCATAATCATCCAGCGGATGACCCGACAGGTAAAACCCGATGGCGGTATGTTCTTGGCCCAAGCGTTCATTTGGCAACCAGTCTTCGGGCATCGGCAGGCGTGGCGCAGGTAACGCTTCACCCGCATCGCCAAATAAACCGCCCTGCGCCGAGTTGCGGTCTTCATGTGTGGCAGCCGAATAGGCCACCAGTTGATCGACGCTTTCCAGACATTTGCGGCGGTTCCCGTCCAGCAGGTCAAATGCGCCTGCACGTGCCAGCATTTCCACTGGTCGCTTGCCGACACGTTTCAATTCGACCCGGCGGGCAAAATCAAACAGATCACTGAAATCACCGCCTTCAGCACGGGCATCCGTAATCAGCCGCATTGCTTCCGCGCCGACATTTTTCAAGCCACCCAGCGCATAGGCGATTTTGCTGTCTTTCACACTGAACTTCGCGTCACAGCGATTCACGCAAGGGGGGATTACTTCAATCTCAAGCCGTTTTACTTCCTGATGATAGACATTCAATTTGTCAGTCAGATGCAGGTCGCAATTCATCACCGAGGCCATAAATTCCACCGGATGGTTTGCCTTTAGCCAGCCGGTTTGATAGCTGACCACCGCATAGGCCGCCGCGTGGGATTTATTGAAGCCGTAGTTGGCAAACTTGTCCAGCAAGTCCCAAACCTGATTGGCTTTTTTCGCATCCACATCATTTGCGGCAGCACCTTTCAGGAATTTCGGCTTTTCCTTATCCATTTCCTCTTGGATCTTCTTACCCATCGCACGGCGCAACAGGTCAGCACCACCCAGTGAATATCCCGCCATTTCCTGCGCGATCTGCATCACCTGTTCCTGATAAACAATAATACCTTGGGTTTCATCCAGCAGATGATCAATCGACGGATGCATCAGCTCGCGTTCCGCGCGACCGTTTTTCACATCACAAAACATCGGAATGTTTTCCATCGGGCCGGGGCGGTAAAGCGCCACCAATGCCACAATATCCTCGATACAAGTGGGTTTCATGCGCCTCAGCGCATCCATCATACCGCTACTTTCCACCTGAAACACAGCCACAGTTTTAGCACTGGCATAAAGGTCGTAAGTCGCCTGATCTTCCAGATCAATCGCACCAATGTCGATTTCTATGCCACGATCAGCCAGAAAGTCGATAGCACCTTGAATAACCGTCAGGGTTTTCAGGCCCAGAAAGTCATATTTGACCAACCCCGCCTGTTCGACCCATTTCATGTTGAACTGGGTTGCGGGCATCTCGGAACGGGGGTCTTTATATAACGCCACCAGCTCGTCCAATGGCCGATCGCCGATTACTACGCCTGCTGCGTGGGTTGATGCATTGCGCAACAGCCCTTCCAGCTGGCCCGCATAGTTCAGCATACGGTCGACAACTTCTTCGGCCTTGGCCATTTCACGCAACCGCGGTTCATCTGCCAGTGCTTTTTCGATGGAAACAGGTTTCACACCTTCCACTGGGATCAGTTTCGAGAGGCGGTCAACCTGTCCGTACGGCATTTGCAAGACACGGCCCACATCACGCACTGCCGCTTTTGAAAGAAGCGCGCCAAAGGTGATGATTTGCGCGACCTTATCACGGCCATATTTTTCCTGGACATAATGGATCACCTCTTCACGGCGATCCATGCAAAAATCAATATCGAAGTCGGGCATAGATACACGTTCGGGGTTCAAAAACCGCTCGAACAACAGTGAGTAACGCAACGGATCAAGGTCGGTTATCGTCAGCGCATAGGCCACCAATGACCCCGCACCCGAACCACGCCCCGGCCCCACTGGAATATTGTGTTCTTTGGCCCAATAGATAAAATCGGCAACAATCAGGAAATAGCCCGGAAACCCCATGCCTTCGATAATTTTCAGTTCAAAATCCAGCCGTACCTGATATTCTTCCACTGTGGCCGCATGTGGAATAACATTCAGTCGTTTTTGCAGACCTTCATTGGCTTGTCGGCGTAACTCCTCAATCTCGTTATCGGCAAACTTCGGCAACAGCGGATCACGTTTGTAAACTTTAAAAGCACACCGCTTCGCGATCTCAACCGTGTTTTCTATCGCTTCGGGCAGATCGGTAAACAGCTTCACCATCTCATCCTGCGACTTGAAATAATGCTCAGGCGTCAATCGACGACGATCATTTTGCTGATCCACATAGGCCCCATCAGATATACAGATCAACGCGTCATGTGCCTCATACATATCACGTTTGGGGAAATGCACGTCATTAGTCGCGACTAGCGGTAGTTCTAGATCATAGGCCAAGGCTATCATCGGGCCTTCAGTCAGTTCTTCTGCAGGTGTACGCGGATGATCACCGTCAGGATGGCGTTGCAATTCGATATAAAACCGATCTGGGTAAACTCCAGCCAAACGTTCCGTTAACGCACGTGCTTTATCCGTTTGCCCGTCCTGCAACAATTGCCCCAATGGGCCAAGTGACCCCCCCGACATGCAGATCAACCCGTCAGAATACACAGCTAACTGATCCAACGTGACATGTGGCAAAGCATCGCTCGCTTCAAGAAACGCACATGAATTCAGCTTCATCAGGTTCATGTAACCCGCTTCATTTTGCGCTAGTAAAACAACCGGTTTAGGTGCAGGTGATTTTTCGCCCGGGCGTGCAGACGCCGCATATCTTAAATCAAACTGGCACCCGACAATCGGTTGCACACCCGCATGTGCGGCCGTTTCCGAAAACTCCAGCGCACCGAACAGGTTATTGCTATCTGTCACCGCCACTGCGGGCATCTTTTCTTTAATGCACATCCCGGGCAATTTTTTCAGTTGCACAGCCCCTTCCAGTAACGAATAGGCTGTGTGAACACGTAGGTGAATGAATCGGGGTGAATTGCTCATGGGCGAACACTATCGCAGCTTTCATTTCAGGGAAAGCGGTTGCAATACTAATCTTAGCGTTTAAGTATACCCGATAAGATTATGATCGCAGCCGACGGGGGCAATCCATTTAAATGACGTGTCTTTTCACGAAAGTATTCGGCGAACGCAATACAGGGGCCACTTACCTTGGCAAACTGATAGGCAAAAATTTCGCAACCGACAGTTTGCGTGGCGATTTTGGTGTCGACAAAAGGGTGATGCGTCTGGTTTTACAAACCTATAAACCCAAAGAACGGCCCTTTCATAATAACCGATTGCAGGATGAATACCATGAACGTATCCTTTATTCCGATTTCGGCTGGAAACACGCAGCCCCACCCATTGATGTAATCCGCGCCGCGCCGCATTCGCAAAGCACATTGTTCGTGCTGATTACGAAACATCCCGTGCATTTCCTGACGTCCTTACATATCCGCCCTGAAAATCCGCTGTTAAGTGCCGACGAAATCCCGTTTGAAAAGTTTCTGACGTCGGAATGGCCATTGGCCACACGCGATAATCTTAGCGCGGAAACTCTGGAAAGCCCCATCGAGTTGTGGAACCGGAAAATGCAAGCCTATCTGCGGGTGATGGAAGTTGCGGAAAACGTAATCCACATCCGCTACGAAGACATTCTGTCGGATTTTGAAAGCCAAATGGATCGCATCGCCGATTATATTCCAAAGATCACGGCGGGCTACGGCAATATCCGCCGCTCGATCAAAGCCAAAGACAACATGCGTTATGAAGATTATCAACGTCGTTACAAATATCATAAGCTAAAGATTGATCATAAAAAGCGTGACCTAGAATACATCTATCGCAAGATTGATAGTGAAACAATGGACACGCTTGGCTATCGTGAAGTCATGTAACACATACTTCTTTCTACGCCGGCAAAATCATTATACTATTTTCATTGAAGGTGCTTCCATATTATATGGTATTCCGAGTCTTCGCGAATTCGGCCAATGTGATTAGGCTACACCATAGCTAGCCTTTAGGGGCCAACATTTGACATCCTGGGGAGGTATCATGTCAATCGAGTTTCTTCTAAACGGAGAGAACACAACCGTATCGGATGCGCCATCCACGCGCATCTTATTGGATTACCTGCGCGAGGCGCGAGGCCTGACAGGTACCAAAGAGGGTTGTAATGAGGGCGATTGCGGGGCTTGCACCGTGATGGTCAGTGATGGCAAAACCCACCGCGCTATGAACGCTTGCATTTTGTTTTTACCCCAAATTCACGGCAAATCCGTGCGTACAGTGGAAGGGGTTGCATCCGGCGACACACCCCACTCTGTGCAAGCAACAATGATTGACGAACACGGCAGCCAATGCGGCTTTTGCACGCCGGGTTTTATCATGTCGATGACAACGGCGCACGCGAACGGTGCCACCGACCACGACGATCAACTTGCCGGCAACCTGTGCCGCTGCACCGGTTACGCACCGATCATCCGCGCCGCAGTTGCGGCAGAAAAAGCGGACAAACCAAGCTGGATTGGCGAAGACGCCAAAGCATTGGCGCAGTTGAAAGCAAAAGCCATTCACCCGCAAAGCGCAGACGAATTAGCCACATGGTATGCGGACAACCCCAATGCCATATTGATCGGCGGTGCTACGGATGTGGGGCTTTGGGTCACCAAAAAACTGGCGACTTTAGACAACGTTTGCTTTATCGCGCAAATCGAAGACATGTGCCAAATTGAGGCGACCAAAGACGGGTTGCGCATCGGTGCATCCGTGACCATAGCCGAACTGCGCGATACGCTTGCGCCGGTCCATCCTGATTTTGCCGAAATGCTGCGCCGTTTTGCATCCACCCAAATCCGCAATGTGGCCACCATCGGCGGCAATATCGCCAACGGCTCACCCATTGGTGACGGCCCGCCCGCACTGATCGCATTGGGGGCCACACTGACTTTGCGCAAAGGTGATGCGCGTCGCGAAATGTTGCTACAGGATTTCTTTATTGATTACGGCAGACAAGACCGTGCGCCCAGCGAATTTGTCGAAAGCATTTTCATTCCCGCGCAACAAGACCGCCTGAAATGCTACAAGTTGACCAAGCGTTTTGATCAGGATATTTCCGCCGTTCTGGGCTGTTTCAATATCCACATCGAAGACGGAAAAATCGCCTGTTGCGCCATCGCATATGGCGGTATGGCGGCCACACCAAAACGCGCGTCCCATGTTGAAAACGCTCTTTTGGGTAAGCCATGGACGAAAGAAACCATCCGTGCAGCCCTGCCCGCTTTTGCGCAAGATTTCACCCCGATGTCAGACATGCGCGCATCGAAAGAATACCGCCTGAAAGCCGCACAAAACATGCTGCAACGCTACTTTTTGGAAGACACTGAAAACACCGCCCGTGTGTTAGAGGCCACACCATGAGCGTATCGCACCCCACCCCGCATGACGCGGCCTTTTTACACGTCACAGGCAAAGCGCGTTACGTCGACGATGTTCCGATGCCTGCCAACACGCTGCACTTGGCGTTTGGCACCTCGGATGTGGCACACGGAACCATCACAAGCATAAATCTGGACGCGGTTAAAGCCGCTGACGGGGTTGTAAAGGTACTGCTGGCAGAGGATCTACCCGGAGAAAACGATGTCTCGCCTTCCGCCCATGACGAACCGCTTTTGGCAACGGGTACTGTGCATTACATCGGCCAGCCGATTTTCTGCGTCATCGCCACAAGCCATCTGGTTGCGCGCAAAGCAGCACGGCTGGGGCAGATTGAGATTGCAGAGAAGCCCGCGATCCTAAGCATTGATGACGCCCTTGCCGCCGACAGCAAATTCGAAGACCCGATTATCTTTCTGAAAGGCGATCCAGAGGATGTTCTGGCACAATTAGGCCCTGATCAAACCATCACCGGCAGTTTTGAATTGGGTGGTCAGGAACATTTCTATCTGGAAGGTCAAGCCTCGCTGGCTTTACCACAGGATAATGGTGACATGGTGGTACAATCCTCTACCCAGCACCCCAGCGAAATCCAGCATAAAGTCGCACACGCCTTGGGCAAACCTTTCCACGCTGTACGTGTTGAAATCCGCCGGATGGGCGGGGGTTTTGGTGGCAAGGAAAGCCAAGGCAACGCACTGGCTGTTGCCTGTGCCGTATCCGCACAACTGACAGGGCAGCCCTGCAAGATGCGTTACGACCGCGATGATGATATGATCATTACCGGCAAACGCCATGATTTCCGTCTGGAATATAACGTCGCATTCGACGCAAACGGTAAAATCCAGGCTATGGTCATGCGCCAATACGCGCGGTGCGGTTGGGCACTTGATTTGTCTATGCCTGTCGCGGACCGTGCTATGCTGCACGCCGACAATGCTTACAATCTGCCGCACGCACGGATCATTTCACACCGCTTGAAAACCAACACCCAATCGGCCACTGCATTTCGCGGTTTTGGCGGGCCGCAAGGCATGGTGCCTATTGAGCGCATTGTTGATCATATTGCGCATAGATTGGGCTGCGACCCGCTGGATGTGCGTCGGGTGAATTTTTATGAGAACGGGCAAACCACGCCCTATCACATGACGATTGAAGACAGCGTCATTACGCCTCTCGTTGACGAGCTGCGCAAGACGTCTGACTATGATGCGCGGTACAAAGCGATCCAACAGGATCACGCGGATAACCCCGACAGTATTTTGAAACGCGGCATTGCCCTGACGCCTGTGAAGTTCGGTATCAGCTTTACGCTAACACACCTTAACCAAGCGGGCGCATTGGTGCATATCTACGCGGATGGTTCTGTACAGCTAAACCACGGCGGCACGGAAATGGGCCAAGGGTTGTTTACCAAGGTGGCGCAAGTGGCTGCATCTACGCTGGGCATTCCGCTGGATCAGGTGAAAATCACTGCGACAGATACCGGCAAAGTGCCAAACACATCTGCTACAGCGGCCTCTTCCGGGGCTGATCTGAACGGTATGGCGGTGAAAAATGCATGCGATACACTTAAGGCGCGCATCACCGAATTTCTTGCACCCAAATATGACTGCAAGGCATCTGATGTTCGTTTTGCGGATGGCAAAGTCACCCTTGGAAAGGACGCAATTCCGTTCAACGATGCTGCAAATCTTGCTTACCAAAACCGCATCTCGTTGTCCGCCACAGGTTTTTATGCCACGCCCAAAATCCAGTGGGATCGTATCAAGGGGCGTGGCCGTCCGTTCTTCTATTTTGCCTACGGTGCCGCGGTTACCGAAGTGCTTATCGACACTCTTTCAGGCGAATACCGCATCTTACGTGCCGACCTGTTGCATGACGCGGGCAAATCCCTGAACCCCGCACTGGATATTGGCCAAATTGAAGGTGCATATGTGCAAGGTGCCGGCTGGTTAACCACCGAAGAACTGGTCTGGGACGGCAAGGGAGCCTTGCGCACCCACGCGCCAAGCACCTACAAAATTCCCGCCTGTTCCGATCGTCCACAAGTCTTTAACGTAGCACTTTTCGACAATGAAAACGTCGAGGACACGATCTACAAATCCAAAGCTGTGGGCGAGCCACCTTTCATGCTGGGTATTTCCGCATGGCTGGCCCTGTCGCACGCGATCAGCGGATGTTCTGCCACAGGCGAATACCCCGCGATCAATGCCCCTGCAACACCCGAAGAAGTGCTAAAAACCGTCACGCGTCTGAAAGGGGAAATCTGGTGAGTTTCAATCTTTCATCCCTTGCAAAAGCGGTGGACAACCACGGCCAAGTTGCACGTATTCTGATTGCAGAACACAAAGGATCATCGCCGCGCGAAGCCGGCACATCCATGCTGGTTTGGGACACAGGGTTTTCTGGCACAATCGGCGGTGGTGCGTTAGAATATCAGGCGATAGAATTTGCGCAAAAGAAGTTACAAAACAAAACTTTAACAAGCGTAGAACGCATATCTCTTGGCCCGAACCTAGGTCAATGCTGCGGCGGTTCCGTCACCTTGGTAACCGAGTATTTTACGCAAGCGAACCTACCTCAAACGGGTGAAATTTTCGCCCGCCCTGTAAAGCCAAACACCCCCGAACCGCTTTGGGTTAAACGCGTTCTTGCGAACGTGCGAAACGGGACTGAGATACCCAGCATACACCTGCAGGAAGGCTGGCTTGCGGAACCCATTGCCAAACCGCATCAACCTGTCTGGATTTACGGCGCAGGTCACGTTGGCCGCGCCATTATCGACACGCTGCAAGGCCTGCCTTTTGACATCATATGGGTCGACACGGGCGCCGACCGTTTCCCAACGGAAGTTCCCGAAAATGTCACCCAACTGATCGCACAAAACCCCGCATTGGTCGCGAAACACGCGCCCCATAATGCACAGCATTTCATCCTGACCTATTCCCACGCGCTTGATCTGGAACTTTGTCATGCAATCCTTAACCACAGCTTCAAAACCATAGGCTTGATCGGTTCGAAAACCAAACATGCAAGATTTACCACAAAACTGCAGGCTTTGGGGCACAGTCGCACCCAAATATTACGCATCATTTGCCCCATCGGTGATCCAACGTTGGGCAAAGAACCAAAGGCCATTGCCCTTGGGATCACAAGTATGCTTCTGAAAGAACGCATCAGCGTGACGACACAAAAGGAGGCCACTTCATGACCGCATTACTCAGCCTGTCGGGACTAACCAAAGCCTATCCCGGCGTCATCGCCAACGATGATGTCAGCTTTGACATAGGCCCGGGCGAAATTCATGCATTGCTTGGCGAAAACGGGGCGGGTAAATCCACGTTGGTCAAAATGATCTATGGGCTGGTTCGCCCCGATAGCGGCACGATGATGCTGCATGGCGAACCCTATGCCCCGCCTGAACCGCGCGCCGCGCGCGCCAGTGGTGTGGCGATGGTGTTTCAGCATTTTTCGCTGTTTGATGCTTTAACCGTTGCCGAAAACATCGCATTGGGTATGGAAAACGCGCCCGACACGGCTGATCTGACCGAGCAGATTATCGAGGTTTCTGGCAAATACGGCCTGACGATTGATCCGTTCCGCATGGTGGGCGATCTATCAGCTGGTGAACGCCAGCGGGTCGAGATTGTGCGTTGCTTGCTGCAAAACCCCAAAATGCTGATCATGGATGAACCCACATCAGTGCTGACCCCGCAAGAGGTGGAAGTGCTGTTCAAGACCCTGCGGCAATTGTCCGAAGAAGGCACCTCGATCCTTTACATCTCGCACAAACTGGATGAGATCAAAGCCCTTTGCGAACACGCAACAATATTACGGCGGGGCAAGGTGGTGGGGACCTGTATCCCGAAAGACGAAACCGCCAAAAGCATGGCCGAAATGATGGTGGGGGCAAAATTGCGCACACCTAAAAAGCACAACACAAAACACGGTGCCGCTTTGCTGGAACTGCATAACCTGTGGCTAAAATCAAAAGACCCGTTCGGCACCAGCCTGAAAGAAATCACATTCAACCTGCATGAAGGTGAAGTTCTGGGGGTGGGTGGCGTTGCCGGCAATGGCCAAGACGAATTGATGCTGGCCATATCAGGCGAGGAACGCACCCCTGCACATGCGGTCCAGTTCAAAGGCGAAGATATTGGCCAGCTTGACCCTAACGCACGGCGCGAACGCGGTTTATTAACAGCACCTGAAGAACGCCTTGGCCATGCAGCCGCCCCCGATTTGTCACTTACAGAAAACGCGTTTCTGACAGGGGCTAAACGAAAAAACCTGACCAGCAACGGTATTATCAATTTCTCTGCCACCCGCAGCTTTGCCCGTGATATTATCGAGCAATTTGATGTACGCACGCCGGGCACGGAAAACACCGCGCGCTCACTTTCAGGTGGTAACTTGCAAAAATTTGTCATTGGGCGCGAAATACTGCAACACCCTGAAGTGTTCGTGGTCAACCAGCCCACATGGGGCGTAGATGCCGCAGCCGCGGCCGACATTCGCCACGCATTACTGGAACTGGCCAAAAACGGGGCCGCTGTTCTGGTCATCAGTCAGGATTTGGATGAGTTGATGGAGATTTCCGATAATATCGCCATTTTATCCGAAGGCATATTGTCCGCGCCGCGCCCAGCCAAGGGTATCACAATAGAACAAATCGGCCTGATGATGGGTGGAACCGAGGTGGAAAATGTTTAAGCTGGAACGCAGACCTTCGCCGTCAAAAGCAATGGTGATTTTAACTCCCGTACTGGCGGTTGTCTTAACCATGATCGCAGGTGGTATATTATTCTCTTTCCTAGGCAAAAACCCGTTTGAAGCGATCCGTATTATCTTCTGGGATCCTTTGTTCAATGATGTCGTGGCCAGTTACACAAGGCCCCAGTTGCTGATTAAAGCCGCCCCCCTGATCACCATCGCTTTAGGCCTGTCCTTCGGCTACCGCGCCAATATCTGGAATATCGGGGCTGAAGGTCAGTTCATCATGGGGGCCGTCACGGGGAGTGCTGTCGGACTTGCGTTTTACCCCACCGAAAACGTGCTGATTTTCCCGCTGATGGTTCTGGCGGGGGCCGTAGGTGGTTTTCTTTGGGCCATGATCCCCGCCTTCCTGAAGATCAAATTCAACGCGAACGAGATCCTCGTATCATTGATGCTGGTCTATGTGGCGATAAACTTTTTAGGGGCAATGGTCACGGGGCCTCTGCGTTCACCCGTGGGCATGAACTTCCCCGTCAGCCGTAATTTCAACGAATACCCATCTGCCTATAACGGCGAGATGATCGCAAATACCGGGCTGCACATGGGCGTGTTGGCCACACTGGCCGTCGTCGTTGTGTCCTACATATTACTGAAACATCACATCTTCGGTTTTCAGGTGCGCACCGCAGGGCAATCGCCACGTGCAGCCAAATTTTCAGGCGTCAATCCAAACGTAACCATCGCGATATGCCTTGGCATATCAGGCGGGCTGGCAGGTATGGCTGGCTTGTTTGAGGTTACCGGACCCGCAGGCAAATTATCTACCAACTTTCCGCTGGGCTATGGCTTTACCGCGATTATCGTGGCTTTCTTGGGCCGCCTGAACCCCATCGGCATCCTGTTCGCAGGCTTACTTATGGCCCTGACCTATATCGGTGGTGAACTTGCTCAATTCCAACTGTCAGTGCCTGCCGCATCCGTGCAGGTATTCCAAGGCATGTTATTGTTCTTCATGTTGGCGGTGGAAATCCTGGTTAATTTCCGAATTCGACTTAAAAAGAAAGAGATGGCATAATGGATTTTTCCGCACTCTCTCCCGTTGCCCTAATCGTCAGCCTGATGGTTGCCGCCACCCCCATTCTGATCGCCGCCATCGGTGAACTTGTGGTGGAAAAATCCGGAGTTTTGAACCTTGGCGTCGAAGGCATGATGATCATCGGTGCTATCTGCGGATTTATCGTGGCGGTGGAAACCGGTTCCCCTTGGTTGGGCTTTCTCGCCGCCATGGCAGGTGGTGCCGCCATTTCGTTTATCTTCGCGGTGCTTACGCAGTACCTGCTAACCAACCAGGTGGCTACGGGACTTGCACTGACCCTGTTCGGTCTGGGCTTTGCAGCTCTTTTGGGTCACAGTTATGCAGGTATCAAGCCGCCAAAATTCGGCGCACTGGATATTCCCTTCATCTCGGACATTCCTGTGATCGGCCCATTGATATTCTCGCATGACTACATGATCTACATCTCGCTGATGATCGTCGCAGGCGTCTGGTATTTCCTGACCCGCACACGTGGCGGTCTGGTGTTGCGGGCGGCTGGTGAAAACCACGATGCTGCCCACGCGCTTGGCTATAAAGTTATCCGCATCCGCATCATGGCCATCCTGTTCGGCGGGGCCATGGCCGGCTTGGGCGGGGCGTACTTATCACTTGTACGCGTGCCGCAATGGACCGAAGGCATGACCGCAGGGGCTGGCTGGATTGCACTGGCCTTGGTAGTATTTGCCTCTTGGAAACCATGGCGCATAATTCTTGGTGCCTATCTATTTGGCGGCATCACGGTTTTGCAGTTGAACTTGCAAGCCGCTGGGGCCAATATCCCAGTTGCGTACCTATCCATGGCACCATATTTGGTGACCATTATCGTACTGGTTATTATGTCTTCGGACAAAAAACGCGCCAGCCTGAACGCCCCGGCCAGCTTGGGCCGGATTTTTCACGCCTCTAGTTAAAGGCGATATATAAGGGTGGCGCTGCGCTGCCCACTAACAAGGAGAAAACGAATGAAATTACTCAAAACAATACTGGCAGGGGCGGCCCTAGCCGTTGGTCTGTCAGGGGCCGTAAGTGCCGCTGAAAAAGTTAAGGTTGGGTTTATTTACGTTGGACCTACTGGTGATTTTGGCTGGTCATATGAACATGATCAGGGCCGCAAAGCAATTGAAGAGGCGTTCGGCGATCAGGTTGAAACCGTATTCGTGGAAAGTGTTCCAGAAAGTGCCGACAGCGAACGGGTGATGACACAAATGGCATTGTCAGGCACCAACCTGATCTTTGCCACGTCATTCAACTATATGGATCACGTGATGAACGTAGCCAAGAAATTCCCGAACGTGAAGTTCGAGCATGCAACAGGCTTCAAACGCTCTGACAACGTTTCAACTTATTCCGCACGCTTTTACGAGGGTCGCACCGTAATCGGCCATATCGCCGGAAACATGACCAAATCCAACACCATCGGCTACATCGCATCTTACCCGATCCCGGAAGTGATCCGTGGTATCAATTCTGCCTATATCGCGGCCAAGCAAGTTAATCCAGACGTCAAAATGAAAATCGTTTGGGTATTCTCATGGTTTGATCCAGGCAAAGAGGCCGATGCGGCAACTGCTCTAATCTCACAAGGTGCAGACATCATCATGCAACACACAGACAGCCCGGCAGCAATGACCATTGCCGAAGAAAAAGGCATCTACGCTTTCGGCCAGGCTTCAGACATGATCCAGTTTGGCCCGAATGCGCGTCTGTCTTCTATCATCGATAACTGGGGTCCTTACTACGTAAACCGCGTAAAAGCGGTTATGGACGGCACATGGGCATCGACGGACACATGGGACGGCATTGCCCCCGGTATGGTTGGAATTGGTGACTTCTCAGACAAAATCCCTGCCGATGTGCAAGCTTCTGCCACTGCTATCAAAGACGCGCTGGCTGCTGGTACTATGCACAGCTTCACAGGGCCTTTGAACAAGCAAGACGGTTCAGTTTGGTTAAAAGACGGCGAAACAGCTGATGACGGCACACTGGCTGGCATGAATTTCTATATTGAAGGTATTGAGGGCAAAGTTCCGCAATAAACCACTTTCGTATCAAAGATTACGGCACTCCATTGGGGTGCCGTTTTTTGTTCAGCCGTCACGCTCTTTATCTAAAAAGCCACGCATCTTTGCCAGTAACGGCAAAACTTCCATTAGCTTATCAGGTGGAAATTGTTTTGAAAAACTGGTAAAATAGGGTGATGATGCAGTAACTGCATCATCACGAAATTTCCGCCCTAAATCGGTCAGAATAACAGACTTTGAACGCCCATCATCGGGATTAGGCCGCATCACGATAAGGCTGCGTTTCTCCAGAACAGACAAGGTATGGGTCATCGTCGTTTTCGGTAATTGAAACGCCTTTGCAATTTGCAAAGGCGTTTGCCCGTCACCAAGACGCACCAGATGGTTCAACACACTGAAATGCGCAAGTGTTATATCCTTGGGTAAATGCGCTTCAAATCCTGCCCGACTAAGCTGGTTCAAAATACCAACTTCGGTAAAAAACTGAAAATACAGGGCTGTCTGGTCTTTATCCATTCTTCAACTTTGCTTCCAAGGGCCAGCGCGGTGATTGAGGCACATCTGGGCCATAGCCCAACCGTCCAAGCATCTGAACAGTTTCGCCAGGCTTTGCAAGCAAATCATGGATATTACGGAATTGCTGCGCCATCTCGGGATATTCCTGCAAGGCCTGGCTGACCGGATGCAATGACAGGCCCATCTCGGTTGTCTTTAAATTCAACCGCGCCCATTGCCGACCGATTTTAATCTGGTCTTTGGGGCTATTACCCTTTGATGTCAGATAGACATATGCGGGGGTGGCATGTAACATCGTATCATAGATTTTCAAAGCTTCCTTATAGCCCACAGACTCTGTGTCCAAACTTTCTTCGCGCGATAAAATACCCGTAGCGGTCATCAGTTCCATGACGCCACCCGTTAGACTAATCCCGTCGGGGTTTGCATCAACCTCTTTAACGCCAAGGCGCATCAGATCGACACTTTCTTTCCATGTATGGGGTGTCGTTGCTTCTATGATAAACGCGCCCATGGTGATTTTCTTTATCGCCACCACCTTGTCATCCTTAACCGCAACATTGGCGAAAGGTGCCAGATCTGCAACCTGTGCTGCCGAAATCGGCCGATCTTCAAATGGTTTTTTGCAGGATCGGCGCTCTAAAATATAATCAAACAAAGGATCACGCTGCGCTCCATTGGAAAACACCGCAGTTGCAATCGGCCCGTCTTCCCCGTTCGGTAACACATCCAGTGCCGCTTCATACCCATGCGCCTTTGATGCCAGAACCATCTGTTCAAGAAAACATCCCAACCCGATATTGATCTGGCGTCCATATGGGTCTGTTGCATGTAACAACCGTGTTTTATCTTTCCACAAATGCAATGTGTCGTCGCCTACCAGTTCCACTATCCATGGCTGTCGGTTATGCGGGTTCCCCGCCAATAAGGCATAAGATAATGCAATACGGCGTATTTCTGTATAATTGCCGGCCTTCGTCCACGGTAGATATGCAGTTTTTGGTTTGCGGGTTCCAATATATGTACCTGCCCCCCCCAATGCTGCAGCAGAGGTAACAAATCCTCCACCAAGGATTTTAAGTGTTGTTCTACGGTTCATGACGATTCTCCAATTTAGTACGATTTCGTACTTCTTTCATATGTTTAATCTAAAATCAAGTTCGAATTCGTACTTCTTTTGATTTTTATGTTTGAGCACTTTTCCGCTTCAAATGCCCCGCTAGGTAAAAACGCTATAAAAACACCCTTAAAATGCTAATATTTACTCATACAAGCGATAAATACTGGGAATTTTCCAGTAGTAACAAAGTTTTAGTTTAATAGTGACAAGAGTGACAAATGATACAAGATGAACAATTGCAAAACATTTTAACGCGCTACCAAGAGTATCCGCTTTTTGAAAGCTGTGCCGTTGAAAGTGCCAATGCGCTTGCGGTTGACGGCGAGTCTATTCTTCATAAAGCGGTTATGATGAAGGACGTATTGGGGGTTAAAATTCTTTTGGACAATGCTGCGAACCCCAATCAGATCGGCAATATGGGTGACACACCTTTGCATCAGGCAGCTTTTAACAATAACCTGGCAATCGTTGAAATACTGGTCAGAAACGGTGCTGATGTTAATGTGAAGAATGAGCTTGGCGAAACTGCTGCCGACCTTGCAAAGATACATAAGTCGCAAGCATTGATAACTTATTTAACGCAGCACTGATTTTCATTCTCGCCGCGACATCGCCCATAAAAACAAAATCAAAGCAATGCCGTCCAATAAGGCCGCCAGAAAAAATGGTGCTCCTGGGGCGTAAGTAGTTGTGTCGGCGCGTGTGAAATAACCAAACGTACCCGTCATCACCAGCGGACTTATGACACTGGCAATAGCACCGACACTGGTCAGCACGCCCTGCAATTCACCCTGCCCGTTATCAGGTACCGATTGCGACATGATCCCCTGCAAAGCAGGTTGCGTAATCATACCCAGCGAAGAAATCGGAATCAGGGCGTAAACCATCCACCCCTCAGTAACGATACCAAAACATAAAAATGCAATGACGGTTATAGACATACCGACAATGACTGTGCGCCATTCGCCCAGCCGGGGGATAATAATGCGGATCAACCCGCCTTGTACCACGACCACACCCACACCGTATGCCGCCAGAGACAGCCCCACATCCCAGGGTGACCAGTCAAATTTCTCACGTGTGTAGTAAGCCCACACCGCCGGATAAACAAAAAATGCGATCTGATAGAAAAAAAACATCGCCAGCAAAGGCCCAACACCCGGCAGGTTGCCAACTTGACGCAATGCACGGAACGGGTTCATCCGCCGCCGCTCAAGCGGGCGGCGAATTTTGTCTGTCACGGTTTCAGGCAAAATGAAATATCCGAATATCAGATTGGAAAAAGCAAGGATCGCGGCTGCATAAAATGGCATACGCGGCCCGTACTCACCCAACATACCGCCCATAATTGGTCCGATAATGAAACCGGTACCAAAGGCGGCCCCAAGCAAACCAAACCGTGCGGCCTTTTCACCCGGTTTCGATATATCCGCCATATAGGCAGCAGCCGTTGATTGTGTCGCCGAGGCAACACCGTTGATCAGACGCCCTAGCAGCAATATCCAGATCAACTGGGTCATCCCCATCACAACATAATCAACCGTCACCACCGCCAATGAGACCAGCAACACAGGGCGCCGGCCATACCGATCGGACAGGTTACCAATTGCAGCCCCGAATAAAAACTGCATCACCGCAAAACTTGCGTTCATGACACCGCCCCAAACGGCGGCACCTGAAAGATCAGTGTCCAACAATTCGCGCAGAAGATCCGGCATTACCGGTACAATCAGGCCTATACCCATCGCATCAATAACGACGGTTATCAGCAAGAATAGAATAGGCAGGTTTCTGGTCATTCGGGAACCGATCAAAACGTTAATTCACCCACTCAATACCAGTGTGTGCGTTTAAACAAGCGGTTCCGACAGATCACGTATAATGCGGTCGATTTCAGAGCGCGCATAATTCGCCAATTCCGCCTGCGCATCACGCTTTGCTGTGTCGGTTTCGTCCAGATCGCCCAGAATAATGATATTCTCGTCGTTAGTCAGATTGGCCGCCCCCGTGTAATTGAAACTGCCGATGATCGTCAGCTGGTCATCGATTGTCATCAGCTTGTGATGCACCTTGCCGACACCGGTGCCGGTTTTATTGGTAAACAGCGTGACACCGGCATCTTTCAATGTCGGTTTCGCCGCCCAATCCCGATTGGCAGCCTTACGATCCAACAGACCTGTCACGCCCACTCCCAGCCTTTTGGCGTTGGCCAAGCCGTCATCGATGCCCGATGATTGCGCAAAAGTGAATATTGCGAAATCGATCCGGGATTTTGCCTTATTCATCTGCTTTAGGAACTCCAGTTCGGGAATATGGTCAGGTGCAAACAGCGGCTTCACCCTGACAGATGAAACATAATGCCCTTCAAGTGGCTTGCGCCCGTGTATCGTTGACCGCGCTCCGAAAATTCCTTTGCGCAATTGCGCGAATTCCTTTTTGTATTCTTTTGCCACTTTCACATCATGGATAATCGTTACATGGTTCAGGTTCTTCGTCACTCCCGTAGTGGTAAAATTTGTCGAACCCGTTAGTACAGATATCCCATCCCGCACAATAAACTTCTGATGAAAAATCTTCGGATTATAATCGGCCTTGGCGTCAATTCCGACGCGTAGAATTTCCATCAGTAACGCGCGGTTCTCATCCAGTGCCCCTGCCTTGCCGGCTTTGGGTTCACGCTTTTCCTTCAGATAATCCTGCTCCATGATCATATGCACCGAAACACCGCGCCGCTTCGCTGCAAGTATCGCCTCACCAATGGGACGGTGATCCAGTTCTTGTATGGAAATCCGCAAATTGTTCTGCGCACCGCCAATAAAATCAATGATGGCCGCTTCCAGATCATCGGGCCCGCCTATTGTATGCGGCCCCATGAAAAGCGTGATATTTCCTACGGTAACCGGCATGACAATCCCCTAAATCAATGAAATACAAAACGATTATAACATATGATGTAGGGCAGTACTGTGAGAAATATTACCAATCACAGCAAGGCGGGCCTCAGACCCACCGTTCGCATATTTAACAAAGTCATAACCCTCGAACGTGTATAACCCACATGTCGACAAAAGTAGTACACGGGCTTTCAAATGGCGGGTAATAGCGTCAAATGCGAAAGCCACCGAAAATTATTAGTAAGAATTAGGTGCAAAGGGTAAAACCTTTGTTCGGCCATATAGCTACACCGGCAGGCCTGCCTTCCTATAAACTACATCACATATAATACGAAAACCCCGCCAGCCAGCAACGACGACGGGGCAAAATCCGTGCCCGTTATTAGTATAAGCTGCTAATCGCTTGCCCCGCCCTGAAATGCATTTCCGCCTTTGTAATCGCATGGATCTTCCTGCATTTCCAGATGCAGGCCTGTACCATTATACGGGCTTGAACGCGCCAGTTCCTCATCAAATTCTATCCCCAGTCCCGCCGCAGTGGGCGCATGGATAAACCCGTCTTCCCAATGAATAGAGCCTTTGATCAGGTCACCGGCAAACCCAACAGCCCCCGCACCAATGGTTTCCACCATCAACAGGTTAGGAATGTTCGCTGCCAGTTGAATGTTCGCGGCCCATTCCACTGGCCCCGCATAAAGATGCGGTGCGATTTGTGCGTTATACACTTCGGCCATTGCAGCAATTTTCTTGGTTTCCAATATCCCGCCTGAACGCCCAAGTGCCGGTTGCAGGATATTCGCGGCCCCCGCCCGCAATACAGGTGCAAACTCGGCCTTGGTCGTCAGACGTTCCCCCGTCGCCACAGGGATGCGTACCGCGCGCGCCACGCTTGCCATTGCCTCTACATTGTCAGGCGACACAGGCTCCTCATACCAAAGCGGGTCATAAGGTTCGATCGCACGGCCAAGGCGGATAGCACCGCCTGTGGAAAACTGCCCGTGAGTGCCAAACAGCAGATCAGCCTTGGTACCGACAGTCTTGCGAATGGCCGCACACATGCGCACACTAAGATCAATATCCATCATGCCGGGCATATGTCCACCGCGCACCGTATAGGGGCCGGCAGGGTCAAACTTTACCGCCGTGAAGCCCAACTTGATCATTTCCGCAGCACTTTCCGCATGCATATCGGGCGATGTCCAGTATTCATCGAAATCATGGTGCGGCAAGGGGTAAAGATAGGTGTAAGAGCGGATACGTTCGTTCATCAGCCCGCCTATTAGCGCATAGACAGGCCGGTCATGTGCTTTGCCCAGAATATCCCAACAGGCCGTTTCCAGCCCTGAAAATGCCCCGATCACCGTGGGATCAGGCCGTTGCGTAAAACCACCCGAATAAGCACGGCGGAACATCATTTCGGTGTTTTCAGGATTTTCACCAGCCATATGACGGTTGAACACATCTTCGATCACGCTGCGCATCGCTTCTGGCCCCACGGCGGCGGCATAAACCTCGCCATAGCCTGTGATACCGTTATCCGTGGTCAGTTTCACAAAGATAAAGTACCGCCCGCCCCAATTGGGTGGTCGGTTGCCAACGACGAAAATTTCCAGGTCTGTCAGTTTCATATGTGCCCTCCGTTTGGCAAACTTCGGCTTTTCAGCGCAATTGGTCAAGCAAACTAAATCAGTAAACTAGCTTAGTATTTTCATTGCGGCAAAACACTATCATCAGCAAAAGCCTGTACTATTCCAGTCAATCAAAAATAATCACATTGCGTCGCGACAGCCCTGCTTTCGTATCGGCAATCGCCGCATTAATCTGATCCAGTGAGTAGCGGTTGGTAATTAGTTCATCCAGTTTCAGCCGTCCGGCAAAATAGTGATCAATCAGCACAGGAATATCGCGCGACAACACCGTATCGCCCATTTTCGTGCCGCGCAGAACCTGGCTCATGCCCGCTATATTCACAGGCTCTATCCCCATTTTCTGCCCACTGGCCGTCATGCCCACCATAACAAGTTCTCCGCGCGGGGCCAGATAATCCAAAGCGGCTTGATAGGCGGCAACGGCGCCCACGGTTACAAAAACATAATCCGCACCGCGCCCACATAAGATATCCTGCACTTGATCAACCGTATCCTTGTCTGTTGCATTCACCACATGGCTTGCGCCAAACTCTTTGGCACCTATCAGCTTTTCAACCGTTACATCCAATGCGATCACATGCGATGCCCCGGCAAGGGCCGCCCC
This sequence comes from Amylibacter sp., assembly GCA_965261565.1. GTDB lineage: Bacteria > Pseudomonadota > Alphaproteobacteria > Rhodobacterales > Rhodobacteraceae > Amylibacter. Next base: position 3,471,592 of record OZ253460.1, read on the forward strand.
TTGTATTGTGTTCAATCCAACACCGCCTGCACCAATGACAACAGCACTGGCGCCCTCGGGCATTGCGGCCGCGTTGGTCACAGCCCCGATGCCGGTGATCGCCCCACAAGCCAACAGGCTGGCCGCATCCATTGGCATGCCATCAGGCAGACCGATCACCTGGCTTTGATCCACAACAACTTCCTCGGCAAAAGCGCCCGTTGCCAGCCCGTGTTCCAACACCTCACCATCCGCACCGCGCAAAGGTGATGCACTAAAGCGATCATAGGGTGTTTCACAATTCGTCGGGTGGCCGTCTGAACAGGTCGGGCAAGTGCCGCATGAACGGATCAATGTCACCAGAACAGCGTCCCCTGTAGATACGTTCTTAACTCCTGCCCCCACGGATATAACCTGGCCCGCCGCCTCATGCCCGTAAACTGCTGGCAGATGTCCGCCCCATGCACCTTCCATGAACATGATGTCAGAATGACAGATGGCACAGGCAGCAATCTTGACATGCACTTGCCCCGCAGCAACGGGGGCCAAACTGACGTCTTCGATTAACAAAGGTTTTCCAAATTCACGACAAACCGCAGCTTTCATTCCCGTCTCCTTTTCAAACACAATGCCCCGTTTTGAGCGATATTCCATTAAAAAAGCGACATACAGCTGTCGTGAAAGCGTGATTCACCAAACTAACCCCTTTCACAATCCCGCAAGCTTCGCTAATGCGGGCCAAACTTAACTGATAGGACGCATTCGTGGCCCGTTTCACTACAATTTCAGATTTCGCCCGCGCTTTTCGCAAGGAAGACGCAAGTGGAAGTCAGATAACTTTCAGCTTTGCCCAATCACGGATTGAAATTTTGTCCGGCCTAACAGTCGCCCTTGCCCTTGTCCCCGAGGCGATTGCCTTTGCATTTGTCGCCGGCGTCGACCCGTTGGTCGGGCTTTATGCCGCGTTTATCGTCGGCTTGATCACTGCCATTTTCGGGGGACGTCCCGGCATGATATCAGGTGCCACAGGTGCGTTGGCGGTTGTGATGGTGGCACTTGTCGCCCAGCACGGTGTGCAATATCTGTTTGCCACCGTGGTCCTGATGGGCATTCTTCAGCTGCTCGCGGGTGTTTTCAAGCTTGGCAAGTTCATCCGCATGGTACCGCATCCGGTGATGTTGGGGTTTGTGAACGGCTTGGCAATCGTGATTTTTCTGGCACAAATGGAGCAGTTCAAAGTCGCAGGACCTGATGGGCATCACGTCTGGATGTCGGGTATCACGCTTTATATTACGCTTGGCTTGGTTGCCGCAACAATGGGCATTATCTGGGCCACGCCAAAAATCACCAAACTGATCCCTGCCCCCTTGGCGGCCATCGGTCTGGTTGCCGCCGCCGTTATTCTGCTCGACATTCCCGTACCGCGCGTGGGTGATCTGGCATCTGTAAAAGGCGGCTTGCCGCAGTTTGCCATTCCCGCCGTTCCATTCAATCTGGAAACCCTGATCATCATCTTCCCTTATGCTATCATTCTGGCCGCCATCGGGTTGATCGAAAGCCTTCTGACCCTGAACCTTGTGGGTGAGATCACCCGCCAACGTGGTGGTGCTTCGAAAGAGTGCATCGCCCAGGGCAGCGCCAACGTGATTACCGGATTTTTCGGCGGTATGGGTGGCTGTGCTATGATTGGGCAATCAATGATCAACGTCAATTCGGGTGGCCGCACCCGATTGTCGGGCATTGCAGCTGCCATGTTCCTGCTGATCTTCATTCTGTTCGCCAGCGGCATTATCGAACTCATTCCATTGGCCGCCCTTGTCGGGGTGATGTTCATGGTGGTGATCGGCACGTTTGCATGGCAATCGATCCGCCTAATGCGCCGTATTCCAATGTCGGACGCGCTGGTGATCCTGCTGGTCACAGGCGTGACTGTTGCCGAAGATTTGGCCACCGCCGTTGTGGTCGGCGTCATCACATCAGCCCTTGTCTACGCATGGAATGCTGCCGCCCAGATCCAAGCTCGTCCGCATCCATCGAAAACCGAAAAAGGCGCGTTGGTCTATGACATCCAAGGGCCGCTGTTTTTTGGTTCAGCCACCCACTTTCAGGAAATGTTTAGCCCAGAAGATGATCCCGATACCGTCATTCTGGATTTCCAGCAATCCCGCGTTGTTGACCAGTCAGCCCTGCAAGCGATTGAGGCTGTGGCGGATAATTATGCCAAAGCCGGAAAGACCCTGAAACTGCGCCATCTGTCAAAAGATTGCTACCGCCTGTTGCGCGGTGCAGGCCAGTTGATGGTCGAAACCAACGACGACCCCAGTTACCGTCTGGCGGTTGATTACAACATTAAACTGGGACGTATCGGCGGGCATTAAGGTTAACCACCTACCATCAAACGTTCCCAAATCGCTTGGGTTACGATACCTGCATCGCGGTCTCGACGACGGATTTGGTGCAGATGTGAATGTATCGGGGCATAGCCTTCCACATTTAGCCTGACCAATGTCCCCTTTTCCAACTCATCTTCGATAAGGTGTTCAGGAAATCCACCCCATCCCATATTGGCCAGCAGAATTTCCTTTTTCGTCGCAACGTCGGATACCGTCCAGCGCAAGCCACCGGGTAACAGCCCCCTGCTTTGCTCGAACTCTCCATTACTGCTGTCAGCCACAACAACCTGAACATAGCTTTGCATCTGCGCAATTGTTTTCATATGATTACTGTGGGCTGGTTCAAAATCAGGATGCGCTACGGGACTGATTATGACCGTGGACAATGGCACGGCTTCAACCTGTTCAATCGGCACCCCATCCAGCGTGGCGATTATCATATCCGCATCATTGCGCAGTAGCCGCTTAATCGACCCACCCATGCTTTCGCGGGTTAAACGAATGTGGGTTGAAGGATATAATCCTGTGACATCCCTGATAACTTTCAACAAGGGCTTGATCGGATAGGTGACAGTGACCGCCAAGAACACCTCAGCCTCTTGGCTGGCACTTAAGGATTTTGCGGTACTGCCAAGCTGTTGCATTTGCTGCATAACCCGCGTTGCCTGACGGTAAAACACCTTACCTTTTGATGTCAGTTCCGGGCGGTATTCTTCACGTGACAGCAAAGTTATATCTATCTCATCTTCAAGCTTTTTAAGCATATGACTGATAGCGGATTGCGATTTACTCAACCGCTCGGCTGCACCTCGAAAGGTTCCTTCAGTCACGATTGCATGCAGAACGACTAATTGTTCATATGTCATCGGGTTTCATCACTTTATCTATACAATCTGTTTTTACGATCATTATCATGAATATTCAATATTATTATCTAATTATATTATCCATTACTCCCATACATATCCAAGACTCAATTCCCAACAAAAGGAAAATCATATGAAACTATTCATCAAACCCGGCTCTTGTTCGCTTGCGTCACATATCGCACTGCGCGAAGTCGGTGCCACTTTTGATATTGACCCTGTAGACTTCAATGCTGGCAAATCAGAATCCGGTGTTGATTACAGCACGATCAATCCGAAAGGCTACGTTCCCGCTTTGCAACTGGATTCCGGTGACATTCTAACCGAAGGTGCCTCCGTTCTACAATACATAGCCGACCAACATCCGGATAAGGACCTGGCCCCGGCATCGGGAACCTTAGAACGCGCACGTCTACAAGAACACCTGAATTACACAGGTTCAGAGTTGCACAAAACCTTTAGTCCTTTGTTTGCGGCAGGCACATCCGATGCAGACAAGGACAATGCCCGCAAGAATGTGGCCAAGAAACTGGACTATGTGAATATCCTTCTGAAAGACAAGACCGCCTATCTATTGGGTGATAAGTTCTCGGTCGCAGATGCTTATCTGTTCGTTGTATGCAACTGGTCTAATTTTGTCGGTATCGATCTGAAAAACTGGCCGTATATACTGGCCTATTCAAAACGTGTATCTGAACGCCCATCCGTACAAGCGGCTCTAAAAGCCGAAGGCTTGGCTGCATAATGCCTGATCAGCATCACTTTGCTGCAATTAACACAGTTATAGAGGCCTATTTTTTAGGCCTCTATCATGCAGACAGTAAAACTCTATCGGATGTTTTCCACCCGGATGCACGTTATGTAAATACATGCGATGGTGATTACATGAACCATTCCATGCAAGAGTATTTCACCATTATCGACCAACGGGCATCACCTGCAAGCATCGGTGAAGACCGTGCCGAAAAAATATTATCGATCCATCTTGGTGGGGCACGCATGGCATTCGTCAAACTGACAATGACTATGTTCGGTCGAGAATATCTGGATTTTCTAACCCTGACCTATGATCATCTTGGGTGGCGTATCATATCCAAAGTTTTCACATACACCCCCAAACCGAAGGAATAATAAATGCCATATGTTAAAATTGAGGTTACCAAAGAAGGCGGCCCAAATGGAACTGGCCCGTCAGCAGCACAAAAAGCGGAACTTATCAAAGGCACAACGGAACTGCTTGAACGCGTGTTGAACAAACCACCTGCGTCAACCTTTGTGGTGATCGATGAGGTTGCTCTGGAAGACTGGGGTTTTGGTGGCCTACCTGTCGAAGAGTACCGCAAGATATTGAAATCGTAGACCATGTTCAGCAAATTTGGGTAACCGATAAGGCCATTCAAATGCATGACCCTGTATAAAAGGCCGCAATACAGAAAACAAAAGAGAAATATCAATATGGACGTAGGCTAACTGTTACGAATATTCGCCTTATCCTTTTTGCTTTGCGACCATATCACTGCGCAGAAAATAACAATACCACCGACCATCGTGGCCTTAGCAGGCACCTCGTGCAAAAGCAAAAAAGCCAAGGCAGGTGCTAACGGGGTTTCAAGGGCTGATAACAGGGCGGTTTCCGCGGACGGCAAACGGCGCGCACCCTCCGATAAGCTGACCGATGCCACAGCAAAGACCAGACCAAACATAACAAGGACTGGTAATTCATCTGTCGGAGCAGATATGGGCTCACCGAAAATCATGGCAACGGGCAATAATACTAGCGATGATAGGGCTGCGGGCAATGCGGCTGTGGTTTCTGGCCAGCGGCGGTAAATCACCATTGCAGCTGACATCATCAGGGTCATCCAAAAGGCCAATAAATCACCCGTCAAATTACCTGATCCCACTGATCCCGCAACGATCCCGCAAACTCCGCCAAACGCGGCACAGCTTGCAATCAGCACAATGCGTGTTGGTCGCTCTGCAATTAATGTCCACGCCATTGCCGCCGTGATAAATGGAGCGGCTGCATAGATCAAAGCAACATTCGCCACACTGGTCAGCTTGAATGCGGGAATAAAAGCCACGGTTCCCAAAGCCATCACAACCGTGACTGCCAAGGCAGGGCCATTGAATAAGCTTATCTCTTTCTTCAATTCTCCGCGCACAATAAGATAACCAAGCGTGAACATGGCTGCAGTCAGGCCGCGCCAGAAGATCACCCCCCAGGCATCGGTTTCGACGCCTTTGGTAAAGATACCGGCCGAACTGAATACCAGCGCGGAAATCAGCACAAGGATAACGCCTGTTTTGTGTTTTAGCTGTAAAGAAGCCGTATGCATGTAAAGATCCGTTTTGAGGAATTTTTCACGAAATAGCGCATCACTACTGACAACAGGGTGGCAACAGTGTTTTGTTAGATGCAGAAGGGAAGGGAGACAACGATGCCTAAAAGTGACCGGTTATTTGAGGTTATCCAAATCTTAAGAGCTGCCAATGCCCCGATGAAGGCGGACGATATTGCGGCAACTCTGGAGGTTTCCAAACGCACGATTTACCGCGACATTGCTACATTGCAGGCCATGCGCACCCCGATTTACGGCGAGGCCGGCATCGGCTACGTCATGCGGCGCGGATATGATCTACCCCCGATCAATTTCGATGTGGATGAGGCCGAAGCCATTAACATCGGCCTTAGCATGATTGCACGCACATGTGATGTACAGCTGCTGAAAGCGGCTAAACGTGCGGCACGAAAGCTAAGCGAGGCTGCACCTCAAACCAATATCCTGATCGCGTCAAATTGGGGTACTGTCACATCTGAACATGTTGATCCTTACTTTATCCGTCAGAACATTCGCACGGAAACCAAATTACGGGTTATCTATCGCGATGCACAAGATACAGAAAGCAAGCGCATCATCCAGCCGCTTATTCTGATCTATTACGCGGATAACACCATGCTGGTTGCATGGTGCGAATTGCGCAATGATTTCAGGCATTTCCGATTGGACAGAATGATTGATTGTGAAGCGATTTCCGAACAGTTTCCAGGTAAAGGTTCCGCCCTTCGCAAGACTTGGGAGGCGGAACTCAAGTCAATCACTGTAGATACAGATTAAGCCACATAACTGACCACTTCGATTTCAATGTCGTCATGGGCATGAAAGTAAAATCGTTTGCCGGGCTCATAATCCGCATGTGAATGCGGTTCAAAACCCGCGTCTTTAACGCGTTGTTCTGTGGCGTCAAGATCAGCAACCACGATCCCGATATGGTTCAAACCACCCGGCGCGCTATAGCTGTCACCCAGTTTTTCACGCCCACCTTTGGAATACACCGCTACATAGCTACCAGCACCGCCAACATGGTATGAGACACCGCCATCAATGGCATCCCCCGTCCATCTGACCTGCCAGTCAAATAATCTACTAAGCAATTCTGCCGTGGCTTTTGCATTACTAACGGTGATGTTTACGTGTTCTAAAATAGCCTGTGTCATTTTGTTTCCTTCCCAATATGGGCATTGATTCTATCTTGATTTCCTTATCGTAATTGCTAAACCTAACTTTAGGTCAAGCTTTTATTTTTAATATAAGGAAATCCGAAATGCGCCCAACAGATGCTTTATCAATTGGTCAACTGTCTGCCCGCACGGGCATCGCAGTTTCAGCCATTCGCTATTATGAAACCCAAGGGCTGATCCACCCTGATCGCAATGCGGGCGGTCAGCGGCAATTTCGCCGCGCCGACATTCGCCGCCTGAGCTTCGTGCGTATAGCCCAACAGTTCGGCTTTAGCATTGAACGGATAGCAGAACAGCTTAGCAGCTTGCCAAACGGGCGCACCCCCAACAAAGCCGATTGGGGGCGGATTGCGGTTAAGTTTCGCGCAGAACTGGATACGCGGATCGATACCCTGACAGAACTGCGTGATAATCTGGATGGTTGCATCGGTTGCGGCTGTTTATCACTGCAAAAATGCAAGTTATACAATCCAAACGACGAAGCCCGCCACAAAGGCAGCGGGCCACGCTATTTGATGGGGGATAAGCCGGAAAAACCCGCTAGCTAGGCCTGTATATTACTAAAGGCATATTTAATACACGGCCATTTTACTAACAATAATGCAGTCTTCACGACCCAAGGCATGTCGCAATTTATGACCTATCAGTCGCAATCTTTAGGAGTCATTTTTTCCCAATTCTGATTTCAAGACACGATCACGGCGTCGTCGTGTTTAATTCGAAAAAGGGAGGGAATATGATGGTTACGAATACAACATCTATAACGAAGCCAACGCTTGGCATAGCACTTATACCTATTTTGCTGACTTTGCTGGTATTGGGCATCCAGCTTTTCTATTTTGGGGACTTTACGCCCCATATACCACTGGCAATTGGAATTGCTATAACAGGTATTGTCGGTCTTAAGCTTGGCCATAAATGGAGCAACATCGAAGAAGGTGTTTTTCATGTTATCAACATATCATTACCGTCAGTTTCCATTTTGATCACTGTCGGTATGATCGTCGGCATCTGGATTGCCAGCGGGACTGTTCCAACATTGATTTATTACGGATTGAAAATACTCTCACCAGAGATATTCTTGGCTGCGGGTATGATCCTGTGTTCTATCGTTTCTGTATCATTGGGGACATCGTGGGGCACTGTTGGGACTGTTGGTCTTGCATTGATGGGCATCGGCGCTGGCTTTGGTATTCCGATGTATTGGACTGCTGGTGCCGTGGTTTCTGGTGCATTCTTTGGCGATAAAATCTCACCTTTGTCTGACACAACCAACCTAGCGCCCGCTGTGACAGGAACAAACCTGTTTGATCACATCCGTAACATGTTGCCGACAACTATTCCAGCTATGCTGATCGCATTGGCAATTTATTTTGTCGTTGGATTTACATTGATCGATACATCACAAACATCCTTTGAAAGCATCAACGCAATTACATCCGCCTTGGATAGTGCATTCTGGATTTCACCTCTCATGCTGTTACCAGCAGCTTTGGTTATTATTCTTGCTTTGAAAAAACAACCACCTATCCCGTCACTTTTTGCCGGTGCAGTTCTTGGCGGTCTCATGGCTATTTTCTGCCAAGGTGCGGGGTTGCACGATACGTTCACATATATGAATAGCGGCTATTCTATCGATACTGGCGTGTCTGAAATCGACAGCCTCTTGAACCGCGGCGGCATCCAGTCAATGATGTGGACAATTTCATTGGTACTTCTTGCGCTTGGTTTTGGCGGCGCCCTTGAACGGACTGGTTGTCTTGAAGCGATTATCAACGTGATCATCAGTCGCGTAAAGTCATTCGCAGGCATTCAAACCGCTGCAGTTCTGACATCCGTTGCAACCAATACTGTTGCAGGTGATCCATATCTGTCGATTGCTTTACCGGGCCGCATGTTTGCGCCTGTCTATCGTGGTATGAAATACTCAACATTGAACCTGTCGCGTGCAATTGAAGAGGGCGGTACACTCGTTTCCCCATTGATTCCATGGAATGCTGGTGGTGCATTTGTCATCAGCGCACTTGCATTGAACATCGGTGACGGGAATTTTGAAAACCTGTTGTATATACCGCTAGCATTTGCTTGCTGGATGTCACCTGTAATCGGCATTTTCTACGCTTGGACTGGTTTATTTTCACCCAAAGCAACCGAAGAAGAGATGCAAGGTTGGGCTGATAGCGATGAAACCTCAATTGAGGTTTCAAACTAAATCAAATCTGATGGGCAGCACATTCGCTGCCCATCACTTTCAAAGCTTATCTTAAAGCATTTCTGTGGTAGGAGTTGACTATGTCACCTAAACATTTCATCCCCAAAGGCGCAGCCAGTTTCAAAATAAAATTTGACGGCGCTCCAAAAGATTTTTACTTTTTGATGCTTCCCAAATTGACCTTGCTTGCATTCAGCGCAGCGGTTGAACCGCTTCGTATTGCAAATCAGGTCACCAAAAAAGAACTCTACCGATGGTTCACAATGACTGAAGATGGCCAACCTGTCACATGTTCCAACTATGTGAAAATCATCCCTGATATGGCATTGGAACCCATTCCAAAAGAAGCACTTTCCTTTGTTTGTGCCGGCATTGAACCATCATCTGCAGCAACTAACAAAACAGTCCATTGGCTAAACCGCCAACGTGCATTCGGCAGTGTTGTTGGCGGTATATGCACTGGCACATTTGCACTGGCCAAGGCAGGTTTGTTAGTTGATCGAAGGTTCACACTGCATTGGGAAAACCAACCCTCTTTTTCAGAATACTACCCAGGGCTGGAGCCAACCCCAAATTTATACGAAAACGATGACGGGTTGATGACATGCGGCGGCGGCAATGCCGCGACGGATATGATGCTAGAAATAATCGAAGCAGATCACGGCAAGAATCTTGCCATAATCGTGGCTGACATGTGTATCCATTCACGCAGCCACAACCAAGATGTTCCACAGAAATCAGCGTATTCTGTTGCATTGGGCAGCCGAAACCAACGGCTGCTCAATGCCATGCAGCATATGGAAGAAAACCTAGAGGAACCCGTTGATATCATCGAATTGGCTGTACGCGTTCAAACCTCTCGCAGACAGCTTGAACGGCTCTTTAAAAAATATGTCCTTATGACACCGAACCAGTTCTATTTTGACCTGCGTATATCGCGTGCACATGCACTTTTAAACGAAACCAATTTATCCGTCACAGAAATAGCAATGGCCACCGGGTTTAGCAGCACTACACAACTGGCAAGTCGATTTAAAGCAAAGTTCGGTGTCTCCCCTCAAGCTTTTAGAAAAGGCTGGGATTCAGGAAATTAGCTAGGCCCGCATGTTGGACCCGTTGGCATCATAAAGCGGTGCACCTTGAATTTCAGCGTCATACATCTGACCCAGAATTTCGACCTGCACACGCGTTCCCGCAGCCGCATGTTCCGCTGCAACATAGCCCATCGCCATGGATTTTTCCACATGATGCGCATAACCGCCCGATGACACATAACCAACGGCAGCACCACCCAACAGGATCGCTTCGTCGTTCGATACATCGATACCGTCCACATCAATCGCCATGGTGACAAGTTTCTTGTCAGGCCCAATGGCGCTTTCCGCCTCAGCCGCTTCTTTGCCAACAAAGTCTTTCTTCCAGTTTATAAACACGTCCATGCCGGATTGGGCTGCCGTGAAATCAGGACGGAAATCAAGTGTCCACACACCCCAAGCTTTTTCCAAACGCATCGACATCAATGCTCGCGCACCGTACCAACGATAACCCAGATCATCGCCAGCCTCTTCAATCGCCTCTGCCAGTTTGATCAGGTAATGCGGACGGCAATAAATCTCATACCCCAGCTCACCTGAAAAACTGATGCGGTTCAAAATCACCGGTACACCGCCCACGTAGGTCTGGCGTAAATCACGGAATTTAAAGGCATCCACACTAACGTCATCACGGGTGATGCGGGTCAACAGTTCGCGGGATTTCGGACCTGATATAGCGACACCATGCCAGTCATCAGATACATTTTGATAGGTCACGTCGTCAGGCAAATCTTTCTCAAACCAACGGCGATGCGCCTCTTGCACGGCCCCCGAGCCAAACAACATGAAGTGATCTTCAGCCAAACAGGCCACGGTCAGATCACCGTAAAGCTTGCCCTTTGGTGTCAACATTGGCGTTAAGGTCAAGCGACCCGGTTTTGGCACGTAACCTGCCAGAATACGGTTTAGATATTTCCGAGCACCTGCCCCTTTGAACTCATGCTTGGCGAAGTTCGCAATCTCAATGCCGCCAACGGCATTGCGCACGGCTTCAACTTCACGCGCTACATATTCATGGCTGCGATTACGCTCGAACGTGGGTTCTTCATGGGCATCACCTGGCCCATCGGCAAACCAAAGCGCATTTTCCAAGCCGAAACTCTGCCCCATCCGTGCGCCCTTAGCGATCAAGCGGTCATAAAGGGCGGTAGTTTTTTGCAAGCGGCCCTTGGGCAAGGTTTCATTGGGGAAGGTCATCACGAAACGGCGTTCATAGTTTTCGGTTGATTTCACCGTGCCCCAATCAGGCGTCGCCCAATCGCCAAAACGCGCCACATCCATGGCCCAGACATCAATAGACGGCTCGCCATCCATCATCCATTCGGCCATGGTCAGGCCAACCCCACCGCCTTGGCAAAAACCAGCCATCACACCCACGGCACACCAATAGTTTTTCATCCCAGGTACGGGGCCGATCATCGGATTACCGTCAGGGCCAAAGGTGAACGGGCCGTTGATGATATCTTTGATCCCCGCTTCACCAATCGCAGGAATGCGTTCAAATGACATTTCCAGCCGCTCGGCTATGCGGTCAAGGTCGTGGGGTAGCAACTCATGGCCGAAATTCCATGGTGTGCCTTCGACTTTCCAAGCAGTGCCGCGCGGTTCATACGTGCCCAGCAACATGCCGTTACGTTCCTGGCGGAAATAAATATTGGCCTCATAGTCAATGCCAGCAGGCAAGCGGGTTTCACGCGCTGCAATCTCGGGGATTTCTTCGGTGATCAGATAGTGGTGTTCCATCGGTTGTACGGGCAGGTTAATGCCTTGCATATGGCCCACTTCCCGCGCCCAAAGGCCACCGCAATTCACTATCATTTCAGCATTGATCACGCCCTCTGGTGTAGTCACGTCCCATGAACCGTCAGGCCGTTGAGACGTTCCCGTCACAGGCGTATGCGTGAAATATTGCGCGCCATGCACTTTGGCCGCTTTGGCAAAAGCATATGTTGCACCCGAAGGGTCAAGATCGCCATCCTGATCATCCCAAAGGGCCGCATGGTAGTGTTTTGGGTCAATCAATGGATGGCGCTCGGCCACTTCTTTGGATGAAATAAATTCTTGATTAAGCCCCATATAGCGCGCCTTGGAACGTTCGCGTTTCAGGTAATCGTACCATTCGGGGGTCGAGGCCAGATAGAAACCACCTGTGATATGCAGACCTACGGAATGGCCGGAAAGTTCTTCGATTTCTTTATAAAGATCGATCGTATAGCTTTGTAGACGGCTAATGTTTGGATCAGATGAAATCGTATGGATTTGCCCCGCCGCATGCCATGACGAACCGCTTGTCAGCTCATCACGTTCCAGCAGCACCACATCTTTCCAACCGAATTTTGCCAAATGAAACAGGATGGAACAGCCAACAACGCCGCCGCCGATGATAACCACTTTTGTGTGGGAAGGGAGTTTTTTCTTGCTCATGACTTTGTCCTTATATCCATTAATACCATGCCTCTGGCAGCTCTTCTTTGCGTTTGGCCACGTAGGCTTGCAGTTCTTCTTTTGTGCCCTCATCAATCGCAGGGGCTTCATAATCTTTCAGCATTTGCTTCATGCGTTCATTGGCACGCACTTCGGCATTCTTTGATCCGTTTTCTTCCCATTGTTCACAACTTTCGCTGTCAGACAAAGGGGCTTCATAGAACGCGGTTTCGTAATTTCGCATGGTGTGGCCAGAGCCCAGAAAGTGCCCGCCCGGTTCAACTTCGCCGTAGGCATCACGCGCCATGGCTTCATCAGATGTATCCAGCCCCTGCCCCAGAACTTTCTGGTAAGAGCCCAGACGGTCAGCATCCAACAGCAGCTTTTCATAACCGGTGCAAAGCCCGCCTTCCAACCAACCTGCGGAATGCAGAACAAAGTTCGCACCTGCCAACATGGTGGAATGCATACTGTCAACGCTTTCGGCCATCGCTTGTGCATCCGCCACTTTTGAAGCGGTCAGCGAACCGCCACAGCGCAATGGCACCCCCAAACGACGGGCCAGTTGGCCGATAGCATAGTTTGATATAATGGGTTCAGGCATACCGAATGTAGGCGCGCCTGATTTCAGGCTCATTGATGACAGGAAATTACCCAGAATAAAGGGCGAACCGGGGCATACCAACTGGCTGAAAGCCCCCACGATCATAGCCTCGGCCAAGGCCTGCGCGATAGAGGCGGCTGTGCTGACGGGGCCCATTGCGCCCGATAAAATAAAGGGCACAACGACAATGCCCTGCCCGTTTGCGTTATAGGTGCGGATCGCTTCAGTCACCACACGATCCACCAACAACGGTGAATTTGTGTTGACGTTGCCCATGATCACGCAGTTGTTGTTGAACGTTTCCTCCCCGTGCAGAATGCGGGCCATATCGACACTGTCTTGTGCGCGGCTCATCTCGGTAATTGCACCCAGATGCGGTTTATCGGAATAGACCATGTGGTTGTAAACCATATCCAGATGACGGGTGCTGACGGGGATATCGCAAGGCTCCACAATTACCAAACCACCGTGATGGATGCCGGGCAGCATTGAGGTCAACTTTACCAGTTTTTCGTGATCTTCTAACGTACCGTAACGCCGCCCTTTATCCAGATCACGCACAAACGGCGGGCCGTAAACAGCAGCGAAAACCTGATTATTGCCGCCGATACGCACAGATTTCGCGGGGTTGCGGGCAATCTGTTCAAACTCACGCGGGATGGTTTTGCACAATTCGCGCGCCATACCCTTGGGCAAGCGCACCTTATCATCCGCCCCCACTTCGGCCCCGGCTTTGCGCCAAATGTCCAAAGCGATAGGATCATCCTTAAAGGCAATGCCTTTTTCCTGGATCAGCCAATCGGCCTGCTCTTCCAAACGCACCAGCTGTTCTTCATCCAAAGGATCAAAAAACGGCAAAACCCGTTTGATATAGGCAGGTGTCGCGATCACTTTACGTTGACCACGATCGATACGGCGGCGGCGTACTGGTTTTTGTGTGTCTGGCATTGATACATCCTTTGAACGGCATGTTAGGCAAAAATAAACCACCTGTAACGCTGGTAATTTCTTTCGTTTTGCATAAACTGACATTATGCAAAAACTGATACGATCCATCGAATCCCTGAACCACCTATCCGCTTTTGAAGCTTCTGCACGGTTATGCTCTTTCACACAGGCGGCCAAAGAGTTGGGCGTCAGCCAGCCTGCGATCAGCCAGTCGGTGCGTAAACTAGAAGATGCCATTGGGACGAAATTATTTCACCGCCGGCATCGTATCATTACCCTGACCGACGCCGGCGAAATGTTGAAAAATGATGTTTCACAAGGGCTTGAACGTATTTTTAGGGAACTATCCGTTTAACTTTCTAGGAGTGCACCATGCCGAGACCAACTAAAGACACACAACTCGAAGGACTTGATAAACTGCGACAGATCGCAGAGCGCGATCCCATGAAGGCGTTGAAAGATTTTGTTGGGCAGGTGGTCAATCCACCAGCAGAAAAGGGAGAGAAAAATGCGTGATTTGGTTACCTTGGCTATAGAAGTGGATGGGTTATCGGGGCTTCCAAGGGAAGCTTTTTCCGAAGTGTTTCCTCATAAGCTCGTCAATCATGGACTTACCCTTGTCTACCATCGCCTTCTTGACGACAGCGAATGTTCCAAATTCGTAACCGCACCCTGTACAAGAAATGATGTCGTCCTCATTGGGCGGATTGCTCCTGCTAATAGTGACAGGCGTGTCACATGATGAGCATTTAAACGTAATTAGATCATTTTCTTCTGTCATGATCTCAATCCCTGTTCTGTCAATCGTACAATAGACCTGCTTCACAATAGGTTATTTTTATGCGAGGAAGTGCCTGGAGGTATCATTTTATGAAAGCTTTGAAGATTTTAAGTGCACAACCTGCATTGTTTTTTCGACTATCGGGCATCCGCCTTACAGATTTCAACGCCCTGGTTGCGACACTTCATCCGATCTGGTTGAAAAGTGAGGAGAAACGCCTGTCCCGCAAAGACAGGCAACGTGCGATTGGGGGTGGGATGAACTATCGCCTGGAGTTCGCAGAACAGCTTCTGCTCTGCCTGATGTATTACCGAACCTATACCAGCCATGCTTTTATGGGGCTTGTATTCAATGTATCCTCTCCGACAGTTTGCCGCCGCATTCAAGCCATGACAGAGTTGATGGCAGGCCATTTTCGGATGCCTGAACGTAAAGTAAAGTTGTCGGAAGTGGAAAAGGCTGATCTGCTTTACCTGATGATTGATGGTACTGAGCGTCCAGTTCAACGGCCCGGGAAGCCCTCGGCTCGAAAAGCAAAATATTCTGGCAAGAAAAAGAAGCACACGGCGTCCCACCAGATCATCACAGATGACAAGAAGTGTATACTGGCTGTTGGATGCGCCCATGACGGGCGCAAACATGACAAGCGTATTTATGATGAGACCCGCGTGGATAGGCCCCCTGATATACTTACCCTTGGGGATTTAGGATATCTGGGGACATCACTGGAAATCCCCCTGAAAACATCAAAGAAAAAACCACTTACGAAAGAAGAACAAGAATACAATACATGGCATTCAAAACTACGCATTGGCGTAGAGCACGGTATTGGCCGCATGAAAAAGTTCAATATATTTTCGGATATTCACCGCAACAACCAACAACAAAACATGATTGCCAAGAATGTCGGAGCACTCGCAAATATGAATTTGAAAACAGTTTGACAAAACGGGTGGGGATACTTGTGTCTAAAAATATTCGACCCTATTGTGAATCGGGTCTAACAAACTCCTCTTGTGACTTCGCACCCTTGGTTGAATTGCAAGCACCACATAGCAGTTGCAGATTATCCATGTGGTCACTGCCCCCTTTGGATTGCGCGACAATATGGTCAACTGTCATATTGCGAAACGGAAACATCACCTGACAGCCGCCGCATACGCCTTCCTGACGGCCATAGAGCATATGCTTGTGGGTGCGGTAGCTGGGCAGGTCGCCCAAGTCGCTTCGCTTGGGTACGTCCTCCCTGTGGTGAATATCGAAGAACAACCCCATGTCTTTCTGCAAGCGCGAATTAACCAGCTTGGCGGCGAGTGGTGACAGGTCAATGCCCACCCAGTTCCGTTGAAGCTGTTCAGCCGCCACGCAAGCCGTGGCACAGCCACAGAACGGGTCAAGGATGGTGTCGCCTTCATTGGAACTGGCTTTGATGATGCGGTTTAGTAGGGCGAGCGGCTTTTGTGTCGGATAGCCAAGGCGTTCTTTTTCGCTTCTGTTTAATTGGTGAATGTCTACCCACCAATCGGGGCATAAAGCTCCAGCATCAACACTGTATTTGTATACTTTTCCAGTTTTTCGATCCTTCTTAATTTGCCATATCCGCCCTTCTGAATCTGTTTCCGTCTTCATGTGTGTTTTTTTCCGTTTTAATCGAACGGCGTCAGCACAGAATAAAAAGTTGTCTGTCCGAGCATAGAATAAAATAACATCGTGTTTTCGTGAAAACTGTTTCTTGCTACGACCGCCAATTTCATAGCACCACACAATTTCATTTTGAAAAACTGAACTACCAAACACCGCGTCCATAAGCATCTTGAGATAGTGGCTGGCAGTGGGATCGCAGTGCAGATATATCGACCCTGTATCTTTCAGTAACCGCCGCATTTCGATAAGCCGCACGGCCATCATAATCAGATACGACTTCATGCCCTTGCCGTGGGAATAGCCAGCCGCGTCAATAATGGCGTAAAGGGTAGGTTGCCTATCGGCTATCTCGCCGTGCCAAGCTTCGTCTACGTCGCTCAAGTGCCAAGTATCCTTAAAGGCCGCACCCGCCGCCTCTGACCCAATGGGTGCGCTGTAGTTGCGGTTGGAGTTGAACGGCGGGTCAAGGTAAATCAGATCAACGGATTTAGAGTTCATGCCGCGCATGATTGGCAGGTTGTCACCCGTCCACAGGGAGCGGTTAAGCCAGTTGATATCGACCATTATGCGGTTAGGTCGCTATAGGTTAACCGCTTGCCAATCGCGCCACCGAACAACGCTTCGATACGTTCCATAGTGTGGTTATCGCACGAACCTTCATTTAGACGGAATGAAAACTCATCGACATAGCGTTGGCAATGCTTGACGCTCCAGTTGTGATATACGCCGTTGTAACCACGCTTGAGCAACGCCCAGACGCTTTCAATGCCGTTCGTATGTGCCATGCCATTGACGTATTCCTTGGCACTGTGCTTGACCGTGCCGTGCTTGTAGAAAAGCCCGCCCAGTTTATCGTAGCCTTTATGCTCATCGGTGTAGACAGTTGATCCGACTTTAACAGTGTCGTGGATAAAGCCTTGAAGCGTTGAGCCGTCCGTGTTGCTGATAACCATGGCTTTAACAGTGCCGCCGCGTTGCTTTGCGCCGATCACCGCTTGTTTACCCACTGGGCCGCGACCAGCCCTTAGCTTTTTATGAGAATGTTTGTTCTTTTCTTTGCCGCCGATATAGGTTTCATCAACCTCTACAATGCCCGACAGTGGTCCGCCCGTATCATTACAAGCTTCGCGCAATCTTTGAAGCATGAACCAAGCTGAACTTTGAGTTATACCCAACTCTTTGGAAAGTTGTAGAGATGAAATTCCCTTGCGGGCCGTAACAAGAAGATACATTCCGTAAATCCATTTGTGCAGTGGGATGTGAGAGCGTTCCATGACTGTCTTGGTGCGGACGGTAAAGACTTCCATGCAAACATTACAACGATAATAGCCGCCTTTACGTGTGCCTATGCGGTCGCACTCTTGGCAATGCGGGCAGATCACACCATTAGACCAACGCTGTTGTTCCATGAATAAACGTGCGCTTTTCTGGTCGGGGAAGCGGTGGAAGAGTTGTAAAAGGCTGATCGTTGATTTTGACATTGGTTACTCCTGTTGATAACATCAGTATAACAAGGGAGCATTAGAAAGTAAACTATATAATTCCCTATTTTTACCACCATTGAGTATCTGCGCAATCAACGTAGGGGCAATCATGTAACCCTATCGGTTTCTACTGCTTTTGCCAATTATTGGATGGTGCCGCGTTTGCAGGATTTTCACAAACAACACCCCGATATTGATTTGCGGATGCAGACCACGGACAAGGATCTGGATCTGGCACAAGAAGGGATTAGCCTTGCAATATGGCGCGGCAATGGCACTTGGGCAGGTTATGGATCAGCCCTGATTGCCAAAGAATCACTTATAGCAGTTGCCAGCCCGACATGGCTGGGAAAACACGGCAGAATTGATGATATTGAAGCATTAAAAGCCGCACAGTTGATCAATCTGGAAGAGCCTTATCGGGCGCGGCCCACATGGGCAGGTTTTTTTCAACATTTCGGGGTAAAATACCGCGATCTAGGTCACGGTTTGCGGTTGAATGATTACGCACTCGTGCTGCATGCGGTAATGGCAGGCGAAGGCATTTCGCTGGGCTGGGAACATGTCACGCGGCGGATGATTGACGCAGGACTATTGGCGCAGGTCGGGCCTTGGGCATGGGAAACCGGTGCCGGGTTTTATCTGGTTTGGTCAGATAGTGCCGCGTTGTCAGAAGATGCCAAAGCCGTGCGTGACTGGATCGTGCAGTCAGCCATGCACACGCCGCCCCACACCCCATAGGCACAACAGTTCAACCGCTATATGCGCGCCCGCAATCGCGGTGGCCCCTGTGGTGTCATAGGGTGGTGAGACCTCGACCACATCCATGCCAATCAGATTGATCCCTGCCAGATCACGCAGCATAATCGCAGCTTGCGCCGATGTCAGACCACCCCAAACGGGCGTGCCTGTGCCAGGCGCATATGCAGGATCAAGCGCATCTATATCAAAGGTCAAATAAGTCGCATTGTCACCGACAATCCCTTTGATCTGGCGCACAGTCTCTTCCGGCCCTTGGGTATGTACCGTGCGTGCGTCGATGATATTAACACCAAGCGTATCCTCATTCGTAGTGCGGATACCGACCTGCACGGAACGTTCAGGCTCCACAATGCCGTCTTTTACCGCCTTGTAGAACATCGTGCCGTGGTCAATTCTGGTGCGATCATCATCGGGCCATGTATCCGTGTGCGCATCAAACTGGATCAATGACAATGGTCCATATTTTTCCGCATGTGCTTTCAAGATTGGGTATGTGATGTAATGGTCTCCACCCAGGCTTAGGCAAGCAGCCCCAGCATCCAGAATACCCTTAATATGGGCCTGTAAAACGGCGGGAAAATCCGCGATTTTGGCATAATCATAAGCTACATCACCAAAGTCTGCGACGTTCAAGTCCATCATCGGATCAATATCCCAACCGTAAGGTGCATCAGGGGCTTGCAGGCAAGATGCTTCACGAATGGCACGCGGGCCAAGACGGGTTCCGGGGCGGTTTGTGACCGCACAATCAAAAGGAATGCCCGTGACGGCCACATCCACACCAGTCAGGTCTTTGGTATAGTTACGGCGCAAAAAGCTTGTGACTCCACCAAAGGTGGCTTCATGCGAGTGCCCCTTAAACCCTTCACGGGTTACCGCCAAATCGATTTGTTTTGCTGCATCTTCCAGTGCCATTTTTATTTCCCTGTTTCCGTATCCATCCAGATCGTCACCGGTCCGTCATTGACTAGCGAGACTTTCATATCCGCACCAAACTGTCCTGTTTCGGTTGCGATGCCAAGGACTTTAAAATCCACTACGAAAGTATCATACAATCGACGCCCCTCTTCTGGGTTGGCAGATTTGGAAAACCCTGGGCGATTGCCGCGTGAGGTGTCAGCACCAAGGGTGAACTGGCTGACAATCAGGGCAGAACCACCTGTATCAATCAAGGATCGGTTCATACGCCCTTCATCATCGCAAAAAATGCGTAGTTTTGCGATCTTCTGGGCAAGTTTCGCACTGGCCACATCCGTATCATCTTGCATTGCACAGATCAGGATCAACAAACCTTCGCCCGACCTGCCAATTATCTGATCATCCACCACAACCTGCGCTTCGGTGACCCGTTGTATCAATGCCCGCATCCGATTTCCTTAGTATTCCCAAATTTGTCGCATATGGAATGGACAAACCCACTCGCGTGCAGCTTACAGTAAAACCAAACCTAATAGAAAGGTGCAACGCATGACACAGATAATAGACTTCATCCATGACACCCGGTTTGAAGATATACCCGATGCAATGATCCATGAAGCAGTACGCTGTCTGACCGATACATTAGGGGTTTCTATAGGCGGCGCAAAAACCGATCTTTCACACATCATTCGCAATCATGCAGCCCGCCAATTTGGCGGGACAAGTGCGCATATCTGGTGGGACGGGCGCACCGCCAGCCCTGCAGGGGCGGCATTGGCGAACGGCATGACCATTGACGCGCTGGATGCCCATGACGGCTATAAACCCGCGAAAGGCCATGTGGGCTGTGGTGTTATTCCGGGGCTTATTGCGGTAATGGAGGCAGAAGGGCATATCTGTGCAAAAGAGCTGCTGACCAGTATTGTGATTGGCTATGAAATCGGTTCACGCGCAGGCGTGGCATTACATGACAGTGTTTCGGACTATCACACATCAGGTGCTTGGATTGCTTTGGCGGTTGCAGCCTTGGGCGCACGCCAACTTGGCTTAACCAAAGCACACACACGTGAAGCGTTAGGCATTGCCGAATACCACGGTCCGCGCAGCCAGATGATGCGGGTCATTGATGCACCCACTATGCTAAAAGACGGCTCTGGCTGGGGGGCGATGGCGGGGGTATCTGCGGCTTACCTTGCGCAAGATGGGTTTACTGGCGCACCAGCTATTACAATGGAAGCCCCTGATTTGGCGCATTTCTGGGGTGATCTGGGTCAAAACTGGCTGGTGGCTGAGCAATATATCAAACTATACCCTGTTTGCCGCTGGGCACAGCCACCATTTGAAGCGGCTCTGGCGTTGATCAAAAGACACCAGTTTAAAGTTGAGGATGTAGCAGAGATAACCATCGAAACCTTTCATGAAGGCGCCCGCCTGAACGCCATTCCAAACAACACCGAAGAAGCGCAATATTCACTGCCCTTTGCAGTTGCACTGGCACTTGTACGCGGCACAATCGGGGTGGGTGATGTGACTGAACCTGGCCTAAGAGATCCGCAAATTCGCAAGATCGCAGAATCTGTCGTTATTACTGAGGTTGATGAATTCAACGCCGTTTTTCCAGAACACCGCGTTGCACGTGCAATTTTAAAGCTGAAAGACGGGCAGGTATTAACCTCTGATCCAACCGAAGCTAAAGGTGATCCGGAAAATAAGGTCAGTGACGCGGTTTTGTGGACAAAATTCAATGACATAACAGTACCTGTTATCGGAAAGGATAATGCTTCTAATTTGATGAAAGCCATTCATACGCTCCCAAAGGAAGAAACTGCAAATAAACTTTTCGACTTCTTGCATGCCGATAATAACATAGTTACCATACTATAATTAATGGAAAAATGAATGCACTTAGCAGCCGACTATCCAAACAGTTACTATGTGGAAACGCTTGGCAATATGTCGATTCGCCCACGCCTTGCTGATCACCTGACTTTTGATGTATGTGTCGTCGGCGCCGGACTTGCGGGGTTGACTACCGCACTGGAATTGCTGCGTTCGGGAAAATCCGTTTGTATACTTGAAGCAAAGCGTGTGGGTTGGGGTGCATCCGGGCGTAATGGCGGTTTTGTCAGTTCCGGGTTTGCGGGTAGCGCATCAAAGATGTTGAACCACCTTGGGCAGACGGATGGGCGTGAAGCCTATCAATTATCTGTAAGCGGGGCGGAATATGTACGCCACGAAATAAATGATTTAAAAATGACCGATGTACTGGACGGGAACGGTGAGTTTCATGTTTATCGTCAAGACGACAAACAGGCGGCATTGCGAGAGCGCGAAAACATCAAGGCTGATTTAGGCCAAGATCTTGCATTTTACAACACTGAAAAAACCCGTGAACTGATGAAAAGCAGGCGCTATCATCACGCGCTTTTTGATCCGAAAGGATTTCACATTCACCCATTGAAATATTGCCATGGGTTGGCTGCAGAAATCGAACGGCTTGGGGGATATATTTTTGAAGGCAGCAAGGCCGAAAACCTGACACGTTCAAGCAAGATTGGGTGGAAAATATCGACTGAAGCAGCCAGCATAACAGCGGCGCATATTGTACTGTGTACCAGTGCCTACGATAACAAATTATACCCACGTGTTTCGCGCGCCATGCAGCCGGTTGCCACTTATGTAATGGTCACGGAACCGATTGCAGATTTGCTTGATACCGCAATTACCACCCCTGCTAGTATTGCGGATACCCGTCGCGCGGCCGATTATTACCGGCGCCTTCCAGACGGGCGTTTGATGTGGGGTGGACGCATTACAACACGCCAACAAGAGCCGTTTCATCTAACAGAACTTATGCGCCGCGATATGCTTGCGGTTTACCCCCAGCTGGAAAATGCTCAGCCTAGCCACGCATGGGCGGGGCTAATGGGATACGCATTGCACAGTATGCCTTTGATCGGGCAGGTCGAGAACGGGTTATGGATGGCAACAGCCTTTGGTGGACATGGGTTGAACACAACTGCAATGGCAGGTTGCCTTATTGCGGACGCGATTGCGAAAGGTGATGACCGCTATAAACTTTTTGCACCTTATAAACGTGATTGGGCGGGAGGGATGATCGGCAAATTAGGTGTGCAGGCAAAATACTGGGCAATGCAGTTTCAAGATCTTTTGGATGAGGCCCGTTAACAGGCCCCGCACACCCGTTCCTTCTTTGGATCGGATTACGGAAATGCCATAACTTTGACTTTCAGACCAAGACAGGATCACTACTGGATGATGCTCCAGAAATGGTGTTACGCCATCCTCGGGGCGTATCACAAAACTGTGATTTTAACCCGAAAGTCGCCAAATTCAGGGTTCGATATGTATGATGTCCCAAAGCCACTTTAAACAGTGCTAGATTAGAGGACAGAAGTTGAATAAGTCAAAAGTAATCATTGGTTTGATCGTATTGGCAATCATAGCAATTCCCGCCATTACCACAACCTTTCGCATCCAAACCCTGCTTACGACATCGCATGAAACTGCCATTGTTGCGGATTGCAGAAGCTTCAGAACTGGGCGGAATAAATCAAAATATCGCGGGCATACTTATCACGCGCCAGTTGCAGTGACAGAAAGTGGTGCGAAGGCCATCGGAATCAAACGCTTAAGCAAGCGACAATGGTGTGAAAACATGATTGGTCAACAAACCTCTGTTTTCGTGCACCCAACTGACCCCGCCAAGAACCGGATCGGCAGTTATCTGCAGTTCTGGCTGATGCCAAGCCTGTTCCTATTCGGACTATGTCTGATCGTTATTCCCATCTCGACAGGTAAAAAGATGTTAATGGGGCTTGGCTTCGCGTTGTTCATTGGTGGCGGATTGGCGCGCGAATTCGGTGTGTTTGGGCTGAACTCTGATGCGGGCAACGCCGCGTTGAGTGCAAAAAGCAGGCTGGATCGATGCATTGAAACGTGGATGGAGTTTCAGGAAGTTGTATCGCCGCAGGAACTGACCAAACTGACTTGCGAGCGGGTTGATGATTTATCCTCCCTGTCGCGTTTGCCTAAACTGGAAGAGCTTTTTATACATCGTTCCCCAATCACATCGCTGGAAACGATGCCTGTTTTACCAAGATTGAAGAGTTTGCGGCTTGAAGACAACAAGGCATTGGCCACCCTTGCGGGTATCGAGCGGCTGGAAAACCTGGAAAAAATCGATTTTGCCAGAAATGCACTTACAGGAATTAATGCCCTTGCCCCTTTGAAAAACCTTACGCACGTGAGCTTTTATCGGGAGGGCTTTGAAGACATTTCCGTTTTGCAGGATAAGATCAAGCTGCAAAAAGCGACGTTCAATGCCAGCCGCATTGAAGATTTGTCACCGTTGTATGGCAAGCCAAATTTGACGCTGGCCGGGGCCAATGGCAACGGGGTCATTTGCGACCAGGTGTTTGAACTGAAACGCAGCTTGAGGTCTGACGCAAGGGTCTGGATTCCTGATCATTGTGAATAAACCGCAAAAACGTGGACATTTGGGGTCATTTGTATCTGCTAGCTTTATGAATACTGTACATATATGTTACACGGCCATTTAGCCATGTTGCTGTTCTCATTTCTAGTCGCGGGGTCCTTCATTTTTGGGACATGGATAGCAAACCTGATGGGCCCGTCGGCACTGATAGCATTCCGTTTCGCGATTGCGACCGCTATAAACTTTTTGCAGCTTATAAACGTGATTAGGCCGGAGGGATGATCGGCAAATTAGGTGTGCAGGCAAAATACTGGGCAATACAGTTTCAAGATCGTTTGGATGAGGCCCGTTAATAGTCTCCGCACAACCGTTCCTTTTTTGGATCGGATTACGGAAATGCCATAACTTTGACTTTCAGACCCAGACAGGATCACTACTGGATCTTCCCAAAATTTCATCTGTAAAAAGCCGCAAATCCCACTTGACGCCTTTCTCTATCTCGCTTAGTCACGCCTAACCTGTGGCGGGGTAGCTCAGGTGGTTAGAGCAGCGGAATCATAATCCGCGTGGGCCCGTGCAAAAGCTTCAGTTTTCAACTTAGATTCAGCGCGAAAACACAGCAAAAACTTCATTGATGTTATAATCTACAGGTCTGCTATGCGGACGAAGGAGACGTTCACCCAATAGCTGCTATCGGTTGCATCATTCAGTCAGGTTCGATTATCGAATTGATACGGCTTTGGCATTTCTTCGGAAATCACTTTCACTGCGCGGTCCACAAAAACACGCACTTTTGGGTCGATATAGTCCCGATCCGCATAAACAAGACTAACTGGGATTTCCTTACCGACACTTTCCAACAAAACGGGAACCAACCGACCTGCCTCTAAATCACCAGCGATCACTGCTGACGGCAACAAGGCCAGCCCTAGACCGTCAAGTGCTGCGTTTCGCGCCAGAGTAAGTTCATTTGCTGCGAGGCGGCCTGAAACTCGAACGGTTCCTCCAGACAACAACGGCCACGACTTGCTTGGCATCCAATCCCCTGAAAACCCGACCATGCAATCATGTTTTGCGAGTTCAGAAGTTTTTGAAGGCGCTCCACGCCTATCTAAATAGGCTGGCGATGCAACCGCCAATGACCGGTCTGAATGTACTTTACGGGCGAAAAGTTCCGGGTCTTTGATCTCTCCAATACGCATGGTAACATCCACACTTTCGGCCAACAGATCGACGTGGCGCGTCGTTGACTGCACTTCAAGTTGCACTTCTGGGTAATCGCAGAGGAAATCTGTGAACAGTTTGGAAAAATATGGGCCAGTCATGGACACCCGCAGCAATCCGCGTGGGGTGTCGTCCAATTGACGTACAGACGCCCATGCTGCATCTACATCAGCGATAATACGGATGGCCCGTTGCTCTAGCATCTTTCCAGCGGCTGTGAGTGCCAAGCGTGTTGTCCGGCGATGAATGAGACGAACGGAAAGTTCCGCCTCCAAAGTCGTCATGCGGCGGCTAAGTGTGGCCCTTGGTAGACCAAGCTGTCGTGCTGCTTGAGAGATGCTCCCCGCTCGGGCGACTTCCAGAAACTCGCGCATACGATCGGTACTTGGCATGTGACCTCAATGGACAGGTATTGTGATTATTTACTATCTTGTGACCGTTTATACATAAGCTTACCTTGTTGGCAAGACAAACAAACAAATGATCGGGTCCGATACCCGTTCCAACAAAAGGTAAAGACTATGCTTGAGATATCCAACTTCGACCACGTGGGAATTCGCATCAGCAACCGTGAAAAATCTGTCACTTTTTATGAACTTCTCGGTTTTAAAATGATTGCCGATGGCGGCTATGACGCAGGTCATCCGCTGGTGATGCTGCACCCATCTGGCATCAACATCAATCTGCTAGGCCCAGCAACAGCGAAGCCTGGCGAAAACATCCTGATGGATGAAAAGCCCAAATACCCAGGCATCACTCATCTAGCCTTAAAGATGAAAGACGCAGAAGCAACCGAAGCTTTTGCGTCAGAGAATAACATTGCCATCACGGGGCGGCGCGAATTTCGCGGCACCAAGACGATTTTCATTCGCGACCCGGATCGCAACGTTTTAGAACTCGTCGGCCCAGGGCCATCGGTTGCCACGTTGATCGCCGAACACGTCCACTCAGAAGATGACTAATCAAACCCTCAAAGGAATACGAAAAATGAAACTTAGAACATTAATCACTGCAAGCACCATCGCATTGGCGGTGGCTTCTTCAGCCCTACCAACATTCGCCGAGATTAAAACCGTTAATGGTGTCGCGTCATATCCAGAAGGTTATCAAGGAACACCTGTGCGGGCCGCAGATGAAGATCCGTTTTTGTCGCCGACCAATTCGGCATTAATCTTGATTGATTATCAACCACCTATTTTGATGGGGGTACGCAATATCGATCATGCAGATCTGATCAACAATACAACAGGCTTGATCAAAACCGCTGTTCTTTATGATATCCCTATCATCTTCAGCCATGTGGCTGTTGGCTTGAACGGTTATGATCCGATGATTGAAGAACTGAGCAAGCTGGCCCCCGATGCCGTCTTTATTGACCGTACAAGCGTGAACGCTTGGGAAGAGCCAGAATTCGTGGCGGCTGTCAAAGCAACAGGTCGCAAAAAACTAATCATGGGCGGGCTTTGGACAGATGTATGTCTCGCTTACCCCGCGATTGAAGCTGAAAATGCTGGCTACGATGTTTATGTGCCCGAAGATGTAGTTGGCAGCATGTCCCAACTTAGCCACGAAAATGGTATGAAGCGTATGATTGCAGCTGGTGTTGAGCCGATCACATGGAATGTAGTGCCAGCAGAGCTGCAACGCGATCATGCCCGTTCCGGGGTCCTTCCTGAAGTTACAAAAATCTTCATGGAATACCTGTTTAAGATCGATCCGAATACGGCTTGGAAATAGGCGCAATAATGGTGGGGAGTTCCCCACCAAACTGCACGTTAGTGCTGAAACCCAAAAGCAAAAATTTGAATCCGCGTGGGCCCGTGCAAAAGCTTCGGTTTTCAACATAAATTCAGCTCGAAAACACAGCAAAAACTTCATTTATGTAATAAGCTGCAATGCCTGCTGAGCGGGATGATCATAGGTCCGGTTTCTAGCATTAAAGCGAACTTATATTTACAAAAGTCATATATTAATATCAGATCAGCGCGCACACCTTAGCCCTCCAGCGGGGCGAGTGTAGCAATCATCGCTGCTTTTGCAGTATCGTCAATCTGACGTAGTGGTCGACGAACATTGCCAAGGCCGTAACCCCGATAATGCGCAGCCGCGATCACGCATTGCATGTAATCATGAGTCCAAATGTGCAGCAGTGAAGGCAGCATTTTTTGCCAAAGTGTCAGCGCCTGTGCATGTTCATCTGCCGCAACGTGATTATAGAGTGTGACGGCCTCATGTGGCATATAATTGGCCCCGCCCCAAATCACGCCGGTAGCTCCTGCCATCAACGCATAAATCGTTGTGGTGTCACAGCCGTTCAGCACCTGCGCACCGGATTGCAAATATCGCTGATGCGTGGTCAAATCGCCTGCACTATCCTTGATATAGTTAAAATTCGGCAATTCGCTCAGTCGTATAAATAGCTCTGGGGACACTGCAAGACCTGTGGCCTGCGGAATATTGTAGCCGACGATGTCGATACTAATTGCGGCGTCAATCTCGCGGTAAAACTCCAGAATACCATCATCATCTGCGGGCCCTTCAAGATAAGGGGGCAGGATCATCAATGCATCCGCGCCATTTGCTTCGGCATGTTTGGTTCGGCGGATTACTTCGTCCATATTAAGCGCAGATGTCTGGCAGATCGCATTACACCGCCCGTTGATCCGTTTGATACCGACTTCAAACAATGTGTTGCATTCGTCCTCGGTCAGATAAGGGTGCTGACCCGTTCCAGACCCAAGAACCAGCCCGTGAACCCCTGCATCAATATACACGTCAATCAGGCGCTCCCATTCTGAATAGTCGATTGTGCCGTCTTGCCGAAAGGGTGTTTGCATTGCGAGATTGATACCTGCCAGATTAGCCATATTTGAATTCCTTCTATGTTTCTTTTCCGGCTTTGATGAACCGGTATTTGGTGGTGGCACGGACGCCAATTTCAGTAATCCAATCAGGAAGGCCCTTATTGGGTTTTGGCCTGTTTTTCAGAATATCGATACTGCGGGAGGATTGTCCAAGTGCCAGTTCTGCCAGTGCCTTGCCAAACCCTGCGCCACGGGCAACACCTGTGCCATTGCAAAATGCTGCACCAAACACCCGTTCACCTAATTCGCCAAAAACCATACCGCCATTGTGGGCCATTGTCAGCAAACCACCCCAGCTGTTTTCATAGCCGATATGTGAAAGTTCGGGATAACGCCGATCCAAAGCAACCTGATGATGTTTATGGGCGTAATCCACATCAGATTGCTTTGACCTAAATCCGCGTGCGTAAGAATAGACGTTGCGCAGAAACAGGCGGTTGTCATGGGTCAATCGCATGGTAGTGCCAAAACTTTCAGCTGGGATAACACCAAATGAACAGCGTGCACCAACCAGCTTCAACTCATCATTCGTTAAAGCGCGGGTCATAGAACCATAGGTATAAACCGGAATAGCAGTGTTTTCAAAATACCCGCTTTTGGTTAAATACGCCGCATTACAAAACAGCACAACACGGGCGCGGATCACCCCGTTGGGCGTTTCGCAGATATGATGCTGCGGTTCGTGGTCGATCTGTGTGACAGGCGTCTTTTCAAAGACGGAGACATTTTCGGGTAGCACATTCGCCAAATTGGTCAGATATTTTGCAGGTTGCAGCAAAATCGTGCCCGGTGTGTGAATGGCTGAAAAGTAGTGTTTGGATCCGGTCAGGGACTGGATTTCGTCGCGGTCAATCCAGCTGTGTTCTTTACCGATATAATTCAGCGCCTCTGACATTTCCTTAAGGCAACGTTGCCCACGCGCTGTTGCGGCAGCATGGTATTTTCCCGACGGATCCCAATCACACTCTACGCCCATCTCTTCAACAGCTCTGTGCATGTATGTGATACCTTCGACATTTATGTGGAACTCTTCCTCATTCCCTGTTTTGTCTTCAGCAAAATGTTTATTACGCGGGTTATGGGCCAAATCAATGGCAAATCCGGCGCAGCGCCCGGCGGCATTGTTTCCAATCCGGCCTGCATCCACCAAAGTAACCGATGCGTCTGGTGCCAGTTCCCCCAAACGGCGCGCACAATGCAACCCCATCCAACCGCCGCCAACAACGAGATAGTCACAGCTTATATCCACATCCAGTTGGCGTGCCATTGGCCGAGGGCCGAGGGCCGCGTACCAGCCAGATGTTGTGGGTTCCATGCTTACAGGCATTATTTTCATACCGTAAACATAAACGTTTGATCACTTTACAGTAGCTATTCGTTTTTCATGTTGATATTAGTATAATTTATGTCTGGACTGCAAAAACTCCTCCCTTCGGCTAACGCCCTTCTTGTGTTTGAAGCTACGGCTCGATTACAAAACTTCAAAGCGGCCGCTTTGGAAATGAATGTAACACAGCCAAGTATCAGCCATACGATCAAATCATTGGAAGCGCATTTGGGTGTCCAATTGTTCGAACGTGGCAATCGGGGCGTCCGTCTGACCATGGTAGGTGCAGAATTGAGTGCTGATCTAACACCTGCGTTGAAACAGATCGAAGATCGGCTACGGGTGATTTCTGGGCGTAAAAGCTATTTGATCACAATTGCGGCCTCTACCTCGGTTTCTGCACAATGGCTATTACCGCTAACAGCCGTGTTTCAACGCGAGCATCCCGGCATTAGCGTCAGGATCATGACAACCGATCGCAATATTGAGCCGGGTAACGAGATCGACTTGACCATCCGTCGTGGCCCGTTGAGCTGGGCTCGGCCAAATTGCTGGTATCTGTGTGATGAAGAGCTTTATACGATTTGCAGCCCAGCCTATTTCGAACGTGCAGGCCCAGTGCACAAACTGGGTGATCTAAAAAATCACGCTATCATTCACAGTACCGAACAATTCCGTAACCGGATGCAATGGCACGAATGGCTAGCGTGTCAAGGATATACTGGTGCGCCTTTGCCTGAGACATTGGTTCTGAATGATTACCAGCTTGCACTTCAAGCCTGCATAGCAGGAGAAGGCATTGCCTTGGGCTGGTCTATAACCTCAAAAGACCTTGTAAACTCTGGCGTCTTGCTTCGCCCTTTAGATAACGCTTTTCACACAGATCACGGGTTTTATATTGTCGGGCCAAAGAATATTGAAATGTCTAGGGCGCGGATGAAATTTGTGAAATGGGTTCAAAAGAATGTATGAGATAGTAATAAGTTAGCAGGGGCATTCCAGAATGAAGCGGCCGATAAGAATATACCTGCCAACAAGAAGACTTCACTTATTTTCTGCAGTAAACAATACTGGTAGATGGGGTTGGGCCACAAGAGATACTAGGGATCTTGCGATAGAAGCAGCTATTGAGCAATGTGATTCATTATTCAAGCCCACAATGGATAATGTGTCCAGGTCATGGAAAGAATATCTAAAGCCACATCATTTCAAATGCAAAATTGTATACTCCGATTAATATTTGTAGGTCGTTCAAACGGTAGCTTTGAGCCCACTTTGACCAATGCCGCGCATGGTAATGAACGTCAGGAAAGATGTTGAATACCGATATTTGTGTCTTTGCAAGAAATTTCTGTCGCTACTAACAAATTTATATCGACCAAAAATGATCGCCATTCAGATCAATTTGAAATGATGATGTCCTTTGATTTCGACCAAGATGGCCAAGTAACATTGCCTGAAATTGCTAGTATTATTTCCGCTCTGGATACAAATGGCGCAATGAACTCGAATCCTACAGCACGACAAAACAACCGTTCAACCGCTTTATGCAATGTTCCAAAACCAGCCGAAAATGCTGAAGTAGTTTTTCTAAGTGGTTATAAGGGTGAAGCTCTTACAACGTTGGCTGTTTCGGGTCAGGAAAAGGCGACGACAGTTGGCACTGTTACAATCCACAAAGGTGACAAACCACTTTATATCTTTGCTTCGGCATCTGGCTCCGTCGTGTGGCAGTTCAAAGGTGATACTGAACGTATACAACAACTCGTCATACAGGCACATGCCGAAAGCGGGAGTTCCGGAGCCGCCGTGGCAGGAGTCGCAGGTGATAAAATAGAGTTTATTCAAATCGGCGCTTGTCTCGGTGGATATGTTACGAAACGCAATGCCAAAGAGGATGCCAAAATTGAAGCTCTGGCCAATTGGCTTGGAAGAAAGTTTGATCATATAGTTGTTGATTACAAAATAGTCGACTTTCAGGTACCGCCTGGCGTCGAAGCAAGCGTGGTTGCCCATCTTGAACGGCCGTATGAAAAGCCAATACATTTCACACTTGGAGGGCGTTCGTATCAATTAACGTCGAAAGGGATGTCACTTCAAGGCGCACCTGAGTTAGCTCTTCCCAAGGATCGATCGGGGCTTGGGCCAATGCGTTCACTGTTGCGTTTTTATCCTGGAGGATTGTTGCCGTTAGAGCCGAATGAAGTCTATAGCCCGACAAAAGTCAGGCATTATACCATCCTACCCGAACATGCAGGTATTCTGCAGCTGATGGCAGAGGGAAAAGTTGTTCAAGAGCAAGGTAACACATATCGGATAACAAAGCCAATTTCACATTTTCCCGGTGGCTTATCTGGGTCACACAGCGTGACGTTTATCCTTGCGAAAGACATTCCCATGCCCGCAGGATCGCCTGGGCATTCTACCGTGAAATCCGAAGAGACAGGTAAATGTCTCATTGAACGTCATTGCAAATAACTTTGTGGTCAGTAAGCATAGCATGCTGCGAAAGTTTATTCTGTCCGCATAGCAGAGGTTGAAATGTAGATCAATTAACAAGGAGCTGAACGTTTCAATGCATGTGTTGCATCGATCTGTTGTAACCGCCGCGCAGACCGTCCATATAGCGGTTTATATATTGTGTTGCCGAGCGAGCCTTGTTGATAAGGATTTGGGTTTCCCCTTCTTGGACAGCGGCAGCGATGGTGGCTGAGCGGGAACTGGGGCTTGTTCCACATTCAGGGGTATCAACACCTGAATGCGACCGATCAGTCGCAAATAAAGAAGTAGGCAAAGTTTGCCCTTGCTACACTGGTATAAAACCAAGGGGGGGGCTCCATGCGCCGCGCACTCATAGATAACTGGACGCTTTTTCTTGGCATGGCCATGTTGATGGTCGCCAATGGTCTGCTGGTCACCCTTTTGTCAATCCGGGGGGCAGGACTGGGATTTTCGCCATTGACCATTTCAATCATGCAGGCTTGTTATCCACTGGGTGCACTGATCGGTACGATTACTGTGCCTAAGCTGGTTGAGAAAGTTGGCCATATCCGAGTTTTTTCGGCACTGGCCTCAATGGTTTCAATCGCGGCGATCATTCACTTGTTAACAAGCGACCCGGTGAGTTGGAGTGGGATGCGCTTCCTGGCCGGTATCTGCTTTCCCGGTCTTTATGTCGTCACCGAAAGCTGGCTGAACGCCAAAAGTGAAAACCGTATCCGGGCGCAGGTTTTATCAGTATATTTCATTATCCAGACACTCGGGCCGGCGCTTGGGACCGCACTTGTTGGTTTTCCCGATCCGACTGGCAACCTGATGTTCGGGATTGTCTCGATTCTGATCTCAGTATCAATTGTTCCGCTGCTCTTGTCTGGCATCCGTGCCCCTGAATTTACTGCCCCCGACCGCATGACTGTGGCCAAACTTTACCGGGTATCACCCATGGCAGTGACAGGTATCACTCTGATGAGTGTGGGTGTTTCAGCGTGGTTTATCGCACTGCCGCTCTATGCCCTGAACCAAGGATTTTCCACTGCACAAGCCTCTGGTGTTCTGGTGGTGGCAATGATTGCCGCGGGGATTGTCCAGTATCCTATCGGCTGGATTTCTGACAAGACCGACAGGCGCAACGTAGTGATCTGGCTGAGTGTGATTGCTGCTTTGGCTGCGACTTGGTTGACGATTGACGACTCACAGATTGTGATCGGTTTTGCGGTGATCGCAGCCATGACATTACCAGTTTACTCGATCCTTGCGGCACACGCCAATGACCAGTTACTGCCCGCACAGGTGGTACCAGCCAGCGGCACGATGGTATTTCTTCTGCAGCTTGGCCAGGTTTTCGGCATGTTTCTGGGTCCCAATGTCATCATCATGGCTGACGGGCGTGGGTTGCAAATACTGGTTGGAATCATCAGCGTTGGTGTCGCCTTGTTTGCTATGGCGCGACGCGTCACAAGCGAGGCCCCAGAAGAAACTGGAGAAGTGCAGGCAATGGGTGTTATCGGCGTTGCACAGCCGGGCAACTTGCATGCCCAAGCAATGGTCGCAGAAGATGAAGCCATTGATGAATAATCGTGCTTATACCCGTCATTTCTTCGATGAGGGATATCTGCGCAGTTTAAATTGTGTTCTAGCGACCACTGCATCCGATTAACAGTCATTTGTGAATGTTGCGACATGGCACAGAAGGACTCGAAGCTGTCGTTGGTAACAACAATAGCATCAGGAGCAGTGAGAACCGCTGCTATGCGGACAAAGCGACCAAACTTGAAATCACCGCAAATGGCGCTTTGGGCAGAATACTACAGGTTGCATATCCAGTTTGCCAACAATTTCAGGCAAAAACCCCTACACTCAAAAAGCGTATTACATATACCGACTGAACCAGTTGAACTAATGGAACTGGCGACCCCGAAATTTGCCAATTTCGTCTCTGTGTTTTGAATCGGTCATTTTCACACTCTTCATACTCTGTCGTTTCCATGCTTGTGCTTGGTTGACAGGTATGCCTCTATCATATTTGAGTATTCCATCTTGAAGAAGATATGGGTGAACAGACATTGAGGGCAGCAATAGCAAAAGACAGATCTGGAGGCCGCAACCCTGACGATCAACCGGCGCTGGCGGCAACGCTAATGGTCGGTGCATTGTGTCTGCTAGGTCTGCAAGATTCACTGGTTAAGTTGGTTAGTTCCGAGGTTTCGCTGTGGCAATTTCAGTTTTTGCGCTCAGCCGGCAATCTTGGTCTGCTGTTGGTGTTTTCACGATATATATGGGGTAAAACACGACCGATTCCAAAAAGCTGGGGTTCGGTGGCGTTGCGTAGCCTGCTGTTGGTCGCTGCGATGGTACTGTTTTTCGGTGGAATACCGTTTCTTGGCCTTTCAGAAATTGCTGCAGGACTTTACGTCTTTCCGCTTTTTGTAGCGATTTTGTCCTCCTTGGTTTTGGGCGAGAAGGTCGGACCACGACGTCTAGTTGCCATTGTTGCGGGCTTTGTTGGGACGCTTTTTATCTTGAAACCAGGATCTGAAGCATTTCAATGGGTCGCTGTTATGCCCGTTGCCGCAGGGCTGTGTTACGCGGCAACAATTCTAACAACGCGCAAGCTGTGCCGCGAGGAAAACCCCGCCACGCTTGCCCTTGGCGTATCGGTCGCTTTCGTTGTTGTCGGTGTGATCGGGATGGCGATCATGACTTTGACAGTCCCGAGCTCTGCCGCAATTCGATGGCCCTATTTGTTCACTGGCTGGAATCAGTTGAGTTTATGGGTCGCTGGCGTTGTTGTTGCCTGCTCATTCCTCAATCTTACGGCCAATATTGGACTGGCTAAAGCCTATCAAAGTGCAGAATCAAGCTGGCTTGCACCGTTCGATTATTCCTATCTGATCTTTGCGACATTCTGGGGCATCGTCATGTGGAACGATGTGCCTGATATGCTCTCATTTGCAGGCATGTTGATGATAGCGGGAGCAGGTTGCTTTGTTGCGTGGCGCGAACGTCGTGACAGCCAATTGCGACAAGCCGAGATGAACCGGTTGCTGCGCTAATTTGAATCTACAGTAGCCTTATCAAGCCGATTTATGTTATACCCCATCGGAAAGGCGCATGCGCTCCACATACCAATTCACAAAATGCTCAGTATTTGCTTCTTTGACGGGAGAGAATGGCCCCGGTTGATATCGCTGCGATTGCACGCCTAGAGCTTGTGTAATGACGATATCA
The DNA here is from genome assembly GCA_965261565.1 of Amylibacter sp. Classification (GTDB taxonomy): domain Bacteria; phylum Pseudomonadota; class Alphaproteobacteria; order Rhodobacterales; family Rhodobacteraceae; genus Amylibacter. Next base: position 3,506,825 of record OZ253460.1, read on the forward strand.
TGGTCTTCATCATTGACCTCTTTGGAAAATGCAATCACGCTTTCCACATCATAATCCACACCTTCCTCTGCCCCCGCCTCTACTAGCCAGTATGCTTTTATACGTGTTGTGTTCGCGTCTACTGGTGTTACCCGCATCGTATGACAATGGTCACTAGAGGCGTGAAGCCAAAAACTGGGATACACATTGGCTCGTGCGTTGCCTGTATCTGGATGGGTAAACTCTCCCATCAAAGGGGCAACGGGTTGGCCATCAATAGTTTCAGACACGCAACCCGCGCGGAACGGTGCCCGGTTAACACGCCACCATTCCCCGTTAAATTTCGATGTTGGATTGACCAGAGAAGTATCCAGCCCCATTTCCGCCCATAGCAGTTTGGCCTCGGTCACACGGGCCGCGACTGCGTCTGCCTTATCAGGGTCATCAATATCGGTATCCTGCTGTATCTTTGCATAGCCCTTATGCTTGGCAGGGCAGTGATAACACTCCCGCTGGTTTTCAATCACAAGTTTCCAATTAGCCGCGATGTCATAGGTCATTGTATGGGCGATCTTGGCGGGTGCCAGACCATGCGGGTTTAACAGCTGGGCCAGATCCAGGGCAGCAGCATCAAAATCTGGTGCAGTCTCCGACAAACATATAAAGATCAACCCAGCCACATCATGACAATGTGCCTGATGTAGGCTGAAACGTGATTTGTCGAAATCTTCTGGCATCCATGTGGCATTCAGCAATCTGCCATCCGTAGCATACGTCCATTGATGATAGGGGCACACAAACCGGCTTGAATGACCACGCGACTCTTTACAGATACGAGAGCCTCGGTGACGGCAGCTATTAAACAAAGCACGGGCCTGATCGTCTTGCCCCCGAATGATGATAAGGGATTCGCCATCTATCTCATAAGTGAAATAATCGCCTTTGTTTGGGATTTCACAAGCATGACCTGCAAACAACCAACCACGCCGCCAAACCCGCTCCATGTCTAAGCGAAACATAGCCTCATCAGTATAAAAAGCGCGTTCCAAAGCCCACCCGACCTGTCGCCGCGCCAAAAGGCTGTCTAAAGTATCCATAACTGCTTCCCAAACTGTCACCGCATATGATGGGTAGCCTATCAGTAGTGATTGTTTCACACAAATAAACTAATGCCTCAGTTTCCACATTAAACTCTTTCCATATTGTCTGACATCAACACCTATGTGACAGTTTTTAGGCTTTAAACAACGGAGTATTACTTGTTCATCTTAAACATTAAGATTAATAGATGAATAAGAAACCCAGACATTAGAAAGTTGCCACCGTTAAACTGGTGAAGAACATTCACCGCAAGACCAGACAGATATATTCTGTCCAAGAATAATCCATTTAAAAAGCCACAAATCCCACTTGACGCCTTTCTCTATCTCGCTTAGTCACGCCTAACCTGTGGCGGGGTAGCTCAGGTGGTTAGAGCAGCGGAATCATAATCCGCGTGGGCCCATGTAAAAGCTTCAGTTTTCAACTTAGATTCAGCTTGGAAACACAGCAAAACTTCATTAATGATGATAAGCTTCGAAGTCTGCTGTGCGGTGCCATTTCAACTGGTCGATGCAACACATTGGTTAAACCTGTCCGCGAATGCCTTGGCGCGCATTTGATGGAGAGTTCGGCGGGAGATCTGGTGGCGTGAATAGGAAATCTTGTTCATTCGCGATAGAGGGCTAATATCAGCAAACCCCGATCGTTCGTCAAAAAATGAACATAACACGCTCAAAGAACCAAAATGCCGCCATGCAGCCAATACCGTAAACTGTCGTGATACGAATTTCGGGCATCCATAGTCTGATCGGTAGTTTCATGGCAATGAAATACAAAAGCAAAACCACGCTGATAAACATTAATTGTCCAATTTCAACACCGACATTGAACCCTAAAAGAGCCATCACAACTTCATTTTTGGGCAAACCGATTTCACTTAGCGCGCTGCCAAATCCCAGGCCGTGTATTAACCCGAAGCCAAATGAAACCAGCCAAGGTGATCGGGCTGTAAGGGAACGCGAGATATCGGATTTGTTCATAATTTCAACTGCAACAAAGACAATGGACAAAGCAATGACTGCTTCTACGGGTGGGCCCGGAACCACAACAAGATCAAGTGCCGCAGCACCTAGGGTTATACTGTGGGCCAAAGTAAATGCAGTCACAGCCCCTATCAGAGATTTTGGGTTTCCGATAAGTAGTAAAAGCGCCAAAACAAATAGAAGGTGATCAATTCCCCCAAGAATATGGCTCACCCCTAATCCTATATACGTGATTAAAGTGTCTGCCCAAGTGGGGTTTTCCGGAACAACAAAAGACAGCGCATCAGGCAAAAAACGCCAGGCTTTACCATCCCCTGGTGACAACTCATAACGCATTAGAACATCTGTTCGCGTGCGCTCCAACCCCTTGATTGTAATCGTCGTTCCAGCCAGACCATTGCTACAGGTTATCACCCAACGAGCAGACCATCCTTGGCCATCGAATTTCGGACTTGGCCCAGATGCAGGTTGGCAGTCTCCAGATAGGACTGCGTCGAGTTCCATTGGTTTGCCTTTGACATCAGGCTTTCTCCAAAAAACGGACCACGTATTGTTTCCCAGTGCTTGCAGTTCCAGATAGCCTGGTTGGAGTGCATGTGCATTGACCGAACTGATTGTCAAATACAACGATAAAAACAAAATACCCAAGTATCGTATCATTTGGGCTGATCCATCCGTTGAACGTCGTATCTGGATTTCAGGTCGCTATATCTTCTTTCCGCAAGCTCGTCAGCCATAGATTTTCGCCAGTCAGCTTCTACCAACTCTCTTGCCTCAGCAAGGGAGGGCAATCGCGCATTTATTAGCTCTGAAATTAGCACAAGGTGTACGCCATACCCAGAACGGTGTGGGCCGTTCCATTCCCCAACAGGTGCTGCAGCAAGGCTAGCCCAAAATCCAGAGCCGAATTCTGCGTCTATTCTGCGTGCGCCTGTCGATGCCAGTGCCGCAGGCAGAGCTGTTGAATGGCTCAAAGCATCTGGATTTTCACCGAGTTTCAAACGCTTTAGCGCATCTTGGATATCTTCATCTGAAGGCGCTTCCCCAAGGAATATTTGCTCAAATGCGGCGCGCCCCGATTTGGTGAACCTATTCGGGAATGTTGTCAGATGGTTTTCCAAGGCTTCGTCTGACACTTGTTTCGCTTCAACCGTAGCGTTCAAAAGATATTCCATCTTTTGCCTTAGCCGTTGGCGAATGACAGCATCCCCTGCTTCAAGCCCGATTTCCATGGCCTCCCTGACCAGGATCTCTTCTCGAACATGATCATCTATCAAACCGCTTAGCTCTTGTGACGTTGGAAACCGTAACCATGTACGCTGAAAGCCTGCGGCTATGCGTTCTGCATCTTCTACCGATACGACAACTTTATAGTTGTTTGGAACTTGCATCGTTGCTTGACGGTTTTCTAAATTTTCAGACTCTCCGAAAACTGAATACAATACAAAGATGGTTAATCCCGCCGTCAAAAAATGAACAAGCGGTTCCATCAGAATTTTTCTTAACATTATTCATAACCCCGTTTACACCGGTACCCAATTGGCTCCGGTGCTGTTGTTGTATCTTAGGTTGGGTTATACCAGATTGGTGATGTATAAGCACGCTCTTGACCGATAACTTCCGCTTCTTCTGGAAGTTCAATGCCATAACGGAGCTTGTCATAGACGACCCAACGTGGTGTTGGGATTTCCAACACGCGTGTATAGTAGAACGCTGGTTGAGTAGGATCAAAATCCGGGTCAGTCCAAATAGTTAACAATTCAGACGCACCAATCGTATTGGTCCAGCTGGCGGCCTCTAGGTCAACAGTATTTCCAACAGGCGGCAGTTTACCATCTGCGCCTATTTCCCGGTTGTCCGACCAAGCCACGTCATAGACTTTTTCATGGGTGTTTCCGTCCGCATCTAGCCAGCCTTTAACAATCTGAATGCGGTCTAGGTTGGCACCGATCGGATCACGTAGAGCCAGAACCATGAAATTCGGAGCCTCTCCTGTCGCAGGTCGTAGGTCGCCACCCATCGGCACACCTTTTTCGTAACCAGCAAAGGCTGGTGTCCGTGACCGAAGATCATCTTCAGTATATTCCCAACCACCAAAGAACCGCACACCCATTCTTGGGCCTGTCGTGCCGTAAGTCTCACGACGTTCGATTGCATCAAAAATTTCTGCACGTGTGTTTTCCTTGGCAAAAACGGCCGTATAGCCCGAACTGACAAGCTGGTATCCTTCAATTCGTCCAAGTTCGCTTGCAATAAACGGGTGATGAATACGTTCTGCGGAAGGTTCCGTGCTTACCGATTTGCCAAAAAAGTTATCCTCTTCTGCAGTCATCAAAGACGTGTGGCTGTCTGTGGCACCCCCAAATCCGAATTTATACGGATTAACACCAAATTTGGCTTCCAACATTAAACCCTGCTTCAAAGCTTCACGGGCATATTCGCCTTTCAACATTTCAGGGGTTTTAAGCTCTGTTAGATCGAGGTTGCCGACATCCCAGTTTTCATAATCCGCAAATTCATCATCTGGTGACAATACTGGATGGGCTTCGCCGTCGCCTTTAATTTGAGTAATCTCGTAATGTGGTTCCCATTTCGCACGCTTTTCAACATAATTCGCATCAACTGTTCCACCTGCGTAAGTTCCTTCGGTTGGAAACATCCAGCCATTAGACAGATTACCGTTGTGTGCGAATGTAAAGGCACGACCGCTTGTTTTGCTTTCATAGTTTTCAAGCCAGCTGTATAAATCCAAAGGGTCGGTTGTTCCCGTTGGTGGCTGTGTTGTCAAAGGTTGAACCAAGGAAGCCTTGTTTCCATTATCCCGAAGAATAACATTGCGGTGCAGATTGAATCCTTTTGGCACTGAGGTCCATTCAAACCCAATAAAGGCCGTAAAATCACCGGGATCATTATGTTTTTCTGCAGCGTCGATGATATCTTGCCAAACGCCGTTAAAGACATCTGATCCCGGGCTGTATTGTTCTAGAAATGCCTCGGGTAATGTCATCTGGGCAAAGTTTGTAATCAGGTCAAATGCGGCCTCGCCTGCGGCAGTTCCGCCTTTTTGCAGCCCATCATACCATTCTTTACCTTTTGCTTCGGCCAAAATGTTTGGTGCACCAGCAATTATATCCGTGGCGATACCCATCAAATCCGTATGGTCGGTCACAATAAGCCAGTCCATAGGTCTGGCCAATTTGACGGGAAGCCCCGTTGATGAAGTTATTTCCTCACCTTTTGCTAACCGATAAGCGTCATCAAGACCAACGGTGTTGCCAAACAAACCTGCATCCAGAGAAAGCCCAGTGTGCAAATGTGAATCCCCCCAATAGATATGGCTAGGAAAACCGCGTTGTGCATAAGGCGAATAGGTTTTACCTTTGAATAGACTGTCTGCAACCTCTTTAGGGGGAAAGGTCTGAGCTGAAAGTTGAGTTGTCGCCAACGCAAAAGCTGCAACGGTTAAATACAGAATTTTCATAATATGATATCCCCCAATAATGAACTAAATCATGAACAAATTAGCACATCACACCAACTTTGCGAATTAATTAGACCTGCTTCACAATAGGTTATTTTTATGCGAGGAAGTGCCTGGAGGTATCATTTTATGAAAGCTTTGAAGATTTTAAGTGCACAACCTGCATTGTTTTTTCGACTATCGGGCATCCGCCTTACAGATTTCAACGCCCTGGTTGCGACACTTCATCCGATCTGGTTGAAAAGTGAGGAGAAACGCCTGTCCCGCAAAGACAGGCAACGTGCGATTGGGGGTGGGATGAACTATCGCCTGGAGTTCGCAGAACAGCTTCTGCTCTGCCTGATGTATTACCGAACCTATACCAGCCATGCTTTTATGGGGCTTGTATTCAATGTATCCTCTCCGACAGTTTGCCGCCGCATTCAAGCCATGACAGAGTTGATGGCAGGCCATTTTCGGATGCCTGAACGTAAAGTAAAGTTGTCGGAAGTGGAAAAGGCTGATCTGCTTTACCTGATGATTGATGGTACTGAGCGTCCAGTTCAACGGCCCGGGAAGCCCTCGGCTCGAAAAGCAAAATATTCTGGCAAGAAAAAGAAGCACACGGCGTCCCACCAGATCATCACAGATGACAAGAAGTGTATACTGGCTGTTGGATGCGCCCATGACGGGCGCAAACATGACAAGCGTATTTATGATGAGACCCGCGTGGATAGGCCCCCTGATATACTTACCCTTGGGGATTTAGGATATCTGGGGACATCACTGGAAATCCCCCTGAAAACATCAAAGAAAAAACCACTTACGAAAGAAGAACAAGAATACAATACATGGCATTCAAAACTACGCATTGGCGTAGAGCACGGTATTGGCCGCATGAAAAAGTTCAATATATTTTCGGATATTCACCGCAACAACCAACAACAAAACATGATTGCCAAGAATGTCGGAGCACTCGCAAATATGAATTTGAAAACAGTTTGACAAAACGGGTGGGGATACTTGTGTCTAAAAATATTCGACCCTATTGTGAATCGGGTCTATTGTAGAATTTATCTCAACCTAACCGTAGCGGGTCTGGGCCGCAATCCTGTCTGGCTTTCGCAGATCATGTGGTTTTACCGTAAAATTGCAGCTTTCAAATACCTGAGTTTTTCAACAGAACAGGCTCGAAGCTGCCGTTCATTGAGCTCATCACAGATACGGTTTCGTTTCCCTAAAGCCGCCTTTCGTGCAAAGCGTTCCATTGACCAGTTCCTGGCAAATATAGGCACAGCCTTATTGGATCATACTGTCTGAGGTCAGTGCCTATTGGACAAATTTGAGAATATAAATAAAGGAGGGTTTCTGTTTCTATATGTTACGTTGATTTTCTCAGATATCTAACTGGTGCGCTATTTAGATCCAGAAAAAAGCGATATATAATCCTTGGCTTCATACGGCGCTATTAATTCTTTCAATGGTGCAAAGGCGCCAGTTTTGCGCAATGGATTGGCGTCAAAATCACGAAGAAGTTCATCATGATAATGTTGGGTATGAACAATTAGCCTGGCACTGCGTGCAGCACTATAAGGCATCCAGGACCGCTTCCAGACTTTCATCTCATTTATATTGGTTTTCATAGAATCAATTGTGGGTAGTGATACATTCCCATTTATCAATTCACCCAACCAGTGTGCCTGTAAGCAATATGTCAAAATGCTTGATATTGATGAAGCGCGTCCGATGAAAGCCAGCCCTGGGGTGTTTGGATGTAGCATATGTCTATAGAGGTAAAATCCGTCATCTTCGGGCTCAAGGCGATTCCAGACAACAGGCGAGATAAAACTGTAATCGGTTTTCCAACCAGTCGCCAGAATAACCAGATCAAGATCAATTGAAGAGCCATCGGCAAGTTTCACACCTGTCGGAGTGTATTTTTCCACCGAGGTCTTGTGAAGATTAATATCACCTTTTCGGGCCCGTTTATAGAAAGCTGCTTTTGGTATCATGGATGATTCACCAAAAGCATCAATCTCAATTGGTTTGTCAGGTGCCAAACCAACCCTTGATCCAAAACGCGACCCCAGTTGACACTGAAAATACAACAATATTTCAACTAGTCGCCAATAGAACCAGACTAGCGGTCGGCCCAGTCCGTGAACAATCTTTTCAGTCGAAGTTGTGTACTGATAAGGTGGGATCAATGTACTGCTCATCCGGTGTAGCATACCCCATTTAAAGGGGAGAATTCCGGCCAGCTTTTGTGGAATCGGCCAATGCGGTGTCCGGAAAATAATATGCGTTTCAGAAGCAACACCTGCGGCTTCAAGTGCTGCATCGGTGGCGCTTTTGCCAAAGCCGACCACTGCGACCCGTTTGCCTTTGAGTTGTTCAGGTGATTTCAGTTTTGAATTATGGATCACTGACCCGCTGAAAAGTTCCTTGTCCGGAAACTCAATAATGTTTGGCACGTTAGAATAAAGACCAATGCAGACGACGACCAGATCAAACGTTTCTTTCTTTTCCTTATTGTTGCAAATGGACTCTATTATCCATCCTGTCTTTGGACTATTATGCTCGGCAATATTGGTCACTTTCGTATTGAACTCTATATGGGGTGTAATGCCAAAATGATCGGAAAATTCTGAAAGATATTTCTCTATGATAGGCCCCGGAGTGAAATCAGGTGTTCCTTCGGGCAATGGCCAGTCAGGAAACTCGTAAAGCTCTTTTTGCACTTGGGCGCCAAAATTCAAGTAACCATCTGACCAGACACCGCCCAATACCGGGCTTCGCTCAAATACCTTACAGTTTAGCCCAAGGGCGATCATGCTGCGGGCCGCGGCCAATCCAGCAATCCCTGCACCAATAATAGCCATTGTTTTAACCTGATCGAACTCCATTACCGGAATGCCTTGAATATCAGGTAAAATAATACACTAATACCCCACAGGACCAGTATATAAGTCCCAAACAGGACCCACAGTCCGAAAGTCCATATAGCGTAGTAAAGGGCTTTTATGTAATTTTGTGGTGTATTCAACGAAGCACTGTTTGCAACAATTCGAAACACATAAGCTGCATGTGCTATTCCAAGCAAAACACCGACCAAAGACCCCAGCCAAAGCAGTGTCATCTTAGCCCCCCCCATTTATGCGTCTGTATCAGTATACACGATTTAACGGGTCAAAGTAAAATTTGGATTTTTCTTGCAGGGTAGCCGCCAATGATGGAACTATCCGGGATAGTCTACACTCGCCTCCCCATTGATTATCAAATTTCAGCTGCTCAATTGTTTGTTAGATGGCAGATATGCGGACTTTGCGGTCATTGCAGGATGTGGTTTGAATGTCAGCTATCGCACGCTGGGGTCCAGTGGATTTTCAATCTTGGCAACGGCGGGAAGGACGTCGTGGACGCACATTTGAGGCTCCCGAAACCGCCCGCGTGGCTGGTTGGAACGGTTTCCCGCTCAAGCGTATCGACATGCTGAAGCTCAAGCACCGTGTAGGTACGTTGGTACACCCAAGTTCGGTTGGCGACGGCCGTTAGGGTGTCGTCCGGCGGAATATCGTCCGTAAACGCGTAGAAATGCAGGGTGAACCCATAAGCAGGGATCGGTTGGATCGACAACTTTTGCATGCCCCACCCCAACAGCGTCGACTCGACGGCCTTAATGTCAGCAGTGCGCAATGTCACAAGGCTCAGATGCGGGCCGCCACCTAAGAGATCCAGATCAAATTGCGTATCACGTCGTTCATTCTTGAATTCATGATCAATGAGCTCGATTGAAAAGCCTTCCGGGTCGGTGAAATGGGCGAGATATCCTACATCTTCAAATTGGTGGGGCTCCGAGCAGCCTACACCCGCGCTAAGAAGTTGTGTGCAGGCCAGTTCAATGTTGGGAACCGATATTGCGATTTTCCAATAAAGGTCGCTGGTCTGCGATATGTAAGGCGTTTCAGCAGGCGCAAACTTCAACGCAACCTGCGTTTCGGAGTAGCCGACACAACCCCTTCCCTGGTCCCGCATTCCCAAAACATTGCAGTAGAACCGTTTTTGTTCGTCCGGATTTGAGACACGAAGAGTTAATAAATCAAGTTTTGCCATCTGCCATTCAATTCTATCGCGTTTGTACAACGCGTTCTGCTTAGATTTCCGCCATTCTTTTCAGATAACAGACATTGGGCTGACATGCAGCATAAGTCAAAGTGGGCTCAAAGCAGAAGTTCGGTCCTTTTATGTGCATTCAATTTTATCAACCCAACTTCCGCTATGCGGGACAAAGCTTCCGTTAGAAATAGCGACGTGAAATTAACTGTTGGTCTTTGACATGTTGTCTGCATGGATCTAATCTTGTATGTTGGATGTTAACGAAAGCTATCGCTATGAGCCCTCGGAATTTTTCTGAATTCAGGCCAAATGAACCCCTACAAGAACTTCTATTAATCGATGATCTTAAAGCATGGTTGAAAGAAAACAGGTGTAATTTCCTATCATACGGTATCGGCACAGAGCCATCTGAAGGTCACTTCCTTGCAAACGACGGCGACACCGGTTTTGCGTGGTATTTCACAGAACGTGGCGTGAAGCGCCTTGAAAAGTGCTTTGAAACGGAAGCTGAGGCTGTATCTTTTGCATTCAAGCAGATCAAAGGTGACTCATTAGCTTGGAGACATATGATCGGTTTTTTGAAACAAAAGTGGAAATTGGCATTCCTGATACGGGCCTTGAAAAAGCGAGAAATCTTCTATTATCAAGATACCATACCGTATGGCGGACCGCGTGATCTCAGATATCGCGTCTTTGTAAACGGATTGGATATGACGGCGGTTGCTGACCTGAAAATAAAATACGGGAAATAGCTGACGGTAGCTCGTGACATCGCAAAAAAGGTTTCTTTTGTCCACGATCTTCCAGTGAGTAGTTGTAAGTTGGCAAGTAGCTTTGGGCTCTAAGCGGTCATTGGGTCTCAATTGAATCTGTCATCAAGCTGCTAACAAATCGGATTCCATTTTAGCGAACATCTCAACGTCATCTTCTGGACTTTCGAACAAATGCCCGTACACATCCATCGTCATTGAAATCGTAGAGTGCCCAAGGATAGATTGGATTTTCTTTGCGCTCCATCCCTGCTCTATGAACAAAGAGGCGGCGGCATGTCGAAGAGAGTGAAAACTGAACTTCGGCTTTCCATCTATACCAACGATACCGTTTTTAGTTAACAACGGTGCAAACACACGATTACGAATGTTCGCGTGGTTTTCCACATTTCCGATGCCGTTTGGAAATACCAAACCTAGATCTCCTTTTGGGCAGGTATCTTTCCAAGCCGTCAGAATACGAACAACAGACGGCGCCATTGGTATACTTCGTTTACTGGTTCTGCTTTTTGGTTTACCCATAACATTATATCTATCAGCTCGCTTTTCGATACGAATGACCTTCACGTCAAAATCCACACAATCCCAAGTAAGACCACGCAGCTCTGAAAGTCGCATTCCGGTAAAGATCGCGGTTGTGATCATAGGACGGTGACGATCAGGAACTTTATCAATCAAGATTCTGATCTCAGCTTTTGTAGGGATCACCCTCTCCGCTTCGTGTCTACGGTTCCGTGCCAACTTAACATCACGGGCAACATTATTATCAATCCAGTCCAATTCAAGTGCGTCACCCAGCGCGGCCCTCAAAGAACAAAGTACCTTCTTCGTCATAGAACGAGAGACACCTTCATCTTGTAAATCGTCGGTAAACTCTCGTACATCCGCACGCTTTAAGTCTTTGACCAGCAGATCACCTATCTTTGGGTCAATATGATGCTCATAATGCCCACGATAGCTTCTAATCGTGGCACGTTCTAACCCTTTGCGTTGGCAATTCTTAAGCCAGCTTTCACAGGCATCGCGAACCGTTTTTTTGGAATTACTCATGTTTAAATCACTCTCTTTTTGCTTCTAATGTCATTATACGACAAGCGGAGTGTTTTGTCGGGTGTTTTCCCTGTTGTGGATTGGAATAGTTCAATGTTATCAGGTTGTTGGATTGGACACACAGAAAAAGATAGGTTTATGTGAAATCTAGTGTGCCCCGTGCTAAACCCGTGCTAAATCCCCATGATTCAGTGATTTCAATACGGGGCATAAGTCGTTGTGACTTATGTGTACGCAAACGCAAATGTTACAAGGAAGAGCCGCATTGATAGGATATGTTCTCATTACACGTGGCCCTCGCCACTTTAAAAACCTGAGAGATGTTGAGGCGGCAAAACGGCAAATCAATAATTTAGAAAGTTTTTGCAAACAAAAAGGTTTTGAGAAGCTCGAACTAATCTACGATTATGCAAGATCGATAGAAAGCCTTGCATCGCTTCCTAATCTTAATATTGCTTTAAGAAAGCTTTCCGAGCAAGAAAGTGGTGTTCTTTGCATCGACGACTTGGGTTGGCTTCTAAGGCATATGGATATTGATAAATGCATGGGATTTCTGAAACAAGTTCGTCCCTACAGCATTCACATATACGGTATCAAACAAGACAAGCGCCTGAACACGCTTAAACAAGGTGATATGAAGGAATTACTTTCGCCGAAGAGCGGTTTATTTAAGATTGAAACGTCCGCCGGGTCTGTAAGTAAAACAAAGCCGAATGCACAAACAAGAAAAGCAACGCGCTATTCAGCAATTGCGAGAAAATCTTACGCAGTGCAAACAGCACAGAAGCTCGAAAATCTATTGAATGAACTTCAGGCTTCTGACGCACATGTAAATCATTCTGCATTAGCAAACGAAGCCAATCTGCGTGGAATTTTAACTACCCGGGGTAAGATCTGGCCTCGAACAACTGTCAATCGTACACTCAAGAAATTAACAGAGCACAAGGCAGGCATACAAGCGAACGACAAATCTTAAATTACCACTCAGTTTTACAAAACTAAGTGATATCACCAGGCCCATTTTAAAGAGTCCCTGGCAAGCTGTCTGGTCTGGCTGCTATATGCACTTATGTGGGCTGGGCAGGTGCTGCCAGCGACGCCCTATGAGCGCCTCAGCGTGTGTGGAGATCAGACTTTAAGTGCAGTGTCTTCAAGCATCAATTGAGACGGGTAATTGTTTTGTTATAGTCACCCGTAAGCATTCGCCAAGCAAAAACGTGCTTGCTCTTTGTTGCCGAGAAAACCTACTGGAAAGCTTATAGGTCTGAGATGCGGCGAAACCCTTTGTTACATACACATTGCAAATTCTCTCTGAATAATCTGCCCCGTAAGTCTCGTAGCGTCTGTTCTTTGATGGCACACAATATTTCTGAAAAACTTTCATTAAGACTTCCATACCAACTCAGGCTTCAATCATCGTCACTAAGATAAGTCAGAAGAGCGAAACAAAGCTTAAACTTATTAGGAACTAAAGATGACAACCAAACAACAGACCCAATCACCGACAGCACAATTCTTTGAACGTGCTTTATCATTTTCCACATCCACCCAGCGCGAGATAGCGAAACAAGCGGGCTTTCCAATGCCCAACACAATATCAATGATGAAAAGTGGGCAAATGAAGGTTCCAATCGAACGAATACCCGCACTTGCAAAGGCAATGGGTGTGGATCCCTCCGATTTCCTAGTGTCAGCTTTGATGGAATATCAACCCGAAGTTTGGGAGGTTCTGAAACAGACACTTGGGGTTCATATAAATTCCGCAGAGAAAGACCTAGTTCTTCTGTACCGTCTTGCACGAACTAAGGGGCATATAGAATTGAACGAAGATGTAGGTGATATTTTACTGTCTTTGTTTACTATGTTGGCAAAGAAGGATGCAAAATGATTTTCAGAAGTATGAAGAATACAGCTTATCATCCCGCAGTATACTTTTGAGATCACACAGAAGAAAACACCGGGGTGGTATCATAAAAACGCGCAACAAGTTCAAGAAGGCGGAGCCTTCGATGAAACGAAGTTGCACTATAAAGAAATAGCTACTTGCTACAAAGTTAATAAGTTACTTAAGTTATAAAGCTACTAAGCTATGGGGTTGGAATTTGCAAAATTACCCATCAAGTATCTGTTTTCATATACTTTTCATCAGAATTCATATCGAACTCATATCGAAGCCACATCGAAGTGTGATCGAACTCATGTGGACGTTAGATAGCAAGTATATGAAAACAAGCAACTTATTCTAGTGGTGAAAACTGTTTCATTTCGACATCGATTTCAACAATTCCGGCACACGTTTTTTAACATGTGTAAGAGTAGATGGCGGCACTGAGCGTCCAGTTATTAAACATGCCCATAAATCTGATGACAGCCCTGCAAAATCCGTGCATTTGGTAGCGCAGTAAAGGTCAGGCCAAGATGTTTCTTTACCTCTCAATTTAGCATTTTTCACTCTTCCTTCTATCACCGCGCGACGAACCCGATCCCTTTCATCAACGCGGTCCCTCCACCAGTTGCGGACCTTTTCAGATTGAATCGAACGGAGTTGTACTTGCTCGTCAAATGAGAGGTTGAGAATTTCGACAGCTTTGTTTGCTGCAGACCCACCGGTACCCGCGAAATTTTCCGACATTTCTATATTAAGATCATCACCGAACAACCCCCGCCAACGATACGGAAGTGCATTTCCACGCACCGCATCAATCCCACATTGCAAACAGAGCCATTCTAATTCTAAAACCTGATGGTCATTGCTGATTAGATTTTGATCTTCACTGCGACCATGCTTTCTTTTTCCTGTAGTCAACCCAGGGCGAAACCGAGGTGCAATATGGCCCTCTAATGTAAGAGCACGGTTTAGAGCTATATATCGATTGCGAACTTCTTCGTATTGCTTGGAAGAAGTAACTTTTTGCACTTCTGCAATTGTAGAATGAAGGTGCTTAAGCAGCTTTTCCAGATCAAGCTTTTTCAAGACATCTTCTGGTAGCTTTTTATCTGCGAAACTGTAGTTTTCACCAGTTGCAAATGATTTTGGTGCGAGTCTACCAAGTTTACCCATTTAATTTATTCCATGATATATATGTTGCCCGAATACCGACAGAAAACCATCGGAATTCGGTAATTGCTCATATTGATTAATGTACAGCTTTACTCATCCAAGTGTCATTCAGCCGCGATAGGTATACCGTTAGCTTCGATAAATTGGCCAATGGCATAAACTAACGCAGCCCATGATTGCTCAGAAAGATAGACGGGTTGTTTATGCAATGTGTTTGAAAATCGCATGGAATGATTAAGGACACATTCCCCACTCCACGGTTCAGCTTTTTGTTTTTGGAGCGTAACTCTACCCGAAATTTGCGTCTTTACTCTCCCGACTCTGTCTTTTTGTGACATTCCCCAAACAATATCTTCAATTGCAGCAAGAAGTTTAAAGGGCTCATCCCCAACCATCTCAATTATACCCCAACTGTCCCCGACTGCTATCACTAGAGACTTTCCATATTCAGGATCATTAGATTCCGAAACTTCAATATTGATAACTTTGTATCCACCATCGATTGAATTTAGGTGTGGAACATACCCATCTAGGTTGGTTATTATTATACTCATTTTATAGTCCTATTGTTTAAGTTTGGATCCCACACACTTTCCCCGTTTGCCGAAAGAAAAACCAATGGCATTAAGATAAAATATATTATGGGTGCGCTCGTTATGAGCTATTGTTAGCTTGCTTTTATTGACCAGCTAGCCCCAATTCTGTTGCAGTCATTCGCTTCCATTCGAAGCTTCTAACGCGTGTCCACACACCACTTTCCGTCGGCCTTCGCCAGATGGGTGTTTCCATTTCTTGGAGATAACCCAGTGCTTCATGAAAGCTTGCGTACGTTTTTTCTAATTCTTCAGAACCAACAACAAACAGCCCACCTTTTTGCAATGTCGGATTGAAAACTGTTCCATCTGTAGCTTTCGGGACAAAATATATGTCTTCAAGTGGAGCATTTATAGCTTCAATAATTTCAGTATCGTCTTGATACAACCAAATGGAATCTTTGAATTCTTTGACACCAACCAAATATCTCAATGCATCTTTGGCACTAATGCAATATTCATTTCCTAAGATTTGCTTGTTGTTGCTCAAGTTGTTTTTTATGGTTTGCAACGCCCTACCACTAATTTGTGCTAGTTCCATTGCCGTGATTTCTTGCTCGCAGTCCAATTTCCACCGTATTAATGCTTTGTTAGCGACTTTGGTTAAATGCTCAGCTTCTAAATTCCACTCTTTGAGAGGAATTATTGACAAGAAACGCTCAGCATGACCAATCAGTCGTTTGATAATTTCCTTGCTGTGCTGTTCATCATTTGATGCGCAAGTAATAACTCCATAGTTGGCATAAGCCTCTAGATTATAGAAACTTACCCCAATAGGAAGTTCGCAATACAAACCGTTGATTTCTTCAAGTAAGGCTCTTCGCCACCCAAATTCTTCGGTCGCATCCGGAAGGCAATTTCCAACCATTTCTTTGAAGCCATTTTCAGAAGCATTCTCACCAAAGATCAATGAACAAATCTTTGAAGTTGTTTCTATACACTTAATCAAACCAACTTCGAAAAAGCCATCGGCACCAAATGTATCCGAGAATTCGAAATATCGTTTTTCAGCTTCTATATTTTTCTGCTTGATTTGAATTTGTTCCATATTTCTCATCTTCCACTTTATGCTATTTTGTTGTTTTTAAACTAACAGAGATCATTGTAAGTATCCATCTTGAATTCGGTATCTAAATTGATACTGAATACTGATTTCATATAATAAAATGCGACAAGATATGCCTTATATCAAAATAACATGGAAACATAAGCCTTTGGTTTAATGGGTGGAAACAGGTGCGCACACTTGGTTTGAGTAAATAAAGACATATTTCTATAAGCGTAGTTATCTGCCAATCACGAAGTCCAAGCCACGGTAAGCCGCCTTTATATCCTGCTCAGTACTTCCCAGCCAGCATCCGCATGCTATCCTTATACAGGTAGCTTATGCAATTTCTGTAAGTTCCAAATTGGCCCGAAGTCTTGTTGTCATTTAAACAATTGGTAAAAGTAACTTATGCCCATCATCCTTGATCCCAAATGGCTTAACTAGATGATGTTTAAATCCACCAGACCAACCATAGTCACCATCATCACATGCCATCCACCTTCAGCAGCGAACTCCGGTGCAAATCATAAATAGACCACTATAGATGCAATGCGGAAACAAAAAACGGATGGGAAATTGCCGCCAGGCTGATTGAAATACCCATAGGAAATTTCACACGTTCTTTCAGCGAAACCCATCGGCTTTCCTGCGCACCAGGTGCGGTTCGAAGAGTCATAATCAGCCCAATTCCAAAAAGAATTGATATTGAAAAAATTAGCCCGAACAGCGCAATTGTCTGACTTGGGATAAATAACATAAGCACACTGAATATTTTAATGTCACCGCCCCCGAACATCCGAAGCGCAAAAAGGACAAAACCAACTACCATGGCAATTATGCCTGCTAAAATCCGCAACCCGATTTCCGGAGCAGGTAATAAAAATGCCGTACCAATAAATATAATGACACCTATAATGCTAAGTACATTTGGTATTCTCATGTATCTAAAGTCACAGAAACCCACTGCCATCATGACCGGAAGCATTAATATTATTGGCAATAGTTGCATTTGCTTTCCTTTCATTACTATCAGTTTATGCCGATAGCGCTGTTGCGGCAGGATCCTGAGCAGGATTTGACAAAAGCCTATAAACCAGCTCTGCGTGACTCGTAGTATCGGTTTTAGAGTAGATGTTTCGTAAATGAGATCGTACAGTAGCAACGCTGACCGATAGTTCGCTGATAATTGCCTCAACAGACAAACCACAGCTTAACAACATGCAGACTCTGAATTCCGAGCGGCTTAATTTTGCGGGATTGATGCACCCCAGTATGGGTAGGTTTATTTCCGTACCCGCAAACGACTGGCATCTGTCATGTAAAGCAGCCGTGAACAAACCCCCGGTTCGATTGCTCCAAGATCGGCACATCGTGGGCAACAAGCTTTCCATCAACTGGAGATGGGTCGCCGAAACGGGCTCTCTGAAGTGCATTTCGAGAAACTCGGCCTTGTGTTTTTCCGCAGATAAAACGATGATGGCGAACTCACTAAACGATCTGGATACCTGCCATTCGGCAAGTGATGGATCATTATAACTTACCTGTCTTTCTTCCATCTGACTGGAAAGCCATAATTGCGTTCCTTGCAATTTTGTCAGATATTCTCCAAGTACACATTTTACATATGACCGCTTCAGTTTAGGAACATAAGATTCGGCATCCCTAGTATCGACCTCGATAAATTTATTAGTGTAATTATTACTGTGGTTAATCCGAACAACCATACCGGCCTCGGCACCAATATCGACAAGAAGACGTCTTAAACCTTCTTCGAAAGTATAAACACCATGGAGGCTTTCACACCAATCTGCCATTAAATTTGCTATATTACGGTTTGAAGAATTTACCAATTCCTCAGTAACAGCTTTCAACGCGGATAATTGTCGCATTTTCCCTCCTCGCAATTTTGTTTTCACAAAACCGCAAACTTAGTGCCTGCAACAAAATCAATTTACGCTACGCTACACGGCTGCCCACCGCTTATTAATACTATCTTAATTTTTAATATAAGTAAAGTATTTCAATAGTAAACGAGGTTTTATTAATCTAAATTGTTCACTATACACAACTAATCATCTCCAGTTATCCAGTATTAGTTCATATCTCAAAACAATCATTAAATATTTACAATATTTTTGTAATTCCATCCATTAACCACCGTAGAATCGGATATATCGAATAACGACCGGGCCGATTGTAATCATGAATAAAGCGGGCAACATCAGGCTTGCCATAGCGATTGACATTTTCACCGGCAGCTTGTTCGCCTGTTCTTTCGCGCGTAGCTCACGAAACTTTCGCATCTCTACTGCATAAGTCGTTAATGCATCTGCTATCGGCGTACCAAACTGCATAGCTTGTAAAACCACGTTTGAAAAAGCTGATATTTCTTTAACACCGGTTCTGGTCCCAATATCCGTTAGTGCTTTCTCCCTACTTCGCCCGGCTTGTATTTCCCTTTGAGCGGTCAGAAACTCGTATGATAGGTCGGGACAAACCGCCACCAGTTCGTTTCCTACCCTTGTCATTGCAGCGTCAAAACCAAGCCCAGCTTCTACTGATATATGTATTAGATCTAATGCATTTGGAAAAGCTTGTTCTATTCTTGTTTTTCTTGCACCAACCCGTGCCTTGAGCCAGCCAATCGGACCAAAATAACCGGCGGCTAACAAGACAGACAAAATTTGAAAAATCTGCAACTGGCTTAATGACGTTGCAAATTGCCGTATAACATCTGGCAGGTTAATTATATTGCTTTTACTTGCCAGTATCACTCCGATAAAAATCAACGGTATGACAAAACCGAATAAAGAACGCACAAGGTAAAAATTTCTAACCGCATTTTTGCCTTTATAGCCTGCTTGTGCCAGTTGCAGCTGTATATCTGTCCGCTGTTTACTATCGTTAGGAATAATAGACTTTAATATTCCCGTAGGGTCAGCCTCATCCAAAAGCAGCAAATCATTATTTTGCCTTCTGGATTTATGGCTTAAAGCGATTGCAGCTATACGTTCGGCAGCGGGGCTGGTGCCGGAAACAGCGCTGGCTACACCGAAATATGCCATAACGGCACCACAACAGACACCCATTATCAATAATGTTTGCATCGAGACACCAATTTGGTGTGCCAGAGTTTCCAAAATTTGCAACATAATCTTTGACCTCTTTTAAAATCTGAATCGAACTAATTTTTGCAGCACTACGAAATTCGTGGCCACGAGAACTGCAATGGCAGTGATCATCGGGTAGTAAAGCGGGTCCTCGCTGACACCACCGAAATAACCCGGTGTTGTTAACGAAGTGAATCCAAAGATTATCAACGGCAGGCTTGACAGGAAATATGCTGACATACGTCCTTCGGACGAAATCGCCTTGATCATAGCCCTCATCGCAATTCGATCCCGAATTACGGTTGATAATACTGATAAAACGCGCGCCAAATCACCGCCGGTACCATGTTGTATGCCTACACTGACTGCAAGATACTGCACATCTTCCAAATCCACACGCTCTGCAAAATCATAAAAAGCATCTACCAGGTCATCTCCGTAACTGATTTGGTCATGCATCACACCGAATTCGCTACCAATCGGATCGGCCATTTGGTTCGATACTGCTTCAATAGTAACATTCAACGGATGGCCGACTTTTAATCCTCTGGCCATGAAATCCAAAGTATCCGGAAGTTGGCTTGCAAGCTCTGCCATTCTTTTGTTCTTTACCAAAACAATTATCAGATATGGTAAAACTATGCACAGAACTAAAGATGCCAACAAAGCAAAAACGACCCACATAAACGAGGAAAGTACGGCAAAGATCGCTACGGCGGATAAAAAGCAAAGCATCAAAGCCGTCCCCGGCTTAATGGTTAACCCTGCCTTGCGCATCAACAATGGCAAGTCCCCGATAATAGGCAGGTTTCCGATTATTCCACGTTTTTCAGGGGTACTTAAAAGAGAGATAACGTCACTGGTAGATGCACCGTTTGCAATAAGCTGTAGCCGGTGAGAGCGTGCAGCCTTTTCATCTTGGCCGCGCATCAATAGCTGCGCAACCCCTGAAAAAGCCATAAGAACGCCTAAAAATACCAGCAAATACAGTAGATACTGAACTTCAATGTTTTGAAAATAACTCATGATTTTGAACTTTCATAATTGAAGGTTGAAGCATTCAATTCAATCCCGGCAGCTATCAACATCTCTGCACATTTGGGTCGCATACCAGTTGCAACAAATTCGCCTTTGACGGCGCCTGCTTCATCCACGCCTTGTTTTCTAAACTTGAATATATCCTGCATGGTCACAACATCACCCTCCATGCCTGTGATTTCTGAGATACTCATTACACGGCGTTGCCCATCGCTAAATCTGGCAAGTTGTACGACTATTTGAATCCCGGACGCTATTTGTGAACGAATTGCGCTTAACGGAAAATCCGAACCCATCATGGTAACCATCTGCTCCAGGCGCCCTAAAGCATCACGCGCGGTGTTTGCATGAACCGTTGTCATTGATCCGTCATGTCCGGTGTTCATTGCCTGAAGCATGTCAAATGTTTCAGCACCGCGCACCTCGCCCACGATAATTCTGTCTGGACGCATACGCAAAGCGTTGCGCACAAGATCACGTTGTGAAACGGCGCCTGTTCCTGACGGGCTGGGGGGTCTGGTTTCAAGACGTACGATATGTTCTTGCTGCAATTGCAATTCCGCGGCATCTTCTATGGTTACAATACGTGCATTCGGATCAATATCAGAAGACATAGCATTCAGCATTGTGGTTTTGCCTGCACCAGTACCGCCAGATATCAAAATATTCAGCCTGGCTTCGACAAGCGCTTTAAGCAGATCTGCCGCCTGGTTCGAAAGCGCCCCATTCTTGATCAGCTTTTTCATTGTAAGCGGTTTTTTTGAAAACTTCCGAATGGACACTGAGGGACCATCGATAGCGCAGGGACGAATGATTGCATTAACCCGGCTGCCGTCTTCAAGCCGCGCATCCACCCATGGTTGAGATTCGTCAACTCTGCGCCCAATACGGGAAACTATCTTATCGATAATCCTTAAAAGATGTTTCTCGTCACGAAACCGAATGTTGCTTTTTTCCAAAACACCAAAACGCTCCACGTAAACATTCTTATGTGAATTTACCAGAATATCGTTCACGGTTGGGTCCGCCAGCAAAGGCTCAAGCGGGCCCAAGCCCAAAACTTCATCCATAAGCTCTTCAACTATTTTATTAAAAGCATCTGAACGCATTGGCTGTTGCTTTTCAGAAAGGGTTTTGGAAACCAGATTAGCAACTTCACGTCTTAACTCTTCTGGTTGAACTTTATCGATGACTGCCAAGTTCAATCTTTCCAGAAGAACGTCATGGAGTTGGCTTTTCAGTTCAAGATGCGCAATCAAGTCCTTATCCGATTTAGACAAGGCGTCTTGCTCAGAAACCGGTACTGCATTTTCGGGGACAATAGACACAACTTTTTTATCGTCTGCTGTTTTGGTATTGATGAATTGTTTAAACATTTCCCTGTATTCCTTTAGTAGACCTGCTTCACAATAGGTTATTTTTATGCGAGGAAGTGCCTGGAGGTATCATTTTATGAAAGCTTTGAAGATTTTAAGTGCACAACCTGCATTGTTTTTTCGACTATCGGGCATCCGCCTTACAGATTTCAACGCCCTGGTTGCGACACTTCATCCGATCTGGTTGAAAAGTGAGGAGAAACGCCTGTCCCGCAAAGACAGGCAACGTGCGATTGGGGGTGGGATGAACTATCGCCTGGAGTTCGCAGAACAGCTTCTGCTCTGCCTGATGTATTACCGAACCTATACCAGCCATGCTTTTATGGGGCTTGTATTCAATGTATCCTCTCCGACAGTTTGCCGCCGCATTCAAGCCATGACAGAGTTGATGGCAGGCCATTTTCGGATGCCTGAACGTAAAGTAAAGTTGTCGGAAGTGGAAAAGGCTGATCTGCTTTACCTGATGATTGATGGTACTGAGCGTCCAGTTCAACGGCCCGGGAAGCCCTCGGCTCGAAAAGCAAAATATTCTGGCAAGAAAAAGAAGCACACGGCGTCCCACCAGATCATCACAGATGACAAGAAGTGTATACTGGCTGTTGGATGCGCCCATGACGGGCGCAAACATGACAAGCGTATTTATGATGAGACCCGCGTGGATAGGCCCCCTGATATACTTACCCTTGGGGATTTAGGATATCTGGGGACATCACTGGAAATCCCCCTGAAAACATCAAAGAAAAAACCACTTACGAAAGAAGAACAAGAATACAATACATGGCATTCAAAACTACGCATTGGCGTAGAGCACGGTATTGGCCGCATGAAAAAGTTCAATATATTTTCGGATATTCACCGCAACAACCAACAACAAAACATGATTGCCAAGAATGTCGGAGCACTCGCAAATATGAATTTGAAAACAGTTTGACAAAACGGGTGGGGATACTTGTGTCTAAAAATATTCGACCCTATTGTGAATCGGGTCTAGTTTATTTCGGACTTATGTTGAGTCACGGGAAACGCCGTGAAAACATCTTTAGCAAGCGTTTTGAATGCCTTGCTTAATTTTGATCTGGGACTGATCGCCGAGATTGGTTTGCCACAATCAACCGCAGTTCTTGCAGTTTTCGGGTCATCCGGAAGCCAGTGTTTAAAATCTCTTTCAAGAACTTTCGCGGCTTCCTTATGATGTTGGGAAAGGTAGAAAGGTTTGCTCTCATGATTGATTAACAACTCAATTGGAAGAGCTAGATTACCCTCACTGAAAAAGTCGATCAAACGTCTTGCTTGGCGAATAGACGGTACTGAAGTATCTGAAACCAAGTATAATCGATCTGAGCGTTCCAAGATCGGGCTTATCCATTCCACCAAAGCGCGGGGCATATCCACAATTATGAAATCAAATTCCGCCTTCAGAATATCCAATATAGCCGCAACTTGATCTTTCTTCAGAATATTGATCGGGGCGAACTTTGATGGCGCGGGAAGGACAGATAACCCGTTTGGCAATGAAACCATTGATTGTTTCAGAAATGTCAGATCAGGCGTGCGGCCATCCATAGCAAGTTGCAACATATTATCTTGCTCTATTATATCCAAAAAACTTCCAACAGAGCCGAATTGAAAATCCAGATCGACCAATGCCACTTTGTTTTTCGCCTTTTTATTTGATTTGTTTTTTACCGAAATCAGTTGGTCTGCCAAATTTACGGCAACAGTGGTAGAGCCAACACCTCCACGGGTTTGGGACACTGCGATAATTTTCCCTGATTGCCCCCCTGACGGAGTGGCCTGATTATTTGCCGTATGTTTTTCTTTGATCCAGTGATGGATTTGCTCGTTTAGTTCCGTTTCAGAAATCTGATATGGAAGAACTTCATTGGCCCCGGCTTTGTTAAGTTCGCGGGCTTCAGCCAATGATATATCACCATGTGTTAACGCAATGAACACGGTATTATCCTTATGCCCCTTCGCCAATGTGCGAAGCGCATTTATGTCGGTTTCGTTCTTTGGATCCGTGGTGAACAAAATAACATCGTTCTTGCAAGCCAGTTCCATGGCTTTACCATTCAATGCTGTTAGGGTGTTGGTTTCGTTTTCCAGATTTATTTCACTTTGGAAAGATAAAGCAGCTGCAACACGCTTTGAAACTTCTTCATTTTGCGTGATTACAAGCACGTTTTTAGAATTGTTATCCATCACTTAACTCCAAAGAATTGATATGTTGTACAAATACTCATCTTACCCATCCTCACCCAAGGCCAGATCTTCAGCCGGCAGTGAAACGCTCATCGGTGGAAATGGGATATCTGCCCCTAAAGTCGGGCTTGCAACTGCCCCTGTCAAACCAACTAAAGCCCCAAGTGGCGAAACAAATTGAAAATCAATATTTTGCAGCTCCACAGTCACCACTGGTACATATGGCCCGCCCAGAAAACCCAGATTATTGTCATAAGTGTAGCTGAACTTCAGATTGTTGATGGCAGCGTCATTTGGCAATGCACCTGCGATCAATGTCCAAATCTCACTGGAAGTCGGGTTTGCAACACTACCACTGCAAGAAATAGTCCCTACATTTGCACATATGCTTGCCCCCGCCCTGCATGATGTTCCGAAATCCGGTGGTAATGTACCACCTGGCACAGGGCCGCGGGCGTTAATTAATGGAACACCCGGGCATGCGGGTGGCCGTACAGCGGCCACTCTTGCAGCCACTTGCATAGCTTTTTCCGCATTCACATAATGAAACCCCAGCCTGCCGAAATCTATCAAACCAAAGAACAACAACAGAAAAATAGAAAGCACGACAGCGAACTCCACCAATGTCGCGCCGGTTTCATCTTGTGAAAAAACGCAAATGCTGTTTTTTAAGCGGGTATATGCATTAGTTATCATCATGTGCCATACACCCTTGATTGATCGGAAATTGTTGTTGTCACACTGGTCAATGAACCGCCAGATAAACTGAATATGCCCCCGAAAATAAAGTTAACTGTAATGCTCGCTGTCACCTGTACAACGGGGGCCGGATTAACCCTGAAAGCCCCTGGTGTGCAGGTAAGTGTCGGAACGACTGAATCTACTGTAATACCTGCGGGGAAAATCGTTGCCCCGTCTATATTCTTGGCAATAATTGTCATCAGATCGCCAGAGTAACCGGCAACACTGCCACCGCTGGAACAAATATCGACGGGTGCGATCCGTGCAAGATACCTTGTGGCATCACGTACAGCCGAAATTGTACTTTGGTATGACCACATTAAGCGGCTGCCTTCGATCATAATTGCAAATACCAGCAGTAACATTGGCAGCAGAATGGCGAATTCCACCAAGACGGCACCATCGCAGTCATTTACAAAGCGCTTGATCCGGGTGATATGTTTTATGTTATTTTTCATGCTCATCACCTGTACAACTGCACGACATCGTGGAAGATGCCGCTACTGCCAGTACCGCCACCGCCACCGCCGGCAGAGCCGACCACTTCGACCCAGAAATCGAATGAGGGGGGCGACGCAGTGTTATCTCCAACTGGTTGCGTGATAAATAATTCAACAAATTCATGTACCGGAACATTGGATTCATGTCCGTTTATGGGATTGGCGGTACAGTCAATCCCAGCCGCGATAACCACACGGCGTTTCGGATCAGGTGATTGGTTGATTGAACACATCGGGCGACCTGTTTCTTCCAGTGGGTCACCACCTACATCCATTCCATCTAGAATTTGAATTGGTGAAGCTCCACCACCGTTCGCAGCAATTTCTGCAAGATAATATTCATAACGGGTTGTTGCAGCCGAGTGAGGATCAGGGAAACTTGGGTCGCCCTCGCCATAATTGAATTTTACATATTCTGCGCGGCCCACACCCCAGTTGCCGTCCCCGTGACGTGTGCATGTTCCTAGATCAAAGCAATCGTCTTGTGGCAAAGCCTTTGTATTTGAACCTACTGGGTTATTGCCGATACAACTACCGCCGCCATTTGGTTTTTTGCCTTTAATCACATTTGGTGCTGGCCGATAATGAATATTATTCTTTTTACTGTTCATGCTTGCCGCATAAATATCGAACCGTACGTTAAAGGCCACATTTTCTATACCGACCTTTTGCCCAGGCTCGGTTTCCACACCCCTTTGTGCAAAACATTGGGTAAGATTGTCTTCGGCCGCGATCAGGCACTTGGTCATATTAGCGCCGTTCAGGCCGGCACATGGGCCGGATCCGTCAATTTCAAACCCGCCGGGATCAAGAAAACCGAAATCACCCGGCCCCCATGCAGCACCGTTGCCACCTGATCTTAACAGGATCATATCACCAACATGATCATTCGCAGAAAAACTGGGATCGGGAATGCAAAACATCAATGGTGTGATATCGCAAGCATATTGGGTGTAACCGGCAACGGCTACAGCCGTGGCATTATTATTTACACCGGTATTGCCGGTCAGGGCGGAAAACGCGGCAGAAAATGTTAAATCCACAGTTTGCGGAACAACCGCAACACGTGCATAAATTGCATCGGCAGGATTTGCAGTTAATCCGCCTGCAACTGAAGCCGTATCACTGGCTGGAAGAGACGAATAAAAGGTCAGCCCGTAATTTGACGCACCCGACATTGCTTTTGTGCCGCTGCCGTAGGTTTGCGTATCGGAGATTAAAGTACCAGCCGCAGATATTGCGCGTGTGATTGAATCCGCATTTCCATCCAGTTCACCAGCGGCGGCAAGGGCTACATGATCCGCATATGATTGCAACTCCGAGCGGGTTGCAGAAACGCGCCCAACATCGAAAGACAAAGCTATAATACCAAACAGCACGGCAAAAGAAACGCCCCAGAAAACCAGGATTGTACCGTCTTCAGTCTTTATCAGTGACTTGATTTTATCGACGATTGGCATTTCTTTTTCCTATAGTTCAGGTTTTGATACAGATTTCTGTGATCAGGTTTATTAGTTGCTGATTTCAACGATTTTGATATCAGTGCCACGACGCACCTTAATTCTGGTGCTGGTTGTTTTATCTTCAACAACCGGGGATTTTTCCCGCATCAGATCACTAAGCCGAACTGAATCCAGAGGTTCGTCAATCGCGGCATCAAGTGTTCTAAGCGAAAGACTTAGCGAACCCGCTTTTTGTGCCAATGCCAGTTTCTGACCTTGCGCTGGCGTTATTTCAACGGTTATCGTGCGTGCGACTTCAGGCGTATTTGATTGTTCGTCCGATATCTGATCAACACCGATAATGCGAATATTCTGCATAATCGTCACGGCGCGCATATTCTCTCTTTTCCCCTGAGTCATGACAATATCGACCCTGTCGCCTGGTGTCACAAAACCACCGACGGCTGTTGTTGCATCGACTTTGATCGCCATTGCGCGGGTATTTGCCCCCAGCGTTTGAACGATTGTTACCTTTTCACCGAACTTGGAAACCTTTGATATCAGCAACAATTCGCCTTGTGACAGTGCCCTTTTGGCACGGCGTGCTTCCTGTCCGTCTTGCGGGATAAGTCGCGAATAATCAGTGAAAACACCCGATGGAACCGCTGAACGTGGCCAAGGGATTGTTGTCAGCATATGTGCTTCTATCTCTTTTCCGAAAGGAATATCTTTACCGGCGACAATGACGCTGACAAGCTCTGGCGCTTCATTATTCAAAGCGGCGACGGGGGTTACATTCAGAAACTCCCGCGCAGCGAAAACCGAACCGCCTGCAACGGCAAGCCCAAGTAATGCAACAAAAATAGAACGTGTACGCATAGTGTTTCTCCTGTGTCTGGTTACCCGGTTAAGGGTGAAAGTTTTTCGGGCGGGCTTTGCGCTTTACATTCAATGACACTGAATATCGGGAGAGATTTGTCGTGTCATACATGGGCAAAGTATTCATCTGGTTGATAGGTTTCCGCCACGATATGTTTTTTCATGGCGGAAACTTTTTAATTGCTCGATCTTAAGATCCGTAACAATTATTATGGGTCTGGCATCTCATTACCGGCTGCAACCATTGCACCGGAAATTTCACCGGCAAGTGTGGTTAGTGCTAAAGTGCCCAGGCCAACGGCCAGTGCGATCGCAATACCGTATTCAACCAGTGTCACACCTTCGTCACAGTGCTGAAAACGGATCCACTCTTTTAATAGATAATCACGCATTTTTATACTCCTACATTGTTTAGTTTCAAATCTGACCCGCAAAAACACATATGCAGGCGATCAACAAAATCGAAAACACATCGATCCTTCTAAAACCCTAGCTGTAGGAAATTGACTGCGCATCGTCAGGATAGATGAAAATTACCCCTTAAAGTTGTAATTAAGGCGTTATTACGGCAAAATTTGGCCTTAAATAAGGGTTAGGCGCACAATTTTGCCACAAATCAATTGCTTCAAAAATAGATTCGCAATGCCTTTTTTTTGTTATGGATGGCAACAGCCTTTGGTGGACATGGGTTGAACACAACTGCAATGGCAGGTTGCCTTATTGGGGCGCGATTGCGAAAGGTGACGATCGTTATAAACTTTTTGCACCTTATAAACGTGATTGGGCGGGAGGGATGATCGGCAAATTAGGTGTGCAGGCAAAATACTGGGCAATGCAGTTTCAAGACCGTTTGGATGAGGCCCGTTAACAGGCCCCGCACACCCGTTCCTTCTTTGGACCAAGTTGCGGAAATGCCATAACTTTGACTTTCAAGCCCAGATAGGATCACTACTGGATCTTCCCAAAATTTCATCTGTAAAAAGCCACAAATCCCACTTGACGCCTTTCTCTATCTCGCTTAGTCACGCCTAACCTGTGGCGGGGTAGCTCAGGTGGTTAGAGCAGCGGAATCATAATCCGCGTGTCGGGGGTTCAAGTCCCTCTCCCGCTACCAATATCCTCTTTATATATCAAGAAGATACAATGTAACCGCCCATGGTTCGTCTGTTCCAATTCATTTTTGGGTGACAATTTGGGTAACAACTGACGGAATCTGTACTTAATAACTGACTTCTATGCTGATTACGTTAGTCAGCTTCGGGCGGGAATGCTCCACGTTGCAGTATCAAAATCGATGTGGGACCATTTCATTTTGGATACTTCGCCACGCCGTTGTCCGGTGAGTAAAAGTACCTGAAGAATTAAACCAAATGGGTAAGCTTCTTCGCTGGCCGCTTCCATGAACTTGGACAATTCAACGTCAGTCAGAACTCGGTCGCGCGCTTTTGGCTTTGAAGGTGGTTTTAGGCCTGCGATGGGGTTCACATCAATCATACCGCGATCAAGTGCCCAGTTCATAAGCTTCTTTATAACGGCTAATGCGTTATTGGCACGACCTGGGGCACCGCCTGCTACAATCTTATCGAGAATACGAACTGCATCTGTGCGTTTGATCTGAGAAATCGGCGTATTGTATAGTGGCGACCATTTCTGATCCAGCAGACGTTCTTGTTCCCGCCAGCCGCGATTGCGTGGTTTGGCATATAGCGTAATGAACATTGGAACAACTTCACCCAATGTTTGGGACACTTCAGGGGGTTCTATGCCAAGCTGTGCGTCATGTAGAATGCTTTTTGCTTGATCACGGGCATCGGAAAGACCGACGGTGGGATAGGTGCCAATCTTGATCCGTTTAATGCTGCCATCGACACGCATCGAGCAAAACCAAGTTTTACGACCAGTTACAGACACACGGATGCCAAAGCCCGGCAGCATCAGGTCATAAACTTCAAGGCGTTTAGGGCCGGGGCCGTCACCGTTTCAATATAGCGGGATGTGAGTTTCTTTTTCATAGTATATATATAATCCCTCCATCACCCAATCTCACGGGTAACAACGGAAGAATATATCAGAAAAACAAAGGTTTGTCATCGTCACCCGTGTGGCCGGATGTGGCTAGATGTGGAGGTTTATTGAATAATATTGCACAAGCGGCGACGCTTGCTTTCAAATATGTTTCGAAGAATGGCGCAATCGAAAGTGCTAAAACCGTGATACCGAGCGCACCCTCTGTGCGAAATTTTGCTGACGAGATTAAGCGTATTTCAGACTAAGCGCCGTCCACATGCTCTCCGTTGAGCGCAAACTCACAAACAGTCGACGGGCCTTTGACCACACGGTTAACTATCTGCTTTAATGTAGTAGTCTGCTGCACATATTTCCATCCAATTTTCCCGAATGTTTCTGGTTTGAAAACCTCGTTTGAAAGCAGTGGGTTAGTCAATGCATGTGTGAAGGCGTCATGGGCCACCATGTAAAACATCAGGTCGCCCATAATCATGCCGCGACCATGGCTCTCAGCACACATGCCGATGTACCATTCGAGGTCCTCGATCTTTCCACCATAAAGGCAGCTCAACTCAGCCGCCATGGCATCGTCACTTGTGACATCGGAGAAGTCTTTCGCAGGCCTTAGCCCAAAGCGCTCTCGGTACTGGTTGTAAGGTTGGAGCCTGGATGATCGCATGATCGAAACGGAGTCTTGTTTTACAGGTGCTAAGAACCGAGGTGTGTTCCCGAGGATCATCTTACCGGCGCGCTCTCTTGAGAACGCAGAAATCACATCTGATAACCCGGTTTCGATCAGCCATTCATTGTTGTGTCGAAAGTCAGCACTATCTTCAGAGGATGACAAGAACGAGAAGCTGCTCGGGACGAGTCCGTGCCACCGGTAGAGAATGTTAAATTCGATATGGATGCGATTTCGCCGATACCAAGTCTCGGCTTCCGCCAACCCTTTCTGAAAGGAGAGCGGTAGGTTCAGCGGGGAGATGTGGCGAACATAGTCCGAGATCACAATGTTCAAAAGCAAAACAATCATTGAATTCCGCGTCGTCTCAAACACGCGATCTGTGTTCCAATCTGGTTCGGATGCTGCGGTCTCTCGTGCAATCTGATTGTGCTGCCGTAGGAATACTGTGTTCAGAAGGGCGTTACCAATCGTCGCATTCGAATGTTCCAAACCTGTTGCGAACAGCATTTTGTAGCGCTTGGCGGTTTTGGTTCGCTTAAAGATTTGACGGATGACCCGTTCATCATGCAGCCCGATAAAGTGTTCTTTGATCGGCAATACCTTGTCGTTCTTACGAGGCGCACGCGAGAGCAAGAATTCTGGATACTCCTCACCATCGATGATCTGTGAGCGCAGGCATCCATTCTTATCTGGACAACGCAGCTTGTCCGTCATGGCTTTGTTCAGTCCATAGATCTGACACAGGTCGATTTCATGCGTAGAGTCGTTACGCTGCTCTCTCCCTGGCTCCCGGACTGGGACCCCCTTCTCAGTGACAACATTGTCATCGTCATCAAATTTGAATGCATGGGATGTTCTGAGGAAGCTGTCTGTGAACCATTGAGCGAATGACGCAAAGAGAAGCGTCGATCTCATATCGTTGACCATCTTACCGCCACCGGTACCGTCATCCGGTCTCAGAAACAGATTAGCTAGCTCTTCTGGATCGGGGCGCACCCGATCTTCAAAATCTTCGTCCGCGGGAAGGTGGCGTCCGGTGAATTTTAGATCAACGATGCTTTTCCAACTCGTGTAATTCTCCGCCATTGTCATTTGGTGTGGGCGAGGCGCGGTGGTTCCACCAAATCTTCTAAATACAGCTTTGCTGATAGCGCGTTGCACCCATTCCAAACTAATGAGCCAATCCCAAGCACCTCGAAAATTGTCTTTCACCCAAAAGGCAATCCGCGTTGGAGGGAAAATCTCCAAGACGAAGGCGGCGGGCAGTTCAATAATCGACCAGACAGAGAGCCAGATATACCTTACGGCCTTTTTGATTTGTGTCCAGATACGATCAAATAACGTCATTACAATCCACCATTAAAATTTATTCTGTGATTATGCATGTAACTACTTTCAAGAGCAAACTTTCCCTTTGGAGCATGAGCAAACCGCAGTCATCATAGCTCAACCTCTGATTGGTACAATTCTAGTGGAAATCCAATAAATTTCATTTGCTTCAATTTCTGAGTATTTTTATACTTTTTGCAAACCAGACATTGAGGCAACGTCTGCTTCGTCCGCATAACTGACCTTCACCATCATTTTCCTCTCATGCAGCCACTATGCTGCGTATTGTTTTTGATTGTTAAATCCAGCTTAGAGCTGATCATTAGGCCTATCGCCTGCAAAAAACGCGTCCAAATTATCTAGGGCGCGAAAGCCCATTGCGTCACGGGTCTGTGTAGTGGCACTGCCGATATGGGGCAGCATAAATATGTTTTCGTGGGTTGAGAAAGCCGGATTGCCGCCCGGTTCAGTTTGAAAGCAATCAAGGCCAGCGGCAGATAATTTGCCCGATATGATGGCATCCAGCAATGCGGTCTCATCAATCAACGCACCGCGTGCCGTGTTCACCAGTACCGCACCATCGGGCAGGTGGTCCAGCATATCTTTATCCATCATACCCGTGGTTTGGGGCGTTGCAGGGCAGTGTAGGGATAGAAAATCGGACACGCCCATCAGGCTTTCGACACTATCGTGATAAGTCGCACCTTGTTCCAGTGCCGTTGAAACGCGTTTGCGATTATAGTAATGCACGTGCATGTTGAAACCGCGTGCGCGGCGTGCCATTACTTGCCCCACACGGCCCATGCCGACAATCCCCAAACGCGCATCACTGACCTGTTTGCCAACCATGAAGGACGGTGACCAAA
The DNA here is from genome assembly GCA_965261565.1 of Amylibacter sp. Lineage (GTDB taxonomy): Bacteria > Pseudomonadota > Alphaproteobacteria > Rhodobacterales > Rhodobacteraceae > Amylibacter. The sequence goes on from OZ253460.1 coordinate 3,539,161, forward strand.
AATCCCATGCGCCAGTACGCATCAGGCGATCACCTTCTACTGCACGGCGTGCGGCACCCAACAATAACAACATGGCGATTTCGGCGGTGGCATCGGACAGCACGTCCGGGGTGTTGGTCACAGTTATGTCGCGCGCTTTCAGGGCCGGCAGATCACAATGATCCACCCCGACAGAATGGTTGGCGATGATCTTGACGCGGGCATCTAGTTTTGCTGCGACATCCGCATTGAACAGTTCGGAATGGCAGGGCAGGATTGCATCGACCTGTGCAGACATCGCAATGATTTCCGCAGCAGAGAATGTGCCGTCAGCGTGATTGATAATCACTTCATAATCGCGTGTTGCGCGGGCCAGTGTCGCGTCGGACAGGCGGCGGGTGATCCACAAAGTCGGTTTAATAGACATCCTAGTCTTTCTTTTTTATGCATTCTTCCCAGAAATTATAGACTGCCATCGACAACACCGTCAGCGTGATAATCCAGAATGGCAGCCCTCCCCAAAAGCCGGCAAATCCGGTTGAGATGCTGTGGGCAAGACCGACGATAAACACAGTTATCATTATGGTTGCAATCAACCCGACGATTATTTTTATCGGTCTAGTCAACATGTTTATTCTCCTTTTACGCCTTTCAGGCGTTTTTAAGCTTCTTAAGCATCCAGTTTGCGGTTCGGAACAGGCGGTCATCCTCTTGCGCCGACCCTATCAACTGCACGCCAACAGGCAGTCCATTTCCACCCACCATAAGCGGGATCGTCAAACAGGGCAAACCGACCAAAGTCCAGATCGTGCTGAATATCGGATTGCCAGTTCCCCCGTCACTGAATTTAGGGGCTTCGCCTGCTGTACTCGGAGCAAGAACCGCATCGTAATCATGGAAAAACTCTTCGAAATACGTTTCGGCTGAATGCATAACCGCCAAGGCATCTTGATACTGCGCTTCCGAAATTTTACGCGCCCGTTGCAGTACTGGTTGCAATGATGTGCTTAGTGCATCCCAGTGTTCAGTAAAAACCGTATCCAGGTGATGGATGATCTCGTATTCATGGATTACATGCTGCACAGCGATCAGATCTACAAGATTGGGCGCGGCTTCAATGCGTTCAACCTGCCCACCAAGCAGCTCCATGATTTCGTCAAATCCTGCAATGGTATCGCTTGCCATCAGGTCATGATAGGGCATGTCCAGATAGACAAAGTTCGGGTCAACCGGGGCCTCTGTGACGCAGCCCTCTACAGTTTTAGGCCGCGCACGCACATAGCTTTTCGCGTCACTTGGATCATAAAAACCAATAGCATCCGTTAGCAGGGCCGCATCTTCCAAGGTGCGGGCAAAGACGCCAATCTGATCCAGAGAGTTTGAAGTTTGCAACAAGCCGCGCCGCGGGATTACGCCGCGTGTTGGCTTGAACCCGTATGTGCCGCAAAAAGATGCAGGGCGGATAACAGAGCCATTGGTTTGTGTGCCAATGGCAAGGGGTACATGAAACGCCGCAACTGCAGCAGCCGAACCGCTTGAAGAACCGCCGGGCGAGTATTCCACATTATGGGGGTTGCGCGTTTCGGCTGGATTTACAAAGGCAAATTCGGTAGTAGCGGTTTTTCCGAGTATAACTGCGCCAGCTTCACGCAACCGTTCAACAATACCTGCATCCGCATCGGGTTGGCGACCTTGATAAATCGTTGTGCCGTACTTGGTGGGCATATCTTTGGTATCGATAATATCCTTCAAGCCCACTGGAACACCGTGAAGTGGACCCAAAGGACGGCCGCTTAGGCGTATCTGATCTAGTTCGGCGGCTTGCGCAAGCGCATGCTCTGCATTCAGATACGTCCAGGCATGTAACTGTCCATCCGTTTCTTCGATCCGCTTCAGACAGGCTTTCACCAGATCAACTGATGTCAACTTGCCTTCGCGTATTTTGCGTGCCGCTTCTGTGGCAGATAATGCATTTGGCATTGGTAATCCTCACTTACATCCGCTTATGGAACATATACACCAAACAGATAATCTGGGAACCACAGCGCGATGCCGGGAAACTGGTACATCAAGAACATCGCAAAGATCACAATCCCCAGATAGGGCATGATGCCTTTGAAAATGTCCATCAGCTCGATCTGTTTTTTAAGCACCCCTTTTAGATAATACGCCGACATGGCCATTGGTGGGGTCAAGAACGAGGTTTGCAAGTTCAAAGCGACCAACATTGCAAAGAAATACGGATTTACACCGAATTGATCCAGCAACGGCAGGAAGATAGGTACGAAGATGATCAGGATTTCTGACCATTCCAAAGGCCAGCCAAGGAAGAAGATAATCAACTGCGCCATGACCAAGAACTGCCAAGGCTTCAGATCCATTCCCAATACCCAATCTGAGATCAGATCGTGTCCGCCAAGGTATGAAAATACAGAGGCAAAAGTCCATGAACCGACAAACAACCAGCAAACCATCGCGGTGGCTTTGGCTGTCAAAAATACACTTTCTTTTACTTTCTGCCATGTCAATGAACGGTAAAGCAACGCCAGAACCAAGCCGCCTAACGCACCCATTGCGGCCGCTTCCGCAGGGGTTGCTAGCCCGCCAAGAATAGACCCCAGAACCAGCATGATCAGCAATGTCAACGGAACGAAGGAAACCAACAGGTCAAGATAAACTTCTTTTGGTGGTGGCACATCTTCCAAATTCGGCTTTGGTGCCAATGACGGATTAAAGTACACCCGCACGATTACATAAACGATGTAAAGACCTGCCAAAATAAGCCCGGGGAACACGGCGGCAGCGTATAGACGCAGCGGTGATAATTCGGCTATTGCGGCGTAAACGATCAGCATGATCGATGGCGGTATCAGGATGCCCAATGTACCGCCGGCACAAATCACACCAGATGCAAAGCTTTTGTCATAGTTGGCATTAGCCATTGCCGGATAAGCCAGCAGACCCATCAGGGTCACAACGGCACCCACGATGCCCGATGCCGTTGAAAAAACAGCACAGGTTATAAGGGCTGCAATTGCCAAAGATCCGGGTAAGTTTCGGGCCGCCATGTAGAGTGAATAAAACAGTTTATCCACGATATTGGCACGTTCCACCACATAGCCCATGAACAGGAACAGCGGGATGGCGACAAGTATGTCATTTTCCATCACCGAATAGGTGTTCTGGTTCAACAGATAAAAGATATTGTTGTTAAACAGATCTGATATGCTTTCAATTCCGCCCTGATAATAGGCGTAATAGCCAAAGGCCACGCCCATAGCCAAAAGGGTAAAGGCAATCGGGAATCCAAGCAGTACCAGAAAAATAAACAGGCACAGCATTAATATTGCGACTTCGGGGTTTGTCATCGTCTTATTCTTTCGTTTCGCGTCTGTGTCAATTTATTGCGGGATATCGTCGGTATGCATAAGCATGTCTTCAGTCTCATGAACGTCATCAAGTCGTTCCATCCAAACACCGGTTTTCATCGCTTTCCAGCAGCGCATCAATTCGGCCAGACCTTGCAACATCAACAGGCCGCCTGCGACAGGGATAAGTGTTTTGAAAAAGTAAATCTGGATACGTGCAGGGCTGTTCCAGCTGACTTCTTTATAACGCCAACTATCGGATGCGATTTCCCAACCGTACCAAAATAATGCCATCATGCCAGGAAAGAAGAACAGCAGATAAAGCGTAAAGTCGACACGGGCTTGCCAGCGGACTGAAAATAGACGGTAGATTACATCACCACGCACATGGCTGTCTTGTGCAAGTGCATAGGGACCGGCCATCAAGAACAAAGCGCCGTACATTTGCACCATCATATCAAATGCCCAAACCGTTGGCGCATTTAACGCATATCTTACAAAAACCTCGTAAGCGACCGAAAAGGTTAGGATCAGGATGCACCAGCCAAATGCACGTCCGATCCAAATACTTAGACCCTCTATTGAATAGATGAACTTGGTCAATTCCGTATCTCCCAAAACGGTTATATGTAAACTGGGGGCCGTAAATTAGCCCCCAGCTTTATCTTTGTCAGTGGATTAACTTATCCGAAGTAGTGCTTATAGGCCAGTTTGTAGTCTGGCTGGTTCAAGTTCAGATAGTTCATCACATCTTTGGCATAGGCTTTTTGTGATGCAACTACTTTTGCAAAGAAGGCATCTTCGCCGGAAAGCCGTTCAACTACAACATCCCAAGCTTTCAACTGTTCCAGCATCACTGAATCAGGTGTGCGGTGAATATTTACACCCTGTTCATCACGCAATGTTTTCAAGTCGTCGGAATAACGCTTCGTGTTATGCCAGTAGAAGTTAGAGTTTTCAGCTTCTGAAGCGTATTTCAGGATCGCTTGCAGTTCTGCAGGCAGGCCTTCATAACGTTTCTTGTTGAACGAAACTTCAAAGAATTCCTGAGATTGGTGGAATGATGCCAAATGATAGTCCTTGGACACATCCTGCATACCAAAGTCACGGTCTGATGTAGGGTTGTTAAACTCAGCTGCGTCAATCAAGCCTGATTTCATTGCTGGCTGAATTTCGCCACCCGGAAGTTGCACAACTGACATGCCCATTTCCAGCATAACGTCTGCGGCAAGTCCAACTGTACGATATTTAAGGCCCTTCATTTGTGACGCGTCTTTGATTTCCTCTTTAAACCAACCCAGTGGCTGCGCAGGCATTGGCGAGTTGAAGAATGAAACGACGTTTAGTTTCAAAGTACCCATCAATTCGTCAAAAAGTTCTTGACCGCCACCATAGTTTACCCAGCCCAGAACCTCTTGTGAAGACCAGCCAAAGCAAGGGCCGGTGCCGAACAAGGAAGCGGATTTTGATTTTGAATACCAGTAAGCTGGTACATAGTGACAGGCATCCAACACGCCGCGATGTACAGCGTCTTGCATCTGGCTGGTTTTCACAACCGAGTTAACTGGCAGAAGATCAATTTTTAGATCATCGCCTGCCATAGCGTGCACGCGCTCAACATAAGACTGTGCATTTTCAAGAAAAATACCGCCGCCCCATGCAGCCTGCATTTTCAATACTGTCGGTTCTGCGTTCGCAATGGATGGTGCTGCTAGTGTGCCCGCCGTTGCCGTTGCTGCAAGAGCGCTTCCTTTAAGAAACTTCCTGCGGTTCAATGTATCAGTCATCATTTTCCTCCCAGATTGATGCTATATTTCACTAATCAATATATTTGGTAAGAATACCTTACCAAAAGTAAGTAAGTTCGCAAGATAAAATATTCGCCGTAATCTACAAATCTTAGCAATCTTATAAGTATTACTACGGATTGATGGGGGCGTTTTGGTCAGTTTTCCATAACACGTGGAAGAATCATAACGTGCAGGAAAAAATAGACGCTCAAGCTCTGCGATATTTTGGTGAATGTCTGCTCTGCCACTGGGCAGTTGATAATTACGCTAACGCAGCGAACGACCACTTCCCGCCCATTGTTACAGAATGCTGCATCGGTTACATGGTCACTAAGAGCTATGAAGGGACATTAACTGCATGTTGGACCAATGATCGCTTTTGGGTTTCGTACGATGCGACATTTCGCACTTGGGTAGCGTATGGGTAACACAGGGGCGTGTGGTTGATTGTGGCGGTATGTATCCACGTGTGGTGCTTTGAAGCCAAAAATGTCAAGCATAGCTTGAAGTTGATGTGGTTTGGTGTGGGTGTATGTTGCGTCTCGTGGCGATCTTCTGACCAAATCATAATCCGCGTGTCGGGGGTTCAAGTCCCTCTCCCGCTACCAACGATCCCCCCGACGATGGAATTCTCATGTTGGGGTAGAGAGCAGAGGCATCTGTCAGCGCGGCTAAACGCCCATGTACGCTGAGCGATAACCGTCCATCTTCATCATGCCCAACAATGATTTTTTCAACCAGATTGCGTACGGCGTGGGCCGCATCTTCATTCTCTGGCGAGATGCCATCATCAAAAGCTTGTGACAGGTTTTCAACATGTTCCTCATAACGTTTGATGGCGGCTGGATGCAGCGTAACTATTTTCTCTTCAGGTTCTTGCGTGGATAATTCGAGTTCAAGTCGATTTTTATCATCATGAAGTATTCTAAGTTTAGGGCCTGCGATTTCCATATCGACGCGCTCATCTTCGTAATCTTTCCAAACGCGTTCAATGGAACGTCCCACTTTTGCCAACTCATTTTCAAGCCTACTTCGTATGTTGCGTTTATCAGATTGTAAGCGAATACGTTCGGTCTGATATGTTTTCACGAACTCAGACAAGAGTTCAGGGCTTTTGAGATGCTGTTGCAACCCATTCAAAACAGCGGGTTCTATCTTATCCAGATAATAGATTTTCTTGTTATCACACGAACCGGACTCGCGCCTCGTAGAACAATGTACCCTGATCCGTCCATGATCCCTGTCTTTGACGGATATCCCACCACCGCATTTATGACATTTCAGCAGGCCAGATAACAGCCGTTTTGCTTTACGGGTTTTTGTCGGGAATTCATGACTACGCGTTTTCTTTCGTGCCTGAACAACATCGAACAGATCTCGGCCAATGATAGCAAGATCCGGAACTTGCACCCGCTTCCATTCTTCAGGTGGATTGGGTCTTGAAACACGCCGACCAGTATCGGGGTTCTTCAACATACGAACCCGGTTCCAAATCAGCACACCCACATAAAGCTCATTCAGAAGAATGCCATAGTGACGCACCTTATTGCCGTTAATGGTTGATGCTGACCAATGCTTCCCTCTGGGCGGGGCAATCTTATCCTTATTCAACCCAGATGCAATTTCTCGTGGCGTCTTCCCATTCGCGTATTCTTTAAAGATACGGCGCACGATCGCAACCTCCTCGGTAACAACCTCCAGTTCGCCAGGGGAGCCCAAGACAGTCCTATAGCCATAAGCACGGCCACCAGCATGACGCCCATCACGAATAACCCCGTCCATTCCTCGCCGAACCTTGTTTGCCAAATCGGTCAGAAATAGCGAACCAAGCAAACCGCGGATACCAATTTGCACAGCATCGGCGGTTCCATCATGGACGGCTCGGATTTCGATGCCAAGGAAGCTAAGGCGTTTCCAAACATGGGCAAGGTCTTCTTGATCCCTCGAAAGCCGGTCCAAGGCTTCAACAATCAACACAGAATATTGGCCATCTTGTGCTGCGCGCATGAGCTTGGCAATACCATTGCGGCCAACGATACTTGCACCAGATTGAGCGCGATCATCAAAAATAGCGGTTACGGAAAGGTTCTGATTTTTAGCAAAGGACCGACAGAGTGCTATCTGGTCATCTAAAGATCGATCTTTTTGTAAGTCAGATGAAAATCTGGCGTATATTACGGCGTTAAGCATCGATTATTCCCTTTCGGATTCTCGACGCTCCATCTCTTCTCTATGGTCTTTTCTTGCGCTTGCAATTGCGAGCGATCTAACAAAATCCAACAGAAACGACCGGGGTGCTTCAGATTCTCTATGTTCTCTTAAGGTTGGAGCATCTTTACAGATATATGGTACACGCTTTTGCATGACCATAATAGAGCTTAACTTGAAAATGAGATCAAAAGAACCCGAAGCTATCCAAATACATACAAAACGGCTCTTTGTTGCTTGTGAGCTAATGATGTCCAGTCACAGAAATACGATCACTTTGTGTTTCAATGTAACCGTTGCGCCTTAACAGAATCCTATGCAATTCCAGAAGACCTGCTACTGAAACTCTGGAGGCACCGGAAAACGTTGACGTTGATCTGTTGAGTGACCTGGCACAGGATCTGCAGGCCGCGTGGGACGCACCTGCGGTGACCATGCGCGTCCGCCAACAGTTGCTCCGGAGTTTTATCAAGACATCGTGGCCGATATCGACGAATGTACCCGCAAAGTTAAAATGTCACCTCTAAGACAAGTATCCGTGTTAATCAAGCTCTAACTTGAGACCATTTCCTTCCATCACGTAAAAGCGCATTCGCCATGACTACAAGCTTCCGCATTATTGCTGTAAGAGCGACTTTTGCGGGCTTCCCAGCCTTAATGAGTAGATTGTATTTTTCCTTATAACTTAGGTTATGTCGTATTGTACAAAGTGCTGGCATATACATTGCCCTGCGAAAATGTGCCCGACCGCCCTGGATGCGTTCCTTTCCCTGCCATTTTCCAGATTGCCTGGATATTGGTGCCAGACCTGCAAGGCAAGCCGCCTGTTTTCCTGTCATAGTTCCAAGTTCTGGCATTTCTATAAGCATGGCAAATGCAGTCACTTGTGCAATGCCAGAAATGCTGATCAGAATGGCGAGTTTTTCAAACAACGCGTCATCCTGAGAAATCATTTTTGTAATAAAGTCATCAATTTGCTCAAGCTGTTTTTCGATTTGGCGCAGGCGGGCTTTTATCTGTTGCTTAAGCAAAGATTGTTCGGTTGTCTTAAGTCTGGTCTTTGCTGCCACGCCGTCTTTAACCAACGCTCGCCTTGCCGTCATCATCTCTCTGAGAACATTCAAGGTTTCGCTTTTTGGCAGTTGTGCATCAAGTTCCAAAACCGCACCCATTTTAGCCAACATGGCGGCGTCCACTCGATCAGTCTTAGCCAACCGGCCCGTGGCTTCGGAAAATCGACGCGCTTGGCGAGGGTTCACCTTGGAAAATGGAATGTTATGTGAAGTCAAAGTTGTTTCAAGCTGGCGATGATATGCGCCCGTTGCTTCAAAGATAACGAGATCAACTCTGGCTGTGTTAATCCAGTGAACCAGTGCCTTTAAGCCAGTTTTGTCATTCGTTTGTTGATGATGCTTATTATTGGAAAGCCTGTAGGCATCCAATGTGTCTTTCGAAATATCGATTCCAATGGTATTATTCATATGTCTTTTCTCACCTCGTCTTGTCATGCGGGCCCAAAGCCCATGTATCCGTTCAGGTCGATAGAAAAGACGGGGGCGATCATACTGCTTTACGGTCCTTGCGTGACCTGAAATGTTTCGACCCATCCCCCGCCGCTGTCTGGCATAATTGAAGTGCCAGGCAGCAGCTCTCTTATCGCATAAGAGCCACCTTCAGCCTAAGACAAGAAGTTGTGCGTTTCAGGGATTTAAGGTCAAGTTTCATGGGGAGGCTCCTTTGGTTGCGGGGTTGGAATAAGGGGGATTTGTGCAGTATTTGGGCTGTCCGAATTAAAGCCGGGTAATAGGTCAGTGGCCCATTTCAGGCCTTTGGCGTCAAACCATCGGCTTGCAAATCCTTGAGGGGATGATTGAGATTTGCCAATCTCACCCAAGGCATGTTGCTTGATGTCGTCTATCAACTTTTGATCCACTGGAGATCCGGCACCACACAAGGCAAGGGCAACAGGTCCGAGGCCGAGTTCAAATAGACGGTTGCCACGCTGCGATTGGTAATAATAATCGCGTTTAGGAATGGATCTCGCGATCAATTCGATCTGCCGATCATTCAACCCGAAACGCTCATAGGTGATCCGGGATTGTGGCTCTATAGCGCGGTCATTGGGCAGGAATATTCGACTGGGACAGCTTTCAATAAGTGCGGGCGCAATTGAAGAACGTTCGATATCGGCCAGTGATTGCGTGGCAAAAACCACGCTGACATTCTTCTTTCGAAGCGTTTTTAGCCATTCCCGAATACGGGCAGAAAACAGTGGATCGTCCAAGAACACCCAGGCTTCATCAAGAATAAGCAAGGTGGGTGATCCATCAAACCGGGCTTCCAGCCTATGAAACAGATAGGTCAGCACCGACAATACCAGTTGCTTGTGATGTATCAACTCTTCCATTTCGAAATGCTGCACATCGGAAACGGAGAGATCATCGCTTGCGGCATCCAGCATCCGCCCGAACGGGCCTTCAAGCGTATAAGGTTGCAGGGCCTGACGGAGCTTATTGGATTGTAAAAGCAGAGACAGGCCTGTGAGCGTGCGTTCCGCCTTCGGTGCAGTGGCCAGACTCAGAATGGCGGTCCACAAAGCATCCTTGATCGGTGGATCAACGGTAATGCCTTCATTGGCCAACAGACCGGATAACCACTCCAAAGCAAAAGCCTGTTCCGCACCACGGTCAATATGGGCAAGGGGCTGAAACGCCAGCCCGCCATCAAGGGCCAGATCAAAACAGGCACCACCCATGGCAAGCACAGCTGCGCGCGCGGATTTACCTTTGTCGAACAAGAAAACTTGTGATCCTTTATAGCGGCGGAACTGCAATGCTATCAAGGAGAGCAGAACCGACTTACCCGCGCCGGTTGGGCCGATAATCAGCGTGTGACCAACGTCACCCACATGCAGATCGAGCCGGAAAGGTGTCGCACCCCGCGTTTTAGCGGTGATCAATGCAGCATCATCAAGATGGCTGTTATGTGATGGCCCGGCCCAAACCGCTGACACCGGCATCATATGCGTGAGGTTCAACGTGTGAACGATAGGTTGTCGAATGTTGGCATAAGGATTGCCGGGTAAAGTGCCCAGCCATGCATCAACCGCATTCAGGGTTTCGTGGATGGTGACAAACCCGCGACCATTGATAATGCGTTCAACCGCGCGCAATCTGTTGTCGGCCTCCTGGCTGTCTTGGTGCGAAATCACAAGCGTTGTGGTGACATAGCCAAAGGCCACATCGTCTGATCCAAGTTCCTGTAATGCCTCATCTGCATCAACGGCTTTATTGTCAGCATCTGAATCAACCAGTGTCGTTTCCTGATTGAACATCACCTCGCGCAGGATAGCCGTGATCGACTTGCGCTTGGCAAACCATTGTCGCCTTAAAGTTGTCAGCTGCTTTGCTGCAAGCGGTTTATCGAGGCTGATCCAGCGGGTAGACCATCGGTAATCAAATCCAAGATCATTGAGTTCATCCAGAATACCGGGCGTGGTCGTATTGGGAAATCCAAGTATGGTCAGCATCCGCAAATGCTTGTCGCCGAGCATTGGTTCCATGCCACCCAGGAACGGTGTGTCCGGCAGGATTGCATCGAGATAAGCTGGGCAGTCAGGCACGGCGACAACATGTGCTTTGTTTGAGATCGTTTGATGTAGAAAAGTCAGCGTTTCAGCGTCATCCAATGCCCGCGCTTCGGGCAGGATATTGCCGATAAAGACAAATGAATACATTGACACTTACGTCGAGCCGAAAGCATTCGCGATCTATATGGCTACCGGAGTTTGGCCAAATGGGACGCAGATCATCAAGGAATTTACAGCCACAAAGGCGACTGAGCCGGGCGAAGTGGTGGTTGAGAGCCACTACAACGGACTTGGCATGATCGTGAAAGACTTGGAGCGGTTCACTGCCGAAACAGGGCATCTTGGGTACTTTAATTTTGGCCATCATCCTGAACCGTATGAACTTACGTCTTCAACGATGCCGAGAGAACAATGTTCATCATGTCACGAAGCTTCGGCAAGCGATCAGCAATACATTTTCTCTGATCACCACATTGGGCTGACACGCTGATCAAAATGACACAGATCCGGTTTCATTAACCGTAAATCGGGCCTGTTAAGAACTTAACCTCTCAAGAAAAATGCACATAAGGACATAATGATGGTAAATATTCTTACGATGGCTGTTACAAGTATTTTAGTGACGGCTTGGGGTGTGGAAATGGTGAAAGGGTGAATTGATGTCTATTTTGGCCGTACCCGAACAATCTCAGTTATTGCTGATAGATCCCGTGCCGCAATATTTGCGCCAACTGGATGATGTTCTCGCCAAACAGATATCTGAGCAGTTTAAACGACTATCTCTGGCAGCCGACCATGCTCAGGTGCCACGTTATTTTGCAATTTCACGTGACATTGATCAGCGCGAAGCCTGGTTGTCAAAGCCCTGTGAACAGCGGCAACCTCGTGTGTTTCAGTTTGAACGGGACAGACCCGTTTGGTCAAATACGAATATGGTGTTGTCGATGCAGAAAGAAGATCGCGAACAGCTCTTTGTCTGTGGGTTCTGGCTGGATGATGTGGTGATGGCGGCGGCGCTTGAAGCGCAACCCCTCGGGTTCAATACACATGTGATCGTTGATTTGAGCCTGTCTTATAACGTTGAGGGACGGCAGGCTGCATTGGACAGATTGAACCAGTATTGCGTTGCACCGATATCTTTTCAGAACCTGCTTTATGAATGGATGGCAAAGACTGAAGACGATGATCGTCGGGGCGCGCTTGAAAGTCTTTGGCAAGATCAGAGGCTCATGGAACAAGTGGACACCTCCGCCGAAGCGGACCGGGCTTTCATGAACCAAACCCGCTCATCTTCTTAAGCTGATCGGTTTTGGCCGTTTGGTATCAATCCCTGGTGCACGCATTCCCGTGGAATTGCTTTTAAGTATGCTTGCGCACTGCGATTACCCGAATGTCGCTGACTGAAGTCAGCGGCTTTTTTATGTATCAGCCTCCGGTGCGCGAGATGGGCGGCTCTCAGGCGTAGTCCCGCTGCGGCGTGCCGCAACCGGCTGAACCTGATTTCTTAAGAACACTCTTTTCTCATGTGAATATCGGTACAACCGGTCCTCCAGTCGTGCCTCCTTTCGGTCTTTCAGATGCCCCGCGCCTCGGTCAGCGGGCCAAACCTTCGTATTTCGCCGCCCACCCCGCTTCCGGGGGTGAATGTGGGAAGTGGACCAAATGCGAAAGGTATGACTATGGGACAGAAAATCTACAAAAGCGAAAAACCAAAACCTGATCTTTATCGAGATATTACCGACAGAATTGTCATTGAGATGGAGCAAGGACGGTTTCCTTGGGTGCAACCTTGGAATGCCTCTCATGCGGCTTGCGCTGTGGGCCTTCCCCAAAATGCCGCTACCCATAACACCTATTCGGGCATTAATATCCTGATCCTTTGGGGTGCCGTGATTGAACATGGGCATGTCTCGCAAAATTGGCTGACATTCAAACAGGCAAAAGCTCTGGGTGGTACAGTTCGTAAGGGCGAACAGGGACAGGTTGTGTGTTATGTCGACCGCTTCACACCGAAGGACGTGAAGCAAGAAGCGGCGGTTACGGCGAAGATGCTGCACCCATTCCATTTTTGAAACGCTACCGCGTGTTTAATGCCGATCAATGTGATGGTCTGCCCGACAACATCACAGATGCAACAGCACCTTTACCAAACCGAGCACTTATTCCGCGTGCCGAAGAATTGGCAAAAGCCACACAGGCCACGATCCAAATCGGTGGAGATCGGGCGTTTTATGATCCCATTAGAGATTATCTGCAACTGCCACCGCAACCAGCATTCACCGACCAGATTAATTTTTACCGCACCTGCTTTCACGAACTTGGCCACTGGACGGGCCACAGCTCACGGCTTGATCGGGATCAATCAGGCCGTTTTAAAACCAAATCCTATGCGCGTGAAGAACTGGTGGCCGAGCTTTGTGCCGCTTTCACCTGCGCAAGCCTCAATATCGTGCCGACTGTGCGCCATGCCGATTATCTGGGCAGTTGGCTTGAAGTTTTAAAGGAAGACAAACGCGCGATCTTTCGCGCGGCAAGCCAAGCCTCCAAAGCCGCAAACTTCCTGCTCGCATTCGAGTAGCCAAAACCCGCGCCAGCAGGTCGGCATGGCATGGCCGCATAAGCATTGCCCACCCAATTTAACCCAAACCCCGAAAGGAAAACCCATGGAACTCCGCCATATCCCCCTAGAAGATCTGAAACCAACGCCCGTCAATGTACGACACGCAAAGAAAACACCTGATGTGTCCGACATTTTGCCCAGCATTAAGAAACGCGGTATTTTGCAACCGCTCTTGGTGCGCCCGAACGGGTCTGGTTTTGAAGTTGTTGCAGGCCGCAGACGCTATTTTGCTGCTGTGATCGCAAAAAAAGAAATCGGGCAGTTTGACCCGATCCCCTGTGCTATCATGGAACAGGAAGATGATGCGGCAGCCATTGAGGCCTCGTTGCTTGAAAACTTCGCGCGTCTGTCAATGGAACCGATGCAGCAATATGAAGCCTTTGCCAAACTTATCAGGGAAGGCAAAGCCGTGACCGACATTGCCGAAACCTTCGGTGTGACGGAACGTATGGTCACCCGCGTTTTGGCATTGGCCAATCTCATTCCCGCGATCAAAACAGCTTATCAGAACGAGAAGATCGATCATGGTACCCTGCGTATTTTGACGATGGCCAGTAAATTGCAACAACGGGAATGGCTGAAACTTCACAAATGTGATGACCAATATGCACCCATTGGTGAAGGTCTTAAACGCTGGCTATTCGGAGGGGATAAAATCAAAATCACAGCCGCACTCTTTGATCTGGAAGATTATACAGCCCAGATTGTCACCGATCTTTTTGGCGAGGATGCTTACTTTGCCGATGCCAATCAGTTTTGGCAGTTACAGGAACAGGTGATTATGGCTCGAAAACAAACCCTGATCACGGCGGGTTGGGCAAGCGTTGAAGTGTTCGAGCGTGGCGCATATTTCTCCGAATGGGAGTATGAAAAAACACCCAAGAAGAAAGGCGGTCGGGTGTTTGTCGCCATTCGGGACAATGGCGAGGTTACCTTCCACGAGGGCTATGTTACCCTTAAGGAAGCACGTGTCAAAGGTCAAAAAGCGAACGGTGGGGTGGATGCAGATACGCCTCAAAAACCAGCCAAACCTGAAATCACCAAAGCCATGCAGACCTATCTGGAATTGCATCGCCATGCATTGGTACGCGCGGAATTATTAAAGCACACGGGCATTGCCTTGCGGCTTTCCGTTGCGCATATGATTGCGGGCTCCCACCTTTGGACGATCAGACCTGAGCCGCAACGCGCCCCAAAAGTGGAAATTGAAGCGTCAGTTCAGGCCAGTGCCTCGCAAGCCCGTTTCGATGCTGAACGCACGGAAGTTCTGACCTTGTTGGATATGGAGGAAAGTCGCGCCGAACTGGTGCGCCACACAGGCGATTGTTATTGGACAGCAATTTGTTTTGCCAAACTGCTCACCTTGTCGGATGCGGAGGTGATGCGGATCATGGCTATCGCCATGGCGGAAACCCTGCAATCAGGGTCTTGCCTTGTGGAAGCTTTGGGCGTTCATCTCAACGTCAGTGCCAAAGCCCAATGGCAGGTTGATGATATCTTTCTCGATCTTTTGAAAGACAAATCTACCATCAATGCGGTGCTGGAACATATTGGCGGCAACGATGTTGCCGCAGCGAATGCCAATGCAACAGGCAAAGTTCAAAAGGGTATTATTGCCGACCACTTGAACGGCACCAATGGACGCAAACAAATCGAGGATTGGATACCAAACTGGCTTAAATTTGGGAATTATATAGTTTACTTTCTAATGCTCCCTTGTTATACTGATGTTATCAACAGGAGTAACCAATGTCAAAATCAACGATCAGCCTTTTACAACTCTTCCACCGCTTCCCCGACCAGAAAAGCGCACGTTTATTCATGGAACAACAGCGTTGGTCTAATGGTGTGATCTGCCCGCATTGCCAAGAGTGCGACCGCATAGGCACACGTAAAGGCGGCTATTATCGTTGTAATGTTTGCATGGAAGTCTTTACCGTCCGCACCAAGACAGTCATGGAACGCTCTCACATCCCACTGCACAAATGGATTTACGGAATGTATCTTCTTGTTACGGCCCGCAAGGGAATTTCATCTCTACAACTTTCCAAAGAGTTGGGTATAACTCAAAGTTCAGCTTGGTTCATGCTTCAAAGATTGCGCGAAGCTTGTAATGATACGGGCGGACCACTGTCGGGCATTGTAGAGGTTGATGAAACCTATATCGGCGGCAAAGAAAAGAACAAACATTCTCATAAAAAGCTAAGGGCTGGTCGCGGCCCAGTGGGTAAACAAGCGGTGATCGGCGCAAAGCAACGCGGCGGCACTGTTAAAGCCATGGTTATCAGCAACACGGACGGCTCAACGCTTCAAGGCTTTATCCACGACACTGTTAAAGTCGGATCAACTGTCTACACCGATGAGCATAAAGGCTACGATAAACTGGGCGGGCTTTTCTACAAGCACGGCACGGTCAAGCACAGTGCCAAGGAATACGTCAATGGCATGGCACATACGAACGGCATTGAAAGCGTCTGGGCGTTGCTCAAGCGTGGTTACAACGGCGTATATCACAACTGGAGCGTCAAGCATTGCCAACGCTATGTCGATGAGTTTTCATTCCGTCTAAATGAAGGTTCGTGCGATAACCACACTATGGAACGTATCGAAGCGTTGTTCGGTGGCGCGATTGGCAAGCGGTTAACCTATAGCGACCTAACCGCATAATGGTCGATATCAACTGGCTTAACCGCTCCCTGTGGACGGGTGACAACCTGCCAATCATGCGCGGCATGAACTCTAAATCCGTTGATCTGATTTACCTTGACCCGCCGTTCAACTCCAACCGCAACTACAGCGCACCCATTGGGTCAGAGGCGGCGGGTGCGGCCTTTAAGGATACTTGGCACTTGAGCGACGTAGACGAAGCTTGGCACGGCGAGATAGCCGATAGGCAACCTACCCTTTACGCCATTATTGACGCGGCTGGCTATTCCCACGGCAAGGGCATGAAGTCGTATCTGATTATGATGGCCGTGCGGCTTATCGAAATGCGGCGGTTACTGAAAGATACAGGGTCGATATATCTGCACTGCGATCCCACTGCCAGCCACTATCTCAAGATGCTTATGGACGCGGTGTTTGGTAGTTCAGTTTTTCAAAATGAAATTGTGTGGTGCTATGAAATTGGCGGTCGTAGCAAGAAACAGTTTTCACGAAAACACGATGTTATTTTATTCTATGCTCGGACAGACAACTTTTTATTCTGTGCTGACGCCGTTCGATTAAAACGGAAAAAAACACACATGAAGACGGAAACAGATTCAGAAGGGCGGATATGGCAAATTAAGAAGGATCGAAAAACTGGAAAAGTATACAAATACAGTGTTGATGCTGGAGCTTTATGCCCCGATTGGTGGGTAGACATTCACCAATTAAACAGAAGCGAAAAAGAACGCCTTGGCTATCCGACACAAAAGCCGCTCGCCCTACTAAACCGCATCATCAAAGCCAGTTCCAATGAAGGCGACACCATCCTTGACCCGTTCTGTGGCTGTGCCACGGCTTGCGTGGCGGCTGAACAGCTTCAACGGAACTGGGTGGGCATTGACCTGTCACCACTCGCCGCCAAGCTGGTTAATTCGCGCTTGCAGAAAGACATGGGGTTGTTCTTCGATATTCACCACAGGGAGGACGTACCCAAGCGAAGCGACTTGGGCGACCTGCCCAGCTACCGCACCCACAAGCATATGCTCTATGGCCGTCAGGAAGGCGTATGCGGCGGCTGTCAGGTGATGTTTCCGTTTCGCAATATGACAGTTGACCATATTGTCGCGCAATCCAAAGGGGGCAGTGACCACATGGATAATCTGCAACTGCTATGTGGTGCTTGCAATTCAACCAAGGGTGCGAAGTCACAAGAGGAGTTTATTGTACGATTGACAGAACAGGGATTGAGATCATGACAGAAGAAAATGATCTAATTACGTTTAAATGCTCATCATGTGACACGCCTGTCACTATTAGCAGGAGCAATCCGCCCAATGAGGACGACATCATTTCTTGTACAGGGTGCGGTTACGAATTTGGAACATTCGCTGTCGTCAAGAAGGCGATGGTAGACAAGGGTAAGTCCATGATTGACGAGCTTATGAGGAAACACTTCGGAAAAAGCTTCCCTTGGAAGCCCCGATAACCCATCCACTTCTATAGCCAAGGTAACCAAATCACGCATTTTTCTCTCCCTTTTCTGCTGGTGGATTGACCACCTGCCCAACAAAATCTTTCAACGCCTTCATGGGATCGCGCTCTGCGATCTGTCGCAGTTTATCAAGTCCTTCGAGTTGTGTGTCTTTAGTTGGTCTCGGCATGGTGCACTCCTAGAAAGTTAAACGGATAGTTCCCTTAAATTTCCCTATGCAGGACACACAGACACCCCCATTCAGACGACAGGCATTGGGTTTGAATGGAAACGTATCGCAGGTGTATTTACAGATAAGATAGCCGAGACATAACGCTGCCAGCAGGTATTTACCAAAACATAATTGCCTCGTGGCCGAATGGTTGCGGGGCATAATCTGTCGAAACTGTACTGCCGGAATTGTGGCGGTGCTCGACCTTGAGAAAACTTCAATACCTTCTGCAGAACCTGTCGTAAGTGGTGCAGCACTTGTCGATGAGATGCAATTGGGTCGCTTTATGATGCTGAGATTTTAAACCCACCTTTGTAATGATCATCATGCGCAATGACATGGAATGATCTCAGCCAGAATTCCGTTCAACTGCTATGAAACGAAACCCCGCCGTCCTGCCTTCCTTTGGCGAGACGAGACCTTTGTCAGTCGGGTGCAATCGGTGCTGTACAGTTTTTTCCCCAACGGCTGCGCCGTTTCCTCGCGCATGACGCAAATCTGCGTCCAAAAATCAGCCCCTCCCCGATCCTTCACATGCGTTACGGTCTTGAAAGATGCACCCGCCAATCCGTCAGGTCCTATTCGTTCGCCGTTAGGCAGGAAGACGGTCTTCCGCCACAATCTTATGAAAGGATAAATATCATGGCTGCAATCGGACATGTTACAAAACTCAAAGATGGAAGTTACAAAGGCGAGCTTAAAACCCTCTCAATCCGTGCTGAAATCATCATCACACCCAACACCGACAAGGCAAGTGAAGCCCAATCTGACTACAGGGTTTTTGCAGAAAGTATCGAAGTCGGAGCCGCATGGATCCGTAAATCTGAAAGTTCCGGCAAGGAGTATGTTTCTCTATCAATCGCCGCACCTGAGTTCGGGCCAAAGAAACTTTACGCCAATCTTGGCAAAGCTGCGGGTCAGAAAGACGACAACGTCTTTGCGCTTATCTGGAATCCCCGAGACTAACCTGTTTAATCGAAACCCATACCCTCACGTCTTGGACGTGGGGGATTACCGCTCATTACACGCATGAGGATATTTGTGATTTCAACTATTCAACTCAAGCAGGGTAAGATTTTTTGAAATAAATCAATTCATAGGGGGAGATTAGGCCATTTAAGGTGAACGCGTATACTTCAAGATTTGCTGCTATATTTGTCAAAAAAACACCGGACTACGCACACACTGATGGCCTGACAGACACAGATTGGGCATGGGAGTATTTGCGCCGAAACCCTGACTACAAAGCTGCATATTATGGCGCGCGTACAAAACCTATCCGTGGCGTCACACATGCTTCTGGCGTAAAAATATACCGTGATCGTGGCAATAATCGCCAATCCGCAAAATGGGGTCTGTCTGCGTTTACACTCCCTGATCTCAATGCTC
This sequence comes from Amylibacter sp., assembly GCA_965261565.1. GTDB lineage: Bacteria > Pseudomonadota > Alphaproteobacteria > Rhodobacterales > Rhodobacteraceae > Amylibacter. The sequence goes on from OZ253460.1 coordinate 3,558,456, forward strand.
TGGATGCCGATATATTCTGGTCACAGGATGCGCTGACCCACCGTGTCTCGGCAGTTTCTACCTGTATAAAGCCATGTCTGGGCAGTGATCTTGATCTCTTTCGAGATCAAAATTGTTGCGCCATCCTGTGTCGTGCCAGATGCCAAAAGATCATCATCCGATCTCGAAATACTACCATTGATTTGCGACTTGTTGGTGTGAATATTCTGTTTCAGCCGGTACAATTGCAGTTCCAACTGGATGGGTTTGCGGCGATTTCCAATGATACGCACGCGTTACTCTGGACACGAAACGCGCTCAGATACATGCGCTCCGGTGATAAAAAACCGCTTACGGAAACAACAAAACTATACCGCAAAAAGTGTCTCATTGCACTTGATTGCGTACAACAGGGTGGCTCACTTCGGGACACGGCTTTTGTGTTTCAGGCACTTGGTTTGACGCGGCTTTCGTGGTCCGCAAGTGGCGATGAAGCCCTCAAGAAACAGGTTTGGCGGTGCCGTAATATGGGGCTGAAATTGATGCAGGGCGGATACCGAAAGCTCCTATAGCGCGCTGGTGACGAATTCTGCGCTTCAATCTTCGTCACTCCCGCACCATTTAAATCCGCGCCAGTCTCCATTCCGAAACCCGTACCCACGGGTCGCAGCGGAAAGGAAACTGATATGGATATCAACAATCTCACACCACCAACACCAACGTTCCTGAATTCAAAACAGGCCGCAGATTATCTCGGTTTAAAACCCAACACACTTGCCAAAATGCGGGTCTATGGCAACGGCCCAAAATACCGTAAACACGGGTTTCGGGTGCTCTATGCACTGGAGGATTTGAATGCCTGGAGTGAAGCATCCAGTCGCAGAACGACATCGGAGCTGCCCGATGGCTGAACGAAAAACAGCACACGCCGCATCACGTCAAATACTGTTCTTAATGGCGTTTGGTACTCTGTTGGTTGGCGCATCAATACCGGTCGCACTCCCGACCAAACTGGTTTGGAACGCTTCTCCAAGTGTTCCTACCGGGCTATATCTGATTAATAATACGGTACCGTCTCGCGGTGATCTTGTGCTTGTTTTGTTACCAGAATGGGCCCGGTTTATCGCTGATAAACGCCAATATTTACCATCGAGCATTCCGGCTTTAAAGCGTATTGCGGCACTCTCGGGCGACCGTGTTTGTCGTTTTGGTAGGTCAGTTTTTGTCAACAGAGTTGTGGTTGCAACGGCGCGTTTAACCGATAATCAGCTTCGTAATATGCCGTGTTGGTACGGATGTAGAACGCTCTTAGATGATGAGGTTTTGCTCCTCGCAGATCACCCGAATTCCTTTGATGGGCGTTATTTTGGGGTCACAAAAACGACGGGCATCATGGGTGTTGCACATCCCATTTCGACCGATGCGAAATGAGGAGAGATGGATCGGGATGGTTGGAAGTTGAGAGTGGTGAGAGCAAGATAAAGGTGTGGCACACGGGCGGGGGTAAGCGATTGTAATCGCTTATGGTTTTTAGTGTTATTCGAATTATCTTGGCGTTACCCATCGCATAACCAATTGAAACTACACCAGTGTTTTAACACCATCTTGGCATCCCTATCAGTGGCCCCAATTTTCCTTATAGATACCCTTTCAAGGAGATAAGATATGGCAGCAGATGACTTTAAACCAAAGGTGGGGCGGATCGGTTCCACCACTGGGCGCAAAAGCCAGCGTTACCTTAATCGGGTGATCCGGAATATGAAGCGCGCCTCCCAAGGCCGCGCTGGTGGTAAGCGATCCTCCTTTTCCGGAAGCCGCATTGGTCGTGGGTATTCCGCAGGCACGGTTCTGGCTACGCGCGGGTTCCAACCGGGTCGCCGCCGTGTGATTGTCAAAGCCCGCTTCACCTCCTTTAGGCGTGGCGGTCTGGGGGCCGCCAAAGCGCATCTGCGATATATCCAACGTGATGGTGTGACGCTGGAGGGCAAACGCGGAGAACTTTATGGGGCGGACAATGACAAGATAGACGGCAAAGCCTTCCTGGGGCGCAGTGAAGGCGACCCGCACCAGTTCCGTATCATCGTTGCGGCAGAGGACGGTGCGGAATTTGAAAACCTCAAACCTTTCGTTCGTGATCTCATGTCTCAAGCTGAAAAGGATCTCGGATCCAAGCTGGATTGGGCCGCCGTCGATCATTTCAACACCGGCCATCCGCACAGTCATATTGTGATCAGGGGCAAAGATGACAAAGGCAACGATCTGATCATTGCGCGGGATTACATCTCGCGGGGTTTACGTGAACGGGCTTGTGATCTGGCAACGTTGGAACTTGGGCCTGAATCCGAAAACAGTATTCATAAGAAACTTGCACTGGAAGTTCAGGCGGAACGCTTCACGCGCATTGACCGTTCTATATTGCGAGATGCCGACCAAGGCATTCTCGCGATCACATCACAGGCTGGCCAGGATAAACGTCATCATGCGCATCGGATGGGTCGGTTGCAGAAACTAAAATCAATGGGTCTGGCCGATGAATTGAAACCGGGTGTCTGGAAAGTGGCGGATCGTACAGAAAATGTTCTTCGTCAGTTAGGTAAGCGTGGTGATATTATGAAAACCATGCAACGTGTTTTGAAACAAGCTGGCATTGATCGTGGTGCTACAGACTATGCAGTCTTCGATGCAAGCAATTCCGGCAGCAAAATCACCGGCAAGATTGTCGGCATCGGTTTCTCCAATGAATTGCAGGATCAGCATTATGTTGTGGTCGATGGAACTGACGGGAAATTGCATTATGCCGAGATCGGCCGGCTCAACAGATACGATCCCCCGAGTAAGGATGTGGTGGTGACACTACGTGGTTTTAATAACAGCAACCAACAAAGCTTTGGAGGGCAGATAACCGCACGGATGTTTATTGAATCCCATGTACCGTTTCAGGAACTTGCCAGTGCGGATGGCGCGACCTGGTTGGACAGAAAACTGTTGTCAAAAGAACCACTGGAATTCCGCAACAAGGGGTTTGGCGCAGAAGCCAACCAAGCTCTGCGATTGCGGCAGCAATGGTTGATCAAGGAAGAATTGATGACCGAGCATGATGGTCAACTTGTTGCGCGTCGTAGGTTGCTGGAAACATTGCAACGGAGAGAAGTGACGCAGGTGGCCGGGAAGTTTCAAAAAGAACTTGGGTTGGCCTATCAGCCAACAGCAAGTGGCGAGCATTTGAAAGGGCAGATCAGCAAAACTGTTAAGTTGGCATCAGGACGTTTTGCGGTGGTACAAAAGGGCAAGGAGTTTTCGTTGGCGCCTTGGAAGCAGGCGGTGGCATTGCGGAAGGGGAATGGGTTATCGATGGGTAGTGGTTGGAAAGGGGTTTCAAGGTGATTATTAAAGAGTCACTATAAATGTTGCCGGAGTAATGCTGGTGTGAGAAGGTAAATCAAGATATTAGTGTCCGTCATCAGAGGTTTTGGTTCCAGATACTCGCTTAATTTACGCGACCTCTGGAACCAAAACCTCTGATGACGGACATGAACGGGAACTGGCCTTGAGCCGTAAAAATGCGCTCTTCGCTGGCCACGAGGCTGGGGCGCAGAACTGGGCCATGCTCGCATCCCTGATCGAAACCTGCAAATTAAATGCCGTGGAACCGCACAGTTATATCACTGGCATCCTTACCGCCATCGTAAATGGCCACAAACAAAGTGATATCGAAGCTCTATTACCGTGGAGTTTTAAGGGTTAGGTGCCAACGGGACACCGCTTACGTTAAACCCGAAGAATTAACGTTTAAACACAATCGGCACAGAGAATTTATATGACTTTGCCTTTAACTCCTTTGGCGCGGCAGGAAATCGTTCTGTGTTATTCACTGCCTGTAATGCGGCTGTATCCAGAGCTTTTGTTCCAGAACTACGGCCTAGATTGTAACTGATCAAGTTGCCTGATGACCCAATGATCAAAGTAATGGTTGCTTTACCGTTCTTACGTGTTCCGCGTGGGTATTTTTTGGATCGCTCGATACGCCTTCTGATTTTTGCTCCCCACACTTGTTGTAAACTGGCTAATTGTTTTTTTGCAACGCCCCTTGTTACCTTGGCTTTGCCCGCTCCCGCAAACGCACTGATTGCATTACCCTTAGCTTTTTGACCTTGAGATTCATTAGAGGCTTTTCGTTTTCGATCAGATTTAAGTACTTTGTTCTTTGTGATTTTCTTTTTTTGAATGGGCTTTCTTTTAGAGCGCAATTTAGGTTTTCGAACCTCTTGCACTTTTGCAGGTTCAATTTCAACTTCTGGGGGTTGCTCTATGTCCGGCAGTGCGGGTGTCGCCAAACTTGGTAATGTAACAGTAGTTGTTTGGCTGATTGGAACGGGAATCTGCAGCGCTCTGTCTGAATTTAGACTGACCTTGTTTTGTGTTTTAATTTTAGCTTCCACAGATGGCGGCTTTTCCCATTGTTCGACCATCGTTTCAATTGTTTGACTTGCTGCATGAATTGAAACGGCCTCTGTTCCTCCCAAACCGCCTGCTTGGATACCTTTTGCGGGTATTGAATAAAAACCAGCGACATGAACGCCGACTGCTACCACACCAAATAGGAATATCTCAAAGAAGCGTGACATCAACCACCCACCATCACTTCGACATTCAAAAATCCTAATTCAGTTAGGGTTCGAAGTGTCTTTGCAACTTCAGTGGCTTTAATACCTCCGTCAGCACGTAATTGTAGGGGTGAGATTTTATCGGATTTTATCCGCAAAGCCTCTAGTGCTTCAGCGCCTGTTACACCCTCAAACCCAAGCAAGGCATCCTTAGATAGATACAGAACAATGTCCCCAAGTGGTTCTTGCTCTTCATCAGCAAAGGGCAAAGAAACCTCAAAGGGATCAGGTGGTGAAATTTCTGCTGTCATTAAAAAGAAGATAAGCAACAAAAAAACGACGTTGATCATTGGGATAATGCTTTCGACGCTTTGCCTGCGTTTTCTAGGTGTAAAGTTCATTCTACCAACACCAAGTTCGCGAAACCCGCTTGCTTCAAAATAGCACTTATATCTACAATCCGCTGCAGATTAGCATCCTGCTTACCGCGCAATATGATCGTATCTGTATTTTTTTCAGTAAGATCACCAACCGTTTTTGCCAACTGGTCAAGCTCAACGTCTATACCATTAAGCAATACATTTTCTGGCAACACATCAATCAAACGAGGCGGCCCCGTATAGTCACCACCGCTTGCAGCAAGAGGAATTTGGATTGCGCTGTTCATGCCAAATCTTGATGCTAGCATAAAAAATACGAGCAGTAAAAACACCACATCAATCATCGGCGTTAAGCTTGGTTTACGCCTACCAGAATGTACGGGATTGATGCGCATTATTCAGCCACTCTAAGGTGCCCAACTTGCTTGTTTGGATTTACAAAAGCGCGCGTCGCAATATCTTCGAAATCTAACCGCAGCTTATCGACAACGCTTTCGAACCACGTCAAAGATGCCGACGCGGGAATAGCAACGGCCATACCTGCGGCTGTAGTTAATAAAGCTTCCCAAATACCACCAGCCAAAATTGATGGATCAGCACGACTGCCAGACTCCTGTAAAGCTTGGAAAGCTGCAATCATCCCCAAGACCGTCCCAAGAAGTCCGAGTAGTGGGGCGATTGTGGCAATCAGTTCCATAAGGCGAAATCCGCTACTGATTTCTGCAAGACGGTTTTGAGCTACACGTGCTATATCTTCGCGTGCATCATTGGAACTAAGCGTTTCTATCGAACGCGAAACATCCTGTTCAAACAAAAGGCGACTTTTTCGCATAGGCTGCCAAACGCCTGCACGTGTGAAACGCCAAAACTTCCAAAGGATAACGGTCAGTAATATTACAGACAAAGCAGCAATAGCCCAAATTGATGGGCCGCCATTTTGCAAGAGCAAAAGTGCTTTTTGAAAAGCGTTTCCAGCGTTCAAGGCTTCAATGGGTTCCATAATATTCCTCACTTCCAACTATAAAAATTTCATTAGGCGGCAGCATATTTCGGTTGAATTGAGATTTGGCCGTTTGGATGATAATCAACCGAGACATACGTTTCATAAATATGCGACAAGCATGCGTCCGTTAGAACCATCTCAACCGTACCAATACATTCGATACGACCCTCTTTCATCAAGGCAATTCTATCCGCATAGGCGGCGGCCAAATTCAAGTCATGTAGAACAACCATAACGCCTGCGCCCTTTTGAGCAATTGAGCGTGCTGTTTGCATAACGGATATCTGGTGCGCCAGATCTAAACTGGATGTCGGTTCGTCCAGAAATAAACATCCATTAACTCCCAGTACTTTATTGGCTTCAAGTTGAGCCAAAACACGGCCTAGATGGGTACGATGTCTTTGGCCACCAGATAAAGTATGCACGTCTTGATCTTGTAACTCTACAAGCCGTAAATCACTCAAGAGTGACCGTACTAAAGCGTCAGTTTTTTGTGGCGATAGCCCGAGTGGGATCGAAAGCTCAATCACCTCTTTTACAGTGAAATTAGCAGATAGACTGGGACTTTGTTCAAGAACAGCGCGCTTTCCTGCTAATGTTGTGGATGACATATTATCCAACCTAACGCCTTCATAAGTGACCGCACTTCTAAGGGATTTATGGTCACCTACCAAGGCGGATAGAAGGGTTGATTTGCCTGCTCCGTTGGGCCCACAAACCACAAGCAACTCACCTGGAAGGACGCTAATAGATACATCATCAAGAACGCGTTTTTTTCCAAAGCTTAGTGTTAAATTCAATCCACTGATCATAACCGTCCCGATCTGATGAGTAGGAATAGGAAGAAAGGGCCGCCAATCAGTGATGTTGCCAAACCGATGGGTAATTCTTGTGGGGGCATGATATTGCGGACAATCAAGTCTGCCCCAAGAAGTAGTATTCCACCAATAAGGGCCGACGCGGGTAAAACATAACGATGTGCAGGGCCTACGAGTATGCGTGCCATATGCGGGGCGACAAGGCCGATGAAACCAATAGGGCCCGCAACCGATACACCTGCACCAACGGCCACAGCACAAGCAGCACAGGCCGTAAATTTTATACGATCGACATTTAATCCTGAATGATAAGCCGCGCGTTCCCCAATTTGGAATAGATCAAGGGAACGCTTGTAGAACATCAAATAAACACTGGAAACGGACATTAACCCCAGTGCAATTAAAACTGAAAACCAACCTGCTTTTGCAAGACTGCCCATCGACCAGAATGTCAAATCACGTAACTGCTGATCGCTGGAAATATAAGTTAAAAAGCCAATCCCAGCACCCGCAATCGAATTAATGGCGACACCGACTAGGATCAGACGGGCAACAGACATTTCCCCCTGTTGGCGTGATAGCATTAATATTAGAGACGTCACCAGTAACGCACCTAAAAAGGCCGCGATAGGGAGAATATAAAGCCGAACTTCCATTGGGATATTCACGAATAAAATATCACCTAATACAATAACGATGACAACTGCGGCAGATGCTCCACCTGAAATACCGATCAAGCCAGGGTCTGCTAAAGGGTTGCGTAATAACCCCTGCATCACGGCACCACATAATGCCAAGGATAAACCAATGCCCATACCCAACACGAGACGGGGCGCCCTGATCTGAGTAATAATTGCAGAGGGCATTGGTTCCGATTGCCCCATTAAAGCTTGCCATACCTGCGATAAGGACAGTTGTACGGGGCCATAAATCAGTTCTGCGAAACTGATGGCAAAAAGGACAGCGATTAAGCAAAAGAAAACAAACGGATGCCTCCGAAGTTTGAACTGTCTGTTCAATGGTGTCGCTGCCAGTTCCATAAATTAGCTCTCGACCTTTTTAAGAATGGCAAGAAGTTGTGACACCGCAGTTGGTGTTCGCGGTCCAAAACCAAGCAACAGCATGGCATCCATCGTTTCAATACGGCCAGCTTTGCCAGCGGGAGTTTGTGAGATGTCCGGACGTTTCAGAATGGTATCTGTTCCGCCGATCCGATCCGAGTGCGCGCCAGTCATCAAGATCAAGTCGGGTGCTGCGGCAATGATTGCTTCCGCATTCATCGGCTTCCAACCTTCAAAGTCAGAGGCCACGTTAGTCCCGCCTGCCAATTCTATAATATCGTTGGCAGACGTCATCCGTCCGCCAACGATGGGAGCTCCGTCACGAACGGACAGAATAAAGAGAACTTTGTGGGATAAATTCAAAGTTTCTCGATCTTTTGCAATAGTTTGCATTTGTGATTTGTATGTGGTGATCAGCTGTTCTGCTTGAGCTTCTAATCCAAGAGTTTTACCAACAAACTTGATCTTCACAGGAACACGGTCTTCACCAGTACCTAAAGGTGCCACAGCTATATCAAGGCCAGCCGACTTCATGCTTTCCAGAACATTGGGTGGCCCCATATCATCAGCACCTATTAACAAATCAGGGCCTATTGCGAGAATACCTTCTGCCGACAAACCACGTACATAACCGATCTGTTCTTTCTCACTAACCTCAACCGGAAAACCTGACGTGCTGTCAACGCCAATAATCTTATCGCCCGCGCCGAGCGCATAGATGATTTCGGTGATGTCCCCACCCGCAGATGCTATACGTTGGTAATCGCCAGCTAAGGTTGGTGTTGCCGCCAGTGCGCAGGCTACAAAGGTAGTAAAAAACCGCCTCATGCCACCACCTCTTGGCCAAGCCCGTCCAACAAGGCACGCCATTCTTCCAGCTCTTTATCGCCCTCACGACGTTCGCCGAACATAAGACAGAAGCTTTCCTCATCTTTGTTGAAGACTTCCAAAGATGTAATATACCCATCCGCACTTGGTTTGCGCACGACCCAAGCGTGTGCTACGTGGTCTTGGCGCAAATGCATGTGGAACTTTTCATCCATTACATTGATCCACGGACCCATTGCTTTAATATTTTCAACGGGACCTGTATGGATTTGAATGCAACCTGGCGATCCCACAAACACCATTATTGGAATCTCCGCTTCAGAAGCTTTTTCAAGCGTCCAAATGATTGCATCCGTTGGCACTTTATATGCCAAATCACTACCAACCAATCGTAATGCTTGCATACGCCCTGCTTTGTGTTTTTTCAGCATTCCAAAGAATTGATGCACATCCTTCATTGCTTCCCAATCAGAACGAAGAGCTTCTGCATCTATTTCATTATCTGGCCTGTCCGCAATCTGTACAGGCATCGGTTCGATAGTAATCTTACTTGGTTTTTCATCTATCCAAGCATCTACTAGCGCGTCAAATCCTGCTCGATCCGTATCTTCCATTGGGTAAATCTTATGTACCCCAATGCCCGATTTATCAAAGAATTGCAGTGAAACCCGCAAGCCAGATTGCATTTCTTCTTCTATCACAAAACCATATGCCCACTTATTCATGAATATGCGTAAATCAATGGTTTTGTTCAAAACCAAGCCCATCACTTTGCCGATATTAACATTGTCGAATTCACCGTAACGTTCATGTACTGCATGTTCATTGCGGGTCAGGCACATTACTTCACCAAGGCCAACCATACCCTCCAATAAAGCGGCGAATCCGTTTTCGTCGGAGCGGCGCAGCCGAAGGGCTGCACCTGTAAACATTTTTGCTTCGACCAATTCGGCTTCACTAACGCCAAGTGTATTTGCGGCACCTTTTGCCCTTTGTGGGCCTTTTTCTTCAACCAATTTTGCGTAGCGTGCAAAAAGATCGGATATAGATTGGTCAAGCATAGTATTGTCCTTTTTTAGAATGTTTTCGCGAGTGAAATTTTAAAATTACGCCCCTCAGCAAATTGTGAAAGATATGTTGCAGGCTGATATTGCTTGTCGAAGACGTTATCGATGCCAAACCGCACCTCAGCACCGCCTAACGGGCCTTCGGATGGCGCATAAATCACATGGAGACTATGCACCCCATAACCTCTTCTGGTAGTGCCATTTGATTTATCTCTATGAGCCGCAAAAATGCTATTAATACCAAATCTAAATGTATCCGTAGCCTGATAGTTTATGCCCAATTTTACTGAGTTATTGGCAAGGGTATCTAGGGTCGCACCATTTTCATCTTCCCCATCAATGATTGTAATGCCAAACGAGCTGCTAAACTTACTAATCGCATAACCACCTTCGATCTCGATGCCTTTGATTATCGCTTTTTCTAGGTTGCGGAAACGACTAACGCCCCCGACCGTTGCGCGGTCAATTTTGTCATCAATATCAGAATAAAAAGCAGTTAGTTTGATATCGGCGTAATCATCCGCATGAAGGATACCATCACCAGAAAAACTTGCGCCAACCTCATAATTCACGCCTTTTTCAGGCTGCAAATTAAGATTAACTAGACCTGTCCCAAAGGTGTCATAAATTTCATCAACTGTGGGCAAGCGATTTACGCGTGCTAAGGAACCAAATACATTCCAGTTGTCGGTCACTTTGTAGATTGCTGAAATTTGCGGTTCTATAGCTGTGTCTGAAGTCACAGCGGAGGTTGCAGGCGTGATCTTTTGATGATCAATCCGAAGTCCCGTATTGATGGACAAACGATCTGAAAGCGCTAATTCACTCAAGCCGTAAATTTCATAGGTGCGCGTCTTGCCCTCTGCTTGTGCAGATGATGGCGGTAAAGATGTGCGGTCTTGTTCTGATACAGCAATACCAAATGTGAAATAATGCTCGTTCGACTCAGATGAAATATCCGCAACGTTTTCAAGTTTTAGCTTCCACAAACCATAAGCACGTTCACCCAGTAATGAGGCAAAAATCGGCTCAGCTGGATTACTACCTTGGCGCACATCTTTCAATGAATTTGTGTAAGATACAGTTGCAGTTAAATCGACATAACGGTTGTTTTCTGGATTATAGCCATATTCCAGCTTGGCAACTTGAGAACGCGTTGTGATGTCACCAACACCCCAGCCTGGGAAGAAAGGGGAGATGGACGCGCCATCCAATTGATTGAAATCTTGGTTTTCGCCATCCGATTCAAACTGATTATAGGAAAACCCCAAGCGGTGCTCGCCGACTGTGTAACCAACTTTTACTAAGATATTCGCAATTCCAGCATTCGTCCGAATAAGTGTGTTACCAAGAGCATCTTCACTTTCACCTACATCGCGATATGAGAAAGCAAGTAAAGCGTCTAGTTTCTCATCGGGTTTGAATGCAAGAATAGTTGTTGATTGAAGGGTGTCGGGATTTGACTCGTATGATAGTTTTTGCCTAACAGCAAAGGTATCACCTTCTTCTAGAAAATCAGCTGCATCTTTGGTTTCTAATAGAATGACGCCGCCCAATGCGCCTGAGCCATATAATGTTGAATATCCAGGGCCACGTAGAACTTCGACGCGCTTCAATAACTCAGGTTCTGTAAACAATGACCCCTGACGATAGCTTTCATAATAAAGCTCTTCGCCATCTACCAACGTGATGATGGACGATTCTGCGGCATCTAAACCTGCTCCGACACCTCGAATATTAAACGATTGCCCCAGAATGCTACTAGAACCAACCCCTGAAATCCCCGGGAGCGTGTCTAGAACATCCCCAACTGTGCCAGCTTGTATATCGTCCAATCTTTCTTGATTAACCACAGAGACAGATTGTGGCACATCAGATGCGACCTTATCTATCCCAGCATTCACAACGATTGGATCAAGTTCTATCTGATCCTGTGCAGCAACTGCATTGGAGTAAATTGCACTAATTACAGCAGCAATAAATATATTCTTATTCACGATTCCATTCCCCTCGCAATACTTAGTATGAGTTTGCTGCCGGGTAGGAATCGGTTGCTATGCGGAGTTTACTATTAACTTATTAAAAGAGTCAAGTATTGCATTATCATTTGTTTATGCTTTATGAAAAGGTGAATTTAAACATACCTGATTCTTTTTATCAGATTAAAGTGAGCACCAAACTTTGACCAAATCAATAGCGATACAATTGGATGACACTGAAATAAATACAGTGGAAAAGAATCCAACTTTCGATGTTGAAGAAATGCTCAGTAATGGAACGACGGCGCGTTTAATCCTTGGAAATCAAGTTTATATTCTACGTAGAACGCGCCAAAACAAACTGTTGTTAACAAAATGATATCAGCTCCTTCATCCCGCGGCGCCACTCCCGTTGGCAAGTTACATGAACTGCCTCCCTTAGAAATGACTGTCATTATTTACCTTCGTATGTGGTGCGACGGCGGTCTTCGGCGTGAGCAGATCAGGCGCGACTTTATTCTTGCATTTGGACAAACGGTCGGTTCGCGCCATAGCGCATCGTTTTCCTCGTTTATGTTAGTACTAATACATAAATCACGCAGAAAAACCATGCGCCATCAAGAGACATGCCAATGTTTCGGAGGTGATGAAAGTGCAGTAGCAAATATGGTTGCCGCCGCCGCGGCAGGCGATTGTCCGTTGTCAGATAAATATGGACTTTTGAGTACCTAATCTATTGGAGGCTCTGGTTCCTTGTTTTGATTTGATTTGATTATGCCGCTTTCTTGAAGTGTTGCGAGCGGCGGTGATTAATGGTGTTTCGTTTGATCTTTTTCCTTTCTCTGATGATGGATTTGTCACGCCCGAAGTAAGCATCGGCTGGTGTGACGTTGTTGAGGCTCTCGTGGTATCGTTCGTTGTTGTAATATTCGACGAACGCCCCAATTTGCTGCTCCAGATCGCCTGGCAGGTAGTAGTTTTCCAGCAAAACCCGATCTGATGCCAACGTTCAATCTTGCCCTGTGTCTGCGGATGGAACGGTGCGCTCCGAACATGATCCATGCCTTTTCCCTGCAACCATTCGGCAAGTTCACCTGATACATATGACGATCCGTTATAACTGAGTAAACTTGGCTTGTGACGGACAGTTGCCTGGTCGCAGCCCGAAGATTCCAGTGCCATTTCTAACGTACCAGTCACATCGCGAGCTCGCATATTTGTGCAGAGTTTCCATGCAATGATATAGCGACTGTAATCGTCCAGGATCGTGCTCAGATAATACCAACCAATTATTTTGAAGTAGGTAAAATCAGTCTACCATATCTCGTTGATGGCGGTGGTTTTATCGTGGAATTCTACCGCAGCTTTGATCACCACATGCGAAGGGGCTGTGATTAGATCTGCAGACTTTAAAATGCGATATGCGGACGATTCAGAGATAAAATAACGTTTCTCATCCGTGTATTTAATCGACAGTTCACGCGATGTCAGAGCTTCATAATCCAAAGCAAACTCGATAAAATCATCACGGGTTTGGTCGGGAATACGGTTCCATACAGAATTAAGACAAGGTGAACGATCCGCCAAACCATCCAGCCCGCCATCAAGATACAGATCATACCATCGGTAATAAGTGCTGCGTGGAATGCCCAACATATCCAACGTTCTCTTGGTGGGTAGGTGACTGTGCTCAATGGTGCGAATAATCTCTAGTTTTTCTGACGCGAGGTATCTCATTCGTCGTAATCCCCATTTCCTGTCATGCTTTTTTTTGAGTAGACGGTTTTCCAGCGTCAGGTCGGCCACGCATTCTTTTAACGCTAGGGATTCTGAACGCAGATCCTTAACTTCAGGGGACGTGGCTTGCCGCGCTGTATCGCCTGACAGGCGCCTTTCCAAGAACTCTTTTGACCAGCTGTAGTATAGGCTTTCGGCAATGCCTTCACGACGGCACAGTGCAGAAATACTTTCCTCGCCGCGCAGGCCCGCCAAAACAATGCGGATATTTTCTTCAGCAGAATATGTTTGCCGCGTTTTACGGCGGATGTTCTTTACTAATTTATCTGCAGCTACTTTGCTGCTTCTGGACTTCTTATTCATATTCACCATTAGGAGTTAATGGTGAATAGTAAGCGTATGGTGTACCCGCTCTTATGCGGGCTGGCTAATTATGCAATTGTGGCTTAAATAGCGATTGATAGATTGCGATGTGTAAATGGGTTTTGAAATTGCCCGAAAATACTGTCCATCATCGATTGATATAATCGCTCAGGTTGGTCGGAACGGTGGAAACCGTGCCGTATCCAAAATTTACTTACCTCAATTAGATCTTAAAAATAAAAAGAAGGTGAGTTGGTCCATTAATTAAATGCTTCGTTTTGCTTACTTAGAAAAATTAGTGGATGAAATTCAGAAAGCCGGCCGTCCAAGCTATCTTTAGTTGCGTAAAAAAGAGGCGTATAGCCATGCTTTTTTATCACCTTAGACGATTTGGGTTCAATCCGTGGCCTGGCGAAGATAATAAAATGCGCAATGAAAGTAGCTATCAACTTAATATTGCAAACATCGCTCAAGTTGAAGAATGGTTAAACCGCCGATAGCCAGCAAGTTTTGATTGACAATTTTCCTATTATTATATAGGATTTATGTGAATCAGGATGTGAAGATGAAAAAATCAATTGCACTAGAGACTTTCGATACTTGGGATAGAAAAGGTCGCGCGGTATTTACAACGTCAGATCTCAAAAAGATTTTCCCAGGAGAAAAAGATAAAACCTTTTCTGAAGGTTTGCGCCGCTTGGTTCACGACGGCTTACTGACGCGCGCAGCCAATGGAGTGTATGTTTACGCGCGTGCGCGTTCCAAAGGGTCTGATATCATCTTAAAAGTCGCAAAGGCTTTAAGGCGCGGCTCCTATAGCTATGTCAGTCTTGAATCCGCCCTATCAGAGCATGGTGTGATCTCCCAGATCCCGACCAGCAGAGTTACAATCATGACGACTGGGCGTAGTGGCGTATTTAAAACACCATTTGGTGTAATTGAATTCACACATACCAAACGCAGCCCTGTAGATATTTTGAATGGTACGATTGATAGAGAACAACCATTACGTTTCGCGCGCGCACACACCGCTGCAGTTGACCTCGCAAATGTAAAACGTAACACGCATTTAATTTCCCAATCAGAATTAGAAATGGTGATGGCTGATGGCCAATAATATTGCAAACTTCAACCAGCTCGTAGAGCGTGCAATGGAAACACCTGGTCGTGCAAAGTTGCGGCCCGTCGTCGAAAAAGAGCTGCTCCATTATGATATCCTCTTCGCTCTGGAACAAGCTGGTCTATTGGATAACCTTACATTCCAAGGAGGTACATCGTTAAGATTGTGCTATGGTGCGCATCGTTTCAGTGAGGATTTAGATTTCACCGGCGGCCCAGACTTTAAAAAAGAGAACTTAAAAGATATTGCCGAGTGTTTAGAAAACTATCTCGGAAAAAGATACGCCCTCGATGTTCACGTAAAATCTCCAAAAGACGTTGCTTTAGATCCTACATCTTCGGAAATCAAAATAGATAAATGGCAAATTAGCGTTGTTACACAACCTGCACGCCGAGACATGCCTAGGCAGCGTATTAAATTAGAAGTTGCAAATATTTCATCTTACACAAAAGAGCCGCGCGCCCTAGGGCGTAACTACGAGTTTCTACCTGACGGTTATGAGGATGTTCTAGTGAACACCGAAACACTTGATGAAATTATGGCTGATAAATTAGTTTCTTTACCTGCCTGCACTAGCCATATTCGATATCGTGATATTTGGGATCTAAGCTGGTTGAAGCAGCAAAGCGCCAACATTAATGTTGGCTTGGTTCAGCGCAAACTGGAAGATTACAATACAGAAAACTACAATGGTTTGTTGGGTGACATGATTCAGCGCCTACCAGAAATTATACAATCTGACGGATTTAAAGACGAAATGGGTCGGTTTTTACCAGAAGATGTTTGGGCGCGAACAATGGGTAAAGAAAAATTCTACGGCTTCCTAACCAATGCTGTTGTTCGTCTACTGCAAGATACAAAGAACGAAATATACCCTGCCCCAGACGCAACAAGTTCACCTGAATTTAGGATGTGAGATTTACACTTCAAACTATTAGGTGACTATCCATGCTATTTAGCCCTCACCCAAAAACAAATTTTAGCTGATTATAATGTAAGCGTTGTCCCGGTCCCACCTTACGCTTGAGGTTGCGATCTGCGATTCAGTTCTTTCTTGTAGTTTGGAAAGGAGTGAATAGCCCCTTATGTATCTAAGCTTTGTTATCCTGCGCCCGATCCGACGTTTTGCAAGATGTCGGATCGGGAAGGTGTTCGCCGTTAGCCCCTTGTGGTTGGACCACGTAGCCTAGGTTGGCGACCCTTCTCTTTCTTCAAACTCGAACAGTTGATTGGGGCACATGACCCCGGAGCATAAGAAAGAGATTTAGATTATGACACATAATGAAGGTTTTGTCGGCTTGGATGTTGGCAAGTTTGAAATTTACGTATTTATTAGCAAAACTGGTTCTTGCTTTTTGGTTCCCAATACACCCTCTGGCCATGTCAGTCTGCAGAGTAAGCTGGGTGAGCCACAAGGCCAGATAATCGCATTGGAACCAACGGGTGGCTATGAATGGGCCGTATGGGAAGTACTGGATACTGCGGGTTACGATGTCAGGCAAGTTTCTGCGGCGCACGTGCGTGCATTTGCCCGCGCAACGGGGGCGTTAGCAAAGACGGATCCGATTGATGCACGCCTGATTGCAGAATTCATGGCGTTCCGTCCTCACTGTGGGCGAAGATTACCTGCGGAGAAACTACGCCATCTCAATGCCTTGAGCACAAAGCGTCGCCAGTTGGTGGAATTGCGCAAACGACTGAAGTGTCAAATTCAACAGCACCACGATGCTGAATTGGTGGGTTTGGACATAGAACTTCTCGACCTTCTGTCGCACCAGATCAAGGTACTGGACGATGCGGTGCAGACACAAATCAAAGCTGACCCACAGATGAAACAGCATGCTAAAATACTGCGCTCAATTCCAGGAATAGGTCCTGTGCTATGCGCCGTTCTAATTGGTGAAATGCCCGAACTGGGCACTATTAGCGATAAACAAATCGCAGCGTTGGCTGGCGTCGCACCGATAAATAATGACAGTGGCCGTTCCGACGGAAAAAGATCAATCAAAGGCGGCAGATACAATGTGCGTTGCCTTCTTTATCAGGCAGCATTGGTAGCATCGACACACAATCAGCATCTCAAAGTATTTGCCAAACGGTTAAAGGAAAAAGGGAAACCCCACAAAGTCATCTTGATCGCGGTTGCCCGAAAACTACTGGTGATCGCCAATGCTCTGGTGGCTAAAAACCAACTCTGGTGCTCAAATTAAATACAGTTGCTAGTTTCCTAGACACCTTGTCCCCTAAAAATGAGGCAAGGAGAACTCAATGACCCGACCTAATTTCACAGAAGAATTCAAGATTGATGCAATCAAGCAGATCACGGAACGCGGCTATTCAGTAGCGGACGTTTCCAAACGTTTGGGAGTAAGCACGCATTCGCTTTACGCTTGGATGAAGCGGTTTTCAAAGCCACCTATTGTAGCGCAAGAAGCAACCGAACAGGCTGCTGAGATCAGACGCCTTAAGCGAGAACTCATGCGTATCACCGAGGAACGCGACATCTTAAAAAAGGCCACGGTATACTTCGCGAAAGATGCAAAGTGAGATATGCCTTTATTGGTAAGCGTTGTCCCGGTCCCACCTTACGCTTGAGGTCGCGATCTGCGATTCAGTTCTTTCTTGCAGTTTGGAAAGGAGTTTCTCCATGGAGCGCTCAGCGGAGTTTATCAGTGAGATTGATTTGATCGTCGGCCCTCGGGGCCAGCGGCGATGGCCGGATGATTTGAAGGGCCGGATCGTGGCGGAGACGCTGGTTGAAGGTGCGACCGTGAACGCGGTTGCGCGTCGGTATGATTTGCAACCGAACCATCTATCTGAATGGCGGCGTCAAGCGCGTGAAGGCAAGCTGGTTTTGCCAGCGGTATCCGAGAATGTGGGATTTGCGCCCCTGGTTTTGCAGGAAGAAAGCGGTGTTGATACACCGGTTGCCTGCGGCACGCTGGATGTGATCCGGGGCGAGGTGATAGTGCGGCTGGATGTGGCAACACTGGCGAGCCGGATTGCCGAGATTGCGCGCGCCCTGAATGCCACCGCATGATCTTTCCGTCCAACCGGCTGCGGATATTTGTGGCGACAGAACCTGTGGACTTTCGCAAGGGCCATAATGGTCTGGCAGCGTTGGTGCAGAACCATCTGCACAAGGATCCATTCACCGGCACCGTTTATGTGTTCCGCTCGAAGCGGGCGGATCGGCTGAAGCTGCTGTATTGGGACGGGTCCGGTTTGGTGATGGCCTATAAGCGACTGGAAGAGCACGTGTTTAAATGGCCTGCTATTTCCAACGGCATGATGCGGCTTAACCATGCACAGTTCGAAGCGCTTTTTGCTGGGCTGGATTGGCGCAAAGTCCATGCTTTGGAGGTGCGTCCACCGACTGCGGCAGAGTGAATCACAACAGCGTTTAGACAGGTAATTACGGGTTGGATTTGGTAACAACCGGGCATGACGAATGCCGCCGATCTTCCTGATGATATTGCTGCTTTGAAGGCGATTGTCCTGCGTCAGCAGGATCAGAATGCGCGGTTGGAAAAGCTTGTTGCAGACTTCAAACGAGCGTTGTTCGGGGCAAAATCAGAGAAGGTTGATCCAAGCCAATACGAATTGGCGTTTGAGGATATTGAAACAGCTATTGAGACCATTCATGCGGAGCGGGATGCAGATGTTGCTTTGCGCCCGGGCAAACCGCGTAAATCCAACCGTGGCCATTTACCCAAACATTTGCCGCGCGTTGAAGAGGTAATCGAGCCAGAAGACACCCAATGCAGTTGTGGGGCGGAACGCCACATCATTGGTGAAGACACCTCTGAGCGGCTCGACATTATCCCTGCGCAATTCCGTGTGATAGTTACCCGCCGCCCTAAATATGCTTGTCGTTCCTGCGAAGTGGGCATTGTGCAGGCTCCGGCAAAGCCCCGACTGATTGAAGGTGGTATGCCGACCGAGGCAACCGTGGCCAGCGTGATTGTTTCCAAATACGCTGACCATTTGCCGCTGTATCGCCAGTCACAAATATATGCGCGACAGGGCGTTGATCTGGATCGTTCCACCTTGGCATCCTGGGTCGGTAAAGCAGCATATGAGCTGAAGCCGGTTTATGATTACCTGCTGGCTAACCTCAAGCAATCGTCCAAGTTGTTCATGGATGAAACCACAGCTCCGGTGCTGGATCCGGGGCGAAAGAAGGTCAAAACCGGATACTTTTGGGCCTTGGCTCGTGATGATCGGCCTTGGGATGGAGACGCTTCGCCCGGGGTCGCCTTCACCTATGCACCGGGGCGGGCAGGTAAATATGCGGATGATATTTTGCAGGGCTTTGGTGGTATTCTGCAAGTGGACGGCTATGCAGGTTACAACCGCTTGCTCAAGCGTGTCAGTCAGGATGTGCAACTGGCCTATTGCTGGGCACATGCGCGGCGAAAGCTCTATGACGTGGCCAAAGCCAGTGCCGCCCCGATTGCACAGGAGGGTCTGAAACAGATTGCCGCCCTCTACAGGATAGAGGCCGACATCAAAGACCAGTCTGCCGACGCCCGCCTTGTGGCACGCATTGAACGCACGAAACCAAAGCTGGAAGCATTTAGAAAATGGCTGACCCACAGCCGCACGCAGGTCTCGGTCAAATCCCCAACTGGTGAAGCCCTTAAATACATCGCAAAATATTGGGATGGCCTGAACCTGTTTATCTCCGACGGGCGCATCGAGATGGACAGCAATGCTGTGGAACGCACCATCCGACCCATTTGCGAACGGTTAGTCATTATACACCTCCTTCTTAAGTGGTTGAAAACATTGAAAGCTGTGGCTCATCGGCATCGCGACACGGGGCTGCCTTCCGGTTGATTGCCTGTTGAACCCTGTCGGATTTAAGATCGTCGACCTTGATTTGGTAAGGTGCGCCGTCGACAACTTGATTTGCCGGCAAAATCCCCTCTTTTATGAGCCTTCGGATCACATGGTTAGTCACACAGAGTTCCTTTGCGGCTTCGGTCATAGTGCGCCACGGGCCGTTCTTGTCCGCTGATAAGTAGCCGTTGATGTTATTCACTCGCCGGATGGAAGACAAGCGCTTGGCGTTCCAAGTCTTTCCCTGGCCAGTCCGGATGCCCATGCGATTCAATGAAGCGGCAATTGACTCGTCTGACCAACGTCCTGACATCTCGCGGATAATAGAAAGGGCATCATCGCTCGTTTTGGCACCGTGTTCACCTGTCTTGGGCTTTTTTGTCCTGAGTTCCGTATGCCGTCCACCCTTCCAGTGGACGACAAGCACTATCTCGCCAGTAGCTTCGTCGATATCGGCCACGATGTCTTCGATCAAACTCCGGAGCAACTGTTGGCGGACGCGCATGGTCACCGCAGGTGCGTCCCACGCGGCCTGCAGATCCTGTGCCAGGTCACTCAACAGATCAACGTCAACGTTTTCCGGTGCCTCCAGAGTTTCTGTCAGGCGCTGCTGGAATGCCTGAACCCGTGCGAGGGTCTCTTCCCAGCGTTTCTCCAGTTCTGACGCAATCAGGCGGTTCTCAGGATCGCAGGCGGCATAGCGGCGTTCCGCAAGCGTCGCATCGTACTGTGCCTGTTTCAACTCCAGTTCGACAACAGATCGCCGGTCATTCTCAACGTTTGTCATGAGCGTTTGTGCCTCAATCGCGGCGTCAATTGCAAGCGGAGCCACGGCCTCAAGAACGGATGCGGCCACCAGCTTTTCTGCGCGCGCACCGCCAAATGTAAAGCACCTTTTCTGACCCAGCAAAAGGTTAGGGTTATCGCAGCGATAAACCGGGCGAGGTTTACGACCCGTGTAAACAACATGCAAACGCCGCCCACATCTCGCGCAGGACATAAGTCCAGCCAGGAGAGCACCGCCGCCACGACCGGATTTAACCCCGCCAGCCCGCCCGAACGTATTCTTCGCCAACTGGGCTTGATTGCGTTCATAATCCTCCCAACCGATATAACCGTCATGGTGGTCACGTATGACCACATCCCAGTCTTCAGGTGATTTGCGGTTCTTGTAGGTAACATGGGGGCGACCTTCCCGGATCTCAGTCTTCCGACCCGTCTTACCATATGCATAAACACCGGCGTAAAAAGTATTTTTCAAAACCCCAATCACATTGCGATATCGGATTGGGTGCCATTCGAATGAGGTCAATCGAATGCCATCCGATGGACGAGGATAATGTATACCCTGATCCGCCATTGAGAGAAGAACCTGCCGGGCGCTGCCAAGCTCCCGGAATCTTGAGAAGATTGAGCGAACCACTTCCTGGATTCGCAAATCCGGATCAAAAAAGATTCCAGCATCTCGGTCCCAAATGTATCCCATGGGCGGTGTGTAGCGCAGCTCTCCCCGCCGGGCTTTTGCCCGCGCCGCCTCCAGCATGCGGGTTCTCAGGATGCTCAGTTCAAACTCGCTAATGCTACCCTTCATGCCCAGAAGAAGCCGATCATTGGGGTGGCGGGGATCGTACACGCCATCACAATCGATGACCCGTGCCTCAACCATGCCGCAAATCTCCAGGACATGATGCCAGTCGCGGCCATTCCGGGCGAGGCGTGATATCTCCAGGCAGAACACAGCACCAACCCCGCCTGAGCAGAGGGCCGCAACTAACTTCTCAAAGCCAGGGCGTTTAGCACAACCGCTGGCGGATATACCAAGATCATCATCGATTACATCGACCATCTTGAAACCATAGGTGCGGGCCGTCTCGACCAGATCGTATTGCCGACGCTGGCTCTCCAGGTTGGTCATGACCTGACTCTGTGTTGATTGCCGGACATAAACGACTGCGCGACGCTGCAAGATGGTTGCAGGCAATGCCTGGGTGATGGTGAGATCATTGTTCATTTGCCTCTACCTCCAGTTTGATATCCGCTGCCGCCAGCAGCAGTTGGGCTAGCACCAGCATCATCTGGTCGCGTTCGCTGTCGGTCATGCTCGTCGTCACACTCGGTTGAAATGGCAGAGAAAGCTGCACTTGCTTGATAATCTGTAGCGGGATCATGCCCGACCTCCTTTGATGAGTCGTCCTCATCAAAGCTTCGCCGAAATCCGCGCGTTAACAGAATCTTATGCAATTCCAGAAGACCTGCTACTGAAACAAGTGGCGGCCCAAGGGTCATTGTTTGGCAAATGGATGCGTCCAATATCCACGAAGGTGCCATGATCGCTATACCGGCATCACGCTCCATCGCGATGAAGTCTCCATCGCCACGCTTGTAACTCCGGTAGACACTTACGTCTGAATCAAAATATGCATGCCATCTATAATGGACCCGGCAAATTGAACCGACATGGGCAGAATGAACGGGAACTGGCCCTAAACCGTAAAAACGCTCTATTCGCTGGCCACGAGGCCGGTGCTCAGAACTGGGCCATGCTCGCATCCTTGATCGAAACCTGCAAATTGAACGCCGTGGAACCGCACAGCTATATCTCCGGCATCCTTACCGCCATCGTAAATGGCCACAAACAAAGTGATATCGAAGCTCTATTACCGTGGAATTTTAAGGGTTAGGTGCCAACGGGACACCGCTTACGACTTGTTGCCCCAACCGTGTGGCGCGTTTAGCAAGACTGGCAGGGATCAAGAGGCCCAGATCGGTTATAAACGCCGCCCAGGCAAGTATGGTGGCAAACCATCTATCGTGGTTGATAATACTCTAGATCGGCGATTTGACGTTGCAGTGCCAAATCGTGCTTGGGTCACTGACATCACCTATATTAAAACGTATGAAGGTTTCTTGTATCTGGCCGCTGTGATCGATCTCTATTCACGGCGCGTTATTGGTTGGTCAATGCAAAGTCGACAAACAACCAATCTTGTATTGCAAGCTTTACTTATGGCTGTCTGGCGGCGCAAACCTGCAAACGAAGTCCTAGTGCATTCGGATCAAGGCTCACAGTTTACCAATCTGGAATGGCGATCATTCCTAAAGCACAACAATTTAAAACATAGCATGAGCCGACGCGGGAATTGTCATGACAACGCTGTCGCTGAAAGTTTCTTTAATCTATTAAAACGTGAGCGCATTAGACGGAAGGTATATAAAACCAGAGATGATGCGCGGCAGGATGTGTTCGACTACATCGAAATATTCTACAACCCGAAACACAAACATGCTAGAAATGGGATGTTGTCACCCGTTGACTATGAATGGCAGCAAGAAATGAACAAGCAAGGTGTCTAGGAAACTAGCAACTGTATTTAATTTGAGCACCAGAGTTGGTTTTTAGCCACCAGAGCATTGGCGATCACCAGTAGTTTTCGGGCAACCGCGATCAAGATGACTTTGTGGGGTTTCCCTTTTTCCTTTAACCGTTTGGCAAATACTTTGAGATGCTGATTGTGTGTCGATGCTACCAATGCTGCCTGATAAAGAAGGCAACGCACATTGTATCTGCCGCCTTTGATTGATCTTTTTCCGTCGGAACGGCCACTGTCATTATTTATCGGTGCGACGCCAGCCAACGCTGCGATTTGTTTATCGCTAATAGTGCCCAGTTCGGGCATTTCACCAATTAGAACGGCGCATAGCACAGGACCTATTCCTGGAATTGAGCGCAGTATTTTAGCATGCTGTTTCATCTGTGGGTCAGCTTTGATTTGTGTCTGCACCGCATCGTCCAGTACCTTGATCTGGTGCGACAGAAGGTCGAGAAGTTCTATGTCCAAACCCACCAATTCAGCATCGTGGTGCTGTTGAATTTGACACTTCAGTCGTTTGCGCAATTCCACCAACTGGCGACGCTTTGTGCTCAAGGCATTGAGATGGCGTAGTTTCTCCGCAGGTAATCTTCGCCCACAGTGAGGACGGAACGCCATGAATTCTGCAATCAGGCGTGCATCAATCGGATCCGTCTTTGCTAACGCCCCCGTTGCGCGGGCAAATGCACGCACGTGCGCCGCAGAAACTTGCCTGACATCGTAACCCGCAGTATCCAGTACTTCCCATACGGCCCATTCATAGCCACCCGTTGGTTCCAATGCGATTATCTGGCCTTGTGGCTCACCCAGCTTACTCTGCAGACTGACATGGCCAGAGGGTGTATTGGGAACCAAAAAGCAAGAACCAGTTTTGCTAATAAATACGTAAATTTCAAACTTGCCAACATCCAAGCCGACAAAACCTTCATTATGTGTCATAATCTAAATCTCTTTCTTATGCTCCGGGGTCATGTGCCCCAATCAACTGTTCGAGTTTGAAGAAAGAGAAGGGTCGCCAACCTAGGCTACGTGGTCCAACCACAAGGGGCTAACGGCGAACACCTTCCCGATCCGACATCTTGCAAAACGTCGGATCGGGCGCAGGATAACAAAGCTTAGATACATAAGGGGCTATTCACAGCGACGTTTGCCGTCAGCCCCAACCAAAACCTCATAACCAGCAACGGACTCCATCCGTAGCTCCCGATGTACTCCCACGATAATCTCCTAAGCAATTCTACATTGTCACAGGAATCGCAGATTACGGCAGAAGAAAAAAGGTGGGGCCTAAACAACGGTTACAGATCACACATTCGGCGATGCCCTTATTGCAGCCGTGGGAAAACTTTGCGACAGAACCCCTAGCTCGCACTAAAGCGCGACAGGTCCAGTTCTGCCCACCACCATCAGCGTGATGTCATCGGCTTGAGGCGCTCCTGCGGAAAAATCATCTATTTGATTGAGAATACGTCTGGATAGAGTCTCACTGGACAGTTCAGCATGTTCGGCAAGGGTCTGATCGAATATCTCCATTGCACTCTCCATTCCTAGAAACATGCCGTCATTATTTTGTGCCTCATCAAACCCGTCGCTATAAAAAAGCAGCCACTCTTCTGGTGCTAGTGTAATCTGATGCCGCGTCCATTTAAGCTCTGGCAACACCCCAAGCACCGGATCAGGCGGGGTTTCCACTATTTTTACCTTTCTGTCCCGGCCCGCGATCATCGGTGGGCAGTGCCCTGCATTGACAAAGGACACCCGTCCGGTTTCAGGCGTAATTACAGCAAGGATTGCAGACAAAAACATGTCCTCATGATTGCGGCCGCAGAGTGCCTTATTCGCCAACAGGACCGCCTCTGCGGGATCGTCAGTGCTGTTGCATTGTGCGCTCAGGACCGCGCTTGCCTGAGAAGCAAAAAGCGCGGCGGCAATTCCCTTGCCAGATACATCGGCAATCATTGCCACAATCCGCCCGTCCTTAAGCGGGAAAACATCAAAAAAATCGCCGCCGACCTCCTGAGCCGGGCGCATACGTCCGTGAATATCAATCCCCGGGTGCAAATCGAAAGTTACTGGCAGCAGAGACTGCTGGATGTGCCTAGCACTCTCCAGTTGCTCCTGTATCGCTATCAATGCATTGTGTGCATCGAGGCTGGCACGGAAGCGTTCAACAGTGTTGAGTAGCGCACCGATTTCGTTGCCATAAATTGTGGAAAATTGCTCTATAGCTTCCTGCCCTTCTTCCGATGAGAGGGTACTTTCTTCCAGTAATATACCTTTAGTTTTTTGTCCTTCTTCCATGCTACGGAACCGAAGCCCAGTCTCGCCGAGTGCCATGGCCTCCAGCAATTGAACCACGGCTCCCAATGGCCGGAAAGCAAGCCGTAGTGATCGTAGTAGTAACCCAAGAGACAGGAGAATGATTATCAGAACGGTAAAAAAGGCTAAGCAGGCCAACATTTTCTCGCGGTTCAAAGCTGCCGTGATATCCCGCAGGAACAGGATATCCCCGATCACTTTTCCTGGTTCATCCCGAAGTGGCAAAATAACCACATCAAGCTGCCGTCCATCCATACTCGGCAGAATCAGGCTTCGTGCTTGCCCGTCATGGTCCGCAAAAACCGGGCTGAGGTTAGGAACCTCTCCGGCAAGATGCCGGAGCATGCCTTCCTCATCAATAAAGGCCAATCCAGCCAATCCTGGGAAAAAATCTATCAACACATCGCTGATCTCCATAAAAACCAATACATGGCCGATGCTCCGGTCACGGTGCCGTACTAGAGCGTGATGCACCAAGATCGGGGATCCACTGTCCCCGATGATCCAGTGTGCTCCAGATGGCCGCGTGATTGCATCAGACAAAATGTCAAGGTATATTGATACCATACCACCATCATCATCACCAACGGCTAGAATGCGACCCTTTGGGGTTAATATGGCGATCACTGGTCGTTCAGGGAGCGCACTTCGAGCGCGTTCAAGTATATCCTCAAGGCCAGGTGAAACGTCGCCCGCAAGAAGAGATGTATCCACTTCGGAATCAGTTGCGACCCTCTTGGCCAAGGCTTCAAGTCGCAAACGATAGAGGTTTAGTACTGTCTCCACTAAAACTGCTTTTGCTTCAAGTCGCACAGCTTCATGTCGGCGGGCCTGTGAACCACCCAGAATCTCCACGTAAGCGATGAATACCACCGACACTGCCAATAGAGCGAGAGAAGCTGTCAGCGCAATACTTCGGCGCAGGCTCGTTGTGCGCATTGATTGATGAGGGCCTGCGTGAATTGACTTCATCCCGCCAGCCCACCTGACGGATGATGTGCCGCAGACCCAGTGGCATAAAGCAAGGTGTTCGTTTTTTTCGTTCTGACCCTGATTGCTACAAAACCGCTGGACAGTAGCTCTGAGTGATCTGACAAGTCTCCGGACTGCGGCAATATCAGTTTTTGGAACGGTCCCGCCATCGTCGTTCGACCAAAATCATGTCGGAGCAAGAAACGAGGATGCCCGTCGAGCAATGTTTTTAGCCCGGCCACATGGAATCCTGCACTCAGGAGATTGCGCAACGAAGTGATGTTGAAAGGAGATACGGTAGATTCCACGGCCATTGCCCCCGCCTCTCGAAAACTCTCGAGCCGGGTCAGAATCAGACGGCACTGCCATCCCTGCCCACGCAGCGACTGATCAAGCATCGTGCCGAACAGTAGGCCTGTTTTTTCCTGTTCTTTCGCGAACAGAAACGGTGGATGATGAGAATCCGCCGGAACCGCGATGCTGTAACCCAAGATTTTCCTATCTCGCGTCGGTAGAATGATGACACCATCCCGGATCATCTCTGCCAGGAAATCATCCGACATGCGCAGAAACAAACCTTCGCGCCCGAGATCTCTGATGGCCACGGCGTTCAATGATTCAAGGACTGGAATGTCTGACACTTCGGCAAAGCGCAGATGGATATCTGACGGAAAATTCTGTGTCTGTCGGTCAAAAACTGTCCGGACCGCAAAAATTAAATTGGATCGGTTTAGTGGCTGTCCTGAAAGAGCTGAAGAGTGCTGGTCTGTATGTTTCGCCGTCATGGAATGATGATCTCCGCATAGTCAAGTAACGATAGAGTGGGGAAAATTTCCAGATCACGAGCCACATCGGCCCGAATCTGGTAGGAAAGCTCTGGAAGCACTTCAACAGGAATTTCCCCTGCCAGTTCATTTTCAAACAGGATACGTTTTGCTTTCATTGCAGTGAACCGGCCGACCTGAGCATAGGGCGCTACGAGCCCATACAGCGCATTTGATGATGCTAACATACGCTCTGTCGAGGCAAAGGATGGCAGACGATAGGCATTTGCAAGATCAGTAATCCGGGCCGCATATTGCCCAATAAAACTGTCTGGCCCGAGATATAGAAACTGTGCTCCTGATGCCGCAGCCTTGGCAACCAAATCCGGTAGGGTCTCCGGATCGGCGCTGCCGTTAACATCAGGGGGTACTGGAAAGTTGTAGACCCGGATGTTCAAGCGATGTCCAAGGGCGATGAGTTGTTCAACGTTCAGCACCGAATTAGGTTCGCTTGGTGTGTAGATGACCGCTATCCGGTCTATTGGCATATACGCTTGCATCGCCTGAATCTGTATCTCCAGAGGCACGAAGTGACTGACCCCGGTCAGGTTTCGCCCCGTAGATCCAAACGACCTAATAATACGAGAGCGGATAGGTTGAGAAACCATAGTAAACAGGATTGGTCGGTCGATGATCTGAGGAGGGTAATCCTCCGATCCTGTAGTTAGCGTTGGATCCCGTCCGGCGATCCCCAATGTCACAGAGGTGCCCCAAGTGTAAATCAAATCCGGCTCGACGCGATCAATTTCCTTGAGAATCTCCGGCAGACGGCCAATGTTGCGATCCAGTGATCGGACCGTAATGTCAAGAGGAATATCCGATTCAACAAAATATGCCTGAAACCCCAACTCAACTTTTGTTTCACCACGCCAAAGCACCATGAAAATGGACTTTTTCTTCGCAACCGCCTGGTCAGCGGCGGCGGAACTGGTCATTAAAGTGGAAAAATATCCGGCCAGAACCTCACGTCTCGACAAGTAAGTCATGGATCACCACCCTTTCCTCTTCTTCTCCAAAGGCCAAAAACCAACTCAAACCGCAGGTCGCTAGCAATACGGCACCTAGACCCATCCACATCATAGCAATCTTTGGCGTGAAGATGAGCAGCAAGCTGCCCGCGACCAACGGACCCAAGAGGGAGCCCAACCGTTCTAGAAAGCGAAAGATGCCCAACACCGTTCCGGCTCCAAACTTTATTATCTGCCTGTCAGAAACTTGCATTAGGAAGCTGATCTGCGTTGGGATTGACAGGCTCTGTCCAAGACCAAGGAGTAGCGTGGTAGCAAGTAGAATGGCCAACCCGTCGCCGGTTATGTCGCTCATAGAATGGGGGAGAATGAAGCCTACTGAAGCAATAACGCCGCCAGCCGCCACCCACGAGCCAAACCCACTCCAGCGGTCGGCCAGCGGGGCAAGTAGCGGTGTGAGTAGCAGGATGGGGATACCATAACCCATTAAAACCCTGGCGCTTTCTGCGGCGCTGCTATTAACTGCCAACGGCATCAGTAGGAACAGCCCCCCAGTAAGTAATGCTTTGGCAGGAATGGCAAAACAAACAATGATAACAATAAATCTAGGATTACCCACGATTTTCCGGAGTATAAACCATTGCCTGGGAAACCATCCTGAAATTCTAAGAACATCTGTACCAGAGGTGTCGGTCGGTGATCTGTCCGCATCGGTCATATGCGGCGGCTGCCGAGACAGCAGGAGTAAGCATGTCAAGGCAGAAATCCCAGCAGAAAAAGTGGCGACAACCAATACCGACACCACCCCAAGTTGGTCAGCCAAAACCCCCCCCATCGCCGGACCGCTGATCTCAGCGGCTACAATGACAGAAAGAAATAGAGAAAAACCTGAACTCCGGCGCTGTCGAGAGGCATGCTGTGCAATATGCACTTGAGCGGCAGCATAAACCAGACCGTAACCAAAGCCGGTTAAGGCCCTCATCAGAAGAATCATTGTAAAATTGTTGGAATAGAGATGACCAATCAGGCCAGCGCAGGTAAAAATGGCTCCCCATAGAAACACTTGGCGCGGGCTCTTATTTTCCGCGAGGATTGAACCAATGAGCACAGAAGCAATCGAGGCACCCATGAATGCACTCATGATCAGCCCGATATGAAACTCTGAGTTACTGCCCAATGGCGCAAACTGCCCGAGAAATTGTGGTAGAACTGGGCGCAGTATAGCCTCGGAAAGAAAGAACAGGAACAGAGGCACACGAATATAGCTGACCGCCGGTGCGCGGAGCGTGCGTGATCCTTCTGGCCCAGGTAATCGATGCCCTAAGAGATCAATAGAGCGAGATTTGGTTACAGCGATAACCTGGGTGATGATACCATCAATCTGCCAGACCAACGCTTGCATTCCTCGGCTCTGGCGCGGGCGAAAAGTGAAACGCAAATCCCGCGCTGTCAATCGGGCAGCTAGGAAGTTCACCATCCAAGCCGGGCGCAGGATAAGAATTGTGAAGATCAAGATCATCAGCTCAAGGGCAACTAGGGCAGTTGCAAGAACCACCGTGGCGATATCAAACCACATATCCCGGTTCAGCGCATCAAGCAGCTCAACATCAACACCAGCATACAGAAATCCAACCGGGTGTTCCAAACCGCCTCCAAGTGGCAATTGAGTAACCAGCAGGTCCCCAATTCGTTGACTGGTCATTATGGTGGGGTTGAACAGCGGCTTTCCCGTAATTTTTTGCCATAGATCAGACAGTATGTCAGTGATTTCTTGAGAAGCGGGTTCGGCTGCGGTGGCAAGCGTGACATGCACAGTTTCTGGATTGTCAGCCGACAAATATCGGATATCCCCCTCCGGGCCAGTTAGGGCTAGAAAGCTCATTCCTGCTGCAGACGAACGGGTCTTGTCGAGTACCACTTCCACTTCGCGTAGCGTATGTAATCCACCAAAAACTTTGATGGCATGATCCACGCGGCGCTGAACGCCCACCGCTGCGTTTATAGTTTGAGCTTCCAACTCTGGCAAAAGGTAGCTCTCCAATATCCGTCCAGAAACAACTCCGAAAAACATGAAGGGAACAATGACCAGAACAACAAGCGGCAGCAAAAGGACAGGACGCAGGCCAGATATCATTTTGACTGACCTTTAAGAAAAGCCTGTCCAATTCGCCATACTGCCTGTACGAGAGCATCTGACGGTCCTGGGTCCGAAGTGGTTGGATCTATGGCGCGGCGTACCGCAATTTTCCGATCGTGAAGCTGACCATCCACCCGACCCAAGATAAAAAGCGCGGCCAACATCAGCAGAGGTAGCACTAGAAGGATCGAAATAATCCAGGCATGGGTGAGCTGCCGGGCAAGGTCAGACAGAGCGGCTCTGGCCATCGTGGCATCATGGGATAGAGAAAGCACCCCCACCGACTCTCCATTCTGGAGGATAGCCATCCGAGATGTAAACCGATCCAGAGTATCAGAGACATGCTGGATATTCTCTGGGCTAGGCGGTGCATTCACAGTCTTCTCTCCGTTGCTAATTTCCATATCCGTGAGAGTGGTAAAGAGTACAGTGCCTGTGCTGTTCTCCACGGTGAGATCAAAGGCCCCGTCAAATTGCCTCACAGAGCGATTGATAAGAACACCCGTGCTCTGGATCGACGCTAGGATCAGCCTATCCTTAAGACTGTCGCTGATCACACGGCCGAGTTCCCGCAAAACCGGATCGTATTTGGCGGTTGTGGTAACGGTTAGGATTTTTTCGAATTTTAGAAAATTCATAGCACCAGCTGCAGCAAGACTGGACACGGATAGCAGGATCAACACAACAAGAATTCTCAAGGTCAAATCAGCGGGGCGGAAGCGGGTAGTCTCATTAGACCGCGTCCTTGCACTCGGGTCGTCGTGTAGTGAATTGGGGAGGTGGTTCCTTTGGCATCCAGCATCAGTCACATAGGGCAGCTCTCCTGGACCAAAGACGAGTGCGATCCGGTTGTGCTGGAGATGGCTATAGGTCACTCGGTCGGCCATCTCACGCACTAACATCACCCCAAGCCCGCCGATCTGTCGGTCCTTAATATCTGCTTTGGTATTCGGGAGAGGCACATTTTCCAGTGGGTCAAAAGGTGCCGCATCGTCTTCGATTACCATCACCACCCCTTCAGGTTGCGGATAGAGTGCGAGCCTGATCAAAGCATCTTTTTGGTCCACGCCATACCCATGTGTAATTATGTTGACAAGTAGCTCTTCAGTCGCAATTTGAAGCCTGCGTTCAAACACTGCAGCCGGGGCATATCCTGCACAGAATTCATTGATCCAAGATACGACCTTTTTGAGATTTTCAATCCGGCTTTTGATCTCGAGCAACCGCACGTCTGGCATGCTCGAGACCACAAGATCAGGCACGAGCATCGGCCAGCGCGACCTCTTGGTTTTCATATACCCGGATAATCTTGTCGAAACCGGAAATGCGAAATACCTCGGCCACCGATCCATTTAATCCGCAGACCGAAAATACCGAGTTGCGTTTTGCGAGGCGTTTCGCAATCAGCAATATTACCCGTAGGCCAGCGCTGCTGACGTATGCAACGCTCATGAGGTTGCAAATCACCACACGATTCTTATCAGAAATGGCGGCCATCATAACATCTTCAAATTCACGGGCAGTGGAGCCATCTATGCGACCGTTGATTTCAGCAACTAGTGCTTGTTCATCTCTCGTAATTCTTAAATCCATGTATATCTCCTAGACTTTATTTGGAAGAGTAAAATGTCGTTGCGTCGAACACGCGAGCGCAGGCCGCAGCGGCATCGGTTTGGGCGGTTTTCAGTGTTTTGGTGAGTGTGTCGAAATCTGAAATCTCAGTCACATCTACCAAGGTCTGGCGTAGTTTCTCATTGGCACTGGACAGATCAAAAGGCGGATCAAGCGCGATGCATTCGATTTGTTGCAGGCAGGTTTGTAGCGAAAGAGCTGCGTCAAGGTTCTTTGCCTCGGTTGGGGTCATCCAGCCCATATCCGCCAATGGGTAGAGGATTTCACGCGCTGGACGACCGCCACCCATGCCGCTGAAAAGTCCACCTGTCTGAGCAAAAAATTCGATTTCCACCAGACCGCCCAACGTATGCTTCAGCGACCACGGATTGAGGCGGTCTTGGCGGTGGGCCTTGAGTAGACGGGCGCGCATCTCGCGGGCTTCCTCGATAACACGGGGGTCACCCTTGCGCCCTAAAAGCACGGTATCAATAACCTGGGAGATGTCTTCGGTAAGGCTTTCCCCGCCAAAAATCAACCGTGCGCGAGAGAGACTAAGGTGTTCCCAAACCCATGCTTGCTGGGCTTGATAATATTTAAAAGAGGCTAACGAGATCGCAATTGGACCCTGCCGACCTGACGGACGTAGACGCATGTCGACCTCATAGAGTCGCCCTTCGGCGGTGGGGGCGGATAGGGCTGAAATTAGCAATTGTGTCAGCCGCAGGTAATAAGTGGAAGAGGGCAACGGGCGCGGCCCATTCGACATTTCGTCTTTAGAAGCATCATAGATAGTGATGAGGTCAATATCTGATTTCGCCGTCATCTCGCGTGTTCCGAGTTTACCCATCGCAATCACCGCCATGCCACGCCCTGGCGGAGGACCATGACGTGAGGCAAAGTCCTCTATCACGAACGGCATGAGGCCACGCAGCACCGTCTCAGCGATAGAAGAGAAGGCGTTGCCCGCCTCGACCATATCGATAGTCCCCCGCAGTATTTGGACACCCGCACGAAACTTAAGTTCGCGCGCCCATCGTCGAGTAATATCAAGTACGCATTCAAAATCTGTAGTATCACCGATCCAGATGTGGAGGTCTACCTCAAGCCAATCCTGCTGAGGAAATTTGTCAGAGAAATCGCTCTCGAGGAGGGCATCAAGTGCCTGTGGCGCCCGTCCCAAATGCGCTGCAAGGCTTGGCGCGGTGGCAAAAATGTCGACGACGAGTTTGAGCAGAGGTGGATTTGCTTTGAATAGTGAGAACACCTGGACGCCCGTGGGTAAACTTGAAAGGAAGCGGTCAAATTCGATAATAGCGTCATCGGGGCTGTCGACCTGCCCGAACAGATTGACAAGATCAACTTCAAGCGTTGCATAAATCCGCCGCGCACGATCAGAGCGTGTTGCGACGACTTCGCCCAAACGCCAGCTGCGTATCATACGGTAGGCATCTTTGGGGCGTTCGAACCCACACGCGGCAAGGATATGCTCATCGGTCTCGGGTGTGTTCGTTTGGGTGGTTCGACTCTTGACTGCATCAAAAAAACATTCGATGACACTGTGCACAGTAGCGAGGCGCTCAGTGATATCAATTTCCCATGCCTTTTGATCGGCCCACCCGTCGAGTGCGACAACGCGGGCGCGGGAATCCTCACTGACAGGAATCGTTTGAGTTTGAGCGTCCGCAACCATTTGGAGGCGGTGTTCCAGATTTCTGTGAGCAATATATGCTTCTGAGAGTGTAGCACACATTTCCTCGCGAATTATCCCTTCGTCACGCAGTGCGGCAAGAGCGCCGAGGGTGGTAGGGTCGCGCAAACCTGGCAGACGACCACCCATGATGAGTTGTTGTGTCTGTGTAAAAAATTCTATCTCGCGGATGCCACCTGGCCCGAGTTTTATGTTGTAACCTGGGAGCCTTGCGGGATGGAAATTGCCTTTGTTCTCTCGAATTTTGCGGCGTATATCTTCGACATCTTGAATTGCTGCAAAATCCGTATCGCGGTGCCAGATGAAGGCAGATAGGCGGTCAAGATAGGCGCGGCCAGCGACTATGTCGCCAGCTGCTGGACGCGCCTTGATATGCGCGGCGCGCTCCCAAGTGCGACCAACGGAATAGTAGTAGCGTTCTGCTTTCTCCATAGAAAGGCAAACTGGAGTGACCGACGGGGAGGGACGCAAGCGTAGATCAGTGCGAAAGACATATCCATCTGGCGTCCGTTCCGAAAGTGCCTTCGTGAGTTGGCGCGTGACATGGATGTAGCGCGCCTTGACCTCACTAAAAACGGTGTCGTCGAGTCCGTCCTGATCGAAGAGGCAGATCAGATCAATGTCGGAAGAATAGTTAAGTTCTCGGGCACCCATCTTTCCCATTGCAAGGACGCAAATGCCAGCCCCGCTAGATATGTCTTCCTCGGTCATACCTGGTATTTTTTCCAATGCAATCTCGTTGGTCACAAGCCAGCGCAGCGCTGTCTCGGTCAGGGTCTCGGCAACATCCGTAAGTGCACGGGTTACGTTCCCAAGATCCCATGCGCCGCCGAGATCGGCTAATGCAATGAAGAGTGCCGCACGCGCCTTCGCGAGGCGAAGCGCCGAGAGCAGGCCGGGCCAGTCAGTGCTTCGCCCAGCCTCCTTCGCGACAGTAAGAATACAATCCAGCACCTCATTTTCTGGTTGCTCGACCGCCACGGCGAGCCAGGCGCCGTGGCGGTCGAGCAACCCGGCAAGAAATGGACTTGAACCCGCAGTGCCGTGTACGAGGTCACCAAGCGCACCCGTACAGAGTGCGTCGTGCAAGCCACTAGTCACATCAGTTGCCAGAGTATTGTCGTACGAAATGGGTGCACGTGTTATACTGGTAGCTAAACTATCACTCATCGTTCGTTTGCTTTCGTATTAAAGAAGTAGTTCACGTTTCAACTTTATCCTCAGGATGCTTTCCGAGAGCCACAAGTACAGATGGATCAGGCCGTTGCTGCAATCAGATATCGGGGTCGGGGTCGGGAATTACAACAAATTCAGGGTACGCCTCAATACCGAGTTCCACCACATCTTGCCCCAAATTTTCTGCCTGTTCAGATACACGGAGACCCATAATTTTGTCTATAGCAAACCAAACAGCACTTGAGATCACTAAAACAAAGAGTCCAATAGCCAATATACCGTATATCTGTGTAATGAGATTTCCATTTCCAGTGATGCACACGGCCAAAGTTCCCCAGATACCTGCAAATAGATGGGCAGGTACAGCCCCAACGACATCATCAATTCGCATCTTTTCCATAGCCTTCGAACCCGCGACAGCAATGACCCCTCCTACGCCCCCGATCACAATGGCCCAATAATGTTCGACCAGATCAGGGCCCGCAGTGATGGAAACCAACCCCGCGATGGCACCATTGAGCGTTGTAATAAGGTCGATACGACCAAGAATGGTTTTTGACACACAAAGAGCTGCTACAACCCCAGCCGCTGCAGCAATATTCGTGTTGGCAAGGATGTTGCTGATCACTACTAAGTCGGTTACTGAATTTGATGAAAGCTGGGATCCAGCGTTAAAGCCAAACCAACCAAACCAGAGGATAAAGACACCGAGCGTTACAATTGGAACATTTGAAGGCGGCGTTTGCCTAACTGAACCGTCCTCCCGAAACTTACCCCCCCTTGCGCCAAGTATGATTGCACCTGTTAGCGCAGCCCAACCACCAGTAGAATGGACGATTGTGGAGCCCGCAAAATCTTTGAATCCGATCTGATCCAGCCAGCCTCCACCCCATGTCCATGCACCCACCACGGGATAAATTAAAGCGGTCATGATAAGCACAAACAGAAAGAACGGCCACAATTTTATACGCTCAGCTAAAGTGCCGGAAACAATAGAGGCGGCGGTCGCGACAAAAACCATCTGGAAGAACCAATGCGACATTGTTGAATACCCAGCTTTGGTGACAGCCGCCTTCGCCTCGGACACACCATCTAGAAGGAATACTTCATTTGGGCTTGTGCCGTAAAATAACTCGATAGATCCGAACCAGCCACCCGGCTCGACACCGACAAACATGATGTTGTAGCCGATGAGAAAATAGGCTAGGCTAGCTATAGAATATAGTCCGACATTTTTGAGGCAGATAATAGATACATTTTTTGTGCGCACGGATCCAGCCTCGAGCATAGTGAACCCTGCACACATCCACATCACAAGCACTCCCCAAATAATAAAAGCAAATGTATTGAACACAAATTCCATTTCGCCGTGGGGTGTTGCATGCGCAGGCTGGGACATAATCCCCGACAGAACAGTAGCCAAGACCACGCACACCATCGCTCTCCAGATGGAACACCCCAAACCTCTAAAACTGTTTATAATCATTAGTTTGACGCGATCTTGCGCAAAACGGCGGCCATTATGCAAGGGTTTGTGCGCCTCACCTCGAACAGCACTTTGCGTCATGCGGCTATCTTCATCCAGATAGGTGCCATCCAGTAGTCTGGACTGTTCATCGATCATTATCCATTACCGCCTTTTTTATGCTCGCAAATTTTAACATTATAAATGTTTCGTTCTTTTTGAGATATCTGTTGACGAGCCTGTTGGGC
The DNA here is from genome assembly GCA_965261565.1 of Amylibacter sp. Lineage (GTDB taxonomy): Bacteria > Pseudomonadota > Alphaproteobacteria > Rhodobacterales > Rhodobacteraceae > Amylibacter. The sequence continues at coordinate 3,595,042 of OZ253460.1, forward strand.
GGAAAATTTTACCAATAATCTAGGTAAAAGGGCGTCAGGGGCCACAAAATGGGTTCCATCCACGGATAAACTCTTTTTCTTTTGTGCTTCGGAAAATTGAAGGGCGCCACTTTCAATCAAAATATCCACAATTTTCTGAGCATGTTTTCTGGACATATTGGCGGCACAAAGGCTCTGGATTATATTTTGCAATTTTGCACTTTGGTTCACCTCAAACACTCCCTGACGCTTCGTTTTTTGCATATGATTGCCATTCTTTAGAGTGAGCAATGGGTTTGAGTGTTGAGGTTCTGGAACTATTTGGCCACATGGTTTCAACAAGTTTGATTGCTTCAGATTTTTTAAGCGTTCACTGTCTGTTGTGATATAGGTGCGCTTCATGTTTATCTCTTTGGAAAATGCAATTGGCATTCGACACTATCCACTAAGCTGTCATACGATCCATCGAGTATACTCATAATTTCATTGTGGTTAGGGTGAACTTCCAAAATATTAAGGAGCGCATCTACAGCTAATTTCGCCAGTTTATGCGGGTCGGAACCCTGCATACTAATTGCTGTCTCTACCTGCGTAATCATGGTTTTACGAGTAGTGGTCATTTACCATCTCCCCAAGCCTGTTCCAAGCAGCCGTAAACACGGACAGTTTGATCGTCCGTATTAGTTGTGTTGCAATGCACCACCCAATCACTGTAGGTTTCAGAAAGTGAGGTTTGTGCTTGTGCCACTATTGTTAGCCCTCCCAGAACTGCAACTGCAATTATTAGCATTATTTGACGTTTTAAAATGCGGATCATATTTACAATCCTACCATCACAATGAGAGTAAATATCACGTATGCAATCAGGAATAATATCCAAGCCGCGTAAATCGGATCAGATACATTAATCCCCAAAATCGCGGGTAATCCAATAGCAAGAACGATTAGAGAAGATAAACAAAGCAGTTTAATTAGCAGTTTAATTGGTGTAGAGAATTTCATGTTAAATCCTTTTCGTGTTTATACGGTTTCATAAAACCGGCAGTTGTAGAAAAAGAGGCCACAACGTCGAGGGCACCATATGTGTTGTAGCCTCAGAGTTTATCTTCAGGATGGTATACTCGGAAAGTTTTGGAGTTACTGAAAAAGGAAGTACTGGTACTTCTATGCCTACGTGAACATTTTGCATTTTTTCTGCGGGAGATACGGCATCATTATATAAATCCCATATCCCCACTATTAATTTCCACCACAAAATTAAACCCAGAATAGTAAATGGAAGCATCCACCAACCAGGTAAGAATATTGGCTTCTGGTGGCTGTAGGCAGAACGGGTGTCTTTTGTTGATTTCATTGGTTAAGTCTCCAACATTTAATTGTCATTGTTGAAAAAGAGGCCCGGCGTAGGGGGCATAAGAGAGTTACGCCAGGCCTCAGTAACCTCTGAAGTGTTGGGGACACAGCCAGAGGAAGAGCGGTGTGGAATGTTTGACTGGGCGGCCGGCTTACCATTTGAAGCGCAGCCCACAAGTGTGCCGCTCAGCCCCTTGTCGGAGCCTGTACGGCTGCCGCCCAAAGCGGTGCGATAGGCGCTTTCGCCGTAGACCTGCATGTTGCCAAAAGCCATGCTGCCACCAATCCCAAGCTCGGCCCAAGTGGGTGAAGCGGCTGCCGCAGTCAAGTTGCTTCCTCCTGCAACGCTGACAGCTGTGTCATCCGAGAAGTCATGCAGGAAGTTACCGATCACATAAACTTTTTGGGCGTCATTTTTATTGAACTCATAGGCCAGACCAAAGCGCCCGATGGTGCTGTTGTTGGTGCCCAGATTAACCGCATTGCCTATACTGTCGGTAAAGCTACCGCCATCAACGCTGCCCCAGGTCACTTGCGCTTGTGGAATAAGCGCGGCGTTTTGACCCAAAGCAAAGCGATGGCCACCCTCTACGCTTAAAGCATAAGCCGTGGAAGACTGGCCCGATACAAGGGATCCTGCAGCAGATGAGGCAAGATCACTGTCAAGCCAGTTAACCTGTCCCTGGACATCCACGTAAGACCCTTCATTGCCGTACCAGGTGGCGGTGGCACCCAGGCCGTAACCCGTGGTATCAATACTGCCCGAACCTGTTGAGGCGGCGGCAATTGTTGAACTCAGGTCACCATACTGACCGGTAACCCCAATCACCCAGCGGCCATTTTGACCAGGCTCAAAGTCAAAATCGGCACCGGCCTGGAAACCCCAGCTGCTGCTGTCAATGCTACTCCCGCTGGTCAGGCTTGCTTCTGAGTTATCACCATGCAACCGGATCCATGCGGCCTGACCTGCACGCTTGGCACGCCCGCCCACACGTTGCTCCAGTGTTGGCAGGCGGTTAAAGGCACCACCCAGAACCGATGGTGCGGCATCATAGGTAGTGCCGGTGCTGTTTAGGGTCGTCCCCACATCAAGGACAAAATCTGAGCTTGCTACTCGCTGCTGAAGCAGACAACTATACACGCCTACCGCGCAGCCCTCCCCAACAAGGATAAACGCGTCGCTTTCAGCTATGCCTGCGACGTTCACAACAACAATCGGATTGCCGTTATCGCCGGTTGGTGCACCGGTTGAGACAACCCTAAGGGCTGTCTTCCCCCCCCTGCCGGCGATGGTGACGCCACTCCCTACTACGTCACCATCTACAACAAGCTTGTCAGCCTCGCCCGTCGTGAAGTCCACATCCACCCGCAGGGTGCCGGTGCCGGTGTAATCGCCCAATACAGTGAGCATATCGCCCGCAAAACCATCTTGCATGGTGATTATACCATTGTTAGAAACCGAACCACTGACACTGTAAGCACCAGCACCCGCACCTTCACCGGTAAATCTACCACCTGCAGTGGTGGTCAGATTTCCAGTCAAGGCTAGAACTGTACCCGCATCAAAAATGGCGGCATTGGTCACGATAAGACCAGAACCTACAGCAAGACCAGAACCTACAGTCAAAGCGTCATCTGTAATTTCCAATGAGCCGCCATCAACAGTAAGAGTTTCCCAATTGGTCAAACCCACCCCCCCATAAGTTAGGGTTTGGCCTATTAAAGTAAGTTGGTCGTCAGAATCAGCACCATCAGCACCGCCATCAAGCAAGGCTACCTCTGTGATATCTGCTGTAGATGCAATATTGAGCCTATCAGAACCGCCTCCAAGTTCGATGTCACCTCTGACAATCCCGGCCACATTGACAGTAGTGTCACCCGCCCCATCGATAATACCCCCAAAGTCGCTTATATCAGCTATATAACCCACCACGGTTGCGTGAACCGCAATATCAACTGTACCACGACTGCCGGCAACACTGTGGATACCGATACCGGAACCACCTTTCACAACTGCGGTATCGTTCACTGCAACAACATAGGTCGAATCAGCCTGGGCAACGAAAACCCTGATGCCTCTTGATAGACCACCAAAGTCACTTCCAATCACTTTACTGTCACCGGAAACCGTGACAGTAACAAGGCCTTTGCCAACGTTCGTAGCGAGGATGCCATTACTCGCGCTCCCCCCTGGCGCGATCCCCGTTGTGACAATTTCACCTGCGGTCAGCAGCACTGTTACCGTGGCTGTGCTTGCAGGATTTATAATCGCGGCACTCAGCCCATTCCGCCCATCCGCGGTGACAGCACCGCCATCTATTTGCACAAGTGCATCCCCCAGACCTAATGTCTGAATGCGGACGCCATCATTTCCACTAACCGTCGCCGCCGCCCCCGCCACGGTGACAGTGCCAACATTAGTTCCTATCACAGAAATATCCCCTGTGCCAAGTGAAGAGAAGGAGGATAATAACTGCACACCACCAGTTATGGTTAAATCGGCATCATCAAGGATTAGAGTTAGTCCAGCAGCCAAATTTTCATATGTTATTCCCGTCGGAAAATCCGGAAAACCAGCGGTGTCAGCACTACAGGTGATTGTAACTGGGCCAGCACCAACCGGACCACATTCATCCGCAGCCATAGCGGGCATAGCCCCACCAAACACTGCAGCCCCCAATACCACTGCGTAACCCGCAGAGTAACCATTCACTTTAACCATTGTAGTCTCCTGTTTGTTTGAAATTGTTTTGCCAGCTTATGCAGGTCGGAACCCTGCATACTAATTGCGACCTCTACCCACACAGTCATAGCTTTACGAATAGTGGTCATTTTACTACCTCCCCAAGTCTGTTCCAGGCAGCCGTGAACCCGGAAAGAGATATTTTGACAAGCAACCCCTGATTACTGGTATCCGACATAAGAACCGTTGCCCCTACACCCAAGGAAAGTGTGTCAACTTCAGATTCTATTAGATCTGTAATTGCTACACAGCCAGAGGGCAGGCAGGTGTTGAAATCAGCGCGCTGCAATGATTTTCCATCAACTCCTATCCTGACACCGTCAGACAACAACAATCCAAAAGGAGCTATTAAAGTTAATGTTGCACCAGCATCTTCACGAGACCGTAATGAGATCATTAAAACACGTTGATCGGTTTCCTGGTGACGCCACTCCTGCGTCATTTCACAGAGCCGCGCTTCAGGTTTTACCTTCGCATTGGTCGTTTGTGTGGAGCAACGCACAACCCAATCACTATAGGTTTCAGACCAATCACTGTAGGTTTCAGAAAGTGCGGTTGGACCCGCAACAGCGATTTGGGCATATGTTATTACAACTAACACCCCCGGCAGAAAACATGCCGCCAAGCTAGATAAAGAATGTTTCAAAATAAGGATCATACTTACAGTCCCGCCAACACATTGAACGCCAACATGGCCGCGTAAATAGGATCGGAAACATTCATCTCAAACGCTTGAAATATCCCACCAACGGCAACGGCTAGAGAAGATAAAAAAAGCAGTTTAATTGGTGTAGAGAATTTCATGTGAAATCCTTTTCGGGTTTATTATGATTGTTTATGTATGGAGTTTTATCCGCCACCCCGTCAGGACGTTTTTCCAGAAACCCACCCGAAGATGCCCACCCGAGAATGGTGCCCGCAGGAATGCCGCCACCATTTTTCAGCCCAGTATTTTCAACAACTTCCATAACCACTCACAGAGTTATAAATTATAAATAACCAAGCAGTTTTCGAAAATTTATCAGTCGGAAAAGCTATACTTAACTGCTTAACAAAATTAGCTATTTTGTTTCACGCGACTAAGTATACATTTTCCTTAACAAAATCTTCAAATTGCTCAATCTACTAGCTCACATATACGTGATAGAGTCGAAGAAAACAACATAAAATCAATGGCTGCAACAAAATAGCTAATTTTGTTTCATATTTCACACTGTGCGTTTGACCAGAGCCCCTAAAACTCTAATTTAAAATGGTCCAATTTACTGGGGGCAGAGCAACCAAAGGACGGGCAAATGAAGAGACTACTCAATCTGACGAACAGATTATTTCCATGCTGAAGGAACAGGAGGCTGGCGAGCGCACGGCTGATGTTTGCAGGCGGCATGGGATAAGTCAGGCGACGTTTTACAAATACAAAGCGAAGTACGGCGGAATGGAGTCATCCGATGCAAGTAAGCTCAAGGCGTTAGAAGATGAGGATGCGAAGTTGAAGAAGTTGTTGGCAGAGCAGATGTTTAGATAACGCGATGCTTCGGGATGTTAATTCAAACGTGTAGCAAGGGAGCGCAGGCGATTTGGTTACGGATGAGCCGCTTCACGATCTTACAAAAGAACAATGGCCGCAAGTTACGGCCGATCATGAACAAGCTAATCAACGTGCTGAGTGCCCTGCCCTTTAGCGCCCGATGATCGATCACATTCGATAGAAGCACAGAGTTCACAGAATGGCCTTCAGTCCGGTATTGGGACTGAAACCTGGTTTTGCTACCCGTAAAGCCCGTGGCAAAAAGGAACCGTTGAAAATACCAATCGGAGAGCTCAAAAATAGTTGCCACGTGAAGTGGATCCTGCGTCGATCTCAAATCATCATTTGAAAATGATTTGTGACCAACTGAACTCTACGCCGAGGAAATGTTTAGGTTGGCGCACCCCTGCCGAAGTGTTCGGGGAAAAGGTCGTGAAGGAAGCTGCATGACAGTTTAAAAGGAGAAGTGCGAAAGTCGCACTCCAAGTATCGCTCACATATTTGTGATATTTACCCCATTAATATCTTGTAAAATAGTGTTAAATAACTCTTTGCAAAAAGGAAGTAATTATGCGCGATTCGTGTCAAAATAGAAATACAAAAACATTATACAACAATAGCGGTTTTAGAAAATATCTTACGAACAAAGAACGCATTGATTTTTGCAAAGCTGCCAAGTTAGAACAAATATCAAAGGAAACCTTCTGCCTGACCCTTGCAATTACCGGCTGTAGAATATCCGAAGCTCTAGCACTCAACGGGACTCAAATCGATATACAATCTGAATTAGTCATCTTCGAAACGCTCAAAAAACGCCGAAAAGGCATATACCGCGCAGTGCCGGTACCGACAACTTATATCGATATTATGCAATCCGCACATAATCTACAGAAGTCTGATTTGATTTGGGACTTTTCACGCGTGACCGGCTGGCGGCTCGTTCATCAGGTGATGCAAAATGCAGGGGTTATTGGACCTCATGCAACACCGCGGGGCCTGCGCCACGCGTTCGGTGTAAACGGAGTGCAAAATGCCGTACCTATACATATGATTGCACGGTGGCTTGGCCATGCATCAATCACAACAACCGCTATATATGCGCAAGCAGTGGGTGAAGAAGAGCATCAAATCGCAAGTAGGATGTGGTAACATTACGCGGTATAAATTATTGCGATGCCTTTCCCATCCCAAAGCTGTCGTGCCTTCCGGCAACGGCAGGCTTGATCGTTATAGGGAACTGGTTATCGATTCACGTAAAACAGCTTTATGAAGTCCGTTTGAATTATGATTACCGACGGAGGCAGCCTTTTCAACACCCACATAAAAAACATGGCCACCCAATGTTTTGATTTTCTTTAGCAGTCTGTTTGTGCACACCCTTAGTTCTCTATATGTTTCAACATTTTTTACTATAGACCCGATTCACAATAGGGTCGAATATTTTTAGACACAAGTATCCCCACCCGTTTTGTCAAACTGTTTTCAAATTCATATTTGCGAGTGCTCCGACATTCTTGGCAATCATGTTTTGTTGTTGGTTGTTGCGGTGAATATCCGAAAATATATTGAACTTTTTCATGCGGCCAATACCGTGCTCTACGCCAATGCGTAGTTTTGAATGCCATGTATTGTATTCTTGTTCTTCTTTCGTAAGTGGTTTTTTCTTTGATGTTTTCAGGGGGATTTCCAGTGATGTCCCCAGATATCCTAAATCCCCAAGGGTAAGTATATCAGGGGGCCTATCCACGCGGGTCTCATCATAAATACGCTTGTCATGTTTGCGCCCGTCATGGGCGCATCCAACAGCCAGTATACACTTCTTGTCATCTGTGATGATCTGGTGGGACGCCGTGTGCTTCTTTTTCTTGCCAGAATATTTTGCTTTTCGAGCCGAGGGCTTCCCGGGCCGTTGAACTGGACGCTCAGTACCATCAATCATCAGGTAAAGCAGATCAGCCTTTTCCACTTCCGACAACTTTACTTTACGTTCAGGCATCCGAAAATGGCCTGCCATCAACTCTGTCATGGCTTGAATGCGGCGGCAAACTGTCGGAGAGGATACATTGAATACAAGCCCCATAAAAGCATGGCTGGTATAGGTTCGGTAATACATCAGGCAGAGCAGAAGCTGTTCTGCGAACTCCAGGCGATAGTTCATCCCACCCCCAATCGCACGTTGCCTGTCTTTGCGGGACAGGCGTTTCTCCTCACTTTTCAACCAGATCGGATGAAGTGTCGCAACCAGGGCGTTGAAATCTGTAAGGCGGATGCCCGATAGTCGAAAAAACAATGCAGGTTGTGCACTTAAAATCTTCAAAGCTTTCATAAAATGATACCTCCAGGCACTTCCTCGCATAAAAATAACCTATTGTGAAGCAGGTCTTATATATAAACTTGTACCCTTTTTCTCCCACGTAGCAGGATGCTTCTTCGATCTTTTTATTTCAGAATCAAGTACCAAAACCTCGAACCTCTTCTATCGGAAGAATAAAACCTGCTAATCCAAACACTGGGCTATCTTTATATTTGGCTCTGCTTACGAAACGTATGCATGGTTTGCGATTGCGGCGGCAAGACAGGCTCGCGACGAAGGCTGTGGTGCCAATTTGATGAGGTGAAACTATTGCAGATAGTTGCCGAGATATTTTGGTGCAATGCCACGGTAGTGGCGCAGGAAATCTTTCAACTGACTGTGGCGGCTGTTGACAATCTGAATATGAAAGGCACCACGGACCCGTTCACCGGCTGACAGATTGAGGGCTTCATGACGACCCCCCATTGCCGCCGCGCATGGCCGATAATTTTGGCAGCTGTCGAACACAAGCACGATGTCCCTGTCGACGACTGGGCTGAGATCGCCTGTTTCAGCATGTCGGCAGTCACTGTGGGCAGAACCGTGCTAAATGTCGTGCCAGAGCGATCTGCGGCCATCAGAATCGGCACTTGTTCGCTTGACAGATCGCGCTTGCTGGCCTTGCGTCCCAATTTGCGCTGTCCCTTATGACTCTCCAGAACATAGGTTTCATCGACCTCGACGATCCCTTTGAGTTTTTGCGGGGCCTGCATTGTGGCCTGCTAAGACTGGTGTCGCCAGCGAAAGGCCGTGTTGACGGCAAGGTTACAGCCGGCCGCTGACGCCCGAACCGTTTCGCCCGCAGCCAGACATCCACCAAAGGCCAGCCAGCGCTCTTTGTAGTGAAGCCCGGCAAGGGTCTTGCACTGATAGCGGCGCAGGCCACGTGCCTTGCCCCGCGATACTGCACCAGGTGTGCTGCAATGTGGACAGCGCCTGTCGTCGCCCACCGCAAGTTCGACTGCGGCAAGCGAGGAAACCGCTTCGCACCGCTTCAGCCTCAGCGTGCTGTGCAGTGCCGAGATTGCCTATCCCGGCAAGCTAGTCCTGAAAGTATTCATTATCCATCGCCATTCGCTATCTCCTTGAACTTAAAAAAGAACATACTTGAACGCATACGTTTCGTAAACTGAGCCTTATATTTTGGATTGTTTTTACTTATAAACGGCCCTATATGGCCAAATTCATCTAAATATGCTATATATGTCAGTGCTTTACCCTAGAAGCACGAAAACTCGCGCATTAAACGTGAGCTTCGGAAAGAAGGCAAAACATATTCATTTGCACTTCGCATTCATAGTTACATCGCCAAGACCCATGTGTAGATATGTACGGATTTTCGAGACACTTCCATTAAACTCCCATTATTTGGGCGAAGGAAGTTTTCATGACGAACGAAGAACGCAATATTCAACGCACACTTAGAGTGCTGCAACATGCCGAAAAGATCGGGAATGTACACAAAGCCTGCCGATATTTTGGAATTGCAAGAGCCAGCTTTTATCGATGGAAAAGCGCCTACCAAAAGTTTGGCGAAGCTGGGCTGAAGAATGCTAAATCAATTCCGAAGAACCCCGCCAATCAAACACCGCCTGAGATTGTGGAGAAAGTTCTTTATCTTCGGCGCAAGTATCATCTGGGGCCAATCAGGATTGTCTGGTATCTGGCCCGTTATCAAGGCATTAAAATTTCAGATGCAGGGGTTTATAGAATACTTCGGCGTAATCGCCTGCCTAGGGGCACAAGAATGCGCAAGCTCCACACTAAACGCTATCAGAAACAGATCCCAGGACACCATATTCAGATGGATGTTAAGTTCCTGACGTTCAAAGGAAAAGGCGGCGAGAAGGTACGCCGCTTTCAATATACGGCCATTTATGATGCAACCCACGTTGCTCATTCAAAGTCTACGAAAAACATACTCAAGCAAACGCGATCGGCTTTGTTAATCACATCATCGAAATGTTCCCGTTTCGTATTCGGGAAATACGCACAGATAACGGCCATGAATTCCAAGCTAAATTCCATTGGCACGTGGAAGACCTTGGCATTAGACACGCCTACATCAAATGCGGCACTCCACAACTGAATGGCAAGGTTGAGCGTTCGCACCATTCGGATCAGCAGGAATTCTACCAACTTCTAAGCTACAAAGGGGATGTAATCAACCAACATGCAAGGGAATCGCTTTTGAAATAGGCTCTTCCATTTTGATCCGAACAGATTCATATCACTTTCTGATAGCAGTCAGGAGATATGCCAGAATGAAAGAGTTTTCCAAATTATTTGAAGGTGTTAACGACCCGCATCGGAGCAATGCGACGCGCCATGATTTACATGAAATGCTGATGATTGCTCTGCTTTGCGTACTTTGTGGCGGCGAGGGCTGTCATGATATGTCGCTGTTCGGGCGCTCAAAAGAGAAGTTTTTGCGCCGTTTTATGGCCCTGGAGCACGGCATTCCCGGCCATGATGCGTTTTCAGACCTGTTCAATGCACTTGATCCGAAGAGTTTCCAGCAGGTGATGCTACGCCTTCTGGGAGATTTTGCGCGCAACCTTACAGGTGTCATTGCGATTGATGGCAAGGCGTTGCGCCGTTCGTTTTGCCGCGCATCAGACAAGTCGCCGCTGCATTTGGTGCAGGCCTTTGCGGCGGAGGCACGGCTCGTGCTCGCACAGGTCGCGGTGGATGAAAAATCAAACGGGATTACCGCAATTCCTGAACTGCTCGCGCTTTTGGACGTCAAAGACCGGATCATTACTGCGGACGCAATGCACACCCGGAGAACCACGGCAAAGGCGGTCTGCGCCAAGGGAGGGGATTACGTTCTGACTCTCAAGGGCAATCAGGGTACGCTGTTTGAGGACGTGAAGCTTTTTCTGGACGACCCCGAGGCCACAGATAATTCCCGGTTTTTTCAAGCTGTTGACGCAGGTCATGGTCGCATCGAGGTCCGCACAGCTACGGTTTCAGGCGATATTGACTGGCTGCAAGAATCCCACAACTGGCCTGATCGCCATTGGCAAGGTGACAGCGATGCGCGAAACTGGTGGCAAACAGACCAGCTATACCCGCTATTTTTTGCTCGGTCTGCCATTGAAACCAGAGAGGTTTCTTGACGTCACCCGCAGTCATTGGAGTATTGAGAATTCCCTGCATTGGGTGCTTGATGTCACCATGAACGAAGATCAGGCGCGAAATCGAAACGGCAATGGTGCGGAAAACCGCGCCCTACTACGCCGTATGGCCCTGAACCTTGCAAGAGCCGAACCCACAAAAGGATCAATGTGCGGCAAGATCAAAAAGGCCGGATGGGGAGATGACTTCATGCTTAACATGATCCGGGCCGCGGTTCAGGTTTAAAAGCGATTGCCCTGAGTGTCGCCCAGATGACAAAGGGTTTTTGGGGCTTGCGACAACGCATGCAGTAAAACTCACCCAGCGCGGCTGGGCATTTTGCTTTTGCATCCCGGTCTTTAAGGTATTTCCACAGCTCGCATCCTAGAATTAAGACAGGGCGTTGGGTTGCTAAAATCGGCAAACCAGCATTGATCCAGACCCGGACGGTTCGGTGGGTTACCCCGAGCAAATCCGCAACCTCGGACACATCATATGATTGATGTATCCATATCGACTGGATTTTATAACGCCTAGCCATTGTCAGGGCCTTCAAAAAAGGCGCGGATGTCCTTTGCCAACCATACGGTTGTACGCGGCCCGTGTTATAGCCGAAAGTTGGTGACGGCCTGAAAAGGCGGCATATCATGGCGTTGTTGAAGCACCACAATTCTCAAAGAGAAAAGGATATGCCACATGAGCAAAGATACAGTTATTAAGTTTACAAAACCCTCGGAATTTTCAGATGATCCGTTGAGGGGTGTTCTGTGCAAAGGCGCGCTGGAACTTTTGGCAACGGCAGTCCAAGCTGAGGTCACGGAATTCCTCTCATCTCACACACATCTTTTGGATGAGCACGGTCGCCAGCGTTTGGTTCGCCATGGCTTTCTTCCCGAACGCGAAGTGATGACAGGTATTGGTAAGGTTGCCGTTCAAGTCCCCCGAGTGCGTGATCGTGGTGCAGTAGATGATACATCCAGAATACGGTTTAGTTCTTCGTTGGTGCGCCATATTTGCGCAAGGCTAAATCTGTGGAAGAGCTGCTTCCCTGGCTCTACCTGAAGGGCATTTCGACAAGCGACTTCAGCGAGGCACTGGCCGCCCTTCCGGGCCCGGACGCCGAGGGATTATCTGCTTCAACCATCACGCGCCTAAAGACGAGCTGGTGGGAAGAATATAAAACGTGGCGCAAGCGCGACCTGACAGGGAAACGTTATGTCTACATTTGGGCTGATGGGATCTACTTCAATCCTCGTCTGGACGATGATCGTCAATGTATGTTGGTGATTATTGGTGCGGATGAGTACGGTGACAAGGATGTTTTAGGCATCATGGATGGGTTCAGGGAGAACGCAGATAGTTGGAAAGACCTTCTGCGCAGCCTGAAAAAGCGCGAACTTACGACTGCGCCAGACCTTGCCATCGGTGATGGTGCATTGGAGTTTTGGGCTGCTTTAAGGGACGTATATCCAACGACCCGCGAGCAGCGTTGTTGGGTGCACAACGGCTAATATCACTGGAGCTGTGCCCAAACCGCTGTATGAAAAGGCAAAGGCTGGTCTGCAAGACATATGGATGGCAGAAGCAAAAGAAGATGCGGTAACTGCTTTCGATCTTTTCCTCGAAACATACGGTGTCAAATATGAACGCGCCGTGAAAAAGCTAACCAAAGACCGTGATGTTTTGCTGACCTTCTACGATTTTCCAGCGGAACACTGGAAGCACATTCGTACCACCAACCCAATTGAAAGCGTCTTTGCAGCAGCTCTCTTATCGCATAAGAGCCACCTTCAGCCTAAGACAAGAAATGGCGCAAACTTGACGGAGCAAATCGATTGCCCGAAATCATCAAGGGGGTTGCATTCAAGGATGAGATCAAGCAATTTAAAGATGTCGCCTGATTATGCCATCACCAACTTTCGGGCATTGCTCTCAGTTAGGCTTAGAAGGAGTACATAGATGAAAATTGATTTAAATTCAGATCTTGGTGAAGGTTTTGGCCCTTGGCCAATGGGCGAAGATGCTAAAATGTTATCATTGGTCTCAAGTGCCAATATGGCTTGCGGTGGACATGCTGGCGATCCCGAGACGATGTTTGATGTTATGTCTATCGCCGCAGAACAAGGCGTGATTATTGGAGCCCATCCAGGCTATAATGACCGTGAAGGCTTTGGCCGTCGCGTGATACCAATGTTACCAGTTGAAGTGGGCCGTATGGTGGCAGCTCAAATAGGCACATCCATTGCAATAGCCGCGCAAATTCCCATGAAAGTGCATTATGTCAAACCACATGGTGCTCTTGCAAACCTGGCAGCCAGAAATGCTGACGTTGCACTTGAAATCGTAAAAGCTGTTCGCAACATAAATCCTGACCTTGCCATTCTTGCTATCTCTGGCACACAGTTGGAAGTCGTTTCAAAAGCTGAAAATATGTGTGTTTTCTCTGAAATTTTCGCTGATCGCGGGTATTTATCTACAGGACAATTGGTTCCACGCAACCAAGAAGGTGCAATGATTCACGATCCTAAAGAAGCAACAGATCGTCTCTTAGCTTTCTTGGATACAGGCCTCATGCCCGTCATTGATGGTGACCCAATCCCGTTAGATGCACATTCTATTTGCGTGCATGGCGACAGTGACAGTGCTGTCGAAATGACGCGCCAAATTCGTGAGGGTTTAATCGCAGCAGGCATCCAACAGACTGCGTTTATTAAGGCTTAAATTGATGGCCGTGAATTTCAAACCTGTGGCCGATCATGCGTTGCTTGTCGAATTTGATACAAAAATCAGCGACGCAGTCAATCAAGCTGTCATTGCTTTAGATAGTGCGATTAGCACTGCCGGCATTAAAGGCATACGAGAAGTTGTTCCTGCATTCGTTAATTTATTAGTTGAGTTTGATCCACTTATTACGGATCACATTGCAATAGAAACAGCTGTTCAATCATTGTTTCCTATCAACGCAGCTCAAAAAGGCAATCACCGGCATCATACCGTTTCAATCTGTTATGATGATGATTTTGCATCTGATCTGGCATCTGTAGCCGAAGCTTCGGACATGAGTGTTGATGCAGTCATCAAAGCACACCTCAATGGCGACTACAAAATCTGTATGTATGGTTTCGCACCAGGCTATGCCTATATGGCTGGTGTCCCAACAGAAATACAAATGCCACGCAAACCAACTGCAGTGCGTGATATTTCTGCGGGTAGCGCTCTTATTGCTGGCCCTCAATGTATCATCACGACCCTTATGATGCCTACAGGTTGGTCGATTATTGGGTGCTCACCCATTAAGATTTTGCTAACGGACCCTGCCCAACCATTTCTTTTCGATGTTGGTGATCGCGTTTCGTTTAAACGTATCGACAGAGAAACATACGAGCAAATGAAAAAGGATCATTAAAAATGGCTAATGCACGTTTGAAAGTGGTTTTTGCAGGGCCGCATGTTTCATTTCAAGATGCGGGTCGTTTTGGCCACATGCGTTTTGGCGTTCCTGCATCTGGCCCAATGGATCGCTTATCCCATGCAGCTGCCAATATCGCTGTAGGCCGTTCTACGGGCGCGACATCTGTCGAGATTTCTATGGGCGGCTTGATCTTGGAATGTACATCAGGTGCTGCGACGATCGCAGTTACAGGCGGCGACTTTCTTCTTGATCATGCAGGAGATAAGACGGCGGCATGGTCCGTGCGCACTGTCCGTAAGGGTGAAAAATTTGCAATCCGCGCTGGCAAATCCGGCAGTTGGGCTTACTTATCTATAGCGGGTGAGGTTTCCGCCCCGCGTTGGTTAAGCCATACTGCCACACATTCTATGTCTGGCTTTGGTGGTGGACAACTGACGGGCGGTCAAGAAATTGACATTATAGACGCACAAACCATTGAAGCACGAGAAGGTGATATTCCTCGGCCAGAGTTCGTAAGTAATAGCAAAACAGCTCGTGTTGTCGTGGGGCCGCAAGATCAACATTTCACAAAAGATGCCATCAATGCTTTCTTGAATTCAAATTATACTTTGACCGATGCATATGATCGCATGGGGGTTCGCCTAGATGGCCCATTACTGCCTTTTGGCAACTCTTTGTCAATTCCATCGGAACCAATCTTGCGTGGCTCCGTACAAGTCGCAGGAGATGGAATTCCCACACTTCTATTAGCGGATCACCAAACAACTGGCGGGTATCCAAAAATCGCCACTGTCATTTCCGCCGATTTGGATAACCTTACCCAATTACGTGCACGTGACACCATAAAGTTCAAAGCAATGCAGCCATCCGAAGCAATCGCGGTTGTTCGGCAGCATTCTAAACAATGTAAAGAATACCTTGAACAGATCGCGAAACCCAGAGGCACATTTGCACAACGTCTAATGAATGCAAATTTGATCAGCGGCGTTGTATCGAACCTAAGCTCTCAGACTTAGAAGGGGTCTATTACAGGGCAATCGCATGAATACACCTATAGATTGAAAGCCTCTCTTTGGGCATTCAATCATGGCTTTTCACCATGCGTTAAAGGCTAATTGGACAAAAAACCGCAAAGAAAATCATTTTCACAGTGCTTTTCCGGCTGTAATTCCACTTAAAATTGTTCATGCGATTGCTCTGGAGTCTATATAGATGGAGAGATACCGTAATGCTATTCTGGTTGGATTTAGGATGATAATTCTGTTGTTCGTAAATAAGGCAGCACTGCATTAAATTCGCCAAACTTGGCTTTTGCATCATCATTATTCACCGTCGGTGGAATGATTACATCTTGACCTAATTCCCAGTTTGCAGGTGTTGCAACACCATGTTTTGCTGTGGTCTGCAAAGCATCCAAAGCGCGTAGAATCTCGGCAAAATTCCGGCCAACAGTCATCGGGTAAGTCATTAATAATTTTAGCTGTTTATCAGGTCCGATAATAAAAACAGACCGCACAGTTGCGCTGTCCGCAGGGGTACGGCCATCCGGCATATAGGCCTCGGCTGGTAACATATCAAAGGCTTTGGAAACCGCCAAACCCTCATCAGCAATGATCGGAAATCCTGGTGTCGCACCAGAGGTTTTTTCAATATCGACCTTCCATTTTTTGTGTTCTTCCACACCGTCCACAGATACGCCCATCACCTTGGTTCCGCGGGTTTCCCATTCAGCCGCCAATTGAGCAACCGCGCCAAACTCAGTTGTGCAAACTGGTGTAAAATCTTTGGGATGGCTGAATAAAATCGCCCAGCCATCGCCAATCCAATCATGGAACTGATATGTTCCCTGATCTGTTTCAGCAGTGAAATTTGGGACGACATCATTGATGCGCAAAGACATGGGTGATTCTCCTATATAGTTCAGCGAACAGGCTACAAGCCTTCAGCCGATAGGTCAATGTCGCTAACATGGGATATCAAGGGAATCGCTTTTGAAATAGGCTCTTCCATTTTGATCCGAACAGATTCATATCACTTTCTGATAGCAGTCAGGAGATATGCCAGAATGAAAGAGTTTTCCAAATTATTTGAAGGTGTTAACGACCCGCATCGGAGCAATGCGACGCGCCATGATTTACATGAAATGCTGATGATTGCTCTGCTTTGCGTACTTTGTGGCGGCGAGGGCTGTCATGATATGTCGCTGTTCGGGCGCTCAAAAGAGAAGTTTTTGCGCCGTTTTATGGCCCTGGAGCACGGCATTCCCGGCCATGATGCGTTTTCAGACCTGTTCAATGCACTTGATCCGAAGAGTTTCCAGCAGGTGATGCTACGCCTTCTGGGAGATTTTGCGCGCAACCTTACAGGTGTCATTGCGATTGATGGCAAGGCGTTGCGCCGTTCGTTTTGCCGCGCATCAGACAAGTCGCCGCTGCATTTGGTGCAGGCCTTTGCGGCGGAGGCACGGCTCGTGCTCGCACAGGTCGCGGTGGATGAAAAATCAAACGGGATTACCGCAATTCCTGAACTGCTCGCGCTTTTGGACGTCAAAGACCGGATCATTACTGCGGACGCAATGCACACCCGGAGAACCACGGCAAAGGCGGTCTGCGCCAAGGGAGGGGATTACGTTCTGACTCTCAAGGGCAATCAGGGTACGCTGTTTGAGGACGTGAAGCTTTTTCTGGACGACCCCGAGGCCACAGATAATTCCCGGTTTTTTCAAGCTGTTGACGCAGGTCATGGTCGCATCGAGGTCCGCACAGCTACGGTTTCAGGCGATATTGACTGGCTGCAAGAATCCCACAACTGGCCTGATCGCCATTGGCAAGGTGACAGCGATGCGCGAAACTGGTGGCAAACAGACCAGCTATACCCGCTATTTTTTGCTCGGTCTGCCATTGAAACCAGAGAGGTTTCTTGACGTCACCCGCAGTCATTGGAGTATTGAGAATTCCCTGCATTGGGTGCTTGATGTCACCATGAACGAAGATCAGGCGCGAAATCGAAACGGCAATGGTGCGGAAAACCGCGCCCTACTACGCCGTATGGCCCTGAACCTTGCAAGAGCCGAACCCACAAAAGGATCAATGTGCGGCAAGATCAAAAAGGCCGGATGGGGAGATGACTTCATGCTTAACATGATCCGGGCCGCGGTTCAGGTTTAAAAGCGATTGCCCTGAGTGTCGCCCAGATGACAATTGTGACATAACAACCGGATGGAACCGACTGTCCTATCAGTATGTTAAAAACAAATGTTTTGACATTTGGAACGGGTCGTGTTTCGGTATATAGTCGAGAAATACGAGGTGCCGCTGGACAAACTCGCAGCGGCGCTGGACGATGCAAAACAAGATGGAGGATCAACATTGATGGCCACAATTGCAGAAACATGGAAAAAACAAGGGCTGGCAGAAGGTCTTGCGTCCGGGGAAGCACTTGGCCGCGAAAAAGGGCTTGCAGCTGGTAAAGCTGAAGGACTGGCCGAAGGAATTGTTGAAGGCGAAGCCAAATCCTTGATGCGGCTGCTGGTGAAGCGGTTTGCCCCCCTGCCTGCGCCTGTGGTTGCACAGATCGCGGCTGGCAGCATTGAGGAACTGGAATCGCTGGTTTGATGCGGCGATCACAGCCCCCGGTGTGGAGGCTGTCTTTGGAAAACGCCGCGATCACTGAGGCGGACACCGATGCAGTCGCTTTTAACCACTCAAGCCGAAGTTGTGTGAGTCTCAAAACACCAGAACCTGTGCAGATTCTGGTGCACGCCAACAAAGGAAATATCTGTTTAACTCTCTTTTAAAGCCTTTTGGGATTAGGTATGCTTTATATCGTTGCGTGTCCCATTTGTTTGTAAAACGATCAAACGTGCCACACTATAAGCCCGTTATATTTTCAATCCCACCACATCACTTAACAAGACACGCTATTGCTATACTTTTGCTGAGTGCACTCATCCCACAAGTTGCATATACCAAAGACGCCGACATCTCGGTTGAAACATTGCTATCATGTCTGATACCAGGTATAGTGAACGTATTGCCAGCATTGCCGCGCAACTGGCAAATTATATTGATGACAGCAACCATATGGCCGAGGAAGAACGCGTGTCCAATGAGCTGCTGTCCGAACACATTCGTTATGCTGCATCCGATAGAGCGATAGATGCGGCGGCAAAGGGATTGAACGCAAAGCATGCGGCACAAAACCCTAAACTTGAACAATCTCCCGGGAGAGCCGATTAAACGACTAGAGGATAGCATTATGTTTAAGAAAATCGTTGTGGGTCTGGATGGCTCCAAAGCATCCGAAGCCGGCCTGCGTTTGGCCTGCGATATGGCGCAGAAATACGAGGCCAAGCTGCATCTGGTGCACACACCGCAGATGGAAGCTGTCGCCTATGCCGCCATGGCACCCTGTATGGTCACTGTCACCCCTGTGCAAAACGAACTGGATGCAGCGGGCGAGCGTGTGCTGGAGGCAGGTGAGGCCATGGCCAAAGACTGCGGATTATCAGCCGTTGAAACCCATTTGACCCATGGAAATGCCGCGGATGGGGTATTGGAGTGTGCCGAGAAATACGGGGCCGATCTGATTATCACCGGTCGGCGGGGTTTGGGCAGGGTTGCGTGTTTGTTGTTGGGCAGTACATCCCAGCGTATCAGCCACCTATCAAAATGCGCCTATATGTCCGTGGTGTGCCCCACCTGAAAACCTGACAGATGGAAAGAGAGTACCCCCAAAGCGGGGGAGTTGCAGTTTGGGGGCTCGCTCCGGATAGGGGGCTAAATCCTATGGTAACGAGCGAACATCCCCGCCCCCAGACTAAAGCCCTACTGGATTCACACATTTCTTTTTTAGTTGGCAATTTCGCGCGGATCTGATTCACTTGCCTAAATTAGTATTAGAGGATTTGACAAATGAACTACAGCTTTGGTGATTTTGGCGGCGAGCGTCTTAAAAATATACCGTAATGGGGCTTGGCTCGAATCTCTGGTGTTTTAGGTTGCTGAAATTTTGGAGATGAGGTGTCGTTACCCTTGATACGCATAGCGTGTCTACGGGGTCTTGCAATCCTGCGCGCCCCAATTCCTGAGAATAGAAGGACAACGACATGAATGTATTTATAGGATTGGATGTATCTTTGGCATGTGCTTCCAGAATTTCGTCACGAGATAAAGTGCGACTCACTTTGTCGATCAGGGGTTTTAATTCCATGACCATGCCGCTTTCCCAATCAATAAAGCGTTTTGCCTTTTTGTTGAGGCTTCAAATATTACAAATCGCGTTCTAAGCCGCTTTTTGCGGCGCAGAGGCAGCGAATTGGAATTCAATATTAAGGCAAAACGCTCTAAGGGTGCCGTAAACGTCAAATGTCAGGGCTTGCATGTTGGGTTTTATTTTTAGAACCGCTAGTCTACTCTATATCTGACTGCAAGCTGTGTGTTCAGTGTGCTTCCGGCACACGCCAACAAAAGACATATCTGTTGAACGCTTTTTTAATATTTCTCATACTCAATTTATAATGCATAGGGCTATAGATTTAAACGTAATACCAGCATAAGGTCACCCAAGGGAAATCGGGAGATATCAAGTGGACATTCTTATTAGCGTTGTATTGCCGTTATCGCTGGCATTTATCATGTTTTCGCTAGGCTTAGGGCTTACTTTCGCTGACTTTGGACGTGTTTTGCAAAAGCCATTATCATTTGGTGCGGGGGCTGTGAACCAAGTCCTGATTATACCTATGATGGCATTTATCGTAATCATGGTCTTTGGCATTACAAAAGAGTTGGCTGTCGGCTTTATGATTTTATCATTCTGCCCGGGGGGTGTGACAAGTAACATCTTAACACGGCTGGCCAAAGGAGATGTTGCTTTGTCCGTTTCTCTGACAGCCGTTATCAGTTTGGCAAGCATTTTAACCTTTCCATTCTTTTTAGCCTTGGCTGTTTCACATTTTATGGGCACTGATGCAGAACCTGTTAATGTCACGGACATCGCCATCAAGATGTTTTTGATAAGCACCCTACCCGTTTTACTAGGCTTAACATTCCGCCGCGTGTTAAAAGCTGCTGCTGATCGTGCAGAAGCTATTTTAAGTAATATCTCTACGGGTTTATTTGTTGTCATCGTTATTGCTGCTGTTGCCACCAATTGGGACACATTCATTGAAAACCTGACGACACTTGCACCTGCTTTGGTTACTTTGAACATTGTACTTCTTACTGTCGGTTGTTTGACCGCTAAAGCTGTAGGCCTAAACATAAGTGAAATGAAGACCATTGCCATTGAGACCGGCATCCAGAACTCGACGCTCGGTATTACGGTTGCAACACTTATTGCCGGGGCTGCAGCGGGCTTCACGGCTTATTCACTGCCCGCCGCAATTTATGGTATTACAATGTATTTTGTGTTCCTGCCTTTACTTGCATGGTTCCGCAAAATTTAAAGGTCAGGGGTATCGCATGAATAGCACTGCGGGTTTGCAGAAATGGGTATTGTCTGATTCAATATTTGGTGCTGAAGATTTCCTGTAAGCGTCAAAGAAAGCCCCTTCTGTGGTTGCTTACCCGGCAGATTATTATACTTTTGAACAAGCTCGTCATGTTGCTCAAAGCTTTCTGTTACATTCGATTTACAGGTAAAGCCTTCATAATCGCATTGGTTGCTATTCAGGGGAATCGACTGAACGTTATTGTCGGATAATTTTCTCCATGTAGTCGTCATCCCAAGCTGCGGAATGCCTTTTTTGTGGGAGGCTGATTTTCCCTGAAGCACTGCCCAGTAGGTTCATTGCTGCGTGTGTGATAGTGGCAAAGTTTGCGGCTGCATTACCGGTTCTGATACGACACTCGTCTTGCCTGAATGTGACGTCCATGACCCAGTGTACGCAGTTTTCGATCTGCCAATGACTGCGGACGTATTTCAACATGTATTCAGCTCCACCATCAACAGAAGCGTAAGCGTTGCTTCAGGTTTTGAAGTTCCAAGGTAGCAGCTGTTCGATGTGCTTTTGCTTATGTCCATTTATGATGGCGGTAAGGATGCCGGAGATATAGCGGTGCGGTTCCACGGCGTTCAATTTGCAGGTTTCGATCAAGGATGCGAGCATGGCCCAGTTCTGAGCACCGGCCTCGTGGCCAGCGAATAGAGCGTTTTTACGGTTTAGGGCCAGTTCCCGTTCATTCTGCCCATGTCGGTTCAATTTGCCGGGTCCATTATAGATGGCATGCATATTTTGATTCAGACGTAAGTGTCTACCGGAGTTACAAGCGTGGCGATGGAGACTTCATCGCGATGGAGCGTGATGCCGGTATAGCGATCATGGCACCTTCGTGGATATTGGACGCATCCATTTGCCAAACAATGACCCTTGGGCCGCCACTTGTTTCAGTAGCAGGTCTTCTGGAATTGCATAAGATTCTGTTAACGCGCGGATTTCGGCGAAGCTTTGATGAGGACGACTCATCAAAGGAGGTCGGGCATGATCCCGCTACAGATTATCAAGCAAGTGCAGCTTTCTCTGCCATTTCAACCGAGTGTGACGACGAGCATGACCGACAGCGAACGCGACCAGATGATGCTGGTGCTAGCCCAACTGCTGCTGGCGGCAGCGGATATCAAACTGGAGGTAGAGGCAAATGAACAATGATCTCACCATCACCCAGGCATTGCCTGCAACCATCTTGCAGCGTCGCGCAGTCGTTTATGTCCGGCAATCAACACAGAGTCAGGTCATGACCAACCTGGAGAGCCAGCGTCGGCAATACGATCTGGTCGAGACGGCCCGCACCTATGGTTTCAAGATGGTCGATGTAATCGATGATGATCTTGGTATATCCGCCAGCGGTTGTGCTAAACGCCCTGGCTTTGAGAAGTTAGTTGCGGCCCTCTGCTCAGGCGGGGTTGGTGCTGTGTTCTGCCTGGAGATATCACGCCTCGCCCGGAATGGCCGCGACTGGCATCATGTCCTGGAGATTTGCGGCATGGTTGAGGCACGGGTCATCGATTGTGATGGCGTGTACGATCCCCGCCACCCCAATGATCGGCTTCTTCTGGGCATGAAGGGTAGCATTAGCGAGTTTGAACTGAGCATCCTGAGAACCCGCATGCTGGAGGCGGCGCGGGCAAAAGCCCGGCGGGGAGAGCTGCGCTACACACCGCCCATGGGATACATTTGGGACCGAGATGCTGGAATCTTTTTTGATCCGGATTTGCGAATCCAGGAAGTGGTTCGCTCAATCTTCTCAAGATTCCGGGAGCTTGGCAGCGCCCGGCAGGTTCTTCTCTCAATGGCGGATCAGGGTATACATTATCCTCGTCCATCGGATGGCATTCGATTGACCTCATTCGAATGGCACCCAATCCGATATCGCAATGTGATTGGGGTTTTGAAAAATACTTTTTACGCCGGTGTTTATGCATATGGTAAGACGGGTCGGAAGACTGAGATCCGGGAAGGTCGCCCCCATGTTACCTACAAGAACCGCAAATCACCTGAAGACTGGGATGTGGTCATACGTGACCACCATGACGGTTATATCGGTTGGGAGGATTATGAACGCAATCAAGCCCAGTTGGCGAAGAATACGTTCGGGCGGGCTGGCGGGGTTAAATCCGGTCGTGGCGGCGGTGCTCTCCTGGCTGGACTTATGTCCTGCGCGAGATGTGGGCGGCGTTTGCATGTTGTTTACACGGGTCGTAAACCTCGCCCGGTTTATCGCTGCGATAACCCTAACCTTTTGCTGGGTCAGAAAAGGTGCTTTACATTTGGCGGTGCGCGCGCAGAAAAGCTGGTGGCCGCATCCGTTCTTGAGGCCGTGGCTCCGCTTGCAATTGACGCCGCGATTGAGGCACAAACGCTCATGACAAACGTTGAGAATGACCGGCGATCTGTTGTCGAACTGGAGTTGAAACAGGCACAGTACGATGCGACGCTTGCGGAACGCCGCTATGCCGCCTGCGATCCTGAGAACCGCCTGATTGCGTCAGAACTGGAGAAACGCTGGGAAGAGACCCTCGCACGGGTTCAGGCATTCCAGCAGCGCCTGACAGAAACTCTGGAGGCACCGGAAAACGTTGACGTTGATCTGTTGAGTGACCTGGCACAGGATCTGCAGGCCGCGTGGGACGCACCTGCGGTGACCATGCGCGTCCGCCAACAGTTGCTCCGGAGTTTGATCAAGACATCGTGGCCGATATCGACGAAGCTACTGGCGAGATAGTGCTTGTCGTCCACTGGAAGGGTGGACGGCATACGGAACTCAGGACAAAAAAGCCCAAGACAGGTGAACACGGTGCCAAAACGAGCGATGATGCCCTTTCTATTATCCGCGAGATGTCAGGACGTTGGTCAGACGAGTCAATTGCCGCTTCATTGAATCGCATGGGCATCCGGACTGGCCAGGGAAAGACTTGGAACGCCAAGCGCTTGTCTTCCATCCGGCGAGTGAATAACATCAACGGCTACTTATCAGCGGACAAGAACGGCCCGTGGCGCACTATGACCGAAGCCGCAAAGGAACTCTGTGTGACTAACCATGTGATCCGAAGGCTCATAAAAGAGGGGATTTTGCCGGCAAATCAAGTTGTCGACGGCGCACCTTACCAAATCAAGGTCGACGATCTTAAATCCGACAGGGTTCAACAGGCAATCAACCGGAAGGCAGCCCCGTGTCGCGATGCCGATGAGCCACAGCTTTCAATGTTTTCAACCACTTAAGAAGGAGGTGTATAATGACTAACCGTTCGCAAATGGGTCGGATGGTGCGTTCCACAGCATTGCTGTCCATCTCGATGCGCCCGTCGTTTAGAAACAGGATTAGGCCGTCCCAGTATTTGGCAATGTACTTGAGTGCCGCTCCCGTTGGGGATTTGACTGACACTTGTGTTCTGGCGTGATCCAGCCATGCCTTGAAGGCAATTATCTTTGGGGTGCTCTTTTCCTGTCGCATAGCAAGACGCTCATTGGCAGACCCACCGCGCATTTGAGCCTCGATGCGATAAAGGGCGGCGATCTGCTTGAGGCCTTCCTCGGCAATCGGGGCTACATTGTTGTGCGTTAGCTCGTGCAATTTGCGACGTGCGTGTGCCCAGCAATACGCCAGTTGAATGGGCGCATTGGTTTTGGGATCAAGCACGCGGTTGTATCCTGCATAACCATCCACCTGCAGAATGCCCTCAAAGCCCTGCAATATCTCGACGGCATGTTTGCCCGCGCGTCCTGGCGCATAGGTGAAGGCCACACCCGGCGGTTCTGGCCCATTCCATGCACGATCATCTCGGGCGAGTGCCCAGAAGTATCCGGTTTTGGTTTTACCGCGTCCGGGATCAAGGACGGGCGCAGGGGTCTCATCCATAAAGAGTTTGGAGGATGTTTTTAGATGTGCCAACAAAGCCTCATGCACGGGCCTCAGCTCGTGGGCGGCTTTGCCAACCCGGAATGCCAATGTGGAGCGATTAATATCAACACCCTGCCGCGCGTAAATTTGTGACTGGCGATACAATGGCAAGTGGTCCGCATACTTCGATACAATCACGCTGGCGATGGTTGCCTCGGTTGGCATGCCGCCTTCAATCAGGTGCGGTTTGGCGGGGGCTTGCACAACGCCTGCATCCCAAGAACGACACGCATATTCCAACCCGCCGGGCCACCTCGTTCACCGTAACGCCAGAAACAAGCGTCTCTGCAACCAAATGACCCTTCACAACGTCCGGCCAGCGACGTTTGCCGTCAGCCCCAACCAAAACCTCATAACCAGCAACGGACTCCATCCGTAGCTCCCGATGTACTCCCACGATAATCTCCTAAGCAATTCTACATTGTCACAGGAATCGCAGATTACGGCAGAAGAAAAAAGGTGGGGCCTAAACAACGGTTACACAGAAGCGATGTAAAATTGCGGTACAGTTTTAGCATGATTTTTGGTTTCACGCTTGTACTCAACCATGATCACGGCTTTTAACCCTGGCCAATGGTAAGCGTTGTCCCGGTCCCACCTTACGCTTGAGGTCGCGATCTGCGATTCAGTTCTTTCTTGCAGTTTGGAAAGGAGTTTCTCCATGGAGCACTCAGCGGAGTTTATCAGTGAGATTGATTTGATCGTCGGCCCTCGGGGCCAGCGGCGATGGCCGGATGATTTGAAGGGCCGGATCGTGGCGGAGACGCTGGTTGAAGGTGCGACCGTGAACGCGGTTGCGCGTCGGTATGATTTGCAACCGAACCATCTATCTGAATGGCGGCGTCAAGCGCGTGAAGGCAAGCTGGTTTTGCCAGCGGTATCCGAGAATGTGGGATTTGCGCCCCTGGTTTTGCAGGAAGAAAGCGGTGTTGATACACCGGTTGCCTGCGGCACGCTGGATGTGATCCGGGGCGAGGTGATAGTGCGGCTGGATGTGGCAACACTGGCGAGCCGGATTGCCGAGATTGCGCGCGCCCTGAATGCCACCGCATGATCTTTCCGTCCAACCGGCTGCGGATATTTGTGGCGACAGAACCTGTGGACTTTCGCAAGGGCCATAATGGTCTGGCAGCGTTGGTGCAGAACCATCTGCACAAGGATCCATTCACCGGCACCGTTTATGTGTTCCGCTCGAAGCGGGCGGATCGGCTGAAGCTGCTGTATTGGGACGGGTCCGGTTTGGTGATGGCCTATAAGCGACTGGAAGAGCACGTGTTTAAATGGCCTGCTATTTCCAACGGCATGATGCGGCTTAACCATGCACAGTTCGAAGCGCTTTTTGCTGGGCTGGATTGGCGCAAAGTCCATGCTTTGGAGGTGCGTCCACCGACTGCGGCAGAGTGAATCACAACAGCGTTTAGACAGGTAATTACGGGTTGGATTTGGTAACAACCGGGCATGACGAATGCCGCCGATCTTCCTGATGATATTGCTGCTTTGAAGGCGATTGTCCTGCGTCAGCAGGATCAGAATGCGCGGTTGGAAAAGCTTGTTGCAGACTTCAAACGAGCGTTGTTCGGGGCAAAATCAGAGAAGGTTGATCCAAGCCAATACGAATTGGCGTTTGAGGATATTGAAACAGCTATTGAGACCATTCATGCGGAGCGGGATGCAGATGTTGCTTTGCGCCCGGGCAAACCGCGTAAATCCAACCGTGGCCATTTACCCAAACATTTGCCGCGCGTTGAAGAGGTAATCGAGCCAGAAGACACCCAATGCAGTTGTGGGGCGGAACGCCACATCATTGGTGAAGACACCTCTGAGCGGCTCGACATTATCCCTGCGCAATTCCGTGTGATAGTTACCCGCCGCCCTAAATATGCTTGTCGTTCCTGCGAAGTGGGCATTGTGCAGGCTCCGGCAAAGCCCCGACTGATTGAAGGTGGTATGCCGACCGAGGCAACCGTGGCCAGCGTGATTGTTTCCAAATACGCTGACCATTTGCCGCTGTATCGCCAGTCACAAATATATGCGCGACAGGGCGTTGATCTGGATCGTTCCACCTTGGCATCCTGGGTCGGTAAAGCAGCATATGAGCTGAAGCCGGTTTATGATTACCTGCTGGCTAACCTCAAGCAATCGTCCAAGTTGTTCATGGATGAAACCACAGCTCCGGTGCTGGATCCGGGGCGAAAGAAGGTCAAAACCGGATACTTTTGGGCCTTGGCTCGTGATGATCGGCCTTGGGATGGAGACGCTTCGCCCGGGGTCGCCTTCACCTATGCACCGGGGCGGGCAGGTAAATATGCGGATGATATTTTGCAGGGCTTTGGTGGTATTCTGCAAGTGGACGGCTATGCAGGTTACAACCGCTTGCTCAAGCGTGTCAGTCAGGATGTGCAACTGGCCTATTGCTGGGCACATGCGCGGCGAAAGCTCTATGACGTGGCCAAAGCCAGTGCCGCCCCGATTGCACAGGAGGGTCTGAAACAGATTGCCGCCCTCTACAGGATAGAGGCCGACATCAAAGACCAGTCTGCCGACGCCCGCCTTGTGGCACGCATTGAACGCACGAAACCAAAGCTGGAAGCATTTAGAAAATGGCTGACCCACAGCCGCACGCAGGTCTCGGTCAAATCCCCAACTGGTGAAGCCCTTAAATACATCGCAAAATATTGGGATGGCCTGAACCTGTTTATCTCCGACGGGCGCATCGAGATGGACAGCAATGCTGTGGAACGCACCATCCGACCCATTTGCCCTAAACCGTAAAAACGCTCTATTCGCTGGCCACGAGGCCGGTGCTCAGAACTGGGCCATGCTCGCATCCTTGATCGAAACCTGCAAATTGAACGCCGTGGAACCGCACCGCTATATCTCCGGCATCCTTACCGCCATCATAAATGGACATAAGCAAAGTGACATTAAAGCACTGCTCCCATGGAATTATGAAGTCTAGGTGCCAACGGGACACCGCTTACAATGAAACCATTTCCGATACAATTGATCTAAGGGACTATTCACGTTCTTGTTGGTATCAAACTGTAAACACAAAAATTGCTTTGTTTTCAGTCGGGGGAGACAGGCGGTAGCGGTCTCCCGCTACCAATATTTCAATGACTTAGATGATAAAAGATTTGCGTTGCCGTTTCACGACCTAATTCGCTTATATTCCGGATCATAAGGTCCGGATGGGATTACTTTGGCAGGCACTGGTTTACCTAGAATATCTATTGCAACGTCGTCACCGGTTCGGGAAAAATCAGTGTTCAAGAAGGCATAAGCCAAATTTTTTCCTACCCTGTGCCCCCAATCACCCGACGTTACAGTGCCAACGACCTTGCCATCCTTCATCACGGATGCCCCGCCATGTGCAGGTGCATGTGTACATGCAACATCGAGTGTCACCAGTTTTTTGGCCGGCCCGTTGGCTAGGCGAGTTGCCAGTGCCGCTTTGCCAATAAACGCGTCTTTGTCCATCTTGACGAAACGATGAAGTGCTGTTTCAAATGGATCAAATTCTGTCAGTATATCAGCCTTCCAATGCAAGTAACCTTTTTCAAGCCGCATGGATTCAACTGCCCTTGACCCGAATAACATCATTTTATATGCCTCACCAGCTTTCCTAAGTGCCAGATATGCTGCGTATAACTGATTGTTTGGTACATGGATTTCGTAAGCAAGTTCACCGGAAAAGCTAACTGACATCACAACACAGGGTGCGATACCGATAAAACAGCTGCGCACCGAAAGCCATGGAAATGCTTCTTTTGACCAGTCATCGCGACTGACCGCCTGCATTACGCCGCGCGCTTTCGGCCCGGCCAGCACTAAGATTGTATGCTCGTTTGTTAACGAACTAATATGCACATCTTCAACTAGCCTAACATGCTGCATTAACCAGTCCATATCATGAAATTCAGCTGCAGCGGCTGAACCATACCAAACCCTTCCATCAGGAAGATTGGCGATCGTTGCCTCACCCTTTAGCATTCCTTTGTGGTTCAAAAGATACCCAAGCCCCACTTTGCCAGCCTTGCGGGCAACACGCCCGCAGAGCATGCGGTCCAGGAAATCATGAACACCACTACCCGTCAGTTCATATCGGTTGAACCCGCTCACCTCTGTAAGGCCAACATTGTCGCGTACGTTGGCAACCTCTGCTGCGACAATGTCAAAGACCTCATCAAAGCGGAAACTGAGTGAAGGATGGAAATCTGCTGAAGGCTTGATGTATTCCATTCTTTCCCAACCATTGACAACGGTAAATTCGGCACCTTCTGCTGCCAGAACTGGCGTCAATGGCGTTGTTTTCATTGGACGACCGGCAGGGCGATGCTCGTGAGGGTAATGAAAGCGAAATTCATTTTGATAGTCTTCAACTGCTTTTAATGCAGTCAACTCGACATTTGCATGGCCCGTGAAACGTCTGGGATCAATGCACCATGTGTCATAGCACGCCTCTCCGTGAACGATTTTCTGGGCAAGCAACCAGCCATGACCTCCGCCTTCTCCAAGGCCAGCACGCAAACCGATAATACAATAGGCGTTCCGTTTGCCAGGGATAGGGCCGACCAGCGGCGCGCCGTCTATCGTGTACGTAATCGGGCCATTAATGATCGTATGGATACCGACATCCATCAAGGCAGGCATGCGTGCAAATGCCCCTTCCAGTACATCACCCACCCGATCCAGATCATCGGGACAAAGTGCGTTTACAAAGTTGGGATCGATCCCGTCCATTCCCCAAGTTTTACAATCCTGTTCATAAAACCCGACAAGCAAACCATTTTTTTCCTGCCGACAATAATAGTCCGAAATCGGACAGCGCAATAAAGGCATGCGGTGACCGGCCTCTTCGATTGCCTTGATCGGTTCCGTCAGAAAATATTGATGCTCCATGGATGCAACCGGATGGTGCACATCCATCATCTGGCCAACCTCATTGACCCGATAACCTCCGGCATTGACTACAATCTCGCAGTCAATATCACCGTGTTCAGTTTCCACAGTCCAGCTATAGTCCTTGTGCTGCTTCAATCCAGTAACAGGTGTATTACGGTAAACTTCCGCCCCAGATTTCCGGGCCCGCCTTGCCAGAGACTGACACAATTGTGCCGGATCAATATCTCCATCCAGCGGATCCCACAAACCACCAAGCAGATTGTCTTTTGAAACCAGCGGATGACGCCTGGCGCATTCGGCTGCATCAATAACCTCAAATTCCACACCCATGCCACGCGCCATTGATGCAAAGTGGCGATAGGCTTCCATCTGCGCTTCAGTATTTGCCAGACGTATACCGCCATCAGCGTGATGATAATTGATCGGGTATTCAGGATCCTCTGATAGTGCCTTATAAAGATTGATTGAGTGAGTTTTCAGGCCAACCATCGTCTGATTCATCCCAAAATTTGCCACCTGTGCTGCAGAATGCCATGTTGTACCGGAAGTCAGCTCATTCCGCTCAATAAGAACCACATCAGTCCAACCTTCCTGTGTCAGGTGATAGAGAGTTGAACATCCGGCAATGCCGCCGCCGATCACAACAACTTTGGTACGGGATTTCATCTTGTAGCTCCAGCTATGAGTCCCGCATAAAGGAGCAAATTTGCATACGCTTGGTCAACTACAGCACAACTTATTCTAAAAAATCGAAACCATGATCTTATTTTTTCGAACACACCGAATGAAACTTGCTCTTTGCGGGCCAGAAGATTTATCCGATGATATCCGATTGCCTGATAGGAAGGTTATATGAAACAACGAACTTCAGTGCCTAAACGCTCGGGAAGACGTGCGCGCATTGCCAAACGTGCAGCCAAGCCAGAGATCAATCCATGTCCGCCGGGACAATTGGGTGGTCAGTACCGACCCTTAAGTGAAACAGATCTCAAAAATATATATGATACCGCTTTGAAATTACTGTCTGAGTTGGGAATGGGTGAGGTTCCGAACAAACTGTCAGAAAAATTAATTGCATCAGGTGCAATGGATAATGGCAATGGGCGTATTTTATTTCCCAAAACACTAGTGGAAGCGGCGATAGATCAGGCTGCAAAAACTTTTGTACTGCACGGCCGGGACAATTCCCGGTCCATAGAGATAGGGAGAAAGAAGGTATATTTTGGCACTGGCGGTGCAGCGGTACAAACTTTGGACATTGGCACAGGGCTTTATCGGCCTTCAACGCTAAAAGATTTACATGATTTCACCCGACTTCAAGACACGCTTGATAATGTCGCTTGGTTTACCCGTTGTTGTGTCGCAACCGATGTTCCCGACAATTTTGATCTTGATGTTAACACAGCCTATGCATTGTTAAAAAACACGACAAAACCAGTTGCCACATCATTCACATTTGCAAGTTCTGTCGACCCCATTGTTAAAATGTTCGATATTGCAGCAGGTGGAGATGGGGAATTTTCCCGTCGACCGTTTGTTAAAGCACATATCAGCCCTGTGATTTCGCCTATGCGTTACGGTGAAGATGCTGTTGATGTTGTATTCGAATGCATCAGGCATAATATACCGATTTCCTGCATCACCGCGGCTCAGGCCGGTGCAACGGCACCCGCTTCATTAGCCGGTTTTCTTGCGCAATCACTTGCGGAAACGCTTGCAAGTCTATTAATGGTTCACGCGCTCAAGCCTGGGCATCCCATGGTATTTTCGAACTGGCCGCTGGTGGTCGACCTGCGCACTGGCGCATTTGCCGGCGCAGGTGGTGAAATAGCTGTTTTGAATGCAGCATCGGCGCAGCTGTCAAACTGGCTGGGTTTACCATCAGGGGTTGCTGCCTCTATGACAGACGCCAAGGCCATTGATGCTCAATATGGTGTTGAAAAAGCAATAACATCGCTTGCTGCGGCCCTAGCCGGTGGAAATTTGATTTATGAAAGCTCAGGCATGACCGCGTCGCTTCTTGGGGCCAGCTTTGAAGCTTTTGTGCTAGATGATGAAATGCATTCCAATACCTACCGGATTTTACGTGGGGTAGAAGTGACAGACGAAAACCTGGGTTTTGACGCTATTTGCGAAGCAGTATTAGGTGAAGGACATTTTTTGGGTGGCGCACATACGCTTGCAGCAATGGAAAGGGATTATTTTTATCCGACGCTAGCTGATAGGAACGCACCAATAACGTGGGAAGAACAAGGGGCGCCGGATGCTTGGTCTATGGCGCGCGAAAAAGCAAAAGACATTCTAGCCGCGCATCATCCATCTTACCTTGACACATCACAGGACGCAGCTATTCGCAGCAAATTCAATATTCTGTATTGATAGCCCGCTCGGGCAGCAGGATAAAAGCATCTTCCAACCAGGGAAACATTGCGACAATCGGCTCTATTGCCCGAATTTGGATCAAACGACGCAGATTATCCGCAATCAATTGCGAAACGTTTTGTGCATATTGTTCTGTGGTAAAAACTGATAAACTGCGGGCAAAGTTTTTACTGGGGAATTGGTGCAACTCAATATCTTTATGAAATCGTTTTGCACGTATGAAATTCATTGGTGTGGTGATGGCCCAACCGCCACCCTCTGCCACCATCCCCATGATTGATTGGTTGCTTTCCATCTCAAATCGGTTTGGCAAGGAAACCCTTAGCCGCCGCAACTGCGCTTCGATCTGCCTACCGATGATTTGACTATGACTATAACGTAGAAACGGCAGGTCATTAGCTTCCGAAAGATAGTCAATTGGTGATCCTTGGTGCCGTGCGGGCACTGCCAGTACAAACGGGTCACGCAAGATCGGATATTCAACCAGATCAAGGACATCATCCACCGACTTGGTAGCCAAACCAACATCGATCTTGCCTTCGCGCAAGAGACTGAGAATTTCATGGCTTGGTCTGGTATAATGGGAAAATGCGCAATTCTTCATTCCAGCAGACAGTATCAGGGCAAGTTCCGGTGCAATCTCGCTGTCAAAATCTTCCAATAGCCCAAGACGCAGACTGGGAACTTCAATCATATTACCGGATACTACCTCGATCTCGGCCTTGCGTAACAATCGAAGTGCCTCTTGGGTATCACGAAGAAAAATATTTCCAGCTGGCGTGAGAACCATGGGCCGAAGTTTATGATTAATCAATGAGGTACCCAGATGATCTTCCAAGCTGCGTAAATGGTGCGATACTGTGCTGATCGATAAACCAGTTTCAACGGCAACATCCCGTACCGAACCGGTTCGTGCGATTAACTGAAAAACCTCCAGCCATTTCAAACTCAATTGTGACTTTTTCATTCTGTGGCAAATTACCAGGCTTGGTGTCCATTTTGAAGCTTATCCTCATAAATGGTTACCGGTTTCAGTGTATAAGCTTACCTCACTAAACAAGTGATAATTTATTGTAACTTACCCTTGCGTGAATCGTAAGATGTTTTCCTACAGACATTGAAAGTAATAATATGAAATATTATCATGGGTGCCCGATTAATATCTACTTTCCATCACCGAAAACATCAAAGCAATCACATTGATTTTATATTCCGTATGCTCCAAAATACCTACATGTCTTATATCGAATACTTCTACTCGGCTCATTCCGCTTTTGCTTATATCGGCGCAGAAAAGATCATAGATATATGTAAATCCAATGGGCGCGTTTTGCGCCATCGTCCGATCGCCTTAAGCCCTGTGATTGAAGCGGCAGGTGGGGCATCTTTTGCGGGACGGACGCAAGCGCATGTTGATTATTTTTTTGCCCGCGAGATTGCCCGCTGGGCCGAACTGCGGGATATGCCAATCATTGATTACCGCCCAACACATCACGACAACCCACTTGATCTGTCAAACGGTATGTTAATCGCCGCCATTGAACAGGGTGCCGATGTTGATGCGCTGTCGTTTGCCATTCTGCAAGCGCACTGGCGCAATGATGCGGATATTGCAGATGTGAAAACGCTGCATCACATAGGAAAATCAGTAGGGCTAGCCCCAAATCCACTGCTGGACACCGCATTATCACCTGAAATTCAAGCCATCCATCAAGCCAATACCGATGAGGCGATCGGGCGTAACGTTTTTGGCTCACCCACTTATTTCGTCGAGGGTGATATGTTCTACGGGCAGGACCGCCTGGAATTGGTCGAGCGGGCTTTGCATACACCTTTCAAGCGGTAATCAGCACAATATCTTTTTACGTGCAGGATCATAGGCAGCGGATTTAACCAAACTGGCTGTACTGTTTTTACCAAAAGCGTTTACTTCAAAAATTTCCGCTTTCAACGCTTCAACTGGCAGATACCCCAACACCAAAGACTTGCCGACAGAATAGCCAAAATTACCACTGGTGGTTTGTGCAACGACTTTACCGTCCGCCAGTATCGCTTCACCGCCAAAGACATGCAAAGGGTCATCAAGCGCAAGACAGACCAGTTTCTGGGCTACACCATGTTCTTTTATCTTGGCCAAAGCATTCCGTCCGATAAAATCGCCTTTGTTCCAATCAATCAGAAACTGCAAACCAGCCTCATAAGGATTGTAATCGGGCGTAATATCCACACCCCATGCCAGATAGCGTTTTTCAAGACGCAAGCTATCAATGGCGCGGTAGCCCACGTTGACCAGATCAAACTCTTTGCCTGCCTCTTGCAGCAATTCAAAGGCATAGGCCATGTACTCAGTCGGAACATACAATTCCCAGCCCAACTCACCGATGTAAGTCACGCGGTAGGCCAGTGCGGGGGCATAACCGATGCGAATATCGCGGGTGGACATGAATGCAAACCCGTCATTGCTGACATCTGCATCGGTAGCTTTTTCCAACACTTTACGCGCCAAAGGGCCTGCCACATTGAGCACACCATAGGCTGACGTAATATCTCTGATTTGCACCGCCCCGTTAAAGTTAACCTTATTACGGTCAATCCAGTCACGATCCCGAACCCCAAGGGCAGAACCTGTGATCAGCCAGAAGCAATCACCCGCACGGCGGATAATCGTGACATCGGCCTCTATCCCGCCGCGTTCATTACACAGCTGCGTATAGGTGGCACCACCCACTGGTTTATCCACGTTGGCCACCGCCAGATATTGCAAAAATGCGCAAGCGTCTTTGCCGCTGATTTCAAATTTGGTGAACGAAGACATGTCGATCAGAACTGCACCCTCGCGGGCCAGTTTATGCTCGCGCCCCACGGTTTCCAACTGACCCGGGCGGTCAAAACCGAATTTATCTTCTTGCGCGATATCGCCATGGGCAAACCAGTTGGCCCGCTCCCAACCGAATTTTGCACCAAACACAGCACCCTGATCTTTCAGGGTTTGATAAAGCGGGCTGCGGCGTACGGCGCGTGCGCTTTCCATTTCCTCACCCGGCCAATGGATCGCATAATATTGCGCATAACTTTCCACCGCGCGATCATGCAAGAACTTCTGCCCCGCGTGCAGTGGCCCGAACCGGCGGATATCAAAGGCCCACAGATCAAGCCCCGCATCACCGTGCAATATCCAATTTGCCGCCGCAATACCTGCCCCGCCAGATGCCGCTATACCAGAGGTAAAGGCACAGGCAGCAAAGAAATTATCCAACCCCGGCACCATACCCATGATCGGTTCGCCATCAGGCGAGATCGGGATCGGGCCGTTGACGATAGTGCGGATACCCAATTCACCCAAAATCGGCAGGCGTGCCATTGCGGGTTCAAGAAATTCTTCCAAACGATCCATATCGCCATCAAACAAGTGCCGTTCGCACTCCCACGGAAAGCCTTCTTTCGGATTGACCTTATTGGTGATTTTTTCCCAACCGCCAATCGCCAAAGCGCCCGGCTCTGGCTTGGCGTAATAACCGCCATCTGGGTCGCGGAATGCAGGTAGATCGCCAGGGATATCGCTGGTTTTCTCGGTCACAAGATACTGATGCTCAACCACCCCCGCAGGGATTTCAACACCAGCCATCCAACCGACTTGCCGCGCCCACAGGCCAGCAGCATTGACCACCATGCCCGCTTCAATCGTACCGTGATCGGTAACCACGTGGGTGATGCGACGGCCTTTGCGCACAAGGTCATTAACCATCACACCTTCAATAATCCGCCCGCCGTTTTGGCGGATACCCTTGGCATAAGCATAAGTCAAAGAATTCGGATCGATATGCCCGTCATCTGGGATAAACGCGGCCCCGATCAGATCATCAACCGCCATAAGAGGATAAATTTCCAACGCCTCTTTCGGGGTCAGCATGTTCATTTCAAAACCAACAGCTTGCGCCGCCGAGTAGGATTTCAATAACTCGTCCCAACGGTCTTTGCTGGACGCAATCCGCATACTACCCACTTTGCGCCAACTGGGATTTTGGCCTGTTTCGGTTTCCAGCGTATCGAACAGCTTAACGCTGTCACTCATCAGCTTCATCAGATTTTGCTGTGACCGGAACTGCCCCACCAACCCCGCCGCGTGCCATGTGGCCCCTTCAGTCAGTTTGGATTTTTCCAGCAAAACCACATCGCGCGCACCTTGCTTTACAAGATTATAGGCAATCGAAGTACCGATCGCGCCACCGCCGATAATGACAATTTCGGCACTTGTGGGAAATGTAGCATTCATGTGTTTCAAGCCTTTTGACGGCGGCGGTTAACGCGACGTTCACGCACCGGCGCATTAGAGCCGATTTCAATGCGGTTCCAACCTTCTTGCGGTTTGGAATCGCCCGCAACAAGACCTTCAAATTCAGCTCTGATACGGTCGTCAATCGATTTATCAAACGCCACAGAATTCGGTGTCGAAAGGATTTCCAATGCTTTATTCAAGGCCCGTTGATGTATAGTTGAAGAGCCATCCAACTCCCATTTCTCGCGCAAGTTCCGATCCGCCAGCTCCGGCATAAACGTTGCAGTATGCATATTCTCCAGCGTTGACGGATTATCCGCAAACATGCCCGCCGGCCCTGTATCCTTAATCTCTTGCAAAGCCACAGCTTCTTTTGAAAACCCGAAACCACTGCGCACAGTTTTTACCATGCCAGCGATTTCGTTGTCGATCAGAAGCTGGCCGAAGTCGAACGACATCAAAGCATCCTGCAAGCCGCCCATCACGATGAAATCTGCCCCCGACAAGGCCCCCATCAGTGGCGACATACCTTTCTCAAAGCCGGATTGCGCATCGGCGACTTTCGAATTGGTCAAACCCAGATAACCGCCCGCAGGTACGTTATAGAACCGCGCCATCTGACATACGGCTGAGTTCATCATGCCTATTTCAATTGCACCGGGCGCATAAGCCCCGTCGCGCATGTCGGCAAACACCGGTAGGAAGTTGTAGATATGGGCAGTGCCCGGTTTGGTCATTTGTGCCAAGGTAGCCACTGCCAACCATTCGGCATTCATAATTGTGAGCATCCCCGGTAGGGAAAGCGGGGTGCTAAGCCCCCCCATCGGTGCGATAGTGCCATAAGCGGTGATACCATTTTCGGCAAAATACATCATCGTGTCGGTACTGTCGAAATCCAGCGTCAGCGGGGATACTGCGGCACAGTAACCAAAATTGATGAAAGGGCGTTCCCAAAATGCTTCCTTGGAACCCGCAATCAGTTCGCCCAGCTTGATCACCTGTTTGGCTTCACGAATATCATAGACGGATGTCCGCACCGGTTTTACGCAGTTCTTCAAAGCTGTATAAAACCGTGTTAGGCTAAACTGGTCTTTCGGCGCATCGTCGGCCAGTGTTGATATCGAAAACATATCAAAGTTGGGGCATTCATTTACCACATGGGCAATACGCGCAATGTCTTCAGATGTGGAACGGCGGCAAATACCTGTGACGGGGTCAACAATATCGGGCGCGGAGCTTGCCGTGGCAATCACTGGCAGTTTGCGTGGGAATGTGATGTCATAGGCAGGGTCGCGACCGCGCAACGTGATCGTGGGTGGTACCATTTTTCGATATTTTTCAACCACTTTTGCAGGTATTTTCACAATCTCGGTTTCATGGTCAACAATGGCACCATGTTCTGCAAATCGTTTGCGCGCTTTTTCATTGCGTACAATAAGACCGGTTTCTTCCAGTATTTCTAGGGATGCGTCGTGGACATACTGGATTTCGTCATCTTTCAGAAATGAGAAATAGTTCATCTGTACACTCTTTTCAGTTGTTGCTTCCCGATAAACTTAGACCGAAAAAACACTTGTCTCAAACAACTTTTGCTGCCAACTTGCATAAGTAAACCTAATTTGAAAGCATGACATGCGACGCCCCCGCCTGAACGTACTGCGCACTTTTGAGGCCGCTGGCAGAAAGCTAAGTTTTTCTTCGGCGGCCACAGAACTAAATATTTCACAAGCCGCCGTAAGCCAACAAATGCTGCATTTGGAAGCATATCTGGGCGAGGCTTTGTTTCAACGGCACCACCGCCGCGTATCGCTAACAGGAACCGGACAGGCTTATTTATATGCCGTGCACGAGGCATTGGACCGGCTGGACACAGTCACCGATCAATTGTTTCCTGACCGACCCCATCAAATAGTCACCATAAAATGCACATCCAGCGTTGCTACCCTGTGGTTAGCACCGCAAATGCGGGCGTTTCACGAAAGTCACCCGGACATTGATCTGCACATTAGAACACTGGATGCAGAAGGCGAAGCCAGTCAGGCAAATCAGGCTGATCTGGAAATATTCGTATCAAGTGAAAGCAATCATGGGCAGCAAGTCAAATCGCTTTTGATATGCGAAATCACACCCGTTGCCGCCCCCGGTTATATCATGCAACGCAAACCCACCCAACCCAGTGAAATACTGGATTATAATCTGATCCATATTCTTGGTTATGAAGACGACTGGCACCGCTGGTTTCGCGGCAACAAGCTGGACACGCAAGCAGTTCCACGCGGCCTAACCGTGGACAGCTCGCTTTTTGCAATTGATGCCACAGTACGCGGGGATGGGATATTTCTGGGGCGAAGGCCGTTTATCGACAGCTACCTGAAGTCCGGTAAGCTTATAGAAGTGTTTGATCATCCATACAAACTGCATGCCAACTATTTTCTACGGCGGCATAAAAGCACAAAGAACAGCCGGAACAAGGATAGGGTATCCAGTTGGTTGGCAGCACTGGTAGATAACGGAAAACTCTGAAAACTTTACTTGCAACAGCACATACTTGCTGCATAATCAAATGCAGGGAGATGCCAGATAACCAAAATATCCGAAACACGGGTATTATCGTTGATTTGGCACAAGGCACGAATGGCAGCATTTTTGGAAGTCAGGGATCTAACGATAGAATTCAACGCGCCTGAACCTACAATCGATACTGTCAGCTTTTCATTGGAAAAAGGTGAAACTCTGGCAATAGTGGGCGAAAGCGGATCAGGTAAAACGCTAAGTTGCCGCGCTATATTGGGTCTTTTGCCAAAAGCCGCCCAAATTCGATCTGGCCAGATCATGTTTAACCATCAGGATGCGCAAATTGATCTGTTGAAACTGAACGAACGCAGTTTCCGCGCAATACGTGGCAATCGTATATCGATGATTTTCCAGGAACCCATGCGATCATTATCACCGCTTCACAAAGTCGGGCATCAAGTGTCCGAAGTGCTGGAGTTACACCGCGACTGTTCAAAGCAAAAAATCAAACAGGATGTTCTGGCGCAATTTGACCGTGTTGGGTTTCCAGATCCGGAACGGGCTTATGTGGCATACCCGTTCGAAATGTCAGGCGGCATGCTGCAACGCGCAATGATCGCAATGGCAATGATTGCAAAACCGGATCTACTGATCGCGGACGAGCCGACAACCGCACTTGACGTAACAACACAGGCTCAGGTTTTGGGGCTGATCAAAGACTTGCAATCAGAAACCGGGATGGCGGTGATACTGGTCACGCATGATTTGGGGGTGGTTGCCAATATGGCGGATCAGGTTGTGGTTATGAATAAGGGCCGGATCATGGAACAAGGTGATGCAAAGCTTGTTCTGGGAACGCCCGCGCATCCCTATACACAAAAACTGTTTGCAGCCGCCCCCGTCATTCCAGAAACCAATGAATTTATAGCTCCCCCACCGCATGATGACTTGATTTTGGACATGCAGGGTATTGCCAAAACATATCTGGCCCGCAGTGCCTCGGCTATGCAACCGGCAATTATCATCAAAGCGGTATGTGATATCAATCTGAAATTGGCGCGCGGAAAAACATTTGCTGTCGTCGGTGAAAGCGGTTCCGGTAAATCAACATGCGCACGCATTGCATTGGGTGCGGAACTGCCGGACGAAGGCGGGCGTGTCTTGTTTCGCCCACAAACAAATCAAACACCTTTCGAAGTTCAGGCACTAAACCGCGCGGAACGATCAGGGTTCCAAAAACAGGCGCAAATGGTGTTTCAGGATCCTTTTTCATCCCTAAGCCCGCGCATGCAAATTATCGACACCTTAACAGAACCACTGGACATCCACGGCATCGGCACAAAATCCGAACGCTGGGATCGCGCATTGGAAGTACTGCAACAAGTCGGGCTGGACGGCAGTATGCTGCGCCGTTACCCGCATGCCTTTTCAGGTGGACAGCGCCAACGTCTGTCGATTGCGCGTGCGCTGACATTGAATCCAAAATTGCTGGTCTGTGACGAGCCGACTTCGGCGCTGGATGTTTCGGTTCAGGATCAAATTCTGGATTTGCTGGAAGAAATCCGCGATGTGCGCGGCCTGTCCTATCTGTTCATATCGCACGACTTGGCTGTAGTATCGCGCATTGCCGACGAAGTTGCCGTGATGCGCCGGGGGCGGATTGTGGAACAGGCCCCGCCCTGCACCTTGTTTGCAAATCCAAAACACCCTTATACACGCGCCCTGATCGCAGCCCAGCCAGAGCCTGACATTAACCGTCCGATTGATCTTAATCTGGTGGCTTTGGGAGCGGGAAGTTCAAGTTCCTGGGCAGAGGAGTTCCGCTTCGACGACAACAATATTCCACCCTTGATGGAGCTGGAACCCGGCCATATGGTGCGGTGTCATGGCTAAAATACAGTCATTTTACAGTGCGATTCTTTTGGGCCTAACGTTTGCCCATGGCGCATATGCTGTCGAGCTTCAGGGATGTGAGTTTTTCAAAGCCGAAGTCATCGCCGGTATTCTTCCACCCATAACAGAGCGCGTCCCCGAGCAACCCCTGATCGTTGATCTGGAAGCCAAAGGCCGTAAATTCGGGCATCAGGGCGGCGCATTGCGCACTATGGTCACACGTTCAAAAGACACCCGGCAAATGGTGGTTTATGGCTATGCGCGACTTGTGATCTATGATCAGGATTACGTGCTGCAACCCGACCTGTTAGAAAGTTATGAAAATGTTGATGACAAGGTATTCACCTTCCATTTGCGCAAAGGTCACAAATGGTCAGACGGCGAACCTTTCAATTCGGCGGATTTTGAATACTGGTGGGATGATGTCGCCAATAACGACGAACTGATGCCTTCCGGCCCGCCGGAATTTCTGCGTGTTGAGGGCGAGTTGCCACAAGTATCCTTTCCTGATGATCTGACGATTATCTATGAGTGGTCAAAGCCCAATCCGCAGTTCCTGCAAATCCTGGCACAGGCTCGCCCGCCGTTCATTTTCCGGCCAGCGCATTATCTGAACAGTTATCACATGGATTTTGCCGATGAAGAACAGTTGCAGATTGAAATCAAGACGAAAAAAGTGCGCAGTTGGGCATCACTACACAATAAAGTCGATAATATGTACAAGTTCGACAATGCCGACCTGCCCACTTTACAACCATGGGTCATTGGTAAAAAAAGCACCAAAAGCAGACGGATATTCACCCGCAACCCCTACTACCACCGTATAGATACAAAAGGAGTGCAACTGCCCTATATCGACAAGATAGAAATGTCGGTAGTGGGCGCTGGTCTGGTGGCAGCCAAGGCCAACGCCGGCGAAGTTGACCTGCAAGCACGTGGCCTGAGTTTCAAAGATATTTCAATCCTGAAAAAAGGCGAAAAGGATAGTGATAAATATAAAACGCTCCTATGGGCCAATGGTGTGGCTTCGCAAATCGCGATCTATCCAAATCTGAATTTTGCCGATCCTGTCTGGCGCGAAGTATTGCGCGACGTCCGCTTCCGGCGCGCATTATCCATGTCGATTGATCGCCGCATGATCAACCGTGCACTTTACTTTGGGCTTGCTGCTGAAGGTGCCATGACTGCCCTGCCTGCTAGTCCGTTTTTCGACCCCCGCAATCGGGCTGCATGGGCCATGTATGATCTTAAAGCTGCAAATGCATTACTTGATGAAATGGGCTTGGTCGAGCGACGTGCGGACGGTATCCGTCTTTTGCCTGACGGACGGCCAATGCTGTTCGTGGTGGAAACCGCAGGTGAACGCCAAGAGGTGGAAAATGCGCTGCAAATTACCACTGATACTTGGCGCGACATCGGGGTGCAACTGGTAGTACGCCCCTTGGATCGCGATATTTTACGCAGCCGTGTCGGTGCAGGTGTGTCCATGGCCGCTGTCTGGTTTGGCTGGGATAACGGCCTTCCGCAGCCCTACACTTCACCGGCTTATCTCGCTCCCCGCCAGCAGGAATTCTTCGCATGGCCCAAATGGGGGCAATATTTTCTAACCGAGGGGCAGGCCGGCGAAAAAGTTGATATGGCCGCACCGCAAGAATTGATGGATTTATCACTGGAATGGGATCGCGCCACCACGAGTAAGGTGCGGTCGGACATTTGGCGCAAAATGCTGAAAATCCATGCTGAACAGGTTTATGGCATCAGCGTTTTGGCCGAGGCCCCTCAACCCGTAGTAGTGTCAAACAGGCTGCGCAATGTTCCTGAAAATGCGATCTGGGCATGGGAACCCGGCGCCCATTTTGGCATTCACCGTATGGACGAGTTTTACTTTGAAGACAGCGGGGTAACACAATGATGGTATTACGCTACGCACTCTATCGGTTGCTAACCATGTTGCTGACACTGTTGTTGGTTTCAGCCTTGATTTTCTTCATCATCAATCTACCACCGGGGAATTATCTGACCAATCAAATCATGGAGCTACAGGCCACGGGTCAAGATGCGGGAGTTGCAAAAGCCGAGTTTCTGCAACACGAGTATTCTCTGGACCGCCCGCTTATTGAACAATACCTGATCTGGATCGGCGCATGGCCCGGCCCTTACGGATTTTCTGGCATGTTGCAGGGTGATTTTGGCTGGTCGTTTGAATTTGATCAACCCGTGATTGACATCGTCGGTCAAGCCCTGTGGCTAACCGTTCTTGTCAATCTGGCCGCCGTATTGTTTGTCTATATAGTCGCCCTGCCCTTAGGCGTTCTAGCAGCGGCAAAGTCCCAGACATGGGTCGATTATACCTCGTCCTTTATCGGATATCTGGGACTAGCCACACCCAATTTTCTGCTGGCACTAATCCTGTTCTATTACGGGCAAAAATATTTAGACCTACCGATCGGCGGTCTGATGGCCCCGGATATGGAAGGCGAACCGATGAGTATGGCCAAAATGAACTCGATCCTGTTGCATCTGATCATCCCAACCTTTGTGATCGGCACTTCGGGGGCCGCCGCCATGATGCAACGCCTGCGTGCCAATATGCTGGACGAACTGGACAAACCTTACGTTGAAACCGCGCGGGCCAAAGGCCTGCCACCGACCAAGATGTTGATGAAATACCCCCTGCGCATGGCGCTGAACCCGTTTGTTGCAGACATCGGCAACCTGTTGCCGTCAATGATTTCTGGTTCGGTACTGGTCTCGGTTGTGCTGGGCTTGCAAACCATCGGCCCCGCATTGTTGACTGCGCTGAAATCACAGGATCAATTCCTTGCAGGTTTTATCCTTCTATTCGTCGCGCTTTTAACTTTGATCGGAACCATGGTGTCGGACGTGCTGTTGATGCTGCTTGACCCACGCATCCGTTATGGGGAGCGTAAATAATGGCTATACTCCCTGATGGCCGTTATGTTGATGATGCGCCTTATAACCCGGATGAGAATATCAGTGCGGCAGAGCGCCCGGATATGGATGCCCCTAACTGGCTGCTAATCTGGCGACGGTTCAGGCGGCACAAGCTGGCACTGATCTCGGGCCTGTTTTTACTGGTGTCGTATCTGATGTTACCCGTCACGGGCTTTGTCGCACCCTACACACCGAATGAACGGCATGCTGATCATTTGTATGCCCCTCCACAGGGCATCCATCTGTTCAACAACGGTAAATTTATCGGGCCGCATGTTTTGCCGATAACAGCAACGGCAGATCTGGAGAATTACCGCTGGCGTTATTCAGCTGACAAGAACAAGCCGATGAAGTTAGAGTTTTTCTGCCGGCGCGGCACATATAACCTGTTCGGATTAATCCCCACCAATCGCCATCTGGTTTGCGCACCTGAAGGTGCAACGCTATTCCTATTGGGATCAGATCGCTTGGGTCGTGATGTGTTCTCACGCATCCTTTATGGCGCACAACTGTCACTAACTGTTGGCATCATCGGCATCACTGTATCCTTTACGCTCGGTATCTTCTTTGGCAGTATCGCA
Source organism: Amylibacter sp. (assembly GCA_965261565.1). Taxonomy (GTDB): domain Bacteria; phylum Pseudomonadota; class Alphaproteobacteria; order Rhodobacterales; family Rhodobacteraceae; genus Amylibacter. Next base: position 3,639,433 of record OZ253460.1, read on the forward strand.
GGCTATTTCGGTGGCAGAACCGATTGGCTGATCCAGCGCATAATCGAAATATTACGCTCACTGCCGGAACTTCCACTATGGCTGGCACTCTCAGCTGCAGTGCCATCCCATTGGGGACCTGTGACGGTTTTTTTCATTATCTCCGTGATACTTGGCATACTTGACTGGCCGGGTCTTGCCCGCGCTGTGCGATCAAAATTCTTGTCTTTGCGCGAAGAGGAATATGTTCGCGCCGCCGAAATGATGGGTGCCAAGCCTGCACGGGTTATCGGTCGCCACCTGTTGCCGAATTTTTCAAGCCATTTGATTGCCAGTGCAATGCTGTCCATCCCCGCGATGATCCTTGGCGAAACAGCCCTGTCCTTTCTTGGGTTAGGTCTGCGTGCACCTGCGGTAAGTTGGGGCGTGATGCTGAATGATGCGCAAAACCTTGCAGCCATCGAGATTTATCCGTGGACTGCCGCCCCAATGGTGATGGTTATTCTGGTGGTTCTGGCTTTCAACTTTCTAGGCGACGGAATGCGCGACTCGCTTGACCCTTATAAAAGCTGATAATAGCAGATTATTCTTGGCCATTCCCGTCCTGTTCTGCGGCATCTGCTTGCTCTTCTTCAACACCCGAAAGCGCCGCAGCAGCCAGCGCGGTTTTCTGGGCCAACGATAACTCTTTGTTCGAACTTTCATCCGCCAAACGCACAGTCACTTCGCGATGTGCAAATTTAATCCCTTCGCGGGCAAACAAATCTCTGATATCCTGAAATACACGCTTGCGGATCACCCATTGATCACCCGGTTTCGTCATAAACTTAACCCGGATAATCATTGCGGAATCCTGCATCTCGATTACACCCTGAGATTTTAGCGGTTGCAGAAAGTTATCACCGATAATCGGGTCTTCAAGCAATTCAAGACCAAGTTTCTTGATTAACTTTCGAACCTTATCCACATCGGTATCATAAGTCACACGTAGCGGAAGTTTCATCATTACCCAATCACGCGAATAATTCGTCAACACCTGGATTTCACCAAACGGTATCGTGTGTAACGGACCAAGATGGTGGCGCAACTGGAACGACCGAACAGAGATTTTTTCAACCGTACCACGTACATCGCCCACATCGATATATTCGCCTTTGCGAAATGCGTCATCAACCAGAAAAAACGCCCCCGAAAAAATATCGCGTACAAGGGTTTGCGCACCAAAGCCAATCGCAAGGCCCACAACCCCGGCACCTGCAAAAAGCGGGCTTACATTAATGCCAATCTGCATCAGTGCAATCAAGGTTATTGTCAGGACAACAACAATAAGGATAAAGTTTCTGAACAATGGTAACAACGTAGCCAAGCGGCTGGCACCAGAGGCACCACCTTCATCACCGGGGGCCACCTCAACCTCATCACCACCCTCATCCTCAATTTTGCTATCTATCCAGATACGGAAAATATGGTAAATTATATAGCCGATAAACATGATCACTATAATATCCAAACTCCGTTCAACAAACAAAGTCTGTGCAGTCATGCGGTTACCCACATTCCAGATTGATACCAAAGCCCATAACCCAGCGACAAAGGCAAGGATGCCTGCTACTCGCCGTGCAAGATCTTCAAAATTGTTTAATGGATGCTGATAAGGTTTAACCTCTTCAACTGGAGTTTCACTGTTCAACTCATCCGAGATATCGGTTTCTTCCATAGAAGCAGAATTGATCTCTTTCATTGTCGCCGAGCGCTGGAAAAATCGCTCTATCAGGAAGTTTATGATACCATATACAACAATGATCGAAAGTAAGATTGCATAAGCGCCCAAAATCAATGGTGTTGAAAGCGGTAGGTTCAGAACCAACCGATAAGATAAATCCGCCCAGGCAAATAGCAGATAAACAATTGCCAGATAGGGCCAAGCGGATGATACAAATATATTTAATTTTCCGGCCTGCTCTATGGGAACCCCGTTGCGGATCGCCCGAGAAACAGAACGGCGGTTAACCAATATCAAAGCAATATTACACATAACAACGAATGTCGTCAGTATTGCCGTGGAAAATGCAAAAACATCATAAGTCAGACCCAGTTCATTGATCCACGCCCCGAATATGACCGCGCAAATATCAATCGAAGCCGTGATCCAAAGCCAAAGATACAATCGAAGTGCATCTTTATTTGCAAACTGCGAAATCCGGTACTGGCAGGCAAATGGTGCTAAAACCATCCGCCACAGTAGTGCTGCAAAGCGGCAACCGGCATATCCAATGTTGATAAGCGTGACGGTGAATTGCATTGCAGAGTTATCCAATGGGCCAAATATTGTAGCGCCAATGACGTAAGCCACAGCCATGGAAATCAGAACGCCAATAGCCCGTAAAAGAAAGCGCGAGACTAAAAAGGGTAATTTTTCCGTATAACCGACTGGTTCTTTTTTAGTTCGAAGTTCAAAAAACCTGACAACTATACGCTTGCCATAAACTTCCCTCTCAACCACCCACCCTATTGCAAAGAATAATAACGACCAAAACAATGCTTCCACATAAGCGGATAAGTCGCCCGAAGGGCTGTTGGCATTAAGTATAAAACTCACTTCATCGAAAGAGCTGGGTAGTGTTTTTAGACGTTTAATCAGGGTTTTACGAAACTGCAGGGTCGATACCTGCAAAGCCATCAGATTTGACATGCCATCCGCATTTGCGCCCTCTCCGCCACCACCCTTTATAGTGGGTTGGCTTAGCGGTTTACCTTGTGTGTCCACAACAATAACCTGTACGCCGCTATCTGCTGCCTCACGCATCATATCAGCAAAACTTTCAGTCGCAGTCTTTTGCTCTGCTTGATCAGTTTTCTTCAAGCTTTCAGGCACAAGTGACGTCTGTGATTGTGCGGGAAATGTTGCAAAGAGAAAAACTGCAAACGCAGTCAGGAACCGCGCAAATATGTTTCGCATGATTAATAAAACCCCAAAGTATTCATAAACAAGTAAGGTACGGCATGACAATACGCAGCGCAACCTTTGTACTTCCCAGGTTTTATCCGTAAACTTATATCACCTATATAAACGAGAAATTCATTATATTTTACTTTGATATTACCTGCTTTACTCGTTAAAATACCTGTGTACCCTGGAATAATCACGGCCTTTTGGAACATATGTAAACAATACGCCAGTTGCTGTGCGATACAAATCTAAGATTAACAATAAACCGGCACCAAATTTATGGTTTGAACCATGTATTATTTATGACAATAAGCGAAAAACATTTTATGCTTTTAAACAACACTTTGAATTGGATACAAGGTACTATCTTGTTGCAAATATATATTACCTGTATTTGCTTTTTCAGCATGTCGTTATACTGTCACAGGTACATTCTTGGAAAGCCGGTTCAATGAACAAAACAATAAAACCGCCTGACCCAAAAAAAACGCCCAAATTTTCCCGTGTTTTACTTTATAGCCACGATACATTTGGCTTGGGCCACATTAGGCGATCACGCACAATCGCCAATGCGATTACTGCAGCAGATAAAAACACCGCAGCCTTAATACTGACGGGATCACCTGTTGCAGGCCGTTTTACTTTTCCGGAACGTGTAGATCATATCAGACTGCCCGGTGTCACGAAAATGACAGATGGCTCTTATATGTCGGAAACACTTGGCATGGACATTGATGAGACAACAAGCCTGCGTTCCGGTTTAATTAATTCGACTATACAACATTATAGCCCTGATCTTGTGATCGTTGACAAAGAACCGACAGGATTTCGCGGCGAATTGCTGGATAGTTTGAAATGGCTCAAAAAACATCGCCCAGACACACGGATTGTTCTAGGGTTACGTGATGTATTGGATGATCCAGGCCTGTTGGAAAAAGAATGGCATCGCAAATGTGCAGTTGCAGCAACCGAGACCTATTATGATGAGATTTGGATCTACGGCCTGGAATCCATCTATAACCCGGTCTCTGGCCTGGCTTTGTCTGAAAAAACAAAATCCAAAATCCACTGGACAGGATATCTGCGCCGTGAAAGCCTTGATGAACCCGTTCCTATAGGCGATCCATATGTAATGATAACTCCGGGTGGTGGTGGTGACGGTGCGGCAATGGTTGATCATGTTTTATCCGCATATGAAAAAGATCCGAACCTGCAACCGGATGCGCTGTTGGTTTACGGCCCGTTTCTGACAGGTGATGATCGCGCAACCTTTGAAAGCCGTGTCGCAAAACTTAATGGGCGGGTGAAAACTGTTGGTTTTGATAGCCATATGGAAACCCTAATGACAGGCGCGGTTGGTGTTGTGGCTATGGGAGGCTACAATACATTTTGTGAAATCCTTTCTTTCGATAAACCCGCAGTAATCATTCCACGAACCATTCCGCGGTTAGAGCAATATATCCGCGCGAAACGCGCCGAGGACTTAGGCCTTATGCGGATGATTCATAAAGAACGTGATGGCAATGATGCCGGTGTCATGATTGATGCAATCCGCAATTTACCCAATCAAAAACCACCATCTGCAGGCCAAATAGACGGGCTTTTGAATGGTTTGGATGTTGTCGTAGCACGCACGAAATTTCTTTTGCCTAAAGCAGCTCAGATACCCGAATGACCAATACTTCAGATCCGACCCTTGCAATCATCGTTAAAGGGTGGCCACGCCTATCGGAAACTTTCATTGCACAGGAATTACTGGCCCTGCAACAAATGGGGCAAAAATTTGAAATATGGTCATTGCGATTTCCTACTGATAAAAAAACCCATCCCTTACATCGGAAAATAGCCGCCCCTATAAAATATCTGCCAGAATATTTACATCACGAGCCAATTCGCGTCTGGCGTGCATGGCGCACGGCGAGAGCCTTGCCGGGATTTCAAAAGGCCAAGGCCACCTGGGACAAAGATTTTGCCCGCGATAAATCCCGCAACCGTATCCGCCGCTTTGGACAGGCTTGTGTTTTAGCCACGGAACTGCCCGACAGTATAGCAGGACTATACTCTCATTTCATGCACACCCCATCTTCCGTTGCCCGCTACGCCGCAATAATGACAGGCCTGGAATGGGGGTTTTCTGCCCATGCGAAAGACATCTGGACATCCCCAGAATGGGAAAAACGCGAGAAGCTAACCCCTGAGACCCACGGTGCTGCATTTGGTGTGACCTGTACTGCCTATGGGGCACAGCATTTGCGCGATCTTGCAGATAGCCCTGCACGCATTGATCTGGTTTACCACGGGCTTGACCTATCGCGGTTCCCGGCCCCACCAGAACGTTTATCAGAAAACCCAAACGGCCCCTTGCAATTCCTGTCAGTTGGACGGTTGGTTGAAAAAAAAGGTTTCGACCGCTTGATTGCTGCCCTTACCCTATTACCGAAAGATATACCGTGGGAATGGGTACATATTGGCGGCGGCGACTTGAAACAGGCGCTTCAGACACAAGCAGAGAAATCTGGTGTTCTTAATCGCATCGACTGGCGCGGGGCTTGTGATCAGCCGGAAGTGATTGCCGCTATGCGCAAGGCTGATATTTTCATCTTGCCCAGCCGTATTGCTGATGACGGCGATCGTGACGGGTTGCCTAACGTATTGATGGAAGCGGCCTCTCAAAAATTACCAATTATTTCCACCAATGTTTCTGCCATTCCGGAATTTATCGATACAGGGGTTCATGGATTACTGGTTCAAGATGATCCAACAGAACTGGCTGCCGCAATAATTGAATTAGCCTCTGACCCCGTAAAACGCATGCAGTATGCACAAGCCGCATACATCCGCCTGTCCACCGATTTTGGAATGGATGCAGGCATCACAAAACTTTTCGCACGCTTGCAAACCCTATGCGCAAATCGCTAGGTTAACCCCATGCCCCATATTGCCTTTTATGCACCAATGAAACCGCCAAATCACCCTACCCCTTCAGGTGATAGAGCGGTAGCGCAGGCTGTGTTAAAAGCACTGGGATCGCAGGCGGAACTGGTTTCCACCTTGCGTGTTTATGATGGAAAAGGGGATGCAAAAAAACAAGATGATTTGATAGAGAAAGCAGGAATTGAAACACAGGCCTTGATAAAAAAGGGGCGTGATCAAGATTGGAAAATTTGGTTTACCTATCACAATTATTACAAAGCCCCCGATCTAATTGGCCCAATAGTCTCACAAGCTTTGGGCATTCCATATGTATTATTAGAAGCCACGCGTGCAAAAAAACGGCTTAACGGTCCATGGTCTAATTTTGCCCATCTTGCTGAAAAAGCCTGCGATCAAGCAGATGTAATCCTTTATTTCACGAAACAAGATTACCAAGCCTTAGAAGCATATCGTGCACAATACCAACAAATCATCCACTTGCCGCCGTTTCTAACGGAAACTAAAACTGCAGCACCCCGCAACAAGCCGGATGACAACACTATACTGAGTGTCGGCATGATGCGCCAGGGAGCAAAAATGCATTCCTATGCCCTGATAGCGCAAGCTCTTAGCACGGTTAAAACTCTTGAATGGAGCCTGAATATTATAGGTGACGGCCCCGCACGGAAAGAGGTGGAAGAACAATTTGCTCAGTTTGGAGATCGTATCCGTTTTCCAGGTCAACTGAATGCACCAGAAATAGCTAAATATTATGAAAATGCTTCCGTTCTCATATGGCCGGGCGTCGATGAAGCCTTTGGTATGGTTTACCTGGAGGCCCAGGCATCTGGCTTGCCAGTGGTTGCCCAAGACAGACCCGGACTTAGGGATGTCATCGCACCCTTAACAAAGCTGTCTTCTGTGAACAGCATTGATGATATGGCACAAAATATCGATCTTTTGTTGAATGACGCAGAATACTGGCAGATCCAAAGCCATAATGGTATTGAGTATATAAAGCAAAATCATCTGTTGGGTGCGGCCCGAAAAAACCTTATGACCATATTAAGCCCATTGATAGGATCACAACATTGACCAAGCTTGCCCTTATCCGCCACGGCCATACCCCGTGGAACCGCGCGGGACGCATTCAAGGGTGCACCGATGTTGCACTTGATCCCGATGCTGTGTCAGAACTGTCCGGTTATAAGCTGCCTGCCGAATGGCGTGATGCAAATTTGGTATCCAGCCCTTTAATGCGTGCAAGCCAAACCGCTGAAATTATTGCGGGACGCAAACCGGAACATGAAAGCACATTGATTGAAATGAACTGGGGTGATTGGGAAGGATTGCGTGGCATTGATCTGAAGGCTGACCCTAGCTCCGGTTTTCGTGATATTGAATTTTGGGGCTGGGATTATCGCCCACCCAATGGCGAAAGCCCGCAAGATGTTTGGGACAGGGTTGAACCGTGGGTTCAGGGGCTTGCACGCGATACGATTGCGGTCTGTCACATTGGTATAATGCGGATGATATTAGCCAAAGCCTATGGCTGGAACTTCGATGGCCCTGCTCCGTTCAGGATCAAACGCAACCGCCTTTATATAATTGAACTGGATGGTGGTCTACGTATGGTGTGCGATGAGCCTGTCAGGCTGGAAAAGCGGTAACTCATGCAGGTTTTAATCCTCGTTACCCATCTATTGGGAACAGGCCACCTAAGTCGCGCACTGACCCTTGCGCGGGCTTTTGTAGCGGATGGTCATAACGTAACAGTTTTAAGCGGCGGGATGCCTGCGCCACACCTAAACACGCATGGCGTGACTTTGCACCAACTTCCACCAGTTTGCTCTGACGGCACCAATTTCACAACACTTTTGACGGCTGATGGCACTTTGGCGGATGCAGTTTATCTGACGCGCCGGCGCCAATCTGTCATAGACACGTTTCACACGATAAAACCCGATGCTATAATAACAGAACTGTTTCCATTTGGCCGACGTATTCTACAGGATGAATTTCTGGCCTTGTTGACCCATGCCAAGTCCCGCGAAAACCCCTGTCTGGCTCTAAGTTCAATTCGAGATATTCTTGCCCCACCTTCCAAACCTGAGAAAGCTGATAAGACCGACCAGATCATTGACCAATTCTATGACGGAATTTTGGTGCATTCCGACCCAAACACCACACCGCTTGATCGAAGCTGGCCCGTGTCGGATATGCTGGCGCGAAAGCTGCATTACACAGGTTATGTCGCCCCCGCTTATGCCGACCAGCACCCTGATCAATTGGGCAAAGATGAAATTATTGTCAGTGCAGGTGGTGGGTCTGTTGGCACTAAGCTGTTCGAATGCGCGGTAAGGTCCGCCCTACTAAAGCCCTCTTTAAAGTGGCGCCTGTTAATTGGCGGGGCCGATCCAGGCGCGAAAATCGCACATTTGCAAAGCATGGCGAAAGGTAGCGGATTACATATAGAACGCGCGCGGTCAGACTTTCGTCAATTATTGCATCACGCAGCCGCATCTGTCAGCATGTGTGGTTATAATACAGCTCTTGATCTTTTGCAGGCAGGCACACCAAGCGTATTTATCCCCTTTGATGATGGTGGCGAAGTGGAACAGACCTTGCGCGCGGAAAGTTTAGCCAAGCATCCGTCTTTTGCCGTGCTTCCCGGTGATGCGTTAACACCGCAAGCTTTGTTGGATGCGGTTCAATCTGTGCGGAAAGCGGGGCGTTTTCAAGTTGGTGATCTAGAATTTAACGGCGCCCGCGAAACAGTACGCATCACATCTGAGATGGCGCAAAGATTATGACACAGATTAATTGGAAGCCATTACTAGAAGAGTTTCAACACTGGCAGGATGCAGATATGATCCTGCCGTTCTGGTGGCGTGATGATGACGCGATTGAACCAACGCCCGAGCTTGATAGATTAATTGCTATTGCCAATAACATTGATATGCCATGCCGTCTGGCCGTGATCCCAAAATATGCAAGCTCTGCTCTTGCTAAACACATTTCATCCACACGGCAAATTATTCCTGTTGTGCATGGGTGGGCGCATATCAACCATGCACCTATTGGTCAAAAGAATACCGAGTTTGGCGCGACACGCCCCATTGAAGAATGTGCCACTGATGCAATTCTGGGATTGCAGCGCATGACAGATCTGTTCGGTGATCGGTTACAACCAATGTTTGTGCCCCCCTGGAACCGGGTCAACCCGGAATTGGGCCAACACCTTGTGGCTATCGGGTATGATACCTTGTCAACATATACACCGCGCGATTCTAAATTTGCGGCCCCCGGTTTGATCCAGATAAACACTCACCTTGATCCGATTGCATGGCATTGTGGTCGTTCTTTGGTAGATGGACCTACACTTGTAGCGCAAACAGTTTCTCTGATGCAGGATCGCCGTATCGGTAATGCTGATAACACAGAGCCTTTCGGGCTTTTGACCCACCATCTTATCCACGATGATGCAATCTGGGCCTTCGTTAAACAATTTCTCACAATCATGCTAAAAGGACCCGTTAAAGCTTTTCGTTAAGTACGCGCGTCACTATACCAACCGAAAAAGGATCCGCCATGAGCCGTCTTGAAAGTATGATGCGCCGATTAACCGCCCAGAAGATTGGGTTGGAATGGGCAGTTGACAGAACAGCTAGCCTTGCTGGCGACGCGCTGGAAATAGGTTTGGGCAACGGCCGCAGTTATGACCACTTGCGTGAGATTGCAACAGTTCGCAGAATTTGGGTGATCGACCGTATTTTGCAGTGCCATCATTCGTGTGTGCCACCCGAAGAGAACTTTCTGCAAGGGGAAGCCGGCGATATGCTGACGCGTCTTGCAGCTAAGGGCCGCCAGATTGTTGTGGCCCATTATGATTGCGGTATAGGCGTCAAGGAAAAGGATGTGGCAGAGGCCGCCATGCTTAGCCCCCTGATCGCCGCTGTTATGGCCCCGAACGGCATTATCATTTCGGGCCAACCATTGGTCGGGATCACTCAAATGGACGGGCCTGACGGGATTGCGCCTGACCGTTACTACTTTTACAAGACCTGAAAAGGACGGACGCGTGATAAACATCAAGGATGCAAACATCGCAATTATTGGGTTGGGTTATGTCGGCCTGCCTTTGGCTGTGGAGTTTGGAAAATTGCATCCAACGGTGGGTTTTGATATTGATGCTTCTCGTATTACAAAACTGAAAGCCGGCCATGACATCACGCTGGAATGCAGTATGGATGATCTCAAAGCGGCAACACATTTGAAGTTTACCAATAAACTTGAAGATCTACGCGATTGTAATGTCTATATCGTCACCGTCCCCACCCCGATTGATGCCTACAAACGCCCTGATCTAAACGCATTGCTTGCAGCTTCGGACACTGTCGGGCAAGTTATTTCCAAGGGTGATGTGGTGATCTTTGAAAGCACAGTTTATCCTGGGGCAACCGAGGATGACTGTATCCCCACAATCGAAGCCTCCTCAAACCTGAAATTCAACATGGATTTTTTCGCAGGCTATAGCCCTGAACGCATCAACCCCGGTGACAAAATCCACCGCCTGCCTGACATCAAAAAAATCACATCAGGTTCAACACCAGAAATTGCCAAATTCGTTGATGAACTCTATCGAACTATCATCATTGCAGGCACCCATCTGGCCCCATCGATCAAAGTTGCCGAAGCCGCCAAGGTGATTGAAAACACCCAGCGCGATGTGAATATCGCACTGATCAATGAACTCGCGCTTATTTTTAACAAACTCGATATTGATACAATGGACGTGCTGGAAGCCGCTGGGACCAAATGGAATTTCTTGCCCTTCCGTCCGGGCTTGGTCGGTGGGCATTGCATCGGCGTTGACCCTTACTACCTGACCCACAAAGCCCAGCAAGTAGGTTATACACCCGAAGTGGTTCTGGCCGGGCGACGCATTAATGACGGCATGGGGGCTTATGTTGTTAACCGCGTTCTGCGCGACATGATCAACCGCGACATCCCCGTCAAGGGCGCGCGGGTTCTGGTAATGGGGGCAACATTCAAAGAAAACTGCCCCGACACACGTAATTCACGCGTGGTCGACATTATCAATGAATGCTGCGATTTAGGTATGATCGTTGATGTGCATGATCCGTGGGTCAATGCCGCACCCGAGGCCGATTGTACTTTCGACACCATCGACAACCCCAAAGACAGCCAATATGACGCGATCATTCTGGCGGTCGGACATGACGCATTCAAAACCCTTGGGCTTGAAACCATTCAAAACTTCGGCAAACCCACCCATGTCTTTATGGATGTTAAAGCAGTTTTCCCAAAAACCAACGGTATCTTACGCATTTAGAAACTGTTTACATTCGGTCTATACAAACTGGCACAAACCCTATAGCTGCCAGCCCTTGACCCTATGAAAAGCCAAATCCCGTGATACAGACCCTTTCCGACGCCCTTGAACAACGCGGCTATACTACCCTGACCCCTGTGCAACAGGCCGTTACCAAACCTGACCTTGAAGCCGCTGATCTATTGGTTTCTGCTCAGACAGGCTCGGGTAAAACCGTTGGTTTCGGGTTGGCGATTGCACCGACTTTGTTGGGGGATTCAACACATTTTAATCGCGCTGATAAGCCTCTTGCGCTAATCATTGCACCCACCCGCGAACTGGCTTTGCAAGTGAAACGCGAACTTGCGTGGTTATACGCCAAAACCGGCGCCGTTGTGGTCTCTTGCGTTGGCGGTATGGACATGCGCGAAGAGCGCCGTGCACTGGATAAAGGGGCGCATATTGTAGTCGCTACACCAGGCCGCCTTCGCGACCATATCATGCGCCGCTCACTGAATATGGACAGCTTACGGGCCATCATTCTGGACGAAGCTGATGAAATGCTTGACTTGGGTTTTCGCGAAGATCTGGAATTCATTCTAGGCGAGGCCCCCGAAAGCCGCCGCACCTTAATGTTCTCGGCCACGGTACCACGTGCCATCGCGAACCTTGCAAAAAGCTATCAAAAAAACGCGGAGCGTGTGGTTACAAAAAACGAAGACACCCAACATTCAGACATTGAATACCGCGCTATGAACGTTGCCCCGCGTGACGCTGAAAACGCCATCATCAATGTGTTGCGCTATTATGAAGCCCCCAATGCGCTAGTGTTCTGTAACACCCGCGTCATGGTCAATCGCCTGACCTCACGCCTGTCAAACCGTGGTTTTTCAGTTGTGGCCCTGTCTGGTGAACTATCACAAAATGAACGCACCCACGCGCTGCAAGCCATGCGTGACGGTCGTGCTCGGATTTGTATTGCCACTGATGTTGCAGCACGCGGCATTGATCTGCCCAACCTTGATCTGGTAGTGCATGCGGACATTCCGCAAAGCTCTGAAACCTTGCTGCACCGTTCGGGCCGCACCGGCCGCGCCGGGCGCAAAGGTGTCAGCGCGCTGATCGTACCGGGTAAAATACGGCGCAAAGCCGAACGGATTTTGCAAGGTGCCAAAGTGAAAGCGGAATGGTGTGAGGCCCCCTCTGCCGAGGCCGTGGTTCAGCGCGACGAAGAACGCCTGATGTCTGACCCGACTTGGGAACAGGACATTACATCCGCAGAAGCCCTGGCGGCTGAAAAATTACTGGAACTGCACAGCCCAGAAAAAATCGCAGCCGCATACCTGCGCTTGTATAAATCCGGCCAGTCCGCACCTGAAGAGCTATCCGCCTCAGGTGCAGGCGGCGCACCAAAGCCACGCGCAGCCTTTGGCCCGACCGTTTGGTTCGCCCTGACAGGGGGCCGCGAAGCAGGTGCCGAGCCACGCCGTTTGTTGCCGATGCTTTGCAAGGCGGGCGACATCACCAAGGATGATATTGGTGCAATCCGTGTACAAAAAAACGTATCCTTTATTGAAATACGCCAAGCCAGTGCTGCTAAATTTGTTGAAGCCATCGGGCCGAACCTAAAGGTCGAAGACAACGCTACGTTAACACAGCTGGAAAAGCCGCCAGCCGCGGCAAGCACACCGCGCCCCAGTTTTTCAGATCGCCAACGCGACCGCAACGATAAAGGGCCAAAGCGCAAATCGTCCAAACAACAAGCCGCCGATCACACCAGTCGCGACAAAAGCAAAAAACCACGCCGCCCAAAATCCAAAGGCATCCCGCATTCCAGTGATAACTGGGCAGATGAATTAAAACGCCTTGAAGGTGCGGTTGCAGAGTTTAAGCCAAAACGTGAAAACGATAGCTCAAGACCTGCCAATAAAAAAGCAAAAGGAAAAGGCGGATCGTTGAAAAGCCCAAGTGCCACAAAGCGCGGCAAGGTCTTTTCCAAAAAGAAAAAATCTTAATCTTCGTCAATTTCATCGACCAGTCGGGTTTCCAGTAACTGCCCATGGCGGAACAATATCGGATACGCGATGGATGCGATTTGTGAATTCAGGTCTTTCAGCGCACTCAGTGTTTCCAAATGCAAGTCACTGCTTTCAAGGCTGCCCTCTTCATTATGACGAATGCGATTCAGATGTTTTTTACGGCTTTTACGTTCACGTTTAGCTAGATCGTTTTTTTCTGCCATCAACAAACGCGCCGCTTCCACATCTTCCGAAATCAGCACATCAAAAGCCAAAGTCATGTTTGACACGACTTTTTCATGCATATTACGTATTTCTTCCCAGCCGGCGTCGGAAAAACTGATGTCTTGTGATGCTTTATTCGCGGCCAACTGCATCAACCGTTTTGCAACAATATCGCCGGCTGTTTCCAGGTTGATCGCATATTCCGCCAATTCGCGCACTTTGCGGATTTCAACCTTGCTCATGTCAGAATTTGGCATAGCGGCCACATAATGGCGAATACCGTCAAGTGCCTGATTGACGTATTTGTCTTCTAGGCGTGTGGCTTTGATTTGATCCAAATCACCGTCCCCATAGCGCTCCATCACCGGGCGCATCATATGTTCGACAAGCTGACTCATTCTCAGAACCTCACGGCGTAGACAGGCAAAGGATAATCTTGGCGATGTAAGGGCCGCATCATCAAGCGCTGATATCATCATGACGTTATCTTCACTTTCAACCGGAATAATTTCGGCAGGGATCAGTTGCTCGAAGGGGGCTTTAAGCAAACTGGTGAAAGGCAGAAATATTAACAAAAGCGCGTTGAATGCCAGATGCGCGGAAACAACTGTTTGCTGTGGCCCACCCCAGTTAAAATATTGAACAAGGTCAAAAGTATTCACGACAAAGAGAACAAACACAGCCAGTACGCCGCGCAAGAACAAATTGGCGAAAGGAATGCGCCTGGCAGCGGCATTCATCCCACGCGATAACCAAACGGGGATAACCGCGCTTCCAAGGTTGGCCCCCAGAACAAGTGAAATACCCGCAGCCAATGGAATAGCTTCGATGGCAACCAAGGTCACGCACATCAAAACCACGGCAACGCTTGAGTGCATCAAAACCGCCACAGCAGCACCGATAAGAAAAGCAGTCAGGAAATCACTTTCAAGATAGGCTGCAATCGCGGGTAAAAACGCACTGTCGCGGATAGGATCCATGGTTTCGCGCAGGAAACGCAAAGACAACAGGATAAATGCAATTCCCAGCAGGATCCGCCCTGCCTGCTTCAGAATACGTTTGTCGGTCTTAACGAAAAACCACCCACCGATAGCCAACAAGATCGGTACCAACCAATCCAATCGAAACGACAGTAATTGCACAACAATAGCTGAACCGAAATCGGCACCTAAAACCACAGCCAGACCCGCAGAAAAGCTTAAAGTTCCAACGCTTGCAAAGCCCGCAGTCAACAAAGCCACTGCGGCAGAGCTTTGCAATACCATTGCCAATACCGTGCCCATCGCGGCGGAACTGAACGGATTGTCATTCTTTGTGATGACCCGCTGAAAAGACGCACCGAACGCACGCTCAATTCCCGTCTGAACCATGCGCACAGCATAGAGCAGCAACATTACAGCACCCATAAGCGAAATTATAAACTGGAGAATGACCATGCGTTTTTTCTTTCAAAGCGGCGCGCTGGCGTTTTTTTCCGTCCGTGCCGAAAGTGCCTGTTATCATAGCTTACAAGCGAAAGTCCATGATGGTATTTTCACGCTGGCAATTATACATTAATTGTTCAGGCGTGAGCCTGTTTTAGCATCGAATAAATGCAGCGCATCTTTAGGTGCACTAAAGGACAGAACTGCATCAATTTTTGCGGTTTGAATACCATCAAGGCTGATCACAAACGATGTGCCCGTACCTTGCAAGGTGCCATGCACCAACGTGTTCGCACCCAGCTGCTCTAGCATGTCTACCACAATTTTCATCACTCCAGACTTATCTGGAACCATATGTTCTGGACGCACGCCAACAGTCACTTGGCCCGATGCTTTCGATCCGGTTTCAAGCTTTACACCATTCGCCAAAGTCGCAACTCCATTAGCAATTTCCGCAGAGATAAAATTCATTGACGGGCTGCCGATAAACCCTGCTACAAACAGGCTGGCGGGGCGTTCATATAGTTCAATCGGTGTCCCGAACTGTTCCACATAGCCACCGTTTAGAACCATCAAACGATCACCAAGTGTCATCGCTTCCACCTGATCATGTGTCACGTAAATTGACGTCACACCCAGACGTTTTTGCAGTTTGCGGATTTCAAGACGCATCTGCACCCGTAGCTTCGCATCCAAGTTCGAAAGTGGTTCATCAAACAAAAACACCGACGGCTCTCGCACAATGGCACGCCCCATTGCAACACGTTGACGTTGCCCGCCTGACAACTGGCGCGGACGGCGATCAAGATATTCGCGGATCTCTAGTATATCGGCAACTTCATTCACACGGTGATTAATCTCATCTTTTGGAATTTTGCGGATCTTCAGTCCGTAAGCCATATTTTCGCGCACAGTCATATGCGGATAAAGCGCGTAGTTCTGAAATACCATCGCAATATCACGGTCGGCGGGTTCCAGTTCATTCACCACTTTGCCATCTATGGAAATCCGGCCGGATGTGATGATTTCCAGTCCCGCAACCATACGTAACAGCGTTGACTTCCCGCAGCCTGAAGGGCCTACGATAACCACAAATTCACCGTCGTTTATATCGCCTTCAATGTGATGCAGAACCTCTACATCACCGTAAGACTTGGTCAGGTTATCCAGTTTAATATCAGCCATAGCTCAGGCATCCTATTTATCAGTTTCAGTCAGGCCTTGCACAAACAGTTTTTGCATTCCAATCACTACAAGTATCGGCGGCAACATGGCCAGAAAGGCCGTCATCATAATGATATTCCACTGCGGTGATTGTTCTGCCGACTCCAGCATTTGTTTGATACTCATGACGATCGTGGTCATATCCGTGTCGGTCGTGATCAACAGCGGCCACAGGTATTGGTTCCAGCCGTATATGAAAAGGATCACAAACAGGGCCGCAATATTAGTGCGCGAAAGCGGCAACAGGATATCCCAGAAAAACCGCATCGGCCCGGCACCGTCAATCCGCGCACTTTCCAGCATCTCGTCGGGGATGGTCAAGAACACTTGGCGAAACATAAATGTCGCTGTGGCTGACGCGATCAGCGGGATCGAAAGCCCCCAATAACTGTTCAATAAACCAAGATTTGCAACCACTTCAAATGTCGGCAGAATGCGCACTTCGACAGGCAACATCAGGGTAATGAAAATCATCCAGAAGAACCCCATGCGAAACGGGAACTTGAAATAAACGATGGCAAAGGCAGATATCAGAGAAATCGAGATTTTCCCGACCGAGATCATCATTGCCATCGCAAGCGAGTTAAACAACATCCGCCACACCGGCGTTTGATCGCCCGACAGACCAGCCCCAAAAAGTGTCTGTTTTAAGTTGTCGACAAAATGCGTGCCTGGCAACAACGGGATCGGGGCTTGTAACATGCGAATTTCATCATGACTGGCAGCCACCAGGGTGATCCAGATAGGCAGTGCAATCATTGCCACCCCTAAGATCAAAACCAAATGGGTGATAAAGGTCATTATCGGGCGGTTTTCGACCATCTAATATTCCACCCTTTTCTCAACGTACCGGAATTGAACCACTGTCATCACTATCACAATCGCCATCAAGATCACCGATTGAGCAGCAGAGCCGCCCAGATCAAGCCCAACAAACCCGTCGTTAAACACCTTATAAACCAGAATGGTCGTTGAATTCGCAGGGCCGCCTTGGGTAACCACATGAATAATCCCGAAAGTTTCAAAGAAAGCGTAAACCACATTGACCACGATCAAGAAAAACGTTGTGGGCGAAATCAACGGCATAGTTTGCGTCCAGAACCGCCGTACGGGCCCAGCGCCATCAATCGCCGCGGCTTCGATGATCGAGCGTGGAATGGATTGCATAGCGGCCAGATAGAACAGAAAATTATAGGCTACCTGTTTCCATGCAGCAGCAGCAATCACCAGTCCCATGGCCTGGCGGCCATTTAGGTAGTGGTTCCATTTAATGCCAATCATTTCCAGAAAATACGGAAAAATCCCCAATGTCGGGTTGAACATAAACACCCACAGTGCACCCGCCAATACAGGGGCGACAGCATAGGGCCAGATCAATAGCGTACGGTAAGTCGTGGCACCTTTGACCACGCGATCAGCAAAACCTGCAAGGATCAAGGCCACGGACATCGACAGAAACGCGACAAGCGATGAAAAGATCGCTGTGCGCCAGAATGTGCTGTGATACTGTTCATCGTCCACCAAAGCGGCAAAGTTTTCAAACCAGACAAATTCGGTCGACAAGCCAAATGCATCTTCAATCAGCAATGACTGATACAGAGCCTGACTGGCAGGCCACATAAAAAACACAAGGGTGACAATAATCTGCGGAGCTACCAACAGATAGGGCAGAGGTGACGAGGGAAAATGTACGCGTTTGAGCATAAGGTCAGGATCCGCAAAACTTCGCCCGACAAAAATGTAAGCCTTTGTCGAGCGAAATAAGGTTAGATTTTATTTGACGGTACGTTCAAATTTACGCAGCAAATCATTGCCGCGTGACGCCGCATCATCAAGGGCTTGTGTGGCGTTTTTAGAACCACCCCATAATGCTTCCATTTCTTCATTGATCACGTCACGAATTTGCACAAAATTGCCGAACCGAATACCGCGTGAATTTGCAGACGGCTGGTTCAGACTAAGCTGTTGAATTGCCGTATCAGTGCCGGGATTGCTGTCATAAAACCCCTGAGTCTTTGACAATTCATAAGCCGCAGTCGTAATCGGCACATAGCCGGTTTCCTGATGCCACCAAGCCTGCACTTCAGGTGATGAGAGGTAGGTCATGAACTTTGCCACGCCCTTATATTGCTCGTCAGAACCACCGGAAAGCGCCCATAAGGTTGCGCCACCAATGATCGAGTTCTGCGGTGCAGATGCCACATCGGTATCCAGCGGCAACATAGTCTGCCCAAAGTCGAATGCCGCCTGTTTCTTGATCGAACCATAATAGGCAGAAGAGTTCATCCACATGCCACATTCGCCGTTTGTGAACAACGGCAGGCTATCACCACGACGGCCACCGTATTGAAACAGATTGCCCTCTTGCATAGATGCAATGTCATCCAAGCGTGCGGCAACTTTTGGAGTGTTGAAAGTGAATTCCGTGTCAAAACCCGCAAAACCGTTTTCCTTGGTACCCATTTCCAAATTATGCCAAGCCGAATAGTTTTCCAGCATCACCCAGGATTGCCAACCAAATGACACGCCGCATTTCATGCCGTTATCAACCAGCTTTTGTGATACTGATTTCACATCCGCCCAGCTAGTCGGAGCCTCTGCGCCCGCTGCTTTCAAAGCATCGGCGTTATACCAAAGAACCGGGGTTGAACTGTTGAACGGCATCGAAAGCAATTCGCCTTCAGGGGTTTGGTAATATGAAATCACCGCAGGAAGATAGTCTGACTTGTCAAACGGCTCGCCAGCATCTTTCATCAATTGCTCTATCGGATAAATAGCGCCTTTGGCAGCCATCATAGTGGCTGTACCCACTTCGAACACCTGCACGATTTGTGGCTGTTCTTTAGCCCGGAACGCGGCAATCGCAGCGGTCATTGTTTCCGTATAATTGCCTTTGTAGGTCGGTACGACTTTATAATCAGGCTGTGTCGCATTGAAATCTTCCGCAATTTTATTCACGCGTTCGCCGTTTGCGCCGCCCATTGCATGCCACCACTGCACCTCGACCTGCGCATATGCAGTCGTTGTTGCCAGTGTCAAAGCCGCCGCCAATGCGGTGCTGGTAAAGTTGAATGTCATAAGATGCCTCCCAAGCAATTGTTAACACGTTAAATAAGTCCCAGCATCGTTTGAATGTGCCTACACGATGCTATTATCTCCATTAGGACACCATAGGATGTAACATAATTCAAATGAAATTTTTATGACAGTATTTATAACATTGTGTTATGATGATACAGTATCGATGGTTCACCCGAAATACACAAGAAACAAAGGAGCTTACGCGCATTGACACTTCGGTTGCGACAGTTAGAGGCTTTTCAGTCAGTTGCAAAGCTTGGCAGCGTCACCCTTGCGGCAGAACATTTGGGCATATCGCAACCTGCCGTCAGCCGCTTATTATCAAGCTTTTCTGATTCGGTCGGGTTTGAAGTCTTTGACCGTCGTGGTGGTAGATTCGTACCAACACAAGAGTCACGCTATTTATTAAGCGAAGTCGGCAGACTGTTGGACAGTCTGGATCATATCGAACAATTAACCCATGATATAACAGCCCGAAAAGCAGGCCATTTACGCATCGCCTGCCTGCCGGGTTTTGCCACCAGCCACCTGCCCGCCGTATTGGCAAGGTTTTTACTGGAAAGACCCAGCATATCCGTAACATTAGAACCTGATCGCCCAGAACGTATTCTTGAATGGATCATAGGTGAGCAATATGATTGTGGCATAACCGAAGGGTTTAACGGGCATCCCGCAGTAGAAAACCAAGCCATACGAATGCGCACTGTGTGTATCCTGCCACCTGGGCATCCTTTAGCCCACAAAGCCGAAATCAGCCCCGAAGACTTAAGCAAAGAGCGTATGATCCATTCACGTCGAGACAGTATGTTTTACCGCGATCTTGAAACCAGTTTCACGCAACGTGGTGTTAACATGCAATCATCGATCGAAACCCGCCAATTCACTGCGGCATGTGAGCTTGTATCCAAAGGTGCAGGCGTATCGGTTGTCAGCGAAATGGATGCGCGCGAACATGAGACACATGGGCTGGTTATCCGACCGTTCACGCCAAAACTTGAACATCATCTAGCAATTGTGCGCCCAATACATACCCCACCGTCTATGATCACGCTGGAATTCATCCAGACTTTTGTAGATAGCCTGAAACCATTTCGGGTTGACATTTGATGCCCTGAAAATAATTGGTGTAGCCATCACAGACACAGATTGACATCGATCTTATATCAGCACAATTGACGTTCGTTTCACATCTCCATAATCTGCCGAACCTAACGTAAAATAGAAACTCCGCTTCACAGGAATTATGACTTGGTATAGCATTCCGGAAAGTAATCATTACATGGTGTATCATGAAAACTAAAATTATTTCCCTTGCAATACTTCCCTTGCTCGCCGCCTGTGTTGAAACAACAGGGCCTGCGCCCGTACAAAAAAAGCCTGCGCCTACAGTGACAAGAAGTGCGCAATCGGGTCTTGCGGCGTTCAACCGCGTTTCAAGACGCATAGAGCCTGTGGCTGAGCGGTCGTGCCGTGCTATTCACAAAAATGCCGGCCCGAAGTTCTGCGATTTCGTGATTAAGGTTCATAACGACCCCAAGCAACCCGCTAATGCCTTTCAGTCCATCGGCAAAGACGGTAGGCCGGTACTTACGTTTAATATCAATATGATACGATCTATTCAAAACGATAACGAGATTGCATTTATCCTGGGCCATGAAACAGGCCACCAAATCGCAACACACTTAACCAAGACGCAACAAAATCAAATTGCAGGCGCGATGTTAGGCGGAATTTTAGCAGCTGCTGTAGGCGCGGATATACAATCCGCAGCTGATCTGGGCGGACTTTTCGGGGCCAGAAGTTATTCAAAAAACTATGAATTGCAGGCCGATCGCATTGGAACTTACATTGCTGACCGTGCTGGCTATAACCCTGTTATAGGCGCCAAATCCTTTAATCGTACCTCGGGATCAAACGCATTTCTATCAACCCATCCACCATCGCAGGATCGGATCAATACCGTGAACCAAACCTATGCACAGATAAAAGCCGCCAAAGCCAGTGGGCAAAAAAAACCTGCTATTAAATGGTAACGTCAGACACCCAATTCTTCGGTTACGGATCGCTGGTCAATCTGGCAACGCATGACTACCGGAACCCGCGCAAAGCAACAGTTCAGGGTTGGCGACGCAAGTGGGAATATTCTGCAGCGCGTGAAATTTCATTTTTATCAGTCGTTAAAGACCCGCAATCCACTATTCAAGGCCTTGTCGCCGATGTGGCGAATATCGGATGGCAGGCACTGGATATCCGGGAAGCCGCATACAAACGGCATGCGCTGGCATCTGCAAGTGGCTGTGCCGGTGTCCAAATCTATGTGGCAGACCCACAGTATGTTGACCCAAAGGTTCAAGATAAACCAATACTGTTAAGCTACCTAGATTGTGTAGTTCAGGGTTATTTACAGCAATTCGGATCCGAAGGTGTGACAGCATTTTTTGACAGTACAACTGGGTGGGAACGGCCGATCAAAAACGACCGTATCACCCCGGTTTATCCGCGTGCACAATTATTAACCGCAAGCCAGCTGGCACTGGTTGATGATCATTTGGACAGGCTTTCGGCAGATATTATATCATAACGGTCAATCGCTATAATTTGACCAGTTGCAAAAGCGGCATCAGTTTCGACATGTCCGGACCATGCTCCATCCCCGTCATGGCCTTGCGCAACGGCATAAACAAGCCCTTGCCCTTACGCCCGGTCGCATCCTTGACCGCGCCCGTCCAGGTTTTCCAGGTTTCACCCGTCCAGGGTTGTTCCGGCAGTAATGATTTGGCAGTTGCAATGAACTCTTTATCCTCATCCGCAATCAAAGGTTCTGCCCCTTGGGAACATAATTGCCACCATTTCGCCGCCTCTTCACGGGTCGCGATATTTTCACGGGCGACATCCCAGAACTCAGGCTGCAATGCTTCTGGTACGCCCATATCAGCCAACTGATCCGTCATATCTTCCACCGTCAGACTAGCCACATAGCGGGCTGTAAGAGGCCCCAGATCAGCGACATCAAACTTTGTGGGCGCCGCCCCGAATTTAGAAATATCAAAACCCGCGACCAGCTCGTCTAGTGAGTTGCACAACTCAATCGGTTCAGACGAACCAAGACGGGCCATATGCGACAGTACCGCCATCGGTTCTATGCCTTGGGCACGCAGATCTCGCAGGGCCAAAGTGCCCAATCGTTTAGATAGTGCTTCACCTTGCGGGCCAGTCAGCAACGAGTGATGGGCGAAGTTTGGTACATTACCGCCAAGCGCCTGAATAATCTGGATCTGTGTAGCTGTATTGGTGACATGGTCAGCACCGCGTACCACATTTGTGATGCCGAAATCTATGTCATCACAGACACTGGCCAGCGTATACAGAAACTGCCCGTCAGCCTTGATTAGTACAGGGTCTGAAACTGCGGAACCGTCGATAGAACGGTGGCCTAGAATGCCGTCTGTCCATTCAATCGGTTCCAAGTTCAGCTTAAATCTCCAATGGCCGTCACGGGTTTTACGCAGTTCAGTCTTTTCGTCGTCTGTCAGTGCCAAAGCCGAGCGGTCATAAACCGGTGGCTTGCCCATATTCAGTTGCTTTTTACGCTTCAAATCCAGCTCTACAGGGGTTTCAAAACACTCGTACAAACGCCCCATATCACGCAGGTTTTGCGCGGCCTCTTCGTATCTTTCCAAACGATCAGATTGCTTTTCCACACGGTCCCATGTCAGGCCCAGCCACGTCAGATCTTGCATAATCCCGTCGATATATTCCTGCTTGGAACGTACCGGATCAGTGTCATCCAGACGCAGGATAAATGTACCACCTGCCTTGCGGGCGATCATCTGGTTGAAAAGTGCGGTGCGCAAGTTTCCAACATGGATATAACCGGTAGGACTAGGGGCAAAGCGTGTAATGGTCATGGGACAGGATTCCGTTTGAATTTGGGGTGATATAACGCGCATATCCCGAAACGCCAAGGGGACATTCGGTTTTGCCAACGGGTACAATTTAAGGGTATGATTTGCGTATGATCGGCGTATGACTTGCATATGACAATTGTCACCGTGATAATTTAACAAATTAGGCGCATGCGCATGCAATCAAAAACGGCAACTGCACTGATCCCGGTCTTGTTCGTCTGGCTTTGGTCAACCGGTTTCGTCGGCGCACGCTTCGGCCTGCCCTATATCGAGCCATTCTATGCCCTGACATGGCGGTTTGCATTAACCATCCCCGTTTTTCTGATCCTGATCGTGGTCTTGCGTAAACGCTGGTTAAACCCCGGCCAAATCGGGGTGCAGATGATTGTCGGTGCGATCTTGCACGGGCTCTATCTGGGTGGAGTATTCTACGCGATCAGCATCGGCACACCTGCGGGTATTTCGGCAATCATTGTCGGCATTCAACCAATCCTGACGGCGGCGATTAACCGCGTGTTATTCAGGCAATCCGTGACCAAGCGCCAAACACTGGGGTTGGTGTTGGGGTTTGCCGGGCTGCTGGCAGTGATTTTAGGCAGCACCGAAATCAGTGGTTCCAGTGTCGGGCTACTGGGGTTGGCTGCCTGTATCGTAGCCTTGTTTGGCATCACCATCGCCACGATTATCCAGAAACATTACGGTGCCGGAACGCCGCTGATGGCAGGAACACTCTGGCAATATGTTGGCTCGCTGATTGTCGTCGCCATCGCATCGCTGTTTCTTGAAACCCACGAAGTTGACGCGCAATGGCAGCTATATGCCGCCCTATTCTGGATGGTCATCCCGCTGTCCACCGCCGCCGTGCTGCTGCTGATGTATATGATCAGTGTCGGCGAGGTTGCCAAGGTCACCAGCTACTTCTATCTGGTGCCGCCCGTGGCCGTGATCCAGACATGGTGGCTGTTTGATGAAGCATTAAGCATGACATCACTTGTGGGCTGTCTGGTGGTTGTGCTGGGTGTTGCACTGGTGGTACGGGATTGATGGCATCTCAATAACACACGTAGCGCCTGACTCTGGGTGGATGCGAATGCGCCCTCCCGCGAGGAGGGTCGGGCGCGGCCCTCTTTTAGGGACGACGGCCGGGATGGGGAATATATCCGGTGTTTTGGGTGCGATGTTCTAGATTAATACGCAATGTGTATAAACCGCATTCAATAATTCTTATAAATTACTGAATTATGGTATTCCACAGACTTCGAACTTACAAAATGCCCCGCGACTTTTCTCAATCTCGATTTAATTAATTTCACCGCACCATAATCACAAGCCACATGATGATTAGGACAGAGGACCAAAATATTTTCGGAAATATCTAACCCATCATGCCCCCCGCCAAGTGGTACTATATGATGCGCTTCAGAGTAAGAGGTTCCATCGGTAAGCTCAATTGTATTACCACAAATCTGGCACTTATGTTTATGAAGAGCTTTGATCTTTCGAGACAAAACCGTATCACGTAAAATTCTATAGGCTGTAGATTTCACACGTTCAACTGGCTCATGAATATCAACTACTTCTGGAGAATTCGATAATCTATCTCTTATACCAATGAACATAGTATCTGACTCATTTTCAGGGTTCCCTTGGCGCGGAATATGTGAATCAATGTCCCGACAAACATGGGGGATATTATGGGTGCAGCGATACCACTTCGAGATGACTTTGACGGCGACAGACTTCGCAGACTGGCGCGGTCGAGCCGTGACAGCGATCAGACGCGCCGCCTTCTGGCACTGGCGTCAATTTATGACGGCGGTCGGCGGACCGCAGCGGCGCGGATCGGCGACGTGACACTACAGATTATTCGTGACTGGGTGATGCGGTTCAACGTGGACGGAGCAGACGGGTTGATCACGCGCCGGTCTGTCGGGCCAAAACCAAAGCTGACAGCAGAACACCGCCGGGCGCTTGCGGAGATGGTGGAGCGCGGCCCAACCCCCGCGATCCACGGCGTGGTGCGGTGGCGGCGCTGCGATCTGGCGCGCTGGCTCTGCGAAGAGTTTGGCGTTTCAATCGCCGAGGGCACGGTGGGGCGGGTTCTGCGCGAGATGGGTTACCGGAAGCTCTCCGCCCGTCCGCGCCACTACGCGCAGGACGGGGACGCGATTGTTGCGTTTAAAAAAACTTTCCCGCCGAGGTGGAAAAGATCAGGGCCGGTCTGGCCCCAGGCGTAGAAATCGAGCTCTGGTGGCAGGACGAAGCCAGGATAGGTCAAAAAAACAAGATCACGCGACGGTGGGCCAAACGTGGAACCCGACCCAGTGCGCCGCACGATCAGCGAACCCAATGGGCCTATATTTTTGGCGCGATCTGTCCAGCAAAAGGCAAGGGTGCCGGACTCGTCATGCCGTACTGCGACACACATGCAATGGACGCCCATCTCGCCATCATCAGTGGTGAAGTCGGCCCCGGTGCCCACGCTGTAATTCTCGTCGATCAGGCCGGGTGGCATACAACGCCCAATCTCGACGTTCCCGAGAACATCACCCTCCTGCCGCTGCCGCCCCGATCCCCGGAACTGAACCCCCATGAAAATATTTGGCAATTCATGCGCGATAACTGGCTCTCCAACCGTGTATTCAAAGACTACGACGACATTGTCACCCATTGCTGTGAGGCTTGGAACAAGCTCATGAACCAACCTTCGCGCATTCGATCAATCGGTATGCGAGATTGGGCGCATAGGTTGTAGGCCACGCTCGTTGGTATTAATCCCCAAACACCAGCACCAATTCCATCAACACTAAGAAACAAATCATACTTTTCCTTATACGACTCTGAATCGGAAGAATTGTATTCAAGTTCTCTTCGTACAATTGCTTGCCAAGATTTTGGCAATTCTGTCCTGATATGTGAAATCGCTTCATAGATTTCAGCCAATGTTCCTGATCCGCCAATTTCTTCCAATGCTTGTCTTACATCATCGCGCCAAATTGTCATGTTCGTTTATCACCCCTCATCCCGCCACCTGTTCACAATCGGATACCGTCGATCCAGCCAGAACGCCTTCAAGCTAAGCCGTGCCCCCGGCGCCGACTGGAACCGTTTATATTCCGAGATATACAGCAGATGCTCGACCCGTTTGACCGTATCGCGCGCGTAGCCTGCTGCCACACATTCAGCCACGGATGCGTCTTGATCCATCAGCATTTCCAAAATACCGTCCAGCACTTCGTATTCCGGCAGGCTGTCGCTGTCTTTTTGGTCATCGCGCAACTCGGCGGTGGGCGGTTTATCGATCACATTCACAGGGATCACAACACCGCCTGGCCCCTTCATCCAATCGCGGTGGTTCGAATTTCGCCAGCGGCAAGTTTCGAAAACCCGCATTTTATAGACGTCCTTAATCGGGTTATAGCCGCCTGCCATATCACCGTAGATGGTGGCATAGCCAACGGCTACTTCGGATTTATTACCCGTGGTCAGCAGCATTTCACCAAATTTATTGGACATCGCCATCAACAGCAATCCGCGCAGGCGGGACTGAATGTTTTCCTCTGTCACATCCGCGTCCAGCCCCTCAAACATCGGGGCCAGCGTGTTGGTGATCGCGTCGCGGCCCTCTGAAATCGGTACGGTGTGATATTTGCAACCCAGCGCATCCGCAACAGCAACCGCATCATCCAAACTTTCTTGGCTGGTGTATTCCGATGGCATCATCACACAACGCACGTTTTCAGCCCCCAGCGCATCCACCGCAATCATGGCGACAATCGCACTGTCGATACCGCCCGAAAGACCCAGCAGAACCTTCTTGAAACCGGTTTTTGCCATGTAATCGCGCAAGGCCGTAACCATGACGTGGTAATCCTGTTCCCACTCATCAGGGAAATGCGCCTTTGGCCCGTGGACCGCACGCCACCCGTCATCCCCTTGGATAAAATCAACATGCTCAATGGCTTCGTCGAACAGCGGCAGTTGCACCGCCAATTCACCACCGGGGTTAAGAACAAATGAGCCGCCGTCAAACACTTGATCATCCTGACCGCCGATAAGGTTCAGATAAACCATCGGCAGGCCGGTTTCGATCACGCGGGCAACCATCGTGTTAATACGTTTTTCGAATTTGCCGCGATAATAAGGTGAAGCATTGGGCGACACCAGGATTTCCGCACCCGTTTCTTCCAGTGTTTCACAAACATCTTCATACCACGCGTCTTCGCAAATGGGCGAGCCGATACGGGCGGGGCCAATCGTATACGGGCCGCTCATCTCACCATTGAAAAACGTGCGCGGCTCATCGAAAACCTTGTAATTCGGTAAATGATGCTTGCGGATAATGTTGGCGACCTTGCCGCCCTTCAGGATGGCATAACAGTTGTAAACTTTATCGCCCTCACGCATCGGCAGACCAATGCCTATGGCGGGGCCGTCTTTGCAATCGCTTGCGAAAGCTTCCAGTTTCGCTAAAGCATCTGCCGTAAAGGCGGGTTTTTGCACAAGATCCTGCGCCTGATAGCCCGACAGAAACATCTCCGGTAATACCAGCATATCCGCGTTAGCCGCTTTCCCCTGATCCCACGCATCACGGGCTTTCGCCAGATTGCCTTTGAAATCCCCCAAAACGGGGTTCAACTGTGCCAGTGTTAACCTTAATTTATCGGTCATATTACATCCTAAAAAATATTCGGCCCGGTTTCGGGTTCATACAAGTTTTAACAGATCGGAAGACCAAGGAAAGCGAAAGCTTGTCAGAGCGTTGGTCACAACGTAAAGTCCGTTTTGACAACTTACAAATCCGAAGTCGCATAAGGAACCTGGCGCGTGAAGTTTAATAAATTATTCGTTCTGGCAATATCCCTAAATCTGGGGTTAGGCGCGGTTGCGCATGCACAATCATCACAAGTTCTGACCAAACAGTATGACACCGGCGGTGTTTATACAGGTACATTCAAAGACGGCCGTCAACATGGGCAAGGGACTTATGTATTGCCCAACGGTTATGAATATTCCGGGCAATGGGTTGATGGGCAAATACAAGGCGAAGGTACTGCGCGTTTTCCAAACGGATCATTCTATGAAGGCCAGTTTAAAGCTGGCAAACCGCAAGGCCTGGGCAAAATAACCTTTGCCGATGGCGGAACCTATATCGGGACTTGGAAGAACGGCAAAATCGATGGGGTCGGATTGGCGAAATATGCCAACGGAGAAATTTACGACGGGGCATTCAAAGACGCAAGCCATCACGGTGCCGGGATTCTGACCAGCGAAACCGGTTATCGTTATGAAGGCGATTGGGTCACTGGCAAAAAAACCGGCAAGGCGAAAATCACCTATCCGGATGGTGCCACTTATGACGGGGGTGTTGTTGACGGCATGCGTCATGGCGCAGGTCTTGTGGTTCTATCAGACGGTGTGACCTATGACGGCGAATGGCAGCAGGGACAAATCACAGGCACAGGTACTTTGGTTCTGTCCAATGGCGACAGCTATGTAGGTGAAATGCTGAAAGGCGAGAAACACGGACAAGGCAAACTGACATTTGCCAACGGTGCTGCCTATACAGGCGGCTTCAATAAAGGTCTGCGTGACGGGTCTGGTGTTTTGGAACGCAAGGATGGTTACAAGTTTTCCGGTACATGGGTGGCCGCAAAATTACAGGGCGCTGGCCAGATCACCTACCCTAATGGCTCAAAATATGTCGGCATGCTGAAAGATGATGTGCCTGACGGTAAGGGCAAAATCACGTATGCGGATGGCGGAAGTTATGATGGCGACTGGGAACAAGGTGTCATTCAAGGGCTTGGCTTGGCGACATTTGCTAATGGCACGATTTATGAGGGTGAGTTTAAACAGGCGCAAAACCACGGTCATGGCAAAATCGTCTACCCTGAAGGTTATACTTATACCGGGGCCTGGGTAAACGGTATCCGTCAGGGCAAAGGCATTGCTACTTTTTCAGATGGCAGTATTTATGACGGCATGTTCAAAGCCGGCAAACGTGAAGGTCTAGGCAATCTTTCGACCAAAGATGGATTTGTCTATGAAGGTGCTTGGTTGAACGGGCAAATGCACGGGATCGGCCACGCAACATACGCAAACGATGATGATTATGTCGGCGCGTTCTTAAACGGGGTACGCGAAGGGCATGGTACAATGACATTCGCAAATGGTGACGTGTATGACGGTTTGTGGAAAGACGGTGAAGCGGCTTCGGCTGTAGAGTAAACCGTTACCAAACCGCCTGTTTGCCTGTCCAGTTCAAGAACTGCCCCGTATCACGCGGCGACAGGTTTTCGATGACATCCAGCAAATCAATTACCGCGTCTTTCGGCGATACGGAAGTCTTGTCTTTCAAATATTTGCGGGTCATTTCGGTCAAAACAGTCCCGGGGTGATACGCAATGCAAATTGCCCGCGGGTTCTTGCCTTCCAACTCAATCGCCGCTGTGCGAACAATCTGATTTAACGCCGCTTTCGCCGCACGGTAAGATACCCAACCACCCAGATAATTTTCACCAATAGATCCGACGCGTGACGACAATACCACAAGAACTGCACGGCGGGCCTTGGTCAGTTTTGGGGCAAAATATTTCAGCAATAAAGCAGGGCCCAACGCATTGGTCTGGAATTGCTTCAACAGATGGTCGGCTGAAATATTCTGCATGGTTTTTTCAGGGCGCAACCCGTCAACCTCTAATGCGCCTGTGGTAATCACGATCAGATCAAGTCCGCCTTTAATGGCTTTGGCATGAGTGCGCACACTGCCTTCATCGGTGATATCCAAGCCATCCGTACGCCGTGACAGGGTCAACACTTTGTAGCCACGTTCAGAGCATAAATCGGCAAGAGCCGAGCCGATGCCACCCGATGCCCCGATGATCAGGGCTGTTTTCGGTTTCTTGGTCATTGGGCGAGGTTAACGCATAGAGCTTATGCGTCAAACACTTTCCGTCTCTTTAATACATAGATTATAAACCATTTAATGCATTCCAAGAAAACACTTTCATATTTTCAAATTGTACCATAAGGTTTTAATATCAAATGATATTCCAAACCCAATATCCAAAAGTAATTTTAATAAAATGCATAATAAATACAAGATTTTTCCAATATACGGCCTGACCTTTATTATTTTGCTTCTGCCTGTGATCTTAAACGATTTTCTGCCTTTGATTGACATCAGCAATCATATTGCGCGCCACTACATCGCATCATCAATCTCTGACGATATTAACTTAAACAACTTCTACAGCTATAGATTCACGGGATTTGGCAACTCTACTTCCGACCTTATTCGTTCAATCATCGGCAAGTACATCTCATCTTATGATCTCGTCCGCATTACGCTTGGCTTTTATATGGTTAATTTCGTATTCTCGGTTTGCGTTTTATACCGCGCGATCAAAGGGCATTGGGGGCTTTGGCCGCTAAGTTCGGTTTTACTTGTTTTCAACGGAAATTTTCTTTGGGGTTTCGAAAACTATCTTATCGGCGCACCGTTCTTTTTATACGCTATTGCGGCCCTGATCTACAGTGACAGATACGCATTTGCGCGCCGGATTATGATTATTTCCGCCTTTACGGTTTTGCTGAGTATGTTCCATATTCTGCTTGGGTTGGTTTTCGGCGTTGCAATATTGGGATATGAATTGCAAAGAACATTTGCGCAGCCGCTTGGCGCGCGCCTGCGTTATTTCTTGCGCAGTTTAAGTTTGGGGCTGCCATTTATATTATGTATTGGTTTGTACATCAGCAGCCCGTCAAGCACGGATAACATCGATGGCTCATATACCAGTTTTGGCAGCATACACCACCGGCTGGACGGGCTGACCTCTATCAGTTCCATGCGGTATCACCTGTTGTTCACTGACCAAACCATCTGGGAAACAGCTATATTTCTAACCTTCATGTTTGCCCTTGTTTTGTTATTGCGGCGCAAAGGCCCCCAGTTGGCTACAGAAAAGCGTCTTCATGGAATATTGACGGCTTTATTATTGGCTGCCATTTTAATGCCCACCTGGGTTGATGGCGTTGCCTTTGTTCAGTTTCGAACACCATTTTTGCTGGCAGCCGTTTTTATTGCCTCGGTGAAATTTATAGATTTCCCAAAACAAATATTAACCGTAGTTTACATTGCCATTGCAATTATCATCGGCGGGCGTCTGTATACGTTTCAGAATACCGCATATCAGCATAGTGCCGACATCACAGCACTAAACCAACTGTTAAAGAAGCTTCCTGTTGGTGCAAAATTGATGCCGTTATTTGGTGAAAAAAACGCCAGTAAGATACGTTATCACAATGCCGCATTCGCAGTTGTTGAAAGACAGGCACTGATACCGACACTTTTTCAGGGTATGCATGGCCTTAAGGTAAATACTTCATGGAAAGACTACGCAGCATCCGTTCCGGCGATCAAAACCAGTTTTTTAACCTTTGATAAAAGCCAGAATAAGTATGTATTCCACAAACCTACCCCTTACGTGTATATAAATGAACCCGCATTTTATTATGATACTTGGGAAGAAAAGTTCACACATATCTTATTGATAAATGAAACAGACATTCCACTTGAGGCACGCCTGCCACTTGCAAAGATTGGCAGCAGTGGCGCATTTACATTATATGAAAACACCGCATTAAAGTAATAACCGGTATGAACCAGCGCATATTTTAATCCCTTCCATTCCCAAAGAATCCCGCTATAACTCACCTTATGACGAAAAACGCACATATACTTTCAGGCACTGGCTCTTTGGGCCTGTCTATTCGTGCGCTTCTTCTACTTAGCTGCCTCTGAGCGTGCCTGAAACGGCGCGTGCGCTCAGAGGGTATGAAATTTCGCGCTGACACGAACATAGCTAAGTAAACAAAAGAGATACCGAAATGACTGATAAAAACAAACAAGACCGCGTCTTGATTTTTGACACAACCTTGCGTGATGGTGAACAATCACCGGGTGCCACAATGAGCCATAATGAAAAGCTGGAAATCGCAGAGCTGCTGGACGAAATGGGTGTCGACATTATCGAGGCAGGTTTCCCGATAGCATCCGAAGGCGATTTTGCAGCCGTAAGTGCAATAGCCGCCCAATCCAAAAACGCAGTAATCTGTGGCTTAAGCCGCGCGATGATCAAAGATATTGATCGTTGTTGGGAAGCTGTGCAACACGCAAAGCGGCCGCGTATTCATACCTTCATTGGGACCAGTCCGCAGCACCGTGCTATTCCCGACCTGACTAAGGACGAGATGATCGTGCGTATTCACGACACAGTCAGCCATGCGCGCAACCTGTGTGACAATGTGCAATGGTCGGCGATGGATGCAACCCGCACGGAAGACGACTACCTGTGCCGCACTGTGGAAACAGCGATCAAGGCGGGAGCGACGACGATTAACATTCCCGACACCGTGGGCTTTACTGCACCACGCGAAAGTGCCGATCTGATCGCCATGCTGATCAATAAGGTGCCGGGTGCCGATGATGTGATCTTCGCGACCCATTGTCACAACGATCTGGGCATGGCGACAGCCAATGCGCTGGCTGCAGTTGAAGGCGGCGCACGACAAATCGAGTGTACGATCAACGGCTTAGGCGAACGGGCTGGTAATACCGCACTGGAAGAGGTCGTCATGGCCTTGCGGGTACGCAATGACATTATGCCGTATCGCACTGACATCGATACAAAGAAGATCATGAACATCAGCCGCCGTGTGGCGACGGTTTCGGGCTTTGCGGTACAAAACAACAAAGCGATTGTCGGCAAGAATGCCTTTGCCCATGAAAGCGGCATCCATCAGGATGGTATGCTAAAATCAGCTGACACGTTTGAGATCATGCGCCCGCAGGATATCGGCCTGAAAGAAACCAATCTGGTGATGGGCAAGCATTCAGGGCGTGCCGCTTTACGTTCTAAACTGGCTGATCTGGGTTATGATCTGGGTGACAATCAATTGAAAGACGTGTTCGTGCGTTTCAAGGCTTTGGCCGACCGCAAGAAAGAAGTTTATGCCGATGACCTGATCGCATTGGTTTCCGATGAGGGCACAAGTCAAGCCTATGACTATCTGCAAGTGAAGTTTCTACGGGTAATTTGCGGCACCGAAGCCCCTCAGTCGGCCGATCTGACGCTGTCCATCGACGGCGTCGATCATCAGGTCACGGCCACGGGCGACGGGCCGGTGGATGCGGTTTTCAATGCGGTTAAGCAACTGTTTCCGCATGATGCACGCTTGGCTGTCTATCAGGTTCATGCCGTTACCGAAGGCACCGATGCGCAAGCTACTGTCAGCGTGCGTATGGAAGAGAACGGTAAAATCGTAAATGGACAGTCCGCCGATACAGATACGGTTGTTGCCTCAGCCAAGGCCTATGTGAACGCATTGAACAAGCTGATGGTAAGGCGCGAAAAGACAGCACCTGACACACAATAACCATTTAAGACCAACACAAAAAACAGACGAATGCCAACATGCTTTGGCATTCGTATTGCTTTATTTCAACATTATAGGGCGAAACTTCGCCTAAATATGCGAATAATCGGACATCTAAACTGATTGACCCTTTATAACCCTTTACCTGCAAGCTAATTGGAATCTATAAGAATAAGGCTTTCAAGGTGAATCTTGAAACAGGCAATTCAAGATAGGGCACACTAATGCTAAGCAATATTTTAGGCATATTTTCTTCTGATATGGCAATTGATTTAGGTACGGCAAACACGCTGATCTATGTCAAAGGCAAAGGTATCGTACTGAATGAACCCTCAGTGGTGGCTTATCACGTCAAGGGTGGTGTGAAAAATGTTCTGGCGGTTGGGGAAGATGCCAAATTGATGATGGGCAGAACACCCGGGTCGATCGAAGCTATACGTCCGATGCGCGACGGGGTGATCGCGGATTTCGACACTGCCGAGGAAATGATCAAACATTTCATCGCAAAGGTTCACAGCCGCTCACCTATGTCAAAGCTACGCATCATCGTTTGTGTGCCATTTGGCGCCACACCCGTTGAAAAACGCGCGATCCGTCAGTCTGTTTTATCCGCAGGCGCCGGCAAAGCTGGCCTGATCGCTGAACCGATTGCAGCCGCACTTGGAGCAGGCATGCCAATACAGGAGCCAACCGGCTCTATGGTTGTGGATATTGGCGGTGGAACCACCGAGGTTGCGGTTTTGTCTTTGGGCGATATTGTATATGCCCGTTCAGTCCGTGTTGGTGGTGACCGTATGGATGAAGCCTTAATCTCTTATTTACGCCGCCAGCAAAATCTGCTGGTTGGCGAAGCGACCGCCGAGCGCATCAAGACAACGATTGGCACCGCACGCATTCCCGAGAATGGTATCGGCGAAAAAATGGTCATTCGCGGCCGCGATTTGCTGAATGGTGTGCCAAAGGAAGTTGAATTGAACCAAGCCCAGGTTGCCGATGCTTTAGCAGAACCGGTTCAACAAATATGCGAAGCGGTTATGCAGGCTCTTGAAAGCACGCCACCCGATTTAGCCGCTGATATTGTTGATCGCGGTGTCATGTTAACAGGGGGCGGTGCATTGCTGGGTGAACTTGATCTGGCATTACGTGAACAAACAGGTCTTCCAATATCTGTAGCGGAAGAATGTTTAAGTTGTGTTGCATTGGGCACCGGCATGTCTTTGGAGTTTGCAAAGCAACTGGCCCATGTCATCGATTATGATAGCTAGAACCTAGGTTCGGCTGTCATTTCCAAGGTATAGGATATGGCGGAACAAAAAACACAGAATTATGATTTCGGACGATCCATCCGTCGTGTTTTGTTTGGATTAACGCTTTTTTTTCTGTTCTTAACTTTTCTGTTTTGGCGCATTGATAATCCGCGCGCCGAACAAATGCGTATTTCAATATTGGATAAGGTCGTGCCAAATATGGAATGGGCGCTGGCACCGATTACGCATATTTCGCGTATCGCAGATGATTTTCAATCATATGGTCGTATCTACGAGCAAAACCAGGAATTACGCCGCGAATTACAGCAAATGAAGGCCTGGCGTGAAGCAGCAATACAATTAGAGCAGGAAAAAGCCCGCTTGCTGGATTTAAACAAAGTAAAGTTACCGCCAAAATTATCATTTATTTCCGGTATTGTGTTGACAGATAGTGGCAGCCCTTTCAGTCAATCCGCACTGATTAATCTTGGAAAACGTGATGGTATTCTCAATGGTTGGGCCGCGATGGACGGGTTAGGTTTATTGGGCCGAATATCAGGCGTAGGCGAGAATTCTTCGCGTGTGATTTTTCTAACCGACAGTAACAGCCGGGTACCGGTCACAATCAAACCGTCCAACCAAAAAGCCATATTAAGCGGCGATAATACATTACTACCAACCATGGATTTCATTGATAATACTGATTTAATTCAACCCGGAGATCGTATCGTCACATCTGGTGACGGGGGTGTTTTTCCACCTGATCTATTAGTTGGGCAAGCGGTTTTAACATCAGACAGCAGGTTCCGTGTGCGCCTGTCAGCAGATTATAAGCAATTACAGTTTATGCGCATTATACGCTATTCCGCCACCTTGCCAATTGCTGATCCTGATCATTTGGTTGGCCCGCCCCTGTCAATTGGCATAGACAGTGATCAATTGACGGATACAGGCGGATGAAAAACCGTAGATTACATCAAAGATTGTTACGCAAACTTGCGTTGATCTTGTTTGCCGCACTGGTTCTATTTTACAATTTAATCCCGTTTACACTTGTCCCATCGGCCTACCCCGCACCCGATATACTGTTTTGTGTTATTAGCGCATTAATTATCCGGCGCCCGGAGATGGTGCCTATCTGGATGATTGTGTTGATTTACCTGGGCTTTGACTTATTCATGATGAAGCCACTTGGTGCGTGGACTGCCTGCATCTTAATTGCAACGGAAGTGTTGCGCACAAACAGAGATGCGTTCCGCGAAAACCTTCTCCTTTATGAATGGTTTTACGCTTCTTTGGTTTTCTTTCTTGCACTTGCTGGGGAATATGTGCTTTTCACCGTTTCAATAATACCGACGCCACCGGTTTCATCATTGTTCTGGGAATTTTTATTCACAGTAATAAGTTATCCGATAATCATATTTATCATAACTTATATTCTGGGTATCAAAAAACCTGCATTAGGTGCGTTTGGCTTTAAAGGTCAGAAACTATGAGAACCCAAGGGGGCGAAAAAAAAAGAAACAAAAAGATGTCGCGCCGTGCGCTTATCTTCATGGGCGGCCAAGCCGCGTTTATGGGGCTTCTCGGATTAAGGATGCGGCAGTTAGGTGTGAACCAATCCGAACAGTTTCGGCTTCTTGCAGAGGAAAATCGCATCAACCTGCAACTGGTTCCACCGACACGCGGAATCATTTATGACCGTAAAGGGCGTCCGGTTGCAACAAATGTTCCACTTTACCGTATTCAGCTTGTACGCGAGCAGGCAATCGACCCGGCTGGTGTTTTAAACAAGCTTGCAAAGATTATCCCGCTTTCGAAAGAAGATATTGATACTGTCCTGGATAATATGGCAAAACGCAGACCCTGGGTTCCTGTAACAGTTATTGAGAACATAGAGTGGGCACAAGTTGCCGCCGTCGCAGCCAACGCACCGTCATTACCTGGGATTTCCCCCACAGTCGGATCCTATAGAAGCTATCCCAAACCCGATGCGTTTTGCCATACCGTAGGTTACGTCGGTCCGGTAAGCGATTACGATTTAAGCAAGTTAAAGGATATTGATCCGTTATTATATATACCGCGTTTCCAAATTGGGAAAAACGGCGTGGAAGCGCGCGCCGAACTTGATTTACGCGGCAAAGCCGAAATCAAACGCATTGAAGTCAATTCAGTCGGGCGCGTGATGCGTGAGATAGACAGCAAAGCCGGCGATCCGGGTAAGAATCTACAACTAACCATTGATGAGGATTTGCAAATAACAACGCTTGAACGCATCAGTGAGGAAAGTGCGGCGGCTGTATTGATGGATGTGCGTAGCGGAGATTTATTGGCACTGGCATCCGCCCCGACATTCGATCCGAACAAATTCGTCACCGGCATTTCCGTATCAGACTGGAAAGCCCTGAACGAGAATGAATATCGCCCGCTATCAAATAAAGCAGTTTCCGGCACCTACCCGCCTGGTTCCACTTATAAAATGGTTGTGGCGCTGGCCGCACTTGAGGCAGGCGTTATTGGTAAAAATGAACAAATAACATGCAGAGGTAGTGTCAGGGTTTCCGGCAGCAAGTTCCACTGCTGGCGCAGAGGCGGGCATGGGCAGGTTAACCTGATACGATCACTACGCGAGTCATGTGACGTATATTATTACGAGCTTGCCCAGCGTGTCGGTATCAATAAAATTTCCGAAATGGCCCGCAAACTTGGATTGGGAACGCGCCATGATTTACCACTTTCAGCAATTAGTGAAGGCTTGGCACCAACACGAGAATGGAAGAACATAACCAAAGGCAACGACTGGCTGGTAGGCGACACTGTAAATGCAGGTATCGGCCAAGGCTACACATTAACTTCGCCTTTGCAACTGGCGATAATGACCGCACGCATTGCTGCGGGAAAAGCAGTTCGGCCACGTTTACTGAATATTGTCGGCGATGAATTAATGCCTGTAAAAGGGAACGAAACATTGGATATCAACCCGGAACATCTGGCATTGGTACGCCAAGGCATGTTCGAAGTTGTCAACAGCGGACGCGGGACAGCGCGAGGCTCTAAGATCAGAACTAAAGGCATGGAGATGGCGGGGAAAACCGGCACAAGCCAGGTGCGGCGCATCACCAAGGAAGAACGCGCAAGAGGTGTAACCCGCAATGCAGACTTACCGTGGAACCGCCGTGATCACGCATTGTTTGTAGCATTTGCGCCATATGACAACCCGAAATATGCCCTGTCAGTAATTGTCGAACATGGCGGTGGCGGATCTAGGGCTGCGGCTCCTATCGCGCATGATATTATGCTGGCTGCCCTTGAAAGGGAAAAAACCGGTTACGAAAAGCTTCCATCCCAAAAAAGACGTACCGGAGATCCTGATGAGCAAACACCACACACACCAGTCAAGCCAAGTGATCGCGCATGAGTTTTTATGATAAACAAATTGAAGACCTGCCCACGGGCTTTGGCAAGGTATTGGCTTATAATTGGGCATTGACCTTGTTGATTATTGCGGCAAGCGCAATCGGTTTCCTGATGCTGTTTTCCGTAGCGGATGGTGACATAGATCGCTGGGCGCAACCGCAGATGATACGATTTGCACTTGGCCTGACGTTAATGACCATCATGGCGTTTATCCCGATCAGCACATATCGCAGCCTATCATTTTTTGCATATCTCTTTGCTCTGGCACTACTTGTCGTAGTGGAATTTTTCGGGGAATCCAGTAAAGGATCACAACGTTGGATCGATCTGGGGTTCATGCGGCTGCAACCCTCTGAAGTGATGAAAATCGCTTTGGTAATGGTTCTGGCATTGTATTATTCTTGGCTGGACAGCAAACGCGTGTCCAAGCCATTATGGGTACTGCCCCCCCTGATACTGACTTTAATTCCCATGGCGCTTGTGTTGCGCCAACCTGACCTTGGCACCGCCATGCTGCTGTTCGCAGGGGCCGCTGTAATGATGTTCATGGCAGGGGTCAGTTGGTGGTATTTCGCAACTGGTGCCAGTGCGGCGGGTGCTTTGGTGTTTGCGGTGCTTTATTCCAAAGGCCAATCATGGCAATTGCTGAAAGATTATCAATACAAACGCATTGCCACATTTCTTGATCCGTCGAACGACCCTTTGGGAGCGGGATATCACATTACCCAATCCAAGATTGCACTAGGATCTGGCGGCATATCCGGGCGGGGCTTCATGGAGGGCACGCAGGGGCGGTTGAATTTTCTGCCTGAAAAGCACACCGACTTTATATTCACCACACTGGCAGAGGAATTCGGCTTTGCCGGTGGTATGACACTATTGTTGATCTATTTTCTGATCGTGGTGTTCTGTGTCGCGTCGGCCATATCCAATACCAACAGGTTCGGGGCATTGGTCACTTTGGGTGTATCGGCGACATTCTTTTTCTACTTTGCAGTTAACATGTCGATGGTAATGGGCATGGCCCCCGTAGTGGGTGTACCATTACCGCTTGTCAGCTATGGCGGCTCTGCCATGCTGGTGTTATTGGCAGGTTTCGGCCTGGTGCAAAGCGCCCACATACACAGACCACGAGGATAGCATGACAAAAACTGTATTATTTTCCGCCCCTACTGCAAGTTGGGAAGGTTACGCGCCTTATTTAAACGACCTGTTTACGAATGCCGGGTTGGATATGGAACTTGTTCGGACTGCGGATAATCCATTGGATGTGGATTATATTATATACGCCCCGAACGGGCCTGTGCAGGACTTCGTACCTTATAAAAATGTAAAACTCGTGCAAAGCCTGTGGGCTGGTGTGGAAACCGCATTGCAAAATAAAACCCTGACCCAACCGCTGGCCCGTATGGTTGATCCCGGCATGAGCGAAGGTATGGCGGATTATGTTCTGGGCCATGTGATGCGGCACCATCTGGGCATAGCTTTGCATGCATCTGTGCAGCCCGGTGAATGGCGTAACGATACAGCGGCACCTTTGGCCCGCAACCGCACGATTGGATTTTTGGGCATAGGTGCCCTGGGAATGTATTGCGCCCATGCCGTAGCAAAGCAAGGCTTCAAAGCTGTCGGCTGGTCGCGTAATTTGAAATCGGATGATATCGTGGGCTGTTATGCGGGTGCTGACGGATTAAGGGATGTTTTAGGACAATCCGATACGCTGGTCTTATTGATGCCGGACACATCAGAGACAGTGAACATGATCAATGCCGATACCATTAAGCAAATGAAAGACGGGGCAACGATTATCAACCCGGGGCGCGGACCATTGATCGATGATGCGGCACTTCTTACTGCTCTGGATAGCGGTAAACTGTCAGGCGCTACATTGGATGTTTTCCGCATAGAACCCCTGCCCGCAGATGATCCCTACTGGACACACCCAAAAGTGCTGGTCACACCACATATTGCGTCCGAAACGCGGCTGGAAACCTCAGCGGCTGTTGTGGTGGAAAATATTACACGTGGTGAAACCAGTCAGCCGTTCTTACACTTGGTTGATCGCAACGCGGGTTACTAACGCAATTTCGGCGGCTTGTCAGGGTTCGATCCCGGGGCTTCGATCACATGGGCTTTGGGATCTTGCAGATCGGGCAAATCAAAGTGCAGGGCGACCTTGGCCAACTGTGCGCATATCGGATCAGCGGCACGTAGAAACAACACGTCCAGTGTTCCTGCTTCAATACCACTGAAAGTCAGGGCTTCGGATACGGCGGACGTGATAGCATCTTGCGCCTGCTCGATAGCCTCGACAAAGGCAATTACGTGATTTTTGGGCGCATCATCATAATCGACTTCAGCCAAGTATGCGACTTTTGCCACACCCGCCATAGCCGCCAGTTTTGTGTCGAGTGCCTTTATCAGAACCTCTGGCACTGAACGGGGAGCATAAACCGCTACCGGTCTTGCCTGTGCCCGTTCTGGCTTTACAGCCAAGGTTTCAGCCAGCCATGTTACAGCCGTTTCAGGCAAAAGGGTCGAGGATGGTGCTACTGACAGGTTGACCCCTAGACCGATCCCCTGCCCGTTCAGCATCATTGCGATCATGCGCCCGCTTAGACTGATAAAGGGGGTCGGGGTTTTGGAAAACTCTACAAGCCGTTCTTCACTGTCAAACACCAGTGCAAATTTCTGATCGTCCACAGGGAAAATGATCGGCTTGGCAATATCATCTACAGGCTCTGCTTCCAGTAATAAGAACAGTTCGCAGTCAGCAAGACGTTCATAAAACCGCAAACGCAATGCATCAATCTCTGGCTGGGCTTCCATTTTGGCATGTGCCTGATCAAGCGGTGTCATCTGTCAGTCTTTCAATAGGTTTGAAACTTGGCTGCGCAAAACGGGCAAAAGATCGGTTTCAAACCACGGATGTTTCTTGATCCATCCAGTATTGCGCCACGAAGGATGTGGCAATGGAAATATTGCAGGCGCATGGTCGCGCCAGCTTTCGACCCTTGCAGTGACGGACAATTTCCTGGTTTCCGGTAAATGCCATTTTTGTGCATAACCACCGATCAGCAGGATCAGCTTTATCTGTGGCATTTGCGTAATCGCCTTGCTTTGCCAAGTATCAGCGCAAATCTTCGGTGGCGGCAAATCCGCGCCTTTAGCATCATAACCCGGAAAACAGAATGCCATGGGCAAAACAGCGAATTTGGAACGGTCATAGAATATCGTTTCATCCACACCCAACCAGTCACGCAACCTATCACCCGACGGGTCGGTGAAGGGGCGGCCGCTTTCATGCACGCGGGCACCCGGGGCCTGCCCTGCGATCAGGATCGGCGCAGCAGATGACAACCAAG
This sequence comes from Amylibacter sp., assembly GCA_965261565.1. Classification (GTDB taxonomy): domain Bacteria; phylum Pseudomonadota; class Alphaproteobacteria; order Rhodobacterales; family Rhodobacteraceae; genus Amylibacter. The sequence continues at coordinate 3,680,959 of OZ253460.1, forward strand.
CGACAGGTCGCGGGGAATGTGCTGTTTTGGTAGCGGCGAACCGGGCAGCACAAAGAGTGCATGCAGAGATATCGGATTGCAGGGTTTCAAGAACTTTTGTCATAAGATGAGTATGTCAAAACCATATCGGTCAGAACACCCCTTTAGTAGCAAAAGTTTCCCACGCGAATTTTACGTATTTGCTGCTAAACTGATGACCTCCGGAAAACCGGCAGAAACTTAAGATTTTACCCTGCACATTGTTACGGTTTTCACAGGTCAGGTTGCCTGATTTGCTTTCTGTAGCTTTGTGGAACTTGCCGAATTGTTTGTACATCGCCAGCGTATCAAACACATTGCCTTGGCGGGTATTACCAATTACCCGCCCGGTCAGCGGAACTGTGCGGTCAGTTATGCCGTGAATGTGAACGATATTGGTAACCGGAGCTTTGCAACTTTTTGGCGGTTTCAGCCAAAATGTGCCCGCCATTGGTGCGAACGCTGCATATGTGTCACTACGCGCACATGCCAGTGTCCATGTCATCATGCCGCCTGCAGAAAACCCTGTGGCCATCATCCGTTTGGTATTGATTGCAAACTTCGACGATGCATCTTGGATCACCGCATCATAATAGGTCAGTTCTGCCGAACCATCGCTATTACCATGTGGCGAATTGGGCAGATCCCAATCTCCGCGCACTCCATTGGTGGCAATCAGGGCCACGCCCAGATCAGATGCGACTTTGCGTAGCCGTTTGTTTCGCATCACACCCGCTGCAGAACCTTTATAGCCATGCGAGAACACGATCGCACCTATAGGCTTTTTACTGTCATACCCATCGGGCATGGCGATGCGGTAATGGCGATCCCCGATTTTGCAGTTTGTATCAGCACCGCAGGCTAATGCAGTGGTTGTGGTTGTGGTTAATGCAAGACTGCCGATAGCGATTTGCTTCAGGAAATTCATGAATGTTCCAATCCGATTTACTATACCAGTGATGCAATTATTCATAAATACGCGCAAATCACAAATCTGTGGGGGCTAGTGTGCTCTACCCATCGCCTTTTGATCGGTGAAAGGAACGATCTATATCGGTTAATCCATATACCACAACCAATTATTCCGCTGCGGATAAACTGGCTGGCTTAAAAGCATCATCGGTTTGTTCAGCTTCAAATCTGATACGCGACTTGCCAAGGCGCGGGTGCAGTTTGGCCGAGATCAACCATGCCCCGTACAAGGCCGCCCCAGCAGCGGCAAATATACCCGACACAGGCGCAACCAAAAGAACAAGCCAAGCAACCCCTGGCGTCAATATCCCCGACACATCCCGAAAACTGGCATACACGGCCGACATTTCAGTGCGTTCAGACGGTTTAACCGCCATCAAAAATGGCAAACCGGCACAGACATCCAAGAGGACTAGAAAAAACGACCCCATCATCAGAAACCCTACTGTGAGCATCGGTAGCATTGCGGAAAAGCTGGCGAAACAAAACAATGTCGCAGAGCAGAAGAAACCTACCCTGATTGCATATCGCACTGATTTGTGTTGCATCCACTTCAACATAAAAGGTGTCAGGAAAAGGGCTGCATTGGATATAGACAGTGTGATGCCGCCAAGCTCTTCGCCCAAACCGTTTTCGATTGCGAATATAGGCAGGTAAACTACATAAACCCACCATCCGCAGGATCGGATAACCGCAAACAACCACCCTGCGATTAAGCGAGGTTGGGCGGCAAACCGACTAAGAAAAGCTATGGGATTGGGCGGTTTTTGCCTGCTGCGGGTGATAAGTTTGCCGTTTCCAAGGCGCATATACAGAAACACAACAAGCATCATCAGGGCGCAAACCGCGGCGATTAGAAAAGGTGCGGGAGCCCACCATTTCATCAGCACAACACCGACGACAGGCCCTAGTGTCCAGCCCATCGCGCTGTAAAACATCCGGGTTGTCTCACACTGCCCCAATTCTATTTTACAGATATAATCCAGTATATAGGCGTTGAAACAGACGAAAATTGTAACTGTTGCAATTGTATTCAGGAACAGACCCAAAATGATCGTAACGGGGCTGCCAATACTTGCCAGCAAAGACCCAACCACGAATAATGTGGCCCCTGTGGAATATATCCACCGTCTGGGGATATAAGCAGTCAGCCACGGTATCATCATACCACTGATAAGCGACACAATTCCGACCAGGAAATAGATCTCAGATATAAGACTTGCATCCTTTAGGGCTTGATACATCGCAAGTGGAAACACGGAAACAAGAATACCCCTTGCTATAGATTCGACACCTGCAAGCACGGAAAATCCCCGAATACTCGGGGCGGGCGCATGGCGAAGCCATTCAGGGATACGGCGTTGAAGCATAAGAAATAACTCTGGTTATAATCACCCCAACTGTACCCCAATATCGCCTGCGATCTTTGCTATTTCCGACAAAGTTTTTGCCGCAAAATCGCCGTCTAGAAACGACGGCCATAAACGACATTTGGCCAATTTTATAAAATTATTTCGATAATCATCGAAATAACTCTTGCATTAGTTCTATATTTCTACAATTATCGAAATATGAAAAGATTCGACGACACATCCCTCTCCCTTGAACAAGCCGCCACGGCCTTTGCCGCTTTGGGGTCTGAACAACGCTTAAGCGTTTTACAATCCCTTGTACGTGCAGGGCCTGATGGTCTTTCAATGGGTGAGCTGGGAACGCGCACAGGCGTGACAGGATCAACCCTGACACATCATCTGAAATTCCTGACAGCGGCGGGGCTTGTTATACAAGCCAAACAAGGCCGCTCGATTATCTGTGCAGCGGTGGCTTATGACATGGTCGAAGCCCTGTCAAAATTCCTGCTGCACAACTGTTGTGCCGATACGGATGGCGAACACGAAGGACATGAACATGGCTGATATATCTGCGCATTCTCACAGCAAGGGCCGTTGGTTTAAGCTGGATAAAGTCTGGCTTTCAATGGCCGTTATCGCAGTGCTTGTGGCTATATTTGCGCCAAATGATCTGATCCCCACCCTGCGCTTTACCGCTGAAAGTATATTAAGCACAGGTATTTTTATCACTTTTGCGGTTTTAACGGTGGCCTATCTGCGGGCAACCGGGGCAGAAACAATCGTATCGGAAGCCTTCAAGGGTAACGAGATACGGATGGTCATTATGGCTTCACTGGTCGGTGGCCTGCTGCCGTTTTGTTCATGCGAGGTCATCCCGTTTGTAGCCGCTTTGCTGGCTTTAGGCACCCCGTTATCGGCTGTGATGGCATTCTGGCTGGCTTCACCGATTATGGACCCGCCGATGTTTTTGATCACCTCAAGCGCATTGGGTTTTGAGTTCGCTATTGCCAAAACCATTGCAGCGGTCGGGTTTGGTTTGCTGGGCGGGTTTACCGTGAAAATATTCAGCAAAACAGCCGTATTTGCTGACCCTCTTAAAGTTGTCAGCGGTTCAAGTTGCAATGCATGCGGCTCTGACCCCCTGTCAGGCAAGCCGGTGTGGAAGTTCTGGGGCGACAGCACACGGGTTAAAACCTTTCGTGACGTGGTGGTTGAAAACGGCTTATTCCTGCTGAAATGGCTGACGCTGGCCTATATGTTGGAAAGCCTGATGATCCGCTTTGTGCCTGCCGACTGGATTGCGGGGTTTCTTGGCGGTGACGGGATCGGCACGATAATCTTGGGCGCACTGGTCGGCGCACCGGCCTATTTGAATGGTTATGCCGCCGCCCCTTTGGTGCAAGGCCTGATCGAACAAGGCATGTCACAAGGCGCTGCAATGAGTTTCATGATGGCCGGTGGTGTCAGTTGTATTCCTGCCGCGATTGCGGTCTGGGCCTTGGTCAAACCCCGTGTTTTTGTCGCCTATATCGCTATCGGGATTATCGGGGCGGTGATCGCGGGGCTGGCCTGGGCGGCTTATGTGTAGGGCGGGTTTCAGCCTACGCGTTGCAACCGCCACAAATCCAATGTCCCAGTTGGGACACCTAGGTAACTTATTGAAATAATTGATGTATATAAAAACTTCAAGCTGATACAGGAGATATTACACTTTAGTTTTAGCTGACCCTACATCACCACCTAAACCAGAAAATTCACCAGCAACGTCATCCCCAACAGCACGGCTATTGCCATCACCATCGCACCTGTGGGCCAGTTGCGGGCCATGCGACCTTCGGCACCGTGAGATTTATGTAGGCGTTTGATGCTGCGCTGTGTGGCTTTCACCGAAACACCGACGATCCAATTATAGCCAGAACTGACAACCCATGACAGCCAGTACAAAACGGCGGGGCCGGCTTTGCGGTATGTCCAGTCTGTATCGATGTTTACCGCACGGATTTCAGGCGGGTGGATGCCCTTGCGGTATAGGAACGCAAATGCAAGCAGTGCGAACAGCAACAGTTGCAACTGACTTGTCACATGGCCCATTGTGTAGGGATGCGCATCGCTGACTTCAAACGGTAAAATTGCGTATAGCGGCGCAGGGTAAACGCCAATTGCAATACACAAAAACGCGGTGATCCCCATGGCCCACAACATATGGGTCGGAGCCTCTTTCGGGCGTTTACCACTATCATGGGCGAAGAAGGCGAAGAACGGTATTTTGATGCCCGAGTGGGATAGAACTCCGGCAGAAGCAAAGACAAGGCATAGCCAGATGATAAAGCGGTGTTCTTCAGCCACAGCCGTAAGTGTCAGGGATTTGGTGACAAAGCCTGAAAACAACGGGAAAGCAGAAATGGACGCAGCGCCCACCAGACAGAAAATCGCGGTTTTGGGCATGGTGCGATATAGCCCGCCAAGTTCAGACGCTTTTGAAGTGCCGGTGCGAAACAGCACCGCGCCCACTGACATGAACAGCAAAGCTTTATACAAGATGTGGGCAAACGCATGCGATGCGGTGCCGTTCAGTGCCATTTCGGTACCGATACCGATGCCGACTACCATAAACCCAAGCTGGTTGTTCAGGGAATAGGCCAACACGCGGCGCAGATCGTTTTCGATCTCGGCAAAGAAGATCGGGAACAGGGTCATTACTGTGCCGATATAAATCAGGATTTCGGTGCCCGCAAAGCCGCGTGCAAGCGCGTAAACTGCCAGTTTAGTGGTGAAGGCAGATAGGATGACGGTGCCTGTAACCGTGGCCGCAGGATAGCTGTCTTGCAGCCAGTTGTGCAGCAGTGGAAAGGCGCATTTGACGCCAAACGACAAGAAGATCAGCCATGTTCCCGGGCTGCCCAGCGTCATGCGATCAAAGGCGATGCTGCCAGTTTCGCGGTAGAATAACGCCACCCCCGCGATCAGTACCACGCCCGATGCCACCTGTATGATCAGGTAGCGCATACCAGTGTTATAAGCCCCTTCCGTGCGCCGCGCCCAGATCAGAAAGACCGATGCAATCGCGGTACCTTCCCAATAGAAAAACAACGTGATCATATCGCCTGCCAGCACCGCCCCTATGGCGGAACCCGCATACAGTAGGGCCGCGACCTGTTGCACGGTATCACGCACGTGCCATGCGTATAGGTTGCCCAAGAATGCCGCCAAGCAGAACACCAGTGTAAAGATACGGCTTAACCCGTCAATGCGCATCAATTCCAGTTCGAACCCGAAAAAACCGATTTGGGCGAAATTACCAAATCCCGCGTTCCATACTTGTATGGCCGCGATGATCGGGGTGATCAGCAAGAGCAATCCACGCGCAGGGCCTTTGGGCAGGGCCAGCAAAACGGCAGCGGCTGCAAAAAATATGAAAGCTGTCGGGATCACATCAAACATCTGTGTGCTCCCGTATATCCAGCTGATCTGCGGGATACTCTTCAGTGTCTATAGCTTTATCGCCGTAGTAATCTTCGGGCCGTTTGATGAAATAACGCAGGGCTTTGGCGACAAAGATAAGACCTGTGAACATCACAAACCCGTAGAAGGCATAAAAGCCATAGATATATTCAGCCTGAAAGTGGCCGTGTTTTTCGTAAGTGAAGTCCAGCAGGAATACGATCAGGCAGGCAATAACCAATGCCCAGACGATTTTCTTGTCGGACCCTTTTTTATCAACCCAAGTCATCATACGGCCCAGCGCAGGGTATGTGGCGGGATCGTCTTTTGGTTTATGGGCCATAATCACACGTTTCCTTCTGCTGCTAGGATTGTTTGCGACCAAACAAGGGCATCTTCCTTGGAAATTGTTAGCGATTTAGAGATTTTCCAAGCAAATCGATTTTCGCTTAATGTTGGAAAGCGGCTTCGAAGGTCTAGCAACTCGCGATTGCGCGCCTCTGGTAATTCGGAACAAGCCTGAATTGTCTCTTCTATTGTAAGCCCCCAATGTTCGCGTAAGGCTTTGCGAACATATATTTCACGCTGACCTTCAGCTTCCAGCCGTTTTGCATAAGCTTTTTGGGTCTCATTCTGTTTGGGGGTATCGGATTGATAATCCATCATGGTGTACTCTCCACAATGGGCATCAGGAAGGTTTGGATACTTCCTGCGTAGAAAAACAAAATGATACAGCCTGCGGCAGTAATCGCAGGTGGCAACCAAACCAACAACGGCGCCTCGGCAAATGATTTGGGCAGTGTGCTGTCTGTCGCAGGTCTAAAAAAGCCGCGCCCGACAATGGGTAAAAGATATGCGATATTCAGCAGCGAGCTGACCATCAGTACGGCAATGATGATCAAATGCCCCGCGTCGGCCGCCCCTAGCATCAACAGGAACTTCGGCCATGAACCGCCCAGGGGCGGCAGGCCTATGATAGACAAGGCCCCTATCAGGAAGGCGCCAAAGGTGATCGGCATGATGCGGCCCATACCTTGCATCTGGCTAATTTCGGTTTTGTGATAGGCAACATAAATAGACCCTGCGCACATGAACAAAGTGATTTTCCCCATCGCGTGCATCGCTATATGCATACCGCCCCCCAGCGCACCCATCGACGTGGCCAATGCCATGCCCAGCGTGATATAGCTTAGTTGCGATACGGTGGAATAAGCCAGCCGCGCTTTCAGGTTATCCTTTGTCATCGCCACAACGGAGGCGGCGATAATCGTATAAGCAGCCAGCCACATCAGCCATTCAGATGCGCCTGTTGAGGCTAGAAAATCAATGCCGAAAATATAAATGCCAACCTTGAGCATGGTGAACACGCCCGCTTTGACCACCGCAACAGCGTGTAGCAAAGCCGAAACCGGTGTAGGGGCGACCATCGCGGCAGGCAGCCAGCGGTGGAATGGCATCAGGGCAGCTTTACCGATACCAAAAGCGTACAGACCCAGCAGGACAGGCAGTAAGCTGGGGGCAATTTTGCCCTCAAGGATACCACCCTTGGTGAAATCCAGTGTGCCTGCAATAGTGAAAGTCCAGATCACGCCTGTCAGTAGAAATACAATCGAGGTGCCAATAAGTATCCCAAGGTATATGCGCGCACCTTTAACTGCCTCGGGTGTGCCTTTATGGGCAACCAGCGGGTACGTGGATAAGGTCAAGATTTCGTAGAACACAAACAAGGTGAACATGTTGGATGCAAATGCAATGCCCATTACGGCTGCAATAGCGATAGAGAAACACGCAAAAAAGCGGGCATGGTGTTGCTCATTATTGCCACGCATATATCCAACCCCGTAAATGTGGGTGATGATCCACAGGCCGGAACCGATTATAGCAAACATCAACCCCAAGGGTTCAATGTGGAAAGATATGCTAAGCCCCGAAACAACTTCGAACAACTCGAACGGGCCTGTTGTTGCATTGCCGACGTTACACAAGATCGCCAGAACGCATGCGAATGTCAGAAGCGCGCAAATAAAGGTTATACCGTCGCGCAGATTCTCGCGGGCTGCAAACACCATGTTGCAGGCCATCGCAACTGTCGGGATCAGCATGGTCAGATAAAGGGCTGTTGAAGTGTCCATGTCCCTGCCCCTAATGCGCCATACCGGCGGAACCCGCCAGCAGACCTTCGGCGGCAACGCGTGCCGAACCAAGGGTAAGTTCCGTATCAAACCCGAACCAGATACAGGCGCCCGCCAAAATCAGCATAGGGATCAGCATCGCTAAGGGTGGATCTTTTGCCATACAATCATCGCTTGGGGCAGTAAGGTATAACACCTCAAACATGCGCCAGACATAGATCACGGCCAGAAGTGACGACAGCATGATAGCGATGGCCATTATCCACCAGCCATTTTCGAAAGCTGCCTGCACCAACACCCATTTCGATATAAAACCCGCGGTTCCCGGGACGCCGATCAGGCTAAGACCGCCTGCAACCATTGCAGCCCCGGTTAATGGCATTTTGCGCCCTAGGCCGTTTAAATTATCAAAAAACGCACTGCCGGAATACATAACCATTGCACCCACACCCATAAACAATGTCGCTTTTGTAATACCGTGATTGACCAGATGCACGATGGATGCAGACAGACCGGTTGCATTCAACATCGCGATACCCAGCAACATATAACCGATTTGCGCGATAGAGGAAAACGCCAGCAAACGTTTAAGATTGGTTTGAAAGACAGCGACAAAGGATGCCGCGAACATGGCCAGCAACGAAAACGGGATAAAGATCAGATAAAGTGTCCAATCGGCAAAGATAAAAGCCGGGTTGAAGACAGAAAACAGGAAACGCAGCATCACATAGACAGCGGCTTTGGTTGCTGTTGCAGCAAGAAATGTGGTTACCGCTGAAGGCGCATAAGTATAGGCATTAGGCAGCCAGTGGTGCAAAGGATACATTGCAACTTTCAGACTTATACCTACCACAATAAAGCTAAAGGCGGCTTTTACAGTACGATTGGCACCCTGCTCTGCGATACGGTCTGCAAGATCGGCCATATTCAATGTACCTGTGGCCATATAAAGCAGGCCCAAACCAATAACAAAGAATGTGGCGCCGATTGTACCCATTATCAGGTAGTCATAAGATGCAGTCAGGGCACGGCTATCCTTACTTGCCCCCATAGACACCAAAACATATGTGGAAAGCGATGAGATTTCCAAGAAGACAAAAACGTTGAATGCATCACCTGTCGCAACCATACCCAAAAGCCCTGTAAGGCAAAGCATGAATAAAGCATAGAAAAGCGTGTGGTGACGTTTCGGAATTTCAGTTTTCACACTTTCGTAGGCATAAGGCAGAACGATAGTACCGATGCCCGATATCAACATCAGTACAAAAGCGTTCAGCGCGTCGATGCGGTATTCGATACCCAAAGGTGGTGCCCACCCACCGATATGATAGGAAATGATGCTGCCATCCGCGACTTGCGCCAATAGAAGGAGTGCAATAACAAAAGCTACGGCACTAGCTGCAAATGCAATGAAAAATGCAAGTTTTCGGTTGCCTATAAACACAATCAAAGGGGCTGATATCAGCGGGATGACAACCTGTAAAACAGGTAGATGGTCCATCAGTGTTTTTGCGACATGTTGGGTCTCTGATGCTGACATTATGCGCGCCCGCCCATTGCAGGACCGTGTTCTTTATTATCTTCGGCACTGAGCTTGCGTTCTATTATCAAAATGTCATCTTCTTCGATTGTGTCATAAACTTCGCGGATACGGATGATCAGCCCCAAAGCAAGTGATGTGGTTGAAATGCCCACAACAATCGCCGTCAGGATCAGAACATGCGGCAGTGGATTTGAGTATACAATTGATGGATCGACCTGCATTTCACCTTGCGCATTCACAGGGTAAATCGGCGCCGTGCCACCTGTCACTTTCCCGATAGAAATGTAAAACATGAAAACCGAGGTTTGGAAAATATTCAGGCCAACAATTTTCTTAACCAGATTACCACGCACAACGACTATATACAGGCCCGTCATCATCAGCACGATAAAAAGCCAATAATTTATATGACCTACAATAAAAGTCCAATCAGAAAGACGTTCCATCACCAATCCTCGTCTTTCATTGGCGGCGGACGGCCGGCAAAAGCATAATAAATTGCAACCATAACGCCTGTCACAGTAACACCCACGCCAAATTCCACAGCCATAATGCCCCAGTGTTGCCCATGACTTGGGTGTTCCGGATTGAAAGCACCATAGTCCAGAAAATTATAACCCAGTATCAGGCTGACAACTCCGGTGCCCGCATAGATCAGCGCACCCAACGCGACCAATTTATGAACCAACCATGGCGGAAAGACCTCTTCAACCTTGTTCAGGCCGAAAACGATTCCGTAAAGTATAAATGCCACAGCCATTATCACACCTGCCTGGAAACCGCCGCCGGGGGAAAAATCACCGTGAAACTGCACATAAAAAGCGAACAATATAATGGTGCCAACAAGCATTTTCGTGACGACGCGCAGAATAAGATGGTGCTGCATCACATGTCTTCCTCTTCGTCTTCTCTTCGCCTGCGTGCCAATCCGCCAAGCAACACCAAAACCCCGATGCCCGCAGTGAACACAACGACGACTTCACCCAGTGTATCGTAACCACGGTAACTGGCCAGAATTGATGTAACCACATTAGGTACATCAATGTCCTTTACGCTGCCAGCCAGATACTCAGGGGCAACGTGAAGTTGGGCAGGTGCGTTTGGGTCACCAAAATTAGGCATATCCAAGGTACCATAAACCAATGCCGCACCGGTGACGGCCACAACTATAAATGGAGCAGTACCAGAGCGTGTTGTTTTCTTTTGCGTTCTGGCTGTCAGCGCAATCGTTCCAAGCATCAGAACTGTAGAGATACCCGCTCCTACAGCCGCTTCAGTAAATGCCACATCCGCCGCATCAAGGGCAACAAACAACAAGGCAGACAACAGGCTAAAGACACCCGACAACATCACAACCGCAAACAGGCTATAGATCCGGACAATGGCAAGTGCAGTTAGAACCAACATTGTGAACAGGATGATATTTATGACTGTTTCAACCATATCAGGATTCACCCTTGCGTGTTTTTTTGTCGGTTACATCCTGTTCAGGTCTTTCACCTGACATAAGGGCAGCGTTTGCAACCGCATGGGTAGAGGTCGGGCCAGTTATGAAAATAAAAATACCGATAACAATTAGCTTTACCGTGACCAGTGTCATCCCTGAATGCAGGCACATACCAGCTATCAACAGGATCATTCCGGCACTTTCACTGACCGATGCCGCATGAAGGCGTGACCAGAAGGTGGGAAATCGCATTATCCCAATGGCACCGATTACAGTGAATACGCTGCCTGAAAGGATTAAAATCCAGCTGAGGATTTCCAACACCAACGCCCAGATCATTGTTCACCATCCTTGCTGATGATTTGTGAAATATCCCCAAGCGAGCGGTAGCGGAAAAATTTCAAGATCGCGATAGTGCCAACAAAATTGATCAAAGCGTAAAGTATCGCTATGTCAAGAAAATCAGGGCGCCCGTTCAAAAATCCGAGCACGGCAATAAAAAGCACGGTCAGCGTACCAAAACTGTTCACAGCTAAAACGCGATCATAAACTGTCGGCCCCGCATAAAGCCGGATCAGTACCAAAACCATCGAAATGAAAAGAGCGATTGCGGCAGCTAAAAACATTATCCAGATACACTCTCTATTCTTGTGACCCGCGCGTCCATCTCCGCAAGGTCGGTCATAGTATCGTCTGAATATGAAACTGCATGCACCAGAAAATTACCGTCCCCCACATCTACCGAAATGGTACCGGGGGTTAACGTTATTGAGTTCGCGAAAATAGTTTGCCCAAGGTCAGTTTTCTGTGTGCTCGGGACTTTGAAATAACATCTATTCAACGGCATCGTAGGTGACAGGATAATTTTTGAAATAGCCCAGTTGGATTTAGCGATTTCGATCATTAACCACATCCAATACCCAACAGTAGCAATCGGTTTCAGGTTGATTTCCAAACCATCTGTATCTGCCACAGAGTTCATACGGCGAACTACAAAAACAGCAATTATAGATGACGCAATACCAAGCGATATTATCAACTGATTGTATATACCTGATAACAGCAACCAAAGTACTAGAAGTGTGAGCGTTGTCAAAAAAGTGCGCAGAATGAATCCCCCAAATACCGTACCATAATAACAAAATAATATGGACGTTTCATCTTGGTAAGACAACCATAAAAACAGACGATAAAACTGTGCATTTCAAAATTGCGTTTTTTGCAATCAATATGACTGCCCTTTGGTTTAAAGTTAAACTTATATTCTTTGGCATTTTCCCGCCATAATCTTTACTGAAACACGCGATTTTCGGCATATATGGTTCATTATAATCAAATACAGCGACGTTGGTGACAAAAATATTGCATTTCACACACGAAACAGAGCATATTACCCCATAATAATCTCTTCATAATTGAAGGCTATAAAAGGCCGCACTGAAAGCGGGCGAGGGCAAAACCGGTTGAGGCATCTGAGTGATTGAATTCAGAAATGTAAGTAAGTCCTTTTGGACGGGACAAAAACGCAAGGTCATTCTGGATCAGGCGTCTTTTCGCGTGGATGTCGGCAAAAGTATTGGTATTCTGGCACCGAACGGAACCGGCAAAACAACGCTGATAAACATGATGTGCGGCTTGGAAAAACCTGATGAAGGTGAAATTATCCGCACGTCAAAGATTTCGTTTCCGTTGGGTTTTATGGGCGGACTGAACAACAAACAGACTGCAATTGAAAACAGTCGTTATATTGCAAGTCTTTATGGGCTAGAACCGGATTACGTAGAGTCTTTTTGCAGGTATCTTTGCAACCTTGATGAATATTTCGAGATGCCCATCGCGACCTATTCATCCGGAATGAGATCCCGGTTTACATTGGCCTTATTGCTTGCACTGGAATTCGATATCTACCTGATTGATGAGGGGATGCCGCAATCCATTGATGCCGAGTTCAATAGAAAAGCCGGGTCTGTTTTGCGTGACAGGCTTAAAAGTTCCACAGTTATTATAGTTTCGCATCAGGCCGATATACTGGAAGCCTTTTGCGAGTCTGCGGCAGTATTAAGGGACGGAAAACTATTGTTCTTTAATACACTGGCAGAGGCAAAGCAGGTTTATGATTATGCCCACTGAAAAAAACAATCTGAATATACCCCCTGAAGACACTGAACTGCCCGATGAAGCCGGCACAGTTCAAGAATTGTCTGTGCGTGAAAAAATTGAACTCATCAAAAAAGAAAACCTAACCGGGCGGCAATTACGAATGGCGCGTCGTCTTGCACAAAAGAACGGGCTTCAATTCACATCTGATCTGGATGCGGTCCGCGCGTTACGCGATGTTGACATCGATCCGTTTCAATCATCCAACAATTTGCTGAATACCGCGGCTGGGAAAAATTCAGCGGGTGCCTTGTCTAATCTGCCTGCTACTGTGCGCAGAACATCCGTAGCCGATGCAATGCCGGTAGATGATGGCCAAAGGCAGCTTGAAATCGAAAACATCCGAAGAGAGTTAGTCCTGCGCAGACGCAGACGGATTGCAGCTTTGGTCACAAAACTTGTTTGTTTTGTTTTGATCCCGACAATGCTGGCCGGATATTATTTCTACCGTGTCGCAACCCCTATGTACTCTTCGTTCACAGAATTTGTGATTCAAAAATCTGACAGCCCTTCCCTGCAGGGTGGGGGGGGTGGTTTGTTCGGCGGTTCTTTATTGGCAACAGCACAGGATTCCATTTCTGTTCAGGGCTATTTATCGTCTCGCGATGCAATGATCCGGTTAGATAAAGACCTAGGCTTTAAAAAAGTCTTTCAGGGTGACACGATTGACGCCTTGCAACGCCTGGATGATGACGCAACAAATGAAGCAACGTACAAAGTTTACAAAAAACGCGTTCAAATCGGCTTTGACCCAACCGAAGGCATTATCAAGATGGAGGTCATCACACCTTCACCGGGAATATCTTATGCATATTCAAAGGCTTTAATCGGATATGCCGAGCAAAAGGTTGATCAGCTAACCCAGCGTATGCGCAAAGATCAGATGCAAGGGGCCGATGTCGGCTATGAAAAAGCGGAAGTCAACTTTGTTAAAGCACAAGATCGCGTTGTTGAGTTGCAAGAAAAGCTAGGCGTTTTAAGTCCGGAAAGCGAAATTGCGGCACAAATGTCTTTGATCCAACAAATCGAAAGCGATTTACAGCAACGAGAGTTGGAATTGCTTGAATTACTCGATAATCCACGCCCCAATAAGACTAAATTGACGGTCTTGGAAAACTCGATCAAAAGCCGTGAAGGCTTGGCCCAGAGATTACGCGATGAGATGACGATAAACACAAGCAATGTAAAATCGATGTCACAAATATCAGCTGAATTACAATCGGCGCAAACACAGCTTTTATTGCGTCAGGAATTACTGGCCGCATCCCTGGTGCAGCTTGAAACCGCACGTGTAGAAGCCAACCGGCAGACCAGATACCTGTCTATGGCGGTTTCACCGTTTAAGTCTGACGAAGCCAGCTATCCTAAGGCATTCGAAAACACATTTCTATCTGCCTTGCTATTTGCCGGCCTGTTCTTAATGATTTCACTAACAGCTTCAATTTTGAAAGAGCAACTGACAGGATAATGACAGCCGGATCATTTTGCGCAAACCATGCAGCAATAAGCTTGGCAGAAATATCAAGCACAAAATACACAAAACAGGAATTCAAATAATGACAAAGCCAATCAATACCAGCACGCCGAATACATGGGCATTTTTACGTGACGCGATGATCACGCCCACAGGTTTTCGCGAATATGATGCCCGCTGGAAATACCCAGATGACATAAACCTGCCCGGCATTACCGCTCTGGGCAGGGGGCTTGGTACGCAAATGTATGAAAACGGCATTGAACCTGTGATTGCTGTCGGTAACGATTACCGCGACTATTCCCTGACCATCAAAAACGCCCTGATGCTGGGGCTGATGCAGGCAGGCATTCACGTCAAAGACATAGGCCCTGCCCTGTCGCCGATGGCCTATTTCAGCCAGTTTTACCTGAATGCCCCTGCGGTGGCGATGGTTACCGCCTCGCACAATCCAAACGGCTGGACTGGTGTGAAGATGGGCTTTGAACGCCCGCTCACCCACGGCCCCGATGAAATGGGACGGTTGCGCGATATTGTGCTAAATGGTGAAACCGTCGCTCGTGATGGCGGTAAATATGAATTCGTAGAAGGCGTGAAAGAAGCCTATATTGATGACCTCGTGGGTGACTTTAAAATGTCCCGCAAATTGCGTATCGTATGCGCCACTGGCAACGGCACCGCTTCCGCGTTCGCACCCGAGGTGCTGGAACGTATCGGGGTTGAAGTGATCCCGTCCCATAACGGCCTGGATTACACATTCCCGCATTACAACCCCAACCCCGAAGCGATGGAAATGCTGCATGATATGGCTGCATCCGTTAAGAAAAGTAGTGCCGATCTTGCCCTTGGCTTTGATGGCGACGGCGACCGTTGCGGTGTGGTTGACAACGAAGGCGAAGAGATTTTCGCCGATAAGGTCGGTGTTATCATGGCACGTGACCTGTCTAAAATTTACCCCAATTCCACATTCGTCGCAGACGTGAAATCCACCGGACTTTTCGCCAGCGACCCCGAGTTGCAAAAATACGGTGCCAAAGCCGATTACTGGAAAACCGGCCACAGCCATATGAAACGCCGGGTCAAAGAACTCGGCGCATTGGCAGGTTTCGAAAAGTCCGGCCACTACTTTCTGGCCGAACCCATCGGGCGGGGCTATGATTGCGGTATGCGGGTCGCAGTTGAGATGTGCAAACTGCTAGATCGCAACCCCGACATGACCATGGCTGATTTGCGCCGCGCATTACCTGTCACTTACGCCACTCCGACCATGTCGCCGTTCTGCCCAGATCTGGAAAAATACGACGTACTGGAACGCTTAGTGCAGCGTCTGGTGGATATGCATGAAGCAGGCGCAAAAATAGCAGGCCGCAGCATTGCGCAAGTGGTCACAGTCAACGGTGCCCGCGTCATTCTGGACAATGGCGCATGGGGACTGGTACGCGCTTCATCCAACACACCCAATCTGGTGGTGGTCTGCGAAAGCCCCGCGTCCGACGCCGAAATGCGCGCGATTTTTGCGGATATCGACGCGGTTGTGCGCACCGAACCCTCTGTCGGGGATTATGATCAAACAATATAGATGAAAAATTTGCGTTTTGACGTGTAAAGCTGGATAATAAAAAGGGGCATTTGATCAATACTTTGAATGTCGGGATAGAGCCCTTTTAAGACATTCGCAATCACATCCCAATGGCAGTTCCGGCCAAAAGCGCTTCAGCACTACAGACCAATATTATTGCACTTCTTCATGGTTAGCTTGCAAACGTGCCGTTCCCGTTGCTAGTAAATAAAGAATTGTAAATCCAGGAATAACAAGGAATTATATCCATGCAAAAATTTTCACAATCAATTTGCTTAATCTTTTTAACATCTGGATGTCTTATGACGGAACATGCAGTATTGGACGCTACCAACAGCATACCGGCTGGTGAATCTGCTGAACTTGCCGAATATACAAGAGCTGAACACCAAAGAACTGGGAAAGGTGTATTTAGGGAAGAAAAATTCAAAAATAATAATAAAGGGAAATGGGCTGCAACTGTTGGAGCCTTAACAATCGTAACGGACAGAAGTGCAAAAGGCGAATATATTTACTATGGCGTTGGTACCTTAACAGATGGAACTCCACTTAAATGCGTTTCTAATACAACAAATACGAAACATAGAAAGATTGCCAAGAACACGTATGGAATTAAATTTACTGAACTTAAATCGGATGAACTGCCGATGCCTGTAGTGTTAATGCAAGGTGAAAAAAGTAGTATTGAAGAGTATATTTTTGATGAATTTCAACGCGGCAACTTGCTATGCGAAATTTCTGCAAAGCCAATATCGGGTGGGTAAGAGAAAGCAGTTCTTGACGTCAGCTTCGTCCGCATAACGGTCATCAACTTAGACTCACTTGGGCCGCATATCTGCAGGATGGACTTCAGCCCACACGCTTGACGGAATATTGAAGCCATGCGATTGGCGATGAAATAAAGTCTTTGTTTCGGCGTGATCGTGCGCTTAAAGCCACCTGTTGATGAATGCAATCAACTCATTCACCGTTCTTGTAAAACTATCCCCACACCTAAGCCGCAGTATATACTGCCCACGGCTGTGCCTTGCCATTTCAAAACCGCTGGGTTACGGCGCAGAAAACGACCAAGGCGGCCCGCACTAATCGCAGCAATAAACGTCGCAAACAGGCCGAATAGAACATAAGTAACACCCAGAAATGACATCTGAAACACAATCGACCCATTTTCGGGTTGAACAAATTGCGGCAGGAATGAAAGAAAAAATAATGCCGTCTTGGGGTTCAGAACTTCAGTCAAAAGACCTTGGCAAAACGCCTTCTTTGCCGTTATCGGAAGCGTGCCGCCTGTTAGATCAATCGGTGTTTTATCAAGAATGGCTCGAATACCCAGATAAATAAGATATGCCCCGCCGAAGTATTTAACAATGCTAAACAATGCGGCAGATGTGGCAATGATAGCCGATATTCCAACAATGGTCATGAAAGTGTGTACAAGATCGCCAGCAGCAATACCCGCACTGGTAGCAACCCCGACTTTTGTGCCAGAACTTGTTGCCCGTGTAATAGTAAGCAGTGTCGCTGGCCCCGGCAAAAATGCAAAGCCAAGAGCAATTACAGTATATGTAAAGAAGGCGGTTGGTTCGATCATGGCAATATTCACTTTTAAATATGTGATTAGGTAGCAAAACATTCTTTTTGCTTCCTGACAATGCCTTAAATTAGCATATGCCATACTACATATGGCAGGTTACAAAAGGACAAGATTGGAGTGTTGTTCCAAAGGTCTTCTATTTAGGGTTAATAATTGGTAAATTTTATATAAAACAAATAATTTCAATATGATAAGTACCTGTCCCACCTGGGACATTGATCCTAAACCACCTGCCCTGCAACCCACCCAGACGACCAGGCCCATTGAAAATTATAGCCTCCCAGCCAGCCGGTGACGTCAACAACCTCGCCGATGAAATACAAACCTGGCACGGCCTTAACTTCCATCGTCTTGGCATCCAATGCGTCCGTATCAACCCCGCCCAAAGTGACCTCTGCCGTGCGATACCCTTCTGACCCAACAGGCTTGATCTGCCAGTTATGAATGGCCCGATCCAAGACCTGTAAATTCTTATCCGTCTGATCCGCCAGATTGCCCGTCAACCCGGCATTAGCCACGATGAAACCCGCCAGAGATTTCGGCAAATGCTCAGCCAAAGCCGTATGTACAGCAACCCGCCCGTACTCTGCCCGCTTTTGTTGCAAGGCCTGCATGACCTTCTGCCCGATGGCCAAATCAACAGACAGGCTATCCCCCTCACGCCAATAGGACGAGATTTGTAAGATAGACGGGCCGGACAACCCGCGATGTGTAAACAACAAGCCTTCGTCAAAGCTGGTTTTATTGTGTGTGACAGACGCAAAAACGGACGAGCCGGACATCGCAGCGATAGGAGCCAAATCCTGTTCTGCAAAAGTCAGAGGCACCAAGGCGGGACGGGGTTCGATAATGTTGACATCAAAGTGCTTTGCGATTTCATAACCCAATCCCGTTGCACCCATTTTGGGAATGGATTTGCCGCCACAAGCCACAACCAGCGCATCACAAGTAATCGAACCACCCGTCAGCTGTACTTCAAACTGATCACCTTTAGAAACATCAAGAAATTCTGTTTCCAAGGCCACATCAACATTTGCGTCCATCATATGCTTTTGCAGCATATCGATGATTTGCACAGATTTTCCATCGCAAAAAAGCTGACCCAGAGTTTTTTCGTGATAGGTAATACCCGCATCGGCCACCATCTGAATAAAATCCCATTGGGTAAAGCGGGCAAATGCCGACAGTGCAAAACGCGAATTTTGTGAAAGAAACTTCTCACGAGAAATGTTCAGGTTGGTAAAATTACATCGCCCGCCACCAGAAATGCGAATCTTTTCACCAACTGTTTTCGCATGATCAATCAACAATACAGACCGCCCACGCTGGCCTGCCTCTAGCGCGCACATCATGCCCGCAGCACCTGCGCCTATAATCAATACATCATAGTGTTTCATAGCCCCCGCATAAGCTGTAAGAAGCTTATACACAAGCAACGCAATCAGTTAATTTTTAACTTGCGCGTGCGGTTTTCTAAGCGTAAATAGCCCCCAGCTTGGGACGTGGCCTAATGGTAGGGCATCGCTTTTTGGTAGCGCAGATTGTAGGTTCGAGTCCTACCGTCCCAGCCAGTAAGTCTTTGTTATTTATACATAAAATAATAAATTGACTATTACCCCCAACTATCAAACCCTTACGTTAGACAACTCGCACAAGAGACACATCGTTCCCCAAGAATACTACATTATAATACTGAAAGTCTCTGATGGCAGAAACCATCATCCGTTTTCTATACTTGCAGCGGATACATCAACTTGATTACAGAATGCTAACGCACAAATCAGAGAGATTTTGTGGCAGATCAAAACATACTTATGGGTTTCCTAATTTTTAGCCCGGAAGACCAATATGGATGGAGAGATTGCGGGTTCGAGGACTACTCGCTCAGCCACTCACTTTCGTATATTTAGGCAGTGCAAGTTTAGAGCGGTTTAACCGCGTGTTATCAAAGCGTTGTAAATATAGGTTTTGAATGGAGACGCTTTATAGGCAGCAGATAAGGCCCCAATAAGCCAAAAGTCTCCACTGGCCAATTCCACCATCCGTTTTGGGTTTTATCGTTTTGAGATGTGAGCTTAAAGCGTCGCGACAAGCGCTCTTTGATCCTGCCAGTCGTTTGGCAGTTTGTGGCGCAGCACCCATTCGCTGGTCAGCCCGATAGGTTGACGGCCGTCCAGTATCATCTGCACAATGTTCGGTGCGAGGAATGCAAATGCAATGATCTGCTGAATGCGTCGTCTTGAGGTGGCTTCTTGTGCGGCAATCGCATCAAGGCTTTTACCTGCTTTTATCATTCCGAACCATTTATGTGATGTAGCAAGATTGCGGATCAAAGTGTGATCTTTATCCGGTTCCACATGACCGATGATCAGCTTGGTCTCCACACCGCGCTTTCTGGTTTGAAAAGGCAATTTGAATGTTAGGGCTTCGGCATTAATTGATGGCTTTTTAAGATTAAAGAGTGTGCCGAGGTGTTGCGCGTTCAGGCTAATTTCAACATGCCCCGGTGCTATGTCGATCCGGTTAATTAAAACAACAATTTCATCCTGCCTTGATTGCATTTCATTTATGACCGTCAAGGTATTGCTGATGGTCACGGCATCCGGGTTGATGAGCAGTTCCGACGTCACATTTTCCCTGATATGGTTTACCACCGCATATGTAATCTGGTCTTCAAGCGGTTTGGCCGGCAAACGCCATCCGGCAATATCTTTCTCACCGGATTGCTTGGATAAGCGGTACGAGATGTAATAACGAAGGCGCTTGCCGTTCTTCTTGCTGTGACTCGGGGTTAAGTGATCTCCGGTTTCGTCATAGAGTTTTCCGATAAGAAGGGATGGATGTTTGCTTTGGGTCTGTTGTCCCCTGACATACGGCGCTTTTTGCTTCAGCATTATCTGAACCCTGTCCCACACATCAGGCTCAATAATTGCAGCGTGCAACCCTTCATATACATCACTCTTATGCCGGATCCGTCCGGCATAAATCGGATTGCTCAGAATATGATGAATTTGGCCCCGATCAAAATACCTGCCACCCCGCGTGACACCCTTTGAATTTGTTCTGAGTTTGGAACGCAGTTCCAGTTTAAAGGCCTCCTCTTTTACCAAACGGATAAGCTTATATTTTAGGTAAAGGTCATAGAGCGTTCTTATGGTCTTAGCCTCATCTGGGTTGATCTTCAGTGTGCGCCCGTCTGCATCATAACCTAGTGGCACATAGCCGCCCATCCAAAGCCCTTTCTTTTTGGAGGCGGCTATTTTATCGCGAATACGCTCGGCTGTAACTTCGCGTTCAAACTGGGCAAAGGACAAAAGCACGTTCAGCGTAAGACGTCCCATGCTGGTCGCTGTGTTGAAGGATTGCGTGACAGACACGAAAGAGGCTTCTTTTGCATCCAGCCTGTCCACCAGCTTTGCAAAGTCAGGCAGGGACCTGGTCAGGCGATCTATCTTGTAAACAACGATCTGGTC
This sequence comes from Amylibacter sp., assembly GCA_965261565.1. Lineage (GTDB taxonomy): Bacteria > Pseudomonadota > Alphaproteobacteria > Rhodobacterales > Rhodobacteraceae > Amylibacter. Next base: position 3,702,141 of record OZ253460.1, read on the forward strand.
AACATCTCCATCATCAATATGCGCCATCAACCGTTGTAGTGCCGGGCGATTCAGAGTGCCACCTGATATACCGCCGTCATCATAGTGTGCAGGCAACAGCACCCAGCCTTCATGCTTTTGGCTCGCAATATAGGCTTCGCAGGCTTCACGCTGTGCATCAAGTGAATTGAACTCTTGCTCCAGCCCCTCTTCGGAAGATTTACGGGTATAGATGGCACAACGGACTTTACGCATGTTTGACACCCCGCTTGCCCTTAAGACCAAAGAACCGTGGGCCTGACCACTTGGCCCCCGTTATTTTCTGGGCAATCGCTGTAAGGGATGTGTAATCCTTGCCATCCATGCAAAAGCCATGTTCCAACACACTGACCTGATAGGTACGGCCATTCCACTCACGTACCAGAACTGCACCTGCGCTTAATGTCGTTATTATCTTCGCCGTCTGTGGCTCACCGGCATTATGCAAGGCACGTAGCGTCTTTGCCGGAATACCCCCCATCGCCCTCGCCTGCTCTTCCCAGCGCAATGCCGAATGTATGAGTTGTAGTGACAGATATTTGGGCGGTGAGCCGCCGTATAAACCACGCCATTGTTCAATGAGAACCGTTCGGCTTAAAGCCTGATCAGCCGCTTGAATATTGGTAAACTTACCCATTCAGATACCCTCTCATTATAGCTGGAAAACCCGGCCTTGTACCGAGAGAAGCCCGAACAGCGGGCGGATGTTGGGTATAAGCTGTAAACAGTACAGCTCGTTTGAAGAGTGAAGTCCAGTCCTGTTTTGCGGTTTATGATATAGGTCGCTTTGGGCGTATTCTGTTGAAAAACTCCGTTTTCTAGCAAAATCTGAAAATATTTGCCCACACGGCTCAAATGAAGATTTTTTGCGAGGGGTTCAACTAAAATGGGCTTCCGACCCTGTTGTGGCTTCTTGGAACCTTTTGCGGCAATCCTCACAAAGTTTCAGCATAGATGTGCTTTAGGCGGAAATTTTCAAAATCTCAATTTAGGAGTTTTCCAACAGAATAGGCGGAATGCAGACATTCGCTGCGAACCGAATGAATAGCAATATGTTTGCTGCCGCCCCACTTTGCAGGGCGACAGCAACAACCGGACTTCGCCTTTGTAAGGAGTTAAGGAATGGTGTCTTGGCTAAGCTTATCTGTCGCCGTCGTGAACGGCGCTAGCGCCCTCGCCCCCAGAGGGCGTGGTGAGTTCGTTCACTTTAGTTGGGCGGATACGGTAGGAGAGACTTGGCAGATGATAGCTGTCCTGCAGATCGTAGTTGAAACCCTTTGCCATTTTGTGAGACATGAAGCGCTGGAGTATGTCGAAGAGGCCCCGCAGCGATTGTGGCCCTCCCCCGCTCCGCTGACGGTTGAGTGCATCAAACAGCTGCACCCAAGTAGCGTATGCAGCGTCGTCGCGTAGATCCACCGCTGACAGAAAGTGTGCGAAGTGCCTTGCAATCACCAAGAGGTGTACTCGCTCGCATCTCACGCTGCGGCTCAATCTCAGCGCACGGCGGAGCGCTGCGGGTTCTTCTGCACGCCAAGTTCGCGTGGCTTCCAGCCAATGTATAACTTCGGTGCGAAGACTTTCGGCTCGGTTTGACCGGCGCCGCATATCAGCCCCATACGGGTCCTGATGCTTCAGTTGGAACAGCACGACCGTCCCGTCTTTCGGGTCTACCGCTGCAAAGTCGATATCTGTGACCTGCTTTCCATCCCGTTTAATACGGACATTTTCGACAAGGGTCAGCCCTGGAAGGTAATCATCAAAGAGGCGGCGCAACGCATTTTGCATTGATTTCTCGCGCTTCTGCTGGTTTCTATCGTAGTCTGCTGGGAAGCAATACCGAAGGGAATTCAGAAGGAAGGGATAGGCACTAGTCTGGACTGAGGCGACAGATGTAATCCACGAACTGTCCGAATACTCTATAAGAAACGGAATTGGTGCCATGGTTGGCGACATGATTGCCAGGTTGTCACGCCGCAGGGACAATACTCGCAGGATGGTACGCGCTTCCTCGCGGGTTAGCGGTTCGTATCCCTCATATGAAGGTCCATACATGTTGAGGGCTTCAATTAGATTGTCCTCAAACTCCTGGCGAGATCTTGTGATAGTCAGAGTGTCCCGCAGACGTATATGCGGGGCTTTTTGGATTAGTGCTTCAGCAAATTTCTCGTGTTTCAGTGCAAGCGACAGGAAGTACGTTGCGGCCAGAGTGTACTTCTGCATGGATACACCACCAAACTTAAGTCGCCAGTGAAAAGTGTCGAACCCTTTTTGGTGCTGAATCTCTAAATTCGCCTGCCCGAAGAAAAAATCATCCAGATCTGGGTGCGCGTCGTATCCGATAAAAGAATCTTTGAACACGTAGACTTTGTCGCGGAGCAGGTCGTTGATCTCGTCAATGACGCCACCAAGGGTCTCACCGACGATCGCCTCCGTCTGTTCGCGATGTTGCCGAGTATAGTGTTGTTCCACCTGCGCTTCATGCTGCTCCATGTTGTAGATCGTGTCAGGCATGACGATGTCATATTGACGTTCGCTAAAGCGTACGATCTCACACTCACCCGCCATCACCGCTTGCCCGAGGCGTCGTCCCTGCTCGATGAAGCCGTAGCCTCCAACGAACCCAAGCGCTGCAAGGATCAGAGGCTCATCACTCCTGAAAGTCACTGTTGGGTAATTGAATGATGGAACCGCCGACAGCACCGCTGAAATCAGTTTCGGAAGACCGAGTTGCAGCATGTGCATGTGAAGGTCGGTCTCTTCAGTCTGGTCGTTTCGGACGTAGTTGTAGTAGTAGTAGTCATACTCCTTGATAGCGGTCATCATGCCTAAACCGGCATTGTCGCGTTCAATCTGCAACTTTAGGCTGGCTTCTTCCACTGCCAGCCTATCCAGAAATTCGCGTGCTAAATGTTTCATGGAGCACTCATAGCAAATACGATACGTCCTTTGCGCCTAGCTGTCGAGCGGGCAAAGCGGGCATCGGAAGATTGGTTTAAAAATTTGGGCAAGAGGTAATTTTTGGGGATCTTTAATTGTCCGGTTTGGGCCTATTCTGTTGAAAAACTCCTAAATTGAGATTTTGAAAATTTCCGCCTAAAGCACATCTATGCTGAAACTTTGTGAGGATTGCCGCAAAAGGTTCCAAGAAGCCACAACAGGGTCGGAAGCCCATTTTAGTTGAACCCCTCGCAAAAAATCATCATTTGAGCCGTGTGGGCAAATATTTTCAGATTTTGCTAGAAAACGGAGTTTTTCAACAGAATAAGCCGGGAGCAGGCTTGGTCGGAAAGGGCGAAAAGCTGTATTAGCAGGCAAGTCCAAAAAACAGAACCATAGTCTAATAATTTGAAAAATCGATCATATTTTGATAAGAGGGCTTTCCTACAATCTTTGCAGATTCAAGATCATCTCCGAAACTGTCTATATCTCTAATCAAAGGCTTACCATTAAAGTTTCTTAGATTTCGAACTTCAGCCGAAAGTATAAGCCGAGTTTCCCTCGGCATATAAAGCGCAATAAAAGCCCTATACCCGTATGCGATCATCCTATCCAATGTGAACTCGGATGGATCATTAAATCGCCCCCAACCAATAGTAGGTGCCAAAAGACTCCCGGTTCCGCTTGCAAGAAGTCGTTCTTTAGCCTAGGGCAATCGCATGAGTTTTATCCATCTATTATCTGGAAAAGAAAAACCTCGTCCCAAGCGGCCAAGTGTCGTTTTAGCCTGAGGCTTTGATTTCCTTTTACGGAGCGCAGCATGTTGCTGGCGGCGTGCTTGATCGTTGTAAAATTAGCAGGTGCGTTTCCTTTACGGATACGACACTCATCATCACGAAACACCATATCCATGACCCAGTGCAGCCCGTTTTCAATACCCCAGTGATCGCGGATAGCTTTTGCGTGGGTTTCGGCGTCACAGGTCATGGATGAGATGTAAAAGCGTGTCTCTGAACGGGTCTTATCTTGAAGTGTTGCGCTGTATTGGACCATCACGATGCTTTCCAATCCTGGCCAATTGTGCCGCGCCTTCAACCACTCAATATCCGAGCAAACAGTGACTTTTCTTATCTCAATACGGCCATGAGATTTTTCTACGGTTTCATGGTAAGTTACTGTTGTGTTTGCAAAATATACAGCGTCCTGTTCTTTCATAAACAATTCTGTGTCTTTGCGAAGGGCCCCTTGATTACCCTTTAAAGCCAAAACATAATCCGCTTGTTTGGTGATGATTTTATCGGCAATATCACGCTGACATCCCATAGCATCTATAGTGACAATGGCCCCCTTGAGCGTCAGGAGGTCTAACAGTTCTGGTATGGCCGTGATCTCGTTGGATTTGCCGTCCACCTGCCGTTGGGCAAGCGTCAGGTTCAACTCTGAACTCCATGCCGAGATCATGTGAATTGCAGCCTTGCTGCCAGCCTTATCCAAGCTGCGACGTGAGGTTTTACCATCTATCGCCACGACCCCGCTAAGGGTGCTGCTTAAGGAAGCGACCCAATCCATAAAGCAGGCCTGAAAATGATTGGCATCCAGTGCGGCATAGATGTTTCCCAGTTGATCATGTGAGGGTGTTCCGCCCGAAAATGGCAAGAATTTCCGTAAAAAAGCCAGTTTCTTTGTCCCAAACGCAGAAATAGCGACCCAGTCATTCGCCCCGGACAACACGGCACATAACGTCAAAAGCAAAATCTCGGCCAAAGGGTAAAGCAGCTTTGTTTGTTGTCGTGGGTCAGATAAAGTTGAAAAATGCGTAAGAAAATCAAGGGAGTGGCTGTCGGGTGCGTCAGTATTTGACATGGAAGGTGACCTCATTAAAATCTGAAAGATCACTTATTGAATCAACCTTTACCTCATTTGTCGCCTGCTAATTTATTCATGCGATTGCCCTGTTCTTTAGCCTTGAAACTCTTGACAGATATGATTGCGTTGACAGGATAGCCAAAGACCCCGAAATCCCCCAGCCATTAAAATTTCTTATAAGTCAGTGGATACCATGAATTTGATACAAAGCCATCAAGCGCGAATTGAACCAGCCGCTCGTTAATGGTTCCCGTAGTTTTGACGTTTATTGTATTCTTTGCGTTTATTTTATCTAGCGCAGCATTTATTGCAGTCAAATTCTGATAACAGATTTTTGGTTGCGTTTTCGAGAGGCCGAGACTTGCGATAACCCCGTCAAGGATTTCATCTGTTTTGGTTTTCTTTGCCATCAAATTTTCCGTAAATTCATGTTCGCGAACATATTATCGCGCCAAAAATCGACCCCTGTCAATGATAAAGCCTGCTCGGTTAAATCGGGGTTTGGCACCTTCTAAAACACAAGATATAAATTGGCGTGAATTGGCCCGGAATTCATAAAATATCAATAGATTCACCCGATAATGATATCCAGCATTTGACCCGGCGATATTTTTCCGGCACAAGTCATTTAACAACGGAGAGACCATGTACGATCTATCACAACCATTCGGGGATACCATCCGCGAAAAGCGCGAAGCCTTTGGATTGAACCAGCGCGAGTTTGCGGAATTTCTCGGATTAAAGTCCTCGGGCGAGCGCACGGTAAGTGGCTGGGAGCGCAATGAACACAAACCTTCCCCATCAAAGATGGACCTCATACACTCGCTTGATGCCGATATCCCGTTCAGGGACAAGCGCAGGAAGCATGCGTTCCGCTTTATCGACCTGTTCGCGGGGATTGGCGGAATACGGCTACCTTTTCAGGAACTGGGTGGCAAATGTGTGTTTACCTCAGAGTGGGACAGGTTTTCCAAGAAAACCTATGCCTCGAACTTCGGGGAATTCCCGGATGGTGATATAACCGCAATTTCGTCATCAGAAATTCCAGAACACGACCTGTTACTTGCAGGATTTCCATGCCAGGCATTTTCGCAAGCAGGCCTGAAACAAGGTTTCAACGACACCCGTGGAACAATGTTTTTTGAAATCCAGCGTATTTTGGCAACCCATAGGCCAAAGGCTTTCCTGCTCGAGAATGTCAAACAGCTCAGAGGACACGACCAGGGGCGGACATTGCAGACTATTTTGGCAATCCTTCGCGGGGAAGTGGTCGCGGAAATTCCGGCGGATGTTCCCATGTCGGAAGAAGCGCGCAAAAGCCTTGGGACCAAACTCGATTACAACGTTGATTTCCGCGTCCTCAAGGCAAATGATTTCGGTGTGCCACAGCACCGCCAACGGATCTACATCGTCGGCTTTGAACGGGGGCTGGTTCCCGATGCGGATGTTGCTGCCATATTAGACCTGCTTCACAATAGGTTATTTTTATGCGAGGAAGTGCCTGGAGGTATCATTTTATGAAAGCTTTGAAGATTTTAAGTGCACAACCTGCATTGTTTTTTCGACTATCGGGCATCCGCCTTACAGATTTCAACGCCCTGGTTGCGACACTTCATCCGATCTGGTTGAAAAGTGAGGAGAAACGCCTGTCCCGCAAAGACAGGCAACGTGCGATTGGGGGTGGGATGAACTATCGCCTGGAGTTCGCAGAACAGCTTCTGCTCTGCCTGATGTATTACCGAACCTATACCAGCCATGCTTTTATGGGGCTTGTATTCAATGTATCCTCTCCGACAGTTTGCCGCCGCATTCAAGCCATGACAGAGTTGATGGCAGGCCATTTTCGGATGCCTGAACGTAAAGTAAAGTTGTCGGAAGTGGAAAAGGCTGATCTGCTTTACCTGATGATTGATGGTACTGAGCGTCCAGTTCAACGGCCCGGGAAGCCCTCGGCTCGAAAAGCAAAATATTCTGGCAAGAAAAAGAAGCACACGGCGTCCCACCAGATCATCACAGATGACAAGAAGTGTATACTGGCTGTTGGATGCGCCCATGACGGGCGCAAACATGACAAGCGTATTTATGATGAGACCCGCGTGGATAGGCCCCCTGATATACTTACCCTTGGGGATTTAGGATATCTGGGGACATCACTGGAAATCCCCCTGAAAACATCAAAGAAAAAACCACTTACGAAAGAAGAACAAGAATACAATACATGGCATTCAAAACTACGCATTGGCGTAGAGCACGGTATTGGCCGCATGAAAAAGTTCAATATATTTTCGGATATTCACCGCAACAACCAACAACAAAACATGATTGCCAAGAATGTCGGAGCACTCGCAAATATGAATTTGAAAACAGTTTGACAAAACGGGTGGGGATACTTGTGTCTAAAAATATTCGACCCTATTGTGAATCGGGTCTATTTAAAAAACTGACTCTCAGGAGTTCCCGAACACGTTTGGGGTCAGTGCTGGAAACAAACAGCAACGTGGATCCGAAGTACACCATATCAGACAGGCTGCTTGCAGGCCATGAACGGCGACGGCGCGAGCATGAAGCCAAAGGAAACGGTTTCGGCTTCAGTCTGTTTAATGCCGACAGCCCTTACTGCAACACAATCAGTGCCCGCTATTACAAGGATGGCAGCGAGATCCTGATTGACCAGACCGACATTGACAAAAACCCGCGAAAGCTCACACCGCGTGAATGTGCAGGCATTCAGGGCTTCCCCGGGGAGTTCAAAGTAGATGCGGTTTCAGATGCGCAGGCCTATCGCCAGTTCGGAAACTCGGTATCCGTTCCCGTGATCAGGGCCATTGCCGAACTGATGCTTCCACACCTGACGGGCAATGCCGTGACCGCAAAAGCCGGATGAGCAGGCATGACCGATATCGTCAGCCCGGAAAAGCGCAGCCAGATGATGGCCGGTATCCGAGGCAAAAACACAAAACCTGAAATTCAGGTCAGGAAACTCCTGCATGCGGCAGGGTTCAGGTTTCGTCTGCATCGCAAGGATCTGCCTGGAAAACCTGATATTATACTTCCGAAATATAAGGTGGTTATATTCGTACATGGTTGTTTCTGGCACGGGCACGAGAACTGCCATTTGTTCCGGCTACCCAAGAGCAGGATCGACTTCTGGGAAGCGAAGATTTCAGGTAATGTAAAGCGTGACAAACACAAGCAAAAACAGCTTCTGAACGATGGGTGGAGAGTCCTTTTGGTTAGGGAATGCGCCTTGAAAGGTAAAACGACACTCGACACCTTCACTTTGGACAAAGAAATCAAACAGTTCATTTTCGATCCTGAACAATTTTTCCACGAAATTTCTGGAAAACCGCAAACTATGAACATATGATCCCCGAATATTACCGATATTTATGGGAATTATATACTTAGCTAGATGTTTTATACCGCCGAAAGCATTACATAGTTGCTAATTTATATCTTAAATGCTACCTGCTGAATACGCATGACACATAAGGTTGCCCTAGGTCGGGTTACCTGTTGAATAAAAAACCCGATTTTCAGGCAAGGATAGCTTCCTTGTCTTTGGGCAATAGACAGGATCACTGTCTTATGTGTGATGCGTATGGCCCGGCACCAGCGCGGGTAAAACGCAAAACACAAAGGAAAAATAAAATGAGAACGTTATCAAGCACATTGGCCGCATTAATAATCTTTACAGGGTCAGCTCACGCCGAAGGAACATTTCAGATCGGCCCACAGATTGGCTATTCAGACTTCCATGCAGGTAAAGACGCTGATGCAGACTTGGATAATGGGGCTGTTGGTTTAGTTGCCAGATATACCGTGCCTCTTGAAAATAATATGTTTGTTGGTGTTCAATTCAGTCTTGCTAAAGAATTTTCTGAATTTACTACCCCAACAGAAAAATCTATCATTGATTGGAGTGTGGATATAATGCCGCGCATCGGTTATAATATGGGTAAAGTATCTTTATCAATCGCTGCGGGTCTATCCTTTGCAAAAGTAAAAACAAAACTTTATCAAAATGGGGGTTTAGATAAAGAATCACAAACTCATATGGGGTGGAAAATCGCGCCGGGTATTGATTATAAAGTATCTGAAAATATGACGTTATTTGGACAAGTATATCACGCTAGGTACAAGTCAAAAGAATATACGTCTGGAGATGTACCAAGTGATATATCTCTAAAATCTACTGGCGTAAATGTTGGTGTATTGTTTAACTTTTAAATAAAAATAGAAACCAAAAAAGGAAAGGAATCTAAAATGGCAGATAAAACAAAGTTGAATGGAGGGGTTGATGCATTGGCGAAGGCTATGCGGCAAGTATTCACCGAAGCTCTTGATGCAACCGCTCAACCGCTCAAGGAATCTATGGACGGTTTGCGGACTGATATGGGTGACCTACGGACTGATTTGGGTGACCTACGGACTGATTTATCGGATCAAATCGAAACAACCAATAAAAATATGTCTGCACAGTTTGCAGAGCAGGAAAGAAAATTTGGTTTAAAAGAGCGTTCAAAAACCGCTTAGGCGATCAATTCTGAATACTTTAAACGCTTTCCTTTTAATGACGTAACCACCGCATTCATTTGGTCAATCGTATCCAATGAGCGGTGGTTATGCCGTCCTGCAAACTCATCCACATATCTTTGCATATGCTTCTCGCTGAAATGATGGAATGTTCCGTGATAGCCGCGTTTCAACATAGCCCAAAAGCTTTCCATGCCGTTTGTGTGAGCCATATATCGCACATACTCCCCGACACTGTGACATACGGTTTCATGGGTTCGGTTGATGCCCTTATAAGCGGTGGCTTCATCTGTGTAGACTACCGCGCCAGCATCCGTGTGCCGCTCCACAAAGGGTTGCAGTGTCTTTGCCTTGGTATCCTGAACCACACGCGCCCTAACCTGCCCTGTAGCGCGATCTTTAACGCCAGCGACCGCAACCTTGCCAACAGCCCCGCGACCAGCGCGTAACTTCTTTCTGGTGTGTTTGTTCTTCTCTTTGCCACCCATATAGGTTTCATCCGCTTCAACGGGGCCGATGAACTTTTCAAGCCCTGACTCGCCCCACGCTTCGCGCAATCTTTGAAGCATGAACCAAGCGGTTTTTTGCGTTACACCAATATCCCGATGTAGCTTCATACTGGATACGCCTTTGAGATTTGTGACATAGAGATATATAGCAAATACCCATTTACGCATAGACAGGCGCGAGTCGCTTATAAGTGACCCCGTTCTACAGCTAAAATAAGATCTGCAACCTTTGCACCAATACGGCATGGGTTTGCTGTTTGGGACTTCCGAAGTTTCAAAGCTGCCACAGTGACCACAACAACGATCTGCGCCCCATTGAACGGATTCAAACCAAGCAATAGCTGAATCTTCGCTTGGAAACATATCCGCAAGTTGGATAATTGTAATCCCTTTGCGGAAAAATTTACCCGGTGCTTTTTGTGCCATATTCACAACTCCTTGTTCTGTTATGAATATAGGATAATTTCAAGTATCTGTCAAGCTAAGTATATAATTCCCATACTTTAAGTATAATTCCGTGACCGCTGCGCAAGAGAAATCCCAGCGTTCCGGTTTGAATTGACGATGCTGTATGAATCCAGCTTTAACAGAATTTGGAAATTACTATGCTTTCACATGGTCTTGAATACTTAGCAATCCCGGGCCCCTCGGTGATTCCAAATCGGGTTCTTCAGGCAATGCACCAACCCTCACCTAATATTTACACGGGACATTTGGGAGATGTTATTGAAACCGTTAAAAAAGATCTAAACACAATTGCCGGTTCGAGTGGCAATGTTGCACTTTATGCCTCGAATGGTCACGGGGTTTGGGAAGCCGCACTGGTAAACATTGTAATGCCCGGTGAAGCGGTATTATTTTTGGCAACAGGTCAATTTGCTCTTCATTGGGCAGTACTAGCCCGATCCCTTGGCATAGATGCAAAGATAATTACGTTCGGCAACAGAGACACTATAGATCTCGACAAAGTTCGAGAGGTATTGACACAAGATAGCAGCGGTAAGATCAAGGCAATTTGTGTTCCACACGTTGATACCGCGACTTCAGTACTCAACGATATCAAAGCGCTGCGGCAAGCAATGACTGAGCTAAACCATCCAGCTCTCTTGTGTGTTGATATCATCGCCAGCTTGGGAAGCGACCGGTTCGAAATGGATAATTGGGGGGTCGATGTGGCTGTAGCAGCTTGCCAAAAAGGTTTAATGACCCCCGCTGGGATCTCATTTCTTTTCTTTGGGCAAAAAGGAGTTGCCGCCCGCGCGCAACTAAATCAAGTGAGTGCTTATTGGGATTGGAACATTCGGGCGTCCACGGATCAAATCTATGCAAGTTTTTTTGGAACGCCACCAACTCAGCATCTTTTTGGGCTTCGTACCGCACTTGACATGATCGTTTATGAAGAAGGTCTTGAGGCAGTGCTACAGCGGCATAAGGTTCTGGCTCAAACGATTTGGGCTGCCCTTGACGCTTGGAAACATCCCGAAGGTCTAAGGATGACACTACCCAACTTTGACATACGAAGTCACGCGGTTACGTCAATTGAAGCCGGGTCACAGAACGGCGTAAGGTTACAAAATTGGACCACACAAAATGTTGGCCTGACGCTTGGCTGTGGGCTGAGTATGGCCGGAGAATCCGATCCAGAATGTCGCGACTATTTCCGTATAGGACATATGGGGCATGTAAATGGACACATGATTATGGGCGCGCTCGGAGCAATAGACGCAGGTCTAAAAGCACTCGATATCCCTCATGCACAAGGAGCGCTCGACGCGGCTGCATCCGTCATTGCCAAGGCGACAAAATATCCTGATTTTGCCGAGCATGGCTACGATCATGCGCATCGCTGAATATTTGAAATCAAGCAGAAAGTTTTAATGTGAAACTCGTACGATACGGACAATCCGGTTGCGAAAATCCCGGAATTATTGACGCGGAAGGCTATGTTCGCGACTTATCTCCATTGGTAGATGACCTTGCAGGGGATGTACTTACAGATATTGGTTTGCAAAGGTTGCGCCAAATCGACGTCAACGACCTGCTCAAAATCAGCGGCTGCCCACAGGTTGATTTTCGTCTTGGCCCATGTGTCAGCAATATTGGAAAAATTATTTGCATCGGTTTAAATTACTCTGATCATGCTGAAGAAGCAGGGCTTTCTATTCCACCTGAACCAATCGTGTTTGGAAAATTCACTTCCTCAATAGTAGGGCCGGATGACGAAACACTACTTCCGCCAAATTCTACCGCAACCGATTGGGAGGTTGAACTTGGAATTGTAATCGGAAAAGGTGGTCGACATATCGCAGAAGAAGATGCGATGGAGGCGATTGCGGGTTTCTGTTTGGTGAACGACATCTCTGAGCGTGACTACCAGTTAAATCGAAGCGGCACGTGGGACAAGGGTAAGGGCTACGATACTTTCGGCCCCATTGGCCCATGGCTTGTCACACGAGACGAGCTGCTTGATTATGACGAACTGCCAATATGGTTGGAAGTGAATGGCAAGCGTTATCAAGATGGCAACACCAGTATGATGGCCTTTAAAGTGCCGTTTCTCGTTTCATATTGCAGCCAATTCATGAGCTTGCAGCCCGGAGACATCATCGCAACGGGAACGCCGGCTGGTGTTGGAATGGGATTTGATCAACCCGTCTTTTTAAAAGATGGGGATCTTATGCATCTCGGAATTTCCGGCCTTGGTACTCAAACGCACAAAGTTATCAAATCTCCCCTTAGCCACACTAAATAAAGGATTAAACATGCCCTCTATGAAAGCCATCGCTGCCTTCCAAGCTCTACCAGCTAGCGACCCCAAAAGTTTTGTTGAAATTCAACAAGAAATACCGACAGCAACGGGCCGGGACTTATTAATTCGCATCAACGCGATTTCAGTCAACCCTGTAGATTATAAAGAAAGGCAAGGAATCGAAGGTCATCTGGACGCCCCATTGATTTTGGGTTGGGATGCCTGCGGAGAGGTTGTGGCTGTCGGTGAAAGCGTTGTCAATTTCAAGGTTGGTGACAAAGTAATTTCCGCAGGTGAAATTAATCGCCCAGGTAGCTACGCACAATACCAACTTGTGGACGAGCGCATAACTGGGCCTAAACCAGCCAGTCTTTCAGATGAAGAAGCTGCGACATTGCCTTTGACGGCTTTAGCTGCGTGGGAAGCTTTGTTTGATCGCCTTAAAATACCTAACGCGAAAAATGACGCGCCTTCAGAGTTACTTATTATTGGCGGGGCCGGAGGCGTGGGGTCAATGGCTATTCAATTCGCTCGCCAATTTTCCAACTGCACGATTATCGCGACTGCGTCCCGTTCAGAAACTCAGGAATGGTGTCGCAATTTAGGTGCACATCACACTATCGACCACTCAGCAGACATTAAGCAGCAACTCTTAGATATCGGTTATGAATCCGTTCCCTACATCCTGAATTGTAGCAATAACCTGCCTTATTGGGACATTATGAGTCAGCTCATTTCCCCAGAAGGCGCTATCTGTCTATTGGCGAGCACCAAAGCTAAATTGGATTTAGATCTGTATATGGCCAAGAGCGTACAGATCAATTACCAACTGATGTTTACGCGTTCTCTCTTTCAAACAAAGACAATGCAGCTTCAGGGTGATTTTTTGGAGCGATTGGCAGAGATGATTGCCGCAGGCCAAATTAAACACACAATGACCGAAAATTTCGGCCCCATGACTGCTGAATCTATTTCAAGGGCGCACGTCCGAGTTGAAAGTGGGCGCATGATCGGTAAGATCGTCATTTCGGGTATGCAATAAGAACCTAAACTGGCTTTAATGGCTTAAATAATTCGCTTCTATATAGTTAGGGGGGCGACTCTATATAGTTAGGGGGGCGACACGATCCCTTCGGTAAGTGTTGCCTCCCTTAACAGCCATTCAATAATTACTTTTAGCGGATATCGGGGAGGCTGGTTTTTCTGCGGATAAACGATGAAATATGGCCAGTCCGAAACCTGCCGTCCTTCAAATGGGTAGATCAACGTACCGTTTTGAATTTCATCGCCGATAAGTACGCTTCGCCCCAATATCATCCCTTCGCCATTCACTGCTGACTGGATCGTAAGGTTGCTATCCGTAAAATGGTGCGTAGGCGTCAACGGTGCATCTATTTGTACATTTTGGCGCTTCATCCAAACATTCCAGTTTAGGTTTGTTGCATTCTGGCCAAATGTTTCGTCACCCAACAACGTGCACGCAGCGATGCGATGTATCGGCACTTCATTTTTGCTCCAGTATTGGGGACTGCAAGCGGGACTTATATATTCATCAAATAGTTTAATTGAATGGCATTCTGGATAAGAGCCGTTTCCAGAACGTACAGCTAGATCAATACCGTCCTGCCGAAAATCGCTTTGGTCATATGATGCTTCAAGCATAATTCGACAATCGTTATGCGCCGCGGAAAATCCTGCCAATCGTTTTACCAACCATCTGGCAGCAAATGATGGCAATACGCTAATTCGAATTTCATTTCTGCCAAGCGTCCGACTGGCAGCAGTTGTAATCTCTTCCAATTCGTCGAAAATTATGTTCAGCTCTGCCGCAAAGCGAGCGCCCTCACTGGTGAGCTTTGATGTGTTTGCATGACGATGTAGTAGTGGTAAACGCATCCAGCTTTCTAACGTTGCAACCTGCTGGCTTACGGCAGAAGCACTGACCGACAACTCCTCAGCAGCCTTTGAAATGCTGCCTTTACTAGATACCGCATCAAATGCTTTCAAAGAATTTAGGGGTGGCAATTTTCTCATCTTTTCTGTCCGCTTCCACGGCCCTTCATTCATGCGCTCTTGATTGACGGCCTCAGCTGCCATCCAAGTACTGATTGCTTTGTAGGCGCCTGCTATGCTGCTGGCAATCCAAGTGTTGCGAGCGCGGCCGTTTTGCTTGAGCGTTCGATTTCTTCTGCGGCTGGGTTGGTTCCCATCGCGCGCGCAACGGTCAGGCCGCCAATGAGTGTAGAAAGAAACGCCCATGCCCTTGTTTCCTGTTCATGCGTTGGAACACCGCTTGGCAGATTTCTCGCAATCTCTTTTACAATGCGACCCATCAGAGTGGCGTACTCTGATTGCACATCTGGATTGGCCCTAATTACATCCGGTGTCAGACTGGTCATGGCGCAACCGCATTCAAGATCAAGCCGATGATCGCGTCCAAGATAGTAGTCCGCAAAGGCAGCTGGCCACTGGTTACCGTACGTCTTATAGTATTCAGGCAGTGCGACAAGGACCTCCTCAAGACCAGTGACAAGTGCAGTGCGGAACGCGTCATTCTTGGATTTTAAATGGGCATAGAATGCACCAGAAGTAACACCGGCACCTTTCGCAATTGAGTCGACCCCGATCCCGGCATAGCCCTCTCTTCGAAAAGCTCTACTCGACGATTCCAGCAGTTTGATCTTGGTTGCTTCGGATTTTTTCATATGTATCTCATGTTCTTACCTAATAATATAACGAACGCTATATTTTATGATTGACAGCGGCTATCTATAGAAATAGCAATATATAGTGATCGTTATATTTCGATACGCGCCCCAAAGCAACCACCATGATATGTGGTGCCAATTATAAGGAGATGACCACATGACTTCACGTGTGCCACGACATGCGCCTGGCGGACCTGATCCAATTTCACGGCGCAAAGTTACCGCGGCGCTGGCCGCTTTTCCCTTCGCGGCGATTGGGCTTTCTGTCCGCACCACACCCGCGACTGCACAAACCAACCAAAAGGAACTGCAACCTATGACCCCTAACGCCTTTGTTTACACTGAGCTGCAAGTCTCGGTACCATTTGCCGACGTACCGTGGAAAGAACTGAACGACGCCATCGCCGCCCAACCTGGCTTTATTGACAAGACATGGTTTTCCGGGGTGGGCAATCATTCCGTCGGCGGGCTCTATAGCTTTGCCAGCGTCGAAGATGCCCTTCACTACTGCACGGATTTTTTCCCTGCTCTGGCCCGTAATTTCGGCGTTGCGCAAACAACCCGCGTTTTTGACAATCAGGCCACCGCCGAGGCCAGTGCCGACATGGGTGCGCCCCATTTCGGTGGACAAATCACGGCCGAACCCGGGGCTTTTGTCTACACTGAAGTGCAGGTGGCCGTCCCCTTTGAAAACGCGCCTTGGCGCGACCGAAACCCGGTACTGCGTAAGCAAAAAGGTTTATTGCCCAAAATCTGGTTAAGCGGGCGTAACACAAACACGCTGGGCGGGTTGGACGCCTTTGACACTGTCGAAAACGCATTAGACTTTGCCGTCAATGAATTCCCGAAAACGGCAGCCGCGATGAACGCTGCCTTCTATACGCGGGTCTTTGATGCACGTGTCACCGAGGACGCAAGCCGTGGCCTCAAATCTCCCTACTACCTTTAACCACCTCAACTGAACGGAAATAACATGAAACTAAACTCCTTTTCTGGTGCCATAATGGCCCTCGCAATGTCGTCGACTGCAGCCATGGCCGCAGACTGCTTTCAAATGGGCGGCGTTGCCATCCCCAACTTCTTTAGCGAAGGCGAAGGTCAACCCATGATCATTTCGGCTGTTCTGACCGGCGCTGTTCAGAATGCCGCTGGTAAGATCACCGCCACTCGTGAGACCGAAACGGGTCTTGAGATGGACATGGAACACTATTTTGGTCGTAGCGACGGCGGTGCGTTCCAAACAAATGATCTGGGTATTTTGACTGCTGTGCCAGGTAAGCCAGGTCGCTATATGATCGAGATTACCTACGACATTCAAGAAGACGTCACACGCGGCACGATGAAGGGCTACAAAGGCCAATTCAAGAGCTACGGTCTTGTCGACTTACGCGACAGCGACAACATTGTCGGACTGGTCCGTTACGACGGTGAAATCTGCCGTTGAGTTGAAACTCTGGGGGCGGATACAGTCCGTCCCCAGTCCATAGGACTATACAGGCGCACAAACATGAACACTGAACTCAAATCCACAAACACCCCACACGCTATTCTTTATACCATGGTCCGTGTCAAAGACCTTGATCGATCTTTGCACTTTTATTGTGATGCCCTCGGAATGCAGGAAGTGCGACGCGAGACGTTTACAGATGCGGCATTCACGCTCGTATTCGTCGGTTATCCCAATAGTGACGCATTGATCGAATTGACCTTTAACTGGGGCAACAACGACTATTCACATGGTACTGGTTATGGGCACATCGCTCTAGAGGTTCAGGACATACATCAGACGTGCAATCACCTTTCAAAATTGGGTGTCGAAATTACCCGAGCACCTGGCCCGATGATGATGGCACCCGATGAAACCGGCGAGCGGGAAACCATTGCATTTATTGAGGACCCAGACGGCTACAAGATTGAACTGATCCAAGCCCCCTAGATTTTCCTTCACAAGATAAGACGGGGCAAAACCTAGATGGTTTTGTTCGTAATTTTTTGATGATGCAGAGGTTGATGTTGCACCAAGGCAAACATTTGGTCTTTCATCTATGAATTCAATTCGGATTTCAACGGCGATTTCTGATGATGAAGTTATAAAGCGTTCACCTTTAGCTCGCGATTATATTACTTCAAAGAGTTTATAAAAAGTATTAAAAAGTAATAAAAGGTAAAATTGAATGATCGACCTCTACACAGCCAGAACACCAAATGGGTTTAAAGTTTCAGTAACTCTAGAAGAGTTGAAAATGCCTTATAATTTTCAATCAATTGACCTTTCAGAACTTGAACAAAAACAAGATTGGTTTTTGAAAATAAACCCAAATGGTCGAATTCCGGCAATTATTGACCGTGATAATGATGATTTTGTAGTTTTCGAAAGCGGGGCTATCATGATTTATCTAGCGGACAAAGTTGGAAAATTAATTCCAACAGAAACAAAAGCAAGAAGCCGCGTCATACAATGGCTGATGTTCCAAATGGGTGGGATAGGTCCCATGATGGGGCAAGCGAATGTTTTTTATCGTTATTTTCCAGAAAAATACCAACCCGCTATTGACCGTTATCAGAATGAAAACCGCCGCTTATTCGAAGTGGTTGATTATAGATTGAAATCATCTGAATGGTTAGCGGATGATTATTCTATAGCAGATATTGCAAATTGGTGTTGGATCCGGCGTTACGAGTGGTCAGGGGTGTCAATTGATGGGCTTGATAATTTGAAACGCTGGCTGAGTGCGATGGATGATCGTAGCGCTTGCCAGCAAGGTATTAACGTTCCTCCAAAAGAAGATACGGTTTCTGATGTTGTCAGAGCTGAAAAGATAGCAAAATTCGTAAAAAAATAAGAAAAGGATAAAACATGTCTGAAATGATCAAAGGAAAATGCCTTTGCGGTAATGTGGAATATGAAATTGAGAATAGCTTTAATCAATTTTATATTTGTCATTGCGAGCAATGCCGTAAAACAACGGGGTCTGCTTATGCATCAAACCTTTTTGGTGACCCATTACAATTTAAGATTATTTCTGGCTCGAAAAACATAAAAAGATTTGATCATAGTGAACGTGGATTCACCAAAGCCTTTTGTACAGAATGCGGTTCTGGCGTGCCGTATTTAAATTCTGCAGGAGATTCTATAGTTGTTCCTGCTGGATCATTGGATGAAGAGCCAAAGTTTAGCGCGAAAAACGTAATCTTTTATAAAGAAAAAGCCAAGTGGGGCTCAAAGAGTGAAACCGATTCATATTTTGACGGGTTTCCAGCTTAATTTAACAATAATAAGAATACTCACAAAGGACGTTATTAATGATTACTTGCTACGTAAAATATCAGATTGATCCTGATAAAATTGATGCATTTGAATCCTATGCAAAACTATGGATTCCATTGGTAGAACGATTTGGTGGCACACACCATGGTTATTTTTTGCCTCATGAGAGTGACAATGATTTAGCTGTAACGTTATTTTCATTCCCATCATTATCGGCTTATGAGACGTATAGAAAAGATAGTATGGAAGATGAAGAATGTATTGCCGCTTATAATTTAGCGAAAAGCACAAAATGCATTATCCGGTACGATAGACAATTTCTACGTCCAGTATTTAGCTGAAATTACAAATCCGAATGTTATACGCTTTATTTCGATTTATTTTTTATAACGTTCCCTGATAGGCGCAATAATTACCCTGTTCATAAATTTAAATTCCCTGTTTTTATTCTGAAGGAAATCGTCTGCAACGCACTGTAATCAAGGCTATATTACGGGCGAAGTCCAGTCTTGTTTTGCGGTTTTGATATATGGTCGTTATGGGCGGAAAGCAGACGCTAGCTGCAGAAGCTAATCTTTAAGTCGATTTCCATAAAGCGGACATTCGTCAAGTACAGCAATACGTCTGCGTGAGCCGTTCCAGATCAGGTGCATACGTTATTCAAATTCTCATTATTTTTATCAGAAAGCCCCTGATAGACTAAATGCCAATCCTGCACTATCCTTAAAATGTGCACAAACAAGAATACCAGACCAAGGGGTAATTTATTAACAACATATAGAACATCAACTTTTTAGGGAGAATAACATGAATCTTAGACCTGATCCGACTTTTCACGCAACTGCCAAACTTGCGATGCAAGCACCAGTGGAAAACTTTGGCTTTACTGTCATGCTTAGCCCCGATGGCACGCAATCCGACGGGATTGCCGTTGTCGACCTCAATCCAAAATCAGATACTTACGGTCAAATCGTCCATCAAGTGATTGTGCCAAATATCGGTGATGAATTTCATCATTTTGGCTGGAACGCCTGTTCTTCATCTCTATCACCCCTAAGTGGTCACGCATTTTTAGAGCGTCGTTATCTAATCGTGCCGGGGATATCTAATCGTGCCGGGGATCCGTTCGTCGCGTATTTATATTATTGACGTAAAAGAGCCGCTAAAGGCGAAAATCCATAAAACAATCGAACCTGAGGAGCTGTTTGCTAAAACGGGTTATTCGCGCCCCCATACCATTCACTGCGGCCCCGAAGGCATCTATGTCTCAACCCTTGGCGGCGGCGGCGAAGATGGAACTGACGGTCCTCCAGGAATTTTCATCATGGATTGCGAGACCTTTGAAATTATCGGCCAATATGAAATGGATCGTGGCCTGCAAGATAAGCATTATGATTTCTGGTGGAACCTGCCACAGGATTACATGGTCAGCTCTGAATGGGGCCTGCCACCGCAGTTCGAGGGTGGCATCGTCGCCGAAGATTTGATGAGCAATAAATATGGCCATTCAATCCATTTTTGGGATTTGCGTGCGCGCAAGAATATCCAAACCATCGATCTTGGAGAAAACCATCAAATGGCATTGGAAATTCGTCCAGCGCATGATCCATCTAAGTCTTACGGCTTTTGTGGCGTTGTGGTGGATACAACTAACCTACAGGGTTCGATCTTTACTTGGTGGCGCGATGACGATGGCAAATGGCAAGCCAAAAAGACAATTACGATTGATCCCGTGCCCGCCGATCCTGATGATCTTCCTGAACTGCTGAAAGGCTTTTCCGCTGTTCCGCCATTGGTCACTGATATTGACCTCAGTCTTGATGACCGTTTTCTATATGTGGCCTGTTGGGGCTTGGGTGAAATGCACCAATATGATGTCTCTGATCCGATGAACCCTAAACTTGCTGGCAAGGTCGAGCTTGGAGGGATCGTCGCGCACCACAAACACCCCAACGGCAAAGACTTTGCCTTTGGGCCGCAAATGGTCGAAATCAGCCGCGACGGTAAGCGGGTCTATTGGACCAACTCACTTTATTCTACGTGGGACGATCAGTTCTACCCCAATGACGAAGGTGGTCAGATGGTGATGGCCAACGTGGGTGAGAACGGCGGGCTAACACTCGACAAAGATTTCTACGTGGACTTCCCGAAAGGGCTTCGTGCACACCAGATCCGCCTAGAAGGTGGCGACTGCTCGACCGACAGCTTCTGCTATCCATCAGTCTAAGTGATTGAAGATGTGATATCGATGACGGCTCTATGGTGGGCCGTCATTTTTTCTGGCCTCTACCACGGGATCAACCCAGGTATGGGGTGGCCGCTTGCCGTTTCTGCCGCGTTAATGGAACGTAAACATGCGGCTTTGGCAAAGGCTCTTGCGGCTTTGGCATTTGGTCACTTTCTGGCGATGACCGCGATCCTATTGCCCTTTTCGCTTATGATCTTTCTGGTTGATTGGGAACGCGAAATTCGAATTGGTGCAGGCTTTTTGGTGATCGCGATGGGGCTTTATTTGCTGATCAACCGCAAACACCCAAGGTTTTTAGCGCGTGTGCACCCGACGCGCCTCGCGTTATGGTCCTTCCTCGCCGCGATGGCGCACGGCGCAGGCTTGATGTTGGTGCCAATTTTCCTAGGGATATGCTCGATCAATAACGGCGACGCTGGCCACCAAGCTGCGCAATCACTGATGTCGGGAAACATCGCCACAGCCTTTGTCGTTGCATCTGTGCATACATTGGCGATGACACTTGCAGGCGGCTTGATTGCGATCCTGATTTACCAGTGGCTCGGACTGAAGTTCCTCTCCAAGACTTGGTTTAACCTTGATCTCGTTTGGGCACTTAGTTTGGTAATTGTCGGACTGTTTGGTGTTTATTCGGCATATGTTGGGCATTAGTACGGGCTCAAACATTAACCTGACACTCCACCAGAAGAGCCTCGCAATGCGCAAGAAACAGTCTCGTTATTGTTTGGACGCTTTTCGCGTTGTGGTTAACATCCGTTTCATCAATGGGTGTTGTCAGACAAACTTGAGCACGCCGCAAAAAAAAGCACGTCAACTTCAACATCATACGGCACAAAAATTGAACCACCCCGTGAGAGCAGTTACACGTTTTGCTTGAAGGTTTGTCTGTTTTCTAAATGTCTCTCGTGATTAAAATGATTGTATATCTGGGCGTGGCAGCTGGTAAATTTCTGGAGCATTGCAGAACTTTTAAACTTCTGCATCGCCCTTTCTCGCCGTCGAAAAGGCAGGTGCGAATTTTCACATCGATTGTTTGTCCGGCCGCCACATAATTGCGATCTGCAACGCCAATCTCACGAAACGCAGCCTGATAAGACGGCAATTTATCTGTCGTGATAATCTTGGGCGAGCCATCCTTTCGCATTGTTTTTATGAAGAATTTCTTGGCCGTTGCTTTGTTCCGCCGTTTGGAGGCATAGCATTCCAGCACTTCACCTTCATGACCGACTGCACGCCAAAGGTAAAATCTATCGCCATTGATTTTGACAAAGACTTCATCCAAGTGCCACTGCCAATTTGAGTGGTGCCCTGCCCTGTTCTTACGGATCTCTCGCGCGAACATTGACCCAAAGTGCTCATCCCAAAACCTAACTGTTTCATGGCAAATATCAATACCCCGTTCATGCAAAATGTCTTCAACTTGGCGAAAACTTAGTGGATAGCGCACGTAATACATCACTGCCAATCGGATGATTTCAGGAGATGTTTTGAAATATTTAAAGGGAGAACATGTTGTCATTTACCAAAAATAGGGGTCAGCCGTGAAACCGTCAAGTTCCTCTGACAATACCCTATAAATTGATCTAATTATTCACGTCCACGCAGAATATGTGCAGGTCGTAGCATAAGCGGGCGCCATGCGAAAATCAGGCCAGTTATGAGCGTGATAAAAACACCCCCTATGATGATCGCGAAAGCGGATTGTGGTATGAATTGATACTCTGCTTCCATCACGAATACCATAACGGCCCACCCTGCTACAACGCCAGTCAATAAGGCGACAGCACCTGCGGCTGCCCCGAGAATTATAGATCGCAACGCAAAGCTTGCAAGAATGCGTGCGCGGGAGGCACCAAGTGTTTTAAGCACTGCAGCCTCAAATACACGCGCAGGTTCACCTGCAGCTGCCGCACCGACCAGAACGACAAACCCGCTCAGTAAAGTAACGGCTGCGCCGTAAGATGTGGCGGTTGCAATACCTTTAAGCGCATCTGATACGCGTGCAATTGCATCACGCACGCGGATTGCCGTAATATTTGGGTAATCACCCGCTACATTTCGCAATAGATCGGCCTCTGCCGCTTCGTCTGCATAAATAGTGGCGATATTGGTATGGGGTGCACCCGAAAGGGCCGCAGGATTTAAGGTCAGTACGAAATTAATACTGGCATTTGAAAAATCAACACTGCGGAAGTTGGATATTGTAGCGATTATCTCACGCCCAAGAATATTGATTGTAAGTGTGTCACCTAGTTTTAAACCGATTTCCAGAGCCTCTTCTTCAGCGACACTGACAAGGGGTGGTCCCGTGTATTCTTCGGCCCACCAAACGCCTTTGGTAACAGTAGAATTATCCGGTGGCAGGGCGGAATATGTTATGCCGCGATCCCCACGTATGACCCAATGGTCACCAGCTATATCTCGTGCATCGATATCGTTGATATGTGTTATGATCCCCCGCAACATTGGGGCCGTATCCACGCGTGAAACACGTGGGTCTTGTTTTACCTTGTCAGTAAACGTTGAGAGTTGATCGGGTTGTATATCCAGAAAAAAGTA
Organism: Amylibacter sp.; assembly: GCA_965261565.1. Classification (GTDB taxonomy): domain Bacteria; phylum Pseudomonadota; class Alphaproteobacteria; order Rhodobacterales; family Rhodobacteraceae; genus Amylibacter. The sequence goes on from OZ253460.1 coordinate 3,725,542, forward strand.
AGAAGGCGCGATCTTTGGTAAATCTTGTGCAATAGAATTGCGTAAATTAGCATCAATTTGACCAACAGAAGCCAAGACTGCCAAGCCAAGGCCAAGGGATAGAACAACGGATGTTGCCTCGCTGCCTGCTCCCCCTATGGCACCCAGTGCCAAACGCACTGCTGGATGTCTGCGGATGGTTTTAGTACGCGCCATACGTGCAGAAATCTGTCTGACTCCTAAGGCAGCCAAAACCAATGCGCATAGTGAAATCAAAATACCAGCAGCGGTCCATAGTGCAAGTTTCGGGGTCCCAGAATACCACGCGGCAGACGCGATTAATGCTACCGTCAGCAGAAATATCAAAAACAGGAATATGAAGCGTGGCCTACCATGCAATTGACCGGACGGGGAACGAAACAGCGTTGCCGCCCGTATATTCTCTGCTTGTGAAAGCGGCCAAAGTGTAAATATCAAAGCGGACAGAATTCCATAAAGGGCAGCTTCAGCCAATGCGGGCAGATGCAGGCCAACTGCGATGGGAACGGGAAATGCAGCCTCTATTACAGATGACAGAAAAATCGGTAAGATTGCGCCAAGCCCCAAACCCAAAGTGATGCCTATTAATGCCATAACCCCGATTTGAATAAGATAGGTCAGAAAAATCGTCTTCCCGTTTGCACCAAGTGTTTTGAGGGTTGCGATTACAGATGTTTTTCGATCGAGGTAGGCGCGCACGGCCGCAGACACACCTATGCCGCCAACGGCTAAGCCTGCCAACCCAACAAGCACCAAAAATGCCCCGATACGATCAACAAAACGTTGAATGCCAGGTGCAGACTTACGTCTATCATGCCAACGCGCACCTTTGTTTTTGAATTGTTTTTCGGCTTTCGTATTCAAATTTGATAGATCTGCCGTTGGGGGCAGTAAAAGCCTATATTTTGTTTCAAAAATTGACCCTGGCTCTAGCAACCCTGATCCCTTCAAAGCATCAAGAGCAACTATTGTTCGCGGCCCAAGTCCAAATCCTGCACTGACATTATCAGGCTCGCGCAATAAGGCGGCTGACAGGTAAAATTCCTTTACACCCAGACGAAACGTATCACCGATCGACAGTCCTAACCGATCAATCAGAATTTGCTGCATGACAGCACCGGGCGTTGATTTATCCCCTGCTAGCGCACGGGCCAGTGATATATCAGGCTGCAACAGAACTTTGCCGTATAAAGGGTAGTTTGCATCCACGCCCTTAACCTGGGTTAGGGCGCGTTCTGCAGTATTACCATCACCAACCACAGCCATTGACCTAAAATCAACAACCTCAGAAGTTCTGACACTGATTTCTTCCATCCAGTTACGTTCATCAGGTTCAGCAAAACGATAGGTAAATTCCAACTCGGCATCGCCACCAAGTATAACGGCACCTTCTTTCAGCAATCCTTTTTCTATGCTCATCTTTACCGAGCCAATACCTGCAATAGCCCCCACACCCAAAGCAAGGCAGGTAATAAATATCCAGAAACCGCGGAGGCCACTGCGTAATTCGCGGTAAGCTATGCGAAAAGCGACAGACGCATTCATTCTGCGGCCTTCTGTGTTTCAATAAGATCGATGCGACCATCGGCCAGTCGAACAATACGATCACAGCGGGTGGCCAATTCAGGTGAGTGGGTCACCAGAACAATGGTTGTCCCGTATTTGTCACGCAGACCCAACAACAAATCTATGATCACTTGCCCCGTGGTGCCGTCCAGATTGCCGGTTGGCTCATCTGCCAACAGAATATCGGGCCGTGTGGCTGCCGCACGTGCAAGTGCAACACGTTGCTGCTCACCACCAGACATCTGCGATGGGTAATGATCCAACCTCGCGTCCAGACCAACAGCACAAAGCTCTGCCTTTGCACGTTCAAAAGCATCATTCAGACCTGCAAGCTCTAACGGTAGTGCAACATTTTCTAATGCTGTCATGGTCGGAATAAGGTGGAAAGATTGAAAGACAACCCCCATATGATTAAGACGAAACTTGGCCAGTGCATCTTCGTTCAACACCGATAGGTTCTGTCCCAATGCATAGATTGTACCGCCCGTGGCCTGCTCAAGACCACCCATTAACATAAGGAGCGATGATTTGCCTGAACCAGATGGTCCCACAAGCCCAAGGGTTTCGCCACGCATAACATCCAAAGTGATATTACGTAATATGTCGACGGGACCGGCATTGCCAGATAGTGTGAGGTGTGCATCTTTTAGGGATAGTATAGGTTCAGCCAAGATTTTCATCCTCAGGATTTGTTCTACAATGATATATTGGCCCCTGTGGGTGTTTTACAAGCAAACAATTGCGTTACTATTCGTACTCTTTTCCTCAATACCCGCGTTTGCAGAACCTGTTGTTATAGCCGCAATTGGTGACAGCCTGACACAGGGCTACGGATTGTCGCGTGAAAACGGGTTTGTACCCCAGTTGGAAACGTGGCTGCACGACAAAGGCGAAGATGTCAGGCTTTTGAACGCGGGTGTTTCAGGGGATACAACCGCGGGCGGGCTGTCACGTATGGCCTGGACACTAACACCCGAAGTCGATGCGTTGATTGTGACCCTGGGCGGGAATGATCTGTTGCGCGGCATTGATCCTGCCACAAGCCGTGCAAACCTGGACGGTATTTTGCAGATAGCCATCGAACAGGCCCTGCCAGTGCTGATTGTAGGCCTGATCGCTCCTGGGAACTACGGGCCCGAATACAAGGCAGCATTTGACCCAATCTACCGCGACCTAAGCCATAAATATGGAACATTGTTTTATGACAACTTTTTCGCGACACTTCTTGAAGGCGGTAATGTAAAGATTCCGAATTCCAAATTCATGCAAAGTGACGGTATCCATCCAAATACTTCGGGTGTTACGAGAGTTGTAAATGGTATAGGTCCTATTGTACGCAAATTGATTACCCAAGCGCGAGAATAATGCGTTTGCGTTTGTTCGAATTGTCTAACGTCAGCACTTATAGGACGACATTGAGGACTTCAATAAGGGAAGTTTAACATCCCTGCACTTATGCGCTTTCCGTGGCGTTTCTAAATTATTTACTCCCTGATACGTGCAATTATTACCCTGTTCCTTATAAATATTTCCCTGTTACTATTCTTAGGGAAATCGCCCTTAATTCACTGTAATCACACTTATATTATGGGTCTATTTCTACAAATCAGATAAAAATCGCGTATTTTTCCTGTAAATTCCCTGTTAACAAGGAATTTCGGCCGAGACTGGATAACTGGAGACTGCACCCACAGCCAGTATCTTTCAGAAAAAGTAGACGTTGGTTGCTTCAGCGCCCTCGCTGAGGTTTGCCAGAAACTGCCCCGGAAATTGCCCTGGTCTAGGAGCGTCGCGGGTGTCACGCTCAAATGCCATTGCCAGTTTGAGTGGTGCTCCACCCTCTTCTTACGTATCTCTCTTCTAAACTGTGATCCAAAACCGGACGGTTTCGTGACAAATGTAAATTTCGCGCTCATGCAAAATATCTTCAACTTGACGAAAACTGAGTGGATATCGCACGTAATACATCACCGCCAAGCGGATAATTTAGGGAGATGTTTTGAAATATTTAAAGGGATTGCTCGTCGTCATTTCCAGAATTTAGACAAACCTATAAATTCCATCAAGTTCCCCTGACAACACCTTTTGATTAAGTATGAGCTGAATTGATCCTGATGCAAGGTAAAGATGTTGTATCCTTGTTGATCACAATCGACGTTAACCCTCAGATGGATGCTAGTAAACTGGTCATTGCCACGCGGTAATTGGCAACAATTTCATTACGGGCGATATGCCGTCCTTCTTTGACGGAGTGTCGCCCAGCAGACCAGAGATCTGTGACAACTGTATCTTTGGCTGCAAAAACCAAACCATTTAGGATTTGATCCATACCAAGAGTACAAAGGGATTGATCCGTGCTGTCGATGGCAACTAGATCAGCCAATTTACCTTCACCTATCTCGCCTGCGTTACGACCAAGAGCCTGAGCGCCACCAAGGGCCGCACCTTTATAAACGGTATCCCCAATTGAGCCTTCGCCAACGACCAAAACATTGCGGGCCAAATCGCGCAAACGTTGAGAATACTCCAGAGTGCGCAATTCTTCGGTGAGCGAAATTAATACATTCGAATCTGAACCAACGCCAAAGGCCCCCCCCGCATTCAAATATGTTGGGCCGTTAAAGGGGCCATCGCCCAAATTTGCCTCTGTCACCGGACACAAACCAGCAACGGCCCCTGAATGGGCCATATCAATGGTTTCTTTTTCTGTCATATGGGTCGCGTGGATCAGACACCAATTGGCATCTACATCTGCATTCGCCAGCAGCCATTCGACCGGCCGTGCCCCTAAGGAGGCTTGGATATCTTTTACTTCTTTGGGTTGCTCAGCAATATGGATATGTACCGGGCCAGTTTCATGCGCTTGAAGTACAGCAGTTAGATCATTTGGGGATGTTGCACGCAAAGAATGAGGTGCAATGCCGATCAAACAATCCGCAGGTAGCGCATTAACACCTAGGCGTGCACCTTCCACAAGTTGGTTAAACCGATCAACAGAGTTGCCAAATCGCAATTGGCCCGCTTCCAGTGGAGTTTTCCCTGCTCCGCCGTAAGTGTAGAGAACGGGTAAATGGGTTAGGCCAATACCTGTTGTTGAAGCTGCAGCACAAACTCTGTTCGACAGTTCAGCAATGTTATCATATGGCACACCGCCTTTTTGGTGGTGGATATAGTGAAACTCACCGACTGAGGCATAACCAGATTCTTGCATCTCTAGAAATACAAGTGCTGCAATTGCTTCGACCTGTTCTGGTGTAAGATGTGCTGTAAAGCGGTACATCAAGTCCCGCCATGTCCAAAAGCTATCGCGCCCAGCCATCCGAAATTCTGTCATGCCTGCCATTGCCCGTTGAAACGTATGACTGTGCAGGTTTCCTAGTGCGGGAAGTAGCGTATCAACATGCTCATCACTCGGCACTATTTGTGCTTCTGTCGTAAGCTTCGCGATAACCCCATTTTTAATTTCTATCCGAACATTTTCGGCCCAGCCAGTCGCAAGTAATGCGTGTTTTGCAAAGATCATTATGATTTCCAATCTTATTTTATGTATAGACATATGTCACATTAATTTGTACTAGAAAAGAGAAAATTCAATTATCTCGAGATAAACATGCCCGTAGAAGATCAGCTTTTTATCAACTTAAGAGCCGCAACTTTGGCTCAAAGCGATATACCTTATGGCTTAATCGAAGATGCTGCGATTGCAGTAATCAATGGAAAAACCGAATGGGTTGGAACGCAAGGTAAATTGCCAGACACCTATAAAAAGTTGAAGAAAACATCACTAGACAACAAGCTGGTAACACCTGCGTTAATTGATTGTCACACACACATTGTTCATGGCGGTGATCGTGCAGTTGAATTTGAACTGCGCTTAAATGGCGCCACTTACGAAGAGGTTGCAAGAGCAGGCGGGGGAATCATTTCTACAGTTAAAGCGACACGCGATGCATCTGTAGAAGAATTGACTGCGCACGCCCTGCCTCGTGTTGATGCGCTATTGTCCGAAGGCGTAACAACGATTGAAGTGAAGTCAGGTTACGGCCTTGATACTGAAACAGAGCTTCAGATGCTGCGCGCTGCACGTGCATTGCCAACGCATCGCCCAATTCGGGTTGTGACCAGTTTTCTTGGCGCCCATGCTGTTCCACCAGAATATACTGATCGTGCTGATGCCTATATTGATGAGATTTGCATCCCCACTTTACGCAGTGCTCATGCCGAAGGTTTGGTCGATGCAGTTGATGGCTTTTGCGAAGGTATTGCATTTTCACCCAATCAAATTTCGCGCGTCTTTGATGTAGCGGTTGAACTCGGGCTGCCATTGAAATTGCATGCAGAGCAGCTGTCAAACCTTGGTGGTGCAAAAATGGCAGCGGGCTATGGTGCAATATCAGTAGATCATATTGAATATCTAGATGAGGATGGTGTCGCTGCTATTGCCAAATCTGGCACAGTAGCCGTCATTCTACCTGGTGCATTCTATACATTACACGAAACACAAATACCGCCAATTGACATTTTGCGCAGCCACAATGTGCCAATCGCACTTGCGACAGATTGCAATCCAGGATCATCACCAATGACGTCTCTATTGTTGACGATGAATATGGGATGCACACTGTTTCGGTTAACACCCGAAGAGGCACTCAAAGGCGTTACGTGTCATGCAGCACAAGCTCTTGGCTTGACGGATTGCGGAACGATCGCTGTCGGACAACGCGCGGACCTTGCTGTTTGGGATGTAAAGCACCCAGCTGAATTAGCCTACCGTATTGGCTTTAACCCCCTTCACACTCGTATTTTTGGAGATAACCCGTGAAAACTATCACTCTTAAACCTGGCTCCGTAACGCTTGCGGATCTTTCAAAAGTCTATTGGCAAGAGGTTGCTGTACGCCTTGACCCTTCTTGTCGGCCAGCTATGGAAATCGCGCATGAACGTATAGCTGCGGCCGCTGCGGGTGATGCCGCTGTTTATGGTGTAAATACTGGGTTTGGTAAATTGGCCAGTGTTAAGATTGCCTCTGAAGATACTGCAACCTTACAACGTAATTTAATCCTATCACATTGCTGTGGTGTTGGTGCACCAATTTCGCGCCGCAACACGCGTTTGATGATGGCACTCAAACTTTTAAGCCTTGGGCGTGGCGCTTCTGGTGTCCGTCTTGAGATTGTAGACTTGCTGGAAGGTATGTTGGACAAAGGTGTTACACCCGTTATTCCTGCACAAGGTTCTGTCGGTGCATCAGGTGATCTTGCACCTTTGGCACATATGGCAGCCGTTATCATGGGGTATGGTGAAGCCGAATTTGATGGTGAAATCATGTCGGGCGGTAAAGCATTGGCAGCGGCTGGCCTTACACTTATTGAACTTGGTCCTAAAGAAGGATTGGCACTGATCAATGGCACACAATTCTCTACAGCTTTTGCTCTTGCTGGTTTGTTTGGCGCATGGCGTGCAGCACAATCCGCATTGGTGACATCCGCGCTTTCGACAGATGCAATCATGGGCTCAACCGCACCCCTTCAACCTGAGATTCATGATTTGCGTGGGCATCGCGGTCAAATTGAAGCTGGTCAGTCTATGCGTGCACTTTTGGAAGGTTCTGAAATCCGTGAAAGCCACCGCGAAGATGATAAACGGGTGCAAGATCCCTACTGTATCCGTTGCCAACCACAGGTGACGGGTGCCGCAATGGATGTGTTGCGCATGGCCGCCCAAACTTTGGAAATCGAAGCAAACGCTGCTACAGATAATCCGCTAGTACTCGTTGGCGTTAACCTAATTGTATCAGGCGGTAATTTCCACGCCGAACCTGTAGGCTTTGCGGCTGATATGATTGCTTTGGCTGTTGCTGAAATCGGTGCGATTGCACAGCGTCGCGTCGCTTTAATTGTTGACCCAGTGCTTAGCCATGATTTGCCGCCATTCTTAACCCCGAACCCTGGTCTAAATTCTGGTTATATGATTGCCGAAGTAACAACCGCTGCACTGATGAGCGAAAATAAACATCTCGCTAATCCCTGCGTAACGGATAGTACGCCAACCAGTGCGAACCAAGAAGATCACGTTAGCATGGCGGCACATGGCGCACGTCGTTTGGAACAGATGGTCGAAAACCTTGAGCGCATTTTGGGTGTGGAACTCCTTTGTGCGGCACAGGGCATTGAATTCCGCGCACCGCTTAGCACAAGCCGTGTTTTAACTGATGTTGTGGCGGAAGTGCGAGAAGTAGTGGAAACACTTGGCGATGACCGTTATCTTGCACCTGATCTGGAGCAAGCAGCATTACTTGTTGCCAGCGGTAAGATTGCGGATCGCAAGGATATATTCATGCCAGATCTGTCTGCATGACACCCGTTGAAGTCATAAGTGGGGACAGCCCAATTGTATTGGGTTTACCGCATACTGGTACATATATTCCGCCAGAAATCTACGGGCAGTTGAATGCGCGTGGGCAAGGATTAGATGATACCGACTGGCACATCCATAAGCTTTACAAGGGCTTAGTGGATGGCGCGACATCCGTGCGCGCAACGTTTCATAGGTATGTCATTGATGTGAACCGCGACCCCTCTGGTGCTTCACTCTATCCTGGGCAAAATACAACTGGACTGGTGCCAATAACAAATTTTGACGGCAATGACATTTGGTCAAAAGCACCTGACGATGCAGAAGTCGAAGAAAGACGCATAACATTTCATGCTCCCTACCATGACGCTTTGCAAAAGGAACTGGATCGTGTGCGCGTATTGCATGGCTTTGCTATTCTTTATGATTGCCATTCAATTCGATCAAATATTCCATTTCTGTTTGATGACATACTGCCTGACTTCAATATCGGCACCAATATGGGAACAACATGTCACCCAAACGTTGAAGAGATATTGGTTAACGTATGTAATACAGCCAAAGGATACACAAGCGTTCTAAACGGACGCTTCAAAGGTGGTTGGGCAACACGTCATTATGGACAACCCAGCGAAGGCTTTCACGCTATTCAAATGGAGATAGCGCAATCTGCCTATCTTTCAACTGAGGCAACACCTTGGGATTATGACACGACAAAAGCCGCGACCCTACGTGAACATTTACATCAAATTTTTGAAAACTTGGCCAATATGGCCCCAATAAACGGAGATTATAAATGACCAACTCTCGTCATAATATTCGCGATATTTTCCCTGCCACGGGCACAGAAATCACAGCCAAAAGTTGGTTGACCGAAGCACCAATGCGGATGCTAATGAACAACTTGCATCCCGACGTTGCTGAGAACCCACATGAGTTGGTGGTTTACGGCGGTATTGGCCGTGCTGCACGTACGTGGGAAGACTATGAAAAAATCGTTGAAACACTAAAAGAGCTGGAAGAAGACCAAACATTGCTCGTTCAGTCTGGCAAACCTGTCGGCGTATTCCAGACCCACAAAGATGCCCCGCGCGTTTTGATCGCGAACTCTAACCTTGTGCCACATTGGGCGACTTGGGATCACTTCAACGAGCTCGATAAAAAGGGTCTGGCAATGTATGGCCAGATGACAGCCGGTTCATGGATCTACATCGGTAGCCAAGGTATCGTGCAGGGTACTTATGAGACTTTTGTAGAAGCCGGCCGTCAGCATTATGGTGGCAGTCTGAAGGGCAAATGGATTTTAACTGGCGGTCTTGGTGGCATGGGTGGCGCACAACCTTTAGCTGCAGTCATGGCTGGCGCAAGTTGCCTTGCCGTGGAATGTAACCCTGAAAGTATCGATTTCCGCCTAAGAACACGTTATGTCGATGAAAAGGCCGATACTCTTGATGAAGCGCTTGAAATGATCGAACGTTGGACAGCAGCAGGTGAGGCAAAATCAGTAGCTTTACTTGGAAACGCTGCCGATATTTTTCCAGAGATTCACAAGCGCGGCATCCGCCCAGACATCGTGACAGACCAAACCAGTGCACATGATCCAATCAACGGGTACCTGCCACAAGGTTGGACTATGGGTCAATGGAAAGATAAACGCGAAAGCGATCCAAAAGCAGTCGAAAAAGCTGCCCGCGCCAGCATGAAAGTGCAAGTTGCATCTATGGTCGCATTTCACAACGACGGTGTACCGACTGTCGATTATGGCAACAATATTCGCCAAGTAGCGTTGGAAGAAGGTCTGGAAGATGCGTTTGCATTTCCAGGGTTTGTCCCAGCTTATATCCGCCCCTTGTTCTGTCGTGGTATTGGTCCGTTTCGTTGGGCGGCACTATCAGGTGATCCAGAAGACATTTATAAGACGGATCAGAAGGTTAAAGAATTGCTACCTGATGATGAACATTTGCATAATTGGCTTGATATGGCGCGCGACCGGATTGCATTCCAAGGCCTACCTGCACGGATTTGTTGGGTTGGTCTTGGCGTACGCCACAAGCTTGGCCTTGCCTTTAACGAAATGGTACGCACTGGTGAATTGTCAGCCCCTATTGTCATCGGGCGTGATCACTTAGACTCTGGTTCAGTTGCCTCGCCAAACCGCGAGACAGAAGCAATGATGGACGGATCGGATGCTGTGTCTGATTGGCCGCTTCTGAATGCGCTTTTAAATACTGCGTCAGGTGCCACATGGGTTTCTCTTCACCACGGTGGCGGTGTTGGTATGGGCTTCTCGCAACACTCAGGCATGGTGGTTTGTTGTGACGGTAGTGAAGATGCTGCTCGCCGTGTTGGTCGCGTTTTGTGGAATGATCCTGCGACTGGTGTTATGCGCCATGCAGATGCAGGCTATGAGATTGCCCGTGATTGCGCACGTGAAAACGAACTAAACTTACCAGGCATCCTGTAAGCCCTTATGAAAAGTTGGGGTGTAGTTGATACATCTGCTGCAGCCCAATCAATATTGAGTTGTCATCCGATATCCGGGGCGAAAAAATAAACGTACAAAGGTTATCGCCTTTCCTTCCCACCAGGTTGATCGTTCTATCGTGAAAAGTGGCTCACCTTTTGTACAGTCAAGATATTCAGATAAATCTTGATCAGCTAAGCTGGCAGAAAAACTGATTTCAGCATTAGAATAAGGTATCGTTGCAACCAGCCATTCATTCGGACCTGTAACAGAAAAATCTGCGTCTTTTGCATGTGGTAAAGCAGCCAGATTTATCCAACGGTCTTCGTGTTGGTAAGGAACACCATTTGAGTAGTGCATACAAACGAGGTGAAGAACTTTTGCATCACCGCCTAACGACAATCGCGCACGTAACCAATCGGGTGCTTGTAGGGCCGTCTCTTTGACCAAAGCATAACGGTAAGCCGCATTTTGCCCTTCTATTTCATCCCGAACGATAGGTATGGCAAACCGCGCATGACGCACTGGGGTCATACGCACCCGCGTCCCAGCCTTTCTACGTCTTTCAATAATACCTTCATCGGCCAGTTCGCGCATCGCGCGGTTTACAGTTGCGCGTGCACATCCATATGTTTCGGCCAGATCAATTTCGTTGGGGATAAGGCTGCCTGGCTCCCAATCCCCCAAAGTAATTTTGGCCAAAATGTCAGCCTTTACATCGCGGTAAGTTGTTTTCATTGCGGTTTGCCTGTCATGAATTATTAAACAATAGCATATAGGCATTTAGTCTATATGTATACCTGTGACTTTTTGGATCAGCTGCATTTAGGTGTTGTCAGGCAAACTTGGGCATGTCGCAAAAGGCACATCAACTTCAACATCATGCGACGTATAAATTGCACCGCTCTGTGAGGGCAGTTGCACGTTTTTTATATGAATGTTTGGCTTCTAAATGTCTCTCGTGGTTAAAATGATTGTAAATTTGGGCATGGTAGCTTGTGAATTTCTGGAGCATTGCACAACTTTTAAACTTCTGCATCGCTCTCTCGTCGTCGAAACGGCAGATGCGAATTTTCACACCTATTGTTTGATCTACCGCCACATAATTGGTGATCTGCAACACCAAGTTCACGAAACGCGGCACGGTAAGACGGCAATTTATCTGTCGTAATGATATTGGGGAGCCATATTTGCGCATTGTTTTTTATTAAAATTTCTTGGCAGCGACTTTATCTCGACGCTTTGACACATAGCATTCCAGCACTTCACCTTCATGATCAATAGCCCTCCAAAGGTAAAACCTATCGCCATTAATTTCCACGAAGACTTCATCCAAATGACATTGCCAAATGGAATGGAACCCTGTCCTTTTCTTGCGAATTCTTGGTGCGAACTTTGACCCAAAACGCTCTACCCAAAACTGAATTTTTTCGCGGTAAATATCAACCCCAGGATTATGTAGTATGTCTTCAGCTTGTCGAAAACTCAGCGGGTATCGTACGTAATACATCACTGCCAAGTGGATAATTTCTGGGGATATTTGAAATACTTAAATGGATTTTTAGTAGTCATTTCCAAAATCTATGCCGCTAAAACTGCAAACTCAAGTTTCCTCTGACAATGCCGTTAAATATAATTCTGGCAAAATAATCTGATTGAAATGAAGCTTTTATCAAGTACGAAGTCGATTATCAGTTGCTTCATAGCGTACAAAAAATTATCTATAAAATATGAAGACAGAACCCAATGTTACGATCTCTGATCAGATCCAGCAGGTTTTAACCGACCAGATTATCCGCGGGCAATTGCTGCCTGACGAAAAGCTGCGCCAAGATCACATCGCTAAAACCTTTAACACAAGCCATGTTCCAGTGCGTGAGGCTTTACTACGCTTGGAAGCACGTGGTCTGGCCGTGAGTATCCCAAGGCGCGGGGTGCGTGTCACCCCATTTAATCCGGGCGATATTCTTGAAATCAAAACAATGCGCCTTGCTCTGGAACCCCTTGCATTGCACCATGCCATACCAAAAATGATGCCAGATGATCTGAACAAAGCCAAAGATGCGCAACGGGCATGTGATGACGCCAATGATCTGATCTCATGGGAACAGACAAATCGACAATTTCATAGTGCAATTCTAGTGGCTTGTGCAATGCCGCGCTTGTTGTCAGCGATTGAAAACCTGCAAATCCTAAGTGCGCGGCATTTGTTGGGGACATGGCGATCCACTTGGGAAGAGCGTACGGATCGAGATCACACTGCAATCTTAAACGCGATCATCCGCAAAGACAGTGATACGGCTGTTTCAGTGCTAAAGAGACACTTGCAACGTCTGGGGTAGAACTGTGTCATTAGTGCTTTTGCGCAATAATATAAACTGGCGCATAAGTCAGGAAAATATTTTGATCTTGATCCGAAAACCGATGGGTATATTCCTGCTCAAACGCGGCCAGGCTTTGGCGTGACCACTGGCGTTGTGCGTTTGCATTGACGCCTGTGTTCCGCAAATGCATCAACAGTTTGTGCACTGTGCTGAACTTAGCAACTTGAATATCTTGCTCAATAAGTTTTGGCACAAGATCGTTGGGCAACAAAGCGTGCCAACCATTGCTGTCAAAATAACTCATAGTGCAGGGCTTCGTGCCAAACGCTTGTAATTCACGAAAATGTTCTGGCCCAAAGCTGCTGAATATCAACCAGCCACCGGGTGCCAGACTGTCTGAAAGCTTTTTTAAGAGGCTCGGTGTATCCGCAATCCACTGAAATACCGATGCTGACGCAATCAGGTCATAGTTTCCTGGCAAATGTTTTGATTCAATGGCGCCCGGCAAAAAATCCCATGCGCTGGTGTTGAGGATGGGGGTAATATGCGCCTTACTCTCCGTTACAAGATCATTAATAGTCCAGTGATCAACGGATAACCGCTGTACCAGTTCTTGCGTTAAGAAGCCTGTTCCACACCCTATTTCCAAGGCGTTGTGAAAATGGGGCGGGTTGGTGGTTTGTGCGAAAAAATCTATCAAACTAGTTGCAATATGCTTTTGCACATATGCGTTGTCATTGTATTTGCGAAACCCACGCTGGAAGTTCTGTTGAACTCTGTGCTGTGTTGTGGACAAGGGGTGAGAATACAATGTCATGCTATGACCTCATCCCATGATGTCCAAGCGGCGAAAGGAACATGTGGGCCATCCAGTACATTTAAGGGCTTTTGCCATGCCCTATGCATGTTGGTGAAGGGGAATATTTTATCGCGGCGGCTGATCCAAACCTTATCCCAATTCTGGACAGTGCCTGTGTAATCGCGGGTTTGAACCGCAATGAGTTCTGCTTTCCTGGCGGATACATCGATGGGTTGATGTCGGTGTTTCTTGCCATAGCACCGGGTTACAAAAACCTGAAAACTCTCATATGAAAGCGTGTTGATGGTTTTTTGCATAATCAGCGGTGGTATGCCGTTCAAACGATCAATCGGCGTCATGCTGCCGTTGAGTGCAATCTTGCGGTCAAAAATATCAACGCGGCCTTGTTGCCAATGGCAATAAGATGCGACCCCGAATGACCATGCCACCAGCACGCGCGTGTCATAGTGGTGTAACTCTGGCAAATCGGTCGCAAGGTCGCGGTAGTCCGAGATATAGAGTATGTCTGCTGAAGTCTTTAGATGTGCAAAGGCTTCTGCCCCTATGGCCCAGCCCCCAAAGATCACGATTACTTGGGATGCATCCGGGCCACGTTTTAACCATTGGTGTTGCATCTATAAAACCTCGGCCAATTTACCCATGGCGTTGGTAACCTGTGACAACTCATCTGGAGTGATCACAAAAGGCGGCATGCAATAAATATGTCGCCCGAAGGGCCGCAACCACACACCCAGCTCTTTAGACAAAGGGTGTGCTTGATCCGCACTGACTTGGTGATCCATTTCGATCACGCCAATCGCCCCTAAAACGCGCACATCAAAAACATGTGGCAATGAACGTAGTGGCGCAAGTTCATGATTGAGTTGCGCTTCAATAGCATCAACATTCGCCTGCCAGGGTGTGGTTTCCAGTAAATCCAGACTGGCACAGGCCGCGGCACAGGCTAGCGGATTTGCCATGAATGTTGGGCCATGCATAAACACACCTGGATTGCCATTTCCAATGTCTGTTGCAACTTTATTCGAGGTTAGGGTTACGGCAAACGACATTGTACCGCCAGTTAAGGCTTTGCCCAGACATAAGATATCGGGCTCGACCGTTGTCAGTTCGGTGGCAAACATTTTGCCCGTGCGCCCAAAGCCAGTGGCGATCTCATCAAAGATCAGCAAAACATTAAAGGCGTCACATAATGCGCGCGCCTGATTAAGATATTCGGGGTGGTAAAAATACATGCCCCCTGCGCCTTGCACAACGGGCTCCAGAATAAAGGCTGCGATTGTTTGATGGTGGCTTTCCAGAAGTTGGCGCAGATCTGCCAATCCATTTTTAACGGGATCATTATCCCATTCACCAGTGATATTAATCGGGGGTTTTAGGGCAAAATGTTGAAC
>CBDHDH010000001.1:0-102908 GCA_965261565.1 Amylibacter sp.
TTACAGCCTATATTTTAGAACAATTCATTACACACTAGCGAATGAATCGCTACGTGAATTTTTGATTTTTGTGATTTGACATGTAAAATAAAGCAATAAAACCACGCATTTGATCATTCTTCACGAAATGCTTTGTTAAAATAATCTGTGACGGGTTTGACCAGATAGGTGAATGTACTGCGTTCTGTTGTTTTCAGAAAGGCTTCAACCGGCATGCCGGGGACCAGTTCAAGGTCGCCAAGTTTTTCTATCTCGCCGGGTTTAGGAACGAGCTCTACCTGATAAAAATTGGCACCTGTTACCTGATCGGTCAGCACATCGGCGGAGACCTTGGTGACTGTACCAAAAATTTGTGGCGTTGTGCGTTGGCTGAAAGAGGCAAAGTTCAGGGTTGCTTCCTGTCCGACATAGACCTGATCTATATGCACGACCTCAACCTGCGCTTGAACAACCAGAGGCAGGTCATTTGGAATAATATACATCATCGCCTGTGCTGGTTGGACAACCGATTGAAGGGCAAAAATCTGGTTGCCATAAACGGTTCCGGTCATAGGTGCACGCACATCAAGGCGCGACATGGTTTGCAGAATGGATGCACGCCGTTCCGACAATTCCAATTTGCGATAACCAATATCGCGCAAGCTTTCGATGGATTTCTCACGGCGGGCCGTATCCAGTTGTACCAGTTGGATATTGATCCCGTTTATCCCGGCACTAAGCCGCCCAAGATCAGCGACCAAGCTTCCGACTTGGCCTTCAATCCGGGCTTTTTCGCGTTTCAGCGCCAGAACCCGTGATGCCTGGGCAAGCCCTTTATCCAGCAATGACTGGGCATTTTTCAATTCTTCTTCCAAAAGCTCAAGTTGTGACTGAAAGGCGGATTTTTGTGCTTCAACGCCTTCTATCTGGCGGCCAAGTTGTATTTTCTGTTCTGCCAATTGTTCTTTTTGGTTTTCCAATGAAAGGCGCCGTGCAGTAAAAAATTCGGTTTGGCCTGTCATCAACGCTAAAATATCATCGTCGCGTTTTGATTGAGCGATCAATTCTGCATCGTAGGTTAAGGCCGCATTATCATCACGTTCGGCTTCAAACAGGGCCTTGCGGGCCAGTAATTCGAAATACTGACTTTCAATGATTGCCAGTTCTGATTTTAATTGGCTGCCGTCAAACCGAAGCAAAACATCACCCGCGTTTACAACATCACCGTCAGAGACATTGATTTCACCAACGATGCCGCCTGTTAGATGCTGGACAACCTGCCGGTTGGCTTCAACCTGAATCATTCCACTGGCAATAACTGCACCGGCAATTTTAGTGTTCACGCTCCAGACACCTATGCCAAGCACAAGAAGTACCAGGCTTAAGAAACCGATTGTCAGAGGCCCTTTTGCCGACCATTGGTTTTTGTTCGGGTTCGCGTGTGCGTTCATGACGGATTGCCCTGATTAATGACTTGGTTCACGTCTTTTGCGTTCTTGACGATTGCACTCAGTACTTCGTCGCGTGGGCCGTAGGCCTGTTGGCGTCCGCCGTCCAGATAAAGCAACTGGTCGCATTCTGAAATAGCCATAGGCCTGTGTGTCATGATAATAACGATTTTACCCTGTTCCTTAAAGCGACGTACCGCCAAATTCAAAGCGTGTGATCCATCAGCATCAAGAGCGGCGTTTGGTTCGTCAAGAATGAGCAAGGTTGGATCGCCGTAAATCGCGCGGGCCAGCCCAAGGCGCTGTATTTGCCCGCCCGAAAGACTACCTGTGCCATTGTGAATGATTGTATCAAAACTTTCGGGCAGTTTTTTAACCAAATCATCGGCCTGTGCCATTCTTACGGCGGCTCTAACCATTTCAGGTTCGGGGGCCTCTGCCATGCGCGCGACATTGTCGGCGACTGTACCGTGAAACAGGCTGACAGATTGGGGTAAATATCCAATGTATTGGCCAAATTGCTCGGGATCGTAGTTGTGAATAACCTCGCCATCCAGCCGGATCTCGCCGATCGCGGCGGGCCATATCCCGACAAGTGCGCGGGCTAGGGTGGATTTTCCGGAACCACTTTTGCCAATCACACCCAAGACCTGACCGGGCTTGAGTGTAAAATTTATGCCCATAAGAGTGGGTTTTCGCTGACCAGGCGGCACCACCCCAAGGGTTTTAACAAGCAGATTGGCTTTAGGTTTGGCACGGTCCATTTTTTTGGGTGCTTCATCTACATCCGGTAAATTTGCTTTTAAAGATGTCCATGCATTACGTGCGCGCACCACCATTGGCCATTGGCCAATAGCCATCTCAATAGGTGCCAGCGCACGGCCCAATAAGATTGAACCTGCAATCATGGCGCCAGGTGTCAGCTCGTTACGCAGGACTAGAAAAGCACCTACCGCCAGCATTGCGGACTGCAACAGTAAGCGGAATGATTTTGTCAGTGCCGAGAAAATACCGGTGAAATCACTGGAATATATGGACGCGGCCAGACTGGCATCGCGACTTTGCTTCCAACGTTTGGTTATTGTGGTTTGCATGCCTTGTGCATGTATCACTTCGGCAGATTGGCGTGCGGCCTCTGCGAATCCATGGGATTGCGCTGATTTAGTTGCTGCATCTAATACTTTATTCTTGGTCGTTATCTGGTTCAGACTTGTTATTAAGAGTAATAACACGCCACCTGCCACGGCCATCCATCCTAAAATGGGATGAAAAACGAATATTGCGCCTATAAACAGAGGTGTCCATGGAATGTCAAAAACCGCAAATGCCGCAGGGTTTGAAAGCAGTGACTGTATAGCTTCGATGTCACGCAACCCGGTTGATGGCTTTGAACGCTCGCTTTCAATGACAGCATCTTTAATGGTTGCGCGAAACACGGTTTCATCCAGATAAGATTGGAACCGGGCACCATATCTGGCCATTACTCTGCTGCGGGCGTAATCCAAAATACCCATAAATGTATATAAAAGTACGACTAATATAAAGAGCGCAGTTAGCGTTTCGTCGGATCGCGAGCCAAGTACGCGGTCATAAACCTGCAACATGAATAGGGGGCCGGTGAGCATTAAAATATTTACAAATGCGCTAAACAGTCCAACTGAAAATAGCAGTTTAGCACCCTGTTTGCGTGCTTCGTGAAGTAAAGTTCTTTTGAACATTGAATATTTCTATCTGCTTTGCCTGTATGGGCATTAGATATGGGGTAAAATTATCTTTTAGTAAACAAAATCGTAAAAGATACTTTGATTTGGGCATTAAAATACAAGCACAGTTAATTTTTGATTGACTGATCAGTCAAAAACAATTTTATATGTATAACACACCAAACCAAGATTCGATCTTGGATTATCTAAATCAGATAGCTGTAAGTGCATTTGGTGGTTTTATTATTGTGGATAGATGATGCGCCAACCAAATATCTTAATCTTTATGGTTGATCAGTTGACAGGAACCCTTTTCCCCGATGGGCCTGCTGAATGGCTGCATGCGCCCAATTTGAAAAAACTCGCGGCAAAATCGACGCGGTTTCGAAATACCTATACAGCATCACCGTTATGTGCGCCCGGCCGCGCGTCTTTTATGTCTGGTTTGTTGCCGTCGCGTAGCGGGGTATATGACAATGCGGCTGAATTTGCCTCTGATATACCTACATATGCACATCACTTGCGCCGTGCGGGTTATCAAACGTGTTTGTCAGGAAAGATGCACTTTGTCGGCCCTGATCAGATGCATGGGTTTGAGGAACGTTTGACCACCGATATTTATCCGGCAGATTTTGGCTGGACGCCCGATTACCGCAAACCTGGTGAGCGGATTGATTGGTGGTACCATAATATGGGGTCTGTGACCGGGGCGGGTGTTGCAGAGATATCCAACCAGATGGAATATGATGACGAGGTTGCCTATAATGCTACCCGCAAAGTCTATGATCTGGCGCGGGGTAAGGATGAGCGGCCATGGTGCTTGACTGTCAGCTTTACTCATCCGCATGATCCTTATGTTGCGCGTAAGAAATATTGGGATTTATATAAGGATTGTACATACTTACAACCTGAAATTAATGCAATGGATTACGACGCGCACGATGCACATTCCAAACGTATATTTGACGCGAATGATTGGCGTAGTTTTAATATCACGAAAGAGCAGACCAGCCGTGCCCGCCGTGCCTATTTTGCCAATATCAGTTATCTGGACGACAAAATCGGCGAAGTGATGGAAACACTGGAAACGACAGGGCAAGAGCCCGTGATCCTGTTTGTGTCTGATCATGGCGACATGTTGGGTGAACGCGGGCTTTGGTTCAAGATGTCGTTCTATGAAGGTTCTTCAAGGGTGCCATTGATGATTTCAGCCCCTGAAATGGAAGCCGGGTTGGTTACGGCCCCGGTTTCCAACCTTGATGTAACGCCGACACTGTGTGATCTGGCTGGTGTTTCGATGGCGGAAATAGCCCCTTGGGTGCAGGGTGAAAGTCTGGTGCATTTAGGACAGGGCGGGGAACGGACTTCGCCTGTTGCGATGGAATACGCAGCCGAAGCCTCTTACGCGCCGATGGTATCTTTGCGCTATGGTCCATGGAAGTATAACCGCTGTGTGCTTGATCCTGAACAATTGTTTAATCTTGAAATAGATCCGCATGAGTTGGAAAACCTTGCAGAGGTTCCAAAACATCAAGGCACATTGGACCAGTTGCGTGCCAAATTTGAGGCGCGTTGGGATTTAGACGCGTTTGATATGGCTGTGCGTGAAAGCCAGGCACGCCGGTGGGTGGTTTATGAAGCTTTGCGTAACGGTTCGTATTTCCCATGGGATTACCAGCCGCTGCAAAAAGCATCGGAACGCTATATGCGCAATCATATGAACTTAGACACTTTGGAAGACAGTCAACGTTTTCCACGGGGTGAGTAATTTTTTTGGATAGAAAACATGGAAGCTGATTTTGTAATTGTTGGTGCCGGTTCCGCAGGCTGTGCTTTAGCATATCGTCTATCGGAAGATGGTAAATACTCGGTTTTAATCGTTGAATATGGCGGCACGGATGCAGGGCCGTTTATACAGATGCCTGCGGCCTTGTCATATCCGATGAATATGAAGACCTATGATTGGGGATATAGTACCGAACCGGAACCTTATCTGGATGGCCGTCGTTTGGTAACACCACGTGGCAAAGTACTTGGCGGGTCATCGTCAATAAACGGGATGGTTTATGTGCGCGGTCATGCGAAAGATTTTGATCACTGGGAAGAAAGCGGTGCCAAGGGCTGGGCCTATAAAGATGTATTGCCGTATTATAAACGTATGGAAAGCTGGGATGACTGCGGGCATGGTGGAGATGCTGCATGGCGCGGGCATGACGGGCCACTGCATGTGACACGCGGCCCGCGTGACAACCCGCTGTTTCAGGCTTTTGTAGATGCGGGGCAGCAAGCAGGGTATCAGATTACAGGTGATTATAACGGTGAGCAGCAAGAGGGTTTCGGCCCGATGGAGCAAACTGTTTACAAGGGGCGTCGCTGGTCTGCGGCGAACGCGTATCTGCGACCTGCTTTGAAACGCGAGAATTGTACGCTAGTTAAAGGGTTGGCAGAAAAAGTTGTGATTGAAGAGGGTCGTGCGGTTGGTGTGGCGATCAGGCGCGGCGGCAAGGTTGAAACTATTCGGGCGCGGCGTGAAGTGATTATTGCAGCATCTTCTATCAACTCGCCTAAACTGCTGATGCTATCGGGTATTGGCCCTGCGGCGCATTTGGCGGAACACGGTATTGATGTGGTTGCTGATCGGGCAGGCGTGGGCCAGAACCTGCAAGATCATCTAGAATTTTATTTCCAGGTGGCGGCATCGCAACCGATTACGTTGTTCAAGCACTGGAATTTGTTTTCCAAAGCTATGATCGGTGCGCAGTGGTTGTTTACCAAGACAGGGCTGGGGGCTTCAAACCAATTTGAAAGTGCCGCATTTATCCGTTCAAAAGTGGGTATTGAATATCCCGATATTCAGTATCATTTCATTCCGATCGCTGTGCGTTATGACGGTAAAGTTGCCGCCGAAGGGCATGGGTTTCAGGCCCATACGGGGCCGATGCGGTCGTCTTCACGTGGGGCGGTAACGTTACGATCCTCTGATCCTGCCGATGCGCCTAAAATTTTATTCAATTATATGAGTTGCGAAGAGGATTGGCAGGATTTTCGCAACTGTATCCGCCTGACCCGTGAAATTTTCGGGCAAGAGGCATTTAAACCATTTGTAAAGCATGAGATCCAGCCGGGTGAAGCCTTGCAAACGGATGAGGAATTGAACGGGTTTATCAAAGAACATGTTGAAAGCGCCTATCATCCATGCGGAACTTGCAAGATGGGTGCGATTGATGATCCGATGGCGGTGGTTGATCCGGAATGCCGCGTGATAGGTGTTGACGGGTTGCGGGTTGCAGATAGTTCAATCTTTCCACGCATCACCAACGGTAATCTGAACGGGCCGTCTATTATGACAGGCGAAAAAGCAGCGGACCATATTATGGGTAAAACCATGTTGGCACCATCTAATGCCGAGCCTTGGAATCATCCGGATTGGCAAACATCGCAAAGGTAACTTAAGTTTGAACGACTTGCCTTGAGTTTAATGTGTAAGTAACAGTTATGGAAGTTCAAAACCGAGGTGCCGATAAATGAAAAAAACTGTTCAAAACGCTTGGGATGTATTGGCGCAGGATTGGAGGCGGCTTCAGCAAAAACATTTGCGGGACATGTTTGCGGATGATCCGGAACGGTTTGACGGGTTTTCGGCTAATCTTGACGATCTGCTGATTGATTTTTCCAAAGAGCGGATTGATGCGGATGCCTTGACCCATTTGCTTGATTTGGCGCGCTCTGTAGATGTTGAAGGTAACCGTACGGCAATGTTTGCGGGTGAGCATATCAACACAACCGAGGATCGCGCGGTTTTACACGTGGCTTTGAGGGGAACGCCGGAAGATGGCTATCAGGTTGATGGGCAGGCAACAGCTGATTTGGTGACGCCCGTAAAAGATGTGTTTTTGCAATTTGCCGATGATGTGCGAGCGGGCAAGGTGACCAATGGGCAAGGCATGGCGTTTACGGATGTTATAAACATCGGTATTGGTGGCTCTGATCTGGGGCCTGTTATGGCCACGCGCGCGTTATCTAAATTTGCAGGCGAAGGTCCGCGTGTTTATTTTGTATCAAACGTGGACGGGGCACATTTGCGGGATGCAACGCGTGATCTAAAGCCCGAAACCACCTTGTTTATCGTGGCATCAAAATCGTTCACGACACAAGAAACCATGATCAATGCACAAGCAGCAAAAGCCTGGGTGGAAAACTCTATCGGGGTAGAAGCTGCGAAAGCGCATTTTGCGGCAGTATCTACAAATCTTGCGGCTACAGGCGCTTTTGGTATTGCACCTGAACGGGTATTTGGATTTTGGGACTGGGTCGGCGGGCGATATTCATTGACTTCATCGGTTGGCCTATCTTTGGCGATTGCAATCGGTGGTGAGAATTTCGGCGCATTTCTGAATGGCTTCCGGGAAATGGACAGGCATTTCAATACCGCACCTTTAGAGAAAAATTTACCTGTGTTGCTTGCTCTTGTGGGTATTTGGCGGCGCAATGTAATGGGTTGCCCAACCGTGGCCTTGATCCCGTATAATCAGCGTCTGGAAAATTTTTCATCCTATGTTCAGCAAATGGATATGGAAAGCAATGGCAAGCGCGTGACAAAAACGGGGTTTGAGGTTGAAACTAAGACGGGGCCGGTTATCTGGGGAGATGTGGGCACAAACGCACAGCATTCGTTTTTTCAACTGATACATCAGGGTACTGACATTGTGCCAATTGATTTTATGATCAGCGCACAGCCGACATCCTATCTGGTTGACCAACATGATCTTTTGACGGCAAATTATCTGGCACAATCCCACGCGTTGGCTTTTGGTAAAACCGGTGAAGAGGTGCGCAAAGAAATGTTGGCGGCAGGAGATGATCCCGATACGGTTGAGGCCCTTGTTCCGCACCGTACATTCCCCGGCAATCGCCCAAGCACATCGATTTTATATAGTAGCCTGACGCCATATAGCCTGGGGCGGCTGATAGCGCTTTATGAACACAAAGTGTTTGTGCAGGGGGTAATCTGGGATGTTAATTCGTTCGATCAATGGGGCGTTGAACTGGGTAAGGTTATGGCAAATCAGCTTGCGCCTAAGCTGGATGATGGTGCTGACCTGTCTGACCTTAATTCTTCGACCAGAGGTTTGATTGAAATGATACGCGCCCTAAAATAGCATTGACTCTTATGTGAAAAATAAGCGTTCCTAAGGGCGATGACACAAACTACGATCCCGAAAACCAGCCTGAAACCAAAAGGCCCGTTGTTGCTGTTTGCAATTGCCCTGATCGGGTTAATCACGCTGTTCTATATTGCCGTATCCGTGTTTAGAACATTGGAGCTAAGCCAGGCAGAAGCAAAGTTGTCACTTTATCAAACGACGATCGAAAATGAATTAAAGCGGTTAGATCATTTGCCCGTCATCGTTGCGGATCAAATACTGGTTCGCAATGCAGTTCAATCTCAACCGGCCCGTAATTTAAACCAAGAGCTTTTGGATTTGTCACAGGATGCACGGGCGGAAGCTATTTATGTTATGGATGCGCAAGGCTTGACTATAGCGGCGTCGAATTTTACGAAAACACCAACTTTTTTAGGAAAGAACTACGGGTTCCGCCAGTATTTCCAAGAAGCAATGCAGGGTCGCCGCGCCAGTCTTTTTGCGATCGGGGCAACTACTTCACGTGCGGGATATTTTTTGTCAGCACCTATTATGAATGCAGGCACGCCCATCGGGGTTGCAGTGGTGAAGATTGATCTAACGCGTTTGGCGGAAATTCTGGAACAGACCAATGAAATGATTTTGGTGTCGAATAAAGATAATATTGTAGTTCTGTCTTCGCGCCCTGAATGGAAGTATCGCAGTTTAGTCGCGCTTGACGAAGAACGGCGGGCTGAAATTTACCAAGAGCGACAGTTCGGAAAAGAGGCTTTACGTTTATTGGACTGGAAAGTGCCATCCAAAAATGAAGCGATTTTTAACGGGCAAAATTTTTTATCGCTGGAAGCGCATTTGAATAATCCGCAGTGGACTATTCGTTATCTTAGAGATACCCGCGCCATGCGCGAACGTGCGTTATTGGTAGTTGCTGTTGCGGCAGGGGTAATGGCATTGTCTGCATTGGCATTCCTTGCGTGGCGCTCTGGTCGATTGCGGAATGCATTATCTGCATCACAAAAAGACCGAAAAAGATTACAACGCGAAATTGAAGTACGCCGCCAGGCGGAACGCCGTCTTACCCACGCGCAAGAGGAATTGAAGCGCAGCAGTAAACTTGCGGCCTTGGGGCAATTGGCGGCTTCTGTGACGCATGAGTTGGGGCAACCGATTTCCGCGATGAAGAACTATCTTGCGGCAGAAGAAATCGCAGGCGGTGGGCCGCAGGGCGGTTTGGGGCCGCAGTTATCTTCGATTGTGGCGCGGATGGAAAATATCACCAAACAGTTGCGGTTCTTTGCAAGTGACAGGGGCGAGGAAATGTCGCCCGTCATTATGCAGAATGTGGTGCGCGGTGCGTTGGATCTGCTGAAATATGATCTGGAAAATGCCGGGATAGAGCAGGTCATCACGTTGCCTGCACAAGATATTCCGGTTATGGGAAACCAGCAAAGGTTGGAGCAGGTTGTGATCAACGTTCTGCGCAATGCAATTATGGCGGTTCAGAATTTATCCGTTCGCAAAGTGACTATTGATCTGTTTAAGACTGAGGATGGGCAGGTAATATTAAGCGTCCGCGATACTGGTGCGGGTCTGGATGGGCAAACGATTGATCAACTGTCTGAGCCTTTTCATACCACGCGCTCATCTGGCGAAGGTATGGGGCTTGGTCTTGCGATATCGGCCTCTATCATAGAGGAACACGGTGGGGGTTTAACAGCGGTGGATGCAAAAATGGGGGGCGCTGAATTTATTATCGCGCTGCACGTTTTACGGAAAGATGGATAAAATGGTGAACCTGTCGGCTGGATTTCATGTGCTGATTATCGATGATGATAAAGAGATGCGCCAGTCTTTGGTGCATCTCTTGTCGCGCACTGGTTGGCGGGTGAGTGAATTAGATACGGCGGAAAAAGCTGAACGGAAAATCGCCGAGGTATTGCCTGATGTGATCTTATCGGATGTGCGTATGCCGCGCAGATCGGGTCTGGATTTGCTGCACAGCCTTCAGGGGCAAAATGCACCGCCGATAGTTATGATATCGGCACATGGCGACATTCAAATGGCAGTAGAGTCCATTCAGGACGGAGCCTATAGTTTTCTGGAAAAGCCGTTTGACCCGCGCCGTTTGTTGGGAATTTTGGAACATGCGGCAAAGCAACACAAATTGCAGGAAAACACCGATCGTTTGCGCGAACGTCTATCGGCGCAGGCAGGTTTGAACCGAATTTTATTGGGTGATACGGATGTTGTGAAACACCTGCGCGATGACATCGTGGACTTTGCTGGGCTGGAAACCAATGTGATGATCTTAGGGGCAACAGGGACGGGAAAAGAGCTGGTGGCGAACGCTTTGCACAACTTGTCTGCGCGTTCCGACAAGCGGTTTGTACCAATCAACTGTGCAAGGTTAGACCCTGCGGGGTTTGATAGTATTTTTGCCCAGGCCAACGGCGGGACTTTGTTTTTGGATGAGTTTACGACCGCGTCTACTGAAGTTCAGGCAATGCTACTGCGGATAGTTGAAACGCAAGAAATTACCTCTGCTGTTACGGGCGAGCAAAAGCAGCTGAATATTCGCTATATTTCGGCGACGAATGAAAATATTGATGATGCGATTAGTCAAAAGGTGTTGCGTCAGGATTTATATCATCGCCTGAATACGTTGAT
Organism: Amylibacter sp.; assembly: GCA_965261565.1. Taxonomy (GTDB): domain Bacteria; phylum Pseudomonadota; class Alphaproteobacteria; order Rhodobacterales; family Rhodobacteraceae; genus Amylibacter. Next base: position 10,942 of record CBDHDH010000001.1, read on the forward strand.
TTTAGAGTTGCCTAAATTGCAGGACCGTAAAGATGATATCGCACTGCTGTTCGAACATTTTATCGGCCGGCATGCGGAAGTGTATGAAATTGACCCGCCGAAACAAACGGCAGCGGATATATCCGCATTGTTGTCGCATAAATGGGCAGGCAATATACGTGAGTTGCGTAATGTGGCGGAACGCTGCGTTTTGGCAGCGCGTCGCGGTGGTGGTTCGGTTATGGATGCTTTGCGGATTACGGATGACAGTGATGATATGCCTGAAAACCTGCGCGGGGCAGTGGCTGCGTTTGAAAAGCAGCTGATCGGGCGCGCGTTGCAAGCGCATCGCGGACGGATGGATGATACGGCAGAGGCTTTGGGCATCGGGCGGCGAACATTGAACGAGAAAATCGTCAAGCTGGGGCTAGACAAAGAAAAACTGCTTTAAGTGTAGGCTGCGGAAATCCGCAGGGCAGGGTGCTTTGAATTTACAAAAAAACTCATACTCAAGACAGGCACACATGGTGTAGCCTGTGCCTATGGGTCGATTCCCCCCTTGGGGATTGTATTGATTTCCGTGGGAGGAAAATATGAAATTTAATTTTAAAATGATCGCAATGGCGACAGTGGCAACTGCATTTGCAGGTGAAGCTTTGGCCGTTGAATGGAACGTGTCTCTTTGGGGTAAACGCCGGGCGTTTACCGAGCATGTTGAAAAAATGGCTGAACTGGTTTCGGCAAAAACCAATGGTGATTTCACACTGAACATTTCTTATGGTGGCCTGTCGAAGAATAAAGAAAACCTTGACGGCATTTCTATCGGAGCGTTTGAAATGGCGCAGTTTTGTGCCGGTTATCACCGCGACAAGAACCCGTCTATCACAGTTCTGGAACTGCCGTTTCTGGGCGTGTCTTCACTGGAAGAAGAGCGCAAAATCAGCCAAGCAGTTTACAAGCACCCAGCGGTTGTGGCCGATCTGGCCCGTTGGAATGCAACATTGCTGATGCCGTCCCCCTTGCCGCAATATAACCTGGTGGGTGTGGGCGATGCGCCTAAAACCTTGGCCGACTTTAAAGGCATGGCTGTGCGTGCAACGGGTGGTGTTGGTAAAGCAATGGGTGCCGTTGGTGCAGTGCCAACGTCTATGACTGCCACAGAAGTGCGCCAAGCACTGGACAGTGGCGTTGTTAAAGCGGTGGCTTTTGCGCCGCACGCGCATATGTCATATGGCACGGTTGAAACCGGCAAATGGTGGACGACTAACCTGAACCCCGGCACAGTGAACTGCCCTGTTGTGGCAAACACAGATGCGCTGAACGCGTTGTCTGATAAGCACCGTGCAGCATTGTTGGGTTCTATCGACGAAAGCCTGGATCACTACATCAGTGCATATAACGGTAAAACAATGGATGCATGGGGTCCGAAACTGGAAGAAAAAGGCATAGCATCCGTCAGTTTCTCAGATGCGGAATTGGCTGTATTCAAAGAAGCTGCAGCTGGCCCTGCAGCGGCGGCTTGGATTGCCGATAACACGGCAAAAGGTTTACCAGGACAAGAACTGTACGATTTGGTCACAGGCATGGTGGGCAAGTAAGCCACTTTGTTTGACAAATAATGGTTGTCGCGCGGAATTGCGCGGCAACCTTTTTTAAAGGGGGCGTGTTATGGCCGGGAAATCTTCGGTTCTTCAAGACGACAGTTTACTAAGTAGGCTTGATCGCAAGTTTTATCGCTTTGAGGGTTGGCTGGCATTGTTAAGTGGCCTGGCAGTATTTTCACTGATGATTTTGGCGGTGGTGTCTGTCACCGGGCGCCATACGATCAATCAACCACTGCCGGGTTATGTGGATTGGATTGAGCAAGCCATGCCTTTGATCGCATTTATGGGGGTGGCATATACCCAGCGTGACGGCGGGCATATCCGGATGGATATTGTTGTCGGGGCTTTAAAGGGCCGTGCTTTATGGGCCGCTGAATTTATTACAGTGTTTTTGATGTTGATTGTGATGATCCTGATCACTTGGGGGGCATGGGCGCATTTTGGGCGCAGCTTTGATTTTGGCGCGCCATTGTGGAGCCGTGACAGCTCTATGGATATAGCATTGCCGCTTTGGCCTGCAAAACTGTTGGCCCCGATTGCTTTTGGCACTTTATGTGTAAGATTTGCGTTGCAACTGGTCGCTTATGGCCGTGCATTCATCCGAAATGAAACCTCTCCTGTTGCTGTGCCGATTATTGAAACGGCAGCCGAGCAAGCGTTGAGAGAAGCCGATCACGTGTCGGGTTAACAAGGCTATAAATCATGGAACCTATTGATATTGGAATTGTCGTAAGCGCAGGAATGCTTGTGCTTGTTGTGTTGGGGATGCGTGTGGCTTTTGCTGCCGCGATGGCAGGCCTTGTCGGGCTGATCTGGATTTTCTGGGCAAAGTTCGGCTATGCGCCTGACAAGTTTATGAAGGCATTGACGATTGCGGCTAAAACAGCGGGGCAGGTACCACATTCAAAAGTGTCATCGCAAGCACTGTCGTTGATCCCGACATTTATTCTGATCGGGTATCTGGCCTATTATGCGGGGCTGACCAAGGCCCTGTTTGAGGCGGCAAAACGATGGGTAGCATGGTTGCCGGGCGGTTTGGCAGTGGCGACGATATTTGCCACGGCAGGTTTTGCGGCCGTTTCAGGGGCGTCTGTTGCGACCGCTGCTGTGTTCGCGCGCATTGCGATCCCCGAGATGTTGAAGATCGGTTATGACAAACGCTTTGCGGCGGGTGTTGTGGCGGCAGCGGGAACATTGGCGTCGCTCATTCCGCCCTCTGCCATTTTGGTGATCTATGCGATTATTGTGGAACAGGATGTGGGCAAGTTGTTGCTTGCAGGCTTTGTGCCCGGTGCGTTTTCCGCATTGGTCTATGCAACATTGATTGTTGGTATGGCGTTGATTAATAAAAACCTTGGCCCCCCAGTGACGGGGTACACATGGAAAGAACGCTTTGTGTCTTTGCCACCTGCGGCTCCAATTTTTATAGTGATCGCGGTGATCATCCTGTTTGTCTACAACCCGTTTGGCGGTGATGCTTGGGGTACGCCTACCGAGGGCGGTGCCATTGGTGCTTTTGTTGTGTTTTGCATGGCGGTCTATAAGGGCATGCGTTGGACGCAGTTAAAAGATGCGCTGATGGAAACGGCCAAACTGGCAGTGATGATCTTTACAATCATCTGGGGCGTTTTGATTTATGTACGCTTCTTGGGCTTTGCCAATCTGCCACAGGCATTTTCCGAATGGATCACATCGCTGGATCAAAGCCCGATGCTGACACTTGTCTTGATCCTGCTGGCTTATGCGGTGCTGGGCATGTTTATGGATGCCATCGGAATGTTGTTGTTGACCCTGCCAATTACCTATCCTGCTGTCATGGCGTTAAACGGCGGTGAATTTGTTTCCGCCGCCGACAGTGCCTTTGGCATGAGTGGCCCGTTCGCGGGGATCTGGTTTGGGATATTGGTGGTCAAAATGGCGGAGTTCTGCCTTATAACACCCCCCATAGGGTTGAACTGTTTTGTGGTGGCAGGTGTGCGTGATGACTTGAGTGTGCAGGACGTGTTCAAGGGTGTCACTCCGTTCTTTATCGCTGACGGTGTGACCATCGCACTTCTGGTGGCCTTCCCTTCAATCGTGCTGTGGTTACCCCGTTTGGCGGGTTAATCTAGCCAGGTTTGACAGTACAAATAACAGGGCTGCCACGCAGACGATTGTTGGCCCTGTTGGTGTATCCCATATCTTTGAAGCGTAGAGACCTGTAATAGCAGAAAACGCCCCAAGGCAGGTGGCGATCAAGGCCATTTGTTCAGGTGTTCGGCTGAAAGGGCGCGCGGTGGCAGCGGGGATGATCAGCATGGCGCTGATCAACAGGATGCCGGTGATTTTGATAGCAACGGCTATGACCACCGCCAGTGCCAGCGTTAAGATCAGCTGTTCACGCTTGGGGTTGATGCCGTTGGCGTGCGCCAAGTCTTCGTTTAATGTGGCGGTGAGCAGGGCAGACCAGCGCCATACGACAAGTGCTAATACACCTATGGCACCAATCCAAATGATGATCAGGTCTTTGGCTGTGACGGCGGATATATCGCCGAACAGGTAATCGTGCAGGTCGATGTCAACGCCTTTGATAAAGGACACTGCCACCAGACCGATAGCTAAAGACGCGTGGGCTATGACGCCTAGAAGTGTGTCCATTGTGTAGCCGCGCCCCGTGAGAGATGACACAGCAAGGGCCATGATCAGGGTGACGCATAATACGCCGATGAATATGTTGGTGGACAACAGCAGTGAAACCGCGATGCCAAGAATGGCAGCATGGGCCGTTGCATCGCCAAAATAGGCCATGCGCCGCCAAACTACAAAACAACCAATGGGGGCGGTGGCAATGGCAACACCAAGGCCGGCCAATAGGGCAGGGATCAGGAATGTTTCAAACATGATTATGCCTCTTCGTGGTGTGTATGGTCACAAGTATCATGATCATGGCTGTGATTATGGTCGTGGCGGTAAAGCGCCAATGCACCTTGTGTTCCTGTGCCAAACAAGGCGCGATACTCAGGCGTAGAAGCCACAATATCGGGCGTGCCGTGGCAACACACATGACCATTCAGACAGATGACACGGTCGGATGTGCTCATGACTACATGCAACTCATGACTGACCATTAGTATTGCGCAACCAAGTTTACTGCGCAGCGTTTCTATCAAGCGATAGAAAGTGGCAGAACCCAGTTGATCCAAACCTTGAGTAGCTTCGTCAAGGATTAACAGGTCGGGTTTGTGTAGAATGGCGCGTGCCAACAGCACACGCTGGAACTGCCCGCCTGACAGGGTGGTCATTTGCTGTTCTTCGATATCGTGGAGGCCCACCATACAAAGGGTTTTTTTGACTGTAGCGGTATCGTGCCGATCGGGCAGGCGCATGAAGCGGGCTACGGTTAGCGGCAAGGTCGCATCAATATGCAGCTTTTGCGGAACGTAACCGATGCGCAGGGCAGTGGCCTTTTTGATTGTGCCTTTGGTTGGTTTAATTGCACCTACAATCGTGCATAAAAGCGTTGACTTGCCAGAACCATTTGGCCCGACAATTGTAACAATCTCACCTTTGTCAATTGACATATTGATGTTTGACAGGGCCGTATGCCCCCCCAACTGTACAGTCAGGTTTTCAATTGCAAGTAATGCCATCAGATGGGTTCCTTTTGGCAGGCCGGGCAGAGGCCCTCGATCTCAATTATTGTGCGTTCAATAAGAAAGCCTGCGGTTTTTGCGGTTGTTCCAAGAAACCCGCGTAACGGCTCTGTATGGGTTTCCACCACGCATTTACATTTACGACAGATCATAAAAACCGGAGAGTGTGCCTGATCGGGATGGCAGCAAGCTGAATAAGCGTTCAGGTTTTCGATTTTATGGGCAAAGCCATTTGCTACCAAAAAATCCAATGCACGATAAACCACGGGGGGCTGTGAACCCAGACCTTCGGCATTCAGAGTGCTTAATATGTCATAGGCCCCAAGTGCTTTGTGTTCCTGCAAAAGCAATTCCAACACACGGCGACGGGTAGGAGTGAATTTCAAACTTTTTTGTGCGCAGTAGACATCTGCTGAAGCAAGGGCGGATTGGATGCATGCGGTATGATTGTGGTCTTCAAAGCCAATGGGCATGTGCACTCCTTATGTGTAATAGTATAACATAACATATAGAGGTTTAAAAACCGCTGCAAGAGCATATTCTGCCTAAGTTGATTTAAAATCCTTGGGCTGTAAATCGTACCGCGCAAGCCGATCATAGAATGTTTTACGTGGCAGACCCAGTGCAACGGCCGCTTCTCCGGCTTTACCGTTGTGTTTTTTCAAGGTTTCAGACAGTACAAGATGTTCGAATGTTTCCATCTGATTAGCTAAAGATATATCTTCCACTTTCGGATTGTGCACGTTTAGACTAATGGCGATTGTGGTTGCGAAATTGCGCAAGGCAGGCTGGTTTCCGGACCAATTTCTGGCAATTATTTCAGCATATATGCTTTGTGGAATTTGCGGCATATCAGTATTTAATGCACGGCAGGTCTGGCGGACAAGACTTTCGAAAAGGATGGGCAGATCCTTTATGCGTTGCGCCAAAGACGGTACTTTGATTTCAACCGGGTCAAGGGTCAAAAGCAGGGTTTCGCTAAAGCCCGCCGCTTTGAGTTGTTCAATAGATTTTACACTGGATGTGATCAGACGAAAGTCGGGGTTTTCCAATAGTTCCAGTATTTTCCCTTGAGTCGCATGGGGAATCACATCCAGGTTTTTGAAGGATATATTAGCCAGGCCCGAAGGGATATCCAGGGTTTCAAATGGGTTTTCCAAATTGAATGTCACAAAAATATCTCGATCAGGAGACAGGGAATGGATCGTATGGGCCGCAAGTTTTTTACCTGCACCCTGTTCCCCGTATAAGTGCACATGCAAGGGTTGCGGGGCAATCTGGCGCAGGCTGGAACGCAGGTTTTTGGTTGCTTGGGATTGCCCGGGGAAATTCACGGCAGCTGTATCATTACGCTTGATTTGCTGTTCCATCTGGCGGGTGCGAGTTACCAAGGCACGGTGGTGCAACGCTCTAGCCAAAACGTCAAGTAAGTCATTGGAAGAGCAGGGCTTTTCCAGGAAATCATAAGCCCCTTCTTTCATTGCACGAAGGGCCATTGGCACATCAGCTTCACCTGTTAGCATAACTACGGGGAGTTCTTCATCAACAGTTTTGACGTATGACAGCACGTCAAAGCCGTCTTTGTGTGGCATACGGATGTCAGACAAAATCACACCAGAGAAATTTACCCGTATTGTGCGTCTGGCTTGAACAAAGCCGTTAGCTTGCAAAACTGTGATACCTTCCAAATCCAGCATTTGGGCAAGCGAGGCACGTAGGGCATCATCGTCTTCTATTAACAAAACTTGTTTTTTCATGCGCCTGTCGTTTCTGTCGCGCGTTTCAATATAACTGTGAACTCTGCACCACCATCAGGATGGTTACGGCATTTTATATCACCACCAAAACTGCCAATAATGCCATATGAAATTGACAGGCCCAACCCCATGCCTTTGCTGGCACCAATCTCTTTAGTTGAATAAAATGGTTCAAAGACCCGTGTGGCATCATCAAAGCCCCGCCCGTTATCGTGGATAACAAGGTGTACTTCTTGGGCCGCTTGCATAAGATCAATTCCAATTGCTTTTTCTTTCTGTCCTGCCATTGCATCAATTGCGTTTGTGATCAGATTGATTACCACCTGTTGCAAGCGTACTTGCCCGCCCATGACGAATGCGGGTGCTGTGGCATGATACCGATTGATGGTGATATCTTCGCGTTTGCATCTGGCTGCAGATAGATTGATAGATTCTGAAACTACGCTTTGCAAATCCACGGGTTCGATGGTTTCCTTTTCTTTTCGCGCAAAAGCCCGCAGGCTGCGGATGATCCTGCTCATGCGATCTATTTGCTCGGTTATAAGTTTGAAATTTTCTCGGGCCTCGTTATCACGCCCGCGGTCTATCAGTTTACCACCGCTGTCTGCAAAGTTCTGGATAGCGGCCAAAGGTTGGTTCAATTCGTGACTGATACCTGCCGACATTTGACCCATGGCGGTCAATTTTCCCGCTTGGATTAATTGATGCTGCGTGTTGCGTAACTGGGCGGTGCGTGTTTCGACACGGGCCTCAAGCTTTGCATTGGCAGTTTCTTTAATCGCCAATAGATCGGCAAGTCGTTGCCTGCGCAAAAACAAAACCCACATACCAAGGCCAATGACAGCTAAAACAGCCGCGACCAGCAGGGCTTGTATACGTGCGGTTGCTTTGGCGTTTTGTATGTTTAGGAATAGCCGTGCGGTCATTCCGATTTGTGGAATGAATTTTGAGATGACCAAAGCCTGTGTCGGTAGTTCATGTGTGTTATTAAACTGCCATATCATATGGCCAAAAATATCTGTTTTTGAGTGTTTGAAAAAGGGCTGCAGGGTATGTTGTGAATAGCGTTGTGTGTTGACTGGTACATCCTCATCCGGGCCTTCATACAATAATGCTAATGATTGGCGGTTGGTGATGAATACGACGCCGTCACTGTCAAAAAAGGCAAGAACCTCTTCATCGATACGCCATTCGAATTCTAAAGCTGCGACGTCCACTTGTACGATGACAACGCCTGCATTTGGTTGGCCGGGTGTGGAAATGCCCCTTGCAAAATAAAAATCCCGACTGTCGTAACTGCTTTCAAGCGCGTGGTAAAAACCAAGCCTGCCATTCAGGGCTGCCATAGTATGTGGCTTGGATGCATAGTTGTTGCCGATAAAACTGTGTATAGTCTCATAATTTGAGGCCGCAATTGTTGTTCCCGCTTGGTTGAGAACAAAGATATTATCCGCACCCGAAATAAGGGCTGTGTTCAATAAAAACTCATTGATTTGTTTCGCCACTACAGTATCCGCAACAGCTGCAATTACTTTTGGGTGTTTGGCTAGGTAGTTCGGTAATTGGCGAAAACTGGCCAATTGCCCAAGCAACCTATCGCGGGCCTGTTCTATACGAACACTACCTGTCTGGCTAAGCTGGTTTAAGGTGTTGCGATAGGACAGTACAAAAGTTGTACCGGCAATCAAGCATGCCAGACAGACATACGCGACGATGTATTTTAGGCGAGATAAATTCATATTCAGAGTGCGAATCGCATGTTGTTACACAATTGAAAACCTAGCCTGCGACATGTGGAACAAGCAAGAATAACTGTGCGGATATCCGCACATATTATTTTTGAGCGCATAAAAATATGCTAATCTACTGATAATTAACATGTTATATATTTTAAGGTTATTGTTTTGCTAAAACCCAAGTGAAGTTGTCTATTCTTAACCGTGTGGGCATAAGCCCAGATAGTTTCAATGGGAGAAAACAATGAAAACTCTTTTAAAAGCCGCATGTATTGCCGCTGTTGCCGCTGTTCCAAGTGTCGCTGCCGCATCGTGTGAAGACGGCGAAGTCGTAATTAAGTTCAGCCACGTGACAAACACTGACAAGCATCCTAAAGGGATTGCGGCCACGTTGTTGGAAAAACGCGTGAATGACGAAATGAACGGCAAAGCTTGTTTGGAAGTTTTCCCGAACTCTACTTTGTATAATGACAACAAAGTTCTGGAAGCCATGCTGCAAGGTGACGTGCAATTAGCCGCACCTTCTTTGTCTAAATTCGAAAAATTCACCAAACAATTTCGTATCTTTGATTTGCCGTTCATGTTCAAAAACATCAATGCGGTTGAGGCATTCCAAGCATCTGACGCAGGTCAAGCTATGCTGGACAGCATGCAAAAACGTGGGTTGCAAGGTCTGGCCTACTGGCACAATGGCATGAAGCAAATGTCAGCCAACGTACCGCTTGTTAAACCAACGGACGCAAACGGTTTAAAATTCCGCGTACAATCATCCGACGTATTAGTAGCGCAAATGGAAGCCATCGGTGGTAGCCCGCAGAAAATGGCGTTTTCCGAAGTATACGGTGCGTTGCAACAAGGTGTTGTGGACGGTCAGGAAAACACTTGGTCTAACATCTTTGGTAAGAAGTTCTTCGAAGTACAAGACGGTGTGACAAACACGGACCACGGCATCATTGATTATCTTCTGGTGACCAATGTTGATTGGTTGGCAGGTCTTGACGCGGATGTTCGCGACCAGTTCCTGACGATTGTTGCTGAAGTAACAGCTGCACGTAACAAAGAGTCTACTGCGCTGAACGATGCGGCTAAAGAATCAATTGTAGCGGCAGGTGGTAAAGTTGTGACTTTGACAGCTGATCAACGCCAAGTTTGGGTTGATACAATGAAGCCGGTTTGGGCGAAGTTTGAAGGCGATGTAGGCGCTGACAATATCGCTGCGGCTCAGGCAATTAACGCTTCTACCGACTAAGCTTGAGGCTTTTAAAATTGGGCGTGGCATCTAACGGGTGCCGCGCCGTTTCAATACTATCTCCGGGGGGAACACATGGGACGTGCCAAAGCCTTTATAGATCGCATCGAAGAAACACTTATCGCCATATTGCTTGGCTTGATGACAGTGTTGACTTTCGCCAATGTGTTGGCCCGCTATCTGTTCAACTCAAATATTTTTTATGCGCTGGAACTGACCGTGTTCATGTTTGCTTGGCTAGTTTTGTTGGGTGCATCTTACGCGGTTAAGAAAAACGCGCATCTGGGTGTGGATGCTGTGGTTAATATGGCGCGCCCGAATGCACGGCGTGTGATGGGGCTGATATCCGCACTGGTCTGTATTATCTATGCAGCCCTTTTGCTGAAGGGTGCATGGGATTACTGGGCGCCTTATGCTAACCTGCCGCCAACAAGCGGGCGTTGGTTCCCAACGGGATTTGTTGAAAATTCTAGAGGTCAGGGCTGGTATGAAACGCAGGATATTCCTGTACCGTTTTTTCTGACATGGCTGGCAGATGTGTTTAACGATGGCGACGCATATGAAAAGCTGCCCAAGGTTATTCCCTATTTTGTACTGCCGTTTTCCATGGCTTTGCTGCTGTACCGCTTTTGCCAAACCGGCATGGCGATGTGGGCTGGGCGTATTGAAATGATGATTGTCAGCCATGAGGCCGAGGACGATGTTGAAGAAGCCGCTAAGCGGTTAAGGGAAAGTGAAGAGGGCCAGTAACCATGGATATTATTCTACTATTTGTCATGGTCATCGGGTTAATGCTGATCGGGGTGCCAATCGCGGTGTCACTTGGTCTGTCTTCTATACTGTTCCTGTTGTGGTTTTCTGACAGTTCTATGGCGTCGGTGGCGCAAACCCTGTTCGAAGCTTTTGAAGGGCATTCTACATTACTGGCCATCCCGTTCTTTATTCTGGCCTCGTCGTTTATGTCGACAGGTGGGGCCGCTTTGCGAATTATCCGGTTTTCCATCGCTGTTGTTGGTCATCTGCGCGGGGGTCTTGCGATTGCCAGCGTAATGGCCTGTATGATTTTTGCCGCTCTGTCAGGTTCATCGCCTGCAACGGTTGTCGCTATTGGTGGCATTGTTATTGGGGCGATGCGCCAAGCTGGTTATACCAAAGAGTTTGCGGCAGGGGTTATTTGTAACGCGGGCACTTTGGGCATTCTGATCCCGCCATCCATTGTGATGGTGGTTTATGCTGCCGCTGTGGAAGTGTCTGTCGGGCGGATGTTCCTGGCAGGTGTTATTCCAGGTATGTTGGCTGGTACTATGCTGATGATCGGTATTTACGTGATGGCACGGGTGAAAAACATGCCTGCGGGTGAATGGAAAGGTTGGGGCGAAGTTGCCAGCAGTTTCCGCGAAGCGTTCTGGGGGCTGATGTTGATCGTGATCATTATGGTCGGGATTTACGGTGTTCCGGGACTGACCAAAGCGATTTTCACGCCTACGGAAGCGGCCGCGGTTGCTTCTATCTATGCGTTTATTGTAGCTACATATATATATCGTGACATGGGGCCATTGGCGGAACGTGAAGGTCGTGCGCAAGCAACCCTTTTACAAAGACCACAAGCGTTGATCACGGCTTTTTGGCATAAAGACACGATTAACACCTTGCTGGACGCAGGCAAATTGGTTGTCACTTTGATGTTTGTGATCGCCAATGCGTTGATCTTGAAACATGTGATCACCGATGAGCAGGTGCCGCAACAAATCACCAATGCTTTGCTGGGCTATGGTTTTGGCCCTGTGATGTTCCTGGTCATCGTCAACATTATCTTGCTGATCGGCGGGCAGTTTATGGAGCCATCAGGCCTGTTGGTAATTGTCGCCCCATTAGTGTTCCCGATTGCAATGGAGCTGGGCATTGATCCGATCCATTTGGGCATCATCATGGTTGTGAATATGGAGATCGGAATGATTACACCGCCGGTTGGGCTCAACCTGTTTGTCACCGCCGGTGTTGCAGGCATGTCTATGATGGGTGTTGTCCGCGCGGCATTGCCGTTTCTTGCGATCATGTTCGTCTTCTTGATTATCATTACCTACGTACCGTGGATTTCGACGGTTCTGCCTAATGCGATTATGGGGCCGGAACTTATTACCAAGTAATCACAAGATCTGCGAAAGATTAACTGTCTTCGGTTTTGGAGGCAGCTAATAAATTAACATAATATATATTAGCCGCGTTATAAGCGTGGCGCGGTACTTACCACGAACAAGGCCAGTGTTGTCTGTATCGGATCAAGCAATGAAAGCCATATGTGGCAATCTCAATTCAACACCGCATAAATGTCTTGGATACAGGACGCCAGCGGAAGTGTTCAGGGAGAATTTACAGCGGTTACAGGAAATATAGTTATTTGTTTGCAAAACAATTGCGATGTGATCAGATACACCGACGTAAAACGCATCTATGAAAGCAAAAGATTAATGGATTTTTCTACAATTATTATCATAATTCAGCTCTGTTCAGCCGTCACCATCTACAGCTTGATTGCAAAAATTTACGTATGGCCGCGATTGAAAACACTGGAATTAGAAGATGCCCTAATACCCTTATTTTTTGTTCTTTCCTTTCGTTATATTGGGTTGGTATTTTTTCTGCCTGAAATTCTTCATAACGAACTACCACCAATCTGGGCAATACCAGTTGGCCTCGGCGATATGGCTACAGCGGTACTCTCGGTGATTGTTATTTTGTTATTGCGGGCTCGCAATCCGATTAGCTTACGATTAGCTTGGTTCGTCGCTGTTATAGGAACATTTGATTTTCTATATGCCTACCTTGTCGGGATTCCTATGAAGGTTCAAGTCGAAGGGCCTGGTTATTTCATTCCTATCTTGTTTAATCCGGCAATGTTTGTCGCAACCTTTCTTATCTTCAAACTGCTACTATCTAATAAGAGAGCTGCTACGTAAAATGCAGTTCTGTGATAGTTTGCTACAGCGGGTGGGAAACTATCGCAACTGACCTTGAAACTGCGTGCTACAGCCGTTAATCCTTATCAGCATAGCTAAGTGAAAGCCTAATCTCATGCCATCAGCCGAACTTCTAATAGCGTTCTTTCTAGCAACTTGCATTTTCGCCTACATGCCGGGTCCTGCTATGCTCTATGCGGCAGCGCAGACAATTGCACGGGGGCAACGGGCTGGATGGTTTGCTGTACTCGGCATTCACATCGGTGGATACGCCCATGTGTTGGCTGCAGCCCTCGGTCTGGCAATTTTGTTCAAAGCGATCCCAGTCCTTTATATGGTGCTAAAATTTGGCGGTGCGGCATATCTGATTTGGCTTGGTTTCAAGATGTTTACTTCTAAGGCGCTCTTAGAAACAACCGACTTGAAGATAGATACAAAAAGCCCACGAAGAGCATTCTGGGAAAGCGTCACTGTCGAAGTCCTTAACCCAAAAACTGCGATATTTTACCTCGCGTTTTTACCACAATTCGTAGACCCAAATGCAGGTTTGGCAGTTTGGCTGCAATTACTCATTCTCGGCACGATAGTGAATATCGTGTTTTCAAGCGCAGATGTGTTGTGTGTTTTACTGGCCGATAAATTGACCATATTTTTCAAAAACTCGGGCTCAGCAAACCGTGTTGCGTCGCGGCTGGGCGGTAGCATCCTGATAGCTCTTGGCCTTAATATAGCTCTCAATCGCCAATAACGGCTTTGTGCCCAATCAGAAAACCAAAAAGTTAGTTTTGGTGTTTATGGATCAACAAGAAACCGCTTTCTTTAGTCTTTTTTATAGGTCAGGTTTTTAACAAACAACTTATATCAAGGGTACTTAGGTGCGAATTTATCTTAAAAAAGCGATAAAAACGGCGGAAACAAACGCGCCCGACGTTCAATCAACTGTTCGCAAAATATTACAGGAAATAGAAGTTGGCCAAGAAGAAGCCGCCCTTAAATTTGCGAAACAATTTGACAAGTTTAACGGGCCGGCAATTTTAGACGAAGAAACAATCGAGCAAGCTATTTCAACAGTTTCCCAAAGATTGCGCGATGATATGCAATTTGCGCATGACAATATCAGAAATTTTGCGATGGCCCAAAAGGCATCAATGAAAGACATTGAACTAGAGATAGCGTCCGGATTTATTGCAGGCCAGCGTAATATCCCAGTGCGTTCGGCAGGTTGTTATGTTCCCGGTGGGCGATACGCGCATGTGGCGTCAGCAATGATGACAGTCACGACGGCCAAAGTTGCAGGCGTAAAACATATAACCGCCTGTTCCCCACCACATGGGGAAGCGGGCGTGAACCCTGCGATTATTTATGCCGCACATCTTTGCGGGGCAGACAAAGTTCTGTCTATGGGCGGCGTTCAAGGTATTGCATCTATGGCTTTCGGTCTGTTCGGGTTGCCGGCTGCAGATATAATAGTTGGCCCCGGAAATCAGTTTGTTGCCGAGGCTAAAAGACAGCTTTTTGGGCGTGTCGGGATTGATATGGTTGCGGGCCCCACTGACAGTTTGATTTTGGCAGATGCATCAGCTGATGCAGATATTGTGGCAGCGGATTTGGTGGGCCAGGCCGAGCATGGTTACAACTCTCCGGTTTGGCTGGTGACAGATGATCGGGGTTTGGCAGAACGGGTTATGGAACGCGTGCCAGTGTTGATAGCTGCATTACCAGAACGAAATCGCAATAACGCTATGGCAGCTTGGCGTGATTATGCCGAAGTAATTATCTGCGAGAACCGCGAAGAAATGGCGACAACATCGGATGATTATGCGCCAGAGCATCTGACAGTGCAGGCAGGCGATCTGAATTGGTGGTTGTCACGCCTACAATGCTATGGTTCCTTGTTTTTGGGTGAAGAAACAACCGTTGCATACGGTGATAAATCTTCTGGTACAAACCACGTTTTGCCCACTTCGGGCTCAGCCCGGTACACAGGCGGGTTATCTGTTCATAAATACATGAAAGTTGTGACTTGGCAGCGGTCCACACGTGAAGGATCCAAACGTGTGGCAGAAGCAACGGCACGTATTTCGCGCCTAGAGGGAATGGAAGGCCATGCCCGCACTGCCGATATCCGCTTGCATAAATATTTTCCAAATGAAACGTTTGATCTGACGGCAAACTGATAGCTGCAAACCAATGACATCACAGCTGAAAAGGAAGCGGATTATCGGCCAAATAATCTATCGCTTCCTGTGCAAATCTTTGGCATAGGTTCGATCTGATTTTTTCACGGGGGAAAAAAACCATAAAGGGGTAAGTCAGTGCCGGGCGAAATGGCTTGATAACTATTTCATGCTTTTCCCAAAACCTTGCGGAAAACGGCTCTAGAACCGATATACCTATTCCTTGTGCCACCATGCCGTATGCAATGGCAGATCGTTGGGTGCTGAAAACGATATTCGGCTTAACAGGCATTGCGGATATGAACTTTTCATGCCCGACCCAGTTAAAGCTTTTCTCCGGGTGCATCATTATGAAATCCTCACCCGCTAAATCAGAAGGATGAATAGTTTCTTTTTGTGCCAATGGATGTGCGGCGGGAATCGCGCAAATGAACTTTGCATCTATCAACGGGATCTCAGTGGCATTCCCAGGGTTTACCATTGAATTCGAAAAAGCAATGTCGGTGGTGCCATTTCTGAGTTTGTTAAAGATAACGCTTGGTGCGCGCACTGATATCACTGCTTTGAAATTAGGGTGTTTGTTTCGAAACCGCTTTAGTACCGCGGGCATGAACGAAAGTGCGATTGCCGGGGTAACACTTATGTTGATTTCACCGTCTCTTTGTTCACGCACCCTTTTGGCAAATGCCCGTAAACGTCCAATACCTGTGTAAACCCGCTGCATTTCTTCATATAAAGCAATACCTTCTGCGGTTGGGATCACGCGGCCTTTTTGTCTTTCAAACAAAGAAAATCCTAGGTCCTTTTCAAGCGAGGTCAAGGTACGGCTAATGGTTGGTTGTGATGTATGCAAAACTTCGGCGGCACCTGTCAGTGTTCCGCAGTCAATAATCGCGTTGAAAATTTCTAGTTGTCGTTGGTTCATAAGCAACCTCAAGGTATATCATTTATGGATACTGTCACCCAAAAGTGATATTTGACTGAATACCTGTTAAATGCAACCTTCGCGACGATAAAGGAGGGTAATTTGTGGATACAGTCAAAAAGATAATCGCCGACCTTGTCGGTTTTGATACTGTGTCCGATAAATCGAACCTTGATATTCAGAATTACATTGAATCCTATCTGGCTCGTTACGGCATCTTGGTAACGCGGGTCTATAATGAGGATGGTGACAAGGCCAACGTGTTCGCAACTATCGGGCCGGATGCTGCGGGCGGTGTTATACTCAGCGGACACACGGATGTCGTTCCCGTAGTGGGGCAGAACTGGTCAACAGACCCGTTTAAAGTTGTCGAGAAAGATGGTCGTCTTTACGGGCGTGGTACGGCAGATATGAAAAGCTATCTGGCAATCGCACTTTCACTTGTACCTGAAATGATGGCAGCAAACATGAAACGCCCCATTCATCTGGCCTTTTCTTATGATGAAGAGGTCGGTTGCCTGGGCGCCCCTGCGATGATTGATGAAATGGTCGCTACCCTACCGCCCGTTGATGCCGTTATTGTCGGGGAGCCAACCAACCTTGAGATTGCAAACGCCCATAAAGGTGTTCGGGGCTACACATTTCATATTCGAGGGCAAGAAGCTCATTCCAGCCAACCGCATCGCGGTGTCAGCGCAATTGAGTATGCGGCAAAGTTAATGTCCGAGATTTATGCAATCCGTGATGAGCTGGCTGCGAAACCGTTCACGGACACTACGTTTGAACCGCCTTACAGCACACTGAATGTTGGCATGATCAACGGTGGTACGGCCCATAATATCATTGCAAAAGATTGCTCGTTCTCTGTGGATTACCGTTATATCCCCCAAGACGACAGTGCTGCAGTGATTTCAAGAATTGATTTGATTGTCAGCAAGTTATCTGCTGATATGCGGCATGATCACCCTGAGAGCGGAATTTCCGTCAAGATTGTCGAAATTCCTGCATTCAGGGCCGAGGAGGATGAAAATGCCGAAGGGTTGTGCAGACAACTTTCAGGAAAAAACAGCACTTTAAATGTTTCCTATGGAACGGAAGCGGGCCAATTTCAGGAACGCGGTTATTCCACTATCGTTTGCGGGCCCGGCTCTATCGATCAGGCGCATAAACCGGATGAATACATTGAGATAGAGCAAGTAGAAAAAGGGGTTCAGTTTATTAGACCTGCTTCACAATAGGTTATTTTTATGCGAGGAAGTGCCTGGAGGTATCATTTTATGAAAGCTTTGAAGATTTTAAGTGCACAACCTGCATTGTTTTTTCGACTATCGGGCATCCGCCTTACAGATTTCAACGCCCTGGTTGCGACACTTCATCCGATCTGGTTGAAAAGTGAGGAGAAACGCCTGTCCCGCAAAGACAGGCAACGTGCGATTGGGGGTGGGATGAACTATCGCCTGGAGTTCGCAGAACAGCTTCTGCTCTGCCTGATGTATTACCGAACCTATACCAGCCATGCTTTTATGGGGCTTGTATTCAATGTATCCTCTCCGACAGTTTGCCGCCGCATTCAAGCCATGACAGAGTTGATGGCAGGCCATTTTCGGATGCCTGAACGTAAAGTAAAGTTGTCGGAAGTGGAAAAGGCTGATCTGCTTTACCTGATGATTGATGGTACTGAGCGTCCAGTTCAACGGCCCGGGAAGCCCTCGGCTCGAAAAGCAAAATATTCTGGCAAGAAAAAGAAGCACACGGCGTCCCACCAGATCATCACAGATGACAAGAAGTGTATACTGGCTGTTGGATGCGCCCATGACGGGCGCAAACATGACAAGCGTATTTATGATGAGACCCGCGTGGATAGGCCCCCTGATATACTTACCCTTGGGGATTTAGGATATCTGGGGACATCACTGGAAATCCCCCTGAAAACATCAAAGAAAAAACCACTTACGAAAGAAGAACAAGAATACAATACATGGCATTCAAAACTACGCATTGGCGTAGAGCACGGTATTGGCCGCATGAAAAAGTTCAATATATTTTCGGATATTCACCGCAACAACCAACAACAAAACATGATTGCCAAGAATGTCGGAGCACTCGCAAATATGAATTTGAAAACAGTTTGACAAAACGGGTGGGGATACTTGTGTCTAAAAATATTCGACCCTATTGTGAATCGGGTCTATTAAAAGCCTTATCCAAAGGCAGGCAAGCTAGAACCATAATGTAATCAACAAGGGAGAATACAATGAAGAATATAAAAACCTATCTGTCCACAGTGGTAGCTGCGGCGATGTTGGCCATGCCTGCATCGGCGGAAACATTTAAATACGCGTATCAGGGCGATGCACAAGGTCTTGACCCGCACAGCCTGAATGAAACATTTACATTGGGAATGTTGGGCAATGTTTATGAAGGTCTGACAAAATATGATGCTGACCTTCAACTGCAACCGGCATTGGCAACTTCTTGGGAAACAACCAGCCCAACCACGTGGAAAATAGGATTGCGCAAGGGCGTAAAATTTCACAACGGCAATGACTTCAATGCGGATGACGTAATTTTTTCATGGCAACGCACACTGACCGATGGGTCTGACCAAAAAGTCCGTGGCGGTATGATCACTGGTATCGAAAAAGTTGATGATCATAACATCATCATGACAACTGCAGGCCCCTTGCCTGTCATTATGCAGGAAATGACGTTCCTTTATATCATGGATAAAGAATGGTCCGAAGAAAATGGTGCCGCAGAATCCGGTAACGTCAAGAACGCGAATGACCCCGGCTACGCCACAAGCAATTCAAACGGCACAGGCCCGTTTCAGATCGTTGAACGCCAACCCGGTGTACGTACGATTATGGAACGCTTCGACGGTTATTGGGATACAAACATTCCATCAAATGTCACACGGGTAGAGTTTACACCTGTGAAAGAAGCCGCAACACGGGTTGCCGCGTTGATTTCCGGTCAGTTGGATCTGGTTTATCCAGTACCGGTACAAGACTGGTCTCGTTTGGAAGATGCCGACGGTGTACGCCCACTGGCAGGCCCGGAAGCGCGGACAATCTTCTTAGGCATGGATCAGGGGCGTGATGAGTTGTTGCATTCATCCGTAACAGGTAAAAACCCATTCCAGGATATCCGCGTGCGCCAAGCTTTTGCACACGCGATCAATCTGGATGCTATTGACGAAAAAGTTATGCGTGGTGCCGCGACGCCAACAGGTTTGATGGTTGCCCCACAAATCAATGGATTTGCGACAGCGATGAACACGCCGTATGCATACGATCCTGAAAAATCCAAAGCACTGTTGACTGAAGCTGGTTACGGTGATGGGTTTACAGTTACGATGGATTGCCCGAACAACCGTTATGTAAATGACGAAAAAATCTGTCAGGCAGTTACAAGCCTGCTAGCTAAAGTCGGTATTACAGTTGATCTTCTGGCACAGCCAAAAGCCAAATACTTTGGTAAAGTGCTGGCACAAGGCGGTTATGACACCAGCTTCTATCTGCTGGGTTGGACACCGGGTTCAATTGACGCGCATAACGTTTATCAAAACCTGCTGTCTTGTCAGAACGAGGAAGAAAAGTTGGGTGCATTCAATCTTGGCAACTATTGTAATGAGCGTGTGACAGAGATAACCAAACTAATTGGTTCTGAAACCGATCAGGCAAAACGTCAGGCTTTGATCGAAGAAGGTTTCAAACTGGTTCAGGATGAAGTTGGTTATCTGCCGCTGCACCAGCAACCGCTTTCATGGGGTGCCAGTGACAAGCTTACAGTTTCACAACGTGCGGACAATGTTCTGGACATCAGAAACGTCGTTATCGGTAAGTAATATTATTTAGAAATAGAATATGGCGCAGTCGTTGGTAACGGCTGCGCCATATATTCAAAGACCAAGCCTTGGGGGCCTATCATGCTGACTTTTATTGCCAAGCGACTGATCCAAAGCGTTCTTGTTATGATAGCTGTGGGGCTTATAACCTTTGCATTGTTGCGCTTTGTGGGTGATCCTATCAGCAATATGGTGGGCCAAGACACCTCTGTGGCTGAACGCGAACAGTTGAAAGAAGATCTTGGATTAAACGACCCGTTCGTAATCCAATTTGCGAACTTTGCGAAGAACGCCGTTCAAGGTGAATTTGGCTTAAGCTACACATTGCGTGTACCCGTCAGTCAATTACTGTCTGAACGCCTGCCTGCCACGTTAGAACTATCCATCCTTTCAGCAATTATGGCTTTATTTATAGGCATGCCCATGGGAATTTATACCGCAATACATAAAGACAGCTGGCTGACAAAATTCTTTTTGTCATCGTCTTTGGTTGGGGTTTCGTTGCCCACCTTTTTGATTGGTATCCTGTTGATCTTACTGTTTGGCGTTGTTTTTCGCTGGTTGCCTACTTTTGGACGCGGTGAGGTGGTTGACCTAGGCTGGTGGACAACGGGGTTGCTAACATGGTCAGGCATTAAATCTCTGATATTGCCCACTATTACGTTGGCAATATTCCAACTGACGCTGATCATGCGGCTGGTGCGGGCTGAAATGCTGGAAGTGCTGCGCACCGACTACATTAAATTCGGCCGTGCGCGCGGGTTGGGTATGAAATCAATTCACTACAGACACGCCCTGAAAAACACTCTTATCCCTGTGATCACTATCACCGGCTTACAATTAGGTTCAATCATTGCGTTCGCCCTTATCACTGAAAGCGTGTTTCAGTGGCCGGGCATGGGGCTGTTGTTTATTCAAGCCATTGGCAATGCGGATGTACCGATCATGGCGGCCTACCTTGTGCTGATTGCGTTCATTTTTGTCGCCATCAATCTTTTGGTGGATATTTTATACGTGGTCCTGGACCCGCGACTTAGAACCACGGTAGGTGACTGATGGAACATGAAACCAACATAAGCTGGTGGCAGGATTTTCGGCGCAGGTTGGCCGATAACGATATTTGGTATTCTTTCAAACACACGCCAATGGCCTATATATCTGCCTTAACAGGCATCACTTTGATTGCCCTTGCGGTGTTTGCGCCCTTTATTGCGCCACAAAACCCGTTTGATTTGGCCTCATTGGATCTGTTCGATGCAAGCATGCCGCCCTCTTGGATGGATCAGGGCGATCCGCGTTTCCCGCTTGGAACCGACGATCAAGGGCGTGGTATTCTGTCAACCATCTTTTACGGGCTTCGCATCTCGCTTTTTGTGGGCTTTACATCTGTCTTTCTATCGTTGCTGATCGGCGTCAGCCTTGGCCTGATATCAGGTTATGTCGGCGGGCGCGTTGACAGCATCATTATGCGCATCGCAGACGTGCAGCTGTCTTTCCCCGCCATCCTGATTGCCCTGCTGATCGACGGGGTTTTCCGTACTGTGGCATCCAAGGACGTGCATGAAGACTTAGCCCTTTACGTGGTGATCTTTGCCATCGCGATTTCAGGATGGGTGCAATATGCCCGTACCGTACGTTCCAGTGTGATGACTGAAAAGATCAAAGAATACGTGCAGGCAGGCCAAGTCATCGGTCTTGGTTCAGCGCGCATCATGATCAAACATATCCTGCCAAACGTGCTGGGGCCGGTTTTTGTGATCGGCACGCTACATCTAGCCCTAGCCATTATTATTGAGGCTACGCTCAGCTTTCTTGGCGTCGGCCTGCCACCCACTACCCCGTCACTTGGAACGCTTATTCGCATAGGAAACGAGTATCTGTTTTCCGGCGAATGGTGGATCACTATCTTTCCGGGGGCGACACTGATCATCTTGTCCCTATCCGTTAACCTTTTCGGTGATTGGCTGCGTGACGCACTTAATCCAAAGCTACAATAAGGCCGCATTAATGCCATTGCTTGAAATTAAAAATCTGTCCGTCACCTTCCCGTCCCGTAAAGGTGATTTTACTGCTGTGGATGATGTCACCCTTAGCGTTGAGCCGGGTGAAATTCTGGGCATCGTTGGTGAAAGTGGCGCGGGTAAATCCACCGTTGGCAATGCGGTGATTTCACTACTGGAAGCCCCTGGATATATGTCGGGCGGGTCGATATGGTTGAAAGGTGAGCGTATTGACGATCTGGATGAAAACTTGAAATCCGCCATTCGCGGCAAGCGCATCGGAATGATTTTTCAAGATCCACTAACCTCACTTAACCCACTGGAAACAGTCGGCGCGCAACTGATTGAAACTATCACTTTACACTTGGGGCTTAGTGAAAAAGAGGCCCGTGTCCGTGCGATTGATCTGTTAAACCAGGTCGGCATTGAAAACGCGGCTGTCCGCGTTGATCAATACCCCCATCAGTTTTCCGGAGGCATGCGCCAACGTGTTGTCATTGCTCTGGCCCTTTGTTCTGACCCCGAAGTGGTAATCGCGGATGAACCTACAACAGCACTGGATGTATCTATCCAAGCCCAAATTCTGGATCTGCTGCGTAAGCTTTGCGAAGACCGCAATGTCGGTATGATCATGGTTACACATGACATGGGGGTGATCGCCGAAATTACCGACCGCGTGGCAGTGATGTATAATGGTAAACTGGTTGAAATTGGCGATACAGAAACCGTTTTATACAAGCCCACCCATGAATACACCAAAAGCCTGATTTCTGCGGTACCACGACCTGATATAAAAACGCACCGGTTTCCGCTGGTCACCTATATCGAAGATGTAGAAGTCCTGCCCGAAGACATTAAACTATCTGATATGTGGCTGGGCAAAACCCGCGAGTATGAGGCTTTTGACGGCCCAATGCTGACGGTTGATAAACTGAAGCTGGATTTCACCATCAAGCGCGGCATTTTCAAACGCAACAACAAATATTTTACTGCCCTCAAAGGTGTTTCATTCGACATCCGCCAAGGTGAGGTGTTTGGCATTGTCGGCGAAAGCGGTTCGGGAAAATCTACCATCGCACGCTGTGTAACCGGCATCTATGAACCCACTGACGGTGCCATTTCCATTTGCGGGGCTGATCTGAACCGTTTGGAAGACAAGAACAAACAAAATTATTATCGACGCCAGACGCAAATGGTGTTTCAAGACCCCTTTTCATCGTTGAATGGTCGAATGCGAGTAGAAAATATTATTGCCGAACCGATTATATTTCACAACCAGGCAGCAGATAAAGCAGAAGCGAAAAAGATTGTTCATGAACTGCTCGAAATCGTAGGCCTCGGGACAGGTGCCGCACGCAAGTTTCCGCACGAGTTTTCAGGCGGTCAACGCCAGCGTATTTCCATTGCCCGCGCATTGGCTACACGGCCAAGGTTTTTGATCTGCGACGAACCTACTTCGGCTTTGGATGTCTCAATTCAGGCGCAAATCCTGAACCTGTTGAAAGATCTGCAAGAAGAGTTAGGCCTGACGATGATGTTCATCAGCCATGATTTACCGGTCATCCGCCAGATGTGTGACCGCGTTGCGGTAATGAAAAGTGGGGAAATCCTGGAAATTTCTGAAACCGAAGCACTATTTAATACGCCACAACATACATACACCCAAAGCCTTCTTGGTCTGATGCCGAAGTTCAGAAACTAAGGTTATAACGCCAGCTCTGGCTTTCTGACGTTATTGAACCAGTGTGCCAAATCTTCTACTGTCGCAGGCACTTGCACTGCAATCCCGCCTGTGAATTCTACAAATGCATCCAGATTTTGCTTGTTTACTCCAGTAATAACTGGGGTTTCCTGTGATAATGCTTCAGCAATAACATCGCGAAATCCCCTGCCATCGGCTTCATGTTTACCGAATTTATTCAGAATAAGAACATCAGCACCTTTGCGCAGGCGCATATCAACTTCAGCAACGGCACCCTCTAAAGCTGCAGGATCTAAACGGCAGCCTTTCGCTTCACGTCCCAATGATTGCGAAATACGGATTATTGGCCCGTCAGGAAGTACCTGTACATCCATATCGCATGGATGCTGACAGTCTTCGTTCGCTGTATTAATTTGCGCGACGCCACAAGTCCGATGACCACTTTTTGCAAGTTGGGTGGCAAGACGCGCCAATATTTCATCTGTATCGCCCGGGCTTGATGACATAGTATATGCGATATTCATTAAAGTACCTTTCGTGGAAGATATTCAGCTTTTACAGAATGGCAGAAACTCCAGCAAGCCGCCTTGGCCTATCATCGCCCGCTGCTATACGATCAATAACAGGTAGCTTCCATGGCGCCTTCCCTGCCAGATCAGCGGTTCTGATCGCATATCCATCCATACCCGAATTATCAAATGGCGGTGTCATCGAACGACTTAACACCGCAGCCGCCAAAACACGTCCGGAGGTTTCTGACAAAGGCAGTATTTCAGTTTTTGTCACGGGGTGAACTATATCCAGACCCATTGATAAAGCTTTATCAATCGGAACTAATCCCCGTGTCATATCATCAGCATCACAGCCACAACCTGATTGATCCAGCCGTTTTAACACAACCATCATACGGTCTCCACAAATCTATCTGTTGTTCACAGTTAGATGCATCGATACCCCAATAGGGAGCACATGTAATTGATCTATGTCAAAATTTAAGACATGTATTGATTATCACCCGATTTAGATACTTTAGCTTTTCACCCGTTCCATTTTCGGATCATAAAGCGGTGCAAGACTAACCGTGCAAGGCACGCGTACAGTTGCCACATCCAACTCATACTCGCCCGCTTTCACATAAGCTGCATCAACCCCTTCCGCATCACGGATATATCCCAAGCCAATGGATTTGCCCAGGGTATGCCCGTATCCCGCAGAGCTTAACCATCCCACACGTTCGCCGTTGCGATAGATTGTTTCACGACCCGACAAAATAACATCGCCGTCCGCCACAAAGGTCGCCAGCATCTTTTTCATGCCATTTGCCCGTTGCGTATCAACTGCAGCGCGACCTTTAAAGTCAATATTTTTACGCATTTTCACGGCCCAGCCAAGACCCGCCTCATCAGGCGTATGATCCGGCCCAATGTCAGACCCCCATGCGCGATAACCCTTTTCAAGCCGCAGGGTTTCAATAGCACGGTAGCCAGCATTCATCAGACCATGCTTGGCCCCTGCTTCATGCAAAGCCGTATAAACCGTTGCGGCATATTCCACAGGCAGATGCAATTCCCAGCCCAGCTCACCCACATATGTGACCCGCATCGCATTCACTGGACAACCCGCGATACCGATAGTTTTAGCCGTACCAAAGCGAAAACCTTCATTGCTGACATCATCTCGCGTCACGGTCGCCAGAATATCACGTGCCTTTGGCCCCATCAGGGATAAAACCGCATTGGAAGAGGTAATATCGAACAACTGCGCGTTCATACCATCGGGAATGTTACGTGAAATCCAGTTAAAATCATGGGTCGCATAGCCCGTCCCAGTAACAATATAGTATTCATCCTCGGCCACACGCACGACCGTCAAGTCGCACTCAATCCCGGCGCGATCATTCAACATTTGCGTATAGATCAGTGAGCCTACGGGTTTCGCCACATCATTGGCCGCGATCCAACTAAGGGCGGCTTCCGCATCAGGCCCTTTCAGGCTGAACTTGGCAAAAGAAGTTTGGTCAAACAACACGGCCGCCGCGCGGGCTGCATTATGTTCACGCCCAACGGCTGCGTGCCAGTTTGGCCGCTCAAAGGTATATATGTCATGCTGCACTTCCCCTTTGCCCAAATCCGCATACCAGTTCGGGCGCTCCCAACCCAGCTTTTCACCAAACACCGCTCCATCCGCTAACAACGTGTCATAAAGCGGCGACTTGCGGCATGGGCGGCCACTGTCATGTTCTTCAGAGGGCCAAGCCATTGTGTAATGCTTACCATAAGCTTCCATCGTGCGGGTGCGTATCCAGTCGTCGTCAAAATGCGGACGGCCAAAGCGGCGGATGTCTGCAGGCCACAGATCAAACGGCGGTTCACCTTTGGCAACCCATTCCGCCAGCGCCATACCGGCCCCACCCCCTGCCGCAATACCAAAGGCATTAAAGCCCGCGCCGACAAAGAAGTTTTTCAGCTCAGGAGCTTCGCCAATAATAAAGTTCCCGTCAGGCGTAAAACTTTCGGGCCCGTTCACCAGTTCTTTAACCCCAGCCGTTTCCAACGCAGGCACACGGCCCAACGACAGTTCCATAAGCTGTTCAAAGTGGTCAAAGTTGCTGTCCAGAAGCGAATAATGGAAGCCTTGCGGAATAACCCCGCCACGCGCCCAGTCAATCGGATTTGGCTCATAGCCCCCCATCACCAACCCGCCGACCTCTTCCTTATAATAGGTCAAACGATCAGGGTCACGCAGGGTTGGCAGATTTGCCGGCACACCTTCAATCCGTTCGGTCACCATATACTGGTGTTCCATCGAAACCAGTGGCACATTCACCCCCACGGTTTTCGCAAAATTACGCGTCCACTGGCCACAACAAGCAATCACCACGGCACATTCAATATAACCTTTTTCGGTTTCAACACCCTTGATTACACCCTTTTCAACATCCACAGATAAAACCTTGGTATCCTCAAACATCCGCGCCCCTGCCATGCGGGCACCTTTGGCCAAAGATTGCGTAATATCAGACGGGTTTGCCTGCCCGTCCGTTGGCATAAACGCAGCCCCCACCACATCATCGACCTGCATCAAGGGCCACAGGTCTTGTGCTTCTTTGGGCGTCAGTAGTTCCATTTCCAACCCGAAACTATGCGCGGTCGTCGCTTGGCGTTTCACTTCCGTCCAGCGCTCTTCGTTACACGCCAACCGCAAACCGCCGTTCATTTTCCAGCCAGTTTCAAGCCCGGTTTCATCCGCCAGCGTTTTATATAGATCAACCGAATAGCCCAGAAGCTGGGTGATATTTGCGTTACTGCGCAACTGCCCCACCAGCCCTGCAGCATGAAACGTGGTGCCCGATGTCAGCTTTTTGCGTTCCAGTAGCACCACATCCCAGCCCAGTTTGGCCAGATGGTATGCGGTTGAACAGCCAACTATACCGCCCCCGATGATGACTGCCTTTGCGGTTGTGGGAAAATCGCTCATTTTATGCCTCGTAGAGATATGTAATTTTTATAGGCACGTTGGTAACGGGCCAGATTTTCGGATGTATATGCGGCATAGTCAAAATCTAACTCTGAACTGGTTTCAGATACCATGCTCCACAAAGTTTCACGCAACAGCGACGCGCATTTCATAGCGGTGTAGCGTTGCATCAGTTTTGCATCGGGTTTTATGCCAAAATAGGCGGTCAGCATGGCCTGCTCGGCATCCCCATCCAAACCGCAGTTCGTCGCCAATCCACCAAGGTCAAACAAGGGCGAGTTAAAACCGCCATATTCCCAGTCAATCAACCATAGGCGATCCGCGCCGCGTAAGATATTGGCAGGCAGCAAATCATTATGCCCCAACACCAGGTCAACTGCCCCGATACAGTCTTCAAACTCTTGTGCCTGTGCCATTAATTCAGATAGAATTTTAGTGTAAGCAGAGCCTTCACCCAACAGCCGCGCGTTATAATCGCGCAGCACATGAAATACCCAGAAGCTCAGAATTGGGCCGCGTGCAAATCCTGCTAAATCACGGTGCATCCGTGCCATAAGATCAACCACTTGCATCAATGTTTCAGGCTCGCGTACATCTTCTTCGGTCAGTGAAGCGGCATCAATAAAGTCCAGCACCAGCATACCGCTTTCAGCATGATGAACCGCAGGCGCAATACCTGCGGCATGGGCAGCTCGGCTGATCGCCAGCTCATTAAATCGCATGATGCCGTGTTCCAGAATATCGGCCCCCATGCGCACCACAAATTCCTGCCCCTGATCGCTAATCAGCAGGTTCACATTGGTAATGCCACCTTCCAGAATGCGCGGGTTTTCTGGGGACTGCCAGCAAGACAAACCCATCGCACGTTCCACCGCCGCTTTATGTTTCGATAATGTCATTTCAACCCCAATCTTTCCCGCGATGCCTGCGCCATCGCCGATATAATCCGATCTGCAATAATGGCGATAAACGCCACTGACAGCCCTGCAATAATCCCCCGCCCTGTGCTGGCTTTGGTCAATGCAATATATACCTCTTGCCCCAAATCACGGGTGCCAACCAATGCCGTGATCACCAGCATCGACAAGGCCAACATAATGGTTTGGTTCAGACCTAAAAGTAGCGAAGGGGTGGCCATCGGCAGTTTAATCCGCCACAGCAGTTGCCAGCTGGTACAGCCCGATACCTTACCCGCCTCAATCATTTGCGCCGGCACCTCCTTGATACCATGCGCGGCATAGCGCACCGCAGGGGCCAGCGCGTATAAAATAACCGCAATCATCGCCGAAAAATCGCCCACGCGAAACAGCATGATCACAGGGATCAGATAAACAAAGCTGGGTAAGGTTTGTAACGTATCAATGAACGCACCCACCACGGAATTTGCACGCGCATTTTGCCCTGCCCAAACCCCGATTGGTATGCCGATTATGCTGGCAAGTAATACAGAAACACCACACAGATAAACCGTAATCATTGCCTTGGCCCACAGCCCGTTTGAGGCAATAAACAGCGCCATAAATGCCGCCATCAACCCCAATTTCCAACCACCCACACGCCCTGCGGCTAACCCGATGGCAATGATGCCCCAAGCCCATGGGATACCAACAAAAAAGCGTTTTACCGGCAGCATCAAGTAGGTCAGAAAAAATGT
Source organism: Amylibacter sp. (assembly GCA_965261565.1). Lineage (GTDB taxonomy): Bacteria > Pseudomonadota > Alphaproteobacteria > Rhodobacterales > Rhodobacteraceae > Amylibacter. The sequence continues at coordinate 39,641 of CBDHDH010000001.1, forward strand.
TTTAATAGCTTCAAACGTATCAAAGAAATTGACGTTGATCCATTTCATCGTGGTTTCCCAAAACGCACTTGTAGTCAGGGTCGCAGCCTCTGGGTAACTTTGCACCGACGGGATCATCAGCCCCACCAACCATAGCCCGATAATGATCATACCAACTGTCATCATCCACGGATGACGACGCACAAATGACAAGCCAGCTTGTGGTAGGTCATCTTGGGTTTTATTGGCAAATGCCTGACTTAACCGATCCAGTGCTATTGCCATCACAACAATCGCCATGCCCGCTTCAATTCCGCCGCCAATATCCAGACGCCGCAGGGCGGTCAGCACATCAAACCCAAGCCCCCCCGCCCCGATCATCGACGCGATAATCACCATGTTCAGCGACAGCATAATCACCTGATTAACTCCAACCATCAAGGTCGGCATTGCCGTGGGGATCAGAACTTTCCACAGCATTTGCCGACGTGTACACCCCGCCATGGTTCCCGCTTCAATCACTTCTGCGGGTACGGTTTGTAAAGCAACCGTGCTAACCCGCACCATCGGCGGCATCGCATAGATCATCGTGGCCACTAGAGCGGATACGGGGCCAAAACCGAACAGGAACAGGATCGGTACAAGATAGGCAAAAACAGGTACGGTCTGCATCAAGTCCAGAACGGGGCGCAGCATGCGTTCAAAAAATGCAGAACGATAGGCCAAGATACCCAAAGTCAACCCACCTGCCACCCCAAGCGGCACCGCAATAACAATCGAGGCCAGAGTAATCATAGCACTTTCCCATTGGCCAAAAATCGCCAGATAGAAAAAGCACAAGCCCACCAAGATCGCCAAAGGCCAGTCTTTGGCATAGCGCGCCAAAGCCACCAAAACCACGATGATTGCAACCCAACTTAAAGCCGGCGCCACTTCCACCGCCTGTTGGCCTTGCCCTGTCGAAAATCCTTCGATCAGACCAGAGCGCACCACTTGATAGGGCCACTCAATAATTGCGGAAATAAAGCGGGTAAACTCGCGAAAAGTGAACAGGCCAAAACTAGCATCCTCGACCAGCCATTTCATCGCGTCCGAAATGTAATCTGCCAGCGGCAATTCCCATTTTTTCGGGTAACGTATGATCCAGCGCGCATCAAATGCCTTATACAGGCTGAAAGAATTCGCAGACAGGCCCCATGTCATAAAAAACAGACCCAGCCAGAAAAGCCGTGCAGGCTGCGTTATATATCGCCAAATCCGCATCAGGTTCGCCTGCGTCCGATCAGTACATCTATTACCGCTTGTGCACCAATTGTGCCAACAGGTTTGCCTTTCGTGTCTAACACCCGAAACGGTTTGTCCGCCGCTTCAATCCGGTCAACCGCCGCTTCGACGCTTAAGCTACCATCCAGATCACCCGCATAATCACTATCAGGCACGCCAGCCGTCATAACCGAAATCAGGCGCAACACTTTGGCGCGCGGGATATGTAGCGTGAACTCTTCCACATATTCATCCGCAGGGTTTAAAATCAGTTCTTCAGGCGTGGCGGTTTGCACAATCCGGCCGTCTTTCATCACCGCGATACGATCAGCCAGCCGAATGGCCTCATCAAAATCGTGGGTGATAAAAACGATGGTTTTGTTCAACAACCCTTGCAGGCGTAAAAACTCATCCTGCATTTCGCGCCTAATAAGCGGATCAAGGGCCGAAAATGGCTCATCCAGAAACCACAGATCTGGTTCTGTTACCAGTGATCGCGCAATACCCACGCGCTGTTGCTGACCACCTGATAGTTGCCGTGGAAAGTAATCTTCGCGGCCTCCTAGGCCCACAAGTTCTACCATTTCACGCGCACGGGTTTCGCGTGTCTTACGATCCACACCCTGCACTTCCAGCGGAAAGGCCGTATTCTGCAGAACCGTCAAATGCGGCAGCAAGGCAAATTGTTGAAACACCATGCCCATTTTCGTGCGCCGCAGTGCGATCAGTTCTTTTTCAGACATCGCCAACAGATTTTCGCATTCAAAATCTATTTGCCCCGCCGTGGCATCAATCAGGCGCGACAGACAGCGCACCAACGTAGACTTGCCGGAACCAGATAGCCCCATAATCACAAAAATCTCGCCGTCGCGGATTTGCACATTGGCATCGCGTACCGCCCCGATCATACCTGCACGGGTCAGATCATCATCGTTAGGTGAGCCTTGATGGCGTTGCATAAATTCAGCGGGGCTAGATCCGTAGACTTTCCACACCCCACGGCAATCCAACTTAACCGGTCGTTGCATTGAAACCTCAAATATTCAGATATTTCACAAAACGTATGGACGGGGCTAATTTAGCAGCCCCGCCACAAGCCATTATTTAACCCAAGTAGACCATGTAGCTTTGTTAGCATCCAGCCAACCCGCAACCGCGTCATCAATAGATGCACCGTCTAAGTCAACCTGCGCCACCAAGGCACCCATATCCGCATTCGAGATGGTGAAATTACCAATGGCAGCCGCAGCACCCGGCCATTTTTTAGCAACACCTTCCCAGCCAACTTTCCAGATCGGCCCCGTTGGTTTGCCGCAATCATATGCCGCGTCAGGGTTCATACCCACAGACGCATCATTGTAACATTCCGTTGAATAGTCAGGAAATTTCACGAACTTTCCGTCATATTTTGCAGGCGCCCAGTGCGGAGAGTACAACCACAAAACAATCGGCGCTTTACGTTGGTATGCAGACTCCAACTCGGCAAACAATGCCGCATCTGTTCCTGCATGAACCACTTCAAAGTCCATACCCAAAGCTTCTACGCGTTCATCATCAAAGCCGCCCCATGTAACCGGGCCGCCCAGATAACGCCCCAAAGGTGCAGTTTCAGGTGTTGAAAATTCTGCCGCGCAATCGTTCAAAGCTTTCCAATCGGGCAAGCCCGGGCAAACCTCTTCCATATACGCCGGGTACCACCACTCTTCGATCGCATCCATGCCGGTTTCACCCATGTTCACCACTTTACCAGTAGCAAAGGCTTCATCCATGGCTTCACGCCCGGTGGTTTCCCAGATCTCCATCGCAACATCCAGATCACCGGTTTTCAGGCCCGCAAATTGCGCGATATAATCGGCCTGAACATATTCGATATTATAACCTGCGGATTTCAGCACCTCGCCCATAATGGTGGTGGTGATAATCTGCCCAGTCCAGTCATGTGTTGTCAATTTAATCGGATCCAGCGATTCAACATCAGCACTGGCACCTGTGGCGCTTAGTGCGGTCATCATCGCGGCTGTAACCATATACTTCTTCATCTCGTTCTCCCTTTCATCATGTATCTTTAGAGTTTGCCAAAATCCAACATAAAGCAACATTTATTATTGCTTTATGCGGGTTATTTTCAAATTAATGTGGTTTATTGAGGGAAATTATGAGAGACTTCACAAATAAACCCTTAAAATCCGTCAAATTTCGATGTAGTACACTCTTATGAAACCACAACCGAACCACAGACAGCAAGAGATTCTCAGCATTCTGCAAAAGTCAGGCGGCTCTGCGCGCACCCAAACCATCGCCCAAACACTGGATGTCAGCGAAGAAACCGTACGCCGCAACATCAAACATCTGGCAACGGTTGGCTCGGTTGAAAAGCTGCATGGTGGCGCACGCATTATCGGCAATGCCGAGGAAACAAGCTTCCAGCAACGTCTTGGCGAGAATCCCGATGCCAAAATCCGCATCGCCCATAAGGTTGCGGAAATGATCCCAAACGGCAGCTCACTGTTTTTGGATATTGGCAGCACCACAGCCTATATCGCCGATGCGTTGCGCGATCATCAGAACCTGCTGGTCGTCACCAATTCCATTGCCGTGGCCTATAAGCTGGCCACCCGAAACAACAACCGCGTATTCATGGCAGGGGGCGAATTGCGCAGTCACGATGGCGGTGCTTTCGGGCTTGATGCAATGAACTTCGCCGATAATTTTCAAACCGATTTTGCGGTTCTGTCCGCCGCAGGCATAAATGCCGCAAATGGTTTTATGCTGTTCGACCTGGAAGAAGCCAAATTTTCCCGCCTGATCATGTCAAAAAGTGCGACCCGCATCATTGCCGCTGATGCCCGAAAGTTCAACCGCGTGGCCCCTGTGACCATCGGCAATCCCGATCTGGTGGATTACCTGATCTGTGACGCTCCGCCCCCCAAAGACATTACCCAGGCTTGCGAAAGCTGGGCCACTGAAATCACCCTAGCAAACTAAGGCCATTCACCCCATGACTTATGATCTTTCCAAACTGTCCCAAGTGGCCAGCAAAATCGCGCAGGATGCCAGCGCCATTCCGATGCAATATTTCCGCACACCCATGGACATCACCGATAAGGCTGACGACAGCCCGGTTACCATTGCCGATCAAAACACTGAACGTTTCATCCGTGACGCTTTGATGCAACATTTCCCCGATCATGATATTTTCGGGGAAGAGTTCGGCATCAGCGGTGATCTGTCCGGCGCCTCATGGATCATCGACCCTATCGACGGCACCCGTTCTTTCATTTCCGGCAACCCGCTTTTTGGCATGTTGATGGGGTTTCTGGATGCGGGCGTGCCGCAAATCGGCCTGGTACGAATGCCTGCATTAGATGAAACTTATCTTGGTGTCGCAGGCCAGGGTGCTACCAGAAACGGCGTACCCATCACCTGCCGAAAAACCACGGAACTGGCCAAAGCCATCCTGTATATCAATGAACCGGAAAACATAAACGCGGATGACCCCGCACGCTTTGTGCGCCTATGTAAGTCTGCCCATATCCGGCGCACCGCCTATGATTGCTATCCCCATGCAATGGTTGCCGCAGGCACGATTGATGCAGTGGTTGATTGCAATCTGGAACCCTATGATTACCTGCCTTTGGTCGGGTTGATCCAAGCCGCAGGCGGGATCATCACAGACTGGCACGGGCAACCGTTGACCTTGCAATCAGACGGCCGCGTGATCACGGCTGCCACGCCTGAATTACATGCAGAAGTTTTAAAATTGCTGGATGCTTAACCCGCCTTAACCGCCGCAACTTGCGATGCAAAGCTAGGATCATTCATCAAGGCTTTGCAGCGATCAAACCGCCCCGTGGCATAGGCCCAAAAATCTTCCGCGGGGTTATCATCCGCATGTTGGATCAGGCCCCATAAAGTCCAAAGCAAATCACACATAGCTTTGTAGATCACCACACGGCCATGTTCTGCGGCAGTTGGCATGCCACCGAAATAGGCCTGCATCAACGCCATTTCCTGTGCCGCATCCATACCTGCTTCTACCGACAAATCACCCACATCCCACAACGGATCGTTCATGCCGGAATATTCCCAGTCCACGATCCACATCTTTTCACCGTCATCCAGAAAATTTTCACACAAAGGATCACAATGGCAAGGTGCAAGTGGCGCAGGATTTGCGGCCAATGCAACTTTCACAGGCTCTGCCGCTTTAACAATATCATGATAGCCGTCAGGCAAAGCCACATCCTTCGTTGACAGGATTTTCAGGTAGTCATCTATCATCGCAAACAGCTCAAAACGAAACTCAAAACTTTCACCCGATCCATGCAATTTCGCCAAAGCCACCCCTGCCCGCGCAGATGAACCCGCGCGCGTTTCAAACTGCTCAGGCGTCATGGTTTCAATTTCTTGGATTGCTTCCGAGATCATCACACCTGTACCCGCATCCGCCCATAACACTTCTGCAGAAACGCCTGCGCGATAAGCCGCTTTCGCATTAGTAATCTCAATCGCGCGGTCAATATATTCCTCTGTACCTTCACCCGGAATGCGCACAATGATCTTTCGTACACCCGTTTCCACTAGATGCACCAGATTGGTCAACCCGCCCAAGCGGGTGATCTTACAATCGCCAGCATCCACATTTTCAAATCCGGGCGCATTGCGCATAGCCGCAATTACCGTTTCATCATGTTCAGACATATAAATCTCCCTTACGCTTTCAGCTTATCATTTTGTGGGTCATAAAGCGGTCCGTCTACGCGGGTGATCAGGGACCTGTCCCCGAATACCTCTATTTCGAATGCAGTGTGATCCCACAGCTCTTTTGGCAGATATGCAAACATTATCATCTGCCCAACCGTATGGCCAAACCCCGCACTTGTCACCAAAGACGCCACTTCGCCGTACAGCAAAACGGTTTCTCCACCATAAAGCGGCAGGGCTTTATCAGCCACAAAGGTGCAAAGCTTTTGATCTACCCCCGCGGCCTTTTGCGCTGCCAACACATCGCGTCCGATAAAACCACCACCCGATTTTAAATGCACACGAAATCCCAGCCCCGCTTCAATCGGCGTATAATCAGGCGAAATATCACCTGACCAATACAAGTACCCTTTTTCCATCCGCAAACTGTCAATAGCGCGGTAGCCAACATCACGAATACCCGCACCCTGCCCTGCATCCCATAACGCGTCATAAACATGCGCTGCAAACTCGGTTGGTACATGCAACTCCCATCCAAGTTCCCCGACAAACCCGATGCGCACCGCCCGCACGGGCGCCGCGCCGATCATCACATTTTTCGCCGTGCCAAATGCAAACGCCGCATTCGAGACATCGTTTTCACAAACCACTTGCAAGACATCGCGCGCCTTTGGCCCGCAAATGTTGATCACCGCTCGCGCTGAAGTCACCTCGATTAAATGCACAGACCCATCTTTGGGCATATGCCGCCTTATCCAGTCAGCATCATGGGTTCCAAAACCTGATCCAGTGACAATATAAAAATGGTCTTGCCCCAGCCGCGTAATGGTCAAGTCCGCTTCGATCCCGCCTGCATCGTTACACAGCTGCGCATAAATCACTGTGCCATCAGGTTTGTCCATATTGCATGCCGCCAATTTTTGCAGCAATGCCAATGAACCCACGCCCACCATTTCAAACTTGGCAAAACTTGACTGATCAATCAGGGCAACATCTTTGCGCACCGCCTCATGTTCTTTTGCTGCAAATGCGTGCCAACCGGGGTTCAGGAAATCCAGTTGATCCACCGGTTCCACCCCTTCAGGCGCAAACCACAACGGCCGTTCCCAACCGTTTTTAGACCCATAAACCGCCCCATGATCTTTCAACCGCTGATAAAGCGGCGACAGGCGCATATTGCGCACGGTTTCATGTTCCTGCCCCGGATAGCGCATTTTATAGTGATGCGCATAATGCTCTACCGCACGCGGATACATGAACGCACGTGCGCCGTGATGCGGCCCGAAACGGCGGCAATCCAGCGGCCATAAGTCCAGACTTGGCCGCCCGTCCACAATCCACTCCGCAATCATCTCACCTGCACCACCGCCCGCAGCAATACCGTAAAGAAAGCCTGTCGCCATCATCAGGTTGTCAAAATCAGGCGCCCAGCCCATGACAAAATCACCATCTGCCGAATAGGGGATCGGCCCGTTAATAACGGTGCGAATACCTACCTCGTTCAATACAGGCGTCACCTCTGCCGCAAGTTCCGCCAAGGGCCCGAAACGATCAAGATTGTCAGGTAGTAACTGGCGTACAAACTCACCCGGAATACCTTTGTCGCCAAAGGGCAAAGTATCTTCTTCATACCCCCCGATTACCAGCCGCCCGCCTGCGTCCGGTTTGTAATACACCAAACGTTCAGGGTCGCGCAGGCTTGGCAGGCCTTTGACCAACTCAATATCAGGCAAAGGTTCTGTGACGATATATTGATGTTCTACCGCACAAGCTGGCACATGAATGCCCAGCTTCGCCCCCAATTCGCGGCTCCACATGCCTGCCGCCATCACAACAATTTTAGCCTGATAATCCCCGTCCGTGGTTATCACTTTGGTGATGCGCCCGTCCGTGATTTCAAAATCCAGAACCGTCACACCCTGCTTGATCTGTGCGCCATATTTACGCGCACCTGCTGCCACAGCTTGGCATAAACTGGCAGGGTCAACATGCCCGTCCGACGGTATAAACGCCGCCCCTTCCAGACCTGTCGCATCGATATAAGGGAACAACTTTTTCGCCTCATCAGGCGTAATCATTTCCATATCCAGATCAAAACTGCGCGCCATCGTAGTCAGGCGTTTTGCCTCCAGCAACCGTTCCTTGGTTGCGGCCAAACGCAGGCTGCCAACTTTTTTCCAGTCAAACGCCATGCCGGTTTCAGCTTCTAACTGATCATACATCGCAACTGAACGCTTTAGCATTCGCGTGGTATTGCGCGAAGACCGCAATTGCCCAACCAAACCCGCCGCATGCCAAGTGGCCCCTTCGGTCAATGATGCTTTTTCTAGCAGCACCACATCCTTTTCACCACTTTTCGCCAGATGATAAGCGATGGAACAACCAATAATGCCACCGCCAATGATTAAATGCTTTACCGAATGTTGTGACATTTCACAGAATCCTTTTTGGTCAGGTAACTATGAATTTCAACATAATACAACATATTTTGTTTATTTATGTTGATATTAAGCCGCCCAACAGGCATGATAACAATGAGATGAGCAAATATACCCAACAAATAGAAAGCGCTGTTGCATTGCGCGGCACCATGACAGTAGCGGAAATGTCTGATTTGCTATGTGTTTCCGATCAAACTGTGCGGCGGATCATCAAACCGATGGTTGCCAGCGGGCAGGTGCAGAAAATCCACGGTGCGATCAAGGCGGTTGAAAACCCGATGACCGCCCCCTTCCAAACCCGTATGCAGCATAATCGTGCTGCAAAAGCCGCTTTGGCGGCCAAAATTGCCGATATGGTTAAAGACGGTCAAAGTCTTGCGATAGACACCGGCTCAACGGCAGGCTTTGTCGCCCAAGCCCTGCGGATAAAACGCAACCTGACTATCGTTACCAACTCTGCCTATGTCGCCAGCACGCTTTCGATGATGCCCGGCAACCGTGTGTTCATGGCAGGCACGCAATTGCGTGATCACGACGGCGCCGCCTTTGATCGCGCGGCCTTTGATACGATTGAGCGTATGGAAGTCCACGCAAGCATCCTTACAGCAGCTCAAGTTCACCCGAAACGCGGATTTCTTGTAAATGAGCAATGTGAAGCGGATATTGCCAAGGCAATGTCGTCTATCGCCCGAAATTCCATCTTTGTTGTTGATCACTCAAAGTTCTCAACGGTCAATGCGCGCGACATGGTTAAAATCACAGGCCTAAATAGTAATTTACAACTCGTTACAGACAAAGAACCGGGTTCTGAATACACCCATGAATTAACAGGGTATACAGTAACGGTCACACCCTGATCAGCCAGTAACCTCATCGCGAATTTCATCGCATTCGCGAAACACATCCTTCAGGCAAATCTTGCAGATCTTCCGGTTCAAATCCTTTGTAGCATCAGATACAGCTTCACCCTTAGAACTGAATAAATGATCTTCGCCCAGCTCATCTATTACATGCAATTTGCGCAAACTGCTGATCAACGGCGGAAACAGGGCAACAATGCGAAATGAGCCGCCTTTGGTTTTCACTTCCCTAATCGTATCAATCAACAAATCAGCGCCTGCCAGATCAATCTTACCAACACCCTTCAGGTACAGGATCATATGAATTTGCTTGGGATTTTCGCGGCGCATCTTTTTGATCTTATGCTCTACATGTTCAACCGAACCAAAATAAAGCGGCCCATCCAGACGAAAGGTTACCAGTTGCGGGCATTGTTCAATATCATGGGCGACCACATCGCGGAACTTACGTTCCCCGGAAGGCATCGAAACAGGCGCAGTGATCGGTAATTCAGGGCGCGCACTATCATAGATAAATACGCATAAAGAAGCTATAACCCCAACATAAATCGCAAAATCCAGCTCAATGAACAATCCTGCGCTCAAGGTCAGTAACAAGATAACTGTTTCAGGGCTTTTAGATGTCGCAATGTGGCGGATCTCATTTACATCAATCAGTTTCCACGCCACAAACAAGATCAGGCCTGCCATTGCCGGTGTTGGAATATAGGCAACAAGCGGGGCAATGAGTAAAAGGATAAGGCCCAAAAACAAACTGGCAAAAATACCGGATAAAGGTGAGGTCGCACCAACCGCCGCATTCAACCCGCTTCGCGTGAAAGACCCCGAACCCGCATAACATTGGAAAAATCCGCCGACAACATTAGACATCCCCTGCCCGATCATTTCCTGATTGGCATCAAACGCCTCTTTTCGGCGCACCGCAAAAGCCCGCCCAATAGAAATCGCCTCCAGTAACCCCACTAGCGCAATCGCGGCCGCTCCGGGTGCCAATGTCCCTATATCACGCAGAACACCGGTAGGCGGTGTGAACTCTAATGCCAGTGGCGGCAGCGCACCCACCATTGAAACGCCTTTGTCAGGCGCACCCATAAACCAAGCAAAAAACGCTCCTGCCAGTAATGCAAACAAAAATCCCGGCAGTTTGGGGGATAGCTTTTGAAATGCTATCGCGGTCACCAAAGTAACCGCTGCAATCATCAGCGCCAATAGGTTTACTTGGCCTATATGCTCAAACAACTGCACCAACCGTTCCAATACATTACCGCCACGCTCTACATGCAGGCCCAATGCTCCAGCCAGTTGGCTAACCGCAATTAAAACCGCAGCCGCAGCCGTGAACGCAGTCATCACCGAATGCGAAACAAACGATACCAACCCACCTAACCGCCCAAAGCCTGCGGCGATCTGAAACAATCCAACCAGAATGGTCATCATCAATGCCAGCTCTATATAACGCGCGGTTTCTGGCACAGCCATACCGTTCAACGTGGCAAACAGCACTGCAGAGATTGCAGTGGTCGGCCCTGAAATCATAATCATCGAAGAGCCTAAAATCGCGGCCACTACCGCCGTAATCATAGCCGTATAAAGCCCGTATTCAGGCGGCAATCCTGCGATGGTGGCAAACGCCACACCTTGGGGCAAGACTATCGCTGCATTGATAAAGCCCGCATATGCATCCGCAGATACACGTCTTCCATTTAAATTGGAAACCCAAGTATAATCAGGAATAAAAGATGATATGTGCATATAGGATGCAGCTTTCAAAAACATGATAGATAGGTTCGGTGTATCAAATATTATCTCTGAAAGATAAATAATAAACCTTACACATGCAGCCATTAATCCCATTCAGATAAAAAGTGAATATATATTTTCCACTTTCAGGTTTTCCGAACATGAATGCTTGTTTGGCACAGATGATCACTTATAAAGTGCCAACAATGGTGTAAAAGGATATTCGTTTATGATCGGGATGGGATAATTGGCCGCAAAACCCTACGACTATTGCATCATCGGGGCAGGTATTATCGGCCTGACCATTGCGTATGAACTAACCAAAAGACATCCCGCTTCCCGCCTGATTATTATTGATAAGGAAACAGGCCCGGCCCAACATCAAACGGGTCGCAACTCCGGTGTGATACATGCGGGCGTCTATTATACTCCCGGCAGCTTGAAAGCCACGCTTTGCCGTAAAGGCGTGCCGACGATCATTGATTTTTGCACCAGGCATCAGGTTGCATTTGAACAATGCGGCAAGCTGATTGTCGCGGTTGATAAAGATGAAGCCGCGCGTTTGGGCGGGTTATACGCGCGGGGCCAGCAAAACGGCATTCAGGTGAAACACATCAGTGGTGCACAAATGGCTGAAATAGAGCCAAACATTAAGGGCGTTTCAGCAATCCTTTCACCCACCACAGGTATCGTTGATTATGCAGGCATCTGTCACAAACTGGTTGAGTTGCTCACGGCAAAAGGCGTTACCTTTCAATTCGGTGCCGCAGTGGCTGGTTTGCGGGAACTCAGTGATGAAACCATTATTGAAACCTCACAAGGTGCAATAAAAGCCGCGCAACTGATCGTTTGTGCTGGTCTGCAAGCGGATCGTCTGGCCGATATGATGGGTCTTGCAAATGATTTTCGCATTCTGCCTTTTCGCGGCGAATATTTCCGACTGGCCGAAAAACACAATGCAATCGTCAATCACCTGATTTACCCCGTCCCTAAACCTGGGCTGCCTTTTCTGGGTGTTCATCTTACGAAAATGGTTGGTGGCTATACAACCGTTGGCCCAAACGCGGTGCTGTCTTTGGGGCGTGAAGATTATGAACGCTCGTTCTTTCAGCCCACTGATACATGGCGTACCATTTCCTATCCGGGGTTTTGGAAACTGATCAACAAGTTCAAAGCCGCAGGCATATCGGAACTGAAGCGCAGCTTGTCAAAATCGGCTTATATGAAAGAGGTGTATCGCTACTGCACCACAATCTCGGTTGAAGATTTACAGCCCTATCGCACAGGCATCCGCGCACAGGCCGTTGACCGGCAAGGCAACATGATCGACGATTTTCTGATCAAGAAAACCGCCCGGTCCGTTCACATCTGCAACGCCCCATCGCCAGCTGCCACCTCCGCTTTTGCCATTGCCGATCACCTGTTTAAAACGGGTCAGTTATAGAACGTCCTTAGCAACTTTATCCAAGGCACTTTCAACACGGTTAAACATGTCCTTAACCTGATCTTCAGTGATAATTAGCGGCGGACAAAATGCCATAGCATCATACATATTACGCGAAATCACGCCGTTTTCCAGAAACGCCGTATTGCCCAACGCACCCAATTGACCGGGCGCGTCCAAACCTTTCTTGGCCGCCTTGTCTGTCACCAACTCCAATGCGCCGATCAAGCCCACACCACGTGCCTCACCCACCAACGGGTGGCTTTCAAATTCACGCAGGCTTTTTTGAAACAAAACACCCAAATCTGCCGCATGCGCAACCAAACCGCGTTCTTCAATAATATTAAGGTTTTCCAAAGCAACCGCCGCCCCCACAGGATGCGCCCCGCTTGTATAGCCATGCCCCAACACACCAATACGGCCGGATTCTTCGGCAATAGGCTCATAAACCCGATCATTTATCATCAATGCCGAAAACGGAAAATAGGTAGAGGTAATCTGCTTTGACATCACAATAACATCAGGCTTCAGCCCGAAAGTTTCCGAGCCGAACATTTTTCCCGTCCGGCCAAATCCGCAAATCACCTCATCCGCGACCAATAAAATTTCATACTTCGCCAGAACCGTCTGCACCTTTTCCCAATAAGTCTTAGGCGGCACAATTACGCCCCCTGCCCCCATAACAGGTTCCGCAAACATCGCCGCGATAGTTTCCGGCCCTTCCGAAACGATCATCGCTTCCAAATCTGCCGCACAGCGCGTGGCATACTCTTCTTCGGTTTCATCGACCAGCCCTTCGCGCCAGTAATGCGGGCAAGATGTGTGCAACACACCAGCAATCGGTAGATCAAAACTACGGTGGTTATTTGGCAATCCCGTCAGGCTGGCCGAAGCAATTGTCACCCCGTGATAACCGCGAACACGGCTGATGAATTTCTTGCGCTCAGGCTGCCCCATCGCATTCGCACGATACCACAGCATTTTCATCACCGTGTCATTGGCTTCGGAACCCGAATTGGTAAAATACACTTTTGACATCGGAACCGGCGCAATGCCGATCAGTTTTTCTGCCAGATCAATCACCGGCCCGTGGCTGCGATGCGCAAAATTGTGATAATAGGGCAAAGCCTTCATCTGTTTGGTGGCCGCATCGACCAAACGCTGTTCGGAAAATCCCAAAGCTGTAGACCAAAGCCCAGCCATTGCCTCGATATATTTATTGCCCTCACTGTCGGTCACATAAATCCCGTCACCGCTTTCAATGATCTTCGGACCAACCTGCGCATGCGTGACCGCATTAGTATATGAATGAAAATGATATGCGATATCACGCGCTTCGGGTGAGTTTTTACGAACAGTCATAAGGAGCCTCCATTTTTCGCCACGTTGGGGGGAATTTGATCAAATTTCAAGAGGGATTACGATCCCCTTGAAACAATAAATATACTTGAACCTGATCAGGGTCTGCTCCGGTAGCAGGCAGGGTAGTACGCTAACGAAAGCGGCCGCCCGTTCGAAGTGCAGAGAGCGGTTGGATTGAACCCGAAGCGGCTGCAGCGTGCAAAATGACAAAAATCGGCTTTAGTCTGAATATCCTCAGTAACTTACATGTTCAGGCAGCACTGATGTTGAGGTATGAAGACCTTCGGGGTCATTGTAAAACGGGTCGGTGCCGCATGGTTGAAATACAACTTCGCGATCTTCCACACCATTTGGAGCAGTCGCGATCCGCCAGTATTCCTCCGCAATCTTTTCGGGGTCGAATGGCCCGCCAGGAGCTACGATGCCGCATATTGCCAATACCGAAACGTGAATACCTTTTGGTGACAGGTCCTTGAAAAGGGATATGGCAAGGCTTCGAAGTGCTGCCTTGCCCATGGCTAAGGACGTCCATTCGGGAAAAGGTTCAAGTGATAATCCACCCCCTGTGAAGAGGATGGCACCACTGCCCCTCTTTATCATACTAGGCACAACCAAACTTACTGCGCGGTGTGCGCCTAAAACATTCACTTCAAACTCTGCGGCAATCTGGTCTGTCGACAAATCTAAAGGGTTTGCCGATTTTAGCACGGCAGCATTGTAGATTAGGACGTCGCATTCACCCATATATTCCAAGAGCCGCGATAAAGCATATTTCAGCTCAGTAGGGTTGCCTGCATCAGCGGCAGCCCAAAAAGCAGTGATGTCGCTGCTAGACAGGCGATCGCACAGCATTTGAAGATTTTTCTCGGTCCGAGATATTAGACCAACTTGATATCCGGCTACTCCAAACCGACGCGCAACGGCTTCGCTTACGCCGTTACCAGCACCTATGATTACACAGTTTTTCATCTATTCCCTTTCAAAGGAGGGTGTTCTGTACTAAAATGATTGACGCATCCATGAAGTAATATCTTCTCTAAAGGCGACATTTGCCATCGAAAGTATATAGCAGGTTTGGCCCGCACAATTCCATTTTGCGGATTACATGACGAATGTCATTTTTCGACACGTTGGGGGAATGTAATCAAAGTTCAAGGGCGATTATTACCCCTTGGAAAAATAAATAGACTTGAACCTGATCCGGTAGACGGCAAGATAATACGCTAACGAAAGCTGCCGTGCAAATTGCAAATAGTGAGCGGCGCTGGTAAAGTGTAATCACATAGATACTAAGCTTTAACATATTGCGAAAGAGAACTCATTATGCCCTACCCAGATTTCATCAAAGCGTTTCCTAGTATTGACGTGCCATTCCCCGAAGATGTCGTACAAACAGCGGTGGTACGATCAGATGCTGGCCTGGTGGCCTTCTTCCATTTCCTTAAGGATATGGAACTTCCCACACATTCGCACGGCGCTCAGTGGGGCACTGTTGTGGAAGGGGAAATCGAATTCACCATTGGTGGAAAAACAAAGGTCTATAAGGCCGGTGATAGCTATTCTATCCCGGCTGGGGTCGAACATGGGGCTCTGATTAAATCAGGAACACGTGTTATCGACGTCTTCGAGGAAGCTGACCGATACCCCATCAAGGATTGAACCACCTGAAAGGATAAATAGACTTGGCCCCGATCGGCGTCTGACCCGGTAGTGAACAAGAGAGTATGCTAACTAAAAAGGCCATTCGTTTGAAATGCAGAGAACCCTTCATTCAAATTTGAAGCGGCAGGGTCATTATAGGACATCGTGGCTCAACTTCGGCTTGTCAGCAGGCGAAGACCCGCAAATGCGAAAAACGTTCCAAGAACCCCTTGGATGACACGCCGCGATTTACCGTACAGACGAACCATGGCTGGGGTAGAAAAGGCCACAGCATATAGTATGTGGATAGCTATTAGACCTGCTTCACAATAGGTTATTTTTATGCGAGGAAGTGCCTGGAGGTATCATTTTATGAAAGCTTTGAAGATTTTAAGTGCACAACCTGCATTGTTTTTTCGACTATCGGGCATCCGCCTTACAGATTTCAACGCCCTGGTTGCGACACTTCATCCGATCTGGTTGAAAAGTGAGGAGAAACGCCTGTCCCGCAAAGACAGGCAACGTGCGATTGGGGGTGGGATGAACTATCGCCTGGAGTTCGCAGAACAGCTTCTGCTCTGCCTGATGTATTACCGAACCTATACCAGCCATGCTTTTATGGGGCTTGTATTCAATGTATCCTCTCCGACAGTTTGCCGCCGCATTCAAGCCATGACAGAGTTGATGGCAGGCCATTTTCGGATGCCTGAACGTAAAGTAAAGTTGTCGGAAGTGGAAAAGGCTGATCTGCTTTACCTGATGATTGATGGTACTGAGCGTCCAGTTCAACGGCCCGGGAAGCCCTCGGCTCGAAAAGCAAAATATTCTGGCAAGAAAAAGAAGCACACGGCGTCCCACCAGATCATCACAGATGACAAGAAGTGTATACTGGCTGTTGGATGCGCCCATGACGGGCGCAAACATGACAAGCGTATTTATGATGAGACCCGCGTGGATAGGCCCCCTGATATACTTACCCTTGGGGATTTAGGATATCTGGGGACATCACTGGAAATCCCCCTGAAAACATCAAAGAAAAAACCACTTACGAAAGAAGAACAAGAATACAATACATGGCATTCAAAACTACGCATTGGCGTAGAGCACGGTATTGGCCGCATGAAAAAGTTCAATATATTTTCGGATATTCACCGCAACAACCAACAACAAAACATGATTGCCAAGAATGTCGGAGCACTCGCAAATATGAATTTGAAAACAGTTTGACAAAACGGGTGGGGATACTTGTGTCTAAAAATATTCGACCCTATTGTGAATCGGGTCTATTGATAAAATGAAGGTGCCAACGACTATCACTGCACCAACCCAAAGCGGTGCACCTTCCTGTAAACCCAAAGAAATAATGGCTATCCATGCCAACGCTGCTTTTGGGTTTGTCATCTGGATAATGTATCCGCGTTTGAAGTACCCAAACAGAGTGCGGTGACCTCCTGCCAATTCTTTTGCCTCAATATCATGCACGGATGCCGCAGATTTAAAAGATTTGTATGCAAGCCATAGCAAATATGCACCGCCAAATATTTTTATCAACAAGAGTGCAGACGCATAGGTTGCCAAGATAGCCGATAATCCAAACACAGTCAGAAGCGCCCATGTGAAGGACCCACTGGCCACGCCCAAAGCTAGAGAAATTCCAGATTGCCGTCCCATCCCCATTGATGTTCCTATCACCGCAAGAATATTAGGTCCGGGACTCGCAATCGCCAAAAGAAAAGCGGTATACGCAAGAAAGATGCCGGGAAGGTAGTGCGTTAAATCTTGCATAATACGCCTCGTATGTTTTAATGATGTTCACACTATGTTCCAAGACGCCAATTTTGGCAATCAAATTATTCCAACACTCAATTTTGTCGTACATAAATGGCAGCTTTGTCCCACATAGTTCCCTTGTGTACATTACATGACGAACGTCATTTTTACGCACGATGGAGAAATTAGAGTCCCTTGAAACAATAAATAGACTTGGCCCCGATCGGCGCCTGTCTCGGTAGCGGGTAAGATAACATGTTAACGAAAGAGGCCGCTCATTCGAAGTGCCGGAAACTGCTGGGTTGAGCCCGAACTACCGGTTTTCTGCAATGCAGCCAAACTGGAGAAAATGTGTAAACCCGCCATTCACTATTGAGTATTGCCATTTCCAAGTAATAAGTTTTTGCCAGAATTCAAATGTATGATCAAGAAACTGGTTTTCGGCGGGTATTGTCCAATAGGGCTTGATATGCAACCAGTTCGTCTTCAATTCTTGCCTCCGACCAGCCCAGATGTGGCGCCGCAATCTCGGCAATTGAGCGCGCTTGACTGACCCCTTGATCAGGCTCCCACCCCAATCCCAACCGTCTCATAAGCAGATCAGACAAACTGGCGGGCATCTCGTCGCGCGCACAGCGCTCAACCTCTGTGGCAAGTATTTTTCCGACGCCACCAACATCATCCTCAAGGCTGTGATCAAATATCGTTTGGGCGCCGCTGTATTCTATCGTATTTGGCCTGCCGGAAGGTTTAAGCCGACCCAAAATCTCTTTAGTCAATTTTTTAGCAACACGCCTGTGGGTCATTATCGGCCCGCCTGTTAATGTCAGCATGCCGGGCATTCTATCGCTCTCCAAATCATGCAACTTGATTTCGCGACTTCCCAGTGGCTCTTTTGGATCGTGTGTCAACGGATTGACGCCAGCCCATGTAAACAGCACATCGTTGCGCATTAGTGCAAGCTTGGGAAGGCATCGGTTGGTTTCTGAAATCATCCAGTCGATTTCGCTATTTGTTGCAGAAACCCCGGCAATATTGCCCTCAAACGGTGTGCGCGTCAGACCAACATAATGGATGCCGCGAAATGGAAGGCAATAGAGCGGTTCGCCGAGGCTGTTATAGGTGAACACCCCCCAGTCTGAAAATTCATCAGGCAGGCGCACTGCAATGTGGATACCCTTCATGCCCATACATTTAGGAACTGCATTTGAACCGGTCTTGGCTATCACTTCGTCGACCCAAGCCCCTGCCAGATTGAGGACAAGGTCTGCGGTGACGTTGGTTGACTGGGCACCACCCAGAGAGTGCTGCTCGGTCGATTGTAGTGTCATGTGCCATCGCGCATCTTTTTGATGTCTCTTCAGATCTACGATCCGCGTGTAGTTGCGAATGGTTGCACCCAACTGGCGCGCATCAAGCAGTGCATCCAACGCAATTCGCTCTGGCCAGTCAAAAAGATATTCCCGGAACACAGCGACACTGCGCAATTTTTCTGGGTCGCGGAGCCAAGGACTGATTTGAACTTGGTCCATTTGTTTTGGACGATACCGGCGATAGTCCAATGGCACCCCTAATGGGCTTGTCATCCTCAGTGCCGCAAACGCTGCATCCAAATGCCAAGGTGCATATTGGTCATCTGCGTAGATAGGCAAACAGAAGTTGAACGGCTTTATTCGGTCCCGGATCGTATGAACAATCTCGTCTCTGGCCAGCATGTCATCTCGGACAGTTTTTAGAGACATGGCCAAATGCTTGGGGCGCATCAATGTTTGCCAAAACCCAGATCCCGACGCCAAATGCCTCAGCCCGCAATGAAGTAGGCGACTGGATCGACTGGTTGCTCCATTGGCAAAATCACCTTGATCGACCACAAGCACACGATATCCGGCTGCGCTGAGATGTTGAGCGGCACTGGCGCCATTTATTCCGGCGCCAATAATAGCAACGTCAAAGTGGGCTTGATCCAATTCGGACAGTCCATGTTGTGGTATTGATGTTTTCAGTCGCAATCGAATACCCTTCACATTTCTTGATGGGAACTGAAACATAAAAATGGCGGTATTTCCACCACTCATCGATCAAAACCGAAGGTGCTTAGAGATTGGTCCACCATCAACCAATTGAAATTCTTGCACGCCACATGCGATTTATCGACAACGACAGATATGAGCTCATACTTCGATGTGCTGCGCCTCACACGGGTCGCTGCATTGCACTAAAAAGCAGACATTGGTGCGCACGCAGCGAGCGGCAGAATTGTCCGCATAATTCCATTTTGCGCATTATATGACGAATGTCATCTTTCTGCACGTTGGGGGAATTATAGTTCCTTGGAACAATTCATAGACTTGACCCTGATCAGGGCCTGCTCCGGTAGGGGCAGGATAGTACGCTAACGAAAGCGGCCGCTCGTTCGAAGTGCCGAGAGCGGCCGGATTGAGCCCGAATATACCAAGATGGATGCTGACTTGCATGGCTGCTTAAGTGACTTTGTACACATAGACCTGTGAGGTAACATCTGGCTCTATGAAATAATACGAGCGAAAAATCGGTGATTGATCAACTAGTTCCCAAGCTCCAGTTTTGGTAAGCGCATCAACCTTTTGCTTCAGTTCTTGTTCAGGGTACGTTTCTGCGCGTGTATTAAAAATGATGTGACCTCCCGGCTGGGTAATTCGAACAAACTCATCCATGCACTTTGGCGGAGCGTGGCCGGGGCCGAGTGATCCGAAACAAGTAACTGCGGCGAATGAATTATCACCTTCTGGAAGGACATCACCCAGATCATGCTCATAAAGCCGCTGATAAGATTTTTGAGGCTTGGCCAGTTCAAGCATGGCTGGCGACAGATCGGAACCAACAATACTCTTATACCCGATTAGGTCCAACATTCCGCCAATGATCCCCGTTCCACAAGCCGCATCGTATATTGGCCCTGCACTAAGGCTAACATGACGTGCTATCAATGAACATCCTATCCCCGGAACCCTATATCCGTTACCAAGGTTTTCAGCATCATAACCTTCCGCCCAACCTTCATAAGCAGAGCGCGTGGCTTCTGCGTCTTTCGCGTTATAGACGCTGCTTAAGTTCTCGTTGTCTTCGACCATTACAACCCTCCTAAGCCCCGTAATTGGGGATGACCAGCACACTATACCATTTTTTGGAATCCTCAAAACTGTGCGTTGAGCCCGTTCCATAGAACGGCATATCTGTCCGCATAATTCCATTTTGCGCATTACATGACAAATATCATCTTTCTATACACTGGGGGAATTATAGTCGCATGGAACGATTTATAGATTTGAGCTTGATATTTACGATAGATGTAATTTCATACATTATATCAATATGTTGAGAGATGTCCCAACTGGGACATTGGTTTTTACAGCAATTTTCGCAGCTCAAACTTCTGGATTTTTCCCGTAGCGGTCTTCGGCAGTTCACAAAATATCACCTGCTTCGGCCGCTTGAACCCGGCCAAATGCTGACGGCAAAAATCAATGATTTCCTGCTCAGTGGCTTGCGCACCTTCTTTCAGTTCCACAAACGCACAAGGCACCTCACCCCACTTTTCATCCGCCTTGGCAACCACAGCCGCCAAAGATACCGCAGGGTGGCGATGCAACGCCCCTTCGATTTCCACCGACGATATATTTTCGCCGCCAGAAATAATGATATCTTTCAAGCGATCCTTCACCTGCGCATAGCCGTTTTCGTGCATCACCGCCAGATCGCCCGTATGAAACCAGCCACCTTCAAATGCTTCAGCCGTGGCTTGTGCGTTCTTCAGATAGCCTTTCATCGTCGCATTACCACGCAGCAAAATTTCACCAATGGTTTTCCCATCAGCAGGCACATCCGTCATCGTGTCCGTATCCACCACGCGCATATCTTCCATCATCACCATAATGGCCCCGGTGCGGGCTTTCATTTCAGAGCGTGCAGAGGTATCCAGCCCGTCCCAATCCGAATTCCACGCACACATCAAAGTATGCCCATAAGTTTCGGTCAGTCCGTAAACATGGGTAACATTGAAGCCAAGTGCCTCAATACCTTCCAGAATGGCCGCAGGTGGCGGCGCACCTGCCGTAAAAATTTCCACCACATGATCAAACGGTATGCGATCCTCATCAGGCGCATTCACAATCATACCCAACACAATCGGCGCACCACCAAAATGGCTGATATTATGCTTATCTATTGCATCATATATCACTGTAGGCGTCACAACCCGCGTGCATATAATTGTACCAGCCACAGCCGCCATCGACCATGAATGACACCAACCATTGCAATGAAACATCGGCACAATTGCCAGATATTTCGGGTGCCGTGGCAAAGACCAGTCGGAAACGGTGCCAATCGCCATCAAATAAGCCCCACGGTGATGGTAAACCACACCTTTGGGTTTGTTTGTCGTGCCAGATGTATAGTTCAGCGCAATAGCATCCCATTCATCACCCGGCATATCCCATTCAACATTCGGATCGCCTGTTGCCAGAAACGTCTCATAATCCATCTCACCGATTGCTTTTGGATTATCGCAGGCTTGGCGGTCCAAAAGGTCTATCACCAACAGATCAGGATTGTTCAACTGCGCAATTGCCTTTACCCCTTCGGGGGATAATTCCGCATCAATAATCACCACCCGCGCCTCACCATGCTCCAGAATATAGGCAATGGTTTCGGCTTCCAGCCGCGTGTTGATCGTGTTCAACACCGCCCCCGACATCGGAATGCCAAAATGCGCTTCCACCATCTCAGGCAAGTTAGCCGAGATAATTGAAACCGTATCCCCCTTGCCAATCCCGCGCGCATTCAAGGCCGCAGCCAAACGCCTGCACCGCTCATAAACCTGCCCCCAGCTATAGTGGCGCGCCCCATAAACTGTCGCTGGTTTATCGGGAAAGATCAGGGCCGTTCGTTTCAGAAACGATAACGGCGAAAGTGGCACAAAGTTCGCCGCATTCCGATCGAAGCATTCATATTTATTTGCGTCCACCCTAAGTCTCCCTAATTTCTGACAGCTTGGCCCTTGTCCAACAGGCTTGCAATCCGCGCGTGGCTTTCCTTGGTTTTAGCCAAGACCAAAAACGCAGCCCGTTCGCGATCATACAAATCCTGCTCGCTTTGTTGCAAGCTATCATCCCCATCCACATTCACCACAATCGTCGCCACTTGCATTGCCACGGTTTTGTCATGCGGAAAGAACAACCCGTCATCCACACCTTTTTGCATAAAGTCAGACATGCGCGTCAATAATCCACGACCGGGCAATTCAAACACGGGGGCTGTAGGCGGCATATAATCTGCTTGCATATCGTGCAAAGCATTGGTCGCGGTAACAACCAACTTGTCACGATTAATCACCTCAATATCGCGTTTGGGCAGAAAATACTGATATCGTGCCGACATATCCGGGCTGCTACCTATTTGTCCGTAGCCGATCTGCATCCAAGTGTTCCAAGCCGCTTTTTCCCAGTTACCCGTGGCCTTAAACCACCGCCAAAGTGTTTCTTTAACACCGCCGCCACCCGGCACAACGCCGACACTGGTTTCAACCAGCCCGAAAACCGTGTTGGTGTGCGCCACAACCATGTCGCAATGCAGCAATACCTCAAAGCCACCCCCCAGGCTAAGTCCGGATGGCGCACCTACAACAGGAACCGGCGCATATTTCAACGCTTTTACCGCTTGCTGAAAATCATTCAGAAAACCATTCATCCCATTCCAGTCAGTACTTTCAATGAATGCGCGAAAACGGTTTAAATCAACGCCAGCCGAAAAATGCTGCGCGTCATTATGCACCAAAATACCCTTGCCATGATCCTCTGCTGCTGCCGCAACTATTTCCATCGAGGCCCCTGTCAGCGCATTGGCTTTTGAATGGAACTCAATCAGTCGCAAATCACCCTGTAATGTATAAAGGCTTGCCGCTTCATTCTGTGCTATCGGTGTCAGCGTGCGTTTCAACATATGAAACCGCACAGTCCCTTCGGGCAAAACCACGGGTGTTGCAACGCCGCTTTCATTGCCTTGTTCAAATAGACGCACTGTCAGCTTGTCGCCCTCCACTGCATAAAACAGCCCATTTTGCACAGAGGCTTCCAATGCCATCGGCACAGACAAGCCAGCTTCCACAACTAAGGCTTTGGCCACGCCTGCCCCAAGTGCATCCATCATCTCAAACGGGCCACGCACCCAGTTGAACCCCAGCTTCATCGCATCATCAATATCCTGCGGGCTATGCGTAACGCTTGGGATCAAATCAGCAGCATAGGCAAACACACGCCCCAGCATGCGGCGGCAAAACTCTGTTTCCGACCCGCTTCCTGTGATCAGTTCCGTCAGAACTTCGCGCCCCAAAGCTTGGTTTTCAGCGGCAGTCACTGCTTTTTGGGGCAAAGTCGCCACCCGCGGCCGCGTATTGCCCGTTGCCAGATCAACCGCCAGCTCTTGCCCGTCAACAGATCGGTAAAACCCGCCCTTGCCCTTGTTGCCGGTAAATCCGTCTGCAACCATCGCTCGGATTAGCGGCATAACCGGATTACCTTTGGTGCCAACTGCATGAAATGCATCGCCTTCGGGCAGAATATCGCCAAGCGTATCAACCACATCAGACATCAGATCGACCCCGATCAGATCATAAAGTCCGAACACGCCCGTTTTCGGGATCCCCATCGGGCGGCCCATCAGCGCATCGGCCTGTTCCACGCTTAAACCCAGCTTATACGCTTCATCCATGCCAACTTGCAGCGCAAATACGCCCACGCGGTTACCAAGGAAACCAGGCGTGTCATTGCAACGCACAACACCCTTGCCCATGACTGTATCATTATAAACCGCCAAACGGTCCATAACTGCCTCGTCCGTATCGGCACCGCGCACCAGTTCCAGCAAGCGCATATACCGCACAGGATTAAAGTAATGCGTAATCGCAAAGCGCTTGCAAAATGCAGTGGGCATGTCTTCCACCAGTAGTGAGATTGGAATGGTTGATGTGTTAGAAGTCACAATACAATTATCAGAAATTATATTGTTTAAGCGTGTATATAGCTCTTTCTTAATGTCCAATCGTTCAACAATCGCTTCAACGATCCAGTCACATTCCGCCAGCCTGTCAAAATCATCACGGATATTGCCCAGCTCGATCAGATCAGCTCGTTTCTTGTTTACCAAGGCGGGCGGATCGGATTTCAACAACCGTTCCTTAGCAGCATTAACCACCCCGTATGCATCATCTTTGCTCGGCAAATCCATCAACAGCACACTTTGCCCCGCATTGGCGATTTGCGCCGCAATACCTGCACCCATCGTACCCGCGCCAATTACAGCTATTCTCTTAAACTCAGACATTTACACCTCTTAGGTCATCTAAAAAACGGCCGTAAAACACGGTTAACTTCAATTGGCCGTTCAGAGGGCAACATGTGCCCCGCACCGGCTATAATCACAGGATTTGGAACCTTCAGTGCCGCGGCCATTTCCAACCCGAATTTCACTGGCGTCATCTTGTCTTTTTCAGCCAGTATACATTGGCACGGGCAGGTAATCATGGCCGCTACCGCGGCACCGCCCGTATAATTTGAACATGCACTAAGGTCGGCAAATAATGCACCTGCGGCATTTTCAGCCATCAGCTGCTTGCCATAATTCATATGATCCTGCCCCGGCATTGTGTGATCATGACGGTGGCCATCCACTCCATGGCCCCAATCTGTCATCGCAGCAATCGCAGCAGGTTCGCTGTCTTTTGCCATTCCCAAAAGCGCATCATTCACCGGGATAGCCAAAGCTGTCGCAACTTGCGACAAGCCCATCACCCGATCAGGATAACGCGCCGCCAGCTCCAATCCAACAAGCCCGCCTTGGGAATGTCCGATCACGTTTGCCCCAGGCACACCCAAAACGTCCAGCAATTCAACCACCCAGTCGGCCATATCCCCGATTGATATCAAAGCCACCCCGTTCGACAACCCATGTGCAGGCATATCCGGCACCAGAACCTGCCAGCCACGATTTGCAAAAAACCGCCCCTGCAGCATATAGCTTAAATGGTTTTGCCCGCTGCCATGCAGGAACAACAAAACATTGCCCTTTGGGTCAAACGCACGCCCGCCCGTTGAAATAAAGGTCTGTTGACCACGCACTGTCACCTTCATTTTGCAGCTCCCGCAACTTTGCCCACAATACGCAGTGCTGCGTTAAAATCTGCTGCTATATCCTCAAAGTCTTCAAGCCCGACGGAAATACGCACCAGATCGTCTGTAAGACCCGCGGCTTCCATTGCTTCAGGCGTGATATGTGAATGCGTTGTTGATCCGGGATGAATTACAAGCGTTTTCGCATCCCCCACATTTGCCAGATGCGACGCGAGTTGAACATTCTCGATAAACGCCTGACCCGCTGCGCGCCCGCCTTTAATGCCGCAAGCAATGATCGATCCCGCCCCTTTGGGCATCAACTGCTTGGCAACAGCATGATCAGGATGATCAGGCAATAACGGATGTTTCACCCATGAAATCCCTTCATGCCCAGTCAGAAATGCCAGCATTTTTTCAGTGTTCGCCATATGCCGCTCCATCCGCAGACCCAAAGTCTCGATGCCTTGGATCAAATGAAACGCATTGGTCGGGCTTAAACACGGGCCGATGTTATACATCCCTTCGGTGCGCACGCGGGTGATAAAGGCCGCAGGCCCGTATTCTTCCCACAGGTTCACACCCTGAAAACCAAAGTGCGGGGTCGTCAGTGTGGGAAACTTATCGTTTTGCCCCCAGTCGAAGTTCCCGCCATCAATCACCGCACCACCCAAGGCAATGCCATGGCCGCCGATCCATTTCGTCAGCGAATGGATCACGATATTCGCTCCGTGTTCCAATGGCTTGAACAACCACGGTGTGTTGAAAGTGGCATCAATGACCAGTGGCACACCGGCAGCGGCAGTGATTTTTCCAACCTCCGGCACGTTCATGATATCCATACCCGGATTGCCAATCACTTCGCCGAATACCATTTTAGTATTTGGTTTAATTGCAGCCTTGAACCCTGCTAAATCATTGGATTTTATGAAAGTTGTGGTAATTCCATAACGGCTAAGTGTGTGCTCAAACAGATTGATATTGGCGCCATACATTTGCGAAGAAGATACAATATGGTCCCCCGACGAACACAATGCCAGAACTGTCAGAAACAAAGCTGCCATACCTGATGAGGTCGCGACACAGCCAATGCCACCCTCCAACGCCGCAAGACGTTGTTCCAAAACCGCGACTGTCGGGTTGGAAATACGCGAATAAATATGCCCGCCCACTTCCATGTTGAACAAAGCTGCCGCTTGTTCAGTATCTTGAAACACATATGATGTCGTTTGATGTATAGGCACCGCCCGACTACCAAATCGGCTGTCGGGGCTATGCCCTGCATGTAAGCCCAAAGTATTAAACTTATAGTCACCACTCATGGCCGACCCTCCCTACCATCTATAGCAAAATGAAAGTCATGCGCCTGTACCAAAGTGTCAATCAAAATCGTAGGTAATGTCGTTTAAAAGATATAGAATGCCCCTAACAGCTCACGACCTTCTCATTTAAAATACCAAACTGCAGTTTAAATGATGAAAAGAGCTCGATCATGGCCGGGGCCAATATATTTCCAACACGTAGATTACGCGCAACGCCCTATAGCACCCGTGTCGAGGCCGCCGGTGTTTCAGGTTATACAGTTTATAACCACATGCTGTTGGCCACTGCATTTAATGGTATGGAAGAAGATTACGCACACCTGAAAAAATATGCCCAGATCTGGGATGTATCCGCCGAACGCCAAGTCCAGATTGAAGGACCCGATGCGCACAAGCTTGTCTGCATGGTCAGCGCACGGGATTTACGTAACGCGCAAATCGGACGCTGCTATTACGCGCCAATCCTCGACCAAAACGGCGGGGTTTTGAATGACCCCGTAGCTTTATGTATTGCGCCCGATAAGTTTTGGTTCTCCATTGCAGACAGCGATCTGCTGCTTTGGGTTGCAGGCATAGCACAGGGGCTAAATCTTAATGTCACTGTAACAGAGCCAGACGTTTCCCCCTTGGCAATCCAAGGCCCGATGGCTGAAGATCTGCTGGTTGATGTTTTTGGTGAAGACATTCGCGCTATCAAATTCTTTCGCTTTGCCGCCTTCCCATTCATGGGCCGCATGCTAAATATCGCTCGCTCCGGCTGGTCAAAGCAGGGTGGCTTTGAAATATATCTGGACGACAGCAGCCTTGGTACCGAACTTTGGGATGTTATAATGGCCAAAGGTGCGCCCTATAATTTACGCGCCGGTTGCCCCAACCTGATAGAACGCATTGAAAGCGGACTTTTAGGTTATGGCAATGACATGACCAATGAAGACACGCCGCTTGAAATAGGCCTGGATAAATTTTGCGCCTTGGATAGCGACGCCGAGTTTATTGGCAAAGACGCCCTGTTGCGCCAACGCAATAAGGGCATCAAAAAGAAACTGATGGGCCTGACTATCGAAGGGAATGCAATGGCCGCAGTTTCAATGCCTTTACCCTGTCTAAAAGGCGCATCAAAAGTCGGCATCGTCACCTCAGGCATCTATTCACCCGATCTGGACAGCAACATCGGATTTGCCATGCTTGATATATCCGTGGCTACTGTAGGGACTGTAATCGATGTGGAAATGTTATCCGGGGTGCGCAAAGCGGAAGTCTGCAAAATCACCGATTTCGAAGCCCGTCTGAAAGCAAAAGCTTAAATATTCAGCGCCCGAAACTCGTCAATGGTTTGGGCCAAACCATCTTTTAAACTAATTTCAGGCTGCCAGCCTAATTTGCGCAGCTTACTGCTATCCATCAATTTGCGCGGTGTCCCGTCAGGCTTCTTCAAGTCTTTTACAATCTCGCCGTCATAACCTGATGCCGCACAAATCATGCTCATTAATTCCATGATTGAAACTTCCTGGCCGCTACCAATATTCACATGTTCATGCCCTGAATATTCTTTCATCAAAAACACCAATGCGCCAGCGCAATCATCCGCATGCATAAATTCGCGCAAAGGCGTTCCTGTTCCCCACATTGTCACTGTTGGATCACCAGCCTTTTTTGCTTCTTCAATCTTGCGGATTAATGCCGGCATCACATGGCTGGTTTCCAGATTAAAATTATCGCCCGTTCCATAAAGATTGGTTGGCATCGCAGAAATGTAATCAACGCCGTGCTGTTTACGATACGCCTGACACAATTTAATGCCAGCTATCTTCGCAATCGCATACCATTCATTTGTCGGTTCCAACGCGCCTTCCAAAAGCGCGCTTTCTTTGATTGGTTGATCTGCCAATTTCGGATAGATACAGGATGAACCCAGAAACAATAGTTTTTCTACATTCACATCAAAGGCGGCTTTGATGATGTTGGTTTCAATCATCAAATTATCATACAAAAAATCCGCAGGGAAATTGTCGTTGGCATAAATTCCGCCCACTTTCGCCGCCGCCAAAAATACCGCATCAGGCTTTTGCGCTTCAAACCAGTCCTGCACAGCGGCCTGATTTATCAAATCCAACTCACTGTGGGGAGTAGTTAGAACCTCGCAACCCTCATCTTTCAGACGTCTTACAATCGCACTGCCAACCATCCCGCGATGCCCAGCCACAAACACACGTTTGGATTTCAGATCATAACGCACGCAAATTGTCCTGCTTGGCTTCGTCAAAATCTGCCTGAACCATTTCAGCTACCAATTCTTCAAATGATGTTTGCGGCGTCCAGCCCAATTTTTCTTTGGCTTTGCTTGCATCCCCCAAAAGCGTTTCCACTTCTGTTGGTCGGAAATAACGTTCATCAACCGCAACAATTACATTGCCGTTCGCGTCACGACCCACTTCATCAACACCTTTGCCTTCAAAGGTGATGTCCATATCCAGTTCTTTGGCCGCTGCCAAAACAAAATCACGCACTGAGTACTGCACGCCTGTCGCAATCACAAAATCCTCTGGCTTTTCCTGTTGCAGCATCAGCCATTGCATTTCCACATAATCACGCGCATGGCCCCAATCGCGTTTGGCATCCATATTGCCCAGCTTCAATGTGTCCTGTACGTCCAACTTGATCCGCGCCAAAGCTCGCGTAATTTTGCGCGTCACAAATGTCTCACCGCGCTTCGGGCTTTCGTGGTTAAACAAAATCCCGTTGCAGGCAAAAAGCCCATAAGCTTCGCGATAGTTGATCGTAATCCAATACGCATACATTTTGGCAACCGCATACGGGCTGCGCGGATAAAACGGTGTGGTTTCCGTTTGTGGGGTTTCCTGCACCAACCCATATAATTCAGATGTTGATGCCTGATAGAATTTTGATTTGCCCGCGAGCCCCAGAATACGAATGGCTTCCAACATCCGCAAGGCACCAAGCGCATCCGAGTTGGCTGTATATTCCGGTTCTTCAAAAGATACCGCCACATGGCTTTGCGCGGCCAGATTATAAACCTCATCGGGTTTCACTTTTTGCAGCACATGCGTCAGGCTAGTACTGTCCGTCATATCGCCGTGATGCAGAACAAATCGCCCTTCTTTGCCCTCTGGCCCTTCAAACAGGTGGTCAATGCGTGCAGTGTTAAACAATGATGTCCGCCGTTTAATGCCGTGAACCTCATACCCTTTTTCCAGCAGAAACTCCGCAAGATAGGCCCCGTCTTGGCCCGTTACACCGGTTATCAGGGCTTTTTTACTGCTCATTGCTTACCTGCCTTTTTTCCTACTATTTCAAGCTGCAATACATCTTCTCTTACATATGAACAACTCTTAAGATAAAACCACTACAAGTCGATCAGACACATTCAACCGGGACGCACCCATGACCATTCGTGCACATATATTCACCAATATTCCAACAGTTCTTTTCCTGAAACAAATCCCTGAGTTTGCGAATACAATAGATAATGTCGAATTTTCATTCGGACTTGATGTACCCGACGATATTGACGTGCTCATCGCCTATACGCGCGCGTCATACGCGATACCCACACGCCTGCCCAAAAACCGTACAGCTTTTTATGCAGGCGAACCCGACGTCATTCACCCGTTCAGCACGCGCTTTTTGAACCAGTTCGGTATTGTACTGACCACCAGTGACAAAGAACTGGATACGCTGAAATTACAAGAAACCGTCAGTGCCATGTCATTTGTCGGTATTAATTTCGCCGACAAGGATAACCCTCTGAACATTACCTATTTCGAAAATCTTGAATGCCCGCAGAAAAACAATAAAATATCCATTGTCACCAGTAACAAAGCCCATACGAAGTTCCACAAAGATCGTCTGAAATTTATCGAAGCAATCAAACAAAAAATTCCGGAACATATTGAACTTTACGGACATGGGTTCAAACCCGTCGACGATAAAAAAGATGCCCTTCTCGACCATAAATACCACATTGCATTGGAAAATGGCGGTGGCAAATACGCGTGGACGGAAAAGTTATCTGATCCCCTGCTGTGTTGGACTTTTCCGTTTTACCACGGTTGCGATAATGTCGAAGACGACCTTCCCACCAATTCTTTTTCCTATATTGACATCGATCATCCCGATCAGGTGATTAACCAAATGATGGCTGGCGTTAAGGATGATCTGTGGAAAAAACGCAGAAATGACATCTCAAAAGCCCGCAATATTATATTTTCAGATTTCAATCTAATGCAAAAGTTTGCCCAAATAGCGCATCAGCTAATCGCGCTTGAACCTGAACTGCCCAAGAACCCAAATAAGCGCTTAATCCGATCAGAGCGTTCCTTATGGCCCGAAGCCGGAAGTCGTGGAAGTATCCCGGAAGCACTTATACCAACGAGCGTGGCCTACAACCTATGCGCCCAATCTCGCATACCGATTGATCGAATGCGCGAAGGTTGGTTCATGAGCTTGTTCCAAGCCTCACAGCAATGGGTGACAATGTCGTCGTAGTCTTTGAATACACGGTTGGAGAGCCAGTTATCGCGCATGAATTGCCAAATATTTTCATGGGGGTTCAGTTCCGGGGATCGGGGCGGCAGCGGCAGGAGGGTGATGTTCTCGGGAACGTCGAGATTGGGCGTTGTATGCCACCCGGCCTGATCGACGAGAATTACAGCGTGGGCACCGGGGCCGACTTCACCACTGATGATGGCGAGATGGGCGTCCATTGCATGTGTGTCGCAGTACGGCATGACGAGTCCGGCACCCTTGCCTTTTGCTGGACAGATCGCGCCAAAAATATAGGCCCATTGGGTTCGCTGATCGTGCGGCGCACTGGGTCGGGTTCCACGTTTGGCCCACCGTCGCGTGATCTTGTTTTTTTGACCTATCCTGGCTTCGTCCTGCCACCAGAGCTCGATTTCTACGCCTGGGGCCAGACCGGCCCTGATCTTTTCCACCTCGGCGGGAAAGTTTTTTTAAACGCAACAATCGCGTCCCCGTCCTGCGCGTAGTGGCGCGGACGGGCGGAGAGCTTCCGGTAACCCATCTCGCGCAGAACCCGCCCCACCGTGCCCTCGGCGATTGAAACGCCAAACTCTTCGCAGAGCCAGCGCGCCAGATCGCAGCGCCGCCACCGCACCACGCCGTGGATCGCGGGGGTTGGGCCGCGCTCCACCATCTCCGCAAGCGCCCGGCGGTGTTCTGCTGTCAGCTTTGGTTTTGGCCCGACAGACCGGCGCGTGATCAACCCGTCTGCTCCGTCCACGTTGAACCGCATCACCCAGTCACGAATAATCTGTAGTGTCACGTCGCCGATCCGCGCCGCTGCGGTCCGCCGACCGCCGTCATAAATTGACGCCAGTGCCAGAAGGCGGCGCGTCTGATCGCTGTCACGGCTCGACCGCGCCAGTCTGCGAAGTCTGTCGCCGTCAAAGTCATCTCGAAGTGGTATCGCTGCACCCATAATATCCCCCATGTTTGTCGGGACATTGATTCACATATTCCGCGCCAAGGGAACCCTGAAAATGAGTCAGATACTATGTTCATTGGTATTATTCGCTCAACTTTGCTATTCTTAAATCCGCATATTGAACTGAGTGC
The DNA here is from genome assembly GCA_965261565.1 of Amylibacter sp. GTDB lineage: Bacteria > Pseudomonadota > Alphaproteobacteria > Rhodobacterales > Rhodobacteraceae > Amylibacter. The sequence continues at coordinate 71,909 of CBDHDH010000001.1, forward strand.
CGCCAGAATTCTAAAAAAGCGCAAAGACAAGCGGGCCAAAAAACGTAAAATTAAAAAAGCCTAGGCATCATTGGAAAGTTTGATCATCTCCGTTGTTACCTTGTGACCAATACGTCGGGTGGAAGAACGCCCTATACCCTGAATATCTTTTATCATAAGGATTGCCGAACAATAACCGCGCCGAAGCTTGCACCGTAGATATGTTAGCCTGGACTGGTAAGCAGGTATGGTGTTAAAAGTAACGGCTTTTGTAACCGCATAATCCTGCACATCAGTATATTGACGCGCCAGAACATTAGCCTGAACTGCGCAAGCCGGCTCTAGCTGGTAAAACTTCATGCCCAGTGTCAGATTGATAGCCGCATCCGCAAGCGCCAGACTATTTGTTTGTGCATCCAGAATATACTGTGCGGATTGCGGCCAGACAACATAAGCCGCGGCACCTCCGCGATCGCGAAACAGCCGGCTTATACCATACCCAGTCGACCCTAGTGCCAACGGATTGCCCAGGGTTTTTCTCTGGCCATAAAACTCCAAAGAAATATAACCCAGATCAGGACCTTCAGATATGGCCTGTAATACGTCTGAGATATCATTGGAAAGCAGAGCATCATCTTCCAAAATCAACGTTGGTCCATTGGATTTTGCAGCAATCTCCCACGCTTTTTTATGGCTTAGCGCACAAGCAATTTCACCGTCGCTTAACGGGCGTGCCCATGAAAACTTGTAATCATCCAACACAGATACGGGCAACTCTTTCGGTGTCACCGCATCCATTATCTTGCCAGACAGGCCTAACTGGTCTAGCTGCTTTAGTTGCATTGCGCGTCTGGCTGTCGCTGTCGCTACGCTGATAACCAATATATTCATATCGTGCATAAACCGCCCCTAACGCGATTTTTTGGAAAGGTGGATGATTTTCCGACGGTAAGAAAATCGCATTATTTCCCGCAGTATTTTGACGTGCATCGGACGCTTTAAAGACAAGGTACTACCGCCAGTTTCTTGCGTGCGGTCAGTCACACCTGACGGCACAACACAAACAGGCTGCACCCCTGTAATCCAGTGCATCTGCAACAGCGTATCCACAGGCCGGTCAAAACGCGCGGTTAACTCCAACAACTTTTTGGCGGTCGCATTATTCACCAGTTGCGCAGAACAGCGTAATAATGTCGGCACAGGGCGCACTAACTTGTTGCTTCCGATTTGCCCCAGTTCCGGGTTGTCAGGCGCAACTTTGCGCACCTGAAACTGAATAAACCCATAATCCGGTGACCATGCTTTTGCCGCACCCAAAGCCGCAGCGAAAATCTCGGTATCTATTTGAACGTCATCCTCAAAAACCAGACCAGCTGTCAAATCCTGATCCACGATCTTTTGCCAAGCACGCATGTGACTTAGAAAACACCCTATTTCACCTGCATTCAGGCCAAAAGGATACACAGGCTGCAATAATGGTTTTTCAGAAAAGCACGCATCAATCTCCGCTTGCGATAGTTTTGCGCCATCCACGGCATCTACAATCTCTGTTTCAAACGGTGACTTGCTGATCAAATCTTTGACTTGCGCTTCGCGTCCGGATGAACGCTGCAAATGGATAATAAAGCTTTTGTATTTGTCCGCTTTTTCCATCGCATTAATCGCGCGCATACACGTCTTCATAGCGTGTAATATCATCTTCGCCCAAATAGCTGCCGATCTGAACCTCAATCAAAACCATTGGAACTTTACCGGGGTTCTCCATCCGGTGTTTATCTCCTACCGGGATATAAACCGACTGGTTTTCACCAACCAGTTTGACCTCGTCACCAATGGTTACTTTGGCCGTTCCTTCAACAACAATCCAGTGTTCCGAACGATGAACATGACTTTGTAAACTCAAGACACCGCCCGGCTTTACAACAATACGTTTCACCTGAAAACGCTGACCCATGAAAAGGCACTCAAAACTACCCCATGGGCGATGATCGCGCGGGTGTTGCACAGCCTGATCCGCTTTTTTATCCTTCAATGCTTGCACCGCTAGTTTCACATCCTGTGCACGATCCTTATGGGCAACCAAAACTGCGTCTGGCATCGCAACCGCAATAATATTTTCCAAACCGATACCGACAATTTCCGTTCCGGCCGCTTCAGACCGCAGCAGTGTATTCTTGCAATCAATTCCAATTGCCGCCCCCGATGTTACCAAGCCCTCCGCGTCGCGTTTCGCTTCCCGCCACACACTGTCCCAATCGCCCAAGTCAGTCCAGTCGCCATCGAACGGTACGCTCGACAGGTTTGGTGCATGTTCCATTACCGCATAATCAATCGAAATATCCTCTGCCCCTGCCCAGGGATCAGGTGCCAACCGCAAGAAACCCAAATCGGTTTTTGCGTCTTCCACCGCACGTTTCACTGGGTCTAGTAAGCCTGGTTTATGCATCACAAACGCATCTACAATCGCTTGGGCCTTAAACAGAAATATACCGCCGTTCCATAAATACGTACCAGCATCCAGCATTTTTTGTGCCGTCGCCATATCCGGTTTTTCAACAAACCGCCGCAGTTTAACAGCGGCACCATCAGATGATTGTTCTTCCAACTCTAAATACCCATACCCGGTTTCCGGACGGGTGGGTTTAATACCAAACGTAACCAAATCACCGGCAAGTGCCGCAACTTTGCCTTTTTGCACTGTCGCGGCAAAATGCGCGGCATCTGGTACATTATGGTCAGAAGGTAAAACCAGCATCATTGCCTCTGAATTTTGTTTCAGCAAATATACAGCCGCCGCTAAAATGGCGGGCCCAGTATTACGCCCCTCCGGTTCAATTAAAACAGCACCGGGATCAATACCCATCTCTGCCAGTTGTTCCGTCACTATAAATCTAAAATCAGAATTTGTCAGAACCAGCGGCTGCCCATAACCGTCACCATTCACCCGAGAGGCCGACATCTGAAACAGGCTTTGATCCCCGATCAGCTTTGAAAACTGTTTTGGATAGCTTTTACGGGACAAAGGCCAAAGCCTTGTACCCGATCCGCCGCATAATATAACTGGTGTAATCATCTAAAGGGTCCAATAAACATAGGTCTTGTATCCGTAATTGTTATATTATCATCACAATTATTTAAAGCCTTATATGGCTTTATTCCTGTCATGCTTAAACGCCTTTCCATAGCTTGCAGCCCTAGTCTATAAGACACACCACACAACAAGGAACAGCCGCGTGCTAAAATACCGTCTTCTTTTGATGCTGGCATGGCTTGCCGTACCCTTTATTTTTGTACAGCGTCTGATCACAAGCAAAGATAATTTCAAGACATTTATAGCGCGCTTGGGATTCACCTCTGAAAACACAGCAAACCCCAGATTGATCTGGCTGCATGCCGCCAGTTTGGGTGAATTTAACACCTTGGAATTATTACTACCGTCCTTAACTCGTAAGTTTAAAAGCCATGATCTGCTTATAACTGTTTCCAACAAAATCGCATTCGAAAGGGCTAAACAGCACCGCTCTTCAAAAATCCACGTTGATATAGCCCCGACAGATTTTGGCAGTGTGGTGAATAAGTTCCTAAGCCACTGGAACCCGTCGTGCCTGATCACTATTGAGAACGAGGTATATCCGAACCGCAACGTAAAGTGCGCACAAAGCGGTATACCTATTATTTTTGTCAACGCACGCATGTCCGCAAAAAGCTTTGCAACATGGCACAAAAATCCCGGTCTTTCCCAAAAAGTGTTTTCCTGCATAAACTACTGCTTTGCGCAGGATCAAAACGCATACAACCGGTTTAGTGATCTTGGCGTTCCCAGTGACCGCTTGAAAATGCTGGGCAACCTCAAACAATTCCAAGAAGCAGTACCTGCCGATCACGTAGACCTGCAAACCATTCGTAAACTATTCCCCAAACAAAGCACGCTATGTGCTGCATCCACACATAAAGGCGAAGACCAAATTATTCTGGATGCTTTCAAAATAGCAAAAAACACCGACCCTGATTTAAAGCTAGTTCTTGTTCCAAGACACGCAAAGCGCGCTGAGGAAATCAGCTCACTGATTAAGAATTCAGGATTGTCCTGTACCCAACGTTCTCAAAATGAACTGCCATCATCAACGGATGACATATACCTTGCCGACACAATCGGCGAAATGCCGCTTTGGTATTCATCCGCTGCCGTAACTTTTGTTGCCGGATCACTTATCCCTGTCGGCGGACACACACCCTATGAACCAGCCGCTTATGGCTCTGCCATTATCCACGGATCACAATATTCCAACTTCCAGGTTATTTACGAACAACTTGTATCCGGTCAAGGGTCCATACAGGCAGATACTGCCGAAGAGGTTGCTGCGGCATGGCTGCGATTGCTTGATACAGATATCCGCAATGCACAGATTACCGCCGCCCGAAAAGCCTTGTTTGAAAATAACGATAAGGAAAAGATGCTCGACACTATCATGCAAAAGATCGCATCGTTTCTTTAAGCAACAAACCCGCGAAGCACCGTCGTTGTCATATGGCGCACATAGTCATCAACCGACCAGCCGCAGTCCACAGTCAGCTGTTCCCAGGTCTGAAATGACAGCACAGACCAAAGCATTTCCACTGCCTGCTCTTGTGACCATTCAGGCGCAAGCTGCCCCTCAGTGTCCAGATCTGCAACAATTTGCCGGCAGCCATCGCGCAAACATGCCATACGTTCGTCCCATGCAACCCCCGCCGCCTCATCGGTTTCACGCGCGGCAAGTAGTGCTTTGGCCAATCCGTAAATCTCGGGTACGTAGTTCCCCCAAACATCTACGTAAGCTTTAAGCGCATCAACAGCCGTTTGCGCCGATAATACAACTTTCAGCCGCTCATCCAGTCCTTTGACTACATCCACATGTATCGCCGTCGCGCTCATTAATGCGGTACGCGTGTCAAAATGCAAATAAATAGCCTGACGCGATATTCCGGCGGCCTTTGCAATATCGCTCATGCGCACGCCTAAACCTTGGCGCTCAACCATCAGTTTCCACGTTGCTTCCAGAATTCTTGTGCGGGTATTTTTTTCACGACTTGACATGCTGTAAAGCAATAACTATGAGTCGTCGCCAAGTCAATTGACACTATGTCAAGCAATAGGAGAAAATCATGAAAATCGCAATCTTTGGCGCTACTGGTAAAGTTGGCCGCCACCTCGTTACACAAGCACTTGATCAAGGGCACAGTGTCACAGCATTTACCCGCAACCCGGACAAGCTGAATCAGTCCGATAAAAACCTGAAACTGGTTCCGGGCGATGTTTTGGATTACGCTGCCGTAAAACAAGCAACAGCAGGTCAAGACGCCATAATTTGCGCCCTCGGGATGCCCTTGATGAACAAAGACGGCCTGCGGACAAAAGGCACCAAAAACATCGTACGCGCTATGCAGGAAATCGGTATCAAACGCCTGATCTGCCTGTCCGTGTTTGGTGCCAATGACAGCCGCGCCCTACTGCCATTCAAGTACAAAGCCTTTATTGTTCCCCTGATCTTGCGACACGTTATTGCAGATCACGAAAACCAAGAAACCCACGTTAAAAACAGTGGATTGGGTTGGACATTTATACGCCCAGGCAACTTCAGCAAAGGCGGATACACAGGGACCTACCGTCATGGCTTCACCCCGTCAGATGCCCCCAGCAAGATCAAAATCTCGCAGCCGGACTTGGCCGAATTTATGTTAAAACAACTAAAGACAGACACCTATCTACGAAAGGCACCATGCATATCATACTAAAGCCACAGCCGATAAAATATAACGCACCTATCAAGAGTTAGATTTATATCATATAATCCCCATATTTCAGTATGGGGGTTTTGATGTCACGTTTCGCAAAAATATTTATAAGTATATTTATTCTGCCAATATTCAGCTTAACGGCAACAGCACAGGAACAGTCGGGCAAAACAATTCTGGTGCTAGATGCCTCTGGCTCAATGTGGGGCCAGATCAACGGTATCAGCAAAATCGAAATTGCCCAATCCGTCATCGGTAAGCTTCTAAAAGACCTGCCTGACAATCAGGAATTGGGGCTGACCGCATACGGCCATAACCGCAAAGGCGATTGTTCAGATATTGAAACCCTTGTCGCCCCAGCACTGGGCACCAAAGACGCGATTGCCAAAGCCGTAAATGCCATCAAACCAAAAGGTAAAACACCTCTGTCAGAAGCGGTCATCAAAGCTGCGGAAGCGTTGAAATACACCGAAGACAAAGCAACCGTTATCCTGATTTCAGACGGTAAGGAAACCTGCGAGTTTGACCCCTGCGAAGTTGGTAAAAAACTGGAAGAAAGCGGCGTTGATTTCACTGCCCATGTCGTGGGCTTCGATGTGGCCAATCCCGCAGACCGCGCGCAACTACAATGTTTGGCGGAAAACACCGGCGGGCAATTTCTAACTGCATCCAATGCAAGCGAGCTAACAAAAGCTTTGGAAAAAGTATCAGCACCACTTCCCCCTCCTCCACCGCCACAACCTCTTAAAGTAAGGTTCCGCGCAATTGAAACCGGCACAAATAAACCGATCAATCAAGATTTGGTATGGACACTGACCAATACCGATACAGGCGAAGTTGTTCTCAATCCAGAAGGTATCCCGGAAATTGAAACCTCTCTTTTGCCGGGAAAATACAAAGCCGAAGTTCTGCGCACAACTGATGAAGCAACAGGCGAATTGGCCGTTAAAATTTTTGACAACACCAACACGCGCTTCAACGTCGAACTGCCTCCCTACCTTCCCAAGGCAACGCTTAATGCAGAGGCACAAGCCCCCATTGGTTCAACCTTTTTTGTAGACTGGACAGGCCCGAATGAAAAAAGCGATCTAATTATGATAGCTAAAATCGGCGATCGCCCATCAAAGTATATTAAATACGCCTACACAGACAAAGGAACACCTGCACAGCTTTTAATGCCGACAATTCCGGGGGAATATGAATTACGGTATTGGCTAAAAAATGGCAATAAAACACTTGCAACGCGCAACATCACCGCCACGCCTGTTGAATCCACTTTAAAAGCACCTGATACAGCAACCGCAGGGTCTGATATTATTGTCGAATGGACCGGGCCTGATTATAAAACTGATTACATTTCAATCGCCAAAGTTGATGCGAAAAACAGCCGTTATGAAGCATACACTTACACCGACAAGGGTTCACCTTTAAAACTGAAAATGCCGACCGAAACAGGTGATTATGAAATCCGCTACGTCATGGCGCAAAAAAGCACGGTTCTGGCCACGCGGCCGATCACTGTAACCGTTCTAACCGCAGGCATAACAGCGCCTGATGTTGCAACTGTCGGGGAAAGCATCGTTGTCGAATGGGACGGGCCGGACTACAAAAACGACTATATCGACGTGGCAAAGCCTACACCCGTTGCCACGAAACAGACCCCGTCGATCAATTATACCTATACCAACAAAGGCTCACCGCTGCGCCTGAACATGCCACTGGAACCTGGCGAGTACGTTGTGCGTTATATCATCAGCCAAGGCAGAACAGTCAAAACTAAACAGACAATCACTGTCGAAGCGGTGGAAGCCTCACTTGATTTTGCACCAGTAGCCAAAATTGCCGAACCATTTTTGATCAACTGGCAAGGCCCGGATTATAAAAATGATTATATTTCTGTTGCAAAAATCGGCGAAAAATCAAATCGCTATGTCAATTATACATACACTAAAAAAGGCACACCACTACGCGTCATTATGCCAACCGAACCGGGGCAATACGAAGTCCGATACATCGCACAAGGCAGCCCCGATCAGATACTTGCAAGCCGTGAAATAACTGTCGAAAACGTAGACGCCAGTTTGAAATTGGTGGGTGACGCACTGGCTTCGGAACCGGCACTTATTGAGTGGACAGGGCCGGATTACAAAAACGATTATATCGGCGTGGCCGAGGTTGGGGCTAAAAAATACCTGACCTACACATATACAAACAAAGGGTCACCACTGCGTATAAAAATGCCCGACAAGCCCGGAACCTACGAACTGATATATATTCTTAGGCAAGGGAAAACGATCATTGCAAGGGAACAAATTCAGGTAAAATAGATACCACTCGTTATTGCCTTCACTTACGATCTTTTAACAAAACATCGGACATCATCCGAGTGATGTCATTACTTGAAATTGCCTTGTCTGAATACGAAAAAGTTCCCTGTTCCATTACCTCTTGCGCGGCCCGCATCATTTCCCCCAATGCGGCCCGAGCAAACGACCCGCCAACACTGATACGTTTCACACCAACATCAGATAGTTCGCGCACCGAATAGTTCACGCCTTGCAAACCCATCACCACATTCACAGGCTTGTCCACTTCACGGCAAACCGTTCTGATCGCATCCAGATCAGGTAGACCGGGGGCATATAACACATCTGCCCCCGCTTCGGAAAACAACTGCAATCGCTTGATCGTATCCGCCAGATCAGGCTTTCCCCAAAGATAATTTTCGGCCCGGGCCGTCAGTAAAAAAGACTGCCCATGTGCGGCATCAACCGCAGCTGCTACACGGTCAACAGCATGCTCCAGCCCATATATTGGATCAGTAGGATCACCCGTCGCATCCTCAATACACCCTCCTACCAGTCCCACCTGAACCGCACAGTTTATCGTTTCAGCGCAATCCTTTGGTGCTGACCCAAACCCGTCCTCCAAATCCCCAGACACCGGCAAATCCGTGGCCTGGACAATCAAACGCGCATTCTCCAGCAATTCATCACGCCCAAGCCCCGCCAAAGAGTCTCTGCACCCTACCGTAAAAGCATACCCTGCACTTGTTGTGGCAAGCGCCGGAAATCCCAGCGTTGTCAAAATGCGCGCCGTCCCCGCATCCCACGGATTGGGGATCACAAAGGCCCTTTCACCAAAGTGCAAAGCCTTAAACCGTTCAAACTTATTTAACCGTTCATCATCCGTTATCGTCATCAAAAATACCCGTCGGCCCCCCATCAATGCTAACCATGTTTTTCTTGCGCCAAAACGCTTCCACACCCTCTTTCCCCATATCAGCATACCAAGGCACCAACTCGGTATCCGCACGGGGTCGCACGAAGGCCATCTCTGGCACACCCGTACCGCAAGAGGTTGTTACCAGATCAATCTCCAGCTTATAAATATTTCGTGCCCCTGCATAATCTGGAAATAAACCATAAAGCTCATCCCATTCAAGATCTCGCGGATAAACAACCTGTGCCGCGCCATAGACACGCAGAATAAACGCATCGCCTTCAAAGGCGCAAAACATCAAAGTCATGCGCGGGTCTTGCAAAACATGCGCCGCCGTTTCATTGCCGCTTCCCGAAACACTTAGCCAGATAATTTCGTTGTCGTTTACGATCTTCAAAGAGTTCAACCCTTTAGGCGAAAGATTAACCCGTCCTTCAGGTCCTGCAGTTGCCACAAAAAGGCGTATATATATTTGACAAACCCATTGTGGAATCCTGACTGTGTTGTTACGCTGAACTCGTATTTAGGAGATAGAAATATGAGCTTAGAAACTAAAAATGTAAATTTTGGAAACGGGAATATTTCCTTTCGTAACGCTATTGAGAGCAAGCCCGCAACAAAAACCGTTCAGGGTAATGTAACCATAAACCACGAAAACGTAGAGGGAAGCCCAGCCCATTATATTTGCAGCTTCTCTATTTCCTTTGAACTCGAAGATGGTGGAGTGAAGGAGAACAGTTATATTTCGATTTCAATTCCAGTTATAAATGATGACAGCAACGCTGGTTATCGCAAAGTTGAAGACGCAGCCGCTCAACTTCTACCAAAAGTTCTTCAATCCCTCTCGAATGAGATTGAGGCGATGAACAAAAAGGTAAGCGGGAAGTCTGATGGTAAGTAATGTGTGACATAGCTATGTTGCACCTCTCATATTGAGGTGAAACGACACCTCACTCGTTTTTGGTTTCAGATTTTTCTTTGCCGCCAGACTTAGCCAGCTTCTTAACGGTATCGTCAAAACGCTTTTCGTCTTCGTCGCAGCCTAGCTCTTTGGCGGCTTCTTTGAATTTGTCGTGTTGACTCTTTCGGCTCTCAGATGTTTGCATAGCGTATGTCCAATTCATCAATTGATTACGAGTATATTCTATATATAGACGAGGCTGGCGACGACGGTCTAGCACGAATTAAGCCCATCGACCCTAATGGGGCAACTGAATGGTTAGTAATAAGTGGCGTTTTGGTTCGTAAAAAGTATGAACCCAATGTGGTGTCTTGGGTGAAGGATATTCGCCAGTCAATAAATTCCACACAGGGCCCTGCGCTACATTATAGGAAGTTAAGTCCCCGGAAAAAAGATGCAGCCTGCGATCTTGTAGCGGGTTTGCCTATAAGGGCCTTCGCGATTTGCTCAAACAAACTCAATATGCGCAAATATCATAACTCTAGGGCGGCTAGTGCGGGTAGTAAAAATTGGTTTTACAATTACTGTGTAAGGCTACTAATAGAGCGCGTTACCGATATGTGCTTTCGTAGCTCTATGCGGAATGGGGGAACACCTGAAAGCCTCAAGGTGGTGTTCAGCCAAAGAGGTGGGCACTCCTACGGGCAGACAAAAGCTTATTGGCAAAAGCTGAAAGCACAGGCCGCAGGAGGAACAACGTTTTTAAAGAAAAGAGAAATTAAACACCAAGTACTACGGTACAACCTTGTAGATTTTGTTCCACACACTCAAGTCGCGGGTCTTCAATTGGCGGATATTATTGCAAGTGCATTTTATCAGGCGGTAAACTCAAATGAGCCGCAGTGGGAAATACGGCATGCGCTCAGGTTGCAAAAAGTTATGGCAAAAGAAAGAAATGTGATTGCAGATTATGGTTTAGTCATTCATCCGACCAATCCAAAGCAATTCACACCAGACAAAAAGCAAAAGCAAATATTTCATTTTTATGGGTATAAATTTTAACTGCGTGGGCCTCGGCACTTCTTTGACTTGTAACGATAGGCCACCTCCTAAAGTGTGACCGTTTATAAGCCCGCTTAACACTCAATGAAGGTGTCAGCAAAGTGTATTTCCGACGTTTCCCACGCAAATCTATTTAGCATAACAGAAGGATTCTGTCAACGAATCCAGCAGCTTATGTTATTTTACTTTATTTTCAGACTCTTAGGTCGCGTAACTCCGAAGATATGTAAGCCTCTTGCCCTTCACGCCCAACAAGGCACGGTTAGCACGTGCCACATCATCCACACCATTACCAATGCGGTTATTATAACGGAATTCAAATTCAGATGCATAACGGTGTAAATGCTTCTTATTGCAATGCTGGTAAACGCCCTTCATGCCACGTTTGAAGATGCTGAAATAACCCTCAATCGTGTTCGTGTGAACGTTACCACGCACATATTCGCCCTTACTGTGTGTAGTGTAATCGTGACCTGCAAATATGTCCTTCAAGCATTTATAATGTTTAGCTTCATCCGTGTTGATAACCGCTTCAAGAGAAACGTTTTCAAAGATGATTGGCAATAAGGTCTTGTGTGTCAGGTCTTTAACCACAACAGACTTAGATTGGCCTGTATTGCGGTCAACCAGTGCTAAGATTTTGCACTTGTGATCCCAACCACGGGCGTCTTTACCCTTTTCTTTGTCTTTACCGTAGAATGTCTCGTCAATTTCAACAACGCCACCGTCAGAACCAAAGTCCACGCTGTTGTCATTGCGCATAGCTTCGCGGATACGGTGGGCCATGAACCATGCAGACTTATAGGTGATTTCCAGAACGCGGTGCAGTTGGTGCGCAGAAATGCCTTTCTTACTGCTAGTCATTAGATAAATAGCCTGTAACCACTTGTGCAATGGAATGTGGCTTTCTTCAAAGATTGTGCCAATGCGTACCGTGAATTGCTTACGGCACTCTGCGCACTTCTTAAGGCCGTGACGCTCAATGCCCTCTGGGTTTTTCTTAGAAGGCTTGGAACGTACACCCTTAAGCGCATAGACCTTACCACAGTTGCCACAATGGGGGCATGTAGGGCCGTCTGCCCATAACATAGCCTCAACATGCTCAAAAGCCGCCTCTTCGTTGTGCATATATGATTTAGACAGTACAGACATTGTGGATTCCTTTAACTCTATGAAGTTAATATAGGATTCCTATCTGGGTTTGTCAAGTATATATACGCCCACAAAAAACAGATCTTGCTTTTCAATAAATCGCCTGAACGTTCGGTTTAGTTTTTCAGTTTGAATACCCAAGACAATCTCCGTTTGTTAGCTTTTTTAACACTAACACACCCCTGCTGACATCAGTGTGTCAGCAGTAAACCGCTAGATTATAACCTCTTGGCCAACCGATCATGTGCCGACAACTTCTCGATCAGGTTCCGCATCTGGTCCACAGGGATCATATTCGGCCCGTCACTGGGCGCATTGTCAGGGTCTTCGTGCGTTTCAATAAAGATCGCCGCCACCCCGATCGCCGCAGCAGCCGTCGCCAGTGGCGGCACAAACTCGCGCTTACCCCCCGAAGAGGTCCCCTGACCGCCCGGCATCTGCACAGAATGCGTGGCATCAAACACCACCGGATAGCCAGTTTCCGCCATGATCGGAATACAGCGGAAATCACTGACCAGCATATTGTAACCAAAGCTGGTACCACGATCACACAACATGATATTTTTGTTGCCGGTCGAGGCCACTTTTTCAGCCACATTAGCCATATCGTTCGGCGCCAGAAACTGGCCCTTTTTCACATTAATACATTTGCCAGTTTCACCCGCTGCCAACAGCAGGTCGGTTTGGCGGCATAAAAATGCGGGGATCTGCAAAATATCCACCACTTCGGCAGCTTTCGCACAATGCCAAATCTCATGCACATCCGTTACAACAGGCACACCAAACTCTTCCTTTATCGCGGCCAGTATCTCCAGCCCTTTTTCCATCCCCAAACCGCGCATGCCCTTCAGACTGGTACGGTTGGCTTTGTCATAGCTCGCTTTGAACACATAAGGTGTATTGGTGGTTGAACAGGCATCCAGCGTGCGTTCGCACAACATCCGCGCATGATCCAGACTTTCCAGCTGACAAGGCCCCGCCAACAGCGTGAAAGGCACTTCATTGCTGATCTTCAAATGTCCTGCTTCAACCGTTTTCATCACATTCATCCTTCGTTCAAAACCGCTTCAATGCGCGGCACATCTTCGGGGTTGTTCAATTCCCAAAACACCCGACCCGCGCCGTCCACTTCAACACAGCGCACCGGTACACCACGTTCCATAAACCGCAACTGTTCCAGACCTTCAAGCCCCTCCAGCGGCCCCGAGGCCCAACTGGCGTATTCCCGCAAGGCTTTAGGTCTATAAGCATAAACCCCCACATGGTGGAACACAGGTATTTCATCGCCCTCAATCAGTTCATCCCCCACATAAGGAATCACTTCTTTGGAAAAATACATCGCGTTCATATGCGCATCAAACACTGCCGTAGTACCACCCACACGGCCATGCTTGCGATCCTCGACAAAGTTGCGATAAGTCTGCAAGTCACAGCGTAGAACAGGCGTGGTGACATGCACGTCTCCGCCTTTTTCAAAACCCGCAATCAAATCGGATACAAACCAAGCAGGCGTCAATGGCGCGTCACCTTGCAGGTTCACCACCAAATCAGGTTCGCTATCCATCACATCCAGTGCCGCCGCACAACGTTCTGTGCCATTAGCGCAACTTGATGGCGTCATCAGAACCTTTGCCCCAAACGCTTCTGACGCCGCCTTGATCCGCTCATCATCGGTTGCCACGTAAACCGCATCTATACTCGAAACAGCCATGGCCGCTTCCCAACTGCGCTGGATCAACGACTTGGCCCCATCAGGGCCGTTCAATACAACCAGCGGCTTGCCAGGATAACGTGTTGACGCGAAACGCGCTGGAATAACTATCACTGTCTTCATACCACACCTGCCCGTAAAATATCATGGATATGCACCAGCCCTTTCAGGGCCCCTGCCCCGTCCACCACCATCAAGGCAGAAATAGTTCTGCGGTTCATAATCCCCAAAGCTTCTGACGCCAACATATCAGGCGTCACTGTAGACGGTCCCATCGTGGCCACACTACCCGCCGTATGGTCCATCAACCCATCCATATTACGGCGCAAATCCCCGTCCGTGATAATCCCCAGCAACTGCCCGTCAGCAACCACAGCGGCCACACCAAAACCCTTGGCGGTCATTTCCAGTAAAGCCTCACCCATCGGTGTTTCTTCTGCCACAACAGGTAAATCCGCGCCCGTGTGCATGATGCTTTCAATCTTCAACAATTGCGACCCCAGCTTGCCGCCCGGATGGTTAACCAGAAAACTGTCGCGATCAAACCCGTGCAACCGCATCAAAGCCACCGCCAAAGCATCACCTAGGGCCAGTTGCATCGTCGTTGATGTTGTAGGCGCCATCCCGATACCACAAGCCTCTGGTTGATCCGGCAGAATCAAAGCGACATTCGCTGCTTTCGCAAGCGAACTCTCCGCGTTTTTAGTAATAGCAATCAACGGTATTTTAAAGCGTTTGGCATGGGCCACCTCATCCGCCAATTCAGCTGTTTCGCCTGAATTTGACAACATGATGCAAACATCTGCCTTGGTGATCATCCCCAAATCACCGTGACTTGCCTCACCAGGGTGCACAAACTGCGCAGGCGTTCCCGTACTCGCCAGAGTTGCAGCAATTTTGCGCGCAATATGCCCAGACTTTCCCATGCCTGAAAGCACAACACGCCCCTGCACTTCTGACAGCAGCTTTACAGCCTGCTCAAAAGGTTCAGACAAGCTATTGGCCAACGCAGTTAACGCAGCAGCTTCAATTGTTAATACATCTGCCCCTATTTTTGCCAAACTATCAGTCATAGACCCCTGCCCTTCTGCATTTGATGATACATGCAATCGTAATAGACACCCGCACCTTTTTGTCCATATCAATCAGGATTTGTCGCCATGGAAACTTTCATACAAAAACGTATCGTCCCAGCGTTTATGTAACCAATACCATTGTTCCGGTTTATCCATAATTCGTGCACTGATACGGTCGTTGACCTCATGCATCATGGTCAGCGCATCAGAATGTACAATCGGCTTTTCAAATTCGATGTGAATGTTTTGCCCATTATCATCACGGGTGCCAAACGCGGGCACCAAAGGCAGGTTATAGCGCAAAGCCAGCTCTGCCGCCGCAATCGGCGTTAAAGCTTTAATCCCCAAAAAAGGGATTAAATGCCCGCTTTGAAATTTTTGATCCACCAGCAGCGCAAAAAACCCGCCCTTGCGCAGATGTCTAACCATTTTGATGTTCCCGCTGGAACTTTTGGCAATAATTGGCAAACCGCCCTGCTCAATCCCTTTCAGAAAATCCCGCTCATACCAGGGGTTGCTGTTCTCGCGATATACAGCACCCGTTTCCATATCTTGGGATTTCATAAAATGACGTATAGCTTCCCACTGGCCAAAATGCGCAGAAACAATAATCGCCCCTTTGCCCTCCACCTTGGCTTGCCGTAATACGTCCAAACCCGGCCCTTGTGCGTCAAACAGATCAAGGCGGTTTTTATAGCTGGCATTAAACAAAATTTCCGACAATGTACGGCCGGCATTTTGGCTGATTTTTTTGCATAGCTTTAGCGCGTCAGCCTCTGAAATATCAGGATATACCCGTTTCAACCCGTTGATAATACGTTTACGCGTACCTGAAATACGTGGCACAAAAAAACCGCCGAGTGCTGCAAAAAATGCCCCGCGCATTTTAAACGGCATCATACGTCCAAGCGTCAATCCAATATAAATTGGAATGTATTGCAAAAACCTTGCCAGTGTTTTGTTGCTACCTTGTTGCATAGCCCACATCTAAATTGCTTGCACCATAAGGACAATAGCAATAGATAGTCTCCTGTAAATATATCGTTAACCTATTGATAAAAAACATTTTTCTACTCAATTTGCGCTAAAAGTTGGCGAATTGCCCGTTCCAGTTTAACACGATCAACAGTAGAAAAATCTTTAGAGACACGCAATTCCAGCCGACCCGCAGTTGCTGTACATTTAACCGTCCCTTCTGGGCGGGCAATATTGAAAACCGTTTTGGCCTTATGCGGCGGCTTTACGCTTGCCTTCCCCGCGGGGAAGGGTTTTTTGTCTGTCTCCAAACCGGCCGCCCGGCGTAAAATAGCCTGCTCTTCCTCGGCCAGTCGGTTTGGCCCTGCGGCCAACAAATCATTTTCAATTTGCGTTGCGACAGTACTATCCGCCTCAATACGCTTGTTCAGCGCCAATCCCAATGCCCGGGGAATATCGGTAGGATATTTTATTGCCTTCCCGACCCGCTCCATCATCCCGATAAAGCCGCGGATGTAACTACGCTTTTGATAGCCAGCCGATTTGAACAATATCGCCACGGCCTTATCAGGATCATTACACTCTGTTGCAGGATCTTTGGCGTATTTAATTGCTAGAATAGCCATCTCAGCAAATGAGATATCCTTTCGCACCAGATTTTCATCCACCATCTTGCGATAAAGAACATCCAAAGCCTCTTCAGAAAAAATCACTGCTGCGGGGATATTTGAATAGGTCTCCCTGCCCCCAGGATCGTCCAGAAGCGCCTTATAGGCCTCAAGGCGCCTGTAGCCCTGCACCAACTCAAACCGCCCGTCAGTACGCTTTTGCACGCGTATCGGGTTTGACAGGCCAATCTCGCGAATGGAATCAATCAACTCATCCAAATCCTCGTCCACCCCTTCCAAGCGGTCCCGAGACAGCTTTTCACTGACAACGCTGTTCAGCGGAATCAGATCAATCACCAGACCATCAGCCTTGCGCTTCACATATTCATGCGCCAACTGGTCATTTTCTGCACGTATCTTCTGTTCTGCGGCTTGACGATCCTTCAGGCTTTCAGCGTTTTCGGTAATGGCCGAGGCCATCGGTCCCCTGCGCCTTGACCCGACACCAAACGCGGATTTGGTTTCAAGCCCCGTTTGTTCTTCGGGGGTCTTCCCCGCAGGGAAGATTTCTTCTTCGGGCATATCTATATCAAATACGCGGCGTTTCTTGCTCATCTCTTATCCTCCAGCTGATCCCACGATTCGCAGATCGAGGTTTTGAATTCTTCATAGCCGCGATCAAATGTTGCTCGCGCACGGCGCCATGTTTCGCGTGTCATATCACGGTAATCAATTTCATAGACCGAGCTTAAAAACCTGCTTGATTGCTCAACCGCACGGGTTAACTCAATCGGGTGTACAGCCAAACGGTCACCAAATACTTTCTGATACGCACTGTACATCGCCTGATGCAGTTCATTTCCCGGCTCATAACGGGTCAATAAGAAGCGCACATCGCAAAATGTCTTGGGCAAAGTCATATTCCCCGCGGGGAAGGTTTGGTCAAAACCGACTGCCAAATCCTCTAATGCTTCGGATAATTGCCCGATAAAGCTGGTTGTGCTGTCATATTCCCAATACGCAGGACCAGATGGGATATAGAGCATATCAGCTGCAAACACAGCATTCATTGACTGATAACCAATAGCAGGCGGGCAATCAAAAATGATCAAATCATACGCGTCGTCAGGTATAGCATCCAGATAACGGCTGACAGCTGCAAAGAAGGACCATTCGGGGTTCAGATGCCGATATTGCGCCGACGCAAATTCAACAAACGCGGCATTGGCGCAGGACGGGATAATATCAATCGTGGGCCAAGCTGTGGGCTTGATGAAATCCGATACCCGTAATTCATCCAGACCAAGACCAAGAATAGAAGTAGGTAGTTTTCTTTGGGGCAGGGCAGTTCCGCTGGCCGCTGCAACTGAACTGGTGTTCATACGCTCGGTTTCGCGGATCAGATCCCGCGCCATAATACCCCAGACCGTATGATCCTCGGCCACATCATATAAACCCATACTGTGCGATAAAGTAGCTTGCGGATCAAAATCCACCACCAGAACCCGGTACCCATCAAGTGCAGATGCATGTGCAAAATGCAATGCAACCGTAGACTTGCCCGCACCGCCCTTGAAATTGGCAATTGCAGCACGAAATGCGCGTTTTCCAGCTGGACGGACAGGCATTAGAGACTTGCGATTCACTTTCATACGGCGGCGCAGTTCGTTAATCTCTTCCAGACTATACCAGCGTTGACGGCCATCTTCTTCAACGACACCGTCCGGTAAAGACGGATCAGCGGCCAAACGACCCCGAAATGTGGACTGATTTATCTTCAGGATCAGTTCGGATACTTCCCAGCTGGAAAACCGGCGTAAAGTCTTTTCCATCTCCGGACTAAAAGTCTGCTGCCTGATCCAGCTTTGCATTTTCAGAGATTGTTCGTGTAATTGTTGAAGATCTTTGTGATCAAACATTGCCTGCCTCGGACGTTAATTCTCTTATTTTTTTTAATTACGTCTTATTTGCAAAAAATGCAAAAGGTAATATTATATTTTTTGTAATATGCCTGTCGTTATTTAGCACAGGGAAACAAGGGTGATTTGTTAATTGATGATTCGCGCAGCATCATCCGGGAAAAATGGCGATTGGAGTTAAGATAATGACATATATAGGGGGACATGAGTTAGCCTACAACTACAGATAGGGGGACATCTATAGCGAATAGGGGGACGTCCTATATGTCACCCTTTACCATTATTACCTAATATTTATATATTTTATGATTTAGTTTTAACAGCACCCTGAACAGAGTTCTTGACAGAATCGGATAACTGGACGCAAATACTTGGATATTGAGAAACAGCGTTGAGTTTGGATTGTTTCAATGTATATAGACAGTTAAACCTGATCGAAAATGAGTCAGGAAATTAGGCAGAGACCCTGATGGGTCAAATATAGGAAGGAACGGCCCAATGTTGGCCAGTAGACCTGTCGGGCGTGATGCGGCAACCAAGAAATATGATATTCTCTCTGCTTTGATGACCTATGCGCTGTCACGCGATAAGTTAACGCAAAGACTGGTTTTGCGACTGATGTCGTTAATAACAACCAGATATAACTGGCAACGCGATGAATTAAGCATGGGTCAACGGGAAATTGCAAAGCTTTGGTCAGTGGATGAACGCACGGTTAAACGTGAAATGGCCAAGCTAAAATCAAAAGGCTGGTTATGTGTTAAACGCGCAGGCGCAAGAGGGCGGGTGACACTGTATGGGATTGATCTGGATTTGGTTCTGAAAGAGACGCAAGCGGAATGGCCTAAAATAGGCCCGGATTTTGTTGCCAGGTTAACCGAGATGACGGGCGTTCGTGCACAAAACACTCATGAAGGCAATGTCGTGGCGTTTTCTGCAAAGGCACAAATACCGCCCGTTACGGATGGAAGTGTCTGGTCATCGGCTGCGCTGGTTTTGTTTGATTACGATTCTACAATCTATGCAGCCTGGTTCCAGCAATTACAGGAACAGGGACGGGACGGGGGGTGTTTACTACTGATTGCCCCCACTAAATTCCATGCGACATATGTAGAAACTCATCTAAGTGACGCTATTTTACGTGTTGTGAACGGTATAGATCCAAGCCTGAGGAGCGTACGGATACGCTGTTAGGGCAAAAAAACAGGCATAAGGGATGTAAAACCGGTGATTTATACGCTAAATTGTCAAAAATTCAGGTATTACCTATAATATGACAGTAAAAACCGTTCATCAGCGTTTATCGGGCCAGCTGTTCCCGAAGGCTTGGGAAAAACTGGTTGCCTTTGATCTGGCGCCGGAAACGCCATTTATACTGGATATTGTACCGATTGATGATTTTCTGCATGTTTTTATATCTGATCGCGTGTTGGTGGATGGATTTCAAGAGCGTTTAACCTTCTTGGAAGGTCAGAATATATTATCTGTTAGGGCGATGCGCCAGGTTCCACGTGGGTTGGATATAACTTTAGAGCGTAAAAACGCGCATACAGCGCAAAACATAGCTGTAAAGCTTGATAACAAGCCTGTTGACCTGGTTGTAAACCCGGAATTAACCGCGCATTTTGAAGGGCTGAACACAGCATTTTTAGCCGAAATAGATCCAAATCCTGAAACATTGAAAGACTGGTTGGCTTATCATTGTGATCAACAGGGATTGCAGGCCGTTGTGCTATTGCGCCGTTGTGAAAAAAGCTGGGCTGAAAAATATACCGCTAAGCAATTAATGAAAGCTGCAAAAGCAACCAAAGGTTTGCAGGCTTTTGTGTTGTTAGACAGCAATCAACCTTTGGGGGCTTCAGAATTTCCTAGCCTTTTGGATCGCCACACAACGCCTGACGGCCCGGGCAAAGCTATGCTGGCGCCTGCAGTACCCGCACCTTATGCTTCGGCATTGTACGAGTTGGCGATGCTGGATGCTGTGCGGCGGCGCAGTTTTGACACAGCGCGCGCGGTTGTACATATGGGGATGAGTGATTTACTGCTGTGCGGGGCAGGGGGGCAGACCGTATTTGATGCTGCCGCCGCCAGTGATACATATCTGAAGTTTACGGGAAAGCTTGCCTATCCGTTTTCATATCGCAAACCGAAATACCCCCATTTTGCCGATCACACCTGCACCAGTTTTGACGGCAAGGGTGGGCCGCATATCTGGGCGATAAGCCAGGCGTTCATGCAGCGCGACCCTGCTATACGTCCGTTCAGGGTTTCGCAATCGGAACCGGACGCAATTAGCGGGGGCTTCAGTTATTGGCGGTGCATGGGGCTGCGTTATCCAGATTTGAAAATCGGCCAGATTGTTCCCAAGGCATCACTGGTTGTGAACCAAAGCTTGTGCGATTTACTGGCCGCGCAGTTTGATCATACACCCAAGCACCCGCCCACAGTGGCCGATGATCATCAGGCGGGAACCTCGAACACGCGTATTTTAATTGTCACAACAATGAAAAATGAAGGGCCTTTCGTGTTGGAATGGCTGGCTTATCACTTGTCCATCGGTGTGACGGATTTTCTGGTTTACACCAACGATTGCACCGATGGCACAGACACGATGTTTGATTTGCTGGCCACCAAAGGGATAGTGGAGCATCGCGAAAACCCTTATCGGGAAACCCGGCAAAAACCCCAACATGCAGCATACTTAGCGGCACAATCTACAGTAAAAGCAGAAGAAGCCGATTGGATCATTTGCATGGATGTGGATGAATATATCAACATCCATGTGGGCGATGGCACGTTGCATGATTTGTTTGCTGCAGTCCCGAAGGCAAATCTATGGTCGATGACATGGCGGTTATTCGGAAATGCAGAGGTAGATGAATTTGAAGATAAGTTTATCACCGAGCAATTTTTTAATTGTGCGCCGGAAATTTGCCGCAAGCCGCATCAGGCCTGGGGGTTTAAAACCTTGTTTCGCAATAACGGGTTTTACAAAAAGTTCGGAGTACATCGGCCGGTTGGTTTACAGCCGGAATTCAAAGATCACATTCACTGGGTGAATGGCTCGGGTCATCAGATGCCAGAAAATATTTTACGTACCGGTTGGCGCAATACGATGCGCAGCTATGGCTATGACATGGTCACGCTGAACCATTAGACCTGCTTCACAATAGGTTATTTTTATGCGAGGAAGTGCCTGGAGGTATCATTTTATGAAAGCTTTGAAGATTTTAAGTGCACAACCTGCATTGTTTTTTCGACTATCGGGCATCCGCCTTACAGATTTCAACGCCCTGGTTGCGACACTTCATCCGATCTGGTTGAAAAGTGAGGAGAAACGCCTGTCCCGCAAAGACAGGCAACGTGCGATTGGGGGTGGGATGAACTATCGCCTGGAGTTCGCAGAACAGCTTCTGCTCTGCCTGATGTATTACCGAACCTATACCAGCCATGCTTTTATGGGGCTTGTATTCAATGTATCCTCTCCGACAGTTTGCCGCCGCATTCAAGCCATGACAGAGTTGATGGCAGGCCATTTTCGGATGCCTGAACGTAAAGTAAAGTTGTCGGAAGTGGAAAAGGCTGATCTGCTTTACCTGATGATTGATGGTACTGAGCGTCCAGTTCAACGGCCCGGGAAGCCCTCGGCTCGAAAAGCAAAATATTCTGGCAAGAAAAAGAAGCACACGGCGTCCCACCAGATCATCACAGATGACAAGAAGTGTATACTGGCTGTTGGATGCGCCCATGACGGGCGCAAACATGACAAGCGTATTTATGATGAGACCCGCGTGGATAGGCCCCCTGATATACTTACCCTTGGGGATTTAGGATATCTGGGGACATCACTGGAAATCCCCCTGAAAACATCAAAGAAAAAACCACTTACGAAAGAAGAACAAGAATACAATACATGGCATTCAAAACTACGCATTGGCGTAGAGCACGGTATTGGCCGCATGAAAAAGTTCAATATATTTTCGGATATTCACCGCAACAACCAACAACAAAACATGATTGCCAAGAATGTCGGAGCACTCGCAAATATGAATTTGAAAACAGTTTGACAAAACGGGTGGGGATACTTGTGTCTAAAAATATTCGACCCTATTGTGAATCGGGTCTATTATGCTTTGCGGTCCTGCGAGTCGTTTCTGGTGAAGCGCGATAGGGGCAGGGTGAACCATGTGGATCGCGATCAGGGTATGACTTACTGGTTCCGGATGAATAACAATGCTGAAGTTGATAGAACAATCTTGAATAAGATAGCGCGGGCAAAGGAAAAACTTGCAGAGCTGATGGCGGATGATGAAATTGCGGCGCAGCACAAAGCCTGTGTTGTGGCACATAGCAAACGGATTACAGAACTGAAGGCAAGGGCGGATTATCTGTCGATCTACGAGGTGCTGAAATCCGAGCGCATGATCAAGCTTTCACGGTTGCATGCGCATTTTGGTAGTGCGATCTTTATGGAGGGCCCTGACGCTGTGCCATTGGATTATCCGCTGTTGGATGAGGTAAAGTTGTAGATGAAATACCTGATGATCACTTCGATGCGTAATGAAGCACCATATATCCTGGAATGGCTGGCGTATCACCGCAGTATCGGGGTGGATGGGTTTTTGATTTATTCCAACGATTGCGATGACGGTACGGATGAGATGCTGGATTGTTTGGACGCGCTTGGGGTGATTACCCATGTGCGCAATGACAAGATAACGAAAGCGGGTATTCAGTGGACGGCGTTGAAGCGGGCGGACAAACACCCGATGCGGGCTAAGGCCAAGTGGATTATGTTTGCCGATGTGGATGAGTTTGTGAATGTTAAAGTGGGTGGCGGGCATCTAGATGATTTACTGGCAGCCGCCCCCGACGCAACCGCTTTTGCATTGATGTGGCGGATGTTCGGGAACGATGGGCGTGTGGAAATTGCGGATATGCCGGTTATTGAGCAGTTTACTAAATGCGCCCGTTTCCCGTGTTATGCGCCGATCACCAGCTCGATGTTCAAGACGTTGTTTAAAAATGACGGCAGTTACCAAAAACTGGGGGTACATCGCCCAAAAAAACGGGCTGAAACAGATACATCTAAAATCAGGTGGGTCAATGGTTCTGGGCAACCTTTGGGGCCAGAGTTTCTGGATAAGTCGTCCGTGACTTACGGGGCCAGTGGCGGCATTGATTTGGCGTGCATCAATCATTATTCGGTCAAGTCGGCAAAGGCCTTTCTGGCAAAGACACAGCGCGGGCTGCCTAACCGATCTGACAAACAGTTAGATCTGGGGTACTGGGTTGACCGTAACTTTAATCAGGTTGATGATGTAACTATTCAGCGTAACCTAGTTGAAACAAATAGAATTATAGAATGTTGGTTTAGTGATAGTAAACTGCGTGATTTGCATAATTTCGGCCTAGGATGGCACCAGAAATGTGCAAGTAAGGTTTTGGACGATATGGAAGGCGTACGGTTGTTCACGCGGATTACCGGCTTGACGCGGTCTGATTTGAACCCGCGTTTTGCAGCATCGCTGGCACAACTGATGGTCACGGCACGTCGCAAAGAGAAAGACAATTAATGCGAGTATTTCTTACAGGTGGAGCAGGATATATTGGCAGCCATACGTTGCTGGAAGTGTTGTCAGCAGCACATGAGGTTTGTGTTTACGACGATTATTCAAACAGTGCGCCCGCAGCATTGGCGCGTGTCGAGCAACTAACAAACCGTAAGTTCAAAGCTGTGACCGGTGACATTCGGGATCAAACATCACTTGCGATGGCGTTAGTGGAATTCAAGCCTGATGTGGTTGTGCATTTTGCGGGCAAAAAGGCAGTTGGCGAGTCGGTTGAAAAGCCATTGATGTATTATGAGAATAATGTATTGGGCACGCTTTCGCTGTTGCGCGCAATGGAAGCGGCAAATTGCAACCGAATTGTATTTTCTTCGTCTGCTACGGTTTATGGGGAACCGCAGTACCTTCCGCTTGATGAAAGCCATCCATTGTCCGCAACAAACCCTTATGGACAAACCAAGCTGATGGTCGAGCATATCTTGCAAGATTGGTGTGTGGCGCGACCTGAAGCTTCAGCGGTGTTATTGCGTTACTTCAATCCTGTCGGGGCGCATGACAGTGGGCAAATAGGCGAAGACCCGAATGACATCCCCAACAACCTGATGCCGTTTGTGTCACAGGTGGCGGTGGGACGGCGGGAAAAGCTTCAGGTGTTTGGTAATGACTACGATACATCTGATGGTACAGGCGTACGTGATTATATCCATGTGGTTGATCTGGCAAAGGCCCATGCAGCGGCTATTGGTTATGCTCAAGCCCATAAAGGCTGTGAGGCTATTAATGTGGGAACAGGGCAGGGGTCTTCTGTTTTGGAGGTTGTCAGGGCGTTTGAGGCGGCTTCGGGGCGGGTTATACCTTATGATGTGACGCAAAGGCGTCCGGGCGATATTGCCGCGTGCTATGCGGATCCTGAGAAGGCGCAAAAATTACTGGGGTGGCATGCCAAACGGGATTTGGCTGATATGTGTCAGAGTGCATGGAAATGGCAAAGCCAAAATCCAGAAGGATATAAATGTTAGGATGGCTTGCGCGGCAGGATCGTTTCAACACCATCCATGCGTTCGACATAATACCAGTCGTCATCATAACTATGCTGCAATGCTTGAGTTCTGTCCTGCGACCAGTCCGGGTAATCAAGCTTTTTACTTGCACTTAGATCTTGTTGCATAAACATCGTTTTAAGTTTTGCGAATTCTTCGGCTGTCTGGGTGGGGTGTTTTTGGATGTACTTATTAAACAAAAGTGCCATTGGCAGATTAACACTTAGATCTAGACTCTCAGCAGGGGCATTCAAATCCTGATATCTTTTAATCCCGGTTATTGCCCCGATAACGTCGCGCCAGATAAAGGGGTAATCTTCGTACCGCCAGACTGTTGCGGGCAAGGGTGTGCCCCTGCCTTGGGATCGGTCGATAAGCGATGACCATTGTAGATCTTCTACGTTGATTTTGGCCAAAAAAGCTTCGAAGCTTATGGCGTTATTGGTAAATACAGTATCCGAATAGTAGGATGGTATCAGACTGGTAAAGCTGCGCGTTTCAATGAACAGGCGTATATTGAAATCGCTGAATATTGCTTGAACCTGATTAAGTATCCCTCTGTTTTTAGGCTGAAAAAGCTCTTTTTCAAACTGTCGATGTTCCTGGCCGATAACACGATGGTCGATGATCAGCAGTCTATTAAAATCTTTGGCGCCTGTAAGTCGTTCAAGTAAATCATTCCTTGTGTCGGCAGTGTCTTTGCCATTCCGAATTGCTTTTGCCGCTTTGAATATGTGGGTGTATGTGTCGTTCTCTAGTGGAAGATACGTAATATTTTCAGCGTCCAATATATTTTTATTTTCTTTTAGCGCATTAATTAAATGTTCTGTCGTTGATTGATGCCCGCCTCTGTAAAATCTGATATCCATTTTTAACCCTGGGTTATTTGCGCTGTTTGCTTGTCTGAGCGGCAGCATTGATCTGTGACATCATATGTTTCGAAAGCTTATTATATCCTTTATGCTGGGTAAATTTACAAATGCGCATTGCTAAACCAAGATGATTTTTTTCTATGGTTTGATTTGCCAATTCACGTAGATATCGTGGAAAGTCACGTCTTTTCCGCAAAAGCCTATAGAATATTTTGTTATCAAGGTCGCCATTTATACATTTACTGGTGATTTCACTTAAAATACCCATCTGCAAGAGGGATGAGCCCAGTCTGTGACCCAAGTGGGGGCAACGCCAGTATTGGACATTCTGACCTGTAAATCTACCTGCGTGGGCGGCATCAGATTTGACATATGGATCAAACATAATGTGAACGGCTTCTGCCTGATCGCTGACTAAAGCCGCGTCACCATATGGGCCTGAGAAATCGCGTTTCCAGACAGTTTTATAGCGCATTTCCCAAGGTACAATAGATTTATCGACTGTGGATTGCGGACTGATTGCAAATACCGTCGCACCCGGAGCGGCTGATGAATAAGCCGCAGCCGCATAACCACCCATTGATGCGCCATAAAACACAACGCGTGAAAATTGCTTAAAAAACCCACTATCTTTCAAACGATTAAATTCATCTGTTACAGTAGGGTCGCGAAACCATGTCCAACCATTTGCCATCACACCCAGCATTGACCAGTCTTGTGCTTCAATAAATTCAAAACCCCAGGGACGGCGCGTTTCACGTTTGGTCATTGCAATGTCTAGATTATCAAAGGTTACAACAAGGGTTTTGCCGCGTGGAATATATAAAAATGAATGTTCACCGCAATCAGTAAAAAACCCGTCTTCACCGGCAAGGGTTTTTGCGAGCGTGGACCATTTCTTGTCAATTTTGGATTTAGGTTCAACAGACAAAAGAACCAGCCCAACGTCATTTGATGTCGGTAATACGATGGTATTACATCCACCGTAGCGGTTTAAAAAAGGATAACTACCTGACCCTTTTTTAATAGTCAGCACGACACGTGACATCGCGTGTAGTGCTTTGTTAAACAGCTTTTCAATAAATTTTATTTTGAAACGCGTTCCAAAATTATCAATCGCCGCCATGACATCATAAATTCTGAGTAATCTGCGATGCGAGACAATACGAATGGCTTGTGCGGGGATACCGGATGCTGTCAGGGTCTGTACGTATTTTTGTAGCGCGTCATCAGGGGGTTCTTTAAATCTACACTTTTCATCCACAGATAATAAATCAATCTCGCAGCCGTAACGTTTGTATAACGCAATTGCGAGTTCAGGTGAGCCGAGATTAATATCTGCAAAATACCTGACATCATCTACATCGAGTGATTGTAATATGGCGGTTTTGTGCAAGTTTATCATCTATATGTGTTCCAATATATTTTGAAACTTGGGATGTTTTTCAAACGGTGTCATTATTAGTTTTCGCAAAGACAGTAGAATATTTCCGATGTTTTCTTAGAACACTTACATCCCCGTATATTTTCATATCCTTGATACCGCCCGAGCCTTTTCGGATATCTAAAACGATACCGCCGCTAGAGGATACCTGGGTTTTGAAAAAGTTATCGTACGTGCTTACAGGGTAGTGGAAGCCGCATGATGCCAGGCTTATAGCCAAATCAACATTGCCGATGTCGGCGAGATCCTGTTTGTTGGGATTAAGCGTTGTTATTTTTCTTTTTGGAACACCATTTTTTTCCAGAAATGCGCGGGCTTTTGCCAGGTTGGTACATCCAGCCCCTGTATTTTTGAAACCGAAGTGCCGGTTAGTGCTTTCTTCAATGTCTATCAGAATAATATCGCAGTTATAGCGCCTATACAGGATCAAATCGGCGAAGGCATAACCGCATCCTACATCGGCGATTTTAGAAGGATTAACCAGATCGGAGGCTTTCAGAAAGAACCTACATTCGCGACAGGCAATCAACATTGCGTCTTGTAAGATGCTACTTTTGTTTTCAGCGGCATATTTCAAAAGGGCGGTATCGTTGCCTTCCGCCCAGTCATTGATTTCACGCTTTACTGCACCTAATTCAGATCGCTGAAGGATGGTATTTCCCACGTCCACATCTGTGAACATTGAAAAATCAATATTAGAAGGCGCATTTACAGTAACGTCTTGATCGGCGGGCGTTGGCATTAAATAAGCTGTTTTTACTGGATTGATTTTATGGTGCTCTAGCATATTGGAAATATAGCATCCCGGTTCAGGTCTGCCGTTGTACTTGGCAGCCACATTTCTGAACCGCCGGCCCCACAAATGGATTGAAAGCGTATCGTCACGGATGTATTCTTCAACTTTGGCTGTGCGCTTCGATCTAAATGGAAAACCAGCTTTTGGGAAGGGCAGGGGATATAACACATGCCCGGGGGATGAGTGTTCAATCTCACCTGTTTCCTTCAAGAACCAGGTGAGTGCATTTGGCCCCCATACACCCCAGGGCAACAAGGAAACATGCACCCCTTCACCGTTTGCTTTCAGGGTGCGCAGCTCTTCTTGCTTTGATGCTTTAAACCAAGGCGGTATCGGGTATTCATCACTGGTAAACTTACGCATTTCTGCAAGCGTTTTACTATCTTTCGGTAAGCCCAAAACGCCATTGTTTACAATGTTTGCTTCGGATATCCAGCCGTGCAGGTGGCTGTTTACCTTTACATCCCAGGGTTTGGTACAAAGAGCATCTGTGTCAGCCCAAATATAATCGGTTTGTTGCAGCATATACAGCCGAAAGACATCTGCATGATAGGCTGGGCTGCCTGTTTTTGCATGCCTGATGATTTTATCAGCGGGGAGGATGTCGTTTGCGTTTTCAATACGTACACCACTTGGCACATTCGCAACATCTTCGTATTTGAATAGAACCACTTCATGCCCGTGGTCTAGAAATGATTGTAGGCATAACTGTTCCAGCCAACTTAATGCATCGCCCACCCAAAGCGTGCCGATTGTAGGTAACATGCCCATATCATACTCAATTATTATCTATTGATCATGATTATGATAATTGGCTTTGCCGCTATTGTATATAGTCCAAGTCTGTCTGCGGGGGTGTCATTTCTATGGTATTAAAACCTCTGTGATAAAAAAACCCGCCTGCTGGCCGATGGATTGTGCGGATTTCCAGATTTGTTTAGTGTCATCGTCAATCCAGTAGAAATTGCTGAAGGCGCGATCGTCGTTGCGGCAAGTTTCGGTAAATTTAGCAAGCTGGTAATCAATTTCAACGATAGTGATGGTCTCATTGTCGCTTTTTTCCAGTATGCAATTATAGTTCAGCTCGGTAATGGATTTGATATTTACCAGTTGTTGTTGGGTGCGCGTGTAAAATTTAGGAGTATCGGGATCAACAAACATTTCTTCTGGTTGGATGGAAATACCTTGTGATAACAGATCAAGCCCGAAGCCGCGCGTTGCTGTGATAATACCCTTTTTGTAAGTAACACTCATTTTAAGGTTATTGAGGTATGTTTGGTAGGCACCATTTTCCGCAACCAAAGCAAATAGGGTTTTTACGCCAAGGGTTTGTGCGCTAATACGCAGTAAAGGTTTATCAATATGTGCGATTGCATCACGGGTTAAGGCGGCTTGGGGGGCTTTGGGTTGGTTGTCTGCTTTCTTGGCTTCCTGGCGGGCTTTGATAGAGGTTATCAAAGCGTCTTTCAGCCCAGCTGTGCCAGCATTTTCAGAACCGCAGGCTACAGCAGTTAAACTGATTAACAATATTGAAACCAGTTGTCGCATTAACGCCAGAACCGTGCCCAGCTATCTTCCAGTTCAGTGCTATGGTATTCACGCACTAAATTGTACAGGCGATAATTTGCCCGCAATCTGGAGCCAGCATCGGCACCAGAGCTACCAAAGGCCAAAGCATAACTTTCACGGCTAGGCGATTTGATGATCCAGTTAAGCGGAACTGTCACGCGAAAGCCTGTTTTTGTATCCTCATCAACATTGGCATCTGTTTTTGTATAAAAGACACCGACCCCCCAACCATTGGCAAAGCGCTTGTCTATGGAAATTGTGGCACCGCTGTCACCTGCCAGATAGCGCCCGACATCCAATTGTGTTGAAAGGCCGCCATTGAATTCATAATATGCTGAAACGAAACCAGTTGTTACATTATAATTTTGAAAGCCAAAAATGTTGCCAAAATCACGTTGCGTGACCTGACTGATTTCAGCCCCTATGCCCCAGTTTTGTGCTGCGGGTTTCCATAAAAGTTCACCTGACACGCCGCCAAACATGCGCTCAAGG
Organism: Amylibacter sp.; assembly: GCA_965261565.1. Taxonomy (GTDB): domain Bacteria; phylum Pseudomonadota; class Alphaproteobacteria; order Rhodobacterales; family Rhodobacteraceae; genus Amylibacter. The sequence goes on from CBDHDH010000001.1 coordinate 102,072, forward strand.
TAGCCTGCCGAAACACGACCGTAGACAGCAGGGGCGGCTTTGAAAATATAATCAGCTTTCAGAGTTTCAACAGCAGGATCGCCTTGATCAAGATAAAGCCCCCTGTCGGAACGAACATGTTGCAGCGTAGATGTGGATGGTGTGCTTGTGGAGATATTGCCAAAAAGCTCTTTGGTAATTGACCCGCTGAAGTGAAGGCCTGGCGTTATATGCCAACGTGCATTAGCACGCAATCGCACACTGTATTGGTTAGAAGAAGTGATATCATCGTGGTTAAACTCTATGTCCGGTCCAAGTGACCACGTAAATTTAGGATATAGAGATGTGTCATATTGCAAACCTTCCGGCATAGTGACCGGATCTGTAATAACTGCATTGGCAAAAGAAAGCTCCGTGCCGTTTGGATGGTTTTCGTAATTTTCCAGATCAGCCCGTTGAAACGTTACTGATGAAACCGGTAGGCCAGCAACAATGGGGGTTAGTATGAATTGGGAAACAGAGGCAGGCATAATATTTGCCATTGCGCGTGCGGCCCGCCCCAAAGCCTGGGGCGTCACATTATAGCGGGTGTTGCGAAAACGCAGCTCTGCGCTTGTCGGTTGCAAAAGTAGTGCTTCAACCTTCAGGCCATCGGGTAACAATGTTTTGTTTAGATATTCGCGGGCGGTTTCGTTGATGCCGGGTTCGTTTAACCAAGTTGCATCTGTGTCGGATGGGTCGTGGCGTATGATGGGTGTTGGCGCGCTGTCATAGGATGGTGTAAAATTTCTTTGATCCGCAGATGCGCTGTTTATGCTCAAACTCATGATTAGTGCAGATGTTAACCCTGCTAAGAAT